>CAVPZE010000006.1:0-99938 GCA_963710185.1 uncultured Alphaproteobacteria bacterium | reverse complement strand
GTCGTGTCAGTCCACTGGTCGTCGCGATGCGCACTGCACCCTTGCGGAATTCGTCCGTCCGTTTCAGTCCCGTAGTCAGTCTCCTTTGTTGATGGCGTGGATGCCCTCACCAACCGGCATCGTAATGTACCACTGTGGTGTTTCAGAAAGCATCAACTAAGGGAGAGTATCCATGTCAGAAGTCACCATGATCGGCATAGACCTTGCAAAGTGCGTGTTTCAACTTCACGGGGCTTGCACCAATGGAACGGTTGTTTTTCGCAAAAAACTGACACGCATTCAGCTTGTTGCGTTTATGAGCCAACAATCCGCCTGCGTCGTTGCGATGGAGGCTTGTGCGACTGCGCATAGCTGGGGCCGTGAGTTCGAGAAGCTTGGACATACCGTGCGATTGATTGCGCCAAACTATGTGAAGCCGTTCGTTAAACGACAAAAGAACGATGTTGCAGACGCCGAAGCCATCGTTGAAGCGGCATCACGACCAACCATGCGGTTTGTAGCGCTAAAGTCTGAAGCCCAGCAGGCGCGTGCCATGCTGTTTCGTACACGACAGATGTTTGTCGTCAGCGCACACAAACGATCAACGCATTGCGTGGCCATCTAGCTGAGCACGGTGTCGTTGCGCCAAAGGGTGCTATCCAGGTCAAACGCCTGGCTGACGCAGTTGCAGTTGAGACCATTGGCTTGCCAGCGGGCGTCCAAGAACTCGCCAAAGTGTACCTCGTCCAGACCGACAGACGAAAGGTGCCGCCAAAGAAGCTGAAGCGGCACGTCGCGCCCGGACCATGCCGGGTGTGGGGCCAATCACAGCTTTGGCCATAGAAACCTTTGCGCCCGATTTGAACTGCTTTCGCCGAGGTCGGGATTTTGCCGCATGGCTGTTCTTCAGGCCGTTGAGCCCTTCGGAACGCCGCATAACGGTTGGTTGATATCAATGCTGGAACATAAACCTCGTATGCTGGTCGTCGTTGCGTTAGCAAATAAGATGGCGCGTGGTCTGTGGGCCATGGTGACGAAGCAAGAGGGCTGCCGAAACCCGGCAACGATGGCATAAGCGCAATGCAACGGACATCAAAACCCGGGATTTGAGTGTGGGAGGAGATCGAAGGACAGTAAGGGAAAAAGATCGGAAAGATCCGGACCAGATAAAACAGTTTTACTGCAGGAGCTTATGAGCTCTATTTGTTGGTCTGTCTTTGGTTCGCGCATCGCCATACCGGCCCGCGGCTGTATCCATACATGCAGTAAATGCTATCAAAGGAGCGGCATCAAACCGCGACAGTTCCAATTCCATGTCGTCCTCCTTTGGTTCCAAACCAGTCTTGGCCAGATCGGTTCGATTGTGAACCGGCAGGAGCTGCATCCAATCCATCAATTACAGGTCGTTAACTTGGAAATTTTGCTCCGCGCGGACACAGACTCTTGGGCCGATCAGAGCCCTCTCCCGCCCTTTCACGAACGGCGTTAAGCCGACCTTCACCCACTCGGCAACGAAGGTCTGCAGACCATTCTGAAACTAGACACTTGTGCAATTGATAACGACTTAGACGACGCTATTCCCGGATGAACCAAGGTGCATTCTTGTTCTGATCACCCCCAAGACGTGTTCTAAATAATTGAAAATTAATAACATTAAAGAACATTCATATTTTAGGGCAAAAGTACTAGACAAGTGACCAGTAACATTGCTCAACTGTGTGGAGAATCTCGGCATGCCAGTGGAGGGCGGTCCGCGATTAAGACAGTGACTGGGAGGAGTCCAAAATGAGCACCCTGAAAAAGACATCAAAATACGCCACCGTTGCGCGTGAGTTCGAGGCAGGACGGATTTCGCGGCGCAACTTCATGCGCAAGAGTGCCGCGTTAGGAGTGGCCGCCGCAGTGCCGCTTTCTTTTGGCGCAAGCCATGCCAAAGCCCAGGCCGCCGAGCGCTATGACTACATCATTATCGGTGCAGGTTCTGCCGGGTGCACACTGGCCGCGCGACTGTCGGAGGATTCTGACAAGAATGTACTGGTGCTCGAGGCAGGCCCTCCCGATGAGAACCCGTACATCCACATCCCCGCAGCATTTCCAAACCTGTTCAAGACGCCGTTGGACTGGGCATATACAACAACGCCGCAGGAGCATTCGGACGGTATCCAACTCTACGTGCCGCGCGGTAAGGTCTTTGGCGGCTGCAGCTCGATCAACGCGATGATCTACAAGCGAGGCAATCCGGCATGCTTTGACGCTTGGGGGGCAGATAACCCCGGCTGGAGCTATGCTGATGTGCTGCCACTGTTTAAAAGATCCGAAAACAATGAACGTGGCGGCGATGACATTCACGGTGCTGGTGGACCGCTGAATGTGGCCGATCTGCGGGATCCGAATCCGGTGTCTCTGGCCATGGTCGAAGCAGCGGTCGAAGCTGGCTATCCGCCGCAGCCAGATTTTAACTCCGGCACCGAGCAGGAAGGCTTTGGCCTCTATCAGGTCACGCAGAAAGACGGCATGCGCAACTCGACCGCCGTGGCGTTTTTGCATCCGGCACTGGAGCGCGACAACCTTGCGATACAGGCCGAAGCGCATGTGCAGAACCTCATCATCGAAGACGGCCGCTGCACCGGTGTACGGTTCAGGGCTGGTGATGAAATGCACGATGTGATGGCAGACGCAGAGGTAATCCTATCCGCTGGCTCCATCGGGTCACCACAAATCCTGATGCTGTCTGGTATCGGCCCACGCGACGCACTCGAAGCACTGGGGATTTCCGTGGTGCATGATCTGCCCGGTGTCGGCCAGAACCTGCAGGAACATCTTATGGCACCTGTCGCACATGTCTGTACGCAGCCTGTGACGCTGGCCCATGCGCTTGAACCGGAACAGGCCGAACTGCTGGGGAAAGGCATGGGGCTGCTGACGTCAAACATCGGTGAAGGCGGCGGTTATCTGACTGTGATGGAAGACGCCCCTGCCCCCGATCTTCAATTCCACTTTACGCCAACGTGGTTCGTTGCGGACGGTGCCGGAAACCCGACAGATAGCGAAGGGTTCACAATCCTGCCCAGTCTTGTCGGCACAAGATCGGTGGGCGAATTGACGCTGGCCTCCGCTGATCCTGCCGACGCGCCGCTCATCAATCCGAATTGCTTTGCCGATCCTCAAGATCTCGAAGTACTTGTTGAAGGGGTTAAGGTTGCTCGCAAGATCATGGCGTCTACAGCGCTGGATGATTTCCGCGGTGAGGAGCGCTTTCCGGGACCGGATGTGCAGACGGACGACGAAATCCGTGCCTATCTGCGCGGCAATATCCAGACAATCTATCACCCTGTGGGCACCTGCAAGATGGGTTCTGACGACATGGCCGTCGTGGGTGCCAATCTGAAGGTTCACGGGATTGACGGGCTGCGCGTGGCTGATGCTTCGATCATGCCCACCATCACCAACGGGAACACCAACGCGCCAACCATTATGATCGGCGAAAAGTGTGCTGACTTGATCCGGGCCTGACCCGGTTCTCCCCCCCTGTGACCCCGGGCAACCTGGGTTGCAGGACCCTCTTGGACTCAACAAACATGGAGCCGATCTATGCTTGGCAAAATGATGGACCAGCAATTGCTGATCTCGTCCCTTATCGAACACGCCGGTCGGTGCCACGGCCGGACCGAAATTGTTTCGGTAGAAACCGCTGGCAACGTAGAGGTGACGAACTGGGCTGAAGTCGGTGCCAATGCGCGACGGTTGGGGTCGGCCCTGACAAAGCTTGGGCTTTCGCCCGAGACGCGCTGTGGCACGATCGCCTGGAACAACCGCCGACATCTGGAGATCTATTTCGGCTGTTCGAGCGCGGGTTTCATTTGCCACACGCTGAATCCGCGCCTGCACCCCGACCAGATGGTGTATATTGCAAACCACGCCGAAGACCGGGTGATGTTCTTTGACCGGACCTTCCTGCCTGCCATTGCCAAGCTGAAAGATCGGTTCAAGTCAGTCGAGCATTATGTGCTGTTGGGCGCGCGTGATGAAGAAGCAGAGGCGACGATTGACGGCTTGAAAATCTACGATGAGCTGATCGCCGAGGGCGATCCGGCCTTCGTTTGGCCGGAACTGGACGAGCGTCAGCCCTCCTCGCTCTGCTATACATCCGGCACAACGGGCAATCCTAAGGGTGTTCTGTATTCGCACCGCTCAACTCTGCTGCATTCGCTTGCGGGCAACCAACCTGACGGGCTTGCGATTTCAGCGCGTGACACCGTGTTGCCGGTGGTACCGATGTTCCACGTCAACGCTTGGGGTGTGCCCTATATATCTGCTGCCGTTGGTGCCAAGCTGGTCTTGCCGGGGCCGGGACTGGACGGTGAAAGCCTAGTTTCATTGATCGACGGGCACGAAGTCACGGCGGCATTTGGCGTGCCGACCATCTGGATGGGGCTCTTGGCGGCGTTGGAAAAAACGGGGTCGAAGGTGCCCAGCCTGACACGGACAATTGTGGGCGGCGCGCCGATGCCTCCGTCGATGTACACTGCATTCCGCGACAAATACGATGTCGAGCTGATTCAGGCATGGGGCATGACAGAAACCAGCCCTGTGGCCACGGTCAACCACCCGCTCGGAAATTACAAAAAGCTGTCGCAAGAAGAGCAAACCGCCGTGCGGGTTGGTCAGGGACGCTCATTGTTCGGAGCCGAAATCCGTTTGGTTGACGAGGCCGGCACCATGCTGCCCGAAGACGGAAAGACACAAGGCGATTTGCAGGTGCGCGGGCCATGGGTTGTCCACACCTATTTCGGGAAGGAACAGCATGCCTTGAGCGATGATGGTTGGTTCGACACTGGCGATGTGGCCACGATCGACCCTGACGGCTTTATGGTGATCCGTGACCGCTCCAAGGACATTATCAAGTCCGGCGGCGAATGGATTTCCACCGTCGAGCTTGAGAACATTGCCATCGGCCACCCCGCTATCGCCAATGCGGCAGCCATCGCTGCAAGACATGAAAAATGGGACGAACGCCCGATCCTCGTTGCGATTAAATCCGGAGACGTCACAGAGCCCGAACTATTGAAGTTTTACGACGGCAAAGTCGCGAGCTGGCAAGTGCCTGATCGCGTAATCTTTGTCGATGAACTGCCCCTTGGGGCGACCGGTAAGGTAGTCAAGCTCAAGCTGCGCGAGACCTACGCCGACATCCTTTTGGAGGGAACAATATGAAACATCAAAGCGAATTCAGCCCCGATCTACAGTTGGCTTATGACACCGATTTGGCCGCTCTGGATGCGGCAAAGCACAACTGGGCCAAGACATCGCTGGCCAAGCGCATCGAGGTGTTGAACGCCATCAAAGACAGCTTGATGAAAGTGTCCGATGACTGGGTCAAGGCTGCGGGCCGCGCGAAAGGCATTCCCGAAGGGTCGCCTCTGCTGGGTGAAGAATGGATTTCCGGCCCCTACGCGGTCATGTCCTGCTGCAACGGGCTGATTGAGACGCTGTCCAAGATGGAGGGGAAGACCTTTCTCGACGGATTGAAAAAACGCAGCTTACCCACCGGCCAGACCGCCGTGCGCGTGGTGCCGCATTCCATCTGGGACCGGCTGCTGCTGTCAGGGGTCAAGGCTGATGTCTGGATGCAAAAGGGCGTGAATGCATCTAACCTGAAAAACAACGCCGCTTCGGCCTATGATGTTCCAACAGGCCAGCGCGTCGGCAAGGTCGCTTTGGTTTTGGGCGCGGGCAACATCGCCGCGATCACGCCGCTTGATGCGTTTCAAAAGCTGTTTCTGGAAAATCAGGTTGTCTTGCTCAAGATGAATCCGGTCAACGACTACCTGACCGAGCCGCTGAAGATCGCGCTGAAGCCGTTGATCGACCTTGATGCATTGCGCATTCACCGTGGCGATGGCCCCGCTGGCGCATATCTGACGGATCATCCGCTGGTCGAAGAGATCCACATCACCGGTGCCCGCACTACACATGATCTGATCGTCTGGGGCCCAGGAGAGGAAGGCAAAAAGAACAAAGCTGCTGGCACGCCCAAGAACCCGCGCCACATTACTTCCGAGTTGGGCGCCGTTTGCCCGACCATCGTCGTGCCCGGCCCATGGACGGCTGCGGACTTGCGCTTTCAGGCCGAAAACATTGCTACGATGAAGCTGCACAACTCTGGCTTTAACTGTGTTGCGGTGCAAAGCCTGATCTTGCCCAAAGGGTGGGACAAGGCCGACACGCTGATGAAAAACCTCGCGGATGTAATGGCCAAACACACCAAACGCGCCGCCTATTACCCCGGCGCAGAGGACCGTCAAAACGCCTTTCTTGCCCATGCGAAAAACCCCAAACGGTTGGAGCGTGGTTTGGACGTGGCACCGCTTTATATTGCCGACATGGCAGATGGCGATACTGAATGGCTAGCCCAGACCGAAGTGTTTACCGCAGCCCTAGGTGTAATGCACATCGACGCGACCGGTGCGGAGGCCTATCTGAAAGAGGCGATCAAGTGGGCCAATGACACGCTTTACGGGACGCTGGGCGGGAACATCATTATTCACCCCGCGACAATCCGTGCCATGGGTCGCAAACGGTTCGAGGAGATCATTGCCGATTTCCGCTATGGCGCAATCGCGGTCAACGCGTGGTCCGGTCTTGCCTTTCTTGCGACGAGCTGTCCTTGGGGCGGTTTTGCCGGAGCAACATTGCAAGACGTGCAGTCGGGCATTGGAACGGTCCACAATACGTTCATGTTGGAGAATGTTGAACGCACTGTGATCGAAGCACCGTTCCGGCCGTTTCCGCGCAACCTGTTGTCAGGCGGGATGACCCTATTGCCCCGTCCGCCTTGGTTTGTCTCGAACTCGCAGCAACACAACATCGGTCGGTTGCTGACGCGGTTTCAATATCGGCCTAGCTGGTTCAAGATTCCGCGTATTTTCTTTCACGCACTGTTGGGCTAAGTCTGGTGGGTCAAACGTGAGTACCCGATGAACGACATGACACATGAATCCAAGCTTGCGGACCGTAAGGCAAATAAGGTCCGCAAGCGCGAAAGCCGAAAACGTGAGATCGCCCAAAGTGCGATCGACGCGCTGAAACTGTACGGCTATGCCCGCACGACACTGCGTGACATCGCGGCGCAGTCGGACATGTCGCTGGGCAGTCTGCACTACTACTTCGAGGACAAGGACGCGCTGCTCATCTATTGCGTGCGGCAATACAAAAGCGATTTTGTAAAGGCAATCGCCGCATCGGTTGACGGCATTTCGACCCCGCGGGACATCAAGACCGCGTTCTGCAAAGCGCTGGCCGAAACAATTATCGAGGAAGCGGAGTTGCACCGCCTGTGGTACGACATTCGCAATCAGGCGATGTTCGACCAAACCTTTGTGCCAGCCATTGGCGACATTGAGGACCAATTGATCGAAATGATGAGCCCGCTGGCCTCAGAACGGTCGGAAAAAGAAGTACTCTATATCCGCTTTGACGGTGCATTCCGGTATCTTCTCCAACTTCACCTGACAGGCCAAGCGCGCAGGCTGACCGAGATGACGGCCGTTTTCGAAGCGGTTTCCGTTTGAACTTTGGCAACCTGCCTACCCATGGCGAATGATCGTCGCTCAATTGTCGACGATCTGGGCAATATCGACTGGGCAACAGCAAACCCTGCATCCAACGACCCCAAGGTCAGCGTTGCTTCAGGCTTTGAAGTTCCAGAGTAGCAACTGGTTGATGTTGTTCTGTTTATGGCCATTGACGATGGCCGTGAGGATTCCGGTCAGGTAGCTGTGCGGTTCAATCTTGTTCAGTTTGCAGGTCTTGATCAGTGACGCGAGCATGGCCCAGTTTTGTGCGCCTGCATCGTGGCTCGCGAAGAGCGCGCTTTTTCTTTGGAGGGCAAGGTCCCGTTCATTCTGCCCATGTCGGGTCAGTTTATCGCGTGCAACACAAATGGCACGCGTATTTTGGTGCCGATGTTAAGGTCTATCGATCCTATCGGCGTGGCATTGGGTCACCGCAAGTGTCCACGGCCGGGTTGCTGAATTTATCCACAATTCTGACATCCCAAGGTTTTCGGCGAAGCTTTGATGAGAGCGACTCATCGAAGGAAGCCGAACATGATCACTCCCAAATCAACCACCTTGGCGCAGCTGCCTCTTCCATTTCATCCACCAGTGACAGCGCTGATGAACAAGCAGGAGCGAGAGATGCTAAGGCAGGCTCTTGTGCAATTGCGTCTGGAAGCGGCTGGCCTGACACAGGAAGGATCGAATGATGGGCAATAATGACCTTGCGCCTATCGCAATATTGTCGCCTGCGTTGTTGCAGCGCCGTGCCATCGTCTATGTCCGGCAAGGTCGCAGGTCGTACCAAACAAGAACCACAGCGCCATAATCCCTGCATTGAACGTCGGTGGCGTCATCTCGGTATCGGTCATATGAAGTTGATAGGCGCGCAGATCATCCGCTCACGCAGCGGGGTCATTTTCTCTTGTGTCTTGGGAACCTCCTGTTTGACAATTGAGAAGCCCCAATCGTCAGACAGGTTCGCTGGATCTCAAAATGCATACGCCCAAAGTCAGCGCACAACACCTGCAACAAGCACCATTGCCGCGGCGCAGCGGCTTCGTCCTCGTGCATATTGTTTGAGCTTGTCCGCAGTGCAGCGAATGGCGCTTTCTCAAATTGCATGCTGGGTGAGACGGTCAAGGTTGCACCCTCCCGCCATTGGCGCATCTCGCTGCAAAACTGTTTGTAGCGCTACTCCGTCAGCAACGTAGACCAGTTTGCGCGCCTATGGAGGACACGGATCAAGTCTATCAGTCCAGCTTCTGCCAAATAGACGATGATGTGGCTTTGATAAGGTAGGATACGCACAGCTGGCGTAAACTCCATCCGAATGCGCGCCATTTCCGGAAACTGGGCAAGTCGGTCAAAAGCCTGTCCCAAACCCGTGAGATAGACTTCTGCCTGATCCTCCGACCACGCCTCGACGGTGTAGCCCCAAATTTCGGCCAAGTCTGCCTCAGCTGCAGGCCGCAGCTTAACACTGTGTGTCACTTCGACGTTTTGCCTGCGATAAATGTTGACATATCGAAGGTGCGGGCCGGGCCACTTTGCAGTCCTTCGGTGATCAGGCCCTGCAGCTCTTCAATGGCGACATATTGTTCCTGATCTTTGCGAATGAGGTCACGGACGTAGTCACTCACGTTGCTGTACCGACCGCCCCGCGTGCGGTGCTCGACCCAGGATTTCATTGGATCAGGAAGAGATACGTTCATAGTTGCCATATGCATAAATTAGGATTTATGGCAAAGATTGTCAAGATGCAGCAGGCCCCAGCCCCGCATCCTCTGGCTGCTCTCTGGCCGGCAGATCGCGAGCAACCGGACGATGCGGGGGGTGTGCGTCATCGCTGAATAATGCCTGCTAGGTCACAAGCTATGCGAACTGGAAGAAATTTCAGTGAGGCAGGGTAAACGTGATAGTGGTCAACAGAGTTTACGTGCATTTGAACGGCGGAGTCTACGCGTATTAATATAGCAATAAAAACGTGTATTCATACGTCAATATTTACGTGCTTTGTACCGTTTCGGGTGACGCGTGATCTCCCGCAAAACTAACGTGAGAAAGCGAGAACCAGTATCATGGTAACCCCAAATGAAAAACTCGCGACTTCGCTTGAGATTCTGAAGAAGCTACAAGAGCAACACGGTAACGTGCCAAGAAGCAGTGATCTGAGCCGGACTCATCGTGACCGCTTGAATTAGAACGGGTTTTTACGAGATATTATCCCTGGATGGCTGATCGTTACCCGCCCTCACGACAAGCCACTAAAATCGACTTTTTGGTGCACATCTTTTTCGGAGTTTTGCCAACGCTATTGTCAGGAACTCTTTGATGCGGACTGGTGCTTTTCTTCCGAGCAATCATTGTTGTTGCATGCGGAAAGCGCACATATCCCGCGACAGGTTATCATTTGGAGCCCGAAAGGATCTGGAAACAACACCGCGTTGTCATTTGAGGCCTGCCTCTATGACCTAAAGAAGGCACTGCCGTCGCAAGATAATCGTATGATTAAAGACGGCCTGCGCGTGCTGACAATCGAAGCGGCGCTTATCAACGTACCTGAGGCGTTCTGCCGAACCTATCCGACCGAAGCACAAATCGTGCTGAGCAATTTGAAGACAACCAATGTGTTGCTAGGGAACCTCCTTGATGGCGGACACACCATGGCAGCCGGACGGATCGCGGGCGCTTTGCGGCGAATGGGGCGCGGTGATGAAGCTGATACCATCGTTCGAAAAATGAAAGCGGCAGATTATGGCGTCCGAGAGAAAGGCCCTTTTGCCGATATCGCCCATGTCGCACCGCTTGTCATTGGTGTCTCACCGCTGACCGCGCACATAAACAGTGCTTGGGCGGAGCATCGCCAGACGATCATCGATCTCTTTCCCACAGAGCCGGGATTGCCTGATGATGCATCCGTCTATCTCGCAAGGGTGGACGACATCTACGTCAATGATGCTTCCCACTCTTTGTCAATCGAAGGGTATTCAGTTACTGAAGGGTTGATTGAGCGGGTCCGCCAGGGCTCATTTGATCCGCTTGGAAAGCCAGCACATGAGCAAAACGTCGACGCACTTGCAGCGCGTGGTTATTGGCAGGCCTTTCAGGCAGTCAGAGCTTCGCTTGAGAAGCTCCTCGGCGGCGAGCCAGCTGGTCGGATCGTGCGGCAAGATCATGATGGCTGGTATGAAAATCTGTTTGGACCCTCAGTGACGGCGGGCATTTTGAGAGCGGGCGCACTTGCCGGATATCGAAACCACCCCGTTTATTTGCGCGGATCACGGCACACGCCTCCGCGAGTAGAAGCCATAGCGGATGGTATGGACGCGCTCTTTGACCGGCTGCAGGAAGAGGAGTTTGCAGCTGTGCGCGCTGTTTTGGGGCATTGGCTTTTGGGTTACATTCATCCCTATCCGGACGGCAATGGGAGCATGGCTCGGTTCTTGATGAACGCAATGCTGGCGTCAGGTGGCTATTCATGGACAGTAATCGATGTTGAGCACAGGACTGACTACATGACAGCGCCTGAAGCCGCGAGTGTGGAGGGGGCAATAACGCAGTTTGCGGAGCTTATCCTTGATCGCCTCAAGTTGTCCGAGGATCTCCCTATGCGGTCCCTCGGGATTATCGAGGCGGCGTAAATTCGGGAATCCGTCAGCTGACACAACGCGGTAATTGACGGATTCTACGAGTGGATTTCAACTTGCGGGGCGACACAAAAACCTTTGTTGTTTAGAATGATCCCGGGTCGAAAATGCGATCGCAGTCCATTTAAAACAGGTGCCAAGTCCTGTGCCAAGTCAGAACCTACTCTGCAGACACATCAACTTCGAATGCTTTCAGAAATCTGTCGACAGCATTTTCAATGGCCTGCGTTGGCACCTCGGGGCAGGGCATGCGGTAAATATGCTGGCGTATGCCGATATAGACGATGCCGCCGTGTAAGTTCCACAAGTCTTCCATGGATGGGGTCATGTCACTCGAGGACGCGGCGATTATTTCGTCAATCAGGGGTAGAAGGATCATTTTGTGCATATGTTCCAGATAGCGCCGGTTCAGTTCGGCCCCCGCGAGACCCGAGAACATGAAAATCCGCATCCATTCATATTCGAAAATAAGTTTGCTGTAATCGGCGTAGAACGCCAGCAAACGGGACCGCAGCGGCACGTCACGGTCGACCAACCGGCGCGGCCAGTCAGGCGAAAGCCGGTTCAGATAGACCTGTTCATACACCGCCTCGATCAGCGCGTCTTTGTTGGCGAAGTAGTTGAAAAGAAGCGATTGTGTGATGCCCAGCCGCTTGGCTAGGTCGCGGGTTTTCCCTTCCAGCCCGACCTCGGCGAAAAAGGCAACTGCGCCATCCACGATCAGCTGGCGACGCTCGTCAGGATGCAGCCTGCGTCGCGTAATTTTGCCCAGTGGGTCCGCATCAGATGCGCTGTTTTCATTCACTGTCATGTTCCGGCTTGTGGCTAGAAAAGAATCTTCTTGCAATATTAATATCTTTATAGATCATACGATCAACAAGACTGATAATGCGATCATTATCTTGAGGGATGGAATGCGTCAGGGGAGGAATTCCAGTGAAGGCATCGGTAGGCGGCTATGCGCGGGCCAGGGATTTGCGGCACGCGATTGAATTGTTATCCTCTGCCGACGGTATGGCGCGTGTACTTGCGGGCGGGCAAAGCCTTGTTCCTGCGATGAATATGCGGCTGTCGACCGGTGATCTATTGGTTGATATTTCCCGCCTTTCCGAATTGCGCGGCGTCGTCGATGATGGCGATACAATTAGGATCGGTGCGCTGACGCGGCATGTGGATGTCGGCCGCGATCCGTTGATTGCGCAACACGCGCCGCTGTTGGCCACGGCGGTTGAGGTGATCGCCCACGCAGCGATCCGCAACCGTGGCACGATTGGTGGTGCGATTGCCCATGCTGATCCCGCTGCAGAATTTCCGGCCTGTATCCTTGCCTTGGGCGCTGTGCTGCATGTCGAAGGGCCGGATGGACCGCGGACAATCACCGCCGAAGATTTCTTTCACGGCCTGTTCGAGACCGATCTAGAGCCCGAGGAAATCCTGACAGCGATCAGTGTTCCAAAAGCCGAGCAGGGTGAACTTCAAGTGCTGCAAGAAGTGACGCGCCGGTCGGGCGACTATGCCTTGGCGGGTGTCTGTGTCGTACGTCGCGCGGGGGGCCACAGGGTCACGATGATCTCGGTCGGCGACCAGCCCGTATTGGCGAAAGCTGCCATGGCCAAGCTTGATGCGGGCGACCTCGACGGCGCTGTTGACGCATTGCGAGCCGAGATTGATCCACCCTCCGATACCAATGCCAGCGGCAGCTATCGGCGTCATATTGCAGGGGTGCTTTTGCGCCGCGCCATGGCCGAAATTTCAGGAAATGAAGCATGACCGAGATGTTCCGCGACAAGGTCGATATCAGCCTGACCGTGAATGGCGAAGCTGTCTCAGCGCAAGTGCCTGTCGGGCAACATGCCGTTGATTTCCTGCGCCACGAGTTGGGGCTGACTGGAGCACATGCAAGTTGCGAACACGGGGTCTGCGGGGCCTGCACCATCCGGGTTGACGGCGATACAGTGCGCGGCTGTCTTGTCCTTGCCCCGCAGCTTGACGGCTCCGAGGTATGGACCGTCGAAGGCCTTTCGGAAACCGACGCAATCCGCGATCTGCAAGAGGCGTTTGTTGCCCGAAACGCCTTGCAATGTGGGTTCTGCACGCCTGGTATGCTGGTATCGGCGCAAGAGTTATTATCGCAGGACGGGGTGCCTGACAGAGCCGTGATCCGCGAACACATGTCGGGCAACTACTGCCGCTGCACAGGTTATGAAGCCATCGTTGATGCCATCGAAAGCGTGGCCCAACACCGGGCCAGAAAGGTAAAACCGTGACCCTGCGATTTGGTAATCCTGACCGTCCCAATTCCTACATCGGCAAAACCGTGCCGCGCCCGAATGCACAGCGGTTGGTCGAAGGGCGCGGCCGTTATGTTGACGACATCGTGCTGCCGCGCATGGTGCATGTGGCGTTTGTACGCTCACCCTTTGCCCATGCCAAGATTACGAACATCCAGACCGATGACGCGCTAGCGGTCAAAGGTGTTTTGCGGGTATTTACTGGTGCCGATCTGGCTAAAGTGTGTACGCCTTGGGTCGCCGTTCTCGAACACCTGAAGGGTATGAAATCGCCGCCCGAACATCCGATGGCCATTGACCGCGCTTGCTGGGTCGGTGAACCGGTTGTTGCTGTCATCGCCACGTCGCGCCGCGCTGCCGAAGACGGTGCAGAGCAGGTTTTGGTTGATTATGATCAACTGCCTGTGGTCACCGATATGATGTCGGCGTTGGATAAGGACACGCCGGTGTTGCACCCTGCGTTGGGCGACAATCTGGCGTTCCAGCGGGTGAACGAAGCGGGCGATATCAATGGTGCCTTCACAAAAGCGCATAAGGTGATTGAGGCGCAGTTTACGACGGCAAGACACACGGGTGTAACACTAGAGCCGCGTTCGATCCTTGTGGATTGGAGCACTGCCGAAAATCAAATGACTGCCTATCATGCGACCCAAGCCCCCCATATGATGCAGTCAGTTCTGGCCAAGCATCTGGACCTGCCCGAATCTCGCGTGCGGGTAATTTGTGGCGACGTTGGCGGGTCTTACGGCATCAAGGTGCATGTCTATCCTGACGAGGTCGCCACCGCCGCGATTGCCAAGATCATGGGGCGTCCCGTAAAATTTATTGCGGATAGGCTGGAAAGTTTCACAACCGATATTCACGCTCGCGATCACAAGATCACCGCGAAAATTGCGGTGGCTGCTGACGGCAAGATTCTGGGCTTTGACGTTGATGACTGGACGGCGATTGGGGCTTATTCGGTGTATCCACGTACCTCAGCGATTGAAGGCAATCAGGTCGTTAACCTGTGCGGCGGGCCGTATGATTTTGCCGACTACCGCGCAAAGACTACTGTGGTGTTCCAAAACAAAACCCCGACGTCGCAGTATCGCGCTGTTGGCCATCCGATTGCCGTAGCGATTACCGAAGGCTTGGTTGATATGGCCGCCGCAGCACTGGACATGGATCCGGTCGCGATCAGGCGTCTAAATATGTATGCTGATGATGCTTACCCGGTGACATCGCCTGCCAAAATGCGGTTTGAGGGGCTTTCACATCATCAAAGCATGGACAAGCTTGTCGCCTTGATGGACTACGATGCGCTGCGCGCGGATCAGGCGGCCGCCCTTGCGAAGGGTATTCATCGCGGCATCGGTATCGCGACTTTCATTGAACTGACCAATCCGTCTCCGTTCATGTACGGGATCGGCGGCGCGCGGATTTCAGCCCAAGATGGTTGCACTGTCCGCATGGATCCTGACGGGTCCATCGTGGCCATGTCGGGTGTTACCGAACAAGGCCAAGGCACCGAGGCGATGCTGAGCCAGATCGTTGCAGAAAGCGTCGGTGTCTTGCCTGCCAAGGTGCGGATTGTTACCGGCGATACCCAAGTTACACCCTACGGCGGCGGCACTTGGGCGTCGCGCGGGGCGGGTATCGGTGGCGAAGCGGCCTTGCAGGCGGGGCGTGCATTGCGGGATTCTATCCTTGAGGTAGCGGCGGCGATGCTACAGACCGACCAAGATAAACTAGACATTCGTGACGGTGCGGTCGTTGACAGTGACAGCGGAAAAACGCGGATGCCGTTGGAGGAATTGGGCCGTGTTGTCTACTTTCGGGGCGATACATTGCCCAAGGATTTGCCCCGCGAACTCGTGCAGACGCGGCACTACATCACGTCTGAATACCCCTTTGCTTTCACTAACGGCGTGCAAGCCAGCTATGTCGAGGTGGATACAGACACCGGCATGGTCAAACTGCTGAAGCATTGGTGCGTGGAGGATTGCGGCCGCATCATAAACCCGCAGCTTGTCGATGAACAAATTCGCGGTGGCATTGTACAGGGTCTTGGCGGAGCGTTGTTCGAAGAAATCCATTATGACGAGGACGGCCAGCTTTTGAACGGGTCGATGGCCGATTACCTTGTCCCGATGGCCGCCGAAATGCCTGACATGATCATTGGCCACGTGGAAACACCGACCAAAGAAAGCACACTCGGCGCAAAGGGCGCGGGCGAGGCAGGCACCGCTGGCGCACCTGCCGCCGTGATGAACGCGATCAACGACGCGCTGCGTCCCTTGGGCGGGCAGGTCACTGAAATGCCATTTACACCAGAGCGCATCTTACGCGCCTTGGGCACAATCGACGACTAAATCACACCGAGAATGCGAGGAGGCATTTTCACAAAGGGAGAGACGATAATGAAGTATACCACTTTTAGCATGATTGCCGCGTTGGGCATGTCGACCGCAGGGATTGCGTCTGCACAAGAACAGGTCACGGTGAATATCGGATCATCGCACCCCGAAGCAAACATCTGGGTCTACGCGATGAAGAACACTTTTCAACCCGAAGTGAACCGCATCCTTGCCGAGGCGGGCAATGAATATCAGGTCGACTGGGTCGAAGCTTATGCCGGCACGCTTTATAAATTCACCGACACCCGCGAGGCGGTGATGGACGGTATCGTTGACGTGGGCATGGTCGGCACCGTTTGGGAAGGTGCAAACATGCCTTTGCAGAACGTGACCTATTTTACGCCATTCGCCACATCAGACCACAAGATGATCATCGAGATTTTCGATGACCTAAGCCAGAATCTGCCAGAACTTGCCAATAGCTGGTCCGAAAACGGGATGGTGCATTTGTCGTCGCTGATCACCGACAGCTATGACATTTATGCGACCTTCCCGGTCAACACGATGGCGGATCTTCAAAACCGCAAACTGAACGCGCCGGGTACATCGGCCAACTGGTTGCAGGAAACTGGTGCCACGCCCGTCGATGGTGCGCTGACCACATACTATACAAACATCCAGACTGGCGTTACCGAAGGTACGTTGTCATTCGCTTCAGGCATCCTGCCCACGCGGGTTTACGAGGTCGCACCGGAACTGACACGCGTCGGTATTGGGTCTATGTATTTCGGTGGCATCGCCGCGAATGAGGGTTTCTTTAACGGCTTGCCAGAGCCCGTTCAGGTGGCATTCCGTGAAGCCGCCAAAGCCACATCTATCGCGCATGGCGATTATGTGTCTGACCTATCCGAACGCGCGATGGTGGAAATGCAAGCCGCTGGCCTCACGGTACATGATCTGCCTGATGCCGAAAAAACTGCTTGGGTGGAAGGCCTGCCAGATATTGTAGCGCCATGGCTTGAGCAGACAGGCGAGGCGGGCAATGTCGTCTTGAAAGCCTATTTCGACGCGCTGCGCGAACGCGGAGCTACACCGTTGCGCAACTGGGACGAAGGCCGCTAAGGTCCAGCACTTCAATGAACAGCCGTTCAGCTATTATCTGAACGGCTGTTTGCCGCCTGAACCCAACCGATGAGTAATCACAGATGAGCCAAGATAACCCGGCATCACGGGGTCAAACTCATGTTCCCAAGTTCGCTGATGCCCCGTTTGGCGCAGTTTTGGGCACCATCGCCGCTGTGATGTCATCGTTTGGCACATTGTGTATCGGCGGATTGATGGTGCTGGTTGTTGCCGATGTCTTGGGCCGCAACTTTTTCAACGCGCCTATTACGGGTGTTTCTGAAATCGCTGCCCGTACAGTGGTTGCAATCGTGTTCCTGCAAGTTGCAGCCGCCATCCAGCAAAAGCGCCTGACGCGTGCTGATTTCCTTGTCAGGCGATTGGAGAAGTCATCGCCGCGAACCGTCTATCTGCTCGAGGCTTTCTTTGCCCTGACAGGTGCCGCCGTGTTTATCCTGATTTGCTGGTCGTCATGGCCGAAACTGGTGTCCGCGTGGCAAAGCGCGGAATATTTCGGCGTACAGGGCGTGTTCACCATACCAACCACACCATTCCGCGCGATAACGGTCTTTGGCGCTGCAATTGCAGCACTGTCGGCACTGTATCGCGTCTCTGAAGAAATCCGCAATTTTCGGAGCGATAAGCCATGACCACTCTTACCATCGGGTTTGTCCTGATCGCGGTGCTGATTGCGCTGGTTCTGCTTGGCATGCAAATCGCCTATGCGCTGCTTGCGGTCGCTTTTGCGGGTATCTGGATCATTCGTAATAATCTTGATCTGGCGTTCAAGATGCTGGAACTGACCGCCTATAGCGGGATTGCTGATTACCTTTTCGCGACAATTCCGCTGTTTGTTTTGATGGGGCTTTTGGTCAGCGTGTCAAACGTGGGGCGCGATACATTCGAAGTCGCGGATGTGCTGCTACGCCGGATGATTTGCGGGCTGGGCGTGGCAACAGTAGCCGCCAACACGGTTTTTGCGGCTGTCACGGGCGTGTCGATTGCCTCAGCGGCCGTGTTCACGCGGGTTGCTGTTCCCGAAATGACGCGGCACGGATACCGTCCTGCTTTTGCCGCTGGCACTGTTGCAGGGTCGTCGGTGTTGGGCATGCTGATCCCGCCCAGCCTGTTGCTGATCATCTATGGCATCCTCGCCGAAGTTTCTATCGGTGGTATGTTTATCGCGGGGATCGTGCCGGGGATCATGTTGGCGGGCGGTTTTGTTATCATGCTGATTGGGCTGACAATCGTGTTCCCGGGATTTGTCCTGACGGATCCTGCGGCTTCAAAGGCCCGGAGGTTGGATTTGACGGTCCCGAAAATGCCGTTGGGCACGATGGCGTCCAAATTATTCCCGATTGCGATGCTGGTATTGCTGGTTCTGGGTGGCCTGTATTCCGGCTTTTTCACCCCGACAGAGGCGGGTGGCATTGGTGCATTTGGTGCACTTTTGGTCGCCATCGCGCGCCGGTCGCTTGATCGCCACAAGCTGTGGGATGTTATGAAACAAACCGGTGTGATTTCTGTGTCGATCCTTGTGCTGCTGATCGCAGCCAGCTTTTATTCGCGGATGCTTTCCGTCGCGGGCCTGCCCAATGCGATTGCAGGGCTGGTGACGGATTCCGGTTTTGGGCCTTACGGTTTCCTTTTCTTTTTTGCTGTCATCATTCTGCTGATGGGCATGATCCTGGACAGTACGTCTATTTTGTTGATCATGGTCCCGATCGCGGCACCGATCGCCCAAGGCATGGGTATTGACCTGAGCCACTTTGGCATCGTAACGGTTCTGGCCGTTGAAATTGGCCTGCTGACCCCACCCTTCGGGATATCGGTCTTTACCGTCCATAATACGTTGAATGATCCGGATGTGTCGGTCGAACAAATCTTTGCCGCAACCATGCCGTTCATCGGCGTCATGCTGGTCGTGCTTGTCATCGTGGCTGTATTTCCCGGTGTTTCAACACTGTTTCTTTAGTCGAAAACCCGCCCCTATCGCAGATCGATCAGGGCACCATTGCGAGAGTTTAGGACTGAAAAAATGGAACTGAAGAACGAATTTGTCATCAAAGCCCCGCGGGATGTCGTCTATGCAGCTTTGAATGATCCTGAAATCCTCAAAGATTGTATTCCTCGCTGTGAAGAATTGATCAAACATTCTGATACCGACCTTGAAGCAAAAGTCGTGCTCAAGATCGGTCCAGTCAAAGCGAAATTCACTGGTAGCGTCACACTCAGCCCTGATGCCCCGCCGGAACGGTTTTCGCTGGTCGGCCAAGGCAACGGCGGCGCTGCGGGGTTTGCCAAAGGCGGCGCCGAGGTTGTGTTGGAACAGCATCCCGACGGCACCCTTTTGCAATGCACCGCCAAGGCAGAAATCGGCGGCAAGCTTGCGCAATTGGGCAGTAGGCTGATTGAAAGCACAGCAAAGAAACTTTCATCCAAGTTTTTTCAAAGTTTCGCAGAACAGCTTAACGATTCTCAAAACAGCTAAAAGCCATGCGCTATCAATAGGCTTGGAAATGAGAATTGCTGATGGGGGAAATCTCTATTTTGTTGCACCAGATAGCCGAGCAATAGCATTCGGACGAACCGACCGTTGGTCACACCTGCGCCAAGATCGACTTTGTTCCGCGGATCGTGAATTCCATGCTTGATCCTTGCTGCGTCCGGCATGAATGATCGGTGCTCATGCTGGGCGACGTCGCCATATCTCTTGCTCTTGAGGCATTTCGCGCGCTGCGTGCGCAAGCGCGAGAATTTGAAACTTCCGGTGTGGGCTCTTCGGCAGCATTCGCTGCGCGTTGCATGAACGGCGGCTTTGACGTTGGCGTAGAATTTCACGCTCGTCTGCAAGCGGTCCCGTTAAGTCAGTGTCGCTGATAAGGTTCATTATGTAATTAAGTACCTTGCCCTATACCCTGTCACTCCGGTTCCAACCGCGGCCTTTGGTGCCGAACATCTGGTAGCCGTTGTCTGTTACCGTCAAAGTGTCTTCCAGTTTGATAAAGCCGCGTTTGGGGTGTTGCATGTGGGTTTCTATCGACAGCACCATACCTGATTTGAGCGGGCTTTCCGCGTCTCGGCCGACATACGATACTGGATGGTTGGTCAGCAAAAACGGGGCCTCGTGACTGACCAGACCCATGCCGTGACCAAAGAAATCGGTGTACTTTTTGTTCGGTTGGCGTGCCAGTGCGTCTTGACCTGCATTGATCACGGCGATGCCAGTTGCACCTGCTTTGATCTGGGTAAATGCAGCGTGCTGGATGGCTTCGATTTCGCCAAGCAGATCAACCAGTTCGGCGTCTGGTTCGCCCAAGAAACCCATGCGGCAGATGTCACCGATATAGCCGTCCAGATTACCGCCTGAATCAATCGACATCACCTCGCCTTTTGCCCAGGTCTGGGCGGATGCGGTGCGGTTGTGGCTCGATCCGAGCGTCAACAGGCAGTAGTCGAATTGCAGCCCGCGCCTCGTCTCTTCCTGCCGCAGGCGTTCGATGATCTGGTGTTTGGTATCACCGGCGCCCGACGCGGCGATGGTGGCCTGCATGGCGTCGGTAATCCTTTCCGACGCTTCGCGCAGCACGGCCAGTTCCGCAGGCGTTTTGACGGCGCGCAGGGTTTCCAGAGTGCGGGTTGCGTCGATAAACTTGGCTCCGTCCAGCGATGCGCGTAAGGCGTCCTGCGCATCAGACGGCATGAAGGGCGGCTCCACCCCGATGCGGGCTTTGTCATGGCCGATCTTTTCAAGATGCGCGATGATCTGTGCGGTACTGTCCAGACTGCTCCACCCGATCGGATAGAAATGCGGCACCCAAAGCGGGCTGTTCTCATGCTCCCATTTTTCCATGGTGTTGCCGATATAGGCGGTCTTGTCCCGCTCGCCTTTGACATAGATCACCGCAGGCAAATACCGGCTGTGCCCGATTGCAGCCATCGCCGAGAAAAACAGGAAACTGTAGCCGCCCAACAGATATCTGACATTGTGTTTGGACGTGACCAACAGCACATCCAGGCCTGCGTCGTCCATCAGGCTGTCCAGATGACCGAAGTCATAATTCAGGTCGGTCATATCAGTCTCTCTTTGCGGCTTTTGCGGTGTTCACATCCATCTGTTTGAACCTGATGATCTGGTCTCGGATGGCAATTTCCGTGGGCAGGCGTTCGGCGCTGCTGGCACCGTAAAACCCGTGACAGCCGTTACAGTTTTGCAGCACAAAGGCCGCATCATCCGGCATGGCGATGGGGCCACCGTGGCAGATCACGATCACGTCCTCGCGCACAGATCGCGCTGCCTTGGCGATAGCGTCAATCTCGGTCACGCAATCCTCGAGGCTTTTGGCCGATGTAGCACCTATGCTGCCGCCTGTGGTCACGCCCATATGCGCCACGACGATATCGGCGCCAGCCTTGGTCATTGCCACAGCTTCATCAGCATTGAACACGTAAGGCGTGGTCAGCAGGTCAAGCGCGTGGGCCTGCGCGATCATATCGACCTCAAGGCCGTAGCCCATGCCGGTTTCCTCGAAACTTTGCCGCATGGTGCCGTCGAACAGACCGATCGTGGGGAAATTCTGAACGCCGGAAAAGCCCATGTATTTCAGCTCCGCCAGAAACTGCGGCATCAGGATGAAAGGATCGGTGCCGTTCACGCCCGCCAGAACCGGGGTGTGTTTGACCACGGGCAATACCTCGACCGCCATTTCCTTGACGATCTCGTTGGCGTTGCCATAAGCCAGCAACCCCGCCGATGATCCGCGCCCCGCCATGCGGTAACGGCCCGAATTATAGATGACGATCAGGTCAATACCGCCCGCCTCTTCGGATTTGGCGGACAGGCCCGTGCCCGCACCGCCACCAATGATCGGTTGGCCTTGTTCAATCATCGCTGTGAATTTTTTAAGGATGTCGGCGCGGGGAATGGCGGTCATGGGATGTCCTGTGTGATGTCGAGATAGGCCTGTGCGGCGGCGGCGGAAAAAGCGGGGTCGTTGATGTGAAAGGGCAGTCGTTTGATCTGGCGGATGGCGGTTCGGGTCAGGGTATTCTCGATGGCGTCAAACAAGGCGGCATTGGCCTGCGGATTCCAGAACGGACCGTCTGATATATCAAGTGCTGAAATGCCCTTTTCAGGCAAGAGCAGATGGACGGGGCCACTTGTCTGGTTCAGTTTGCCCGCGATCCATACGCCGATTTGGGCAGATTCATCGGCCGTGGTGCGCATCAGTGTGACGTTGTCGTTGTGGTGGTAAAACAATCTGCCTTTGAACTTTTCAGGCACAGTTTCAGGTGCCCAGAAATTTACCGTGTCCAGCGCACCAACCGATCCGACATAGGGCGCGCCAGTGGCAATCACCGCATCCAGACGGGTGGCACCGGCGGACAGGACACCGCCTACCAGCTCATCGGCAATCTCGGTTGTGGTGATGTCGATCAGACCGTCAAGCATCCCCTCGGTCAGCAGCTTTTCCATACTGCGCCCGCCGGTGCCGGTGGCATGAAAAATCACCGCTTCATGTGTATCGCCCAGCAGCGTGGCAATCTGTGTTACGCAAGGCGTCGTGACCCCGAACATACTCAGCCCCACGCTTGGCTTGATGTTGTCTTGCGGCACATAGGCATGTCTTGCCATGCCCAGCACCGACTGCGCGGCATTGTGCAGGATATGACGGTTGATCCGGTTCAGCCCTGCGATATCGGTGACAGAGGGCATCATGATGATATCGCTGGTGCCCACAAATGGTGCCACATCACCTGCGGCCAGCGTCGACACCATGACCTTGGGCACACCGTATGGCAGCGCGCGCATGCCTGCGGTGATGATCGAGGTGCCACCGCCGCCGCCAATCCCGATGATCGCGCTGATCCGGTGTTTGTGGGTGATGCAATATTGCGTAAAGGCTGCCGTCATTGCGGCAACGGCCTGCCCCCGATCCCTTAGCCCTAGAACGGCGGCGCCTTGGGGATGGCACCTTGCAACATCTGTTTGCGTCACATCCATTCTGGCAGTGGTCGCACGCGTGCCGACATCCACGGTGCATACCTCCATACCCGCGCCTGACAACAGATCGTGCAAATACGCGATCTCTGTCGGCTTGGTATCTGATGTTCCCACTAGGAATATCACAAAATCCGGTCCTCACAGGCTGAAATCTTGAAACTGGTCCGGCCAGTTACTGATATTCATGATCCAAAACCTGTTGCGCTTCAAGTGGTCGCGCCATTGAATGATCCTTATATAGAGTCAGTTTACGCCTCATAACAGATTTTTAAGCCACATTTTGAGCGAAAAACGGCATTTCAGGCCGCAAACAAAGTCTTGACAGGTTCTTTCATCTGGTAGTACCAAAAAGGGAGAAGATCAAAGACCAAGCTGTCGGATGCCGGTATTTTAAGGGAAAACGCCGGCCAATACGCCAAAAAAGGCAAACTGCAACAATAACTGGGAGGAATTTGGATATGAGAAAGAACTTCAATGGCATGCTTGCAGGGGTCGCATTTGGCGCGCTGTCTGCATCATCGGCCTGGGCCGAAGATCTGGTGATCTTTTGGGCCGAATGGGATCCTGCGAACTATCTGCAAGAGCTTGTGAATGAATATGAAGCAGAAACCGGAATTTCGGTGACTGTGGAAACCACGCCGTGGTCGGATTTCCAGACCAAGGCGTTTACCGAATTCAACGCACGCGGCAGCGCCTATGACATGATCGTCGGCGACAGCCAGTGGTTGGGCGCGGCGTCCGAGGGCGGGCATTATGTCGATATGTCCGATTTCTTTGCCAAGCATAACGTGGCCGAGATTATGGCCCCTGCAACTGTCAAATATTACGCCGAATATCCAAGCGATTCCGGTAAATACTGGGCGATCCCCGCCGAGGGCGATGCGGTGGGCTGGTCGTATCGCAAGGACTGGTTTGAAGACCCCGCAGAGATGGAAGCGTTCAAGGCCAAGTACGGCTATGATCTTGCCGTTCCTGAAACATGGGCGCAGATGACCGACATCGCCGAATTCTTTCACCGTCCTGACGAAAACCGCTATGGCATCGCGATCTATACCGACAACAGCTATGATGCGCTGGTCATGGGTGTCGAGAACGCCATTTTCTCTTATGGCGCGGATCTGGGCAATTTCGAGACCTTCGAAGTAGACGGCTATGTGAACTCGCCCGAGGCGGTTGCGGCGCTCGAGAATTATAAGAAGCTTTATGGTTTCACACCTCCGGGCTGGGCCAAGACATTCTTTGTCGAGAACAATCAGGCGATCACCGAAGGTCTTGTGGCCATGTCGATGAACTATTTTGCCTTCTTCCCCGCATTGCTGAACGAGGCGACAAACCCGCATGCGGCAAACACCGGCTTCTTTTCGAACCCGGCAGGCCCGGGCGGTGCCAAGCACGCAGCTTTGGGCGGACAGGGCATTTCCGTGGTCAGCTATTCGGAAAATCAGGAAGAATCGATGAAATTCCTCGAATGGTTCATCAAGCCCGAGGTACAGCGCCGCTGGGCCGAATTGGGTGGCTATACCGCTCATGCCGAGACGCTTGAATCCGAAGAGTTCCGCAACGCGACACCGTATAACGAGGCGTTCTATCAGACCATGTTCGTGGTCAAGGACTTCTGGGCGGTGCCTGAATTTGCCGAGCTTCTGACCTCTGCCAATCAGCGTTTGTATCCGTTCATTGTCGGGAACGAAGGCACGGCACAGGAAACGCTGGACGCGCTTGCGGCTGACTGGAAAGCCACGTTTGAAAAGTATGGCCGCGGGCAGTAACCGCCGTCTTTGATGTTGTCTGAAAGGGGCGCGGTTTTGCGCCCCTTGCTTTCCCCCGAACCCCCGAGAGATCAAAGGAAGCATGCCAGTGCCCTCTGAAGTCATGACCAGATTAGACCCCAAATCGCGCGCTGCCGCCAAAGGGTTGAGCGACCTTTCAATCCGCAACCTGTTCATCATCCCGACAATTGCGTTTCTGATCATCTTCAACATTTTCCCCCTGCTCTATTCACTCGGCTATTCGTTCACTGATTTCCGCGCCTCGACTAACGCGCCCGCCAAATTTGTGGGTTTGCAGAATTACCGCGACCTGCTGAATGATCCGTTCATCTGGAAGAACTTTTCGATTACGGCGAAATACGTGCTGATCTCTGTGACAGGTCAGGTCATTGTGGGCTTTGGCCTTGCCATGCTTTTGAACCGTGCGATCCCCGCCAAAGGGCTGATTACGACGTTGCTGTTACTGCCGATGATGCTGTCGATGGCGGTGGTCGGGTTGTTCTGGAAACTGCTCTATGATCCCAACTTTGGCATCATCAACTATTTCCTCGGCCTCGGTAAATTCGAATGGCTCGCCGACCCTGATATGGCGCTTTATGCGATTGCAATCGTCGACATCTGGATGTGGTCGCCGTTTGTGATGCTGCTGTCGCTTGCGGGTCTGTCTGCGGTGCCCAAGCATCTGTACGAGGCCGCCGAGATTGACCGCGCGGGCAGCCTTTACACTTTTTTCCGCATCACCCTGCCGCTGGTCGCACCCATCGTGATGATTGCGATCATTTTCCGCACGATGGAAGCGTTCAAGACCTTCGATCTGGCTTATGTGCTGTCGTCGCAACCCAATACCGAACTGATCGCCATCCGTCTGTACAAGATGGCGTTTCAGGAGTGGCAGACCGGGATGTCGAGCGCATTTGCATACATCGTGCTGATCATGGTCGTCGCGATCACCAACATCTATGTGAAATACCTCAACAAAGTGAAGGCGCGCTGAGATGGCCGGAGTACGCACAGCCCGCGAGAAATGGGGCAACCGCACAGCAATTGTTGCGGTGTTCATCGCCCTGATCATCATGCTGACGCCGATCTACTGGATCACCGCAACCGCGTTCAAGCCGCGCAACCTTGCCACCACGATCCCGCCCACGGTGCTCTTTACGCCCGAGGTGTCGCCGTTTGTGAAACTGTTCACCAAACGCTCGCAATTGCGCGAACAACCGACCCAGGAAGAATATGATAACGCCCCGTGGTGGGAACAGATGGTGTTTGACGGCGGCGAAAAGGTTGTGCGCAACGGGCGCACGGGCGAAGTCACCGCATCGGGCTATGGCAACCGGTTCATGAACTCGCTGATTGTCGCGATCACATCAACGGTGCTGGCGGTGTGTATGGGGACGCTCACGGCGTATGGGTTCAGCCGTTTCAAGGTGAAGGGCGAGGACGACTGGCTGTTCTTCATCCTGTCTACTCGTATGTTACCGCCTGTGGTCGTCGCGATCCCGATGTTTCTAATGTACCGCGTTGTGGGGTTGAACGACACGCATCTGGGGCTGATCATACTCTATACTGCCTTTAACCTGTCGTTTGCGGTGTGGATCATGAAAGGGTTTATCGACGAAATCCCGCGCGAGTATGAAGAGGCCGCATTGGTTGATGGCTACACCCGCATGCAGGCGTTTTTCAAAGTTGTGTTGCCCGAGGCGCTGACCGGAATGGCGGCTACGGCGGTGTTCTGTTTCATCACTGCATGGAACGAATACGCATTTGCGCTGATCATGACCAACCGCAACGCACAAACGGCGCCGCCCTACATTCCGTCACAGGTGGGCAGCGGCCTGCCCGACTGGACCGTGATTGCGGCAGGCACATTCTTGTTCCTGATCCCGGTCGCCGTATTTACCTTCCTTCTGCGCAATCACCTGCTGCGCGGCATGTCATTCGGAGCAATCCGCAAATGAGTTTCCGGTCCATCAATCAACGCTACCTCGCCCCTGCGGCACAAACGCTGATGATTTTTGGCATCATATCGCTGTGCCAACCATGGAGCCTGTTTTTGCACAAATACGGGGTCACGCTGACGCTGGTGGGGCTGGTAACATTCATGATCACCTCGAAAATCGCGCCCGATGCCGAGGTTGAGGAGGATTACATCGACAGTGTTACAGACGCTTTGGAACTGCACGGCGAACACCCCGATGATGTACGCGAAAAGGGCAGCTACAAAGACGGGGGCATTGTCTGATGGCACAGATCGACATGGTGAACGTCCAAAAATTCTTTGGTCAAAATCAGGTGCTCAAGGATCTGCACCTGACCATCCGGGACGGTGAATTTGTTGTGATGCTGGGGCAGTCCGGCGGCGGTAAAACAACGGCTCTGCGTGCGATTGCGGGGCTTGAAACCGTGACTTCCGGCAAGATCCTGATCGACGGGGTCGAAGTGCAGGACCGCAAGGCGGCGGACCGCGACATTGCTTTTGTGTTCCAGTCCTTCTCGCTGTATCCGCATATGACCGTGCGTGAAAACATCGCCTTTCCACTGCGTGCCGTGCGTATGGATGCCGCAGAACGGGACCGCGCGATCAAAGAAGTGGCCGAGACCTTGCAGATTGCGCAACACCTTGACCGCAAACCATCCGCACTTTCGGGGGGTGATATGCAGCGGGTCGCGATTGGCCGCGCGCTGGTGCGGCACCCGCAAGCGTTGTTGATGGACGAACCGCTGGGTGTGCTCGATTCCAAACTGCGCGAACAGATGCGCGCCGAGATCAAGCGCCTGCACATCGCGCGGGGGTCAACATCCGTTTACGTGACCCATGACCAGATCGAAGCGATGAGCCTCGCGGACCGGATCGTCATCCTGCACGACGGTGTGCTGCAACAGGTAGGCGCGCCTGACGAGGTATATCTGCACCCGACAAACCTGTTTGTTGCAAAATTTGTGGGCTCTCCGGTGATGAACATTTCTGATGTACGCATTGATGGCACAGACGTTTCGCTTAATGGTGTGGAGAGCGGGTTTGAGTTTGACGAGAGCACCTTGGCAGGTCTCAAGAAATCTGGCGCAGGTGTGACATTGGGTATCCGTCCCGAAGGTGTGTTGTTGAAACACGCCAAAGCCAAAGGATATACCGCCGCCACAACCACTAATATCGAACCGCTCGGCAGCCATGATATTGTCGATGTTCGTCTTGGCGAAACCGTGTTGCGCGTGCGCACGGAAAGCGGTTTTGTCAGTGGCGAGGGGCAACCGGTCTGGGTCGGCATTGATCCGGCACAGGCGCATTTCTTTGACAATCAAACCCAGTTGAATTTGCGGGGAGCAGCCTGATGGCGGATATTGCACTTCAGGGGATATCCAAGAAATTCGGCCCCAACACAGCCTTGCGCGGTGTGGATATCGACATCAAGGACGGCGAATTTTTTGTTTTGCTCGGCCAGACAGGTGCCGGAAAAACCACAACATTGCGGGTGATTGCGGGGCTGGAAAAACCTGACGCCGGAGCGGTGATCATCGACGGTCAGGACGCGACGAAATGGAACGCGGCACAGCGCGATGTCGCTTTGGTGTTGCAGCAATATTCGCTTTATCCACGTTTGACCGTGCGGGGCAATCTGGAATTTCCGCTTAAATCCCGCACCCAGAATTTCACCGCCACCGAGATCAAGGAACGGGTCGAGCGTGTGGCCGAGACCTTGCAAATCACCCGCCTGCTGGACCGCAAGGTTGAAAAACTATCCGGTGGCGAGATGCAGCGCGTGTCGATCGGACGCGCGATTGTCCGCCAGCCGCGTGTGTTTTTGATGGATGAACCGCTGTCTGCGCTGGATGCAAACCTGCGCGATGTGCTGCGGGTCGAGCTGAAAAAACTGCATCAGGACTTGGGGGCGACGTTTCTGTTTGTGACCCATGATCAGGTCGAGGCGATGTCGATGGGTGACAAGATCGGCGTAATGGATCGCGGCAAGCTGGTTCAGGTTGGCACGCCTGATGATATCTATGCGCGGCCTGTGAATGCCTTTGTGGCCCGTTCGGTCGGGACGCCGCCGATGAACCTGATCGACGGGGTGCGCAAAGGGAGCACTGCGGTTATGGCGGTTGGCGGGCATGTGTTGCCGCTTAAAAAGCCGATGGGCAACGACGGACAAAAGCTGACATTTGGCATCCGCCCCGAAGACGTCGTGATCGCCCCTGATGCCCCTGCCGAGGCCAAGGTTTTTGATGTCGAAAATCACGGGGTGATCAAAATTCTGACCCTCGATATTGGCGGCGCGCATGTGCATGCGACCGTGTCGGCACAGATGAAAGCCCGCATTGATGACACGTTGCGGTTTGGCTGGAAGTCGGAAAAGGTGCTGTATTTTGATCCGGTGAACGGGCGCAATCTGGGGCTTAGCTGAACCGCGCGCGGTAGCTGTCCCAGACATCGGGGTTGCAAAAGTTCAGCGGTTTTTCCCCCGCCAGAATACGCTTGGTCTCAAGCACAACACCTTGGCCCATGCGCCACATGCTCTCCTCGGTGATGCCTGCCATGTGCGGGGTCAAAATGACATTGGGCAGTCCGAAAAATGCATGATCCGGCGGCAAGGGCTGGCTGCTGAACACATCAATCGCCGCACCGCCCAGATGCCCTGACGCCAGCGCCTCGGCCAGAGCACCTTCATCTGTGACAAGCCCGCGCGATACATTGATCAGGATCGCGCCGGGTTTTATTTTGGCGATGGCAGCGCGGCTGATGATACCCTCCGTTTGATCGGTCAGCGGACAGGACAGGACCAGTACGTCGGAGTGTGCGAGAAGTTCATCAAAAGATACCGCAGTCACCCCCTCGGGCAAATTCGCAGGCGTGCGGGTCTGTGCAATGACGGTGCAGCCAAACCCGTGACGCGCCATGCCGGCGACCTGTCGGCCGATGTTGCCAACACCCAGAATACCAACAGTGCGCCCCGACAATTCGCGCCCGTCGTTTGAATGTTTGCGCCCGGTTTCCCAGCCATGATTGCGCAGATCGCTGTCCACCACCGGATATTTCCGCAACAATGCCAGCGCCGACCAGATCACATGTTCGGCCACCGTGACCGCATTGGCACCCGGCACATTTGCCACCAACACACCCGCATCCGTCGCCACATCGACCGGGATCATATCAAGCCCGGCACCGTGGCGCACACAGGCCAACAAACCATGTTCGCGCTTGATAATATCAGGCGCGATTTTCGCACGCACCACGATAATTTCAGCGCCTGTGCTTTCATCATTGATGGCTTTGGGCGTAGGGGCAGACGCCACACGGTAGTCCCCCAACGCCTGTAAATCGCGGGTCACGTCGGGGTGCAGCACATGGGTGGAAAAAATGATCTTGGACCCTGACATATGTGCCTCTTACCGAATTTTCTTGGCGTCTTTATCTTCAAGCAGTTCTGACCAATAGCTCATCGCGCCGCGCAGGTGCGAATTCATCAAGGCCATCGACAGCGCCCCGTCACGGCGGCGTAAAGCATCGTAAATCTGCTGATGTTCCTGGTGTGATTTCAGGTTGCGGTTGCTGTCTTTGAAATAGATCGACAGACGCTTTTCGCTGAGCACATAGAAAGTCGTGCAAAGGTTATAAAATACCTCGTTCTGGGTCGCACGGACAATTTCCAGATGGAAATCATGGTCGAGCTTGGCAAGGCCCTCTCCGGCGGCGATCCGCGCCTCGGAAGCCGCCAGAATACCTTCGAGCCTGGTAAAATTCTCTTCTGTTGCACGCTCTGCCGCCATTTCCGCCGCCTTGATCTCGTGGATCTTGCGCACCTCGACGGCCTCGAAAATCTGGCGCGGGTCCACCGGCAATCCGGCACGGGCAAAAAACGCAAGCTGCTCGATCCCGCGCTGATCCTTGCGCAGATAGATGCCGGACTTTGCCCGCCGCTCGATCACCTGCATCGCCTCTAGAATGGCCAGCGATTCACGCACCTGTCCCCGGCTCACGGTGAAATGCTCTGCCAGCTCACGCTCCGACGGGGCCTTGCCCGCGTTTGCCTCGGCCACGGCAATCAGATGCGAGGCCAAAGCGGGGAGAAAATCGTTTTGCTGCATATCACCCTTATGTGGCGTTCTTGGCGAATTTGGCAATAACGGCCTCGTCCATATCAAGCCCTATACCCGGCGTGTCCGGAATTGCAATCTTGCCGTCTTTGACCACCACGGGGGCTTTGGACAATTGATGTATCATCGGGTTGGCACCTAATGAAAATTCGACTGTGAAACTGGCGGGGCTGGCCGCACAGACATGCAGGCCCGCAAAGAAACACGGCGCCCCGGCCCACAGGTGCGGTGCAAGGCGCAGATTGAAGGCAGACGCCAGCGTGCCGATGCGCATCGCCTCGGTGATGCCGCCGCAACACGCGGGGTCCGGTTGCAGAATATCAGCGCAGCGCCCGACAATCAGATCGCGAAAGTCAAAGCGGGTCGCCTCGGATTCACCCGCCGCAATCGGGATGTGACCTGCCGCGCGAACCTCGGCCATGCCTGTCTTGTCATCGCCGGTCACGGGTTCCTCGAACCACGCCAGATCGCAGTCGCGCACCAGATAGGCAAAGCGTTTCGCATCGGACACAGTAAAGGTGCCATGCGCATCAACCATCAGATCGACATCAGGACCAAGCGCGCGCCGCGCCGCAATCACCCGATCCGCAGACCGGTGCGGCGTGCCGTCCATCGACCCCACGCGCATCTTGATGCCGTCGAAACCGCCTTTGGCGATATAGCTTTGCACCTGATCGCCGATGTTGTCCTTGTCGGCCCAACCACCCGACGCATAGGCGCGTAAGCGGTCCGCCTTGCGACCGCCCAGCAACGCCCAGACCGGTTTGCCATCAGCCTTGCCAAGGATATCCCACAGTGCAATATCAATCGCACTGATTGCGGCAATCGTCATACCGCGCCGCGCGAGTTCAGGCATGACATGACCGGATGTCCGGGATTTTTCGGCGCGCACCCCGTTATACAGATCCTCCCAGATCCATGTGATGTCCGCAGGGTCGCGCCCGATGATCTTTGGCCCGAATTCATGGTTCAGCAGATGTACCAGCGTGCCATAACTGCCCGCACTGCCGGCGGCATTTTTTGCCTCGCCCCACCCGACCAGACCGTCGTCGGTTTCCAGCTTGAGAATGGCGGCGTCAAAGGTACGGAGCCTGCCGAAATCGCTGACATGCTGCTGTTCCAGTTCGATCGGGATCTGGACCCACCATGCCTGAGCAGAAGTAATTTTCATCGCACTTCCTTTGCTTGCCGGCTGCGGAGAGAGGACCCGCAGCCGAAAAACGCCAAACCTACTTGATCAAGGGCAAAATCGTGTCTGCGGTGATCTGCATCTGCTCGGCATAGAACTCTTCTGTCAGAACGCTCGACCCATGATCCTGAATGAACTTCAGCTGTTCGGGCGAAATATCGGTGGGGTTGGTGTCGACCATATCGGGGTAAGGCGCTGCCGGTGTCCGGTCGACGGGGGCCACAAATTCGTTTGTCAGCGCACCGTCATAGCCGATGTCCCTGAGGGTTTGCACCACCTTCGGCCAGTCGATATGACCAAGGCCCGCCGCAAAACGGTTGTTGTCAGCGATGTGGAAATCAAACAGACGCGGGCCGATATCGCGGATCGTCTGGAACATGTCGGTTTCTTCGATGTTCAGATGAAAGGCGTCCAGACACACACCGACTTCGGGGCTGACCGCATCGGCCAGGGCAAGCGCCTGTGCCCCACGGTTAAAGAAATACGTCTCGAACCGGTTAAGCGGTTCAACAGCAATCCGCACACCGACTTTTTTGGCGTGGTGGAAACATTCCTTGGTGGCGTCAACGACCCATCCCCATTCTTCCTCGGGCGTGCCATCGGGCACCACTTTGCCGACCGTGGCAGGCACCAATGTGATGATCTCGCCTTCCAACTCGCTCACCATGGTCAGCACGCTTTTGACATAGTCCACCGACCGCTCGCGCTGTCCCTGATCGCGTGCTGCCAGATTGCGTTCGCCCAGCGTCAGCGTCACCGCACCCCAGCAGCGCATGTCATGCTCTTTAAGCAGTTTCAGCGTGTCCTTGGTGTTGTACTGATCCGGCTCGCCCGAAATTTCGATGCTTTCGTAGCCCATTTGCTTGATCCGGCGCACCGTTGTTTCCAACGGCTCTGCGCGCATCCAGTTGTGTGTCGAAAGATGCATGGTTTTTCCTCTTCCCGATAAGACGTTTTGACAATTTCAGCCGCGATTCTGGCGCGATATCTTTAAATTGGTTAGACCAGTTAGCATTTGAAATTTAACACGGTCAAGGGAAACGCATTAGAAACTGATATTTTTACGGGGCAATTCTTTAGCTTAATATGCTGTTATACCTCGTTGGGCTGATCAAAGCCGCTCGACCCGTTCCAGTTCAGGATTGACCAATCCTGCCATTTTGGTATGACCAGATAGGGAAAGTTACGGGAAAGAAGGAATCTGGCGTGAAAATTGGCATGTGCATGTTTTTATGGACCACGAATATCGGCCCTGAACACAAATCCTTGCTGGCCGACATCCGCAAAACCGGCTTTGACGGCGTCGAAATCCCGGTCTTTGAAGGCACACCAGACGATTTTGCCGCAACAGGGAAAATGCTGGATGATCTGGGGCTTGAACGCACTGCGGTGACTGCCAACGGCGATCCGGCGCAAAACCTGATCTCTGATACCGCATCCGAACGTGCCGCTGGCATCGACCGTATGAAATGGGCAATCGAGAGTTGTGCCGCCTTGGGTGCCGACCGGATCAGCGGGCCGTTACATTCGACCTTGGGGCTTTTTTCTGGCGCAGGTCCGACGCAAGTAGAACTGGAACGCTCCATCACCGCGCAACGCCAGCTGGGTGATTTCGCCGCCAAACATGATGTCACCCTGTGTCTTGAGGCGCTCAACCGGTTTGAATGTTACCTGCTCAACACGATGGACGCGCTGGCGGACCATATCCGCGCCATCGACCACCCGAATGTGCGCGCGATGTACGACACGTTTCACGCCAATATCGAAGAAGCCGACCCCATTACCGCGCTGACCCGCAACAAGGATGTCGTGCACCACATCCATATCTCGGAAAATGACCGCGGCGTACCGGGGCGGGGCAATATCCCCTGGGCTGATACGTTTAGCGCAATCAAACAGATCGGGTATGACGACTGGCTGACGATTGAAGCCTTTGGTCGCGGCCTGCCCGATCTTGCCGCCGCTACAAAAGTCTGGCGCGATTTTGCGGAAAGCCCCGAGGCGGTTTACCGCAACGGCTTTGCCCATATTCGAGATTCCATGCGGGCCGCAGGCCTCGTAAACTGACATCACATAAAGGGAGGATACATCATGAAAACCATCAAGGGACCGGGCCTGTTTCTGGCACAATTTGCGAGTGATGAAGCACCGTTCAACACATGGGATGGCATCACCAAAAAAGCCGCCGAATATGGCTATGCGGCAGTTGAAATCCCGTCATGGGACGCACGCTTGTTTGACATCGACAAGGCGGCATCCAGCAAAGATTATTGCGATGATCTGGCCGGACAAGCCCGCGAGAACGGCGTTGAAATCTCCGACTTGTCCACGCACCTGCAAGGCCAGCTGGTCGCCGTGCACCCCGCCTATGATGCGGCCTTTGACAATTTCGCTGCCCCGTCCGTGCGCGGCAATCCCAAGGCGCGGCAGGAATGGGCAGTTGATCAGGTCAAAAAATCCATCACGGCATCACGCAACCTTGGCATCGACCGCACCGTTTCATTTTCGGGCGCGCTGGCATGGCCCTATATGTACCCTTGGCCACAGCGCCCCGCCGGATTGGTAGAAGAAGCGTTCGACGAACTGGCCCGCCGCTGGCATCCGATCTTTGATCATGCCGAAGAACACGGCGTCGATGTCTGCTTTGAGATTCACCCCGGTGAAGACCTGCATGACGGTGATACGTTCGAGATGTTTCTGGAACGGGTCGACAATCACGCGCGCTGCAACATGCTCTATGATCCGTCACATCTGGTGTTGCAATGCATGGATTATCTCGACCACATCGACATCTACAAGGACCGCATCCGCATGTTCCACGTCAAGGATGCGGAGTTTAATCCGACAGGCCGCAAGGGCGTTTACGGCGGGTTCCAGTCGTGGGAAAACCGCGCCGGGCGGTTCCGTTCGCTTGGCGATGGACAGGTCGATTTCGCGTCGATCTTTTCCAAGATGGCGACCAATGATTTTGATGGCTGGGCCGTGGTGGAATGGGAATGTGCGATCAAACACCCAGAGGATGGTGCGATTGAGGGCGCGCAGTTTGTCAAAGATCACATCATTCGCGTGACAGAAAAAGCGTTCGATGACTTCACACAGGACGGTGCCGATGCCGGTGCGAACCGCAAGATGCTGGGGCTGGACTGATGGCAATCGAGGGGAAATCAGACAGCCGCCCGCCGCGCATCCGTCTGGGCATGGTGGGCGGTGGGCGTGATGCGTTTATCGGCGGGGTGCACCGCATCGCGTCACGCATTGACGATCATTTCGAGCTGGTCGCGGGTGCGTTCAGCTCGACGCCGGAAAAATCAAAGGCCAGCGCTGCTGATCTGGGCGTGAATGATGACCGCGCCTATGGTGATTACGTCGAGATGGCCAAACGCGAGGCGCGGCTGAAAAACGGGATCGAAGCCGTTGCCATCGTCACCCCGAACCACATGCACTACCCCGTGGCCCGCGAATTTCTCAAACGCGGCATCCATGTGATTTGTGATAAACCGATGACCTCGACGCTGCCAGACGCGCGCAAACTGGCAAAACTGGCCGAAACCTCGGATGCGCTGTTTGTGCTGACGCATAATTACACCGGCTATCCGATGATCCGCCAAGCGCGCGAAATGGTGTCAAGCGGCACCTTGGGTAATATCCGGCTGGTGCATGTCGAATATGTGCAGGACTGGCTGACAGAGGCGCTTGAGCAAACGGGGCAAAAGCAAGCCGCGTGGCGGACCGATCCGGATAAGTCCGGCGGCGGAGGCTGTATCGGCGATATCGGCACGCACGCCTATAATCTCGCGAGCTTTGTGTCTGGCCTTACGCTTGAGAAACTCAGCGCCGAACTGACCACCTTTGTGCCGGGCAGACGGTTGGACGACAATGTCACTGTGATGATGCGCTATCAGGGTGGCGCACGCGGCATGTTGTGGGCCAGTCAGGTTGCACCGGGGAACGAGAATGCCCTGAAGCTGCGGATTTACGGCGACAAAGGCGGCATTGAATGGTGTCAGGAAGACCCGAATTATCTGTGGTACGCGCCCTTGAACGAGCCCAAGCGCCTGATCACCCGCGGCGGTGCAGGGTCGGGCGACGCCGCAGGCCGGATGAGCCGTATTCCCCCCGGACACCCAGAGGGCTACCTTGAGGGCTTCGCAAACATCTATTCCGAAGCGGCCCACGCCATCCGCGCCCACGGTGCGGGCATGCCGCCGCCTGCCGATGTGGTCTATCCCGATGCCGCCGATGGCCTGAAAGGTGTGGAATTCATCGACGCCTGCCTGCGGTCGTCCAAACGCGATGCCGCATGGGTCAGTCCGGGGTAAGACGCGCGCCCCCTGCCCGTTTACAAAAGCTGTTTGAGCACCGGATAGCTGGCGTGGAATTTCTGATAGGCCGCCTCGTAGGCTGCCAAAACATCCTGACGCGGCTGCACGGTTTTCTTGACCACAGGCTGCGTCATCACCTGTTTCGGGTCCGCCCCCGTGACCCCGCAAATCGCCAACCGTGCTGCCCCTAAGGCCGCACCAAATTCGCCCTGCGCAGGCAGATCAACGGGCAGGTTCAAAACCGTCGCCAACAGCTCGACCCAATACGCCGACCGCGCGCCGCCGCCGATTGCCAACACACGGTCCAGTTTCGCCCCCGTCGATTTCAATGCCTCAAGGCTGTCGCGCAAGGCAAAGCTGACACCCTCCATAACCGATCGCGTCAACGCCGCGCGGTCAGTGCCGATGTCCAACCCCAGAAATGCCCCGCGAATGGTGCTGTCATTATGCGGCGTCCGCTCGCCTGACAGATACGGCAGGAACCGGACCTGTTGCGGATCGCCAATCGTATCACCCAATGCAGTTGCCAGATCGCCAGCGGGTGTTTCCAATATCCCCGACAGCCAGTTCAAACTGTCCGTCGCGGCAAGGATCACACCCATCTGATACCAGGTATCAGGTATCGCGTGGCAGAACGTATGCACCGCCGACGCGGGCATTGGCGCGAAACTATCACGCGCGGCGAGCAGAACGCCGGAGGTGCCAAGCGACACAAACCCCTGCCCTTCTTGCAGCGCACCGACACCGCAAGCCGCCGCCGCATTGTCACCGCCACCACCAACAACCTGCACGCCCTTTGGCAAACCCAGTTCAGCCGCGCGCGCATCCGTCACGCTGCCTGCAACCTGACTGCCCTCGACCAGTTCCGGCATCTGGTCACGGCGCATCCCCGAGGCGTTCAGCAACACATCAGACCAGTCACGCGCACCCACGTCCAGCCATGATGTACCTGCCGCATCCGACATGTCAGACATCGGGTGGCGCGTCAGCCAGTATGACAGATAATCCTTGGGCAACAGCACCTTGGCGATTTTGGCAAAAACCTCGGGCTCATGCTTTGCGACCCACATGCATTTCGGCGCGGTAAAGCCGGGAAACACGATATTGCCGGACAGTTCGCGCACCTGTGGCGTGGCATCCAGCGTCGCAGCCTCGACATGGCTGCGCGTGTCGTTCCACAAGATACAGGGCCGCAAAACCGCACCATCGGCGTCAATCAGGGTGGCGCCATGCATGTGGCCCGATATACCGATCCCGCGCAGTGAAGCCAGCGCATCGCCATGATCCTTGCGCAGTTCCGCAATCGTTGTCGCAACCGCATCCAGCCAATGCTGCGGGTCTTGCTCGCTCCAGCCGCCATGCGGATGACTCACGGTATAGTGCGCTTCGGCTGCACCAATCGTGGTCCCTGCGTCATCAACCAACAGCGCCCGCAAGCCCGACGTCCCGAGGTCCAATCCTAAAAACACACTGTATTCCTTTGCTTTATTCCGGAACATGTTAGCGCTAAAATCAGATGTCGCCAAACCGATAAAAGCGATGCGCGTTGCCATACATCACCTTGTCCAGAACGCTTTGATCATCGCCGACTTGTCGGATGATAAAATCAAGCAGGTCAGGATAGGTCAGGTGCAGACTGTCCACTGGAAAATTGCTGCCAAACATCACGCGGTCCGGTCCAAACAGACGCAGGATATCCTGGGTCAACCGTACCGCCTTGCCCGCCAGTTCCGTGCGGAAATACATCGCATAGCCCGACAGTTTTACATTGACATGCGGTACATCAGACAGCGCTTGCATGCCTTGCGCCCAAACAGCCAAACCCGCATCGCTTAAATCATGCGGCGATCCCATATGGTCAATCACCACCGGAATGTCAGGATGTTGCGCCAAAAAATCGGCCGCCTGCGTCATCTGTTCAGGATAAAGCTGCAAATCAAAGCTGAGCCCGTGATCCGCCAACATCGCGTATTGCCCGCGCCACGTCAGATCCGCCAAAAAATCCGTCGCGGCAAAGCTGATGTCGGGGCGTTCCGGCAGATGCGATATGATCTGGCGGATGCCGCGCAGGTTGGGGTGCGCCATATGTCTTGCAAGGTGATCTGCAAAATCACCAGATGCCAGATCGGCAAAGCCCACGATCATGATCTCATGCCCCGACGCATCGCTTATGCCTTGGATAAACGCAGTTTCGGCCACCGGGTCTGGCAGCTTGGGGTCCGTCTGCACATGCACGGACCCTGACAGCTTACGTGGTGCGGCCTCCTCCAGAAATTCCGCCAGCAGATAGTCGCGTTGAATAGGCGTCGGGTCGCCAAAGGGTTTCATCGCCCCGATGTCGCGCAACCAGACATAGCCGACATTTGCGGGGTCGCTTTGCGGTGCCCAAAGGTGGTGATGCGCGTCAATGATTCTCATGGGTTTCGCCAGTCTGTCAGGGCTTGGCTAACCCTGTCCAACCCCTTGGCAAGGTTCACCGACGCGCCGCCGCCCACGCCCAGCCGGATATGGTTCGGTTGGTCATAGGCACTGCCGGGCAGCAGGAATGTGCGGTAGGGATCGGCCAATAGCACCTTGGCAAAATCATCACTATCAATCCCCTCCGGCAACCGCGCCAACCCGATCAATCCGGCACGCGGACTGACCCAGCTTAACCCTTCCTGTGCATCAACCCATGCGTTCATCTGCACCAGATTCACAGCACCCTCTGCACGCGCTTTTTCCATCGACACGGCATAGCGGTCTGGGCGCAAGGCGATCTCGGCAATCACTTCGCCCATGATGTTCATGATCTCCGAAGAATTCTCGCGCAGGATCACCGCGTCCATCACCATCTGTGCATCGGGGCAAATCAGCCATCCGGTGCGCAACCCCTGCAACCCCAACGCCTTGCTGACCGATCCCGTCGTGATCCCGCGCGCATACATCCCGGCGACCGAAGGCGCGCGTGGCCCGTCCCATTCAAGGCCCGCATAAACCTCGTCAATCAGCAACCACGCGCCCACGCCATCGGCAATCCGCACCAGTTCGGCGATATCATCCGCAGACAGCAGATCGCCGGTTGGGTTATTGGGGTTCGAGATAAATATCATCTTGGTTTGTGATGAAACACTGGCCGCAACCCTGTCCAACGGCAGCCGCCACGCCTCCGCCTCCAGACGCTCCACCTTGACCACATGCGCGCCGATGGCCTTTGCCAGAACCTCGGCCTGCGGCCAGCCCGGTGTTTCAATCACAATCTCGTCGCCGGGTTGGACCAGCTGCATAATGGCAAGGTAATTCGCCTCGGCCGCCCCGGCCGTGATCAGCACATCGGCAGGCGTGCACATGCCTGTCAAACCCGATTGCGCCAGAACATGGTCCCGCAATTCCGGCAGCCCGCGAAAGTCGCGGTTGTTCCAATCCAGCGACTGGTTCGGATCCAGATCGGCCAGATAATCGCCCAGCACGGGCGAGCCGGACAAAGAGAACCCCACAATCGCCTCGGGGGCAGCCGCAGTGGTTTCCAGAAGATATTCAAACAACCTGTGTATCTTGACTTTCATACGTCCTCCGCCAAAGTCTGACACATGAAAAACCAGATCACCCTAAAGGGCAAACCGAAACGTCTGGCTGTGCTGGATTACGGTCTGTTCGAGGTCCACGCAGGGCCGCGCACCATCGGTATTTGTGGCACTGTGGTCGAGACGGACGCAGGCGAGGTTATTCTGATCGACACCGGTTTTCCGCAGAAATACGCCGATGATGCAGAGGCGGCAACGGTTGAAGATGCCTTGGGCAGCTTCGGGCGTGTGTTATCAGTAACCCAAGACAACATGCCGGGGCCGCAACTGGCTAAGCTCGGGCTGTCCAAATCCGATGTTACCCTCATGATCCAGAGCCATACACACATCGACCATGTCGGCGATATGGCGGGATATCCCCATGCGCCGATCCTGATGTCGGCACAGGAACGCGCCCTGCCCCGACCACTGTATTGGTCGGGCAAGCAGATGATGGAATGGCCGGATCGCGCGTACCATCTGATCGACAGCGATATCCAGCTTGGTCCGGATTTCGAGGTGCTGCACTGTCCCGGCCATGCCCCTGGACAATTGGCGTTCATGGTGCGTTTACCGGATACGGGTTGGATCATGCTGACGTCCGATGCGATCAGCCGTGCGTCTGAAGTAGATGAAAAGTTTGCAGGGTCATGGGATGTGGATCAGGCGATTTATCACGGGGATAGATTGCTGGCATTGGCACGCAACCGCGATGCGCTGGTGATCTATGGCCATAGCCCGGAACAATGGCCGGACCTGAAAAAAGCGCCTTATTGGTTTACGTGATTTTGGTCAGTAGCCTTGAAACAGGAAATCCAAAGCTCGAGTGACTTCATCGCCATGCTCAGAAATATTCACAGCACTTGGACGCAACGCCGATCTTGGCACCGCCCCCATAAGATGCGTTGCCATTACCAGACGTTCTCCCTCAATATCAAAAACTGGATGAAGTGATTTCAACTGGTCCGGGACAACAGCCTCTGGCAAGAGAGGCACCATCATTCTGGTTGACTGAACATCCAACAAGTCAGTTTGTACATCCAGCAGATATTCGCCTTTCACATGGGTTGGATGCATATCATATCTAGACATTGAACATGCGGTACTTTTCGAGAGGCAACCCGTTTTTCTCAACCCATTCGTTCCATGCCTTTATCGCATCTGCATTCTCGCGCTGCCATGCCTCACCCTTGGCCTTGCGCACCGCCTCGCTCAACCCTTCTTCGGCAGCTCGGCTGATGTTTACACCCAGCTCTTTGGCATTTTTCAACAACTCAGAATCCAACGATACATTTGTTGGCTTACGAAATGATGTGCGCGTGTTCATGGCCTACTCCTATACGCATTAAACATGCCTATAAAGCCCGCCATAGTCAACGTACATCGCGCCCCTGGTTCAGGATGATCACATTTCCGCTGGAAATATCTCCGGCAGGCGAGATTAAAAAACCGACCCAATCGGCAATCTCGCTGGGCTGCATCGCGCGACCATGCGGCATTTGCGCGACAGCCTTGGCCAGAACTTCCGCGCTCAGTACGCCGAACAACGGCGTCTCGGTCATTGCAGGCGCAATCGAATTTACCGCGATCTTTTCGCTGGCATAGCGCCGCGCAAGGTCTTTGGTCAGCGTATCCAGCGCCGCCTTGGACGCGCGGTAATGTGGCGGGTCGAATACGTCAAAATTATAGGCCCCATTCGACGAGATATTGACGATCTTGCGCACCCCGCCCCGCCCCATCATCAGCTTGATCGCCGCCTGACAGCAATGAAATGCGCCCGCAAAGTTAAGCGCCATCTGCTTGTCGAACTCATCCGCCGGAATGTCGGGAAATTCGGACATGAAACAGGTGCCCGCGTTGTTCACCAGCGCATCGACGCCGCCGTGCGTTGCGCCAATCTGCTCAAACGTCGCCTTGATCGCCGCCACATCCATCAGATCGGTTACGATCCCCTCAAACCGGTCCGCCACCATATCTGCCAAGCCATCAGCGTCTACATCAAGGCCCACGACCTGCATGCCGTCCGCCAGCAACCGCGCCACAATCGCGCGCCCCATGCCGCCTGCCGCACCCGTTACAACTGCTATTTTGCGCATCTGATTCTCCAAAACCTGTGGCGTTTCCGCCCGGGCCACAGTATCCAAAATATATGTAAACGCACGTATATCGCCACGCAAGGAATCCTTCATGCCGATCCGCCCTGCCCGCCGCATCACCGACACCTCGCCAAAGAATTTCGGGATGTTCGCCAAGGCCGTCGGAATGCAAGGTGATCTGATCCATCTTGAGCTTGGCATGCCGGTCGACGACACCCCACAGCACATCAAGGACGCGACCATCACAGCGCTGCAAAACGGGGCAGTGCATTATTCCGATCTGCAAGGGCTGCCCGAGCTACGCAGTGCCATTGCCGGCAAGCTGCGCCGCCATAACAACATCGACCTGACGCCAGACGAAATCATCGTGACCAACGGCCTGACCCAAGCGTCTTTCGCCGCCTTCATGGCGTTTCTGGATGCGGGCGATGAATGTCTGCTGCTCGCCCCCTATTACCCGCAACACATCGGCAAGGCCGAGCTTGCGGGCGCAAAAGTGACCATCGCGCCGCTTGATGCAGCCAACGGTTTTTCGATCAATTCCGCCTTGATAGAGCCACATATCACGCCTGCCACCCGCGCGATTGCCCTGATCAATCCATGTAATCCAACGGGGCGCGTCTATACCCGTGACGAGTTACAACAGCTTGCCGATCTCGCGATCAAACACGACCTTCTGGTATTCTCGGATGAGGTGTACGAGGAAATCACCTATGACGGCGCGCAACACATCTCGGTCGCGTCGCTGCCGGGGATGAAGCAGCGCACAATCACCATGTGCGCCTTTACCAAGGCCTATGCGATGGACGGTTGGCGGTTGGGTTATATCGCCGCTGATGCGTCGCTGATCGGACCGTTGCATGAAGATCACTACCAATGAGGTGACGCATGTGAACACCTTTGTCCAGCACGGCGCGCTGGCTGCGTTGACGGGTGATCCTGCGGTGCTGAAATCCATGGTTTCCCGCGACCGCGACCGCCGCGATCTGGTTGTGACGCGCATGAACCAGATGCCCGGCGTGACCTGCGCCGCAGTCGAGGGCACGATCTATGCCTTCCCCGACATTTCAGCCACAGGGTTAACTGCCCAGGATTGCGCTGATCGTTTGCTCCTTGAGACAGGCGTCGTTGTTGAGGCGGGCAGTTTTTACGGTGACGCAGGCGAAGGCCATCTGCGGGTGTGCTTTGGCTGTGCCGAAATCGACGTTCTGACCGACGCCATGGACCGCATGCAGCGGTTTTTCAACGCGCTTTAGGGCAGGTCATGAAGCGCCTCGCACAGCCGCTCAACATGGTGCATGCCAGTGACCGCACCGGGCGACAGGCGTAAAATCTGCCCCCTGCAATCCGCAAGCGATCCGCGGTTGGCCAGATGCTCGATCACTGTTTGTGTGTTGTTTCCATCAGGCAGTTTCAACATCACCGACCCGCCGCGTTCATCCTCCGAATGCGGCGTGGCAAGGGTCAGGCCGGCCCTGCCCGCCTCCTCGATGATCATCGCTGTCATTTCACGATTGCGCGCAAACAAATCAGTTTGCTCCGCGTGCCACTGCAACGCCGGAATCGACCCTAAACAGGCCAGAACCGACGGCGTTCCATGCTCCAACCGCCGCGCGTCGGGCGCATACTCAAAGGTATCCAGATCCCATGAAAACGGATTGTCCTGACTGAACCAGCCGCGCAATTCGGGTTTAACCTCGGCCAACAGATCGGCACGCATCTGGATAATGCCCGCCCCCGGTGTGCCGCAGAGCCACTTGAGCGAGGACGCCACGACAAAATCAACGGGATACTGCGCCAGTGAAAACGGAATGATCCCGATGCCTTGGGTAAGATCAACACCCACCAGCGACCCCATCTTGGCCCCATGCGCCGTAAGTGCTGCCAAATCGCAGCGGTGCGATGATGTCGACGTCACCCAAGTGAGCAACGCCAACCCGATATCAGGCCCCCAAGCCGCAATCATATCTTCGTCGCGCACCCAGAATTCACCGGACCTGATCGGGACCGTGTGCAAGGTAAACCCCATCCGGTCCGCCAAGCCGTTCAGCAGGAAATGCAGGGACGGAAAACAATCCGCAGCGATCAGAACACGCTTGCCCCGCAACCGATCCGCAGGCAACCCGCCAAGGATGGAAAACAGCCCCGTCGTCACGTTTTCTGCACTGGTCAATGTCCCCTCAGGCGCACCCAGCAACGCGCGCCAATGGTTTATAAATTCCATCCGTTTGGTCAGCACCTTGGGCCACTGCGCATCGTCGGTGGCACCCCAGGTCTGCGAAAACGCGTTTAAGGCAGCGGCCATGTCATCCGCTTTACCGGGGTATTGCCCGATAGAATGATAGAGAAAATAACCGGGATCGTTCTTTGTCATATCAGTCTCTAAATTGGATTATTCTGGATATAGGTCTTGAAGAAAGCCAGGTACGCCTTGTCAGGATCTCGCGCAGGTGGCTTGCCCCCCGCCCATGCCCGCCACTCCCCCTCGACGAAATAGATATCATATCCGGGAAACCGCAGCTTTGCCGTCTCGTATGTTTCAGACCGCAGCGCCGCCCCCTTGGCGTCCAGCCATCCGGGGCGTGGCCGCAAGGTGTCAGCCTTTGCATGCACCCGCTCCTTGCGCCCCACTTTGGAGAATTGCAATTCACGTTCCACATCCGCCTCGCCGCCCGCATCCTTGCGCCACCAGCGCAGCTCGATATGGGTGACGCGCCGTCCGGTTTTGATCGGCTCGATCTCGACGATATAATCGCTCAGCGCACTGACTTCTTCAACCGCCGGATCAATCGCGCGCAGTTTCAGGTTCGACCACGAGGTCAGCTTGCCCTTGGGCACACCCAACACACCGCGCATGTCCTCCAGCGAAAATTTCTCTGTCGACCGCCACCGCAGATTGCCGCGTTTTTGTACCATCTCATACAGTGTCAGTGCGTATTTCGAGGAAAGCGCAAACATCACCTCGCGTTGCAGCCGCGCGAACACCGTGCTGTCTTTGATGATCCGGCGCAGCCGTTGGGGGATTTCGTATTCCAGCAGCCCGTCGCGGCGCGTGGTTTCGACGTTGCCGCCCAGCAGTTGCACACGCTCAATCGCGGGCTCTCCGTCACGCATGACCTGCACTTTGACAATCGAAGCCATCAGCCGTTCAATCGACGATCCGACCCGATCATTCGAATTATGCGACCCGCGCAGGTCGGACTTGGCAATCACATGGGTCACGGGTTTCTCGATCGCATCCCATGCATTTTCCAAAAGCTGGTTATAGATTCTGCGGTCGGCAAGGGTCAGTGGCGTGACCTCGACCAGATCGACCAGCTCGCCGGGTTTGACCAGCGTCTGCGCGTTCGGTTTCGCCTCGACTGTCCTGTAGGCTTTGCTCATCCTGCCCTTGCCTTACGTCCATAACTTACTTTTGTTATTGTTTAAGTGTAAGCTATCGCAGTCTACCGCTTCCGTCTACCACCCAATTTGTAAGGGCTTGATCAGCTGCAAACAACCGACCGATTCGCAAACCGCTGATCTCTATGCGTAATTTATCACCAAAGTCTGCGCCCGTGCAGCCACCCGAAAAGTAAGGCTTTAAGCCCTTCCAAACTGTAAGGATAGCCATCCCGAGACGTATGCCGTACCACCCCCACACGTAAGCCAAGCGGCCCCGATAGGTAAGCGTTAGAGCCTTATTTCCCATAAAAATATGGCACCCGACGGCCTCGAACACAGAACAAAAAGAATCAAGAACGATACAGGGTGTTTTTTGGTTTGAGATTAGGTTTTGGACCACTGCGAAGGCAACGTATTATCCAAAGCCGCTCAAGACTTACTTTTCGGGTGTTAAAGGCGTAAAGACTTTGTATATCATACTTCACACGCGCGTTTCCGGCGGTCTCGATATCAGATATGAAATTCCGGTTATTTTGCGCTATGCCTGAAAACTTCACACTTGAGGGCAAGACCACATTCCTGCATGATTCGGGATAACCCTATATCAAGAGGCACCCGATGCAGCAGCCCGTTCTTCCTCCCGTCACTCTGACAGAGCTTGGCAACCTCAGCGACCGTGCCGCCACTGTGATAGAGCGGTTGCGCGAGCGTATCTATGCGCCGGGGATTTCAAAGGCCCTCGATCTACGCTTTAACGTGCGCCGCGCGGCCGAGATGGTCGGGCGCAGCGACAAGCTTATCCGCGATGCCGAGGCTGATGGCCGCCTCCCTGCGCCTGAAAAGGATGCCGATACGGGACGGCGCACCGGATATTCGCTCGCCCAGATAAACAGGATGCGCGAGGTGTTCGGCACCCTGCCCCACCGCGCAACGGATGATCCCGCGATGGTGCTGGCCATCCAGAATTTCAAAGGCGGTGTTGGCAAATCGACTGTGGTTTGTCACCTTGCGCAATATCTTGCCCTCAAGGGCTACCGTGTGTGCGTGATCGACTGCGATAGTCAGGCCAGCACAACCTCCATGTTTGGCCTTAACCCCGATGTGGATGTAGACGAGGACGACGACACCCTCTATCCGTTTTTCCGCCACGGGGGGCCCGCCAGCCTGCACTACGCCTTGCGCGCGACCTATTGGCCGGGCATCGCGCTGATTCCTGCCAACCTCGGGCTTTATGATGCGGAATATGAATTTGCCGCGCGGATGGCGCGGGACAGCAGCTTTGTGCTGGATAAACTGCGCAGCGGTATCGAATCGATCAAGGATAATTTCGACGTGATCCTGCTTGATCCGCCCCCTGCCCTTGGCATGCTGTCGTTGTCGGTCTTGCGCGCGGCGAATGCATTGGTGATCCCTGCGCCGCCAAATAACATCGACTTTGGCTCGACTGCACATTTCCTCAAGATGATGGGGGCCACCCTAGAAGAGCTTGCCCGTGCAGGGGGTGCGCGTGATTATTCTTTTGTTAAAATCTTAGCGACAAAGATGAACGATGCGAAATCGGCGCATCAGGCGATCAAACGGATGATGGATGCGGTGTTTCCTTCCGACATGATGCGCGCGGTGCTGAAAGATTCCGCTGAAATTGACAATGCGGCGGCCAATCTGTCGACCGTTTATGAAATGACCGGGCCAAGTACGCGTACCGACACACACAAACGCTGCCGCGCCTATCTGGACGCGGTCAACAGCGAGATCGAAGTGTTGATCCGCAAGACATGGCCCAGCCACCACAGCGCGTTGCGCAAGGAAGGTTTGTTATGAGCAAGAAACATGATGCCATATTCGATGATGTCCTGAGCGGGCTGGACAGCCCTAGCCCAGCCGGTGAGCGTGGTGGCGCGCGGTTCTTAAAACGCTCCACCACCATAGGGGAGCGGATGTCCGGCGAGGTTCAGGAAAAGACCCTGCATCTGGTGGACCCTGCCCGCTGCCGTATGTGGGCCCGCCATAACCGTGATTACGCCATGCTGACCGAAGACAATTGCCGCGATTTGATTGACGGGATCAAGGCGCAAGGCCAACAGGAATTTCCCGCGATTGTGCGCCGTCTGGAAGGCGAGGCGCATGAGTTCGAGGTGATCTGTGGCGCGCGCAGGCATTTTGCAGTGACATGGTTGCGGGCCAATAATTATCCGCAATTCCGCTATCTGGTCGAGGTGCGCGATTTGACCGACGAGGAAGCCTTTCGTCTGGCAGACATCGAAAACCGCGACCGCGAAGACATATCCGACTACGAGCGTGCCGTTGATTATGCCGAGGCGATCCGCCTCTATTATGGTGGTGCGCAAAAGGCGATGGCAGAGCGTCTGGAGGTCAGCCCGCCGTGGTTGTCGCGGTATCTGGTGCTCGCTAAAATGCCCGAAGCGGTGCTGGACGCATTTGCCAGCAAGCGTGATATTCGCGAACGGCATGCACGTGAATTAAAACCGCTGCTGAGCAATCCGGCGCAAGCCGAACTGCTTTTGGCCGAGGCGGCATTTCTGGCCAAAACCCAGATTCGCGCCGCACAGGGGCAGGGCGGATATGTAGACGGAGCCGAAGTATTCAAACGTCTGAAGGCGGCCGCAAACCCTAAAGTTGCGAAAGCCAAAACGCCCGGTGCACAGCTCTATGCGCGATCCAAAGGTGAGCGCGGTATATCTGTGCGCAAACGCGGCAAATCTTATCTGGCCGAGTTTGACGCAGACCTCAGCGCGTCTTCCCTGCGCGCCGCCTTTGAGCAGTTTCTGAAACAACGCAAATCCTGAATTGCCCATGGGCAACTTACGTTTTAGTGTTTATTTGCAGTTACTTGATCAATTCATCGAACCACTTTTTACAATTCGCGCGGCAGAACTTCTGGGTCAAATTAGGCGGTGGCCATAAACCAAAGATCTGGCTAACTCCCTGATAAAGCGTATCAAAATCATAATTGCCCATGGGCAACCTGATCCCGCATCGCCGACAGCAAAGATAATTGCAAACGCATGTAAGTCGCACTAGCATCATCCTGGAAATCGGTCGCACGCACAGGTGCGCAGCTTATGGGGAGGATACGTTATGGACGCTGCAAACGTCATGAAAAATCTCGGGACGATGTTGGTCTCCGGGAAAGTCGAAGTGGTGGATTGTTCCGGGGTGCTTGGCCCCAAGACCCCGATCCTGCAACTGCCACCGGACTTTGCCAAAAACACGCCGAAGGTCGAAATTCACAAGATTTCGGAATACGATAACGACGGCCCGTTTTTTGCGTGGAACTGGCTCAAGCTTGGCGAACATTCGGGCACACATTTCGACGCGCCGCATCACTGGATCACTGGCAAGGATTACGAGGATGGCTATACCGATACACTTGATGTGCAGCGCCTGATCGCGCCGGTGAACGTGATTGATTGCTCGGAGCAGACACAGGAAGACCCCGATTATCTGCTGACCGCCAAGGGGATCAAGGAATGGGAAGAGGTGTATGGCGATATCAACGCCGGCGAATGGGTGGTGATGCGCACCGATTGGGACAGCCGTGTGAATGATGAAGCCGCGTTTTTGAACGCCGATGATACCGGGCCACATTCGCCGGGCCCCACACCCGATGCCATCGAATATCTGTTGTCGAAAAAGATTGTGGGCTGGGGCACGCAATGTATCGGCACCGATGCGGGTCAGGCAGGCGGGATGGAGCCGCCCTATCCCGCGCACAACCTGCTGCACCGCGATAATTGTTTTGGTCTGGCAAGCCTTGCCAACCTCGACAAACTGCCCGCGAAAGGTGCGATCCTGATCGCCGCACCGCTCAAGATCGAGAACGGAACCGGCAGCCCGATCAGGGCGCTGGCATTGGTTCCTAAATCCTGAAGGCGGGGCAGGTGAGTGATCTTGTCGATACGCCGGTTGCAGATACCGGGCGACTTGCCGAAATGGGGTTGGAAAACTTTGCGCCCTATTTGATGAACCGGATCATCGGGCGGTATAATGCCGCCTTGCAAACCGAGATGGCCGCACTTGGGCTGACAACGCCGCAGATGCGGTCGCTTGCGGTGTTGTCGACCGTGGACGGTCTTTTGATCCGCGAACTGGCGGTCTATGCTGTGGTGCAACAATCGACCCTAAGCCGCGCGTTAGACGCTTTGGACCGTGACGGTTTGATCACCCGTGTATCGGATGAGACCGACAGCCGCGCCACACGGGTTTTTCTGACCGACGCGGGGCGCAGTGCGTATGACCGTCTTTGGCCGCATATGTCGCGGGCCTATGACGCTATGTTCAAGGGGATCAGTAACAGCGACAAAACCGCATTTGTTGCAACGCTCAGGACTATGCTGCGCAACATCCGCAAACACGACTTTTGAGGAAGGACAGGGATGGCAGAGCGTTCGTTCAAAGCCGAGGTTGAGCACCTGCGCAAAGGTGAAGGCGAGGTGTTTACCGGCGAGGGCATACTGGCAATCACCAAAGCATTGCTGGAAAACGGCGTCGGCTATGTCGGTGGATACCAGGGCGCACCGATCTCGCATTTGATGGACGTTCTGGCCGACGCTCAAGACCTGATGGGCGAACTTGGCGTGCGGTTCGAGGCCAACGCATCAGAGGCCGCCGCCGCCGCAATGCTGGCAGCTTCTGTGCATTATCCGATACGCGGGGCGGTGACGTTCAAAGGCCCGGTTGGCGTCAACGTCGCGTCCGATGCGCTGGCAAACCTGTCGTCTTCGGGGGTGACTGGCGGTGCCTTGGTCATTGTCGGCGAAGATTATGGCGAAGGGTCCAGCATCATGCAGGAGCGCAGCCATGCGTTCGCGATGAAATCGCAATTCTGGATGCTGGACCCGCGTCCGAACCTGCCCAGCATCACCAAGGCCGTGCGCGACGGATTCGAGTTAAGCGAGGCCAGCAACACGCCCGTGATGTTGATGGTGCGGATCAGATCGTGTCATGTCACGGGCAATTTTGTGTGTCGTGATAACATGCCGCCGCCGTTGACGGTGCGTGATGCGCTGGCCAACCCGCAAAGCGACTTCAACCGCGTCGTCTTGCCGCCGATGAGCTATCTGCACGAACAGGACAAGGTGAAAAACCGCTTGCCCGCAGCAGAAAAATTTATCGTCGAGAACAAGCTGAACGAGGTTTTCGGACCTGATCATGCAAAGCTGGGGATCGTGGTACAGGGCGGTTTGTACAACGGGTTGATCCGTGCACTGGGGCGGTTGGGACTGGCCGATATCTATGGCAAAACACAAGTGCCGATCTATGTTCTGAACGTCACATATCCCCTTGTTAGAGACGAATTTGACGCCTTTTGCGAAGGCAAGGATCACCTGCTGGTGGTCGAGGAAGGCCAGCCTGACCATATCGAGCAGCATCTGGGATCGTTCCTGTATAAAGCGGGCAGGCGGCTGAAACTTTACGGTAAAGATGTGCTGCCGATGGCGGGCGAATATACGGGTCAGGTGATGCTTGATGGTGTGACGGGGTTCCTTAAATCGGCCGCGCCCGACATGCTGCCCGGCAAGGTGCGCGCTCCCAATGACACGCCACCCGCGATCCCGGACCTGTCCAGAACCGTGCCGATCCGCCCGCCGGGATTTTGCACCGGATGCCCCGAGCGGCCCATATTTGCAGCGATGAAGCTGACCGAACAAGAGTTGGGTAAACACCAGATTTCCGGTGATATCGGATGCCATCTGTTCGCCGCTTTGCCGCCGTTCGAGATTGGCGGCGCGACCATGGGATACGGCCTTGGTCCTGCATCCAATGCCGCGTTTGATGGCGGTGGCGAACGGCGTGCGATCTCGATTCTGGGGGATGGCGGATTTTGGCACAACGGGCTCAGTTCCTCGATTGGCAACATGGTGTTCAACAAGTCCGATTCGGTGGCCGTAATTGTCGATAATTATTATTCGGCGGCCACTGGCGGACAGGATGTGCTGTCATCCCGCAGCAAAAATGCGACCAAAAACACCGGCAATCCGATCTCTGCCGCGCTCAAAGGCGTCGGGGTGCAATGGGTCCGCCAGATTGACGATACATATGATGTGGCAAAGGTCCGCGCAGTGCTGCAGGAGGCGCTGACCACGGATTTCAAAGGACCAAAAGTCATTGTGGCGTCGTCGGAATGTATGCTGAACAAGCAGCGCCGTGAAAAACCGCAGCGCATTGCGGCGATCAAACAGGGCCGGCGCGTGGATGTGCCGCGCTTTGGGATAGACGCTGATATTTGCACCGGGGATCATGCGTGCGTTCGGTTGTCAGGCTGTCCGTCGCTGTCGCTGAAACGGCTTGACGATCCGCTGCGCGACGATCCAGTGGCGCATATTGATCAGACCTGCGTGGGCTGTGGCAATTGCGGTGAGGTGGCAGATGCCGCTGTGCTGTGTCCGTCGTTCTATCGTGCGGACGTGGTTCATAATCCGGGGCGGTTCGAGGTGTGGCGCACAGGTCTGCGCACCCGGATGATTGGCTGGTTGCAGGCCCGACGTGATGGCCAGCGGTTGAGCGTCACATGAACCTGCCGCTGCCACAAAAAATCCCCGATATACGTGTAGAAACGATCATCAAGCTTGCCGTAATGGCCGTAGGCGGGCAGGGCGGCGGTGTGCTGACCAGCTGGATTGAGGCTTTGGCCCGCGCTCAAGGCTATGCGGTGCAGGCAACCTCTGTCGCAGGGGTCGCACAGCGCACGGGTGCAACGATCTACTATGTCGAAATGGCACAGGCCAGCGACCGGCAGCCGGTGTTTGCCTTGGCACCGTCTGCGGGGGACGTTGATATCCTGATCGCGTCCGAGATGATGGAGGTGGGGCGAGCGGTCATGCGCGGGTTTGTGACGCCGGACCGCACGACCTTGATCGGGTCCACACACAGGGCATTGGCGGTGTCGGAAAAGACTGCGCCGGGGGACGGGATTGCCGATGCAGGCGAGGTCCGCGCAGCCGCTGAAATCGCCGCACAGAGACTGATATTGGCAGATATGGACCGTTTGGCTGTTGATCAGGGATCGGTCATTTCGGCGTCCTTGTTCGGGGCATTGGCGGGGTCGGGTGCCTTGCCGTTTACCCGCCAGGCGTTCGAGGATGCGGTGCGCGCCAGCGGTAAAGGTGTGGAGGCATCATTGCTGGCGTTCGCCGCCGGGTTTGATGCGGCGCAATCAGGAGTTGAGATGGCAGCGAACCCTGAGCAGATTGCCGCGCCAAAGGTTTCAGGCCCACCGCAACTGATGCAGGACTGGCAGAATTTGGAAAGCCGTGTCGATACATTCCCCGAGCCTGTTCAAGCGATGGCTTTGGCGGGTCTGCGCAAGGTTGTGGATTTTCAGAACTGCGCTTACGGCACCCGTTATCTGGACCGGATCGAGGGTGTCATTGCCCGTGACAGTGCCGCGCAAGACTGGCTGCTTGGTAAAACCGCTGCCAAATATATCGCCAACGCGATGGCCTATGATGACATCATCCGCGTGGCCGACCTCAAGACCCGGGGGGCGCGGTTTGAACGCATCAGGTCCGAGATGGGGGCAGGCGACAGTCAACTGATCCACCTAACCGAATTTTTCCATCCTCGGGCTGAAGAAATTGCCGGAATGTTGCCTGCCAAAATGGGGGCAAAGGTCGAGGCGAACCCGAGGCGTATGGCGCGACTGGAACGCTGGTTCGGCAAGGGCAGGCGGCTGCGCACAGACACTATTCCGGCGTTTTTGATGCTGCATGTCTTGGGCGGGCTGAAAGGCTACCGGTTGCGCACGCGGCGTCATGCGGTCGAGGTCGCGCATCTTGAGGCATGGCTAACGCGGTGCTTGAGCAACGTGCAGGAGGATTATGCGCTGTCTGTGGCGCTGCTTAAATGCCGTCGCTTGGTCAAAGGCTATTCCGACACACATGCGCGGGGGCTGTCGAAATTTGACACGGTGATGCGCGGTGCGGACCTTCTGGCGGGTCGTAAAGACGCCGCTGAATGGATCGAACGGTTGATCGAGGCGGCGTTGAAAGACCCAGAGGGCAAAGCGTTGAAGGGTGCGATAAACACCATCCGCAGCTTTGCCTGAGGTGGTTTAAGCGTCTTGGCTGATCACTTGTCGCTGCTGGCCAAGACCATCAATTGACAGTTCCATCACATCACCAACTTTGAGGAAAACCGGCTCAGGCTTGGTGCCTGCGCCAATGCCTGGTGGGGTGCCTGTGCTAATCACATCGCCGGGGTGCAGGGTCATCAGATTGCTGAGGTGTTCAATGATTTCGGCGACGCCAAAGATCATGGTCGCGGTGGTCCCCGTTTGCATCCGTTTGCCGTTTACGTCCAGTGACATCGCAAGGTTCTGCGGGTCAGACACCTCATCGCGGGTCACGAGCCACGGACCGATGGGTCCAAATGTGTCGCAGGATTTGCCCTTGGTCCACTGACCGCTGAGCTGCGATTGGAAATCACGTTCCGTGACATCATTGATCACACAATACCCTGCGACATGATCCAGCGCGTTTTCGCGGCTGACATATTTTGCCGTGGTTCCAATGACCACGCCCAACTCCACTTCCCAATCGGATTTGGTCGATCCACGCGGCAGGATCACATCGTCATTTGGGCCATTAATGGCAGAGTTTGCTTTCAGGAACAGGATAGGGTGTTTGGGAATTTCCATTCCCATCTCGGCGGCATGATCAGAGTAATTTAACCCAATGCACAGGAACTTGCCGATGTTGCCAACGCAGGTGCCGATGCGGGGGCTGCCCGTGACAGCGGGCAGCGACGCGGGGTCAATCGCACGCAGACGGGTCAACGTGGCATCATCCAACATATTGCCCGTGATATCATCCACTTGACCGGATAAATCGCGCAGGGTGTCGCCGTCCATCAGGCCCGGTTTTTCGGCACCGATGTCGCCAAAACGTACAAGTTTCATATTCGTGTCCTTTTTCAGAATTTAATGACTGTCGCGCGGCATGAATTTGCGCGCGATATCTTGGTATCTGTCGGCGCCATCAAGCGTCATCCCCTCATCAAAACGCCCGACTTTTTCGCGGAACAGTTCCTGCCAGGGGGTCTGGCTTTCGGGGATGCCGTAGCCGCCAGCGGCGACAAGATTGCGCGCTCGGGTGGCCAACTCGTCCAGCGGCACCAGCATATTTGCGGTGCATGTGTTCAGATCAATGCGCACCCTGTCGCCGGTTTGCAGCAACGCGAGCCCGCCCCCATCCGCCGCCTCGGGAGACGCATTGAGGATCGAGGGGCTGCCGGAGGTGCCCGATTGGCGGCCATCACCGATGCAGGGCAGGGCGTGGATACCTTGTTTGATCAGATAGGCAGGCGGGCGCATGTTGACGACTTCGGCACCGCCGGGATAGCCCTTTGGCCCCGCGCCGCGCATGAACATGATGCAGTTTTCGTCGATATTTTCCGCCGGATCGTCGATGCGATGGTGAAAATCCTCTGGCCCGTCAAAGACAACGGCACGCCCCTCAAAGGCTTCGGGATCATCAGGGTTGGACAGATAAGTCTTGCGAAATGCAGGCGAGATCACGGATGTTTTCATGATCGCGCTGTCAAACAGATTGCCAGACAGGTTGATGAAACCGGCCTGCTGTTTCAGAGGGTCAGCAACGGTTTTGATCACCTTGATATCGGCGGACCGCTTGTGCCCACAATTGTCGCCCATGGTTTTGCCGTTCACTGTGATCGCGTTCGGATGCGGCAGCAATCCCGCTTCGATCAATTCGCCCACAACCGCAGGGACACCGCCCGCCTGCTGGTAATCTTCACCCAGATATTCGCCCGCAGGCTGAAGGTTGACCAGCAGTGGCACGTCATGGCCGATCTTTTGCCAGTCGTTGTTGTCGAGCGATACACCAAGATGGCGCGCGATGCCGTTCAGGTGGATCGGCGCATTGGTCGACCCGCCGATGGCGGAGTTGATCACGATCGCATTCTCAAACGCTTGGCGCGTCATGATGTCGGCGGGGCGCAGATCCTCCCAGACCATATCGACGATGCGCTTGCCGGTCTCGTAACTGATCTGGCCGCGTTCGCGGTAGGGTGCCGGAATGGCGGCGGATCCGGGCAGTTGCATGCCAAGCGCCTCGGCCAGCGAATTCATTGTCGTGGCCGTGCCCATGGTGTTGCAATAGCCGACAGAGGGGGCAGAGGCAGCAGCGATGTTCATGAATTCGTCGTCGTCGATCTCGCCTGTGGCCAACAGTTCACGCGCCTTCCAGATCACCGTACCGGACCCCGCGCGTTCACCTTTCCACCAGCCGTTCAGCATGGGACCAACAGACAGCGCGATGGCGGGAATGTTTACGGTCGCGGCGGCCATCAACAGGGCAGGGGTGGTTTTATCGCAACCGATGTTCAGGACAACACCGTCCAATGGATAGCCGAACAGCGTTTCCACAAGCGACAGATACGCAAGGTTGCGGTCCAGCGATGCGGTGGGGCGTTTGCCGGTTTCCTGAATGGGGTGCACCGGTACTTCGATACATGTCCCGCCCGCCGCAATGATGCCATCGCGCACACGCTTGGTCAGCTCGATATGGTGGCGGTTGCAGGGGCTAAGGTCACTGCCTGTCTGGGCAATCGCGATGATCGGCTTGCCCGATTGCAGTTCATCACGGGTCAGCCCGTAGTTCAGATACCGCTCAAGATAGAGCGCGGTCATCTCGGGGTTGTCCTTGTTCATGAACCAGTTGCGCGAGCGCAGATCTTCGATGCCGATACGTTTTTTGCTTTTGGTCATTGGCCTGAAAAGCCTCCGTCGATGATATGGGGATGTCCTGTGGTAAAGGCACTTTCGTCGCTGGCGAGATAGACCACAAGTGCCGCGATTTCTTGCGCGCTGGCGACGCGGCCCAAGGGCTGGCGGTCGACAAACATTTTCAGGGCGGCTTCCTTGCTGCCCATCTGTTTGCCCAAGGCCTCGACGCGGTCATGCCAGCTGGGGGATTCCACGGTGCCGGGGCAAATGCAGTTGCAGCGGATGCCTTGGCCGATGAAATCACGCGCGACCGATTTGGTCAGCCCGATCACCGCCGCCTTGGTGGTGCCATAGATGAACCGGTTGGGCGCACCGATGATCGACGACACCGCCGACGACATGTTGATGATCGACCCATGGCCACGCTCCAGCATGCCGGGCAGGGCGCCGCGGATGGTGCGCATCATCGAGCGGACGTTGAGGTCAAAGGCAAACTCCCAATCAGCATCCGTCGCATCAAGGACCGATCCGTGATGCACAAACCCCGCGCAGTTGAACAAAACATCGGGGTTGGCCCGTGCGATACCGCTGGTCACGCTGTCATTATCGCAAGCGTCCAGCACAAAGGTCTCGACCCCTTCAAGCGTGCGCAGCGCGTCGGCGTTCACATCCGTCGCAAACACCTGTGCGCCCTCGGCGGCCATCGCAAGCGCACTTGCACGCCCGATCCCTTGTGCTGCGGCGGTGACCAGCACGCGTTTCCCGTCCAATCGTTTTGCGGTCATCTGACATCCCCCCAATTGAATCGCCTATAAAATTCGAGCGATTTCTTGTCGTGGTTTTTAGATATGCCTTCCGAGGCTGAAGCGGTAGCAAATTTACAGGGCGGTTTGGATAAGTGGAGAAAGTTTGCCTTCGCGGAGGGTCAGAAAGGGAATTTGAGGGAGTTCCCTTTGTGTACAATGTTGCAACCAAGTTGAAATGTCCGCCTGTGTGCAAAGTTGAAATGTCACACCGACGTACAACGGTAGTGCAGCCTGACAGGGCGGAGACCTCAGATATCGGAGCCCTGGCTGGCTGCGCGCTTGTCTTTCTCGGCGCGTTTTTGGGCATAGTATCCTTCCATCTTTGAGGACCTGCCGGGCGGCCGCTTGCCGGTTTTTTTGTAGCCGTTGCAGGCGCTTTCGGGTTTGACCTTCACCTTTGGTGGAGCTTTGTCCTGTTCAGCCTTGATGTGCGCGAGAACAGCGCTGAGGCGCTTATTCTCAGTGATGGCAGCATGCGTGATCCGGTGTTCTTGGTTCATAATCGTATGAGGCAGGACGACGCCATGCGCGCGCGCCTGAATGCGCCCACAGCAATACTCATAGACATCGATGTATTTGCCAATGAGGCCACGGGTCAGATCATTGATCTCCAGCTTGATCCGCTTGCGGTCATACTTCAGGGTCAGATCTTTGCTAACGTAGCGCTGGTCTCGCAGGCAGAAGACTTCGCTGAGACGATCTGGTTCGATGTTGAGGTCACGATGCAGGTTGTCAGATCTGGTAGGTGCCTTGGCGAACCTGGCATTGTAACGGTCCATGATCCCCGGCAGGAACGCGTTACCTTCTTCCATGCTTGAGATGCCAGCAAGCCGTAGCTCTTTGACCAGACGATCCTGCAACGTTCGGTTGGCACGTTCCACACGGCCTTTGGCCTGGGAGCTGTTTGCGCATAGAATTTCGATGTTTAGCTGGGCCAGGGCTCGCCCGAACTGCGTCATGCCGTTCATGTTTGGGTTCGGCCTGGCGACACGGAACACGGTGTGTTTGTCACTGTAGAAGGCCACGGGGCGACCGTGTTTGAGCAGGTAATTCTCAAGCGCATCAAAATAGCTAAACGTACTCTCTGAGGGCACAAACAGCAGTTCCATCAACGTACTCATCGCGTCATCAATGAAGACCAGCAGGGTGCAGGAAACCGCGCGACCCTCAAACCAGCGGTGATCTGACCCGTCGATCTGGATCAACTCGCCGTAACATTCCCGGCGCGATCTCGGTTGGTGAATCGCGCGCCGCTGTTTGCGCGACAGCCATATGCCGTCATCGACCATCCACTTGCGCAACGTCTCACGCGAGACCTTTAAGTCATGTTCTTCAGCCAGCTTCTCAGCTGCAAATGTCGGGCCGAAGTCGATGTAGTTCTCTTTGACCAGCGTAACGGCAAACTCACGAATGGCAGGGTCGATTAGGTTGTTCGATCGGCGACCACGCGCTTTATGCCTGATCGCGGCAGCGCCCTCTGACTGGAACGTCTTTAGCAGCCTGTGAATTTGTCGACGGCTTAGGCCCAACACATTCGCCGCCGTCACAGCCGTCATCCGGCCTTGCGTCACTTGGCTCAATACTTCAATCCGGTTTAGCTCGCGTTCGCTCATGATCACCAATCCCACGGTCACATTCCAATCCTGCCTCAGACAGGGAAGTGTGACACTTCAACTTTGCAGATGTGGGACATTCTAACTTTGCGTGGATTCTAAAGGGTCGTTGCGACGATAAAACCGCCAGTAATACATATTATGTTAAATGAATTGGGTTGTATCCCCTTGACATGCAGTAGTGCAAAGCCTATCTATAGTCGCTGAAACAAAAAAATGTACGCCAGTTATTTCAGCAATTCCCAAATGATGACGCATGCTTAGAGCATTTTTTTAATTTGCGTATCGGCCAAGGCCACACATGCCCAAAATGTGAGCGTGACGCCAAGTGGTATCGCCTTCAATCTGAGCAAGCATACTCGTGCCAATGGTGCGGTCACCATTTCCACCCGATTGTTGGTTCAATCTTTGAAAAGAGCCGTACACCTTTGCAGCTTTGGTTCTACGCAATCTTCCTTCTCACCACGTCAAAGTATGGCGTGAGTGGCAAGGAATTGCAGCGCCAGCTTGGCGTCACGTACAAGACCGCATGGCGCATGGCCAAGCTAGAGCGTGTTGCGATCTATCCGATTCAGGCTTCCCACGGGACTTGATCTGTGATTCCCTGTTTGCGTAGCAGATATGGGGGTATGATATGGGCAGGCCACATCCTATGGCTCTTCGCGAGCGCGCGGTCGCTTTTGTGGAGGAAGGGCATTCCCACCGTGCGGCGGCGGCGCGGTTCAGGGTTTCGGTGAAGTTCGTCAACGACATGGTGATCCTGAAGCGTGAAACAGGTGGTCTGGAGCCGCGCGCGCAGGGCAATGGCGGCGGTCATGGCAAGCTGGCCAGCCTTCGGGGCTGGATCGAAGCGCGGATGGTAGCAAAGCCGGACCTGACACTGGATGATCTGGTGTTGGAACTGGCGGATCGTCACAATCTCACGATCCACCGCGTCTCGGTCTGGCGCGTCCTGCGCAGCTTCGGCCTGACACACAAAAAAAGACCTCCAAGCCGCCGAACAGAAGCGGCCTGATGTCCGGCAGGCGCGCCATATCTGGATCACCCGGCGTCAGCCTTTCATGCGCAACCTATTGTCGAGATTGGGCTTCATCGACGAGACCTCGCTGAAGACGAATATGACCAAGACCACCGGTTGGTCACCAAAAGGCAACCGCCTAATCGACCATGCGCCCTTCGGCCACTGGAAAACCCAGACATTCATCGCCGCCCTGCGCCATGACCGGCTGGATGCGCCATGGGTCATCGATGGGGCAATGAACGGCGAGATGTTCGATCTCTACGCCGAGACCCAGTTGGCGCCAACCTTGCAGAGCGGCGACGTGATCATCCTGGATAACCTGTCATCGCACAAAAGCCCGACCGCAGCGGCGGCCCTGAAGGCTGTCGGCGCGTGGTTTCTGTTCCTTCCGCCCTATAGCCCGGATCTGAACCCGATCGAGACGGCTTTCGCAAAGCTCAAGGCCCTGATCCGACGAGCCGCCGCCCGCACATACGATGCGCTCTGGCAGGCCGTCGGCCATGTCTGCAACCTCTTCACAGAGGAAGAATGCTACAACTTCTTCAAGGCTGCGGGGTATGAATACAATTGAACGCAACACGCTCTAATCCGTGAGCATATTGCCGATGTAGACGGTGAAGCCCCTCTGGGCGGCGCTGGTATGGTTGTAGAGGTTGATGAAGCCGTTGCAGGCGGCAAGACATCTGGCATGGACTGGCGCAAGCGTAAGACCATTGTGATGGGCATGATGGAACGTGGCGACGATGTAATGCTGAAAGTAGTCGATGATCAGACACGCGGCTCATTGATGCCCCAAATCATGGATAATATGTCTGTCGGCACTGAAATACATACCGACGAATTGCGGACCTACAGCAAGGCCATTCCGGTTGATACGTACACGCATAAAATAGTGAACCATTCTCAGGACGAATATGTTGGGCCAATGGTGAGACTACCAATTCAATTGAGAGCTTCTTTGGTCACTTGAAGCGTTCGCTCAGAGGCACACACAACAACGTGTCGCCTAAATATCTTAAAGCCTACGTCAAAGAGTTTGAGTACCGCTTCAATCGTCGGACGACACCTGAGGTGATGCTGGGCGAGTTGCTTTCTCGCTTTCCCGAGCTGGACGCTTAATCAGGCCGTTCAGCTTGTCTAGATCACCATCTGGATCGGCTTCGTGTTTCTTGATAAACTCTTCTATCTTGCCGCTACGAGCTTGTTTAAGGTTTGTCATTGGCAATCCTTTCTTTGTACTCAGAAATTGGATTCACCCCCATCGCTAAGAATGCTCCCAAACTGCCTTCATCAATTAGGATTGTGGTCCGAGCAATCCTGCCACCGATGACATTGGCGTCCAAAAGTGGAATTACATTGTGAATTGGCAACGGTGCAGAGCGTAACACAATAACATCACAGTTCGAAAACTGAACCCCATTGAACGTGCAACGCCCAGCGTGGTGAATTATTGCTGGTCCATTTAGTTGGCAGTAGGTGAAAGTTTTTCCTCGAATTTCGCGTGTTAGTAGGTCAGCAATTTGCTCAAAGGACACACGCTGCTTAGGTGTTTGATCCCCCGGTTTGATGGTGCGATCCTTTCTCAGAAATGGAAGGAAGCATTATGCCCCGCCCGGCAGCACATCTGAAAGATGTGTGAGAGGGGACAAGTTCGTCACGGGAGCGCCACGACGACGCACGCCGTCAGAGCAGCAATACAGCGATCGCAAGCTTCGCTCTCGGCGCTGAGCAAGGAACTCGGCATCAATCCCAAGACGGTTTCCAAATGGCGGAAGCGGGCGACGGTTGAGGATATGAAGACGGGTCCGAAAGAACCGCGTTCTACGGTCCTGACCGAAGCCGAAGAGGCCGCGGTCGTCGCATTTCGGCGTCATACGTTGCTGCCGCTGGACGATTGTCTCTATGCCCTGCAGCCGTCTATCCCGCATCTGACACGATCAGCGCTGCATCGGTGCCTACAACGACACGCCATATCACGCCTGCCTGATATCGAGGGTGACAAGCCGAAGCGTCAGAAGTTCAAGCGCTACCCCATCCACTGCCCGGCAGGCGATTGCGAAGCAATCTGCCGAGAGGGGGGTTCTTCCACATCGACATCGCCGAGGTTCAGACCGCTGAAGGCAAGCTCTATCTATTTGTCGGCATTGACCGCACCAGCAAGTTCGCTGTGACCCAACTCGTCGAAAAAGCTGACAGGCGCACTGCTTGGGAGTTCCTGCAGCACATGCTCGAAGCCGTGCCCTATCGGGTCCATACCATTCTCACGGACAACCATTGCCCGGCAGGCGATTGCGAAGCAATCTGCCGAGAGGGGGCATCCAGTTCGCCGAGCAACCGCGGAACCGCAATACCATCTATTCTAGGCCACTGCGCTTTGACATGATTTGCGAGGCCAATGGGATTGAACACCGCCTGACGAAGCCGAACCATCCTTGGACCAACGGCCAGGTCGAACGGATGAACCGCACGATTAAAGAGGCGACCGTCAAACGCTTCCACTACGACAGCCATGACCAGTTGCGGACCCACCTCACGGACTTCATGGCAGCCTACAACTTTGCCCGAAGGCTGAAGACCCTCCACGGGCTCACGCCTTACGAATTCATCTGCAAGATCTGGACTTCAGAGCCAGATCGATTCATTCTCGATCCGATCCACCAGATGCCGGGACTAAACACCTAGAAACCCTACAAATCCAGTCACGATTGCTGGCCCGCCGAAAGCAACCCAAAGTGCCCATCGGGATTCAATACGATCAAGAATGCGGTTAGCTCTTTCTGCCATATTCCCTTCATCTCACGACCCAGAGTTCAGAAGTAACGTATGCTGAGGGGATACATCCCAATTACTTTATAAATAGATTGCGCCTCGATTGGCTGATCTTAAATTTGCAGGCATTTTAGACCCATGCCACTCATTTGAGTAACACTTGGTACACCTAAGATCATCGACGTAAATTAAGCCTATTTTAAGCACAGCATGACGCAATTTCAGACCTATTTTTTTGCAAGAACCTGATAGTGGTGGCTCAGAATACTTATATTTCGGTCGGGCTTTCAAAAGGCGATTGTATACTTGACAAATCCGGGCGAACGGTACGTGTCCACCCCAACCGCCCATTGACCCGCGCCGGGTTTGCGGAGGCTGATTTGTGTTGGTTACGCGGCGATGTCTGATCTTTCCAGAGCAGCATGCAAGTTCGCCCCGGCTTCTGCGGGTGGGATATTTCCGATAGGTTCCAGCAGGCGGCGGTTGTTGAACCAGTCGACCCATTCGAGCGTGGCATATTCGACCGCTTCAGAACTTCGCGATGGACCACGGCGATGAATGACTTCGGCTTTGAACAGGCCGTTGATCGTCTCGGCCAGGGCGTTGTCCATTGCCCGGCAATGCATGTTTACATGCATGAGAGGGATAAGAATCTCCGACACTGCCGACCGATGGTGCGATTTTGGCTTCGGCCAACCGCTCTGTGTATTTTATCGACAGATATTGTCTGCCCGCGGACACCCTTCTAAGTGTCAAGCAGCGATCTGTGCTTGATTTATCTGTTTGTGGCGGCGCGCGATGATGTTGAAGACTTCGCGCGCAATGTATCGTCTGACGCAGCGGATTGCTTCCAGTTTGGAATGGCCTTGGGCTATTCGGCGCGCCACGTATCCCTGGGTCTCTGGATCAGGCCGCAACCGTCCGATTGCGATGATATGAAGCGCGCTATTGGCTGCGCGGCCGCCGCCTCTGTTCAATCGGTGTCGCGTCGTTTTCCTGACGATGCGGGGACGGGACTGACACCGCAGAGGGCAGCAAAGCTGGCTTCGGATCTGAGGCGTTCAGGGTTGTCGCCAGCAGTCAGCAACAACTGGGCTGCGCTGTTCAGGCCGACGCCGTTGCGTGCAATCAACTCGGGGGCCAGTACTTTGACGATTGCCTTGATCATGTCGTCCAGATCGGCGACTTCGTCGTGAAGTTCCAGATAACGACGTGCGATCGACTTGAGCGCGATCTTGCAGGCCTGCTCGACATCCCGATACCCTGCCAAATCCGGACGCCAAGCAGCTAAGGTCCGTATCAACTTCAGGCGCGTCATGTTGCGCAAAAGGTCACGTAGGCGGTCAGGCGCACAAACGATTGTCGTCTGAATAATCTGCAGTGCGATCCGCCGGGCTTGAACCGCGGTTTTGCGGCAAACCTTTAATACACGTAGGGATTCCACCATTTCATCGCGGCTGCGCGGGGTTACCCTGCGCCGCTTCGCGAAGGCCGCATGAGCAGCACTTTGCGCATCGAAGTCATCGTTCTTGCCGCGCCGCCTGCGATCCGGCTTGTCCGGAGCAGTTACCTCAAGAACGTTCACACCAGCGACCTGCATGTATCTCAAAAGGCCGGCACCATAGCTGCCGGTGCATTCAATGTTGATTTGCGTTGAGAACTGACCCGGTATTTTCACCGAGATTTGACCCACCTGTTTATGTATCAGCGTTTATGTGTTGGTCAATGTTGGCTTCTCCTTTCGTTTTTTCTTTGCAGCCTCTGAGCTGGCTTTGAAGCGGTAGCTGTCGTTTCCAGTTTCCAGGATGTGGCAGCGGTGTGTGAGGCGATCCAGAAGCGCGGTTGTCATCTTTGCATCTCCGAAGACCTGTGCCCATTCTGAGAAGTTGAGGTTGGTGGTTATGATGACGCTGGTTCGCTCGTAGAGTTTGCTCAGCAGATGGAACAGCAGTGCGCCGCCGGATGGACTGAACGGCAAGTAGCCAAGTTCGTCCAAAATCACGAGATCAATTTTGGTCATCATCTCTGCCATCTTTCCGGTTTCGCCGAGCGCCTTTTCCTGTTCTAACGCGTTGACCAGTTCGACGGTTGAGTAGAAGCGGACCTTGCACCTGTGATGTTCAATGGCCTGAACACCGATGGCGGTCGCGACATGGCTCTTGCCCGTTCCAGGCCCGCCGATGAGCACGACGTTCTCAGCGTTCTCCATGAACTCGCACCGATGCAGTTGCTTGACGGTCGCTTCATTGATGTCACTGGATTTGAAGTCAAAGCCAGCGAGGTCCTTGTACGACGGAAAGCGGGCCACCTTTGTTTGATATGTGATTGAGCGCACTTCCCGTTCGGCAATCTCCGCTTTGAGCAGTTGGGACAACATAGGTGTTGCGGCCTCAAAAGCAGGCCCGCCCTGGGCAACCAGATCTTCTACCGCATTTGCCATGCCATAGAGCTTGAGACTGCGCAGCATGATCACGATTGAGGCTCCTGCTGGGTCATGACGCATGGTACTTGCCCCCAACCTGTCTCAGATCATCATAGCGGTCCACGTTTGCCTTTGGCGCTGTTTCCAGCGCGAGTGCATCAGGTGGATCGACTTCTGGAAGATCTGTGTGCGTTCCATCAATCAGCCGGTGCAACAAGTTCAGAATATGGGTCTTGGTTGGCACGCCAGCCTCCAACGCCAATTCTACGGCACACAGAACGGCATTCTCATCATGGTGCAAAACCAATGACAAGATATCGACCATCTCGCGGTCACCGCCTTCTCTGCGGTGCATGTGACTTTGTAGGTTGTGGAAGGCCCCTGGCATCTCAATGAACGGTGCTCCGTTGCGCAGAGCGCCGGGTTTGCGTTGGATTACAGCAAGGTAGTGACGCCAGTCGTAGACAACACGACCGGGCCTGCGGTGCGACCGATCTATGATGCGCTCATGTGTGCAAACGGTTTGCCCCTCGGCCACAATAACCAGCCGTTCTGGATAAACATGCAAGCTGACGCGCCGGTTGGCAAAGCTGGCAGGCACACTGTAGCGATTGCGCTCAAAAGTGATCAAACATGTCGGTGACACTCGCTTACTGTGTTCTACAAAGCCGTCGAAGGCTGGTGGCAATGCCATCAACATCGGCTTCTCCGCTTCCCAAGCGTCGGCAATGGTGCCCGGCAGATCCCGGTGCGAAGTCTCAACCCAAAGGGCTATACAGCGGTCTTCCAGCCATTGGTTCAGCTCGTTCAGATCTTTGAAGACAGGCATGATCTGCCACATGCGATTGCGCGCATCCTGGACGTTCTTCTCGACCTGACCCTTCTCCCAACCTGCCGCTGGGTTGCAGAACTCAGGTTCAAAAACATAGTGACTGGCCATCGCTTTGAAACGGGCGTTGATGTCGCGCTGCTTGCCACGGCCAACGCGATCAACAGCGGTCTTCATGTTGTCATAAATACCGCGCCCAGGCACGCCGCCAAACACGCGGAATGCATGCCAATGAGCATCGAACAGCATCTCGTGTGTTTGCAATGGATAGGCGCGCACCAAGAATGCCCGGCTGTGCGAGAGCTTCGTGTGGGCCGCCTGCAGCTTGACCCGTTCACCTCCGATGGTGGCCCAGTCTTCGCTCCAATCGAACTGGAACGCTTCACCCGGTTGGAATACCAGTGGTACAAACGTGCCGCGTCCAGTTGTTTGCTCCACACGATGCCGGTCTTCACGCCATGCACGGGCAAAAGCGGCCACGCGCGCATAGGATCCCGCATAGCCCAACTTCACCAAATCGGCGTGCATCTGCTTCACAGTACGCCGCTCTTTGCGCGATTTGCGTGTCTGAGCCAACAACCATGCAGACAAACGATCCGCATACGGATCAAGGTTACTCGGTCGTTTGGGTACCTTGAACTTAGGCTCAACAGCGCCCTCTCGCAGGTACTTCTTGATGGTATTGCGAGACAGACCAGTACGCCTGGCTATCTCACGAATTGGCATCCCTTCACGTAATGCCCAACGTCGAATGACACTTAAAAATCCCATGTCGATCACTCCATATCTCCCCGAACAAAAGCGTCAGGGTAGCGTCGTTACATGGGTCAGTTCTCAGTGAAAATTTATGGGGCTACCGGGTCAGTTCTCAACGCAAATCAACACATTCAACGCCGATCCGTTGTAGGTCTCCGAAGGACCGCATCCATGTGAGCATCAGCTTGTAGCCCTGCCGTGTTGTGGCGAAGCTTTGCGTTCCCAGCACTTGGTCATTGTCATCGACAACAGCTGCGACATGAAGGTCTTTGTGCGTATCTACCCCGCCAACGACTGGGGTGGTTTGTCTGGATTTGGCCATAGGATCATCCTTTCCGCGAGTGTCAAACTTGCTTTGTCGGAAAGAATGCACGGACAGGACAGTCATGAGACCAAACGGTCAGGCCCTTCTTGGGTCACGCGGCATCTTCGAGACAAAGCCTCACCGCAAGGCGTTCCCCCCACTCTCATCGCTGCAAGCGGCACCAACCCAGCGAACGGTCGATCAGTGTTTGAGTCACCCCACCCGAGAACTGGTGACCATCATATGACTGACCGAATGGTGAACGAGCTTGTCCTGCGCCGGTCTGCGTTGATGAATGGCCTGTTCCAAGGCATCTATTACCCGGCAGGCGCATGCACAGCATGCTGCCGGGAGGGCAGAACAAAGCCGGCAGTGGCCGTGCGGCTCGCGCGCCAGCCTTGCAGGATCAGCCCGCATTGCCAAGTGGTCATAAAATGGGGCTGGGGCAATCGGCAGCATACGGCAGATTGGCTCGACCCCATGATCGGCGCAGTGATCGGCGCGGCGATCTTCAATAAACCGGATCATCGTTTGAACGGCCGGTCAAGCTCCGTCCCGCTGCGCGGCAGCACGTGCTTGCATGTGTGAGAGCGGGGGCAAAATATGCGGACGCTTTGCGAAGGATCTCGTTGGCCTGCCTGAGCTCCCGGTTCTCTCGTTCAAGGGCTCTGTTCAGAAAGGCTTTTGCCACTTTCGCATCGCGTCTGGCCGTGAGCCTGAAATCCACCAATTGGCCGTTGGTATCAATCGCACGCCATAGGTAACGCCATTTTTAACCAACACGGATGCAGGTTTACTCCACGTGCCACATCAGACTGGCGCGGCTGATATGGCGCTCGGCCCGCCTGGACAGTTCCGGTCCAAACCTCTGCACCCATCGAAAGACTGTCGAGCGGTCGATATCCAGCCCCCGCTCCGCCAGCAGGTCCGTCACATCTTGCTAGGACAGTGGATGCCGCAGATACATCCGCACTGCACTAAAGGATGATCAACGCAGGAAACCGCAGGCGCTTGAACGGCTGTTTGCTCGACATGCAGAAGTCCTTTCATCAACAACTTCACGACAAGCTGGCCGTTAATGCAACCGTCCCTTCCAGAAATACATAGGTTTTGAAGGGGTTTTTGACCGCGCAAATCGAGGCGGTTTGGGGTCGTATTAAAAAGGAGAGTTTTGTATGATTCAAATAGATTTGGCGTTTTCCCCACAAAAGAAGGCAATGCGAACCAAGACAGCCAAAAACTTTTTGAGGCTTAATCGGAACTCTTAGAGGTGTCGGGTGGTTGTGTCGGTAATGAAGTTAACTAATGAGGAAACCACATGACACGTAATTTTTTTACAACCACCGCCATGATCACTGCGCTGACCGCTGGATCAATCGCACTCGCTGAAGAAAAGCCCCAAAGTTTGGACGGACCTGCTCCTGAAGCAGGTGCGGCAACCCATGTAGACGCCGATAAAAAAGCAACGAGTCCTTATGGTCCTCGCGTGAACGGCATTCCCGCATATGAAGAGGGTCATTCAAAGGTATCGCGTGTTCAGTACGACGCTCTTGCCAATGCGGTCGGGCATGAATTCCGCTCGACTGACGGCGAAAACATCGGCATGGTAAGTGGCGTGAAATTTGATCAAATCGGCGGATCAGAATTGCACATTGACACAAGTGCAAACAACAAGATCGACGCGGACACTGTTGTCATCAGCCTGTCCCCCGAGGCAATCGTTGAGAAAAATGGCAAGCTCATCCTCGACATGACTGCGGACGAGTTTTACACCAGCGCTCAGGACGATGGGACGCGTGGCTCGGAGCGGGTTTTTGTAATCGCGAGGTAACAAAATAAAATCTTTGCTCTGATTTGGCCTTGAGTGCCATCCACATGCCGCTTTTGTGAGGCTGGCAAAATACCGAGGCGTTCAGCGTCTCGGTATTTCCGTTTAAAGCCGCCAATAATCATATTCAAAACCAGATTAGTTTTTGAAGGTTTTTGGCACTAAAGCGGTTTGCGTTTGATGTGAATCACGAGGGGATTCCCAAGATCGCTTTTGCCTGATTCACTCCCTTTGGGAGGTGGAACATGGGCAAACCTTACTCTTTGGACCTTCGAAAACGGATTTGTGCGTATGTGGCGCGTGAGCATTCTGCGCGGGCTGCGGGTCGGGTTTTTGGCGTCAGTGCTGCGACGGCTGTGCGTTTTGCGGCGGGAGCATCGAGCGCAGGGCACCGTCGTTGCGAAGCGCCAAGGCAGGCCGCCGGGCCGGTCTGGCAAGCCGCCTCCGCATCTCGGCTTTCCTCTCGACATCGTGCGGGCCGAACCAGACATCACACTGAAGGAGCTGGCTGCCGCGCTGTCCCAAACCGAGGGGCTGCGCGTGCAACTCTCATCGCTGCACCGTGCTTTGGATCGTGCCGGTTTCTCATATAAAAAACGGTCTGACCGCAACTGAGCGTGATCGGCCTGCGCTACGCCAGGCACGCCGGGAGTGGATCACGCGCCGTCAGCCAAGGATGCGCCAAGAGCCTCACAGGCTGGTCTTCATAGACGAGACCGCCGTAAAAAACAAACCTGACCCGCCTTCGGGGACGTGCGCCAGTTGGTGAGCGACTTTACGGCAGCGCGCCCTTCGGCAAATGGGGGACACAGACATTCATCGCCGGACTGACGCAAAACGCGCTGATAGCACCCTTGGGTCATCACGGGCGCGATGAACGGCACGGCATTCGACACCTATATCGCAACACAACCCGCACCAATGCTCGCCCCCGGTACCCTCGTCATCCTCGACAACTTATCCACTCACAAAAGCCCACGCACCGCCGAGGCCTTGAGGCGGCACGGTTGCTGGTTCCTGTTCCTGCCGCCCTACAGCCCCGACCCTAATCCTATCGAGATGGCCTTCTCAAAGCTCAAAGCCCACCTGCGGCGGATCGGGGCCAGAACCTTCGACGCCTTGTTTGAAGCCCTTGGCGACATATGCGACCTCTTCGATCCACAGGAATGCTGGAACTTCATCAAAGCTGCCGGATATGCCATAGACTAAATGCAAAACGCTTTAGGTTTTTGATCTGCCGAAGATGCCACTTCAAAAACCTATTTGATGTGCAGCGGCCTTTTCCCGCCTCTGATCGGTTAACTTGGTTAACAGCCGGGAAAGCGTCTTAGCCTGCCCCTTTCATTCGTCACGGTCCTTTTGGATTCCATCCGGGCGCTCTTTCGCAATATCAAGCTCGGCGCGTAACAATTCAGTTTCTGCCATGTTTTTGGTTTTTCCGGAGGGTGTCACATGCTGTGTTATTGGGACGTATCGTGGTGACACACCCTGAGACATGATTCCATAGGAGCGTTGGAGTTCTGACGTATCAACACGAGGTTTACCACTTGCGTCGATACTCTTTGAGAACTTGCCATCCCTGAAGGTGCATGGTGAGAGTTGAGCGACTTATTCCGGCCAGCTTTGCACCCTTGGTCAAATTCAATTTTGCCATGTTTAAACGCTACTATGTAACATTGTGTCATGAAACAGTCATAGGTGGAAATTGGCAGAACGCCAAATGTTACAAAGACTGATAACCAACCTCTTTCTGGTGGCGCACTGCAACGACCAGAGCCGCGTCTTTCTGCAAGCGATAGAGCGCGACATAGCCACTGGCGCCAAAGCTGATCGGCCATTCCTGAAACTCTGGGTCCATGTCATCAACGGGACGGCCGGCATCAGAATGGTCTGCAATGATTTGCATCCCGTCACGGATAGCACTTGCCACACGTCTGGCTGCATCAGGGTTCTTTTCGGCAAGAAACCGATAGCGGCGCTGTACATCTGCCAGCGCCTCGGGCGACCAGATCAGACGTGGCAAGCGGGCGGCTCCTGATCGTCACCAGCGGCGAGCTCAGCCAGCCAAGCATCCGCCTCGGCATGTGTCACGTGCAGCCCGGTCTCCTGATAGGCGTCCCAGGCGCGGATTCCATCCTGGCGGAACGCTTCGCGCTTTTCCTCGCGCTCGACGTATTGGGTAATCGCCTCGCGCATCATCCAATGCGAGGATCTGTCCCGCGCTTCGGCGAGAACTTTCACACGGCTGTAGACGTCTTCATCCAGTTTGACGGCAACGGGTGTTGGCATGGCTTTTCCTCGATAGGTATAACCTTATAATACCCATAGATTAAGACCATTACCAGAGTTTGTCTGGGCAGGTATTACACACCGCGTTCAGCCATGCGCTTCAGCCCGTCAGAAATCTTCAGCTCCAAGGCGGCCCTGCGACCCCTTGCCATAAGGTCGGCCTCGTCTGCAAAATCCAGAATAAACCCCGCGAGATCCCGCATCTGCATCAAGTCCTCCTCTGCAAACGGCAGAGGCTGTCCTTGGTTCGGTTCGCACCGACTTGGAAAGAAGAGCATGTCCTGACCCATCCGGCCCACGCCCGCGGTATATTGCAAGCGGATAGCTACAAACGCTACGCCAAGCTTTACGTGCCTGAACCGGGTGGCATGCCCCGCTTGCGCGAAGTCGCCTGTCGGGCCTACCTGCGACGCGACTTCCATGATTATTGGACCTCGACCAAACCCGAGATCGCCCGCGAGGCACTCGACTGGATCGGCAAGCTCTATGACATCGAGCGCGACATAAACGGCCAGCCCGCAGAGGCCCGCCATGCGGCGCGTCAAAAGCTGAGCCAGCCAAAGGTCGCAGCTTTCTTTGCGTGGTCCGAACAGCAGCTCCTGCGCATTCCGGGCAAGAGCGAACTGGCCAAGGCGTTTCGCTATGGCCTCAGCCGGAAAGAGGCCTTCAGCCTGTTCCTGAGCGACGGTCGTGTGGCCATCGACAACAACTCTGCCGAGCGCGCACTGCGTCCGATTGGAACTGGACGGAAAAATTGGCTATTTGCAGGGGCCGACACATGCGCTGAAACTCTGGTACGCGCCAAGACGGTCTTCGAAACCGCCAAGCTCAACGGCCTCGACCCGCACGCCTATCTTGCTGACATTCTCGAGCGCATCCATAACCACAAGATCAATCGCCTCGACCAATTGCTGCCGTGGAACTGCAAACCGTTGGCCGTTGCCCATTCAGGGGCCGCTTGATGGCTGCAGTGGTCTTGCCACGGTTTAGTTCCGCTCTCTTTCGAGCAATGTTTGCTATGAAGGAGGCAAGGAATGGCAATGAAATACACGGAAGAATCTAACCGTGATGCTGTACGCATCGCAACGACCAGCGGCTTAACACGTCCTCAGGTTTCATCTGATTTGGGTGTTGGGCTTTCGAACCTGAGCAAGTGGGTTCAGAAACACCAGCACGATGATTTGATGTCGGGCCCTCATGAGGATGTGGAGCGGGATAACGAACGCCCGCACAGATCTCTCCCTGTAGACCCGCCTGCCAGAGCATGACCTGATCCGCGACCAGCCGCTCAAGTTCGAGGAGCGAGCCCGCAATCTGGAGGGACTGTACGACATCGTGCGAGGGGTCTCGTTCAGCGGCGCGCGCGTCTCTCATCGATCCGGCAATATTGTCCAGCTGCTGTGTCACCATGCTCAACAATTGGATGGTGCGCCGCCAATCATTGCGGTTCACGATGCGGCCACCTGCGTGCTGTGACAGCAGATATTGGCTCGCCGAGAGACCCGCACGCCCCCATACCCCTCGCCCAATACATCGAACTATGACTTCTGAACACGAAAAGCCTATACAATGACCAACATCCCGACACTCCGCGCGACCTTGATGATGACCACATCCCAAAAAGGCGGCACCGGTAAAAGTTTTCTGGCCTGCACCCTGCTGGATTTGTTGCGCACACTGAACCATCCGACCGCCGCCTATCACGCAGACGGGACCAACGGCACCCTCTCCGCCATGCACGCAACCCGCGATGAAGATGGAGTTCTGCTCAACGCTCAGGATCCATTTAAAGGCGTGGTCGCCTACAACGTCCACAACGACAGCCGCACCATGCTGATCGGGTCCGGTGAGCGCCACACAGGCTTGATCCTGCACGATCTCGCGGGCGGCTCACTTGCAGACCTGCAGCGGATTTTTGATGATGAAGAAGATGGCCTTCACAACCTGTTCACGGTCTTCGCAGACCTGGGTATTCACCCGGTGTTCTTCCATCTCATCACCCCTGACACCGCCACGATCCAGTCACTGGCATTTGTTATGGACATGATGGATCGTCTGGGTGGGCTTGCGGCCAATGCCAGCCATATCGCTGTTCTGAACCATCGCGGCCTGCTGAGACAGGCGGACTTTCTGTTCTGGTACGGGTTCGAGCAAGCAGGCGGGCAAAGGACGGGCGGTAAAACCCATGATCGCTTGCTGGCACACGGTGGCGTGGAGGTGAACCTGCCACACATGGATGAGCGCACCCTCGCTCTTGTCAAAAATCGCACCATGCCCCTCTCACAGGCTGTTCACGATGCCCGGCTCAATGTGACAGACCGCCAGCGGATCAAACTGTTTATCGACGCCTTTGCAGAGGCGATTAAGCGCCCCGCGCGCGATCGACTCGTTCACGACAGCATTTGCACAACGGGCCTTTGCTGAAACGTCTGCCCCCTTCCATAGTATTGATCCGTTGGACACAAGGACCTCGCGGCCTTCTATCACCCTGCGACCCAGCGCAAGATGGGCGCGCTTTTGACATACCTCGACCGGTATGCACCTCTTGATGCCACTGAGCCGCAGAGGGTCGCTGACTGGATCCGTATGGCAGCACTTTCGCGTTTGACGGGTCATTCGCCGGGATACTTCAGCGGTCGGAGTTTGCCGCCAAACCTGATGACGAGCATTACCGGGCAGAAGCGCCTGAACATGGAGAACAAGACCATCCCGCCTGAAAGAGATGTGGCGGCCATCATCGCCTCGAAATCCCGCGATCTGCTTAAGGATGGAACTGTTCCGCACGGTAGGCCTCGGTGTTGGCCGAAGGATAAGCGCGAATGTAGCACGCATCGCTGTGTGGTAGATCAAATGCAAAAAAGAATGCTTTCTGCTCAACCCCGCCGATCACAACCAGCGCTTCGCCAAAGTCCGCTTGCCCATGCCCCGGGGGATGGCTCAGCGGAACAAACATCTCCCGTGAGCCGCGCTTTTGCGCACGCACATAGTCTTTAACAATTGTGTATCCGCCATCATATCGGCATTCACCGCGCAACCGTTCAAAGCTGCGCTTGGCCGTATGGCGCTGCTTGCGCGGGCGCGTTTTATCCTCGGTCAACCATTGGTCAATCTGGTCTGTGTAAGGATCAAGCCTGGGCTGCTTGATCGGCGCAGTACGTCCGTACCCGGGCGGTTCCGAGTACGCCGGCATTTTCGCGACACTGCCCCGGCTGACTCCAAAATCCCGAGCAATCTGACGCCCACTCAAACCTTCTTCAAAGTGAGCACGTCGAACCTTCAAATACAAATCCACGGTGAATATCCCCAAACCCTCCCATCAAATGAAAGGGCCAAAGTGGCCGACTTTTACGCCGCCCGCGACAACACTATGCCGCCGCTACCGTGGCCGGGTATTGCTCCGCCGTTCATACCACGACGCTGGCGCACAAAACTGGGCCATGCTCACGTCACTGATCGAGACCTGCAAACTCAACAAAATCGAACCGCACAGCTATCTGACCGGCGTCCTCACAGCCAGCGTCCAGGGCCATAAACAAGGGGACATCGACCAACTGCTACCGTGGAATTTTAACGCCTGACGCAACGCTTACGATGAACCAGAAATCCTCCGTTATTCAAATCCCCAAATCTGTCCCACGGATGCTGACGTCAGACACCGCCTGAACGAGCTGTATGCGAACGACCCAAACATGAGTCCAACCCCGTTGATTCACCTAATGCTAAACGGATCTTCCGATACCCATCGTGACCAGCTTGTGAATTGTCCGAGCTCGTGGTCAGTTCAGTTGGAAGGCAATCCTTAGATTAGCGGAGTTGAACGCTACGCGCAAAAGTGATGGACGCCCAATAGCTGATCCAGTCCAGATTTTCGCTTTCTGCCGGTAGCAATTTCACGCTGTTTAGCATGATTTCTCCGCTTATGCTCTCCGGCAAAACGAGCACCCCATCGGCATCCGTTCTAAGATGAGATGGCGGGGCTTCGCCCTTCGCTTTCAAATCACGTGCAAAAATTTGTACCGGCTCATCAGCGGCAGGTTTTCCATTGAACAACAGCTGGAACTTTAACTGCCCCTCAGTTTTGGTATAGGGATTATCGAGGGAAACCCATTCGTAGATTCCACCATAGGCGCGGTCTTGTCCTGCGCCGTCACCAACTCCAACCAATGCCTTTGCATGGCGAAAATACGCTTCCTGAAGTGGGCCGTCACGACGAGAGGATGCAACGTCCGAGCTGCGTCCGACCTTTTCGGCAAATGCGTTGAAGTCTGCAAAGTCGTCATATTTCACTGTGCTTGATTTTGATATCAGAACGATGGTGTGCAGGCCTGCGCCTCCTGCATCAAAGCTGAGTGAGGGATTGTCCTGACCGGTGAATTCAATATCGTTTGTCCCCTCCGGCGAGGTAAACTTTGCCAGATCATAGCCTTTTGGAATGAAGATATAATCAGGCCCGATAAAATCCTCACCGACACGCAGGTTCGCCTCGATTTTCGACCCGGGTGACAGGGTGTAGGCAAAGGGTTCGATCCAAAACTCATGCGCCCAAGCAGGCGCGATAAATCCAAGCCAGAGCGCCAGGGATGTTCTCAATAGTTTCATGGGATACTCGCTAAAAACACGTTTACATTTTCAAGGTTCGTCAGGGTTAAAGGCACGGATAAAGGGACCTGCCAGTCATGGGTTGGTGGTTCAAATACCGAAACAAAGTTACCTGTTATGGTACTCGATTATTAATATAAACCCTGAATTTCCAAGGGCAACTGGCGTACCTCGCGTTGTTTCAGAACCGTTCTGGGGGGCTGCGCCACATCTGCGGCCTTCAACCGATTATAGCGGCTGTCAGAGGCCTGTTTGACATCCTCGGGGCTGCGTAAAATCGTCGGGCGCAAAAACACGAACAACGTCCGTTGGGTATTTCGCCCGTTACGGGTTTTGAACAACTCGCCGACAAGTGGAATATCACCCAGACCGGGCACTTTGCTGGTGCCGTTGATGCGATCATCCGTGATCAGACCGCCCAGAACCACAGTGCCGCGATTGTCCGCCATGACGGTGGTGTTGATTACACGGCGGTTGGTCACGAGGTCGGCTGCCCCTTCAATGTTTGCATTCACAAGGCTCGAGATTTCCTGTTCAATGGTCAGTTGCACAACACCACCTGCCGTGATGCGGGGAACCACATTCATGGTGATGCCGACGTCTTTGCGCTCGATCGTCGTGAAGGGCGTCACAGTGTTGCCATCGGTGGCAAAGCTGCCGGTACGGAAGGGCACGTTCTGGCCCACGACAATTGTGGCAGGTTCATTATCAAGTGTGGTAACTGAGGGCGTCGACAACAGCCGCGCGCTCGTGGATTGCGACAATGCCTGCACGAGAATACCAAAATCATTGCCCCCCCCGCCCAGCGTCAGACCTGTTGAAAGCGCAGAACCCGCAGGGACACCAACGGCCGACAAGACAGCGCCCAGCGAAACGCCACCACCATCTGTGAAGGATGTTGCGGCAATACCACCAGACGGGATGTTCGGACCAAGCCCCAGTTGCACGCCAAGCCGTTGGGCGACATCGCCCGAGACTTCGACAATCGCAGCTTCGATCATCACTTGCGGGCGGCGCACATCCAGCGCGTGGATCAATTGGCCGATTTCCTGTACTTGGGCGGCGGTGCCGCGCACGATGATCGAATTTGTATCTATAGATGCTGTGACGGCCACCGCATCGGGTGCGATCACGCGGTCAAGCGCCACGAAGTTACCCTCGGCACCTTCCTCTGTGGTGTCGACACCCACATCGCTTGCAACAGCATTTGTGATATTGGTTGCATCACCAACCGTGCCTTTGATGATATCCGCAATAACGCCGGCATCACCGTATTGCAGGTTGAACACGGTTGTACCAACCGCAGCACGTGGATCTGAGCGCGGGGCCACGTCCATCGCGATGGCAAGGCTGCGGATTTCCGCGATATCCTCGGGCGTGCCGCGCACAAGCAACAGGTTTGATCCCGGATCGACCGACAAACGCGCGCCTGTGCCAGCGGCACCCAGCACCTGCAAAATTGCGTTGCCGACCGTGCCTGCATCGGCACTGCGAAACCGTAGCACTTCGGACCGGACCTGTGCGTCGCCATCAAAACTGCGGGCGATGGCCATGATCCGGCTGACATTTGCCTGCGTGTCCGTGATGATCACGCCGTTGGGGTCTTCAACTGCTTCAATGTAACCCGATGCGGCAACCAAAGGGCGGAGCACGCGCACGGCTTCGGCAGACGGCAAGCGGTTGAGGCGCAGCATCTCGGTTACGAAATCCTGACTGCCGATATCCTGCGCGTTATCGGGCGAAGGGCCGCTCGCCGTACGGGCCTCCGCTTGCGGGATCACCTGCCAGATCGTGCCGGCCTGAACAGCCACAAACCCGCGCACTTTCAGAATGGATTGAAACAGCGACCAAACGCCTTCTTTGTCCAGCGCCTCGGCAGATACAACGGTGACATCGCCAGTCAGGCCAGGGTCAATCACCAGTGTTCGGCCGGTAATCTCGGAAATCTGTTCAATCAGCATGGAAATATCGGCGTCACGCAGGTTGACCACAAAGGTTTCCTGCGCGCGCACGGGTGCGGCTAGTGCCATAGATAAAGTCAGCGCCGCAGCGAAACAAAGGTTCAGAAAATATCTCATTGCAGCGGAAACGACATCACGATTGTGCGGCCTTCCCTTTCCACTTCGATGCGGGCAAGGCCGGATTCAGCGATCACATCATACAATGCGCGGTCATTGTCCACATTACCCACGGCTTGGCCGTTTACACTTGTCACTAGATCACCTGCTTTTAATCCGGCGCGGTTTACTCCCACGTCGTGTTTGTCTGCTATGATGTAGCCTTTCTCGCTTGGAACCAAACCAATTGTGTCCAAAACCTCAGACGGATTGGCGTTGATGCGGTCACGCCACATATCGATATAGTCCTGCGTTGTCACAGGTTGGGCGCGTTCTGCGGCATCCACCTGATCACTGATAGAGATGCCTTGCCCCGACATCAGCAGGGCTTGCAGGCGTGCGGTTCCAGTGGGCGCGGCTTCTTTCTCGGTACGGGCATCTGTACCATCAAAAAACAGTGTACGGTCGGTTCCGGCGACGCGCAGTGTGACATAGTCCTGAAAAATTCCGGTTATTTTTGCACCAGGCGACGGTTCCTGATCCACGCGAAAATTACCTTCACCTACTGGCGAGCTGATCAAGGCAAGTGACCGGGTTGGATCATCGCGGACAATAACACCGAGCAACGTCAGATTAAGCGTGGCATCGGGTAAATCTGGCGTCGATGCTGCTATAACAGGCGTGCCGAAAGGGGCCAAAGCCAACGTCTGTGTAAGATCGGTTTGCGGGGCCTGACCAGTAGGGGCGGCACGCAATGTCGCAACAGGCGGTATCACCCGGTCATATCCGTAGGCATGCCAGACAACGGGGGCAGCGGCGGCTGCGACACTCCCTACAGCCCCTAAAACCAGCACCGTGCGAAGCCATTTTGTATTCAGGTTCAAGCGCATTTAAGGGGTCTCCCCGATATCGATATAACCGTCCAAGACATAAAGCGTGCGGTCCATCCCTGCTTTTGCCGCCCGCACCGAGATTTTTTGAACGGCGGGGTCTTGAGTGGGTTGTTTTTCGCCAGTGATATCAAAGGCGATCCCATAAAATTCGAGATTTTGCGCATCCAGTGGCAAACCCACACGGGCTTGCGACAACTGGTATTCGGCGGCCCACCGCGCTGCGATCCGGTCGGTTAAATCCGTGATGTGCTTTGTATGACCTTCCGCAGCAGACAAAAGCGATACGGCCCCCAAGGCCAGCACTGCCATCGCAACCAGCGCTTCAATCAGCGTAAAGCCGGCATCGGAAGGGGTGGTCATAATGCCCTATCCTGCCTTGCGGCGTTGATGCCATCGAAGGTGACAACCTCAAAGTTGCTGCCGCGCGTTGCCAGTTCAAGCAAAAGCGCTGTGCCCGTGTCGGGCAACATCTGATCCGAGATAATCACCGCACCGGGGGCAGTTGATATTTGCACAATATCCGGCAACAGGTGCGGTGTGCTCAATAGTGGCAAAGGATGCGGCACCCAACTGTTTTCGCCCTGAACCATAAACTTGTACGTTTGTTGCGCCCAGACAAAGCTGAACGGCTCGCCGGTCAAGATTGCTTCATCAGCGGCACGGTTCAGGCGGGCCACCAAAAGATCGGCTTCCTGCCCCGCAGTGCTTGCCTGCCGGTTGCCACCAAGGCTTAGACCCACAACACCGGACATAATACCGACGAGCACAAGCACGACCAGTATTTCAACCAGCGTGACACCTGCGTCTTGTTGCCTTGGGTGGTTTGGCGCTTGCATCAGTTGCTGGCCTGTGACTGCCCGTGCGCGATATCCGCGGCGGTCCCTTCGCCACCGGGCGCACCATCGGCACCAAGGGACACCAGATCAAATCCCGCCACATCGCCGGGGGACCGGTATAAATAAGGATTGCCCCAGGGATCAGACGGCACCGCCGACAAATATCCGCCTGCCACCCAATTGCGCGGCTCGGGCGGCGATGTTGGCCGTTTGGCCAGCGCCTCAAGGCCCTGGGTTGTTGTCGGGTAATTTTGGTTGTCGAGACGGTAAAGCTCGAGCGCCGATCCCACTGCGCGAATGTCGGATTGCGCAACGGTTACGCGTGCCTCGTCGGGGCGGCCAATGACGTTAGGCACGATGATCGCCGCCACAAGTGCGATAATCACCAGCACAACCATCATTTCAATCAGGGTCACACCTGCATCTGCCGGTCGCTTGATTTTGGTGCTTGGGTTCCTACGCCGCCAAAGCATTCGCCAACTTGCCATGAAACTATTTTCCTATCTGTCGCGTGAATATGAAATACTACAACAAATACAGGACCGTTAAAAGGACAATTTTCTTGAGTAATCAGAATGTTACAGGGGAACCGGACGCTCTTGAGCGACCTTTTTTGTTGCCTGTCAGCGGTGCAGAAAATACGATGAAATCCATACCTGGCGCTGCAATGATCGCACGGGCGATGCAATTCGGCGTTAAACCACCAAAGGGCCCTTTGGAGCTGATCGCGGCAGAGCATGTGGGCAGCCATGTTGTGTCTGTCCCAAAGTCGACCGCGCGCCAACGCCATTCCATGATTACATTCGCCGTTGAAGACCGAATTGCCGCCCCCATCGAGACAGTAAAAGTGGTCGAGGGACCAGCGTTGGAGGACGGGCAAACCCTTGCCTTTGTCGTTGAAAAAAGCCTTTTTGCGCAATTTGATGCGGTCACAACGCCGCTGCTGCCTGAATTTCTGATGATTTCGCGACCTGACGGGCTGGCAGGCCAGGAATGGTCAGTCTGGAAGCAAGGCACCCGCGCTGTTGTGCGCTGCTCCGATGGCACCGGATTTGCGGTGTCCGAGGCTATGTTGCCCCTAGTCTGGATGCAGGCGGGACAACCAAAACTCATTTCGCTTGGTGATCCTTTGGGCAATGAATTGCCTGCACAGGATATGTCGGCAACTCCGCCTGATCCTGATCCCTCTGATCTGGCGTTCAGCTTTGCCCGTCTGCAACGTGCTGGTGCGGGTGGCTTTGGATATTGGCGCGTTGCGATGGCAACCATTGCAATCGCGATCGTTGTTCAGCTTGGACTGGCGGCATTGAACGTCGTTTCACTTCGCAAAGTTGCAGCACTCGAGCGGTCAAAAGCGCAAACCGCGATTGCCGCCCAACTTCCCGGCGTGTCCCTTGAGGGGGACGTGACACCAGTTCTGGCGCGTCTGTGGCCTGCACCATCCGGAAAATCGCAGGGCGATTTCCTGCCGCTTCTGAATGATGTCGCAGAGGTTTTGAGCACGGATGGATTGACAGTCAGCTTTCGCAGGCTTGCTTGGGGTGCGCAAGAAAACGCGCTTATTGTTCTGGTGCAAAGTGCTGGCCTGGGTGATCTGCAAAGTGTGCAACAGACCTTGGAAACCAAAGGGTTTGTCGTGCGCAGCGGTGCTGCCAATGCCAGTGATGGCGGCGCAGAGGTTGAAATGCGGATCAGTCGGAGCAATGCAGGATGAGGTACTTTAGCGCCCTTAGCCAGCGCGAGAAAATACTTGTGGGCGCGATCTTGCCCCTGGTTGTAATATTTGCGGGCTACAAATTCGCATGGCAACCCATGGCTGCGGCCCGGGATCAAGCGCGCGCTGACATCGCGTCGTTTCGTTTGGTACAAGATACCGCGGCCCTTGCGCTGCGCGGCGATGTGGGGATCGCGGCCCCCGTGAACGACACACCGTTGCCCGCACGGATCACCAAATCGGCACAGGATACGGGGCTGGTTCTGCGCCGGATTGAACCCGAAGGCTCGGGGTCGCGGGTCACTTTGGACGAGACGGCATTTTCAACGGTTCTGCTGTGGATCGCGGACCTTGAAGAACAGCATGATGTGTCGGTCCGTGCCATCGAAATAGACCGCAGGCCCACGCCCGGCGTGGTCTCTGCGCGCCTTTTGCTGGATGTATCCGAATGAATGACCAATCCCCGACATCGCGCCTGAACTATGGCTTTGCCCAAGGCAACGGCGTTATTCTCAAGCGCGATGTGGACAACCTAACGTGTTTGTACCGCCATGATGCGCCATATGAGGCCTTGCTTGAGGCGCAGCGGGTAAGTGGCACATCGTTGGAATTCAAGGAAATTCCCATCGCCGAATTTGAAGCAGCCCTTGGCGAACTTTATCGTGATTCTTCATCAGACGCGGCGCAGGTCGCTGCAGACGCGGATGATGATCTTGCGTCTTTGGCTGATACGGCGGCGTCAGTTGATGACCTTTTGGCACAGAATGATGATGCTCCCGTTGTGCGGTTGATCAATGCACTACTGCTTGAGGCGGTCAAAGAAGGCGCGTCTGATGTCCACATCGAGACCGAAGAGCGCCGGTTGCTGGTGCGTTTCCGCGTTGATGGTGTGCTACGTGAAGTCATCAATCCAAAGCGTGCTTTGGCTCCTTTGCTGGTCAGCCGGATTAAGGTCATGGGCAAGCTGGACATTGCCGAGAAACGCCTGCCGCAAGACGGCCGAGTATCGTTGAAGGTTGGCGGCTATGATCTGGATGTGCGGATATCGACAATTCCATCGCAATTTGGCGAACGCGTGGTGTTGCGTCTGCTGGACCGGGGCCAGACCCTGCGCGGCATCGACCATCTTGGCCTGTCCACGCGCGACAATGCGGCGTTGAAACGTATTCTCGCGCGGCCCGATGGCATGGTGTTGGTGACGGGTCCAACAGGGTCGGGCAAAACCACCACGCTTTATGCGGGCCTTGATATGCTGAACGACCGCCAGCGTAATATCATGACGGTCGAGGATCCTATCGAATACACGATGGACGGTGTGGGCCAGATGCAGGTGAACGCCAAAACCGATCTGACTTTTGCCCGCGGTCTGCGCGCCATTCTGCGCCAAGACCCCGATGTCATCATGGTAGGCGAGATCAGGGATAGGGAGACGGCGCAGATTGCCGTTGAATCCGCAATGACTGGCCATTTGGTGATCTCGACATTGCACACGAACACGGCTGCGGGTGCCGTCGCACGTCTTGTGGAAATGGGGGTTGAGCGGTTCTTGCTTGCCCCGATGCTACGTGGATTGATTGCACAGCGGCTGGTGCGCCAAAGCTGCCCGGCGTGCCTTGAGGATCACAGTGTCACACAGGCCGAAAGCGATTTGGTCGCCAACCAGATCGCCGCTGGAACAATTGTGCAACGCGGTGCGGGATGCGAGCCCTGTCAGAATAGTGGATATCGCGGGCGTTTGCCGCTGTATGAGGTGATTGAGGTCGATACTGGCCTCGAGCGGATGATGCACGAGGGAATATCCGAATCCAGTCTGATCGCTGCTGCACGCGAGCGGGCACCGGGCATATTGGGGGACGGCGTCGAGAAAATTCGCGCGGGGCTTACCACCATTCAGGAAGTTGCCCGCGCTGTGCACGAAGATGCGCCTCCCCTTGCTCAGAGCGTTGAACCCGCCGCCGAAAAGACGGTAACATAAATGCCTGCATTTTCCTATCAAGCGCTCGATCCGGCGGGTAAATCCGCGAAAGGCATTATTGAGGCTGCATCAGCGGCCGCTGCACGAGGGGCATTGCGCAAGTCCAACCTTTCACCGATCTCGGTAGAGCCAACTGCTCAAAAGAAACAAGCCAACGCACGCGCGCCGCTGTTCATCAGATCGCGCATTTCACGGCGTGCGCTGGTCTTGCTGACCCGTCAGCTTGCCACTTTGGTTGGTTCCGGCATTGGTGTCGAACAGGCGTTAAAGACCGTTGCGGATCAAAGCGGCCAGGTGGCGGTGACATCCTTGTTGCTGAACCTTCGGTCCTCGGTTCTGGACGGACGCAGTTTTGCACAGGCGTTGGCGGAATATCCGCAGACATTTGGTGATTTCTACCGTGCTTCGGTTGCGGCGGGCGAGGCATCCGGCCAGTTGGGTCAGGTGATGGAACATCTGTCGAGCTTTGTCGAGACCCGTGCCAAGAACCGCCAGACGGTGCAACTGGCGCTGCTGTATCCGGCAATCCTTGCAGTCGTATCTCTGGCTGTGATCGTCGCACTTTTGACATTTGTGGTGCCTGACATTGTGCGGGTGTTTACTTCTCGTGGTGCGGAACTGCCGCTTTTGACACGGTCGCTGATCGCGGTCAGTGACTTTATCAATCAATGGGGGCTGGTGGTTCTTGGTGCGATAGCAGGGCTGTTTGTCGGGGCGGCGGCATTGCTGCGCCAACCTGCGATGCGGCGGCGCTGGCACCGCTTTCTGGCGCGTTTTGCGTTGACACGGGGATTTTCGCTCAAGGCCAATACCGTGCAATTTGCAGGGACGCTTGCCACATTGACTGTCAGCAGGGTGCCACTGGTTGACGCGCTTGAGGCGGCCACCCGCACCGTGCCTAATTTATATATCCGTGAAAAAATCACCCAAGCCGCGTTGCGGGTACGCGAGGGGACGGCGCTGTCGCGCGCATTGGACGATGCAGGCGTTTTCCCGCCGATGCTGATTGCGATGATCGCCAGCGGCGAGGCAGGCGGCGTTCTGGGGCAAACCTTGTCGCGTGCCGCCGATGATCAGGAACATGATTTGAACGCGCTGGTCGCAACCTTGGTGGCATTGGTCGAACCTGCCGTGCTGCTACTTATGGGGGGCATTGTGATGCTGCTGGTGCTCTCGATCCTGCTGCCTATCGTCAATCTTAACAATCTGGTGTCCTAGAAAGGGTACTCAATGACGATCGGGCCTCCTGTCGGCATCCCCGGAATCAACGCGGCACCTTCGGGCTCCACCCGCACGATCACGCGTCTGTTGCCTGTCACAGTCACCTGCGCCAACCTCCCGTCACGGTCGCGTAAATCGCCACGGGCATCGTCGCCTATGGTGCTCAGATCAAGCGTCATGGCGGGCAAGCTGATAACCCTTCCCAACAGGTCTTTACACGTCCCTGCATCTGCCGAAACCACGCCTGCCGCTGCAAAGGATCCTTGTTTTGCGACCACATTTTGCACATCCACAACAGCGCGTGCCGAACAATCGGTCAACATCGCATCGGGTACAAAATCAAGCAGTCCCGGTCCTGCACGCCCCACAATATCACTGCCGCGCAAGGACCATGGCGTCACAGTTGCAATCCCGCTAAGCTGGGTGTCACTGCCTTGCACACTCCAGTCCACCACACCGCGCAGCACCCATAACGACCGCGCACGCACCTGCCATTCCAGTGAATACCCATTCACAAGCGTGGCGCGACCATGCCAGATCCCGCCATAGAGTTCTGTGATCTGCTGGGGTACGGGAACAACCATGCGCACCGCAGAAGCAGGCAGCGTTACAATCAAGGCAATAACGAATATCAGGGAGGCAAAACATGCCAACAGCACTGACAAAAAGGCCAGCCGAAAACGGGCACGCCATGATGTGCCGGACGATGTCGCGGCGGCGGATGATGATCGGTCTGACAGGGACATCGGCGCTCTTGGGGTTAACGGGGTGTTCGGGGATTGCGTTGGGGGGCGGTGACGATCTGCCGCCAGCGGGGACAATTGGACAAGCGGTTTTGCTTGCCCCTCTTTCTGGACCGCGTGCCTCATTAGGACAGATCATGACCGCCGCCGCAAGCCTTGGTGGCAATCCAACGGGTGCAGGGGCGGAAGTGGCCATTGTAGACGCGGGAGACGACGATGCCAACGCCGTTGCCGCAGCAAACGCAGCCGTTGCAGGGGGCGCAAAAATGATCCTCGGACCGCTCTTTTCAGGGCAAAGCCGTGCTGTTGCGGCGGCTGTGGGGGGGGATATTCCCGTTGTATCGCTGTCCAATGACAGCTCGATTGCGGGCGGCAACCTGTTCGTTTTCGGTATCACGCCACAGCAATCGGCCAAATCAATTCTCGGATTCGCGGCAACCCGTGGCAAGCGCAACATTGCCGTCGTCGTGCCGCCCGGTGCGTTTGGCGCGCTCTCGGGTGCAGCTGCGCAATCTGTGGCGTCCGGCATTGGGGTTACAATGCCCGCACCAATTACCGCAGCCAGTGCATCGGGGTTGATCGACAAATTGCGCAGCACAAATGGCGGGGCCTTGCCCGACGCGGTCTATCTGCCCGTCGTGGGTGGCCCGTTTGAAGAACAAGCCGCCGCTCTGAAGGCCGCTGGTGTGCAACTGCTGGGCTCCGAGCAATGGGCCTCTATCACGCCCTACCGCATTGCGGCCCTGCGCGATGGATGGTTTGCAGCACCTGACCCGGTCCGGTTCGAGGCTTTTGCAACAGCCGTGGAATCCCAGGCGCAATCAGAGGCGCAATCAGAGGCGGGAGTATTGGCGGGGCTGGCCTTTGACGCGGTTGAAATGGCGCGCATTCTGGGGCGCGTTGGCAAACAGGACCGCAAGGGATTGCTGCGCGAGGCAGGGTTTGACGGCGTTCTCGGCCCGTACCGTTTTCAAAAGTCCGGCCAATGTGAACGGGGTCTTGCGATCTTGAGTGTAGCCAACGGAGCAACCAACTTGATCGGGTCCACCGCCGTATGACCCATGCCCGGCAGCGCGACGCGGGGATCACACTGGTTGAAATGCTGGTGGCGTTGATGATCTTTGCCTTGGTTGCACTGGCGTCTTTTACCACGTTGGATACCATTTTGCGGGTGCGTGAACGCACCGATGGCCGGTTGGAGCATCTGGCAAAGCTGGACCGTGCGTTGCAGGTGTTCGGGCGTGATCTGGCCCAGTCCGATCCGTTGGAGGTAACTCTAGAGGATAATGTTCTGAGCGCGACCCAGACGACAGGACGGGGTTTGCGCACATATCTGGTGGCAGATCAGAATTTGCAGCGCGAAAGCAGGATCAAAAGCGCGGATGCGCCGCTGGTTCAAACCTTGATGGGCGAGGTGAGCGGCATTGCTTTTCGTGTGTTGGGCGATGACCGCGAATGGCGCGACATCTGGCCCGATCCGGCAGAACCCAGGCCCGCGATGGCGGTGGATATGGTGGTCACATTGACAGATGGTAAAACCCTGAAACGTCTTGTCCCGCTCGTGCGGGCGGTGCCGGAATGAAGCGTGATGAAGGCGTCGTTTTGGTGAATGTTTTGGTCACTCTGGCACTGGGAGCGGCCATCATCGTACTGATGTTCACCTCGCAGGAAAACCTGATGGACCGGACCCGCCGCACCGCCGCAGGCACGCAGGCCGAAGCGCTTGTCTTGGGGGCCGAAGCGTCACTTGTTGCCGCATTGCGCCGTGATATGCAGACAGCACCCGATACGGATCATTTTCTCGAGCCATGGTACTTGGCCGCTCAAGACGAAGTGATGCTGGAAACCGGTCGGTTTTCGGTCACAGTCACAGATGCGCAGTCGCGTTTCGATATAAACTCTCTGGCTGCGGGCGGATTGGCGCAACAGCAAATGATGCAGCGCATCACTCAGGCGCTTGATCTGCCGAACCGTGTTGCCGCCGACGTTATCGACCATATTTTGCGACGTGGTCCCGTACGTGAACTTGGCGATATCACAGCATTGGATGCGCAAGTGCGAAGAATTCTGGCCCCACATGTCAGTGCATTGCCACAAGCGGGCAATGTGAACGTGAATACCGCAAGCGCATTGGTGATTGGCGCGGTTCTCGGCACCGCAAGCGGTGCGCGGCAGTTGATCAAGACCCGCGACAACATTGGCTTTCTGACCCGCAGTGATTTGATAGATGCAGGTATAATCGCGATGAACGGTATTGGGTTCACCTCGGATATCTATGATGTGCGCAGTGTCGCAGAGGTGGATGGCACCCGTGTCATCCTGACCTCCCGTATCTTGCGCAAGACCACGCTGGGCGAAATGGATGCCTATGTTATTTCGCGCCAGTTTGGTGGTAGTGACCGTACATCCGAGCCAATACCGCTGCCTTCGTTCTGACGCTGGAAGTCAGCAAGTCAGCAAGTCAAACAAAAATACGGCCACCTTGTGAGGCAGCCGTATGTTGTTTGAAGCGCGGTTCCTGTTGAACCCTATGCTTAATGACCGATTTGTTCAGGGGTTGAACGGCTCGGTTGTTGGCGTCAGGGTCAGCGTTTGACCCGCAAGCGACAAAGGTTCGGCATTTCTATCCTGCGCAAACGCACGCGCAAAAAACGAACCGAGGGACGCTATTCCGTTAGCTCCTCCGCCACCACCGCCACACGCCACAAGGACGCCTGACAGTGCCGCAAGGATCAAGATATTCTTTAACATTCGAATTCTCCTTTTCTTTGCAATTAGTTATTTGGCGAACCGGCCAGCGGTGTGTTCAGGTAGGGGAACACGGACTGCAACTCGGTAGCACGCAAAGGCGCACCATCGGTCAAAGGCACGAGACCGGCAGGGGCTGTTTCTTCTGGCGTACCAGTGCCGCACAGACCCAGGTTGATGTCGTCTTGCGCTGCACCCAGTTCCAGACCAAGTGGCACATCGTAACACAGACGGCCCATCACAACACGCAAGGCAAGGTCAACCGTGTCATCACCGGGGCGGCGACCGTTCGGGAAACCGGCCAGATCTTCGGCCAGCAGGCCAAAGGTGTGCTGATCCGCAGCAGGTGTTGCGGGGAACGTGGTGTTCAGGCGCAACATTTCGGACAGGTCCGTTTCAGGGTTAAAACCGGTTGGCTGGTTTACGCCCGGAAAGCCACTCAAGAAAGCAGTGACAAGGTCATTACGCGGAAAGTTGGAAGGCGCAATGTTAGGTGTGCCAAACGGATAGCTGCCATCGGCGGCTTGTGCATTGAACAAGGCGTTAACCAAGGCAGGCAATGTCGGATTGGTGACATAGACAGCCAGTGCTTCGTCAATGGTTGGTTGTGCTGCGTTGAACAAATCTTTGTCCGGCAGACCAATAACAACTTCGTTTACCAACGGGTTGGACAGACGTGATTGCTGTACCCATGCACCACCATAGATTGACGTGGCTTCGTAGTTGGGCAGCGGATCTTCCAATTCGGCCTGCGGAAGGCTCGCTGTTGTCCAGGCACCGATAACGGCCTCGGTGCCTTGTGTCAGGCAGGAAATTGGAATTTCCAGCGCAAGCGTTGTTACGTTGGCCTTGCCGATCAAATCGTCGTTGGCACGGTCCTGAACGATACCGCCCGCGTTAAAGCCAGGGTCGTTATACTGTGGCCAAAGCGGTGAATCTGGACCCTGAATTGGAACTAAGTTTACAAGGTCAAAGATTTCGCCAAGGTTTACAGCAAAGGCTTCCGCCCGCTGACCCGCAAACACGCGACCGGTTCCGCAACCCGGAATGGTTACATTGTCGTATACATAGGCGTTCGCATACGCCTCATAGTCAGGCAACGTGTTGTTCCCGATATTATCAACTGGCTTTACGAAGTTTGGACCCGTTGCGTTTGTAAGCGGAGCACGTGCGCCAGTGCGGCGATCACCGGTAATCATAGTGACAGTATAGTTCTCGGTTTCGCCCAAAGCAGCTATCGGGCTGGCCGCCGTGATGCCGCCGGCCGCACGCAACGGAATGGAAACCATTTCGCCGCCGATATCCAACTGGATGCCAGTGCCGTCTTTCAGGTTGTTGTCAAATTTGAACTGGAATGTGATTTCCTCGTCCGCGTCCGCGTCATTGCTGACGTGAATTTCATAGATCGCGTCCGGGTCCATGGTGAAATAGTTTGGACCGCCGTAAGGTGCCTGCAACGGCTGGTAGTTGGCGATGAAGGTGACATAGTCGCCCCGACCGGATTCGTAGCTTTTGAACATGTAGAAGTCGGTTGCGTCAACTTTTGGCTGCTCGGTGATGCCTGGTGCCTCGCGGTGTGATGATGCCGACGCGAGCGATGCCGCCAGGCAAAGTGCGCTGACACAAGTCCCGCGCATTAAATTGCGTGTAGAAACGTTCATTTCTGTCTCCCAGTGATTAATCATTACTTTATAGTTATTTACGATAGATTATTCGCAGACTGCGAAGTCGTGCTGCAGCGGCCAAATATGCACTTGAGCAACCCCAGAACCGTAATCACGCAGGGGCCTGAAAATAGTTTCAGATGTAGGGTGAAAAATTTCTTTTCCTAACACGGTGTTCGTGAGATGCCTTCGACGATGAGCGAACACATAGGGATGCCAATTTTTTCAAACATTGTGGCGACAATTTTTCTTGCCACAGTTCTATCACGTCTTGTCGTCATTGACCTGCGGACCGGGCGTTTGCCGGATATCTATACCCTTCCACTGATCATCGCAGGCCTTGCCTTGAATGCATATTGGCAGGGCGGCTTGCCAACTTTCCAGGTCTGGGGGGCAATCATCGGATATGTTGTGTTTTGGATAATTGGCACGCTCTACCACCGTTTTCGCGGCGTAGATGGCCTTGGGCTGGGCGATGCAAAGCTACTTGCCGCAGCTGGGGCTTGGCTTGGTATCGATGCTCTGCCCATCATTGTTTTGATTGCTTCGGTTGGAGGATTGGTTTTTGCACGAGTGACTGGTTTGGCTGCACGTGAGCGATTTTCTTTCGGGCCGTGGCTGGCCGCCGCATTTTTCCTTATTTGGCTACTGCGGTATATCTGAAAGGTGGAGTTAAGCTTTCCTTTCCGGCATGCAAATGAGGGCATTGTGGTGCGCGCCTTGCATTAAGGAATTTCCAGACTTGCAAGGGTTACAACAAGAGATTGCAGGAATGAGGTGCCCCTAGTTCTATAGGGTCTGGACCGATTAATCGACTTGAGGCTGTTCCGGCCGCATGATTCAAGCTCCCAAACTTAAGGGGCTATGATGAGCAATCTTTTCTGGCTTTGCGAAGATCAGATGGCGCGGCTTAGGCCGTATTATCCGAAGAGCCATGGAGTGCCGCGCGTAGATGACCGGCGAGGTCTCGGCGGTATTATCTTTATCAATCGCAATGGGTTACGGTGCTGCGATGCGCCCAAAGAGTATGGTCCTCCCAAGACGCTTCATAACCGCTGGAAATTGTGGAGCGACATGCGGGTATTCGCGCGGATCATGACGGGACTGGCTGCCGAGGCACCTGATAATCGAACGATCTCGATCGACGCAACCTATCTCAAAGCGCACCGCACGGCCTCGAGCCTGCGGTTAAAAAAGGGGGCTGTGGACGTCTGATCGGGCGAACGAAAGGCGGTATGAACACAAAGTTGCATGCCGTCACCGACACGGTTGGAAGGCCGATCCGGTTCTTCATAACTGCCGGCCAAGTCAGCGACTATACTGGGGCCAGGGCCCTGATGAATAGCCTGCCAGCTGCCGGCTGCTTGTTGGGAGACCGGCGGCTATGACGCGGATTGGTTCCGCGAGGCCTTTGCGGATAAGGGAATAACGCCCTGTATCCCGGGACGGAAGTCGCGTGGTAAACCCGTCAAATATGAAAAGCGTCGCTACCAACGGCGCAACCGGATCGAGATCATGTTCGGTAGCCTCAAAGACTGGCGACGGATCGCCACCAGATACGACCGATGCCAAAAGGTATTCCTGCCTGCAATCGCCCTCGCAGCAACCATTTTGTTCTGGTTATGAAACAATGAGTCTGGAGCCAAAGGATTGCCTTTGCCTTCGGCTGGACGCCCTGCAACAGACCGATCCTCGGCGCGGTCCTGACGCTCAGCTCAACCTCCGGCGGCACGACGGTATCTGGTTGTTGTCGATCTATTCCGCCGGGCTGAGCCTGCCCTTTCTGCTTGCGGCGCTGTTCACCGACTCCATTGCCGCGCGCGTCAAACAGATCGACAAGGCCGGGCGCTGGCTCTACAAGAGCGCAGGCGTTGCCATTATCATCAGGGGCGTCGTAATCATGACCGGACAATTGTCTCGATTTGCCTATTGGCTACTGGGGACGTTTCCCTCTCTCGCGACGATCGGCTGATCGGGCCCGAAGTCAAGTCACGCGAAGCATCGGTTTTACGCAGGCCCCAGCCTTTGATGATGGCATAAACCGCCGGAATGACGATCAGCGTCAACATAGTTGACGACACCATCCCGCCGATCATGGGCACTGCGATGCGCTGCATGATCTCGGACCCGGTGCCATGCGCCCAGAGGATAGGCATCAGGCCTGCCATGATAGCGACAACTGTCATCATCTTGGGGCGCACGCGATCTACTGCGCCCACCATGATCGCGGCGTAAAGCTCGTCGCGGGTCAGGTCCCGGCCGTCTGCGCGGTCACGCGCTTCATTCAACGCCTGATCGAGGTAGATCAACATGATCATTCCGGTTTCGGCCGCCACCCCGGCCAGTGCGATAAACCCGACGGCCACCGCGACCGACATGTTGAAGCCCATAAACCACATGAGCCAAATGCCACCGACCAGTGCAAAGGGCAGCGACAGCATGACGATCAGGGTTTCTGTCAAACGTCGAAAGTTGAGGTACAGCAGCAAGAAAATCATCGCCAGCGTCAGTGGCACAACAGTGGCCAGCCGTTGTTTCGCACGTTCGAGGTATTCGAACTGTCCGCTCCAGCCCAGTGAATAGCCGGGTGGCAAGGTGACAGAGGCCGCCACCGCCGCCTGCGCCTCGGCAACAAAACCGCCCAGATCACGGCCCGCGATATCGACGAAGATATAAACGGCAAGCTGTCCGTTTTCGGTGCGGATCGAAGTCGCCCCGCGGGTGCGTTCAATTTTTGCCACATCGCCCAAGGGGATCGTGCCGCCGCCCGGCAGCGCCACCTGGACCTCACGACCGATAGCCTCGGGGTCAGAGCGCAGCACGGCAGGATAGCGGACCGCAACGTCATACCGCTCGCGCCCTTCGACGGTCTGGGTGATCGCCTGAGCCCCCAGTGCCATGCCGATCACTTCCTGCACATCCTGCACTGACAGGCCGTATCGGCCAAGTGCTGCTCGGTCCGGCGTGATATCAAGGTAGTAGCCGCCGATCACCCGCTCGGCATAGGCGCTGGTTGTGCCGGGCACGGTGCGGACTACGGCCTCGACCTCGCGGGCGACTTTTTCCATCTCGGTCAGGCTGGTGCCATAGACCTTGATACCTACCGGTGTGCGGATACCGGTGGACAGCATGTCGATGCGCGCACGGATCGGCATTGTCCAGGCGTTTGACACACCGGGAAACTGCAGTGCTGCGTCCATTTCCTGCCGCAGGCTTTCGGTGGTGACACCGGGGCGCCATTCGGCCTCAGGGCGCAATTGGATGATGGTCTCGAACATTTCGGTCGGAGCGGGGTCCGTCGCGGTCATGGCACGGCCAGCCTTTCCGAACACCGACAGCACTTCCGGAAAGGTCTTGATGATGCGGTCTTGGGTCTGCATCAGTTCGGCAGCTTTTGTGATGGATAACCCCGGCAGGGTGGTCGGCATGTACATCAGCGTGCCCTCATTCAGCACCGGCATGAATTCAGACCCAAGCTGGCGCGCAGGCCAGACGGTGACCACCAATGCGAGGAGCGCCACGATAATCGTCAGGCTTTTGGCTTTCAGAACACCCCGAATGATCGGGCGGTAAACCGCGATCAATGCCCGATTGACCGGGTTTCTGTGTTCCGGGATGATCCGGCCGCGCACAAATACCACCATCAACGCAGGCACGAGTGTCACCGACAGGAACGCCGCTGCCGCCATCGAGAACGTCTTGGTGTAAGCAAGCGGGCCGAACATGCGCCCCTCCTGTCCTTCCAGCGAAAAGATCGGCAGGAACGAGACGGTGATGATCAGCAGGCTGAAGAACAACGCCGGGCCGACCTCACTTGCCGCCTCAATCAGCACCTCAATGCGGGGCTTGTCAGGCGCGGCCCGTTCGAGATGTTTGTGCGCATTCTCGATCATCACGATGGCCGCGTCGATCATTGCGCCGATGGCGATGGCGATACCGCCAAGACTCATGATGTTGGCCCCGATCCCGAGGAATTTCATCGCCGTAAAGGCCATGAGCAAACCAACAGGCAGCATGATGATCGCCACCAGGGCAGAACGGACGTGCAACAGAAAAATGATCGTGACCCCCGCCACGACGAGGCTTTCTTCCAGAAGCGTTGTTTTCAGCGTCTCGATCGCCGACAGAATCAGGTTGGACCTGTCATAGACCGGCACGATTTCCACCCCGTCCGGCAGGCTTTGGGCCACCACGTCCAGTTCCTCCTTGGCGTTTTCGATCACATCAAGCGCGTTGGCACCCACCCTTTGCAGCACGATGCCGCTGGCCACCTCGCCCTCACCGTTCAACTCGGCTATGCCACGTCTCTGGTCCGGCAATATCTCGACCCGCGCCACGTCGCGCAGGCTGATCGGCACGCCGCCGACACTGCGCAACGTGATGTTTGCAATATCCTCGGTCCCCGCCAGATAGCCGCGTCCGCGCACCATGAATTCGAACTCCGACAGCTCGACCGTGCGCCCGCCCGTGTCCATGTTGCTTTCGGAAATGGCCTTGCCGATGTCAGATATCGTGATCCCCTGTGCGCGCATCCGCACCGGGTCAACCGTGACCGAATATTGTTTGACGAAGCCGCCGACACTGGCAACCTCAGACACGCCCTCGGCACGGCTGGCCCCGAAACGCACCACCCAATCCTGCAAGGACCGCAATTCGGCAAGGCTCAGGTTCTCGCCGGTGATCGCATACTGATAGACCCAGCCGACGCCTGTGGCATCGGGACCAAGGGCAGGTGTTACCCCGTCGGGCAGGCGTGCCGCAGCGGCGTTGAGGTATTCCAGCACGCGCGACCGCGCCCAGTAAGGATCAACACCGTCCTCAAAGATGATGTAGACAAAAGAGATGCCAAAGAACGAAAAGCCCCGGACCACGCGGGATCGCGGCACCGTCAGCATCGCGGATGTCAGCGGATAGGTGACCTGATCCTCGACCACTTGCGGTGCCTGCCCCGGATAATCGGTCAGCACGATCACCTGCACATCCGACAGATCGGGAATGGCGTCGATTGGCAGGGTTCGCAGGGACCAGATGCCGGCGGCGATAATCAGAGCGGTGGCAAAGAACACCAGAACGAGGTTGCGGGCGGACCATTCGATGATGCGGGCGATCATTCTGCGACCTCCGGGGCTGTCAATGCCGCGAGGGCTGCGTTCAGGTTGCTTTCCGCGTCGATGAGAAAGGTTGACGTGGTGACAATACGGTCGCCCGCAGCAATACCTTCACGGATCTCGACCATCCCTGAACCCTGTCGGCCCAGAACCACGTCTTGCGGCGCGAATTTGCCCTCTCCCATATCACGGATGACCACTTGGCGGTCGCCGGTGTCGATTACTGCGGTTTCCGGCACCTGTACCACAGGTGTCTCGTCGCCCGTCGCCAAAGCCACATCAGCGAACATGTTGACCAGCAAGCGTCCTTCGGGATTGGGCAGATCAATGCGGATGCGCGCTGTGCGGGTCTGCATGTCAACCTGAGGATAGATTTCGTTGATGGTGCCCTGAAAACCCTCGCCCGGCAGGCCAGAAAAGGTAACGGTCGCCGCGTTGCCACGCGCAAGCTCCGCGAGTGCGGATTCCGGCACATCGGCCATGACCCAGACCACCGAGGTATCTGCAATGCGGAACAATGTCTCGCCCGCGCTGGACATCATGCCTTCGATGGCCATCCGCTCAAGCACCAGTCCTGACCGGGGTGCTGTCAGCGCGATGTTCACCGGCGCCCGCAAATCCACCGCGATCTTGTCGATAGTCGTCTGTGGAACGCCCAGATTGGCAAGCCTTTGGCGGCTTCCGCTCGCTCTCCCTTCGCCATTGCGCAGGTCGGAGACAAATAGCGCCGCAGCGGCAGCAATGTCGGGAGAGTAAAGCATCGCCAGTGGCGCACCCGCTTTGACAGTCGATCCGGTTGTAACGTCCTCGACCTTTTCGATGAACGCATCGGCGCGCAGTGAAATGACGCTGACCAGACGATCATCCAGTGCTACAATTCCCGGTGCACGAATGGTCATCGACATTGGTTCCAGCACCGCAACAGCCGTCCGGACCCCGGTGCGCTGCAGCTTGCCAGGCGATACGGTCACCGATCCGGCATCATTTGCCTCGCCAGCATAAACCGGAAGATAGTTCATCCCCATTGAATCCAGCTTCGGCACCGGTGACGTATCGGGCAGGCCCATCGGGTGGCGGTAGTAGAGAACGGTTCTTTCGTTGCTTTCTGCCTCCGACGGTGTGGCTGCCTCCGGATCAAACGATACATCTTCGCTTGCTAACACAGGCACAAACGCCTTGCCATCGGCGGTGTCTGTCGGCGCGGCGGACCATTCGGCGAGACCGTCAGGGTGTCGGTAGTAGATGACCGGGCCTGTCGGCGTCCGGGTTGCGGCTGGCATTGCTTCAGCTTCACGTCCCAAAAGCGCGGTCACCTGCGTCTGCGCGAAATCTGTCAGCATTGCAGGTGTCCAGCCTTTGCCGCCAGCCGCAAGGCCGACCCATCCAGCAGCGCCACCGACGAGCGTGATCAAAACCAGTTTGCCAAAGACGCTCATGGCTGCACCTCGATCACGATCTGCGCCTGAACGGTTTCGGCTTCGCCCTGCACCTTGGCAGCAACGGAAAACCGCCAGTTCCCGTCCATCATCAGATCGGTTGAAAACCGGTAGAGACCCGGTTCCTCGGCGGGCAATGCGATGACGGAAGACGTCATCGTCTCCATACCTTCCGGCTCCATATCCAGCCTTGTGGCAAAGATGATGGCGCCTTCGATAGGTGCGTTGGTGCGGGTATCGGTCAGGCGAAGCTCCAGAACCGCACCGTTTCCGAAAGGGTAGATCGTTTCGACGAGAACGAGGTCGTAATCGGATGCAGCCGCCTGTGCTGCGGGAACGGAAAGCTGGGTTGCAACCACAAGGGCCGCAAGAACGCTGGGAATATAACGGGGCATGATACGCCTATTTTGACGGGCAACGGAAACGCCAGCCATCGTACCGACCCTTCAGTCTATACGTTACGTCGGCGCGTGGCTTTTTGGTGTGACAGGCACCTGATCCGTCATGCTTTGGGTGGTCTTTGAAGAGCAATGTCCGCGTGTTGTCGATGTGCTGTCGCCTCGGTCCGCGAGAATTTTCCACGTCCGAAGCCCGACAGGCTCGTTAGGATAGCTCGTTCCAGCCCCGGCATAACGGGAGCAATCCGACATTGCATCGTGGAAATGCAGGCAGCATCACACTCCGGCATGTCAGTGCAATCATTTGTGCAGCAATCGCTGTGCATGGCCATTGAAGGCGGCGCATCCACGCTTGAAATGGATGCAAGAACGCTCAGCGCGAAAACAGCGCCGAACAACAAAGCAACCAAGAAAAGGCGTGTTTTGTGAATCATGCAGCATGCTATGTTGGAAACTCCACAGTTCAGCAATACACGTTTTGCTGAACTCGAAATATTGATAGGCTTCAAGCTCCAAACGCGGATCGCCTAGAGCCGCAATCGAAGAGCATTTGCAATGACCGAGACCGAAGACGGGCTCATTCCGGCGGCTGCAATCATTGGCAAAAAAAGCAAGCCGAGCGCCGGATAGAGAACCCTTGCCGCGATCGGCACACCAAGCGTGTTATAGGCAAAGGCCCAGAACAGGTTCTGGCGAATGTTGCGGATCGTTGACACCATCGCCCGCCATCGCGACCTTTCGGCCTTCGGCGTGCAGTTCATCCACCAGCGCCTTTTGTCTTCGGGTAGAACGCCGGCCCGCACCTCATCAATCCCGAGACGCTGCGCCACGGCCCTTGTCGTGCGTTCGTTATCCCCGGTTCCCATAATGATGCGCAGCCCTGCCGTATGCAGCACCTTTATGGCCTCAGCGGTCGTCGCTTTGATCGGGTCGGCGACGGAGACAATGCCTGTCCGTCAGCAGAATCTTTGGCTACATTGAGCGCTTCTACAATCCGACACGTCAACGCAATGACACGTAGTTAATCGTAGCATGGGTCAGGCCATCAAGCCGCAATACCATACTTACAGTTGTAACATTTACCCTTACCGCTCATCGACGCTTTGAACCCATGCTGACGCAAGATCTTCTGATAGTCATGCGAGCAATATTCGGCGGAATTAAACGGTCGTCGCAACAGTTCCAGATTGGAGGTTGTGATGACAATACGCAAGCGGGCGTCAGATCGAAGCTGCCGAGCAAAGGTGAGTTCTCCAGGTAGACCAAAGGCGGCACATCGAGAGCAGCATGTTTTGTTCTGGCGATTAATCGGCGAAGGGGTTTCCAGCGAAGAGGCTGCAAGTTCAGGTTGGCGCGTGTGCGCCTGTCGGCAGTCGTTGGTTTAGAGAGGCTGGAGGCATGCCGCCGTCACAATATACAATATCGTCTCTGCCTCTTTCAGGCCGCTATCTCACTTTTGCGGAGCGTGCTGCAAAACGCCCGAAGATAACAAAGCTGGCTCAGAACCCTGCATTGCACCAATATGTCGAAGACAGACTATGGGCAATGTCGTCAGCGCCTGTGGCGATGTCGCGTCAGGACCCAATGTCGTCTGGACCAAGCGTCGATCCGTGCGTCGACAACATCGTCGTTAGGTAAATGCGTGGTCGCCTGAACAGATATCGCGACGCTTGCCAATAGATTACCCGGAATATCTTACGATGCGTAATAGCCCTGAGACCATTTATCAGGCTTTGTTCATTCAGGGACGTGGTTCGCTGCGCCGTGAACGTGTCACTTGCTTGCGCTCTGGACGGGCTTTGCGCTTGCCTCGGGCGCGGCGAAAAGGCAAAGGACGACCATTTGTATCCGACGAGATCATGATTAGTGAACGCCCCGCAGAGGTTGAAGATCGCGCCGTTCCAGGACATTGGGAGGACGACTTGATCCTTGGCCTAAAGAGATCTGCTATCGGCACGCTGGTTGAGCGAACGACCCGGTTCACCCTTCTGCTGCACTTGCCCCAATGCCCGGCCATGGAAAGGCATCCCGCCAAAAGAATGACCCTGCTTTTGCCGGACACGGAGCCGCCGCCGTTGACACCCCTCGATTTCACCAGCGATTTCGGGCAATGTCTGGCGGTGATGAACCACTTGTTCGACATGTAGAGTGCCGTTCTGGCGCTTCGCCGCGAACACGCTGACTGTCAGTTGTCTCAGCCTCTCGCCGCTGTTACTGCTTTACGTCGTGCTCTCGCCCGGTCGCTGGCATGCTTTTGGACAATCGCATGGCTCTAAGTCGGTTCCTCCGACAAGTCGTAACGAACGGTCTGCCTGTGATCTTCGTTGTAAATTACGTGAGCTTCTTTTTCTTCGCCTTAATGAATGACAGACAGCGCTCGGCCAGCGCCTGAACTACTTCTGTTGATCGACCTGCCCGTCCGGATCATCGTGTTCGTCACCCTTCACGGTCTGATCTATGTCCTGTCGGCCGATTGGTTTGGGTCTTCGGCGGCAACAGGTGGCGGGCGCTGCGCGTGGTCGGCCCGACCCTCGTGAGATCGGCATCTTTGAAAATTTGTCAGGCGTTTACTTCTACGCGACGGTGGTCAGCGCCCTGCTGCTTTACACGACTGCCATCCAGCGCGTTCAGGACAACGACCCCGGCCACACAACACTGCTACGACGCTTCATCTATCTCTTTTCAGACAAATTCGGCAAGGCGGTGGACCCGTCGTGATCGCCCTAATCCTGCTCGCTACCTATGCATTGCTGCTGACCGGATTTGCAACTCTGGTCGTGTGGTTGCAAGGCCGCTGAATTTCGTCCTGTCTCAAAGGCGCGAGCTATGACTAAGATCTGGTGTTTGGGCGGTTTGAAGGTTGGCGGCGTATCTGGTTGATTTGTTGTTGAGACAGCAGCCCAACCAAAGGAGATACGCCACCATGGAAACGACTGACGTTGTTGATTTTGCGCGTCGAGACGGGATCACGGACGCGCTGACGGATTTGCTGAGAACGGGGGCGCAGCAATTGATCGCAACAGCAGTTGAAGCTGAACTTGCCGGGTATCTGGCGGAATTTGCCGACTTGCGCACTGAGGCAGGTCACGCAGCTGTGGTACGCAATGGGCATCATCCGGCTCGACCAGTGCAGACTGGCATTGGCCCTGTGAGCGTGCGCATTCCAAAGGTTCGGTCCAAGGACGGCACACCGGTGACATTCCGGTCTGCCCTTGTGCCGCCCTATGTGCGCAAGAACCAAGACGTTGGAAGCGGCCTTGCCATGGCTCTACCTCAAAGGGATTTCCAGTGGCGAAATGGGCGCGGCCCTCAAGGTTCTTCTGGGTCCTGATGCCGCTGGCTTGTCAGCAAATACAGTCTCGCGGCTTAAGCGTGATTGGGCCAAGGAATACGACGTCTGGAAAGACGCTGCGTTCGATGACGAGCCAATCGTGTATATCTGGGCTGACGGCGTCCACAGTGGCCTTCGCGGAGAGGATGATAAGCTATGCGCCCTTGTGATTATTGGGGTCACGGCCCATAGCCAGAGCGGTTCTTGGCTATCGAGGACGGGGTGCGCGAGTCCACGCAGAGTTGGCGCGAGGTTCTGCTCAGCCTCAAAAGCCGGGGAATGAATGCGCCCAAACTGGCCATCGGAGACGGTGCCATGGGGTTCTGGGCCGCGCTCGACGAAGTGTATCCTGAAGCCCCCCAGCAGCGGTGCTGGCAACACAAAACGATGAACGTGCTCGATTGTTTGCCGAAGCTGTCTCAGCCAAAGGCCAAAGCCGCGATACACAACATTTGGCAGGCCGAGAACAAGGTGGATGCGCAGAAGGCGTTCGATGTCTTCGAAAACCTATGAGCCAAAATACCCCAAGGCGGCGCT
>CAVPZE010000005.1:0-293791 GCA_963710185.1 uncultured Alphaproteobacteria bacterium | reverse complement strand
GATTGTCACTGAGAACTGACCCGGCAACTGCAGAAATTGTCATTGAGAATTGACCCATGTGCAACCTTGCCCCTGCTTGATTCAGCTGGGGGCTATTGGAGTGGTAGACATGGGATTTTTGAGGGTTATTCGGAAATGGGCGCTGCGAGACAAGATGCCCATTCGCGAGATTGCGCGGCGGACAGGCGTGTCTCGCAACACGATCAAGAAGTATCTGCGGGCCGGGATTGTTGAGGCTGAGTTCCAGATGCCGGACCGTCCGAGCAAGCTGGATCCGTATGCTGAGAAGCTGACAGCCTGGTTGGTGTCTGAGCAGCGCAAATCACGCAAGGAGCGGCGAACCGCCAAGCAGATGCATGCCGATCTGGTGCAGCTTGGCTTTGATGGTTCATATGAGCGTGTCGCGGCCTTTGTGCGGGACTGGAAGGGTGAACGACAGCGTGCGCAGCATACGACTGACTGCGGGGTCTTCGTGCCGTTAGTGTTTCAGGCTGGTGAAGCGTTTCAATTTGATTGGAGCGAGGACTGGGCCTATGTCGGCGGCGAGCGCATCAAGCTTCAAGTCGCCCATATCAAGCTGTCGCACAGCCGCGCCTTCTTGGTGCGGGCCTATCTGCTGCAAACGCATGAGATGCTGTTCGATGCCCACTGGCATGGCTTCCGGGTGTTTGAGGGTGTTCCGGGGCGCGGCATCTACGACAACATGAAGACAGCCGTCGACCGGGTTGGTGTCGGAAAGAAGCGGGATGTAAACGCACGGTTCCTGGCGATGACCAGCCACTATGTCTTTGATCCTGAGTTCTGCAATCCAGCAGCAGGGTGGGAGAAAGGTCAGGTTGAGAAGAATGTGCGCGATGCGCGCCATCGGCTTTGGCAGATCATGCCCGCCTTTCCTGACCTTAATGCGCTGAATGACTGGTTGGAGGAGCGCTGCAAGCTCCTGTGGGCGGAGACCCCGCATGGCACCTTACCTGGCAGTATTGCCGATGTCTGGGAGGCCGAAAAGCCCGCGCTGATGCCACTGCCCACAATGTTTGACGGCTTTGTCGAGCAGAGCAAGCGGGTGTCGCCCACCTGCCTGATCACATTCGATCGCAATCGCTACTCAGTGCCCGCCAGCTTCGCAAACCGGCCCGTCAGCCTGCACATCTACCCCGAACGGCTGGTCATCGTCGCCGAAGGGCATGTGGTCTGCACGCATGAGCGCATCATTGAACGATCGCACCGTCAGCCGGGGCGTGTCGTTTATGACTGGCACCATTACCTCGCTGTGGTCCAGCGCAAGCCAGGCGCATTACGGAACGGTGCTCCCTTCGTTGAGATGCCAGAAGGGTTCCGGAAGCTGCAGGATCAGATATTGCGCAGGCCCGGTGGCGATCGCGAGATGGTCGATGTCCTGTCACTGGTGCTCCACCATGACGAACAGGCCGTGCTTTGTGCTGTGGGAATGGCGCTGGAGGCAGGAGTGCCAACAAAGACCCATGTGCTGAACCTGCTCCACCGTCTGGTGGACGGCACACCGATAGACCAGCCCGATGTGACTCCGCCCGAAGCCCTTTCTTTGAGCAAGGAACCCGAGGCCAATGTCGCACGGTATGATGGGCTGCGCACCACGGGAGGAACACGTCATGCGTCATGATCCCGCCGGTGCTGCCATCGTCATCATGATGCGCAGCCTGAAGATGCCGGGCATGGCGCAAGCCGTGCAGGACCTGCATGAGCAGGGATCGCCCGCTTTCGATGCAGCGATCCCCATCTTGTCGCAGCTGCTCAAGGCCGAAATGGCCGAACGTGAGGTGCGTTCCGATTGCCTATCACATGAAGGCAGCACGCTTCCCAGCATACAAGGATCATCTCTGGCTTCGACTTTGCCTGCCAGCGAAGTCCGTGAAGCCTTGGTCCGCCAACTTCATCGATGCGAGTTCATGGACGCGGCTGAGAATGTAGTGCTGATCGGTGGCCCCGGAACCGGAAAATCGCATGTCGCCACCGCCCTCGGCATCCAAGCGATCGAGCATCATCGCAAGCGCGTGCGCTTCTTCTCGACGGTCGAACTCGTCAATGCGCTGGAGCAGGAAAAGGCCCAAGGCAAGGCGAGGAAAGATCGCTGAGACGCTGGTGAAAACCGACTTGGTGATCCTGGACGAGCTGGGCTATCTGCCGTTCAGCGCTTCAGGTGGCGCTTTGCTGTTCCACCTTCTGAGTAAGCTCTACGAGCGCACCAGCGTCGTCATCACAACCAACCTGAGCTTCAGCGAATGGGCCAGCGTGTTCGGTGATGCCAAGATGACAACCGCGCTCCTCGACCGCCTCACCCACCGCTGCCACATCCTCGAGACCGGCAATGACAGCTATCGGTTCAAGGCCAGCTCAGAGACCGCAAAGAAAACCACAAAGGAGACCACCACATTGACGAAAGCATGACGCAGAACATAACTAAGAGTGGGTCAAGTCTCGGTGACAATTTATGGGGCACCGGGTCAGTTCTCAATGACATTCAACAGTCCGTGACATTCAAAAACCAACTTTTTTGTCGAAAAGTTGGACTTTTGATGTCGAACAACAACAATTAGTTGGTAAACAGTGGCGATCCCTTGAGGACTCGAACCCCAAACCTGCTGATTAGAAATCAGCTGCTCTATCCAGTTGAGCTAAGGGACCGCTGCACGCGGTTGTCCAACATCACTTTGGTTTTTGCAAGTCATCTTCGCACCATAAAGCCGTGCAATTTTTACGCGCCGCCATGCTTTTTATGGGACAAATATGAAAACGGCAGCGACGCCATATACATAAAGTTTGCAATGATCAGCGTGGGCCACGGATAGACCATGAGGCAGACCACGAGCACCACAGCCACAACAATCGCAATTGCCAGGTGGTTTTGCTTGATCGACGCATGCTTGATCGAAAATGTCGGAATGGTGCTCACGGCCAGCAGTCCCACACCAATGATATAGACGGTGCGCAGGAACGGGTAATCTTCAACAGGCCAGCCATACAGCTGCAAAAATACCGGCATCAGCGCCAGACAGGCAAGCGCAGGCGCGGGCACGCCGACAAAGAAATCCGCCTTTTTCAGCGCGGCATCCGACGTCCCCAACGAAAGGTTAAAACGCGCCAGCCGCAAGGCGCAACACACCGCCAGCACCAATGTCGCAAGCCAGCCCATATTGGCATCAGGCGTGCCCTGATACAGTGTCTGATACAACAATAGCCCCGGTGCGATGCCGAAGTTGAAAAAGTCCGCCAGCGTATCAAGTTCGGCACCAAAAGGGCTCGCCGTGTCCAGAAAGCGCGCCAGCTTGCCGTCCGCCGCATCCAGAAAAACCGCCAGCAGAATGAAATAAAGCGCCGTCTCGATCCGGCCTTCAAGGCTCATCCTGACCGAGGTGAGACCGGCACAGATCGCAAAGACCGTGACCATGCTCGGCACGATGTGACGCAGCTTGATACGGTGGGTCTTTGTCATACTGCAATTCCCGTGCGCGCAGGCTCAGGCTGGTTCAGGTCCGCCAAAATCGTCTCGCCCGCGACCGCCGTGGTGCCGACCGTCACTGCCGGATGGACGCCTTCTGGCAAATAGATATCCAGACGGCTGCCGAACCGGATCAGACCAAAGCGGTGGCCCAGCCCGATCATATCGTCGGGTTTCACGAAACAAACGATGCGCCGCGCCACCAGCCCTGCGATTTGCACCACACCGATGCGTACACCGTCGGTGGTTTCAATCGTCAAACCGTTGCGCTCGTTATGCTCGCTTGCCTTGTCCAGAGAGGCGTTCACAAACTTGCCCTTGTGATAGGCAATCTGCGTCACCTTTCCCGCAATCGGGGCGCGGTTTACGTGGCAATTAAACACATTCATGAACACCGACACACGGGTCAGCGGCGCATCGCCCAGTTCCAGCTCTGCGGGAGGAACGACATCGGAAATCAGCGATACCACACCGTCAGCAGGCGATATCACCAACCCCTTTTGCTGTGGAATGATCCGCACCGGATCACGGAAAAAGTAATAGCACCAGACAGTTGCACCAGCCCCAATCCAGAATAGCGGTTGCCAGATGAACCCCAGAATGATCGCGATGGCGGCAAAGATTGCCACAAACTTGCGGCCTTCCTTGTGCATCGGCACCGCAACGATTTTTAGCATATTCATGGCATGTCTTTCAAAAGGTCATATTGTTTAGGACAGGCGCAAACGTCACTTGCCCCAAATCCGGCATTTCAAAAGAGCTGGCTGCGTTACCGGATTTCAATGGGTCCATGATCCACGGCGGCCTGTCGCAAAATTCTCGCCATAGCCCCCTAAACGGATGTTCGGCTTGCGCTTTTGCGGCTCTTGCACCTGTGCATCAATCTTGTTTTCACGTGCATAATCAACGGCCTCTTCGCGGGTGGAGAATTGCAGTCTGATCTGGGACTGGGTGTCAGACGACGATGTCCAACCCATCAACGGATCAACTTCACGGGCCTCTGAGGGCGCGAATTCCAATACCCAGGATTTTGTTTTCGCCGTTCCAGACGACATCGCAGTCCGGGCGGGTTGATAGATACGTGCGCGCATGTCGGCCTCATTGATCAGTTGGGTGGCAACTTATCCGATATTTGGGCCACAGGGGCAAGGGAATCTGGCCGGATCTTCGATACCGCTGTCAATGCTGCACCGCAGCATGTATAAAGTCAGGTGTAAAGATTGGAGATTCTCATGAATCCGTTCACGTTTTTTAACCTGCAGTCACAAATGACCGAATTGATGGTGAACACCCAGACTGTCATGACCCTGCGTCTGATGGGCATGAGCGGTGCGATCCCTGCACGCCGTGGCGAAAATGACCGCATGGTATCCGAAAAAGCCCCGGCAATGGTCGATGCCTATGCCGCGGGCGCAAAAGCAATGATGGCCGGTAAAACGCCCGATCAGATCATGAGTGCCGCAATGGCCCCGTTAAGCAAAAAAGTGCGCGCCAACCGGAGACGGTTGATGAAGTAGGCATTGCCCCGCATCAACCCATCTGCTGACACTTTCTGACAACATTGCACGGCGCGCCCCTTGATCCCTGCGCAAAACATGACACCTATGGGTCTCGCCACCCAAGGACGCTGCCATGCCCTATGCCCAGACCGATTCAGCCCAAGGGGCGCCGATTTTGGCCAACCCTGCACCAGATGTGCGCACCCGTCCCAAGCTGGAAGGCGGCAAGACGTTTGTCCTGCACACCGAATTCGAGCCCGCAGGCGACCAACCCACCGCTATCAAGGAATTGACCGCAGGTGTGAATGCCGGCGAGCGCGATCAGGTGCTTTTGGGGGCCACGGGCACCGGCAAGACCTTTACGATGGCCAAGGTGATCGAACAGACCCAGCGCCCTGCGATTATCCTTGCCCCGAACAAGACCCTCGCCGCGCAATTATACGGCGAATTCAAAGGGTTCTTTCCCGAGAATGCAGTGGAATATTTCGTGTCCTACTACGATTATTATCAGCCCGAAGCCTATGTAGCCCGCTCCGATACGTTCATCGAAAAAGAAAGCCAGATCAACGAACAGATCGACCGCATGCGCCACTCTGCCACGCGCGCATTGTTGGAACGAGACGATGTGATCATCGTGGCATCGGTGTCCTGCATCTACGGTATCGGGTCGGTCGAGACCTATGGTGCGATGACCCAGGACATCAAAGTCGGGTCCACCTATGACCAACGCCAAGTCATCGCCGATCTGGTTGCCCAAGCCTATAAACGCAACGATGCAGGGTTCCAGCGTGGCTGTTTCCGTGTGCGAGGCGATTCACTCGAAATCTTTCCCGCCCACCTTGATGACCGTGCATGGCGCCTGTCGTTCTTTGGCGAGGAGTTGGAAAGCATCACCGAATTTGACCCCCTGACAGGCGAGAAAACCCAAGTCATGGATCAAATCCGCATCTACGCCAATTCCCACTACGTCACGCCAAAACCCACGATGCAACAGGCCATCATCGGCATTAAAAAAGAGTTGCGGATGCGGCTGGACCAGCTTGTCGGCGACGGTAAATTGCTCGAGGCACAGCGGCTCGAACAGCGTACGAATTTCGACCTTGAGATGTTAGAGGCCACAGGCGTCTGCAACGGCATAGAAAACTATTCGCGCTACCTCACGGGCCGCGCGCCCGGCGAACCACCCCCAACACTTTTCGAATTTATCCCCGATAATGCCATCGTGTTTGCCGACGAATCCCACGTCTCGGTGCCGCAGATCGGCGGCATGTATAAAGGCGACTTCAGACGCAAAATGACGCTGGCTGAACACGGCTTCCGCCTGCCGTCCTGCATGGACAACCGCCCCCTCAAATTCGAGGAATGGGATGCCATGCGCCCGCAATCGGTATTCGTTTCGGCCACCCCCGCCAAATGGGAGATCGAGCAAACCGGCGGCGTGTTCACCGAACAGGTGATCCGCCCCACCGGCCTGATTGATCCGCAGATCGAAATCCGCCCCGTGGAAATGCAGGTAGATGATCTGCTTGATGAAGTCCGCAAAGTCGCCGCCGCTGGCATGCGCACGCTTTGTACCACGCTGACCAAACGCATGGCAGAGGATCTGACCGAATATATGCACGAACAGGGCATTCGCGTCCGCTATATGCACTCTGATATCGACACGATTGAACGCATCGAAATCCTGCGCGACCTGCGGCTTGGGGCCTTTGACGTACTGATCGGCATCAACCTTTTGCGCGAGGGTCTGGACATTCCCGAATGCGGACTTGTGGCGATCTTGGACGCCGACAAGGAAGGTTTCCTGCGCTCTGAAACCTCTCTTATTCAAACCATCGGCCGTGCTGCGCGCAACGCCGATGGCCGTGTGATCATGTACGCCGACCGCATAACCGGCTCGATGGAACGTGCGATGGGCGAGACCGAACGGCGCCGCGTCAAACAACTCGCCTATAACGAATTGCACGGGATCACGCCCCAGACGGTCAAGAAAAACGTCGAGGATATTCTGGCGGGCCTCTACAAAGGCGACACCGACCAGTCCCGCATCACCGCCAAGATTGACAATCCGCTGGCGGGCGGCAACCTTAAAACTGTGCTTGAAGGGCTGCGCACAGACATGCGCAAGGCCGCTGAAAATCTCGAGTTTGAAGAAGCTGCGCGCCTGCGTGACGAGGTCAAGCGCCTTGAAGCTGTCGATTTGGTAATCGCCGACGACCCAATGGCACGGCAATATGCGGTCGAAAAAGCCGTGGGCGATGCCAGAAATGCATCAGGCCGCAGCACAGGTGGCCGTGGCGGGATGCGCGGCGGCAAGTCGCGATATGGCGGTAAACGCTAGCGGATAAACCACCTCAATCCTCATCGACTTTTTCAGGCAGGCCATCGTGGTTGGTGCTGGCGTATTCCTCCAGCTCGCCCTCGCTTAAGCTGTCATACATGTCTTTGGACGCTCCTTGTAAGTCGGACACTTTTGTTTCACCCCGTTTCGCCGACAGTGCGGCCCCCGCCGCGCGTTGCTGTGCTTTGGATTGTGCAGGCATTTCAGATCTCCTTTGTGTATTTAATTCCTGAAAACAAAGTCTCGTCAGCGCCATTTCGTTCCATGTCGCCCAAATGATGGGAACCATCCTGCCTATGGCCGTGTTGATAGACCAGAAACACCTGCAACGGCCGAACGGAGAAAACACAATGGAATATGGCATTCTTGGACTCATCATCCTCATCGCTGACATCTACGCAATTTACCAGGTTCTGACATCAGGTACGTCAACCGCTGCCAAGATTGGGTGGACCTTGGCTATTCTGATCCTGCCAGTTGTCGGACTTATTATCTGGCTGCTTGCCGGACCACGGGGCAATTCGGCCCGCGTATAAGTCGCGTGTAATTAATGCGAAGATTGAAAACAAGCGGGCTCAAAATAACATCTTTGAGCCCGTTTTATTGTATCAAACACACAACCCCTCCCACACTAACGCTTTATTAACCACAATTAACCATGGTCGCTTGGGGAGGAACCTATGCGACCTTTTCTATGGCTGACCATTCTCATCCTGCCATTTCTGGCGACCGCCGCAAATGCGGGCGCATGGCTGCGCGAAAAAGGCAGCAGTTTCACATCCATCTCTTTCAGCGCAACGTGGTTTGGGGACACTGCGAACTCTTCCTACCTCGAATACGGCGTGCGCGATGATCTTACACTCGGCACCGACATCGGATATTCGAACAGCACTCTTGGCATACAATCCGGCTACGGCACCATTTTTCTGCGCCGCCCGATTGGCAAAAACGCAGGGCCAAACAAATGGGCCTACGAGCTTGGCGTTGGTGCCGCATGGATCAACGATATTGTTTTGCCTTACGTCAAAACCGGCCTGTCATGGGGCCGTGGCTTTACCATACATGAAAAATCCGGCTGGATCGCTGTCGATGCATCGGTCACTTGGGAACTGTCACTCGGCAATCGCCTTACAAAAATTGACACAACCGTCGGTGTGAACTTTACCGACGTAACCACAGGCATGGTGCAGCTTTATCTCGCTGACCTCGCCAATGACAGCTACGCCAGCATCGCGCCGTCTTTGGTGTTCAAGCCGCGCAAAGGCAAATTCCGGATACAGATCGGGGCAGAAACCCAGCTGGATAACTTCGATAACCCCGCCTTGAAACTTGGTATCTGGCGCGAGTTCTAACACATGAAAACCCCGCCTGATTAAACAAGCGGGGCCATATCACGCAGGCAAATCAAATCGCGGATAGATTTAGCGCTTGTCCATCCGCACCACCACCAACACCTTGCCGCTCACCGCCGTCGGCCAGACAACGCGAATACGGTTTCTGCTTGGCCCCTGAATTTGCTGGACATAGGGCATATCATATTGTGCAACATTCGACGCATTGCGGATCGGCCCTTGGGCGACCACGGAATCCACATTCAATGTCTGTCCCCCAAACGGCAAATAGGCAGCGGCATCAATATCCCAACTGTTTGACGGCGTGTTCTGGGTGAATTCAATTTCTGCGTCGTTCTGCACCTGAGCAATCACATTGTGAAACGAATTTCCCTTCATCACGACATTCTTGCACCGCGCGATATCCAGACCGGCAAATGTCGTATCCACCCGCTCCGCCCGGTCAATAGTGCCGTTGATACTACGGAACCGATTGCCCGTGATGCACACCCCGCTCAGAAAATGGCCTGATCCGTGCGGCTTTACGACGATATAGCTGAACCAGGGTGCCACCTCGCCTGACAAAAAGATATTGTCGTTAATACTCAACGCACTGAACGAGAACTCGGAATTGAACTCGGGGGCCGCATCTTGTTCATTGCCCCATTCGATAAAGCAATTGTCGATATAATTGCCCGAAACCACCGAACTCGAATTGGTCGCTGTCAAAATCAATCCGGCGGACCGTATGCCATTCGCAACGGAATCCCCCTGAAAAAAGTGATTGCCGCTGATGAACGAATTCTGCCCTCCGACCACGGCAAAATGCCGGAATTGCGTCGCACGGTTATCGCGCAGTTTGATGTCATTGGCATTGGCATTCAGCGCAATGGTTTTGCGGTTCGGCACCAGCGCGCTTTCTTCGGGTGACAAAAACTGGCAGCGGTCAATGAACATCCCCTGACAGCCACTGCCGATCGAGGTCAGACCGCGGTCCATCGGACGGCTGATGAAACAATCCCGCAGATGGAATGTCGACCCCGAAGGCGAAAGAAGGATGCCACTGCACCGGTTGTTACACTGGAATTCGATATCCGCCATGACGAATTTGCTGAGCTGGCTGAAGCCGCTGAAATCGACCAGATACTGAAACTTGCGGAAGGTGAAAACCTGTGTGCCCGCCGCATCATACAGCGGTGCGCTCAACGTGACCTGCTGTGTGGCGGTATTTTTGGACAGCACATACACTTCACGGCCCACACCGTTGCCTTCAACCAATGCCCCGACAGGGACATTCGCCACATTGGTGACATTGGTCAGACGCTGGTTGTTCGACGGCGAATAGGTCGCCTGCGACGTTGCTACAACCGTGTCCCATGCCGTGCTTGGTCCCGCCTCGATCTGCCCGTTCCGGATGACCCTGCGCGTCGCATAGAACGTCCGGTCCGGCACCGCCGCCTGCATGTTAAGCGGGGCCGATACATAGACTTTACGGCCCCCCAAATCCAGTGATTCATGATCCGAATTGCTCAAAAGCGCCTGAAACGCCTTAAGAAATGCCACCTCCTCATCCTCGAACGCCTCGATGTAATTCGGCAAGTCAAAGTTGCGCCGCAGGAATAATTGCGCCGCAACTGGCATCGTCACACGGCCTTCAAACTTCACCGGCGTGTCAAACGTCACATCACCATTCAGCAGGAAATTACCCGCCGGAATATAAACCGTCCGCCCGTTTGCCGCCGCATTGGCCGCCTCGAACGCCGCCGTATTGTCCGTGGTGCCATTGCCCACAGCACCATAATCCGTCACGTCCACAATTGAAATCAGATCGCGCAGGAACACCGATGTGATATCCTCGATCACCAGGTCATCAACACGTACCACACCGCCATTTTGCCCGATCAGGTCCAGCCCAAAATGCCCGTAAAGCGCGTTTGGCCCCCAGACCATATCAACGCCACCACGCGCACCCGCACCGATGATCGCAGAAACCTCGACCACCTGACCATACGCAGTCAACGCCACAGCCGGACCAAATTCCGGCACTCCCGACACTTTGTTGCCATTGCCCAGCGCCGGATACCCCGCAATCCGCACCGAAGGCAGGTTCCCCGAAATCGCCTTCACTTTCGCCGTCACCCGTAGATAACACCCCGGCAACAGCGGCGTCTGCCCCATATAGCGCAACCGTTGCGTCTCTTGCGTCTTGATCAACTCCAACGCCCCGCCAAAGTCCTGATCAGCAGGCACAACTGCGGCATTTGTGGCATTGGCATAGGTATCCGACCCCGCCGTGCCATCGCCGCTGGAATACACATTCAGGCCCGCTGCAAACGCTGTTGGCATCAACACCACGCCGTCGGTTATCGCTTTATTCATCGAAATTTCCCTTCCCCCGGCGCGCGCAAGGCACGACATGCCGATTGATTGCTAACAAAGCCCGACGACTGCCGGTGCGAGGTCAGGGAAATATCAAGCGGGGGTTAAGGGGGGTTAAGGGGTGCGTACGGTGGGGGTGCAACGGGGTTGGCAATATGGGTAAGGTCCGCTCTGCGGGACAAAGCTGTCTTACTCACCATCCAACTTCACAGACCTCACCTTACATAGTATTGAAAAATAATAACGATGTTAGAGGCGTCACATTGAAGTTTGTCGTTGCATTTCTGTTGCTCGGACTGGGTTACTTCACAGTCACGCTTGGGCTGAACGCTTACCAAAATTATAGGGGAATATGTGCAGGTACTGGCAAGCGACTGTCTGAACTTGAAATTATCGACATTGCTTCGCGTTATGTTGACGCCACTGACATCAAGCGATTGATCTTGTTGCAAGAAAATGAGGTTCTTGGGTGGTCGGAACTTTCCGCTTCGGATGGTGAGGCTTCCGATGTTAAGCAAGTCTCATGTTGCTCTATAGCGTCATGGGATACCTTGCGACAAGAAGAGCAAGAGATCGTGACGCCGGTTCGAAGAATGTTTGGTCGGTTTCGAGCTTGGGTCAATTTGACCTATGAACTATCCGATGGAACCTACCGAGTTCGAGTTCTGCCAATCGGAAACTGTGGCGAGTTCCCGTCGGACTTACTTGGTTAGCATCTTTGGGCTCACAACAGCCATCCGTACTATCCGTTAGCCATATCTCAAGCCGAAACCCCCGGCGCCTCCAGCACCACAACCGCCCCGATCCGCCAGCCCATATCCGTCTCTTCCATCTTGTAATCCAACAGATGCACAAACCCCTTGGCGTCCGTAATCTGCACCTGCTGCCACATCGCGCCACCGCGTTCCCGCAGTTCCAAATACCGCACCTCCGCAGGCCGCCAAACCATCGGATAGCCATTCGTCACCATGCGCTTAAAATTATCAGGCGTCTGAAACATCATCTGCAAAGACGGCGTGGCATAGCCAAACGCCCCGGCAAAATCATCCGCCTTAAACGCCTCGAACTGACTGTTGATCGTACCTTCAATCTCGGTCTGCTGCGCCGCCGCACCAAACGCGACCACCACAGTGAAAACCATCCCCAATACTGCTGAAATCAATCCCGTCCGCATCACATCTCTCCCTCATCGCTGATTTACCTATGGTAAGTCACGCGCACGACAGGGCAAGAGTTTCACGCCGTAACCAATTTCCCCGCCAGTGCATCCTCGATCAACGCCACAATCTCATCGACCCCATAAAGCGCGATAAACCCACCAAACCGCGGCCCCTGCGACGCCCCCAGCAACACTTCATAAAGCGCCGTAAACCAGTCGCGCAGCGGATCGAACCGCTCCTTGCCAACCGCAAACACCATCGTCTGCAACGCCTCGGCGTCCAGCCCGCCATCCCACGCCTGCAACTGCGCCAGCAAATCTTCCAACGCCTCACGTTCCAATTCACTAGGCGCACGGAATACCTTCTCGGGCTTCACAAAGTCATTGTAATACCGCACCGCATGCGCGGCCGCCGCATCCATCCCCGGATTGGCCTCGGGCGTTGCATCCGGCGCATAGCGCTGAATGAACCCCCACAGCTGCGACTTTTCCTCAGCCGACGACACCGACGCGAGGTTCAGCAACATCGAATACGGCACAACCATATCCGACTTCGGCACATCGCCCCCGTGAATATGCCACACCGGATTGTTCAACTGCGCCTTCAGGTCCTGCCCCTCAAATGCCCGCAATTGCTGATGATATTCATCCACAGCCTTGGGGATCACATCAAAATACATCCGCTTGGCGGTCTTCGGCTTGAGATACATAAAATATGACAGGCTTTCAGCGCTCGCGTAGGTCAGCCATTCATCAATCGTCAGGCCATTGCCGGACGACTTGGAAATCTTGTGACCATCCTGATCCAAAAACAGCTCGTAGGTGAAATGCTCGGGCGCACGTTCCCCCAAAATCCGGCAAATGCTGTCGTAAATCGGCGTATTGGTAGAATGATCCTTGCCGTACATCTCGAAATCGACACCCAACGCCGCCCAGCGCGCGCCAAAGTCCGGCTTCCACTGCAACTTCACATTCCCGCCCGTCAGCGGCAGCGTCATCTCGGTCCCATCCTCATCATCAAAGGTGATCGTACCATCCTTGGCGTTGACCTCTTTCATCGGCACATACATCACGCGCCCGGTCTCGGGATGAATCGGCAAAAATATTGAATACGTCTGCCGCCGTTCTTCGCGCAATGACTTGAGCATCACCGCCATAATCTCGTCGTACTTCTCCGCTGCCCTCAACAGAACTTCATCAAACTGACCCGACGCGTAAAACTCCGTGGCCGATATAAACTCATACTCAAACCCGAATGTATCGAGGAAACGCCGCAACATCGCGTTGTTATGATGGCCAAAACTCTCGTGCGTCCCAAACGGATCCGGCACCGACGTCAGGGGCCGCTGCAAATGCTCCGCCAACGCCTCTGGGTCCGGCACATTGCCCGGCACCTTGCGCATCCCGTCCAGATCATCGGAAAAACAAATCAACCGCGTTGGAATATCGCTCAAAATCTCAAACGCCCGCCGCACCATCGTCGTGCGCGCAACTTCACCAAACGTCCCGATATGCGGCAACCCGCTTGGTCCATAGCCCGTCTCGAACAACACATGACCCTTCTCGGGTGCTTTGGATGCATAGCGTTTCAGCACCTTGCGCGCTTCCTCAAAAGGCCACGCCTTGCTTTGCATCGCTGCATCCCGCATCTCTGTCATGTCATACATCCCGACTGGCCCATTTGCGCCCATTGCGCAGGGCTGGCCCTGTTCCTATTGCGTCACTTGCCAAGCGTCAATATTCTGCACCGCAACATACAAAGGACATCCTCATGAACGACGACAATTCCCTGTCACTCAGCGCCCAGGACTGCCTCGTCGCTCTGATGATCGCCGTGTCCGCCTCGGATGAAGACATCCGCACCGCCGAATTGATGAAAATCCAGTCTGCCGTGAACATGCTGCCGATCTTTGCAGGCTACGACAATGACCGCCTGACCGTGATAAGCAAAACTGTGCTGGACCTGTTTGAACAAGAAGACGGCCTTGACGCCCTGTTCGGCCTGATCCGCGAGGCCCTTCCTGACCGCCTGAACGAGACCGCCTATGCGCTCGCCTGCGATGTGGCGGCGGCGGATGGATCACTTGAAGAAGCCGAACTGCGCCTGCTCGAAGAAATCCGTTATGAGTTGAACATTGATCGGCTGCATGCAGCTGCGATCGAGCGCGGGGCAAGGGCAAGACATTTGGTCTGAGGATAAGATCGCAAAGGTCTGAAAAGCGCACGAGGACGAAGCCGCTTCCGCGGCACTGGTACTTGTAGCTGATGTCTTGGCTTGTCCTGAACGCTGCGCTTTCTGAGATCTGACGAACCTGTCTGACGGTTGGGGCTTCTCTATCGTCAAACAGGAGGTTCCCATGACACAAGAGAAGATGACCCCGCTGCGTGAGCGGATGATCGAAGATATGCATATTCACGAAGTGGGTGATAAGGCTCGGAAGGCCCATATCCGGGCGATCAAGGATTTTCCCGGGTTTCTCAGGCGGTCGCCTGATACCGCCACGCCAGATGATCTGCGGGCCTATCAACTGCACATGACCGATACCGAGGTGACGCCACGGGCGTTCAATGCGGGGATCATGGCGCTGCGGTTCTTGTTTGGCACCACCTGCGACCGTGAAGACATGAAGAAGTACATGCAGTTCCGGACGCAGCCCCGCAGGCTGCCGACAGTGCTGAGTATTGAGGAGGTGGCCGAGATCATTGCCGCTACTCCTGAACCTGGCCTCAAATATCGCGCGGCCTTGAGTATTTCCTATGGCGTAGGTTTGCAGGCGTCTGAAGTCTGCAGCCTGAAGGTCAGTGATATCGACAGCGACCGGATGCTGATCCACGTCGACGAGGGCAAAGGTGGCAAGGAACGCAAGGTGATGCTAAGTTGAGCACCACCGCCCGTTACACCCACGTTGCCACCAAGATGATCCGTGACACACCCAGCCCGTTTGAGGCGCTCAAGCAGCTGAACATCGATGGGCTGCGCGACCGACCGGGATAAGCCTCGGCCAATTGGCCAAATCCAAGCTGGAGATTGCTGACATCTTCCGCACCTATGGTTCCGCGTGGCGGCAGGCCAATCAGGGGCATATCAGCCTGTCCCAGCTCAAAGTTATGTCCTCCATTGAAGCCTGCCGAACCGAGGCGCTTGGCGGGCATGCGGCGGCCTGCACCAAATGCGATCATCCCGCTGCGCGGCAACACATGCTTGCATGTGTGAGAGCGGGCACATCGCCTATAACTCGTGCAAAAACCGGCACTGTCCCAAGTGTCAGGGACCGGCAGCGCGCGACTGGCTGGCGGCGCGTGCCAAAGACTTGTTGCCCGTGGAATACTTTCATGTGGTGTTCACGTTGCCCGCAGAGATCGCGCGGATCGCCCTCTGGAACAAGAAGGCCGTCTATGGCCTGCTGTTCAAAGCGTCTGCGCAGACGGTGATGACAATTGCAGCGGATCCCAAAGGCCTCGGCGCACGCGTCGATATGACATCCGTCCTGCACACTTGGGGATCGGCGCTGACGCATCATCCTCATGTCCACATGATTGTCCCGGGCGGTGGTCTGTCGCCAACTGGCAACCGCTGGGTCGCGTGCAAGCCGGGGTTCTTTCTGCATGTGCGGGTGTTGTCCCGATTGTTCCGACGCCTGTTTATCGAGGGGTTGCTGGCGCTGCATCGCAGAGGTGAGTTGGATTTCTTCGGTGACCTGATCGGGCTGTCAGAACCGCAAGCTTTCGCAGCGCATCTCGCCACACTGCGCAAAATAGAATGGGAGATCTATGCCAAACCACCCTTCGGCGGACCCGGGCAGGTGCTCGCCTATCTCAGCCGCTACACCCACCGCGTGGCGATCTCAAACAGCTGCTTGATCAGTGCTGATGTCGATACCGTTACGTCCCTATGGAAGGATTACCGGGTAAAAGACGGTGACAGACGATCCGTTATGCGCCTTTCCACATCAGAGTTCATCCGCCGCTTTCTGATCCATGTGCTACCGGACCGGTTCCACCGCATCCGCCACTATGGCCTGCTCGCCAGTTCCGGGCGAAAAACCCATATCGCAAAGGCTCGCACCTTACTTGGCGCACAAACCGCCAAACAGGATAACCCACCAGTCGCCGAGGTCATCCCGCTCACACCGCGCGAGCCATGCCCCGACTGCGGCGGGCAGATGCGCATCATCGAGACCTTCCGACGCGGCCAGAAACCGCAATCCCGCGCCCCACCCAAAAAGGCCGCCGCATGACGAGATGCACGTCATCAATCAACGACTGCACCCTGAATTGTATAGCGTTCAGGGCCAGTACCTGTTTGTATCCGCAAAAATTGATGATGCCTCATGCAGCCGAACTGGTGCCACGGCACTCAGAAAAAGACGCTCAGGGGCACCAATCGATGAGAAATGATGCCAAGCAATCCCACCTCGCAGCATCCTCGGCTGAACCTGATTGGCGCTTTCCCCAAAGCGCGCTCCCAAACCCCACGGATTCCTCCTGGTCATGTTTCCCAACGCGGCCAACCGTCGCCCCAAGAGGAAAAGCCACGCCCAGGCCCGCATCGAAAAACTTTAAACTTTGCGGCCTTTGGACGTCAACTTATAAAACGGCAGCTCTATTTCACGGATGCCCAAAAAAACCAGCAGTATTAGGTTTTCTAAAACATATGGTCTTAACAAAAATCCCGCGATTTCGGTATGACGCGAACATTGCGTGGATGTCCTCTGATACCGACCTGACCGGGAATGGGATGCGTCGGGTGATCGCCGCGCGTGGTTATTGCGGGCATTGATGCGCCTGATAAAGCCGAAAGCCTATCACTGCGGTCTTGCAGATCGCTGGCAACGATATGGATCACACGCCCGTCGGTCTGAAGTTGTCCATGCACGACCATCAAACGGGCAGACATGATGATGGGGCGATACGCTTTGAACATCGTGGGCCAGATCACGAGGTTCGCAACGCCGGTTTCATCCTCAAGCGTGATGAAACATACCCCTTTCGCGCTGCCGGGTTTTTGGCGCACCAATACCAGTCCAGCAAGGGACACGCGTTGTCCATGCCGCATTTTGGGCAGATCATTTGATGCGGTAAAGCCCTGCGCATGCAAGCTCGCACGATAGAACGAGATCGGATGCGCTTTCAGGGACAGACGCAGGGTTTGATAATCTGCGACGACATGTTCAGCCTTAGGCATTTTGGGCAAAGTGACCTGTGGATCTTTGCCATGGGCTGCTGTCTTTGCATGCTCGAATATTGGCAGGGCAGGTGCATCTTTGAGGGCTTGCGAGTGCCAAAGCGCCTGCCGCCGATCAATCCCCATACTGCGCATTGTGTCCGCTGAAGCCAGATTGCGGATCGCTTTCACATCCAATGCCGCGCGGGATTTAAGTGCGCCAATATCGGCATAAGGCTCATTGCGGTGCTGCATCACACGCAGTGCCGCTGTTTCTTGCAAGCCATCCACCAATCGCAATCCCAATCGTAAGGCAAACCCATTGGCGCAGGGTTCCAACGTACAGTTCCAATCGGAATAATTCACATCTACTGTACGGACCTCGACACCATGATCACGGGCATCACGCACGATCTGAGCGGGTGCGTAAAATCCCATCGGTTGAGAGTTGAGCAAGGCACAGGCAAACGCTGCTGGGTAATGACATTTCATCCAGCTTGAAACATAGACCAGCTTTGCAAAACTGGCGGCGTGGCTTTCGGGGAAGCCGTATTCGCCAAAGCCTTTGATCTGGTCAAAACACCGCTGCGCAAACACCGGATCATAGCCGCGATCAATCATATTGCCGACCATCTGGGATTGTAGTTTCTCGATGGTGCCGCGCGACCTGAATGTAGCCATGGCTTTGCGCAGTTCGTTTGATTGCGCAGGGGTAAACTTTGCCGCATCCATTGCGATTTTCATGGCTTGTTCCTGAAAGATAGGCACGCCAAGGGTACGACTTAGGATATCTTCAAGTTCAGTTTGCGGATGATCAGGGCCGGGACGTGGATATTCAACTTGTTCGAACCCCTGACGTCGCCGCAGATAGGGATGCACCATATCACCCTGAATGGGACCGGGGCGCACGATGGCGACCTCAATCACCAAATCATAAAATCTTCGAGGGCGCAGCTTGGGCAACATCGCCATCTGTGCGCGGCTTTCCACCTGAAACACGCCTAGACTGTCACCCTTGCACAGCATGTCATAGGTCGGACGATTGCCGTCCCTATCGGGCAGGTCTTCCTCAACTGGCACTGTGGCCAACTCCAGTCGCCGGTCGTAATGTGCATCTATCAGATCAAAACACTTGGCGATGCAGGTCAGCATTCCCAAGGCCAGAATATCGACCTTGAAGATTTGTAATGCGTCGATGTCGTCTTTGTCCCACTCGATGAAACTGCGGTCAGCCATGGCTCCGTTTCCAATGGGCACGATTTCCGTCAAAGGACGCTCGGTCAGGATGAAACCACCTACATGTTGCGACAAATGGCGCGGCATGCCGATCATCTGCTTGGCAAGTTTCAGAACCATGCGCAGGTAAGGGTCGGACAAATCCAACCCGGCTTCCTTGGCACGGTCGTCGTCCATCTGGCCTTCAAAACTGCCCCAGATGGTGCCTGCGAGTTTTGACGTTATATCCTCGGATAAGCCCATCGCCTTGCCGACATCACGGATTGCAGACCTTGGGCGGTAGTGGATCACAGTTGCACATAGGCCAGCGCGGTTGCGACCATATTTGCGGTACATGTACTGGATGACTTCTTCCCGACGCTCATGTTCGAAATCAACGTCAATATCTGGCGGTTCCTCGCGTTCTTCGCTCAGGAACCGTTCGAAAAGAACGTTGTGCTCGTTTGGATCAACCGATGTGATTCCAAGGCAGAAACAAACGGCAGAATTTGCGGCTGATCCGCGGCCTTGGCACAGGATCGGTGGATTGGCTTCTTTGCGGGCAAAACGGACGATGTCGTTGATGGTGAGGAAATAGCGGGCAATGTCCTTTGATGTGATCAGAGCAAATTCTTTGTGGATTGTTTGCACAACATGGTCAGGAATGCCGTCCGGGTATCGCGTGTTGGCACCCTGCCATGTGAGGCGTTCAAGTTCTTGTTGGGCCGTGCGGCCTTGTGGCACGATCTCGTGTGGGTATTCATATTTCAAATCGGTCAGATTAAATTCAATCCGATCCGCCAGTGCGCGAGTAACTGCGATGGCATGAGGCCAGTCTGCGAACAAGCGGCACATTTCAGCGGAGGATTTCAGATGACGCTCGGCGTTAGCCTCAAGTATAAAACCCGCCTTGGAAACGATGACGCCTTCACGAATGGCAACCATCACATCTTGCAAAGGACGGCGATCGGGCGCGTGATACAAAACATCATTGGTCGCAAAGATCGACAGGCCATGTTGCGCCGCAAGATCGTCCAGCCGATTGATGCGCGCACGATCATCCCCGCGATACAGAAATGTCGCGCCGATATAGCGCAAGTCAGGCAAGGCTTTGGTCAGGCGCATCAGACCTGCCGCAAAAACATCAAGGTTTTCCGGCGGCATCACGATCAGATGCAAACCCGTTGCATGGTTGGCCAGCATTTCCAGCGTCAGATGTGTCTCGCCCTTATGCTGCCATTCACCATCGGCGGTCTGCATTTTGCCCTTGGACAGCAGGGTGGACAGGCGAGCATAGGCGTCACGGTCTTGCGGATAGGCCAGCAGTTCCGTGCCGCACAGCAAAACCAGACGCGCCCCGATGAGCGGATGCACACAGGCTTTCGCGCTTTCGGTATGAATGCGCACAACCCCTGCCAGCGTATTGCGATCCGCTATGCCCATACGGTCGTAGCCAAGGGTATTTGCCATCGCTGTCAAATCAACAGCATCGGATGCTGCCCGCAAAAACGAGAAGCAGCTGGCCACGCCAAATTCTACATACGGGCTGGGGGAATTCCTTTGAAACCCGTTACCTTCCGCCAATGTGCGACGCTTATGTCCCTCTTGCTGTGGCATCAGGCAAAGAATCCATGAAGGAACCAGCGCGGATCGTCACCCCGACCGTCGTGCAACAATCCTTCGCGGTACAGCCAGAACCGCCGACCATCCTGCACCTCGACCTTATAATAATCACGCAGCCGCGTGCCCGGACGGTCAATCCACCACTCCGGTGCGATCCGTTCCGGACCTGCCTGCCGGACCGTTTTATATAACACATTGCGCCAGCGAAATTGCGATGGCGGGCCTTCGGGCACAGCATAGATTACGCGCACTTCTTCGGCTGTTTTCAATATGCGGATGGGGCGTTCGTGGGGCAGAACAGGCGCGTCAGATGGCAGGCCATGCAAGGCCGGTGTGCGCCCCTCAACGCGCTCGGGCTTATGTGTCTGCGTCCATGTGGACCATGTTATTTTGTCTTTCCCCAACCTCGCACTTAACCGATCCAGCAAACCGGCAACATCCGCTTGTGCATCGCGTGTGCCGTCAAGGTTATTCTGAACAAGGCTAACAGGCTCTACACGAAATGCTTCGAGTGTCAAAAGATCAAAACCGAAACCGGGATCAATGTTGTCCAGTTTGCCATCGAACAGGCGTAAAATATGAACAGGGTCGCGGCTGGCTTTGGCAAGCGTCAGCGACACCGACCTGTATTCACTATCAATCCGGTAAATCGTCAGCTGCATTTGACGCGCCCCCTGTTCGGACTTGGCGAGTTTGATGCACAGATCATCCACCAGACTTTTGAGATGTGGGATTGGATCAATCACAGGTTCCGGCAAGCGGGCACGCGCCACAAATCGCAAGTGATCAGGTGGCGCGTTCAATGGATCAGGCGCAGTGCCCAACGCCCGATCCAGCAAGATAAGCGGATTGCGGTCTGGCACCCTATTTGCAAAGCGACGCATCAACGCAACACGCGGAATATCTGCAAGGGCACCGATGGTTTTAAGGCCAAGCCTTGTCAGTAAACGGTTCGTGTCGGCATCAATACGCAGCGCCTGAACCGGTAAAGCCGACACTTGGACTGCAACACCGGACCCATCACAGATCGCATATTGTGAGCCATAGCGCGCCAGTGCCTGTGCCGCCCCGCGTGTCGGGGCCAATGCGATCTTGGCCGTCAGACCCTGCATCGCAAAGCGCTGGACAATGTCGCGCAACATGCGGGCCTCACCGCCAAAAAGATGTGCGGCCCCGGTGATATCTAGAAAAAGCCCGTCTGAACCGTCCTGGACTGTCCACGGACACCACCGTCGCGACCAATGGACAAGCCGTTGCAAAAGCGCGTAATCGCCTGTCAAATCCGCAGGTTCGATGTGTAAGTCAGGATGGATTGCCTGTGCATCGACGATACGGTCGCCAACCGTGACACCACGACTTTTGGCCGCTGCGTTCATACAGTGAATTATCGGTCCATGGCTTCCCTCACAGGACAGGACAACAGGTACATCATCGTTCGGAACGCTCCTGTATTGGCTGATCACCCGCATCCAGCGTTCTAGCGTCAGCGCGGGAAACCAGACTGAGACGATCTGCGCGGCGGGCGGCGTCCGGGTCATATTGTGCGACCCATCGCCCGGGTGTACGCCCCCGTACGCGAAACAAATCCACATCCCATTGTGGCGTGCCCGGTGACCTGCTGTCGTGGGGGTGTGGCTGTGACGGCAAAGATGAAACTCGCCAGCGTGATCGCGCAGCGCTCAAGACTCCGGGATCGCCGCTGCGCAACAGGAAAACCGGCACACCTGACGCATCCGCACGCATGACCAGTCGTTTGGTTGCCGTAAAATCCAAAACCGCTGGTGCGCCATGGATTTCGCCCACAACCGCAGACAATCCTGCACAAGCCGTCCCTTCCTCCATCGCCCAAAGCACATCGCGTGAATTGCTGGCATGGACCTGCAGGACCGCCTGATTGATTCCAAAGGCCTTCAGGCTGGGCGTATAAAGATGCCCGTTCTCGCGACGCGAGATGTAATCCTGCACCCAAAGGATTGGTCCGTTGTTTTCCGGCAATGACGCCAGCATAAAACCTGTTGCGGATGGATCGGAGGGGATGGCGCACAATATATCCGTCAAAGACGGCAAAACAGGCGGCCGCGCGGTTTGCTGCGACAGCCCCGCCTCTCGCTTTGGCAAGTGGAGAACTTGCCCGTATGAAGAATCGCGTTCCATGCACGATTAGTATTGTTCATGTTTTGTTCCATTATGCCAGTTCTGATTTATAAATCTGAACTGGGTTTTGGGGTTAAATTAGAAATCTCGTAAGGCAGACACTTGAAGAACGTGCATGCAGCTTTGACGGCCCACTGACCACCTATGTTTGCGCAGTTTTATGGCGCGGCAAAACATGCCGCAAAATCGCTTGAGATAGAAAAAACTTGCAAAAATAAATCATATCGAATTCAATTGTCTGACAATTGATAACTATTCTGCGTGTGCTCGCAGGCACCCGTTCCTTGACTACGAGTAGGTTCATACCAGACTTTAAAAAAATCAAAACTTTTCGGGAGGAAAAAACATGAATTTACGGCCAGATCCTACGTTCCACGCGACACCGCAGCTTGCGATGGCTGCGCCCACCGAGAACTACGCCTTCACCATCATGCTTAGCCCCGATGGATCGCAATCCGACGGAATCGCTGTTGTGGACGTGAACCCGAAATCCAAAACCTACGGCAAGATCGTCCATCAGGTCATTGTCCCCAACAAAGGCGACGAATTTCATCATTTCGGCTGGAACGCCTGTTCCTCTGCGCTGTCACCGCTCACGGGCCACGCTTTCCTTGAGCGACGCTACCTGATCGTGCCAGGCATCCGTTCGTCCCGTATCTATATTATCGACGTCAAAGACCCTCTCAAGGCTAAAATCCACAAGACAATCGAGCCCGAAGAAGTGTTTGCCAAGACCGGCTACTCCCGCCCGCACACGATCCATTGCGGCCCGGAAGGTATCTACGTCTCCACTCTGGGTGGTGGCGGCAAGGATGGCACCGATGGTCCTCCCGGCATTTTCATTATGGATTGCGAAACCTTCGAGATCATTGGTCGATACGAGATGGATCGTGGCAAACAAGACAAGCACTACGACTTTTGGTGGAACCTGCCGCAAGACTACATGGTCTCGTCCGAATGGGGTCTGCCGCCGCAATTCGAAAACGGCATCGTTCCGGATGATTTGCTTAGCAACAAATATGGCCACTCTATCCATTTCTGGAACCTGCGTGCTCGTAAGAATATTCAGACGATCGACTTTGGCGAGAACTACCAGATGGCGCTGGAAATCCGCCCCGCTCATGATCCCTCCAAGTCCTATGGCTTTTGTGGCGTGGTGGTGGACACGACCAACCTGCAAGGCGCGATCTTTACATGGTGGCGCGATGAAGACGGCAAATGGCAGTCCAAGAAAACCATCACAATTGATCCACGCCCCGAAGATGCCGAAAACCTGCCACCCTTGTTGCAGGGCTTTGGCGCGGTCCCACCTCTGGTTACTGACATCGATCTCAGCCTTGATGACAAATACCTCTATGTCGCGTGTTGGGGCCTGGGCGAAATGCACCAATACGACGTTTCCGATCCGATGAACCCTGTTCTGGCCGGAAAAGTAGAGCTTGGCGGCATCGCAAAAGGGACCGACCACCCGAACGGCAAACCCTTCGCTTATGGCCCGCAAATGGTGGAAGTCAGCCGCGACGGCAAGCGTGTCTATTGGACCAACTCACTTTATTCGACATGGGACGACCAGTTCTACCCCGATAACGAGGGTGGCCAAATGGTCATGGCCAACAATGATGAGAACGGCTTTCATCTCGACAAAGACTTCTATGTGGAGTTCCCGAAAGGTCTTCGGTCCCACCAAATCCGGCTGGAGGGTGGTGACTGTTCCACAGACAGTTTCTGCTACCCGAACGTCTAGAGTTTGGAAGACCCAACATCGGTGGCGGCCCTATGGTGGGCCGTCATCGCCTCTGGTATTTATCACGGCATGAACCCCGGCATGGGCTGGCCCTTGGCTGTCTCCGCCGCATTATTTGAGCGGAAAACCTCTGCCCTCTTGCGCGCTCTGGCCGCTCTCGCCCTGGGCCATTTCATCGCTATGACGGCGATCCTGTTGCCCTTCTCAATAATGTTGACGCTGGTTGAATATGAGAGGGAAATTCGTATTGGCGCAGGGCTTTTGGTCATCGGACTGGGCGTCTATCTTCTGATCAACCGTCGCCACCCGCGTTTTCTCGCCCGCGTAAAGCCGAGCAAATTGGGTCTGTGGTCTTTCCTCGCTGCCGTTGCGCATGGCGCGGGATTAATGTTGGTCCCGATCTATCTGGGCATCTGCGCGGTTGCAGAACTGGACGCTGGCCACACAGCAGCCTACACGCTAATGAGTTCCAACATAGGACTCGCGTTCGCAGTCGCCACCGTCCACACCGCCGCAATGATGCTGGCGGGCGGCGTCCTCGCTGCGGGAGTGTATTTCTGGCTCGGCCTGAAATTCTTGTCGAAAACCTGGTTCAATCTGGACGTACTGTGGGCGCTCAGCTTGATAGCTGTGGGAACGATTGCGATTTGGTTCACCATTGCTTAGGCGTCAGAGCGGTAAACTATCGGTGTTACCTCGTTAGGGTTTTTCCTGCTGTTGACCGACCCATGCAGAGATGGAGTAGGTGGGCGGGTCCGCTTATGTCATCATACCATCCATCTACTTTGAAAACTCGGAGGAAGGACCATGAGCTATTATTTCGGGATCGACGCGTCCCTTGAAACTGTCAATGTTTGCATTGTCGATGATGAAGGAACTGTCTGCCTTGAACGTAAAATCGAAGCAGAACCAGAGTCGATTGTTGAGTTACTGAAGGACTTCAGGCAGTCGATTGCCCGGTTGGGTCTCGAAGCCGGGCCCACGGCATCCTGGCTTTACACCGAATTGCGAGCGGCGGGCCTGCCCGCGATCTGCATGGAGTGCCGTCATGTGAAGGCGGGGCTTGGCGCCATGCGAAACAAAACGGATCGCAACGATGCGCGCGGCATTGCCCAGCTCGTTCGTCTTGGCTGGTTCCGCCGGGTCTTTGTCAAAAGCGACGAAGCTCAACGGACTCGCATGCTGCTGGTCAGTCGCAGCCACCTTTTGGGCAAGTCCCAAGACATCGAGAACTGCATTCGCGGGTCGCTGAAAGTGTTCGGGCTCAGGATTGGTGCCGTCACGAAGCGCGGATTTGAAGGGCGTGTCCTCGAATTGGTCGCAGGTGATCCAAGTTTGACGGCGATTGTGGAGCCGCTCTTGCGCGCCAGACGCGCCATAGTCGAAGCATTCGAACGCCTCGATCGGCTTTGCATTCAACTCGCCCGGCGTGATCCCATCTGTCGGCGATTGATGACAGTTCCCGGCGTCGGCGTCATTGTCGCGCTGACCTATGTGACCGGAGTGGATGCGCCTGAACGCTTCAAGCGATCGCGAGATGTTGGGGCACATTTTGGACTGACCCCAAGGCGATACAGCTCGGGGCAAATTGACTATGATGGACGGATCAGTCGATGCGGAGACGAGATGGTTCGCACGGCGCTTTATCAGGCCGCGCATGTCCTGATGCATCACGGCCGTTGGTCCGCCTTGCGTTCCTGGGCCATGCGGATTGCAAAACGCCGCAGTATGAAGTCGGCCAAAGTTGCACTTGCCCGCAAATTGGCTGTCGTCATGCATCGGATGTGGTCTGACGGGTCAGACTTCCGTTGGTCAGACGCGCAAACACCCAATGAACCGGCGGCTGCCGCATAGATACAGGACACCGAAATCCGCCCGTCGGCGGAAAGGCGCGCCCGGGAGGGTGCGAGGGTCGGATGAGCCCGCATCGTTGGTTGCGACGCTGGAGCACTTTCCACCAATCGCGCGGCAGAGCTAGGCCGTCCGACCCTTCATACCCCATCCTGTCCGCCGACGTCGCCAGGCGTCGAGCACGAAAAGAAGCCTGAACCCTTCCGAGCGCAGCTGATCCCATGAAGGCAAAAAAAGGAGTTGACGAAACATGCCCACCTAAAGAAACCAGCGATAGAGGCACTGACCAATCAGCGCCTGTGTAAAGGATCTTCACCACTAATGACCTTTAAGAGAAATGCACCTGACCCAGTGATTACAATGAATCCCAACAATGCTTCTAAGGCTGTGAGAAGTCGGAGATGTCCAGTTGGTAGTAGATCACCACGCCCCAGAGTGGTGAGATTTACCAAAGAGAAATAGAATCTGTCCATGAATACTGGCGGTGGACCGCTGTTGGCGGTCGATAATATGCCAAGGCCTAACTGAAATTCAGCGACATGAAACGCAGACGCAAACGCCAATGCTGTGATAAAATGGGCGCAGGTGATTATCACCATGGAAAGCGAAAAACAGCGCACAGCGTGTCGTGACGGATCAACAATCAGTGCCGACTTTCTCAATGCCAGAAAGTGAAACAGCGCCCCCGCAAACACGAGGGCACCGCCGAATACCATAGCGATTAACATCTCTGTATCCTTTAAGTTCAAATGATACCCAAAAACGGCAGCGATGTAACATCTGAACTATCAGAGGTTTGAGCACATCACGAAATAATTTACTAACTTATAAGCGCAAGCATCGGTAATTCCCCCATTTTTAATGGCACCCAGCCGTAGAATTCAATCGGCTGATTCCAGTTTCATAGCGGGTGTGATGGTGCTCCAACCGGATGTTACGTTTCGCGGCCCATTCCATAAGTTTTCCACTTATATACTCAGATCCATTATTGCCGCGAATTACCTGTGGCTTGCCGCGCCATTCGATAATCTGGTTCAGGCTGCGTACAAGGCGCCCAGCGGTGTTGATTTGCGTTGAGAACTGACCCGGTAGCCCCATAAATTTTCACTGAGAACTGACCCATGTAACGACGCTACCCTGACGCTTTTGTTCGGGGAGATATGGAGTGATCGACATGGGATTTTTAAGTGTCATTCGACGTTGGGCATTACGTGAAGGGATGCCAATTCGTGAGATAGCCAGGCGTACTGGTCTGTCTCGCAATACCATCAAGAAGTACCTGCGAGAGGGCGCTGTTGAGCCTAAGTTCAAGGTACCCAAACGACCGAGTAACCTTGATCCGTATGCGGATCGTTTGTCTGCATGGTTGTTGGCTCAGACACGCAAATCGCGCAAAGAGCGGCGTACTGTGAAGCAGATGCACGCCGATTTGGTGAAGTTGGGCTATGCGGGATCCTATGCGCGCGTGGCCGCTTTTGCCCGTGCATGGCGTGAAGACCGGCATCGTGTGGAGCAAACAACTGGACGCGGCACGTTTGTACCACTGGTATTCCAACCGGGTGAAGCGTTCCAGTTCGATTGGAGCGAAGACTGGGCCACCATCGGAGGTGAACGGGTCAAGCTGCAGGCGGCCCACACGAAGCTCTCGCACAGCCGGGCATTCTTGGTGCGCGCCTATCCATTGCAAACACACGAGATGCTGTTCGATGCTCATTGGCATGCATTCCGCGTGTTTGGCGGCGTGCCTGGGCGCGGTATTTATGACAACATGAAGACCGCTGTTGATCGCGTTGGCCGTGGCAAGCAGCGCGACATCAACGCCCGTTTCAAAGCGATGGCCAGTCACTATGTTTTTGAACCTGAGTTCTGCAACCCAGCGGCAGGTTGGGAGAAGGGTCAGGTCGAGAAGAACGTCCAGGATGCGCGCAATCGCATGTGGCAGATCATGCCTGTCTTCAAAGATCTGAACGAGCTGAACCAATGGCTGGAAGACCGCTGTATAGCCCTTTGGGTTGAGACTTCGCACCGGGATCTGCCGGGCACCATTGCCGACGCTTGGGAAGCGGAGAAGCCGATGTTGATGGCATTGCCACCAGCCTTCGACGGCTTTGTAGAACACAGTAAGCGAGTGTCACCGACATGTTTGATCACTTTTGAGCGCAATCGCTACAGTGTGCCTGCCAGCTTTGCCAACCGGCGCGTCAGCTTGCATGTTTATCCAGAACGGCTGGTTATTGTGGCCGAGGGGCAAACCGTTTGCACACATGAGCGCATCATAGATCGGTCGCACCGCAGGCCCGGTCGTGTTGTCTACGACTGGCGTCACTACCTTGCTGTAATCCAACGCAAACCCGGCGCTCTGCGCAACGGAGCACCGTTCATTGAGATGCCAGGGGCCTTCCACAACCTACAAAGTCACATGCACCGCAGAGAAGGCGGTGACCGCGAGATGGTCGATATCTTGTCATTGGTTTTGCACCATGATGAGAATGCCGTTCTGTGTGCCGTAGAATTGGCGTTGGAGGCTGGCGTGCCAACCAAGACCCATATTCTGAACTTGTTGCACCGGCTGATTGATGGAACGCACACAGATCTTCCAGAAGTCGATCCACCTGATGCACTCGCGCTGGAAACAGCGCCAAAGGCAAACGTGGACCGCTATGATGATCTGAGACAGGTTGGGGGCAAGTACCATGCGTCATGACCCAGCAGGAGCCTCAATCGTGATCATGCTGCGCAGTCTCAAGCTCTATGGCATGGCAAATGCGGTAGAAGATCTGGTTGCCCAGGGCGGGCCTGCTTTTGAGGCCGCAACACCTATGTTGTCCCAACTGCTCAAAGCGGAGATTGCCGAACGGGAAGTGCGCTCAATCACATATCAAACAAAGGTGGCCCGCTTTCCGTCGTACAAGGACCTCGCTGGCTTTGACTTCAAATCCAGTGACATCAATGAAGCGACCGTCAAGCAACTGCATCGGTGCGAGTTCATGGAGAACGCTGAGAACGTCGTGCTCATCGGCGGGCCTGGAACGGGCAAGAGCCATGTCGCGACCGCCATCGGTGTTCAGGCCATTGAACATCACAGGTGCAAGGTCCGCTTCTACTCAACCGTCGAACTGGTCAACGCGTTAGAACAGGAAAAGGCGCTCGGCAAAACCGGAAAGATGGCAGAGATGATGACCAAAATTGATCTCGTGATTTTGGACGAACTTGGCTACTTGCCGTTCAGTCCATCCGGCGGCGCACTGCTGTTCCATCTGCTGAGCAAACTCTACGAGCGAACCAGCGTCATCATAACCACCAACCTCAACTTCTCAGAATGGGCACAGGTCTTCGGAGATGCAAAGATGACAACCGCGCTTCTGGATCGCCTCACACACCGCTGCCACATCCTGGAAACTGGAAACGACAGCTACCGCTTCAAAGCCAGCTCAGAGGCTGCAAAGAAAAAACGAAAGGAGAAGCCAACATTGACCAACACATAAACGCTGATACATAAACAGGTGGGTCAAATCTCGGTGAAAATACCGGGTCAGTTCTCAACGCAAATCAACACGCCCAGCGGGCAGCGAAGTCCACTTCGATGCAAATTCCTTCGCAATTGAAGTCATCCAGCACGTTTAGTCTCCTGATTGATCGGCCGTCTGCCAACTGATCCGTCATGAAGTCTCCCTTTCGGCAGATTTGTGTTGCAAGTCGCCATGGCGCACAAATGACGGCACGCTGCCGTCATCTGGCATCGTCTGCGACTACGATTACGCTGCAATTTGTTCACTTAACTTGCTGCCGACAATATCTCCAGCAGGTCCATGTGAGTGAGCGGAAACGGGTTCCCTTTCATAGAAGAGGCCTTGGCAGCGGCGTTAACGACCTCCTCATGATCATCGGACGAAAGCCCCAACCCCTCGAGGCTGCGCAGACCCAGCGTTGTGGACCACTCTCTGAGTTCGGCTATCCCGCAACCCTGACGACCCATCGCAAAGTGGGTGTCAATTTGCCCTCGCACCCAAATTATCCGTTCGTAAATGTCAGTGCCTTTTTCTGCTTTCTTCAGATGGCTTTCTAGCACGGCAGGGAGCAAGGCCCCGCAAATTTCGCCATGGGGCGCATTGGTTTTACCTCCGATCACACCAGCAAAACCGTGAACGGCACCCAGCCCCGCATTTGCCAAAGCCAATCCGCCACAGGTGCTGACCCAAGCCATTGCGTCCCACGCGTCGGTAGAATCGTTTTCGACCAAGTCACGCAACACGCGCAAACCCGCTGGAATAGCCGCGCGGCAGATCGCATCGGTCATCGGATTGGATTTAATAGACAAATACGGCTCAATCACTTGCGTCACCGCATCCAACCCCGCAGCAAGGGTCACATGTTGCGGCGCGCCTTGCATCAGGTTCGCGTCAACAATGGCGATTTGCGGGATCATGCGTGGATCGCGCAAGCTCACCTTAAGACCGCGTTCCGGCACCGAAATGACAGCATTCTTTGTCACTTCCGCGCCTGTGCCCGCAGTGGTTGGCAGTGCAATCATCGGGATTGGTGTGGCGTCCAACGGGCGGCCATCCCCCACGATTTCAAGATAGCTTAGGGCTGGCCCTGTGCACGGGAGCAGGGCTGCCAGCGCTTTAGCCAGGTCAATGACCGACCCTCCGCCCAGTCCGATCACAACCGCCGGCCGGAACCCTTGCAGTCCCGCCAAGGCACGTTCGATATCAGGCAAAGATGGCTCGCTTTGGCAACTGATCGTTTTGATCGACAGTCCCGCATCATTACATAACGTCACCAACCATTCGGCCCGCTTGGCATCTGCCCCATGGACCAGAAGTGCAGTATTGCCGAAACCTTTCGCAATGCTCGCCGCCTGCTGGCCTTGACCGCGTCCAAAGTGGATGGTTTGCGGGCTGAAGAATGAAAACATCGAGTTATGCCTTATGATATAAGTGCCGTATTGGCGGACAGGTGGCGATATCCTCAAGTAAAACGATCAGGTTGGGAACCAATCCGCTTTGCGTCAGATCGCACCGCAGGGTCAAATCAGTCAGGTTTCTTCTTCAAAAACTCATCGTGGCGCGGACCGCCTTTTTCCACGTTCCATATTTGTCCTGACGCGCGGCCTCTTCCATTTTCGGTGTAAATTCGGTTTCACAGACCCATTGCGCGGCGAATGTCGCTTGATCCGGATAGAGACCAACATGCATCCCGGCGAGCCAAGCTGCGCCAAGGGCAGTCGTTTCGCGGATTTTGGGGCGATCTACAGGCGCGCCAATAATGTCGGATAAAAATTGCATCGTCCAATCGCTTGCCGACATGCCGCCATCAACCCGCAACGTCGGTTGCACGCCCGTCGCTTGCCAATCGGCTGACATCGCCTCCAACAAATCACGCGTTTGATAACCGACACTCTCAAGCGCAGCTTTCGCCAATTCGGCGGGACCAGTGCCACGTGTCAGGCCAAAGGCGGCACCGCGACTATCCGGGTTCCAATAAGGTGCCCCGAAACCGACAAAAGCCGGGACAAGAATGACATTCTGATGCTTGTCCGCCTTTTCAGCCAATGCCTGCGTTTCAGCAGCATCCGTGATGATTTGCAGCCCGTCACGCAGCCATTGCACAGCAGCGCCCGCAACAAAGATCGAGCCTTCCAGCGCGTAGGTCGGCTTGCCGCCAAGTTGATAGGCAATCGTCGTCAGCAGCCGATTGTGCGACACAACGGGCGTCTCACCGGTATTCAAAAGCGCAAAGCAGCCCGTGCCATAAGTCGATTTCATCATGCCCGGTTCAAAACAGGCCTGCCCGACTGTGGCCGCTTGCTGATCACCCGCAACGCCACAAATCGGGATTGGCGTGTCAAATAGACCAGCCTGAGTTTCGCCATAATAAGCGGCGCAGTCTTTGACTTCAGGAAGCATCTGCATCGGTATATCAAGCAGGTCGCAGATGGTCTTGCTCCAGCGTCCCTTGCGGATATCGTAAAGCATCGTGCGCGCCGCGTTCGTCGCATCCGTCGCATGAACGGCCCCGCCCGTCAGCTTCCAAATCAGGAAGCTATCGACCGTACCAAAAAGCAATTCACCTTTGGCTGCGCGTGCGCGTGCCCCGTCAACATGGTCCAAAATCCAACTCAGCTTGGTGCTGGAAAAATAGGGGTCAACCAAAAGGCCTGTGCGCTGGGTGATCATCTCTTCATGGCCAGCATCGCGCAAACTGCGGCATTGATCGGCCGTGCGCCTGTCTTGCCAGACGATTGCATTGTAAATCGGCTCGCCCGTGGTCTTATCCCAAACAATCGTAGTTTCACGTTGGTTGGTGATGCCAATTGCGGAAATCTGGCCCGCAGAGATGCCCGCGGTCCTCAAAGCGTCATGGCAGGTGGCAAGCGTTGTGTCCCAAAGATCGAGGGGATCATGTTCGACCCAGCCCGAGTTTGGGAAATGCTGTTCAAACTCTTTTTGGTGGCTGGCAACGACACCCATCGCGCTATCAAATACGATCGCACGGGTTGATGTCGTGCCCTGATCAATTGCGAGAATATGGGTCATATGCGGCCTATGTGACTAAGGTTGCAGAAATCCCACGACCACGCGATGCGGCGGCAAATTCGATTGTCTTCAAGATACATGTGGGATGGAAGGGTATCTGGGGCCAACATGTGGCCCCAGATGCTTAACTTACTGCCAGGACTTGATCAGCTCGTCATAAGAGATCGTGACAGGTGTCTCGTCCTCGTTTTCAAGCTTCGGCTGAGGCGCACCGGGTGCGTCAAACCAAACTTGCGGATCAACTTCTTCGTTCATCACCGGGCCAAGTTCGCCCTGAACACCTGATTGCTCCAAACGGATAAGGATTTTTTCCTGATCAGCACAAAGCGCATCAAGTGCTTCTTGTGGTGTTTTCGCACCCGACATTGCGTCGCCGATGTTCTGCCACCACAACTGAGCCAGCTTTGGATAGTCAGGAACGTTGGTGCCTGTTGGCGACCACTGAACCCGTGCTGGTGAACGGTAAAACTCGATCAAACCACCAAGTTTCGGCGCGCGCTCGGTAAAGCTTTCGTCTTGGATCGTTGATTCACGAATGAATGTCAGGCCAACATGGCTTTTCTTTACGTCCACAGTCTTGGATGTCACGAACTGCGCATAAAGCCACGCAGCCTGCGCGCGATCAACAGGTGTCGATTCCATCAGCGTCCACGAGCCGGCGTCCTGATAGCCGATCTTGGTGCCTTCGGTCCAATATGCGCCGTGTGGCGAAGGTGCCATACGCCACTTTGGCGTGCCATCTTCGTTCATCACAGGCAGATCAGGTTCGATCGACGCAGCAGTAAAGGCTGTGTACCAGAACATTTGCTGTGCGACGTTACCTTGGGCAGGAATCGGACCCGCTTCAGAGAACGTCATACCGGCAGCGGCAGGCGGCGAGTACTTTTGCAGCCATTCGATAGCCTTCGTTACGGCATAAACTGCGGCTGGCCCGTTGGTATCGCCGCCACGTGCGACGCATGATCCAACAGGTTGGGATTTTTCGTTAACACGAATGCCCCATTCGTCGACTGGTAAACCGTTCGGCTCACCTTTGTCGCCGGCGCCAGCCATGGACAGCCACGCGTCAGTATAACGCCAGCCCAAAGACGGGTCTTTCTTGCCGTAGTCCATGTTACCATAAACTTCGCCTTCGACGCCCATACGTGACAAGTCACGGCCAGTGAAGAATTCCGCGATATCTTCATAGGCAGACCAGTTCACAGGCACGCCCAGCTCATAGCCATACTTCGCCAGGAAGTCTGCTTTGTTCTGCTCGTCGTCGAACCAGTCAGCGCGGAACCAATAGAGGTTCGCGAACTGTTGGTCTGGCAACTGATAGACCTTGCCGTCTGGGCCAGTCGTGAAGGAAATACCAATGAAGTCCTCCAGATCAAGGCCAGGGTTGGTCACTGCTGCACCGTCGCCGGCCATCCAGTCAGTCAAGTTGCGCGCTTGCTTATAACGCCAGTGCGTACCGATCAGATCGGAATCGTTGATATAGGCGTCATAGATATTTTCGCCCGACTGCATCTGTGTTTGCAGCTTTTCAACAACATCGCCTTCGCCAATCAGGTCATGCGTGACCTTGATGCCTGTGATGGCAAAGAACGCAGGTGCCAGAACGTTGGCCTCGTATTCGTGAGTGCCGATCGTCTCGGACACAACGTTGATCGACATGCCAGCATATGGTGTTGCCGCGTCGACAAACCATTGGAGTTCGGCTTCTTGGTCAGCCCGTGAGAGCGTCGAAAGATCGCCAATCTCAGTATCAAGGAATGCCTTAGCGGCTTCCATATCGGCGAACGCAGGCGCGGCAAGCATGCAAGCAGCAAGGCTTAACGCGGTCGTTCCTTTTAGTCGCAAGTTCATTTTTGTTCCTCCCAAAAAATAGAACATTCAAGACAGCCCCGCTCTTGCAAAACGGGCGTCTCCACTCTGTCGTCCTTCAAACCCAGCGGAACACCGCAATGGCGTAAAAGAGACATATGATCAGTGCTCCCCATTGGGGCGCGCTGAGCAATCCAAGCCAAGCCAAATTGATAAAGGCCGAGCCCAGTAGCGTGATGAACAATCTGTCACCACGCGTCGTTTCGATCCCAAGAACACCATTGCGCGGCACCTCGGGAAATTTAATTGCGAGGATCGTAAAAGTGATCAAAGTCACTGCGATCACACCAAAGAAAGCGGCGGTCGGCCAAGTCCATGCCATCCAGTCCATTGTTTTTCTCCTCTTTCTTTTCTTACACGCGACCCAAGGCAAAGCCCTTGGCGATGTAGTTGCGAACAAAGTAGATCACCAAAACACCCGGAATAATCGTAAGAACACCCGCCGCAGCAAGAACCCCCCAATCGATCCCTGCGGCACCAACGGTGCGTGTCATGGTGGCGGCAATCGGCTTGGCATTCACACTGGTCAGTGTCCGGCTAAGCAGCAGTTCAACCCATGAAAACATGAACAAGAAGAACGCCGTCACGCCGATACCCGATGCCACTAGTGGTATGAAAATGCGGATAAAGAACCGTGGAAACGAATAGCCGTCAATATAAGCTGTCTCGTCGATTTCTTTGGGCACGCCGCGCATGAACCCTTCCAGGATCCAGACCGCCAGGGGCACATTGAACAGGGCGTGCGCCAAGGCCACCGCGATATGCGTGTCGAACAATCCGACCGAGCTATAAAGCTGAAAGAACGGCAGGGCAAAAACCGCAGGTGGTGCCATCCGGTTGGTCAGTAACCAAAAGAACAGATGCTTATCACCCAGAAACGTATAGCGGCTAAAGGCATAGGCGGCAGGCAGGGCCACTAACAATGAGATGACCATGTTCATGACGACATAGGTCATCGAGTTCAGGTATCCCATATACCACGACGGGTCCGTCAGGATCGTGATGTAGTTGTCGAACGTCAGATCGCGTGGCCAAAGCGTGAAGCTGTTCAAAATCTCCGAATTGTTCTTGAGGCTCATGTTGATGAGCCAATAAATCGGCAAGAGCAGGAACAGCAGGTAAAGGACCATCACGATCGCATTGCCGTTGATTTTTGGTAGGGCAAAGCCGCGCTTTGTCGCTGTGTTTGTAAAGTCAGACATCAGTGGCCGTCCCTTTTATCGAGGTTCGTCATCACGGTGTAGAAAACGTACGAAATCAGCAGGATCACGAGATAGTACATGATCGAGAACGCGGCTGCGGGACCAAGGTCGAATTGCCCAAGCGCCATCTTGACAAGGTCGATCGACAGGAACGTCGTCGAGTTACCGGGGCCACCACCCGTGACCACAAAGGGCTCGGTGTAGATCATGAAACTGTCCATAAAGCGCAGCAGGACCGCGATCATCAGCACGCCCATAATCTTGGGTAACTCGATGAAGCGGAACACTTTCCAGCGGCTGGCCTGGTCAATCTTTGCCGCTTGGTAATAGGCGTCAGGAATAGATTGCAAACCTGCATAGGCCAGCAATGCCACCAGCGATGTCCAGTGCCAAACATCCATCACGATCACAGTCGCCCAAGCCGCATAGAAGTCTTGGGTATAGTTATAATCGATTCCCAGCGCGGCCAAAGTATAACCGAGCAGACCAATATCAACCCGCCCGAAAATCTGCCAAATCGTGCCGACGACATTCCAGGGGATAAGTAATGGCAAGGACATCAAGATAAGGCAGGTCGAGGCCCAGAACCCTTTTTTGGGCATATTGAGTGCCACGAAGATGCCCAAGGGGATCTCGATCGCCAAGATGATCGTCGAAAAAGCGATCTGGCGACCAAGCGCGTCCCACATGCGCTCGGATCCCATCATTTCCTTAAACCAGCTCAGACCGGCCCAGAAAAATTTGTTCTGTCCAAAGGTGTCTTGCACCGAATAATTCACGACCGTCATCAATGGAATTACCGCCGAGAACGCAACGAGCAGAAGCACGGGTAAAATAAGAAACCATGCCTTTTGATTGACTGTCTTATTCATGACGGTTTCCTTTTGAAGGGGAGCAGATTGCGTGTGTCATCACACCACCTCAGGCGCAACGCGCCAGCTATTGGAATACACGTTGATGCCAGCAGTATCGAACACAACGCGGTTCATATCGGACGAGATATTTTCGCCTTCGCCCGCCAGAATGTTTATCTCTGTGCCTTGGAAATCGGCGCGCACGATCTTGTGGCGACCGACATCCTCGACCCGCTTGATTGTTACTGGCAATCCCGCATCACCCGCGCTCAATGATGTGAATTCGGGACGCACACCAAGCTCGACTGTTCCTGTCGGGCGGCCAAACCCCTTGCCAAGAGCGATTTGTGTCCCGCCAATGACGGCGGTATCGCCCTGCACGTCAGCTGTCAGAACGTTCATGCCCGGAGAGCCAATGAAGTATCCCACAAACGTATGCTCTGGGGTCTCAAATAATTCTTGCGGCGTGCCCATTTGCACAACGCGACCATCATACATGACAACCACTTTATCCGCAAAGGTCAGTGCCTCGGTCTGGTCGTGGGTCACGTAAATCATCGTGTGGCCAAACTCGTGGTGCAGCGATTTGAGCTGCGTGCGCAACTCCCACTTCATATGCGGATCAATTACCGTCAGCGGCTCGTCAAACAACAACGCATTCACGTCTTCACGCACCATGCCACGACCAAGCGATATCTTTTGCTTGGCATCTGCCGTCAAACCGCGCGCCTTGTGGTTCAGACTGTCTTCCATCCCGATCATCGCGGCAATCTGCTGCACACGATCTTTGATATATGCGGGGTCAGCACCACGATTGCGCAGCGGAAACGCCAAATTATCGCGCACGGTCATCGTGTCATAGACCACGGGAAACTGAAAAACCTGCGCGATATTGCGTTGCGTTGTAGGCGCGGTTGTGACGTCCTTATCATTGAACAGAATGCGCCCCTGACTGGGATGCAACAGGCCAGAAATGATATTGAGCAAGGTGGATTTTCCGCAACCAGATGACCCGAGCAGGGCATAGGCTTCGCCATCCGCCCAATCGTGGTTCATCTCTTTCAGGGCATAATCGTCCTCATGCTTTGGGTGAGGCAGGTAAGAATGTGCCAGATTTTCGAGGGTAATTTTTGCCATTGTTCCGTTCCCTCAAGCTGCGGCTGCATAAGACGCAGGGGCGACAGAGGTGCCGTCTTGCGCAAAGATATAGACGTGGGCCTGATCCAGATAAACGTTGAGCGGGGCACCGATTTTCAGATTTTTGACGCCATGAACCAAACCCACCCAGTTTTCGCCATGATGCTTGAGGTGAATAAATGTTTCCGACCCGGTGATCTCTGTGACGGTCAACTTGCCCGTAAACTCCAGCGCATCGGGCGCTTCCTTGTTAAGCTTTAAGTGGTTTGGACGAAATCCCGCCACATAGCTGCCATCGCCAAGCCCAGAAAAAGCACCAGAGGTCGCACTGCTTACCTGTCCATCTCCAAAACGGAGTTGATTGCCCGACTTCTCAAACTCTAAAAAATTCATCGGCGGATCAGAGAAAACACGAGCGGTCGTTGCATCCACAGGTTGCCGGTAAACGATCGGAGTTTTGTCAAATTGGGTGATGCGGCCTTCCCAAATCGTTGCCGTACTGCCGCCAAGCAACAGCGCCTCTTCAGGCTCCGTGGTGGCATAGACAAAAATCGAACCCGCTTCTTCAAAGATTTTCGGAATTTCGACGCGCAATTCTTCTCGCAGCTTGTAGTCGAGGTTTGCCAAAGGCTCATCAAGCAACACAAGACCTGCATCCTTCACCAAAGCACGTGCAAGCGCACATCGCTGTTGCTGACCACCAGAGAGCGCCAGCGGTTTGCGATCCAGAAACGGGGTCAGCTTCATCAGATCAGCTGCTTTTTTCACGGCGGCATCAATCTGCTCGGCCGATTGCTTTAACAGCCGCATCGGGCTGGCTATATTCTCGTAAACGGTCATCGAGGGATAGTTGATGAACTGCTGATACACCATGGCCACGCCGCGATCTTGTACACGCATGCCTGTGACGTCCTTGCCGTTCCAAAAAACCTTGCCGGTATTGGGCACATCAAGTCCCGCCATCAGGCGCATCAACGATGTCTTTCCAGACGACGTCGGCCCAAGCAACACGTTCATTGTGCCCGATTGCAGCTGTAAATCGGTGGGGTGGATATGTGTCTGGCCATTTATGACCTTCGACACGCCCTCTAATACAAGTGACATTTCTCTCTCCCCTTTTCGCAGCTTACACAGCGTGCTGCTGCGAGGACGTATCAGGCGCTTTGGCCAGCCAAGCGTCAAGCACGTCAATTTTTTCTGGCGTAAGGCGAAGGCCCAATTTGGAACGACGCCAAACGATATCTTCCGCCGTCCGCGCAAATTCTTTTTCAACCAGCCAGTTCACTTCCCGCTCGGTCAAGTTTGCCCCGAAGTTTTGACCAAGGTCGGCCTCAACTTTCGCGTCACCGAGCACATTGAATGCATCCATACCATAAGCTTTGACAAGACGCGTGACCCACGTCGCGCTGAGAAATGGGTATTTCGCGGCCAGCCGCTGTGTCAGCGCGGCAACCCCATCCACCGGAAAATTACCACCGGGCAAAGGCTCGCCAGCGGTCCATGGCTTCCCTGCTTTTGGAAAGAATGGTGTGATTTTTTCCAAAGCGGTCTCGGCGAGCCTGCGGTAGGTCGTGATTTTGCCGCCAAAGACATTCAGGATCGGCGCGCCTGCCGACTGATCAACCTTTAGCACATAGTCGCGCGTAGCGGCAGTGGCAGAGCTTGCACCGTCATTATAAAGCGGCCGCACACCGGAGTAGGTCCAAATGATGTCGTCTTTTGTGGCGTCTTTTTTTAGATATTTTGACGCGAACTGCAAAAGATAATCTTGCTCTTCCGGCGTGCAAACCGGCTTTTGGTTAACGTCTGTATGGTCCGCGTCTGTCGTTCCGATCAATGTGAAATCGGTCTCGTATGGGATAGTAAAGATAATCCGTCCGTCTTCACCCTGGAAGAAATAGCATTTGTCATGGTCGTAAAGTTTTCGGGTCACTATGTGACTGCCGCGCACAAGCCTAACACCTTCGGTGGCATTGATCCGCACGGTGTTGCGGATGATAGCCTCCACCCAAGGCCCACCAGCATTCACCAACATACGAGCCTTTACGACACGCGGGGTGCCACCTTGCGGCTCAAGCGCCACATGCCAAATACCGTCGATCTGCTCAGCCGAAGTAACTTTTGTGCGGACATTGATCTTGGCGCCACGGGCCTCGGCGTCGCGGGCATTCAATGCGACCAAACGGCTGTCTTCGATCCAGCAATCAGAATATTCAAACGCCTTCTGAAAACGGTCCTCAAGCGGTGCCCCCTCAGGTGTTCCGTTCAGGCTCAAAGAGGTCGTCCCCTTCAAAATCTTACGCCCACCAAGATTATCATAGAGGAACAACCCAAAGCGAATGAGCCATGCAGGCCTGCGCCCCTTCATCCATGGCATCACAATATTCAAAACCTTCGACGTCGGCGTATCGCTATCAAAACGCATATCTTCGTGGTAAGGCAACACGAACCGCATCGGCCAAGAGATATGCGGCATCGCCCGCAACAGCGTCTCGCGCTCGATCAATGCCTCACGCACGAGGCGGACCTCCCAATACTCAAGATAACGCAACCCGCCATGGAAGAGCTTTGTCGACGCAGATGAGGTGGCCGAGGCTAAATCATTCATTTCAGCCAACTCAACGCTGAGCCCGCGACCGACCGCGTCACGGGCAATGCCGCATCCGTTGATGCCGCCACCAATGACAAAAAGGTCGACGATGTCGTGAATTTCACGCTGGTCCAATGAAGCCTCCCCGCATTCATAACCCGCCATAGCCTCCCAGCTTGCGACGTTAAGTCAATCAACACTGAAACAAGCATGAAAGCAATAAGGAATGTTCGTTTTCTTTCGTTTAGATGTAATGCGCTGGAATCGATGGATATTATTTTTCGAATTTCCCAAACTTAGCGGAATTCAAACATGCTGGCGCGAACCGAACACTTGACGTTCGGTCAATGCTGTTGGTTATTGCAGGAAATGAACACCGCAAACTTGTCGTGCGGTATTTAATGCGACTGGGGAAGTCATGGTCTCGAACTTCAGACAACAAGAGATACTCGAACTGGCCCGCAAGGACGGAAAAGTCACGGTTGACGGTCTTGCCGAACTCTATGACGTGACCGTCCAGACCATCCGGCGCGATCTGTCCGATTTGGCCGACAGCGGGCGGCTTGAACGTGTGCACGGGGGCGCGGTAGTCCCATCGGGCGTCATCAACATCCAATACGAGGAACGCCGCAGGCTGAACGAGGCGGGCAAGAAGGCGATAGGCGTGAGATGTGCGCAGGAAATCCCGAACGGTGCCTCGGTCTTTATGAACATCGGTACGACAACAGAAGCCGTGGCGAATGAACTCCTTGATCACGAAAACCTGTTGGTCGTGACCAATAACCTCAACATTGCAAATATTCTGGCCGCAAATCACAGCTGTGAAATCATCTTGGCCGGCGGTGTGTTGCGACGGGCGGACGGCGGCATCGTTGGCGGGTTGACCGTGGAAATGGTGAAGCAATTCAAGTTTGATTACTCTGTCCTTGGTTGCTCTGCGATTGATGCAGATGGTGACTTGCTGGATTTCGACGGCCAAGAAATCATGGTGAGCAGCACCGCAATCAAACGATCGCGCAAGGTGATGGTTGTGGCGGATCAGAACAAGTTCGAACGCAATGCACCGCTGACGATCTGCTCTCTGCGCGATGTCGCAATACTATTCACTGATAGCGGTTTGTCCAACGAGCTTATCGGCAACTGCAACAGCTGGGGGACCGAAGTGGTCATCGTCTGATCGGGCGAAACCGCATCTGGAGGCAGGGATCTGAAAAATCGCGACAATACCGGCTGGATTTTCGTCTTACCTGCTACGCTCGTGCTTGGGCTCATCGGGTTGATCCCTCTGATCACGGTAATCAACTATTCGTTTTTTGAAATCTTCATTCTTGATGCGCGTTTCTGGGTCGGAACCAACTGGTATACAGAAATTATTGGCTCTGGCCGCTTCTGGGCAAGCTTTGGCCGCAGCACGTTATTCTCTGCCCTTATCCTCGCGATCCAAATACCACTCGGCATCGCGATTGCGCTCTGTATTCCGAGAGACAAATTTTGGGTAGGGGTCACACTCGCCGTCATCGCCCTGCCGCTCCTTGTGCCGTGGAACATGATCCCATCGCTCTGGCTCAGCCTGCTCAACCAGGACACTGGCATCTTGGGGCGGCTGCTGCTTCAGGTCGGCTGGCCTGCCGACTGGAAGCTCTCGGTTGTGCACACATGGCTGGTCATCATCGCGATGGATGTCTGGCATTGGACAAGTCTTGTGGTGATCCTGTGCTACAGTGCGCTCACCACAATTCCCGCAACCCAATATCAGGCCGCAGCAATTGACAGCGCGGGCCCATGGCAAGTGTTCCGTTACATTCAACTGCCAAAACTTTACAACGTGCTTCTCATGGCAATCCTGCTGAGGTTCATGGATTCATTCATGATCTACACCGAGGCATTTCCGATCAATGCAGGCGGACCAAATGGCGCGACCATGTTCCTCGCTGTCGATCTTGGTGAAGAGATCAAGGCCTTCAACTATGGCCCCTCTGCTGCGCGCTCCGTGATCTACTTTGTGATCGTTCTGACGGTGGCATGGATGTTCAGCAAAGCGCAGGGCCGACTAGATCGCACAGACATCGCATGAAATGCCCGCGACTATATTTTCCCGCGATCAAGAGCGTGATCTTGGTCATCTTCATTACTTTCACATGTTTACCACTGGTCCAGATGACCCTGATTAGTTTTATGGCGACTTTGCCAACGCCCACCACGGAAGTCGGAACCTTCACGTTTTCAAACTACGCGGGCATCTGGACCGATCCCAACTTGCGCTCGGCTTTCCTCAATTCGATTGCCTATGTGCTGATCAATATCTTGATAACCGTCCCTGTGGCGATCCCTGCGGCATATGCGTTCTCCCGCATGTCGTTCGTTGGCGACAAGCATCTCTTCCTCGCCTTCATCGCTTTTCGGATCACTCCGCCTGTCGTCCTCACCTTGCCAATATTTCAACTATTTTCGTCCCTTGGCATCGTGAACTCGGTCTTTGGCATTGGACTGGCGCATTGCCTGTTCAACCTGCCAATCTCGATCTGGATTTTGCAGGGGTTCATCTCGGCCATCCCCAAAGAAATGGATGAAGCTGCATTTCTCGACGGCTATTCACGCCCTCGGTTCATTTGGAAATTCCTAATGCCGCAGATTGCTTCAGGCATCGCAGTCACCGCATTTTTCTGCTTCATGTTTTCGTGGGTCGAGGTGGTTTTTGCACGCATCCTGACGACCACCAATGGTAAACCGATCAGCATGGCGATCAATGCGCTCTTTGGTTTTCAAACCGACATAGGATTGGTGATGGCAGTGACTGTCGCATCGGTTTTGCCCGGCGCGGCCCTGCTGTTTGCGATGCGCAATCATCTATCAAGGGGTTTTAAGATTGGGCGTGTTTGACGCATTCTCTTGGTTCTAAGCAGACAACAACAACAATGGAAAGCAGCAGCGGCTTGCCGATCCACAACAGTCATTCTTGAAAAACGTGACGCCAGTGCTTACTCATATTGGTCTGGATTTGCGGAATGTCCCGACGACACCGACCTGATTTCAGATTGGCGTGCGCATTCGGACTGACTGGTCTTGACGCTTACGGCCTCAGCGCAGAAAAGGTGGCGTGGATTATTTTGCGACGATGAACGATTGCCCACAGGGCCAGCCCATTGTCAGTGAAGACCAAATAATGTTTTCCTTTAGGAGTGTTTCATGAAATTTCGGTTCCCGATTGTTATCATTGACGAGGATTTCCGCTCTGACAATTCGTCCGGTCTTGGTATCCGCGCCGTGGCAGATGCCATCGAGAGCGAAGGCTTCGAGGTTCTGGGCACCACGAGCTATGGTGATCTGTCGCAGTTTGCCCAACAGCAATCGCGCGCCAGTGCATTTGTGCTGTCCATCGACGACGAGGAATTCACTCCCGGTCCCGACCTTGACCCTGCGGTACTGAATCTGCGCACATTCATCGAGGAAGTCCGCCGCAAGAACGAAGACGTGCCGATCTATATCTACGGCGAGACCAAGACGAGCCGCCATCTGCCGAATGATATCCTGCGCGAGCTGCACGGCTTTATCCACATGTTCGAGGACACACCCGAGTTTGTGGCCCGTCACATCATCCGCGATGCCAAGGCATATCTTGAAGGTATCCAGCCGCCGTTTTTCAAAGCTCTGCTCAATTACGCCGAGGACGGATCGTATTCGTGGCATTGTCCGGGACATTCCGGCGGGGTCGCGTTTCTGAAAAGCCCGATTGGCCAGATGTATCACCAGTTCTACGGTGAAAACATGCTGCGCGCGGATGTCTGCAACTCGGTCGAGGAATTAGGACAATTACTGGACCATAACGGTGCCATCGGCGCGTCCGAGCGTAATGCCGCACGGATATTCAACGCGGACCATTGTTTCTTTGTCACCAATGGCACCAGCACGTCCAACAAAATGGTCTGGCACCATACTGTCGCGCCCGGTGATGTGGTTGTGGTAGACCGCAATTGCCACAAGTCCATCTTGCACAGCATCATCATGACGGGTGCCATTCCGGTGTTCATGAAGCCGACGCGCAACCATTACGGCATCATCGGCCCGATCCAGAAATCCGAATTCACGGTGGAAGCGATCAAGGAAAAAATTCGCGCCAACCCGCTGCTGGCGCATGTTGATGCCGATACGGTCAAGCCGCGCATCATCACCCTGACGCAATCCACCTATGACGGCGTGCTCTACAATACCGAAACCATCAAGGACATGCTGGACGGCTACATCGACAACCTGCATTTCGACGAAGCGTGGCTGCCGCATGCGGCGTTCCACCCGTTCTACGGCAACTTTCACTCTATGGGCCGCAAACGCGAACGGCCGCGCCATTCAGTGACCTATGCCACCCAGTCGATCCACAAGCTGCTCGCGGGGATCAGCCAGGCAAGCCATGTGCTTGTGCAGGACAGTCAAAATACCAAACTGGACCGTCACCTGTTCAACGAAGCCTATCTGATGCACACCAGCACCAGCCCGCAATACAGCATCATCGCCAGTTGCGACGTTGCTGCGGCGATGATGGAACCTCCCGGAGGAACTGCGCTGGTTGAGGAGAGCATTCTGGAATCCCTCGATTTCCGCCGTGCGATGCGCAAGGTGGACGAGGAATACGGCAATGACGATTGGTGGTTTCAGGTCTGGGGCCCCGAAGAGCTTGACGACGAAGGCATTGATAGCCCTGCCAACTGGGTGCTGAAAAAGACCGACGCAGAGGGCGTGCAGCCCTCGGACGGGGAGGAAAGCTGGCATGCATTTGGCGACATGGCGCCGGGTTTCAACATGCTTGATCCGATCAAGGCAACACTGATTACGCCGGGCCTCAACCTGGACGGACGGTTCGAGGAAAGCGGTATTCCTGCGTCTATTGTGACCAAATATCTGGCAGAACACGGCGTCGTCGTGGAAAAAACCGGCCTCTACAGCTTTTTCATCATGTTCACGATCGGTATCACCAAGGGCCGCTGGAATTCGCTGTTGACCGAATTGCAGCAATTCAAAGATGACTACGACAAAAACCAGCCGATGTGGCGATCAATGCCTGTATTTTGTGCCAAACATCCCCATTACGAGAAAATGGGCCTGCGGGATTTGTGCCAGCATGTGCACGCGCTTTATGCGAAATATGACGTCGCGATCCTGTCGACCGATATGTATCTGAGCGACCTTACGCCCGCGATGAAGCCGACGGATGCGTTTTCGCATATCGCGGCGCGCACCACACAGCGGGTGCCGATTGACGATCTGGAAGGCCGGATCACGACCAGCCTTGTCACGCCGTACCCTCCGGGTATCCCGCTTTTGATCCCGGGCGAGGTGTTCAACACAAAAATCGTCGAATACCTCAAATTCAACCGCGCCTTTGCCCGCGAATGCCCAGGCTTCGAAACAGATATCCACGGTCTGGTTCAGGAAGTCGACGATATGGGCCATATCCAGTATTTTGCAGATTGTGTTGCAGCGCCCTAAGGCGCTGCACCCCGCCCAAGGCGACGTCAAACCCTGACTGTGGGTCAGACCCCTAATTTGTCGCGCATCGCATAATACCACGAGCCGACCATAGAATACGGCACGCGCAGCATACGACCGCCCGGAAACGGGAACCACGGGATTTTCGCAAAGACGTCAAAGCGGCTTTTGTCGCCGTCAATAGCCTGCGACAGGATTTTGCCAAAAGTATGCGATCCGGTCACGCCGTGTCCTGAATAGCCATGCGCGTAATAGGTGTTGTTGCCCAACCGTCCCATTTGCGGCACGCGGCTGAAGGACAGCGCGAAATTACCGCTCCAGGCGTGGTCGATCTTGATACCTTTGAGGCTTGGATAGACCTTTTCCATCGCGGGCCGCAGCTTGGCTACAACGTCGCTCGGATCGGTGCCGCCGTACACAGTACCACCGCCAAAAATCAGCCGTTTATCGGCAGTCAGCCGGAAATAATCGAGGATGTACCGCACGTCTTCGACACATTTATCGGTGGGCAGCAGCTCTGCCGCGTGGGCATCGCCCAACGGCTCTGTGGTCATCATCTGGGTTGATACCGGCATCACGCGGGCGGTCAGGGCAGGGATGACATGGCCCAGATACGCATTGCCGCACAGCACCAGCGTTTCACAGGTCATTGTCCCCTGCGCCGTTTTCACAACCGGTTTTGTAGTCCCGGTATCGGCGCTGATGACGGGCGATTGTTCATAGATCACGCCGCCCAGTTTCTCGAACGCGGCAGCTTCGCCCAGACACAGGTTCAGCGGGTGCATATGCCCGCCTGTGTGGTCGATCATGCCGCCTTCATAGAGGTCCGATCCGATATGTTCGCGCAGTTGCGATTTGTCGAGCATATTCTGGTTATGGATGCCATAGCTCGCCCAAAGCGCGCGCCGCGCCTCGAGTTCCTTCATATGCGCAGCTGTCAGACCGGTAAAGATATTGCCCGATTTCAGGTCACATTGAATGTCATAAGTCTTGACCCGTTCGCGGATGATGTCGCCACCTTCCTGCACCAGCCCTGCAACAAAATTGGCGGTATCCTGTCCATAGCGCTTTTTGATGGTTTGCAGGCTGGCGTTCAACCCGTTGACGATCTGCCCGCCATTGCGCCCCGATGCGCCCCAGCCGACACGCGCACCTTCGATGATGGCAACCTTATAGCCTTTTTCCGCAAGATGCAGCCCCGCCGAGAGGCCGCTGTATCCGGCACCGACGATACAGATATCTATCTGGTGATCGCCCTTAAGCGGAGGCCGCTCTGGCGAGGGGTTGGCGCTGGCTGCATAATAGCTGCCTGTGTGTTTCGTCTGACCATTGCTGGTGAATGTCTCGATCGCCATCACATTTCCCCCGGATGTCTGTCATCTGCAGAAACCGGTCGCGTTGCGCGACCACAGGTTCTGTTCCCGCTGTGTGCACCCACGCTGCATGCTTTGTAAACGCCTGGAAAATACGTTTTGTGCATTTTCACCCGGAGCGTCATAAAAAGCGGGCTATGGTACGCGGTTTGGAAGTCTTCAAGGATGAGCGGCGCAGCCCGACAACGGCATAAAGAGTTGGAAGTTTGATACAATCGGGCAGGAAGTGACCCGCATGCTTGCCGGCGAATAAGACGCATCACAATGACTGCGAGTATCAGCGCGAGATTAAAATACAGGCATATCCTGAACGACTGCTCAATAAATAATCTTTTCAGGGACTAGGGGTGCCTCGCCTGCCGCAAATCATGTCATTCCGGCGCGGTGTCTGTTTTATAACGGCCCAAAGAGTAGCCTCAGGAGCCTGTCATCTCCCATTCGAAATCCATCGACACGGACGGTAAAACGGCTGTGCAACCGCGCGCTGTCGGGTCCGGACGGCTGTCGGTCAAGGCGGATAGTCACGGTAAAACCCGGCTAAAGGATTTGCGTCAATCCGGCTCTAGCAAGCTGGTGTTCCCCGATACCCGCAGGCCGGATATGGAGGTTGTACTGGTCAATACCGCGGGCGGTATCACGGGGGGCGATCGCTTTGATCTTGATCTGCGGATCGGGGAAAATGCGATGCTGACGCTTACGACACAGGCGTCCGAGCGGGCCTACCGCGCGCAGAGCGGCGAGGTCGGGCGCGTCACAACACAGGTGAGAGTGCAGGCCGGAGGGCGGTTTGACTGGCTGCCGCAAGAGCTGATTTTATTCGACGGATGTGCGTTGCAAAGGCGGCTGGAAATCACGCTTGAGCCGGGTGCCCGTCTGCTGATGGTTGAACCGGTGGTGTTTGGCCGTGCGGCCATGGGCGAGACATTGGGCGATGTGATGTTTCGCGACCGGATCAGGATCATCCGCAACGGCATACCGCTGTACCTCGACGGTCTGGACTTGGTGGGCGACGCGGTGGCGCATCTGGCGCGCCCGGCCATCGCAAACGGTGCGGGTGCGATGGCCTGCGTGGTGATGGTCGACGCAGATGCGGCCAGCCATCTCGCGGCGGTCCGCGCCTTTCTGCCAAAGACCGCAGGGGCCAGCCTGCTTGGCTGTGATGTGCTGGTGATCCGCCACCTTGCGCAGGACAGTTTCGAGCTGCGGCGCAACCTGATCCCGGTGCTGGAACATCTGTCACACACCACTCTGCCCAAATCATGGAGGCTTTAGGCCATGCAACTGTCCCCGCGGGAAAAAGACAAACTTCTGGTCGCGATGGCGGCAGAGGTTGCACGCAAGCGGCTGGCACGGGGTGTCAAGCTGAACCACCCCGAAGCGATTGCGCTGATTTGCGATGCTGTGGTCGAGGGCGCGCGCGATGGCCGCTCTGTCGCCGATATGATGGAGGCGGGGGGCCATGTCGTCACCCGCGACCAATGTATGGAGGGCATTGCCGAGATGATCCGCGAAGTGCAGGTCGAGGCCACCTTTCCCGATGGCACCAAGCTTGTCACAGTTCACAACCCGATACGTTGAGGCGGGCGGTGGGGACGGTGCAGGGATATTTAAGACCAAAAAGAGGAGAAAGTTGCCATGATCCCAGGTGAGGTTTTCCCCGCTGACGGGGTGCTTGTTCTGAACGCTGGTGCGGATCCCATCACCTTGATGGTGGCCAACACCGGCGACAGACCCGTGCAGGTCGGCAGCCACTACCATTTTGCCGAGACCAATCCCGCGCTTGATTTTGACCGTACCGCCGCGCGTGGCATGCGGCTGGATATCGCGTCTGGCACCGCCGTGCGCTTCGAGCCGGGCCAGCGGCGTGAGGTGCGGTTGATCGCAGTTGGTGGATTGCGGCGGATTTACGGATTTAACCAACAGATCATGGGAGACCTCTAGATGCCCTTTGAGATATCTCGCGCCGATTATGCGGCCATGTACGGCCCCACCACGGGCGACAAAATCCGCCTTGCCGATACCGATCTGATCATCGAGGTCGAGCGTGACCTGACCACCTATGGCGAAGAAGTGAAATTTGGCGGCGGCAAGACCATCCGCGACGGCATGGGCCAAAGTCAGGTCACGCGGGCAGGCGGGGCTGTGGACACGGTCATCACCAATGCGTTGATTGTCGATCATTCCGGCATCTACAAGGCGGATGTCGCACTGAAAGACGGGCTGATCCATGCGATCGGCAAGGCGGGCAACCCCGATACACAATCCGGTGTCGATATCATCATAGGCCCCGGCACTGAGGTGATCGCGGGCGAGGGGCGCATCCTGACAGCGGGCGGCATGGACAGCCACATCCACTTTATCTGTCCGCAGCAGATGGAGGATTCACTTCATTCCGGCGTGACCACCTGTTTTGGTGGCGGCACCGGCCCTGCGCATGGCACATTGGCCACCACCTGTACGCCCGGACCGTGGCACATTGGCCGGATGTTGCAGTCGTTCGACGGAGTTCCGATGAACATCGGACTGTCGGGCAAAGGCAACGCCAGCCAGCCTGAGGCCTTGGTCGAAATGGTCAATGCAGGGGCCTGCGCGCTCAAGCTGCACGAAGATTGGGGCACCACGCCTGCCACGATTGACTGCTGCCTTTCGGTGGCAGACGACATGGATGTGCAGGTGATGATCCACACTGACACGCTGAACGAAAGCGGCTTTGTCGAACACACCGTCGCGGCGATGAAAGGCCGCACCATTCATGCGTTCCATACCGAGGGGGCAGGGGGCGGGCATGCGCCGGACATCATCAAAATCTGCGGTTTGCCGCATGTGCTGCCCTCTTCGACCAACCCGACGCGGCCCTTTACGGTCAACACGCTCGAAGAACATCTGGACATGCTGATGGTCTGCCATCACCTAGATAAATCCATCCCCGAGGATATCGCCTTTGCCGAAAGCCGCATCCGCCGCGAGACCATAGCCGCCGAGGATATCCTGCATGACATGGGGGCGTTTTCGATCATTGCCTCGGACAGTCAGGCGATGGGTCGTGTCGGTGAAGTCCTGATCCGCACCTGGCAGACCGCCGACAAGATGCGCAAACAGCGTGGGCGGCTGGTGGAAGAAACCGGCGACAACGACAATATGCGGGTGCGCCGCTATATTGCAAAATACACGATCAATCCGGCGATTGCCCAGGGTGTCAGTCATGTGCTGGGCGATATCAGCATCGGCAAACGCGCGGATCTTGTATTGTGGAGCCCTGCGTTTTTCGGGGTGAAACCTGAAATGGTCCTGATGGCGGGCACAATTGTGGTGGCGCAAATGGGGGATCCCAATGCGTCGATCCCGACACCGCAGCCGGTCTACAGCCGCCCTATGTTTGGCGCATATGGCACTGCACTGCGCCATACATCGGTCAGTTTCGTGTCGGGGGCGGCGCAGGATGCCGACATCAGGGGCACGCTCGGCCTTGCCAAACAAACCGTCGCGGTGCGCAACACCCGCAAGATCGGCAAGGCGGATATGATCCTGAACGATGCGACCCCAAAGATCGAGGTGCATCCCGAAACCTACGAGGTGCGCGGCGACGGTGTTTTGCTGACCTGCCAGCCTGCCGAGGTGCTGCCGATGGCACAACGTTATTTCATGTTCTGAGAGGCTTTTATGACCACACTTCCCATTGCACAAACACTGCATCCCGCCGGTACATGGTCGGGTCATGCCGACGCTTGCGAGCTGGATTACACCGGGCGTTTCTTGCGCCGCAAACGCCTGACCACGAGAACGGGCAAGCCATTTCTGGTCGATCTTGAACAGACCACATCGCTCAACCACGGCGACGTTCTGGAATGTGACGATGGCAGCTTTGTCGAAATTCTGGCTGCCCGCGAGACATTGCTGCACATCAGCGGCCCCGATCTGGTGCGTCTGGCGTGGCACGTCGGCAATCGGCACACGCCCTGCCAGATCAACGCGGATCATCTGCTGATCCTGACCGATCCGGTGATCGGTCATATGCTTGAACATCTGGGTGCGACGGTCACGGAAATTACTGCCCCGTTTACGCCCGAGGGCGGTGCATACGGCCATGGTCGCACCCACAGCCACGAACATGTTGCCACCGCGCATGACCATTGAACGGGACATGCTGACCCTTGCGCAATGGCTGTCGCCTGCCTTTCCGGTGGGGGCCTTTGCCTATTCGCACGGGTTGGAAACGGCGATTGCATCAGGGGGTGTGACGACGCCGGATGATTTGCAAGGCTGGCTATCGGACGTGTTGGAATATGGCAGCGGGCGTAACGATTGCATCTTGTTGCGTGCCGCTTATGCCTGCAACGACGCAACCGCGCTTGCAGAGGTGAACGCGGCGGCCCTCGCCTTCGCCGCATCCTGCGAGCGCGTGATGGAAACCCAACTGCAAGGCACAGCATTTTGCGAAACGACCGCTGCGATCTGGGGGGGCGATCTGGCGGGACTGGCCTATCCTGTCGCCGTCGGCGCCGCAGCGGCGCGTAGGGATATCGATTTGACACTGACCGCAGGAATGTACCTGCACGCCTTCACCAGCAGCCTTGTCTCGGCGGCTGTACGGCTTGTTCCGCTTGGCCAGACCGCGGGTCAGACCGTGCTTGCCGCACTCTCGCCGCTTTGCGGACGGATCGCGCAAGTCACTGCGCACACCACATTGGACGATCTGCACAGCAGTGCTTTTATGTCCGATATCGCGGCCATGACCCACGAGACGCTTCAACCAAGGATATTTCGCTCATGACACGTCTGAATGGCCCTTTGCGCATCGGTATCGGTGGCCCCGTCGGCGCTGGTAAAACCACCCTGACGGCGGCGCTTGCCCGCGCGCTGCACCCTGTCTGTTCCATCGGGGTGATCACCAATGACATCTACACACAGGAAGACGCAGAAGCGCTGATGCGGATGCAAATTCTGCCGCAAGACCGCATAATCGGCGTCGAAACCGGCGGCTGTCCGCATACCGCAATCCGCGAGGACGCCTCGATCAATCTGGCGGCGATTTCGCAGATGCGCAGGCGGCACGCGGATCTCGAAGTGGTTCTGATCGAAAGCGGCGGTGACAACCTTTCAGCAACCTTCAGCCCCGAACTCGCCGACCTGACCATCTATGTGATTGATGTGGCAGCAGGCGAGGAAATCCCACGCAAGGGTGGGCCTGCGATCACCAAATCCGACCTGCTTGTGATCAACAAAACCGACCTTGCCCCGCATGTCGGTGCCAGTCTGGAAGTGATGAAACGCGACAGCGAGCGGATGCGCGGTGCGTTGCCCTTTGTGTTCTGCTCTTTGCGCAATGGAATAGGCGTAGGCGAAGTCCTGAAATTTGTGATCGACATTGGTGGGCTCTCGTCTGATTTGCTGCTGGCGAACGCTGCACGCTGACTGGCCATAACATGTCCATGACGCAGAATTGATGTGCTCCCCTCGGGCCGAACCGTCATGATGACAACCAGCACAGTCCGAGGAGTATCATCATGAACAAGTTCGCTGCAGCCCTTGTCGGTTTGTTGTTGTTTGCGCCCGCGTTGGCCAGGGCCGAGCAGGTCGATTTCGGAAATGCGTGGAAAGAACAGCGCTTCAAGATATTCGGAAGCAATGATTATGCCTTGGGTGGCAGCAGCCTTGGCGTGAAGTCGGATGGCAGCGTATCGCTGCTCTGGCGGTCCTTGCCGCAGTCCATGTGGGACAGCAAAACCGCCGCATGGGACTGGTCGGTCGAGACATCGGTGCCTGCAACAGACCTGTCGCGCAAAGGCGGTGATGATCGCAATCTGGCGCTTTATTTCATCTTCCTGCCGGAAGCCGCCGCACAGGGCGCACAAAGCAAAGGTGTGCGCGGATTGCTCGAAAATCCCGATGTGCGGGTTTTGATGTACATCTGGGGCGGATCACACAGCGCCGGACAAATCGTGTCCAGCCCCTATCTTGGTGCACGCGGGCGCAGCATGATCTTGCGCGGCGCAGGCACAGGGCAGGCATCGGAGCGGGTTGATCTGGCCCGCGACATCAAGCGAGCCTTCGGAGAAGAAGCGCAAAGTCTTGTGGGCCTCGCAGTATCGTCGGACAGCGATGATACAAAAACCCAAGTCTCGGCCGCCATATCGCGCTTGCGGATCGACTGATCAGTCACGCAGTACTGCGCGGCATCAGGGTGTCATGATCCTGAAACCGCTGCCATCTACAGGGTGGAGGCGCGCATTAGCCAAGCCCGTACGACGCCCATATCCAGATCATTGCGACATAGGTCAACTGATGCAGCGCCTGATCCAGACCGATCGCGCGCCAATATGCAGCATCGGAGGAAGTTTGCCCGTTTTGGGCCGAATACCATCCTTTGCCCCAGTCGATGTGATAATGCACCAGCGCTTCGGCAAGGACGAGGATCACAATGAAGGGCAGCGCAGTGCCGAGCAACACAAGCCCTATGGCGGAACCCACAGCATGCAAACCTACGTGTTGGGCCCGTCCGATGTGCAGATATTTATCGCGCGCAGCCAGCATGCGCGGGGTTTGCAGATAAAAGTCGGCGAAGGTGTGTTTGATCTGCAACAAGATCAGAAGGATCAAGGCGTTCTGCAAAAGTCCCGTCAATGGCACGCTCCAAGGATTTCTGTTCGGAGCCTAATGCGCAGGGGCCTTTGGGGCAACTCCCCCTGTTAAAATTGCCAAATCCTTTGATCTTTGCCACAAATGATTGATACGGTCAGAATATATGGCGTTTCACACGCACACGCCGCTGCATTTCTATCCGAACTGGACCCCGGTCATCGAAAGCTCGATCTTTGCCTTTATTTGGAAGTATTCCAAACGCGACCAGTTGATTATACTGTTGGTCACGATCACGCTTTTCCCATTGCTCTATCTCACCCTCGAATTGCCCAAACGCATCATCAATGATGCCATCGGGGCCGGGTCCGAGGTGGTAGATGTTTACGGGTTCGAGATGTCCCAGATACAGTTTCTGGGTCTGTTGTGTGCGCTGTTCCTGATCGCTGTTTTTGTGCACGGCCTGATGAAAATGCGCATCAACACCATGAAAGGTGTGTTGTCTGAGCGGCTGTTGCGACGTCTGCGCTATTCGCTTATCGCCCGGATATTGCGGTTTCCGGCACCGTATTTCGAACGGACCAGCCAGGGCGAGCTGGTATCTATGGTCACCTCCGAAGCGGAGCCGATGGGCGGGCTGATGGGTGATGCACTGGCACAGCCGGTGTTGCAGGCCGGCCAGATGATCACCATCCTGAGCTTTCTATTCATCCAGAGCGTCACATTCGGCATCGCTGCCTGTATGCTGATCCCGCTTCAGGCATGGATTATCCCGCGACTGCAAAAGAAGATAAACCTTCTGAACAAAGCCCGCGTGCAACAGGTGCGCGCCCTTGCCGCCGAGATCGGTGAAGGTGCTGCGGGGGCCACATCGCTGCGCACGAACGGCGGATGGCGTTATCATATGGCGCTGATTTCGGACCGCTTGGGCAGGCTCTATAAGATCCGGTTCGAAATCTATCAAAAGAAATTCTTTATGAAGTTTATCAATAACTTCATCACACAACTCACGCCGTTCTTCTTTTATGCCATTGGCGGATACCTGACGATCAAAGGCGAAATATCGGTGGGCGCACTGGTGGCTGCCATAGCCGCATACAAAGACCTGTCGAGCCCGTGGAAAGAACTGCTCGATTATTACAACCAGACTCAGGACATGTCGGTGCGCTGGGAAACCGTGATGGAACGATTTACGCCTGACAATATGGTGGATGAGAATATGTACGAAGGCGAACCGGATGAAATACCAGAGCTGAAAGGCGACATTGAACTGGTGGGCGTCACGGTCCGCGACAAGGACGGCACTGCGGTGCTTGAGGATTTGAACGCGGTCCTGCCCGCAGGTGCCACTATCGCAATCTCAGTCCCTTCCAGCGAAGCGCGACGCGCATTGTCAGAGGTTCTGACCCGGGAAGTTGTGCCTGCGGGCGGGAAAATTCTGTTCGGAGAGTATGATCTGGCGACGCTGCATCAGTCGGTCATCGCCACACGCATCGGCCACGCCACCTCGCGACCTGTGATGTTCATGGGCAGTTTTGGTGAAAACGTCCTCATGCCGTTGCGTCGCAAACCGCAAGCCGGCACCTTGGAAACATCTGCGCATAAAGAGGCGCAAAAGACCGGCAACAGCACTGACTTGATCGGGGCAGACTGGCTTGATCCCTCGCTTGCAGGGCTGGACAGCGCCGAAGGTCTGCGCGACTGGTGGCTTGATCTTGTCGAGGGCATGGGCCGCGACAATGCCTTGTTCCGGCGTGGCCTGGAGCAGAAATTCAGCGTTCAGGCCTATCCCGACCTTGCTGCGCAACTTGTGTCGCTGCGCCCTGCGATTGCCAAAGGCATTGCCGATGCCGGACTGTCCCAATACGTATTTTTCTTTGATAAAGATACTTATAATCCGTCGCTTCCGGTGGGCGATAACCTGTTGTTTGCGATGCCGCGCGTGCCGATCACGGCGTCCGTTCTGGCCGATCACACCGAGTTCATGCCGTTGCTGGCCGAATTCGATCTTGATCAGGATTTACTGCAACTCGCCATTGATGTGACCGATATTCTGCGCCAGATTTTTGGTCTTGATGGCACCGACCACCCCTTGTTTCAAAAGCTGGGTCTGGATGTCGAAAGCTATGAGACGGCGGTTGATCTGGTTGCAAAAGCCCGCAATGGCGCAAACCTTGATGCGCGCGAAAAAGCCAATCTTATTGTGGTGCCGTTTGTTATTTCTGCCGAACGGATCGGATCGGCTTTTCCCAAGGCTATGATAGCCCGCGTGCTGGACATGCGCGGCGAACATGCGCAATCCCTGCAACGGCGTATGGGTGATTTGTTTGCGCCCTTGCGCGACGATGAATGCCTGCCGGTGCTGACGGTGCTGGAAAATGCGCTGTTCGGCAAAATCTCGGAGCAGGCAGGGTCCAAAGGCGACGACGTGCGCCGTCTGATTGCGGACCGTTTGATGGAAGCGGGGATCGACCGTCTGGTGCCGGGTCTTATTTTCGATACCCCGATCACGCTTGGCGGATCCAACCTGCCCGCAGATTATGCCGAGTTGCTCGCCGTGAGCCGTGCCACAATCAAGCAGCCGCATATCCTGATTTTGGAAGCGGTGCTGGCAAGCTATGACGTGGACGCCAAAGCGGCATTGTTCCGCAAGCTCCGGGCGCTACTGCCGGATACGACGTTCATCTTCATCGACGCAGACCACGAGGATACGGACATTTTTGATGTGCATCTCGAACTGCGCAAGGGCACGTTTGTCAGCGACGCGGCACAAACACTCTCAAGACAAGACAGTGCCGTTGCGGTTGATCTGGCGCGTAAGGTCGAGGCGCTGGAACGTGCGGAATTGTTCTCGGGGCTCAACCGTAAACAGTTGCGTTTGCTGGCGTTTGGTGCGCGGTGGTATACGGCGACCGCAGGCCAATATGTGTTTCGCAAAGACGATGACCCGACCGACGGTGCCTATATGATCGTCGAGGGGCAGGCCGATATGCTGTTGGGCCAGAGCGACGGCAGCGAGACGGTGATTGCCACTGTCGGTCCGGGCAAGCTGGTCGGTGAGTTGGGGTTGATCCGCAACGTGCCGCGCGCGCTGGATATGAAAGCCACCAGCGATCTGTTGTGCCTGCGCATCGGGGCCGAGGATTTCCTGTCGGTTGTCCAACACGACGCCCCGACAGCGTTCAAGCTGCTTCAGGTCGTTGCAGGCTATGTGCAAAGCTAGGGTCAGTCCGCCTTGATCGACTGTGCTGCCGCCGTATAGCCGCCCGCGGCGCCATCAACAAAATGGATATGATCGTCGCGCTGGATCGAGGGCACAATACAGGTCATCATTGCTTCGGTCTGGGCATGCAGGCCAAACCGGATGATGCCCTGCGATGCCGCGTTTTCAAGCAGGGCATTCAGCCGTTTCTGGGTTGCGGCGTCACAATCCAGCGTCATTTTCAACCCGTCATCAAATTTGCGGAAATCGGCGTTTTCGCCCACGATGCGCCGGTAGCGCCGCGCATCAAAGCCGCCGATCTTGAGGCCGGTCTTGATCAGCAGCCATGCCATAAAGCTCTCGAACAGGGCCTTGCGCCGCGCCGGTCCAAGCGGGCCGTCACCGCGTTGCGCGTGCGCTTCAAGTGTGGCACCGACGGGCGGCCATTTGATACCTGGCCCGTCCTTTTGCGCGGGGCTGCCCGCACGCTCCAGCCCACGGGCAATCGCCAGAACATCCCGCGCCAATTTTGCAAATTCAGGGGCAGATACGTCGACAGGCGGCTGGATCACGATGGATAAAATCGTACCATTCCGGCTTGGCATATGGCTCCACCGACAGCTTAGTCCGGTCAAATCAGGCTTTGTTCCTGCTGGTGCCTCGGGCAGATTATGTGCACCTGCCTTCATCCGGCTTTCCGCCCAACTCAACCCGCCGCCCGAAAACATCGCATAATCGACGCCCTTTGCAGCCTGAAACCGCGCCACATTGATCTCCAGTCCGGCGGCGCGAATGTCTGAAACCTGTGTCATGCCAACCCGCAGACCCATATCGAATTCCTCGCGCGCCCACACCCGCACCGCAGAAAGCGCATCGCCCGCGCGGTCTTTCCACTCGGGTGGTACGGCGAACCCCGCCCCGTCACCGCCAAAAATAAACGGAAACGCCGCCCCGTCATGCGCATTGATCTGCGATGATATGACCGCAGCGCCAACCATGTTGACGGTCTTGTATTTCCCCTCCGCAACAGCCTGGGTTGAGCCGACAATATCGGATGTGCCAACCCACCAGTCATCGGGCAGGGGCGTGTACACATCGGTGTCCGCAAACAGCGAAAAATCATCGCGGGGTGTGACAGAAGCGTAAAAATCGATGGGGGTTGTGTTTGTTTTCATAAAAGCAGTTTAGGCGCGCTACGGGCGAACGCCAACTCCAATCGCATCCTGTGTGTTTCGCGACACCACGGCGGCGTTTGCCAAACTGTGACGCCATTGGCCGCAAATATCAAATTGGCGACATATTAATGCCTTAATTGTTGCCGAATTTGAAACAATAGATTGAGACCACTGTCAGTAACGAGGAAGGATGTTCTTATGTCACGTATCTGGATTACAGGAATTGCGCTGGTCACCGCCATTGCGTTGCTCAAGACCTATCTTGTGCTTAGTTTTGCACTGCCCGGTACAGCACTTGGTATCACAAAAATTTCAGGTTTGTTTGCGTTGTTTTTTTGCCCTGACAGCCGGGGTGGCCTACGTCAGCTTTACCCAGTTGCGTGGGTATCTTGAACGACAGCGCAAAGAAAAGCTGGCACCGGGCGCAGGCGAATCCGTTGCAAAAGAGACAGTGATTTTGCGGTATGCGCCGGATTGGGGCTTGTCTCAGGCCGAGGCGGATGTGGCGATATTTGTGGTCAAGGGTTTTTCCAACAGTGAAATCGCCGACATGCGCGGCAGTGCGATTGCCACTGTGAAATCGCAGCTGGGGCGGATTTATTACAAGTCAGGTCTGGAGTCGCGGTATCAGCTGATTGCGTTTGTCACCGATGAAGTCTGCGGAATGGCAAGCGAACCAGACGAAGAAAAAACGCAGATCATGACGCGCAATGTCTTGCCGCTTGTCGGGCGTACCCGCACAGCCGCTTAAAGCTTGCGACGCCATTCAGGAATATGTGTCGGTCCCTCGGGGCCGGCATTTTTGTGTGACGCGTGCTTATGCTTACCGGACCAACCGGATGGGTTCGCAGTGGTGGCCTGTCAGCGTCAACTCCCCTGCGCCCATTCGCACGCCCGCACTTGCCAGTGTGTTATCAAGCACAGCGTCCAGCGGTGCCGCCAATCCTGTCAGCAAACGATCGGGCAAGACCTGCAACAGACCCGAAACCAAAGGTGCTGCCAACCCCGATACCAGCCCTTGTTGACCCGGCTTGACCCGCAGCTGTGTATTCGAGGGCGACAGCAGGCTGTTGACCGCGCCCGACAGCACGTCGCCTGATCCAAAGCTTTTGGTCAGCGTGCCGTTGGCAACGTCCTGGTGCGTGAAGCTCAGCGTTTCCTTGCGCGAAGTGCCCACCGTGGCATGCGACCGCGCCTGAATGGTGATGCCCGGTATGGTGATATCGGGCAACAGCGGCAGGTCGATCACCACATCGATGCTCAACAGATCGGCAAAATCCAGGCTCGCGGGATTGATCGGTGTGCTTGCGCCCTCCGCCAGCTTGCCCAGATACAAGGCGGCCACAGATGTGCCGTTTGCCGGATGCAGCGGCGTGGCCGAGGTCGAGAATTTGGCGGCAACACCGCTGCGTGACGTGATTTGGCATGAAAGCGCATCGAGCGTTGCGGTGGACCCTGCGAGTTCGGTGTAGACTGGCAAATCGATACTTGCCACTTTGATTCCGACACCAAGGTTGCCAAGAAGGTTTGGCTGCACCTTGATATCCGACTTGAGCCGCAAACCGGCGCGGTTTAATTGCACACCTTCCTCGCCAAGGGCAATCCACCCCGACCGGGCGGGCGGTTCACCGGCTTTGAGATCGGTCTGTGCCATGATCACGCCCGGAACGGCGATCTTTGTGTTCAACACCACACCTTCATCGCTGGCCTCGGATGCAATCAATGCTTTGACAACATCAAGCGCCGAAATGTCGATCCGGGTCGTAAAATCAGTGACGGTCAGCCCAAGATCGGTGTCGATGCCACCGACCAGGGCCGCAACTTCAACAGATGTGGATCCTGCGGCAGCGGCAAGCGCGTTCAGGCGGCTTGCCAGCGACGCGGGCAGGACAGATTGCAAGGCGTCGATGATGCTGGATGCCGACCGCGTCCCGTTCAAAATCTCGGCCGGGTTGCGCTGTGGTCCGCCCGTGCGGGTATCAAGTGCTTCAAGCAGCGCACCAAGATCAATGTCGGCATTTGCCAATGCGTTCTGGTCGCCCAGACTGATCGTGGCACCACCGCCAAACCGCAGGTTCAGCGCGTCATTCAAAGACGTGCCGCCAAGAGCAACCAGATAGCCGTCGAGCGAAAAGCTGGCAGCACCTGTGCGCGAGGAAAGGGCAGTCCGGTCGAGCGTGACATGGGTGTCTGTGGTAAAAATCCGCGCAAAATGCAACGCTGCATCATTCTCAAGCACCACGCGCACCGCGTTGACGCGCGGGTTGTCAGCCGCAAGCGGGGTAAACCTGTTCTCGTATGCAAGTGCGGGGTTACGCAGATAACGCCCGGTTTCCAATGTCTCCAATGCTGCTGCGGACAGTGCGTTTCGCCCCAGCGCATTCGTGGCACGAGAGGTGGCATCTTCCGGGACTGCAACCGCGCTGAGGGCTGTCAGATCACTGACCGATTGCAACTGTGCGCGTTCGCGGTACAGCGATGCCACATCGACACCAAGGGCGGTGAACCCCATCAACACCACCAGCAACAGGGCGACAATGACTGCGATTGCGCCATCTTCATCAGTAGCAAAAACCTTCGATTTATCAGTATGCAAGGTATGCACTCCCCTTGATTGACGTGATGCCCAGACCCAGAAAACCGTTTGCCACATCCAGCAATGATCCCTCGACGTCATAGTCTACAGTAACGGTGATGCCCGCAGGATTTCCGTCCTCGAACACCACATCCGGCGTGAGGGCCTGCTGTCTAAGTAAAGGATACCGCGTGCTGCCCTGCGACAGATAAAGTTGGGCCAGCTCAGACCGTTCCTGCCGGTCAAGTCCGGTCACAGAGGCGCGTGCGGCCCCCGAGGCAAGCTGGTTCACCGAATGACTGACGCCCATGAAATATCCCAAGGTGATGATGCCGAACAGCAAGCTGATCAGGATCGGTGCGATCAGCACAAATTCAATCGCAACGGCACCGGACTGGTCGCGCCGGAAACCTACAAAACGGGGGGCAAGGCGGTGGGTCATGGGGTCATCCTCCGGCGATGATATTGTCAAAGACGCTCAAGACGGCGGGGCCGATCAGCACGATAAAAACGGCGGGCATGATGCAAAAGATCAGCGGCAGTGTCATCAGAACCGGCAGGCGCGCGGCCTTTTCCTCGACCGCCATCAGACGGTTGGCACGCTGTTCGTTGATCAGGGTGCGCATGGCGCGCGAGAACGGTGTACCGTAAGTGTCGGACTGCTCCAGCGTCTGGGTAAACACACCAATTTCAGGCAGCGGCACGCGGATATTAAGCTTGTCATATGCCGCACGGCGGTCATTTGTCATACGCATCTCAGACACCATTTGCAGAACTTCGCGGGCAAGCTCGGGGCTGGTCGAGCCAAGCTCGCAGGCGACCCGCTGCAATGCCGGTTGCGGGCCCAGGCCTGCCTCGGACGAGATCACCAGCAACTCAAGCATATCTGGAAATCCGCGACGGATGTTGGCCAGCCTTTTCTTGCGGCGTCCGTCCACGACAAAATCGACACCCTTGGACAACCCGAGTGCCGTGCCGATGACCATGCCGGCAGGCATGAGCATTTCGATACCGATCACATGGGTGGCGAACAGCCAGATCATGCCAACACCCAGCGCCGCCACCGGCAGGACCGTTTTCAGGAACGCATAGATCAGCAATGCATCGCGGCCCCGATATCCGGCCGAGGACAGATCGGCGGCGGTGTCGCGGGCTTCACCGCCCAGAACCACCGCAAACCGCTCGCCGATCTTGGCTGCGATGCCAAGCAGTTGCACGCGGGCATGGGCAAGGCTGCCGCCTTGGGTGCGGATGCGCGCGGCGCGGTGGCTGGGGCCGGTGCCGTTTGCGCGCGCCAGTCGCATCGTCAAACGCTTTTGCGTACGCTCTGTCTGAAACAGCGCGGCACAGCTTGCCATGGCAAACACAAGCCCGCCAAACGCCAGCCAGAATACGGATTGCAACATTATATCAGACATCAAGCTTCCCCATCTGTGCCATCACAAAGACACCCAAGCCAATACTGGCCAAGCCGATAGCCGACATGATCTGACCGCGTGGATCAGCATAAAGCGGTTCCAGATAGCCACCGTTCAACAGGCCAATCGCCACCAAAACGGCAAACGGCAGGGCGGCGAGGATCATGGCACTGGCCCGCGCTTCTGATGACAACGCGCGCGCTTTTTTGCGCAGCTTGCGGCGCTCGCGAAGCTGTCCGGCAAGCCCCTCCATGGTTTCGATCAGGTTGCCGCCTGTCTCGGACTGCAACGATGTGGCAACCGAGAAAAAGCTGACCTCGGGCGTGGGGATCCGTGCTTCGAGCCGCTCAAGGCTGTCGGGCAGCGACGTGCCCATGCAGATCTCGTCATGGCAGCGTGAAAATTCGCGCTGGACCGGACCTTTAGCGGTGTCGACCACGATAGACAGCGAATCCGATACCGGACGGCCCGCGCGCAAGCCGCGCGCAAAGATATCCAGCGCCTCGGGCAATTCCGCTGTGAACGCGGTACGATAGCGGTTTTTGGCGACGCGCAAGAACATGGCGGCGCCGAGCAGGGGCAATCCGATGGCCACTGGCAAAGCCAGCAGCGGATGCAAACCGCCCACCAGCACAGCCAGCGCATAAAGGCCGAGCACCGACAGCGATACCTGAACCATCAGCTCGAAAACGGTCACCCGCAGGCTGGTTTGTGCCAACTGGCGCTCAATATGCGGGAACAGAGTTTGCCCTGCGACCGGGGCCGCACTTCGGCGTTTGCGCGGTGCGGCGATCATCTGTGCTTCGTCCTTGCGCAACCGGCGCAGACGCGTCCGGTGACGGCGGCGCTGGCGGTCGGCCTGCACCAGCAGGTACAACACAAGTCCGGCAAAAACGATAAAGCCTGCTGCGAAAATCAGGATACCGAAGGTCATGGCCTATCCCTCCAGCAGGGCGGCAAGCTCGTCCCCGACACCGTATTCAGCGGCGCGGGTCGAGAACTTGGGCCGGAACCCCGAATACCGGAATTCGCCTTTGACATCGGTGCGGGTGCTGGAAGGGTCGGTGTGAAAGCCGAACAGTTCCTGCAAGGTGATCGCATCGCCCGCAAGGCCCGCAATCTCGGAAATCGACGTGATCCGGCGCTTGCCATCACGCATCCGGCTGACCTGTACAATCAGATGCACAGCATCCACCAACTGGCGGCGTACCACACCTGCACCGGGGGCAAATCCCGCAAGCGCCGCCATGCTCTCCACACGGGTCAAGGCCTCGCGCGGCGAGTTGGCGTGCAGCGTGCTCATCGAGCCGTCATGCCCCGTGTTCATCGCCTGCAACAGATCCAGCACTTCGTCACCGCGAATTTCGCCGATAATGATCCGGTCCGGGCGCATCCGCAGCGCGTTGCGCACCAGCGTCCGCATGGTGACTTCACCTGTGCCCTCGACGTTTGGCGGGCGCGTCTCGAACCGCACCACATGCGGTTGCTGAAACCGCAATTCGGCGGCGTCCTCGATCGTGACAAGACGCTCGCCCGCGGGAATGAACTGCGACATGGCGTTCATCAGCGTGGTTTTACCGGACCCTGTCCCGCCAGACACCAGAATGTTCAGGCGCAGAAATGCGGCCAGACCCAGAAACGACGCCATCTGCGACGTCATACTGCCCCCTGCGACCAGCGCATCGAGTTTGACCGGATTGGTGGGGAATTTGCGGATCGTAATCGTCGGCCCGTCAATCGCAAGCGGCGGCACCGCCACGTTCACGCGGCTGCCATCTTTCAGGCGTGCATCCACCATCGGCTGGGATTCATCAATGCGGCGGCCCACGGCGGCCACAATGCGGCTGGCCACGGCAAACACATGGGCGTTGTCGCGAAATTTCACGTTTGTCAGCTCCAGCTTGCCCAGGCGCTCTACAAAAACCTGATGCGGACCGTTGACCATGATGTCGGTCACACTGTCATCGGCCAGCAGCGCCTCGAGCGGGCCAAGACCCAGCATATCGGCCAGCACGGCCGTCACCAGATCAGCCACTTCACGGCCGTTCAGGTGCATCTTGCGCTGTTCGGACAAGGTGCGGATTGCATCATGGATCAGCTTTTCCTGCTCGGGGCGGGCCTGTCCGGCCAGTTCGGAAAAGTCCAGAATTTCGGACAACGCCTGCACAACCTGATTGGCAAGTGTCATCATCTCGCTTGTGGTTTCCTTGATAGGGGAAGGCGGCATTGTCTGTTTGATTGGCGCTTGGGCAGGCAATGTTTCCACGCCAACAACAGGTTTTGGCGCGGGGGAAGCGGCGGGAGTTTCTTGCGCGGGTATATCCGCTTGCAAAGCTGCCGTTGCTTCCGCCAAAAGCTCGCGTTGCACCGACAAAGGCCAATGCCCGTCCGAGCTTTCCATCACATAGGTCACGGCAACATTCGCGCGCTCGGCTGCCGACAAGCCCTCGGCGTCGATCTGTTGTGCAATGGCAAGCACTTTGGTCAGTGTCGCGCGCAAGGACGGTTGCTGGACGTGAAGCGTCATCTGAACATCCTCTTGAGCAAGGTGCGGCGTGCGGGTTTGTTTTTGTCCCCTGCTTGTGCCATCGCGGCATCCCACAAAGTGCCGACCGCCTTGGCATAGGCACTGCGCGGCTGATGGGCCACGACGGGGCGTGCGGCGCGGTGCGCTGCTGTCATGACGGCCTCGCACTTGGGCAGGGTTGCAACAACGGGCCGGCCAATAGTGCTGCTCACATCCTTGAGCGACAGACCCGCATCGCTGCGCAGGTTCGACACCACGGGCAGAATACGCAGGTCGGGGTTTTGTGCGGTCATCCGTTCAATCAGACGGGTTGCTGCATTCACCCCGGCAAAGCCCGCCGGTATCACAAGGATCAACGCGTCAAGTCGTGCTGCGATTTCCGGCTGTTGCATCAATATGCTGCGGGGCAGGTCGACAATCAATGCGTCGAACTCGGAGCGGAGCGGCGCAAGCAGATCGGGCAGTCCAGCGTTGAACGGTTTTACGTCCTGACCGATGCGCACCTGATGCGAATAAAGCGACAGGGTGTCACTCACACGGTCCATGGTTGCACCGATGAACGTCGCATCCACACGGTCAGGGGCTTTCAACGCCTCGAACAGACCTGCAGTTTCGTCGCGGTCAAGGTCGATGGCGTGTGAGCCGAACATCAGATCAGCGTCCAGCAATGCCGTACGCAGGTTGGCCCCTTTGGGCGCACTGGCGTGAAACGCAAGGTTCTGTGCCAACAGGCTGGCACCGACACCGCCGTTGCTGCCCACAACCGCAATCGCGGGATTAAGTCCAGTTGGCTTGGACAGTTCAACCACATTGCTCATCACCGGCTGGGCCACGCAACGCTCGACGCTCAGGATGTCTTCGGCAGCGACCGGAAAGGTGAAAAATTCCAGCGCACCCGCCTTGCGCAGGGCACGGTACGTCTGGATATCGGTCTGCTGCCCAATCACGACAACATCCATGCCCGTGCGGCAAATCTCGGCCACACATTCGCAAGCCATCTCGACGGAGATGCTGCCAATTTCCGTCAGGATTATGTCGGCAGAGGGCAAGCTGTCGCTCATCCGTGCCGCCCCGCTGAGGCCACCGCCATGGACGGCCGCCGCATCACCGCCACTGCGCTGCATCACATCGCGTGCCACGGCTGCACCCGCATCGGTACAAACATAGGCGGCGATTTGGGTGATCTGCTTTGAAGATGTGCTGTCGAATGGCATGGAAAGTGTCCTTGATAAATCGCGTTCAAAAAACAAAGCCAGCGGTGCGCGCGGTAAGATACGCGCACCACTTTGGTTCTGGATCGTTTAGTTTGTCGGGGCAGTGATACCATTGTCGGAGAGCGCTTCGCTCATAGTGGTAAAACCGGCGTTGGTCTGGCCACCCAATGTAGCGACAGTGCCGACAATAACGGCACCCACGAGGGCTGCGAAAAGGCCGTATTCGATTGCTGTGGCACCGCTCTCGTCCTTCGAGAATGTACGGGCAAATGCTTTGATGGCTGTGCGTGTCATGGTCATTTCGTGGTCTCGCTTTCAGGTTCTGGTTATAAGGGGTCGGAAGTGACCCGTGATGAAACTGAAATTGCCCCAAGCGATAAGATTTCGATATCCGCCAAGGGTCGCAGGGGGGTATGTCCAACCATAGGGGGCAGGTGTTTCATACCAAGGTCGTACGGGATGAGACGACATTGTGGCAGGGTCAGATCACAATGCGGCGGGGCTGCGGCAGGAGATTTTTTCAGTGCAAAAGCGCGCCATTGCAGCGCCACATTTTCAAGCGCACCTTGGGTGTAGATTGGGCGCAAAGATTAAAATTTCGGACGTTGTTCGCCAGAATCAAACTGCTCTGAAAACGATTCGGCACCGACCACTTCGGCCACCCAGACCGTTTGCGCACTTATCCTTTTGCAAACTGGTTGACCAGGAAATCCACAAACACGCGGATCTTGGGCGCGAGGTTGCGACGGTCGGCAAAGATCACTGCAACATCGGCATGTTGTTGGGTGTACTCGGGAAAAAGATGAACCAACTCGCCCGATGCGATTTTGTCGATCACCAGATACCGCGAGAGCCGCGCAATCCCCAAACCCGCAAGTGCCGCCATGAACACGGCATGCGCACTGTTACCCTCAAAATTGCCTGTCGCATCCACGGTGTGGGTCTGGCCGTCAATATCGGCTTTCCAGGCATTGCGACCCACGACATTGGATGTGCGCAGGCAATTGAAATTCCCCAAGTCGTCAAATGTCTTGGGCGACCCGTGGCGTTCCAGAAACGCAGGGGCGGCACACAGAATACGCTCGTTTGTCATGATGCGGCGCGAGATATGCGTCTGATTGATTTCCTGTTCCGCAAAGCTGATGGCTGCGTCAAAGTTTTCTTCTTCAAGGTCAATCCGCCGATCTGTCAATTCCAGCGACACCGTGATGTCGGGATAGAGATCAAGAAAACTGCCCAACACCGGGATCAACTGCGATTTGCCAAAGGCAACGCTGGACGCGATCCGCAAGGTGCCGTGGGGTGTCGTGTTGATGTTCGAGATATGTGCGTGTGCCGCGTCGAACGTGTCAGCGACGGCTTGGCACTTTTCATAAAATGCGCGCCCCTCATCGGTCAGCGACACACCCGCGCGGGTCCGGTGCAACAATCGGTGGCCGACGTAGTCTTCGAGATGTCCGATCTGTTTGCTGACCGCCGAGGGGGTCTGCCCGCCTGACCGGGATGCAGCCGAAATACTGCCGGTTTTGACCACCCGCACAAAGGCGAGCATATTTGATGATATATCCATCCTCATTCCTGCCTTTCCGTTTTGGCATAGCCCCTATGCGTCCCCGACGCCTTGGAAACAGACATGGTTAGCGCTACCTCTGCAGTGCAGCATAAATACTGCGCTGCAGCAACCAGAAAGGAAAAATCCCATGAGCATGGTAAATTCCAAGACATTTCATTGGACCGGCACCGTACCTGCGCGCGTTCAATCGTTCTTTACGAACGCTAAAACCGAGCTGAAAATCGCTCAGGCGCGCCGCGCGAAATATCGCAAGACCTATGCCGAGCTTGTCGCTTTGTCCGACCGCGATCTCGCCGATATCGGCATTGCGCGGTATGACATCAGCCGCCTTGCACGTGAAGAAAGCCTGCGAGGAACCCACCCATGACCCTGAATGCTGACGTTTCAAACTTCACCTCCCGGACCGCAAAACCTTTCATTAGCGGGCTTGTCCGCGGTATCACTCGTGCGCCAAAGGCCAGTTTCAACGCAGTTGGTGCCTTTGGTAAATCAATGCAGGTCAGCCGGATGGCGGGTGTTTTATCCGCAATGAACGATAAAGAACTCAGCGCCATCGGAATTACACGCGGTGAAATTCCAAAGCACGCAGAGTTTCTGGTGGGCTAAGGCCCATAGTCATTCAATGACAGCCAATGGTGCGCAGTCATTGAAAGGCATCAGGCCTCGCTCCTCCCAGAGTGTTTCTGATGCCGTATGTGAGCGGTCTTTCCTCCCGGAACCCGTCACGCAAAGGGCAGGCATCCTCACCTCCTCCCGGGGATGCCTGCGCCTTTTGTTCCTTCAAAACAATCAGTCGAGCGACACCACAGGGACCGCCAAAGATTATTGCTGTTACATGTATTATTTCTGTGGGACATCTACGTGCATGATGGACCCAAAATACAAAACCCTGCTGACACAGCTTTTTGATGCTGCAATTTCCGCTGCGGCTCCGCATGGCGCATTGGCGGGGAACCTGCCGGCAATGCCCAAAGGCCGGGTGGTTATGGTCGGGGCTGGAAAAGGTGTGGCGCAACTGGCCGCAGCGTTCGAGGATATGTGGGACGGCCCGTTGAGCGGTGTGGTTGTCACGCGGTATGGCTACGCCGCCCCGTGCAAATATATTCAGGTGTTAGAGGCATCGCACCCCGTGCCGGACGAGGCAGGGGTCACGGCAACGGTTGCCCTGTTCGACGCCGTGCGTGATCTGACCGCAGATGACTTGGTTGTCGCATTGGTTTGCGGCGGTGGATCGGCCTTGCTGCCCGCGCCGCCTGACGGCTTCACGCTGTCTGATGAACAGGCGATGAACGAGGCTCTGCTGGCCTCTGGCGCGCCGATAGGTGTGATGAACGCGATCCGCAAACATTTCAGCAAGATCAAAGGCGGGCGTCTGGCGCAAGCGGCCTATCCTGCGCGCGTGGTCAGCCTTGTCGTTTCAGATGTGCCGGGCGATGATCCCGCACAGGTAGCGTCAGGGCCGACAGTGCCGGATCCGGTTGATGGCAAAGCAGCCGTGGAACTGGTCAGGAGTTACAACATCAAGCTGCCTGACAGGATTACCGCCTTTATCTTAAGTGATGCGGCCCGCGCGCCGCGCCCAGATGATCCGATGTTTGCCCGCAACGAGGTCAAGGTGATCGCATCTGCGGCGATGTCGCTACAAGCTGCCGCAGATGTTGCTCGGCAAGCCGGATACACCCCCGTAATCCTGTCGGATGCCATTGAAGGCGAAGCGCGCGATATCGGCCAGATGCATGCGGCCATTGCGGCTCATGTGGTGCAAAAAGATGCGCCCTTTGCCAGACCTGTTGCCATCCTGTCGGGGGGCGAAACTACCGTCACCTTGCGCGGCAAAGGCAAGGGCGGACGCAATACCGAATTTCTGCTATCCTTTGCGCGGGGTATTGTCGGGGTAAAGGACGTGGTCGCGCTTGCCGCAGATACTGACGGCATTGACGGGTCCGAGGATAACGCAGGGGCCTTTGCCGATGGCACCACTGTGCCACGCCTGATGGCGCTGGGCATCGACCCAGTGGCGGTGCTGTCGCGCAACGATGCGTGGTCGGCGTTTGATACGCTGGATGATCTGTTTGTGCCGGGGCCGACCGGCACAAACGTCAACGATTTTCGCGCGATCCTGATTTCAAAGCCTGAGAGCTAAGCCCTTTCAGGTCTTTTTCTTGTCATCCACAATGACCATCTGTGCCAATCCGCTTTGCCCCAGATCGACCTTTGCAAACGGTCCGCCATGACACATCTGGCCGGGGTCCGTCACATCAATCGGGCCATCCTCGGCCAATACTTTATCGGCAAACTGTTCGGCGTTGTCCTTGGGCCGGTATCCCAGGAAGGACGCCCTGGCGTTGTCCACCGGACATCGGTCATTATTTGACACACCGTAGATGATGCTGAACCCGACTGAGGGCGTGTCAATTGCACGCGTCACCAGTTGGATCAGATCGTCATAGGACAACCATGACCCCAACGCGCGCGAGTTGTTGACTTGGGCGGCAGAGAGGATGCGCAGATGAACTGATTCCATCTGGCGTTTGTCCCAGTACATTGATCCTAGGTCTTCGCTAAAGCACTTGGCCAAGCCATAGAATGTATCGGGACGGTGAGGCGCATCAATGCCGATGAAATTAGCCTTATTGTGCATCCCAACCGCATGGATCGACGAGGCATAGACCACACGGCGCACCCCCGCCTGATAGCCTGCTTCCCAGATATTATACGAGCCAATGAAGTTCGGCCCCAGCAGTTCCTCGAACGGTTTTTCGTCCACAATAGCACCGAAATGCACAACCATATCCGCGTCTTCCAGCAGCGGCTTGATCTCACTCATCTGCGCGAGGTCTGCGCGTGCGTACCGCTCTCGCGCATAGAGTTTGCCGATGTCATCGACGATATCGGTGCTGACCAGTTCGTCGCACATCGCCGCCAGCGGTTCGCGCAGGTACGATCCCAAACGACCCGCTGCACCGGTCAATACAAGTTTCTTCAGCTTCATCTTTTCATTCCCTTATTCAAACCAGTTTGCCACGGACGTTTGCAAGCAAGTTATCTGCCCCGCGCGCCAACAACCCCGCATCCGATCCGCAGGCGACAAAACTGAACCCGTCGTTCAGCAATTCTGCGGCAAAGTCGGGGTCGGACACCAACGTCCCCACAGGCATGCCGCGCGCCATCAGCAACCGCGCTGCCGGACGGATCAACGCCCAGATATCGGGGTGCATCGGTTTGCCCAATATCCCCATATCCGCGCCGATATCTGCCGGACCAAAAAATATGCCATCGACGCCATCAACTCCTGCAAATTCAACTGCGGTTTCTACCGCTTGTACCGTTTCAAGCTGGATCAGGATCGCTGTCTGGTTCTCGACTTCCGTGTAATAATCAGTGACGCGCCCGAACTTGTTGCCCCGCATCGTGCCCGCCACACCGCGCACGCCCCGCGGCGGATAGCGACATGCGGCAACGGCGGCGCGGGCCTCATCGACCGATTGGACCATCGGAAACAACAATCCCGGCACACCCAGATCAAGCAGGCGTTTCACCTTGACCGGATCATTCCAGTCAGGTCGCACAATCGCGGTGGTGTCGCTGGCCGCGAACGCCTGAAGCTGCCCCAAAAGCGAGGCCAATTCATTCGGGCTATGCTCCATATCCAACAACGCCCAATCATATCCTGCCGGGGCGACCGCTTCGGCGGCATAGGCGTGGCTGAGTGAAATCCAAAGCCCGACCTGCTGCTGGCCTTTGCGGATTGCTTTCAGGAACCGATTTGTGGCCAGCTTCATATCACAGCCTTTTCCAGAAAGGTTTCGCCCTTTTCGATGCGGGCATAGTTGAACGGGCTGAGGTCAAGGGATCGGTATTCCCCATAGGTAATCAGTTCTGCCATGCCGCGTCCGATGGCGGGGGATTGTTGCAATCCGTGGCCCGAAAACCCGTTGAGGAAAGCAAAGTTCGCGACCTTTGTATGCATTCCCAAAATCGCGTTTTGATCAAGGGTATTATAGGCGTAATGCCCGACCCATTCGTTGATCACCTTGACCTGTTCAAACGCGGGCACGCGGGTGGCGACGATAGGCCAGATCTTTTCCTGCCAGATTGAATGATCAAAGGCAAAATCATCGTAAGCTGCATCCGGGTCCACATCCGGCGGGCATCCGGCCATGTAGTATTTGCCTTCGGACCTGAAGTGGACACCAGAGGGGTCAATGGTCAGGGGCAGGACGCTTTCCAGCGGGGTGGCGGCATCAAAGATGAAGGTATAGCGCTTGCGCGGCACCACCGGAAGGTCGATGCCCGCCATCCTGGCAGTGGCCGCCGCGCGCGGGCCAGAGCAGTTTGCGACAATGCCACATCCAACCACGGCACCTGACTTTAGTGTTACAGTTTCCACCGCCGACTTGGCCATGTTCAAGGTCATGGCGACCACGTCATCGTGGATGTATTCAACACCATTGCGGCGCGCCATCCGTTTGAACCAGTCAAACATCGTGCCGCCGTCAAAATACCCCTCGTCCACCAGATTGTGATTGGCGGCGATAATGTCGTCGAGTTGGTAAAACGGATAGGCGGCGGCAATCTCGTCCCGGCTCATGTGTTTGGTCCCCGCCCCGAGCGATGCCTGAATCTGCTGCGCCTCGCGCAACGTGGCCGCAAATTCGGGCGTATCGGCGAGGTAGAGATAGCCAAAGCTCTGCAAGGTCAGATGCGGCACCTCGGGGTCGCCCCCCATGAAGGTACGGAAATCCTTGATGAACTTGGCACCAAACTGCGACACCTGAATGTTGGTGGCGTTGCTGAACTGCTGGCGGATGCACGAATTGGTATGGCTGGTCGAGGCGAATTCGTAAGTAGGGTCGCGTTCCACCACCAGAATACGACCATCAAAGCCGGGCATCTGAGTCAGCCACCACGCCAGCGCCGAGCCGTAAATCGCGCCGCCGACGATGACGACATCATAGGTTTTATGCTTCGACACGGTCATGGTCATCCTCATGTTGATACCTGCGTCATTGGCCCGTCTGCACCCATAACTGTCAACCGGTACTTAATCCGAAAACGGCATCTGAATTGCGCGTTCAACCATATGCAAGCGGTCTTGCCCATAAAACATATCGCCTCGCACAAAATAGGTGGGCGAGCCGAAAATGCCGCGCGCAATCGCCTCTTGGGTATTGGCGCGGTGCCGGTCTTGAACGGGCTTTGACAGGGCAGATTTAACAAGCGCAGGGCCGTCAAGGCTCAATGCATCGGCCAAGCCGAGCATCACCCGGACGTTGGCGATATCCAGATCATCACGCCAATGTGCTTGCAGAACCGCACGGCTCAGCGCGTCGGCATCTGCACCGCTGGCGATGATCATTCCGTTACCAAGCGCCAGTGAATTATCGTGATACGTTGGCCTGTGACGGATCATCGGCAGGTCGCGAAATTGCGCCCACCGCACCAATTCGCGGCCAAAGAAATACTTTATTTGCGCGGCTGTGCGATTGCGGAATGACACCCCGCCTGCTGCGGCCATCACAGGGGCAAAATCGAAGGGGCGATGTTCTACCTGCCAGCCTGTCTCGCGGGCAATCCGCTCCAGCTCCCATGCGCCCAGATAGGCGAATGCAGAATGGGCGGAATAGAAATATTCGATGATCCCGTCTTTAGCCCCGTCTTTAGTCATGAGCCAGCGCCCGTGCATCCCGCGCCATCAGGGCAATCACCTGCCGCATCATATCGCTGTTTTTGGGGTTGGACGCATTGCCATCAAGCCCCCGTTTCAGCACACCCTGCAAGATCGCAAGCAGCCGGAAATATGAAAACACCACATAGAATGTCCAGTTTTCAGGCCGGGCAATGCCGCGCCTGTCGCAGTACAAATCGACATAATCCGCCTCTGACGGCAATCCTGCGGCCGCGCGGTCTACGCCCGCCAGCCCGCGAAAATGCCCCGCATGCGGTAGCCGCCAGTGCATGCATTGATAAGCGAGGTCCGCCAGAGGATGGCCCAGCGTCGACAGCTCCCAATCCAGCAGGGCCGCGACCGTCTCGCTGTCGCGCGCAAAGATCATGTTGTCGATGCGAAAATCGCCGTGCACAATCGCGCTTGCGCCATCATCGGCGACCATGTTTGCCGCCAGCCAGTCCATGACCCAATCCGCATCGGGCAATGTGTCGGTCTCGGCATCGCGGTATTGACCGGACCAGCGCGTCACCTGTCGTTCAAAATAATTGCCGGGCTTGCCGTAATCGCCAAGGCCCACCGCCACAGGATCGACCGAATGCAGCGCCGCCAGGGTCGCGTTCATCGCATCATAGACACGAGCCCGCGCCGCAGCGCCCAATTCAGGCAGGGCCGGATCCCAGAATATACGGCCCTGCACCATCTGCATCACGAAAAACTGTGTCCCCATCGGGCTTTCATCATCCGATAGATGCAGCACTTTCGGCACCGCTACATCTGTCTCCGCCAAAGCCTGCATCACCCTGTATTCGCGGTCGACCGCATGGGCCGATTTCAGCAATTTCCCCGGCGGCTTTGCCCGTAGCACAAACTGGCCCGCGCCAGAGGTGATCTTGTAGGTCGGGTTCGATTGCCCGTCCGAGAACTTCTCGATCTTATCAAGCGCGCCAAAACCCGGCACATGGTCTGCCAGATAACTCTGCAATCGGGTAGGGTCATAGGTATGCACGCTACGTTTCCTTTAATGCCCATGGACAAGCTGCTGCAATCTAAGCAATTCTTGGGGCAAGACGAAAGCCCCCTGTTGCGTCAGCCCAAAGGAAAGCCAAGATGAATTTCGAAATGCGTCCCGAGAGTGCTGCGTTGCTTGCCCGTGTAACGGCGATGATCCGCGATGATGTGATGCCACTGGAAGACGCCTATCATGCCGAGATCGACAAAGGCGACCGCTGGACCTATACCGACCGTCAGGCGGAAATCCTAGAAGGGCTCAAGGCGAAGGCCAATGCTGCGGGTCTGTGGAATTTCTGGCTGACCGACAGCGAAAAAGGCATCGGGTTAAGCACCGTTGAATACGCGCATTTTGCCGAACAGATGGGCAAGACGCCGCTCGGGGCAGAGGTGTTCAATTGCTCTGCACCCGACACCGGCAATATGGAAGTGTTCGAGCGATACGGCACGCAGGCGATGAAAGACAAATGGCTTGCGCGGTTGCTCGACGGGCAAATCCGGTCGGCCTATTTGATGACGGAACCGGATGTCGCCAGCTCGGATGCGACCAACATTTCCATGTCCTGCGTGCCCAGCGGTGACGGTTATGTGCTGAACGGGGAAAAGTGGTGGGCATCGGGCGCGGGCGATCCGCGCTGTGCCGTCTATATCGTGATGGTCAGGACCGGCGGTGACGACCTGCCCAAACACGCGCGCCATTCCATGGTTGTGGTGGATGCGAAAACCCCCGGCATCGAGGTTTTGCGCCCGATGCAGGTCTACGGCCATGATGACGCGCCGCACGGGCACATGCACCTCCGCTTTACCGATGTGATACTGACGCGCGAGAACCTGCTTTTGGGCGAAGGTCGCGGGTTCGAGATTGCCCAGGGACGGCTTGGGCCCGGACGTATCCACCACTGTATGCGCGCCATCGGTCAGGCCGAGGCAGCGCTGGAATTGATGTGCCGCCGCTCGGTGCAGCGCGAGGCATTTGGCAAACCACTTGCCAGCCTTGGTGCGAATTACGACATCATTGCAGAATGCCGGATGGAGATCGAAATGGCCCGTCTGCTTTGTCTCAAGGCCGCATGGTACATGGATCAGGGCGACAAACGCGCCGCAGCGCCCTGGATCAGCCAGATCAAAGTGGTGGCTCCGCGTGTGGCCCTCAAGGTGATTGACGAGGCGGTTCAGATGCACGGCGCGATGGGCATATCCCAGGATACGGCACTTGCACGGGCGTGGACCCATGTGCGTACGTTACGCCTTGCCGATGGACCCGATGCCGTGCACCGAAGACAAGTTGCACGTGCAGAGCTAAAGAAATACACCCAAGAACAAGTTTGACTTTTCATGCTGTTGCGACATTTTAGCGATCAACAAGCGTCCGGAGTGACATGACATCTGACCGCGAAGAGATTGAACAGCTGATTGTGCGTGTGGCTCTCAAGGACCGCACGGCGTTTGATATGCTCTACGACCGTGTGAGTGCGAAACTATTTGGTGTCTGTCTGCGTGTGTTGAACAAACGCGCCGCAGCAGAGGATGCAATGCAGGACACTTTTGTCAAAATCTGGAACAACGCCGACAGGTATCAGGCCAATGGCCTGTCTCCGATGACATGGTTGATCACGATTGCGCGCAACACTTCGATCGACCGTCTGCGCGCGCGCAAAAAAGGTCATCAGGATGTGAACGCACCGGGTTTTGAGTTGGCGTCGAACGATCCTGACCCCGAACAACAGGCTGTTGCCGCGTCCGAGATGGGCAGACTGGTCGGTTGTCTGGGGCAGTTGGATGATGAGCGTGCCGCGGCCATTCGGGGTGCGTATCTGGACGGCGACAGCTATGCCGATCTAGCCGCGCGCTTCAAGGTTCCGCTCAATACCATGCGTACATGGCTGCGGCGCGGTCTGATCTCGCTGCGGGAATGTATGAGCCTATGACCGATCAAACTCAAAACCCGCCCCCTCAGGATGATGAATTTCTCGCTGCCGAAGCGGCCCTTGGCCTGACGCCTGCCGACACCGTGGACGAGGTGCGCAGCCGTTTGAGGCGCGACGCCGGATTTGCATCGCGCGTTGCAGGCTGGCAGGAGCGTTTTGTCGCCCTGACGGATGATATCAAACCTGTGGCCCCCCACCGGCGCGTTAAAAAGGCGCTCACGGCGCGGCTGTTTCCAAAGGCATTTGTGCCCCTGATGCAACGGGTCTGGGTCTGGAAAGGTATCAGTTTCGCGTCGATTGCATTGCTTGCCTACATGGCGATGCCCTTGTTGCGCCCTGATGTGCCGGATGTACCGCCGACGCTTTATGCAACCCAGCTCAAGGGCGATTCAGCCCTCGAGGTGCTCGCGGTTGTCGATCCCGCGCGTGGCGATGTCGCTTTGCGCCGAGTGGCAGGATTCGCCCCGCAAGGCCGCGTGCTTGAACTTTGGGCGATCTTGCCGGAGCAGGCTCCGATCTCGCTGGGTGTCATACCCGATGGTGATGTGACACGTGTTGCCTTGTCCGCCGAGGTGTTGGGCCAGATTGATTTGGTCACATTTGCAATTTCCGATGAGCCTCAGGGCGGCGCGCCAGATGGTGCACCCACGGGGAGCATTATGGCAGTGGGTGCAGTGAGCGCACTTTAGGGCTGCATCGGTGCCGAAATATTATTTTTCCCTGTTTTGAAACTTTCCCAGCACCCCCTTCGTTAATTCATACGTAACGAGAACCAGCGTATCGAGTAGAACGGGTCGTGTTTTTGTCCTGTTTAAAAATGTCGCCTTTGTCGCAACCGACAAAGGGCTGAAATAGGTGGTGCCACAAGGGGATCATTCCCTTTGCTTACGAGTAACCGGCGGGTCAGTGCATGTTGTGCGCTGGCCCGTTTTTTATTTGCCTCGGAAGCCGCGTTTCGGGATTGAGAATTCCGGCATTCGCCTGCATGCTTGATCCATGAAATCGCCATTGATCGACAACCTGCAATACGCCAACTTTTCGCCTGAAATCTTTGCCCAGATGCGGGCAGGGGGCGTGAATGCAGTGCATGTCACCATCGCCTACCACGAGACATTTCGCGAAATGGTGCTGAACCTCGAACGCTGGAACCGCTGGTTCGAGGATCATCCCGATCTGATCTTCAAAGGCACCAAAGCCGCCGATGTGCGGCATGCGCAGGAAACCGGGCGCACGGCGATCTTCTTTGGCTTCCAAAACCCCAGCCCGATAGAGGACGATATCGGGCTGGTTGAAATTTGCCACCAGCTTGGCATCCGCTTCATGCAACTGACCTACAACAACCAGTCCTTGCTGGCGACGGGCTGTTACGAGGACGACGATACCGGACTGACCCGCATGGGCCGGGCGGTCGTCGCCGAAATGAACCGTGTCGGCATGGTGGTTGATATGTCCCATTCTGCGGACCGCTCCACATTTGAGGCCATCGACCATTCGACACGCCCCATCGCCATCACCCACGCAAATCCGCATTGGTGGCATGCCGCGTTGCGCAATAAATCCGATGCGGTTCTCAAGGCGCTGACGGGCGCGGGCGGCATGTTGGGGTTTTCGGTCTATCCACATCATCTGGCCGGCGGCAGCGATTGCACGCGCGACAGTTTTTGCCAGATGATCGCCGAGGCTGCATCGCGCTATGGCGCGCAAAACCTCGGGATCGGCACCGACCTGTGTCAGGATCAACCTGACACCATTGTCACATGGATGCGTGTCGGACGCTGGACCAAGGGCATTGATTATGGTGAAGGATCGGCAAGTAACGCAGGGTTTCCCCCGATGCCCGCATGGTTCAACGACAACCGCGATTTTGGCAATATCCGCGAGGGTCTGAGCGCCACGGGCCTCTCGGCACCAGAGGTGGACGGGATCATGGGTGGCAACTGGCACCGATTCTACGAGAACAGTTTTGAAGCGCAGTCATGACGCGCTATGTCTTTGACATAGAGATGATACGCTCGGGGAGGGGCCACCATGCTTGACCAACCACTGCCACCGCAAAAACCGCTGCGGTCCCCCGATACTGTGATGCGTTTGAGCCGAATGGGGTCGATGTTTCCGACCCGCCTGTCGTTCTTGCGCAGCCTCATTCGGCGTCTGGCGGCAGAACAGGTATCGGTCCAGCGCCCCGTGTGGGAAATGGATGTGGATGGTTTCGGCCACGCCGTCTATACCTTACGCCTTGGCGGATACGATTATGCGCTGGTTGCGGTATCGACCGATCTGCCGCCCGAATTGCGCACCGACCGCGTGATCGCCACGGCTTGGGACACCGCCTATGTGCTCTATGACGGCATCCCCGACGCTTCCGAAATTGCGCGCATTGTCGCCACCGCCCCGAAACAGGAAGCGGCACGTTTTACGCAGCGCGATCTGATCCTGAGCCGTGCCAACAAATCGGTGCGCCTGTTTGCCCATGTGACGGGGGCCTTGCGGGCGGGCGGTCAGCCCGACCCTGATATGATCCGTGATGTCGGATACCTGATGCGCACCACGGCTGTATACGGCAACGGCAAGTTCGGTATTGCCGACCGGGACGTGATAGATGCGCGCCCCGGACTTGAAGGACCGTTTGCCGCCGAAATGCTGACTGTCTGGCTGATCCGGCATTTCACCCATGAACTGGCCGAACATGTGGGCGGCGGGACGCTGGACGCGGGCATCAAGCGGCACTTGGGCGTTGGCAATGCCACAGGCCTCGGCATGGCACCGTTTCTGGTCAACCATCCGGTTTTGCTGAACAACTGGATGCTGGTGCGTGAAACGGCGCTGGCTCGGGTGCGCGCGGTCGAGGTTCTGAGCGATGCGCAAAAGCACCGCCTGTCGGATCTGGCGACGCGTGCTGCAACCCACCTTCAGGAGTGGAATGTGCCTGACTCGGTACATCAGGCGCGCATTGTCGCTTTGCGCGCGGATTGGGAAAGGGCGCGAGTGGTGTTGAACGCAAAAGCGCTGGATCAACACGCACCACTTGACGCGGTGATGACCGCGGTGGGTAATCATTCCTGCGATGTGCAGGAGCTTATGGTGGCCTTGATCATCGAACCTTTTGGCGATCTGGTGGACGGGTTGGCCGACTGCATGGGCGACCCCTTTGGTGCATTTTGCGCACCATTTTCAGGCACCGCTGCGCTGCGCTCCGAGATTGAACAGCGCTTTGCATGGGCATTGACGCCGGATTATGCTGCGACCGAATGCTGTGGCCAATTCTGGTATGTATCGGCGGCAAAACAGGAGCCGCGCCTTGGCTTGCGGTTTGACGAGCCGGGGGCCGATCTGGAAAGCCCGCTTGATATCGGGCGGCGCATCAAAGCACTTTACGGCGTACTTGAGGCTGTGAACATGCCGCTGTCCGACTTTCTGACGGCGCACCCCGAACATGCCCTTGCCCTGTCGCGCGTCCAGCTTGGCGCACGCTATCCCTATGCCGAAATCCGCGACAATCTGATTGCAACCTCCTGCCTGCCGATCGACATGCTGCGTTGCAAACTGTCGTTCTTTGGCGCATCGAAATTTGACCCCAAATCAGACCGCTGGACCCGCATCACCCTGTGCCAAGGCGCACCCCTGGTGAGTGATCTGGACGCCGATCCTGATGATTGGTGGCTGCCGGTATTTGCAGCGTGAGCTATTCGGCCAACGAGGTGATGACACTGGCCGCCAAAGCCGCGCGCGGGGCAGGCGCCCCCCCTGCACAGGCAAGCAATTTTGGCCGCGCTGTGGTGCGTCATCTGCTTGCGGGGCGCGATGCGGGCGACTTATCAAACGCGCTTGATGCGCTACCGGACGGGCCTGTGATCGACCTGCCCATCGCTTTTGCGCGGTTGCAGGAAACTGCGGGTGCGTCAGGGCAGATTGACTGCCACAGTTGGCCGCATCTGGCACAAAGCTATGCCGTTGCTCTGCCTTTTGCGACCGAGACGGACGTGCGCGACGATGTGCTGCATATCACGGCAGACCTGCAAACGCCCGCACCCAAAACGATACTTGCAAGGATTGAACTGCCGGACGCCTTGCTTGAGAAAATGACCCATTTGGCCGCGCGCATTCTGGTGCCGGAAAGCGATGCCTCCAGGCTCGCGGGTGCCGGTGCGGGTCTGTCTGACAACGACTAAATCACCACTCTTTGAATTCACACTTTTACAAATACCCCAGCACCTCCCTCACGTCCCGCGCCGCTTGGCCCGCAAGGTCGGATCCGCCTGCGTCGGGTCTTCGGGCCACGGATGGCGCGGATAGCGTCCGCGCATATCCTTGCGCACATCGGCATAGGAACTGGCCCAAAATCCGGGCAGGTCGGTTGTCACCTGCACAGGCCGCTGCGCAGGGGACAACAACGTCATTTGCAAAGGTTGGCCCGCGATGACCGGATGCTGCGTGACGCCAAACACCTCTTGCAGGCGCAAGGCAATTTGCGGCTGCGCACCTGTATAATCAATCGCGATACTACGGCCCAAGGGTGTCTCGAAATGCGCCGGTGCCGTACGGTCGAGCGTTTGTGACTGGTCCCAATCCAGCCGCGCTTTGAGAGCGGGAAGCAGATCATACTGTTTCCAGTCCCCCGTGGACCGCACGCCATTCAGATGTGGCAATAACCATGCCTCAAGGGTGTCCATCAGATGCGCGTCACTGAAATCGGGAAATTCCGCGGCCATCAGCCGTGCGCGAGACAAGAACCGCGCGGCAGCGGCATCGGGGGTCAGGCCCAACTGGCGTACACCTTCCAGCATGGCCAGTGCTATCGCGTCTTTGGGCGCATCCGTCCACGCGCGGTCATCCAGCACCAATGCGCCGAAACACTCTTGTTGCCGCGTCAGAACACGCCCCTCGCGGCGCGACCATGTGCAGACATCCTGCCACGCGATCTGGTCCGCAAAGGTCGCGCGCAGGTCAGCCTCGGATATCCGCGCCGCCTGCCTGATCCGTGCCTCGCGCGGATCGCCGTCCAGATCGGTCGCCACGATCAAACGCTCGGCTGCCATAGGGTCATGGTCGGGCATCACAGCACCTTTGCCCCCCGATAAAACATAGCGCGGCGCGTCGCCTTTGCGGCGCAACCCGATGCGGTCGGGATAGGCCAAGGCGGCCAGAACCCCGATGCTGTCAGGCCCGTTTGCGGATTGCCCGCGTCCGAGCCGCTTTGCCTCTTGTCGGATGCGCGCAAGGGTGGGGGCATGGGCCGCTGCCAATTGCTGTTTGCCTGTCACCACATCCATGCGCTGCGCCAGATCGACGGATGCGCCGCGCAAGGGGTCACGCTCTGCCAAAAGTGCGGCCAGCATGGGCGCCGACGCCCCGCCCTTTGCCACCATATGCGCCAGCCGTGGATGCAGCGGTAAACGCGCCAAGGCCCGCCCGTGCGCCGTGATCCGCCCCGCATCATCCAGCGCATCCAGCATCCGCAACACGGATTGCGCCTCGGCAAGCCGCCCCTCGTGCGGCGGAGTGACAAACGCCAGATCTCCGGCCTGCGCCCCCCACAAGGCCAGCTCAAGCGCGAAACCCGTCAAATCACCCGCCTCGATCTCGGCGGGCGGATAGGCGGCAAGCGCACCTTCCTCGCCCTTGGTCCAGAGCTTATAAGCCACGCCCGCAGACACCCGACCCGCACGCCCCGCCCGCTGCGTGGCCTCGGCGCGCGTGACACGTTCTGTCACCAGCCGCGACATGCCCGATGCCGCGTCAAAGCGCGCCCGCCGCGCCTGTCCGCCATCCACAACGATGCGAATGCCCTCGATGGTCAGGGATGTTTCCGCAATCGACGTGGCAAGCACAATCTTGCGGCCTTTTGTGGCGGGGGCAATCGCGGCGCGCTGGGCTTTGAAGTCCATTGCCCCAAACAGGGGCGCAAGGGTGCAACCATCGGGCAATTGCCCTTGCAATATCCGCTCGACCCGTCTGATTTCGCCTTCTCCGGGCAGAAAGACAAGCGCTGATCCATCGGTCTCTGACAGGGCTTTCAGGACCAGATCAGCCGAAGCGATATCAAACCGTTGGTTGCCTACGGGCCGGTCCAGCCAGCGCGGGTCAACCGGGAAACTGCGCCCTTCGGAGGTGACAACCGGGGCCTGCATCAATGCCGCAACAGGTGCGGCGTCGAGCGTGGCAGACATCGCGACCAGCATCAGGTCATCGCGCAGCGCGCCCGCCACCTCAAGGCAAAGCGCCAGCCCAAGATCGGCATTCAAGGACCGTTCGTGAAATTCGTCAAAGATCACCGCACCCACGCCCGGCAGCTCGGCATCCTGCTGCAACATGCGCGTCAGGATGCCTTCGGTCACAACTTCGATCCGCGTGAACTTGCTGATTGCCTGTGCCCCGCGCACCCGAAATCCGACTGTTTGCCCCACTTCCTCGCCCAAGGTCGCGGCCATACGCTCGGCTGCGGCGCGCGCGGCAAGGCGGCGGGGTTCCAGCATGATGATCTTGAGCGGAGTCAGGTCCGCGTCCAGCATCGCCAGCGGCACCCGTGTGGTTTTACCCGCACCGGGCGGAGCTTGCAGCACAACGCGGCCTGTATTCCGCAGGGCGGCAATGACATCGGGCATCACATCGTCAATGGGCAGGGTAAAGGACATGTGCTCTTTATCTGGTAAAGATGCGGTGCAGCCAAGGGGCAGGGGATGGACATTTTGGCTAGGCATCGCAAAAGATGCCCTTATGAAAATGGATGATCTTGCAAAACGGGTGGTGTCGGGCGAACGCCGTGCCTTGGCACAGGCGATCACGCTGGTAGAATCAGGTCGTGCCGATCACCGCGAGGATGCGGCGCGTTTGCTGGCGGCACTGCCTCAAGACACCCAAGCGCTGCGCATCGGTCTGTCAGGCACACCGGGTGTCGGAAAATCGACCTTTATCGAAAGCTTTGGTCTGATGCTGACGGCGCAGGGAAAACGCGTGGCGGTGCTGGCGGTTGATCCGTCCTCGTCGCGCTCGGGCGGGTCTATCCTTGGCGACAAAACCCGCATGGATTTGCTCAGCCGCGATCCGCACGCCTTCATCCGTCCGTCGCCCAGCCAGACCCATCTGGGCGGCGTGGCGCGGCGCACGCGAGAGGCTGTGCGGCTGTGCGAGGCAGCAGGCTATGACGTTGTGTTGATTGAAACCGTAGGTGTTGGTCAGTCAGAGACGGTTGTTGCAGAGATGTCGGATGTTTTTTTGCTGCTGCTGGCCCCTGCGGGTGGCGACGAGTTGCAGGGCGTCAAACGCGGTATCATGGAAATGGCCGATGTGATCGTCGTGAACAAGGCCGATGGCGATCTGAAAGCGGCCGCAAACCGGACCTGTGCGGATTACGCAGGCGCATTGCGTCTGATGCGCAAACGCGAACAGGATCCGGCAGGGTTTCCCAAGGCGATGACGGTGTCCGCGTTGGAAGAACGCGGGCTGGAAGAGACATGGGCCGCATTGCAGGAACTGGTCACGTGGCGGCGCGAAAACGGGTTCTGGGACAGGACACGTGCAGGACAGGCGCGATACTGGTTTCATGAGGATGTGAAGCAGCGGCTGCTGGCGCAGTTGCAGACGCCGCAGGCTAAGGCCGCGTTGAAGGTGCTGAGCGATCAGGTTGCGCAGGGGGCGGTTGACCCTGCAGCTGCAGCGCAGTCATTTGTCGAAAAGCTGGGTCAATAATACCAAGAGCGGAATTTTGGAAAATTCCAGACCGTTTTCTTCGAAGAAAACGATTTCACCCAGCTGCTTTGGGATGCGCCCAATTATAAACTTCCATCAACCGCGCGGTATCAACTGCCGTATAGGCTTGGGTGGTCGACAAGGACGCGTGGCCCAGCAATTCCTGAATTGCCCGTAAATCCCCGCCCGCATCCAGCAAATGAGTGGCAAAGCTGTGGCGCATCGCGTGCGGTGTCGCCGTTGCGGGCAGGCCCAGTTGCATCCGCGCATTTGCCATCACCTGTGCAATCGCGCGCGGCCCGAGCGGCCCGCCCCGCACTGCACGAAAGAGCGGTTCGGACGGCATTTTTGGATAGGGGCAGGCGCGCAAATAAGTCTCGATCGCGTGTTTTGCCGCAGGCAAAACCGGCACGACACGTTCCTTGCCGCCCTTACCCACTATCCGCAGAACATCGGGCAAAGGTGCATCGGACCCCTTTAACCCCAGCGCCTCGGATATCCGTAATCCGCAGCCCCAAAGCAGCGTCAGTACGGCAACATCGCGCGCACCGACCCATGGCTTTTGGTTTTGAATTTCAACGCAGTCTATCAACGCTTTGGCTGCATCAATCGCCAAGGGTCTTGGTAATTTTTTCTGGAACTTCGGCGACCTTGTGGACAACACCGCCGTAGGCTCAAAACCTTCCCGCTCGGACAGCCAGCGGTAGAACGCTTTGACCGCTGACAGCTTGCGCGCCATCGAGCGGGGGCCGACATCGGCGCCACGGGTGCGGGCCATCCAGCTGCGCATGTCGGAAATGGTGATCTTTGCCAGCGCGCCCAAGCCTTGGGAATCGGCTTTGTGCACAGTGATAAAAGCCAGAAAATCAGCGACATCACCCTGATAGGCCGTCAACGTATTCTCGGCGGCACCCTTCAGGGCGCGCTGATGCGACAGCCAAGTTTGCAGCGCATCGCCTGCGGCGGGGCTGATCAGCCCGGTGTCGGCGGCATGATCCGCGCGGTTCAAGACAACCAGCGGCGCATCGCGCGCTCGAACACACCTGTGAAAAAGGTCAGTAAATCAGTGCCTTGCTGGGCGCCAAACATATGCGGGTTTTCCGCGCCCAAAACCAGCACGCCGGGCAGACGGCCCGCACCGAAATCAAGCTTCAGACAGGCCTCTGACCGGATCCATTCGGCTTTGCCGCCATAGATCAGCTCGGAGGCATCCTGTACGCCGCGCAACGTGACCTGACGCGGTGCGCTGCCGCGGCCTTGGGTCAGGTAATCGTCGATAAATCCGGGTTCGGCCACGCTCAGGACATCGCCAAGGCGTTGCACCGCCGGGTCGCTGTCGTTCTGTACGGATTCCAGAACCAGTTTGACCGCATCCACGCGCAGGATATCGGCAACCTCGCCACCCAGATCGCGCAGAAACGTCTCGAACTCGACCGGGTCGAGCATCCGCAGGATCGCGCGGTGGATCTGGTTGGTGCCGGCAAGGTTTTCATAGGCCGCCGCAATCACGCTGCGGTGCGTATCCTCAAGCCGGTCCAGACGGGTTTCAAGACGTTCCATCGCAATGCCGCGCAGATCGACGATATTGCCGCCCATCGACTTTTCGTTGGCGGCAATCAGGGCCTGCATGACGTCGGTATCATCCAGTATCACATCGGGTTTGGAGATGATCGCCTCGCGCAGGGCGTCGTCAATCTTGGGGGTGCTGCTCATGTACGTCTCTTATTGATTTTTGGTCGTATAACATGGGGGCAAATGAAAATCTGCCCTTTTGTTCGGTTTCGGGGTGTGGGTCAGGCCCGTGTTGCACAACGGCGTCATGCGGGTGGAGCAGGGCTCCACTTTACGCATGGTGCGGTAAGGTGGGCGCGTGGCCCACCTCGCGTCACTTAAACAATCTTGATATTGCCTTTGGCCGCGTCTTTCATGAACTGCTCCAACCCCTTGTCGGTCAAAACATGGGTTGCAAGCTTTTTGATCACTTCCGGCGGGGCGGTCATCACATCCGCCCCGAGCAATGCACAATCCTGCACATGGTTCACACTGCGGATCGAGGCCGCGAGAATTTGTGTCTCGAACCCGTAGTTGTCATAGATCGTGCGGATGTCATGGATCAGGTCCATGCCATCAATGTTGATATCGTCCAGACGTCCGATAAACGGCGAAATGAACGTCGCCCCCGCTTTGGCCGCCAAAAGCGCTTGGTTGGCAGAGAAACAAAGCGTGACGTTGACCATATTCCCTTCATCCGACAGCACTTTACAGGCCTTCAGGCCGGCCCATGTCAAAGGCACCTTGACGGCGATGTTATCGGCAATCTTGGCCAGCTTGCGGCCTTCCGCGATCATATCGTCAGCCTCAAGTGCCACAACCTCGGCACTGACCGGACCATCGACCAGATCACATATCTCCTTGGTTACTTCCAGAATATCGCGCCCTGATTTCAGGATCAGCGAGGGGTTTGTGGTCACACCGTCCACCATGCCAAGGTCATTCAATTCGGCAATTGCGTCGATCTCGGCGGTATCTACAAAAAATTTCATCTGTCAGTCCTTGCGTATGAGGAAGCGAGCGTTGATGTTGGCTTTACCGTATGATCGGCCCTGCTGGAACCCTCAAATCTTGAAATTATCCAATTGGAGCGTTTGGTGACGTCCCCAGAATTCTTTGACCATGGCGCTTTGGTGTCTGTGCTGACGACGCAGCCGTTGGGGCGTGCGTTGGATTACAAGGCACCCGAGGGCGGCTGCCATCTGGGCGCATTTGTCGAAGTGCCGCTGGGACCGCGAAAGGTGCTGGGCGTGGTCTGGGGGCCGGGGAAGGGTGATTATGACATCAGCAAAATCCGCTCCGTGATACGGGTACTGGACGCTGCCCCGATGCGGTTGGAGATGCGGGAATTTCTGATGCGGGCGGCGGCCTACACGCTTACGCCGATGCCCGCGATGCTGCGGCTGGCAACCCGCGCGCCGGGTTTGGGCGATCCGCCGTCAATGCGCAAAGTGTACAGGCGCGGGACGGCGGAGCCGTCAAGGATGACCGATGCGCGGGGCAGGGTACTGGATACACTTGCCGAATATGGTGATCTGTCGTTCACCCTCAAGGAACTGGCAGAACTGGCGGGGGTCACGGCATCCGTAGTCAAGGGATTGGTCGCGCAAGACGCTGTGTTCGAGGAAGACAGCCCGCGCGATGTGCCCTTCGGGCGAATGGACCCGGACCTGCCGAGTAAGGAATTGACCGATGATCAGGCGGCGGGTGCAAGTGCCCTGGCCGAGGGGGTCGCATCGCAGACCTATGGCACGACCTTGCTGCGCGGGGTCACGGGATCGGGCAAAACCGAAGTTTATCTTGAGGCCATCGCCGCCGCCTTGCGGGCGGGGCGACAGGCGCTGGTGTTGTTGCCCGAGATTGCCCTGACCGAACAGTTTTTCACCCGCGTGCAGGAACGCTTTGGCGCAAAGCCTGCCGAATGGCATTCGGGGGCCACCATGACCGAACGCCGCCGCATCTGGCGGATGGTCGGGCAGGGGCAGGCACAATTGGTCATCGGTGCGCGGTCGGCGTTGTTTTTACCGTTCCAGAACCTTGGCCTGATCGTGGTCGATGAGGAGCATGACACCTCGTATAAACAGGAAGAGGGTGTGCTGTATAATGCACGTGATATGGCGGTGCTGCGCGCGTCAATCTGCGGCGCGCAGGTTGTGTTGGCCAGTGCCACGCCATCGTTGGAAAGCTGGGCCAATGTCGAGGCGGGCAAATACAAGCGGCTTGATCTGACATCGCGGTTTGGCCCTGCCGTCATGCCCGCGATGGGCGCGATCGACATGCGGGCAGAGCCGCTGGCAAGTGACAAGTGGGTTTCACCCACCTTACAGGTCGAAGTGACCAAACGGCTCGAAAAAGGTGAACAGGCGATGCTGTTCATCAACCGTCGGGGCTATGCTCCGATCACATTATGCCGCGCCTGCGGGCACCAGATCGGCTGTGACGATTGTGACGCGCGAATGGTGGAGCACCGGTTTCTCAAACGTCTCGTGTGCCATCAATGCGGCGAAAGCAAACCGATGCCCGAGGCGTGTCCGTCCTGCGATGCGGTGGGGAAGATGGCACCTGTCGGGCCAGGGGTCGAGCGGTTGGGCGAAGAGGCGGCGTTGCTGTGGCCGGACGCAAAGATCGCGACCTTAAGCTCGGATATGTACGCATCGGCGCGCGCACTCAAGGCCGAGATTGCAGCGATCAGCGCGGGTGCGGCGGATATCATCATCGGCACGCAACTGGTGGCCAAGGGGCATAATTTCCCGAACCTGACACTTGTGGGGGTAATTGACGCCGACCTCGGTCTGATGGGATCGGACCTGCGGGCGGCGGAGCGGACGTTTCAACTGATGCGGCAGGTCGCGGGGCGCGCCGGACGGGCGGAAGCGCCGGGCACCGCGTTATTGCAAACCTACCAGCCCGAACATCCGGTGATCCGCGCGATTCTGGCAGGCGACGAAGAAGCGTTCTGGGCGGCGGAAGCCGCAGAGCGCAAGCAGGCAGGCGTGCCACCTTACGGGCGGATGGCGGGGATTATTCTAAGCGGGCCGGATGTAGCGCAGGTGTTTGATGCGGGCAATATGCTGGCGCGGCAGGATGCGCCGTTGCGCGCGGTGGGTGCGCAGGTGTTCGGGCCTGCACCCGCGCCCATCGCGCGTGTGCGCGGGCGGCACCGCGTGCGGTTACTGGTCAAGGCGGACAAGTCCGTTCCCTTGCAGGAGGCATTGGCCAAATGGGTGGCGCAGCTTCGGCTAAAGGGTGATTTGCGGGTCGCAGTAGATATTGATCCGCAGAGTTTTTATTGAGACGTGGCCTGTGCCGCTGTCCTTTCGCAGGGGTATTTGTAAAAGGGTGAAATGAAAGAGGCAGTCTTTTCTGTCTCGCCAATGATCTGTGCGGGGCGTATGCAAACCGCATGGCTCAATACATCACCCTCGAGGACGCCAAGCGTCTTCCCTTCTGGCGCAGGCCCGTGGCGCTGTTGTTTCTCATGGCGCTTGCCATGCCGATTGCATTCAACACCTGGGCGGCACTGCTGAACAACTTTGTCATCGAGGCCGCGGATTTTGACGGGGCTGACATCGGCCTGCTGCATACGATCCGTGAAATTCCCGGATTTCTGGCGGTGGGTGTCATCGCCATCATCATCTTTGTGCGCGAACAGGTGCTTGGTCTGGTGTCACTGATCCTGCTGGGGGTGGCGACAATGCTCACGGCGCAGTTTCCGACGATGGGCGGGATTTTAACGCTGACCATGCTCAGCTCGATCGGGTTTCATTACTACGAGACGGTCAATCAATCCTTACAACTGCAATGGCTTAAAATCGAGGATGCGCCGCGCATGCTCGGCTGGTTGATGGCGGCGGGGTCATTTGCGACCATGATTGCATACCTTGCGATCATGGCGCTGTGGGACACGTTAAGCCTGTCCTATAATATCGTTTATATGGTCGGCGGTGGTGTCACCGTATTGATCGTCCTTTTCGCCATCATCGCCTATCCGCAGTTCGAGGCACCGACACCGCAGATCAAAAAGATGATCCTGCGCAAACGCTATTGGCTTTATTACGCCTTGCAATTCATGGCCGGTGCGCGGCGTCAGATTTTCATGGTGTTTGCAGGTTTCATGATGGTCGAAAAGTTCGGCTATGACGTTCATGAAATCACCACGCTTTATCTGATCAACCTTTTGGCCAATATGATCTTTGCGCCTTTGATGGGTCGTGCGGTGGGCTACTTTGGCGAACGCCGCGCGCTCGGGTTTGAATATACCGGGTTGGTCATGGTGTTTCTCGCTTATGGCGGTGTGTATTTCATGGGGTGGGGCGTGGTGGTCGCAGCGGTTCTTTATGTGCTCGACCACATGTTTTTCGCGTTGGCACTGGCGCTTAAAACCTATTTCCAGAAAATCGCATCCCCCGCCGACATCGCCCCGACCGCTGCGGTCGCGTTCACAATCAACCATATCGCAGCGGTGTTTCTGCCGGTGGTGCTGGGGCTGCTGTGGCTTGCCTCGCCTGCGGCGGTGTTCTTTCTGGCGGCAGGGATGGCTTTCGTCTCGTTCTGCCTTGCCATGCTGATCCCGCGACACCCCGCACCGGGCAACGAGACGATCTTTTCGGCCCGCCTTGCGCAAGCTGCGGAATAATTTATGGGGGCGCAGGGGCGGTTTCTGACCGGACCCACGATGGGTCATGTGATGCGCATGACGGCCACGGGCGCATTGGGCATTTTCTTTGTTTTCCTCGTCGATCTTGCCGGTCTGATTTGGATTTCCCAGCTTGGCGATCCGACGTTGGTGGCTGCGATCGGATTTGCTTTTGCGATCCAGTATTTTTCGGTGTCTTTCGCGGTCGGGCTGATGATCGCCGCGATTGCCGTGATCTCGCAGTCGATCGGACGGGGTGATCGGGGCGAAGGGCGGGTGCAGGCTGGGGCGGCCCTCGTGATTTCGGTCGCAGTCCTGACCGCCGTGGCGTTTTTTGTCATCCTTGAGCGTCATGATCTGGTTGCGTTTGCCGGTGCCACAGGCGAGACGGCGCGGCTGGCGGCGCGCTATCTTGCGATGACGATGCCGTCGGTGATCCTGATGGCGGCCGGACTGATCTTTTCTGCCGCCTTGCGCGCCGAGGGGCAGGGCGCGCAGGCGATGTATGTCACCCTGTGGGCCGGCGTCTTGTTGATGGTGCTGGACCCGATCTTGATTGTCTGGGCCGAACTGGGCCTTGATGGGGCGGCCATCGGGTTGGTGCTGTTCAGGGTCTGCCTTTTGATCTTGGGTTTCCATTATGCGACACGCGCCAATGATCTGGTGGCATGGCCAGACTTCAGGGACGTGCGGCGCATCGCATGGCCCTTTGCGTTGATCGCCGTGCCAACCATCGGCACGCAGATGGCGTCACCGGCGGGGAATTATCTGTTGACCATCATCATGGCACCGTTCGGGGACGATGCGGTGGCAGCATGGGCCGTGGTGGGGCGTCTGACAGTCGTGGCCTTTGGCGGTGTGTTTGCGCTGTCGGGGGCCATCGGGGGGATTTTTGGTCAGAACCTCGGTGCAGGGCAATACGGCCGGCTGCGCGAGATTTACCGCGACGGTCTGATCTTTTGTCTGGGCTACACGCTGGCGGTCTGGGTGCTGTTTTTGATAGCGCAACCCTATATAATTTCGATCTTCGGACTGGAGGGGCAGGGCGCTGCGGTGCTGCGCGCGTTCTGCACAGTCGGTCTTGGCGGGTTCATCCTGATGGGTGGGTTGTTCGTGTCTAACGCGGCCTTCAACGCGCTGGGCCGACCGGGACGCTCGACGCTGCTGAACTGGGTGAAGGACGGCGTGTTGAGTTGGCCTGCCGCGCTGGCGCTTGGCACGGTTTATGGCGCGCCGGGGGTCATCTATGGCCAGACAGCAGCAGGTGCGCTGATCGGGGTCATCGCGGCGCTTTGGGGATGGCGCTATGTTTCGGGCCTTGGACCTGCGGATATGAACGCCCTTGACCCCGCGCCACCGCGCCCCTACCCGAACCCCGACAGATACCGGAGAAGATGATGCCGACATTCACTGCATTGACCACCTTGACGGGCCGTGACCCTGCCTATGCGCTGGGCGACGCGATGGAAGGGCTGACCCCCGAACCCACGGGTGTGGGCGTATTCGAAGTCGAGGATGGATCGGGCCTATGGGAGGTCGGCGGTTACTTTGAGGCAGCCCCGGATCAGACGGCGTTGGCAGTGCTGGCCGTGGCGATGGGGGCGAAACCCTTTGTGGTGTCGGAACTGCCCGAAACCGATTGGGTTGCCCATGTGCGCCGTGAATTGGCACCCGTGGTGGCGGGGCGGTTCTTTGTATATGGCAGTCATGATGCGGATAAGGTGCCAGAGGGGTGCGAGCCATTGCTGATCGAGGCGGCGATGGCGTTTGGCACCGGGCATCATGGCACCACCTTGGGCTGCTTGCGGGCATTGGACAGGTTGGCTCTGGACGGCTTTCACGGCAAAAACGTTGTCGATATCGGTTGCGGCACCGCGGTGCTGGCAATGGCGGCGGCACGGATTTGGCCGGAAAACGTGCTGGCAAGCGACATTGACGAGGTTGCGGTCGAGGTTGCAGCGGCGAATGTGACCGCCAATGCACTTGAAGGCCGTGTGCGCTGTGTCGAGGCGGCGGGGTTCGATCATCCTGAACTAGCAGCTGCGGCACCGTTCGATCTGGTCTTCGCCAACATCCTCAAAGGCCCGCTTGTGGCATTGGCCCCCGATATGGCCGCAGCCCTGCAACCGGAGGGGTATGCGATTCTCTCGGGCATTTTAAATGAACAGGCCGATGACGTGATCGCGGTTTATGCACAGGCGGGCATCAATCTGGTGCACCGCGAAAGCATTGTTGACTGGACCACCCTGACGCTTCGCAAAATGACCTAAATTGCACCCTATTTATAAGGTATTTGAGGCATTTGCCCTGAAAATGCCACAATTCATGGCTAATTATTTATGAACAGATCCGGTGGGGGCCGTTGATCCTAAGAGGCCACTGCCATGGTTGAGACACATGACCACTTTATAAAACGCCTGAATTTTCTCGGGCGCAAACATGCGAAAATGTCGCAGGGTTATACCACGAAGGTTGGCAAAGACGGATTGATCCGTGTGACCCCGAAATCAAAGCGTCGCGGGTTCCCCATAAGAGGGTTGATCCTGACCGTTTTGGGTTTCTTTGTATTCAAAGCAATCATGCTGGCGTCGTTTGGTCCGGTGACATATCAGGACCGGCTTGCCCTGCTCGAGAATGGCACAGTTGTCGAGATGGCAGGTGCGAAGGTTCTCGGGATTGATCCGATTACGGCAGCGATAGCTGACCTTGTTGGTCCATATTTGCAGTAAATATCCAGTTTTATCTGCGTTCTGTTTTGCCTCTGTCGTTCAACTTATGAACCAGCAGACAAAAAACCACGCCGTGTTTTCACAGGCGTGGTTTTTAATGCTTTCAGCTGCGAGTGCTGCGCTTTTCCAGCGCGCCCCGCATGCAGCTTAGCGAATAAAGTGGCTCTGGGCGACTGTATCGATGTCGCCACGGATCAGGCCGATATCGTCCAGTTCGCGGTCAGACAAAGTTGCCAGTGCGGCGCGGGTGACGCGCGCATCGTTCCATGCAACAACATTGCCGAGCATGTTGGACACGAAAGAAGCGATACGGGAAACGGCCAGTACGGAGCCGTAAGCGGTGCGGGTGGTGTCGAAAGCTGCCATGTGAGCCATTCCTTATATTTAAATCGTTGTGTCGGTTTCCCCGACTGTGTGAGGGGCATCTAGGAGTGTTATCAGGATTGCGCAATCGCCAGAAACGCATGTGAGACCCGCGCTTTTTGCATAGGTCAAGATCAAGGTTAACGTACCGTTAATTAAGGCAAAATTGTGTTCGGACGGGCGTCGCTTTTGATGCTGGAGGCGGCGGTTTTTGGCCTGAAGGTTCAATTACGACAGAGTGCGAAGTCGCAAACAGATTGCGAACGGAAAAGCTTGGCGAATGTTCGCCTTTCGTGCTAGTGAAACAAAAAAGCAACAATTTGAGGCAACAGGGCATATGGTACGGGTAATCGGCATTGATCCGGGGCTGCGCAATCTTGGCTGGGGGGTCATTGACGTCGTGGGAAGCCGGATTTCGCATGTCGCAAACGGGGTGTGCACGTCGGAAGGCACCGAATTGGCGCAGCGGCTGTTGTCGCTGCACGGTCAACTGACGCGGGTGTTTGCAACATACAGGCCCGAAGCGGCAGCCGTGGAGCAGACATTCGTGAACAAGGACGGGGCAGGGACGCTAAAGCTGGGTCAGGCGCGGGGCATTGCGATGCTTGTGCCGGCGCAGGCGGGTCTTGCGGTTGGCGAATATGCGCCCAACACAGTCAAGAAAACCGTGGTCGGGGTGGGGCATGCCGACAAGGGACAGGTGGCGCACATGGTGCGGATGCAATTGCCCGGCGTCGATATCATGGGCCCGGATGCAGCGGACGCATTGGCCATTGCCATCTGTCACGCCCATCACGGCGGGGCGAGCAGCCTTGCGCAAGCTGTCGCAAAGGCCATCGCATGATTGGCAAGATTACAGGACGGATCGAATACCGCGCCCCTGACCATGTGCTGATTGACGTGCGCGGCGTGGGCTATCTGGTCTATTGCTCTGACCGTACCATGATGGCTTTGCCCGGTGTGGGCGAGGTGGTGGCGCTTTATACCGAGCTGCTGGTGCGCGAAGACCTGATGCAGTTGTTCGGGTTCCAGACTTTGGTCGAAAAGGAATGGCACCGCTTGCTGACATCCGTGCAGGGGATCGGGGCCAAGGCGTCGCTGGCGATTTTGGGTGCGCTGGGGCCGGATGGTGTCAGCCGCGCGATTGCACTGGGCGACTGGAACGCGGTCAAGGCTGCCAAAGGGGTGGGGCCAAAGATCGCACAGCGCGTGGTGCTTGACCTGAAAGACAAAGCACCGGGCGTGATGGCGATGAGCGGGACGCTTGCGCAGGCGCAAGGCGAGGTCGAAGCCGAAGTGATCGAGAGCGCGACCCCGCGCAAAGCCATAGCACCTGCGCCCAATGCTGCGGCGCAAGCAGAAGCGCTGTCGGCTCTGGGCAATTTGGGTTACGCCCCCGGCGACGCGGCACGTGCAGTGGTGCAGGCAGTGGACGCGATGCCCGATGCCGAGACACCCAGCCTGATCCGTGCGGCGTTGAAACTGCTGGCCCCAAAGGGTTAGGGTGTGCGTGATGCAATTACGTGGGTTTCACCCACCCGACGGAATGACACATGATCAACAGCGACCCCACATTGCGGCCTGAACCACTGCCCGAGGATATGGACCGGGCGTTGCGTCCGCAGATGCTGGATGAATTCGTTGGGCAAGCCGAGGCGCGATCAAACTTGCGCGTTTTTATCCAGTCGGCCAAACTGCGTGGCGAGGCGATGGATCACACGTTGTTTCATGGCCCCCCGGGTCTGGGCAAAACCACACTCGCTCAGATTATGGCGCGGGAGTTGGGCGTGGGGTTTCGGATGACCTCGGGGCCTGTGCTGGCCAAGGCGGGTGATCTGGCGGCGATCCTGACCAATTTGGAAGCGCGCGATGTCTTGTTCATCGACGAAATCCACCGGCTCAATCCAGTGGTTGAAGAAATCCTGTACCCGGCACTTGAGGATTTCGAGCTTGATCTGGTGATCGGCGAGGGCCCCGCCGCACGCACGGTTCGGATTGAATTACAACCGTTTACGCTGGTGGGCGCGACAACACGCATGGGTTTGCTCACCACGCCGCTGCGCGACCGCTTCGGTATCCCGACGCGGCTGGAGTTTTATACCGAAGATGAGTTGTTCATCATCGTGGACCGTAACGCCCGCAAGCTGGGTGCCCCTGCGGACGAGGGCGGCGCACGCGAGATTGCAAAGCGCGCGCGCGGGACACCGCGTATAGCAGGGCGTCTCTTGCGGCGTGTTGTCGATTTTGCCGTTGTCGAGGGCGATGGGCGTGTAACACGAGAGCTGGCAGACATGGCGCTGACGCGTCTTGGGGTCGATCACCTGGGGCTGGATAGCGCGGACCGGCGGTATTTGCGGTTGATTGCAGAGAATTATCAGGGTGGTCCGGTAGGGATCGAGACGATGTCGGCGGCGTTGTCGGAAAGTCGCGACGCGCTGGAAGAAGTGATCGAGCCGTTTTTACTGCAACAAGGGTTGATCCAGCGCACACCGCGCGGGCGGATGCTGGCGCAAAAGGCGTGGACCCATTTGGGGATGGCGCCGCCTAAATCCATAGGTGATTTGTTTGGGTGATCTGTTGTGCTGGGGTATTTGGAAAAGGGTGAAATGAAAGCAGCAGAGATAGAAGCGTTGTTTACCCGCAGCGATGGCAGCTATGCTTTTGCGCGCTGGGGGCGGGCGATTTGCCCCGTTGTGTTCGGGGTGGATGATGCGACGCTGGGCGTTGTGAAAGGCGCTTTGGAAGCGGTTGTGACACTTGCGGGTCACGAGATGGGCGATATGGACGCCGAACTGGGCAGCAACCTGATGGTGTTCTTTTTCTCTGAATGGGCGGAACTGCCCGAGGTTAAGGGCATGGACCGTCTGGTGCCGGATTTGGGGGCGCTTGTGGCGCGTTTACAGGCGGCGGATGCCAACCAGTACCGCATATTCCGGTTTGATGACGCGGGCGCGATCAAGGCCTGTTTTGTATTTTTGCGCATGGATCAGCATTTGAATGCTGTGCCTGCGCACACACTGGCGTTGTCGCAGATCGTGCAGTCGGTGGTGCTGTGGTCCGATGCAGCGTTTCAGGACCGCTCGCCTTTGGCGGTAAACGGCGATAGCGCGTTCATTCAGCCCGACATCGGGTCGGTGCTGCGTGCGGCTTATGACCCTGTCTTACCGGCAGCGGCGCGTGACCCCTCCCATGCGTTGCGGCTGGCGGCACGGGTGGGCAAGGTGCAATGAGCCATCTGTTCGCTTTGCGGGTCTATTATGAGGACACCGATATGGCGGGAATTGTGTATTACGCCAATTACCTGCGCTTCATTGAGCGGGCGCGCAGCGACTGGGTCCGCGACATGGGCATTGATCAACTGGCGATGAAGGCGCAGGGCGTCGTGTTTGCCGTGCGCCGGATCGAGGCAGATTATCTGGCCCCGGCAGTTTTCGAGGATATGCTTGAAGTCCGCACCACGCTGGATGCAATCACGCCCGCGCGCATGGTGATGGGGCAGGAAGTCTGGCGCAACGAGACCTGTCTGTTCCGTGCCGTGGTCACAATTGTGTGTATCGGCAAGGGCGGCAGACCTGCGCGTTTGCCAGCGAAACTTCGCTCAATCGCACCCTGAGGGGCGGGCATCTGCCAACCCTCTAGCTTTCCCGCTTGCGCTGGTCTAGATTTACATCAAATGGAGCTTCGGTACACCGGAGCCTTGAGGCAGTGGGCCGCGCAAGCGGTAGATAATAGAGCAGGACATATGCAGACAGCATTATTAGCAGCCAGCGTTGGTGGCAGCATTTCGGTATGGTCAATGTTTGCCGAGGCAACCATTACCGTGAAACTGGTGATGATTTCATTGATATTGTCGTCGTTCTGGTCCTGGGCGATCATTATCGAAAAGATCAGGCAGTACCGCAAGGCCAAGGCCGAAGCGGCAGAATTCGATCAGGCATTCTGGTCGGGCGAGCCGCTGGATGCATTGTTCGACAATGTGGGCGCGGACCCCGAAGGCCCTGCACAAAAGATTTTTGCGGCTGGCATGACTGAATGGCGCCGCTCGCACCGTGATGATGGCGGGTTGATCCCCGGTGCAACGGCACGCATCGACCGAAGCATGGATGTGGCAATCGCCAAGGAAGCCGAGCGTTTGCAAAAAGGCCTGCCGGTTCTGGCCACTGTTGGCTCGACGGCCCCCTTTGTCGGTCTGTTCGGGACTGTTTTCGGGATCATGAACGCCTTTATCGAGATTGCGGAACAGCAAAACACCAACCTTGCCGTTGTGGCACCCGGTATCGCCGAGGCGCTTTTGGCCACGGGCATGGGCCTGATGGCTGCGATCCCTGCGGTTGTGTTCTATAACAAGTTGAGCGCTGACAGCGACCGTATCCTAGGCGGCTACGAGGCGTTTTCTGACGAATTTGCCACCATCCTCAGCCGCCAGTTGGACAGCTAGGCCATGGGTGCGGGTGTCATGAAAAAACAGGGCGGCGGGCGCGGCAGACGCCGTGGCCGCGCACAGCCGATGTCCGAGATCAACGTCACGCCCTTTGTCGACGTTATGCTGGTGTTGCTGATCATTTTTATGGTTGCGGCCCCGTTGCTGACCGTCGGTGTGCCGGTCGAATTGCCCAAAACCGCAGCGGGTGCCTTGCCGTCAGAGCAAGAAGAGCCGCTGACCGTGACCATTACCGCCGATGGCGGTGTCCAGATCCTGACGACAGAAACGCCGCGCGAAGACCTTGTGAACAAGCTGCGCGCGATTGCTTCTGAACGCGCCAGCGACCGGGTGTTCCTGCGTGCCGATGGCCGCGTGCCGTACAGTGCAGTTATGGAGATCATGGGCGCGCTGAATGCGGGCGGCTTTTCAAACATCGGTCTGGTCACTGATATTGGTGGTCCGGCGCTGGATGGCACCGACGCATCGGGTGGCTAGACGTGGACACCGGGCAATATATTTCAGGGGCAGGGCATCTGGCGTTTATCGCATGGTTGCTGTTCGGCAGCGTATTTGACGCGGACCCGCCCCCGTTCGAGATGACCGAAGTGTCCGTGATCAGCGGCGCTGATTTTGACCGTCTCGTCGCAGCACAGCAATCGCCTGATACTGCAACAGATGTGGCACAGCCTGCTGCGCCCGAAGTACCCGCCGAGGTTCCCGAGGTCGCGGCGACACCGGATACGGCTATTGAACAACCTGCACCGATCCAGACCGACACGCCGCCCCCCGATGATACCCCGCCGGAGGTGACAGAGCTTGCTCTGCCGCCCGAGGCACAAGTGGACGATACGCCACCCGATCTGACCGAGCCTGTGGGAGAGACGGCTGTGCTGGTGCCGAATGTGGCACCGGAATCAGCACCGCGTCCGGTTGAACGGGTGGCCCCCGAACCTGTGGCGCAACCGGAACCGGATGCAACGCCCGATCCTGTAGAGCAGGAGGCGGTGGCACCCGATGCCGCTGGTGAAACGGTCGAGGAGCCGCAAGAGGCGCAAGCCCCAGAGGAAGCCACAACCCAGATCGTGACCGAAGCCACTGCCGCACCTGCCGCATCGCCGCGTCCGCCGGGCCGCAGACCTGCGGCACCAGCGCCGCAAGTGGCTGAAACGCCGACACCCACACCGACGCCCACACCGACACCCACACCGACGCCGACACCCACACCGACGCCGGCGGAGCCCTCGACACCCTCCAATGCCGACGCGGTTGCGGCGGCACTGGCCGAGGCGCTTAGTGGCGAAGAGACGCCAACACCGTCGCCAACCCCAACCCCATCTGTGGCAACGGGCCCACCCTTGTCTGCGGGTGAAAAGGAAACGCTGCGCGTTGCTGTGGCGGGCTGCTGGAATGTGGGGTCATTGTCGACATCAGCACTGCAAACGACAGTCATAATCAGTGTCAACATGAACCAGAACGGCACACCCGTGAACGACTCCATCCGTCAGGTCAGCGCGTCTGGTGGGTCAGACGCCGATGCGCAGCGCGTTTTTGATTCAGCCCGCCGTGCGATTATCCTGTGCGGATCAAAGGGTTTTCCCCTGCCCGCCGAAAAGTTCGGCCAGTGGCAGACCATCGAAATTACATTTGATCCCAGAAAAATGGGGCTCAGATGATATATGAACATCGGCGATTGCCCGCTGCGGTGCAAATCCGCTCTAACTTCCCCTCGAAAAGCACTCTAAATGGCGCGATTATCCGTTGTGACCGTTGCCATGATGATTGATCCCGAAAGGATTTACCTGCGATGAAAAATCTTATGCTCAGCATTTATCTGGCAGTGCTCTGCGCGTTTGCCGCCCCGTTTCAGGCCATGGCGCAAGAGCCGCTGCGGATTATCATTGATGAAGGTATCATTGAGCCGCTGCCGTTTGCGGTGCCCACGTTCCAGCCCGAGAGCGCCGAGGCAGGCCAGTTGGCCAGTGATCTGGCGCGTGTGGTTGCCGAGGATCTTGTCGGCACCGGGTTGTTTCGCGAAATTCCCGCGAGTGCGTTTATCTCGAACGTCAGCGATTTTAACGCGTCAGTGCAATACGCCGACTGGAAAGCGATCAATGCGCAGGCTTTGATTACCGGTGCTGTGAATGTTCAGGGCAATTCGGTCAATGTGAAATTCCGTCTGTACGATGTGTTTTCCGGCGCTGAAATGGAACAGGGCTTGCAGTTTTCCGGCACAACCGAAGGCTGGCGCCGCATGGCGCACAAGGTCGCCGACGAGGTCTATAGCCGGATCACCGGCGAGGGCGGATATTTTGACAGCCGCGTTGTCTATGTCTCCGAGACCGGACCAAAGGATGACCGAAAAAAACGACTGGCGGTTATGGATTATGATGGTGCGAATGTGCAGTTCCTGACCGATTCATCCTCGATTGTGCTGGCCCCGCGATTCTCGCCCAGTGGCGACCGCATCCTGTATACCAGCTATGAGAGCGGATTTCCGCGCATTTATGTTCTCGATATCGGCAGTGTCTCGCGCCGCGTGCTGCAAAGCTCCGAAGGCACGATGAGCTTTGCGCCGCGTTTCTCGCCTTCGGGCCAAACGGTGGTTTTCTCGCTGACCCAAGGCGGCAACACCGATATCCATTCGATGGATATCAACAGCGGAACCTCGGTGCGCCTGACCAATACGCCCGCGATCGAAACCGCCCCCAGCTTTTCACCCGATGGCAGCCGGATTGTCTTTGAAAGCGACCGGTCCGGCACCCAGCAGCTTTATGTTATGCCTGCAACGGGCGGTGAGGCGACGCGGATTTCCTTTGGTGAAGGGCGTTACGGTACGCCCGTGTGGTCGCCGCGCGGCGATCTGGTGGCCTTTACCAAACAGAACAAAGGCCGGTTTCACATCGGGGTGATGCGTCTGGACGGAAGTCAGGAGCGTCTGTTGACCGCGTCATTCCTTGATGAAGGTCCGACATGGGCACCCAATGGCCGCGTGATCATGTTCGCGCGCGAAACCCAAGGCGCAGGCGGCGCATCGACGTTGTATTCAGTCGATATATCGGGCCGCAATCTGCGTCCTGTGCGCACACCAGACGGCGGGTCGGACCCGTCATGGTCACCATTGCAAAAGTGATAAACATCAGGTGTGCGGGATATTTCCAAAGCCCGCACGCTTGTGATACATAATACCGTAGATAAAATCACAATTGGCGAAAAGCCACCTATCCAAGAGGCAGTAAAATGAACCGTTTCCTTACCAGCACGATTTTCATCGCAGCATTGGCTGTGTCGGCTTGTACCAACCCGAACCGTTTCGGGAATGATGGCGCGGGTGGTGCCGGTGCCAACAGCGGCCTGAACAACGGCGGCTTTACTGATGGCAGCGCAAGTGATCCGTCCTCGACCGCTTATTTCCAGCAGTCCATCGGCGACCGTGTGTTGTTCCAGGTTGACCAGTCGAATTTGACGCCAGAGGGCCGTGCCACTCTGGACGGTCAGGCAAACTGGCTTTTGACCAACAGCGATTATCAGGCCGTGATCGAAGGTCATGCGGACGAACAAGGCACACGTGAATACAACCTCGCCCTTGGCGCACGCCGCGCGAATTCGGCACAGGAATATCTGGTGTCCAAAGGTGTGCCATCCTCGCGTCTGCGCGTTGTAAGCTACGGCAAGGAACGCCCGATCGAAATCTGTTCGCAGGAAGCCTGCTATGCCAAGAACCGCCGTGCGGTGACAGTACTGGCCGGTGGTCTCAGCAGTTAAGCAATAATCGAGGTAAAGGGAGTTATGATGAAACGCGTTTTTTTAGCGATTGCGTTCGGGATGCTGGTCAGTCCGGTAGCCGTATCTGCGCAAGATACGCAAACTCTTGCGGATATCCGGCAGGAACTGACAATCCTGAACACCGAAGTGCAAAAGCTGAGACGCGAGTTGTCGACCACGGGAGTTGTATCGGTTGATACGGGCACCGGTTCGGTGCTTGAACGTGTGAACGCGATGGAAAGCGAATTGCAGCGTGTAACGTCCAAAACCGAAGAGCTGGAAAACCGCATCAACCGGATCGTCGCTGACGGCACCAGCCGCATCGGCGATCTGGAATTCCGTCTGGTGGAACTTGAGGGCGGCGATATTTCAACCTTGGGGCAAACATCGACCTTGGGCGGCGAAGGCCAGACATCAACACAGGCCCCGATGACGGCCCCGTCCACACCGACAGACACAGCATCTTTGGCTGTGGGTGAAGCAGCAGACTTTGAGCGGGCGCAGGCGGCGCTCGCATCCGGTGACTTTCGCGGCGCCGCTGACCAGTTTGAGACCTTCAATCAGACATACCCCGGCGGTCCGTTAGCGGCCGAGGCCGATTTGCGTCGCGGTGAGGCCCTCAACAGTCTCGGGGACCAGCGCGAAGCGGCACGTGCATTTTTGGCCAGCTTTACCGCCGACCCCACCGGCGCTGTGGCACCGTCTTCATTGTTTGAACTTGGCCGTGCACTGGGCGCATTGGGCCAAACACAGGAAGCTTGCGTGACCTTGGGCGAAGTGGCCTTGCGGTTTCCTGACAGCGCCGCTGTTTCTCAAGCGCAAACCGAGCGTGCCAGAATCGGCTGCCCATGATTTTATTCCCGTGATCTGATGCACGCCCGCTTGACCCAACAGGTTGCTGACGCGTTTCTAAATCATCCACCTGACAGATTGGGCGTGGCGGTATCAGGCGGTGGCGATTTAATGGCATTGCTGCATTTGCTCCATGGTATTTGTACGCTCAACGGCACAAAATTACGCGCAGTGACGGTCAATCACGGTTTACGCCCCGAGGCGGTTGCGGAGGCCGAAATGGTGGCGCGGTTTTGTGCCACACTGGGCGTGCGGCACGACACATTGCACTGGGATGCGTGGGACGGCACCGGGAATTTGCAAAAGGCGGCGCGCGACGCGCGCTATAAATTGATGGCCGACTGGGCCAAGTCACATGACATTCGCACTATCGCTTTGGGTCACACCAGCGACGATCAGGCCGAGACGTTTTTGATGCGATTGGCCAGACAGGCCGGTGTCAACGGTTTGGCAGGCATGTCCACACGCAAAGTGCGCGAAGGGATTACCTGGGTGCGCCCGCTGCTGGGTGCGGGCCGCGATGAACTGCGCAGCTATTTGCGGTCGCGGGACATTGGCTGGGTCGAGGATCCGAGTAACGAGGACACTGCATTCGAGCGTATTAAGGCCCGCCGCGTGCTGGAGGCATTGGCCCCGTTGGGCATTGATGCACCCGGAATTTCAGCGATTGCGGCTCAGATGGCGCAGGCGCGCACGGCACTGGATTGGCAAACCTTTCTGGCCGCCCGGGACATATGCTGCGTGGATGCGGGGGCGGTGGTGATCAGCGAGCGCAGAATGCGGATCTTGCCGGATGAAATCCAGCGGCGGCTTTTGGTGCATGCGGTGAACTGGATCAGCGGGGCGGCCTATCCGCCGCGCCGCGCCGCCATTGCGTCGGCAATGCTGGCCCTGCGAAAAGGCCAGGCCGCCACAGTCGACGGCTGTCACGCGCTCAGGATCGCTGGTAGGATTTGGGTGTTCCGCGAGTATAATGTTGTCAAAGACCTGCAAACACCGCCTGACCAGCTGTGGGACGGGCGCTGGAAACTGGATCCGGCAGACCCTTCCGAGCATGCGGGGGACATCACTCTGCGTGCATTGGGCAAGGCGGGCCTCGATCAATGTCCTGACTGGCGCGAGACAGCGCGCCCGCATACAATGCTGTTATCAACGCCTGCGGTGTGGCATGGTGACGTTGTTGTTGCAGCACCCCTTGCCGGACGGGGCCATAAATGGCATGCCGACATCATTGGCGGAGAAGAGACCTTCTTTGCCGCACTTTTAGCGCATTGAACTCACGCAGATCATCTCTATCTTAAGGGAAAGGTTGTGTCGGTCGATGTGACCACCCGCCCGCAGCACCCGCGTGCGTCTTGTTGATAATAGGAGAATTTCCTTGGGAAATGTTCGTAATCTCGCCTTCTGGGTTGTGTTGATGTTGTTGGTTCTTGCGCTGTTCAACCTGTTCAGCGGATCAGGCAACACTCTGCAAAGCACCGAGATCACCTATTCTGAATTTGTAAGCTCCGTAAAAAGCGGTGATGTGCGCAACGTGACGGTCGATGGCGAGCAAGTTCGCTTTCGCAAATCCGATGGTGCCGATTACGTCGTGATCAAGCCGCAAGACGCTGAAATTACAACGCTTTTAATTGAAAGCGGCGTGCCGTTCCAGGCCAAGCCGCAAGAACAATCAGGGTTCTCGACATTCCTCGTGTCGTTGTTGCCAATTTTGTTGCTGATCGGTGTTTGGATATTCTTCATGAACCGCATGCAGGGCGGCGGCAAAGGCGGCGCGATGGGCTTTGGCAAGTCCAAGGCCAAGATGCTGACCGAAAAGCATGGCCGTGTGACGTTTGATGACGTGGCAGGCATCGACGAGGCCAAGGAAGAGCTGGAAGAAATCGTGGAATTCCTGCGCAATCCGCAGAAATTCAGTCGTCTTGGCGGTAAAATTCCCAAGGGCGCGTTGCTTGAGGGCCCTCCCGGTACAGGTAAAACCCTGCTGGCGCGTGCAATTGCGGGCGAGGCGGGCGTGCCGTTCTTCACTATTTCCGGCTCTGACTTTGTTGAAATGTTCGTCGGTGTGGGTGCATCCCGTGTCCGCGACATGTTCGAGCAGGCCAAGAAAAACGCGCCGTGCATCGTGTTCATCGACGAAATCGATGCAGTGGGTCGCCACCGGGGGGCCGGATATGGCGGAGGTAACGATGAACGCGAGCAGACGTTGAACCAATTGCTGGTCGAGATGGACGGCTTTGAAGCCAACGAAGGTGTGATCATCATTGCGGCCACAAACCGCAAGGATGTGCTCGATCCTGCCTTGCTGCGTCCCGGCCGTTTTGACCGTCAGGTGTCAGTTGGTAATCCCGACATCAAAGGCCGCGAAAAAATTCTGCACGTGCATGCGCGCAAGACCCCGCTTGGCCCTGATGTGGACCTGCGCATCATCGCGCGCGGTACACCCGGTTTCTCGGGTGCTGATCTGGCCAACCTTGTGAACGAAGCGGCACTGACCGCAGCACGTCTGGGCCGCCGGTTTGTTGCAATGATGGATTTCGAATCCGCCAAGGACAAGATCATGATGGGGGCCGAACGGCGTTCCATGGTGCTGACGCAGGACCAAAAGGAAAAGACCGCATATCATGAAGCGGGCCATGCCATCGTCGGTATTTCGCTTCCTAAATGTGATCCGGTCTATAAAGCCACGATCATTCCACGCGGTGGTGCGTTGGGTATGGTGATGAGCCTGCCCGAAATGGACAAACTGCAAATGTTCAAGGACGAGGCCGAACAGCGCATCGCCATGACAATGGCGGGCAAAGCTGCCGAAATCCTGAAGTACGGTGCTGACTCTGTATCATCCGGCCCTGTGGGCGACATCATGCAGGCCAGCGCGCTGGCCCGTGCGATGGTCATGCGCTACGGTATGTCCGACAAGGTTGGCAACATCGACTATCAGGAAGCAGCCAACGGCTATCAGGCGAATGGTGGGGCAGGCGGGTTTAGCGTGTCTGCCGCAACCAAAGAGCTGATCGAGAGTGAAGTGAAGCGCATCATCGACGAAGGGTATGACGTTGCTTACAAGCTCATCAAAAAGAAAAACAAGGAATTCGAACGCCTTGCCCAAGGCCTGTTGGAATACGAGACGCTGACAGGCGAAGAGATCAAGCGTGTGATTGCGGGCTTGCCACCAACACCGGACCCCGATGACGAGAATGACAAGCCTGATGCGGGCAACGCGGCAAGCGTGACCGCCATTCCAAAGGCTAAAGGTAAAAAGACGCCGCCCCCGAGTGGTGGGTTGGAGCCTGAGCCGTCCACCTGATCCATTTGAATTGGTGATGGGCCAACAAAAGAAATCATAAGGTCCGGCACGCGCCGGGCCTTTTCTTTTTGCCATAGCCCGCGCAATCTGCTGCCATTATAAAGGACGATACTCATGGCAGAACTACGACCAACCGGCTTTACCGCGACCATCACATGGCTTGGAATGGTCCCGCGAAACCGCGTAAATATCAGGTCGGAACGGATAGAGACGGTGTTTGCCAGCTACGCCGGATTTGACGGTGACTTTCATAGCGGCTTGACCCGCGCGTCCTGTGTGCGTGTCAAGGAACAACACCCCCAAGGCACCGAAATCCGCAACACTCGCCAGCTTTCTATTCTGTCGGTTGAGGACATGGAGGCGATTGCGGCCACCATGGGCGTTAACGCATTGGATCCGGTCTTGCTCGGGGCCTCAATGATCCTCAAAGGTATCCCCGACTTCACCTACATCCCGCCCGGATCGCGCCTGCAAACCTCAAACGGAACGACAATTGTTATCGATGTCGAAAACGGCCCCTGCAATCTGCCTGCGCGCGCGATTGAAAAGGACATGCCAAATCACGGCAAAGATTTTAAATCAGCCGCGCGTGGCAAACGCGGTGTCACCGCATGGATCGAGCGGGAAGGCCAGTTGACCGTGGACGACACCCTGCGCTTGCATGTGCCGAACCAGCCAGCCTGGCCGCATCTTTAACCCGGTCAGGGGCCAAGGCTTGTCGCCTTCGCCCTGACCAGTTTGCGCAAACCTATCAAAGGTCACATTGTGCCGGGATAGGTATAGTAAACCACAGGCGCGCCTTTTTCGGGATCAGCTTTTTCTCCTGTCTCCTGCTCTGCCTTTTGAATGGCTTCATCGGCACGCTTGGTGTTCGCCGCGATCAACTCGGTCGTTGTCAAATCTCCGGAGCTGTCGGTATCAGCCGTGTCGAATTCACGGTTCATGACCTCTGATATGTCGACGACAGGGGGGGCGTTGGCCATGAATTCTTCTCGGGTCAGACCGGCATCCCGATCCGCATCAAGCAGAACGAACAGCATCCCGGATCGCGCAAGATATTCTTCGGAACCAAGTGTTGCGATATCCAATACGGGTGCCGCTTCAATCTGCAGGATGAGATGTCCAGCGCGGTCAATGGCGTCCTGATCGCCGGTCTGCACTTCGGAATGCGTTCCGGCACCGGCCTGCATAAACTCGGACTGTGTGATGGTCCCGTCACCGTCGGCGTCAATGGCTTGCATATCGGCATCGGTCCGCTCTGCAGATTTCGCCTGTTGGCCCATCATCGCGGTAGAGCAGTTTACATACTCGTCACGGCTGATGGTTCCGCTTTTGTCTGTATCCATGCTTGCGGACTGCTTTTCGGCATAGGCATTCATCTCAATTTTCGAGACATACCCATTCCCGTCTACATCCGTGACACTATATCCGCCGTCGCAATTTGCAGCGTGGTTTGCCGCCTGGGGCGCGGTCGCCGTAAACACACACGAGGCTGCGGCCAAGGCGGTCGTTTGCAAAAATTTGGTCATTTTCGTGCTCCGATTTTGATGTTTCACACGGGAAAAACCATTATATTGGAATATTGTTCCGAGGCGTTTTGCTGGAGCGATGTTTCCAAAAAGAAACGCGGGCAAAGCCTCCCGCCGCATCAAGGGGTGGAAATGTCGGAAATGCGCCCTCGCGCAGGGCACACCCCCCTGTATGACAGGGCCAGCAACACCGCCGATCAAGGCAACAGGGGATTCTCACATGGCTTTCAAGACCGACATCCAAATCGCACGCGAAGCGAACAAGAAACCGATACAGGAAATCGGCAAAAAACTGGGTATCGGGTCAGACGACCTTTTGCCCTACGGCCACGACAAAGCGAAGGTCAGCCAGAATTTCATCAACTCGATCCAGGACCGTAAAGACGGCAAGCTGATCCTTGTGACTGCGATCAACCCGACCCCTGCGGGCGAGGGCAAGACCACAACAACGGTGGGCCTGGGCGACGGTCTGAACCGCATTGGCAAGAATGCCTGCGTCTGCATCCGCGAGGCATCGCTTGGGCCAAACTTTGGCATGAAGGGTGGTGCCGCTGGCGGTGGTTACGCGCAGATCGTGCCGATGGAAGAGATGAACCTGCACTTCACAGGTGACTTCCACGCCATCACCTCTGCACATTCGCTGTTGTCTGCAATGATCGACAACCACATCTATTGGGGTAACGAGCTCGATATCGACACGCGCCGCGTTGTGTGGCGCCGCGTTGTCGATATGAACGACCGTGCCCTGCGCCAGATCACTGCATCGCTTGGTGGTGTCTCCAACGGTTTTCCACGCGAAACAGGCTTCGACATCACCGTGGCGTCCGAAGTCATGGCGATCCTGTGTCTGGCACGCAACCTTGATGACCTGCAAAAACGTCTGGGCGATATGATTGTCGCCTACCGCCGTGACAAAACGCCTGTGTTTGCCCGCGATATCAAGGCGGACGGCGCGATGACCGTTTTGCTGAAAGACGCGATGCAGCCAAACATCGTACAAACGCTTGAGAACAACCCCGCGTTTGTCCACGGCGGCCCGTTTGCCAACATCGCGCATGGCTGTAACTCTGTGATCGCCACCACAACAGCGCTGAAATTGGCGGATTACGTTGTGACCGAGGCTGGCTTTGGTGCTGATCTGGGTGCTGAAAAGTTCCTGAACATCAAGTGCCGCAAGGCGGGATTGACGCCATCGGCCGTGGTAATTGTTGCAACCGTCCGCGCTATGAAAATGAACGGCGGCATTGCCAAGGCTGACCTCGGAACAGAGAACGTCGATGCCGTGAAAAGCGGGTGCGCCAACCTTGGCCGTCACATCGAGAACATCAAATCATTCGGTGTGCCGGTCGTGGTTGCGATCAACCATTTTGTCACCGACACTGAAGCCGAAGTGCAGGCGGTCAAGGATTACGTGGCCTCCCAAGGCTCCGAGGCTGTGCTGTCGCGCCATTGGGAGCTTGGCTCCGAAGGCTCTGCCGATCTGGCAACCAAGGTGGTCGAGACCATCGAGAAGGCCGAGAATAAATTTTCACCGATCTATCCAGACGAGATGTCATTGGCCGACAAGATCAACACAATCGCCACTAAAATCTACCGTGCCGACAGTGCGCAGATCGACCAGAAAATCCGCAATCAGCTGAAAGAATGGGAAGATCAGGGCTACGGCAATCTGCCGGTCTGCATGGCCAAAACCCAGTACAGCTTTACCACCGATCCGGAGCGTCGCGGTGCCCCCACGGGCTTTGATATTCCGGTGCGTGAAGTCCGCCTGTCAGCGGGTGCCGGTTTTGTCGTGGCCATCTGCGGCGAGATTATGACCATGCCGGGTCTGCCACGGGTGCCCTCGGCAGAGACGATCCGGTTGAACGCAGACGGCGACGTTGAAGGGTTGTTTTAAACCCCGAAGGGTGGGGCGCGGCCCCACCTTATTGCGCTAGAAAACGTAAGGTGGGGCGACGCCCCACCCACCCATGAGGGAAATATGACAGCGAAAATTATTGACGGCAAAGAATTTGCAGCCCGCGTGCGCGCAAAAGTTGGCGACCATGTGACCCGCCTGAAAAACGACCACGGCATAACGCCCGGTCTGGCTGTGGTGCTGGTGGGTGAAGACCCTGCATCACAGGTCTACGTGCGTTCCAAAGGCAAGATGACCGTCGAGGTCGGCATGAAGTCGGTCGAGCATAAACTCGATGTCGACACGCCCGAGGCCGATTTGCTGGCGCTGATTGACCAGTTGAACAATGATCCCGAAATCCACGGTATTCTTGTACAATTGCCGCTGCCCAAACATCTGGATGAGGATCTGGTGATCAATTCGATCTCGCCTGCCAAGGATGTGGATGGGTTCCACATTTCCAACGTCGGTTTGCTCGGCACCGGTCAAAAATCCATGGTGCCCTGTACGCCGCTGGGCTGTTTGATGATGCTGCGCGATCATCATGGGTCGCTCTCGGGCATGAACGCGGTTGTGATTGGTCGCTCGAACATTGTCGGTAAACCAATGGCGCAGCTTTTGCTGGGCGACAGCTGTACGGTTACGATCGCCCACTCACGGACCAAGGATTTGGCGGAAGTTGTACGCAGGGCGGATATCGTGGTTGCCGCCGTGGGCCGCCCCGAAATGGTGCCCGGCGACTGGATCAAAAAGGGGGCCACCGTGATCGACGTGGGCATCAACCGTCTGGATGCGCCCGAAAAAGGTGAAGGCAAGACCAAGCTGGTGGGCGATGTGGACTATGACAGCTGTGCCGCAGTGGCAGGGGCAATCACGCCGGTGCCGGGTGGTGTGGGGCCGATGACTATCGCCTGTCTGCTGGCCAATACTGTGACAGCGTGCTGTCGTGCGAATGGATTGGATGAGCCGGAAGGGCTGACAGTCTAAACCGGCTTTGATCAGATCGGGACAGGCACCATCGTGCCCTGTAAAATAGCGATCAAGGTGCGGACACCATCGGCTTCGGCATGCACCTCTGCCGTCACCACACAGAGCCGCTTGCCGGGTTTGATGACCCGGCCAGTGGCAATTAACCGGTCACCGCGCGCGGGAGCGAGTAGGTTGATCTTGATCTCGGCGGTCACGACTTCCAGATCCAGCGGCAGCAGCGTGAGCGCCGCGTATCCGGCAGCGGAATCCCCAATGGCAAAGGTCAGACCGGCATGACCGAATCCTTGCTGCTGCAAGGCCAAAGCCAAGATCGGAGCGGTGATCGTGACCTGGCCCGCGCCTACATCGTCCAGCTGTGCACCCAATGTTGCCATCATGCTTTGCGCATCAAAGCTATTGTGGATACGCTTGAGAGCAGTTTCATTCATCTGGATTTACCTCGGCATCGGGAGGACGACGGGGTTTTTGCCCGTCAGGATTGCATGTGCTTCGGGACGCATCAGGTTGCGTAAAACGTCAGTATGGGTGCTCAATCCGCCTGTATAGGTGCCATAGGCGGGCAGGATCAGGCGGTCACTGTCAAACAGGAATGCAGGCCGCGAGATGCTGCGACCTGCGGGATTTACCGACGCTTTGGGATGATAATGCCCCGACACTTCACCGCTTGCGCCGGGCACCGCAATGTGTCGAAAGGTCAGCGGGGCGACCGGTAATTCGGCCAGATGACTGCCCCCCAGATCAACCGGGCCGGGATCATGATTGCCCTCGATCCAGACCCAGCGCCGCCCGGCTTGCAGACGCATTATCCACAGACGTTCTTGCGCGGGCAGGGCCAAAGCAGCCCCTAGGTCGTCAAAGCTGTCGCCCAGACAAATGACAATCTGTGCCTGACAAATCGCCAGATCAGCCGCCAGCCGTGTCAAGGTATCGCGCGTGTCATAAGGCGGTAGCGACGCACCACCGCGCCGCGCAATACGCTCGGATTTACCCAGATGCAGGTCGCTGACACACAGCAGCCGCTGGTCCGCCCACCATAGCGCACCACTGCCCAAGGCTGTAAGCTGCGCGCCCGCAAGAGTGAAATCATAGCCATTCATGAAAAGGGGTGATGATTCAATTAGGGCCGCTTGGCAAGGGCACATTCTGAAGCGGCTCACAGGTGGCGAGGGTGTGCAGGGGTATTTGAGAAAGGGTGAATGGCAAGAAAGTAAGGTATTTTTAACCGGTTCCGGCTATCCAGGTGGCGCGGTACAGGCTGTGGAGCCGTTGACCGCAAAGGGTGAAGGCGCGCCATTTCTTTCAGGGTAGGAACCCTACTGTTGGCGCGTCTTTTTAATTTCACCATTTCTTAAATACCAAAACTCAACATCCGACACGGGCGAGCGGCCAAAGTCTAATATCCCACCCGCCAACCTGGCTTGTCCGACGGCGCAGGGGTGAGATTGGCCAGACCTGACTGCTCCATCAACCGGGCGGCCTCTTCGGTCAGCAGGCGTTCTTCCGCGGCGCCTTTTACCGGAACGCGGCCCATTTCCATGAACATCGGTGCCGACAGCGGGGACACCCGCGAAAGCTTGACGTGGTCGATACGCCCCTCGATGCGTGCCATCATTTCCTCGATCCGGCCAAAATCGACCAGACCGCGCAGTGCTTCCTCGCGGGTGATGTCCAGCATCAGGTGATCAGGGTCATAGCGGTGCAGCGTGTCATACAGGATGTCGGAGCTGAACGTCGCCTGCCTGCCGGATTTGCGGGCTTGCGGCAGGTTACGCTCGATCAACCCCGCAATCGTGGCACTGGCGCGAAAGGTCCGCTTCATCACGGCATTTCCCGCAAGCCATGTCTCCAGCCCGTTTTGCAAGGCAGGCAGGTCAAACAGCGGGGCCGGATCTTCGACGGCGTCCAGCCCCCAGATCAGTGTCGCATAATCTGTGGCAACGAACCCCAGCGGATTCAGGCCCAATTCCTCCATCCGTTTGGTCAACAGCAACCCGAGCGTTTGCATACCGTTACGACCGGCAAACCCGTAGACCACCGTTTGCGCACGTCCGTCATGGGGAAAGCTTTCGATCAACAATCGCCCCGGATGTGGCAATTGGCTGACCTCACGCTGCAGGTTCAGCCACTCTGCGGTGTGTGCAGGTAGCTCCGGCCAGCTGTCTTGGGTAAACATCGCCTGAACCCGCGCGGAAAGTTGCGTCGAGGTGGCAAATTTTGTGCCCATGAAACTTGCGATCTTGGGTTTCTTGGCAGAATCGCGGCTGACCTCGACGGTCATTTCGCGCAGGCCCTCGTATTTGACGATCTGGCCGCCGATCAGGAAAGTATCGCCGGGGGTCAGGGTCGCGGCGAACCCTTCCTCGATCTCGCCCAAGGGCTTGCCGCCACGGTTACGCCGCATGCGGACTTTGAGGGTATCGGTGTCCTGAATTGTGCCGATGTTCATGCGGATGCGTTGCGCTGATCGCGGGTCGCGCAATTGCCAGCGTCCATCGGGGAGCTTGATCAACCGTTGCCAGCGGTCATAGGCGCGCAGGGCGTATCCCCCCGTGGCACAGAAATCGAGGCAGGCGTCGAATGCCGCACGGGTCAGGGTACTGTAGGCACCCACTGTGGTGAATTCGGCATAGAGATCATCCGCGTGAAACGGCCCGGCGCAGGCGGTGATCAGGATGTGTTGGCACAGCACATCGCGGGGGCCTGTGCCGCGCGGATCGCCGTCAAGATCACCCGCCAGAACCGCCTCGAGGGCTGCGACACATTCGACAACTTCGAACCGGTTTGCGGGCACCAGCAGCGCCTTGGACGGCGCATTATAGCGGTGGTTGGCGCGGCCGATCCGTTGCACCAGACGTTTGACATTCTTGGGCGCGCCGATCTGGATCACCAGATCGACATCCCCCCAGTCGATGCCCAGATCAAGCGAGCCTGTGCAGACAATCGCGCGCAATTCGCCGCGTACCATCGCACCCTCGACGCGGGCGCGCTGGGTCCGGTCAAGGCTGCCGTGATGGATGCCGATGGGCAGGCTGTCATCATTGGCAAGCCACAGATTGTGAAAGAAAATTTCGGCCTGTGCGCGGGTATTGTGAAAGATCAATGTGGTATTGTGCTGCTTGATCTGTTCCAGCACAGCGGGGATGGCATAGGCGGCACCGCCACCGGACCACGGCGGTGCCTCGTCCGTGCGCAACATCGCGATATCGGGGGCCGGGCCGTGATCAGCGAGCAGGATTTCGCAAGGGTCAGGGTGGCGTGCCATGAGATGCGCGATAGCGCTGGGGTCATCAACGGTGGCGGACAGGCCGACACGTTTCAGATCGGGGCACAGGGTTTGCAACCGCGCCAGCGCCAGCATCATCTGGTCGCCCCGTTTGCTCTCGGCCAGCGCGTGAATTTCGTCGATTACCACGCGTTTGAGGCCTTTGAACATGTGTTTTGCGTCATCATAGCTGACGAGCAGGGCAAGGCTTTCGGGGGTGGTCAGAAAGATGTTTGGCGGGTCGGCGCGTTGCCGTTTGCGACGGCTTTGCGGCGTGTCGCCGGTACGCTCGTCAATGGTGACGGGCAGGCCCATTTCGTGCACCGGCGTGGTCAGGTTACGCTTGATATCTGCCGCCAGCGCCTTGAGAGGGGAGATGTAGAGTGTGTGCATTCCGTCATGCGTGCCATCTGCCAGATCAATCAGGGTGGGCAGAAAACCCGACAGGGTTTTGCCGCCGCCTGTGGGTGCAATCAACAACAGCGCGGGCGCATCGGCGCGGTCTAGCATGGCCTGCTGGTGCGGGTGGATCGACCAGCCTTTGGCGGCAAACCATTCGGCGAATTTGGGGGGCAGATTGCGCATGAAAAGTAATCTAGCATTGCGCAGAGTGGGGGCCAGCCCCCAAACCCCCGGTATATTTAGGGAACAATGAAATCAGGGGCGGTTTTTGAGATTTAGTATCTGATTTTGAATGATTTTAGGAAGGGAGGTGTCCGCGCCTTCCGGTGCGGCATCCAGCGCGCTGGCGACATCTTTGACCAGAATTGCGATGGAATTGTCGGGCATATATCCGTGGCGGGCAAATTCGATGGTGTCAAAACCCGACGCGAGCCAGTTTTGACCCGAGGATGTGGAGATCACGTTCAAGAGTTTTCCCTCGTCCAGCCCCGCATCATCGGCCCAGTCCAGCACCATGCGGGTCATAGCGGTATGGGATGCCGCAAGCAGGTTATTGAGCACTTTGGCTTGCATGCCGTTGCCGAATTTTCCCATACGGTGCAGGTGTTTACCCATCGCCTCGAACAGCGGTTGTGCGGCGTCAAGGTCGGTGGCAGACCCGCCCAGCATGAAGGACAGACGCGCCTCTTTTGCGGCGATCTGTGCGCCTGACATCGGCGCGTCGATCAGGGCAATGTGATCCGGCACGCGGGCGCGCAGGGCGCGGACATAGCGCGGCGACAGGGTCGAGGAGATGATGATCCGGCGCAGGTTCGGGGCGGTGACAAAGTTCTGTGCGCCGAACAAAACGTCGTCGGTTTGCGCAATATCACGGACCACGCTGATCAGGGTATCAACCTGTGCTTTGCACCCTGAAATATCGTCGGTAACATGTTGGTATGGCGTCGGTGCGACGTCAAATCCGCTTGCGTCAAACTTGGCCGCGCGCAGGGCCTCAAGCATTGGCCCGCCCATCCGTCCGCATCCTGCCAAGATAATCACTTGATGATCACTTCGTCTTTCACGAACATGTTGGCCCATGCCCGGTCAATCAGGGCGGGGGACATTTGGTACGGGATACCCTCAAAGTCGCAGATCGCAATCATCTGGTCGATCAAAAAGATCGGCTGATAGTTGGCATAGACATTGTCGATGGTCGGATATTTGACCTTGAGCAAATGCACCAAAGTGGCCTCGTCCAGCCCCATGCCGCGTTTGCGGGCGACCATGGCAAAGATTTTCAGGAAGTTCGCCTGGTTCGGGCCGTCAATTTTGATCTTGAAGAAAATACGGCGCAGGGCGGCGGTGTCGAAAATCTCGTTCGGGTGAAAGTTGGTCGAGAAGATCACCAGCGTGTCGAATGGCACCTCGAACTTTTCGCCCGATTGCAATGACAGGATGTCCTTGCTCTCCTCGAGCGGAACAATCCAGCGGTTCACAATGCTTTGCGGTGGTTCTTTTTGACGGCCAAGGTCATCGACGATGAAAATGCCGCCGGTCGATTTGAGCTGTAGCGGGGCCTGATAGGTCTTTGCCGAGGGGTTATAGACCAGATCGAGCATGTTGAGTGACAATTCACCGCCCGTGATCACGCTTGGCCGTTCGCAACAGACATAGCGCGCATCATAGCGGGTGACACGGCGCAGGGCGTTGGGGTCTTGCGCTTCGTCCTCGGCGGCGGAATGGACGATAGGGTCATAGACGGTGATCACCTGTGACGCATATTCAATGGCGCGCGGAACATAAACGCGGTCGCCCAAAGCGTCGCGGATACCATTGGAAATACTCGATTTCCCGTTTCCGGGAGGGCCGTACATCAGAATGGAACGCCCCGCAGACACCGCAGGCCCGAGATGGTCCAGCAGGCTGTCGGGCAGTACCAGATGGCCCATAGCGCCGATTAATTGTGCGCGTGTGATTTGCAGGTTGCGCACGGACTGGCGTTTGACCTGTTCGCGGTACACATCCAGCGGCACAGGCATCGGGCCGAAATATTCCGACTGTGCAAGCGCATCAAGCGCGCGCGCCTTGCCCGCATCGGTCAGTTGATACCCCATCTCGTTGCCGTTTTGCGCGTTGAGCGTGCCCGTTGCCTCAAGCAGGCGCTGTTCGCGGGCCATATCGACCAGTTCCTGGGTCACTTGTACCGGCAGGGCCACGGCGCGGGCCAGTTCGCTGACCATGTTGACGTTCTTGCGAAAGATCGTCTTCAGCAAGATATCCCGCATCATCACGATGGGCAGTTTCATGTCTTCGAGCCGCTGGGGTGGCGGCGGGGCCATGACCGAGGTGGGTTGCATGTTCATGACTTCACTCCTGAAGCAAGGGGGCGGGGCAGGGAAACCCTGCACCGGAACGGTTGAACAAGACGTAAATCACGCACCATATTTTACGCCAAGCATGAGATAGACTGCCAAAGTCGCGCCCAAGGCGAGACCCATGGGGAATTTCTTGGTCTGGGTCCAGCTGGTCCAGTGCGGAGCCAGTTGGCGCAGGGGCGTTTGTCTGGCGATGCGGTGCGTTATGAAGGCGGCCAGAAGGATCGCCATGAACAACAAGATCAAAAAACGCAGATCACCAAGTGCCACAAAAGGTGCAGCCGCGGCCAGAAACTTGGAATCGCCGGCCCCCATGGCCCCTGCGGCATTCAGCGCGACACCGATGATCAGAACAACCACAAGGCCCAGCAAGCGCCAAAGATAGATGTCGAAGGGCAGTACAAACACGCCCACGACGACAAAGACCGCAACCAATGCCATCACGGCCTGATTGGTGATCTTCATCTGAGCCATGTCTGTGAACATCACATAAAGACAGATCGGCAGGACAAAGGGCAAAAACCACAGTGCGGAGAGGGCAGTGATTGTCATCGCCCTAGCCTGTGCCTTCCAATGCACGCAAAGAACGCACGGCATCCTCGAAATGCTGCGGATGGGTGTCGATTGCTTCTTGCAGCAGGCCTTTGCCGGTCTGTACATCGCCTTGCTTGATCGCGGACAGCGCCATCGTGTGGAGCAATTGCGCGCGCTCGGTCTGGTCCATCTCGATCACGGGCAGAGTGTATTCTCGCTGTGCCGCGCGGGCGAGGACCAGATTGTTCTTGGCGGTGAACAGCGTGGTATCCTGGCGGACCGCATCGGAAAACAACCGTTCGGCTGCGGGATAATCACCACGGGTCAGTTTGGAATACCCCCAGTTGTTCATCACCGACGCAGGCGTTGTGGTCAGCCCGACAGCTGTTTCATAAAAACTGTCGGCCTTGGTCCATTCCTTTTTGCTATCTGCAATCAGGGCTGCAAGCCGGTAGCGTTTGAAGGTTTCGTGGGTCGGCGGCACCGAATTAAGCACGGTTTCCGCTTTTGCCCAATCGCCCGCGCGGATCAGCGCATCGGCATATTCGACGTTGTCATCGCTGGTGGCGTCGGGCATTTTGGTCACTTTGGACCATTCGATCGCGCCTTCAGTTACGCGTTTGGCACGGATCAGGGATAGCGCAAGACCACGCTGGTGGTCGATGCGGCTCGGGTCTTCCTTGCTGGAGCGTGCAAAATATGTGACCGCCTCGTTCGGGTCGGCCACGGTCAGCATGACATCGGAAAGGTTGGTGGCATCGACAACATTGACGTCCTTGAAGGCCCGTTCAACCGTCGCGTTTCCATCTTTCTGACCGCAACCTGCAACTGCGGCGACACCTGCAATGCAGGTGGCAAATAGAATAGGGTGGCGCATTTTGCGTCCTTTTTACTGCTCTGCCTTCGGGATCGGTTTCGGTTAAAGGCCCGAGTTGATCAAATAATCACCCGCACCGCGCCGCACCAATTTATAATTAGCCTCGTCATCGTTATTAATAACAGTATTTTCCGATTTTGCGAGTGCTAAGCGCAAATTGTCTCGGATTGCGTCACTTTCGCCATTGTCCAGCGCATAAGCCTTGCGAAATATCTGCACAGCCTCGGCGATTTTGCCACGTTCCATCAGCACAACGCCCAGATTGTTCCAGTCTTCGGGCTCGGTTTCGCTTTGCTTGACGGCGCGGCGCATCAGGTCTTCGGCCTGTCCCAATCGGCCAAGCCCGAGGTTCGCACTGCCCAGACCGGACAGAATTTCGGTATCGACACCTTGATCCAGCGCCGCACGGTTGAAGGATTTGATCGCCAGTTCGTATTGTCCGGCGGCCATCAGGCGGTGTGCGACCTCGACACCGCCCTCGGCATCTTTGCTCTGGTTGACGCCCGGGGCATAAGGATTTCCGTCTCGCGCAGAAAAGCCGCCCGGTGCACAGGCGGCCATTCCAAACACTGAAAGAAGTGCCAGGGCGCAGGGTGCCCTGCGCCAGCGTCGTGTTGTCATTATTGGCCCATTTCACCCAATTTCGTAATCCCGAGTACCGACGGGCCGACCAGAATGATCAGCAGGGGCGGTACGGTCAACATCATTGTGGCAAGGGTCATCTTGGTTGGCAACTTGTTTGCGGCTTCTTCTGCCTTCATCACGCGTTTGTCGCGCATTTCGTCGGCATAAACCCGTAGGGCATCGGAAATCGACGTACCAAAAGCGGCTGATTGCACCAGAACGGTCACAAACGAAGAGATATCCTGAACGCCGCAGCGTTCGCCCATGTCGTTGAGCACGCTCGTCTTGTCCTTGCCCGCTTTCATCTCGTAGGCGACGACTTCGAATTCTTCGGCCAGAGCCTTGTAGGAGGCACGCAATTCGTTTGCGACCCGCACAATACATTGGTCCATCGACTGGCCCGCCTCGACGCAGACCAGCATCATGTCAAGCGCGTCGGGAAAGCCTTGTTCGATCTCCTGTTTGCGGGTGCCGACCCGGCGCGTCACCCAGTATTTAGGCAGGAAATATCCGATGCCACCGGGGCCGATGGTATAGATCATCATCTTTTGGGTGCTCATGCCCTCGCCGCCACCCAAAAAGTTGACATAGACGATGCCGATCACCATTCCCAAAAGCCCAAGCACCATCTGCGCAAAATAAAACGTGCGCACCGCATCGCGGGACTGATAGCCGGCCTGTCGCAACATCAGTTGTTTTGCACTCAGTTCGGCCACGTCCTCGGGTTCGAGAAACTTGGCAAATTTCTGCAATTGCTGGTTGCCGTCGGCCTGACGCAGCTTTTTGCTGGGGTCCGTGCCGGATGCAGCGGCACTGGTGGTGCGTTTGAGTTTGCTCAGCGGGTCTTCGGGCTGCTTGATCATCATGATCACGGTCATTGCCACAAGCGCCAGACCCAGCACACCCACGATGATGATCAGGCCCATCGGGCCCAATATCGCAGAGATCTGGTTGTTGATCTGTGTCAGGAATTCCATCTTATATGCTCCTTACACTTTGATGTCTGTGAGAACGCGCATCACCAGCAGGTTTACCGCAAGAAAGATACCCACAGCAAAACAGGCCGGAATGAACATCGGGGTTTCTTTTACTTCGTCATAATACGTCGGGTCACCGACGTTGATCACGATCAAGGCAAGGATCGGGAAAGCCGACAGGAATTTGCCCGACCATTTTGCCTCGGCTGTGATCGCCTTGACACGGCGGAACAGCCTGAAGCGCGCCCGGATCACGCGGGCCAGACCCGCGAGGATTTCGGCAAGGTTACCCCCCGATTGCTGCTGGATCGTCACAGCCACAGCGAGAAAGCGTAAATCCTGCATGTCCAGACGTTCGGCCATGTCCTTGAGCGCCTCGCCGATGTCACGACCATACGCAGCCTCGTCGGCGATGACGCCGAATTCGGATGCCAGCGGATCCTGAATTTCTTTGGACACAATGGTGATCGCGTTGGTAAACGGATGGCCCACGCGCAACGACCGCACCATCAACTCGACCGCATCGGGAAGCTGTTCCTCAATCATACCCATACGTTTATTGGCTTTGGCCGAGACCCAGAAATACACACCGCCCACGCCGATGCCGACCGACATCAAGGCACGCACCGGTGTTTCTGTTTCGGTGCCTATTGTCAGCGCCAGAAATGCAAAGACAGACAGGCCGCCCATGATCATCAAAAGCTGTGGCGGGGTAAATGCGATTGCAGCCTTTTGGGCCTTTTCCGCAAGCAGGGAATACATCGGAATGGACTTTGCATTCATGTGCTGCTGCATTTCCTTGCGCAGCTTGTCCAGCACCTCTTCGCGGCGGGTGCCTTTCTCGAGCATTTCGAGACGGCGGTTGACCCGGCTGTTGAGGCTGATGGATTTGCCAAACACCACCAGATACAGGCCCTCGACCAGCACAAGCACGCCGACAAAGATCAGGCCGTAGATGATTGGTTCGATACTCATGACTTGGTTTCCTTATGACGTCTAAGACGCAAAATTCGAATTACTGCGCTGCGATGGGTTCGTAGATGGACGACGGCAGGTCATAGCCCCACATCCGGAAGCGTTCGGCATAATGGCTGCGCACGCCGGTGGCGGTGAAATGGCCGATGATCTTGTTTTCCGGCGTCAGACCGACGCGCTGATAGCGGAATATTTCCTGCATCGAGATCACGTCGCCTTCCATGCCGGTAATCTCGGTGATCGAGGTCATGCGGCGCGAGCCATCTTGCAGACGCGAGGCCTGCACAATAAGGTTCACAGCGCTTGAAATTTGAGAGCGCACAGCTTTGAGCGGCATTTCAATACCTGCCATCGCGATCATGTTTTCCAATCGCGACACACCATCACGCGCAGAGTTGGCGTGGATTGTGGTCATTGATCCGTCGTGGCCGGTGTTCATGGCCTGCAACATGTCGATGACTTCTTCGCCGCGGGTTTCACCGACGATGATCCGGTCGGGTCGCATCCGCAGGGCGTTTTTCAGACAGTCGCGCGGCGATACCTCGCCTTTGCCCTCGACGTTGGGCGGACGGCTTTCCATCCGGCCCACGTGGGTCTGTTGCAGCTGAAGTTCCGCTGTATCCTCGATTGTCAGGATCCGCTCCGCGTTGTCGATAAACGACGACAGCGCGTTGAGCGTGGTTGTTTTACCAGAACCCGTACCGCCCGACACAATGATGTTGAGACGTGTGGCAACGGCGGCCTGAAGATAGGCGGCCATCTCTTCGGTAAAGGCACCGAAGTTTACCAGATCGTCAATGCCCAGCTTGTCCTTTTTGAATTTACGAATGGATACCAGCGAGCCGTCAACGGCAACCGGCGGCACCATGGCGTTAAAGCGCGAGCCGTCTTTGAGGCGCGCATCGACGTAAGGGTTACTTTCGTCAACGCGGCGGCCCACGGCGGATACGATCTTGTCGATGATGCGCAGCAGGTGCTTTTCATCCTTGAATGTCACGTCGGTAAGTTCGAGCTTGCCCTCACGTTCGACAAAAATCTGTTGTGGACCGTTGACCAGAATATCGTTGACGGTCTCGTCCTTGAGCAAGGTTTCCAGCGGGCCAAGGCCCGTCACCTCGTCATAAAGTTCAGAGTTCAGCGTCATCCGGTCTTCGCGGTTCAGAACGATGCTTTTCTGTTCCAGAATATCGACGGCAATGTCGTTAATCTCCTGACGCAATTCCTGTTCGCTGGCATGCTCGAGGGCGGACAGGTTCAGGTTGTCCAGCAACGCGCGGTGCAGCTCCAGCTTGATCTCGCTCATCCGCTGCTTGCGCTTGACCTCTTTATCGACAGGGGCAGCCGCAGCAGGGGCCAGTGCCTTGCGCATGGATGCAGGTGCCACAGCTTTTGCGATGGGTGTCACATTTGACGACACCTCGATCTTTGATGCAGGGGCGGCGGGACCAGATTTTTTATATTTCGAAAACATTGCGTGTTCTTTCTATGCGGGTTCAGGCTGCTTTGGCCTGATCGCCCTTGAGGTCGTGAATAGAGGCCGCCAGCTTGGCAATCTCGCGCCGCAGCGGGCTTTTCGGTGCTGAATTTGCCAAGGGCAGGCCGTGATCATTGGCTTGCGTGATCGGCTTGCCGCCGTCGGGCAGTTGCACATCAATCGAAATGCTGAGCGATTCCGCCATGCGTTTGACGCGGCCCTTGGCGCTGAGGTCGGTAAACTTGGGCGCCCGGTTCATTACATAGCGCAGCTTTTGAACCGGCAGATCCTCGGACTGCAACGCGCGTTTGAAACGCAGTGTGTTCTGGGCCGACCGCATGTCGAGTTCCAGCATTGCAAAATAGACATGCGCCTGGGTCAGAACAGTTTCGGACCATTGCACCAGCGTCGAGGGCATATCGACAACCACGTAATCGAACTGGTTGCGTGCGATGGTCAAAATGCGGGTCACATCCTCGGCTGTGATCAGGTCAAGCGGTAACATATCGGTGGGTGCGGTGAGCACCTGCAATTTATCCTCATAGGTGACCAGCGCCTGACCAAAGCTTTCCTCGTCCATGGTCTCGGTCTCGGACAGCATCTGGTACACAACCTCGCGGCGGGGCAGATCAAGGAAGGTCGCCACCGCACCGAATTGCAGATCCAGATCAAGCAGGCAAACAGACGGCGGATTGGTTTTATCCGCACAGGCCAGTTCCCACGCAAGGTTAACGGCAAGCGTCGTGGCCCCTGTGCCACCTGCCAGACCGTGAACAACAATCAACGCACCGTCCTTGTTTGCACCCGCTTTAAGTTGCGGGGCCTGAGCGGCGGGGGCAGGGGGCTGATCTTTGGCGCGCAGTCGGGCGATGGCCTGAGCCAGCTCGTCTTCGGGCAGGGGATAGGGCACAAATTCATCCGCACCCTGACGCAACAGGGAATGGAGTGCGGCGGGTGTCACGTCTTCGGCAATCAGGATCACCTTGATGTCGCGGGCTTTTGCCTGGGTGATGATTTCGGTCATCAGAACAAGGTTGTCCTCGTCGGTCTCGTCCATTGCCAGGGCGATAAATTCCATGTCGCTGGCTTCGGGCTGGCCAAAGAAGGCCAGTGCCTCGGCAAACCCGAGATCACCCCAGCTTTCGCCAAGCACATCTTCCATGTCCTCGATCAACAGATCGAAATTTTGCACATCACGGCTGACTGTGCAGGCCAAGATGGGCGTCGTCTGGGGTTGTGGCATACTGCTGCTCATGGCCTAATCCTTTGCTATCAAGGGCTTGGCAAAGAGGTTTCCTGCGTCTGATGCGCAATTGGTCCATCCTTGCGTCCACCCATGCCCGGACTTTTGCCCGGACACAATTGTCCTATTGCAGGGAATATCACAGCCAACTAGGGCAGGATTGGGGCCAAAAAGGTCTGATTGTTGGGTATCTTGAAACGATCACGTATAAATTTAGGTGATTGATCAGGGGCCGTCCGCGAAAACGCGCGCCCTTTTGACAAGGACGCGCGTTTATCGGGTCATCGCCGGTTATTCGGAAGCGCCAAGCACCGTGCTGCTGATCTCCGTGGGTGGAACAGCGCTTGCGACATAATCGCGGTAGATGATCTGGGCATATTTTCCGTCAAGCACAGTTGGGTGACGTTGGACAAAACCGTTCACCTCGGTCACGGTACGGCGATTGCGACGCTCGCGGCCTTGGGTGACAACGAGGGGCTGTGTTTCGCCAAACGAAACGACAGCTTCGAGACGGTCGCGGCCAATGCCCAATGTCGACAAATACGAGACAACGGCATTTGCGCGTCTCAGGCCAAGAGCTCTGTTCGCCTGATTTGAACCAACGGCGTCGGTATGGCCGTAGACCCGGAAACGGATTTCGGGGAACTGCCTGATCCAGCCTGCCTGCTGACGCAACACGGCTTTTGCGGCACCATCCAGTTGGGATGAATTGAATTCAAAATTGACGGTAGATGTGACTTCGCTGGCAAATCTGTTGGCCAGATCAAAGGTATATTGACGCTCGCCCGTCATCACCAACCGGTTGTTCAGGGTCGCGTTGCCAAAGGTGCCCGTGTCGGTCAATGACCCGGCTTCGCGGTAAAACTGTGTGTAGACCGGATCAGAGCTGGGCGCGCAGCCCATGACCGTGGCCAGGGTTGCAGCCAGACCGAATATGCTAATTTTATGGGCCATCGCGCTTTTCATGGGTTCAGTCCAGTACATAGCCATAAGAGCCGCCAAAATCCTGTTTGGCAACCTCGCCTGCCGCACCTTTTTTCGGGGTGCGTGTGCCCTCGGACGTGCGACCAAACAAAAACAGGTCTTTTTCGGTGGGTGGTTTGATCCGGTCTGTGGGCAGCGCCAAGGCTTCGCCGCGCGTCGGTGTGACCAGATGGGCGGTCACGATGATCACAAGCTCGGTCTGGCTGCGCTGATAATCGGCAGAGCGGAACAAGGCGCCCAGAATAGGCACATCGCCAATCCACGGCAGCTGGCTGGAATTATCGGTAAAGTCGTCGGTCAACAGGCCCGCGATGGCAAAGCTTTCACCGTCGCGCATTTCAACCGTTGACGAGGTTTCGCGACGGGTAAAGGCGGCAATTTCGATGCCGTTGCCCAAGGACAGGCTGTTGGTCGGGTCAATTGCCGATACCGACGCCTTGAGTTCGAGGTTGATCAGATCTTTGTCCACGACGCGGGGGATAAAAGCCAGCTCGACACCGAAAGGTTTGAATTCAATAGAAATCCGGTCGCCGGTCTGTGCCACGGGGACGGGGTATTCGCCACCGGCAAGGAATTTTGCTTCCTGACCGGATAATGCCACCAGATTTGGTTCCGCAAGGAAACGCACAACGCCTTTTTTCTCGAGCGCCTCAAGCAGGATACCGACCTGGGTCGAGCCTGCGTTAAAGCCGAACAAAACCGCACCGGCGTTCTGGTTCGAGGTCGGCGTGGTCCCGCCCAATGACCCTGCAATGCCGCCGGCGGTGTTGGTTGTCCCGGTGCCGCCATTGATGCCGGTGCCGCCGATTGTCCCGTTCAGCGCCAGCGAAGAGCTGAGCGATTTGGATACGTTGCGCTGCATTTCGGCAAAGCGGACTTTGAGCATGACCTGCTGGATGCCACCGACACTCATCAGGTTGGACACACGTTCCGGCGCATAGCGTTCGGCCAGATCAAGTGCGCGTTGCAGGCGTTGTGTCGACGACACGATACCGGACAACACGATACCGTCATTGGCGGTGCGCACTTCGATGTTTTCGCCAGGCAGGATCTGCCGCAGACGTTCCTTGAATTCTGATACATCTGCCGAGACCCGCACATCGACGTTTGTGATCAATTGTCCGCTGGCATCAAGCAGCGTCAACGTGGTCAGGCCGGGCGATTTGCCCAGCACATATATCGTTCGGTCCGAAAGGGACGAGATATCGGCGATGCCGGGGTTGGCGATGCTGAGTTCCGCAAACGGAATATCGCTCTCTACAACAACCGCACGGTTCATCGGTACGTTCAAAGTTGCGTTGGTGCCTTTTGTCACAACGCGCAACGTATCCGCCGAAACCACAGTGGGTGTCGTAAGTGCCAGGGGCACAGCGATCAATGTCAGCCCGACAAGAGCTGCCTTAAGAAATCTATCGATTTTCATGTGACCTGCCTTTTTGATCACGCCTCAAAATAGGGTCTTTGTGCCCGTCGTTTGAAAGACTGTGCGTCAGTTTCATTTTTATTGCAAGAATCAATGAGTTCGGGTGGGAACCTTATGTGGACAAATGGCAACATAATGACATAGAAAAAGACGCCGCAGGGGGTGCGACGTCTTTGTAAGGTTTTGTTTTTGATCAACATTCACATCAATTTGTGCAAGGGATTGGCAGTTCCACAACTTCGGCACCGCGACGGGTACGGATGGTACATACCTTCTCTTTTGCAACTTCCGCAGCAACCTCTTGGGTGGCGATCCCCAGCAAGGACCGTTGGTCAACTTCGATTGCCGAGGCAATTGTGTCGTCTTCCGCGCCGACCAATGACAAAGACAGATTGCCTGTCGACTGGGCCTGCGCCAGCGATGCAACCTGTTGCGGGCTGATGGCCACAGTCACGGTGCGGGCGATGTTCGCCTCGTCCAGCTCGCCGCCGGCACTTTGGTCAATCGCGATCAGCTGAACGCCGGCTTCGATCAGTTTCGTGACGTCGCCATTGTCGCTGTCGCGGCCAATGTTCACGCGACCCGTCCAATAAATATCGACGCGGTCACCGGGGCGCAGAAAGCCTGACACACCGCTGGACACATCAACCTTGATGGTGAACGCACGCGCACCTTTGGCCAGACGGGACGTCAAACCGGTGTCTTCGCCCGGTTCGGTCACTTTCAATGCCATGATCGCTTCGTCTTTTTCGATCTGGCGCAAGACAACGCGCAAGGCATCTGTGTTTTCAGGGAAAAGTACGGTCATATCGCTGAACGCACCTTCGGGAATTGCGTTTTCCGGCCAGGCCACGGCGCGGACATCTTCCTGTGTCAGCTTTTGTCCGTATTTAAGCGGGCCGTTGGCCACGTAAACCGTTTGTGTCGGAACAACCTGTGCCAGAGCCGCCTGTGCCTGCGCATTGGCGATCTGATACTTCGCGATCTGATCCTTGGCCAGATACACGGCACCACCGGCAAGTGCGATACCCACCAAAAGAACCAGTCCAAATACCATTCGCATTTTAATCACCTCTTACTGTTTAATTTCCAGAAGTGCCTTGGCCCGGTAGGGGCGGACGCATCTGTGTTGGCCCGTTATGAGGGCAGATTGTGGCGTTTATTTGCGTATCCAAGGGCGATACTGCGACAAATCGGAAGTAATTTATGTTCACTAAAGACGAAAAAAGCCCTGCATTGAGGGCTTTTTCATAACGCGTTTGGGGCAACGGTTATCCGCCAACGGGGCGTTCGGTCAGCCAAACTTCGACAAATGTGCCAACAGACCCTGTGGCCCCTTCAATCGAGATTATTGCGGCAAAGCCAAGGGCACATACCGCAGCGGTCAATACAACCCAGTCGACTGTGACTGCGCCGTCTTCGCATTTGAAAAAGCGGAAAATAGATTTCAACATCGGTAAATCCTATTGTAACTTGCCATCGTGAAAACGGGTCGCGTTCTTGCGAGAGAATGCGACCCGCCAGTTTTCAAAGTCCCTTAAGACTTATTGACCAACGTTACCAACATCAACATTGCCAAGGTACGTTGCTGTGCTTGCTGTCAGAGCGGACGAGCCGGTTTCGATCGAGCTGTATGCAGCAACGGCCAAGCCAACAACGGCTGCGGTCAGAACAACCCAGTCAACTGTTACGGCGCCGTCTTCGTCATTGCGGAAGTTTGCGATAAATTTCATCATTTTGTAGTCCTCAAGATTTTGTGGGTAGCGGGTTGCGCTCTGGTGAGCAGTGCACAACCCCTGCGGAATTCATTTGATCAAGACTTATTGACCAACGTTACCAACATCAACATTGCCAAGGTACGTTGCTGTGCTTGCTGTCAGAGCGGACGAACCGGTTTCGATCGAGCTGTATGCAGCAACGGCCAAGCCAACAACGGCTGCGGTCAGAACAACCCAGTCAACTGTTACGGCGCCGTCTTCGTCATTGCGGAAGTTTGCGATAAATTTCATCATTGTATGTCCCTCCAAGGATCATGGTTTTTCAGTTTCAACCGAGACGTCCGTTTGACACCCTCACTCTCAATCAAGTGCCTGTCCGACTTGGTATGGGGCTATATAGACCTGTGATTGGGGCATGAATTTGGCGGCAGGCGTGGCATTTTCATAAATCCTGAAAAAATCTCAAAATACCTGATTAACATATTGAACTTATTATATAAATAAATGTAGCGAGAATTTAACCCTCTCAAAATTGAGTGGCTTTTGGGTCAATTAAGGCATTATTGCCATGATCTGGGCCTTGATTTGCTGGTCCGTGCGCGGTTTTTGTGGAATATTGCCGCTTAATCGAGCCAATAAGCAAAAAAGCAGGCAGGCATGTACCGGATATTTGGAATTTCGCTTTTCGCGGGTGTTTTGGCTGTGGCCTCTGCCCATGCCGAAGGTCCGGCCCCGTTTCCCGAGTTCAGCGCCAAGCGGGTCAAACCGCCCAAACCTGGTGAAAAGCGCACGTTTGTCCAGATTGACCCTGCCGCGCAACTCAAGGCGGTGCCTGCTGCCGTGCTGGATCCGTCGGGCGCGATTGTACCCAAGTCACCCGGTCAGTTCGACTGGTTCTGGGCCAAGGTATCGCCCGAGGCCGCCAAATCGGGGCCGGGCCGGTTGGAGATCGCGATGACCACATTGGCCACCGCAGGCAGCAGCGTGCCGGCACCGCGTTTGCAGCAGATGCAGGACATCGCCAAGATCAACGGCATTGACATCCTCCGCTCTACCATCGGCACACAGGTATCACCCGCATTGGTGCTTGCGGTCATCACAGTCGAATCCGCAGGCAAACCCGATGCGGTCAGCGGGGCGGGTGCGCAAGGTTTGATGCAGTTGATGCCTGACACCGCCATGCGGTTCGGCGTCACCGACAGCCTTGCGCCGACACAGAACATCGCGGGCGGGGTCAAATACCTCAACTGGCTGATGGATGAATTCGACCGCGACCCGATTTTGGTTTTGGCCGGATATAACGCGGGCGAAGGATCGGTGCGCAAACATGCGGGCGTGCCGCCCTTTGCCGAGACCCGCGATTACGTGCCCAAGGTATTGGCCGCGTTTCAGGTGGCGAAGGGGTTGTGCCAGACACCGCCCGAGTTGATCAGTGATGGTTGTGTTTTTGCGGCGATGAAGTAACTCGGACACTTGGTCCGAGTTAACGGTGGGAGGCAGCGGGTTTTCTTCAAACCCGCGTTCCCACTCCCTATCGTTCTGCGCGACCTTACGAAATACATATGTAAGGTGGGCACATCGCCCACCCCCGTTGTCAAACCAAAGTCGCTTCCGTCGCCGCGCGCAATTCGTCCTCTGTCACGCCTTGCGCACATTCGACAATCCGCAAGCCGCCCTCGACCACATCAAGCACACCAAGGTTGGTGATGATCCGGTCGACCACGGCTTTGCCCGTCAGCGGCAAGGTACACGCCTTGAGCACTTTGCTTTCGCCGTGTTTGTTGGCGTGATCCATCACAACCACCACACGGCCAACGCCCGCGACCAGATCCATGGCACCGCCCATGCCCTTGACCAGCTTGCCGGGGATCATCCAGTTCGCAAGATCACCGTTCTCGGCCACTTCCATCGCGCCAAGGATTGCCATCGCAATCTTGCCGCCCCGGATCATGCCGAAACTTTGCGCGCTGTCGAAATAAGATGTGCGGTTGAGTTCGGTAATCGTCTGTTTGCCCGCGTTGATCAGGTCGGCGTCAATCTCGTCTTCCGTCGGGAACGGCCCCATGCCAAGCATGCCGTTTTCCGATTGCAGGGTCACATCCATGCCATTGGGAATATAGTTGCTGACCAGCGTCGGAATCCCGATGCCAAGGTTCACATACCAACCGTCTTGCAGTTCGAGTGCGGCGCGCGCCGCCATTTGATTGCGATCCCACATGTCAGGTGCTCCTCACTGTACGTTGCTCGATCCGCTTTTCATGCGTCCCCTGCACGATGCGGTGCACGTAGATGCCGGGCAAATGGATGCTATCACCGTCCAATGACCCACGCGGCACGATTTCCTCGACCTCGGCGATACAGACCTTGCCGCACATCGCGGCGGGAGGATTGAAATTGCGCGCGGTTTTGCGGAACACAAGGTTGCCGGTATCGTCGGCCTTCCACGCTTTCACAATCGAGAGGTCCGCAAAGATGCCTTCTTCAAGGATATATTCCTCGGGCTGGCCTTGGGGACCGGTCGGGAACATTTTGCTTTCCTTGCCCTCGGCAATCACCGTGCCGACACCCGTTTTGGTATAGAAACCCGGAATACCACAGCCGCCCGCGCGCATCCGTTCGGCCAAAGTACCTTGGGGGTTGAACTCAAGCTCCAACTCGCCCGACAGATACTGCCGCATGAATTCGGCATTTTCGCCCACATAGGACGACATCATCTTTTTGACCTGCTTGGTCTGCAACAGGATACCGATGCCAAAGTCATCAACGCCCGCGTTGTTGGACGCAAAGGTCAGGTTCTTGGTGCCCGCATCGCGGATGGCTGCCAGCAGCAATTCGGGAATACCGCAGAGGCCAAAACCGCCCGCCGCAATCAACATGCCGTCGGACAGTACGCCCTCCAGCGCCTCTGCGGCTGATCCATAGACTTTTTTCATGGGCAGGTGGTCCCCCTTTGGTATGTGCCTGTCAGATGTTGGCACGAGTTTTGACGCCGCGTTGCGGCAAAGTCAATTGACGACCAAAGGGAGATGCCAAGCTTAGATAATCCGGACCTGTGTGCCCACCGGACAGAGCGCAAACAGCTCTTCGATCTTTTCGTTATACAGACCGATACAACCATCCGACGACCGACGCCCGATTTTGCGGGTGTCATGGGTGCCGTGGATGATATAGGCAGGCCAGCTGAGATACATCGCATGGGTGCCCAGCGGATTATCGGGGCCGGGGGGCATATATTTGTACTCGGGAAACCGTTCCATCATCGACGCGGTTGGCGTCCAGTCGGGGCCCACTTTCTTGCGGGTGATGCTGGTATAGCCGCGCTTGGTCAATTCCTCGGTTGCGGGAACGGATGTGGGATAGACGCGGTAATCGCTGCCATCTGCATTCCAGTAATGCAGTGCGCGCGAGGTGGTGTCGGCCACGATGGACGCTTTGCCCAATGTGTCGAAGTGGTCTTGCCACTGCTGGCTCATGAAACTGGTGGCGTTGCGCCGCACGCCGTCCAGTGGCGTTGTATCCGCGCGTAACAACGTCGGTGTAAATAGCGTTGCAGCGCCCGCTGCGATTATGGTGCGCCGTGAAATTCTCTGCTCTGCCATGCTTTTGCCTTTCGCATTGTTGATTGCGGACGGTTTTGGCAGAGGTGAGGCGCACGGGCAAATCACATATTCCTGATCTGCGAGATGTTGACGCACCCGCGCCAACATCAGGTTTTCTTGACAGCGGCCTTTTTCGCTGCGGGCTTTTTCTTTGCCGCCGGTTTCTTTGCCGCCGCCTTTTTAGGGGCCGCTGTCTTTTTCGTCGCCGCCTTGCGCTTGGCCGGTGACTTGGCCAGCTTTTCCTCGATCAATTCAACCGCACGTTCCATGGTCAGATCAGCGGGCTCGATTTCCTTGGGGATTGTCGCATTGACCTTTTCCCATTTCACATACGGCCCGTATTTGCCTTCCATGATGTTCACATCGCCCTCGAATTCGGGGTGTGGACCCATTTCGCGGATCGGTTTGGCGGCCTTGCCCCGCCCGCCGCGACTGGCGACTTTTTCGGCCAGCAGTTGAACGGCGCGGTTCATTCCGACGGTAAACACCTCGTCCAGACTTTCCAGATTGGCGTTTGTCCCACCGCGTTCCGACGTGCTTTCCGCGTGTTTCAGATAGGGCCCGTACCGCCCGATGTTGGACCAGACCATGATCCCGTCCTCGGGGTGCGGGCCAACCTCGCGGGGTAGGGACAAGAGCATCAGCGCCCTGTCCAGTTCCAGCTCCTCGGCGGGCCAATCCTTGGGGACCGACTGGCGCGGTGGTTTTTTGTTATCCTCTGTCATTTCGCCGCGCTGCACATAGGGGCCGAAACGCCCCTTGAACACACGGATCTCTTCGCCTGCATCGGTGCCAAGCAGCTTGCCATCGGGTGGAATGGCCGATGCTTCCGCCTCTGGATCGGGCGGGCCAAACGGGCGGGTATAGCGACATTCGGGATAGTTCGAGCAGCCGATGAACGCGCCACCGGACCGCGCGGTGCGCATCGAAAGCCTGCCGATTTCGCAGTTCGGGCACAGGCGCGGGTCGCCGCCATCCTCTAAAGGCGGGAACAGATGCGGCTCAAGAACCTCGTTGATCTTTTCCAAGACCTCGGTGATACGCAGTTCGGCAGTTTCGGCAATGGCAGCAGAGAAATCGCGCCAGAAGCGTTTCAGAACATCTTTATAGTTGGCATCCGCAGCACTGACTTTATCGAGCTGATCCTCAAGATCGGCGGTAAAATCGTAACCGACGTATTTGCGGAAATAATTTTCGAGGAATGCCGTAACGAGCCGCCCTTTATCCTCGGGGATCAGGCGGTTGCCGTCCTTGCGCACATATTCACGGTCCTGAATCGTGGTGACGATGCTGGCATAGGTTGACGGGCGCCCGATGCCCAACTCTTCCATGCGTTTGACCAATGTCGCCTCGGTGTAACGCGGCGGCGGTTGGGTAAAATGCTGCTCTGGCGTGACGGCGCGTTTGTCCATCTTGTCGCCTTCGCTGATCTGCGGCAGACGGTTGTCGTCTTCATCCACGACATCATCGCGACCTTCCTCGTAGACGCGCAGGAAACCGTCGAACAGCACAACCTGACCCGTGGCGCGCAGGCCGACCTGTGCGTCCTTGCTGCCAATCTCGACGGTGGTGCGTTCCAGACGCGCGCTTTCCATCTGGCATGCAAGTGTGCGCTTCCAGATCAGATCATAGAGTTTCGCCTGATCGCTTTCCAGTTTCAGGCTGGGCGCGTCCATGGTCATATCCGTGGGGCGGATACATTCGTGGGCTTCCTGCGCATTCTTGGCTTTGTTTTTGTAGATGCGCGGATCTTTCGGGACGTATTTGGCACCGTACCGATCAGTGATTGCGTCACGCGCCATTGTCACGGCCTCGGGGGCCATGTCGATGCCGTCGGTCCGCATGTAGGTAATGTGGCCCGCTTCATACAGGCGTTGGGCCGTGCTCATGGTCTGGCGCGCGCCCATGCCAAACTTGCGGCTGGCGTCTTGTTGCAGGGTCGATGTCATAAAGGGTGCGGATGGGTTACGGCTGGCGGGTTTCGCCTCGACCGATGTGACAGTCAGATCGCGGCTGGTGATCGCCTGCACGGCCAATTCGGCCTGCGTGCCGTTGGCCAGATCAAAACGGTCGAGCTTTTTACCGGCGAGCGTGACAAGGCGCGCCTCGAATTCCTGGCCACGCGGTGTCGCCATCAAGGCTTTGACGCTCCAGTATTCGCGGTTGCGGAAGGCCTCGATCTCCATCTCGCGCTCGACGATGATGCGCAGAGTGACCGATTGTACCCTGCCTGCTGATTTGGCACCGGGCAGTTTGCGCCACAGCACCGGCGACAGGTTAAAGCCCACGAGATAATCCAAAGCCCGCCGCGCGAGATACGCCTCGACCAGCGGCATATCGACCTGACGCGGGTTCTGCATCGCCTCGGTCACGGCCTTTTTGGTGATCTGGTTGAACACCACGCGGCTGACGGGCGTGTCTTTTTTGATCGACTTGCGCTTGGTCAGGGCCTCTTGCAAATGCCAGCTGATCGCCTCGCCTTCGCGGTCGGGGTCGGTTGCGAGGATCAGTTCGTTATCCTTGGCAAGGGCGTCGGCAATCGCTTTGACATGTTTTTTGCTGTCGCTTGCAATCTCCCAGATCATATCGAAATCGTTCTCGGTGTCGACCGATCCATCCTTGGGCGGCAGGTCGCGAACGTGGCCGTAAGATGCGAGAACAGTGAAGTTATCGCCAAGATATTTGTTGATCGTTTTGGCCTTGGCGGGAGATTCGACAACAACAACTGGCATAAAAATAAGCACCTTAAATCAAAATAACGGGCGGCCCGTGCGGTGTCACATGTGGGAGGTACAGGGGGTTTGTCAATGCGACTGCTGTGTGCAGGCGTATAAATGAGGGTTTTGAAACCGGCTGAACCGCGTCTTCAAAAGCGAACAAAGTCGGTCTTGCCTGTCAGACGACGCGCGCCAGCAAACCGCCCGGACGGCGCGCAATCTGCCCCTCAAGCTCAAGATCGACAAGCGCCGGTGCGACCTCTGCAGGGGTGATTTGCAAGTCGCGGATCAGTTGATCCTCGGCCACAGGAGAGGGGCCAAGCCGTGACAGGATTTGCAGATGCAAAGCGGCGGTTTCACGCAGACTGCGTTTTGGCGCATCGGGTTTCGCGGGGCGCAGGGGCAGTTTTGGCGCAGGCACATGCCCGGATAAAGAATCCAGCGCCCCGACCACATCCGCCGCCGAGCGCACCAGTATCGCACCGTCCCTGATCAACATGTTACAACCGGACGCACGCGCATCTAGCGGATGGCCCGGCACGGCAAGCACATCGCGGCCCTGATCCAGCGCATCGCGCGCGGTGATCAGACTGCCTGATTTTGCCGCCGCCTCGACCACGATCGTGGCACGCGACAGGCCCGAAATGATCCGGTTGCGGCTGGGAAAATGCCGCGCCATCGGTTGCAGACCCATCGGCTGTTCCGACAGGCGCAGGCCCGATTTGGCAATGTTGAACGCAAGCTCGGTGTTTTCAGCCGGATACATCACATCGACGCCGCCGGCCTGCACGGCGATGGTGCCCGCTTCAATCGCTGCCAGATGGGCCGCCGCATCAATGCCGCGCGCCAGCCCCGACACCACCACATATCCCGCAGCCCCCAGATCACGGGCAAGTGCCTTTGCCATGCGGGTGCCAAGCGATGACGCATTGCGCGCACCGACAATCGAAATCATCGGGCGCGCCAACAGGGACGTATCACCGATGCACCATAAAAATGGCGGCGCGTCAGCGATATCATTCAACAGATCGGGATATGACGGGTGGCCCTGCACAACCAGTTTGGCACCTGCGGCACGGGCGGCCTTGAGTTCGGCCCAAACCACGCCTTCGGGGCAAACCTCGTATCCTGCAACACCCGCGGCACGCGCCACCTGTGGCAGCGCGGCCAGCGCGTTTTGCGCAGTGCCATGTTCGATCAGCAGACGTTTATACGTCGAAATGCCGACCCGGCGCGAGCGCAACAGACGAAGACGGGCAAACTGTTCATCTTCCTGGGTGGGTGGGATTGGGGGGTGAGTGGAAGAAGGATGTAGGTCCTTGTCAGTCATCCCGTGAACTCCGCCTGTTGCTAGAATCAGGTATAGGGCGAACTGGTTAACGGCGGGTGAATCGTATCGGGCAGATTTCAGTTAAATCCACACTGCGGTGGACGGGGTGTCCACTTTACACCTGTCCGCCCGTAAGGTCGACGCGTGGTCCCCCACAGGTTCACGCCGCCGCACCGCCAACGGTCAGCCCGCCAATCATCAGCGTCGGTTGCCCCACGCCGACAGGCACCCATTGCCCTTGCTTGCCGCAATTGCCCATCCCGGGATCCAGTGCCGGATCATTGCCAATCGCGCGGATCTGTTTCAGCGCCGTGGCCCCGTCGCCAATCAAGGTAGCCCCTTTGACCGGTGCGCCGACCACACCATTTTGCACGCGGTACGCTTCGGTACAGGAAAACACGAATTTGCCATTGGTGATGTCCACCTGACCGCCGCCAAACCCCACCGCATAAATGCCGTCCTTGAGGTCAGCCACGATATCACCGGGCGTGACAGACCCACCCAGCATATAGGTGTTGGTCATGCGCGGCATCGGGATATGCGCATAGGATTGCCGCCGCCCGTTGCCAGTGGATTTCACCCCCATCAGCCGTGCGTTCTGGCGGTCCTGCATGTAGCCGACCAAAACGCCGTCCTCGATCAGCAGGTTCTTGGCGCCGGGCGTGCCTTCGTCATCAACGGAAATTGACCCGCGTCTGTCGGGGATCGTGCCGTCATCCAGCACTGTGACGCCTTTGGCCGCGATCTGCTGGCCCATCAATCCTGCAAAGGCGCTGCTGCCCTTGCGGTTGAAATCGCCCTCAAGCCCGTGACCGATTGCCTCATGCAGCAAGATACCGGGCCAGCCGGGGCCAAGCACCACGTCCATCATGCCCGCGGGCGCCGGGACCGCGTCAAGGTTCACCACGGCCACACGCAACGCCTCGCGCGCCTTGGCTTGCCAGTCGTCCGTGGCCAGCAATCCGTCCAGCCCCACGCGCCCGCCGCCCCCCGCCGTACCACTTTCGCGGCGGCCGTCCTGTTCGACAATCACCGACACATTCACCCGCGTCATCGGGCGCACATCGCGCACCGATGTGCCCTCGGGGCGAAGAATCTCGATCTCTTGCAGGCTGGCAGCGATGGTTGCGGAAACCTGAATGACCCGTTTGTCCAACCCGCGCGCAAAGGCGTCGATCGCGCGCAGCGTTTCGATTTTCACCGGAAACGTTGCACCTTCTATGGGGTCGGCATCGGTATAGAGCCGTTTATTGGTGCCCTCGGGTGCATCCGCCCAGGTGCCGCCACCCGCACCCACAGCAAGCCGCGCAGTCTCGGCCGCGCGCTTAAGCGCTTTCTCTGAAATCTCGGTTGAATGGGCATATCCAGCGACCTCGCCGCGCACAGCGCGCAAACCGAACCCTTCGGAGGCGTCATAACTTGCGGTCTTAAGGCGGCCATCGTCGAACACAAGCGCCTCTGAGCGGCGGCGCTCGAAAAACAGCTCGCCATCATCAGCCCCCGCAACGGCATCGCGCAGCACTTTGAGCGCGGTGTCACGGTCCAAATCGGCGCTGAGCGGCGCAAACGGGGTGGTGGTCATACGGATCTGTCCTCAAATGGCGCCACTAAATCACAATTCGCGTCCGTTTGACGCAATCGGGTGGCTTTATCTTGCTGTCAGAATATGATTGTTAGGACCAAGATTACAACGACCGGGTCACCACACACAGGCCCGTTCCACAAGATTCGCACATTATGGTCACAAGATCAGGACGACATATGAAACATCTTCTCTCTCTTTCGGGTCTTATGGCCAGCTTTGCAGCCCTGCCAGCGATGGCACAGGATACGCTGCGTATTGACGGCCTCGAGATCATCGGCAAACCTGTTGATGGCAAAATGGGCTTCCAGCCCGCTGTCACGCGGCTGGCCGAGGATATTCATTTTCTGGATAATCTGGTGAATGTGATCATCTTTGCGATCACGGTTTTTGTAACCGGTCTGATTCTCTGGGTGGCCTTCCGCTACAACAAAAAGCGCAACCCGACGCCGGCGTCGTTTACCCACCATACGCCCGTCGAGATTGCATGGACTGTTGTGCCGATCGTGATTCTTGTGCTGATCGGGGCGTATTCGCTGCCGATCCTGTTCCGCCAACAGGAAATTCCCGTCGCGGACGTGACAATCAAGGCAACGGGAAACCAATGGTATTGGTCCTATGAGTATGTTGACGAAGAATTCGGGTTTGACAGCTATATGATTGGCGCGCCTGCCACGTTGAGTTCCGAAGAAGAGGCAGCGGGCGCTGTGGCAAATGTGCTTAGCCCTGCAATGGAAGCAAAGCTGGCCGCAGCGGGTTATAGCCGTGACGAGTGGTTGTTGGCGACCGATACGTCCGTTGTGGTGCCAGTGAACAAGACAATCGTTGTGCAGGTAACAGGTTCTGACGTGATCCACTCTTGGACGATACCGGCGTTTGGCGTGAAACAGGATGCAGTGCCGGGCCGTCTGGCAGAGTTGTGGTTCAACGCCAGCCAGGAAGGCGTGTATTTCGGTCAGTGTTCCGAGCTGTGCGGTCAGGCCCATGCCTATATGCCGATCACCGTCAAAGTTGTGTCCGAGGCGGCCTATGCCGAATGGCTGGGCAAGGCCAAGGCTGAATACGCCGGTATCGAGCAACCTGTGACTGTTGCTTCAAAGTGATGGCATGTCGGGGGCGGGCGTCATGCCTGCCTCTGGCCCATGACATTTTGTAAGGTGGGCAGATGGCCCGCTTGTTTTTAAGGTAAAGCCGACATGACGGACGCGACAAATACACCGGCCACAGAATACGAGGCGCAGATGGGCGATTATTTTGCCCTTCTCAAGCCGCGTGTGATGCAACTGGTCGTGTTTACCGCCCTTGTGGGTATGCTGGCCGCCCCCGTTTCGGTGCACCCTGTTGTCGGATTCGCTTCAATCCTGTTTGTGGCCATTGGCGCTGGTGCATCCGGTGCTTTGAATATGTGGTGGGATGCCGACATTGACGCGATCATGCGCCGCACAAAGTCGCGTCCGATCCCGTCGGGCCGTGTGCAGCCCAGTGAGGCTTTGGCGATTGGCGTGGCGCTGTCCGGCCTGTCGGTGATGATGCTGGCGCTTTCGGCGAACCTGCTGGCGGCAGGCATGTTGCTGTTTACCATTCTGTTTTACGCCGTAGTTTATTCCATGTGGCTCAAGCGGTTGACGCCGCAGAACATCGTGATCGGTGGGGCGGCGGGTGCGTTTCCGCCCGTGATCGGCTGGATCATTGCAACCGGCAGCTTTGCCATCGAGCCGTGGTTGATGTTCGCCCTGATCTTTATGTGGACGCCGCCGCATTTCTGGGCGTTGGCGCTGTTCATGCGGTCCGATTATGACGATGCCAAGGTGCCGATGCTGACCGTGACACACGGGCGTCCTGTGACGCGGCTGCATATTCTGGTCTACACCATTTTGCTGGTCATTCTGGCGATCGGCACTGCGTTTACGTCGATTGGCGGGCCGGTCTATCTGGTCACGGCTGTTGTGCTGAACGCTTTGTTCCTGCTGGGCGCTTGGCGCATCTGGAAGCGAAACGAGGATGATGCGGAAGCCGACAACTTTGCGGTCGAACGCAAGTTTTTCCGCTTGTCACTTTATTATCTATTCCTGCACTTCGGCGCGATACTGGTGGAAGCCAGCTTGCGTCCCTGGGGCCTTGGAGGCTGGTCATGAACATGCGCGTCGAACACGAAATACACACCCGCCGCAAAGGCCGCAACATGGGCGTCGGTCTGATGCTGGCAGCATTTGTTGTGCTCGTCATGGTTCTGACCTTCGTGAAAATCACCCAGACCGACTTTACCAAAGCCGCGCGTGATGCAGCGGCGGCCCGTGCGGCACAAAGTGAGGGCAGCAACTGATGGCACTTTCCGGTCCACAGAAAACCGTGATGCAAACCGTATCACTTGTCGTGCTTATGGGCGGTCTTGCCTGGGCGTCAGTGCCGTTTTACGACTGGTTCTGCCGGGTCACCGGCTTTGGCGGTGTGCCGGGTCAGGTCGATGTGGCGTCAGACGAAATTCTGGACCAGACCATCAAGGTTCGCTTTGACGGGTCCATCAATGCCGGACTGGCGTGGGAATTCAAACCGGTCGTGCGCGAGATGGAAATACGCATTGGCGAGACGGGGTTGGCGTTTTACGAGGCGTATAACCCGACGAAAAATCCCATCGCGGGTCAGGCCAGCTATAACGTGACGCCCTATACGGCGGGCGCGTTTTTTGAAAAGATCGACTGCTTTTGTTTTGAGCAACAGGTGCTGGCACCGGGCGAACGCGTCCAGATGCCCGTCAGCTTTTACGTCGATCCGGAAATTGTCAAAGACCGCGACGGGAAGTTTGTACATACCATCACACTATCCTATACGTTTTATCAAATTGACCTGCCCGACGGCTACGCCGCCTTGGACCCGGTCACAACAACAGACCTGAATTAACAAAGGTAAGGGACTTCGCATCATGGCCCATGCAAAAAACCACGACTATCATATTCTGGCACCGTCTAGCTGGCCGCTGCTTGGCGCGCTTGCAGGCTTTATCATGTTGGTGGGCAGTGTGCTGTGGATGCACGGCGTCACGCCGTTCCTGTTTTTGGGCGGCTTTGTTGCTGTGCTTTATGTGATGTTCGGCTGGTGGCGCGATGTGGTGCTTGAAAGCCGCGTTGGCGATCATACGCCCGTGGTCCGCATCGGCCTGCGCTACGGGTTCATTTTGTTCATTATGTCCGAAGTGATGTTCTTTGCCGCGTGGTTCTGGTCGTTCTTCAAACATGCAATGTATCCGATGAACGAATATTTCGGGTCGACCTATGTGCCACCGGTCATCTATCAGGTTGATGCTTTTCACCTGCCATTGATCAACACGCTGGTGCTGTTGTTGTCAGGCTGTGCTGTGACATGGGCGCACCATGCGCTGGTGCATGAGAACAACCGCAAGGATCTGATTGCAGGTCTGGCGATTTCTATTGTACTCGGGATCGCGTTCACCGTGCTTCAGGCCTATGAATACAACTACCTTCTGCATCAAGGCTGGGTGTTCGGCGAGGACAAGTTCTTTTCCAACTTCTTTATGGCCACCGGATTTCACGGCGCACATGTGATCATCGGGACGATCTTTCTGACCGTTTGTCTGGTCCGCGCGATCAAGGGTGATTTTACCCCCGAACGCCACGTAGGTTTTGAAGCCGCAGCATGGTACTGGCACTTTGTCGATGTGGTATGGCTGTTCCTGTTCTTTGCCGTCTATGTTTTCGGCATCCCCGGTTAAACCGCAGACATGTTTTTGCAGGGTTGCAATCGCGGCCCTGCGGCGTAAAACCCAAAGCGCGCGAAGCACTGCTTGGCGCGCTTTTTCTTTGGGGTCGAGACCTGCATGAGCCGTGCGCTTTTCTTTGTTTTAATTGGCCTGGGCGGGATGGCTGTTCTGGTCAGCCTTGGCGTCTGGCAGGTGCAGCGGCTGGCGTGGAAGCAAGGCGTGATTGCCGATATTAATGCGCGTATCCTGGCGGAGCCTGTTGCACTGCCCCAAACCCTGAACCCTGCAACGGATGCCTATTTGCCGGTGACGGTGACGGGTACGCTGGGAACAGACGTTTTGCGGGTGCTTGTGTCACAAAAAGATATCGGCGCGGGATACCGGATTATTTCCGCGATCACGACGTCGGACAATGTGGTGATGGTGGACCGCGGTTTTGTGCCAGTGAACGGCGGCACGCAGGCGGTTGTCACGGGTCCGGTGACGCTTACCGGTAATCTGCAATGGCCTGACGAGACCGATGGCTTTACCCCCGATCCCGATCTGGACAACAACATCTGGTTTGCCCGCGACGTTACGGCCATGGCCGCCGCATTGGGCACGCAACCGGTTCTGATTGTCGCGCGCGAGGTTGAGTTCGAGGATGGCGACGTCACCCCGTTTCCCGTCGATACCGCGCGGATCCCCAATGACCACTTGCAATATGCCATCACCTGGTTTTCGCTCGCCGCGATCTGGCTTGCCATGTCCGCCTATTTTTTGCGCCGCCGCGCGCCCAAGACTGAAAGCTGATCCATGCGCTATGTTTCTACCCGTGGCACTGCCCCTGTGCTGACTTTTGAAGAGGCGATGCTGACCGGATTGGCGCGCGATGGCGGGCTCTATGTGCCCGAGCATATTCCGACCCTGCGCCAGAGCGATATCGCGGCGATGGCGGGGCAAAGTTATGAGGAAGTCGCGTTTACGGTGATGCGGCCCTTTATTGGCGACACGTTTACGGATGATGAATTTCGCGTGCTGATCGCCGACGCCTACACAGGGTTTGGCCATGCCGCGCGCGCGCCCTTGGTGCAGCTTGCGCCCAATCATTTCCTGCTTGAGTTGTTTCACGGCCCCACCTTGGCGTTCAAGGACTTCGCCATGCAATTGATCGGCCAGATGTTCCAAAAGGCACTGGGCCGCAAGGGGTCACGTGTCACCATCGTCGGTGCCACATCGGGCGACACGGGATCAGCCGCGATCGAGGCATTTCGGGGCCTGGACAACGTCGATGTATTTATCCTGTATCCCCACGGTCGCGTATCGGACGTGCAGCGCCGCCAGATGACGACGCCGACGGAAAGCAACGTCCACGCCCTCGCGGTCGATGGCGATTTTGACGATTGCCAAGCGCGCCTTAAAGACATGTTTAACGATTTCGAGTTTCGCGATGGCGTCAAGCTGGCGGGTGTCAATTCGATCAACTGGGGTAGGGTATTGGCGCAGGTGGTGTATTTCTTTACCTCCGCCGTGTCGCTGGGGGCGCCCGCGCAAAAGATCAGCTTTACCGTGCCGACCGGCAATTTCGGTGACATTTTTGCAGGATACATTGCCAAGCAGATGGGTCTGCCGATTGCCGATCTGGTGATTGCCACCAACCAGAACGACATTCTGGACCGCTGCATCAAGGGTCAAGGTTATCACAAGGGCGGGGTGCATGCCTCGATCAGCCCGTCGATGGATATTCAGGTGTCGTCCAACTTTGAACGCGCGCTGTTTGATGCCTACGGGCGCGATGGCAATGCCGTGGCGCAACTGATGGAAGAACTGGGGCAGGGCGGGTTCGACGTCTCTCAGGGTGCGATGCAGGTCTTGCAGGACACATATAAATCCGGCCGCGCATCCGAGGAGGAGACATCGGCAACGATCAAATCCGCCTTGGCAACCACGGGGGAACTGCTGTGTCCACATACCGCCGTTGGCGTGAAGGTTGCAGATCAACTGCGCGACCCGGCCATTCCGATGATCACGCTGGCCACCGCTCATCCCGCCAAATTCCCCGACGCGGTCGAGGCGGCCACCGGCGTGCGACCCGACCTGCCGCCACGCATGTCCGATCTGTTTGACCGCGACGAGCGTTTCACCCGCATCGCCAATGATCTGGGCGCGCTCAAAACACACATAAAAGGGGCGCTCGCGCTATGAGCCTTAACCAACACCGCCTTTCAAACGGCTTTCGTATCGTGACCGAGCATATGCCGGGCCTTGCCTCTGCATCTATCGGGATATGGGTCACGGCGGGCGGGCGCCACGAGACGCCAAAGCAGAACGGTATCGCGCATTTTCTTGAGCATATGGCGTTCAAGGGAACCTCGAAGCGCACATCGCTGCAAATTGCCGAAGCCATCGAAGATGTGGGCGGCTATATCAATGCCTACACCAGCCGCGAGGTGACAGCGTATTATGTGCGTGTGCTGGAAAACGATGTGGCGCTGGGGCTGGACGTGATCGCCGATATCCTGCGCGATCCGATTTTGGATGAAAATGAAATCGAGGTCGAGCGCGGTGTGATTTTGCAGGAAATCGGTCAGGCGCTCGACACGCCCGATGATGTGATTTTTGACTGGTTGCAGGAAGAGGCGTATCCGAACCAGCCGATTGGTCGCACCATTCTAGGCCCGACCGAGCGGGTGCAAAACTTCAATCGCGACGACCTCAAGGCCTTTATCGGCGATCATTATGGCCCTGAACAGATGATCCTGTCGGCGGCGGGTGCAGTAAACCATGACGAGATTGTCAAACTGGCCGAGGCGCTGTTTGGCGATATGACCCCCAAGCCAATGTTCGAGCCTGATCTGGCCCGCTTTAAGGGTGGCGAGATGCGGCAGATCAAACCGCTGGAACAGGCGCATTTTGCTCTGGGTTTCGAGAGCCCCGGCTACCGTGCTGACGACATATATGTGGCACAGATTTATGCCTCCGCTCTGGGGGGCGGCATGTCGTCGCGCCTGTTTCAGGAAATCCGCGAAAACCGGGGGCTGTGCTATACGATCTTTGCCTCTGCGGGGGCCTATGCCGATACCGGCATGACCACGATTTACGCGGGCACCAGCGCCGAACAATTGCCGGAACTGGCAGGCATTACCATTGACGAAATGAAGCGCGCGGCATCCGATATGTCGCCCGCCGAGGTCGCGCGCGCGCGCGCACAGATGAAAGCCGGATTGTTGATGGGGTTGGAATCGCCCTCGAACCGTGCGGAACGTCTGGCGCGGCTGATCCAGATATGGGACCGCATTCCGCCGCTGGAGGAAACCATCGCCCAGATAGACGCCGTGACCACGGGTGATGTCCGCGACTTTGCCGAAACGATGGCGCTTGCCGCACCCGCCGCACTGGCGCTGTACGGCCCGGTCGAGGGCGCACCGCCGCTGGCCATGTTGCAGGAGCGTCGCGCCGCCTGATGCTGCTGATCAAACGCAAGATCAAGATCGAGACCGAACGGCTGACTCTGCGCACGCCGATCCATTCCGATTTTCGCGCCTGGACAGCTCTGCGCTTACAAAGCGAGGAATATCTGACCAAGTGGGAACCCACATGGGCCGAGGATCACCTGACGCGCAAAGCGTTCACCAACCGCGTCTATTGGGCGTCACGCTCGATCAGCGGCGGCACCGCGATGCCGTTGTTTCTGGTGCGGCGTGACGACCAATCCCTGATCGGTGCCATCACGCTGGACAATATTCGGCGCGGTCCGTCACAATCGGCCACGCTGGGCTATTGGACGGGAGAGCCGTTCGCGCGCCAGGGCTATATGCGTGAGGCAATCGAGGCGGTGGTGCATCAGGCGTTCACACGGCTTGATCTGAGCAGGGTCGAGGCGGCATGCCTGCCCGAGAACGCAGCCTCACGCGGGCTGCTGGAAAAGACCGGGTTCAAGTATGAAGGCGTGGCGCAAAGCTATCTGCAAATTGATGGCCGCTGGCGCACCCATGTTCTGTATGCCGCCTTGCGCGGGGACCGTCGCGGCAAGACCGAAGCCGGTTAGGGCATCAGGCGGCAGGCTTTGGTGCCGCCATCGGTGCCAAATTCCGTTTCCCATTTTTTGCAGCCTGCAAAGGCCCGCGACTGTGCAATTGCATCATCGGTATGACACCCGTATCCGCAACCGCGCATGCCGGTGGGTGTATCATCGGTGCGCCCTGCAAAGTAGAAACTGAATTGCGGATGCGCGACCCGCAGAACCTCAAGATGAGCAAGCACGCCAGAACAGCCGCGCGGCGTGTTCCCGATGACGTCAATTTCTTGGCTAATCCGGTCAACCAGCTCTTGTCGGGTCTCGGCATTTGCTTGGCTGGACTGAAACAGGATAAGCGTAAGTGCAAGCACCGCAGATGGGATGACCTTGAGCATTTGAAAAGCTGCCTTTTGGTTCGCGCAACACCAAGCCGGCCGCTGCATAATTCTGCGCCGTCCCGGGACTTAAATCAACATAGCGAAAAACAGTGCAGTCATTTATCCGCCGATACGTGCCTGCCGCACCAAGCCCCTTGCATCTGTTCGCCTGCACGGACATCAATCAGCTATGACATTAAACCCCGCCGATACCGCCTTTGAAACCCGCCTGCGTGCGGACCTGCCTGACGACGTGTTTCGCCCTGCGGGCGCGCAATACCTCGAAGAACCGCGCGGGCGCTATGCCGGGCAGGCCGCGTTGTTGGCGCTGCCGCGCACGGTCGATGAGGTCGCGACCCTGATCCGCCACGCCAACGCCGCGCGTGTGGGCGTTGTTCCCTACGGCGGTGGCACGGGACTGGTAGGCGGTCAGGTGGCCCCCGATGGTCCCGCACCCTTGATCCTGTCGCTGGAGAGGATGAACAAAATCCGGGCGACGTATGCGGACGAGAATGTATTGGTGGCAGAGGCGGGTGTGATCCTCGCCGATGTGCAAGCCGCCGCACAAGACATTGACCGCTTGTTCCCGTTGTCGCTGGCTGCCGAAGGGTCCGCGCGGATTGGCGGTAACCTTGCCACAAACGCGGGCGGTACGGGCGTTTTGCGCTACGGTAATGCCCGCGATCTGTGTCTGGGGTTGGAGGCGGTGTTGCCCGATGGCCAAATCTGGCACGGGCTGACGCGGCTGCGCAAGAACAACACCGGCTATGACCTGCGACATCTTTTGATCGGGGCCGAAGGCACATTGGGTGTGATCACCGCCGGCGCCCTCAAACTATTCGCGCGTCCGGCACATTCGGGCACGGCGTTGCTGGCGGTCGAGAGCCCCGCGGCCGCGCTTAAACTGTTGTCGATGGCCCGCAGCCAATTGGGCGAAATGGTCAGCGCATTCGAGTTGATCCACCGCCAAGGCATTGATTTTCTGGCTGAAGTACTGCCGGATGTCCGCCAGCCCTTTGACGTTGTTCCCGAATGGTGCGTGTTGATCGAACTGGGCCTGAGCGGCGATACGGACCCGGGTACAGCACTTGAGACCTTGTATTCAGACGCGCTTGATGCGGGGCTGGTCAGTGATGGTCTGATTGCCCAAAATCAGCAACAATCCGATGATTTCTGGGCCATCCGCGAAAGGATACCCGAGGCGAACCGCCGGATCGGGTCGGTGTCGAGCCACGATATTTCGGTGCCTCTGGGTTCTATCCCTGACTTTATCGCGCAGGGGCATGACAAAATCGCGGCCTTGGGCGATTTCCGTATCAATTGTTTTGGCCATGTCGGTGACGGCAACCTGCATTACAATGTGTTTCCGGTGCCGGGCAAAACCCGCGCGGATCATGACCACAAGCGTGATGATATCAAACGGATCATCCATGATCTGGTCGACGCAATGGGCGGTTCAATCAGCGCAGAACACGGCATCGGGCGTCTCAAGGTGGCTGATCTGGAACGCTACGGTGATCCGGCGAAATTGTCGGCGATGCGCAGCATTAAGGCGGCGCTGGATCCGAACGGGATTATGAATCCGGGGGCGGTGTTGCGGGGTTAGTGTTATCCATTCGTTGTTGGAGTTTTGAAATCCTAATCCGGAAAGGGTCACATTTTTTCCTTTTTGTTCTGGCATCACAATGCAGATCAACGCGGAGAAAAAAATGCACTACAAGTCAGCTTTGTTAATTTTTGCACTACTTGCAATTGCGCAGCCCGCATCAGCGTCTCAAGAGGATGACGTAACTTTTGTTGCTGAGCAGCTTCTTACAGTTGGCAGCCTTGAGCAAACCCGAGCAAGTATAGCGGTAATCTATGCCAAGGTTTATGAAAAGCACTTGATAGAAAAGGCTGTAAAAATAGCCGATCGCGAAAAATTTCAGGCGCTGTTTCCTCACTCAATCGCTGAAAAATGGATTGATAGTTACAAGGATCGCGTTCAGCGCTGCCTTCATCGCGCTCCTCCAGAAAAAATTGAGGCGGCAGCAGGTTTCATTCGGAATGTAGGGTCAATGCAACAAGCCGCACATCAGAACATAAATGAATCAAGAAAGGATAATGCGACGTTAGATCAGGCGCTTTCGGTGTGGATCAGTGAATTAGAAAATAGTGTAGCAGTGTTTAAAGCACCTGGTTTTGCTGAAACTGTTCAAGTTTCGTTTTGTGCAGGACTTGGATCAAGCTTTACCGAAGAAATTAAAAATGACGCCGAGGTGAGACCTGGCAAAGACATCTCTTTGCTCGTAGACATTCTTGCAACGCCTGGTGTTGCGACCTTTCCTAATCGCATCATAAAGAACGACATCCTTTCCGAGCTTCGCGAGACAGCAAAATACTCACAGAAATAGCAGTTTCAAACCCCCTCAAAGCTGCAAAGCGCGTTCACTTCCATGCCCATCGCTTCCAACCGCTTGCGCCCGCCCAGTTCCGGCAGATCAATGATGAACGCACACGACACAATCTGCCCGCCCAGCCGCTCGATCAGCTTGATCCCCGCCTCGGCGGTGCCACCCGTGGCCAGCAGATCATCCACCACCAGCACCTTTTCCCCCGGCTGGATCGCATCATCATGGATTTCCACAATCGCCTCGCCGTATTCCAGCGTATAATCCTGCGAAATCGTGCGCCCGGGCAGTTTGCCTTTCTTGCGGATCGGCACGAACCCGACCGACAGTTGATGCGCTATCGCCCCGCCAAGGATAAACCCGCGCGCCTCAAGGCCCACAACCTTGTCGATGTCGATGCCTGCGTAAGGGTGCAGCATCTGATCAATCGCCATCCGAAACCCGCGTGGGTCGGCGAACAAAGTGGTCACATCGCGAAACATGATGCCCTCGTGCGGGAAATCGACAATCGTGCGGATGTAGTCCTGAATTTGTTTCATGTCGTGCTCCTGCGCAATGTTGCTGTGAGGACGCCCATACCGATCAGGGCAGTGCCCCCGATGCGGGTGATCCATGTGATGAGTGAGGGCCATGCAATCGCGCGGCGCAGACGGTCCGCAAGCAGCGCATAGGCAAACGCGTTTACCGCAGCAAGGGTCACAAAGGTCGCGACCAGAATGGCAAATTGTGGCAACAAGGGCGCATCAGGGCGAATGAACTGCGGCACAAAGGCGATGAAAAATGCGATGGATTTGGGGTTGAGCGCTGTCACGGCGGCGGTGTGGCTGAACACCTGTATGGCGTTGACATGCCTGACCGCTCCCGCGGTAAATACCTCCGAGGGTGCAGAGCGGATCAGCTTAATCCCCACCCAGACCAGATAGAGTGCGCCGATCCATTTCAGCGCAACAAACAGGGTGGCCGAGGTCAAAACCAGCGCGCCAAGACCGGCAAGCGATGCGGCCATGGCCACCAGATCGCCCAAGGCGACACCCGCAGCGGAGGCCACGGCAACAGAGCGGCCCTTGGACAAGGCGTAGCTCAGTACCAGTAAAACGGTCGGGCCGGGGATCAACAGCAGAGCGGTCGAGACTGCGACAAAGGTCAGCCAGAGTTCAAAGGACATCTGTTAATTCCTAATGCTAGATGACAATCAAAAACAGCATCGCAGGGTGAGCGCAAGCATCTTCCTGATCATTCACCATTTTCCAAATACCATCCGCACTCTCATCCTCTCAGGCCTCAAATCATCCGCCCCGCCACCGCATCCAGCTTGGCCATCAGCGCCGGATCACGCGCATCGGGTTGGGTCAGGATCGCATATTCCAGCGCCCGGTCGCAGCCATGAGGGCAAGGTGCGCGATCTGCACCCAGTAACGCAGGCAGCCGCGCAACCATGTCGCGGCCCTTGTCGGCATTGCCCGTCAAGGTCGCGATGATCTTTGTCACATCGACCTCGCCATGATCGGGATGCCAGCTGTCGTAATCCGTGATCATCGCGACCGAGGCATAACAAAGCTCGGCCTCGCGGGCCAGTTTCGCCTCGGGCATATTGGTCATGCCGATCACATCCGCACCCCAGCTTTCCCGGTACATTCTGGATTCCGCCAGTGTCGAGAATTGCGGCCCTTCCATCGCCAGATAGGTGCCGCCACGGTGAACGGTGATGCCTGCGTCGCGCGCGGCTGCCTCGCAGGCATCCCCCAGACGAGGACAGGTCGGATGCGCAACTGACACATGCGCCACGCAGCCTGCACCAAAGAACGATTTTTCGCGGGCTATGGTCCGGTCAATAAACTGATCCACAATGACGAAATGCCCCGGTGCCATTTCATTGCGAAACGATCCGCAGGCCGAGACCGATATCACATCCGTACAGCCCAGACGTTTCAGCGCGTCAATATTGGCGCGGTACGGCACGGTTGAGGGGGAATGGACGTGGCCCCGCCCGTGACGCGGTAAAAACGCCATCTCTACGCCGTCCAGCGACCCGCATAAAACCGCATCCGATGGCGTGCCCCAAGGGCCTTCCACAGTGATCCAATCTGCGCCTTCAAGCCCGGCGATATCATAAATACCGGACCCGCCGATCACGCCGATTTTTGTGTGTGTCATGCTGTGGCCTTTGTGCTGGAATTTGCGGCGTCTGTGTGACGCTTGCGCCTTACCAAGACAGAGCAATAGCGCAATTTCAAGCCCTTGACGGTCACGACCTTGACACAAGGCGGGTGAAGCCTGCACAGGAGGCACGATATGAGGGGCCCCGCCAAGAGGGTTCACGCGAGGTAGCAGATTTGTATTACGCGCCATTTGAAAAGACCACAGCATCCGATTGGGGTGTTGTGTGTACCTGCCGGGAACCGACACAACTGGTTGTGGCCTTTGCTGCGCATTACGTAAGCCTTGGCGCGCGTGAAGTGCGGCTGTTTCTGGATCAACCCCAGCCCGATCTGCAAGACATCCTTGCCCGGATACCCCAGGTTATAGTTCAGGTGTGCGATGATGAATACTGGGCGAAATCGCGCAAGAAAATCCGCCCCGATACCGTCGAGCATCGCCAGCTGATCAATGCCTATCTCGCCTACGAGACCACCAAGGTGGCGTGGCTTGCCCATTTTGATGCGGACGAGTTCCTGCATACGGATGTTCCGGTCCATGACCTTTTGGCCGCGCAACCGGCAGAGGTCGAATTTGCCGTGGTCGAGCCGCGCGAACGTGCTTTTGTGGAAGGCGAAAGACAGCAGGACCTGTTTGACGGGGTGTTCCGGCAACCGATGGTCCATAGCTGGACCTATGCGCCATTTCTGTTCGGGCGCGCCTGTCATTTTCTGCGGCAAGGTGTTTTGGGCTATCCCCATGGCAAAAGCTTTTTGCGCACAGGCAAACCGCTTGTCCCGGGCATCCACACACCGCGCCGTCCTGCGCTGAGCCGCACCAAAAAGCTGCATGGTTGGGCGTTGCAACGCACACGGCTGCTGCATTTTGACGGTTTGACATCGCTGCACTGGTCTTCAAAATTATTGCGGGCCGCAGCGGCAGGGGGGCACACGGGGTTCAACCGGGGTGGCAGCGACAGACACCGGATCAAACAGGTGGTGCGCATGCGCAAGCTTGGCAATAATCTGGACGATGCCTGGGCCATGCACGAAATGCTCAAAGTGGTCCCGTCAGAACAGATTGACCGGTTGCGCACGCTTGCCGTGATCGAGGAGTATTCCATTGATCCGGCTGCGGCAATAAAAGCCCTGAACCTCGGGATCAAGATCGATCTCAGCCGCGCCGCGTTTGACCGTGCACTGACCGCCTATCAACCGGACGTCAGCACATGGCTTGATCCATGGGAGGCGATTATCGAACGATCCATGCCGTCCCGGCGGGCTGCGGCTTGAGGGAATGACCCCTGCGGCGATGGCCGTAGCGGGCAAGACAGCGCCGCGCCTCACGGCACCCTCATAAAGCATCGTCGCACCATAGGGTTTTCATCCGCGCCGTTCTGGTCTAGGCAGCGCTCTTTGATGCCGCCGCAAGCGGGCGGCTGTTGAAAAACGACATTCCGACAAAGGATACCTCTTATGCCGCGCGCCACGCTGCACAATTTTGCCAAGAACCTTGATGTGACAGACCTGCGCTGGATGCCGCAGGATGGATTTACCGCCTCGCGGTTGCGCATTGAACTGCTGTCGGGTCTGACAGTGGCTTTGGCACTGGTGCCCGAAGCCGTGGCCTTTGCCTTTGTCGCAGGGGTCAATCCGTTGGTGGGTCTTTATGCGGCGTTTCTGGTTGGCCTGATCACCGCTCTGATCGGGGGCCGCCCCGGTATGATTTCAGGGGCAACAGGGGCGCTGGCCGTCGTCATGGTGGCGCTGGTGGCACAACACGGTGTTGAATATCTGTTCGCCACAGTTGTCCTGATGGGCGCGATGCAGATTTTTGCGGGTGTCATGCAATGGGGCAAGTTCATCCGGCTGGTGCCGCATCCCGTCATGCTGGGGTTTGTGAACGGCCTTGCGATTGTGATTTTCCTTGCCCAGATGAGCCAGTTCAAGGTGCCGGGCACAATGGTCGACACAGGCCACGGCATGGGCGGCGGTGAATGGCTGTCGGGTACGCCGCTTTACCTGATGCTGGCGTTGGTGGCCGCGACGATGGCGATCATCTGGGTCATGCCGCGCATCACCAAATTTATTCCTGCACCGCTTGCCGGCATCGGCATCGTTGCTGCCGTGGTTATTTTCACAGGTATGGAGGTGCCACGCGTCGGCGATCTGGCGTCAATCAGCGGCGGGTTCCCACCCTTTCACAATCCGTTTGGCGAGGGTCTGGGCATTTACGGCACTGCCCTAGCGCCGTTCAATCTTGAGACGCTCTATATCATCCTGCCCTATGCTGTGATCCTCGCCGCGATTGGTCTGATTGAATCGCTGCTGACCCTGAACCTTGTCAGTGACATGACCAACACCCGTGGCGGGGCGTCTCAGGAATGTATTGCCCAAGGTGTTGCCAACACGGTCACGGGTTTCTTTGGCGGCATGGGCGGCTGCGCGATGATCGGTCAGTCGATGATCAACGTCAAATCCGGGGGCCGTACCCGTGTGGCTGGCATCGCTGCGGCGATATTCTTGCTGCTGTTCATCCTTGTCGGATCATCGGTGATCGAACTGATCCCGCTGGCCGCACTGGTTGGTGTGATGTTCATGGTCGTGATCGGCACCTTCGCGTGGAACAGCCTTACCATCCTGCGCAAAGTGCCTTTGATGGATTCCTTTGTGATCCTGCTGGTGACAGTTGTGACGGTATACAAAGACCTCGCCGTTGCTGTCGTCGTCGGTGTGATTGTCAGCGCTTTGGCCTATGCATGGAACAACGCGCGCCGCATCCACGCCACCACACGGGACTCCAAGCGCGAGGCGGGGGCCAAGGTCTATGAAATCCACGGGCCGCTGTTCTTTGGATCATCCGATGGATTTGCCGAGCTGTTCACGGTTGATGCTGACCCTGACGTGGTGATCGTCGATTTCGCCGACAGCCGCGTGGTGGATCAATCAGCCTTGCAGGCAATTGAGGCTATTGCGGGCAAATACGAGGATGCCGGCAAGCGCATCCAACTGCGCCATCTTAGCCGCGATTGTCATCGCTTGCTGAACAAGGCGGGACATCTGATGGTCGATAGTGATGATGACCCGGATTACGAATTGGCGGTGGATTATGATGTGCGCACGGGTGTGCTGGGCGGCCATTGAGCGTTCAGCCGCCCAGTTGGGCCCGCATTGCCTGATACACCACTGCGGTGGCGACATTCGCAAGGTTGAGTGACCGCACCAGCGGGCTGCGCATCGGCAGGTTGAACACGCGGTCCTCAAACCCCTCCAGCAGCGCGGGGGACAGGCCCGCAGATTCGCATCCGAACACCAGATATCCTTCGGGGTGGTATTCAGGCGCATAAAACGTCTGCGCGCCGTCTTCCTCAAAGAAATACAAATGGTCCCGAGGCGGTTGTCGCGCGTCCAGAAAGCCTTGCCAGCTGTCGTATTCACTCAGGTGGACGTGGTGCCAATAATCCGTCCCCGCCCGCCGCACCGATTTTTCATCCAAGGAAAAGCCCAAAGGCCGGATCAGGATCAACTCAAGTCCCAACGCCACACAGGTGCGTCCGATGGCACCGGTATTCCAAGGGATTTCGGGTGTGACCAGGACGATTTTCATATGGGGATCGGGCAGGGTATGCGGGTTCTCAATCATCCGGCCGCACCATCTCGAAGACCTCGCGCACGGCGGTATAGTCGCGGTATCCCATGCGCGACAGTGGCGTGAACTGCGTCACGTCAAACCGCCCGTCCACGACGCAATCATCGCGCAGATGCACGCCGATGACCTCGCCAAACACCACAAAATTATGCGCGCCCTCGATCCTGACGATCTGCGTCATGCGGCACTCCAATGACGCGGGCGCATCTGCCACACGGGCGCAGGCGATCTGGGAACACTCTGACTTGGCAACGTTCGCCGCCACAAATTCATCGACCCCGCGCGGCAACCCCGCCGACGTCACATTCATCGCCTCGCGCGCTGCGTATTCCACCACATTCACGCAAAACACACCGGTTTCGCGGATGTTGGCCACGTTGTCCTTGGTATCGCCCGCATCCGGTTTGACGCCTGTGGACGCGAACATCACCTGCGGCGGATCATAGGCGACACCGTTAAAGAACGAATAGGGCGACAGGTTATCGGACCCATCCGCCCCCCGCGTTGAAATCCAGCCGATCGGGCGCGGCGTGATGATCGCGTTGAACGGATTATGCGGCAGGCCGTGGCCATCTTCGGGGCGGTAAAACATCGGGCGGGTCTCCTATCTTGTTTGCCCCATGGCTAACGGCATGTTAAACGCAACACCACCGCAAACCACGCGCGGCGTCCCGTCACATCAAGGCCCGGAGCCGATGATTTGTACCACCTGACATCCGAGACCTCCGCCGATCTTTGGGAAGTCGAGGCGCTTTATGACACCTGTTTTGCGCCGGGGCGCGAATTGCTATCGTCCTACCGTCTGCGCGACGGCGTGCCGCCCGTCGCGGGCATGAGCCATATCGCACGCGATGATGCAGGAATTCTGGCAGGCGCGATCCGGTATTGGCCGGTGCGGATCGCGGAACATGATGCACTATTGCTCGGACCAGTGGCCGTGCACCCGACGCGGCAGGGCGAAGGGCTGGGGCGTGTGTTGATCGAGCAAAGCCTGGATTTTGCGGCACCTTTGGGGTGGGCGCGGGTCATGCTGGTCGGCGATGCGCCCTATTACAACCGCTTCGGCTTCACGCTTTTGGAAGGGGTGATCATGCCGCCGCCGACCAACCCTTTGCGGGTATTGGGTCGTGCACTGACCCCCGGTGCCTGGGATAGCGTCAGGGGGGACGTGCTGCGCTGGACGGATTGAAAAGCGCCGCGCCATCCCCCACATTATGATAAAGAGGGGTTTAACCATGCAGATCGAAAGTAATTTGCCCAGCGTGATCGACGTAGACGCGCGTCTTGACGAGATCGCCAAGCGTTACAAACAGGCGGGCGGCGTCGGGATCAATGTGCTGAACCTGATCGGGGGCAGTGCCGAAAACCTGATTGATAAGCTCCCGAACGCTGTGCGCCGCAATCTCGAGACGGCGACCGTAAAGGCGCTGAACCATGCCATGCGCGCCGCCCATTCCAGCCGCAGCTATGTGCCGGACCAGAAAAGCTGGCTCAATCAGGCGGCAAGTGCGGCGATGGGGGCGGCGGGAGGTGCCGGCGGCTTGCCCACGGCGCTTGCGGAATTGCCTGTGACCACAACGCTGCTCTTGCGTGTGATCCAAGGCGTTGCAGTCAAGCATGGCTTTGATGCCAACGCCGAGAATGTGCAGTTCGACTGCGTGCAGGTGTTTTCCGCAGCGGGGCCGTTGTCTGGTGATGATGGCGCCGATCTGGGGTTTCTGTCCGCGCGCATGGCCTTGTCGGGTCGTGCGATGCAGGCGGTGATTGCCAAGATTGCACCGCGCCTTGCGGTTGTGCTGGGCCAAAAGCTGGCCGCGCAAGCGGTGCCGGTGCTTGGTGCTGTGGCGGGTGCCGCGACGAATTATGCCTACACCAGCTACTACGAAGACATGGCGCATGTGCATTTTGGATTGCGGCGTCTTGCAATAGAGGGCGACGTGCCGCCTGATGTTTTGCTGGAACGGTTGCGCGAAAAGATGGGGCGGATGCCGGCGAGGCGTTAACGCCCTCGATTTTTTACGGGCTATCGCCCGATACTGCCCGGTGCCACTGTGGTCGCCTTCAGAATAGCATAACACTGCATGTCTTTGTGCAGTTTCAGATCGCGCACAGCCCGCGCTGTGACGCGTGCCAGCAAGCGGTCCGTACCTGCCAGCAGAGCGATTGCGGCCCCCGGACCATCGCCGGGATGGATGGCTTCGATTGTTACGGGCAGGATATTCACCGACGACAATCCATCCGGACGGTCCAGCGATAAAATGACATCCTGTGCCAGGACCCGCAGCCGCACGCGCGCGCCGACCTGTGCGTGTACACCGGGCAATTCGAGCAGGCCCGCACTGATTTTCAGCGTTGAAATGCCGTCGTCGCTATGGCTTTGCACGTCGGCCTCGATCACCGCACCCGCCTCGCGCACACCGAGCAACGGTACGGCGGCGGGGTCTGACATCACATCGAACAGCGGCCCTTGGGTGCGGACGCGGCCATCCTGGATCAGCACAAGCGTATCGGCAAGCCGCGCGACCTCGTCGACGGCATGGCTGACATAAAGGATCGGCAAACCCAAGGGGCCGTCGCGCAGACGTTCCAGATAGGGCAGGATTTCCAGCTTGCGTGGGCCGTCAAGGCTGGCGAGCGGCTCGTCCATCAGCAACATGCGCGGGCGCGCCAGCAGCGCGCGGCCCAAAGCGACGCGTTGCTTTTCGCCGCCAGACAGGGTGTTCGGGGCACGGTCCAGAAGTGACTCCAGCCCCAGAAGGCTGACAACTTCCGCCAGTTCGGCGCCCTTGCGCGCCTTATCGGCATAGCGCGCGCCAAAAGTCAGGTTATCTTTGACACTCAGATGCGGGAACAGCCGCGCGTCTTGAAATACGTAACCCAAGCGGCGGCGGGCAGGGGGGATAAATATGCCTTTAGCCATATCGAATAGCGTTTGACCCTCCAAGCGGACATGCCCCGCACTTGGCCTCAGCAATCCGGCAACCGCATTGATCACCGTGGTCTTGCCTGCACCGGATCGCCCAAACAGCGCCGTGATACCCGGCCCCGCCTGAAACGCGACATCCAGCGCGAAATCGCCAAAGTGGTGGGTGATATGCACGTCCAGCGTCATGCGCCTGCAATCTTTGCGGCGACACGCTTTGCCAATGCCTCGGACAGCACCACAGCGGTGATTGCCACGGCGCAGGCCATCAGCACCATGATGACCACTTGCCCCTCGGCACCCGGAATTTGTAACGCAGTCCAGATAGCACTTGGCAAGGTCTGGGTCTGGCCGGGGATGTTGGCGACAAAGGTGATTGTCGCGCCAAATTCACCCATGGCTTTGGCGAACCCCATGACAGCGCCCGCCAAAATGCCGGGTGCAATCAGAGGCAGGGTGACGCGGGCGAACACAGCACCGCGCGGTGCGCCCAAGGTCGCGGCGGCGTCTTCGAGCCTTGGGTCCACGGCCTCGATCGCAAGCCGCATGGCGCGGACCATCAACGGGAAACCCATGATGATCGCCGCCAGTACGGCACCCGACCAGTGAAACGCCAGCCGCAGGCCGATGGCCTCAAGCGCCTGGCCCAAGGGGGCAGTGCGGCCAAACAGGATCAGCAGGACATATCCCGTCACCACAGGTGGGAGAACCAAGGGCAGATGCACCAAAGCGTTCAACGCCGACTTACCCCAAAACGACTTGCGCGCCAGTATCCACGCCACCCACAACGCCAAAGGGATTGCCAGCAAGGTTGCCCAGCAGGCCACCCAGAGCGACAGGCGCAGCGCCTCCCAAGCGGCGGCGTCCACAGTCATGCCGCTATTCATTCAGGCACCGCGCCGAAACCGAAGCTGGCAAAGATGTCTTGCGCTGCGGGGGTGACGAGGTGGTCAAGAAACATCTGGCCTGCCGGTGTCAGCGCGGCCGCAGGATAGACGATCGGGCTGTGTGTCTCGGGCGGGATGCGGAGCAAAATCCGGACGCCGCTCTCGGCCACTGCATCACTGGCATAGACTATGCCGACAGGTGCTTCGCCGCGTGCCACCAAGGCAAGGGCGGCGCGCACGTTGTCGGTTTCGGCCAGCCTGTGTAAAACGCTGTCCCATTGTCCGGTGTTTTGCAGCCATTCGCGCGCATATATGCCAGCAGGCACCGCATCACGTTGACCCATCGCCAGACGCCCATCGGCACCAAGCAGTGTCACAAGATCAAAGTCCGTCGCCGCGCTATCCGCAGCACCGATAAGCACCAGTTCATTGGTCGCGATGATCCGGCGTGAGCCATCCAAAAGCGGTGCGTTTTGTGCCAGCCAGTCGATCCATTCCGCGCTGGCCAGAATAGCCACATCCGCGGGTGCACCTGCCGCAATCTGGCGCGCCATTGTGCCGGAGCCGCCATAAGACAGCCGGACCGCGCCACCAAAGCTCTGCGCAACAACATCCAAGGCACCGCGCAGACTGGCCGCGGCAAAGACCGTCACCGGTGTTTCGGCACGCACCGGAGCGGTCAATGCGGCAAGCGCAAACAGGAAAGCTGCAAGATATCTCATGGTGTCCAGTATCCGTTAAGGTCTGGCGCGCTACAAGGGCAATGCAGTGAACTGGCGTTTGTGCGCAACGCGCGCTATGCTGGATGAAATTAGGGCAATGACCCCGAAGAGCAGACTAAATATGATAAAACAACTGCCCCTATCGCTGAACGGTGCGCGCAAAGGCGACGTGCGCACGCAATTCGCCGCCCTGTGCTACCGCGTGCGGCGCGGCAAGGTGCAGGTGTTGCTGGTGACATCGCGCGGCTCGAAACGCTGGATCGTGCCCAAGGGCTGGCCGATGGAGGGTAAAACCCCCGCCGCATCGGCGTTGCAAGAGGCATGGGAAGAGGCGGGCGTGACCGGCAAGCCGGATGGTACCTGTCTGGGGGTGTATTCATACGCCAAGGATGTGGGTCAGGATGATGATCTGCCCTGCCTTGCGATGCTGTATCCGGTTGCGGTGAAATCACTGGCCAAGAAATACCCCGAACGGGGCCAGCGCCGCCGCCGCTGGGTGTCGCGCAAACGCGCGGCAAAAATGGTGTCGGAGCGTGAATTGGCGCGCATGATGCTGGATTTTGACCCGAGACCCGCCATAACCATCGCTTGACCTGACCGCAGATGCACCCCATTTCAATGGGATAGATAGAAAAGGAGCATGCCGCACCGATGATCCATTACGCGCTTAAATGTGACAAGGGCCACAACTTTGACAGCTGGTTCCAATCGGCGGCGGCCTTTGATGCATTGGCCGGTGGCGGCCATCTGGCATGCAGCATCTGTGGGTCTGGTGAGGTCAGGAAAGCGATCATGGCACCGCGCGTGGTGGCAAAAGCATCAAGCGCAAAGCCGCAGGAGGCGTCGGTGCCTGTATTGAAGGCACCGCAAGGTGATGTCGAAAAAGCCGTGGCCGAATTGCGCAAAAAGGTCGAGGCAACGTCGGATTACGTCGGCGATGATTTCACCCGTCAGGCGCGGGCCATGCATCTGGGTGACACACCGGAACGAGCAATTTACGGCGAGGCGCGGCTGGATCAGGCGCGCAGCCTGATTGAAGATGGCGTGCCGCTTTTGCCATTGCCGTTTCGCCCCAGACAGAAATTAAGCTGATTGAACTTAAGCTGAAAAACGCAAAGGATACGGAGATGTCAATCCTGATCACAGGTGCCTCGCGCGGCATCGGGGCCGGACTTGCCGCCCATTATGAAAATCTGGGTCATGAGGTGATCGGCACGGGCCGGTCCGTGGCGGCGCAATTGCAACTGGATGTGACTAGGCCCGCGAGCCATACCGACATGGCCGCCGCATTGGGCGACCGCGCGATTGATCTGCTGGTCTGCAATGCCGGGGTCTATCTGGACAAAGGTAATGATCTGGAAACCGGCTACGGCGCTGATCTGTGGGCGCAAAGCTTTGCCACCAATGTGACGGGCGTGTTTTTAAGCATTCAGGCGCTGTTGCCGCATTTGCGCAGGGCCAAGGGTGCCAAAATTGCGATCATCTCGTCGCAGATGGCGTCGCATACACATGCCCCCGGTGGCAGCTTTATCTACCGCGCGTCCAAGGCGGCAGTGCTTAATCTCGGGCGCAATCTGGCGTCCGATCTGAAGGGCGAGGGCATTGCGGTGGGCATCTATCACCCCGGTTGGGTGCAGACCGATATGGGCGGCGGCAGTGCCGCGCTTACCGTCGACGAGGCTGTGCGCGGGCTGGCAAACAGGTTTGCCGCGTTAAACGTTGCGACGACAGGCTGTTTCGAGACATGGGACGGCCGCGCACACGATTATTGAGCGCGCCGGTGTTTGAAGATGGTATTTGAAAAACGGTGAAAGCCAAGGGTGGTCTTGCCCTTGTCTGCCCTTGCGCGTAAACCCCGCGCAACTTGATATGCGGGAAACCTATGCCAGTTTTGGTAATGAAATTCGGTGGCACATCCGTGGCCACATTGGACCGTATCCGCCGCGCCGCAAAACGTGTCGGCGTCGAGGTCTCCAAAGGCTATGATGTGATTGTCATTGTGTCGGCCATGTCGGGCAAAACCAATGAGCTTGTGGGCTGGGTCAACGAGACATCGCCGATGTATGACGCGCGCGAATATGATGCGGTGGTGTCCAGCGGCGAGAATGTGACTGCCGGTCTGATGGCGCTGACGTTGCAGGAAATGGACGTGCCTGCGCGGTCATGGCAAGGCTGGCAGGTGCCGGTGATGACCACCTCTGCGCATGCAAATGCCCGGATCGAGGATATCCCGCCGAAAAACATCATGGACAGATTTGCGCAAGGCATGAAAGTCGCTGTGGTTGCAGGATTTCAAGGGGTCAGCCCCGAAGGTCGGATCACCACATTGGGGCGTGGCGGATCCGATACCACGGCTGTTGCCTTTGCTGCGGCCTTCGGGGCCGAGCGGTGCGATATCTACACGGATGTGGACGGGGTATATACCACCGATCCACGCGTCGAATCCAAGGCGCGCAAACTGGATAAAATTGCGTTTGAGGAAATGCTGGAACTGGCGTCGCTAGGGGCCAAGGTCTTGCAGACCCGCTCGGTCGAGCTTGCCATGCGCTATAAGGTCAAGCTGCGGGTGTTGAGCAGTTTCGAGGAACAATCAGACGATGCCGGTACGCTCGTGTGTGATGAGGAGGAAATCATGGAAAGCAATGTGGTAGCAGGCGTCGCGTTCAGCCGCGATGAAGCCAAAATGACGCTGGTGTCGGTTGCCGACCGCCCCGGTATCGCCGCCGCGATTTTTACCGCCCTGAGCGAAGGTGGCGTCAACGTCGACATGATCGTGCAGAACATCGCCGAAGACGAGCGCACCGACATGACGTGGTCTTGCCCCGTAGATCAGGTGATGCGCGCCGAAAAAGCGATGGAAAAGGCCCATAAGGACGGCGTGATCAATTATCACGAACTGATCGCCGATACCGATGTCGCCAAGGTCAGCGTTGTCGGTATCGGCATGCGCAGCCACACAGGCGTTGCCGCCAAAATGTTCAAGGTGCTGTCGGATGAGGGCATCAACATCAAAGTCATCACCACATCCGAGATCAAGATCTCTGTGTTGATCGACCGCAAGTATATGGAACTGGCTGTGCAAGCGCTGCATGATGCCTTTGAATTGGACAAGGTCGCTTAAATTATCGGACCAGTGGCGTGAATCCGGCGTTTCCCGTATCGCTTGCACCCGGTCTGTGATTTAAGCTGATGTGCATGTTCAAACGAGGGGCGCGTTAGAATGGCCGAACGGTTCGAGACAGAAAGCCGCAAGTTGCTGGGACGGTTGCGTGATGCAATGGCCAGCGACGATGCAGGTCAGGAACGGCTTGATAAAATCACCACCCTGATCGCGACATCCATGGGCTGCGAAGTATGCTCGATCTATCTGTTTCGCGATGAAGACACGCTTGAGCTGTGTGCGACCGAAGGGCTGAACAAGGCCTCGGTACACCAGACTCGGATGAAGCTGGGCGAGGGGCTGGTGGGCCGTGTGGCCAAGCGCAAGGCGGTGATCAACACGCCAAATGCGCCACAGGCCAAGGGTTTCCGTTTCATGCCCGAAACCGGCGAAGAGATTTATTCAAGCTTTCTCGGGGTGCCGGTACAGCGGATCGGGGCGGCCTTGGGTGTGCTGGTTGTACAATCCAAAACTGCCCGCGAGTTTTCGGCGGATGAAGTTTACGCGCTTGAGGTTGTGGCCATGGTATTGGCCGAAATGACCGAATTGGGCGCGTTTGTCGGTGACGGAGCCGCGATGTCGGCACGCCATTCGCAACCTGTACTGTTGCGCGGCACAGTGGGTCAGGAAGGTGTGGCAGAGGGTCATGTCTGGCTGCACGAGCCGCGTGTTGTGGTATCGAACCCGATTGCGGACGATCCCGAAACCGAAGCGATCAGGCTGGAATCAGCCGTGGGCCTGCTGCGCATCAGCGTGGACCAGATGTTGTCGATGGCGGGGCCGGACAAAGATCAGCAGCAGGTGATCGAAGCCTACCGGATGTTTGCCAACTCCAAAGGCTGGATGCGGCGGATGCTGGAAAGTATTTCCAGCGGGTTGAGCGCAGAGGCTGCAGTGGAGAAAGAACAATCCACCGCGCGCGCCCGTATGGGGCAGGTGCCGGATGCGTATTTGCGTGAACGGCTGAGCGATCTGGATGATTTGTCGAACCGGTTGCTGCGTATTCTGACGGGACAGGGCAAGGATACAGGCGCGGAAATGCCAAGTGATCCGATCCTTGTTGCCCGCAATATTGGTCCTGCGGAACTGCTTGATTACGGCCGCAAACTGCGCGGTATTGTGCTCGAGGGGGGCTCTGTCGGGTCACATGCCGCTATTGTGGCGCGGGCGTTGGCGATCCCGCTGTTGGTGCATGTGGGCCGGATTGCAGACGATGCGCTGAACGGCGATCACATCATGGTGGACGGCGAACAGGGCATTGTGCATTTGCGGCCAGACGAGTCCGTGGCCTCGGCATTTCGCGACAAGATCGCCATGCAAGCCGCTGCACAGGAACGATATTCGTCAATCCGCGACCAACCGGCACAGACCAAATGTGGCACCATTGTTGAATTGCATATGAACGCCGGACTGATGGCCGATCTGCCATCACTGCAAAGCTCGGGTGCCGAAGGGGTCGGATTGTTTCGCACCGAATTGCAGTTTCTCGTGCGCAACAAAATGCCCCAACGCACCGAACTGGCGGTGCTGTATGCCCGCGTGCTGGATGCGGCGCAGGGCAAGCGTGTGGTGTTTCGTACGCTTGATATCGGGTCGGACAAAGTGCTGCCCTATATGAAAGCCAACGACGAGCCGAACCCGGCATTGGGCTGGCGCGCGATCCGTGTGGGGTTGGACAAACCGGGTATCATGCGGATGCAGTTGCAGGCCTTGATACGGGCGGCAAACGGGCGGCCCTTGTCGGTGATGTTTCCCTTTGTGGCGCAGTTCGAGGAATTCCGTGCCGCACGCGCCGAAATGGACAAGACCCTCGCGCGCGAGCAACGACTGGGGCATGTGCTGCCGTCTGAGATCGAAGTCGGCGCAATGTTGGAAACCCCGAGCCTTGCGTTTGCGCCCAAGAAATTCTTCGAAGAGGTTGAGTTTTTATCGGTTGGTGGCAATGACTTGAAACAGTTTTTCTTTGCTGCGGACCGCGAAAATGAATTGGTGCGGCGGCGTTATGACACCCTCAACGTCAGCTACCTGACTTTCTTGGAGGGTATCGTTGACCGCTGCAAAGACACCAGAACATCGCTGTCGTTTTGTGGTGAAGATGCGGGGCGCCCCGTCGAGGCTTTGTGTTTTGCAGCCATCGGTTTTCGCATCCTGTCGATGCGACCTGCCTCGATTGGTCCAGTGAAAAGCCTGCTGCGCCGCTGCAATCTGGATGAGGTCCGCACCGTTATACACGAGGCCCGCGAACGTGGTGACATGTCGGTGCGCGCATCCGTGATGGAATATATCCGCACACAGACCGTGCCCGCCTAAATCTGGAGCCGCACTGCGCGACCAGGCGCATAGGCCATACGCAGTTTCGTGATCAGTCCAGCCTCACTGAAGGTTTCGCGGCGCAATATCATCAAAGGCGCACCAAGGGTGCAGCCCAGATATTCGACCTCAAAATCACCTGCTGCCTCCGCCAGATACTCCATTGTCCCGTGATCAAAGGGTGCGTTTTGCACGAGCCATTCATTGGCACTGATTTTTGCAAAGTCAGCCAGTTGCGCCGCGGGCAGGGTGGTCAGATTGATTTGACGATCCTCAACCGCAAAAGGTGTTTTATCCGCAAGGTGAAGCGTCTGAATTGATAAATCTGTACCTTTCATCGATTGAAACAGAACAATATGGGAATAAGCCTTTCCAGCGCTCTCCACTTCCAGCCGCAACACCGGCACCGACATTTGCGCGCGCCGCTGCGGCGATAATGTCACCCGCGTGCCCGCACGGCGGCGACGCTCAAGCCAGCCATCCTCGGCCAATGCCTGCAAGGCGCGGTTGACGGTCGCACGTGCACAGCCCAGTTCAGCCGCCAGTTCCGCCTCTTTCGGGATCAGCGCACCGGGAGGCCATGCGCGTGTCTGAATACGGCGCAAGGCCTCGCTCTGGACGTCCTGCCAGCCCAGCAAGCCGGTCACATCACATCTTTCAGGCGCATCATCGCAGCACGGTAGTTTTTAAGGATTTCGGACCGTGCAATATGCGCGCCGTCCTGTACAACATGACGCCCTGCGGCCCAAACATCGCTGACAGCCGCATCGGTGGCGGCAAATATCCATGTGTCCAGAATGTTGTCGCCGCTCCGCCCGATAAAGTCGGTGGCATCACCGCCAAATGCCATCAGATCAGCCCATTGTCCGACCTTGATTGCCCCGCTGTCGCGCCCTGCGGCCTGTGCGCCGCCCTGACAGGCCCCCTCGAACAAAACCCGCCCTGTGGATTTTTCAGGTGTCGCCATGACCGCGCGATTATGGGTGATCAGGCGCTGTGAATACTCAAGCGTGCGCAACTCTTCCTTAAGCGAAATCAAGATGTTGCTGTCTGATCCGATGCCCCATTTCCCGCCCGCCTCGCCCCATGTCACACCGTTGAAAATGCCATCACCCAAAGAGCTTTCTGTCAGCGGACAAAGGCCCGCAACCGCCCCTGTCAGGGCCAGCCCGCGCGTTTCTGTCTCGGTCATTTGCGTACAGTGGATCAGACACCAGCGGGCGTCGATGTCCAGATGATCAAGCGCCCATGTCACGGGGCGCGCGCCGTAAGCCGCTTTGACCTCGTCCACTTCTGCGATCTGTTCAGCCAGATGCATATGGATGGGCCCTTGAAAGGATTGCAGGTGCTTGAGCGCGTCACGGGTCACAGCGCGCAGCGAATGGGGCGCTGTGCCGATCTGTGCATCGTCGGGCAGCGCGTTGATCAGATGTGCTGCCGTGTTCAAAATCCGTGCATATTGATCCAGATCGTTGCCAAACCGGATCTGTCCCGCGCCCAACGCGCGCCCGTCAACGCCGCCTTGTTGATACAGGACCGGCAGCAAGGTCAGTCCAATGCCGGTCTGGTCCGCCGCCGCACAGATGCGGGCCGACATTTCAGCCGGATCATCATAGGGTGTGCCACCGGGTTGATGGTGCAGGTAGTGAAATTCAACCGATGCGGCATAGCCTGCTTCCAACATTTCCATCTGAACCTGCGCTGTGATCGCCTGTACGTCCTCGGGGGTCAGTTGATCCAGAAACCGGAACATCAACTGCCGCCAGCTCCAGAAACTGTCGGTTTTATCTGCTCCGCGACGCTCTGTCAGGCCTGCCATCGCGCGCTGAAACGCATGGCTGTGCAGGTTCGTGGGCGCGGGCAGCAAGATATCAACATGAGTGTCCGCATCCGGTTCGGGCTCTTGCATGCTGACTGCCGTGATCTGCCCTTGCGCCAAAGTGAGGGTCACATCCTTGGCCCAACCGTCCGGCAGCAAGGCGTGTTTGGCATGTACTGTGGTCATGTTTTCCTCTTGACGCGGTGCTTTGGTTTCTAAATATGTCTATACATAATCAGATTCTCGATCCTAGATAAAGGTCAAAATATGCCTCATGTCTTGAGCAATGCGATGCTGACCACGCTGGTGGGCGAGGATTATGGTCTGATCCCGCGTGGGTATGTTGTCATGGATCAAGGCTTGATTGTCTGGACAGGCACAGAGTTGCCCGCGCAATATTCCGGTGCCCCGACCGAAGATCTCGGGGGGCGTCTGGTCACACCTGCGCTGATTGATTGCCACACCCATATCGTCCACGGCGGCAACCGCGCGCGCGAGTTTGAAATGCGGTTGCAAGGGGCGAGCTATGCTGATGTTGCCCGTGCGGGCGGGGGTATAGTGTCCACCGTGACAGCGACCCGTGCGGCGTCGGAGGAGGCCTTGATTGCAGCGGCATTGCCGCGTCTGGATGCCTTGATCGCAGAGGGTGCAACAACGGTCGAGATCAAGTCAGGCTACGGATTGGACATCGACACGGAGTTGCGGATGTTGCGTGCAGCACGCGCGCTCGCGGGGATGCGAAAGGTACGTATCGTCACGACTTTTCTGGGTGCGCACGCTGTGCCAAACGAGTTTGAAGGCGACGCAGACGGTTATATCGACAGGGTTTGTATCCCCGCATTGCGCGCTGCACATGCCGAGGGACTGGTGGATGCAGTGGATGGGTTTTGCGAAGGTATAGCCTTTGATACCAGCCAGATAGCGCGTGTCTTTAATGTAGCACATGAACTTGGCTTGCCTGTTAAACTGCATGCTGAACAGCTCTCGAACATCGGCGGCACACAACTCGCGGCAAAGCATGGCGCGCTTTCCGCAGATCATGTGGAATACGCAGATGCGGCGGATGCAGAGGCACTGGCCAGGTCAGGCACAGTTGCGGTTCTGCTGCCCGGTGCTTTTTACACATTGCATGAAACCCAAGTTCCGCCCGTAGCGGCGTTTCGGGCGGCAGGTGTCGATATGGCGCTGGCGACCGACTGTAATCCCGGCTCGTCGCCGATGGCGTCGTTGCTGCTGACAATGAACATGGGCTGCACGTTGTTCCGCCTGACACCCCAAGAGGCGCTGCGCGGCGTGACGCAGCATGCGGCAAAGGCGCTTGGCCTGACAGATTGCGGTCAGATTGCGCCGGGACTGCGTGCTGATCTGTGTGTCTGGAACGTCGAACATCCGGCGGAGCTGGCTTATCGTATCGGGTTTAACCCGCTTTTTAAACGCTATTTTGGAGGGCAATCATGATCCTGACACCGGGGGCCGTGCGCCTTGATACACTCGAGGCGATCTGGCGTGGTACAGACGCCGTTGAACTGAACCGTGCCGCAAAGCCGGCGGTCGAAAAAGCCGCAGCATTGGTTGCACGCGCCGCCGCTGGCACCGATGCCGTCTATGGCGTGAATACCGGTTTCGGCAAACTCGCCAGTGTCAAGATCGCGCCGCAAGACACGGAAACGCTGCAACGAAACTTGATCCTGTCACATTGCTGCGGTGTTGGCGATGCGTTGTCTGCGCCGATGACACGGCTGATGATGGTCCTCAAGCTGATGTCGCTGGGGCGCGGTGCATCTGGGGTGCGCTGGGACATCTGTGCCTTGATCGAGGGCATGGTGAATGCGGGATGCTTGCCCGTTATACCAGCCCAAGGATCTGTCGGCGCGTCCGGCGATCTGGCGCCGCTTGCCCACATGGCCGCCGCGATGATCGGTGCGGGTCGCGCGGTGTTTGAAGGCGTGGAAATGGATGGCGGTGATGCCTTGGCGAAGGCGGGATTGACCCCGGTTGTGCTGGGTCCGAAAGAAGGGCTTGCCCTGATCAACGGCACGCAATTCTCGACCGCCAATGCGCTTGTCGGGCTGTTCGAGGCGCAAAACGCTGTGCGCAATTCGATGGTGATCGCGGCGCTGAGCACCGATGCGATTATGGGATCGACTGCCCCCCTGGTGGCCGAGATTCACGAGTTGCGCGGCCACGCCGGCCAGATCGACGTCGCGACCCAGATGCGGGCGTTGATGGACGGCTCTGAAATTCGGCAAAGCCATGTTGAGGGGGATACCCGCGTGCAAGACCCCTATTGCATCCGGTGCCAGCCGCAGGTCGTCGGGGCGGCGTGGGATGTGATCCGGCAGGCGGGCAACACGCTAGAGATCGAAGCAAACGCGGTGACAGATAACCCGCTCGTGCTGGTGGATCATGATTTAATCGTATCGGGCGGTAACTTTCACGCTGAACCCGTTGGTTTCGCTGCTGATATGATTGCGCTCGCGATTGCCGAAATCGGTGCGATCGGGCAACGGCGCGTGGCACTGATGGTGGACCCGACATTGAGCCACGATCTGCCACCTTTCCTGACGCCTGATCCGGGTCTGAATTCGGGGTTCATGATTGCCGAAGTCACCACAGCGGCCCTCATGAGCGAGAACAAACATCTAGCCAATCCGTGCGTCACCGACAGCACGCCGACCTCTGCCAATCAGGAAGATCACGTGAGCATGGCCGCACATGGGGCCTACCGCCTTGCGCGGATGAACAAAAATCTGGCGGTCATTCAGGCGGTCGAGGTGATGTGCGCCGCCCAAGGCATTGAGGCGCGCGCGCCCTTGGCCACATCGCCACGCCTGCAAGCTGTAATCGACCGCTTGCGTCTGGATGTCGAAACATTGGGCGCGGACCGGTATCTGGCACCCGATATTGAACAAGCTACGGTCCTAGTGCGGTCGGGTGTTTTGGTCGAGGCGGCACAGTGATCGAGGTGGTCCAAGGCGGCGGCCCTATTGTGCTGGGCTTTCCACATACCGGAACCGATGTTCCGCCGGAAATCTGGGAGACCCTGAATGAAACGGGACGTGCCTTGGCCGACACCGATTGGCATATTGACAGGCTTTACAACGGGTTGGGTCATGACGTTACCACCGTCCGCACACCCATCCACCGCTATGTGATCGACGTGAACCGTGGGCCGGATGATGCGACCCTTTATCCCGGGCAGAATACCACCGGATTGTGCCCGCTGACAGACTTTGACGGGCGCGCAATTTACCGCGAGGGTCATGCACCTGACCCGTCCGAGATTGCGCGGCGAAAAGACACCTATCACACGCCATATCACACCGCTTTATCCACAGAACTGGCGCGTGTGAAGGAAAAGCATGGCGCTGTTATCCTGTTTGATTGCCACTCTATCAGGTCAGTTATCCCGTATCTTTTCGATGATATCCTACCTGATTTCAATATCGGCACTAATTCATCCACAAGTTGTGCCCCTATGATGGAACGCTCTGTCAATACGCGGTGTCGTGCGGCACAGGCGCACACCTCCACGCTAAACGGTCGCTTCAAAGGCGGCTGGACGACACGCCATTACGGGCAACCCGCTGATAACGTTCACGCAATTCAGATGGAGTTGGCACAATCCGCCTATATGGACGAGGTGCCGCCATGGCAGTGGCGCGCCGACAAAGCCGAACGGTTGCGCCCGATATTATATAGAATTCTCAATGACTTGACCGACCTTGTTCATGAAAGGCAGATCTGATGACAAACCCCATAGACAACCCGCGCCACAACACCCGTGATATCTATCCGGCAACAGGAAACAAGCTGACCGCGAAAAGCTGGATGACCGAGGCACCGATGCGGATGTTGATGAACAACCTGCACCCGGATGTCGCTGAAAACCCTCATGAATTGGTTGTGTACGGCGGTATTGGCCGTGCCGCGCGGACGTGGAAGGACTTTGATATGATTGTCGCCGCTCTGACCGACCTCGAGGGCGATGAGACGCTATTGGTGCAGTCAGGAAAGCCTGTGGGCGTGTTCAAAACCCATGAAAATGCCCCTAGAGTGTTGATCGCAAACAGTAATCTGGTGCCGCATTGGGCCAATTGGGATCACTTCAACGAACTCGATAAACGCGGGCTTGCGATGTATGGCCAGATGACTGCCGGATCGTGGATTTACATTGGAACTCAAGGGATTGTCCAAGGAACCTACGAAACTTTTGTCGAGGCAGGGCGTCAACATTACGGTGGCGATTTGACCGGCAAATGGATCCTGACAGGCGGGCTTGGCGGTATGGGCGGCGCGCAACCTTTGGCGGCCGTAATGGCGGGGGCCTGTTGTCTGGCGGTGGAATGTAACCCCGATTCAATCGACTTTCGCCTGCGCACCAAATACGTCGACGAGCGGGCCGAGACGCTGGATGAAGCGCTGGCGATGATCGAGGAATGGACGGCGTCAGGCGAGGCGAAGTCAGTGGGCCTGCTCGGTAACGCCGCTGATGTCTTTCCCGAACTGGTCAAGCGCATGAACGCGGGCGGCATTCGCCCCGATATGGTAACGGACCAGACATCCGCGCATGACCCGCTTAACGGCTATCTGCCGCAGGGCTGGGGCATGGCCGAATGGCGTGCCAAACGCGAGAGCGACCCAAAGGCGGTGGAAAAAGCCGCGCGCGCGTCGATGAAAACCCATGTCGCCGCGATGGTCGATTTCTGGAATGCGGGTGTGCCGACATTGGATTATGGCAACAACATCCGGCAGGTGGCACTGGATGAAGGGCTGGAAAACGCCTTTGCCTTTCCGGGATTTGTGCCCGCCTACATACGCCCGCTGTTTTGTCGGGGCATCGGACCTTTCCGATGGGCGGCGCTGTCCGGCGATCCAGAGGACATCTACAAGACCGATCAAAAGGTCAAAGAGCTGATCCCCGATGACGCACATCTGCACAAATGGCTCGATATGGCGCGCGAACGTATCAGTTTCCAAGGCTTGCCCGCACGGATTTGCTGGGTCGGACTGGGTCTGCGCGACAAGCTGGGCCTTGCGTTCAACGAAATGGTGCGCACCGGTGAATTGTCTGCGCCGATTGTGATCGGGCGGGATCATCTTGATTCAGGTTCTGTGGCCAGCCCGAACCGCGAAACCGAAGCGATGAAAGACGGCAGTGACGCGGTCAGCGATTGGCCGTTACTGAATGCACTTTTGAACACCGCATCGGGGGCAACTTGGGTGTCGCTGCACCACGGCGGCGGGGTTGGCATGGGCTTTTCGCAGCATTCCGGCATGGTGATTTGCTGCGATGGGTCAGAGGAAGCCGACAAACGCATCGCGCGGGTGCTGTGGAATGATCCGGCAACAGGTGTGATGCGCCATGCGGATGCGGGATACGATATCGCCCTTGAATGTGCGCGCGAAAACGGGCTGAATTTGCCGGGAATATTGGGGTAAGCATATGTTTCTGAACAACGCTTGGTATGTCGCGGCTTGGGACCACGAGATTGACCGCGACCTGCGCCAGATCACGGTTCTGGAGAAAAACGTCTGCATCTTCAGGACGGAGGGTGGTGAGATTGTCGCGCTTGATGATGCCTGCCCGCACCGCAAGCTGCCGCTGTCGATGGGTAGGATCAAAGGCGATACCGTTGAATGTGGCTATCACGGGTTGACGTTCGATTGTGTCGGCCAATGCGTCTGGGCCCCCGGTGGGCGCATCCCGTCCGAGGCACGTGTGCACGCCTATCCCACGCACGAAAAATACGGGCTTGTCTGGATCTGGATGGGCAATCCGGTGCTTGCCGACCCCGAGGAAGTTTTCGAGATCGAGAACTGGGGCGATCCTGCGTGGGGTATGAACCGTGGTGCGGCGATGGAGCTGGACTGCAATTATCTGCTGATGTGCGACAACCTGCTGGACCCGACCCATGTGGCTTGGGTGCATGGGAGCAGCTTTGGTCAGGCCGCAACCAAAGACACGCCGCTGCGGGTGAAAAAGACCGATCAGGGCGTGATCGTGCACCGCTGGATGATGGATGTGGAACCCGCACCGTTTTACAAAAAGGTGGTGGCGTTCAAGGGCAATTGCGACCGCTTGCAGCACTACGAGGTGCGGTATCCCAGTCATGCCTTGATCCGTGCGGTGTTTACACCCGCAGGGACCGGAGGGCCAGAGGGCGCGCTGCATGCGGATACCTTTATCATGGACAGCTATAATTTCATGACGCCGACCACGGCGGGAAAAACCCGGTACTATTGGTTCCAGCTGCGCAACATCCGACCCAAGGATGAGGCGCTGAGCCAGATGATGTCTGAGGATGTGCAGCACGCCTTTGAAGAGGACCGCGCGGTGCTGAACGCTGTGCAAAAGGGCATGAGCAACAAGACCAGCGCGCATATTGACCTGCCGATTGATGGCGGGCAACTGCGGTTCCGGCGTCAGTTGGAGGCGATGATTGCCGAGGAAGCAGCGGTCGATCTGGCGATGGCCAAGTAGGTTTCGCAGCCGCGTTTCAGGTTTTCATCATCAACCAGCGATTTTGAGATCAACCGGTTGCGCCGCCACGTCATCCACCTTTGACCATTTCAGCCCGCCGTCATAGCGCCACGCCATACGGCCACGTTCATCAAGCGCAAACAGATGTAGCCAGCGGTTGTCAAACAGCGCCCGCACGCCGTCATGGCGTTTCAGAATATCGCTCATCGCCTCGCGCGGGGCCTCGATGCAGACAGACAGCCGCAAGGGATCATGCGCATAGTTTTCGCCTTCGTGCACCGATTGCCACGGCAGACCCGCGCGCAGGGTGCCGCCATTGCCTTCGACCACGCCGATGCCGCCGGTGACATTATGCAACGGCTTGTTGCCCGACCCGAAGGTGTCCGGTGCGACAGTTGATCCATAATATTGCAGGCTGATCCAGCTGGCGACAACCACAGGGGCGGTCATGATCAGTTCCAGAACGCCAAAGCCCTTGTCCTGTTTCCAGTCGTAGTTATGCAAAAAAGCCCGCCCCTCAAGGTTTTTGCCTGCTGTCCTGTGACGCGGGGCGGCGATGAAGGCTTTGCATCCGGCCAGCGCCCATTCGGGGCGGGTCTCAGACCAGTCGCGGCTGCGCGCGGCGATGGCTTTGTCATCCGCTGCACGGGGCAGACGCAGAGCCCGTTCGCCACGGCAGACCGATCCTGCGGCCTTGAAACAGTCGCGTGCTTGTCCAAGGTCCGCAGCATGTGCAGATGATGCGCAGTCCTGATCATAAAGTGTGATCGCATCGGTTGTGGTATCGTGCAGCGCTGCGACAAACAGCGTATCGTGCGGCAGCGTGATGCCGCGCGCAACCAAGGCTTCGCGCACGTCTTTGCTGTTCAGTAGGCCTGCCAGCAGGCGGGCATTTACCTCACCTGAATAGCCGCCACAGGCCCCGCAGTGCAGACCGCTGGCAAAAGGATTGTTGACCACATTTGCCCCGTGACCTGCCAACACGACAAGGCGCGCAAATTTCCCGGTAAACGACATTGCGCGCAGGATGGTCTCGGCAGCAGTGACCTGTGCCTCGAGGTCCAATGCCGGATCGAGACAGGGCGCGGGGCCTGCGGGTATCTCGTTTGGCGCAAGGTTCAGCGCGTCGCGCAACAGTTTACCCGCATAGATCGGGCCGGTTGCTTCGACAAAGGCAAACGACGACACGGCGGCGAGTTTGAACCGGCCCCACGCGCGGGTGGCACGTGCTTTGAACCGCGCGTTTTGATCGGTCTGCGGGTCAGAACCCTGCGAGGTCGAGGTGACACCGGGGTTCAGCAGCACGGGCAGGCGCAATTCGTCGACATCGGATGCAAAACCCTTGTGGGACGCGGTGAGGCCGAAAAAGCCCGCAAACCCGAGTGTCTGGATGTCTGGCGAGACAGCCTCAAGCGCGCGGCGGAACACTTCGGAACGCACATCAATGCAGAATGCGGCCTGCATCGCGGGACGCGCGTCGCTTGGCCGGGGCGAGGGGGCGGCAAAACTGTCTGCCAGATCGCGTTGCACGGCACGCTCCCACGCCTCTTGCAGGATGGCGTTTGCGGTTAAATCCGCGTCCGGTGTCACGGGGGTGGCGTGGGCCGTTTTCACTGCGTCCCAGTCGTGTTCAATCTGGTCTTGGTATTGCGCAAAAAGTGCGTCTTCCCACAGCAGACGGATCGTCAGAATGTCGGTAATGGTGTGGTCCGACCCGCCCGCCAGTTCGGCCTGCCACAGATGATAGCGCGCGACCTGCGCCCATCCACCCAGTGAAAACAACAGTTGGTGCAGATAGGTTTCCAGCGCTGCTTTCGATAAGCCCAAGCGATTGACTGCGCGTAACTTTGCCTCGTCTGTCGTATCGGGTGCTTCGCTTGCGCGCAGGGCAAACCCCTGTAAACCCGCGATTTCGGGCGTCAGATCATGGGTCGCGTATTGCCGCCACGCGTCATAGGCGCCCCGCCTGCGCGGTGCCGCCCACAATGCCTGCCCCTGATCAAAATATCCCGCCGCCCAGACCCCGATACGGTCCGCAATGATACCCGGCCAGTCGATGCCGGAAACTTTTGCCGCAAGATCGGCAATGGTTGGCTGCGGTGCCGGTGTGGCAGCATCGGTGGTGGCCATCTGCTTTATTGCAGTCAGATCAGTCAGATCAGAACCGCTACAGGAACCAATGGCCGCAGTGATGTCGGCATCGGTGATCGTGCCGTCCTTGATCCGCGCCGCGTACCAGTCGCGCGGCATGGTTACAGGCACGCCGCCCACGCGGCCAAGCCGTGCACCGACCTGCGCCAAGCCTTCACCGGTCTGCCCAAGATAAGGGTTCACTGCGACCGATGAAGCCAGCGGCCAAGCGGGCGGAATGGCGCGTGCGGCGGTGTCGCTGGCCTGGGTGATTGTTTTCATCGAAAGGGAGGCAGGTTTTTTCATGTGAATATTCCTTGGCATCAATCAGGTGGGGTGCTTGGTCGACCAACCGCGCAGCAGTTTGTCAAAGACGGCATTGGCATAGAGCCCGTTGGACAGATGTACCCGCATGCCCGCCGCCGCCGGATGATAGGCCCAGAGCGGGAACATCGCCTGTGCCACCGCCACCAGACCAAAGCTGAACAAGGCGAGCACGATCAGCGCCCATTCCAGCGGGCCGGGGTCGGGTGTCGCGGGCAAGGTGCCGTACATCAGCCATTCCGCGCCGGTCTGAAGCGCAAAATACCCGACCGCAGCGGCAATCGAAAAGGCGGCAGTCCGCTGGGTCAGAACCCAAGGTGCCGCATCTGCCAGCCCTTGCGCCAACAGATAGGCCACGCCAAAAATCAGGATCGCGCCAAGGGCAATGGCCTGAGGTGATTTGCCAGTGATCCCGAATATCAGGGCGACGCCGACATAGATCAGCAAGGCCAGCAGAAACGCGCGGCCCACAGCGGCACCGTTCGGGATCGCCACCGGGCCGGGACGCCGGATCGCGGCCACACTTTCCACCGCTGTACCCGAGGCGAGAAACGCGTGAGCCTTGTACAGCGAATGGGCCACGATATGCAGCAGCGCCAGCGGGAACAGCGCAAGACCGCATTGCAGGATCATGAATCCCATCTGCGCCACAGTGGACCACGCCAGCGAGGTCTTGACCGCCGATTGTGTCAGCATCACCAACCCGCCAAACAATGCGGTAAACCCGCCGATCATCACCAGCATTGCCAGTACACCCGGCGCCAGCAGCATCACATCCGCGAACCGGATCAACAGGAACCCGCCCGCATTGATGACCCCGGCATGCAGCAAGGCAGAAACCGGCGTTGGCGTTTCCATCACTTCAGTAAGCCAGCCGTGCAGGGGAAATTGTGCCGATTTCAAAAGTGCGGCAATTGCCAGAGCGGCGGCGATCCACGCGGCAGTATCGCGGCCTTCGCCAAGACGTGCAGCGGCGAGTATCTCTGCGATCTGGCCGGTGCCGTAGGTCACATAGAGCAGCACAATCGCGACCAGCAGGGCGGCGTCACCGATGCGCGCGGTAATCCACTTCTTGCGTGCGGCGCGCTGTGCAGCGACGCGGGCAGGGTAATGCAGCAACAGCTTGTGCAAAAACAGACTTGTGGCGATCCACGCGAGGACGAGTTGCACGATGTTTCCCGCAATCACCAGCAACATCACTGCCGCCAGAGTTGCGCACAGCCATCCCGTAAAAGGCCCTTGGCCTGCCTCGCCGTCCATATAGGTCGCGGCATAGCGCACGACCACCCATCCGATAAAACTGACCAGCAGCAACATGACGACGCTCACCGCGTCCAGCCGCGTCGAAAGTCCCAGACCCGACAGGCCGATCAGACCACTTGTGGCAGGTCCGGTGGCAATCAGGGCAAGGCCACACAGGGCTGCCGCCATCAACGCGGCCAACGTGATCCATTCGATGCTGCGCAATACACTGCCCGGTCGCAGGGCGCGGGCGCGAAACGCAAGGACGGCAGCGATGGTAAGGGCAATCGGGGCGAGATAGGGCAGAAAGGCGATTATCACGAAAGGGCTCCTTGAAGCGTTGTGTTGTCTGGCAGCAGCGGTAGCAGGCCGATATTGTAAATAAAAATTCATTGTTTATTCAAAATCGTTCTGTTTAATGAATGTATGACCGAATTCAATTATCATCATCTGCGGTACTTCTGGGCGGTTGCGCATGACGGGAACCTGACGCGTACGGCTGAACGGTTGAACCTGTCGCAATCTGCCGTGTCGGTTCAGATCAAGCAGCTTGAGGCACATCTGGGTCATGCCCTGTTCGAGCGGCGCGCACGGCAGTTGGTTTTGACAGAGGCGGGGCGCATCGCGCTGGATCATGCGGATGCGATTTTCGCTGCGGGACGCGAGTTGGTCGGCACCTTGCAGGAAAAGGGCCGAAGCCGCCAAGCCATCCGCATCGGCGCGCTTGCGACCCTGTCGCGCAACTTTCAAATGGAGTTTTTACGCCCCATTCTGGACCGGCCCGACGTCGAGATCATTCTGCGTTCGGGCAACAGCGCCGATTTGCTGAACGGGCTTGGCGCGCTGAACCTCGATGTTGTGCTGATCAACCAGCCGCCCGCGCGCGACGCTGTGACCCCTTTCGTGTCGCACCGCTTGTCCGAACAACCCGTTAGTCTCGTCGGCACACCAGACCGTTTGGGCGGCAGCGATAGTCTGATTGATCTTATTTCGACGCAGCCTGTGATCCTTCCGACAGCCGATACCGGTATCCGCATCGGGTTTGACGCCTGGACCGACCGCCTTGGCATCAGGCCACAAATCGCAGCCGAGGTAGATGATATGGCGATGATGCGGCTGCTGGCGCGTCAAGGTATCGGGCTGGCGGTGTTGCCACCCATCGTGGTGCAGGACGAGTTGAACACCGGACGTCTGGTCGAGGCAGGCCGTCTGCCCGGGATCGGAGAGACCTTTTTTGCGGTGACAATCACACGGCGGTTTCCAAACCCGGTTTTGGCCGAATTGCTGGACGGGCGGGCTATCTGATTAAAAACAGCCGTTCAGGACGCGATGCACAAGAGCGCCGCACCAATCGCAGCCTCGGTTTGGGGGGCGTCGAGAATTTCTGCTGGCAGGTTTCTCTGGCGGATACGGGTCCAGACTTCGCTGTTGGCACCGCCGCCTGCGGTAAAGATGACCTTGGGGGCAGGCGCGCCCATTTCTATCAAAAGGTCATAACATTGCGCCTCGATACGGGCGATCCCTTCCAATAGACCTTGCAAGAACATCGCATCATCAGGCGGGCGGGGTGTGACCACGGATGCTTTCTTAGGGTCGTTGACCGGAAAGCGCTCACCGGTACGGGCAAGCGGGTAATACCCCAGACCAAGGGTGCGATCTGTGTCGATCTGGGCCGTAAGAATGTTGATGTCATCCAGACTGAAATGGGCAAGCAGCGCGCCACCGCCGGTATTCGATGCGCCCCCGACAAGCCATCTGTTGCCCAGCCTGTGACTGTAAACCCCGCGCGATGCGTCTTCGATGCGCCTGTCTGACAGCAGTTTTATCACCAGCGTCGTGCCAAGCGATGTCACGGCGTCGCCTGTATTGCTTGCTCCGGTCGCCAGAAAAGCGGCGATGCTGTCGGTGGTTCCGGCCCTGAGGGTCATGGTGTCGGAAAAACCGAAACGCGCGGCGATGGCGGGGGCAACCGGGCCCAGCGTGGTGCCAACGGGATGTACCTGCGGCAACAGGTCCATGCGCAAACCGGTGCGGGCCATCCATCCGGGCCAGACCCGTTTTTCAGGATCGTATCCGGTTTTGAGGCTGTTGTTTTCATCCGATGCACCACCTTTGCCACGCAGTTTGGCGAGGATGAAATCGGCCTGATGGCACATATGTGTGGCACTTTCCGCGCCGTCCATCCCTTGCAGGCACAGTAGTCTGGCCAAGGCGCTTGCGGGGCCAAGGGTGATATCACCTTTCGGCGCATGCGGTGCGATCCTGTCGGCCTCGGAGTGGAAATCTTTGGAATTGTACATCAGTGGCGGCGTGACGGGTTTGAGCGCCGCATCGACCAACACCATTGAGCCTGAAGTGCCATCAACAGCAGCAGCCTTGATCTGTGCCATTGCCTCAAGCCCGATCTCGTCTTTAAGGTGATGCAGCGTCTGGCTGACCGCTTCCCACCACCCCGCTGCGGTATCGTCGGGATAGGCACCACGGGTCATTGCGACCAAAGTGCCATCTGCACCTACCACAGCGCAGCGCACGCCGGAGGTGCCCAGATCAATGCCCAGAAACAGCTCAGTCATGACCGGATTTCGCCGCAAGGGCCTGACGGTATTTTTCTGCATCCCAGTTCAAAAGCTCGGCCTCGGCCTTGGTCCCGATGGGGTCGGCCGTCCAGTCAGCTGGCAGTCTGGTCAGAACATCCACCAGACACCGCGCCATTGCTGCCTGCGAAGGCGTTGCGGTCTTTTTCAGGGCAATTCCGGATGTTTTAACCATAATCGCAGGCCCGCCTATCATAGGCAAAGCAGGCCCAAGAAAGACAACGTGGTCGGGATAATACGACCCGGCCATGACCAAGGCGCGCAACCGATTGTCTGTGGCAAGGCAGGTCGCACCGCGCAGCCAGTCATATCCATCTGGCGGTGCGGTTTGTGGAATACCGCTTGCCTCGACAATCACCGGCATGGACAGCAGATCCTCGATGTGCGCAATCAACGCTTTGACCTCTTCGACAGTTTTACCTGCGCAAATCAATCCGTGGCTTTCAAGGATAACCACCTGTGTTTGCGGTTTGACCGCCGCCATGATCTCTTGTGTCAGGGGCAGACCCGGTTTGCGGTAGGGCACAAAGGCTACGGGCAGATCGCGCAGTTTATGGCGCGCCGCCTCGCGACCCTGAGGGCTTATCGCGTGAACAAGGGTCGCAACCGAGTGGGTGTGTGCCACCACCGGCCAGTCAAAAAAGGCGTGGAATGTCGTCTCTATCGACGGGCGCAGGGTGTTGGCAGGGTCCAGCACCGTGGCTTTGCAGGTGCCGTCACCAGCACCACGGGCCTCGGCCACGGCGGCAGCCCGGTCAACAGCCACGAAAATATCGCGGGTGAGAGCATCGGCAAGCGCGGTGCCGGATGCTTTGATCCACATGGTAGTGCCGGATTTGATCGAGGTATTGCCGCCCGGTCCCTGCACCTGCAACGGGTCAGAGCCCAGTGCGGCGGACAAGGCGCGAAAATCATCTGGCGGGGTTTGCATCGGTCTACCTCAATTCGGAAAGCGTAAAATCAGGCGCGGGAGCGTTGCCGAACAGATCCTCCAGCGGCCCGTCATGTGCTGCATGCAGGCCCGCCTGAATGAACAGGCTTTTCCAGCCCGCCGCAGATGCGCCCGCGATGTCATGCTCGGGGCTGTCCCCGACCATCAAAATCCGCGATGGATCAGTCAGGTTCATCGCGCGTGCAAGCGCGGCGAACACCGGTTGATGTGGCTTGCCGTAAAAGATGACCCTGCCCCCCGCATCGGCATAGTCATGCGCCAACGATCCGGGCGAGACAACGGTTTTGCCGCCCGCACGGGGTGACGATCTGTCGGGGTTCGAGCAGAGCAGGGTTTTGCCGCCGCTGCGCGCACGGTCCAAAAGGGCGCGGGTGGCAGTGTGATCGGCATCATCCGGCAAGCCCATCAAAAGTACCGCATCGGCACCGGGACCATCGGTAAAGTGCAGGTCCAGATCGCCGCGCCATTTTTCGGCATCGCCCTGTGCGGCGGTGATCGGATGCAGTGACGTGATATCGGCAAACGCACCCTGGCGCATGTCCAGCCACAGCGCCTCTCCCGATGTCATGATCTGTTCGAAAGCGGTGTCGGGAAAGCCGATCGTCGTAATCCGGTCGCGGTTCACATCAGCGCGTTTTCCGGAGTTGGACAGAACCGCCATGCGCACGCCACGCACCTGCAAATCACGGATTGTTGCCACCGCATGAGGGTAGGGCGTATTGCCATTGTGCAGCACGCCCCATTGATCAAAGACAATCGCGTCAAAGCGGTCAGCAATCGCATGGATGTTGTCGATTGCCTGCATGGTTTATTTTGGGTCCGGTGTGGGCGGCACAAGGCTTGCGATATAGGCATCGACATCTTTGGCCTTCATCGCTGGTGCCGCCTTGGCGACGCTGCCTGCGGGCATATCGCCGAAATAGAACGGGTATCCGGGAATAAACTGGCGACGTTTGCGCAGTTCCATGCCTTTGAACGGATAAACCTCGTGATCGCCGCACGCCTTGTCATGGCATGCCAGAATATAATCCGCGCGCTTGTCGATTTCCTCGACCGACTTCCAGCCGTCAAACGAATTGACGAAACGTGCCGGCACCCAATAGCGCCACATCTCTGACGGGTTCGGTTCCAGATTGCGGGCCTGAAAAATTGCATCGCCGCAAACCACGATATCGCCCGCTGATGTGGCAACGGTGACGGCCATGTGGCCGACCGAATGGCCCGGTGTGTGGAACATTGTGATGCCCGGCAACACTTCGGTCTCGTCTTTGATGCCTTCGAACACACAACCGGCATAGGCGGGTTCGATCCCGAGGATGCCGCACTCGTAGGTGCGGTAATACAAGGGCAACGGGTTATACGCCATTTCGATCTCGGCAGAGGGCGCGATGTAGCGGGCGTTGGGGAATTCTTTCATGTTCTGCACATGGTCCCAGTGCAGATGGGTGAACACGATCGCATCAATCTCTGATGGATCAACGCCCAGTTTTTCCTTGAGGTGCTTGTGTACTTCGGTGCTGCCGCGTTTGTCGCATTTATGGTGCCACTTGGTTGCGCGTTCTTCGTCGCACAAGCCGGTGTCGATCAGGATTTTATGCTCTCCGGTGTCGACGTAATAGCAATAACAGGGGTTCCAGATTTTCTGTCCGGCAGGGCCTTTCCAGAAAATATAAGTCCCGAGATCGGCTTCAAGCCAGCCTGTGTTTATGGGGTAGATCTTGGTTTCTGCAATGCCCATGAGGTTCTCCAGTATGCGGTTGGAGATATTTGTATACAATTATGCAATCATGTCCACACCTTCGCTGGATAAAATCATCCCGCGCGGCGATAGAGGGTAAAAACACTAGTTATTTGCCGCCAGAACCCGCATAAAGCTTTCGGCCATATGCTTGCGCATCCCATCGACAGCGACTTGCGAGTCCTCGGAAAATATCTTGGCCAACAGGTCGATATGGTTTTCGACCGAAGCCAGCAGGTCTTCGTGCGTCTCAAGCTTCTTGGCGCGAAACGGGCCGGTCTTGCGCCGGAAATCCGATGCAAGTTCGCAGATATAGGCATTGCCCGTCGCGCGGTAAATCGACAGATGCAGCTTTTCGTTGGCCTTTATATACGCCAGCCTGTCGTTTACTCCAGCGGCCTTTGCGCATTCTGCCTGCGCAGATTCGATCTCGGAACGGGCCAGCAAAGTAAGGCGTTGCGATGCCATACGCGCACAAACGCTCTCTATTTCCTGCATTGCTTCAAACATTTGGCCCAATTCTTCACGGGAATATTCCGCAACGCGCGCCCCGCGTTTTTCACCTGCCACCAGAACGCCCTGAGCGGTCAGACGGCTTAGGGCCTCTCTGACGGGGGTGCGAGATACACCGAACCGCTCGGCAAGCCGTGTTTCATCAAGCCGCTCGCCGGGTTCAAGCAGCCCTGCCGATATATCGTCCAAAAGCGCTGTTTCGATCCGGTGGCCGATTGATTCTTTGAATGTCGAGACACGTTTTTCCATATTTCCACACTTTACTGGTCGACGTTTCTGCTTGCGCCCTATGTGCTGATACCACGGATCAGGCGTAAAAACCAAATACTTGTTCACACTTTGGATATTTTTGATTGTTTTTGTATACAATATGATGTTGTGTGAGTCGCAAGACGGAGGAAACCGGACATAATGCCTGATATCAGACTGCAACATCTGCGCAAAGATTATGGCACGGTCACTGTCATCGAAGACCTGAATCTCGAGATGGCCGATGGTGAGTTTACGGTGCTTGTCGGGCCTTCGGGCTGCGGAAAGTCTACGACATTGCGGATGATTGCAGGTCTTGAAAGCGTAACAGGTGGTCAGATCATGATCGGCGACCGCGATGTGTCACAGCTTGAGCCAAAGGCACGCGATCTTGCGATGGTGTTTCAGGATTACGCGCTTTATCCGCATATGAATGTTGCGCAAAACATGTCGTTTGCCTTGCGGCTGGCGCGGTATCCCAAGGCCGAAATCAAGAAGCGGGTCGAGGATGTTGCCGAAACGCTGGACCTTACCGCCTATCTCACGCGCAAGCCCGCTGAATTGTCGGGCGGTCAGCGTCAGCGTGTCGCCATGGGGCGTGCGCTGGTGCGGGATGCAGGCACGTTTTTGTTTGATGAGCCGCTGTCCAATCTGGATGCAAAGCTGCGCGGGCAAATGCGCGCCGAACTTGCGTTGATGTCGCAGCGGATCAAGAAAAATATGATCTATGTCACCCATGATCAGGTCGAAGCTATGACACTGGGCGACAAGATTGTTGTGATGAAATTCGGCGAGATTATGCAGACCGGCACACCGGAACAGCTATACCGTCATCCGGCCAATAAATTCGTCGCAGGTTTTATCGGATCGCCGTCGATGAACTTTCTGGCGGGCGAATTGCTGTCCGAGGGCGACACCACATTTGTCAAAGGCAACGGGTTTTCCATTCCGTTGACCCCCGCACGTCATGCAGCATTGAAAGACCGCAAAACACGCGACGTGCATGTGGGGATCAGGCCCGCCAGCTTTGTCGAAAGCGATGCGGCGGATGCGATCAGCATGCCGGTGATCCTGTCGGAGTATATCGGTGCGCAATCCGTGCTGATTTCCGAGTTGGGCGGCAAACGCGTCGCCATCGAAGTCAACACTGTTGTGCCTATCAAGTCAGGCCAGGCACGGAAATTCGCGGTTCAAAGTGACGAGATACATCTTTTTGATCCGCAATCGGAAGCGGCACTTTAACGCCGAAATGAACGGGCCGGATCTGGCCCTGTAACCATCTGGGAGGATGAAATGAAAATCAACAAACGCACTGTATGGTCCGCTGCAATGGCAGTGACCCTCTCTTTTACCGGCGCGGCAGTTCTTGCCGATGGCCACACGGCTGACGTCTATGCACCCTATGCCGGCACCACACTTGTGGTGAACTTCCCCGCACACCCGCATTACAATGCGGTTCTCGAGGTTATTGACCAGTTTACCGAAGAAACCGGCATCGAGGTCGAGGTTGACCAGCTGGAATACCTCAAAATGCGCGAACGTCAGACCCTCGAGCTTACCAAGGACGAGGGCGATTACGACCTGATTTCCTACGTGGTGTTCTCAAAGGCGGACTATGTGTTCGCGGACCAGCTTGAAAATCTTGCCAAGTATTTCATGAACCCCAAACTGGCAGACCCAAAGTATGATGCCGCCGATCTGATTGACGGATATGTACAGAATATCGGTGTTGCGGGTGGCGCCAAAGGGTATCTGCCCGGTCCAACGGGATCGCTCTTTGGTATCCCGTTCGGGTCAGAGACATCCGTGCTTGCCTACCGCAAGGATATCTTTGAAAAGCACAGTATAGAGGTGCCGACCAACTATGACCAGTTGCTTACAGTAGCCTGTCAAATTCCCGAAGTAGAACCGGGCATGGGCGGTATGGCGTCGCGCGCGGCATCCGGTCATCAGGCCGCACATGCGTTCCTGTTGCACCTTGCCCCGCTGGGTGGCCGTGTGTTTGACGACGAATGGAACCCGATCATCAACAACGCCGAAGGTCTGGCCGCTGCGAATGCGTTGAAAACTATCGTCGATTGCGGCCCCGAAGGCGGCACCACATTTGGTCCGGCCGAGGCCGCCGCATCGTTCCAGCAAGGCACCTCCGCCATGTTCATGGACAGCATTGCGTTCGCCGCAGGGTTCGAGGATCCGACAAAATCGACTGTGGTCGGTAAGGTCGGTTATGCCATGCATCCCGAGGGTGTGCGCCGTGGCAGCCAGACCGGCGGCTTTGGTATCGCGATCCCGAAGAATGCAAAAAACAAAGAAGCCGCATTTTTGCTGATGCAGTGGTTGACCAGCAAGGAACAGGATCTGGCCATCGCCATGGAAGGCGGCAACCCGTCGCGGTTCTCGACCTACGGGAATGCAGAGCTGAATGCGAAATATCCGTATTCGGCAACCTTTGGGGAAGCATTGAAATTTGCCGATCCCGACTGGCGCCCGATCATCCCGACATGGGGCACGATCAATGCCGATATCGGCACCACGATGAGCCAGGTTCTGACCGAGGGCCTTGACCCGCAAGAGGCACTGGACGGTATCGCAGAACGCGCCCGCGCGACGATGGATGAAGCCGGTTATTACACCTGGCAGTAACCTGATCAGCAGGGCCGGTGCAGATCGCATCGGCCCTGCCGTTATTTACGACGATCCAAAAGGATCCCGCACCATGACCCCCACACCATGAGTACAGTTCGCGCAAACAGATTGACGCCTTACCTTTTTCTGGCCCCCGCCGGATTGGTCCTTGCGTTCGCTCTGTTCTATCCGATCCTCTACATGATCTATGCCAGCTTTCTGGACTGGAACCCGAGCCAGCGCATCGGCGAGGCGGATTGGGTCGGGATACGCAATTATACCAAACTGTTCGGTGATCCGTTCTTTCGCGAAAGCATGGGCGTGACACTGCGCTTTGCGGCGATTGTGGTGTCGGTGGAAATGTTTCTGGGCGTCGGGCTCGCCCTGCTGCTGGACCGCAACATTCGCGGCATGTCGGTGTTGCGCACATTGTTTATCCTGCCGATGATGATCGCGCCCATCGTGGTCGGTCTGATGTGGCGTTACATGTATCACCCCACCGTGGGCGTCTTTAACAAGACCTTGAAATCATGGGGTTTCGAGGGGATGCCATGGCTGTCAGACGGCTCATGGGCCTTTGCGTCGGTCATTATCGCAGATGTCTGGCAGTGGACGCCGTTCATTTTCATCCTGTCGCTTGCCGCTCTGCAATCGCTGCCCGCTTCGGCGCTGGAGGCCAGCAAGATCGACGGCGCGTCGGGCTGGCAGCAGATCATCTATATCAAACTGCCGCTGATGTTGCCGGTGTTGATTGTGACCTGTCTGTTGCGCCTGATCGACAGCTTCAAGGTGCTTGAGGTGGTATTGGTGATGACAAACGGCGGGCCGGGGTTGTCGACAGAAATTCTGTCGCTCAGGATCAACCGCACCGCATCCGAGTTCCGCGAGTTGGGAGAAGCCGCTGCCATGTCGAACATGTTGCTGATTGTGCTGCTGATCCTGACATTCGCGATGTTCATCTACAACAAGGCGCAGGAAATGCGTGTCGCCCGCGCCCGTGCCGCTGTGGAGGACGAAGTGTGAGTACCAAATCCTACGAGCGTCAGAACCCCGCTTATTACGCGCTGCTTGTGGCATTGGTGCTGATGGCCATCGGGCCAATCTATCTGATGCTTGCGACCTCGTTGCAGTTGAATGTCGATATCATGTCCGACAGTACCGGATGGCTGTTCATGCCGACGATCCGCAACTACGAGACGGCACTTTGCGATTTTTTGTGGTACGAGCCTGAACACATCCGCCGCTGTGATCCGACGTTCGGGCGTGCCTTGGGCAACTCACTGATCATCGGGCTGATCTCGACTGCGATCACGCTGATCATCGGCACGATGGCGGCCTATGCGCTGGTGCGGTTCCGGTTCATGGGGCGTGATGTCGTGTCGATCTGGACGCTGATGATGCGCATGGTGCCACCCGCGGTTCTGCTGGTGCCGGTGTTTGGTATCTGGACGTTTCAATTCGGTATTGATGGCAGCCGCGCAGGGATCATTCTGGTCTATGTGGCGCTGAACCTGCCATTTGTGATCTGGATATTGCAGTCGTTCATCGTGCAGGTGCCGATCCAGCTTGAAGAGGCCGCGCGCATGGACGGGGCAGGGCCCTTTCAGGTGTTTTTCCTTGTGGTGCTGCCGCTGATCAAGCCGGGCATTGCTGCCGCGTCGATCTTTACCTTTCGCGTCGCGTGGAACGAATTTCTGCTGGCCAACGCACTTTCAGACCGCAACAGCCGCACGGTGCCTGTTACCATCGTCAACAGTCTGACCGAATTTGACATCGACTGGGGTGTGATCATGGCAACCGGCATGTTGCTGGCGATACCGCCGATCATCTTTACCTTTGTTGCAAGCCGCCAGATCATCACCGGTATGACAGCGGGGGCCGTGAAAGGCTGATGTCTGTTCTGCTTCTGGCAACCTATGACACGAAACTCGAAGAGGCGGATTATCTGATATCTGCCTTGACCGCATTGGGAGTAGATGTCGAGCGCTGCGATATGTCGCTCAATGCCAAAGGCGCGCAGTGGTCCCCCGAGGCAAAACTTGCGGGGATGCAGGATGCGACGCAGCGCGCAATTGCCCATATCTCGGGCAGCAAGCAGCTTGGCCGCCGCATGGTGGTTGCAATCGGCGGGGGCACCGGGGGGCAGATCGCACTCAAGGTCTTGCAATCCTTACCCGTCTCGATGCCCAAAGTTCTGGTGACAACGCTGCCGTTTGATCCGCGTTTTATCATTGCCGACAGCTCTATCGTACTGGTCCCTACAATTGCCGATCTGTGCGGATTGAACGCAACAACCCGCGCGGCACTGGATCAGGCGGCGGCCATCACTGCGGGATTGCATCATGCCACTTTGCCGACAGGCCCCGCATCGCTCACCCCATCGGTCGGTGTCACGTCGCTCGGCGTGACGGGGCCGGGCACCGATGCGCTTTGTGCGCGGCTAAGGGAGGACGGTCATGAGGTTACGGTGTTTCATGCCAATGGATTTGGCGGTGCCGCCTTTACACGGTGGGCGCGTGACGGGGCGTTCAAATCCGTGATCGACTATACCCCGCACGAACTGACGCGCATAAATGTTGCCGGAATACATGCAGAAATGCCCGAGCGTTTTACCGCCACGGGACATTTGCCGCGCGTGGTGCTGCCCGGTGGCGTGAATTTTATCGGCATGGGGCAGGCGGATCTGATGCCGGGCCTGTTCCGGATACGGCCCCATTATTCCCATTCGCCGCTGTTCACCCATGTGCAATGTACGGTGGAAGAGGTCGAAACCTGTGCGCATGTTCTGGGAACAGCTCTTGCACAGGCCACAGCGCCTGTGCGTGTGCTGATCCCGATGGGCGGCTTTTCGTCCGAGGACCGGCCCGGCGGCGCGATCGAGAAACCCGATCTGCGCGCGGCCTTTGCCGATGCGCTTGAAACCCATATTCCACTGACCCGGCTTGCAGGTCACATCAACGACAAAAGTGTGGCCCATGCCGCGGCAGACGCCTTGCGCGATATAACAGAGGATACAAAAAATGCTTGACCCGAACGACATCGAGGCAAAAAAGGACGCGCTGATCTGGGCCGCAAAACGCTGTTTTGATCGCGGTTTGCAAACCAATGCGGGGGGCAACCTGTCGGTGCGTCTGTCTGGCGCGGATGCGATTGTCATCAAACCTTCTGGCGTGGGTTTTGCCGAGGTCAACCGCGACAACCTTCAGGTCGTGCATCTGGATGGCACGGTCGAGCCGTCGGCGTTCAAGCCGTCAAAGGACATGGATTTCCATCTCGATCTTTATCGCATCCGGCCCGACATCAACGCCATTGTCCATTGCCACAGCCCTTGGGCCACCGGGTTCGCCAGCGCGGGCATCGAAATCCCCTGCCTGACAGTCCAGACCATTGAAAAGATCGGGCGCATGCCACTGATCCCGCTGTCGCACAACGGCGGGCCACAAACCGAGGTCGAGATTTCACCGGTGTTCCGCGACCCTTCCGTGCGGGCGGCGGTGCTGGCAAATCACGGCACCATCGGTGTGGGCAAGACCCTTACGGCTGCGCAATACCTCGCCGAGATCATCGAGGAAACCGCGCATATTGCTTTTGTGCGTGATACATTGATGGCAGCCCACGGCAAAACACAGGCCGATCTGCCAAGTTATGGCACCGCAAAGGATGCAAATGCGGCGCAAGCTAAGGGGAAATAGCAGTAAGTCTGAAAATACGAGCGTAATCTCGGCGCGCAGTGGTGAATGGCGGTGCAAGCTGTCTTGCGAAACGCGCAGCGGTTGACTTTCTGATAGTCGCCTAAGTCATTGAATATAAATGGAGGCGAGTAGGAGAATCGAACTCCTGTACACGGATTTGCAATCCGCTGCGTAACCACTCCGCCAACTCGCCCCGCGTGGTTGGCGCAGTGCTATCTGATCATGTTGATCCCCGCAAGATGTCGATTGCGCGAAAAGAGCGTTGGGCCGTTGCCGTGGGAGTCTTGATGTGGCACATTTGGCGAAACAGAATCTGAACGGATGAGTTTAGCTGATGCAAGATTTCACTGCCCGCCGCACCATGATGGTTGATACGCAAGTACGCCCGTCTGACGTGACCAAATTTCCGATCATTGACGCCATGTTGACAGTGCGTCGCGAGGACTTTGTGCCCGCCATGCAGCGCGAGGCGGCGTATATGGGGGAAAACCTCGATCTTGGGCAGGGGCGTGTGGTTCTGGAGCCGCGCACGCTGGCCAAGATGCTCGATGTGCTGGCAATCAACAACCGTGAAATGGTGCTCGATATCGGCTGTGCGATGGGATATTCGGCAGCCGTCATTGCACATATGGCGGAGGCGGTCATCGCGGTCGAGCAAGACGAAGCCATGGCGGCAGAGGCCACAGAGGCGCTTGCAGCGTCGAATTCGGACAATGTTGTTGTTCACGTCGGACGGCTTGCCGGTGGCGCACCGCAGCATGGCCCCTATGATGTGATCATTATTCAGGGTGGCGTTATTGACCTACCGGATGCGATTGGGGATCAGTTGAAAGATGGCGGGCGTATTGCCGCAATCTTTATGCAAGGCGCATTGGGCGAAGTGCGCGTGGGACACAAACGGGGCGGACAGATATCATGGCGGGCGGCCTTTAATGCAGGTGCGCCTGTGCTGGCCGGATTTGACCGTGCCCCTGCATTTCAGCTCTGAGGTTCAGACGTGAACAGTTTGTCTATAGATGTCGCTACATTTCTAAAAAAGGTATACTTGTCATGTCATTGACCAAAAGTATCATCCGTACCGGTTTTCTGATGGGTCTGACCATTGCATCAGTCGGTTTTGCCGCCCCGCGTGGTGCGTCGGCTGAAACACTGGCGGATGCGCTCGTCGGTGCTTACAACCATTCCGGTCTGCTGGAGCAAAACCGCGCTGTTCTGCGCGCAGCGGACGAAGACGTGGCCATCGCAGGGTCGACGCTGAAGCCTGTTCTAAGCTGGTCAGGAAACGTCACGCAAAGTTTTGGCAAGACCGGCGTTGGCAACGCGGGCTTTGCGCCACAGACTGAAAATATGTCGGTGACCATCAGCCTGATTGGCCAACTGTTGTTGTATGATTTCGGGGCCAGCCAGTTCCGGGTTGAGGCCGCCAAAGAAACTGTGCTGGCGACTCGCGGCACGCTACAAAACATCGAACAACTGATCCTGTTGCGCGCGGTGAGCGCCTATATGGGCGTTATTCAGGCCTCAGATTTTGTCGCGTTGCGCAACAACAACGTGCGCTTGCTGACCCAAGAACTGCGTGCGGCCGGCGACCGTTTTGAAGTAGGCGAAGTGACCCGCACAGATGTCGCATTGGCCGAGGCGCAATTGGCGCAGGCGCGCAGCGGTTTGGCGGGGGCCGAAGGGGATTATCTGCGCGCCGTCGAGGAATACCGCAACGCCGTTGGCCGCAAGCCGGGCCGACTTAGCCCCCCCCCAAAGCTGCCCGATGTCGGCAATAACCTTGATGCGGCCAAAGCCCTGGCTGTGCGCCGCCATCCTTTGCTGGGTGCCGCGCAACATCAGGTTGCGGCGGCAGAACTGCTGATCAGGGCAGGTGAGGCTGACATGCAGCCAAAGGTAAATTTGACCGGGCGCTATGGGCTAACAGAGAATTTTGGAACAACAAATTACTCTCGTACGGGCACAGTGGGCGTTGAAGTGAACCAGACCATTTACGGTGGCGGTCGTTTGTCCGCCCAGGTGCGCAAGAGCATGGCGCAACGTGACAGCCAGCGAGCGAATTTGCACGTGGTTACCCACGACATTCAACAAGAAGTCGGAAATGCCTATGCAAGTCTGGCTTCAGCGCGCGCCGTGCTTGAGGCGTCGGATCGGCAAATCCGTTCAGCGCGCATCGCTTTTCAGGGCCTGCGTGAAGAAGCCACATTGGGCGCACGCACAACGCTGGAGGTGTTGAGCGCAGAACAATCCTTGCTTGATGCGGAATCGGCACGGGTCTCTGCCCGCTCGAACCTCTATATTGCAGCCTATGCGGTTTTGTCGGCGACAGGTCAGTTGACGGCGCAGGATTTGAACCTGCCGGTGCAGGTGTATGATCCCGCGTCTTATTATAACCTTGTAAAAGACAGCCCCGTCAAACGGTCAAAACAGGGCGACCAGTTGGACCGTGTGTTACGCGCGCTGCAAAAAGAGTGACAATTTTCCTAGCCCCATTGTGAGAATCCGCAGACGGGGTTAAACTGGCAGTCGAGGAAAGAGTGGTAAACAATATGGCTGACCCCGTCACAAATGCCGAGGTAGAGGATGTTTTGTCATCCATCCGCCGTTTGGTGTCCGAAGACAAGCGCCCGATGCAAGCATCCAAACCGGCAGTCAATGACCGGCTGGTCCTGACCCCCGCGTTGCGGGTAGCAGAGGTGCATGAGGATGAAATCGACCTCGATGCGCTCAAGGAAGAAATTGTCCACGACAACGCCAAAGCGGATGATGCGGCATCAGACGAGACTATTTTTGATGACCCTGCTCATGATTACGCGGCTGACCCTTATAATTTTGCCGACGAAAACGATGTAGACGGTGAAAGCGACGAGGCAATTGCGACGTCTCGGTCCGTGCAGGATGCACAGACGCCGGCGCAAGGTGACAGAGACGAAATTGAAGACACAGGCGACGTGGAAGACGCCGATCTGAATTCCGCAAAAACCGAAACACCCTCAAAAACTGCCACCTTGAGCGCCAAGATCGAAGCGCTGGAAATGGCAATCGGCAACATTGCTGACACATGGGAACCGGACACACCCGGATCGGACGAATATTCAGGCACCGAAGCGCCCGCAATGGCGTGGGAAGACGACGTTGATCCCGGTGCCATCGGATCGCGTTTTGCGGATGAAGACGACTTTCTCGAGGATGATCTTACCGAAGACGACCTTCTCGATGATGAAAATGATCCCGTCGCATCTGAGCCCAAAGCCGCATTTGTCCCGAGGCCTGATGCGAAACCCGAACCACAGCCCGCAGCGGCACCTGCTGCGCAATCCGCAAGCGACGATGCGGGCAGCGATGACAGGTTTGAGTATGGCAGCGACGATCAGCTGATCGACGAAGAGGCCCTGCGCGATCTTGTCAGCGAAATTGTGCGATCAGAATTACAAGGCGCACTCGGCGAGCGTATTACGCGCAACGTCCGCAAGCTGGTCCGCCGGGAAATCCACCGTGCCTTGACGGCGCAAGAGCTGGAATAACGGGGCAGAGCGTTCAAGCGTCGTGGCTGTCAATCTGACCTGCAAATGACAGCATCAGGTCGATATCAAAGTACTTTTCCACATGGCGCGCCAAAGCGTCCAGCGTGTCGTCAACGCCGGCTTCGAAATCCAGTGTCGATGCGACACCGAAGGGCGCAAGATAGGCCGCGCGAAACGCATCAGAGCTGAACAGCCCGTGCATATAACATCCCTGAACGCGACCACTTGCGCTTGCTGCGCCCTCAGGCTGTCCGTCAAATTGTAACCACGCCCGCGCGCAATCCGGCCCGATTGTCTCGCCTATATGTATTTCATAACCGTCCAGTGTGGTGCCGCTTGCAGGATGCGCCCCTGACTTTAGCGACAGATGTTTGATCGGGGCCATAACCGTATCCACATCCAGATGCCCCAGCCCCTCGACCATGCCCGGCGGCCCCTCGATCCCGTGCGGATCGGCAATGGTTTTTCCCAACATCTGATAGCCGCCGCACAGGCCCAACACATGACCGCCACGCCGGATGTGCGCGGCCAGATCAATGTCCCAGCCTTCCGCACGCATCGCAGCGAGATCGGAAATCGTTGCCTTGCTGCCCACCATCAACACCAGATCGGCATCAGCAGGGAGCGGCGTTCCGGGCATGATCATGCGCAGGTCCACACCGGGTTCAGCAGCCAGCGGGTCAAGATCGTCAAAGTTCGAGATACGCGGCAAACGCGGCACCGCGATCACCATACCCTTGCCACCGGAGTTTGCCCGTGCGGGCAGGTCCATCACGTCCTCGGCGGGCAGGCGGTGCGCGCTTTCAAACCACGGGATCACCCCGAGGCTGGGCCAGCCGGTGCGCCGTGCAATATCATCGCGGCCCGCGTCAAACAGGCTGCGGTCGCCGCGAAACTTGTTGACGGCAAAGCCCTTGATCATGGCGTTGTCTGTCGCGTCCAGCACGGCTTGGGTGCCGACAATCTGAGCAATCACGCCGCCCCGATCAATGTCGCCCATCAAGATCACAGGAACGCCAGCGGCTGTGGCAAAGCCCATATTGGCGATGTCACCACCGCGCAGGTTCGTTTCTGCCGGGCTTCCCGCGCCCTCGACGATGATCAGATCACATTCCGCTGCAAGCCGGTGAAACGATTGCATAACCGCCGGCATCAAGGCCGCTTTGTTTTTGCCAAATGCCGCCGCTTCCTGATGGCCGGCAATCTGTCCCTGCACAATCACCTGCGCGCCTGTTGCACTTTGGGGTTTGAGCAAAATCGGGTTCATATCCGTATGCGGCGCAACCCACGCCGCACGCGCCTGCAATGCCTGCGCGCGGCCAATCTCGCCCCCATCGGACGTCACAGCGGCATTGTTGGACATGTTCTGTGGCTTGAACGGGCGCACATTCATGCCGCGCTGCACGCAGGCGCGGATCAGGCCAGCAACAATCATCGACTTGCCGACGTTGCTGCCGGTGCCCTGTATCATGATTGCTTTGGTCATTTATGAACCCTGCACCGTCTTTATAACTAACGGCATAACCGCAGTCTGCCTTTATGCAAGGCACAAAAAAAGCAGCCCTGAGGCTGCATTCCTTGTCCCGTACCGGGCGGTTGTCTTACGCAGCTTCGGCTTGCTGTGCGGCATTGCGACGCTCGGATTCTTCGCGCGACAGTGCAACAGATGTACGCACACCTTTGCCGACGAAATCCATCAGGCCCGTTACAACCCGCTCGTTCGGGTCGATACCAGCGCAGCTCAACACTTCGCGGCCATCGCGCGACCGCGCCCAGCGGGCGATCTGCTCGGGGCCGTTGCCGTATTTCTTGTCATCCGCTATTGCGTCATCTAGTGCAGCCAGTACCACAGCTGCGAAAAGTTTGCGTGCACGGTTGCCTTGCTCATTGTTAAAGGCAGTGCCATCAACGAAATCTTTCATCTCGTCGTCCTTTCCATTATTCTTGCTCTTGTCATTTCGGCGTGGGGTTCCTTATGACCGAGTTCATCCGATTCGGATACCACTTTATCGCATAACTCCCATGCATTTGACGCATGTCTCGCTGCATGTGCATCACGAGATATCGGTCGCTTGCAGGGGGTCTGCCTACCAGATATAGGATGCGTCAACATATCATCAAGCTTTTGCCAAGGTTTTGCCTCATGCCTAAAATTAACGGAAACGAGATCCGCCCCGGAAACGTGCTGGAACACAACGGCGGGCTTTGGGCCGCTGTAAAAGTTGATCACGTAAAACCCGGTAAAGGCGGTGCCTTTGCTCAGGTCGAGATGAAAAACCTGCGCAACGGGTCCAAGCTGAACGAGCGCTTCCGCAGCGCCGACAAGGTCGAGAAAGTCCGCCTTGAGCAGAAGGACCAGCAGTTTTTATATGAAGAAAACGGCAATCTGGTGGTGATGGACACTGATACCTACGAACAGGTACAACTGCCTGCGGACCTGCTGGGCGACACCCGCCCGTTTCTGCAGGATGGCATGATGGTCGTCGTGGAATACCACAATGCCGAGGCCCTGAACGCGCGGTTGCCACAAAAGGTGATCTGCAAAATCGTCGAGACAGAACCGGTCGTAAAAGGCCAGACGGCGGCCAATTCGTTCAAACCCGCGCTGCTTGATAACGGCGTGCGGGTCTCTGTGCCGCCTTTTGTTGGCCCGGACGAGGACATCGTGGTGAACACCGAAACCATGGAATACGTAGAGCGCGCCTGAGGGCATGACGCCACGTCATAGCAGCAAGATAGGAAAGCCCCGTCATGACCGGGGCTTTTTTTATGCGCCAAAGACCTCTGGATTCGGTCTACTTTACCCTGCCGGTGTCCATGTCACGGTCGCATCACCGGCCTGCATCGGCCCCTGGGCGCGGTCAAAGCGCAAGTAGGCCAGCGCATGCCCCCCCGATTGCGTCAGCAACCTGCCCGCCGGTTTGTCACCCGCGATGATATCGGTGCCCACGGGTGCAGCGCCGTCAACCGACACCCGTGCCAGCCCTTTGCGCAACTCGGTCTTGTGCTTCATCCGTGCGGTCACTTCCTGACCGACATAACAGCCCTTGCGGAAATCCACGCCATTCAGGCGCTCGAACCCCACCTCCAGGATAAAAGTGTCCGGCGTCAGTTCAATGCCCGTTTCGGGGATCGCATGTGACACCCGAAGGGCGTCCCAGTCGGTGATATCCACAGGCTGCGGATCACTGCGGTAGGCGCGCCAGCCCATTTCGGCGTGTCGCGGGTCGGCGTAGCCGTCCGGTGGCACCTCGCCCAAGCCGCGATGCAGATGGAGCGACGGCTGCGAAATCTCGACCGACGCCCGCAATTTGTACATGTTCAAACGCTGGGCCAGCATGTCGCCCAGACTGTCATCCACATCGACAAGAACCGCATCGCCGTCCATCGCCACAAAGAAATCCGCCAGCAATTTGCCCTGAGGCGTCAGCATCGCGGCATAAACCGGACCATGCGCCAGTTTCTTTATGTCATTCGTGATCAGCCCTTGCAGGAAATCCATTGTGTCAGGGCCTGTCAGACGAAGGATACGGCGGTGGGTCATCAGATGGTGTCCTTTGCGGGTCACTCATGACATATAGTCATCATCGGCCATTCTAAAGGGGCAACCGTGCGCGCGCCTATTTCTGTGATCATACCGACCCTGAATGCGGCGGACGTTTTGCCTGCGTGCCTCGCAGCCCTGGTCGAAGGGCTGGATGCGGGGCTGATCCGAGAATTGATCGTGACGGACGGCGGATCGACGGACGCCACGGGAGCCATTGCACAGGCGTGGGGCGGCGAGGTTGTGACCGGCGCGCCCTCGCGCGGCGGGCAACTCGGGCGCGGCTGTGCGGCGGCCAAGGGCGAATGGCTGCTGGTGCTGCATGCCGATACGGTGTTGCAGGCAGGATGGGCACAGGCGGTTGCCCGACATCTGGGGTCGACACGTGCAGGCTGGTTCCAGCTTGGCTTTGATCAAGTCGGGATGCCCGCACGGATGGTTGCCGGATGGGCCAATCTGCGCAGTCGGTTGGGCCTGCCTTACGGCGACCAAGGGCTTTTGGTGTCACGCTCGCTTTATGACGGCGTGGGCGGTTACCCTGATCAGCCCTTGATGGAGGATGTGGCGATTGCACGGGCCTTGAAGGGGCATCTTATCGGCTTGCCTGTTACGGCTGTCACCAGTGCGGCGAAATACCAACATCAAGGCTGGTTGCGGCGGGGCGGGCGTAATCTGTTGATCTGGGCACGCTATGCAAGTGGCGCGTCACCCACAGATTTGGCGAAAGGGTATCGTAGGCCTAAGTGATCCGGTTTGCCAAAGTTCGCAAGGATGATGGCGCGGATCGGTATTTGGAAAAGGGTGAATAGAAAATGAGATGCATTATCCGAACAAGGCCTGCCCGAGGCGTTGCAGCAGGTTCGGCTCTTTTATCTCTTCGCTGCGTTGCTTGCCCCGCAGGGCCTGAAGACCGCGTGCGTCGCTGACTGTTTTGCCATCCTGAAATTGCAGACGGTACAGATCGGCATAAATGCCGCCCCTCGCCAGCAGTTCCTCATGCGTACCCTCGTCCTTGACCTGACCGCGGTCCATCACCACAATCTTGTCGGCGCTGCGGATCGTCGCCAGTCTGTGTGCGATCACAATTGTGGTGCGGCCTGACGACAGACGGTCAAGTGCGTCCTGCACCACCTGTTCGGATTGGGCATCCAGCGCACTGGTGGCCTCGTCCAGCAGCAGGATCGGCGTATCGCGCAACAAGGCGCGGGCAATCACAACCCGCTGCCGTTGGCCGCCCGACAAGGCCGAACCGCGCGGTCCCACACGGGTCTCAAGCCCCTTGTCGAGATTGGGCAGGAAGTCGGCAACATGGGCGGCTTTCAATACCTCTTGCAACCGGTCATCAGTGACATCGGTGCGCCCCAGAATGATGTTTTCGCGCAGGGTTTCATCAAACAGCAATGCCTCTTGCGTGACGACAGAAAACAATCCCCGCAACTCTGAAATCGCGATGTCTTTGGTGGCCACACCGCCGATGGTCACGCTGCCCGCCTGCGGATCAATAAGCCGGGTCAGGATATTGAAAATAGTCGATTTGCCCGCCCCGGATGCCCCGACCAAGGCAGTGGTTTGACCCGCCTTCGCAGTCAGGCTCAAGTTGTCCAGCACCTTGGCCTCGCCATAGGAAAGGTCGATATTTTTCAGCTCGATATCGGGCTGTCCTGTGGGCACCGGCACCGGATTGGCGGGTTCCCTGAGCCGCAAAGGCGCGTCCATCAGTTCCTTGATCCGCTCAAGCGATGCTGCGGCCATTTGCCAAAGCCCGCTGATGCCGCCCAACCGCCGCAGAGGGCTGAATGCGAAACCCATCGCGGTAAAGAATGTCATAAACTGGCCGATGGTCTTGTCGCCCGAAATGATTTCGGAGCCGCCATACAGGATCACTGCCATGAACCCGAGACCGGACATGATGTCGATCATCCCCGGAATGGCCGAGTTGCCGAATGCGGCGCGCACTTCGGTGCGGATGAACGTGAGGGTCAGGTCGCGGTACTGGCGCGCCTGATATTGCTCCAGTGCGTTGAGTTTGATCTGGACGATGCCGTGGAACACTTCGTCCAACCGCGTGGCCAGACCGGCCCCCAGATCACGCGCCTCCCGCGACCGTTCACGCACAAAGCGTTGGGCAAGTGCGGCGGGCAGCACCATGACGGGGATGCCCACGCAGGCCAGCAGCGCCCAGATAGGATCAATCGAGATCGCGACACCCAGCAGCACCAGCAAGCCAATGAAATCACGGCCCGCACCGGTGATGATCGCCCGCCAGACATCACCCACCGCGTTCACATCCGACTGCACCCGCTGGATCAGAAATCCGGGCGGATGCGACTGGTGAAACGCACCGTCCTGACGCATCATACGGTCCAGCAGATCAATGCGCATCGCGGCGGAGGTGCGCTGTGCCACGCGGGTCAGCAGCACTTTCTGCGCCACCCCTGCAATCGCGCGCAGAACGAAAATACCGACAAGGATCAAACCAACCCACTTAAGCGCCGACTGATTGCCCGCGACAAAGACCTGATCGAACATCGGCTCCATCAGACGGGCAAGCGCGCCGAGGGTACTGCCCTCGAGGATCATGAAAAAGGTGGCGACCGCCATCAGCCCAAGATGCTTTTTCAGGTAATCACGCCATATCCAGCGCAGTAATTGCCCCGACGTATAGGTTTGGTCATTCATCTGCGGCCAGTTTCCTTTGGGGCGTGCACGACAGGTTTACGAAACCCGCAGCATGAGAGCAAGCGCGCGGGGAAAAGTCATTCGAGTTGACGCCGCAATCCGCGCGGATAAGGTGCGCGAAATGCTTGGATCAAAGGCTGAATTTCCATGACAACATCCCCCAACCTGTCGCACGGCCGGTCTTACCTCGCCATTCCCGGCCCCTCGGTCATGCCCGATGCGGTGTTGAACGCCATGCACCGGGCGGCACCGAACATCTATGCCGGACCGCTGATTGATATGATGCCGGGGCTGATGGACGACCTCAAGCGCGTGGCGCGCACCAAGCATCATGTGGCAATGTACATCGGCAACGGGCATGCGGCATGGGAGGCGGCGCTCAGCAACGTGATCACACCCGGCGACAAGGTTCTGGTGCCTGCAACGGGGCGTTTTGGCATCGGTTGGGGCGAGATGGCGACGGATCTGGGGGCCGAGGTTCAGGTCATCGACTTTGGCCGCGCAGCGCCGATGGATCTGGCGCGGGTGGCAGAGGTGCTGATGGCGGATAAAGCACATGAAATCAAGGCTGTGTTGGCTGTTCATGTCGACACCTCAAGCTCGGTGCGCAATGACATCGCAGGGTTGCGCAAGGTGTTGGACGAGGTGGGACATCCTGCCTTGCTGATGGCCGATTGCATCGCATCGCTGGGCTGCGACACCTTCGAGATGGACGCATGGGGCGTCGATGTGATGGCGACGGCCTGTCAAAAGGGTCTGATGGTGCCGCCCGGTGTGGGGTTTGTGTTTTTCAACGACAGGGCCGATGCCCTGCGCAAAAAGATGCCCCGCGTCAGCCGCTATTGGGACTGGTCGCCGCGCGGCCATGCGACAGAATTCTGGCAATACCACTGCGGCACCGCACCCACGCAACATATCTACGGGCTGCGCGCATCGCTCGATATGATCCACGCGGAAGGGATCGAGCAGGTCTGGGCGCGGCATCATGTGTTGGCACGCGCGGTTTGGGCGGCCTGCGAGGCATGGTCGCAGCGCGGGACATTTGCGCTCAATATCGCGGACCGCGCGCACCGCAGCCATGCCGTCACAGCCCTGCGTCTGCAAGCGCCACAGGCCACCGATCTGCGCGACTGGGTGCAGGAAAATCTCGGTCTGACCCTCGGGGTTGGTCTGGGCATGGCGGCCCCCGGTGATCCGGCGTGGCACGGCTTTTTCCGGCTGGGCCATATGGGCCATGTGAACGGCCATATGATCATGGGCGTGCTCGGCGGGATCGAGGCAGGGTTAAATGCGCTGAATATCGAACACGGGTCCGGTGCGCTGGATGCGGCAGCACAGGTGATCGGGGGTCACTGACCGCGTGAAACCCCGATGCGGCCGATCAGGTGGTGCAGGCACCATCCGGTCAGTGCGACCGCCAGCATGCCCCAAACCGCCCAGATCACCATCAAAATCCACATCAGGTTCACACCGAACATGACGATGCATGCGTCTGTGTAATTCGGGGCAGAGGGGCGGTCATGACGGTCACGCATTGGCTTGCTCTTTCAATACCAGAAAGAATATAGCGCAGCTTTAAAGGCTGTCAGCCCTTTTTTGCACGGCCAAGCGCATCTGCAAGCGCGTCGGGCAATGCGGCGGCAAAAGCATCAAGGTCATCCGGCGTCCCGCAACTCACGCGGATACAGCGGTCTTGCGGGGCCACGAACGGCATCCGCGCAAAGATGCCGCGCGTGATAAGACCGGACAGGACCGCCTTGGCAAAAGCGCCATCCTTGCCACAATCAATGCTCACAAAGTTGGTGGCGGAGGGCAGGGGCCCCAGCCCGTTGTCGGTCGCAATCCGGGCAATCCGCGCCCGGGCTTGCATGATTTGATTTTGCACATGCGCCAGCCAATCCGTATCGCCCAACGCCGCCAGCGCACCCGCCTGCGCCGCACGGTTCATCCCGAAATGGTTGCGCACCTTGTGAAAGGCAGTGATCAGTTCGGGTGCCGCAATCGCATAGCCGACCCGCGCGCCCGCAAGCCCGTAGACCTTGGAAAACGTCCGCATCCGGATCACACGCGGGTCGGAAAAATCAAGCGGCAGCGCTGTGCCTATCGGCGCACATTCGACATAAGCTTCATCCAGACACAGCAGCGTGCCTTTAGGTAAATCGGCCATTGCATCCGCAATGCTCTGGCCGCTGTGCCATGTGCCCATCGGGTTGTCGGGGTTCGACAGATAGACCAGTTTAGCATCCACATCGGCTGCTTTGGCAAACAGGGCGCTGGGGTCTTCGTGGTCGTCACGGTAGGCCACCTTGTGCAACACGCCGCCAAATCCCGCGACATGGTAGTTGAAGGTCGGGTACGCCCCATCGGACGTCACAACCGCATCGCCGGGACCGACAAACAGTCGCACAAGATAGTTGAGCAATCCGTCGATGCCTTCGCCCACAATGATATGATCCGGCGTGGTGTCATGGTGCTGCGCCAAAGCGGCGCGCAGATCATGGCTTTCCGGATCGCCGTACATCCATTGATCACATGTGGCCATGGCTTCAATTGCACGGGGAGAGGGGCCAAAGACGCTCTCGTTTGCCCCCAGACGCGCCTTGAAGGGGCGGCCAAGGCTGCGCTCTTGCGCCTCTGGTCCGACAAACGGAACGGTGGCAGGCAGCGATTGGGCAAGCGGGGTAAGGCGCAGTTTTGTCATATTCACGTTGATAAGCGCACCTGTAAATCTGAGCAAGAGGGGCAACTCAGATCGGTGATTGTGCGGCACCTTTGCTTTGCCGTGACGTAGGGCTGGTCAGCGCGCTATGGATGCGGTTTTATGCGGCGAACCGATAAAGGAACGCCACCATGCCCCGCGTCACCGTCACCTATGAGAACCACATCGCTTTTGTGCGCCTGACCCGGCCTGACAAAATGAATGCGGTGGATCAGGACATGATCGACGCGATTATTGCGGCGGGCGCGCAGGTCGCGGCGTCAGATGCGCGTGTCGTAGTGCTGTCGGGCGAGGGCAAAGCGTTTTGCGCAGGCATCGACATCACGGGGCTGTCGGCGATGATCGGCAAAGACCCCGGCGATTTAATCATGCCGCGCACCCATGGCGACGGGACGACAAACCAATGGCAAGAGGTCGCGATGATCTGGGCGCGGCTGGATATTCCCGTGATTGCGGCACTGCACGGCGCGGTGTACGGCGCGGGCCTGCAACTGGCGCTGGGCGCGGATATCAGGATTGCGGCACCTGATACCAGACTGGCGGTGATGGAGATGAAGTGGGGCATCGTGCCGGACATGGGCGGCATGGTGTTGCTGCCGCGACTGCTGCGCGATGATGTGCTGCGGCGGTTGACCTATACGGCGCAAGCGATTGATGCGGCACAGGCCGAGCGGTGGGGACTGGTGACTGAAATTGCCGATGATCCATTGGTGGCGGCAACGGCGCTTGCGACGACGATAGCGGGCAAGAGCCCAAGCGCGATCATTGCGGCCAAGCGGTTGATTTCATATGCGCAAACGGCTGACATTGATGCGGTACTGATGGAGGAGTCGCGCGCGCAATCCGCATTGCTGGGCAAGCCGCACCAGATGGAAGTCATCGCCGCCGAGTTCGGCAAACGCCCGGCAAAGTTTGATTAACGGCGGGGGTGGGCGATGCGCCCACTTTACGATTCTGGGAGGTAAGGTGGACCCCTTGGTCCACCTCACGCATCACCCTATTTCGGCCAAACGGTCCAGAGCCGCCTGCATCTGATCGGCCTCTTCCTGCCGCGCATCCAGATTTGCCTGCGCTTCCGCAACCACTTCTTCGGGCGCAGAGGCCGCGAATTTCGGGTTGTTCAACCGCCCCTTCAATCCGCCAATTTCCTTGCCCAATTTATCCAGCGACTTCTGCAAACGGGCTTTTTCAGCGTCAATGTCGATCAGCCCCGCCAGCGGCAAGCCGAACATTGCCCCCGGTGCGGCAATCGCCACTGTGCCTTTGGGGAAATCATCTGCCTTATCAAGGCTTTCCACCCGCGCCAAGCGTTTGATCATCGCCTCGTTGCCGTCCCACGCCGCCTGTGCCGCCGCGTCCATACCGGTGACAATCATTGGCACCTTGAGGCCCGCCGGCACATGCATTTGCTGACGTGCTGAACGGATGCTTTCGATCAGGCCGATCACCCAGTTCAACTCGCGGTCGGCATCGGCATCCAGCAGGTCGGCGGTGGTATAGGTCGGCCAGTCGGCATGCACCAACATCTTGTCTCGCTTGGCGGTCGTGCCCCATAGTTCTTCGGTGATGAACGGCATGATCGGGTGCAGCAGGATCAGACATTGATCGAGCACCCATGCCATCGTCTGACGGGTTTCCGCCGCCTCTGGCGCATCGTCCTGCAACAACGGCTTGGACAGCTCGACATACCAGTCACAGACCTTGCCCCAGACAAACGCATAAAGCGTATTCGCCGCATCATTGAAACGGTAGTTGTCGAGCGCCGCATCCACGTCCTCGCGCACGCGCGCAGTCTCTCCAACGATCCATTTGTTCAGGGTCGCCTGCGGCTTGGGCATCTCTGCCGCTTGGCCCGTAAACACGTCGTTCATTTCGGCAAAGCGGTGGGCGTTCCACAGCTTGGTGCCAAAGTTGCGATAGCCCTGAATGCGCGCGGTCGAGAGTTTCAGATCACGCCCCATCGCCGCCATCGAGGTCACGGTAAAGCGCACCGCATCTGCACCGAATTCGTCGATCAGGTCGAGCGGGTCGAGGACGTTGCCGAGCGACTTCGACATCTTCTTGCCCTTCTCGTCGCGGACGAGGGCGTGGACATAGACGGTATCGAAGGGTTTTTGACCCGTTACGGCGTATTGCATCATCATCATCCGGGCGACCCAGAAGAAAATGATGTCGAACCCGGTGATCAACACGGAGGTGGGGAAGTATTTTTTGTAGGCTTCGGTTTCTTCGGGCCAGCCGAGCGTGCCGATGGGCCAGAGGCCGGAGGAGAACCATGTGTCTAGGACGTCGGGGTCGCGGCGTAACGAAATTTCAATTTCTTGTTCACCTGTTTTCGAGTGATTTCTAATTTTGAAACTGCCCGAACCTCGAGGCGTCAGAGGTTCGTGTTTATACCGCTCTTTAAAGCCATGCTCCTTCGCGAAAGAATTGTATTCTAAGAAATCCTCGGTTGTTATCGGCCAAGATTTTGATTGCTCAGAAGTTAACTCATTTACGGTTATCTTCGCGTTAGGATAACGCTTAGAATAGTATGCTTCGGCCTCTGATTTAACTGTTGAGAAACTATCACCACAAAATGACAATCGGGCTATTCCATCGTCAGTATCGGAACTGAAATCAATCCCATACCAAACCGGTATCTGATGCCCCCACCACAACTGGCGCGAAATACACCACGGCTCAATATTCTCCAGCCAGTGGAAATACACCTTCTTGTCCTGCTCGGGCAGGATCGCAACGTCGCCATTCTTGACCGCATCAATCGCGGGGCCAACAATCTTGGCGGTGTCCACGAACCACTGGTCGGTCAGCATCGGTTCGATCACGACTTTGGAGCGGTCGCCAAACGGCTGCATGATTTTCTTGTTTTCGACGAAGGGGACGTAGGCCGGGCTTATGCCCGGTTCATCCGCTGCGGGTGCCGGGCTTGAGCCCGGTCTACCTTCCGGTTCGACGGCGGTTTTTTCCCGTAGGGCGGGGTTCACCTCGCCGCGTCCCAAGCGTGGGTCGTCGTCGGTGGTCATGACCGCCAGCCCTTCGGCGGTGATATCCGCGATGACTTTCTTGCGTGCATCGAAACGGTCCAACCCGCGATACTCCTCTGGCACGAGGTTAATCTCGGTTGCGTCAACGGGTGCCGCTTCGGACCCTTCCGCGATCGCCTGTGCGCGCGCAGCGGCCTGATCATAGGGCAACCCATCGGCACGCATCGCACCGCGCGTGTCCATCAACGAATACAGCGGGATGCCGTTGCGGGTGGCAACGCCGTAGTCGTTAAAGTCATGCGCGCCGGTGATTTTCACGGCACCGGACCCGAAATTCTTGTCGGGGTATTCATCGGTGATGATCGGGATCATCCGGCGGTGTTCTTTGGGCCCAACAGGAATCTCACAAAGTTTCCCGATGATTGGCGCATACCGTTCATCCGATGGATGAACCGCGACCGCACCATCACCCAGCATGGTTTCCGGGCGCGTGGTAGCAATTGAAATGTAATCGCGGGTCTCGCGCAGGGTCTCAACGCCGTCCTCGTCCTTTTCGACATATTCATAGGTCGCACCGCCCGCGAGCGGGTATTTGAAATGCCACATGTGACCGTCAACTTCTGTGCTCTCAACCTCAAGATCGGAAATCGCGGTCTCAAAATGCGGATCCCAGTTCACCAACCGCTTGCCACGATAGATGTGATCCTTGTTGTACATATCCACGAACACCTTGATCACGGCGTCGTGGAAATTGCCTTCTTCACCTTTGGGCGCATTCGGTGCACCGGACATGGTAAACGCCTCGCGGTCCCAGTCACAGCTTGCGCCCAGACGCTTCAACTGCCCGATGATCGTGCCGCGTGATTTTATTTTCTGCTGCCAGACGCGTTCAAGGAACTTGTCGCGCCCCATCTCGCGGCGGGGTTCCTCGCCGTTTTCCGCCATGTCCCGCTCGGTCACCATTTGGGTCGCAATCCCTGCGTGATCCGTGCCCGGCTGCCACAACGTGTCAAAGCCGCGCATCCGGTGCCAACGGGTTAAAATATCCTGCAAGGTGTTGTTGAACGCATGGCCCATGTGCAGCGATCCGGTGACGTTGGGCGGCGGGATCATCACGCTAAAGGTTTCATCGCGGCTGGCATTTGCACCCGCTTTGAACGCACCGGCTTTTTCCCAGGCGGCATAGAGGCGCGCTTCGGCCTCGGAAGCGTCAAAGTTTTTCTCTAGTGCCATGGTGATCATCCCCGTATGCGTTCGAGGGGTGATTTAGCGGGTATGTCGGCGAAGGGAAAGGGCGGGGCGTGTGGCGCGGGCAGATTGAGTATTTAAAGCGATAAGAAGCAAAACCGCCCTGCACATGTGCATACCATTCCGTTCAACCGGCCAGGAGCACAGGGTACAAAGCGGCTTCTTCTCGCGAGGCATTCGGCTCTCCAGCCTGTACCCTGATACCAAAGGGCCAGAACTTACCTAATAAATCGTGAATACTTGCTTTCTGTTCTTGTATTTCTTTTCGCCTTAGATACTCAAATCCGAACCTGAAATCACCCCCGCCGGTCGAGTTTCGTACTCAAGTGGATCAGACTTTCCGACCCCTTCACCCCGCGCGCCTCGCCGATCTTGTCCAGCGTTTCATCCAGTTCCTGAGTGGTGCTTGCCGCGATCTGGACCAGCAGGTCAAAGCGGCCGGAGGTCGTATGGACCACACGCACACCAGGCAGGCTGCGCAAGCGTGACAGCACCGTAGGGCCGGATCGCGGCTCGATACTGACCAGTGCCGTCGCGTGCAGGGGCGCATCCGCAGCAGCCCCCAATCTGGCCGTGTAGCCGACGATGGTGCCGCTGCGTTCCAGCCGGTCAAGCCGCGCCTGTACCGTTGTGCGTGCCAGCCCCAAGGTGCGGGCCAGATCGGCGATGGGTTGGCGCGCGTTGGCTTGAAGCGATGCGATGAGCGCGCGGTCGGTTTCGTCTAATTGCATTATGTTGCCGTCATTATGACTGATAATTATGACAGATTAGGCTTAATGAGCGATGATTACGACGAGAAAAGCTAGTTTTATGGTGAAAATATAAAAATCAGAGGCTCAGATGCATCATACCAAACCGAATTGCGCAAACCCATCAGCCTATCTGTTGCAGCACCAGCCGGATGCGCCGCTGTTGTTCTTTGCGCCGTCTGTTTTACAGCGCACGGCGCGGCAGTTTCAGGAGGGTTTCGACGGACTTGTGACCTATGCGGTCAAGGCAAATAACCGGCCCGAAATCCTCGTAAATCTGGTCGCCGCAGGGATCACCGCGTTTGATGTGGCCTCGCCCGCTGAAATGCGCTCTGTGCGGGAGGCTTCATCCACAGCGGTGTTGCATTATAACAATCCTGTGCGGTCCGAGGCCGAGGTGACGGCTGGCATCGCAGCAGGTGTCGCCAGTTGGTCGGTGGATGATGCGGACGAGCTGGCAAAGCTTGGACACGTGCCGCGCAGTGCGGAAATCGCCGTGCGATTTGCCTTGCCCGTCACGGGTGCCGCCTATGATTTCGGTGCAAAATTCGGCGCGACGCCAGACGTGGCCGCGCGATTGCTGCACAGGGTCGCGGACATGGGTTTCACCCCGTCGCTGTGTTTCCATCCCGGAACGCAATGCACGGACCCCAAGGCCTGGGGCAGCTATGTGATCGAGGCGGCAAGGATTGCGGCCATGGCAGGCGTCACCTTGGCGCGGCTCAATATAGGCGGCGGTTTCGCGGCGGACCGTGGCGCGGGCCAGCCGGACCATCTGGCGGTTTTTGCTGCTGTCAAAACCGCCATGGCCAGCGCATTTGGCGATACTGCGCCATGTCTGGTCTGCGAACCGGGGCGGGCGATGGTCGCAGAATCTTGTGTGTTGGCCACGCGCGTCAAAGCGATGCGTGATCAGGGGGGCGTGGTTTTCCTCAATGACGGAATTTACGGCGGTCTGCCCGACCTGCGCGACATGGGGTTGACGGGACTGGTTCAGGTGATGGGGCCGCGTGGTGCGCGCACCGGCAAGCCGGAACCGCGTATCGTATTTGGTCCAACCTGCGATTCCTTGGACAGGTTGCCCGATGGATTGCCTTTGCCGGATGACACAGCTGTGGGGGATTACGTGATGTTTGGTGGCATGGGAGCCTATTCCATTGCGATGAGCACCGCTTTCAACGGATACGGTGTTTGCGAGATGGAAATGGTCGCATCGCTTGACTGAATGAACCGCGCGCCATGATTAATCAGGTCTTGCCCTAGACACCGCGTCTTTGCCCGCTAATGTTTCGAGCGACAAGTTTGAGCGGGCAAAGGCATAACCTCATGGAAAAATTCGGCAAAAGTCAGTCGGTCAAGCGGACCGAAGATCTGCGGTTTCTGACGGGCGAGGGGCGCTATGTCGATGACATCAGTCCGGCCGGCGCGCTGCACGGGTTTTTCTTTCGCTCGTCTGTCGCACACGGGCTGATATCGGAACTGGATGTGACGGATGCGTCCCAGGCAGACGGCGTGCATCTGATCCTGACCTGCGCTGATCTTGAGGCAGCGGGCGTTGATATTGCCATGACAGGTGCGGTTTTGACCAACCGCGATGGCAGCAAAGCCGCGGCACCATTACGGCCCTTGCTGGCCAAGGACAAGGTACGCTTTGTCGGCGAGGCAGTGGCGTTGATTGTCGCTGATACCTACGCGCAAGCCCGCGATGCGGCTGAACTTATCATGTTCGACGTCGATGATTTGCCTGCAAAGGTCGATGTCTGTGCCGGTGGTGAGGTTCTGCATGCCGAGGCACCGCATAACCGCGCCTTTGACTGGGGCATGGGCGACGAGGCGGCAACACACGCCGCGTTTGAAAGCGCGGCCAGGACCGTAGCGCTTGAGGTCGGGGACAACCGGATCATCGTTAATTCAATGGAGCCGCGCGGCTGTTACGCCGAATGGGACGGCACGCGTCTGCATCTTGCCAATAACGGCCAAGGTGTCTGGGTGCCCAAGGACAATCTGATCCGGGCCTTTGGTTTGGACGAGAACCAGGTACGCGTTACCAACCCCGACACCGGCGGCGGTTTTGGGATGAAGGGCATGGGCCATCCTGAATATATCTGCATCGCTGCTGCCGCCCGCGCGCTGGGCAAACCCGTGCGCTGGATGTCGGAGCGGACCGAAGCCATGCTAAGCGACAGTGGCGGGCGCGACCTGATATCCTTTGCCGAATTTGCCTTTGACGCGAACAACAAGATCACCGCTTACCGTGTGCAGACCAAATGCAACCTCGGGGCCTATAATTCGCAGTTTGCCCAGATCATCCAGACCAGCCTGTTCAGCAAGGTGTTGATGGGCGTCTATGACGTGCAAACCACGTGGTTACAGGTTGAAGGGTATTATACCAACACCGCACAGGTGGATGCGTACCGCGGTGCCGGACGGCCCGAGGCGATCTATGTGCTGGAGCGGTTGATGGACCGTGCGGCGCGGGAATTGGGCGTGGACCCCTGCGAATTGCGCCGCATCAATTTCATCAAGCCCGACCAGATGCCATATAAAGCGGCCACTGGCGAAACCTATGATGTGGGTGAGTTTGACCGCCTTTTGACGCGGATGCAGCACGAGGGAGATTTCGCAGGGTTTGGTGCACGTAAAACGGCGGATGCAAAGCGCGGTCTGCTGCGGGGTTTGGGGATTTGTTACTATATCGAGAGTATTCTGGGCGATCCGTCCGAGGCCGCGAAAGTTGTGTTTGAACCGGACGGCAATGTGACGATCTATGTCGGGACCCAAAGCAACGGTCAGGGCCACGAGACGGTTTACGCGCAGTTTTTGAGCGATCAGACGGGTATTCCGGCGGATGTGATCACGGTTGTGCAGGGCGACAGCGACCTGATCAAAAAGGGCGGCGGCACAGGCGGGTCGCGGTCTGTGACAACACAGAATAATGCCACACTGGCGACGGTTAAAACGATGACTGATAAATTCACCGCCTTCCTGAGCGATGAAATGGGGGTGCCAGCCGGTGCAATATCGTTTGATGACGAACGATTCCGCGCCGACGGCTCAAACCTGACACCAACTATGCTTGAGGTTGCCGAAATGGCCCGCGACAAAGGCCGCGATGACCTCATGGCGCATCAGGAGCGCGCAACACTCGACGCGCGCAGCTTTCCCAACGGCGTTCATGTGTCCGAGGTGGTGATCGACCCCGAAACCGGCATTGTCACCACTGACCGCTATACGGTGGTCGATGATTTTGGCAATCTGATCAACCCGATGCTGGCGATGGGGCAGGTGCACGGCGGGGTTGCCCAAGGCATCGGGCAGGCGGTGCAGGAACGGGTGGTGTATGACGCCGACGGCCAGCTGCTCACGGCATCGTTCATGGATTATGCGATGCCGCGCGCGATAGACTTGCCCAACTTTGCGTTTCATTCCGAACCCGTGCCCTCGACCGCCAACATCATGGGCATCAAAGGCTGCGGCGAGGCCGGAACCGTTGGCGCATTGGCGGCGATTTCGAACGCGGTGCAGGATGCGCTGTGGGACAGCGGTGTGCGGCAGGCCGATATGCCGTTCACGCCGCACAAGGTTTGGGAGTTGTTGAACGGTGCCAAAATCGCGGCAGAATAAAAGGGGTGCGCAATGACACCCGCCTTGCACGACAAAGATTGCCCAAAAAGGCGACAGCGTTGGGCTGTCCTTTTACGCTTTTTTTGCCAATCGCAACAATGATCCGGATCTGTTGATGGCGGCGGCGACATGGTGGATCAAAACCTACCGGTTGGATCATTTTGAAAAAGCGGTAAAGCTACGGGATATGGTACAAGCCGAGACATGACTGACCCTGACCGCCAATCCTTGTTACGCCGCCTGTTGGGAAGCCTTTGGCAGCGGCCTGCCAGTGATTTTGGCCCACGGCGCGGCGCTGTGACGCATCTGGTTATTCTGGATGGCACGATGTCATCGCTGGAAACGGGGCACGAGACCAATGCGGGTCAGGCTTACAAGCTCGCGTCTGAAATGGGCAGCGCTATTTCGATTTACTATGAACCGGGGCTGCAATGGGTGGAATGGCGTTCTGCGCGCGATGTGATCATGGGACGCGGGATAAACCGCCAGATCAAGCGGGCGTATGGCTATCTTGCCTCGCGGTATCACCCCGGCGACCGGATTTTTCTGATGGGATATTCGCGGGGTGCCTATGCGGTACGCAGTCTTGCGGGGGTGATCGACTGTGTCGGCCTGCTGCGCGCGGACCACGCGACAGAGCGGAACATCCGCGAAGTGTACCGCCATTACGAATCTACGCCCGGCAGTGACGCGGCTGCACGCTTTTCCAAGGCATTTTGCTATGACAGCGTCGGCATCGAGATGATCGGCGTCTGGGACACGGTCAAATCGCTGGGGATCAACGCGCCGGTGCTGTGGCGGTTGTCCGAAGAAATGCACGCGTTTCATAATCACGACCTCAGCAGCAACGTCAAAAACGGGTTTCACGCGCTGGCGCTGAATGAAAATCGCGTGGCGTATAAACCGGTGCTCTGGACCACGCATGATGCGTTCGAGGGGCGTGTCGAACAGGTCTGGTTTCCCGGCAGTCACGGCGATGTCGGCGGTCAGCTTGGCGGGTTTCTCGCGGCGCGACCTTTGGCGAATATTCCGTTTGTCTGGATGATGTCACGGGCCGAGGAGTCCGGACTACCCTTGCCCGAAGGCTGGCAATCGCGCTTTGAACAAGATGCCAGCGCGCCGTCTGTCGGCAACTGGCGCGGCTTTGGCAAGATATTCATGACGCGGCGCAGGCGGATCGTCGGCAGGGATCCGTCAGAGCGGTTGCACGAAAGCGTGCAGCAACACGCGGACCGAAACCTGCCGCCCGCCTTTTGGCGTGGCAGGCACAAGATCATTCCAGCCGCGAAACCCTAACCCAGCTTCATCACAATACAGGTGGTCGATCCTGTGGCATAAAGCGTGCCGTCCTCAACGCCCCTGATTGCGCCATGTGCCACACCAGTGGAGCGGCCCACATGATCAATCGTTCCGACACATTCGATTTCAGTGCCCAGAGGGATGGCCCGCAGGATGTTGATCTTGAATTCAAGCGTTGTATAGACCGATCCGCGCGGCACTTTTGTCATTACTGCACAGGCCATCGCTGAATCCAGCAAGGTGCCGTACCAGCCGCCATGCACGGTGCCGAGCGGGTTGGTCACGTTGAATTCCGGTGTTCCCCGAAACACCACGCGGCCTTCATCAACGGCATGCAAAGCATAGCCCATCGTTTCGCCAATCGGCGGGCCGGGGTTGGTGCCGTCCAAAATCGCCTGCATGAATTCCAGCCCCGAAAGTTTGAGGACATCAGGCAGCGTCAGCAGATCATCGGGGGTGCGTGCGATACGGGGCAAAAGGAAATCTCCGGCAGGGGTACTACCGGAGAGTCTAAGGTCGGTTTACCGCTAAGGGCAAGGCGATATGCGGTTACGCCACGTCTGACAGAGTAACACGCGGCGTGACGCCAAGGGCGCGGCAGACATCGCGGGTCAGGTCCGCACGGTTCAGCGTGTAAAAGTGCAGGTCGTTCACACCCTCGTCGGTCAGATCGCTGCACAATTCCGTGCACAGCGCTGTTGCCAGCAGGTCATGACGGCCATCGCGGGTCGCCGCGTCAAACGCCTGTCCAACCCATGCGGGGATCGGCGTGCCACAACGTTCGGCAAACTTGCGCGCCGATGTCCAGTTCACAATCGGCAGGATGCCCGGTGTGATCGGCTTGTCGATACCGGCTTTGACGCAGGCATCGCGGAAGCGCAGGAAGGTTTCGGCCTCGAAGAAAAACTGCGTAATCGCCTCGTCCGCACCGGCATCGAACTTGCGCTTGAGGTAGTCGATGTTGGCTTGGTCGTCCGCCGCGTCGGGGTGGCAATCAGGATAGGCACCAACACGGATGTTGAATTTACCGGTGTCGGCCAAGGCTTCGATCAACTCGCAGCTGTCTTGGAACCCGTCCTTGTGAGGTGTGAATTTCGACGCGCCATCGGCCGGATCACCGCGCAGGGCCACGATGTCGGAAACGCCCGCTTTTGCAAACTTATGCGCCACTGCCATGGTCTCCGCACGGCTGGCCCCCACGCATGTCAGATGTGCCGCAACAGGCAGACCCGAGGTGCGGCGCAGCACATGGGCGGCGTCATGGGTCAGATCGCGGGTTGAACCGCCCGCGCCATAGGTCACCGAAAAGAACCGCGGTGCCAACGGGGCCAATGCCTGCGCTGTGTCCCAAAGTTTGAAAGCCGCATCGACGTTGCGGGGCGGGAAGACTTCGAAAGATACATTTGGCGTTGTCATCGGTCTGATCCTTGATTTCCTGGTTGCCCTTTGATCTCACAAAATGCCATATGAGGCAAATTCATAACTTTCATCTTGAACATGAGGTTTGCCTAAACATGCACATCGAGTTTCGCCACCTGCGCACGATACAGGCCATCCACGAAGCAGGCGGGCTGGCGCGTGCCGCAGAACAGATGAACATCACGCAATCGGCGTTGAGCCATCAGGTCAAGGGGTTGGAGGATCAGGCGGGCGTCGAGCTGTTTGTGCGCCGATCAAAGCCGCTCAAACTGTCACCAGCCGGACAAAGGTTGCTCAAACTGGCGCAACAGGTCTTGCCACAGGTTCAAGCCCTGCAAGATGAATTCACCGGTCTGCGCGCGGGCAGTACCGGACGCATGCATATCGCGATCGAATGTCACGCCTGTTTTGAATGGCTGTTTCCGGTGCTTGAACATTTTCGACGCGCATGGCCGGATGTGGACGTCGATATCCGCCCCGGTCTGGCGTTCGACGCGCTGCCCGCGTTGTTGCGCGAAGAGGTTGATCTGGTGGTAAGCTCGGACCCCGAAGAACTGCCAGGTGTCGAATTTGTCGAGTTGTTTGACTACAAGGCGGTGTTTGTCGCGGCCAGCACGCATCCTCTGGCTCAGAAGCCCTATGTCGAGGCGGCGGATTTTCGCACCGAGACCCTGATCACCTATCCTGTGGAACGCACGCGGCTGGATGTGTTCAGTCAATTGTTGATCCCTGCCAAGGTTGAACCGGCGGCGATCCGGCAGGTCGAACTGACGGCTGTGATCTTGCTGCTGGTGGCGTCGAACCGTGGGGTTTCGGTTCTGCCCGATTGGGTGGTGCGCGAGGTCAAGTATTCGTCGGATTATGTGACGCGGCCTTTGACGAAAGATGGCGTGACGCGGCGGTTGTATGCGGCGGTGCGCAGGGACGATCTGGGCAAGCCGTTTATGGATCAATTGCTGGTCTTGGCGGGACAAGAGGCGCGCAAATTACAGTCAGTTTGAGGTGGGAGCTGCGCCCACCTTACATAAGGTGGGCGCAGCACCCACCCAGCCCCTTGGCATTCTCGCCCGCCGCGCCTATACGCAGCGCCTGATATCTCAAAGGATCCGGTACAATGGTTGGCAGTGCAAATCTCAACGTCATGATGAAAGCGGCGCGCCGTGCAGGGCGGGCCTTGGCCAAGGATTTTCGTGAAGTTGAAAACTTGCAGGTTTCCGTCAAGGGCGCGGGGGACTTTGTCAGCAAAGCCGATATCGAGGCTGAAAAGATCATCAAGGAAGAATTGATGGGCGCGCGTCCGACCTATGGCTGGATGGCAGAGGAAGGTGGCGAGGACGAGGGTCAAGACCCGACCCGCCGCTGGATCGTCGACCCGCTGGATGGCACCACAAATTTCCTGCACGGGCTGCCGCATTGGGCAGTGTCGATTGCCCTTGAGCATAAGGGCCAGATCGTTGCGGGTGTGGTCTATGACCCGACGAAAGACGAATTGTTCTTTGCTGAAAAAGGCGCAGGTGCATGGATGAACGAAACGCGTATTCGCGTGTCGGGACGCAGCCGGATGATCGAGAGCATTTTTGCGACGGGCCTGCCCTTTGCCGGGCGTGGCGATCTGCCTGATACGCTGAAAGACCTCGGGCGGTTGTTGCCGGTTTGTGCCGGTGTGCGGCGCTGGGGGGCGGCATCGCTTGATTTGGCATATGTTGCCGCTGGGCGCTATGACGGGTTCTGGGAACGGCGTTTGAAACCCTGGGATCTGGCCGCTGGCATGGTCATCGTCAAAGAAGCGGGCGGTCTGGTCGAGGCGATGAACCCGGCAGGGAATGTGCTTGAAGATGGCGAGATTGTCTGTGCCAACGAGGCGATATTTTCGGGCTTTGCGAAAATCGCGCGCGGCTAACGCTTTTTATCTGACGGGTGGTTGATCCCGTCAGTCCACTCAACAGGCTCGAAATCCCAAGGATTCACGCCCTCGATACAGCCAAGGTTGATACCGCACTGACTGGGGTCCGCGCGGCGTTTGTGGTGGGTGTAGATGCCGCAGGTCTTGCAGAAATAATGTTGCGCCGTGTGGGTGTTCCAAGTGTAGCGCGTTAGATTTTCGGCACCCTTTGTCACTTTTACTGAACTGGCTATCGCGGTTACGGCGGCGGCCTGACGGCGGGCGCAGAACGAACAGGTGCAGCGGGTGATATCCTCAATGCCGTTGGGTAGAGTAGCCTCAAGCTCGACCGCGCCGCAATGGCAGGATGCGCGCACGTCCATCATTTGCGCTTCACACGCGGAATGCGGCTTGGAATCGCCGGATAGGTTGCAGGCGGATGTGGCGGGTGGCCGTCTGTGCGGTTCCAGAAGGCGGTGCCGCCGCGTTTCAGCCAGAACGGGATTGTCAGGACCAGACCTGCGATAAACCCGCCCGCATGTGCCCAATAGGCCACGCCGCCGACCGATGCATCCGCCGTCAGACCGCCAAAGAACTGCATTGCAAACCACAGTGCCAACATGATCCACGCGGGGATCGGGAAGATGCGGAAAAACACGATAAAGATGATCAGGATATCAACTTTGGCCTTCGGATAAAGCAACAGGTAGCCGCCCATCACGCCCGCAATGGCACCCGATGCGCCGACCATGGGCACCAGCGATGTGGGAGCCGAGATAAACTGGCTCAGTCCCGCCGCAACACCGCAGGCAAGGTAAAACAACAGGTAGCGGGTATGGCCCATCTCGTCTTCGACGTTATCGCCGAATATCCATAGAAACAGCATGTTCCCAGCCAGATGCATCCAGCCGCCGTGCAGGAACATCGAGGTGAACAACCCGCCGTATCCGCCCCCCTCACTCATCCGTGCGGGGACCAGCGCCCATGTGTTGTAGAAATCATAGGTGGCGCGGTCATCGGATAGGATAGCAACATAGCTCAGGAATACCGCGATGTTGGCAAACATCAGCGCGTAGGTCACATAGGGTGTGCGCCCCGACGGGTTGTGGTCGCGTATTGGAAACATCGGCTTACGCTGGGCGATTGCGCAGGGCTGGTCAAGGGGCCCCGATGCTTAAATCGGGGCCTACTTTTGTCAGATGCGTATTATCCCGCAGCACCCAGCAACGCCGCATTGCCGCCCGAGGCCGTGGTATCCACACAGACATGCCGCTCGGCACGCACCCGTGCCGTGTCGGGCAGGCCACGGATCAGCGGCAAAATAGGTCCGTTACGTTTGGCAAGTGCCTGTTCGATCTGGCGCGCTGTATCTGCGTCACCCCACCACAGGATCCCGCCATAGGCTGGGCCATCCGAAAGGTCAGCCGGATCAATCTGGCCCGTAGCCTGCACCGCGATCCCGCCCAAAGCTTCGACAGCGCGGGCTTGCGCCGCCGCCACATCCGCGCCCGGACCCATGCACAAAAGTGCAGCACGGGGCAGGGTGGTCAGACGGTTGGATTCGCCCGTTGGCCCCGGCATCGACACAGTTTCAATCGGCTTGGGGTGATGCGGCGCAAGGGGGGTCAGCTTGGTCTGGGGCTGGTCCCATTCCGCATCCGTTTCTTGCATATCCGGCGCGCTGAAACGCGGCAGATAGTTCGGCCCGCCCGCCTTGGGGCCGGTGCCGGACAGACCTTCACCGCCAAACGGCTGGCTGCCGACAATCGCGCCGATCTGGTTGCGGTTGATATAGACGTTACCCGCCTCGATGCGTTCCGACACATGTTGCACGCGGTCGTCGATGCGGGTGTGCAGACCGAAGGTCAGCCCGTAGCCTGTGGCGTTGATCGCGTCTATCACCTTGTCCAGCTCATGGCTTTTGAAGGTCACAAGGTGCAGAACGGGACCAAAAATCTCGCGTTTCATATCGGCAATGCCGTCGACGCGGATGATGGTTGGGGCCACATATGTGCCACCCTCGGGTGTTGGCATTTCAGCAATGATGCGACCCTCGGCACGGGCGGCCTCGATATGATCGGCGATGCCCTTGCGGGCGAGTTCGTCAATCACCGGACCTACGTCTGTCGACAGGTTCCATGGATCGCCCATGTTCAGCGATTGCATGGCCCCGATCAGCATTTTGGTCAGGTCTTCGGCGATGTCTTCTTGCACATACAGGCACCGCAGGGCCGAACAGCGCTGGCCCGCTGACTGGAATGCGCTTTCCACAATTGCGGTCACTGCTTGCTCTGGCAGTGCCGTGCTGTCCACGATCATCGCGTTCAGACCGCCGGTTTCGGCAATCAGCGGCGTACCGGGCGCGCAGTGGTCTGCCATCGCGGTGCGGATGCGCATGGCGGTGGCGGTCGAGCCCGTAAAGGCCACGCCGCCGATGCGCGGATCGGACGTGACAGCCGCCCCGATGTCGCCACCGCCCGGCAGCAGTTGCAACGCAGAGCGCGGCACGCCGGCTTTATGCAGTAATCCAACGGTGAAATGCGCGACAAGCGGGGTTTGTTCGGCAGGTTTGGCCAAGACCGCATTGCCCGCAGCCAAAGCCGCCGAGATTTGCCCACAGAAAATCGCCATCGGAAAGTTCCACGGCGAGATGCAGGTAAAGATGCCAGCCGCAGGGGTGTTCGTCGCTTGCGCCGCATAGTAGCGCATAAAATCAACGCCTTCGCGGAGTTCCGCCACACAGTCCGGCAGTCCTTTGCCCGCCTCGCGCGCCAACAGCGCAAAAATCTCGCCGTAATTTTGTTCAACCAGATCGGCGGCTTTCAGCAAAACAGCGCGGCGGGTGGCAAGCGGTGCATCCCATGGCGCAGCGTTCTCCAGCGCCGTTGCCACATCGTCCATCGACGCATTCCGCACAGTGCCGGGGGATTTGGTCGGATGCGCGGGGTTCATGACCTTGACCGCTTTTTGCGGCTTGGCTGTACCGGCAAGTAGCGGTGCAGCCTGCCATTTATGGGTCTTGAACGGCGCGCGGGCGGCTTCGATGCGTGCCAGAGTTGGTGTATGTGCCAGATCAAAGCCAATAGCATTGGCGCGCAGGGGCAGGAAAATTTCTGGTCCGGTGGGGATTTTCGCATTTGGCGATGTGGCAAGCTGTGCAAACGGATCGGCGGCCACGACTTCTGGCGGGACGTTTTCATCGACTATCTGGTTCACAAAGCTTGAGTTGGCCCCGTTTTCGAGCAGGCGCCGCACCAGATAGGCAAGCAAATCCTTGTGTGCACCAACAGGGGCATAGATGCGACAACGGGTGCCGTTCTTTTGCATCACAATATTATGCAGCGTTTCGCCCATGCCATGCAGCCGTTGAAACTCGTAGGCTTCCGGGTCGTCGCCCATGTGCAGCACAGCAGCGACCGTGTGGGCGTTATGGGTGGCAAATTGCGGATAGATCCGGTCGGTCATGCCCAAAAGTTTCCGCGCATTGGCGATATAAGACACATCTGTCGCGGCTTTTTGGGTGAACACGGGAAAACCGTCCACGCCGTCGACCTGCGCGCGTTTGATCTCGGTGTCCCAATAGGCACCCTTTACCAGACGTACCATGATTTTGCGGTCATGGCGTTTGGCCATGTCATAAAGCGCGTCAATCACGGGGGCGGCACGCGGGCCAAAGGCTTGGACCACGATGCCAAAACCGTCCCATCCGGCGAGGGCAGGTTCGCTCATCACACGGTCGATCACGTCGAGGGACAAGGCGAGGCGGTCCGCCTCTTCGGCGTCCACGTTCAGGCCCATGCCCGCAGATTTTGCCAACAACGCCAATGCGCGCAGGCGTGGGACCAGATCGCGCATCACAGAGTCTTCCTGTGCAATCTCGTAGCGCGGGTGCAGCGCGCTGAGCTTTACCGAAATGCCGGGGTTTTTGCGAATGTCCGCGTCCGTACAGGCCGTTGCAATCGCCGAAATCGCGCGGGAATAGCTCAGGTGATAGCGCTTGGCATCAGCCTCGGTCCGCGCCGCTTCGCCCAGCATGTCGTAGGAATAGGTAAAGCCCTTTTTCTCCATGCCGCGTGCGCGGGTCATGGCGGCGTTGATGTCTTCGCCCAAGACAAACTGGCGGCCCATTTCCTTCATCGCGCGGGAAACGGCGGTGCGGATCACCGGTTCGCCCAGACGTTTGATCGCGGCGCGCAGGTGGCGGACGGGGCCGGGCTGTTCATCATCCAGCACGCGACCCGTCAACATCAGCGCCCATGTCGATGCGTTCACCAACGAGCTTGTCGAATGTCCCATATGGCGGCCCCAGTCGGAAGGCGCGATTTTATCTTCGATCAGCGCGTCAATCGTATCGGCATCCGGCACGCGGAGCAGCGCCTCGGCCAGACACATCAGGGCGACACCTTCATCGGTTGACAGGCCATATTCGGCCAGAAACACTTCCATCATCCCCGGACTGGTGGCCCCACGAATGTCACGCACCAACCCTGCGGCATGCGCTGAAATCTCGGCGCGTTCGGCCTCGGGCAATTTGGCGGTCGCAATCAGCATGTCCAGAACGGCGGCAGGCTTGGCATAGGTGCCCTCGTCGATCTGGTGGCGCAGGGAATGGGATGTGTCGCGTGGCATGGGCAATCTCCAAATGTGATTTTATCAAAGATATCCTATCTTGGCTGGTCATTTGACCTTATGATTGATCAAACGGCAGGGATTTGTCGTGATTTAGGGGGGAATTGGATGAGAAAAGAACAATCTGACCTTGATAGGTTCGACACGACGATTCTATCTGTGCTGGCAGAAGACGGTAGGATCAGCATCACGGATCTGGCCAAACGCATCGGTTTGTCAAAATCACCTACACAAGCTCGGTTGCGCAGGCTTGAGGAAACCGGCGTGATCCTTGGATACCGCGCGTTGCTGGACCCGATCCAGCTGGGCCTTGATCATGTCGCTTTTGTCGAGGTGCGCCTCAGCGATACCCGTGAAAAGGCGTTGCGGGCGTTCAATGCTGCCGTGGTCAAGGTGCCCGAGATCGAACAGGCCCATATGATTGCCAGCCATTTTGACTATCTGCTCAAGGTGCGGACCCGCGACATGACCGCGTATCGCCGGTTTCTGGGCGAGACGATTTCATCGCTGCCGCATGTCTCCAACACCTCGACCTATGTGGCGATGGAAGCGGTGAAGGAAACGATGCTTGCAGATGCCACTTGACGGATCGCGGTGCTGCGTCACCTAATAAGGTATGCGTATGAAATTGATCCTCGCTGTGGTCGCGGCCCCCGTTTTTGCAGCTCCGCTGTTTGCAGATTGCCCTGCGCCTGCGGACACCAGTGCCGAATTGCTGAACCTTTTTGCCAAGGCCAATGCGGCGGCAGATTTTAACGAGGGTCGGCGGGTGTCAAACGAGATGTGGGAGGTCTGGACCCGCGCACCGGACGAGGTAGCCCAAGAAGTGTTGGACGCCGGAATGAGCAGGCGGGATTCTTATGACTTTGCCGGTGCCATCGCAGAATATGACCGTCTGGTCGAGTATTGCCCCGACTATGCCGAGGGCTACAACCAGCGGGCTTATGTGAATTTTCTGCGCGAGGATTATGCGGCGGCCTTGACCGATCTGGACAAAGCGCTGGAATTGCAGCCCTACCATGTCGCGGCACAGTCCGGGCGCGCCTTGACCTTGATGAATTTGGGTCAACTGGAAGAAGCGCGCGCGCAGCTTTTGATTGCGGTTGAGAATAACCCGTGGCTGTCCGAGGCGGCCCTGCTTGCAGATGGTGCGCCGCTTGGGCGCAAAGGCAAAGGCAAAGACATCTGACGCTGTAACACCCCATTTACACCGCGCATCTGTTGCGATTATGTGCCGCCACGATGCGCGGCCTGATGCGGGCGTGATGGAATGGTAGACATACCAGACTTAAAATCTGTTGGGCCTTGTGCCCGTGGGGGTTCAAGTCCCCCCGCCCGCACCACCTCTTGCAACGGACTTTACCAACACACTGACGCACAAATCATCTTTGCGCCGGGATTTGGGCGAAATCCCGCCGTACCGCAACAAATGGTATGTCATTTGACATAGTCTGGCACATTTTGTGTTCACAACTGTGCGTGTCCACGAGAGACTGATTGCAGAAACCAGCTATTTCGCGATAAACAACTGGTAAAAGGCCGCCTGTGCAACAGGTAAGGGCATGTCGCAACACGCGGCGAGCGGTGTGGGTGAGGGGCATTTTGGTGCTAGTATTGGTTAAAAAGCGCAGTATTTTGTGCAAGGCGCGGCTGCTGTTTACCAGTGCCGCTGTGTGTTTTGCAGGGTTTGCGCTGGCAGCCGATCTAAAAATCACCGGAATTGCGCAAGACTCCGATCTCTATAGATCATTGTCTGGCGGGTCGCTGCTGGTCGAGCAGACCGCAGAGGGGGTAACGCCGTCCCCGCAGGAAATTGTGTCGGCAGCACAGGCCGATTATGGCCGTTTGCTGGCTGTGATGTATGATCAGGGGTACTTTGGCCCGATCATAAAAATCACGCTGGACGGTGTGGATGCTGCGGCGATCCCGCCGGTAAACCCGCCACGGCAGGTGAACCAGGCTGTGATCGCCATCGAGCCGGGGCCGCTGTTCCGGTTCGGGGCTACAAACATCACCCCTGTGGCCCCCGGAACCGAATTGCCGGAAGAATTTGCCACAGGCCAGACCGCTGGACTTGCTGTGCTCAAGCAGACGGTTGCCAGCGGGATCAGCGGATGGCGTAACATCGGCCATGCAAAGGCTGCACTTGCGGACCAGAATTTGACCGCAAACCACAAAGAGCGGGTGATCAGTGCCGATCTGCGTCTGGCGCCGGGACCAAAATTGCGGTTTGGTGATCTGACGGTGGTGGGCAACAAGGATGTGCGCACCCAGCGGATCATCGAGATTGCGGGCCTGCCCGTTGGCACTGTGTTTTCCCCTGACGAGCTAAAGCGCGCGGAAGCACGGTTGCGGCGCGCAGGGGCGTTCAATGCCGCCGCCTTGATCGAGGCCGAGATGATCCGCCCCAATGACACGCTGCCGATCACGGCACAGATCACCGAAAGTCCGCCCCGCAGGCTTGGCTTCGGGGCCGCGATCTCCACAACAGAAGGGCTGGGGCTTAGAACTTACTGGCTGCACCGCAATCTGCTGGGTGGTGCCGAACGGCTGCGGCTTGAGGCCGAGGTCAAAGGCATTGGCGGCGATACCGGCGGCACGGATTACATCCTGGGCGCGCGGTTCGAGCGGCCTGCGACCTTTAACGCGGACACGGATTTTTATGCGCTGGCAAAGCTCGCGCAACTCGACGAGGTCAACTTTTTTTCGCGCCAGTTCGATCTCGAGGCGGGGATTAAACGCATCGCGAGCGAAGAGCGCACCTATACCTTGGGTCTTGGTCTGCGCGTTGCCGAGACGCGCGATGCGTTCGGCACCAATAAATACTCATTGCTGACCCTGCCATTGAGCGCCGAGTTCGATTACCGCGACAATACGCTCAATGCCACGTCAGGCTATTATGCCAAGGCAAGTCTGACACCGTTTCTGGCCGTCTCGGGTGCGGACAACGGCGTGCGGACCTTTGTGGATGTGCGCGGCTATAAAACTTTTGGCACCACGCGCCCTGTGACCTTTGCCCTGCGCGGGCAATTGGGGTCGGTCTACGGGCCTGCGCTGGCTGTGGCACCGGCGGATTACCTGTTTTATTCCGGCGGTGGCGGCACCGTGCGCGGCCAACCCTACCAGACACTGGGTGTCGATCCGGGCGGTGGCAACACAGTGGGCGGGCGCAGTTTTGTGGGCCTGTCCGCAGAGGCGCGGGTCACTGTCACAGATAAAATCGGCATCGTAGGTTTTGTCGATGCCGGCTATATCGGCGCGGAAGAATTCTATGACGGCTCCGGTGTGACCCATTCGGGTGCGGGTCTCGGCCTGCGCTATGCGACGGGCATTGGCCCCATCCGGCTGGATGTTGCTGTGCCCACCTCCGGGCCCGCGACAGGCGAGAATTTTCAGGTTTATATTGGTATTGGGCAGTCCTTCTGATGCAGATTATCCGTACCCTGATTATCCTGTTATGCGCCCTCACGCTGGGCGTCGGTTCTGCCCATGCGCAGGACGATGACAAGGGTTTCCTGACTAACGCCATTCAGAACGCCTTAAGTGGTGGCGGCCGGACGGTCAGCATTGACGGCTTTACCGGTGCGCTGTCGTCGTCGGCGTCCTTTGACCGCATGACAATTGCGGACGCGGATGGCATCTGGCTGACGTTGGAAAATGTGGTGCTGGACTGGAACCGCTCGGCCTTGCTGCGCGGGCGCCTTGAGGTCCAGAGCCTGACCGCACAGCGCCTGACGGTGCCGCGCCTGCCCGTGACCGAACAAGCGGCATTGCCCGATGCCGAGGCCAAGCCCTTTTCGCTGCCGGAACTGCCGGTGTCGATCGAGGTCGCCGACTTTTCAGTGGCCGAGATCAATCTTGGCGCACCCGTGCTTGGCGAGGCGGCACAACTGTCGATCAAGGCAAGCGCGCGGTTGACCGATGATGTCGGCGATCTGGATTTTGTGGCCAACCGCACCGATGCCAAACGCGGTGAGTTCGCGATCAAGGCGAATTTTATACGGTCCGACAACATATTGGAATTGCTGCTAAACCTGTCCGAGGAAAAAGAGGGTATCGCGGCGCGGCTCCTGACTATTCCCGGCCAACCTTCGGTTGATATGACCATCGCGGGCAAGGGTCCGCTGGACGATTTTGCCACGGATGTGAACATTTCCACAGACGGGCAAGAGCGTCTGGCAGGCACCATTACACTGGGGGCGCAAACCTCGTTGCTCGGGCTCGATACACCGGATCGCCGCATTCAGGCGAACATCGGCGGGGACATCACGGCACTTCTGGCCCCGAGATACCGCGACTTTTTCGGCACGGATGTGCGCCTGACCCTTGATGCTTTGCGCGCGGGAAATGGTGCGCTCGAGGTAAGCGACTTTACATTGGACGCCCGCGCTGCCGCTTTGGCGGGCAAGGTCAATCTGAACACGGAAAACTGGCCCACCTTCATCGATATTACCGGGACGATTGCCAATCCCGATGCGACGCCGATTCTGCTGCCCGTCTCGGGCGCAGGAACCACGGTAGAGCGCGTCGATCTGCGGGTGGCCTATGACGCGGGCGAGGGCGACGTGTTCGACGCGGGGTTCGACATTACCAAGCTTGATACATCCGGCATCAAGATCGACAAAACCACGCTTGATCTGCTCGGCACGTTGCAAGGCGAGCTTGGCTCGGTTGGTCAGTTTCTGGGGGATATTACCTTTGAAGCCACGGGGCTTGCGCTGACGGATGCGGCCAGCGCCGAGGCGATTGGCGACGCGATCACCGGCAAGGCCAACATCAATTATATCGAAGGCCAGCCGATACGTATCAGCGACCTTGAACTGTCGGGGGCCGATTACGGTCTGACCGGCAAGGCGGTGATCAATGGGCTTGAAGACGGGTTTCAGACGCGCCTCGATATGGCACTGACCGCCGCTGATTTAAGCCGTTTTTCTGCCCTCGCAGGCCGCGAGATTGACGGCAGCACGGCACTGGCCTTGAAAGGTACAGTGACACCTCTGGGCGGTCAGTTTGATCTGGCAGCCACCGGCAATGCGCAAGATATCAAAACCGGAATAGCACAGGCTGACGCCGTGCTGACGGGACGGACCGAGTTGAGCGTCGAAGCACAGCGCAATGAAAACGGCACCTTTTTGCGTGATCTGGTGTTGGAAAATCCAGCCCTCAGCCTGACAGGTGCCGCCGAACTGCGTACCGATGACAGCAAGGTTCAGGCCGATTTCAAGCTGAACGATCTGTCATTGGTTGTCCCGCAGTACAGTGGACCCGTCACAGTCAGCGCAAGCGCCACGCAGGATACACGTGGCTGGTCGGTCGATGCGGTGACGGACGGCCCATATGGTGCCGCACTCACCGCCAAGGGGCTTGCCACGGGACCGAACGCAGCGCTTTCTTTCACTGCCGATGTACCAAACGTGAAACCCTTTGCCGACCAGATCGACGGGCCGGTCAAGGCATCCGGCACACTGCGTCAAAGTCCGCAAGGCTGGATGCTCGATACCAATGCGACCGGACCTTATGATGTGCGCGCGGTGGTGCAGGGTCTGGTGACGCCGATGATCGACATCAGCTTTGATCTGGCGGTGCCGAACCTCAACCCGCTGGTGCCACAGGTCAACGGCCCGCTGAATGCCACCGGAAAACTGCGGCAGACCGACAAAGGCTTTTTTATCGACACCAGTGCAACAGGGCCCTACGGCGCGCGCGCATTGGTCGAGGGGTTGGCCACCGGGCCTGATATGCGGCTTACCTTTGATGTGAACGTGCCCAATGTGAACCCGCTGGTGCCCGGCGTGTCCGGACCTTTGGCCGCCACAGGTGTGGTCAGCCAGACACCGGATGGCATTGCGATTGATACCAATGCCACGGGCCCGTATTCACTGCGCGCCTCGGTTGACGGGGTGGTCACAGGGCCGAATGCAGCTGTGGAATTTGATCTGGCCCTGCCCAATATCGGGGCGCTGGTCGACAAGGTGAACGGCCCGCTTAACGTCACGGGATCAGCGAACAAGCAAGGCACGGCTTGGCGGCTCGATACCAACGCCACAGGGCCGTCCGGTACACAGGCAACGGTGGCGGGGCTGGTCAATGGCAATGGCACGCTTGATCTGGATATCGCAGGCACGGCACCCTTGGGCCTAAGCAAACCCTTCATCGCACCGCGTGACTTGCAAGGGCAGGCGCGGTTCGATCTGGCGTTAAACGGCCCTGCCAGCCTGTCGTCGCTCAGCGGCACGGTTGATGTGTCAGACGCTACATTAAGCGCGCCCAACCTGCGGGTGGCTCTGCGTAATCTGGTTGCCAATATCCGGCTGGGCAATAGCCGCGCGCAAATCGACGCCAGCGCAGAGGCGGTCAACGGCGGTCGGCTGAACGTTGGCGGTGCGGTGACGCTCACAGGGTCGTTGCCCGCAGATATCCAGATCGGCTTGCAGGACCTCGTTCTGGTTGATCCCAAACTCTACCAGACCACGCTGAACGGCGACATACGGCTGGCGGGCCCCTTGACAGGTGGCGCACAGATCAGCGGGCAGATCGATGTGGGAGAGACCAATGTAAACGTGCCCTCTACCGGGTTGACCAGCATCGGGGATATTCCGCAGATCACCCATCTGGGCGGGCGTCCCGGTGTGGCCGCGACCCGTGAAAAGGCGGGCCTTGAGGGGGCGGATGCGGGCAGTGATCCTGCAAGCACGGGGCAAGGACCGGGCTTTGGTCTGAACCTGCGCATCAACGCGCCAAACCGGATTTTTGTGCGTGGTCGCGGTCTTGATGCGGAACTGGGCGGTGCGTTGAGCCTAACCGGCAGCACCAACCGCGTGATTTCGGCAGGGCGGTTCGAGCTGATCCGCGGGCGTCTGGATATCCTTGGCAAACGCTTTGATCTTGTCGAAGGATCGGTACAGTTTCAGGGCGACCTGATCCCTTATCTGCGGTTTGTGTCATCGACCACTACAAACACAGGCGAGGTGCGCGTGGTTGTGTCCGGTCCTGCAAACGAGCCGGAAGTGACTTTTGAATCGACACCAGTCGCCCCGCAGGACGAAGTGCTGGCGCAACTGCTGTTCGGCCGCAACATCGGCGAAATTTCCGCGTTTCAGGCCCTGCAACTGGCGGGTGCCGTGGCGACACTTGCGGGCCGTGGTGGCGTCGGGATCATCTCGAACTTGCGTGACGGGTTCGGTCTGGATGATTTTGATGTGACCACCACGGATGACGGGGCCACAGCGGTCCGTGCGGGTAAATACCTGACCGAGAATGTCTATTCCGACGTGACTGCCGCCTCTGACGGAACGGCGGATGTGTCGCTCAACATCGACATCACGCCGAACCTGACGGGCAAGGCGACGTTGGGATCGGATGGTAACAGCAGCCTCGGGATATTCTTTGAAAAAGATTATTAAGGGTTTTCGTTAAATACGCCGTAGCGGCCTTGATCGAACATCAGGCCTGCACCGCCATTTTTGCGCGCGGCAGCGCGTTTGACATGGCCCAAAATCAACGAATGATCGCCCGCGCCATGAACGGCATAGGTGTCGCAGTGGAACGTGGCAAGGCACCCGTGCAATGTAGGCGCGCCGCCGTGGCCTTCCGTCCAGTCAAACCCATCAAAACCGTGACCTTGGTGGGCAAAATGATCTGCGAGGTCTTGTTGATCTGCGGCCAGCACATGGATGCAAAACGATGCCGCCGTCGCGAAAGCATCGTGGCGTTTGGAAGTGATCGCGGGCGACCACAGCACCAGTGGCGGGTCCAGTGATACCGACGAAAACGAATTGGCCGTTATGCCCAAGGGTCCGTTTGCGGTCAATGTTGTGACCACCGTGACGCCGGTGCCATAGCAGCCAAAGGCGTTGCGCAATTGCGCCGTGGTCTCGCTGTCGGGCGCAAAGGGGATCATGTCATCGCTCATGAGGCGAGCGGTGCCACGCATGTGCCGGATTGTCCAGACGGTGCAGCGCTTTTGCGTATCGGTGTGCAGGCGGGAATCAACATGTTTCTTGAATATGGTGCCAGTGCGACAAAGGGCCAGAACGTCGGCCTAATTATGACAGTTTTACAAAGGTGTCGCAACGGCAGCCACATCTACCCGGGAACCATCAAGTCCACAGTTTGTTGTGGTCATGAAGTACAGAAAAGGCACTCAACCGGTGCCGGAAGGTGAAACCAATGACACAGATCAATACATTCAAAATGACGCTCGTCTCCGCAAGTATTCTGGCGACTGGTGCCTTGGGCACCGCTGCGCTGGCCGCGGATAACGAGACCGTCGATCACACCGAAGTCGGCTCGCTCAGCTGCGATGTCGGCGATGGCACAGGCTTTATCTTTGGTTCAACCCGCGAGCTGAACTGCGTGTTCAACCCGGTCACCGAAGGTTTGCCAGACGAGACCTATGTCGGCGAGATCAACCGCTACGGCGTGGATATCGGTAGCACGCAGAATGGCCAGATGTCTTGGCTGGTGCTGGCCCCGACCGAGTCTGAATACAGCGAAGGTGCTCTGAACGGCAGCTACAAGGGTGTTTCAGCCGAAGCAACAGTTGGCGTGGGCCTTGGGGCGAACGTGATGGTGGGCGGTTCCGAGAACACACTTTCGTTGCAGCCATTGAGTGTGAATACGCAGAATGGCCTCAACTTCGCGGTTGGTGTCGGTGAGATCAATCTGACCCGTGTCGGCGGGTAAGCTTTGCCAAATTGAGACGAAAGGGCACCCGGTGGGTGCCCTTTTTTGTACGATCTGTACGACCGGTTCTACTTGTTCATGCGATTTTCGATCAGATCATCCACCACCGACGGATCCGCCAGTGTCGATGTATCACCCAGCGCGCCAAAATCGTTCTCGGCAATCTTGCGCAGGATGCGGCGCATGATCTTGCCAGAGCGCGTCTTGGGCAGGCCCGGTGCCCATTGGATCAGATCAGGCGAGGCAATCGGCCCGATCTCGGTGCGGACCCAGTTGCGCAGTTCCGCGCGCAGCTCTTCGGTCGGTTCCTCGCCGCCCATCAAAGTCACATAACAATAGATGCCCTGCCCTTTGATCTTGTGCGGATAGCCCACAACAGCGCTTTCCGCGACTTTGGGGTGGGCGACCAGCGCGCTCTCGACCTCTGCCGTGCCCATGCGGTGGCCGGATACGTTGATCACGTCATCGACGCGCCCCGTGATCCAGTAATCGCCATCGGCATCGCGTTTGCAGCCATCACCGGTAAAGTAATAGCCTTTGTAATCCGAAAAATAGGTTTTCTCGAAGCGGTCGTGATCGCCCCAGACCGACCGCATCTGACCGGGCCAGCTGTTTGCGATGCACAGCACGCCCTCGGCAGGGTTGCCTTCGATTTCCTCGCCCGTAGTCGGTTCCAGAATGACGGGTTTGATGCCAAAAAACGGTTTCATCGCTGATCCCGGTTTCATAGAATGTGCACCGGGCAGGGGGGTCATCAGGTGGCCGCCGGTTTCGGTTTGCCACCATGTATCGACGATGGGGCAACGCCCGCCACCGACGACTTCGTTGTACCAGTTCCATGCCTCGGGATTGATCGGCTCGCCCACAGTGCCCAACACCTTGATGCTGCTTAGATCGTGACCTTCGACAAATGAATTACCTTTGCCCATCAAGGCGCGCAGGGCTGTGGGGGCGGTGTAGAACTGGTTCACCTTATGCTTTTCACAGACCTGCCAGAACCGCGAGGCATCTGGATAAGTCGGCACGCCTTCAAACATCAGAGTGGTAGCACCATTGGCAAGCGGGCCGTAGACGATATAGCTGTGACCTGTGACCCAACCCACATCCGCCGTGCACCAGAAGATGTCTCCGTCGTGATAGTCAAACGTGATCTCGTGCGTCATCGCCGCATAGACCAGATAGCCGCCTGTGGAATGGACCACGCCTTTGGGCTGTCCGGTGGAGCCCGAGGTATAAAGCACAAACAGCGGGTCCTCGGCATCCATCGCCTCGGGTTCGCAAGTGTCAGCGGCGCCCTTTGCCAACGCGTTATAATCGTAATCGCGCCCCTCGGTCCAAGTCGTCTGACCACCCGTGCGCTTGACCACAAGGCATTTCACAGAATCCTTGCAATGCAACAAAGCCTGATCCGCATTGGTCTTGAGCGGTGTCGCCTTGCCGCCGCGCGGGGCGTAATCGGCGGTGATCACAACCTTGGCCTCTGATCCGTTCACCCGTGCGGCCAATGCGTCTGGCGAAAATCCGGCAAACACGATCGAATGGATCGCCCCGATCCGCGCACAGGCGAGCATGGCATAGGCGGCCTCGGGGATCATCGGCATATAGATGATCACACGGTCGCCTTTACCAACGCCCAGATCACGCAGGATATTTGCCATCTTGCAGGTTTGCGCATGGAGTTCTTTATAGGTGATGTGCCTGGCCCCTTCATCGGGGCTGTCAGGTTCCCAGATGATCGCGGTCTGATCACCGCGTGTGGCCAGATGGCGGTCGATGCAATTGGCGCTGACGTTCAATTGACCATCGGCGTACCAGTTGATCTTGACCTGACCCAGCGTGAAATCGACATCGCTGACTTGGGTAAACGGGCGGATCCAGTCAACACGGGCACCCTGTTCGCGCCAGAATGCATCCGGTTCCTTGATCGACGCATCATACATCTGCGTGTAGCGCGCGGCGTTCACATGCGCAGCACCTGCCATTGCGGCCGATGGTGGATAGGTCTTTGCGGTGTCGGTCATGGTGGTCCCTCCCTTGGTGGTCCTGTAGCCTCTTGCATGTCGTGGAATTTGCACGTCACACATCCCCTTGGTCGCAATCATAACGCGGTCTTAAAAGAAGGGAATAACCAACTGGAAAGACACAGGTTCGCTGTAAATGTTTTTCCGAAAAAATCGAACCTTTGTAAATTTCTGGATGGGAGCCATTAAATCGACCGCCTTCGAGGTGATTTTTATGTCAAGAGGAACCACACCGGTTGATCGTTTGTGCAGTCTCTGCGCCCCGGATGATCGAAGATGGCGGCGTGCGCATCACGCGCGATGTCCATCCGGTGCCCTTTGTCGATCTCTGGCTGAAATAACCCCGTCGAGGGCTTGGCAGGCTGCATTTCACAGGGTAGCCTTACGTCAAGCGCGCCGGAAACTGGTGCGCACCAAGGGAGTGAAATCAATGAAGAAGTATTTGAGCGGCGCAGCTGTCTGCGCCATTAGTTTTGCATTTGTCAGTGAAGCCGCAGCAACCGAGTGGAACGTGTCCCTCTGGGGCAAGCGCCGCGCCTTTACAGAGCATGTTGAAAAGCTGGCTGAACTTGTGTCTGAAAAGACAGATGGCGAATTTACCCTCAACATCAGCTATGGTGGTCTGTCAAAGAACACCGAGAACCTTGACGGTATTTCCATCGGTGCCTTCGAGATGGCGCAATTCTGTGCCGGCTATCATGCCGACAAGAACCCGTCGATCACTGTGCTTGAACTGCCGTTTCTGGGTGTCAGCACGCTTGAAGAAGAAGTAGCCGTCTCAAAGGCCATCTATGCGCATCCTGCAACGGTTGCAGATCTGGCACGCTGGAACGCGACATTGCTGATGTCCTCGCCCTTGCCGCAGTATAATCTGGCAGGCGTAGGCGAGCCACCACGCACCATCGCGGATTTTGAAGGCCTGACCGTGCGCGCCACGGGCGGTATCGGTGAAGCCATGACCCTTGCCGGTGCGGTGCCGACATCCGTGACATCCGAGGAAGCCCGTCAGGCACTGGATTCCGGTATCGTGAAATCCATCGCTTTCGCGCCCCACGCCCATATGTCTTTCGGCATCATGGAAGCGGCAAAGTGGTGGTCCGACAACCTGAACCCCGGCACCGTTAACTGCCCCGTTGTGGTCAATTCAGACGCCTTGGCCGCATTGACCGATGCAGAGCGTGACGCGCTTTTGGGCTCTGTTGACGAGGCGATGGATTACTACATCGACTTCTATAACAATGAAACAATGGCTGCATGGGGTCCGTTGCTTGAGGAAAAAGGCGTCGAAATCATCAGCTATGATGATGAAAAGCTCGCTGCCTTCCGCGAAAAAGCGGCGGGTCCGGTCTCGGCAAAGTGGATCGAGGACAACAATGCGCGTGGTTTGCCAGCACAGGAACTCTATGATCTGGTGATTACGACATTGGGCAAATAACACCGATGTCTTGCGGCGCGTAGCGGTATGCTGCGCGCCGTTTAAATTTCAAAACCCCTTCCCAATGATAAGGAGACGACCATGGCCATTCGTGCTGCGGTGTTGTCGGACGAGACCCTATTGAGCCGTCTGGATCAGGGTCTTTACCGGCTGGAACGTGTCTTTGGGCTGGTCAGCGGGCTTGCCGTCTTTGCCCTGATGTTTCTGGCAGTCTATTCGGTCGGGGGCCGCAATATGTTCAACAGTCCGGTGCGCGGCTATGTTGACTGGATCGAGGTCACGATGCCGCTGATCGCGATCATGGGTGTCAGTTATACCCAGCGTGACGGCGGGCATATCCGCATGGACATTCTGGTGGGCAGGCTTAAGGGCCGCACCTTGTGGATGGCGGAATTTATCACCACCCTGATGATCCTGATCCTGATTTTGCTGTTGATCTGGGGATCATGGGCGCATTTCCAGCGCAGTTTTGATTTTGCCGCCCCGCTCTGGAGCCGTGACAGCACCATCGACATCAAGCTGCCGCTCTGGCCTGCGAAACTGATCGTTCCGGTCGCATTTTCGGTCTTGGGCCTGCGGTTGCTGCTGCAACTGTGGTCATACAGCCGCGCCATTGTTTCGGGCACCGACAACCCTGTGGCTGTCCCGCTGATCGAGGATGCGGCAACCGTTGCCGCACGCGAAGCTGCCGCAGTTACCGGTCGGGAGGACTGATTATGGAACCTATTGATATTGGTATATACGTCTCTCTGGGCCTTTTGCTTATGGTTGTGCTTGGCATGCGCGTGGCCTTTGCCGCTGCCATGGCAGGTCTGATCGGGCTGATCTGGATCTTCTGGGCGAAAAAGGGATATGACCCATCCGAATTCACATGGGCTTTGACGGTCGCCACCAAAACCGCAGGGCAAGTGCCTCATTCCAAAGTGGCCAGTCAGGCGCTGTCACTGATCCCGACCTTCATTCTGATCGGATACCTGGCCTACTACGCAGGGCTGACCAAAGCCTTGTTCGAGGCGGCCAAACGCTGGATCGCTTGGGTGCCGGGCGGGTTGGCTGTGGCCACGGTATTCGCAACGGCGGGTTTTGCGGCAGTCTCTGGCGCGTCTGTTGCGACGTCAGCTGTATTCGCCCGTATCGCCATCCCCGAGATGATCGAGAACGGATATAACAAGAAATTCGCCGCCGGTGTGGTTGCTGCGGCAGGCACGCTCGCCTCGCTTATTCCGCCCTCGGCCATCCTTGTGATCTATGCGATTATCGTGGAACAGGACGTCGGCAAACTGCTGCTTGCGGGCTTTATTCCCGGTGCGTTTTCGGCGCTGGTTTATACAATCATCATCATCGGCATTGCGTTGATCTGGAAAAACGTCGGCCCCCCGATTGGCGGTTTTACGTGGCGGCAAAGGTTCGAAAGCCTACCGCCCGCATTGCCCATCGTCGCAGTGGTCGTGATCATCATTTTCTTTGTCTACAACCCGTTTGGCGATGCCTGGGGCACACCAACCGAGGGCGGCGCGATTGGTGCGTTCATCGTATTTCTGATGGCTTTGTGGCGCGGTATGCGCTGGGCGCAGTTGAAAGACGCATTGCTGGAAACCGCCAAGCTGACGGTAATGATCTTTACGATCATCTGGGGCGTGCTGATCTATGTGCGGTTTCTGGGCTTTGCCGATCTGCCGGGGGCCTTTGCCGACTGGATCACGTCGCTGACCCTGTCACCGATGCTTATTCTGGTCTGCATCTTGCTGGCTTACGCGGTGCTGGGCATGTTCATGGATGCCATCGGGATGCTGCTGCTGACGCTGCCTGTGGTATACCCCGCGGTGATGGCATTGAACGGCGGGGCCAACGTCGCGGCAGAGGATGCCGCCTTTGGCATGTCGGGTCCGATGTGCGCGATCTGGTTCGGAATATTGGTGGTCAAGATGGCCGAGTTCTGTCTGATAACGCCGCCCATCGGCCTTAATTGCTTTGTGGTGGCGGGCGTGCGCGATGATCTGACCGTGCAGGACGTCTTCCAAGGCGTGGCACCGTTCTTTGTCGCCGACGCGATCACCATTGCGCTGCTGGTGGCTTTTCCCGGCATCGTGCTGTGGTTGCCTTCACTCGCTGGATAGGGCGATTTCTTCTTCCTGTCTGGTGATGTCGATGTCTTCACCGGACAGGAAATTCCCGATGATATGCAACGGCTCGAAGTTTTCGCAGATGACTTTGAACACCACCAGAAACGGCACGGCGACCAGTGCGCCGGGGATACCCCAGAGCCAGCCCCAGAACACGACCGTCAGAAACACCGCAACCGTGTTCAGCGCCAGCCGTCGACCCACCAGCCATGGTGTAACCAGCTGGCCCTCGATCCCCGTGATCAGTTGGTATCCGATCGGGGCCAGCAGAGCATATCCTACGCTATCGAAGGTCACGATGGAAAATATCCCAACCAATATTGTGCCAATAACGCCACCGATATACGGCAGGAAATTCAGCAAGAACGCCGCGATCCCCCAGACATAGGCATTGGGCATGCCAAGCAGGGTAAGGTACAGCCCGATGCACAGCCCAAGACCGGCATTGATAACTGTGATCGTCAACAGATACCGGGACACGCGCCGCTCTATGTTGTGCACCGTGGTCAGGGCGCGTTTCTTGCTGGTCATGGTTGGCATAGCCTGCACCAGCTTGAGATAGAACAATTCGCCCGAGGACAGCAGGAACAACGCCAAAACCATTGTGACAATGAATGTCACGCCGATCTGTGTGAAAGTGCTAAAAGCCGTGTCCAGAAGTCCGGGCGTTTTGACGACAACTTCGGTTGCCGGCGTGCCGTCGCTCGCCATGTTTTCAACGCCTTCCGTGACATCGCGCATGTCCTGAACGGCGCGCAACATGCTGCCCAGTTTTTGCTGGATTTCGGCCCCCATTTTCGGGATTTCGTCGCCCCATAAGGCGACGGTTCCGGCGGTTCCGGTGATTACGATCAGCATGATGATGGTTGCCGCAGACACCAAAATCCCTGCACAGGCGGCGTGCGGTAAACCCAGCCTGTTCATCCCGCGCGCCAGAGGGCTGAGGGTGAGTGCCAGAAGAAACCCCAAAAGGATCGGCAGGATAAGGTCACGGGCGAAATAGGCGGTTACAAAAAGCGCCAGCAGAACGAGTATCTGCAGCGAACGGCGAATAGAGGGCAGATCGTCCAAAAGGCGTCCTCCGATGAATGGATGTGCAGCAGATATCTTACAACGCGCGAAACCCTGAAAGGTTCACAGTGATTTGAACATCCCGCACGGAACTTTGAAGGTGCGACCTGAACAGATCGCGGGCGTACCGTTCATATTTCGCGAAGGGGCCTGAAACGATGATTTGAATGACGCGTATGGCTTATCAATCGTGGTGATATGCGCTGGACGGGCTTTGTAAGTGTCACCCATATAAAAAGGGGGACGCCCTGTGGCATCCCCCTTTAGTCTCGCATCTCGTTCTCGGATCAGAACTGTAGGCGAAGTTGCCCCGTCAAACCCCAGCTATCGACATTCTCGCCTTTACGGGCGTCCAGGCGGATAGAGGTGTTCAACTGGCGGGGTGAACCACTGCTGCCCGGGTTCAGCAAACGCACATAGTTGACGCCCGCGCTGACCTCACCATAGTTGCCAAGGTTCGACAGCCCGATCAGGTTGCGGCCCCCGCCCGAGTCCACAAAGGTCGCCGAGGGATCACTTGCAAATTCGTTATAGACCGTCGCAGTCCCGAAGTAGTTGAGCAGGCTGACCTCGTCGGCCAGTAATTTGGTCCGTGACAATGTCCCGCTGATGAAACCCAGTCGCGACTTGCCGTCGGCCAGTTCCAGCGTGCCATCGACGCCCAGATCAATATCGTCCGTCTTGAAGTCCGAGAAGGAGAAGCCGACAGAACCCACAAAATTCAGACCGTCGACAGCCTTGATCGGCCAGGAATATCCGACGGCACCTGACAGCGTGTTCCCTTTGGTTTTATATTTCGAATTCTTCAGATCAAAGCCTGCAAGCGGGATCACGTCTGTATTTGTCGATTCAAAGTCCGAGACTTCATAGCGATACTGCAAATCGGCAAACAAACGGTCTTTTGACGCGGTTGCATAGACACCACCGTAGGCCTGCGAGAAGTCAGTATTTGTGATCGACGACACCGGCCCTGTCGATGCCCCTGTAAGCGGGTCAAGTGCGCGGACCACGTTTGTGCTGTCACCTTTGTTGTATCCCAAAATACCGCCGAATGCCATGTCAAAGCCGTTGTAGCGTTCATCAAAGCAGGCAAAGTCTCCACCCGCCTGAAAGCCGGAATAGCTCAGATCGACCGGCGTGCTGCCGCTTGATCCGCGCGTGATGTCATTGAACTCGCCATCGGCGCTGGCCTGACCGGCAGTGACCCTTGCCCATGCCCCGGCACCACAAGGCGAGGTGCCCGGATCCATGGCAAGGTCCGCCACAAACGGGCTGGTCGGGCGGTTGATGATCGCACCGACGATGGTCTGTGTCAGCCCGACAGTCGACGCAAGGCTGGCAACACCGGAGTTGACCCTGCTTTGCAGCCTGATTGCATTGACGCCGTTATCCTGCACGAAATATTCGAAAGGTCCGAATATCGGCAAACCCGTCAGCGCGCCGAATGTCAGTGTATTTGATCCGCCATAGGTGATCAGATTGATCCCGCCGATATCACCCGGTGCACCGCCTGCCAGGTTGGTAAAGTTCAGGTTCACGTTCGTACCCGACACATTGCCAGCCACGGCAATAACGTCACCGGCAGTTGACCCGGTGCTCAGGTCCACATCAAAGGCAAGTGTGCCAGAAAAGACCGCATTCGTGTTGACAGTGAGCGTTGTATTCAGCGCACCGTCCTGCAAGGTCAGCGTGCCGGCTGTGTTGTTGACGACCTGGATGATAGTGCCGTTGCCAATGCTTGTCACCGACCCTGCGTTTGTGACCAGTGTCCCGTTCACAAATCCGTTCAGTGCGAAAGTGGTCGAGCCGTTGTTGGTAATGGTCTCGGCACCTGCACCAAGAACGGTTGTCGCACTGGTTGCCAATGTGCCACCGCTATCAACCGTCAGATTGCCCAAAAGCGTTCCGTTTACGGTTGCGGTCCCGCCAGTGACGGTTGTGCCTGCCGTGACGGTGAAAGTCTCGCCTCCGTCCACGGTAATTGTTCCTGTGGACATTACTGTTCCGGTCACTTGGCCAGCTGCATCGCTAAGCGTCAGAGCACCATTGTTTTGTACGTTGCTGATCACAGTACCGGCAATATCAAGCCCGCCACCCATGTTGTTGGTGACGCCGTTTGTCACTGTGACCGTACTGCCGTCTGCGATAAAGAATGTCCCGGAGTTGCTTACTGTTTCGCTGACACTTGCTGCGGCACCCGTGACGTTGAGCGTGCCAAGGTTGTTGTTGGTAATGCCACCTGTGACTGTCCCCAAAAGGGTGGTTGTCGCCCCCGACTGGTTGAGCACATTCGCATCGAGCGTGCCAAGTGCTGCGATAGTCAGAGCGCCGCCCAATTCGTTGGTAAAGCTGTCATCGGTCACATCCAGCGTGCCGGATACAACATCAATCGTCCCTGCGTTGGTAACGCCCGCATCGACAATTACGTTGCCTGTCACATCAACATCGCCGATATTTAAGCCATTAACGTTGTTATCAAGACTGCCAATCGAGCCACCAGTCAGGTCGAGGTTCGCAGTGTTGATCACTGCGCCATCCACATCGCCGCCGGTATTTACGATCACCTGACCGCCCAGTTCGTTCGTCAGACCGACCGCTGCCGCGAGCGTGCCGTCAATTGTCATGACACTGCCCGCACCGGTGTTGGTCGCCGAAGCGACCGTCGCGGTCGTGGTCGCGTCGATCCCGACCTGGCCGCCGTTCCGGTTGGTCAGCAAACCGCCGTTTATGATGCTGCCCCCGGCATTTACGTTCAGCGCCGAGGCGTCATTGGTGATGGCATTGCCGCCCATATCAAGCGTCGCGGCAATATCCAAATTACCCCCGGCTTGGTTTGTCAGGGCACCTGTCAGGGCGATGTTTCCGGTAACGTCCAGATTGGCCTCGTTCTGCACAGGACCGCTCAGCGTGATCGTGCCGTCCAGATCATTCGCGCCGTTGAACACCGCACCTGCTTGCAGGACGATATTGCCCGCAGCGATGTTAAAGGCATTTCCGGCATTGGTGGTTATGTTTCCCGCGGTGGTGAATGTCGCCGTGGTTGATATCCCGTCGATGCCCACTGTTGTCCCATCGATCACTCCTGTGGCATTATTGGTAAAGTTGCCAGTGATGGTCCGGCTGCCAACCACTGTGAACGTACCGTCGTTTGTCACGTTGTTGATCGTACCTGCGTTGAATGTGGTCTGACCCGCGTTAGCGAGTGTCGCACCGACGCTGCCGCCGTTGACGTTCAGCTGACCGTCGGTGCCGACGATTGCACCGCCCGTGAGCATACCGGTCGAATTTACAACCGCGCTGTTTGCTGCACCCACATTGTCGCCAACAGTGGTAAGGCCAGTCACGGTGCCGCTTGCGCCGACTGTTGCATCCCCGTCATTCACAGTCAGGGCACCCGTTACCGTTGCCGCGGCGACCGTGCCGATATTGGCTTCGCCGCCGTCAACCTGAACGGTGGTCACAGCTGTCGCACCGCCGCCGTTGATGTTCAGCTGACCGTCTGCGTTCACCACAGCACCGCCCGAAAGCGCACCGATCGAATTCACAACTGCGCTGTCGTCCGCACCGGCATTGTCGCCAACTGTGGTGAGGCCGGTCACGGTGCCGTTTGCACCGACTGTTGCATCGCCGTCATTGACGGTCAGCGTGCTCGATACCGTTGCTAGCGCGACCGTGCCGATATTGGCCTCGCCGCCATCAACCTGAACGGTTGTCACAGCGGTAGCACCTCCGCCGTTGATATTTAACTGGCCGTCTGCGTTCACCACAGCACCGCCTGCAAGTGCGCCGGTCGAATTCACAACTGCGCTGTCAGCCGCACCGGTTCCGTCGCCCAGCGTCGTAAGTCCTGTCACCGTACCAGAGTTTGTGACCAAAGCATCTGCGAGGGTGTTCAAGGCGATGACCTGAAGCGTGGCACCAGTGCCTATGGTCACAATGGACCCTGCGCCTGCGTTGTTCACGGTCAAATTCGTACCTCCGAACATGTCGCCAGCGCCAATGGTCAGGATGCCGCCGCCCAAAACTGTCGGAGTATCGTCGGAGCCGTTGTTCAGGAAGTCAGCCGTTCCGTCACCCACTGTAATTGTCGCGCCAGTGCCTGCGGTTGTGATAATGCCTGTGTTGTTTAGTGCTTCACCGCCCGCATTATCGTTGTCCGCGTTGATTGTCCCAGAGCCCAGGAATTGATAGGTGCCGCCCGCATTATTGTTGATGGCCCCAGCGTCACTGACAAGGCCGCCATCGCCAACCACCGTTAAAGCGTTGTTATTGATGGTGTTACCAGTGCCGATTAGGCTGCCGTTTACATTGATCGTACCGCTCACGTTGGTGATGCTGTCAGCTTCTAAACTCGCACCCGCGGCAATTGTGGTGGTGCCGTTGTTGATGAAAGAACGAACATTTGTAACATCAGCACGAACATTTGTTCCTGCAAAGTCTGAATCAATGGTCAAGCCGCCAGTCGTGCCCACAAGTAACGAGTTATTGGTGATGTCATTGCCGTTCGCAGTGATTGACGCGACAATATCCGTGTCGCCCCCAGCGGCGACAGTCAGGTTGCCTTGCAAATTGCCACTGATGGCTTGCGTGCCGTTGTTGGTCACATTTCCGTTCAGGTTAACACCGGCACTCACTGACGCTGTATTGGCGATGGTGATTGTCGCCGCCTTAATATTCAGGGCGTTGTTGCTCGAAGCGGTCAGTGTACCCTCGGCGGTAAATATCCCGTTCGTTCCGGTCGATCCTGCAACATTCAGCGTCACAGCGCCGGTTGCGGTATTATTGTTGATCGTACCGTTGTTCCCGATCAGATCGCCATTGATGGTTGTGTTTGCGCCAACCGAAAACGTCGCCGAGTTATTTGCCAAAGTGACATTGCCGCCAAACGTGCCGCCTGACGCAACAACGGCGCCGCCATTGATAGCGGTTGTGCCTGTGATGCTGCCGCCACCATTCACAGTGGTTTTCCCCGTCGTGTTGGTCAAACTTGCGACAGACGCGTTGTCAACCGTGGTTATGCCAGAGTTCGTCACTGCGCCGATTGTGCCGCCGTTGACGTCGAAAGTACCGTCAGTGTTGACGGTCACGACCCCCAAAGCGCCCGTACTGGTCAGCAGTGCCGCCGCCGCCGCACCAGAGCCCGTGGCAGTACCGTCACCGACCGTGGTAAGGCCACTGACAGTGCCGTTGTTGCCAACCGTCCCCTCACCACCGTTGACGGTCAAAGCGCCTGTAACTGTTGCCGCCGTCGCCATCGTGCCGACATTGGCCTCGCCGCCGTTGACCACCACAGAAGCCACGGCCGTCGCGCCGCCGCCATTGATGTTCAACCGACCGTCGGTGTTGACCGTTGCCCCGCCCGTGAGCGTGCCGGTCGAGTTTACAACCGCGCTGTCCGCTGCACCGTTTCCGTCACCCACTGTGGTGAGGCCCGTCACAGTGCCGTTGTTGCCCACGGTCGTTGTTCCGCCATTCGCCATCAAGGTGGTGCCGACATTAAAGCCAGTGCCCGTGGTGCCGATGTTCAAAGCGCCGGTCGCGAGTTCGGCTTGCGTGACGCCCGCCGTTGTCGATCCGCCATTCAGGTTCGCGGTGCCGGAGTTGGCCACCGATGTCTGCACCGACGTGCCATTGGCATTGAAGACCGAATTGGCCTGGTTGGTGACGGCACCCATTTTTCCTGCATTGGATGCTGACGTGGTCGCACCGCTGCTGTTGGTAAAGGCACCGAGGGTGCCGTTTGCGGTGTTGTTGAATGTGCCGCCCGGCCCGTTTGTTGTGGTCGCAAGTGTTTCCCCAGCGACACCTGTGTTGTTGATATTCCCGTCGTTTTTAACCGTGCCGCCGTTGGTGTTGTTCAGGGCCGTAACCCGAAGGATCGACCCTGTGCCGATGGTCACGATGGACCCTGCGCCTGCGTTGTTTACCGTCAGCCCCACACCGCCAAAGGTGTCGCCTGTACCGATAGTCAGGATGCCGCCGCCCTTAACCATGGCCGTGCCATCCGTACCGTTGTTCAGCGTTGGGCCATTGAGCGCGATTGTGGAAGGGCCGCCATTCGTCGTCGTGATGCTGCCGGTGTTGTTGATAGCACCTGCTATGTTGAAGCTGCCATTTCCCGCAAAATTCACGGTGCCCGCACCGGCAATGGTCGCAAGCGGACCGTTGTTGTTATAGTTGCCAGCGTCCCCGATCGTCCCGCCCTCGGCGACGGTCACCATGCCGGAGTTGTTGAATGTATTGCCTGTGCCGGTAAAGGTCGCACTGGTGCCGATGGCAAACGTGCCGCGTAGGTCGTTGGTAAAAGAAAGGGTCGACAAAGTGGCCCCCGCACCAAGCGTAAACATGCCGCCGCTTTCGTTTGTCGTGGCACCGGTGACGGTCAGCGTGCGGTTTGCAGCGATGTCAAAGGCCGCCTGGTTCGTGACGGTTGTGGTGACTGCCGCATTGGCTGTAACATCGACGTCGCCGCCCGTGTTGTTGTCAATGCTGGCCAGCGTACCACCGGTGATATTGAGATCGTTTGTGTTGGTCACAGCGCCCACTGTTCCGCCACCAAGATTAAAGGTGCCGGTATTGTTGGTTACAGCCGCAGCACTGCCGCCGCTTGTGCCAACCATGCCGACGTTCAATGTGCCGCCTGTACCGATTGTCGTTGTTCCGTTCAGTGACCCGCGAACGACATTGACGATACTGCTATCAATGGTGGTCGCGCCCGTGACCGCGCCCGCGTTAGCGCCTACTCCATTTACATTTGTTGTTCCGTCATCGCTGTTTAGTGCTCCAACACTTTTCACAATGTCGATCTGTCCCGCGCCGATAGTCTGAAGAGTGCCTGACACGGTGCCGGATAGATTCAATGTACCCGCGATCTTCGTAACCAGATTACCCGTGATATTGTTACCCGTGATATCCGACCCAATCTGGGAAATGAATCCGGCACCATCATCAATTTGACCGTTCACAGTCAGGGATGAGTTGTCGATCACGAGCCCTGGAGCTCCGAAACTCAGGTTGTTGACGTTGACCGCGCTGCCTATGGTTACGGTGTAACCCCCAAAACCACCGATGTCAGGACCAAAGACTGCATTGCCGCCGGACGTGAAATCAACATCGTCCAGGCCATTTGCCACATCCTGCCAAAGCGTGGTCCCACCGGCTTCGACCCACGCGCCGGTCGCGCCCGCAGGTGTACCCGAACCGCCGTTGCCCGCATCCCAAGTGAATGTATCCTGCGCCTGCGTCTGCCCCCCCAGAACCAGCGTTAGACCGCCCGCCAGAACGAACACCAGCGCTGTTGCACGCCCCAGTCGGCAATGCTTGCGCAAGCTGCGCTGACGGATACCGGTTTGACGCAAAGGGGAGTTGGAATTGAGCATGACGGAATCCATCTGAAACATGAGAATCTAAAACAACTAAAGTGAGCACATTTCCGCCTGTCAAGCAAACGACAGTGTAGTAACCTTGCACTTTTCAGTCGAGTGTGTGCCAGAAACATCAAGCGGTCTGAACATAAATCAGGGACCGCGTTTGCATCGACCCGTTTGCAGGGTTCCGGTGCGCTGTTACAGCCCAATTGCGCCTTTTTCCCTCATAATAGTGCAGCTTAAAGCTGTTTTCGGGCATCCCATCGCTTGACCGTGGCCTTACATAATCGCAAAGTTGCGCTGTTGCGTGTTTGATGTATTGAAAAACACCGCCGTATTTTGGAGAGCATTTAGATATGTCGCGTTTCAGCAAAGTGGCCTGGAAAGAAGGTTTGTTTCTAAAGCCGCAACATTTGCAGCAATCTGACCGCTATATGGAACGCACGGTTACGGCGCGCACGGCACATCTGACGCCGTTTCCATGGGGCGTATCCGAGATGTCATTTGACCAAAGTCAGTTGCGTCAGGGGCGTCTTGAGCTGGAAAATGTTTCGGGGATCATGCCCGATGGCACGCCGTTCGATGCGCCGCACGCGAGCCCGCTGCCCCGCGAGATTGATGTGCCCGAGGATGCGGTGGGCAAGCTGATCTGGCTGACCCTGCCCAATATGGCGCAAAACGACCGCGATGTCGGTTTGGACGATGATGCAAGTCTGCGCTATGTCCTGATCGAGGAAAAAGGCGTGGCCGATACCGCGTCTGTCTCGCGGATCGAAGAACCGCTCGAGATTGCGGTGCCGCGACTGGAATTGACCCTGCGGGACAAGGCGCGCGAGGGCTATCAGTGTATCTGTCTGGGTCGTGTGGCCGATGTAAGCGACGGCACGGTTGTCACATTGGACCAGTCGGTGCCACCTGTGGGTCTGGTGCTGACAGCGCACCGGGCGTTCGAGGGATATCTCAAAGCCGTGACCGGATCGGTCGAGGCGCGCCTTGAAGTGCTGGAGCGCTATGCCGCCGACCCGACGTCAGGCGGCGGGATGCAGGACAAGGATTACCTGATGCTGATGGTGCTGAACCGCACCTTGCCGGTTTTGCGGCATCTGCGGCGGCTGCCTTCCGTTCATCCCGAACGGCTTTATGAAACGCTGCTCTCGCTTGCGGGCGAATTGACCACATTCGAGGACCGCGAACGCCGGGTGCGCGACTATGGCCGCTATCGCCACGAACAGCCCAAGGAAACCTTCAAACCGCTGGTCGATGATATCCGCCGTTTGCTGAGCCGCGATGTGGGCCGCGCACTGCGGCTGCCGCTGGAACAGCGGCGCGAGAATTCGTTTGCCGCGATGGTCGACGATCCGAACCTGTTCGCCAATGCTGCCTTTATCATCGAGGTCGCCGCCGCCTTGCCGCTGACGCAGATCCAGCAGCAGTTTCCGCAATTGTGCAAGGTTGGCCCGTCGACGCGCATGAAAGAGATCATCGTCAACAACATGCCCGGCATTACGCTGGTCCATACGCCCAATCCGCCACCGCAGATCAGGGTGGTCGCCAACCATGTCTATTTCATGATCGACAAGATGAGCCCGCTGTGGCGGGACTTTTCAACGGCACCTGCAATGGGGATGCATTTTGCGGGCGCATGGCCGGGCCTAGAGCTTGAGCTGTGGGCAATCCCCGAGGAGCGTTAATCTATGGCATCCGACGACGAGGAACGCACGGTCTTTGGCCAGAAGTTGCCGCCGCAATCTGCGCGCGGCCCGGCACCGGCCCCGCGACCCGCAGCACCACCTCCGCCGTCACAATCGGCGGGCGACAGTGCCGAGCGCACGGTTTTTGGCCAGCGGCTGCCGCCGCAACAACCCCAACCGCCGCAATACGCACCGCAACCGCCACAGCAAGGGTACGTCCCTGCGCCACACAATCAGGGCGGCGGGCATGGCGGCGGGCATGGCGGCGGGCCACCTCCGGGCACCGAAGATACCTGGCTCGGGGGGCGTCTGACCCCGCAAGGTGCGCCGCCGCCGCCAGCACGGCATTATCAGCCGCAACCGCAAAGCTATCAACCACCCCCTCCGCCTGTGCAGCAGCCGCAGTATCCGAATAATCCGGCACCCAATTATCAAGATGGCTATGCCGGGCAGCAGCATTATCCTCAGAATCCGGGCCATCCGCAGCCCGGCTGGACCCCTGTCGCGCCGCAGACGGACGGGCAGTTTCCGATGGCCCAACGGCCGCGAACCCCCGAGGTCGCGCGCAACATCCCAAGGATTGCCTTTGCAGATGCTTTGCGCGGCACGGGTATGGATTTTGGCACAGCGTCGAACCCGATCATGGCGGCGGCCTCTGACCTTCTGGTGCTTTTGGGCCGGTTGCGCACAGGCATGGTCGAGATGCAGGCGATACCGCTGCGCGACCATGTGCTGCGCGAGATGGCAGAGTTTGTCCAGAAATGCGCCTCGCGCGGGGTGCCGCCCGAGGATATCGACGTGGCGCGCTATGCGCTGGCGGCGACGGCGGATGATATCGTGCAAACCATTCCCGGCAATGACCCGCAATACTGGCAGCAGTTTTCAATGGCCGCAGAGCTGTTGAACGACCGCTCGGCAGGCATCGGATTTTTCGCACGGCTGGATCAGGTGATTTCGCTGCCCCTGCAACGCGCACATGTGCTGGAATTGATGCTGACCTGTCTGGCTTTGGGTTTTGAAGGCAAATACCGCACCGAACCGAACGGGCAGGTGATGCTGTCGCGCTTGCGGATGGAAGTGTATCAGCGGTTCCGGGCTGTGGTTGATCGCCCCTCCGAAGAATTGTCGCACAAGTGGTTGCCTGTGATTTTGGGCGGCCGCAGGCGCGCGGGCGGTTTGCCGCTCTGGGTGATCACATCGGTGGCCGCCGCAATGGTCGTCGCCTTGTTTGCGACATTGTCGTATCTTTTGTCGAACGATGCGCAGGCTGCACAAGACCGCATCATCGCCCTGCATCAAGGTGTGGGCGAACTGGTGCTCGAGCGCAGCGAAGGCGAGACCGCCAATTACGAGGCCGCACCCACAGGCCAGCTCGAGCGTATTCGCGGGCGTCTGGCGACCGAAATCGACGCAAACACCGTCGCAGTCGAGGAAGTCGGCGATTACATCGCGGTGAGGCTTGCCGATGCCTTGCGTTTCGGGTCAGGTTCGGCAGATCTGACAACCGATTTGACGGGGCTGGGCAAACGCATTGGCGAAGTGCTTGAGGCGGAACCGGGCGATATTCTGGTTGAAGGCCACAGTGACAACATTCCGCTGCGCGGTTCGGGCCGCTATAAAACCAACGAGGCGTTGTCGGAAGCGCGGGCAGGGACCGTACGCGATCTGATCGTGCCCTTCCTCAGCGACGCAGAACGGGTATCGGCGGTGGGCGTTGGCCCCGCGAAACCGCTTGATCCGGCAAACACCGCCGAGGCACGTGCCAAAAACCGCCGTGTCGAAATTCTGCTGCGCAAGGAGCAACAGCTATGAGGTTGTTTTCTTTTTCGATGTTCAGCCGGATGTGGCGTTTTAGATGGCTGCGCTGGCCGATGATCATTGTGGGCATTGCCTGTTTGTGTGCGGCGATCTGGTTCGGGTTGCCGATGACGGGCGTGGAGTGGTTGCAGGGCATGTGGGTGCGGATCGGCTTTATTGCGCTGGTGCTCAGCCCGATCTTTATCATGATGCTGATCCGCTACCTGCGCAGGCGCAAGGCGGCGGCGGCACTGGAAGAGACACTGATCGAGACACCGGTTGGCGATGGCGCGATCCTAGCAGAGGCCATGCAGGAGGCGTTGGCCAAACTCAAGAAATCGGGCGGTGCTACTTATCTGTACGATCTGCCGTGGTACATCATCATCGGGCCACCGGGTGCGGGCAAAACCACAGCCCTCATGCATTCGGGTCTGGAATTTCCCGGCACGGACAAAGCATCGGTTGCGGGGTTTGGTGGCACCAAGAATTGTGATTTCTGGTTTTCCGAAGAGGCGGTGATGATCGACACCGCGGGCCGGTATACAACACAAGACAGCGACGCGCGCTCTGACAAGATGAGCTGGGCTGCGTTTCTGGACCAGCTTAAACGCGCACGGCCCAACCAGCCGATCAACGGCGTGATACTGGCATTTTCCTGCGAAGACATGATGACGGCATCCGATGATGTTCTGGACAGTCACGCGCTTGCCGTGCGCGCGCGCCTGACCGAGCTTTACGAGACGCTGCGCATCGAGGTGCCGGTTTATACCATGTTCACCAAGGCCGATATGATTGCGGGGTTCCGTGAATTTTTCGGATCGTATAATCAGGACCGCCGCAGGTCTGTCTGGGGTGTCACCTTTCAGACCAAGGACCGCAAGGAAGAAACCTACCGTTCGGTTGCGACCGAATTTGACCAGCTTATCACGCGCCTGTCCGATGAAGTGACCGACCGGATGAACGAGGAACCCGATACAGTTGCGCGCATTGCGATGTTCGGCTTTCCCGACCAGCTTGGTCTGCTTCAGCGTAATGTGTCCGACTTCTTGCGGCGGGTGTTCCAGAAAAGTCAGGACACCCATGCCATTCTGCGGGGGTTCTATTTTACGTCCGGCACTCAGGATGGCACGCCGATTGATCAGGTGCTGGGCGCAATGGCCACGGATGGCGGCGGCTTTCAGCCCGGCTTCATGTCCGGCAAGGGCCGCAGCTACTTTCTGCATGACCTGCTCAAACGGGTGATCTTTGAAGAACGTGACTGGGTCGGCTACGACCTCAAGGCCATGCGGCGCAAGGCGATTGCACGCACGCTTGCCATCAGTGTGATCAGTGTCGCTGTGATCGGTGCATTCGGGCTTTTCGGCTACAGCTTTTGGCAAAATGCCACGTTGATCCGCGAGGCGCAGGCCGCGACCAACAGCTACCGCGTCGAGGCGCAGGGGTTGTTGCAGGAAAATATCATCACCGATCCCAGCACACGGCCGATCCTGAGCGCGCTTGCATCGGTGCGGGATATGCCGGCGGGCTATGCTTTTCCGCGCGAACAGCCCTTTGCCGAGCGGGTCGGGCTGTCGCGGCGTGAAAGCATCCGGTCAGCCGCTGTTCAGGCGTATTCAGATTCGCTGGAACGGCTTTTGCGGCCCCGTATGATGTTGCATCTTGAAAACCGTCTGCCGACGCTTCTGGCGCAAAACGATATCGAAAAAGCGTATCTCGCGCTCAAGGTTTATATTCTTCTGGCCAAGGAACAGGATGGCAGGGCGGACGATGTGGCCATTCAGGCGTATTTTGCCGAAAACTGGGGGCCGGAATACTCCGAACCCGGTCTTGATGGCGAATACCGCGAGATCAATGAACATCTTGCCGCCATGCTGGAACTTGACGACAAGGTCGAACCGACCCTGAAGCCGAACGAGGCGCTGGTTTTGCGCACTCAAAAAGCGATTGCGACACTGTCGCTGGCACAGCAGGCTTACGGTTCGATTGTCAGCGACGGGGCGACACTGCTGCCCTTCAGATTGACCGAAGAACTGGCGGATGTTCAGGCCGATCTGGTGTTTCGCACCACAGATGGCCGCCCGCTGGAAAGCCTCGAAGTGCCGGGCTTGTTTACGTTCACCGGCTACTGGAGCTTTTTCCAGGATGCGGTTGCAAATGCTGCTGTGCGGTTGGAAGAGGAACGTTGGGTGTTGGGGCAGCCGGGCGAGGGGGTCGATTACAAAGGCCAGCTTGTCGGGCTGAACCGTGATCTGCATGCCTTCTACCGTGCCGATTTTGCCAAAGCATGGGACGCGATGCTGGACCGTATCGAACTGGTGCCGATGTCATCGGGTGCGCCGCAATATCCCGGCCTTGCTGTGGCATCTGCCCCGTTTGCCTCGCCGATCCTCAAGCTCGCGCAAGCAGTGGATAAAGAAACCCGTCTGTCGCGGTTTCTGGATGCGATGGACAACATCGAGATCACCCCCGAGGCACTGGCCTCCGGTGATGTGGGCGGTCAGCTGGCCGATGTCGGTTTTGACGAAGTGCAACGGCGCTCTGGGGCGATCCAACGGATTGCGCTCAACATGCTGCGTGACAAATCCAAATTTCAGGAACGCGCGGTCAATTCTGCTGCTGCGCCGTCCCAACGGCGCCAGTTGGAACAAATCGAACAAAAGTTCGAGAAATGGCACAGACTGGTTGCGGGTGAAGAAAATGCCCAACCTGTCGGGGTACTGCTTCAGGGTCTGACAACGCTGCTCAAGAACCGTCAACTCGCGGGGCGTGGCGGATCGTCTGTGCTGGATGAACGCGGATTGCAGGATTCGCTCAATGATCTGAGCCAGGGAGTGCCGTTCTATCCCGAAACCATCGTGGGCTTCGTTAACCAGATCGAGAACGAATTCCTGACCGTATCGGCGAATGCCACGATAGAAGAGCTGAAACGCGCCCTGACCGAAGAGGTCGCCGCCTATTGCACGCAGAACGTCGCCAGCGCCTTTCCTTTTGCCAAAGGCGGCGCGCGGCATATTTCAACGTCGGTCTTTGGCGAGTTTTTTGGATTTGGCGGGCGGATGGAGCGTTTTTATGACACCTACCTGCGCGAACATACCCAACGCGAGGCTGACGGGACCATCGTGGCACGTGAAGGGTCGCCGCTTGGCGGTCGCTTGTCGTCGGGATTGTTGAGCCAGTTTGCCCGCGCAGAGCGGATCAGGCAGGCGTTTTTCCCGCCCGACAGTGCCACGCCACAGGTCAGCTTTACTATTTCGCAAGTCGCCTCGTCGCCCACAGTCGAAAGCACGGCAATCACATTCAGCGGACGGACTGTGCAACTGTTTCCAAACTCCAGCGGCTCCAGTTTTTCCTGGCCCGAAGAAACCGCCGACATCACCATGGTGCTTTTGCCGCAAAGCGATGTGACCGATAACGGGCTGCGTTTTGGCGGCGGTCGGTGGGCGTTGTCAGACTTCATCACCCAAGGCCGTAACCGCAGTGACGGCACAAGGGCCGATGTGACGCATCAGGTGGGCGGGCGTTCTGTGACGCTGAGGCTGGAATTCGACAGTATCGCCATTCCGTTCCTGATGCGGGAACTGAGCGAATTTTCCTGTCCCAAGTCGATCGAATAGCCGATGAGCATGGTCATTTACGGCAAACATCCGGCCTTTGGCGATTTTCTGGCCTATGGTATGGACCACGGTATCTTGCACAAGCTTGATAAATGGCTTGAGGGCGTGCTGCCTGCCCTCAAAAACGATCTGGGCGATCAATGGGAAGCAGCATGGGCGGCCGGTCCGCCGCTGTATTTCTGGCTGGGGCCGGATATTCTTGGGGCACCCTTGATGGGGTTGTTTACGCCGTCGCAGGACAAGGTCGGCCGCCGGTTTCCGCTGGTTCTGGGATTGACGGATGTGGTCACACCGCCGCCGTTGCACAAGGCGCATGATGCGGCACCCTATCTGGCGTTGTCGGCGCATTTGCAGGCGTTCGAAGTGCCCAAAAGCGGCACGCGCGGGGCCGCGACGCTGTCAGAGGGGTTCGAGGCACCAACGCTGCGCGGCACCGCGTTCGAAAAAGGGCAGGACGGCACGCTCTGGGCGCACCGTGATGACGGCGACCTGTCAAAGCTGTTTGACGATGCAAAGCAAGCGGATGCCGACAAGGCGCAACTCGGGCGCAGTCATTGGTGGCACGCCGAATTAAAACACCGGCATGCAGGCTGGCTTGCCACAAATGGATTGCCGGATATGGCAGGCCTGCGCTGGCTGCTGACTGACCGTATAAAGACCGATGACAAAGCAGGAAAAAACGATGAATGAAACGCCCAATCCGGTCTATACCTTCGAGACGGTGACGCGCACCGACATAGGATGCGTGCGCAAGATCAACGAGGACAGTCTGCTGGCGTTGCCCGAGAGTGGTCTTTGGCTTGTGGCAGACGGCATGGGCGGCCATGCGGCAGGGGATTTTGCCAGCCAGAGCATCGTGGGTGAAATGAACACCGTCGGCATTCCGGATGGCGCGATTGATCTGCGCGCACGGTTCATGGACCGTCTGACCCGTGCCAATGCCCGGATTTTGACCCATGCAGCCGAACTGGGCAATGGCACGATCGGATCGACCATTGCGTCGCTCATGGTCCAGCAGGGGCATTACGCCTGTATCTGGTCAGGCGACAGCCGGGTGTACCGTTTGCGCGGCGGCGTTCTGTCGCAATGCACGCGTGATCACACCGAGGTGCGGACCTTGCTGGATAATGGCACGATCACACCGGAACAGGCCGAAAACTGGCCGCGTAAGAATGTCATCACCCGCGCGATTGGCGTCACCTCCGAACCGGAATGCGAGATGGTTGAAGGTACATTGGCGGACCGTGATGTATTCCTGATCTGCTCTGACGGTTTGACCGAATATTACCATGACGACGAGCTTGAGCGCGAAATGGTCAGATTGGGGTCTTCGCTTGACGCTTTATGCGACCACCTGATTGCTACAGCACTCGAGCGGGGCGGCAAGGACAATGTGTCCGTTGTGACAGTACGGTGTCGTCAGGCCCCATGGCCGGAGTTCGAGGCCGATGGCGTGTTTCCGGAATTTGGCGGCTATCTGTGACCGACGACAAATCCATACCCCCCGGGAAAAAGCCGTCCGCGCCAGTCGATGACGACGAGGACCGCACGTTATTGATGCCGATGCCGCCACAGGGGGCGACCGCAAACGCGGGGAGTGACCCTGATACTGACGACGACCGAACGCTGTTGTTCCAGTCGCCCGCAGCACCGCAGATCTCTGCGGGCAGCGAAAGTGGTGATGATCAGGGCAACGTTCAGGACGACGATGACGACAATGACAGAACACTGCTTGTCGTGTCACCACACCCTGTTCCTGTAAACAAACCCGATGCGGATCCCGACCGTACGGTGATTTCAACGGCGGCGACACAAGAATCCGAACCCGAGCCTGAACGCGGGTCGACCTATCGCCCTTTCAGCGATGGCACGTCACCACCTGCATCCGCACCACCTGTGGTTCAGGCCAGCACGATGACAACCTCGATCAGTACCGATCCGACACAAGCACCACCGCTGCCCGGACCGCTGCGCACGCTTGAACCCGGTGCGGTGATCAACAACATGTACCGCGTCGAGGAACGGATTGACCACGGCGGTATGGGCAGCGTGTTTCGCGGCATTGAAATCGGCACAGGGGAATCTGTGGCGATCAAGGTGATCCTGCCCGAGATGGCAGAAGACCCGCGCGTCGCACAGATGTTCCGCCGCGAGGCGCGTACCCTGCGCCAACTGCACCATGATGCTATCGTGCGCTATTTTGCCTATGTGCCGCCGGACGCCAATTTTAACCTGCACGCGCTGGTGATGGGGTTCATCGAGGGCACCAAGCTGTCCGACAAGATCAAGACCGATGGCCCACTGACCGAAAAGCAGGTCTGCAATCTGTTTCTGCGTCTTGCTGGTGGATTGGACCGAGCACATAACATCGGCATTGTGCACCGCGATCTGTCGCCTGACAACGTGATGTTGCCGGATAACGATATCTCCAAGGCTTTGTTGATCGACTTTGGTATTTCGCGGTCCTCCAAGGTCAAGGATGTGACCATCGGCAACGAATTTGCCGGTAAGCTCAAGTATGTCTCGCCTGAGCAACTCGGTGCGTATGGCGGCGAAGCCGAGGGGCCAAGCGACGTCTATTCGTTCGCCTTGCTGATGATCGTGGCATTGACGGGCAAGGCGCTGGCGATGGGCGACAGCATCGTCGAGGCGGTGCAGAAGCGCCAGTCGGTGCCGGATTTAAGCGAGGTGCCGTCAAACTTCCAGTCGCTGCTGTATCAAATGCTGCAACCTGATCCGGCAATGCGGATGAAATCCATGGAGGAGGTCATTGCGCAATTACGCGCGATTCAAGGCGGCGATGCCGTGACATTGAATGTCGCGACGCAAAGAACCCAAAATCGTGCGGTAGCCGGATTACAGGCGGCACCGCGCGCCAATCCGGCGGGTGAGGGGTTTGTCACATCAGCCCCTACAGCGTTCCCGGTGTCCGCACTCGAACAAAAGGGCGGCGGCGGTTTTAGCAAAATCCTGATCGCCCTTGCGCTGATCGGTGCTGTGGGTCTGGGCGGCTGGTTTGTACTGAACAAGCCGGACCCCGATGCGGGCGATGCCAAAGCCACGGCAACGGACGGGGACGGCATGCAGCGGACCCCCGGCACCAGAGACACGTTTCTGGCGGAGACGCTGACGGAGCCGTGCAGCTATGCCGCCTTGCGCGCACAGGGAGAAAACGCAGGTTTGATCGAAGGCTTTGCCGCCAATCCCGCCACGCTTGGCGGGATTGGCGCGCAGTTCGAGACGGCATTTGGCATGCGTCCCGACGTGGTCACGCGCAGTGTCCAAGAGCCGCAATGCGCGGCGGTCGCTTTGGCACGTGCCTTGCAGGGCACCTCCGGCACGGCGATTGAAATGGCTCTGGACGCCACAACCGTGCCCCGTAACGAAGGTGTGGTCGGGACCATTCATGACGATGCGACAGGGCGGCAAAACTGGCTTGCGCTGGTATCGCCCACGGGCCGGGTTTTTTCATTGATGAACCAGTTGGCCGAACCTATCGGGACACAGCGCCGGTTTTCATTTCGCCTGCCATCCGCACAGCCGGGCACGTATGTGTTGATCGCAACGGCGTCGGACGCGGCACTGGTGCGGGCGGCCGCCATGGTCGATGGCACGGCGGCGTCGGATCTGTTGCCGTTGATGATGCGGGAGTTGGCGCAGGACGGGCAGGGTTCCGTAACCATCAGCGTGGTCGAGATAACGCGCTAGGACAGTATTTTAGCGCCCGAACTTAACGCACATCAAACGTCGCCAAGCCGAATTTGGCGGACCTTAACACATCCGCAGGCAGCGCCGAAAATACCGCCTCGGCCTCTTGTCCGATTTGCCCCGATATGTCGATTGGCGCTACGTCCGAGCCAAGGGCCAGAATGATCTGGCGCGTTGCACGCGTCGGGCCCGAGCGCGCAACCGGGGCGTCAAACACCGGATCGTTACCCTCGATCGTGGTAAAACGTGACATATCCTGCACCACGCCATTGTCATCAATAAGCACTAGCGTCACAAACAATCCGCCCGCACCCGTGACACGCCCGCGCAGGTTTTCACCACTGCGCAGCGTTGTATCATCCAGCGCCAGACCGATGCGGCCTGCCGGATAATCGGCGACCTGACGCACCGCATCCAATAGCGCGCATTGGCGCCCGTCAATGATTTCGCGGGTCTGGATCGGCACAGGCGACAGCCCGTCCAGCAGGCGACCGGCAAATGTATCAAGTCCCGCTTCTTGCGCCCCGACGAACGACACGCCCACCCCGTCCGGTCCTGCATCGCGCGGCAAGGCCAGCGTACATTGCGGCGACGGTGTCGCACGGATGCGCTGGATCAACGTGCCGATCATCACGGTTTGCGGATCGGGGTTTTCCAAAGCCCGGGGGGCATCGGGGCTTGCCACCGCAGCAGGCGTATCTTGTGGGTTTTCAGCGGTTTCGGGGTCTGGTTCAGTATCTGGTTCAGGGGCAATTACCGCCGGCTCTACGATCTCGGGCTCAGGGGCGTCATCAGGTGGCAGCACATTGGGCAATACGGTCTCGACAGGGTCGGTCGGTGGTGCGGTGTCTTCGGGCAGAACAAGGGCGACAATCTGGTCTTGCGACGTGTCATCGGGTGCCAGTGTAGCCACATCAGTCTGTGTGAGTGTCGGCTGCGTGATTTCTGCCGGTGCGACAGGAACCGCAAAGGGCGATATTTCACCGCTGTCAATCGGGCTGATGTCGTTGATGGCCATGATATCCGGATCAGGCAATTCAACGGGCGCAAGCGGTTGAACGTCATCGGGCTCGGTCTGTGCAGGCTCTGGCAGAGCGTCGGGCACTGCGGTTTCATCGACCTGCGCCGATGTATCCTCTGACGGCTGGAGCAGGTCGTCCGCGCCATCGACCAACGGTTCCAGCCCCCCATCAAGCGTGTCAAGCGCGTCAGGCCCAGTGTCTATGTTTTCCGCCGGTGCCAACGCCGCTAGTTGGGTTTCTTCCAACAGGTCCGCCTGCGCCGCGTCCGGTTCAAGCGGCACGGCGTCTGGCGGGACCAGCGCGTTTTCCGGTTCCGGCTCTGTCAGGTCAATGATGTTGGCGTCCAGAATTTCAAGCGTGATTTCAAAATCCGGCGCACGGGTTTCATTACGGGTAGGTGCCGGTAACAACGCAACCGATGATGTCAGCAGCAATCCGACCAGTCCGAAATGCAACGCCGAGGAACCGGTGATCGACGCAGCCAGGATCGAGGCCGGCGGTTTTGCGTAAGGAAGGAAGCTCATGGCGCGTCCTTGGCAACTTTGCGGTGCACGGTTACCAGACGCACCTGCACCGCAATCAGGTTTTCATCAGCCAGTATATCCAGCAATTCCCCGGCATTTCCCGATCGTTCGGCCAGCACATGCAATGTCGGGCTGTCCCCCAATGCCGCAGCCAAAGTGCCCGATGTTACAGGTGCACCGTCCAGTGTCAGCTCACCCTGTGCATCCACAGTCAGCAGGGGCTTGGGCAAAAGATCAAGTGGCAAGGTTGTCGTATCGGGCAAAGTGACGACAACCTGTTGCGATGTGGACAGTGACCCAGTGGTCAGAAAGAAAAAGATCAGCAACAGGACGATGTTCACAATCGCCAGAGAGCTGTCGATCTTGAGGCGCGCACGCGCGGTCGGAAGCAGGGAGACGCGCGGCATCAGGGACGCTCACGGGTGATTTGAACCGCTGACACCTGCGCGGTATCAAGCGCTTCAACGGCGGTTGCGATGTCCTGCACACGGGCCTGATCACCGACAATAATCACAATGCGGCCCGGTTCGTCCCGTGTGCCGATTGCCGCTGCAAGGTCGGCCAATGCATCCGCCTCAAATATCTGCCCGTTTACGATCACGATACCATCGCCGAGTGTCCATGTAGTGATTTTTGGCCCGTCATCGGATGCGGCAGACGCAGGGGTGGTTGCGGTCTCGTCTTCGACTTGCGGCGGTGCGGTTTCTGTTGCCTCGCCGGTTTGTGCGTTGTCCGGTGTCCCCCTCAGGGTCACAAGCGAGTAGGGGGTCAGACTTGAGGACAGCATGAAAAAGATCAGCAGCTGGAACATTGCATCCGCCAGCGGCGTCAACGCAAAGCGGTAGGTGCGGGGCCGCTCGGGAAGGGAAGTTACTTTGCTAATCACGTGCCTGCACCCTTAGGGCGCGGAGGCGTTTGGATCGACGCGACCGTGAATAGCGGCAGACATCAGCGCCTCCATCATGTTGCGTTCCCGGTCGATACGACCCTCGAGCCATGTGGCAACAAAGAACGCAACCAGAGCAATGCCAAGTCCGGCAGCCGTGGTGGTCAGGGCCACATAGATACCGGATGCAAGCAGTGTCGGATCAATCGCACCATCGGCAACAGACAAGACCGAGAACGATTCAATCATCCCGATGACCGTTCCCAAAAGCCCAAGCATCGGAGCCGCCTGAACCACCATATCGAGCGAGCGCATGCGTTCGCTAAGCGAGGCGAGTTCAATGATGGCGGTCTGGCGGGACAGTTCTTCGGCATAGCTGGTATCGCCGGGACGGGCCTGTATGCCGGAAAAAACTGCCTGAAGGATGCGGGCAAGCACAGATTTGCGTTTGCCTGCCGCTGTGATCGCCTCGTCGACACGACCGTTGAGCCAGTCATCCAGAATACGCTCGGCGTCGTCACGTCGCCCGACACCGAGGCGGGCAAATTGGACCATTTTGAAAATACCGATGGCAACGGCCAAGAAAGACAGAACAGCCAGAAGGCCATAAACCACATAGGAGGAAAGTTGTAAGATCGTCAGTTCCATATCAATAACCGCACAGAATAAAGGAAAATATTAAAGGCCAAAGCCGATTGCGGTACGTGAACTGACAGCCAGTTGTGTCAGGCAGAGATCACTTTCGGAGCCGCCAATTTTACACACGGCCACTTCGTTCACGATAATCTCCGAGAATTCTTCGCAAGGCGAGGGCAGACTGTATTGCACGATGCGGCGTTTGCCTGCACTCAGACTGCCCAGTGGCAGGGCAAGCAGGTTCTTGAATACCCCGTCCGCGTCCAGCACAGCAAGGCGCCATGTGACATCATCCAGATCGGTATCCAGCCCGTTTTTGCCAAAAAACACAACCTGACAACCGCCGCCGGCCGCCGCGCTGATCTTGTTCAATTCAAGTGAAATGGTGCCGTCACTGTCCTGTGCCGCTGCACCCGTCGCAATCAACGCAGTGGTTGCTATAAAAACAGAGGAAGCCGCCGCAAATAGGCGTTGTTTTAACATCAAAATCTCCAGACAAAATGTACCAAACCTGTGCACCAATTAGCGACACTGGTCCGGTTCAAGTCAACCGGTGATTTCGCCTAGCGGTAGACGCCGATGATATATTTGGGTTCGACAGCCGATGTTTGCACAACAGGCTCTGCGATTGTCCGCTGTATCTGCGGTACAATTCTGGGTGCAGCAGGATAGACCACATTTGCAGTAACTCGCACAGGGCGGGCAACCGGTGCCACTGCTGGCTGCACACGAACAAGATCGTCCGGCGGGCCGGAGCCGTCTGAACGGGATTCACTACGATCAGGGTTTTCGTTGCTCCCGATGTCATTCGGGCTGGTGGCGACAGGCGTCAAAAACACCTTTTCGTTCGAGAAATCTGATGATGGCATTGCAAGTTCAGACGAATCACTGCTCAAAACTGCGGGTTTTGCGTCAGAAAAAGGTCTGACCGATGCGAATGCGGGTATAACGAAACCAGCTGTATTTTCAGGTTCCGCGTACGCCCAAGTATCTGAGTTGAATGACGAATCATGCATCACAGAGAGTGCGACTGCACCCGCTCCAGACGCTGCGACAAGCGCAGAACAAAAGATAAATGACCGTATCATACATTTCATATAGCATACCCCGTGGCCAATTTCACCTACTTGTGTCAAAAAACTGCAAATATCGCAGGATTTTTGCAACATGGTCTGCAACCGGCACCTGCTATGGTGGCAGGGAGGCACGTATTCTACCTCATTTGGTAACATCAAAATGACAAAATTCTACAGATGCGGCGGAGGAGCAGGATGGCTTGCAGGGTTATTGTTTGCCTTGCCCGGTGCCGCGCAGGCGAATTTTCAGGTCTGCAACCAGACACTCGATGTGATCAACGTCGCGATTGGCACTTATGACATAGACGAGTGGGAAACCACAGGATGGTGGACAATCGGCCCCAACCAATGCGCCAACGTTATCGAGGCGACATTGAAGTCCCGCTATATTTACGTCTACGCCCGCGACGTGTTCAACGGCTCGATGGTCTCGGGCACCACGGCCATGTGTGTCGATTCCGGTGAATTCAGGATCAGGGGACGCGAGGATTGTCTGATCCGCGGCCATATTGCAGCAAAATTCGAAGAGGTCGACACACGGCGTTCCGAACGCTGGACCTTTTTCCTGTCAGCCCCGATCAATTGAGAAAAACACTAGCTTTGGCCAGTATGGCAAATCCCGAGGGTTGCCCGACACGGCATAGATGTTTTAAACTATAGTACGTTTGAAATTGTTGACACCGAAGGGCACCTGATGAACCTGCGCATCCCCGCCTTTGCAATGACGATGATGATCTGCGCCGGACTGGCGCAGGCACAATCATTGTCCGCGACTTCAATAGAGATCGACATCTCGGGAACCGAGACCGGGGCAGAGCCCTTTTTGATCGCGGCCTATCTGCCGCAAACGGGTGTCGCCCCTACAGTAAACGGCTTTGATCAAACAGTGACACGTGTGGCATTCAGTGCAGACGCAGGGTTGCCCGCCCCGTCGATTATTCTGGGTCGCGTCGAGGCCGGGCAGGAAGATGTGTTTGGCATCGAGACCCTGATGCCCGCCACCATTGAACAAATTGGTTTTGATTATACCAATCTTGAAGCCCGTATCGCATTGCGCGCGGATAATCCAGAATTGTTCAGAAAGCTGATCGAGCAGGGTCATGTGGACCCGCCCGCAGACCAGCTGAACCGTGTGCTGCAAACCGAACTGGCGCGGATGAACTGTTACCGGTCCGGCATTGACGGTGCGTGGGGGCCAGGGTCTCGGCGGTCAGTCGCTGCATATTATGACGAGATCGAAGGCGCGAACGAGTCCGATCAGGAACCCAGCGTTGATTTGTTCCGCACGATGATCCTGCGCGAAGATGTGGCATGCCCCACACCTGTGGCGGCAGCCCCGAGTGCCGCGACGACGACGCGCAGAACAACTGCGTCGCAACCCGCGCGGACCGCGTCAAGACCGGCAACCACCTCACGACCCGCCACAGTGGCCGCGCAAAAACCTGCATCGACGCCTAAAATCACGACCGGAGCAGGCATTGGCGTCTTTCGCTGACGCGCTTGATTTGGCATCATGTCCCCCATGCCGAAAATTGATGTAAATCCTAATTTTGCGGGTTCGGGACGCAGAGTGCGGCGGCGCAAGCGCTACCGGACCCTGCGGCGTGTTGCAGCAATTGGCGCGGTTTGTGTTTTGGCGGTTGCATTGATCGCCGGCAGCGTCAAATTGGTGGGGGCGCTTTGGTCGGGCGGTGATGTGGTTGATCAGGCGGGCTTGTTGGACAGCGACGAGGATGACCTGACCCTTGTGCAATCGGAGGACGCCGGACAAGGCGGCATCGAGTTGCAAGCGGCAGCGGCAGAGGCCTTTCTGGATATTCGCGGCGCACCGATGATCATCAATTTGCCCGAGGGGCCGGGCATGGGCGCGCGGCGGGTTCTGTTGGACGTCCAGATTGACCCCAACCGCGCCCGACAGGGCGATGAAATACGGATACTGGAGGATACACTTTTTGACGCCACCCAGCGGGTGCAATTGACCTTGCCTTCTTCAAGCGCTGATCTGGCCGCGTTTCAGGCGCGGCGGGAAACCGCGATCACCAGCGTCGTGCCAGACCGGCCGTCCGCCGATCTTGACGATGCGCCTGTCGCGGCGGGCGAGGAAATTACCGTAGATGCCAGCGACGGCAGCTGGGGCGAAATCCTCGGGGATGATGCGCAGGCTACGACCGAAACGGTCAGCTATGTCGAAACAGTGATAGAAAATACCACAACCGAGGTGCTCGCCATGTCCTCGAACTTGCGCACCCCGTTGTTTCGCGATGCGGTTGTGCGGCTGGAGACGGAAAAGAGCCTCAAGGACACGCTGCTGGCAGAGGGCATCAGCGCCGACGAAGTTGACCGCGCGGTGAACGCAACGGTCCGGCAAGCCGGCGAACTTGGCCAGCCGCCAGAGACCTTCACTGATCTGCCAAAAGGCGGGCTGGTCGCCTTGCGCTTCGATACGTCGCGCGCAGATGCACAGATTTTGCAGATGTCGGTCTATGATGCGGAGCGGTATCTGATCTCTCTGGCGCAACCCGGACCGGGACGTTTCGAGCGCAGCGCGGACCCGTGGTTTGCCGATGATCTGTTGCGCAAAGCGGGGCGGGCCTTGCGGGCGCGCGGTGCGCAGGGCGAGGTCAAGCTGAAAGACGCGGTCTATTCCACGGCGTTGCGCAATGGATTGCCCTCGGAACTGGTTGGCGAGTTGATGGTGATGCTGTCGCGGGTGCAAGACCTCAGCCGCATCGCCACCGAGCAGGACCGTATGATGTTGATCTTGGGCGCGGACGGACGCAATACCGCACCTGCGGGGCAAATCCTGTACGTATCGCTTACCGGACCGGACATTGATTTCACATGTTTTGTCCTGCGCCCCCAAGGCGACAACCTGCCTTACGGCTGTTATGATCCGTCGGTTCAGGGGCCAGGCAGTTCGGGCGCGGTAGGCTCGCTTGGCGGCGGGTTCCTTATTCCGGTGGCTGGCACCAAAACCTCAAGCTTCGGGCCCCGGCATCATCCGATTTTGAAAAAAACCGTCAGCCACAATGGTGTGGACTGGGCCGCACCCACAGGTACGCCCGTCACTGCCGTTGCCGCGGGCCGGATTTCGCGGGCGGATATGTCATCAAGCTATGGCAACATCATCTACATTGATCACGACGCTGGCGTGCAATCGCGCTATGCGCACCTGAACGAATTTGCCGCTGGCATCAAACAGGGTGACACGGTCGATGCCGGGCAATTGATCGGCTATGTCGGCACCACGGGCCGCTCGACCGGACCGCACCTGCACTTCGAGTTGCATATCTCGGGACGCCCTGTTGACCCTTTGGCGCTTGGCGTCGCCAAAGCCTCTGGCGCTGTAGAGGCGCTGGTGGCGCAGATCATCCGCGTCGAGAGTGCGGGCAATGCGCGGGCCAAAAACACCCGGTCCTCGGCAACGGGTCTGGGCCAATTCATTAACTCGACATGGTTGCGGATGATGCGCACCTACCGTCCCGATCTGGTGGCACAACTGAGCGAAAGCGAGTTGCTGGACCTGCGGTTCGATCCTGATCTCAGCCGCGCCATGGTCACCAACCTTGCCCGCGAAAACGAGGCGTTCCTGCGCGCGCGGGGTCATGACATCACCCCGGGCCGGTTGTATCTGGCGCATTTTCTGGGACCGGCGGGGGCCAATACCGCGCTCAGCGCCAATCCCGCCGCAAGCGTGCTTGAGGTCATGGGCGCAGGGGTGGTCAGCGCGAACCCGTTCCTGACCGGATGGACCGTCGCCCAAATGGCGGCATGGTCGGACCGCAAAATGGGTCGGGTGAGCGGCGGGGACGTGGCCAGTGCCGCCACAGCCCCGCCAGCCCCGCGTGTGGAGCCGGAGGAAGTGAAGCGGTATAAAGCGGGGATAGAGGCGCTGCTGGCGACGTTGTGAGGTTGCTTAGCCTGTCGACGCTTTGTTGTTTTTCTCAAAGTCTCAATGTGCGTTCTTGAGATTACAGGCCACGAAAAAAACTGGCAATCCTCGCGCCTTAACCCCAAAACGTAGCGCAGGAAATCGCGGATCGCAGTTTCGGTACTGGTGCTGGTCTTTCCGTCCACGACAAGAGGTGCGCGCTGCGGGTTCATCAGCCTTTTCCCCCCGGCGCTGCACGGCAGCAACATCGGCGCTGGCGTTGGTCATTTGGATGCCGACACTGGCAACAATGGAAATCATCTCGTTGATGGGTATGAAATTCTCCGCTGAAGATGGTGCCAGCGTAGAGAATGCAACCGCAGGGTGTCACTTATGGTATTCTGTACCTTCGGGCCGCGCGGGGGCGGGCGCATGGTCGGGGAAGGCGTCGCCGTCATCCCCGACACAGACTGTTACAAGCCCTTTAATGTACCGTTGTATTCTTGGATCTCGTTGAACGTGTCGTATCCCGCGAAAAGCACAGGCAGCGCATAGGTGGCACCGCGCAAAACGCCCAGCGCAGTGGTGCCTTTTGCGGCCGACGAATTTGCTGCCGACAATGTCGACCTTGCCGCAGCCTCTTGGGCAGTGCGTTTTGCAATGTTGGCGGCGTTCGTCGATTTCCGGCCAAGGAGTTGCGTATACTTCTTGAGAGCCAACTTTGCACTGTCGACTGTCGCCATCTTGCCCGGCAACCGTTCAGCCACTTTTCTGCCGACGTGCTTCTCCGCACCTCCCACAGCTGCATCAGCAAGTCTCTGTGCTTCCATGTTTCTGAAGTCGACCGCGACAGCGGTCGCAGTGCTGCCGCTTTCCCATGTCTTGATAATCGATTGCGTGCTGGTCTTTGCGATGCCGACGATGGCAAAACCCAGACCGCCCCCGCCGGTTGCAACACACAGAACGCCGCCGACGCCGCCCACCAGCGCCACGCCGACACCGGCCGCCAGTTTGTATTTGGCCGCCTTTTCGATGGCCGCCCTCAGATCATCGGCGATCTTCTTATTGTCGGCCGCGACGGACCGGAAAGCATCATTGATCTGTGAGCACGCCTTGAGCCGCGTCGCATTCATCGCCATCACATACATCTGACCGGCCATGAATCCCTGTTCGTGGGTTTTCTGGAGATACATCAGCACGAACTGTTTTGTCAGACGGTCCGTTTCGGCAGTCAGATTGTTTCTGTGGCCGATGTCGATGGTCACGGACCCGGGCGGTTCATAGCCCATGAACCCGTAAATCTGGGCAAGCTGTACCGATTCGTTTCCGGCCCAACCGATTTTGATGGATTGCTGCATCGCAATCGTCAAAGCGCATGAGTTGAAAAACTTTTCAATTGCGAAGTAATCAAGGCAAATACATGGCATTGGATCATTCTCTCTCTAAATAAATTCGTACCCGAACGCACCGTCCCGAAATGTCACGGTCACACGTTTAAACTCTTCCCCCGCAACCATCTTTTCCAGCACCTTACGCGACATCTCTGGCAAAATGGAATTGGTAATGATGTTGTCGATCATCCGCCCACCGCTGTCGGGGTCGGCGCATTGGGCGGTGATGTGATCAAGCACATCGTCGCCGTAAACCATTTCTGCCTTGTGCGACGACCTGAGCCGCTTGGCGACGGATCGAAGTTTCAACCGCGTGATGTCTGCCAGTGCCGCAGCGCCCAGCGGATAATACGGGATCGACACGATCCGGCCCAGAAGGGCGGGCGGAAAGACGTCAAGCTGGTACGGCTTGAGGGCGGCGGACAATTCCTCGGTGGTGGCTTCCGTCTGACCGTTTTCGGCCATCTCCATGATGACTTCGGTGCCGACGTTCGATGTGAGCAGGATCAGGCAGTTCTTGAAGTTGATCGCACGGCCGTTGCCGTCCTCCATGATGCCCTTATCAAACACCTGAAAGAACAACTCGTGCACATCGGGGTGCGCTTTTTCGATCTCGTCCAGCAGTACCACGGAATAGGGCTTGCGCCGCACCGCCTCGGTCAACCGCCCGCCCTCGCCGTAGCCGACATAGCCGGGGGGTGCTCCTTTGAGCAGGCTGACGGAATGGGCTTCCTGAAACTCGGACATGTTGATGGTGATGATATTCTGCTCGCCGCCATAAAGCGTCTCGGCCAGGGCCAGCGCGGTTTCAGTCTTACCCACACCCGACGGACCACAGAGCATGAATACACCGATTGGTTTTTCAGGGTTGGCAAGGCCCGCGCGGCTGGTCTCGATCCGTTTGGCGATGGTTTGCAAGCCGTGATCCTGACCGATCACCCGCTCTTTCAAACGGTCGGCAAGGGTCAGCACTGCGGCCAACTCATCTTGCACCATACGGCCCGCAGGAATGCCGGTCCAGTCAGAGATCACAGTGGCCACCGATTGCGCATCGACATGGGCATAGACCATGCGGTCATCGGGGTTCGCGCCCTCAAGCTCGGCCATTTTGCTGGCGAGGTCCGCATGGGCTGCCTCGATATCCTCGGCTGGCGAAATGTCGCCTGATTGCTCAACCGGGTCCAGTTCTTCCCCCGGGCGGGCATCTGCGATGTCTGCCGTATCTTCGCCTTTTGCTTCTGCGATGCGTTTGCGCAAGCTCAACACATCGGCAACCAGAGTACGCTCGGTCTCGTATTTTCCCTCGACCTCCGCGAGTTCAACCTCAAGCGTGGATTTTTCCTTGAGCGTCTCGGCAAGGCGTTCCTCGTCAGTACGGCCGAGTTCACGCTCGGATTCTTTTGATGCAATCTCGACCTCTGCCGCGCGGATCGCCTGGCGCAGATCACCGATGCGTGCGGGCGTTGATGACTGGCTTACAGCCACACGGGCGCAGGCGGTATCAAGCAGGGAAACCGCCTTGTCCGGTAATTGCCGCGCGGGGATATAGCGCGCCGACAGGCTGACAGCCGCGACAATCGCCTCGTCCGATATACGCACGCCGTGGTGTTTCTCCATCGGGCCCAGGATGCCGCGCAACATGAAACAACAACGCGCGATGTCCGGCTCTTGGATGTCGACGGCCTGAAAGCGGCGGGTCAGGGCGGGGTCTTTTTCAAAATGGGTGCGGTATTCGGCAAATGTGGTGGCCGCAATTGTGCGCAAAGTGCCGCGCGCCAGTGCAGGTTTCAGCAGGTTGGCGGCATCCCCGGTGCCCGCCGCACCGCCGGCACCGATCAGGGTATGGGCTTCGTCGATAAACAGGATGATGGGTGTGGGCGAGGATTGCACCTCGTCGATCACCGATTTCAAACGTTGTTCAAACTCGCCCTTCATCGAGGCACCGGCCTGCATCGCCTGAATGTCCAATTCATACAGCTTGGTGCCACGCAGGGCAGGCGGGACATCATTCGCGGCAAGCCGTTGGGCAAAGCCCTCGACTACGGCGGTTTTGCCGACACCGGCCTCGCCTGTCAGGATCGGGTTGTTCTGGCGGCGGCGCAGCAGCACGTCAACGATCTGGCGGATTTCGTCATCGCGCCCGACGATCTGGTCCATCGTGGCGGCAGCGGCGGTCATGTCCTTTGCAAAGCGGCCCAAAGGCGTGTTGCCGCTTGGTCCCGCCTCGTCGTCCGTCCCGCCCGATGTCAGGCCCGAGCCGTCCATGGGGCGCATGTCGCCCTCTTCACTGTCACGCCAGAGCATGCCGGATTCCTTGGCAATCATATCGGCTGACATATCGCCCAGAACGCTGCTTAGTCTCGACAGAACGCGGCGCTGTTCGCTCGATGACAAAAGCGCCACAAGCGCGTGACCCGAGCGTACCTGCACTTCGCCAAACAGCAACGTCGCATAGACCCAGCCGTTCTTGAGCATCTGCGCCATGCTGTCGGAAATCGCAGGCGTTTCGGTTACGTTTTTATCAAGCTGCCCCAAGGCCTGCGTCAGGTCGGTCAACACTCGGCCACGGTCCAGCCCCATCGCCCCCAGCATGACGGACACATCGGACTGTTTGTTGGACACAACATGATAGAGCCAATGCAGCACGTCGACATGGCGATGACCTTCACCGCGCGACATGCCCATCGCCTTGATAAAGGCGTCATAGCCTGTGCGGTTCAGCTTGCCCGCGTATTTCTCTACCTGAATTTCTGCGGCCATCCTGAATCCCCTAAATCAATGTATCTCTAATTTCGATCTTATATTGGCACGCGCGTACCAATCCGTCTCTTATTTCTTGTGGCCCGCCTGAAATTGGCATCGCCGATGTCCAGCCCAGTTCGGTTGCAACGCCAAGCTGTGCCTGTCCAATTTGCGGCCTTGGCAGCCACAACGCGACATCCACTTCCATAAAGCCGCCCGTATAGCCCAGAACAAGATCTTTAAGCTCGGCCTCGCGTGGGCGCCCCGGAAGAAAGGTTCGGTATTGCGCCAAAGTGCTGCATTCGATGTGGACAACAATTTTCTCGCCAATCGACGGCGCGCGTTGGCCGATGCGCATGTCCTGTCCAAGGCTCATGCCCTGAAGCCCCATACAGGATTGATCCTCGGGGGCAAAATCAAGCCAGCTTGTCACAAATTCCTCGACGCGGATGGCCACATCGAAATGGGCAATCAGCATCTGCCGCAGCTTTACGGGGCTGCGGACGCGCCCCATGACAAGCGGGGTGTAGCGCAGGCGGATGATATCATCGACCGACCCCCATTTGTCGAACCAGACACTGGTATCGCCGGTAAACCCACGCAGAAAACGCGGGAATTCACCGCCCGAGGGGTGATCGAACTGTGTAATCGGGCGTGCGTCCGACCAGCTGCGGTAAAACAATTGCTGGAACCGGACGACAAAGATGTCCGCAAACCGGACAAAACTGCGATCACCACGAGAGACCCAGCGGTCTACTTCACGGGTAAAGGCCGCAGGCAAGGGGCCAAACGGCCCGAACAGCCCCAAAAAACGCGGCCGGATACGGGGCGGCTTGGCCTCGAGGGCGATTTCGGAGAAATCATTGTCGGCAAATCCCAGATAGGGATCCTGACCCATTTCGGCGATGTCCTGCGCCATCCGGCGGCTTTGCCCGAAACGCGGCTTGCTGCCCGCGCGCCGTTCCAGAAACCGCATGGCAGGCAAAAACCGCCATGGCCCGCGCCGGTGAATGGAATGATCGGTCACAACAGCGGACCTGATCCGCCACGCGGCGGCCAGGTCTTGAGGATCTTGGCCTTGCTGTCGGCGATAACGCATTGGGTGAAGGTATTGATCGCGGCATAATCCGCCAGAAACCGGTCAAGCGCTGCGCCAAGGCTGATCATCATGGCGCGGTCCATCACCTCCTCGTCGAAGGTCAGCGTGATTTCAAGACCGCGCGCCGGATGATAGCCGTCGGCGCGTTTGATCGTGCGGGTGCGCGGGCGTGCGGTGACTTTTGACAAGGCGTTGATCTGGCTTTCGGTCAGTTGATCCGACACATCCGAGAACAGGCGCATCACCTCGCGCAGGGCCTCGACGTTGCCATTGCCATCCGCACCGATAAAGCCACGATAGCTGAGCGAGAGCAAGGAAATCAGCCGCCAGTAATTGTCGCCCGCGCGCAACCTGTGCGGCCCTTCGACCTCAAGCTCGGCCACGGATTCGCGTGGTGCGGTGGGGCCGACAACAGGCCGCATCACAACAAGGCGGTCATCCAGGACGTGAAAAGACGTCTCGATGATCGGAAGAATTTCGGGCAGGTGACGGTTTGAACATAACGTGCTCACAAACATCAGATGCGCCGGATCCTGATCCGGTGGCTCGTAAAATGTCAGCCACGTCTCTGTCCCTTCATAGCGGAAACGCGTCCCGCCAGAGCGGCGTTCCTGCTGTGACAAGCCGCGTTGTTCGCGGGTCGATGTGTAATAGAGCGCTTCTCGTGGCGTGCTGTCGGCGGGTGGAATACCGTAAAGCGGCAGTACGCTGACCTTGTCGCGCGATCCTTCGTATTGCGCGCGTACCGACGTGATCCGCTGGATTTCGTAATGCGTCGCCGGAGTACGGTTAGGGGCGACAATCACGCGGTGATGGCGGTTGTCCAATGTTACCGGCTTTGCGTCGTCTTCAAACAGGTTCACGGCCGGTGCGCAAAACAGCCGGATATTTTCTGCGTTGAAATGGGTCGTCAGATGGCTGTCCGGGGTATCGAATTCGAAAATCAGCTGGACGTCCGAGGTAGGGATACCCGCCAGATGCCGCCCAAGATCGCACAGGCGAAACCCCAGAAACTTGCGCGGAAAGGCGAAATATTCCAGCAACGTGGACAGGCCGGGAAATTGCCGTTCGTCGCGGCCATACAAGGGGTTGTCGGTATCAAAGCCGACCTGCGCAATTGCGTCGGGTGGCAGGCGCCGGAATATCGGTGTGCCCATCTTGTCTTCCCAGCGCAGCGAGACGCGGACAAGACTGGAAAATATCTGCGCATACAGCGCGCTGGCTTCTTGCAGGGTTCCGGTGAAATGAAACGGCAGGTCGGGGCAGGGCAGGCCGTTTAAGGCGGCGCCATCGGTGCGGTTCAACGTCACCACCAGCCCTGCGGAGGTCTGCGCATTGCCGCCGCCCATATCGGCGCCGTCGCAGCCAAGCGCGTTCAGCGGCGTTGCCTTGCCGTGATAGTCACAAGCGGATATTTTCAGCGGCCAGAACGTGATCGGTTCAGCCAGCCTGTACCGGCACACGATGCGGCGGGTGGCTTCGCTGAATGTCGCCTCGATATAGGCACCTTTTTCGATGCGCCGCCCCTTTACCAGATCGACAGGCTTGTCCTGCACCTCGCCCTGGACAATCATTGCAGAGGGCAGCGGCGCGCACATGTCGGGGCATATCTGTTCGAGCAATTCAGACGAAAAAGTACGGAACTGCTGGTCGATATTCAGCTGGACCCGTGCCGCCATAAAGGCCGTGCCTTCAAGCAAACCGGCAATCGAGGGGTCAAGGTTTTCTTCCTGTAGTCCGCCCAGACGGTCCGCAAGTCCAGGATGGTCACGGGCAAACTGGCCCGCGCGTTCCTTGAGCAGCAAAAGTTCCCGCTCGTATGCCTGTTTGAATGCCTGCTTCATCTCAAATCCGCTGCGCGTTCAGAATGACTTTGCCCGCTCCCGTATCGATATCGGCAGAAAATTCGATCGGCAGGTCTGCAGGATCGGCAATAAGTTCGGCTGCCACAATGACCGCAACCCGCTGGTAGTTATCGCCGTCCAGCGTTTCGATCCGAACCTGAATCGATCCTTTCACAAGGCGGGGTTCATGATCGGTCAGGGATTGTTTGATGGAATCCGATATGGTTCGGCTGGTCAGTTCCTTGCGGGTCAGATTGCTGAGATCCTGAAACCCGTAATTGACAACGGAACCCGCAACCAGCGGCGCATCGGTGAGATCAATGGCGGCATCAAGGCGGATTGTATTCATCAGGGTTTGCAAATGCGAGCGCACATGCTGGCGCAGAATTTCCTCTGTCACACCAAGGCGGCGTGCATTCGATCTGCCGGACACATGTGTGACTGTATTCTTGCGGTCAGGGTCGGCTTGGACTGTGGTGCGCTCACCGGCATCGCGTTCCTTAAAGGCTTCGCGGAAAACGTCAAAAAGAGCGATTTTTGATCGTTCGTGAACCCGGCGTTTTTGCCGCTGTCGCACATCCTGCTGAGATGATTTCCGTGAGGCCATATCTAGGGTGTACCAACAGTAAATCGCTTGCGTGGCCGGGGCGTACCCCGGCCACGCAAGCTTCGATACTTAAACCGATTCGTTTTTCGCGATGTCGAAGCCCGCTTCGCCCTCTGGGCCTTTGGAGCCGTCTTTTTTCTGCGATGCATAGATGACTTTGTACTTGGCAAAGTTCATCGTGACGGTTTCCATCACACGGTCCATGCCATCATTCGATCCGCCGGTGGTGTAGGACGAAATCATGATGTCGGTCATCTGGATGCGCATGTATTCCAGCGGAACAGAACCCGCCTTGCGCACGATCAATTCGCCGTCGGCAATGTGCAAACCGGATGCGCATGCCTTGAGCAATTCATGTGTCGACATGTCGACATATTTAGTAACGGTCAAATCCTGCACGTTTACCTTGCCCGAACCACCACCAGGACCCTGATGCGTCGTACCGGACTGGGTCATGCCCCATGACCACTGTAGCACGTCAATTGCGCCGGCATGTTTGCCGTCAACGGACTCGCCTTTGATTTTGTTGAGTTTGAGGAAAATATCGACAGCCATGATCTAACTCCTTGATCGAAAAAACAATGTAGTGGTTTTATACACTTACTTGGGTGGTGGTATCTTGGAAACCAGGCTCATCCCGATATCCATGCCTTCCATTTGGAAGTGCGGTTTGAGGTAAAACTTGCCCATATAATATCCGGGGTTCAGTTCGTCCTCCACAACATCAACCTGTGCAGCCGCCAGAGGCTTGCGGGCCTTTTCACGTTCGTCTGCGTTCTCAGGATTGAGGGTGACGTATTGATCAATCCAGCTTTGCAGGTTGGTTTTGATCTGATCCTTGTCGGCACTTGACCCGATCTGGTCGCGTATCATCGCCTTGAGATAGTGGCTAAAGCGGGAAACAGCGAACATATAGGGCAGGCGCGATGACATGTTGTCGGATGCGGTTGCCATCGGATCAACATATTTCTTGGGCCGGTACAGCGACTGGCCCCCCAGGAACACCGCCTTGTCGGTGTTCTGGCGATGCACCAGACCCAGCAAGCCGACCTTTGACAATTCGCCTTCGCGGCGGTCGTCAATGCTGACTTCAGTAGGGCATTTCAGGTCTTTTTCGCCTGATCCCGTGTCAAAATGGTGCGTTGGCAGTTGCGCCACCTCACCACCCGATTGTACGCCGCGGATACGGACGGTCCAACCATGCTCTTTGAAAGCGCGGTTGATGTTTACGGCCATCGCATGTGCAGCGTTCATCCATGAATAGTTCTTGCCGCCGTGGCCATCGGTATCTTCGGTAAAGTTGAATTCATCGACGGTCATTGTGCTGTCGGGGCCATAAGGCTCGCGCGCCAGCACACGGGGCAAGGTCAGTCCAAGGAAACGCGCGTTTTCACTGTCTCGCAGCGAATTCCAGCCTGCATAATCCGATGCGGTGAACAGCTCTTCGACGTCTGGCGGGTTGGACATGTCGTTCCAGCTGTCCAGACCCAAAAGGCGCGGGCCAGCAGAGGAAATGAACGGTGCAAGTGCGGCTTCGGCAATTTTGGACATAGACGTCAGCAATGCCACATCCGCAGAGGAGTGATCGAAGTAGAAGTCACCCACGACCGCACCCATTGGATCACCGCCAAGCGTGCCGATCTTGCGCTCGTAAATCTGGCGGTACAGCGGCGAGCGATCCCATTTGGCACCGGGATACCGCTTCATCATGCCTGCAAGTTCTTTTTTAGAGGTGTTCAAAACCTCGACCTGCAAAGACGCACCCGTCTCGGAGTTGTTCAGCGTATAGGCCAACCCGCGCCATGACGCTTCGAGTTGTTGGAAATCTTCGTTGTGCAGAATTTCGTTGATCTGCGCGCTGAGTTCCTTGTCCAGCCCTGCGATCATCGCCTGAACCGTGTCAATCACATCTTCGTCTATCAGCGATTGGTCGGCAACAGCCGCCTGCACAACGGTAGACAGCGCGTTATCAATCGCTTTCTCGGCGTTTTCTGTCGTAGGATTTATAGTCTGTTTAAGAATAGAGGAAAAGTCCTCGAGTTCGCTCATCGCGCCCCGAGCTTCGCCTGATTTTACCTGAGCTTCTTTAGCCACTGTATATTTCCTTCTCAGCTATACGCTGACGTCGGACGCTTAGGCGTCGTTGTCTGTTTTTGTAGCTTCTGCTTCGGCCTCGGATGCACGACGCAGATCAGCCTCGGCTTTGGCCTGTGCCGCCAACACCTTGAGGCGCTCGGGGTCGCCCAAAAGCTGCTTGATCTGTTCCTGGGCCTTGGGCTTCGAGCTCATGTAAAGCAGCAAATCCGCAAGCTGTTGACGCGCCTCAAGAAGCTCTTTCAGTGCAGGAACCTGCTTTGCAATCTGCGCCGGCTCGAAATCTTCCATCGAGTTGAACCGCAGGTTCATCCCCATTTTCTGATCACTGCCGCCCTTCAGCTTGTTTTCTACCATTAACGACAGACCGGGCTTGATGGTTTTTGCCATGAATGTATCAAGAGTGGCGTTGGTCACCTTGTCGAAAGTACGATCTTCTACAGGCGCTTTTTCCTTGCCCGGCATATTCCCTGACAAATCGCTCATCACACCCATGACAAACGGAAGCTCGACTTCTTTTTCGCTGTCCAGTGGATCGGTATAGGCAATATGAACACGGGGTGGGCGGTTTCTGCGAATATGTCCGGAACCTGTATTAGATGCCATTATAAATTTCTCCAAGAAATAACCATTTCGGCAATTAGGGAGGGTATCTGTCTTTTAGTCAATGGTGGAATTGCATACTTTTCAGCCACTTTGCGAGTTTTCAGGGCGCTGGAACCCCGTTATTCAATTTTTGGCACTAACTCCCTGAGCAATGTCTCAAAGTCCTTACCTATATACGACCTTGCACGTGCCAGCAGCATCGGGATCGGTGATGATTTCTCCCTTGCGCGGAAATAGGTCTCAACCGCAAGGATCTGGCTTGCCGCGACGCCCGCATCTGGCACAAGAAACGCCGGATCAGTCTTCGATTGTGCAACAGATATTGATGTTTTCACAAAAGGAGCGCCCAGTTTTTCAGGCTCTGTCGCATCGTTTTCACCGCCTTGCCGGTCCTGATCTGTGTCGTCCTGACCTATATCGTCATGATCCTCATCCGCCGCAGAATCGTCGTCATGATCGACCGTTTCGTTTTCCTCATCGTCCCCGGTGACGGGTGTGGTCAATTCGGCGGGCTGTTCAACGGGGTGGTGCGGGGTCTCTCCCTCGATCATGACCTGATTGGCCAAATCCCGCAGTTGCTGGTGCGCAAGTCTGAAACCGCTGTCAGAAATGAAATCGACCGCAGCACGCTCTGCCGATTCGGGCATCAGGATATCAAAAGCATCCACCAGAGATTTTCCAATCAACAGCCGCGCTTGTGTGACCAAAAGTACTGCCGCCGAGGATGGCTCGTACCGGCCGAAATAGGTTTCGACCGCTGTTAACCTGCGACGGGCCTCGTCATGGCTTTTGACCTCGGTGGCGACCGCTACAGTTGCTGCGTCTGTTTTCGAAACGGATGCCTCCGTCGATGCAAGCGGGGCGCCATCACCTGCGGCCTTGGATTTGGCGGCAAGGTTCGGATCTGCATCTGCAATCACCGCCAGCACCGCTTCGATTTCCTGTGCAAGGGTTTTCAACTGCGGTGTGTGTGGCGTCGGGTGGCTGAGGCAGGCAATTTCGATGCGGGTCAGCGCGGCGCGAAAATCGGTGAGGGCGGCATGGGCCAGCGTCACACTCTCGCGTGATTTCGACATCGCGCCGATCATCGCATCAATGCTCAGGTCTTCTTCGCCGTCATGTGCAGTGAACTGGCCACGTGCGACCATCATCCGCCGCAAGGATGTGCCCGTGCCGCCGATATCGTAATACCGCAATGGCAGGATCATCGCGCCTACCGTCGCAAGGTCGTTTATCGCCTCGAGCCTGTCACGTGGGGGGCCGTCAACAACCGGATGAACCGCATCGGGCATCTGGTCCAGCAAATCCGCCATGGCACAGACGCTGTCAGACGTCTGGTCGATATCTCCCGCCAGAATGGACCATTGCGCGCGCAGGGTCAGCAGACGCAAATCACGGCTGCGCTTGAGCATTCCGTCGATTTGCGCGGTTTCATTTGCCAATGCCACAGACTTGGGATTGAAAATGACATCCGGCTGTTTGTCACCATCCCCCATTCCCAGACCGACTTTTGCGTAATCGTCTGCTTCGGGCAGGCGTGCAACAGCATCAAAATAATATTCGTTGAACACCGCATCATCGTCAGCCCAAAGGTCCGGTCCGGCGGGTTCATCGTCGGAAAGTGGTGCGGTGATCCAATCTAATGTCATAACAGGCACTCTGCCTTTCCAAGGTGTCTAATATCAGTATTTCAAAAGCCGTCTGGCTATAACTTGCGAAGTGCCTCGGAATAATGTCTCGAAAAGGATTTGATGAATGCGTCAAGCATCCCGTTCTCGCCTTGTTCGGCCCGCGTTTCCCAGCGCTTGGTAAATTCGTCCCATGCCTTGCGGCTGCCACCGCCCAGCATGCCGCCGCCGACTGCCTTTTCGATATCCTCGGGCGACAGGCCATCAAGCATTTCTGCAAGGGCGGGCTGCATCGCGGCAATGACGGCACTTTGATGTTTGCGCACATCTTTGAGGGCATTCTCGAAGCCGTCAGCGCCCGTAAGATAACCGTCGCGGGGTGTCAGAAACAGCGCCTCGAAGGCCTGATCGATATCCAGCATGAATTTCATCGGATTGTTGCCCGCAGCGACCCGCATGGTGCGGTCCTCGTTGCTGACAAACAGTTTTACCGCAGCGCGGTCCTGCAACATCCGCATCAGCTCTTGCGTGCCCTGCCGCGCGATCTTTCCCAACATCCGGCCGAGGTCTTCGGGTGGTATGCCCGATTTCGCCATAGCGTTCAGTCCGGCCCCCTCGATAAATCCGCGCATCATGGCGTCACTGTCGCCTGCGGACATCGCCGGCGGCGTGTCGTACCCTTGATTTTGCGGAACCGGCGGCGGCGCATTTCCGGCAATCCCGAAACCCTCGGATGCCATCATCGGCTGCTGTTGCGGCGGCGGGTTTTGCGGGTAATAGTGCGGCTGCGGTGGGTTTTGCGGGTGTTGATGCGCTTGTGGCGAAGGCGGAGCCATCGGGGCGGCTTGCGCTTGCGGCTGCTGTGCAAACGCTGGCGGGGAGGACACACCGGTCCGGCTTGCGAACGGCGCTTGCGTATTGGGCTGCTGAATACCGGGTGGCGGCGTTGTGATCGCCCCGCCACCGTTTTGGGTAAGCCGCCGGAAATCGGGCTGCTGGGTGCGCGCACTTTGACCGTAGGGTTGCTGCATGCCGCTTGCAGGTGCCGCACCGGGTGGCGATTGCAAACCGGATCGCGGTGAAGCCCGTTCCGGAGCCGCAGGGCCGGTATCGATATTGCCCCAGACGTCGTCAAATTCATCGCCTGGTTGCGGTGCCTCGACAGGTGGCGGCGCTGCTTCTGCGACACCCGCCTCCAGTGTTGCCTTGACGATGTAATGTCCGATCGTAAAGCGGTCCCCGTCCTGAATGACATGCGCGCCGTCGATCCTGTAACGCTCGCCGTGCAAAAAGGTGCCGTTGCTGGACACATCGGTCAGAACATACTGTCCGTTTTCCACGACAATATCCAGATGATGTCCGGAAATATGACGCGACGGGTCCGGTAAAACCCAATCATTGCCGGCTTTGCGGCCGATCTGTGCACCACGTCCCGAAAGGACCAGCGAAACAGGCCCCCCGTTATCCAACGTGGTGTGGTTTTCTATACGCAACTTCAGCGTTCTCATCGGTGCGGATTACATCCCTGTGTTGGATTGTCGGTCGGCAGTTACAGTCTAGTACACTCTAAACAACCCCGCTGCGAGGTCCAGCACCCTTGCAAGCGAAACCGACCGATGTTCAAGTCCGACGTGGCCAATCGCGCGAAAGATTGCACCGCTGACCGCCTTTGGGCAACGCCATTGCGGCATCGACACCGGATCATTCGGTGCCAATGCCCCGCCCGACCATCCCACCGCAAGTCCCAGATAGACAACCGCAGACCGGCGCGGTGCAAACAAGGCCGCCTGCATCACATGCCAGCGGTTCTCGGGGCTGGGATGATCCAGCCACAGTGTGATCCAGTTCAGCAGGTTAATGTCATCCGCCGACAGATCGGCAAGCGTGATCCTGATCGCCTCGACGCCCCAGGCAATTGCGGTTTGCGGTTGCGTAGCAAATGCACTGTATGTCACCGCGTCCTCGGGGGTGGTCGAGGCGCGCAGACGTTCGAGAAATCCCAAGGCATCTTCGCCCTCGGTCGGACGGTGCTTGGTAAAACCGCTGATTTCGGGAATCAGCCGGTATAATTCTATCGGGCTGTCATACCGCAGTGCAGGCAACGGCGGGACAGTATGGTCTGTGTCCTGATCTTCACTGCTGGCGTACATGGCACATCCCAATTCAATCTGTTTGCGAACATTGCGATGCTATTGCGCAGCGGTCAACTCTTGAGAGTGTGAAAGCTGGTCTTGAAGGGTGCAATCGATATGCCTCGCGAAGCGGTAGGATTGACCGGTTTCGGCCTCAAGCGCGGAAATTCTGGTTACGAATTGGCGCGCTACTGCCAAAAGGCGACCACATCTCTCTGCTTCCCCCTCTATGGTGTCGGTGCTAAATCTAGCCCAAAGAGTGGGAGCATGCATGGCGACTTTCAGTGATATGCCCGGGGCAGAGGCGGCAATAAAGCAAATTGTCAGCGATCTGGGTCCGCTGGTCCAGCCAGCGAAGGTGCCTAAAGAAATGATCCGGTATTACGTCGGGCGTGTGCCGGACATCATTCTGGATTTCTGGTCAATCGCCGGTGTAGGCGACCTGCGTGACGGCATGTTGCGGTTATGCCTGCCGTTCGAGCTGGCATCGCAAATGGGCGGGCTGTTTCGGGGTGATCCCAATTTCGGATTTCCCGAAGGTGTGGTGGATACCAATCCGCCGCTGATAGGCCCCCTTGGCAAACCCACAACAGCGGCGCGGCACACCGATGTTCACGCGCTGGCGCACTCTGCTTTTGGGGATCTGCTGCTGTGGAGCGAACGCCACGGGTTGATGCATGTCAGTGTTGTGATGGGAATGGTCCGAGCGCCGTTTTTATTCAAACCCGATGCTGCCCCTGATGCGGATACCGTGGGCATCGACTTTTTCCTGAAGGCCCCCCCTGAGTTTCTGGACATGGACGACCGCGAGATGCAGCCGATGTATGGCCGCGCGTTTGAAAAATTTGGCCCGATGAAGCGGATGTTTATTTATGCGCCCGGTCCTGCGGCGACGAGCGATCCAAATCCAACGATTGATGATCTGTTCCCGCACTCTTACCCGGAATGGCTGGAAGAGCGTATCCGGACAAAGATTTGGACCCTCGCCGATTTGGAAGGGCAACAATTGCAGGTGCGTGATATTGGCAAAGGTCCGAGGATTGCGAAATGATGCAGGTGGTGTTCAAGGGTGCAAAGGCCGGGGTTTTGCTGGCTGTTATGGCGCTGTCCGGGTGCAGGACGGAGCCGCCTGACAGTATGGCTCTTTCGTTTGGAACCTATAGTTCCTCTCCAGTGATGATGCTGGATTTCACAATCAACGAGCAGTCAGTACCTGTAGGATTTCCAAGTGTGCAGCAAGGTAATGCTGACCTTTATCCTGACCGTACAAGTTCAGGCTTTTATATGATTGGCTGGCCCGGGGACACTTCTGTTGCACAGATTGATGTAAAATGGGTCGAATTATTGACATACCGCGCTTACAGCGCACAAATCAATGTAGATACCGCAGTTTTACCGCGAGTGCCTTCGCTGGGCGTTCAGGTCGAGGTGCAGGTAATATTTGGTCCGCACGGCTTGATGATTCTCGCAGGAGAATTGCCTGGATCAAAACCAGAACCCGTCGACCTTGCGCAGGCCTGTGGCACGCGACAGCCCGCATTGGACGAGGATTTTACAGGTGACCCGCTGGCCCATGCGGGGCTGACGGAAGCCTTGCAAATCGACTACCCGCCGGTCGCAGCCGAGACAGCCTGCCCGGAACCTGACGCATGAGCGAACAAAGACCCAGCATCGGCCAACAGGCCGCAGCCGCGAACGAGGCTCAGCAAACCACCGGATCGGTCGGGACTGTTGCGGCGACCTGTCCGGCGGTCAAGCTCGAGATCGGCGTGTTTTTCGACGGAACCGGCAACAACACTGCCAACACCGCATCGGGCAGCGGTTTTGGACGGGGCGGCAGCTATGAGAATGGACTTTCGAACGTTTCGTTATTGAGTAGGCTTTATAAACAAAAGCGTAAACTTTGGGAGCAGGACGGAACTGGGTATTGTCGTAAATTTGCTTCGATATACAAAGACGGGATTGGTACAACTGGAGGCCAGTCCGACTTCCTTCCACGCAATGTCAGCGGGCAGATATCTGGAATGGGGCCGTCAGGTGTGGAAAGAAGAGTATTTGATGCATGCGTGGAGATGGGCAATCTCATTGATCGGCTGTCTGGCGGTGTAGAACCCGAAGAAATAATTGTCGACGTATTCGGCTTTAGCCGCGGGGCGGCTGCGGCGCGGTATTTTGTGAATTGCTTTCGTCAGGGATTTATCGACTACGATTCCGTTGACTGGAGCATCTGGCGCGGGGTCCACCTCGACCGCAACCGCGCACGCACACCGCAAGGGCGCAATGTAAGATTTCGTTTTGTCGGGATTTTTGACACTGTTGCCGCGATTGGTCTGGGCACCGACGACGACAACGGACCCGTGAATGTGCATGTCAAAACCGCACAGGCCGACCAGATCTATCATCTGACCGCCGCGAATGAATATCGCGAAAATTTCCGCCTGAACCACAACAGGCCCGGTGGCGGGTTTGCCCGCGCGCTTCCCGGTGCACATTCCGACGTGGGTGGGGGATATACAGCTGGTCCCGAAGATGTGCTGCTGGACAGCCCGCGTACTCAGACATTCTATACCCGCCAAGCCGCAGAAACGGCGCGCGCGGCGCATGTCACGCGGGCGCGAACCTCGCAAAATGCAATGACCAGCCACTGGGTGCGCGAGGGCTGGATCGAGCCGGGAAATCCGTCCGGCGCACTCCAAAATATGCCTACTGAGATTGTTGAGAAGCGAATGCCTGGTGTCGCTGGTATTGTTTTGGGGGCAAAAACCTACACCTACACCACATCGACACGAATGCAGCGCAATAACGTAAAAGCCGGTCTGTCGCGCATCCCCTTGCGCATAATGTATGATGCCGCTGTCGCAAAAGGCGTGCCATTCGTTTCTTATCCAGCAACAGATACTCTCTACCGGCCCCCCGCCGACATGCCCGCAGGTGTCGCACAGCGGATGATCGCAGGTGGATCACCCACCGAGGCAGAGCGGCGTGCATTGTTGCAAGGGTGGGGACATATTTCATCCAACCGTGCCGGTGTGACCGGGCCCGCCATGGCACCGGAGCCTGATTATGTGCGCACCATCTATCCCAATCAGCCCGGTCAGGCGAAATAGTCGCGTTCCAGCGTGTCCATCCGCTCGGAAATCAGGGTAAAGCGGTCTTCGACGGGAATCGGAAGATCCAGTGTTTTGCGCAAAGTGCCCTCGGGGTCGCGGTCCATGACATCTGCGCCAAAGTACAAAGCCCAGGCGCAAAAGGTAAACAACATGTCACGCCGCCAGAACCCGAGTGCAACCATGCGGTCGATCATGTCACCGGTAACTGTCGCAGCGTCTGCGCCCAGCTCTTTGACGCGCTCCGGAAACGTGGTGCGCAGGCGTTCCATCACAGACCAGCGGTCGCGGCGCCATTGCACCTCCCTTATGGCGGCAAGGTTCTCGCTGGTCAGCGTAAACGCACCGCGCGCGGGCGGTGCTGTGTCCGGTAAATCCTGCGGCGTGACACAGACAAGGGCAGGGCCGTCGATCCATGTCGGGATCATGATGGCCTCGATCGGGGCGGTTTCACCGCGCGGGCACATCCAGCGGATCACGGTATCGGGCACCCCGGCAATGCTTTGAAAATAAGCAGCAGCGGCCTCGGGTTCCCAAAAGCGAAAGAAAAACGGGCGATCCTGCACATCATTCACGCGCATAAAGCGGCGCAGATGCGTGCGCAATTCGTCCATCGGTAAGGCGGTGCGCAAAAATATCCCCGGCCCACGCCGCATCAGCCCGTGAACGGCGGCAGTGTCGTCGGGCACATCGCACAGCATGCGGCGCAAAAGCGGGCTGTCGGGGGTCAGTTCGACAAGCCAAGGGGCCATTTCGGCGGCATCCTCGACCATCTGGCCCGAGAACAGGCTCAGGCGGGGCAGGTCAAGCGCTTCAAGCTGCTCGGGCAACCCGTCTATGCGGCCCCCGTCCAGAATGCCGTAGATCCTGTTGCGTTCTGCAAAAAGAGCTGCGCGCAGATCAGAGTGCAACGCCTTGTCCGACCCCGGACCGGTTGCCAAAGGCAGCTGCACCGCAGCGGGAGCGACAACAAGACGGGTCATCAGAGCGTGGCGTGAGGTAAACGATTGTTCATGCCCGCATCGTTACGGAAATTTTCGGGCGGTGCAATCGCAAGTAAGCTGTTGATACTTTCACGCCCCGCCAGAATATGTCTTGTCGAAAACAGGCGTTTCTCACCGTGACATTGCCGCATCCCCGTGCGGTGGGATTGGGAAGGTTAAGCATCTCAGAAGGTACTGCGACGATCGGGGGCGGTTTGCCATTGCGCTGGGCATTGCCTTGGTGCCGATCCGCATCGCGGGCAATTTTGCGGTGAAAGTGATGATCGCACCCGAACCGGGTGTGCAACAGGACCTCCAGCGCTCTAGGGCAGAACCTTGGCGGTGGATGAGCCCGTGATGATGGTGCCGCCGTGCGATGTGGTCGAGCCAAGATAGGCCACGGGTTTGCCATCTGCTGTTGCCATCGACGACCCCTTGATGATCGTCGCCCCACAGGCGGTCTTGTCGCCGACACGTGCGACGGGCAGGAAATCTGCGGTTGCACTCGGGCTGCCCTGCACGATGGGCGTGACCATCTTGCACATTGGGCAGGCATGTTTGTCGGTAAGACGGGCGACGGGCAACATTGCGGTTTTCCTCTTTCAATTCTGGCACCGATGTGAACTTCGGCCTGCCACGCTGGCGCGGAGTATACCGCGCCCTATCCGTCTTTCTGTTTGATACATTCTTCAACCAACGGCAGCGCATCCTTTGCAGCCCCCATCAGCGTTGGCACCTGCGCACTGCCGGAGCCGCCCATGGATACGTTGCCTTTGAGGTTGATGCGCGCCGCCTCAAGCGTGATGCCGCTGCCATCAATGGTGATCTTGCCACCCGGACCCTTGATGGTGAATTTCTCAAAGGCCATCAGGGTGTGTTTGGCTGTGTTGTTGGTGATCGACTGGGTCACGTCGAGTGTGGATTTTCCCAAGATCGCTTCCTCGCGGTTGCGACCGATCTGGACCAGATGATCGGCATATACATCCTGTTTGTGGATGTTGCCGACGACATGGACGTGATCCTTGCCGTACCGCTCCTGCTGGTTGCGTCCGACCTGATAGATCACATCCTGACCGATGTTTTCAGTCTGGTCGCGGCCGACGCTCATCGACTCGTCCTGACCCACAGCCTGCGAGCGGTCGCGCCCGATGGTGTTGCTCTCGTCGCGTCCGATCGACTTGCTGCGGTCATTCAGGATCTCGATTTCCTGATCCTTCTGGCCGTGCATATAGATCAGTTCTTCGTCCCGCAGATCCTCGAACATCAATTCATTGAACCCGCTGCCTTCATGGGTGTCGGTTTTGAACGTGGAACGTGTCTTGTTGGCAGGCAGCGAATGGGGCACCGGATTGGCCCCGTTATAAACACATCCGGTGACCAGCGGTTTGTCCGGATCTCCTTCGAGAAATTCGACGACGACTTCCATGTTGATGCGCGGAATGACCATGCCGCCCCAGCCTTTGCCGGCCCAGTTCTGGCTGACGCGGCACCGCATCGACCACGCTTCGTCCAGATCCCAATGGAACCTTACAAGGATGCGCCCGAATTCATCGCAGTCAATTTCGCCCTCTCCGACGACAACTGCGGTTTGCGGGCCGTAAACGATGGGCACACGCGTGCGCCGCTCAGGGCGCATCGGGGCAACATCAGGCATCAGCACATACGTTCCCTCGTAGGCTTCTTCGGCCCCCTTGGCATCGCCCGATCCATACGCCTGCGCGCGAAAAATGTGGTTGGCGCGCAGGCACAGCATCCGTTGCCCTGTCACACCTGGAATTCTGTCGCCCGTGGGCGTCACGCACCAACCGGCACCAAGGCTGGCCACATCGCCTTTGGCCAGATACCGGATGGCTTGCCCGCTTTCGGCCTGAACGCGGCGGTTGACCACGCCACGACCCTGTCCCTGATCCAGATAATCGCCGGGCCAGTCAAAACTTTCGGTCTGGCCTTGCGCGTGTTTTGCCTCACCGGTCTGGTTGACCTCTTGTGCGGCATTGGGGCTTTTGAAGTTATATTCCGTCAGCCGCACCGCACCAGTTGTCACGCGCGATCCGCCACGCCAGCTGTCGAAATGTTCTTCGTTGTGCATATGATAGCCGACGACGCCGTAATACGGGCGGTCGCCGCCCGACACGTCGGGGTGCTGACCAATCTGGTCGGTCAGCACCAACGTGTGGTTGCCGTCCGAGTGCTGCCAATGCCATGTGATGCCGAACCGCTCCATCAGGCGGCGGGCGAAATCGGCGTCACTTTCATGATATTGAACGGTATATTCAAGCTTTGGATAATCGTCGGAAAGCTTTAACTCAACATGCGGGCTGCCGAGTTCCGCATAGGTGGTCAGCAGGGTATTGAGGATTTCGTCAACGCTGGCGTCATGAAAAATGCGCTGGTTGCGGCGCAATCCTGCGATGTGCAGCCACGGTCGCAATGTGATGTCGTACCGGTGGCCGTTCTCCTCCGAACCGCACCATTGCGCGGCAGTGACGATCCCGTCAAAATAGCGCTGGCCGCCTGCAACGTCCATCTCGATAGTTGCGTGCGTGCCAAGCAGTGCGTCGAGGTCAATATCGGGATCAACCGAAAGCGCTTCAATTGACCAGGTGAAGTCGCCCGAAAGCTCCTCTTCTCCGTCCATGCGCAATAACACGAGCGTATTCGCACCCAGCGTAGTCTTGAGCCGCGCGCGGCGATTGTCCTGAATGAAAGGTGCGTTCATGAGCCTCTCCGACGCTAATTCGATCAAATAATGCAGCAGTGTAACAAGATTTGCCAGCCTTGTCCCATTTTATGCTAAGCACCTTGCGACGCGAACATAATGCGGCATGCAGAAGTGCCTTTTACTGCTTATTTACTCTTCATTCAGATGTGGCAAGGGGAGGTGTCTCTCGCCGCTTTCAATCCTCCTCACGAAAACCTTACGTGACCTGCCAAAAAGGCAATCTATATCTACCGGATCAAATGGCAGTAAGCGGAAAGTATTATAATGTGCCGTCAAAAGGAACAGAGTTTTTATCGCATGTGTCTCACTAGATTATCAGCCAAAAGGTTGATGGTTCTCAAAAGCTTGATAAATAATGTCTTGACCTTCCACCAGCTGGAATGGGTATCGCTGTCTCGAAACGCAGAGGGGCAGATATAGTGAATAAGGTCATAGTAAGCGCGGGGGTGATCCTCATCGGGCTGGGCGTCGGGTTCACCTTTTGGCCGCTTGGTGAAAGCGATGTCGTTGACAGTCCGGTTGCGTCCGGTGAACGCGCGGCCATCGCGAGCGTCATCTTGCCGGACACCCTTACGGAAAATGCGCAAATCGGGCAGCGGGCGTATGAGGCAAACTGTGCCTCCTGTCACGGGATCAACGCCGCAGGGCAGGACGGTATCGCACCGCCGCTTGTTCACATCATCTATGAGCCGAGCCACCATGCCGACGAGAGCTTTCAACGGGCGGTCGCCCACGGCGTGCGCGCGCATCACTGGCCGTTCGGCGACATGCCACCGGTCGAGGGACTGACACGCGGCGATGTGACACTTATCATCGCCTACATCCGGGAAGTACAACGTGCAAACGGAATCAACTGATGGCCTTCGAGGATAAGCACATGAAAAATATACTACTCGCCGGCATGTTTGCCGTTTACGCCACGGGCGCTGTGGCGCATTCGGCCATAGACGAGACAACACCGGCCAACGAGGCAGTTTTGGCTGAGGCTCCCTCTGAAGTCGTCATGAACTTCTTGCACGATATCCGTCTGACACGGGTGAGCATGACGCATGCCGATCGCGCGTCTGTCGATCTGGACCTGAGCGCCCACAAGGGGATGGAGATAGATTTTATCCTCCCGATGCAGGCCATGGGAAGCGGCACCTATGTGATTGACTGGCGCGGGTTGGGCACAGACGGGCATGCGATGACCGGCTCGTTCAGCTTTGTTGTAGAGTAACCATGCCCGATATCTGGGGGCTGGCGACAATCGTCACCAAGGCGGCACTTTATCTGGGCATTATGGTCGCAGTGGGCACGGTCCTTGTGGCATTGGTGTTCAGGTTGAACCCTTACAAAAGGCCTGCATTTCTTTCTGCGGTCGTCGGGCTTTTTGCGTCGGTTTTGGCTTTTTCCCTCGGTGGAGCCAATCTGACAGGAGACGCAAGCGGGATGACAGACCCCGAGATGCTGGCGCTGCTCTGGGAGACTTCTGTTGGCACGGCGCTTTTGTATCGCGTGTTGGGTCTGGGGCTTTTGATTGTCGGGCTGTTTACGGGGCGCGGCGGGCTTTGGCTTTCGGGTGCTGGCGGGTTTATTGCACTGTGGTCCTTTGCGTTGGTCAGCCACGTCTCGACCCGCGATATGGCCCTGCTTGACGGCGCGCTGGTGGTCCATCTGGGCGCTGCTGCGTTCTGGATCGGCATACTTATCCCTCTTAAACGCTTGGCCCGCGTGCCGGCGCATTGGCCTGATGCCGCTGACCTTGGGCATCGGTTCGGTCTTGTCGCCAGAGGCGTAATCCCCGCTCTGATCGTGGCGGGCTTATATCTGAGCTACATTCTCGTGGGCTCTGTTGGCGCGCTGTTTGGCACGGGATATGGGCAGGCGCTGATCCTCAAGGTCGTGTTCGTTGCCGGGTTGCTTGGGTTGGGCGCTGTCAACAAACTCCGTTTCATTCCTGCGCTCAGGGCGGGTGATCCGGATGCCGCACGCCATCTGTCGCGGTTCATTTCCATCGAATGGGGTTTGATTATGCTGGTGATGGTGGTCACTGCTGTTCTAACATCAACACTCATTTTGCCGACATGAGGTTTACATGATCAGACGGGTTTTTTTGGCTTCCACCTGCATGGCCACATGGGCCACTGTCGCATGAGATGGCTCGTGTGCGTATCGATGCTTTGCGCCAGCGCAGCAAGCGCCGATCACGAGCTGGACGGGCGCGATATCGCAGCGGGCGACGCGCTTTACGCGGAAAACTGTGCGGCCTGCCACGGGGTTGATCTTGAAGGGCAGCCGGATTGGCGATCTCCGGGCGAGGATGGTGTTTTTCCCGCGCCGCCGCATGACGCATCGGGCCATACCTGGCATCACGACAACGCGATGCTGTTTGAGTACACAAAACAGGGCGGCGAGACCGCTTTGGCCGCGATGGGGGTGACGAATTTCAACAGCGGAATGCCCGCGTTTGCGGGCGTAATCTCTGATGACGATATCTGGAATATTCTCGCCTACATCCGGTCCACCTGGCCTGCAAGGGAACGCGATGTTCAGGCCAGCCGAAACCCGCCTCATTGAACGTCAGGTCGGTTCAATTCATTTAGACCCTTGACCCTCCAGCTACTGGAAGCCCTATCTGTGACTGGTGCAAGAGCAGGAGTCTCATCATGAGCCGCGAAAATTCCATCACATTCAATGTCCAAAAGATGTCATGTGCATCCTGCGTGGGCCGGGTTGAAAAGGCCCTGCTGGCAGTGCCGGGCGTACAATCCGCCAGCGTGAACCTTGCGGCGGAAACGGCCACCGTGGTGGGCGGTGACACTCTTGATATGGGGGCCATCGCGACCGCACTTGCGGACGCCGGCTATCCGGCTGAACTGGAAACCTACCGCTTTTCGGTTGAAAACATGTCGTGTGCGTCCTGTGTCGGGCGGGTAGAGCGTGCGATTGCGGATGTGCCGGGCGTAAAATTCGTCTCCGTCAATCTGGCGCAGGAAGAAGCAACGGTTCAGGCTTTGGGCCTTACCGCAGCGCAGATTGCGCAGGCGGCGGGCGCTGCGGGATACCCCGCGCGCGTGATCACCGAATAAGGCGGCTCAGACACCACCCGCGACCGCAAAGCGGCGGAAGCGGCCCATCTCAAGACCATGACGTTACTGGCAGCCCTGTTGACCCTTCCGTTGTTCATCCTGGAGATGGGCAGCCATCTGATACCGGCGCTGCATGGCTGGATCTTGGATATGATGGGCATGGGGCTGAACTGGGGCATCCAGTTTGTCCTCACTGACCTGAGCCCCAAGTTCCCTCCAGCATTGCGCGGAGTCCTTGGGGTTAAATCTGTGACGCTAGGCCGCCATCTTGTCCATCGCCTTTTTCTGCAAAAACTCCATGGGCGTCAGATTGCCCAAAGCTGAAAGTGGTCTGTGCCAGTTGTAATCCTCCTGCCATTCTTCAAGTGTTTTACGGGCATCGCGTAGTGTGCCAAATAGCGTCTCATTCAGGCATTCATCTCTCAGCTTTCCATTGAAACTCTCGATGAAGCCGTTCTGCTGTGGCTTGCCGGGCGCGATATAGTGCCAATCTACACCCGTATCCTGAACCCATTTGAGGATCGCCATACTGGCGAACTCAGTGCCGTTGTCAGACACAATTGTCTTTGGCATGCCTCGTTCAGCGATCACCTTGTCCAGCTCACGCGCGACGCGTTGACCAGACAGCGAGGTATCAGCCACCAGCACCAAGTTCTCACGGCTGAAGTCATCAACAACTGCCTGAATGCGAAAACGGCTACCATCCGTCCGCGCATCAGACACGAAATCCAGGCTCCAGCGTTGGTTCGGGCCATCCACTGCCCGGCAGTGGTTTGTTTATAAACCATGAGAGGGAGGCGCAGCACTATTGGTTTGCGGGTGCCCAAAGCACGCTTTCTACCGCCTCTGCGGCGCACCTGTAGCTTCTCTTCGGTGTAAATGCGCCTCACCTCCTTGTGGTTCACTTCGAAACCATCCCGCGCAATCATCACATGGACGCGGCGACAACCAAACCGGTGCCGTTCACGCGAAACCCGTTTGATTGCATCGCGCAAATCAGCATCATCACCCCGTCGCGACAGATACCGCACCGTTGACCGATCAACTTGCAGCACATCGCACGCCCGTCGCTGGCTCACCGGATGAACATCCATCAAATGCGCCACAACTTTCCGCTTCCCAACGGGCGTCACCATTTTTTTGAATTGATATCTCGCAGCATGGCATTGTCGAGCATCTGTTCAGCCAACAGCTTCTTCAGCTTTCCATTCTCGTCTTCCAATGCCTTCAACCGCTTCGCGTCAGATGGCTCCATGCCGCCATACTTCGATTTGTATTTGTAAAACGTCGCTGAGCTGATGCCATGCCGCCGACACACATCTGCTGTCTTCTCCCCAGATTCCTGTTCCTTGATCATTGCTTTGATTTGTTCGTCCGTGAATCGTGCCTTCATGTGTCCGTCCTTTTGTTGGGCGGACTCTACACAAAATCGGCGGAGCTTTAGGGGCTCAGGTCATTGCCTGTCGATTTCGTCAAAGATCGGCTGCGCGCCGCAGACGCTGAATGAGGGGGTCAAGAAGGTCGGGGTTGATACCGGCCGGCGCGGCGGTGTCACGACCGAGATGGCCGGGAAGATGAAGGCCCTTGAACGAGAGAACCGGGAGCTCAGGCAGGCCAACGAGATCCTTCGCAAAGCGTCCGCATATTTTGCCCCCGCTCTCACACATGCAAGCACGTGCTGCCGCGCAGCGGGACGGAGCTTGACCGGCCGTTCAAACGATGATCCGGTTTATTGAAGATCGCTGCGCCGATCATGGGGTCGAGCCAATCTGCCGTATGCTGCCGATTGCCCCAGCCCCATTTTATGACCACTTGGCAATGCGGGCTGATCCTGCAAGGCTGGCGCGCGAGCCGCACGGCCACTGCCGGCTTTGTTCTGCCCTCCCGGCAGCATGCTGTGCATGCGCCTGCCGGGTAATAGATGCCTTGGAACAGGCCATTCATCAACGCAGACCAGCGCAGGACAAGCTCGTTCACCATTCGGTCAGTCATATGATGGTCACCAGTTCTCGGGTGGGGTGACTCAAACACTGATCGACCGTTCGCTGGGTTGGTGCCGCTTGGCTTTCCGGTTTGGTTTGACCCTCATTCCGATCGACCTGACACGTGTCTTTCCCTGGACCTGTCGACCGCCCATTGCACGGCAGTCGCTGCTTGCAGCGATGAGAGTGGGGGAACGCCTTGCGGTGAGGCTTTGTCTCGAAGATGCCGCGTGACCCAAGAAGGGCCTGACCGTTTGGTCTCATGACTGTCCTGTCCGTGCATTCTTTCCGACAAAGCAAGTTTGACACTCGCGGAAAGGATGATCCTATGGCCAAATCCAGACAAATCACCCCAGTCGTTGGCGGGGTAGATACGCACAAAGACCTTCATGTCGCAGCTGTTGTCGATGACAATGACCAAGTGCTGGGAACGCAAAGCTTCGCCACAACACGGCAGGGCTACAAGCTGATGCTCACATGGATGCGGTCCTTCGGAGACCTACAACGGATCGGCGTTGAATGCACCGGCAGCTATGGTGCCGGTCTTTTGAGATACATGCAGGTCGCTGGTGTGAACGTTCCGGAGGTAACCGCTCCGGACAAGCCGGATCGCAGGCGGCGCAGCAAGAACGATGACTTCGATGCGCAAAGTGCTGCTCATGCGGCCTTCGCGAAGCGGCGCAGAGTAACCCCGCGCAGCCGCGATGAAATGGTGGAAGCTCTTCGTGTATTAAAGGTTTGCCGCAAAACCGCGGTTCAAGCCCGGCGGATCGCACTGCAGATTATTCAGACGACAATCGTTTGTGCGCCTGACCGCCTACGTGACCTTTTGCGCAACATGACGCGCCTGAAGTTGATACGGACCTTAGCTGCTTGGCGTCCGGATTTGACAGGGTATCGGGATGTCGAGCAGGCCTGCAAGATCGCGCTCAAGTCGCTCGCACGTCGTTATCTGGAACTGCACGATGAAGTTGCGGACCTTGACGATATGATCGAAGCAATCGTCACGGATTTAGCCCCCGAGTTGATTGCACGCAACGGCGTCGGCCTGAACAGCGCAGCCCAGTTGTTGCTGACTGCTGGCGACAACCCTGAACGCCTCAGATCCGAAGCCAGCTTTGCTGCCCTCTGCGGTGTCAGTCCCGTCCCCGCATCGTCAGGAAAAACGACGCGACACCGATTGAACAGAGGTGGCGACCGCGCAGCCAATAGCGCGCTTCATATCATCGCAATCGGACGGTTGCGGCCTGATCCAGAGACCCAGGAATACGTGGCGCGCCGAGTAGCCCAAGGCCATTCCAAACTGGAAGCAATCCGCTGCGTCAAACGATACATTGCGCGCGAAGTCTTCAACATCATCGCGCGCCGCCACAAACAGATAAATCAAGCACAGATCGCTGCTTGACACTTAGAAGGGTGTCCGCGGGCAGACAATATCTGTCGATAAAATACACAGAGCGGTTTGCCGAAGCCAAAATCGCACCATCGGTCGGCAGTGTCGGAGATTCTTATCCCTCTCATGCATGTAAACATGCATTGCCGGGCAATGGACAACGCCCTGGCCGAGACGATCAACGGCCTGTTCAAAGCCGAAGTCATTCATCGCCGTGGTCCATCGCGAAGTTCTGAAGCGGTCGAATATGCCACGCTCGAATGGGTCGACTGGTTCAACAACCGCCGACTGTTGGAACCTATCGGAAATATCCCACCCGCAGAAGCCGGGGCGAACTTGCATGCCGCTCTGGAAAGATCAGACATCGCCGCGTAACCAACACAAATCAGCCTCCGCAAACCCGGCGCGGGTCGGATCGCCATTTTTCAGGGAACCAATCTGTAAGCAGCAGCGTTTGTCATCATGACAAAATTAATTCATTTGAAGACCGCAACCCTCGTCACATTCATGTTCTTAAGTTCCGCCGCCACGGCGGAGGTTGTTGGAAACGTTGATGTTGACTGGCTTGGCAATGATATCGTGATCGAGGCAATTCCGGACCCCAAGGTCAAGGGTGTGACCTGTCACGTCGCCTATTTCGATCGTGGCCTGATTGATCGTTTGCAAAAAGGCAATTGGTTCGAAGATCCGTCGAATTCGTCGATCTCGTGTCGCCAGACCGGCCCGATCGAGGTGGGCGATATAGAACGGGACGATGAGGGCGAGGATGTGTTCAGCGAACGCAGGTCGGTCATCTTTAAAAGCATCAAGATCAAGCGTATTTTTGATGCCCCGAACAATACGCTGATTTACATCAGCCATGCGCGTGATGTGCAAAACGGATCGGCCAAGATGTCGATGTCTACTGTGCCGCTGTATCAGGCGGGTAACTGAGGCAGCTATTTGGAACAAGCGATGGATTGCCAGCGGTCGAGATGGCACTTTGCGCGGTGATCTGCTTGGCGTATGCTGACCGCAAAAATAATCGAGGGCAGGCATCATGAACACATCACGCAGAACATTTGTATTTGGCTTGGGCGCTTTGGGCTTATCCGCCTGTACCACGGGCGGGGGTGCAGGGTTGTCGCCGCGTGCAAGCGCTCCGCCGTCCGATCTGTTGCCGGTGCCAAACACGGGATATGACGCATGGGTTTCGTCATTCAAACAACGCGCGGTAGGGCAGGGGATATCATCGGACACTCTGGATACCGCATTTCGCGGGGCGGGGTTTTTACCCGGTGTCGTCAAGCGCGACCGCAACCAGACGGAATTCAGCCGCACTCTGGAAGATTACCTTGCCATTGCCGCCTCTGAGGAACGGGTCAGCAAAGGGCGCGCGGCATTTGCGCGCCACCGCGGGACGCTGTCGGCGGTTGAAGCGAAATACGGCGTGTCAGCCGAGATCGTCACAGCAGTCTGGGGGCTGGAGAGTTTTTACGGCGAACGGCGCGGGGATGTGTCGGTGATATCGTCGACCTCGACGCTTGCCTATGACGGGCGGCGCGGGGAGTTCTTTGAAAAACAACTGATAGCGGCGCTCAGGATTTTGCAGAACGGCGATACGTCGGCGGGAAACCTTACCGGATCATGGGCCGGTGCGATGGGGCATACGCAGTTTATTCCGACATCCTATCAGGCATTCGCGGTTGATTTCACAGGCGACGGCCGGCGCGACATCTGGTCGGACGATCCATCGGATTCGCTGGCCTCTACCGCCGCATATCTGTCGCGCAATGGCTGGACACGGGGCCTGAAATGGGGTGGCGAGGTCGGCAATGGTGCGCCTGCGGGATCGCCGCTGACGCCGCAGCCGGGCGGGCCGACATTCAACGTGACCAGCAATTTCCGCGCGATCAAGCGCTATAACAATTCCGATAATTACGCGATTGGTGTGGGCCATCTGGCCGACCGTATTGCTGGTGCAGGTCCGATACGGGGCAATTTTCCACCCGATGCATTTGGTCTGACCAAGGATGATCGTGTGGCGTTGCAGACAAAGCTGACATCGCGGGGGTTTGACACCGACGGCACCGATGGCGTGATCGGCCCGAACAGCCGCAAGGCGATTGCCGCCTATCAAAGCAGTGTCGGGTTGGCCGCAACGGGCGATCCGTCGATGGATTTGCTGCGCCGCCTGGGGTGACAATTTCGGGCAGTATAAAGGCTTAAGGCAGCGTCAAAACGGCAGAAAAACCGCGTGATTTCCCTTGTTGCGGTGATGTAATCTCGACTGTGCAGCCGGAGTGTCTGCACAACTCCTGAACAATCGACAAGCCCACGCCATATCCGTCTGACAGCGGCGCTTTGCGGATGAACCTTTGTTTGATGGCCTCAAGATCGTCGGCGCTTAACGCCTCGCAGTCGTTTGACACAACCACACGCCCCGGCTGGCTGGCGTCCACAAGTGTCGGCATGTCCCCGGTGGCGTATTTGGTCGCATTTTCAAACAGGTTGCTCAGGATAATGCCCAAGGCATCGGGGTCGATCCGGCTTGGCCATGGTCCTGTTGGGGGTTTTATGATCAGAGCGGAGTTATCCGGCACCCGTTCGCGCATTTCGTTTACCAGCAAAGATATAACCGGCGTGATATCGGTCTCAACGGCACTGATACCCAACCCCGATTGCGCGCGCGACATCTGCAACAAACGCTCGATCAAACGCACCAATCGCTTCAGGCCCAGCTCGATTTCGGTCGCACTTTGGCGGGCAGAGGTATCGCGCACCTTTGCCTTTAGCCGTTGCACCTGTGCGAGGCAAATGGCCACGGGCGTGCGTAATTCGTGGGCGGCGTTGGTGGCAAAGGCCCGCTCGGCTGTCAGCGCCGCATCAAGTCGTGCCATCAGCAGATCAAGCGTGTCGATGGCGGGCTCGATCTCGGAAAAGGCGTTTTGGCGGTCGATGGGGGACAGGTTGTGTTCGTTCTTGGCCGCTATATTGCTGCTGAGATCGCCAATCGCTTTGACAGACCGCCGTACTGCCCAAAACGCGGCTGCAGTAAACAGCAGCGCCAGCAGCGCGAACCCGACGATCATACCGATCAGAACATCGGTAATGGCTTCATTCCGCTCGGTCATGGGGGCCGCGACAACAACAGTGCCCGCATCACTGTCACCTGCGCGGATCACGGCAAAACGGTGGTCTTTTGCGGTACTCAGACCCTCTATGACAGGAGAGGGCAAGAGCGTTTTGTCCGCCTGCGGGGACTGCACAATGATTTGTCCGCTGTCATCCAGAAACCAGAATAATGTCCATTCGTCGATCGGGTTTTTTGCGTTCTCGAAATCCAGCAATGTCGCGAGGTCCGGGATGTTCTGCAAATTTACCGGATCAAGCGATGTCTCGAAGATGGTGAGCAACAGGTTTGCACGGCTCATCAACCCGAGATCGAGCAGTTCGTCATATTCTTCTTTCACCAATGTATGAACAAGAAAAACCCCGGCCACAGCGACAACAATGCCGGGCAAGACAAGTGCTTTTAGCAATGTGCCCAGCAGGCTGTTGCGGCGCGATGTCATGGTTGAAGGGTATATCCCATGCCGCGGTGTGTGACGATCAGGTCTTTTCCCAGTTTGCTGCGCAGACGGCTGATATGCGCCTCCAGCGCGTTGCTTTCGACTTCTTCGCCATAAGCATACATCGCCGCCTCAAGGCTTTCCTTTGGTACGATTTTCGATTTTCGGCGCAGCAGAATGTCCAGAAGGCTCCATTCCTTGGCGGTCAGACGCACGGGTTGATCGCCGCGTGCCACGCTGTGATCGGTCAGATTGATGCACAGATCGCGGATGATGAAGGTTTGTGCCAAAAGGTCGGCGCTGCGGCGGCAGACGGTGTGAATACGGGCTTTGACCTCGTCCAGATCGAAAGGTTTGATCACATAATCATCCGCGCCCAGATTAAGGCCGTTGATGCGGTCAGATACCTTGTCGCGTGCGGTCAGGATGATCACTGGCGTGCGGATATTGCTGCCACGCAGCTTGCCCAGAAAGGACAGACCATCACCGTCCGGCAATTGCAAATCCAGCAACACAACATCGTAGTCCAGCGCGCGTATCGCGGTTTCGGCCTCGTCCAGCGTGGTGAACCATTCAACAATGTGGTGATCGGCCTCAAGGTGTTCGGCCAAAGGGCGTGCCAGTGCTGCTTCGTCTTCGATCAACAAAATACGCATGATTATATATAACGCCTTTGTCTGGTTGTGCTAACGCACCTGCCGGAACACTATGATCGGTTTGGTCACGACACGCTAAAGCGCACGGATCGCCACCATCGCAAGGAATACACCATTTGCGGCCAGCATACACAGGGTTGCAAGCGACCCCAGATCCTTGGCATCGCGGGCAAATTCCTGCCAGTCGGGGGCAAGATGATCGACGATACATTCAATCGCTGTATTCAGCGCCTCGACCGCAACAAGGGCAAGGAACAGGATCAGCAGGATAGAATAGTCAACAAGACTTGCACCCGCGACAAACAGCAGGGCAACGCAAACCGGAAACGCCAGCACGATGTGCCTCAGGGCGGTCTCTTGCCACAATCTGCGTATTCCGCCGATGGAATAGCCGGTCGCTGCAAACAGATGTGCGATACCTATGACCCGGGCAGGTTTGGGGCGGGGTTGGATGTCGGGTATTTTCAATTTGTAGCGACCTTTTGGGACCCGGTGCAGGACGCGAAAATATCCAGCGCAGGGTTTCGTTCTGCCGTCTGGATATCCAGCATACCAAGAAGCGAGTGGAACAGATTGTCATGGGATAGGCTGCTGGTGGATTTGTCGGCAAGGCAATTCTGGTCAATATCGAATATTTCCCTGAAACTGCCCGACATCCACAGGATCATCGGCACCTTGGTCTGGTTTTCAGGGGCCATGAAATAGGGTGATCCATGCAGGTAAAGCCCAGCCTCACCCAAAGACTCGCCATGGTCGGAGACATACAAAAGCGCCGTCGCCAGCTGGTCTTGGGATTGCAGCATCTCAATGGTCTGCGCCAGCATCTCGTCTGTGTAAGCGACGGTATTGTCATAGGCGTTCACGATTTCCTCTGGCGTGCAGTTTTTGAATTCCGCCGTGCGGCATGCAGGGGTAAAGCGTTCGAATTCCGCCGGATACCGCAGATAATACGTCGGCCCGTGGCTGCCGATCTGGTGCAGGACCAGCACGGTATCTTCGGTGATCGTTGCGGCATAGTCCTTGAGGGCTTGGGTGAATATACCGTCCATACATTCGCCCGCTGCGCAAAACTCCGCGTTTTGTGTATTGGTAAAGGACCGATTTTCGATGCGGGCACCAAGCCCTTTGTCGCCGGTATTATTATCCCACCATTCGACATGAAAACCGGCGTGGCCCAGAACATCGAGCACGTTCTCATGCGACATGCCTTTTTCATAAGAATAATCGCTGCGGTCGAATTTGGAGAACATGCAGGGCAGGGATACTGCCGTTGCCGTGCCGCATGAATGCACATCGCTAAAGCTCACCACGGGCAATTGCGCCAGTCTCGGGTTGGTGTCGACCCCGTAGCCATTCAGGCTGAAATTCTGCGATCGCGCGGTTTCGCCCGCAACCACAATCGTCAGGACCGGTTTCTTGCCTGCATTGTACGACGTCCCTTTTTTTGCATCCTCTCCAATTGGTGCGACTGCGATACTGGCAGAACGCGACATCATCTTTGCATAGCGGATTGCACCGACCAGCGGCATCCCCGGTTGAAAACTGCTCATAAAATCTTTGCGTTCGCGCAAGATGGACGCATAGGATTTCATATCCGTCATCAGTAATCCTGCGGACAAGGCGATGCTGACCATGCCAGTGACCAGCGGGGTCGCTATGGACCTGATCAGGCTTTGCCGCTTGACCCTGATCCAGACAATGACCAGCGCGGGAAGCACGCCCATGACAAATACATGGGCGATTAAATCAAATGTCAGCAGGTGTTTGGATTCCGTCACCGTGGTCACCATCACATTCTGGATCATGTCCCGGTCGATGATCACGCCCAACGTATCCATATAGTAGGATGTGATTGCGCTGAGGATGAGGATGAACACCACAAACGGCTTGACGATCCATGGCAAGCCAAACGGGCTGAACACCCCGAGTGTCAAGAAAAAAATCGCCAGAATATATCCGGCAAAGGACAAGGGATGCCCCGTAAAGATATCACGCGCAATCAACCAGAACGTCGCGTTATGGGCGCAAAAGATGAAAACGACCGTGAGGCAGATGAGCATTGTCGGGGAGACGGTAAGCCTATCCCGCAGGGTTGCGAGGCGGATTTTGGCGGTCTGGAAATTAAACATTTGAGAGTGCCCGAGCTTATTATTCTCGGGCTCTTGACCATGCAAACCTTACGGGAACCTTACGGGAACCTTACGGGGTAAGGGCGAAATACCGGGATTGGGATATACACTTAAAGGTGGTGCTGCTAGAGGGAGAATTTTTGAACTCTCTCTTTGAAGAACTGGAGCAATGGGAACGCCATCTCGCATCGTTAGACGCTGAGCGTCTGGGGTGTGATGATGGTCCAGACTTCACGCCATGATTTCAATAAGATAGCCTCTGAAGAGGTGGTGGAGAAAAAGAAGTATCCACCGCCGTTTTCTCTGCGCCTGACTTATGAAGAGCGCGCACGCCTTGAAGCTGAGGCGGGCGATTTGCCGCTTGGCGCTTATATTCGTGAGCGTTTGCTCGGTGATGATGTCGCCCCGCGCACGCGGCGGGGCAATAGTCCTGTGAAGGATAAAGAAGCGCTTGGCCGTGTCATGGGCGCGCTCGGCGCTGCGCGTTTGTCGGCAAACCTCAACCAACTCGCCAAGGCCGTGAACACGGGCTCGCTTCCTGTAACCCCTGAGACTGAAGCAGAATTGCAGGAAGCCTGCCGCAAGATTGCGGATATGCGGGCCGATCTTCTGCGCGCCCTTGGCGGCGGCATGGAGGACGGGCCGTGATCCTGAAGGCTAAAGAGCGCGGCGATGCTGCACAGCTCGCCCACTATCTTTTGGATCAGCGGGACAATGATCATGTCGAGCTGCATGAAGTGCGCGGCTTTGTCAGCGATGATCTGATCGATGCTTTCGGCGAAGCCCATGCCATCGCGCAAGGCACGCGCTGCGACAATTATATGTTCTCGATGTCGTTCAATCCGCCTGAGGGCGAAAATGTCAGCATTGAAGACTTTGAAAAGGCCATCAATCAGGTCGAAGAAAAGCTCGGCCTGCAAGGCCAGCCGCGCGCCGTTGTCTTTCATGAGAAAGACGGGCGGCGTCATGCCCACGCTGTCTGGTCGCGGATCGATACAGATCGGATGCGTTCGATCAACATGAACCACTATAAGGCAAAGCTGCGCGATGTGTCGCGCGAGTTGTTCATAGAGCATGGCTGGAACATGCCGCGTGGGCTGGAGGATCAGCGATTGCGTGATCCTCTGAGCTTCACGCGCGCTGAATGGCAACAGGCAAAGCGCATCGGGGTCGATCCCAAGGAACTGAAGGCCGTTTTCAAAAAAGCCTGGGAGTCCTCAGACAACCGTGCGGCCTTTGCACAAGCTCTGAAAGAGCGCGGCTTTGTCCTGGCGCAAGGGGATCGCCGCGCATTTGTTGCCGTTGATTATCGCGGTGAAGTCTTTGGCATCGCCCGCAAGGCGGGTGTGAAGGCTAAAGATGTGGCAACCAAGCTCGGCGATGCGACCGACCTGCCATCCGTTAATATGGTGAAGGCTGAGATCGCTGGCCGCATGACGGGCAAGATCAAGGAATTTATCGAACAGGCTGAGCGCGATGCAAAGCGGCGCTCAGCCCATATCGACTTCCGCAAAGCGGAAATCGTGGGGCGTCATCAAGACGAACGTAGAGTTTTAAGCGAAGCCCATGAAAAACGCTGGCAAGCGGAAACACTGGCGCGCGCTGCGCGCCTGCCCAAAGGCATGTCGGGCATCTGGCATCGTCTGACGGGCCGCTATGGCAAGGTCAAAGCGCAGAATGAAACCGAAGCCCTTGAGGCACTGCGCCGTGATCGCGGCGAAAAAGACGGGCTGATCTTCGGCCAGCTTGAAGAGCGCCAGCGCCTTCAGCAAGAAATCAAAACGCAGCGCGAATCTGCGCAGGAAGAGCTGCTTCAACTGCGCGCAGAAGTTGCCGAATACATGACGCTGGATAATCAGGACCAGGATCACGAGCACAGCCGCAAGCCCAACCATGATCCTGAAGGCGATGATGATGGGCCAAGACCAAGACCGCCCCGCCCACGGC
>CAVPZE010000004.1:0-115245 GCA_963710185.1 uncultured Alphaproteobacteria bacterium | reverse complement strand
CGAAGGGACAAAGACGACGACGCTTGTGGAAAAGCGGCTGTTAAAGAATTTCCCTGAAATCAAGTCCATCGTGACCCGCATTGGGCGTGGCGAGGTTGGCGCGCATGCTGACCCGACCAACAGCGCCGAAGCCTTTATCGAGCTGAACCCGGTCGATCAGTGGCGGCCCGGCTTGTCTGCCGAAGGTTTGCGCACGGCGATTTCGGAAGATCTGGAAAGCTTTCCGGGGATTGTGGTTAATATCGGCCAGCCCATCGCGATGGCTGTTGATGAATTGCTGACCGGCACACGCGCCGAACTGGCCGTCAAAATCTTTGGACCGGATTCAGAAATTCTGTTGGAGCGATCCCAAGTCCTGCAATCGCTCCTGCAACAGGTTGAGGGGTCTGCCGAGGTACAGGCCGACCAGATCACCGGTGCGCCGCAACTTGTGGTAACCGTGGATCGGTCAGCCCTTGGTCGCTACGGGCTTGATGTGGAGGACGCGCTGGATGGACTGCGTGCAGCCGTCGGCGGGGCCGAGGCCGGATCACTGTTCGAGGGCGTGCGACAGTTTCCGATTGTGGTGCGTTTTGACGAAGAAAGCCGCGACACACCGGAGGCGATCAGACGCATCGTGCTGGAATCGCCTTCGGGCGCACGGGTGCCGCTGGACACGGTGGCCAATATCGAAACTGTAATCGGTCCACGCCAGATCACACGCGAAGATGGCGAACGCTTTATCACGGTCCAGTCCAACGTGCGCGGTCGCGATATCGGATCTTTCGTTGCCGAGGCGCAGACGTTGACGGACGCTCAGCTGGATCTACCGCCCGGCTATCGTTTGGTCTGGGGCGGCCAATTCGAGCTTCAGCAACAGGCGAATGCCCGTTTCAAAGTGGTCATTCCGATTACGTTGGGCATCGTTCTGCTGATCCTTCTGGTAACCTTTGGTCGCCTCAAATCAGCGATCCTCATCCTGTTGAATATCCCCTTGGCGCTGACGGGTGGTGCGATGGCGCTCTGGTTGACAGGGTTGCCGGTGTCGGTGCCTGCTACTGTCGGGTTTATCGCATTGTTCGGCATCGCGTTGGGCAACGGTATGGTATTGGTCAGTTTCATGGATGATTTTGCCCGCGCCGGTCGCAATCTGGAGGCTTTGGCCATTGAGGCCGCAGGGCTGCGCGCGCGTCCTGTCCTGATGACCGCCATGACGACGGCACTTGGGCTGGCACCGTTGCTTTTTGCCACCGGCGTCGGTGCCGAGGTCCAGCGCCCGCTTGCCACTGTGGTAACCGGGGGGCTTGTTTCGTCAACCGTGCTGACCCTACTGGTCATGCCCGCCCTGCACCGCTGGTTTGCACCCAGACAAGGTGGGCATCATCCGCTTGTCGAAACGGTCCATGAGCATGGTGCGCAGCCAACATCTTAGCCGAGGTGCAACGAAGGCCTATCTTCTAAACTACGTCATTTCTCCAATCCAGTAAGTGCAAGACGATCATCCGGTAGCTTCCCCATGCCCGCTTTCGTTGTCTTGGGCGTGGGGGCTGCCGAATTTCGATGTTTCGTCACAGACGTGGAAGGCGCACTCTGGTTCAGGCGTCGCATGGCAAAGGCAGCAATAGCAAATCGCGATACGCCAATTTCCGAACTCTGGAAGGAGTTGGGGGGTAAAACCTGTCACGCTCTACCTGTATGTGGCCCCCAACGGCAATCTTCGTGATTATATCAAACGCGCTCAAAGCTTCGCGTAGGACTCTGCACTCTCCGACATCAGACACCACCAAGCGAAAGTTCAGACAGTGCTCAATTCTATTTCGATAAATGTCACAAAACTGTAGCGGACCAAAGGTAGTGCTCAGCCTCGAGAAAAAATCCTAGCCTGCGATTAAAAAGGAACACCAAAAATGCTGCCCAAATATTCCCTGCCGGCGGTCGCCGCGCTGCTTGCCCTGAGCGCCGTGCCGGCCACCGCCGAACTCAAGTATTCCAACACCACAGGTGGCACTGTAAAGCTTTACGGTCAATTCAACCCCGCCTATCTGTCGTTCGATGACGGCGTCGCAAGCTACGGCGATCTGGTCGACAACGAAGTGTCCAACAGTCGCGCCGGTCTTACGGTGACGCAGGAATTCGGTTCGTCAGTTCTGACATTCGATTTTCTGACCGGTTTGGGATTTGGCCAATCGTCCAACTACAGCCAGACGGGCGATCCTGATTTTCTGGATTGGCGCCGCACCTTCATACGCGAACTGGAGTTCAGTCTAAAGACTGAAACGGCCGGGAAGTTCTCGTTCGGGCAAGGCAGCATGGCGACCGACGGTGTCGCACAGTCGGACCTGTCCGGCACCAAGGTCGCGATGTACAACGGTCTTGATAGCGTGGCTGGGAAGTACCAGTTCCGGACGGCTGCGGGCACGCTGTCAGGTATCGATATTGATAATACGTTCACGAGTTTTGATTCCTCGCGCAGGGGTCGTATCCGGTACGATTCACCAAGTTTGAACAATTTCACGTTCTCCGCTGCCTACGGAAAGGATATTCTGTCGACCAACAACGACGACATTTACGGGGACGCCGCCGTGCGCTACGAAAACGAAATCGGCGGCTTCAAAATAGCCGGTTCGCTTGGATTTGCCCGCAGAACGCGCGGCGGCGCAGACCGTGATGACACGTTCGGTTCCGTCAGTGCCCTGCATTCATCGGGTGCCAACGTCACCCTTGCCGCTGGTAGTCGCAAAGGCGACGGACAATACGGCCTGATCAAGGTCGGATACATCGGTGACTGGCTGCCTGTGGGTAAAACTGCTCTGGCCGTCGACTACTACAACGGAGGGGATTTTGTAACCGATGGGTCGTCGTCGAAAAGCATCGGCATCGGCGTGGTTCAGAAAATTGACGCCGCTAACCTTGAGGCGTATCTGGTGGTGCGCAATTACGAATACACCGATACAACGACTGGATATCAGGACGCGTCGTCCGTCTTGTTCGGCAGCCGCTGGAAGTTTTGACAACGTAGAGCGCACATCGGCTGATTTTCCCAAACGGACCGGCGCGCGACGCCGGTCCGTTTATCCAATCAAGATTAATCACGTTCTCAACGCACCTGTTCCAAATCTCCAGCCGCCACAGTCTGATGGCATTTGCACCGACCGGACTGAAGACAGGCTCATGTACGCCGCCGCATCACAGAAAATCGGTCAAGAGGGCTCTTCGGTAGCATTCGCTGCACGTTGCATGACCGGCGGCTTTGACGTTGTCGTAGAATTTCACGCGCGTCTGGAAGCGCTCCTGTTAAGTCAGTGTCGCTGAAATAATGTTCATTATACGTTATTTAGGGTGACCTAATTAGCAATCCTGTTATTTAAGAAACGACGCCGTTGCTTTAATAGGGCTAATGTGTAACAGGTTTTGTTATGACAGATGAAACCCCAAATATGCGTCTCGGACGGTTTGCCGAAACCAGTGTTGGCGGTGAAACTGTATCTGCATTCGTACCACCCCCATTGCCACCTTCACCTCCGGTAGATGTTTTGCCCTTGCTGGGTAAATTGAGCGCTGCGGAGCGCGCACTGGGTCGACTGGATGGTATAACCATGCTTCTGCCGCGGCATGATCTCTTCCTCTACATGTATGTGCGCAAGGAAGCCGTGTTATCATCGCAAATTGAGGGCACACAATCAACTTTGACAGATCTTTTGCGCTTTGAGGCGACCGTCGAATTTGGCCAGCCGTTTGATGACGTTCGTGAGGTATCAAATTACGTCGACGCAATGATGTTTGGCCTGGATAGACTGGAAGAGTTGCCGCTTTCCCTACGCTTGATCCGGGAGATGCATGCCCGCTTGATGGATGGCAATCGTGGTGGCGACAAGAACCCAGGTGAGTTTCGCAGGAGCCAGAACTGGATCGGCGGCTCAAGACCAGGAAACGCGATGTTTGTGCCGCCGCCTGTCTCGGAACTGGATGGATGCTTGTCTGACTTCGAAACTTTTATCCACGATGAGACGTCAGACCTGCCCCCACTCTTGAAAGCTGGGTTGCTCCATGTTCAGTTTGAAACGCTTCATCCGTTTCTGGATGGCAATGGGCGGATTGGTCGTCTGCTCATCACTTTGTACCTGTGTTCCAAAGGGTCTCTGCGTGCACCCTTGCTGTATTTGAGCCTGTTCCTGAAAAGCAACCGCACCGACTATTACCGGCTCTTGCAAAATGTTAGGGAAACCGGCGCATGGGAAGATTGGCTGGCTTTCTATCTGACAGGTGTCGAGCAAACAGCCAACCAAGCCTTTGAAGCAGCCACTCGGATTGTTGAGCTCTTCAAGACGGATCGCGACAGGATTATGGCCGATAGCGACCGGGCGGGATCTTCTTTGCGGGTGCATGAATGGATGCAATCCAATCCGTTCGTCAGTTCAAACCGCCTTGTAGAGCGGATTGGACTGTCTCCTCCAACGATCAATGCAGCATTGGCAGACCTGGAACGCCTTGGGATCATATCTGAAGTTACTGGCAAACGGCGCAATCGTGTCTTCAGTTACACCGCTTTCCTTGATATCTTAAGTGAGGGCACTGACCCTATCTGAATCATGTTATTTATAGGCTACCAACGATTTGTTATTATCGAAAGTCCCCAAGCCAAATGATGATCCAGTATCAACTCCCGATCATCGGTCCAATTCCCTACACAATCACCAACATGGAGAGCAATAAATAGCGGCTGTGGGTGAATCACAGGTGGGGCAAATTTTAGTTCAGTAATTATTCCCTATAGTCACTCTTTTGTAAAGTTAACCTGATCCCCTTTACCAATAGCGCCGCTCAGTCCGAAACTGAGTTCAAACTCAAAGAATGTATGAAATGTATAATCTTCTTAAACGTTGCTGCGGCGCGGCCGCACCCAGATAGCCCGAGAACCGTTAGCCAGAAACGTCACTCAAGATAAGATCTGCGCCCCTTTCGCCAACCATTATCGCCGGCGCGTTTGTGTTGCCCGAGGTGACCGTCGGAAAGATTGATGCGTCGACGACACGCAATCTCTCGACGCCATAAACCCTAAGCCGGCAGTCGACGACATCAGCGTTTTTGTCCGGTCCCATGCGGCAGGTACCAACCGGGTGAAACACCGTCCCGGCACGGGCACGGCAGTCCGCCAGGAATTGTTCATCCGTCTGCACCTGCATTCCCGGTGCCAGTTCGGTCTCGGCAATCTTTGCCAAAGCGGGCGCTTCTGCAATCCGCCGCAGGATTTTCGACGCCTCCACTATTTCCTGAATATCAATCTCAGTGCTGAGATAATTAGGATAAATCGCGGGCGCTGTTGCAGGATCAGTTGATTGAATTTCAAGATGCCCACGACTTGTCGGACGCAAGGGTTGGGCCCCCAAAAGAAAACCTGGAAACGGGTCAGGATTCATGAGCGGGCGTTTACCGGGTGGTGCTTTGGTGTAGCTGACCGGCGAAAAGAACAGTTGCATATTGGGGCGCGTCAGTTCGGGACGGGTTTTCACAAAACCGCCCGCCTGATTGACGCCCAGCGACAGCGGCCCACGCCGCGTCAGCACATAGCGCATCCCGTGAAACAGCTTTCCGCGCAAAGAGTACAACTGATCGTTGAGGGTCGGGACCCGCGACCGGTAGAGGAAATCAATACCAAGGTGATCCTGCAAGTTCCGTCCAACGCCTTCGGACGCATGGACAACCTCGATCCCCCTTGATTTGAGCAGTGCTGCGGGGCCGATACCGGAAAGTTGCAGCAATTGTGGAGAGTTTATAGCACCCGCGGAAATGATCACCTCGCGCTTTGCAAAGGCTTTCTTGCGCACGCCGCGCTGAATGTATTCGATACCCGTCGCGACCTTTCCATCGAAAAGAACCTTTGCAGCAAGCGCCTTTTTCGCGATTGTGAGGTTCTTGCGATGTTTTGCTGGCCCGATATAAGCCCGCGAAGCCGACATGCGCATTCCGCCTTTCGCCGTATTCTGATAGGTTCCGACCCCTTCCTGACTGGCACCGTTGAAATCAGGGTTCTCGGAAATCTGAACTTCTTTTGCGGCCTGAATAAATGTCTGGCACAGCGGATGCAGGTCCCGCTCGAGAGAACACACATGCAACGGGCCTTCCCCGCCGCGGTACGCATCCGCACCCCTGTCATTGGTTTCTGATTTCTTGAAATAGGGTAGGACGTCATCCCATCCCCACCCGGGGTTCCCCATGTCCTTCCAGTCGTCGAAATCCTGTGATTGACCGCGAATATAGACCATCGCATTGATCGAACTTGAGCCGCCCATCACCTTGCCCCGCGGCCAATAGGATACCCGATTGTCCAGTGCCTCGTTCGGTTCGGTTTCGTACATCCAGTTGACGCTGCGTTTGTAGAAAGTCTTGCCGTACCCAATCGGCATCCAGATCCAGAAATTCAGGTCGCTGCCGCCCGCCTCAAGTAGTAGAACTGAATACTTGCCGTTCTCCGTAAGCCGATTGGCCAGTACACATCCGGCCGATCCGGCACCTACCACAATGAAATCAAAGTCCGACATGCTCAACCCCTCTGAGGTTCTGCGATTTTCAGTGCTGCGACTAAGACATGCACACGATTTCTGGCTAAACAACGCATATGGAACCAGCCGTGGCCATGGCAGTACCATTGCCGAAAAAATAGCAAGCCATTTTCGGGCAAAGTCCCAAGCAAGTGGTTACTCACAACGCGTCAGAGCGGCCATGGTCCTTTGGATCACGTTCGTTAATATGACCCGAGGCGAAAATGAAAGTTTCAGGTTATGCAGGATAAAACTGTTCTGGTTGTCGGCGGTGATATCACGGTGTCAGCGCGGCTGAGTGGCTGCGCCGGGATGGCTGGAGTGTGACGCTGGTTGACCGCGTCGTTCCGGGCGAATCGGATCAGACCTCGTTTGGCAGCGCGGGGCTTCTTGCCCGCACATCTATCGTACCGGTTTCGACGTCCGGCCTGTTGCGCAAGGCCCCTTTCATGCTTCTGGACCGGGATGCGCCATTGTTCCTGCGCGGGCGTTACCTGCTACGTCTGTTGCCGTGGCTGGTCCCGTTCTTGCAGAACGGACGTGCCGATAAGATTGAGCAAATTGCAGGCGCGTTGTCTGTGCTGACCCACGACACGACCTACCAGCACCGCGCGTTGTCATCGGGGACCGCAGCGGCACAATTTATTCGCACCGGGGATTTCGTCAATCTCTACCCCACGCGGGCCGACTTTGACCAAGACAAGCTGGCCAACGGGATAAGGGCGAGGTTCGGCATCAAGCCCGAATTTCTCGACCGGAACCAGCTTTTGGAGCGCGATCCGCATCTGGGGCCTGCCTGTAGCTTTGGCACTGTATTTTCACAGTATTCATGGATCACATCACCCGGTGCCTACGTCAAAAGCCTGTTCGATCATTTTATTTCACTGGGCGGGCGTTTCGAAAGTGGCGAGGTCGTCGACATCCGACCCGGTGACACGCCACAGATCACGCTGTCTGGCGGCAGGATCATGGACGCGTCCAAGATCGCGCTGTGCGCCGGTGCCTGATCGGGCAAACTGGCCCGCACATTCGACGTTCCAATGAAGCTAGAGGCAGAGCGCGGGTATCGTATTTCCATGCTAAAGGCGAATATTACCGCCCCAAATCCCGATATGGTGACGGGCGCAAATTTCAAGATTACACCGATGGATGGCATGTTGCGCGCCGCGGGAACTGTTGAATTCGGCGGGCTGTATGCGCCGATGTCAAAAGCCCCGACCGATCTGATGAGAAGGCAGATGAAAAAGGTATATCCCACACTGGAATACGAGCGTGAAACGCTTTGGATGGGACGCAGACCATCGACCCCGGACAGCCTGCCTGTCGTCGGCGAGGCGAAGAATGCGCCCAATGTGCTGCATACATATGGCGGACAGCACGTCGGACGGACCATTGGTCCAAAGATCGCAAGGCTTATCTCAGATCTGGCGGCCGAACGTCGACCGAACATTGATTTGAACCCTTTCCGGGTAGACAGGTTCGGCTAGCCGGTCACATGGTAGGTGATGCGCTGATGACAAACAATTTTCGCATGTGTTCGTGGATTACCCATTCCCCGCTCCATCCCTGAGGAAGGACAAGCAAGTCACCGGGACCAATGTCGCGGGGGGTTGAGCCGTCGCTGTTGCTGACCGTGGCCGACCCCGAAATGATGTGGCAGTATTCACCACCCTTTGTGCGGTCTGCTGTGAAACGCCCGGGGGTACATTCCCAGACTCCGATTGACGTCAGCCCGTCGGCGGAGCCCCAGAGCTTGGACGCAGCTTCCTGCTGGCCCTCCGTCAGCGTTGTCGGTTTGGGGCCGAAGCCGCCAACCGAGACGGATGACAGGTCGCCGAACGTTTCCAGACTGATCATGGATTATCCCTCTGTTGAATTTACGATTTCGTATGTGCGAAACCCTCGTTAGTTTACGCCAGTCGATAGTGCCTCATGCCGATATCCCCCACCCAACCCCACATCGACAACATCGACTGATGTTCCGTCAGCATCGCGTGGGATTGCCATGGCAGATGATGTAAAAACTGACCCGCACGCTGAATGCCAAGCTGGCGACCGTCAATTTGCCATTCGGCAGCGCCCTTCAGGATCAGGTACAATTCTTCTGCGGCGTGGCTGTGGTCGGGATAGCTGACACTCTCCCTCTGAAACAAGAACCCAAAACGAACCGTCTCGTGAATGATCTGACCGGTCGGGCCGATCATTCATTGACCGCCATGTTGTCCGTCAGTCGTGGAGGGAGCCTGCCAAAGCCTGGAGTACGCCAACTAAGCTGTCGAAAGCTGCGCCAGAGCTGCATGAGAAGCGGGTCCGTAGCCAAAGACAGATCAGGCAGTTTGGCCGCGCATGGGCTGGCGTCTGGTTGGGGCAGGACAAGGTGCTCAGGAATATCGCGCAGTGCGCCCACCAGAGTTCTGGCAATATCGCTATCGTGCTGCATCAGTCGGATGATACAGAGATCAAGCAAAGGTCGCAGCGCACCGGCGCTTTCAACCTGACCGGTATGTTTGTCAGGTGCGCTCATCAAAATGGGAACACCCGCTTCTTCTTGAGGCCGTCCCTTGTGCAGAGCCCTGCACCTGATCGCAGACGGTAAACCATCACTTTCGCTGCTGTCCGAATATTTGGGCAAGCACCATCATCACGGTCGTCACGAGGACCATGATCGTAGAGATCGACGCGATCGTCGGGTCGATCTGATCCCGAAGCGCGTTGAACATGCTGCGTGTCAGGGTCGGGTTGTCCCCGCCCGAGACGAACATCGCGACGATCACCTCGTCGAAGGATGTCAGGAAAGACAACAATGCGCTGGTGACCACGGCAAATTTGATCTGTGGAAGCGTTACAGTCAAAAATGCCTTCCACCTCGGTGCGCCAAGGCTACGGGCGGCCTGTTCCTGGCTCATGTCGTATCCCTTGAGAGCCGATCCGGTAACAATCATCACCAGAGGCAAAGCCAGAACAGTATGCGCCAACACCAGACCCGTGATTGTATAAAGGATCTGCAGCTTGACGTACGCATAGAAAGCACCGATCGCAATCAGCACGACCGGCACCATCATCGGTGTGATCAGCAAAACAAAAGCCACCCGCACGAACGCCACACGCGATGCGTGTAAACCATATGCCGCCAGAACGCCGATGGGTGTCGCCACCACCATGGTCAGAAACGCCACCTTGAACGATGTGCGCGTTGCCAGCATCCATTCGCTGGAAGCAAAGTAGTTCTGATACCACCGGGTCGACCAGGTCTCTGGCGGAAATTCCAAATACTGACTGTCCGAAAATGACATCGGAATGACGATTAATGTTGGTGCGACAAGCAAGGTCATCGTGATGATCGCCAGCAGATACAGCCAGATGCGCTGTCCATGGGTGACCTGTGTCTCCGTTGCGGGGGATCTGAACCAGTTCAGCATCAGTGCCCGCCTCCGGTGATCTGTTCCAAATTCAGGAACCGTGACGCGATCCACAGGATAATCATCGTCATCAGCAACAAAACCACGCCAAGGGCGCTTGCCGCACCCCAGTTCACGAACAGTTCGATGTTCGACACGATCTTCATCGACACCATGATGACCTGACCGCCGCCAAGGACTGCCGGTGTCACGAAAAAGCCAAGGCACAGGACGAACACCATCAACGATCCGGCAAACAGACCCGGTGTGGACAGCGGGAAGAACACGTTCCAGAACGCGCGTCGCGGACTCGCACCCAGATTTGACGCCGCATTCATATAATCATGATTGATGGACTTCATCGTGCTGTAAAGCGGCAGGATCAAAAACGGCAGCATGATATGCACCATCCCGATTAACGTGCCCGTCATGTTGTGGACCATCTTGATCGGCTCGCTCCACAGACCCAGCGAGATACCCCAGTCATTGACCAGACCCTGTTTTTGCAAAAGCACAAGCCACGCGTAGGTCCGCACCAGAAGCGACGTCCAGAATGGCAGGAGCACGGATATCAGACACAGTGCCGCAAGTTTGCCGGGAAGCTGCGATATAAAGTAAGCAAGCGGATAGCCGATCAGGATACACAACACAGTGGTCAGAACGCTGACCTGAAATGTCGTCACGAAAATCCGCAGGTAAGATTTTCGGTTGATCATGCGCTCGTAATTTTCCAGCGAAAACTGCCCGTCCGCACCTACGAAGGACACATAGAACAGCCACCCCACCGGGATGACCAGAATGACCAGAACCAAAAGGATCGCGGGGGAGCTTAGCCCAAAAAGTTTCAGCCGCTCCATCCGCTCGTCAGCACGCAGGCCGGCGGCGTTCAGATCGGTGCTCGCGAGCGCGTCGCGGAGATCGGAGGTTGCGTTCGTTGCCACCATTTTAAGCGTCCTGCCCGTCGATGATCACCGTATCCTCCGGCGCAAGCCCGAGCCTGACGCTTTCGCCGGTCGACGGCAATGCGGCCACCGTTCCACGACGTATGGCACCGCGCATGCTGATCACCTCGCCGGTGTGCAGTTTTGCGTTCAGCAAATAACTGTCGCCCTGATAGATGACCTGTTGCGCCACGGCGTCGAACGTATTCATGCCGTCCTCGGCCACCCCGTCGAGCAGATGAAATCGTTCGGGCCGCGCCATCAGCAAAAGCTTTGTGGCTTCCGGCACCGGGCTGGTATGATTGAGTGGCTTTGAACCGAACGTAATCTGGTTGCCCTTTCTCTGAACCGGCAAAAATGTGGAATCACCGATGAAATCCGCGACAAAGCGGTTTGCGGGATGTTCGTAAAGGTCGCGCGGCGTTGCCAGTTGCATGATCTTTCCGTGGTTCACCACCGCGATGCGGTCCGACATTGTCAGGGCCTCGCGTTGATCGTGGGTCACGTAGACAGTCGTCATGCCCAGTGTCTCGTGCAGGCTGCGCAACTCGATCTGCATCTGGTCGCGCAGTTTTTTGTCCAGCGCGGACAGTGGTTCGTCCATCAGCAGGATGCGCGGCTCAAAGACGATGGCACGGGCAACCGCGACGCGCTGCCGTTGCCCGCCCGACAACTGGTTGATACCGCGATCCCCGTATCCACTCAGCTGCACGGTCTCCAGAACCGCCTCGACTCGCTCGGCTATCTCGGCTTTTGGGACGTTTCGCAGTTTGAGGGGATAGCCCACGTTCCCCCCGACCGTCATATGCGGGAACAACGCGTAGCTTTGGAATGTCATGCCCACATCGCGCAGATGCGGCGGCGTGCGGATCATCTCGCGATCACCGAATTTCAGGCTGCCTTTGTCAGGTCGCGTAAATCCCGCAAGCACCATCAACAATGTCGTCTTGCCAGAGCCGGAGGGCCCGAGCAACGTCAGGAACTCACCGCTTTTAACTTCGAGCGAAACATCGTCCAACGCATAGACTGAGCCATAGGTCTTGGTGACCTTGTGAACGGATATTGGCAGTGCTTCACTCTTCAAGTGCTTTTCCTTTCCACAATTGCGGCGGGCGCGTTGCCCACCGCCACTTTAAAGGTCATGGATGATGTTACTCTGTGATCATCTCCTGGTACATTTCGGCGGCGATCGTTTCCCATTTGCCGTACCATTCCAAAGAAATCGGAAGCTGCAATGCGGCGTTGTCAGACGAAGAAGGAAGCATTGCTGCAGTCGCAGCGTCAATTTCACCGGTGTCGTATGCTGCTTTATTCGTCGGGCCATAGGTGATGTATTTTGGCAGGTCGTCCTGATATTCGGCCTTCGAAATCTCGGCGAGGAACGCCATTGCGGTGTCCTTGTTCGGCGCGCCTTTCGGAATGGCAAAGCAGTCGTAATCGAGCAGCGCCTGATTGTAGCTGTAGGTGACCTTCGCGCCATCCTTTGCCGCGTTGTCAAAGCGTCCGTTCCAGCCTGTGGTCATGTCCACTTCGCCGTCTTTCATCAGTTGTGCATGTTGCGCACCGGAACTCCAGAATACCGCAATGTTGGGCCGCAGCTCGCGGATCTTGTTCAACGCACGTTCTATGCCCTCTTCCGACCCCAGCACGTCGTACACATCTTCGGGTGCCACGCCGTCCGCCATCAGAGCCGGTTCAAGCGCACCCGCGACAGTACCGCGATAGGCGCGGCTGCCGGGGAACTTCTCGACGTCCCAGAAATCAGCCCAGCTTTGCGGTGCGTCGTCGGCGTATTTTTCGGGGTTCCATGCGTACACGGTCGAAAAAACGTCGCCGCCTACACAATATTTCGAATAAAGTGTCGGGTAAAAGTTCGAGACGTCGATGATGTTGTAATCCAACTCTTCCAGCAACCCTTCCTCGCCGGCGCGTGCGGCACTTCCCGATCCGCTCGCCACGATATCCAGCGTGACCTGACCAGAAGTCACCTGAAGACGCACGTCTGACATGCCGCCGTAGGTCTCCTCCTTCACTTCGATGCCGGTTTTTTCGGCCGCAGGCTGGAACAACGCCTTGCTCTGTGCTTCCTGATAAGAACCACCCCATGACGCAATGGTCACCTTCTTGTCCTGAGCCAATGCTGTCGTCGCGAGCAGCGTTGCAGCTGCGGTGATGATTATTCTGCTTTTCATTTAACTTCTCCCTGGGTGATGTGGTGCCGTCTTGTGCCGACGACGTTCGATTGATTTCTTTGATCTTCCGCCCCGCTCAATGGCGTGGCTTGAAACGCTCAGGTAAGGGCCATCTGCGCCGCTTTTTCGCACTGGCGACGGTCTTTCCAGCGGTACCACGCGATGGCTGCTGGCAAAAACCATGGCTTTCCGTGATACATTGGTCTCGTCGGATTGTTCAGGCCATCAAAGGCAGTTTGGCCCTCTTGCAGACCCAGTACCTTTTGCCCGGCGCGCATTCCAAGATAGCTGGCCATCGACACGCCAGAGCCACAGTAGCCCATTGCGTAATGCACCCCGTCGTGCACACCCGTGTGGGCCAACTCGTCAAATGTATAGGCGACGGTCCCGCTCCAGGAATGGGTCATACCGTAGTCGCGCAATTCCGGGAATATTCGGCACATGCTTTCGTAAAGCCTGGGCGCACCGGCTTCAGCCCCGACTTCGTGGGCCGACACGCGCCCACCGAAAAGGACCCGGCTTCGGTCGGGCGACGGGCGATAGTAATAGACCACCTTGCACGTATCGCTGGCGATCCGGTTCGTTGGAAACAGACGGTCCATCAGTTCTACGGGCAAAGGTTCCGTGGCGATGATGTTGCTGCCGATAGGAATGATTCGGCGCTGGAACCAAGGGGTCGCACCTGTGGTATAACCGTTCGTTGCCACGATCACGTTCTTGGCGGTAACTTTGCCTTTTTCAGTCATGACGGTAAAGCCTGTTGACGTCCGCTCTATCCCGGTCGCGGCGCAGTTGCCCGTGACATGCACGCCGGCGTCAATTGCACAGCGCAGCAATCCTCGATGGTATTTGGCGGGATGCAGGCTGGCATGGCGGGAAAAGACAACACCGCCAAAATAGCTATCCGATCCGAGCTCGGAAAGCTGATCTTGGCGGGGGACGGTATGAACCGAAACATCTTCCTGGCGAGCAAGCTTTTCAGCGTCCCGCGCGAGGTTCTCGTAATGATCAGGTGTGTGCGCGGCGTGGAACCTCCCCGTCCGCGCGAAATCGCAGTCGATACCCTCGTTGCTTATCCGCTCCTCAATCCACGCCAGTGCGGTCTCACCCTCGCGGCGGATGGCCCGCGCCCGTTGGACACCGAATTTCGCGGATAGCCTTTCAAGAGTCGGCTTCACACTGGTGCTGATCTGACCGCCGTTGCGTGTGCTGCACCCGAAACCTGGTTGTGCGGCATCCAGAACGAGGGTCGACCGCCCGCCCCGCGCTGTTTCGATCGCGGCGTTGAGCCCGGTATATCCGGACCCGACAATCACGACATCTGCCGCCTTCAACGGTGCCGCAGGTGTGAGAGGCGGGTCATCGACCTGATCAAGCCAATACGGCTTGAGGCTGATATTTGACATGATCTCCCGTGCCACCATTCACCCCCCGATGCTCAAACCGACGCAACGCAATTTGCGCCACTGGTTCATTCCGATCCTACGAACGTATTGGTCTGAACAGCATATCCATTATATTTTTTCCACCAGACCAATTTTTCCGAGCGCCGGCAAAGACCGCAAGATGTCTATTCCCGCCCTGATTTCAGCCGGGGTCGTGCTTCCGAATCCGAAAACAAGACCTTTGCGGGGGATGGGTGCAAGGCAATATTGGCCTAAGGGCGAAATTGTCACATTCTGCGCATTCGCCTGTGCCACCAGCTCCGCCTCGTTCACCCGGTCGTGGAGGTAGGCGGGTGTGTGAAACCCGCTGTGCGTCGGTTGGATCAGGACGGAATCGGGCAACGATTTTGCCGCCTGCATCAGTGCATCGTACCGGGCCTTGTAAAGCCGTCGCATCAGCCGGATGTGCGTCGCAAAATGTCCCTCGTCCATGAAGTCCGCGACGATGCCCTGTGACTGTGTCGAGGGCCCGCTGATCCAGGATGAAAAGGCTTCGTCGAAGATCCGGACCATGCGTTCGGGCACGAGGACAAAACCGAGACGAAGGGACGGGAACAGCGACTTCGAGAACGTGCCGACGTACAAGACACGCCCGTGGGTATCGATACTTTTCAGAGCTGGTTCGGGTCGATTTCCGTAATAGAACTCACCGTCGTAGTCATCCTCGACGATCAGCGCTTTTGCGTCCACTGCCGCTTGCAACAACTCGAACCGGCGCGCCAGCGACATCACATGTCCCAGCGGTTGCTGATGCGACGGTGTGACGAACGCCAACCGAAAATGCGGTGCCTTCTTGATCCCCTCGGACACCACGAGGCCTTCTTCGTCAACGGGAACAGGAACGAGTTCAGCACCGCTGGCCACGAAGGCGTTGCGGGCCCCTTTCGCCCCGGGGTTCTCGAACCAGACCCGATCACCGGCATCCAGAAAAAGCTGCCCGATCAACGCGAAAGCCTGCTGCGCCCCCGCGGTGATGAATATCTGTTCGGGCTTGCAAGTGATACCGCGGGACGCTGCCAGATGCGTCGCGATTGCCCGGCGTAACCCTTGGTATCCCTGTGGTTGGCCGTATCCCATTGTATCACTGCGATCCCCACGCAGATGTCGCGAGGAAATGCGGGACCATTGCGCCAGTGGAAACGCATCAAGCGCCGGCAGCGCCGTGATGAAAGCCTGCGAAGTATGTGGCAGATGTGCGCGCGGCGCATAGGTTTTCGACGCGTGGCTCACTGTGTAGGACAGGCGGGGCTGTATGGGCTGATCTTCGGAATCCTTGCCAGACGCCACGGGAAGTTTCTGGGCAGCGAAACTGTCGCTTACGAACGTCCCAGAACCGACTCGCGACACCAGCATGCCTTCGGAAACCAGGCGGTCCAGGGCGTCGATCACAGTGGTGCGCGAAACACCGGTTTCACGCGCCATCGTCCGGCTGGCAGGAAGACGATCTCCCGCCTTCATCCCACCGGACAGCAGGATGTCACGCAAAGCCATGTACAGTTGCACACTGATTGTCTTTCGGGCTGTACGATCAAGGCGGATCGACGAGAGCAATGCACCCGCTTCCCTTTTCATCACATCCTCCAGATTGGTCTAGTCATTTAATGATAATGGATATTCATCTCATACCACTGGTATGCAGCTTATGAGTTTATCAATCAAAGTTTTCTTGGCGATGGGTTCCGATATGAAGATCAAGTCGATTGAAACGTTCTCGAATGAATTTATTTGTTTCGTTCGTGTCACCACCGAAGACGGCGCTCAGGGCTGGGGGCAGGCTGCTCCATATTATTCCGACATCACCGCGAAAGTGCTTCACAGGCAGGTCGCCCCTTACGCTTTGGGCAAGTCGGCCTATGACATCGATGCGATTATCGGCTTGATCCGGGATAGGGAGCATAAATTCCCGGGCTCGTATCTGCGGCGTGCCATGGGTGGCTTGGATACAGCTTTGTGGGACTGGCGCGGCAAGGTCGAAGACAAGCCAGTGTGCACTTTGATCGGCGGTACACCCGGAAAATTCCGCGCCTACGCGTCTTCCATGAAGCGCGACATCACCCCAAAGGACGAAGCCGAGCGGTTCACGAGGTTGCGCGATGACAAAGGGTTTGATGCGTTCAAGTTTCGCGTCGGTGCAGAAGTCGGCTGGGACGCCGACGAATGGCCGGGCCGCACCGAAGAGATCGTGCCGACCGTGCGCAGGGCGCTGGGTGACGACGTCGATCTACTGGTTGATGCAAATTCCTGTTATTCGCCGAAACGGGCAATCGAGGTAGGGCATCTGCTGCTCCAGAACGGCGTTTCACACTACGAAGAACCCTGCCCCTACTGGGAATTCGAGCAAACCAAACAAGTCACCGACGCGCTGGACATTGATGTGACGGGCGGCGAGCAGGATTGCATGATGGCGAGTTGGAAGTCGATGATAGAAGGCCGCGTGGTCGATATCATCCAGCCTGATATCTGCTATCTTGGCGGTATCAACCGGACGCTGAGCGTGGCGCGCATGGCAGCGGCCGCGAATATTCCCGTCACGCCGCACTGCGCCAACCTTTCGATGGTGACACTCTTTACCATGCATCTGATGCGTGCGATCCCGAATGCCGGGAAATACCTGGAGTTCTCGATTGAGGGTCTAGACTATTACCCGTGGCAAGACAGGATTTTCATCAACGACCCTTTCAGGATCGACGCAGGACAAGTCACCGTCACGGATGCGCCCGGTTGGGGCGTCGAAGTTAGCCACGAGTGGCTGTCGAAATCCAATTACGAGCGGAGCGTGCTCAATGCTTGATTTGAATGCGACAGAAGTCCTGAACGGGGCACCTGTAACCGGCTTGCCCAATGGCCAGTTTATTGATGGCCAATTTACATTGAATTCCGACGCGCCGATGATGAATGGCTTCGATCCCGGCGCGGCGAAATTTTCGCCCATTTCGTCCAGGGGACGGCGCAGGATGTCGACGATGCCGTAGCCAGTGCGCACCGCGCCTTTGAAACATCCTGGCGGAGAACGGCCCCTGCGGAACGCGGGCGCATGTTGTCGCGGGCGGCTGCGTTGATCATAAAGCATGCGGACCGTCTGGCGCTGATTGAATGTCTCGACTGTAGCAAACCCCTCAACGAGGCGTTGGGTGATGTGCGCGGCGCGGCGCGCACGTTTGAATATTATGCAGGGGCTTGTGACAAGCTTCAGGGCGACACGTTCCCATTGGCCAACGGCTAGCTGGGTTACAGCCTGATGGAACCCGTGGGTGTCACGGCACATATGTGAACGGCGGAGCAATTCCCGGCCACGGTAGCGGCGGCATAGTGTTGTCGCGGGCGGCGTAAAAGTCGGCCACTTTGGCCCTTTCATTTGATGGGAGGGTTTGAGGATATTCACCGTGGATTTGTATTTGAAGGTTCGACGTGCTCACTTTGAAGAAGGTTTGAGTGGGCGTCAGATTGCTCGGGATTTTGGGGTCAGCCGGGGCAGTGTCGCGAAAATGCCGGCGTACCCGGAACCGCCCGGGTACGGACGTACTGCGCCGATCAAGCAGCCCAGGCTTGATCCTTACACAGACCAGATTGACCAATGGTTGACCGAGGATAAAACGCGCCCGCGCAAGCAGCGCCATACAGCCAAGCGCATCTTTGAACGGTTGCGCGGTGAATGCCGATTTGATGGCGGATACACAATTGTTAAAGACTATGTGCGTGCGCAAAAGCGCGGCTCACGGGAGATGTTTGTTCCGCTGAGCCATCCCCCGGGGCATGGGCAAGCGGACTTTGGCGAAGCGCTGGTTGTGATCGGCGGGGTTGAGCAGAAAGCATTCTTTTTTGCCTTTGATCTACCACACAGCGATGCGTGCTACATTCGCGCTTATCCTTCGGCCAACACCGAGGCCTGGCTTGATGGTCATGTGCATGCCTTTGCCTTATTCGGCGCGATGCTGTCGCACTATGTGATCGGGGACCGGTATGGCCGCCCCGGCAAGGGAAACGATAAAGGTAAGGTTGGGGGTTTGGTTGGCTACGGACGGCGCAACTTCATGGTTCCAATGCCCCGCTTTGCTGACTGGGACGCGTTAAAAGATTATCTTGAAGAACAATGCCGCAAACGGCAGGCCGACATCTTGCGCGGTCATAAGATCAGCATCGATGAACGGCTGGAAGCCGATCTGGCCGCCCCTGAACCGCCCCGGGTTTGCCGGAGACCAATTAGTCCGTGTTACGCGACCATATCGAGTGTGTTCAAGGTTGCATAGAAGGCCTCCTCTGCTTCTGCGGGTGGTATGTTGCCAATGGGTTCAAGCAGGTGGCGGTTGTTGAACCAATCGACCCATTTGAGGGTTTCCAGCTCGACCTCCTCCATTGTTTTCCATGAACTGCGCCGCCGGATAACCTCGGCTTTGAACAGGCCGTTGATGGTCTCGGCCAAGGCGTTGTCCATTGCCCGGCAATGCATGTTTACATGCATGAGAGGGATAGGCGTCCCCGACGCTGCCAACGGATGGCTCAATGCCCGCCTTTGCCAAGCGCTCGGTGTAGCGAATAGACACGTATTGCCCACCTCGGTCGCTATGGTGAACCAAACCAGCCTGATAGGCAGGGCGGCGGGCATAAAGCGCCTGTTCCAAAGCATCCAAGACAAAATCTGTCTTGGCAGATCGCGACGCTTTCCAGCCGACGATGCGGTTGGCGAAGGTGTCGATCACGAAGGCGACGTAAACGAAGCCCTGCCATGTTGAGACATATGTGAAGTCGCTGACCCACAGCATATTTGGCGCTGGTGCTCGGAACTTGCGGTTCACCTTATCGCGTGGACATGGCACTGACGTGTCGGGGATCGTTGTTTTCATGGCCTTTCCTCGAACGATTCCCCGTAAACCCATGCCTTTCATGAGGCGTGCCACGGTGCAGCGCGCGGTAGCCTCACCCTCGCGGCACAACTGCCGCCAGGCTTTGCGAACACCATAAACCTTCCAATTGTCATCCCAGACCTTCTGGATTTCAGGCCGTAAAGCCGCATCCCGCTGCTGGCGTGCCGAGGCTCTGGCCGGATCGGCACGCACTGCAAGGCAAGCATAGTAAGTGGATGGGGCAATCGGCAGCACCCTGCAGATCGACTCGACCCCATGAGCCACGCGATGATCGTCAATAAAGCCGATCATGGCCTGAACGGGCGGTCGAGTTCCGCCTGAGCAAAATAAGCTGACGCCTTGCGCAATATCTCATTTGCCTGTCGGAGCTGACGCACTTCCCGCTCCAGATCCCTGATCCGTTCGCGTTCAGCACTGGTCGCACCATCCCGTGCCCCGCTGTCCTTTTCCGCCTGCCGAACCCAGACCCTTAATGTCTCCGGGATGCAGCCAATCCTCGGGGCAATCGCAGCGACCGCCGCAGATTGCGTTTCATAGGAGCCTTGATGCTCCAGCACCATGCGAACGGCACGCGCCCGCATCTCAGGTGAATAACGATTTGATGTCTTACTCTTTTCCATAGCCCTCATCCTTAGTCAGGTTGAAGGTCTCCAGCAAACCCGGGGCGGTTCAGTCGGCCTGAACAGCGCAGCCCAGTTGTTGCTGACTGCTGGCGACAACCCTGAACGCCTCAGATCCGAAGCCAGCTTTGCTGCCCTCTGCGGTGTCAGCCCAGTGCCGGCCTCGTCAGGAAAAACGACGCGACACCGATTGAACAGAGGCGGCGGCCGCGCAGCCAATAGCGCGCTTCATATCATTGCAATCGGACGGTTGCGGCCTGATCCAGAGACCCAGGAATACGTGGCGCGCCGAGTAGCCCAAGGCCATTCCAAACTGGAAGCAATCCGCTGCGTCAGACGATACATTGCGCGCGAAGTCTTCAACATCATCGCGCGCCGCCACAAACAGATAAATCAAGCACAGATCGCTGCTTGACACTTAGAAGGGTGTCCGCGGGCAGACAATATCTGTCGATAAAATACACAGAGCGGTTGGCCGAAGCCAAAATTGCACCATCGGTCGGCAGTGTCGGAGATTCTTATCCCTCTCATGCATGTAAACATGCATTGCCGGGCAATGGACAACGCCCTGGCCGAGACGATCAACGGCCTGTTCAAAGCCGAAGTCATTCATCGCCGTGGTCCATCGCGAAGTTCTGAAGCGGTCGAATATGCCACGCTCGAATGGGTCGACTGGTTCAACAACCGCCGACTGCTGGAACCTATCGGAAATATCCCACCCGCAGAAGCCGGGGCGAACTTGCATGCCGCTCTGGAAAGATCAGACATCGCCGCGTAACCAACACAAATCAGCCTCCGCAAACCCGGCGCGGGTCACTGGGCGGTTCATCCACCCGAATATGGCAGATACATATCACGCACACATCAAGGCCCTGATCAAGCGCTTCGCCGAGCCAGACAGTGATAGCGAGGCAAAGAACGAGATTCGAAGCCTGATCGATAAAATTGTGGTCACACCTGTCCCAACGGATGGGAAGCACATGACGCCAAAATTGCAGGTCCACGGCGCGTTGGCAGGCATTCTGTCGATGAGCCTGCCCCCCAAGCGTAAACCTCCGCCGAGGGCCGTCTGGCTGCTGTGCTGTGAGATCGTTTATCGAGTGTCGTTATGGACGCATACGAAGACACCCGCCTTATTCAAGTTTTGTCGGTCTCTGATACTGGCCGTCGCCGCCGTTGGTCAGATGACAAAAAGATCCGTATCGTTGAGCAAAGCTTTGGCGACGGCGTGACATTGGCTTCGGTTGCACGACGCCATGATGTTTCGCGGTCTCAGCTTTACGATTGGCGTTATCGCCATAAGAATGGATTGCTTGGTTCTGGCCCGCAATTTTTGCGTGTTACGAAGATCGAAGAGGCTTCTGATGGCACTGCGCCAGCGCCACAAGCTCCTGTCATGACCATTGACCTCGGCCCGCGGTGTCGTGTGGCGATCCCGTCAGGTTTTGACATGGAAGCTGCTGCGCATCTGCTCAACGGCTTGATGGTGCGGTCATGATCGCGTTTCCGGCGGGCACGAAGGTGTGGATTGCGGGTGGGGTGACGGATATGCGCCGGGGCATGAATACTTTAGCGCTGACAGTGCAACAGGGGCTTGGGCGTGATCCGCATGCGGGCGAGATCTTTTGCTTTCGCGGCCGCAAAGGTGACCTGGTGAAGCTGCTCTGGCATGACGGGGTGGGCATGTCGTTATATTTGAAGCGTCTTGAGGCGGGGAAGTTCATCTGGCCGGTGAGCCAGGACGGGACGGCGGTTGCGATATCTGCGGCGCAGTCGGGCTCTCTTCTCGAGGGGATCGACTGGCGCAATCCACGCTGGACGCAAAGGCCCAGAACGGCTGGATAACCTGCGGTGAAGCGCCTGTTTTTATTGGCGTTTAACGGCTTTTTGTGGTAAATATTTGCCATGTCACACGCCGCTTGCGAAATTGCCAGATTAAGCGCTGCACTTGCCGCGCAGACCGCCCGTGCGCAGGCATGGATGGCAGAGGTTCTCGCCCGCCTGCCGGATATCCCGATGTCACGGGTGCATGCATTGCTGCCATGGAACTGGAAGGCCGCCATGGAATTGAAGAGGATTGCTGCATGACACTGGTCGCGCGCCTCAAGGTCACATTGTCCGACGTCGAGCCTCAGGTGTTGCGGCGCTTGGATGTGCCCCTCAAGATCAAACTCAACCGTCTGCATGATGTGATCCAGGCTGCCATGGGATGGACCGACAGTCACCTGTATGAGTTCCGGGCCGGCGGCAGCGGCTGGGGCGTGCCAGATCCAGACGGCTATTACGATGGCCCGATGCCCGCCGGCAAAACCAGCCTGCTGGATGTGATCGAAGATGTCGGCACCAAGACCCTCCATTACATCTATGACTTTGGCGACAACTGGCATCACGTGATCAAGGTCGAGAGAATCGATGATGCCATCGCGGGTGCCGCATATCCACGCCTTGTCAGGGCCATCGGGGCCTGCCCCCCTGAGGATGTGGGTGGCTTTCCCGGCTACACTGCCTTCCTCGAAGCCATGGCCGACCCCAAGCACGAAGAACACGAACCGATGCTGGAATGGTATGGCGGACAGTTCGACCCGGATGAGGCAGAGATCGGCCGCATCCTCGACAACTGCGAGCGTCTTGCCAAAAAATGGACCCCGAAACCGCGTAAACCAAAAGCCGTACCCAAACACCTCTGATCAATATAGCACGGCAATGGCCTTCGGCAGATGCTTACCGTTGATCTCGCGGATCACCTTTCGATAGGTCGGTGCCTTATCCGGACAGATTGAAAGGGGCGGTGCCTCCGTACACGTTCAAGGGCTCTGTTCAGAAAGGCTCTTGCCACTTTCGCATCGCGTCTGGCCGTGAGCCTGAAATCCACCAATTGGCCGTTGGTATCAATCGCGCGCCATAGGTAACGCCATTTTTAACCAACACGGATGCAGGTTTACTCCACGTCCCACATCAGACTTGCGCGGCTGATATGGCGCTCGGCCCGCCTGGACAGTTCCGGTCCAAACCTCTGCACCCATCGAAAGACTGTCGAGCGGTCGACATCCAGCCCCCGCTCCGCCAGAAGGTCCGTCACATCTTGCTAGGACAGAGGGTGCCGCAGATACATCCGCACTGCACTAAAGGATGATCAACGCAGGAAACCGCAGGCGCTTGAACGGCTGTTTGCTCGACATGTAGAAGTCCTTTCATCAACAACTTCACGACAAGCTGGCCGTTTATGCAACCGTCCCTGCTGAAGCCATAGCGAAAAGTGCGCCGTTCAACGCGGGGCATTAACTTTTCGGGGAACCAAAAGCCGCAGAATGCCGTTGGTAATTCATAGACAATTCACGAGAAATTGATCTGTGCGCAATCGCGGACGCTCCTGTATCCTATTGTTATAGAGAGATATTTCGTCACGCACCAGCCCGCAGGTCCAACCGAAAAGGACTTTACCATGGCCACCACCGATCAAGACAAAAGTATGAAGGACAAAGCCCGTGACGCGACTGCTGAAGCGTCGCGCACAGTGAAATCACACGCAAAGGATGCAGCCGACAAGGCCGCGCGCGAGGCGTCTTCGTATGCCGATCACGCCAAGGATGTTGCCGCCGATGAAGTGAAAGGCGTTGCATCCGCGTTGCGAACAGCAGCCGATGAATTCCGGGATGGATCCGCTCAGGAACGCACATTCAGCCAGATTGCAGACGGTCTCGCCGACATATCCGATTCTATGCGCAACAAGGATCTGGGTGATATTGCCGGGTCGATCAACAGTTTCGCACGGCGCAATCCGGTGATGTTTCTCGGCGGTGCCGCCCTTGTTGGTTTGGCTGCGACCCGGTTTGCCAAAGCAAGCAGTGACCGGTCCCGTTCCACGGATTATTCGGCGGGTCGCCGACATCAGGAAAACCCGCTGGACCGACCCCTGCCCGACAGCCCGCCAACATCACGCCTGACCCCTCATGTCGATGACGGCGACAGCTTGACCACATCGCGCGGGGTACGGTCATGAACGAGGAAAGCAAAAAATCCACGGGAAGCCTGCTAAGCGATGCGCTGTCCCATGTCAGTTCTCTGGTCCGCAGTGAGGTCGATCTGGCCCGTGCGGAAGTGAACGAAAATATCAAAAGTGCGGGCACTGCCATCGGCCTTATCATTGCCGGTACCATTGTCGCCCTGACAGCGCTGAACGTTCTGTCCGCAGCCCTTGTGGCAGCACTCACAGAGGCCGGCATTCCCGGCGGTTGGTCCGCCCTGATCGTCGGTGTGCTCTTTGCGGTGGTGGCCTACGCCATGGCCAGCAAAGGGACAAACGACCTCAAACTCAGCAGTCTCGCCCCTTCACGCACCGCCAAGAACGTCAAACGCGATGCCCAAGCCATAAAGGAGAGCTACAATGACAAGTAACACCCGCAGCCCCGAAGAAATCGAACGCGAGATCGAGCGCGAACGCGCCAGCCTGACAAGCACACTCGATGATCTGCAAGATCGCTTTTCATTCGATACAATCACGCGGCAAATGTCCGAACAGTTCCGCGAACACAGCGGCGACATCGGTCGCTCGCTCACGGACGCGGTCAAACGCAATCCGACGGCACTTGCGCTGACCGGCATCGGCCTTGCGTGGCTGATGCTCGGAAGCCGTGATGCACCGCGCGACACCGGTTATCGCTCTGGCCGCACAGATGGTACATGGCGCGACCGCGACGATGATACGGTTAGCATGGACAGAGGCAGAATGCCCGATCCCGCGCGCCCCACACCCCCGGCCCGTCCGGCGTCCCGCCCGGATTATTCCACGCGCAGTCATATGTCCCATCACAACACGCCGTCATGGGCGCAGGCCACGGACGACGATACCGTGCAAAGCACCGCCGACAGACTCCAAAGTCAGGCGACGGATGTCGGCAAAAGCGTCTCCGGAGCAGCAAGGGACGCAACCGATGCGACCCGTAAAGCCGGCAAATCAGCACGCGATGGCATTACCGATGCAGGCAAAAATGTGACAAGCACGGCAAAAGACTTGGCCACATCAGCTTCTGATCGCGCCGCAGCACTTAGAACCCGACTTGCCGAAGGGACACAAGACCTGTCCGACGAGGCCCGCGAAAGGGTGATCGCCGCGCGCGAATATGCGGTTGAAGCCCGTGATGCGGCACTCACCTACGCCAAACAGGGGCGCGACAAGGCCGCCGATATGTTCGACGAGCAACCGTTGATTGCCGGTGCCCTCGCCGTGGCACTTGGTGCTGCTATCGGGACCGCCCTGCCCCGCAGTAAAACCGAGGATGCCTATCTGGGAGAGCGCAGCGATGCGTTGATGGCCGAGGCGGAGCGTATCTTTGACGAAGAGAAACAGAAACTGTCAAAGGTGGCCAAAGCGGCAGCCGACGAGGCGCGGCACGTGATCGAGGATGGCAAGGAAACCGCTGATCAAGTTGCACGTGATGCGGCGAAAACAGTGACTGACAAGGCCAGATCATCTGGCCAACGCGTCGCCGATGCCGCCCGTGACGAGGCGAAAAAGCAGAAACTCGGTGACGTCGCCAAGTCCTGAAGTCGCCAAGTCCTGAAAATGAAACACCAGCCCACGTGTATTACGCGGGCTGGTTCCATATCGAGGTATCCCCATGACAAGAGGCAGAACCGCCGAAGCACCAACGGAAATTCCCGCAAAAGGCTGGAAAGACATCGCACTGCGCGTGAAGGACAAAATCGGCAGTGACCACGTTACATTGATCGCCGCAGGGGTGGCATTCTACGCCTTGCTCGCGATCTTTCCGGCCATCACCGCCCTGATGGCCTTGGCAGGTTTCGTGCTGGAACCGTCGCAGGTGACCGCACAAATCGAGACGCTGTCCAACATGATCCCGCGTGAGGCTGCGCAGATCATTCTGGATCAGGCGATCGGCATCGCCGGTTCCGAAAGCGCCGGGCTGGGCATCGCCTTTATCCTCGGCGCGGGGGTTGCGCTCTATTCGGCCTCCAAGGGCATGGCGAGCCTGATGGAGGGCCTTAATATCGTTTATGACGAAAGCGAAACGCGCGGGTTTTTCAAACGGCTTGCGACCACGCTTGTGCTGACATTGTTCCTGATCCTCGGTCTGATCCTGGGATTGGTCGCAACCCTTGCTGTTCCGGTCATCCTCAACATGCTGACCGTCTCAGGCTGGCTCGCTTCCGTGCTGTCGCTCTCGCGCTGGGTCATTCTTGCCCTGCTCGCGATGACCGGACTGGCGGTGTTGTACCGATACGGCCCCGCGCGTGAAAATGCGCAATGGCGTTGGATTACACCGGGTGCCGTCGCGGGATGTCTGCTGTGGATCGCGGGGTCTGTCGGATTCTCGGTCTATGTCAGCAACTTCGGCAGCTACAACGAGACCTTCGGCAGCATGGCAGGTGTCATCATTCTGCTTGTTTGGCTCTGGATTTCCGCTTTCATCGTGCTTTTGGGTGCCGAATTGAACGCCGAAATCGAAGCGCAGACAAAACATGACAGCACAACGGGCGAAAGCGAGCCCATCGGCGATCGGGGCGCTCAGAAAGCAGACGTATTGGGGGAAGCCTCGAATTGAAATGAGCCCCTGCCCTACTGGCCTCTGCTCGGACGTTCAGGGGTCCGCCACCGTATTGATATTTATGAGTTAAACCTAAACTGTTGGCCAGATGATATTTGAGTATGACATCTGAACAACCCGCTTTGCGGCACATGTGCCATTGCCGCAAAGTCACCCTTTGGCAGGAATCAGTTGCCAAGCACATCAATTCTCCGCTAAGAAACGAGATTAAAGGCGCTATCGCAAAAAAGCGTTACTGGAAAAAGGCCACAGAGCCTTTGAGCATAGGCGGAACAGGACGATGGCACATCGGCTCGAGCAGTTCGATATCAATACACGCATCCGCAGAAATGCGGAAGACCTTGCAGCAGCGCTTGACAGCCATATGCTCAAGGTCTTTGCCCCAGATGCCCGCAAGGAACTGCGCCGGTTTTCAGCCGGTGAAGCCGCCGAGATGCTCGGCATCTCGACCAGCTTTCTACGCAAGCTGCATTTTGATGACAAAATCCCCAATGTAGAGTCTAATACAGGGGGCCGCCGCCTGTATGACGCGCAGACGTTGCTGAACATTCGTGAGATACTGGAAACCACAGCCAAGACACCGCGCAGTTATGTCCGCGGGCGCGGCGACGGGGACAAGGTGCAGGTTCTGTCCTTCCTCAACTTCAAGGGCGGCTCCGGTAAAACCACATCGTCGATCCACACGGCCCAACGTCTGGCGTTGAAAGGCTACCGCGTGCTGGCGGTCGATATCGACCCGCAAGCGTCTCTAACCACCCTGTTTGGCTATAGGCCGGAGGTCGACTTTCTGGATTCGGGCACGATTTACGATGCCATCCGGTACGAAGACCCCCTGCCCTTTTCGAGTATCATTCAAAAGACATACTTCACCGGCATCGACCTTGCTCCGGGGGGGTTGTTCTTGCAGGAATTTGAACACGAGACCCCGCAAGCCTTGCGCGCGAATGTACAGCCTGCGTTCTACGCCCGCATGGCCGCCGCCCTTCAGGAAGTTGAAAACAACTATGACGTGATCATTTTCGATTGCCCGCCGCAACTGGGCTATCTCACCATGTCGGCACTTTGCGCATCGACGGGTGTGTTGATCACGATCGTGCCCAATATGCTTGATGTGGCGTCCATGTCGCAATTTCTGCAAATGTCCGCTGATCTGCTCGATGTGGTGTCGAATGCAGGGGCGAACATGACATTCGACTTCATGCGTTTCCTGATCAACAGATACGAGCCCAACGATGGACCGCAACAGCAGGTCGTCGCCTTTCTGCGGCAGTTGTTCGGCGAGGAAGTCATGGTCGCTCCGATGCTCAAATCCACCGCGATCAGTGACGCAGGTCTGACACAGCAAACCATCTACGAAGTTGAACGCGGCGCGTTTCACCGCAACACCTACGACCGTGCGCTCGATTCACTCAATCTTGTGAATGATGAAATTGAAATGCTGTTGCAACGGGCATGGGGGCGTTAAATGGCACGTAAAGGGATATTGGGCGGCGACCTGCCGCAACGGTCAGAGCAACGGCGCATGCCGAACACGGCGGCTGACAAACCTGCGGTTAAGGCACGCGGCACGGTCGGCGCATTGCAATCGTCCCTGTCGCGCCTGCAGGAAAACGCGGTGCAGGACATTGACGCAGCACTGATCGACGATGCCGGGGTAGAAGACCGGCTTGGCATAGACCCCGTTGCGCAGAGACAACTCAAGGAGAGCCTTGAAGCATACGGACAGCAGGTGCCGGTCCTGCTGCGCCCCCACTCCAGCAAGCCTGGCCGGTTCGAGATCGTCTATGGGCGCCGCCGACTGAAAGCGCTGCGTGATCTCGGCATGCCGGTCAAGGCGATGATCCGGCAGTTGGACGATCACGCACTGGTCATGGCGCAGGGTCAGGAAAACACCGCCCGCCAGGATCTTACCTTCATCGAAAAAGCGTCATTTTCGGCCCAGCTTGCCGCGCAGGATTATGACCGGCAGACAATCGCCGCTGCCTTGTCGATTGATCTGCCGATGCTGTCGCGGATGCTCAAGGTTGGCACCGCCTTCGCCCTGCCCTTTTTGCGTGAAATCGGCAGCGCTCCGGGGATCGGGCGCGACCGTTGGATGGCGCTGGCCCGCGCACTGGATGAAAACAACAGCCGTGGGTACGCCGCAGCCTTGATGAAAACACCGGACTTCTCACAACTCGACTCCGACGCCCGGTTCGAGGCGGTCTTCAAACGTGCAACCCGCACCTCGTCCAGACCGCCGAAAGCAACAGTCAGGGCGCGCACCCTGCGCACTCCGGACGGCAAAGCGCTTGGCGACATCAAGACAACGACCAGAGGCGTCATTCTGTCCGTCGTGTCAAAAGGCACGGACGGGTTTGACGGCTGGATCAACAGCAACGCCGAGGCGCTGCTGCAAGACCTTCACGACCGCTGGCAAAAAGAGCGTTCGGAAGACTGAGGAAATAAAAACAGGAAAGGCGCGAAACCGAAGACAAAAAAGAAAAGCCCCCCAAGACTAATCCCGGAAGGCCTCTCTCGATCTTTGCACATCTGAGATAGCCCCCGCCGGAAACTCTGTCAACTCTGCATCGCGTGCAGGGCGGGATGGTTATTGTCTTTCGTGATAAAATTATGAAGCAGGACCATAGAACCACCTTTGGGCGGCACATTGCTGCTGTGCCGAATGGGCAAGCAACACCAACCACGAGCGTAATGACCGATAAATGGCAGGTGTTGAACGCGCTCACCGATGCTGCTGCCGATTTCGGGTTGAACCACCGCACGCTGTCTGTCCTGCGTGCGCTGATCAGCTTTCATCCCGACCTGATGATCGCGCCCGCACCGCACAGCACCATCGTGTTTCCGGCGAACAAAACCCTGTCACAACGATTGAACGGCATGCCCGAGAGCACGCTGCGCCGCCATCTGGCGACACTGGTCAATGCCGGAATTGTCAGCCGTCATGACAGCGCGAACCGCAAGCGGTATGCCCGTGGCGGGCGCTGCGAAGGTCGCATCGCCTTTGGCTTTGATCTGTCCCCGCTGGCCCGCCAGCAAACCCGCATCTTCAAACTGGCCGAAGTCGCGAAATCCAGACGCGCTGCCTTGCAATCCTTGCGCGTCGACGTGGCCGCATTGCGCCAAAGCGTTCTGGAGATCACAGGGGACAGTGAACTGACTGACAGCGCAGCCAGACTGTTGCGCCGTGTCCCGGACTGCACTGAATTGACCACAGTCAAACGGGGGCTGACAGAAACCTTGCAAACCTTTCAAACCAAAAAAGTGAGCGGCACCGACGCTCAAAATGAGCGGCACAAACAAATAGATTCTATAATTTACCCTGAAGAAGAAACCCACCCTACGACAACTCAATGCCACGATCAAAAGCCGGAGCTTGAGGAGGTTACAGAGATTTGCTCAGAATACCTCAGCTTTTTTCCAGACGGGGCATCCGATTGGCAGGGTCTGTCACACATCGCCTATGCTTTGGTGCCGATGCTGGGTATAGAACGGCAAGTCTATGCGCAGGCTGTCAAAGTCATGGGAGCTGAACATGCGATCACGGTCATACTGTGCCTTCTTGAAAGCCTCTCCTCGATCAGAAATCCGGGTGGATATCTGCGCCATTTGACAAAAGATGCCACTCAGGGTCGGCTTGATGTTCGCCTCATGCTGAAAACCATTGCCCACAAGGCAAAAGCGGCGCCTATTGTCAGCTGACAACTTATATTATTAAGTTAATACAGTGCATTACGTGATATCGTGGGAAATGCTTGGTCTATCTCAAGAGAGAGACCAAAACCGGCACACCATGCCCTTGATCAACGTTTTGGAACCACGCGGTCGGCCTTACGTTGGGTTCGATGAAAATGATGATCGCGATTCCGGACACCGAGCTGAGTGTCATCAAGGCAGGGCAGGGGCCGCATGGCTGGTGTTTACGACGTTACGGGCACCGGGCGGTAATCCGCGCCGACCGGAAAGCATGATGTTCCAGAACCTCTCTTCCGTGGCGTTGATCGTAGTAATGGTCATCGCCGGTGGCGATGCAACGCTGGCGTTCTCGAATTCCGTCGGGGGCATCGCGGCACAGACATTGTTTCTGGCGATTGGCGATCTGGTCTATAGGCGCGCCAATCTTGAACATGCGGCGGCTGACGCAGGCAATCTGTTTCAATGCGCGCTTTTGCTGACCCTGTTGTCCCTGCCGCTCGTGGCACACGCAGGCCCCGAGTTTACACTTTGGGGCGTGCATCCGGTCTCGTTGGTCCTGGTCGGATGCTACATTGCCGGGCTCAAACTTGGGGCGCAGGTGCGTAATGCGCCGATGTGGAAGGCGGTTCATACACACGATACCCGCGTTGATGACCCCGAGACGCAAAACGAAGCAGGCCGCAGTGCCGCGCGACCGATCATGATCTTTGTGGGGCTGATGGCGATACTCGCCTGTGCAGGGTGGGTGATCGCCAATGTGGCTGGCGTGATGATTGCGCGGTTCTCGCTGTCATCCTCGGTGGTGGGTGCACTTTTGACTGCCGTTATCACCTCGATGCCGGAACTGGTGACGACACTGGAAGCGGTGCGGCGCGGCGCTTTGCAGCTTGCGGTGGGCGGTATCATCGGGGGGAATACCTTTGATATTCTGTTTCTCAGCGTTGCCGATGTCGGATACCGCGAGGGATCGCTTTATCATGCAGTCGGGGCAGGGGATCTGTTGTGGTTGTCAATCGGCATGGTGATGTCCGGCATCCTGCTGATCGGCCTTATTTTGCGGCAGCGTGACGGCCCGGCACGCATCGGGTTTGAAAGCGTGGCGTTGATCCTGGTGTACGGATTGGCCGTCGCGTTTGCCGTTCTTTAGACCTTTTACAAACATTTGTGCGAACCAAATCGGCCCAAGCGGCGTTGGTTTCGCAAATATTTTAGCAAAGGACCGAATAGATGAACGGGACTGAAGCCAATTTGGCGATTTTAGACTATGTCGTCATCGCGGGCTACTTTGCCATCGTCATCGCCATCGGCGTATATGTCAGCCGGATGACAAAGAGCGGTGAAGACCTGTTTCTGGCCGGGCGGTCGCTGACCTGGGGGGCCATCGGGTTCTCCCTGTTCGCCTCGAACATATCCACATCGACACTGATCGGCCTTACAGGCTCTGCGTACGGAGATGGCATTGCGGTTTCTGCTTACGAATGGCTGGCAGGTATTCCGCTGTTGATCCTCGCGTTCGTCTTTGCACCCCTGTTCCTGCGCTCCAAGATTACGACGACGCCGGAATACCTTGATCTGCGGTATTCCCGGCGGGTTCGGCTATATTTTTCCGGGCTGACCATCCTGTTCACGGTGATCGTCGATACCGCAGGTGGGCTTTATGCCGGCGCTGTGGTGATGCAGGTGTTCTTTCCGTCCCTCGATCTTTGGATAACCAGTCTGGTGATCGGGTTGTTTGCGGGCATCTATACCGCTTTTGGCGGTCTCAAGGCCGTGGTGCTGACCGATGTGCTTCAGGCGGGCGTGCTGATTTTGGGCTGCGCAGCCTTGGCGTTCCTGATGTTCCAGCAGCTCGATTTCTCATGGGAAACGGTGCGCAGTTCGGTTCCCGAGGGGCATCTGAGCATGGTCAAGCCTTGGGACGATCCGCAACTGCCGTGGCCGGGGTTGTTCTTTGGCGTCTGGTTGCTGGGGTTCTGGTATTGGGTCACGAACCAATACATCGTGCAGCGGGTGCTGGGGGCGAAATCGCTCAAACATGCGCAATGGGGTGCCGTGCTGGGCGGCGTGCTCAAGATGCTGCCGGTGTTCATCATGGTGCTGCCGGGCGTCATGGCGGTGTCACTCCTGCCCGATATTGCCGAGAACGACAAAGTGTTTCCCGCGATGATCACCCAGATCCTGCCCGCTGGCCTGACTGGTCTGGTATTGGCCGGGCTGATCGCGGCCATCATGTCGAGCGTGGATTCGACGTTGAATTCGTCATCGACCTTGCTGGTGCATGACTTTATTTCGGATCCCGACAAGGACATGGACCCCGACAAGGCCAAACGCTATGGCCAGTATGCCACCATCGGTTTCATGATTGTCGCGATTGGCTGGGCACCGCTGATCCAATACGCCGGTGGTCTTTGGGATTACCTGCAACAGATGTTTTCCGTGCTCGTGCCGCCGCTGGTCGTGCTGTTCCTGGGCGGCGCACTTTGGGCGCGGGGGACACCGACAGCGGCGTTCTATACGCTGTTGGCCGGACATGGGCTGGGGCTTGGTCTGTTTCTGCTGGGACAGTTCGAAATCTGGCCGCTGCATTATTCGATCAATGTGTTCATCATGACGATCGTCTGTGTCGTGATTTTCGTCACCCTCAGTCTGATGGATGACGCACACGATACCGACGAGGCGGTCTTGTGGTCGCGTGACAAGGCCTTTGATTCCGACGCGGGCTATGAGGGGGCGTTTTGGCAGGACATCCGCCTGCAGGCCTGTGTGCTGGTTGCGATGATGGGCGGTGTCCTGTGGATGTTCTGGTGAAAAACTGTGTTGCTGCGCAGGGATCAGACCGTTTTATTTTGAGGGGCTGCGACCTTTTGCGAACCCTTTTATGAACCAATGCGGCGATTTGGCGTTGGTCCGGTGACGGGCGCGATGCCCACAGCAGATAAAGGAGAAACCTGATCATGAAACGATTGTTAATGACAACGGCACTTTTCGCTTTGACATCAGCTGTGGCACTGGCCGAAACGCCCGCGCAAACAGGGCTGATGGTTGACGACGCCGTCCAGACCACAAACGACATGCGCATTTCTGCGGACAGCCTGTTGGGCAAAACCGTCTATATCGGTGACGCGGCTACAGATGCCGATTTGGATTGGACAACCTACACGAACCTACCGGACGGCTGGACAGATGCAGGTGACATGAGCGACATCATCACGGTCCCGAACGGCAGGCTCGGGTCTGTCGTCATTGATGTTGGCGGATTTCTGGGGGTGGAGGAACGCAATGTGACATTTGCCATCACCGGGATCGATCTGATGCAGGACAAGAACGGCCGCGTTCGTGGATTTGTGTCCAAAACGAAAGAGCAGGTTGAAAGCATGGATGAATGGACCGGAAAAAGCTGAAACTGCGCAACGCTGTGATGGCGTAATGCAAGGGGGTTCATCGACGGCTCTCTTTTCCACAGTCGGCCCACCACAAGAGCGCGAAACGGAGACACCGGATGGAAATGGATCTGACGCAGACCGAACTGTTCATAGTTTTGACCCGTTGGTCGGATGCCTTGCCGGACGGAGTTCTGGCCGTCCTCATTCTTGCTGTCGCAATCATTGTTGCTCTCGTTTTGCATGCGATCCTTTTCCGGTTTCTATTGGCCCGCATCGAAGCGCGTTACAGCGTGACGAAGTCGCTGTTGCGCAAGGCACGCAAGCCAATGCGTCTTGCCTTTGTTCTGGCCGCCCTGCTGATCGCACTGCCGCAGATGGATCTGGCTGGCCGTACTGAAAACATCGTTGAGCATATTGCCCTGATCATGCTGATCACACTTGCCGGATGGACATCAATCGTCCTGACGAACCACCTCGCGGACCGGTCCGCGCGGCGCTATAAGTTCGATGTCGACGACAACCTGCGTGCGCGCAAACATATCACGCAACTGCGGGTTCTCAAACGGGCGGCCAACATCATCGTCGGTTTGCTTACGGCGGGTGCCATTCTGCTGACCTTCGAAGGGGTGCAGAAATACGGCATCAGTCTGTTCGCATCGGCAGGGGCGGCGGGCCTGATCCTTGGCCTTGCCGCGCGACCCGTGCTGGCGAACCTGATCGCGGGCATACAGATCGCCATCACCCAGCCCATCCGCCTCGAGGACGTGGTCATCATCGAAGACGAATGGGGCTGGATCGAGGAAATTTTTGCCACCTACGTTGTCGTGCGAATCTGGGACCGCCGCCGCATGGTCGTGCCGCTGTCGTATTTCATCGAACAACCGTTCCAGAACTGGACCCGCGAAAACGCGCAGGTGATCGGGGCCGTCACTTGGGATCTCGACTACACAGCCCCCGTCAAAAAGATGCGCGAAAAGCTGGATGTTTTTCTAAAGGAAAGCGATTTGTGGGACCAGGATGTCGCCAACCTTCAGGTGGTTGAAACCGGCCCCGAGACGATCACCATTCGTGCGCTGATGACCGCACGCACCTCACCGCGGGTATGGGATCTGCGCTGCGAAGTGCGCGAAAAAATGCTGGAATGGCTGCGTGCGGAACATCCTGCGTCGTTGCCGCGCATGCGTGGCGAACTGCGTCTGGCCAGTGATGGCGGGGCAGGGGGTCAGTCCTCTTCGCCTTCCGCCACCTGATCTTTTTGATACGTGCCCGCATGGCGTTCCATCCAGCGCAGAACGACGATGACGCAAAGCGAAAGTGCCGTGGTGAGAATTGCGATGGGCCATTCGCCCAGACCGCAGGCGATGCCGATCGCCGCCGCCAACCACATGCTGGCCCCCGTGGTCAGACCGCGCACCTTGCCTTGTGCAAACACGATGATACCAGCAGCCAGAAACGCGACACCCCCTGTGACCGCATCAATCAGGCGCAAGGGGTCCATGCGGACCTGACCGGAATATTCCGGACCCCGGTCCAGCAGGGCAAGCGTCAGCAGGCTGTAGACACAGGCCGCGACCCCGATCAACATGTGGGTTCGCAATCCGGCAGGGCGTTCGGATGCCTCGCGCTCAAACCCGATAAGGCCACAGAACAATGCGGCGCCCAGCATGCGGATGATGACGAGGCTCAAGGGCAGGCTCGACATGCCGCTAAACTCTTGCGTCAACATATCCCACATGGTCACACTCCTTTCTTTGCCTCGCGGTATGACCACCGTTCGTGCGGACCGGTCAGCTGTTTGACATCCGCCATAAAGCGGCGCTGCGCGGGGGCAGGCGGGTTGATGTTGCAGCGCTGTCCGATGCGAGCAGCAGATCGCCGGTAGGTGCCGAAATCTTTGCTGCGGTATCTGCAAAATTCATGATTGTGAAAAAGGTTCCGCGTGTCGTCGCCATGCGCAAATGCAACAGATCGCCATCGGCGCAAACCTCGTCGATCCTGCCATCGGGGAAACGGTGTTCGCGGCGCAAGGCCAGCAGATCTTTGTACAGTTGCAAGACGGAGCCAGCGTCGCCTGATTGCGCCTGCACCGACAGCCCCGCCCGCCAGCGCATCGGCAGCCATGGCGGGCCGCTGGTGAAGCCAAAGCTGTCGTCCTCACCCTCTGACCAGGGCATCGGCACACGCGGGCCTTCGCGGCCCGCACCGTCCGGCCAGAACAACAGGTCGTAGGGGTCCGTCGTCTCTTCGCGGCTCAGCTCGGGTTGCGGCAGCCCCAGTTCTTCGCCCTGATATATCAGCCACGGTCCCGGCAGGCAGCCGCAGGCGAAGCCGAGAAACCTGGCGTCATGCGCGGTGCCGCAGCCGATGGCCGTCACCTGCCGCGGCTGATCGTGCGAGGACAGCCACATCATCAGACGCCCGCCGCTGTCGGTCTGTGCCCCGTCCATCCGGCTCAGAACGTCTGCGATCACTTCGGGCGTGAAACCGCGCTCGGGGAAATCAATCGTATAGGCGGCATCAAGCCTGCCATCTTGGGTAAAGCTGTTGGCGACCTCGACCGACTTGTTGCCGACGTTGATTTCGCCCAGCAGATAGGCGTCGGCCCCGGCCCATTCACGGATTTTTTCGCAATAGGCAGCACCGTCGCCGGGCAGCAGATCGTATTTATGATCCTGCCGCGCGTAGGGGCTGTAGGACGGACCGGCGATCTTTTTACGCACCTGTGGCGTGGCAACAGGATTGTCGGCAAAGGTTTCGTCGTGCAGATAGGCCGAGATTGCATCCATGCGAAAACCGTCAACGCCGAGGTCGCGCCAGTACCGCATCTGACCCTTGAGCGCGTCCTGAACATCTGGATTGCGCAGGTTGAGATTGGGCTGGCAGGACAGGAATTGATGCCAGTAATATTGCTCGCGCCGATGGTCCCATGTCCAGGCCGGCGGGCCGAAATAGCTCATCCAGTTGTTGGGCGCAGTGCCGTCCGGCTTGGGGTCGCGCCAGACATACCAATCCTCGAAACCGGCCTCGCGGTTTGCCGATTTGTCGAACCACGGATTGCGGTCGCTGGTGTGGTTGAACACCTGATCGGTCATTACCCTGAGACCCTTGTCGTGGGCGGTGTCGATCAGGATGCGCAGGATTTGCGTGTCGCCCATAGCCGGGTGAATGCCGCAGTGGTCCGAAATATCATACCCGCCATCGACCATCGGAGAGGGATAGAAGGGCGCAATCCAGATCGCATCGACACCGAGGCCCGCGATATAGTCCAGCTTGTCCGTGATCCCCTGCAAATCCCCCGTGCCCGATCCGGTAGTATCCAGAAACGAGCGCGGGTAGATTTCATAGATGACCGGGCAGCGCGGCCAAGTGTCATGCGCCAACGATCATGCCCCCGTTGGGGTGCAGGGTCTGACCGTTGAAATAGCTGCCGTCGCTGGAGGCAAGAAACAGGAACGCGGTCGCGACCTCCCACGGCTGGCCGGGCCGACCCATCGGCACCTGTTTGCCGAAACCCTCGACCATATCGGCGGGCATGGTGCCGGGATTGAAAGGTGTCCAGATCGGGCCGGGGGCGACAGTGTTGACGCGGATGCCCTTGCTGACAAGCTGTTCGGCCAGTGATCGCGAGAATGCAAGCGACGCGCCACGGGTCGATGAATAGGCGACGAGCGCGCTGTTTCCCACAAAGGCGTTGACCGACGAGGTGTTGACGATTGCTGCACCTTCCTTAAGGTGGGGCAGGGCGGCTTGGGTGACAAAGAAATAACTCATCACATTGCTGTCGAACGTGCGGCGCAGGGTCTGTTCGTCCAGCTTGGTCAGATCCTCGTCGAGCCATTGCTGGGCCGCATTGTTGATCAGAATATCAAGCTTGCCGAATTTCTCGACGGTCTTGTCGACGATACTGGTCGCGTGTGATTTATCGCCGATGTCGCCGGGGAGCAGCAGTGCTTCGCTGCCTTCCTCCTCGACCAGCGATTTGGTCTTTTCGGCATCCTTGGTCTCCTCAAGATAGGCGATGGCGACCTTGGCACCTTCGCGGGCGAACAGAACCGCCACCGCACGGCCGATACCGCTGTCGCCTCCGGTGATCAGCGCGACCTTGCCTTTGAGTTTGCCGACACCGGGATGGCGCGGCGCATAGTCGGGGGCGGGATCCATCTTGTGCTCGTGAGCGGGCATGCTGTCCTGGCTTTGGGCGGGAATTTTTACAGTGTCGTTCATGGTCTACTCCTGTGCTCCTGGGTTTTGTTATTCCCGAAACAACGTGCCATCGCGGTGTCGGTTCCGGCCAATATTGACGGGAACCACCACGTCTGCCGGGCGGTTGACCCCGAGGCTTGCGCGCGGCGTCGGCATCTTAATCATGGAAAGGAAAGACAGTGGATTTGGGCATCAAGGGAAAGAAGGCGCTGATCACCGGTGCCGCAGGTGGCATGGGTCAGGAAACGGCAAAGCTGCTGAAGGCGGCAGGCGTGGAATTGACGTTGACGGATGTGGACGCGGATACGCTTGATGACATTGCGGCGGACCTGGATGCGCGCGGCGTTACGGGTGATCTGTCGTCGGCCAAAGGTGTTGACAGCTTTATCAAAGAGGTCGGCACCGATTTCGATATTCTGCTGCATCTGGCCGGCGTCACGGGTGCCAAGGGCGATCCGCTGGACATGGACGATGACGATTGGGACCATGCGCTCAACATCGACTTTATGTCTGCGGTGCGACTGGCGCGGCATCTGGGGCCTAGAATGATCGACCGCGGCTGGGGACGGATGGTGTTTATCACCTCCGAAAATGTGGCGCAGCCCTATCCGGATGAAACGGTGTATAATTGCGCCAAATCGGCATTGTTGAGTTTTGCCAAAAGCGTTGCGATGCAGCATTCCGGCAAGGGACTGCTGGTCAATTGTGTGGCACCTGCGTTCATCGAGACACCGATGACAGACGGCATGATGGAAAAGCGGGCCAAGGAAAAAGGCGTGTCGAAAGACGCAGCCATCGAGAGCTTTCTGGAGGAAAAGCGGCCCTATCTGGTCGTCGGACGGCGCGGCAAGGTCGAGGAAGTAGCCCCGGTTATTGCCTTTCTGGCAAGCGAGCGTGCGTCCTTTGTCACGGGTGCGAACTGGCGTGTGGACGGCGGTGCGGTCGGGTCGATCAACGTATGACCACGCGCCTTGCGGACCGCGCGGCGGTCGAGCGCCGGATAGCACTGGTGGCGATGGCGGGCGATCCTGACGCCCTGCGCCGCCAGTTTGGCAAGCTGGCCGACGCACAGGCCTTTGGGTCAAAGATAAAGATTGGCGGTGTGCCCGCACGGGTATTCAATGCCGATGCGGATCATACACTGGTTTTCCTGCACGGCGGTGGCTACGTGTTCGGCTCATCCCTGTCGCATGCACGGATGGCGCAGGCGCTTGCCGGGATGCTGGAATGGCGGATCATCCTGCCCGATTACCGGTTGGCCCCTGAACATCGCTGGCCCGCGCAACTGCACGATGCCTGTGCGGTGGTTGATGCGGTGAGCGGGCCCGTTGCCTTGGCCGGTGACAGTGCCGGGGGGCATCTGGCGATCACGACGGCGCTGGCAAGGCCGGGTCGTGTCGATAGACTGGCGTTGATCGGGCCAAACACCGACCGCAGCGGCAAAAGCACGATGCGGGGACGCACGGATGATCCGATGAATGACGACGAGACGGACGCGGCCCTTGCGCGGATGTGCTTTGGCGACATGGCACCGGATCATCCGCAGGTGTCCCCCTTGGGTGCCGATCTTTCAGCGTTGCCGCCCACCTACATGACGGCGGCGGTGAACGAGGTACTTTTGGATGATACATTGCTGTTTGCGACTGCTGCCGCGCGGGCGGGTGTTCGTGTCGAGGTCGATGTGATCCCGCCGCTGTTCCACATGTGGACGCTATGGCCCCAGGCTTTGCCGCAGGCCCGCAAGAGCCTGCGGCGCGTTGCACGTTTTATTGCAGCCTGACGCTTACCAGAACCACCAGATCATTCCGCCCATGCAGATGATCAGCAATACCGACAGCACCGTGCGGTCCAGATAGATCGGGCTGTCGAGAACAAAGAGTTCGTCCTTGGCGTCCTGCGCGCTCCAGACCAGTTCATCCACACCTTCCTTGTCGTCTGTGCGGGTCGCGGCAGATATGCCCAAATGCATCACGATCGAGATGGCCATCATGATAGAGGACATCACGGTATAGTGGATGTCGGGCAGGCCTACGTTGGTCCAGACATCGAACACCTCTTTGAAGATAAATATCGGCGTGCCGACGAACAGGCCGAACAGAATGGTCCAGAACGCACCGTTGCCGTTGAGCCAAGGGATGAACAGACCCAGCACATAGACCGTGACGATGGGCGGCACGATGTAGCTGAGCGAGGATTGGAAATACGAGAACAGCGATTCAAACCCCGCGATCATGGGCGCATAGACTGCACCGATTACCATACAAATCCCGGTCACGACCTTGCCGATGAGAACATAGGTCTTTTCCTCCAGATCGGGCTTGAGCGGTTTGACGAAATCCAGCGTGACCAGCGTACCGGCGGAATTGAGCGCCGAATCCAGTGAAGACATGATCGCCGCGATCAGTGCGGCCAGGATCAGCCCCCGCAGACCGATGGGCATCAGATCGAACGCCAGCGTCGGAAATGCGAGGTCGGGCGTGGACAGATCAGGATAGAGTTTCAGCGCGATGATGCCCGGCAGGATCATCAGGAACAGGTTCGGAATTTTCAGAAAACCGGCAAAGATTGCACCAAGCTGTCCTTCCTTGAGGTTCTTTGCGCCCAGCGTCCGCTGGACCACAAACTGGTTGATGGTCCAATAATAAAACCCCAGCAACACCACACCCCAAAGGCCGGTCCACGGCAGGAAGTCGTTATCGGCAGGCAGGATCAAATGTTTCTTGCTGTCGTCGATGCCGGTGAACAGCTCCTCCCAGCCGCCGACCTTGTCCAGACCGATCCAGAACAGCGCGGCGGCACCGATGATCAGCAGGATCGCCTGCACGGTGTCAGTCACCACCACCGCCGACAAACCGCCGAGAATGGTATAGATCCCCGCCACGAGCGCGAGCACAGCCACGGCTGTCCACAGGTTGAGGTATTCCGTTACATTGGAAATCACCAGACCGCCCGCATAAAGCGCGCCTGCGGTGTCGATGAACATGATCGCAAGGATCGTGAATATCGAAAACGCGCGGCGCGACCGCACGTCATAGCGCACCTCGAGAAATCCGGGCACGGTGGACACCTTGGATTTGAGATAGGAGGGCAGAACAAATACGGCAAAGATGATCAGCACAAACGCGGCTGTCCATTCGTAGTTGAAGATCACCACGCCGTTGTCATAGGCCCCGCCCATCAGACCCACGAAACTGGACCCCGACATGTTGGAGGCGAACAGCGAGAAGCCGATCAGATACCAGGGCAGCGTACGTCCGGCGAGAAAGTATCCGTCGGAATCCGAATCCTTGTTTTTGCGCGAGATGTAGATGCCATGAGCGACGACGCCGACAAAATAGACGGCGACAATTGCGTAGTCGATCCAGCTTAGGGAAAAATTGGCTTGTTCCATGATGGCCCCTCAAATTAATGTGACTGCGTGGGGCACAAACGGAAAAAACTTAGATATGGTTCCGCAGAAATTTACTTTTTTTAATTAAATCAATTGTTTAGACGTTACGCCATCAAGTGCCCCGAAACGACGGGACACTCTGGTCTTTGTGGGATTTGTCGATCAGGCGTTTGCGCCGATAAACCATGCGTCTTTATCAAGTGCGCGGCTGACTTCTGTCAGGATGTCGGCCGTATCCTCGTCGCCCGCTTCTGCTGCGGTGTCCATGGCTTTGCGCACGGTCCCGCCCAAAGCCATGAACCGCTCTTTGAGCGCCTTGATATGTGCGGTGATATCGCTTTCCTCGACGGGGTAGGCGGCCATATCCGATGTCTCGGCAGCTACCTCAAGCGTGCCCTTGGCGAAACCGCCCAGGATCACGGCGCGTTCGGCCATCAGGTCGGCACCTTCGCGCAACCTGTCTGCGACATCGTCCAGCAGTTCGTGAACACCGATAAAACCGCTCCCCTTGAGGTTCCAGTGGGCCTGTTTCACGGCAAGTGTCAGGGCGATCACATTCGACAGGTTGCTGTTCAACAGATCAACCATCTGCTTTCTGGCACCTTGGTCCAATTCGTCTACAAAATGTTCGGGCATTCTTGTCTCCTTAAGGGTTGGGTATTGAAAATTTTTCGTCAGGCTTGCTCTGGCGGGTCTGCCCAGAAGTGGGGGACGCCGCCGCAATAGCTGATCACGTTGTTGGTGCGGTCAATCGCGCCCCACATCAGCGCACTGGAAAAACCGATCCGGCGTGCTGTGGCATCGTCTGTCGCACCGGGCAGGACGCCGCTGTAAAGTCCGGTCAGGACGCGGTGCTGCAATGCAGTATCCAGAGGGTCGTCGCCTTCCAGGGCATTGATCGCCTCGCTTTCCAGTCCGTGCTCCAGATTAGCGAGCAGGTCGCGCGGCAGGACATCGACACCGGCAAGATCGGCAAGCCGGTTGGCGATGTTGACGGACATGGATTGCGCCAGCGTGACAGGTGCAGCCAGCCCCAGAACCAGCAATGCTGTTCCCGAAGAAATCAACGCGCGGCGCGACAGGCCCAAGGGGGATGTGTTCTGCATCATTTGTCCTCCGATGCTGCAAAGGCAGAAAGGTAGGCCGCCAGATCTGAGATTTCCGCATCGGTCAATTTGGCGGCATAGGCCTGCATGCGGCCCATACCCCCTGTCTGCCGGGCACCGGACGCATACGCGCGCAAGGTGCTGGCCAGATACGTTTCGGGCTGTCCGTGAATACGGGGTGCGTTGTGGGCTGCAAGGTCGATGGTGCTTGCGTTCGTTGGTGTGCCCGCTGTCGATGCATCGGCAACATTGTGGCACATCGCACAGGGGGCGATGCCGCGTTCCCAAGCGCCTTCCAGCTCCAGAGTACGGGCAGCATCATGGTCCCCGCCCGCCGGTGCGGTCAATGACGGGGCAGGGGCATCAGCATACATCCGTGCCATGGAAACCGCGCCACCCGCACCAAGTGCGCGTGCCGTTTGCTGCATCTGTGGATGAGTGCGTGTGCCGTCGCGGTACGCCTGCAGTTGTTCAATGATATATTGCGCGGGCAAGCCGTTCAGAACCGGATATATTGAATTACCTTCGGACGAAATCTGGTGGCAGGATGTGCAATTCAACAAAATATCGGTGGATTGCGCGGTTGCCGTATCGACGGAAAACACGCCGAAACCTGCAATAACGGCGAGGTGTCGAAAAAGTAAATTCTGCATGTCATCCGCTCCTTTCGTCATATTCCAACGTACAAATGCGGTGCGCGTTCCAAAATTTGTTGGAACTTACGCGCAGAACGCGCGGTTGCCCCTGTGTTACATACACAATCGGAGGTGCAGCATGGCGGTCACGGAAATTTCTTTTGAACCAGATGTCGTAGTGGTCGGCGGTGGTATTGCCGGGGGCATGGTTGCAGACAAGGTTTCCGCAGCGGGCCTTAAAGTGTTGATCCTAGAATCCGGGCCGCGCCTTGAACGAGGGACGCTGGTGAACAACTGGCGGACAACGGCGCGAACAGATTTCATGGCACCGTATCCGCAACCCGAACACGCCCCCGTGCCCGACCCCAATAATTGGGGTGATTACCTGATCCAGACTGGCCCCGACCCCTATCACCAGCAGTTCATCCGCGGTGTGGGCGGGACGACATGGCATTGGGCGGCGGCCAGCTGGCGGTTTCTGCCCAATGATTTCAAGTTGAAAGGTCTGTACGGTGTCGGTCGCGACTGGCCTATCGGATACGACGACCTTGAAAAATACTACACCCAAGCGGAGATTCTGATGGGCGTCGCCGGCACGGTGGACGAAGGGGTTGCACCGCGCAGCGCACCCTATCCGATGGAGGGTATTCCCGTCAGTTACATGGACCGCGTCATCGCCGAACAGCTCAACCCCCATGGCTATCTGATGCAGACAGAGCCGGTGGCGCGAAACCGCGAGATTTATGATGGCAGGCCGCCGTGCTGCGGCAATAACAACTGCATGCCGATCTGCCCCATCGGGGCGCAGTATTCGGGCAACCTTGCCGTTGAAAAAGCCGAAAGGCAGGGGGCAGAGGTCATCACCGACGCCGTTGTGCATTTCATCGAGAAAGATGCGAATGGCGAGATTACGGCGGTCCGGTTTTTCAAGCCCGACGGGTCCGAATGGCGGGTGCGCGCAAAGACCTTTGTGCTGGCTGCCAACGGGATCGAGACGCCGCGCCTGATGCTGTTGTCCGCGCAGGACGGTGCGAAAAACGGTATCGGCAACATGTCGGGTCACGTGGGCCGCAATCTGATGGACCATCCCGGGACACAGGTTCAGTTCGATATGCCCGAACCGGTCTGGCCCGGACGTGGCCCGCAGGAAAACACTTCGATCCTCAAATTCCGCGACGGGGATCACCGCCGTACGATGGCAGCGAAAAAACTGCATCTGTGGAACGGGTCATCGGTTGCGGGTGTGTCCGAGGAAGCCATCAAAGAGGGGTTGACCGGCAAGGAACTGGCCATCGCAGTGCGCGACCGTGCGGCCAAACGCTGTGCCATTTCCAATTTCCACGAACAATTGCCCGATCCGGAAAACCGTCTGACGCTGAGTGCCGACCAGATGGATCCGATGGGTCTGCCCCGGCCGAGCATCCATTACCGCATCGACGATTATGTGCGTAACAGTGCGCAGCATACGGCGGGCGTGTTTCGCGATATTGTGGACAAACTGGGTGCAACCCTTGTCAGTATCGAGGACGGCAGTGACGGGTTCAGACCCAACAACCACATTATGGGCGGGACGATCATGGGGGATGATCCTTCAGATTCAGTGGTCGGTCCGGAATGCCGGACTCATGATCACCGCAATCTGTTCATCGCAAGCTCGTCGGTTTTCGCCTCTGGCGCGTGTGTCAATTCGACCCTGACGATTGCGGCACTTGCCCTGCGGATCGGAGACCGGATCGTCGCGGATCGTAGATGATTTCCCTTAAAAGAGGTACAGCACCAGCGATGCGATCAGGCCCGCAACGACGCCAGCCACAATGACCACAACACCGTCAAGCGTCAGGATCGCAATTGAAAGTAACAAGATGCCAGATGCCACAGCGGAGGCGGAAAACGGAATGACCTCGAGCAGGGGCATGATGAGACCACCGCCCATGCATATCGCAAACAACAGTTTCGCGCCAAGTCCGGTTGTCAGGAACGACAGGCGTTTGTGGGTGTGCCGGTCAAGAAAAGCCAGAGGTTTTCGTACCTTCTCCAACCCGTTGTAGAGTTTTTCGCCCTCGACGGTGCGGCGGTTGATGAAATCGGGCAACCATAGTCCGTTGCGACCGATCAGGGCCTGTCCCGCAACCAGTGCGATGATCAGACCGCAGATGGCCGACAAACCGGGAATACCGCTGAGCGGGGTCGCGGCGACCAGGGCGGGCATGAAAATCAACGCCGCTGTCGATGCGCGGCCAAGCGAGCCTATGACATCGCCGACGCTGACGTGTTCCTCGTTCCGGGCAATGTCTTCGACCGCATCCAGAATCTGTGACAGCGACCGCATGGGATTGCCGGACGGGTTGCCTTGAGGGTTGTCGCTGCTCACTCAAATCTCCTTTTGTAAATATGCGTACAAACACATGTTCAACGGCACTTGCATTTCAACGTCCTGCGCCGTGGACGTGTTCCCTGCAAAAAGTAGGGAACGATGGACCGCCCACGGGGATTGGGTTGAATGGATAAATACAATGTCGGCTAAGCCGTGGGCACCCTGACAAAATCAATCGAGTTGCGTGCGCGTCCTGCGGTCGTCATCAAGGCGCTTGCGCAGCAGGCGGTGATATTGCTGGCTGTTGTTCTGCCGCCCCTCGGGGCCGCTTTGGCTTACGGCGAATGGGCATTGGCGCTGTCCCTGTTACCCCAATCCATTGCACTGACAGTGATTGCCTGCTTTTACCGGACCAGTGCTTTTCCCCAAGACCTGCGGCGGATCGAAGCCTTTGTGGTGTTCGCGCTGATCTTCATTATTGCCAGCCTGTTGGTCGCACCGCCGTTCATGGTGTTGGGTATGCCCCTGATCGGTGCACTGTTCGAGGCCGTATCGGGCATCACTTCGACGGGCCTGAGCGTCGCCGCGGGCAGCGAGAGCTGGCCGGTGCCGGGGCACATGCTGCGCGGCTGGATACAATGGTGCGGCGGCTTTGCCATCGCTTTTGCGGGGCTCGCTGTTTTTGCGGGCAGCTCGGGCGCATCGCTGTCCATGGGCGGCACCAATATCGCCGACCGCGACAACCTGTCCTCGGTGAAGGTGCAGGCGCGGCAGGTCTTGATGTCTTACGGTGTACTGACGCTTGTTGCGGTCTGCCTTTGCCTTTTGGTCATCCCGAGCTGGTGGGAGGCGGTTTGTGTCGCCCTTGCCGCTGTGTCGACAGGGGGGTTTACGCCGCGCGCCGACAGCCTTGCCAGCTATACGCCATTGGCGCAGGGCGTGGTGATCGCGATCTGCATCGCGGCGGCGGTGTCGCTGATATTCTATGTCCAGATATGGCGTGACGGTCTGCGCACGGCACTGGGCAAATCACATGTGCTGGGCACGTTGGGGCTGATGGCGGGTGGCGTTGTTGTTTATGTCTGCATTGATATCGCGGTCAACCGACCGGGCGCGGGCGAGGTTTACGCCGGCGCGCTGAATTTTCTGAGCGGGTTCAGTACAGCGGGGTTTTCCGTGAATGAAGTGTCCGGCCATGTCGCGCTTTTGCCCCTGTTGCTGCTGGCAATGCTGATCGGCGGCGATGTTGGATCGACGGCGGGCGGGATCAAGGTCGCGCGTGTTGTTGTGTTGGTTCAGATGGTGCGGTTGAGCGTGCAGCGCGTGCGGGTGCCGTCCAGCGCTGTCACCTATTTGCGTGACGGGGACGACAAGGTCGATGTCGACCGCGTGATCGCAGTGACGGCGCTGCTGGTCACTTATCTGGTCACAATGCTGTTGTGCTGGATCGTGTTTCTGGCGTCGGGCGTCGCACCGCTTGCGGGGTTGTTCGATGTTGTTTCGGCGCTGTCCACCGTGGGCCTGAGCCAGGGCGTGACCGGCCCCGATCTGGCGGTTCACCTCAAGATCACGCTGGTGGCGGCAATGATGTTGGGCCGGTTGGAATTTATCGCGCTTATCGTGCTGTGCCTGCCGGGCACCTGGTTGAAAAGGAGTTAAGTCATGCGGATTATCGTGATCGGAGGGTCGCGCCTTGGTGTGGCAGTCGTCAACAAGCTGTTGGACGGAGGGCATGATGTCGTGCTGGTCGACCGGTCGCGCGACAGGCTTGACGATATATCCGACCGGCTGGATTGCGGGTTCATCGAAGGCGACGGCACGTTGCCGCAGACCCTGCGCGATGCCTATGGGGATGGTGCGGACGCGCTGATGTTGATGACCAACCACGACGACGTGAACATCCTCGCGGCGGTGGTCGGGCGGTCCATCGGGTTTGAACGGGTGGTGTTGCAGATCGTTCAGGCGCAACTGCTCGAGATATGCGAGGAGCTGGGGTTCGACGACGTGTTCACGCCGCATACGACTGTCGCCTCGTCTATCGTGCATTCGCTTGAAAACGAGGAACGCGTCTGGTCGCAGTTGGGCACTGTCGAAGGGGTCAATTTTGCGAGTTATGACATACGGTCAGACATGGTGGGCAAGTCACTTGAAGATCTTGATCTGCCGCAAAATGCGCGGGCGGTTGGGATCATGCGCAGCGACGGTGACGCAATCCTTGATGCGGATGTGCCGATGCAAGAAGGCGACGCTGTGCTGATCGCAGCAGGCGATGACGCAGGCGAAAAGTTACGCGAAATATTCGCACCCCACGACGCTTGATCCGGTTCTAGATCTCGTGGCGCACCTGCCCGTAGGCCAGCATGGCAAAAAGACCGGTGCCGCCGATGATGTTCCCGATCAATACCGGCGCGATGTGATGGGTCAGGGCAGTGACGAAACCAAGCTCTCCGGCCAGCACCAGATTGAACACCTCGTTGGAGCCTGCGATGACATGGGTGAATTCGCCTGCTGCGATCAACCAGGTGAACATCACGATCACCAGAATTTCAAAGCCCTTGGCAGAGGGCAGCATCCAGACAAGCGCCGCAATGAAGAAGCCCGCAGGGATGCCGCGCAACAGGCTGTCGGAGGGCGGCACCTGGGCCAGATGGCGCGATATCTCGAACACGGAGGCAAGAACGTCGGGCGCGAGTATATTCCCGTGCACTGTGATCGCCGCCGTGAAAAAAGTACCGGCAAAGTTTGCGATCAACACGACAGCCCACAGCCGGGCGGTACAGGTCAGATGGTGCGCCGTCGGCTTGGCCAGCAGCGGCAGAATGACGGTGATCGTATTCTCGGTAAAAAGCTGGAGACGCGACAGGATGACCAGCACGAACCCGAAGCTGTAGCCAAGGCTTTCGATGGCCGACAGATAGGGGTGCCCGGACCCGAGGTTGGTCCGAAGGATTGCTTCGCCCAGCACCGAGGTCGAAATGCCGATCCCTGCCGCAACGCCTGACCACCACAGTGACGCGATGGGCCTGGTCATCTCTTCTTGGCCCTCGCGCAGGATGATCGAATAGACGGTCAGTGCGGAAAGCCTGCCATGCGCCGCGACGGCATTGCGCTCTGATCCGGTCAGCGATTTCTCGGTCTTGGTTGGTGCTTTTTCGCGTTGTTCGCGCTCTGCGACCTTGGTTTGCGTTTTAGTATCCTGGGCATCGTCAACGGCCGGTCGTCCGGTGGAATCTTCGGTCATGGCGGCCTCCTTTGCTGAGCCACATCTTGGCCCGACGATAAAATTTTCACAACCGTGGCAATAAATTTTTAGTCGCGTTTTCCCCTTTTTTCCAGACTGCATTCGACACCGCAGCAGCCTTGCCGAACCAAAATTACACTTTTTGGGGAACACTTCAGGCGGATGTACCGTTGGGTTTGCATGATAAAATTTTAGCGTCTCGGGGGAGATTTGATGAACCAAGCATTTTCACGCCGCGCTGTTCTTGCAGGATTGGCCGCAACGGCCACAATCGCCACCGCCGCGCCCCGACATGCCTTTGCCGCCCTTGACGAAAAGCCATTTTCATTCCTGAGCGAAAGTGAAGCGCAACTGCTTGCCGCCTTGTGCGATACGCTGATCCCCCAGGATGATTTTCCAAGTGCGAGCAAGGCGGGTGTTGTCGATTTTATAGATCTGCAAATGGCAGGCCCCTACGGACAGGGTGAAGGCCTCTATATGAAGGGGCCTTTTGCGGAAGGCACGCCCGAGCAAGGCTATCAACTCTCCATTTTGCCCTCGCAGCTTTTGCGCGACGGCCTGGCGGCGTTTGGAAAGGCGCAAAGTGCCTTTGGTCTGATGGAAGGGCCGGACCGCGACGCGGTCATGCAGCGGCTTTCGGACGGCGACGTCGACCTGGGCGATGTTCCCGCCACGACATTTTTCGACGAGCTGTGGAAACTGACGAACCAAGGCTATTTTGCCGATCCGATGTACGGCGGCAACGAGGCCTATGCCGGTTGGAAAATGGTCGGATTTCCCGGCGCACATGCCTATTACCTGTCGTTCGTGGACAAGCACAATGTCAAATATCCACAGCCCCCGATGGGTATCAACCACCAGCCCGGCGGCGACGGCGCGATGCCGTTACCCGGCCCCAAGCAGGAGCGTTGAGCGATGCCTGACAAGACACTTCCCAAAATAGACGTGGTCATTATCGGAGGCGGCTGGACCGGCCTGACGGCAGCTTACGAGCTGGCGCATGATGGTCAGAGATGCGTGATACTGGAACGCGGCGATCACCGTCATGATGCCACCAGCTTTGGCGCACCCGAGGAACACGACGAGTTGAAATATGCGTTGCACACGACGCATATGATGGACGTCAAGCAGAACACGCTGACGTTTCGGAACAGCCGCGACCAGCGTGCCTTGCCGATGCGGCGGCTGGGGTCGTTTTTACCGGGCGAGGGTCTGGGTGGTGCCGGCATCCATTGGAACGGTCAGTTGTGGCGTCCGCTGCCGTCCGACCTTGAGATGCGCAGCCATTACGAGAACCGATATGGGGCAGGCTTTATCCCCGAAGACCTGAGCGTTCAGGACTGGGGCGTCACCTATGACGAGCTGGAACCGCACCTTGATTTCTTTGAGCGGATTTGTGGCACTGGCGGGTATGCGGGCAATCTTGATGGCACGCAGCGTTCGGGCGGCAATGTGTTCGAGGGACCGCGCAGCAGCGAATATCCCAACCCCGCGATGAAGCAGCCGATCAGCAGCACGTTGTTTGGACAGGCGGCGGAAAAGATGGGTCTGCACCCGTTCCCGATGCCGTCGGCCAATGTCACGAAAGCCTATGAGAACCCCTATGGTGCGCAATTGCACCCCTGTCCCTACTGCGGATTTTGCGAACGCTTTGGTTGTGGTTATTTCGCCAAGGCCGATCCGATCATCTGTGTCTATGACCGGATCAAGGACCACGAGAATTTCGAGATCAGGTTCAAGTCGACGGTTTTGCGTGTCGAGAAATCCGACGATGGCAAGACCGCGACGGGTGTGACCTATATCGACGCGGATGGTCTGGAAGTGTTCCAGCCCGCCGATGTCGTCTGCATGAACGCCTACAGTCTGTGGAACGTGCATCTGATGCTGATCAGTGGTCTGGGCGAGAAATACGATCCCGAAACGCGCACCGGCACCGTTGGGCGCAACTATTCGTATCAGACCATCGCGGCGGTCGATGCGTTTCTGGAAGACGAGATTGTGACCAATCCGTTCATGGGGGCAGGCGCGCTTGGCACTGTTGTCGATGATTTCAACGGCGACAACTTCGATCATTCCGAGCTTGGTTTTGTCGGCGGGGGGTATATTGCCTGCAAGCAGTATCACGGACGCCCGATCAGCTATCAGCCGACGCCGGAAGGCACACCGCCCTGGGGCGCTGAATGGAAACGCGCCGTGCGCGACAATTATCTGCACCACGCCGATCTGGTCATTCACGGGTCCAGCATGTCAACGCCCGGGAATTACCTCGACCTTGATCCGACGTGGACCGACCAGTTCAACCGCCCGCTGATGCGGATGACGTTCAACTTTCCCGACAACGACCGCAAGATGTCGGATTATGTGCTGAACCGCGCGGTCGAGATTGCCGAAAACATGGATCATGTGACCAGCGTGGCGTCCGTCAATCTGGCAGCCGAGGGCGAGGATTATTCCATCGTGCCGTACCAGACGACGCATAATGTCGGTGGCGCGGTGATGGGAACCGACCGCAAGACCAGTGCGGTCAACCGTTATGGCCAGATGTGGGATCATCACAATGTGTTCGTCTTTGGCGCCTGCCTGTTTCCGCAAAACCTCGGGTACAACCCGACCGGTCCGCTGATGGGACTGGCGTACTGGACGCTTGATCACATGAAGAATGACTATCTCAGGAACCCACGCCCACTGATGGATGCATGAAGGAGCTTCAGATGACACATCGTAAACAATACATCCTTGCAGGCACGCTTGGTGCGGCATTGGTGGCCTTCGTCGGGCCGATGGTGGTGAGCGCACAAAGCACCATGTCCACAGAACCCCGCAATCTTGAAACGATGCTGGATGATGACCGCACGTTGTTTGCCGCCACCGTGAACCAGCCGCCGGATGATGATCTGCTTGAACTCGGTCGGCTGGTCGCAATGGGGGGCGCGCAGAACGGAGGTTCCGGAATGGCCTGCATCACCTGTCACGGCGGGCAAGGTGCAGGTGACGGCGCGGGCACGTTTCCGCGGCTGACCGGACAGGCGGCCTGGTATACGTATAAACAGCTCAACGATTATGCATCCGGTGCGCGCCCGAACAACGTGATGACGGGAATTTCACAACGTCTGACAGATCAGGAGCGTGAGGCGGTCGCGTCATATTATGCCGTTGTGCGCGCGCCGATCCAGCAGCCGTTGGGGGCCGTCGATCAGGGTGCCCTGCAATGGGGCGGACAGCTTGCCGCTGTGGGTTCAGCGGAAAAGGGCATTCCGGCCTGCGTCAATTGCCACGGTCCCCAAGGCACCGGCAATCCGCCCTCGGTGCCGTATCTTGCGGGCCAATACGCCAATTACATGACCTATCAGCTTGAGCTTTGGAAAGACGGTGTGCGCGACAATGATGCGATGGGTGTGATGAGCACCATCGCGCGCAAGATGTCGAGCGAAGACATGAAAGCCGTCAGTGAATATTACAACCGCGTCCACAACCCCGAAACTGTCGACGAGTAGCGGTGATGGGCGTCGGCGGCTTCATCCGGTCACTTACCATAATCACTATTATCGGTGTTTTGATCGCAGGCGTTTCGGTGTGGTCACTGGCAACGCCAGCGTCTGATCCTGTCGGGGATGCATTTGCATGGGTCGACCGGCAACAACACGAGATAGCGCAATGGTACGCCCATGGACCTGTCGACGCTAAACCGGACTGGCAGGCCATGCAAGTGCAGGTTCCCCAGGGGGATGCCGCGCGCGGGCGCATATTGATCAAGGAATACGGATGCGGAGCCTGTCACATAGTCCCTGATGTGGCAGGCGCGCAAGGCACGGTCGGCCCCTCCCTCGACGCTATCGCTGACCGTGCCTACATTGCGGGAATACTGTCAAACACACCGGGGCAATTGACCCGCTGGCTGATCAATCCACCCCTGTTCGCTGAAAACACCGCCATGCCCGACCTCGGTGTGACCCAAGCCGATGCAACTGACATGGCGGCGTATCTCATGACACTTGGAAATGACGGATGAGCGATCAAAGCACACTTGGTCAGTTCGACAGCCAAAGTGCATTGGTCGCCGCCGGTACGGGTTCGGATGCCACGCTGCTGCTCACCCTCGCGATGTCGGGTGCAGCGGCTGTGATTTTCATTATCGTGATGGTCGCGGTCTTTGTGGCGTGGCGGCGCGAGCGGCCCGGCCAGATTTGGTGGCTTTGGGCCGGTGGCGTGGTTTTTCCGGTGTTGGCGCTGGTGTCTCTCGTCATCGGGTCAACCTTTACGCTGGCGTCGATTGGCAAGGTCGACCGGGACGCTCTGGTGATCGAGGTGACGGGCTACCAGTTCTGGTGGGATGTGGTCTATGACCCTGATGGCCGTGCCTTGCGCGATGCAAACGAGATCATGTTGCCTGTCGATACGCCTGTCACCTTCCGGCTGAAATCAGACGACGTCATCCATTCGTTCTGGGTGCCCAGTATCAGCGGCAAGATGGATATGATCCCCGGTCGCACAAACGAACTGACGGTACAGGCGACCAGCCTAGGGCGTTTCAGGGGGCAATGCGCCGAGTTTTGCGGGCTGGCACATCCGCTGATGGCATTCGAGGTGGTCGTGCTGGAACAGGCCGAATTTGAGGCATTCACCGCCCGTCTTGATGAAGAGGCGCGCGATGCCGACACTTTGCAACTGGCGCAGGGTCGCAACGTGTTTTTGAACGAAGGTTGCAGCGCCTGTCACACCATCAATGGGGTGGCGGAGGGTGCGCGGATCGGTCCGGATCTGACCCGTGTCGGTGCGCGCGCATCGCTTGGCGCAGGCATGTGGCGGATGAATGTCGGCAACCTTGCCGGGTGGATCGCCGATGTCCAGGACATGAAACCGGGTGCCGACATGCCATCGTATAATCACCTCAGCGGTCCCGATCTGCGGGCGATCGCACAGTATCTGGCGAGCCTCAAATGATTGACAATACCGCAGATACCCCGCAACAGGGACCGATCCTGAAAGAGCTTCCCGATTACGAGAAGGCCTGGGCGACACCAACAGGTTGGCGCATCCTGTCGTCGGTATCGCACCGCGTGGTCGGGCAGCGGTTCATCGTGACGGGGCTGATCTTTTTCCTGATCGCGGGCTTTCTGGCGCTGTTGATCCGCACGCAGCTGATCGTGCCCGAAAACACGTTCATGGATGCAGAGACCTATAATCAGGTCTTTACCATGCACGGCACGCTGATGATGTTCCTGTTCGCCATTCCCATCCTCGAAGGGTTTGCGGTCTATCTGCTGCCGATGATGCTGGGCGCGCGCGATCTGATCTTTCCGCGTCTGGGGGCGTTCGGCTACTGGTGTTATCTGTTCGGCGGGTTGATCGTGCTGGCGTCGTTCATCTTTGACGCTGCCCCCGATGGCGGCTGGTTCATGTACACGCCCCTGTCGACCAAGGAATACACGCCCGGCCTGTCGGCGGATTTCTGGCTGATCGGGATCACCTTTGCCGAAATCGCCAGTGTGACAGCGGCAGTCGAGATTATCGCCGCAATCCTGTGTACCCGCGCGCCGGGCATGTCGCTGACCAAAATGCCCGTTTTCGGTTGGTACATGCTGGTCACGGCCTTTATGATCGCCGTCGGCTTTCCGCCGCTGATCATCGGGTCGATCCTGCTGGAGGTCGAGCGGGTGATGGGGCTGCCCTTTTTCGATCCGCTGATGGGGGGCGACCCGCTGTTGTGGCAACATCTGTTCTGGCTGTTCGGTCATCCGGAGGTCTATATCATCTTCCTGCCCGCCGCCGGTATGGTCGCGACGATGTTGCCGACATTTGTGGGCAAGCCGCTGTTCGGATACGGGTTCGCGGTCGCGGCCGTCGTCACGATGGGTTTCATCAGCTTTGGCCTGTGGGCGCATCACATGTTTGCCACCGGCCTGCCCACCATAACGCTGTCGCTGTTTTCGGCGGCGTCCACTGTCGTGACCATTCCCACGGGTGTGCAAATCTTCTGTTTCATCTTTACGCTGGCGCTGGCCAAACCGCGCCTGACCGTGCCGATGCTGTTCATCCTCGGGTTCCTGTTCATCTTTGTGATGGGCGGGTTGACCGGTGTGATGCTGGCCGCTGTGCCGTTCAACTGGCAGGCGCACGACAGTTATTTCGTCGTCGCACATCTGCATTATGTCCTGATCGGTGGCATGGTGTTCCCGCTGATCGGCGCGTTCTATTACTGGACCCCGCATTTCACCGGCAGGATGATGTCGGAGCGGTTGGGCAAATGGGCGTTCTGGCTTATGTTTTCGGGCTTTCACATCACGTTTTTCCTGATGCACATCACAGGTCTGCGCGGGATGCCACGGCGGATTGCGACCTATCCCGAGGGGCTGGGCTGGGACCGCCTCAACATGTTGTCGACGCTTGGGTCGTACATTCTGGCGGCTGGCGTGCTGGTCTTTGTCTGGGACTTTATCGCGCACCGCTGGCGCGGGCCGCTTGCACCGCGCAATCCTTGGGGCGCGGCCACGCTGGAGTGGTTGTATCCGCCGATTGCCCCCGGTCATAACTTTCACGCCATCCCGCGCGTGCATTCGCGCGAACCCCTTTGGGACCAGCCCGAGTTGCTGGAAAACGCGGCCCATGAGGTCGATGGCATGCTGCGCGATGCGCCCCACGGTCGGCGCGAGACGGTCGGCTGTCATCCTGTCAGCGGCGAGCCGTTGCAGATTGTGCGCCTGCCCGAACCGACGTGGATCCCGTTGATCTCGGCCACGATGGTGGCGATCACGATGGTGGCCCTGTTGATGAGCTTTTACATCGTTGCCGCCGCCGGTTTGGTCGCCACCCTGATCAGCTTTGCCATCTGGGCGTGGGAGCCGTCAGAAACCGGCCAGACCGTCGATACCGGGCCGGAAGGTGTCTTGCCGGTCGATATCGCCTCGCGGTTGGGGCATACATATATCGCCGTGATCGGCACGCTTTTGATCATGGTGGCGCTGTTCGCCTCGATATTATTCGCGGTGATGTATCTGTGGAACGTGTACCCCAGTTTTACCCGTAAGGCGGGCGATGCGGATCTGTTCTGGACCGGGGCCGCACTGATCCTGACGCTGGGTGTGGCACTGGCCGCATGGCTTGCGCGGGGTGGCGGGCATATCGCGCTTGATCTCATCGTGGTGCTGGCAGGAAGTGCTGCCATCTGTGCGCTGTATTTTGCGCTGCTGCCCGTGACGCCCGACAAGACCGCGCTGGGGGCGACGCTTTGGGTGCTGGCGGGGTTCGTTGCGGTGCAATTGTTCGTGGTGGCCTATTGGAGCCTGTTCATGGCGCTGCGCAAGGCAACCGGTCAGGTTCATCCCGGTCAGATCGTGCCCGAGGTCAATCGTGCGCCTTACGCGCTGGTGACGGCCTGCATGATGATTGCCGCCACCGTTGTTCTGGTGGCACCACAGCTGGGAGTATTCGCATGACCGACAAAGCCGATAGCGCCGCGATAGAGCCGGTTCTTTGGGGCATCGCCAGACCGACGCTGGCCTGGACGCTGCATTTCATTTTTGTCTATGCCGCCCTGTCGGCGGCGTGCGGCGAACGCGCGGTATTCACATATGCCACCGTCCTGATCGCCATCGGGATCGCAACACTTGTCGCCCTGATCGTGGCGGGCTGGTCGTTGTTTCGCAGCAGCGACAGCGAATTCAACATCGCCGCACGCTGGACAACGATCATCTCGCTGGTGGCGATTGTGTTCAGCACCTCGCCGGTGCTGTTGCTTGACGGCTGTGGCTGAAAAAGGAGATCGACATGGACGATATCTATACCCCCTTTTGCGGTGTCCCTCCGGTGCCAGCCGATCTGTGGACGCGCTGGTTGTTCGATCCTGCCCTGGGTGCCGGATTGATGGTTCTGGCGGGTGTGCTGGTCTGGAAGGCGCAAGACAGACGCGCCGCTGTTGCAGGCTGGTTCCTGGTGGCGTTCTTGTTTGTTTCACCGCTCTGTGCGGCGTCGATGGCGCTGTTTTCCGCGCGGGTGGCGCAGCATGTATTGCTGACGCTCATCGCTGCACCGCTTTTGGCCTATGCGATGCCTTCCCGCATCCGGCGCGTTCTGGGTGCGGCGGTACTGTTCGCGATACTTTTCTGGATCTGGCATGCGCCCCTGCCCTATGCGGCGACGTTGCGGTCCGATGCGGTGTACTGGGCGATGCATCTGTCGTTGCTCGGATCAGCGTGGCTTCTGTGGTCGGCGGTGTTGAACACTGCGGCACATCGGCCCGATCTGATTGTCCTTGGACTGGCCCTGACGGCGGCGCAGATGACGATGTTGTCGGCGCTGCTGGTTTTCGGGCGTACCGTCTGGCACGATTGGCACCTGTTCACCACGCAGGCCTACGGGTTGTCGCCTGCCGCCGATCAGCAGCTTGCAGGTGCGGTGATGTGGGTTGCTGGGGGTGCCTTGATGTTGCTGGCGGTCGTGGTGCTGGTGCGTATGATGTTTCAGACAGAGGGCGCGCGCAGCTATTCTGCGCCGTCCACGTAAAGATGCAGGACTGCGGCCTCGCGCAGGCCACCTGTGTAACTGAAGTCCGGTCCGGCGGCACGGAAATCCTCGATGTGCAGATCGGGGAATGCAAAATATTTACCCGCCACATTTGCTTGTCGCGCGGCGAATACGGCGCGGTCAATGCCGGCGAACCGCATGGCGGACAGGCACATTTCGCAGGGTTGCAGCGTCGAAATCAAGGTGCATCCCGACAGATCGGTGGTCTTGAGCATCCCGGCTGCTTTGGTAAAGGCGACCATCTCTGCGTGCTTGGTGGGGTCCGAATGATCATTGACCTCGTTTTCGCCAATTGCGACGATTTCACCTCGTCTTATGATCGCCGCCACGATGCCGCATCGGGTGCCGTTTTCATGCGCGGCCAAGGCTTGGGCGATGATCTTGTCCATGACCTCGCGCTCGAACGGGGAAATTTCCTTGGCGTCATCGGTTTCGGGATCGACTTCAGGGGGGATGCTATTCATTCGGCTTCTCCTTATCGGTTGCAAACGCGCATCGGGGCAAAATGGTTCAAACGCGGACATGCCCCAAACGGCAACGCCCTTACCCGTTTCACAGAAAGTGCGCAGTATGCCCCATCTTGACCGGATCCTCGAAACCGCTCTTTACGTCGAAGACCTGAAGAGATCGGCCCGCTTTTACGAAGACATATTGCAACTGAAGCCGCTTTATCATGACGACCGGATGCGGGCGTATAACGTAAATGACGTTTCGGTTTTGCTTTTGTTCATCAAAGGAGGAACGGTCGAGCCGACGCAGACAGGAGGTGGCGTGATCCCGCCGCATGACGCGACCGGACAGATCCATCTTGCGTTTCTGACGGATCACGAAAACCTTGCCGTATGGGAACGCGTGCTCAAGGACGCAGGTATAGGAATCGAAGGGCGGTCGGATTGGATGCGCGGCGGGGACAGTATTTATTTTCGCGATCCTGACGGACATCTGCTGGAAATTGCAGCCGGACCCGGTCTGTGGCCGGGGTTCTGAAATTGGACGTACCGGAACAGGCGAATCCATCACGGCAAATGCTGTGCCGTTGCTTGAGAATCTCTGGAATAGCAGAATGTGTATCCGTAAGGTTGTGCTTATGAAAAATGATCTGCCCCTTGTCGTCGGTATTGGCGCCTCTGCCGGAGGCATTGATGCGCTGTCACATCTGTTCGACGGGGTGCCGCCGCAAAGCGGCATGGCATTTGTCGTCGTGACGCACCTGAACCCCGATCGCGAAAGTCTGTTGCACACTGTGTTGGCACGAAAGACGGACATGAATGTGAGGGTTGCTCAAGATGGCGACCGGATCGAGGCCGATACCGTCTATGTCATGCCGGAGCGGTCCTTTTTGTTGATCAAAGAAGGCCGCCTGCAACTGAAAGAGCTTGATGCGGGCATCCGGGCGCACAAGCCCGTCGATATTTTCTTTGGGTCGCTCGCCGAAGACCAGCGCGAGAACGCTGCCGGTATCGTCCTGTCGGGGGGCGACGGTGACGGTGCTCTTGGCATCAAGGTGATCAAGGAACAGGGTGGCGTGACATTCGCCCAGACAGCAGACGCCACCGCGCCTTTGAACGCTGAAATGCCGCAGAGCGCAATCGCAACCGGATTTGTCGATTTTGCCATTCCGGTGACACAGATGGCCCAGAAGCTGATCGAGATCCGCGATGGCAGCGCGACGCTTGATGCGCTGGTGATGGCCGCCGACCCGGACACCGACGCAGAGCCGCCCGAGGTACAATCGGCCATCGCCAAAATTCTGCTTCAGCAAACCGGTCATGATTTTTCAGGCTACAAAAGCAAGACGTTCTTTCGCCGTGTCGTGCGCCGGATGCAGGTTCGGCAGGTCACGGACCTGAACGAATATTGCGCGTTGCTCAAGCAGGACGGTGATGAAATCAATGCGCTGTTCCGCGATTTGCTGATCAGCGTCACAAACTTCTTTCGCGATGCACATGCTTTCGATGCCCTCGCAGAACAGGTTATCCCCAAGCTGTTCGAAAATCGCGATGTCAATGATCCGGTGCGGGTTTGGGTGCCCGCCTGCACCACGGGCGAAGAAGTCTATTCGCTGGCCATTCTCGTCACCGAGCATCTGGAAAAGAACGCGATTACGGTGCCGGTGCAGATATTCGCGACCGATATCGACGATCCCGCGCTGGCCGTTGCGCGCCAAGGTCGCTATCCCGAACAATTGTTGCGGCAGGTCAGCGCCGAGCGGCTCGAGAATTATTTCCAGCGTGACGGGGCCAGCTATGTGATCTGCAAGCGGGTGCGCGAGATGTGCATCTTTTCAGCCCACAATGTGATCAGCGACCCGCCGTTTTCACGCATGGACATGGTATCGTGCCGCAATCTGCTGATCTATTTTGGTCTCGAGCTTCAGCAGCGGGTGATCCCCACTTTTCACTATGCCCTAAAACCGGAGGGCTATCTGTTTCTTGGTACATCCGAAAGCATCAGCCAGCACGCCGATCTGTTTCGCACGATTGACAAGAAAACCCGAATTTTTCAGGTGCTGGAAAAAGCCAACCGGCGCTGGAATCCGACCAGCATGTTGCAGCAGGTATCGGACAAACCCGTCCGAGCCGACGGTGACGGGGGGCTGACCGATATCCAGCTGCGTCACAAGATCGAACGCCACATCCTTGAACAGCATACCCCCGCCCATGCGGTTGTGCGTGAATACGGCGAGATCGTCTTTGTGTCCGGCGGGACCGGTCGGTTTCTCGAATTGCCACGCGGTGCGCCGTCAAATTCCCTGCTGGATATGGTTCCGCGGGAATTACGTCTGGAATTGCGCGCGATCCTGCGCCAGGTGGTTGAAAGCAAACGTTCCGCAACACGTCATGATCTGCCCATGACAACGGCCACTGGGGAACAGACCCGACTTCATATCAAGGTCGAACCCCTGCGCGGGACCGCGCACCGTGACCGGCTGTTCATCGTATTTTTCGAACCCATCGCCTTTGCCCTGCCTGATCAAGGGGGGGCCACGGCTGACATGCGGCGCAATGAAGCCGCAGAGCACGAAGTACGCGAAATCCGCGAACGTCTGCAATCGACGACCGAGGAATACGAGACCGCCCTTGAAGAGCTGAAATCGTCGAACGAAGAGCTGGTTTCGGTCAACGAAGAGGCGCAATCGACCAACGAGGAGCTGGAAGCGTCCAAGGAGGAGATGCAATCGCTCAACGAGGAAATGAACACAATCAACGCCGAACTGAGCGGCAAGATCGAGGAACTGGACCGTGCCAACGGCGATCTGCGCAATCTGTTCGATGCGACCCGGATTGCGACGGTATTTCTGGATAGTGATCTGGTGATCCGCAATTTCACCCCCGCAGCTGCCGAATTGTTCAGACTGCGCGAGGCTGATATCGGGCGCCCGTTGACCGAACTTTCCAGTGTCAGCGATTACCCCGAACTCAAGGATCACATCAGCGAGGTCTTTCGGTCGGGGACGATGTACGAGCACCGCTTGTCACGTGATAAAAGCAAGGCCTACTATCTTGTGCGGATCACACCCTATCTGGGCGAGACAAAGCAGGTTGAGGGTGCAGTGGTGACGCTGGTGGACGTTACCTCTCTTGCCCGGGCCGAGGAACACCAGCGGACCCTGATTGCCGAACTGAACCACCGGGTCAAGAATATGCTGGCCGTGATCATCACGATCGTCAGAACGTCGCTGCACGAGCGCAATGTGCCCACGGACGTGATGCAGACACTGACCGAACGGCTGCACGGTATGGGGCGGGCCTATAGCCTGTTGTCGGAGGGATCGTGGACGACTGTTGGCGTGCGCGAGATCGTCGAGGGCGAATTGGCCGCGTTCGATCCGGACAGAATTGGCATAGATGGACCGGACGTGCACCTGCCCCCGCCGCAGGCCCTTGCCGTGAGCATGGTCATTCACGAACTGGTCACAAATGCCGTGAAATACGGTGCACTGTCCAACGCCAAAGGCGCGCTTGATATAGTTTGGGTGGTCAAAGGCGGTCTTTTTCAGTTTGAGTGGGCGGAACGCGATGGACCGAAAATCGAGGTGGCGGAACAAGACGGTTTTGGATACGTTCTTATTAAAGGCCAAGTAGAAGCACAGCTTGAAGGTCGGCTGGAAACCGATTTCAGACCGGAGGGTCTGAAGTTGAATTTTGAATTTCCGGTGGAATAGCAGGAAAGTAATTTTATGCCACACACCACAGAGCAACATAATATTTTAGTTGTCGAAGATGAATGGCTCATCGCCATTGACTACAAGGCGTCGATTGAGGAATTGGGATACCACGTTGTCGGGCCCGCCAGAAACATCAAGACTGCCATGGAGCTGATCAACGAAAATACGATTGATGCAGCCTTGCTCGACATCAATCTTGGCAAGCAACAATCATTTCCTATCGCTCTGAGGCTAAAGGAAATGGATGTGCCTGTCGCGTTTATCACCTCCAACACACGCGCCGATATTCCCGAAGAATTTCGATCCTTTGATCTTTTGCCAAAACCCCTTGCCCGCGTGGCCCTAAAGAACCACCTCGCCAAGGTATGCGCCAAAAAGTGAGTGCACCGATGCATTCTTGTCTGACTTTCAGGTCCATCCAGAGGAACCCGAAGCCCGTCAAAGAGTTTGACCGTCACAGCTGACAAACTCAAATATCGGATAAGGAGAGCATCATGGACAATTCACTACATCCCCGCCTCGACGCTGCGGAACTGAACGCCGCGAACCTCGAAGGGGCAACTGTTTACGGCGCCGAGGACGAAACTATTGGTGACGTGGCACATCTTCATGGCGAAGGCGCAAATGCAAAGGTTGTCGTCGACGCCGGCGGATTTCTTGGTATCGGGTCAAAGCGCGTTGCCCTCAATATGGCCCGTCTGGATTTCATGCGCGACGAGAGCGGCACAGTTCATGCGACGACCACCATGACCAAGGACGAGGTCAAATCGCTTCCCGAACATAAGGACTAGGTATTCGCCGTGAACCTGCCACGGACCCTGCCAATCCGTCTCAATTACAGAAAAAACCCGGTCATCACGACCGGGTTTTTATTGTACCCAAGATGCGAACCTAAATCAAACGCAGCCGTTTGGGTATTCCGCACAGCTTTGAATTTCTCAAAATCTTTTGCAAATGGCTGGAACTCAATCCAAACCCAAAAGGTTGAATATTCACGCTAGAAAATCAACCATGGAGATGAAAATGGCCAACAAAGATCAAGTAAAAGGCAAAGCAAAAGACGTTGGCGGGAAAGTCAAAGAAAAGGCCGGTGACGCGACAGGCAATGACAAAATGAAGCGCGAGGGCAAGGCAGATCAAGCCAAGGGCAAAGCGCAAAAAGGTGTCGGTGACGCCAAAGAAAAGCTGTCCGACTGAATAAACCGAATGGGCCAGTGCAGGCTGGCCCGTCGTTTTTCAAACAGCCTACATTCACGAGAGATGTCATTGCATCCTAATTTATCAGATCCTACGGATTGAGCGGAATTTCAGGTGATTTTGTACCCTTAATTGCAAGATATCCACAGTCTCGGAACTAGTGGTTATCCAGCGCCGTGAGCTCCCTCTTCGCCGCCCAGATCGCATCTGCACGGGCGAGAAGCTTTTGGCGATCAGCGTCAGAGCGCAGCTCTGCAATTGCCTGCCTGGCGGCGACAAGTGCCGATGTTGCGGTCGTCGTGTCGGACTTCTCTCTCGTTTGTGATAGTCCTTTCTCGTTTGTGATAGTCTTAGCACTTCGCCAGCGGATTGGTTTGGCGGAACCTAACACGGCCTTCTGGTGCCGCCATCATGTTGGTTATGGCATCCCGATACTGCGCAAAGAGCCGGGATAAATGGCGCGTTGCGGCGGCTGTCTTTCGATAACCTGGTGTTGATGTCAGCATTGTGGGTGACAAGCACGTCCCGATTGCCGCCAACGCTTCAGGCCGGACGGTCTTTTTGTCGGAAATCAGCTGGTTGGAGCCTGTCAGACCCACCGCGCACATCATATGGAAAACCCGACTAAGGTGTCGCGCGCATTGGAGATTGCTGCCCTCAAAGATCAATTTCAGGACTTCAGCACCACGCTTCGCGCGCGCCGCAAGCTTGACAGAAACGATGCCCGCCTCGGGCTCACCAGACTGCATCGGAACAAGTTCCTGTCCACACCTGCCGCAATCCGTTGACCAAACAAAACGCCGGTGCCGTAAGGCAAGATCAGGTGTTTGCGCCGTACATCTGGGGCAATATTAAAAGTTGCCCTCTGCCACATACCGGACACGTAAGAGATTGCCCTCCGGAAGCAACATTGCCGTTAACGCATCAGGTTCTCGTTGAACCACAAAACTCAAAAGGGTCCAAGTTCATCTGACCGGGTTCAGCCACTGTTTCTGGAACCTTGCCCTGCTCAAGCCCAAGATAGCCGGAAAGCTCTTCAAAAGAACAGTGATTTGCCCGAGCTAACCTCGTGACCCAACTGGAAAGCAATTCGTCTTCAAAAGGTGAAGGTCGGCATGGAAGCGGCTTCATACTCACCTAAATTCGGCAATTGGCTGTCGGCGTACGCTCCATACATGTTTTGCCCACACGGGCTGCAACGCGTGAACCGCTTCGTCTGTTGTCCGATTTTCACCACTCTCAATCGCGTCAATTGCCAGCGACTTTATCATGGTGAACACGCGCGACGTCACACCACCGGTGACATTCAATATGGTGCGAAGCGAACTGATCGTCAGGAGCCTGAACCAGCAAAATCGGTGTTTTTGTCACTCCAAGACTAGCATCGTAATTAGCCGGATACTTACTCGACATCTGTTTGGCGATCATAATTTTGCCGATACCAGAGCCTCCATAGACCATCAAGCCGGGCATACGGCTTTGCTGTGGCATTTCCATCAAAGAAGTCAGTCTGTTAAGGATAATTGTGGCGCGATCAAATGCGATCCAGTGATCGCTTCTAATGTGGTCAATTCCATCGTTTTGGGTCATCAAAATCATCAATCGGATAGGTTGGAAGATTGGGGTTTCCTGTATCAATAGCGAACATTTCACGCGACGGATCACGCGGTGTCTTACCTTTAGGCTGCCTGACATCACGTTCGACATTCAGCCTTACAGAGCGGATCTGTTGCCGAGCGGCTTCCGCAAGCCGCCTTTGCGCATCGATAATTCGAAACAGCGCCCCTTCTGTCATTCGACCAATATTCTTGTCCCGCCATTCCTTGCGAGCGCGACGGCTTTCCCAAAGAGAAATACGCGGGCAGCTTAGATCCCGATAGCGCGCATCAACAGCATGACCGTCCTCATCAATGACCCAAATCTGGGACAGATCGCGCGGATCATACTTGGCCATAACTTTGCATTTTCCGCGCCCAAGCATCGAGGAAAATGCATCGCTCCAATACCCGACCGAGAAAAGGCTGACGCCCGTCCGCCCCAACTGGCGCCATTCAAAAGGCATAAAGCTCATCCTGAATGCGTCTACGTCAACAACTTGTCGGCCGGCCTCGTCACCACCCAAATCAATCCAAGCTGCAAGCGGCGTTCTTCCGAGCGCTGTATGGCGGGTATTGTGGTAACGACAAATTTCAAGATAAAGCCAGTCTTCGAATTCCGACAACGTCAGCGCTGTGGGTTTAGTACTGTCACAGTCACCCTTTTCCACAATCGAAGATTGCGTCGTTCCTGGCATCACATGGACGGCACCCATGGTCGTACCAATCAGCCGTACAATATGACCGCCATAGTGTGGACTGCCGGCGGGTCGATATTCAATCGATATACCCCAATCGTCACAAGCCGTTTTGAAGGCGCTACTATGGAATTCTTGTCCATTATCGACATGGATTGTCTTCGGGATACCAGCCGTAGGCCGAGTGAGCACTTCAAGCGTTTTTGGAACGCGGACTGCTTTGGGGCGAACACAATGATCCATCGCGTATGAGAGTCTGGTAATTTAGGATAAAATATTGTAACTAAAGACATAATTTTAAAATTAAGGATAAAAGTCTCTGCTGAAAACAAAGGGGAAATTCAGACTCGAATCTGATTAATTAGGACACCGTGACAACTGGATTGATGGCCTGAAACTGCTTGAGGCAGGCAAGTCGGCGCACGAAGCACTGGATGAGTTGATCACGGATGATGCCGGACGGGATGACTGCCAGTTAGGCATTGTCGATGCGCAGGGGCGCGCGGCATCCTATACGGGCGCATCTTGTGTCGATTGGGCGGGCCACGAGATGGGCGAGGGCTTTAGCGTGCAAGGCAACATGCTGGTCGGTGCCGCGACAGTCGAACACATGGCACGCGCCGCCGAAAACAGCCGCCCGCCTCATCTGCCGGAACGGCTGATGCTGGTACCTGAGGACGACAGACAGCGGGTGGCGACAAGCGTGGAAAAAAATCCGCCGCGCTCAAGGTCTTTAACGTCCAAGAATACCCGTGGCTTGATCTGCGTGTGGACGAACACCGCAATCCTGTCACCGAATTGCGCCGCATCCTTGGCGTTGCGCGCCATCAGTTGTTGCCTTTTGTCGGCGGGATGCCGTCCCGCAAAGATCCAATGGGCGGGCTTCCTGCGGAAGTAACTGACATGCTGATGACTCCGCCACCTTTTCGCCCCGGCGACAACGGCGGTGCATGATCAACTATGAGGGATGTCGCCTTAGCTCAATCCAGCGCGCGAAAGCATTGCATGTAGTAATACCTCGCACCCCGCCGCCAGATCTTCGGATGAGGCGTATTCGTCGATATTGTGACTGATTCCGTCGCGGCACGGCACAAAGATCATCGTGGTCGGGACCATCGCTGCAATGTTGGAGGCATCATGCAACGCGCCGCTGGCGATTTTCCGGTTAGTGAATCCCAATTTGCCCGCCGCCGTTTGCACTGCGGCGATGCAATCAGCGTCAAATTCGCGCGGCGGGACCGACAACCGCCGTGATACCGCCGTTGTGCAGCCATATTGCGCAGCTTTTCTCTGGCATTGGTCAGTACAGGCCGCCTGCAAGCGGTCCAATACCTCGATATCGGGATGGCGTATGTCGATGACGAACTCCACGGCCCCGACAATCGTGCTCGGCCCGTCTGTTGCTGGAACAAGTCGACCAACGCTGACCCGTGCTTCGGGGCCCTCAGACCGTCCGGCATCGTTGATCGCAACCAGCATCGCCGCAGCTGCCAGCAACGCGTCGCGACGCGCATCAAGGGGCGTGGTGCCGGCGTGTCCGTCCATACCGGTCACCGTAACATCCAGCCACCGCAAACCCTGAACCGAAGTTACAACTCCGACCTGAACGCCTGCGTTCTCCAATACCGGTCCTTGTTCAATATGCAGTTCAAAAAAGGAATCCAGTGGCAGATCAGCCGGACGCCTATCGCCGCGCCAGCCGCTGCGCGCGGCTTCGTCCGCAAAGCGCGCGCCGTCGGCTGCGCGAATACCGTCAAGCGTGCCGTCATCGATCCCGCCTGCGTACCAGTTCGACCCCAACAACCCCGGCGCGAAACGCACGCCCTCCTCGTTGGTCCAGTTGATAACGGCTAGTGGTGCGTCGGTTTCCACGCCCGCGTCGTTCAGCGCCTCCACCACCTCCAGCGCCGCCAACACGCCTGAGATGCCGTCAAATCGTCCGCCATGTGGTTGCGTATCAAGATGACTTCCCGCCGCCACGATCGCCCTGTCCGGATTGCGCCCGCGACGAACCGCGAACATGTTCCCTGCACGATCACTGTGTAGCATCAGACCCGCATCACGGCACCAGCCGGCAAACAGATTGCGCGCTTGCGTGTCCTCATCAGAAAGCGCCAGACGACAGTTGCCCGTCTCTCCGATCGCACCTATTCGAGCCAGTTCCATGTGACGTGCCCAAAGCCGTTCAGAATTGATCGGGATTGCGTTACTGCCAAGCGTTACGTCACTCACAAACTACGTTCCTTGCGACCTGATACCAATTGCGACACCATCACCGCCAGCACCAGCGCGCCACCATAAAATAGATCCTGAACAAAAGTGCGAAATCCCAGCACGGATAACCCGTTGATCCCGGTCACCAGGAAATAGACGGCAATGACGGCCCCCCACGGATTGAACCGTCCAGGCTTTATGCATGTCGCCCCGAGGAATGCTGCGGCAAAAGCAGGCAGCAATAGAAACGTGCCGGAACTGGGATTGGCGGACCCGGTTGTACCTGTATAAAGTACACCGGCGATGGCACCCATGATACCCGACAAAACAAATGCTGTCAGCCGTACCCGCCCCACCGCAACCCCGGTCAGTCGCCCCACCTCACGCCCGCGACCGGTGAACAGCAACTGCTGCCCGAAAGCGGTATAGCCCAGCATGTACCAAATCAGAACTGCTAGCGTCATCGCATAGTAAAAGGCGATCGGAATGCCAAACATCCGCTGGATGATCACCCATTCCATCAGCATCGGGGATACACCGGAAATTGTCTGCGAATTGCCGATCCACAGGGTCACACCATGCAGAAACGTGCCGACACCCAATGTCACAATCAGCGAATTCACCCGAAAGTAGAGCGTGATCGCGCCGTTAATAAAGCCGATCAACGCCCCGCCACGCACCCCTGCAACCAACCCCGATAATAGGGTGGAGGCGGGTTTTTGCGCAATCATCTCCGGTGTCGCCACACCGCCCGACGACGTCATCACACGGAGTTCACCCTTGAGACCCTGCGCGGTCAGCTCTTCTTGCAACTGCGTGATATAGCGGCGCACTTTGGGTCCGATAAAGGCCGATATCGCGCCGGTGGTGAAGCGCTCGAATTCGCGAAACTGCGGGGCGACATCGGACGATGTGGTTACGAAGACGTCCGGCATTTCCTCGCGCAGAATCTGGGCAGCGCGCTGTTCATGGGCGGGATTGACGTAGGAGAACAGGAACCCCACCAGTACCGCCTCGACACCCAGTTCCAATAGCGTTCGCGCCGCGCTGCGCAGAGCGGCTTCATCCAGCGGGATCAGTTCCTGACCTGCCGCGTTCAATCTGCCTGCAACAGTCTGCCTGTGGCGACGCCGGATCAGCGGGCGGCTCTGCCAAGGCAGATCCTGCATGATCGAGTAGTGCTGCGGTCGCTGGTGGCGACCGATGTGCAGCACATCGCGAAAGCCTGCGTTGGTGATCATGCCTGTGACGGCGCCGTCATGTTCCAGCATCGCGTTGGTTCCGACGGTTGTGCCGTGAAACAACGAATCAATATCATCCGTTCTGATCCCGGCCTTCTCGCAGATTGCCTTGAGTCCGTTCACCACACCAATCGCCGGGTTTGCAGGGGTGGAGGACGTCTTGTGAATTGTCAGTTCCTGCTTTTCCAGATCGGCCAGAACAAAGTCTGTAAAAGTCCCGCCAACGTCCACGCCCAGCACGATCATTCTGTCTCTCCCTCTTCACGTTACGATGAGATTGATCCAAATGGATGTTTCTTGCAAGAAAAATCCTTTACCAATGGTCAACAGGATCGCAATCGCCTAAGAAATGACCCGATGAGCAAACAAGAAAAACTGGACACCATATTTCAGTCCGACCTGCGGTATCTGATGCTGATAAGTTACATCGTGCTCGGCAACAACGCGGTGACCAACCGGTATATAGAGCGGACCTATCAGATGCCTGTTCATGCGTGGTCCACGCTGTTTTCTGTCGTGATGTTCCCCGGCATTCGCGCCAAGGAGATCAAAGCGCTGTTCCCGCGCCCCCAAAACACGATTAGCCGAGCAGCATCGCTTCTGGAGGCACGCGGGCTGATCGAGCAGCGCATCTCGGCCACAGACGGGCGTGAGAAAAAGCTGTTTGCAACGCCGGAGGGTGAGGATGTGTTGGCCAAGATCCGATCCACATCGATGTTGCGGCAGGAAGAACTGTTCGCCCCCCTGTCAGAGCAGGAGCGCGAGACGTTCTTTGACCTTGCCCGCAAGATCGCCACCGGTTCCGGCCTGTTACATACCACAACGATGAAGCCCGCTACACATGTTACTCAGGAGAGCTGAGATGCAATTGCCTGCCACGCCGTTCACCTGCCTTGACTGGGATGCCGTCACACCGCAGGAATACCCCGGCAACACCGGAACATCATACTGGCGCTGCTTTGACTCGGGCGATTTGCGGGTCCGCGTTGTTGACTATGGGCCTGATTTTCTGGCGGACCACTGGTGTGACCGTGGCCATGTCCTGCATGTGATCTCGGGGGAACTGGTGGTCGAACTGGCTAACGGCCGCGAAGTGGCGATGAAATCCGGCAACAGCTTTTGCGTGTCTGATAACGGTGATGCCGCGCACCGCGTGCGCACGACACAGGGCTGTAAGTTGTTTATCGTGGACTGATACACTGGTGTGTCTGGGTGTCATGGATTGTCGCCGTGGGTTTGGTTCAAGGAGTAATCCCGGCAAGGTAAATTCCGCTTTCGGCACGCAACTGCTGCCTGCAAGCAGGGGGTATGTGCGCAGATAAGGTGATGCTGCAATACGGGTGAAGGGACGAGGTGTGACAGAGGGAAATGCGTTTTAGGTCCTACCCCAAAAGACATTTGCCTCGCTTTGGGCCGCCACGCTGTTGTCCAACCTTGGTGGTCTTATTCAAGGGGTTGCGGCGGCTTGGCTGATGACGAGCCTGTCAGACAGCCGCAGCCTTGTCGCGCTCGTGCAAGCCTCGACCACCTTGCCCATCGTCTTGTTTTCACTACCTTCCGGCGCGCTGGCCGACAGTTTCGGGCGGCGCATGATCATGCTGACGGCACTTTGTTGATTTGCGTTGAGAACTGACCCGGTATTTTCACCGAGATTTGACCCACCTGTTTATGTATCAGCGTTTATGTGTTGGTCAATGTTGGCTTCTCCTTTCGTTTTTTCTTTGCAGCCTCTGAGCTGGCTTTGAAGCGGTAGCTGTCGTTTCCAGTTTCCAGGATGTGGCAGCGGTGTGTGAGGCGATCCAGAAGCGCAGTTGTCATCTTTGCATCTCCGAAGACCTGGGCCCATTCTGAGAAGCTGAGGTTGGTAGTTATGATGACGCTGGTGCGCTCATAGAGTTTGCTCAGCAGATGGAACAGCAGTGCGCCGCCGGATGGGCTAAACGGCAAGTAGCCAAGCTCATCGAGTATGACCAAGTCGATCTTGGGCATCATCTCTGCCATCTTTCCGGTCTTACCGAGTGCCTTTTCCTGCTCCAGTGCGTTGACCAGTTCGACGGTTGAGTAGAAGCGAACCTTGCACCTGTGATGTTCAATGGCCTGAACACCGATGGCGGTCGCGACATGGCTCTTGCCCGTTCCAGGCCCGCCGATGAGCACGACGTTCTCAGCGTTCTCCATGAACTCGCACCGATGCAGTTGCTTGACGGTCGCTTCATTGATGTCACTGGATTTGAAGTCAAAGCCAGCGAGGTCCTTGTACGACGGAAAGCGGGCCACCTTTGTTTGATATGTGATTGAGCGCACTTCCCGTTCGGCAATCTCCGCTTTGAGCAGTTGGGACAACATAGGTGTTGCGGCCTCAAAAGCAGGCCCGCCCTGGGCAACCAGATCTTCTACCGCATTTGCCATGCCATAGAGCTTGAGACTGCGCAGCATGATCACGATTGAGGCTCCTGCTGGGTCATGACGCATGGTACTTGCCCCCAACCTGTCTCAGATCATCATAGCGGTCCACGTTTGCCTTTGGCGCTGTTTCCAGCGCGAGTGCATCAGGTGGATCGACTTCTGGAAGATCTGTGTGCGTTCCATCAATCAGCCGGTGCAACAAGTTCAGAATATGGGTCTTGGTTGGCACGCCAGCCTCCAACGCCAATTCTACGGCACACAGAACGGCATTCTCATCATGGTGCAAAACCAATGACAAGATATCGACCATCTCGCGGTCACCGCCTTCTCTGCGGTGCATGTGACTTTGTAGGTTGTGGAAGGCCCCTGGCATCTCAATGAACGGTGCTCCGTTGCGCAGAGCGCCGGGTTTGCGTTGGATTACAGCAAGGTAGTGACGCCAGTCGTAGATAACACGACCGGATTTACGGTGTGATCGATCTATGAGGCGTTCATGTGTGCAAACGGTTTGCCCCTCGGCCACAATAACCAGCCGTTCTGGATAAACATGCAAGCTGATCCGCCGGTTGGCAAAGCTGGCAGGCACACTGTAGCGATTGCGCTCAAAAGTGATCAAACATGTCGGCGACACTCGCTTACTGTGTTCTACAAAGCCGTCGAAGGCGGGCGGCAATGCCATCAACATCGGCTTCTCCGCTTCCCAAGCGTCGGCAATGGTGCCCGGCAGATCCCGGTGCGAAGTCTCAACCCAAAGGGCTATACAGCGGTCTTCCAGCCATTGGTTCAGCTCGTTCAGATCTTTGAAGACAGGCATGATCTGCCACATGCGATTGCGCGCATCCTGGACGTTCTTCTCGACCTGACCCTTCTCCCAACCTGCCGCTGGGTTGCAGAACTCAGGTTCAAAAACATAGTGACTGGCCATCGCTTTGAAACGGGCGTTGATGTCGCGCTGCTTGCCACGGCCAACGCGATCAACAGCGGTCTTCATGTTGTCATAAATACCGCGCCCAGGCACGCCGCCAAACACGCGGAATGCATGCCAATGAGCATCGAACAGCATCTCGTGTGTTTGCAATGGATAGGCGCGCACCAAGAATGCCCGGCTGTGCGAGAGCTTCGTGTGGGCCGCCTGCAGCTTGACCCGTTCACCTCCGATGGTGGCCCAGTCTTCGCTCCAATCGAACTGGAACGCTTCACCCGGTTGGAATACCAGTGGTACAAACGTGCCGCGTCCAGTTGTTTGCTCCACACGATGCCGGTCTTCACGCCATGCACGGGCAAAAGCGGCCACGCGCGCATAGGATCCCGCATAGCCCAACTTCACCAAATCGGCGTGCATCTGCTTCACAGTACGCCGCTCTTTGCGCGATTTGCGTGTCTGAGCCAACAACCATGCAGACAAACGATCCGCATACGGATCAAGGTTACTCGGTCGTTTGGGTACCTTGAACTTAGGCTCAACAGCGCCCTCTCGCAGGTACTTCTTGATGGTATTGCGAGACAGACCAGTACGCCTGGCTATCTCACGAATTGGCATCCCTTCACGTAATGCCCAACGTCGAATGACACTTAAAAATCCCATGTCGATCACTCCATATCTCCCCGAACAAATGCGTCAGGGTAGCGTCGTTACATGGGTCAGTTCTCAGTGAAAATTTATGGGGCTACCGGGTCAGTTCTCAACGCAAATCAACAACCATACTCTTTGGGCGCATCGCACCACCGCAACCAATCGCGATTTATGAGGATAATGCCGCCGAGACCTCGCCGGTCATCTACGTGCGGCACTCCATGGCACATCGGAGAATAAGGCCGGAGACGCGCCATTTACGCTTCATTCAGCCAGTAAAGATTGCTCATAATTCCCCCTCAGTTTGAGGCAATTGAATCATTGAGATCTGAAAGCCTCAAGCTGATCAATGGGTCCAGCGCCCTCTGTATCTCTGATTTGCTGTTCTGACCGCATCACCGACCTTGGCCAAGGTCGGTGACGGGACGGTGTTTGGCGTCTGGGCCTTGTGGCGTTGACCATGTTTCCTGGCGAGCCAGCACCGTCTCTCTTCATCGTCTCGAGCAGTTGAATGCGGCCGGTCTGGACCGCGGAGCAGAAGGAAGAGAGCACGAGCAAATTATCACAGGCAAGGATCATCGGTATAGATGTCAGCCGCGATTGGTTGGATATTTACCGTCTGCCAGAAGGCAAGCGCGCGCGGTTGCCGAACAAGGTCGAAGGTCACGCGCAAGTCGCTGAACTCGCTCTTGAACTGGACGCCCTCGTTTGTGGGTCTGGCTCCAATCGCACACGACAGCGGCGCAATGCGCGGCAAGCGCGCCATCGGAGGAGGACGGCGCCGACTGCGGCACGTCATGTTCCAGGCAGCCCTTGTCGCCAGCCATCACAATCCGGTCCTGAAAGTCTTTGCAGACCGCCTTCGCGCCGCCGGAAAACCACATAAGGTTGTCGTCATAGCAGTTGCTCGAAAGCGCGTCACAATCGCGAACGCGCTTTGCAAACCTCGTCTGACTTGGACCAATCACGCCGCCCGAGAAATACAGTTGCTAGGACGTCCCGGAGAGAACCTGTTCAGCGATGGCACTGATCAGCACCCTTGGTAACGAAGGTTTGGAAATGATCGGAGCGTCAAATTCCGACAGGCTGTCCATCATGGCCGGATTCATTCCCGTATGGAACAAGAACGGAATTCCGTTTTGCCGAAGCCAACGCGCGATTGGCAATGATGTTTCGTCTTTCAGCTCAACGTCCAGAACTGCGCCCTGAATTGCGCTGGTAAAATCGGCCTTGCCGATGAGCGAACGAAACTGCGCGACGCTGTTGCATGGCCCTATCACCGTTGCGCCGGCATCCTTCAGGGTCATGGTGATATCCAATGCGATCAACGGGTCGTCCTCGACAACGAGCACGGATATACCTGATAAAACCAATGCAACTCGTTCCATAGCTTTTCCGATCGGGTAACTGCGCGACTGTTGCTCAACGCGCCCGACCGGTTTTCGTTACAGGCAAATGTTTGATGTCGCGAAGATGTTATTGCACCATTCGCAACGGATACCGACACACCGCAATTTTAGGATGGCTAAGGCTCACGCCGTTTTCGTCAAGGCGGACAAGTCGCAGACCAACTGCCATCTTACCCCGTCAGGCTCGAAATCCAGCCGGACCTGCGCATTCAACACGGATTGTGTCATCTGGTTGATGACAGTGGAGCCGAACCCTTTGGAGTCGGGCGGAATGACCGGCGGGCCGTCATGTTCATCCCAGCTGATTTCAAATTTGTCGTCGCTTTGGGACACGCGCCAGGACACGTCGACCCGCCCGTTGTCCGACGACAGCGCACCGTATTTGCCGGCGTTCGTCGCAAGCTCGTGCAGCGCCATACCGATTGTCTGGGCCACCTGTGGGGACAGGCTGATTTCAGGACCGTCCAAGGTGATCCGCGTCTCCATCTTGTCGAGAAAATGGGCCAGTTGGGATTTGGCCAAGCTGCGCAAATCAACCTGATCGACCGAGCTCTCGAACAGCAGGTCTTGCGCCTTGGCCAGTGCGTTCAGTCGCTCTTCAAACCGCGAGATGAACCCGTCAGCGCCGCCACGTGCGGTCTGCCGCGCGACGGCCTGCACCAGGGTCAGGATATTCTTGGTCCGGTGGTTTATCTCTCCCATCAGCAGCCGTTCGCGGTCGCGCGCTTCTTCGCGGGCAGAAATGTCGAACCCCGATGCGACCAGCATTTGAAGCGCACCTGCGTCGGTGAATACCGGTGCCAGAAGAAAGTCGATCGTGATGAGGGCGTCATCCTTGCCTCTGACGACAACGTCGAAACGCTGGGTCTGGCCTGCACGCGCCTTTTCCACGGTCGTCCGGCAACTTTCACTGATTAACGCGTCATGGGTCCACCAGAAGGTTTCCCAAAAGCGTTTGCCGATCACGTCGTCCTTGGTGAGCCCGCCGAAATCGAGGGCCGGTTGGTTCACCTCTTGCACGATCCCGTCGGTATCCAGAATCCCCACGAAAGCAAGCGTGTTGTTGATCACCGTCCGCATCTGCCCTTCGCTGTGACGCAGCGCAATCTCGACCTCTTTCCGGTCGGTAATGTCTTGATTGACGCCGATAAATTTGACCGGAACGCCATCTCGGTTATTCATGACCTCACCTCTGGACCCGAGATGTCGCATGTTACCGTCTTGTGTCCGGATCCTGAAATCCACATCGAAAGCGGATCTGTTTTTTATCGACGCTTCAAACGCTTCATTCACGCGCCCGCTATCCTCGGGGTGGATGACACGGTCCCACAGATCGCGCATGTCTCCGCTGAAATCCGGCTCTCCGAACAACGAGAGCATCTGGGGCGATCCATTGGTCGCACCGGTCAAAAGGTCAACCTCCCATGCGCCCATCTGTGCCGCCTGATAGGCAAGGCTCAACTGGCGGTCCTGCTCTTCCATCAGCCGCTCGTTGCGCACCCGTTCGCTCAGGTCGTAGAAATAGCAAAGCACACCGGGCTGGCCATCCTCAAGCTCGATGCGCTCGATACTCCAGTCATAGGCTTCCAGAATTTTACGGTCGGCGCGTTCTTCAATGACCGGTTCCGCATCGAACGGCACACCGGTCTCAAGGGTGTTGCGGAACTGTGCGACAGCCTCGGACGCGAAAGGGTCATTCCAGATAATATGCAGTACCTCGTCAAGATCCCGGCCCAACAGATCGTCTATTCCGGCAAAGGCTGCGCGCGCCGTCTTGCTGACCCGCACCATGCGGAGTTTCGAATCCACGGCATATGCACCGACGGGTGCAGTGTCGATCAGCCGCCAGAAGGCCGCGTTCCCCGATGCGCGATCGCCGGTTGCATCACCCTTTGTGGTCACATCTGTAAGCGTTCCGGTGACGCGCGCGACCCTGCCGCCCGAATGGTCGCGTGACGCATGTGCCTGCCCCACGTCCCGGACTTTCACAACGCTGCCATCTTTGAGAACGATACGATAGGTAAAATCATAAGGGCCGGGTGTGCGCATCGCGGTCTGCATCCGCACCGTCACCCAATCTCGGTCATCGGGATGGACAGCCCGGTGGATCGCATCCATCGTAACGGGTACACCGGAGTGATTGCTGAACATCTGTCTCAGCGTGGGCGACCAGACCGAGGTGCCGTTTTTGACATCGAACTCATATGTTCCGAAGGTCTGATCGTGCATCCGGCCGACCGGCGTGGCGTGCTGGCGTGATGTGGTCACATCAATGAAAATCCCGGTGACAACATCACGCTTGGCCTCCGCCTGCCACGCCAGCATTGAGCTGACGATCAGATGTTTGACCTTGCCGTCCGGCCGGATGAACCTGAATTCCCGCGTCGCTTCACCGCCGTTTTCAAGATGAGAAATCGTTTCGGCTTCGAATCTGACCCGGTCATCGGGATGAACATGGCTGAAAAACCTGTCCATCGGAATCGGGCTTGATACGCCAAGAAGGGTCCGGGCACCCGCCGACAAGGTTGCGCAATCGTCCGAAGTGTCCCACGTGAACGTCGAGACATGGGGCAGGTTCGCAAGGTCATCGACCACAGAAGGCTGAGTGCTGTCAGGCATTGGTCAGTGCTACCCCCAGATTCTCAACGAAAGTTCCCGTTTTATTATCATTCGATTCTCGACGCTATGTCAATTTACATCCCCAAAAGGCCCTCTTGGTTTCATAACGCCGATATATTTTGTTGCAACTGCTCAATAAAATCCGAGCTTCCAAAGAGCGGTGGATTTCAGCTTATTCAGAAAAATTCCGGGTTTCGCTCTTGTGTCCAACGCAAAGACATCCATATACCATCCATACAGATGGAGAAATGCAATGAGCAACGTCAGACAGCTGCGCGACAAGCAGCCCGAGAACGAAAAGATCACGATCAACCTTGGCTTTGTTGATCTGGGCCGCATCGACCTGCTGGTGCAGGAGGGCTTTTATTCGAACCGGAGCGACTTTATCCGAACCGCGATCCGCAACCAGTTGGAAAGCCAGGGGGACGTGGTCAGCAAAACGCTGGAACGCCATACGATGGAGCTGGGCCTGCGGGACTACTCGGTTGCCGATCTTGAAGCAGTGCGGGACGCGGGCGAGGTTCTGCACATCAAGGTCGTCGGTCTGGCGCGGTTTGACCCTGACGTAACGCCCGAATTGGCGCTTCAGACAATCGCGTCAATCACGGTGCTGGGTGCCTTGCAGGCCAGCACAGACATCAAAAAGGCACTTGCCGACCGCATCAGATAGGATGCGCGCACCATAGACAGGAAACCCAGATGAAACTTTTTAACGCTGGCGCATTGCGCCGGGCGACCGACGGCGCACGGCTGTCGGCAGCCAACGATCTTGTTCAACGCACACTTGCACAACACGGCATTGTTGCACCTTCCGCAAACGCGAACGGTCACGAAATGCCCGGTCTGCCATCGCTCAACAGCCTGCTGGCGCGATTTTCCGGTCCAACGGTCAGCGCCGGTGCATCTGACCTCGCGGTGCCGGACGGTGCAGATTTCAGACAGGACAGCTTTACCTGTTCCTCAGGCACGCGCACCTACCGCACCTATGTTCCCGCCACAGCGGCACAAGGCGTGACCGGCGTCATCATGATGCTGCACGGTTGCACCCAGACGCCCGAAGATTTCGCAGCCGGAACCGGTATGAACGCTCTGGCAGAACTGCACCGCCTTGTCATTGTCTATCCGGCGCAATCGCGCGGCGACAATTCGCAATCGTGCTGGAACTGGTTCAGCCGGGGGGACCAGCGACGCGGCAGAGGTGAACCGGCCATTCTGGCAGGAATTGCCGCCAAGGTGTGCAAGGACCATGGCGTCGCACGGGACCAGACGTTTGTCGCCGGCCTGTCTGCCGGTGCGGCAATGGCTGTCATTCTGGGCGAAACCTACGGCGATGTGTTTGCAGCCGTTGGCGCCCATTCGGGCCTGCCCGCGGGAATAGCAAAGGATGTGCCGTCCGCATTTGCGGCTATGGCAGGGAACGGTCCGGATGCAGTCAGCAAACCTGAAACTGTCGGCACAACCCGGACAATCGTCTTTCACGGCACAGCAGACGCGACGGTGCATCCATCCAACGGGGACGCGATTGCACGGCGCGCGGTGGACGCGAGCGCGCGTCAAAGCATCGAGACGACAACAACCGGCGACGCTGCGGGACGCCGTTTCACGCGCACCATCGCAAGCGATGTGCAAGGCAACGCCGTCGTCGAACACTGGAGCATCGACGGCCAAGGACATGCCTGGTCCGGCGGTCAGTCGGCGGGATCCTACACCGATCCCAAAGGGCCGGACGCCAGCGCCGAGATGGTCCGCTTTTTCTTTGATACACCCGATAAGGAACTTTGAAATGTCACAGATGACACTGACGTTTGACGCCGTGGCAGAAGCCACACCCGGTCCGAAATGGGCCGCGCGCTGGAACCGCTCATGGCCGGCCTACGAGGCCTGGTTTATCGCACGCGGCGGGGATCAGGGACCGTCCCGTTCCGCATGCAGAGATGCGATGAAACGCTATATGCCCGAGCTGGTGGCAACTTATGACCGGCTGGTTGTTGTTGCAGGCGGGTCGGACCGCGCCGCACGGTTCCTGTCGACATGGTGCCCGCCTACATATCTCGGGGGATGTTCCCTTGCCGCTGTCGCCAGCAAGAAAAACGTCAGGCTGGTGCGCAATTACGATCTGTCACCCGAGTTGAACGAGGGGTTGCTTTTGCGCTCAGAATGGTCTGGTCGGGCCGTCATGGGCATGGTTGAATTTCTGTGGGGACTGTCCGACGGGATCAACGATGCGGGCCTCAGCATTGCGTTGGCGTACGGTGGCCGGTCGGAAAGCGACCAAGGGTTTGGCGTCACCACGATCCTGCGTTACGTTCTGGAGACATGTGACACTGTCGATGAGGCGCTGGCCGTTCTGAAGCGCGTGCCGTCCCACATGGCCTATAATCTGGTGCTTGCGGATGCCTCCGGTCAAACGACAAGCGTGGAGCTGGCGCCGGGCGGTGGCGTGACGTTGATGCCAATTGCGATCGCGACCAATCATCAAGGCAGCGGGACGGTTGCGGACAGGCCCGCTTTCACACGCACTTTCGAGCGCCGCAGCCATCTGGAACAGATGCGGATCAAACCCCGTAAGCTGAACCGCCAGTTTCTCAAATCACCTCTGTTACAAGACAGGTACGCGCAGGGTTTCGGCACATTGTTCACCGCGGAATACGATCCCAAAGCGCGCACGTTGGGCCTGACGTTGAATGGAACCCGCTGGGATCAGGCGATAGATGATTTTGCCGAAGGTCAGCGGGTCGTCGATTATGCACAGGGCGCTGATGAAGCGACTTACGAGCGAGGCGGTAGTGTTTACGATGGTATAGACTGGTCGCTGGCCGCATCGGTCGATTGGAACATGGTGGCGCAGGAATATGCCAACGGCACCGGCCGCGAGATCAGCGCCTATTTCCCGTCATCGACGGCGAAAGTGCGAAAAGCAGCCTGATACCATCAGCGAAAGGTGCATGGCGGCGCGGAAAAATTCCGGGCCGCCATCCAGACAGATAGCATGTGTTCGCACCGTCCAAAAAAAAATTGGACCAGATAGACAAACCGACGGTCTATCTTTTCCAAAGATTTCAAACGGCTTCATCAGCTTCGATGACCTCGCAGGCCTGCGTAATGCTACACCTCGTGAAAGTGCTATTGCGGAATTGTAATGACGATTTTTCCGACGGCATGACCGTCTTTCAGGTCTTTATAGGCCTGAGCCGTCTCATCCATCGGATACGTGGTGTCGATGACGGTTTTGATTTTCCCGTCCTCGATCAGTTTGCCGAGGTCAGCCAGCATCGCGCCATCAGGCTCCATGAAAAACCATTCAAACCGCACGTTGTGTTCCGGTGCGAGGTTGTCCGTGTCCTGTCCCTTGATCGACACCAGCACGCCACCGTTTTTCAAAACCTTGAACGACCGGTTCAGCGTCTCGCCTCCGAGCATATCAAACACGATATCATAGTCCGACAGCTCGTTCTCGAACTTCTGGGTATTGTAATCAATAACCACGTCTGCCCCGAGCGCGCGCACCAGATCTGCGTTGCGCGGGCTGCATGTGGTCGCGACGTGCGCACCGAAATGTTTGGCAATCTGGATCGCCAAAGTACCGACGCCGCCTGATCCGGCATGGATCAGAACCTTGTCTCCCTTTTTCAGCTTGGCTTTGGTGATCAGCGCTTGCCAAGCCGTCAAACCCGCCAGTGGCACTGAAGCAGCCTCGGCATGGCTGATATTGTCCGGTTTCAACGCCATTTCATCCGCTTTGACGCGCGCGACTTGCGCAATGGCACCTGCATCTTGCTGGTTGGCACGGGCAAAAACCGCATCGCCGACTTTAAAACCGGTGACGCCCTTGCCGACCTCAGTGATTTCGCCCGACACATCAAAGCCCATGACATGGGGAAATTCGAGCGGGATGTTGTCCTTCATCGCACCCGATTGCAGGATGTAGTCGATGGGGTTCACGCTTGCCGCATGAACGTTGATAAGAACGGAATCGTCGTGCAGGGCGGGTGCATCAATCTCGGCGATTTCAATTTCGGTATCATAGTCGTGAATAACGGCTGCTCTCATGGATTTCATTCCTTTAATCAATAATCATTTTTTTATCGTCCGCAGAATAGGCCAATGCGGCAGGCCACAGTCACGCAGACTGCATAAGTCGCGTCTTGCCCGCCCAATCATCGTTGGTCACGGCATCTGTCAGAACCATCGCTACATCGCCGCGCGCTGCTTTGGCTTTGGGATCGACGTCGTCGCCCAATATGACCTCGCCCGAACCATCGTCGTCCGTCAGCGCAACGGGACGCAAGATTGCATAGGTCAAACCAGAAGCCTTCAGATGTTCATCCGCGTCATGTTTGGCCTTGAGGTAATGACCCATGTCAGTGTCGGGATCGGGATTTTCTGCACCAACGCTGCTGAGCATGACAAATCTTGAAACGCCTGCCTTTTTGGCATGATCAATCAGGCTGATGGCACCGTCACGGTCGATCTTGTCCGTCATATCGGCACCTGTATCGCCGCCTGATCCGGCCGCAAAGATAACTGCATCGCATCCATCGCACACGCCGTCTTGCAGATCGGCAAGGTCGCCAACGCGCTGTTCGGCCTGGGTCGGTAGTTTGCTGGTGTCAGAGCTTTCGCGGACCAGCGCAACAGCATCGTGTCCGCCTTCTACCAGTTTCTCCATCACGCGAGTTCCGGTGCTACCTGTTGCACCTGCTACGAGAATTTTCATCATGTGTTCCTTTTTAATGTGTGTGTTTCGCTACGTATCGGGGTCGACTTAGAAATCGGGGGCCAGCGGGCCAGCGGATTTGGTCGCCGCCTTGAAACCCGGCTGCTTTTGCAGATCGCCCCAGTAGTCCTTGACGCGCGGCGCATCATCCAGAAATCCAACGGCGTCCAAATTTGCCAAAAGATATGAGAATTGGATGTCCGCAAGACAGGGGGTTTTGCCAAACAGCAAGCCCGCATCAGGCAAGTGGTCAGCGATATAGTGAAGATGCGATTGCAGGGACTTGCGCGCACCCTCTGACGGATCATCACCCTGAAGAACCGGCATCATCACCCCCATACAGACCTCGGCAAACGAGCTTTCAACATAGTCAAAAAGCTCTTCGTGCCGGATATAATCTGCTGTATCGCGAGGCGGGCGGTGCGTGTGGTCATCAAACTTATCAACGAGATACCGCAAGCACGTCGCCGATTCAGACAGCTTCAGATCGCCATCTTCGATCACAGGCGACTTTCCCAGCGGGTGAACCTTTTGAAGCGCATCCGGAGCACGAAACTGATCTGTCCGGTCGTATTGGACCAGATCATAGGGCTGGCCCAGATCCTCCATCAGCCAAACGAGACGAATGGCCCTCGAGTAGGCAAGGCAATGTATTTTGATCATTGTTTCCACCTTAAATTGAATATTTCATATGTGGGTTCCGGTCACTCGTGCCGCCGTCTCAGGGCAGAAAGATCGCCTTGGCGTTGACAAATTCTTTCATGCCGAACCCGCCGTGTTCACGTCCGAAACCGGAATCCTTTACACCGCCGAACGGCATGTTGGGGTCAGCGGCACCAAATGAATTGATGCGGATCATGCCGGTATCGAAATGGTCACGCGCCAGTTTCAACGCCTTATCTTCGTCCTTGCTGAAGATACCCCCGCCCAGCCCATAGCGGCTGTCGTTGGCAATGCGCATGGCATCGGCGTCATCCTTGGCCTTGATGATTGCGGCCACCGGGCCAAAAATTTCATCGTCATACGCTGGCGTGCCGGGCTGGCAATTCGCAAGAACCGTCGCCGGGTAATATTGCCCGGTGCGATCCGGCGCGGTCCCGCCACACAAAATCTCTGCTCCGCCTTCGACGCTTTTGGCGACCTGTTCGCAAATCGTATCGAACTGTTCGACGCTTGAAAGTGGCCCAAGCTGGGTATCCTCGTCGGTCGGATCACCCACGCGGATTGCCGCCATCTGTTCAACAAACGCGCGGACGAACGCGTCATAAACCGCCTCTGTCACCACGAACCGTTTGGCCGACACACAGGTTTCCCCGTTGTTGTAAAGTCGACCTTGAACGCAGGTTTTCACGGCCAATTCGATGTCCGCATCTTCAAGGACGAGATAGGCGTCGTTGGACCCCAATTCCAACACGGATTTCTTCAAATTCTTGGTAGCGATCTGACCGATATGCCGCCCGCCACCATCACTGCCTGTCATGGTGACGCCGCGCACCAGTTTATGTTCGATAATTGCATCCGATGTATCATGATCCACCACAATCACCTCGAACAGGCCCTCAGGCAGTCCTGCTTCCAGACAAACATCGCGCAGCATCAATCCGCTGCCCGTGCAAATGGATGCATGCTTGAGGATGACGCCGTTCCCGGCCATCAGGTTTGACGCAAGAACACGCACGGGCTGATACACCGGAAAATTCCAGGGCTGGATGCTGTAGACCACCCCGATGGGGCAATAGGCGACAACGCCGCGTTTGTCGCCACCGCTATAGGTGCGGTCTTCGTCTGCGAGAACGTCTGGCCCACATTCGGCGGTGTATTCAAATATCCGGGCGCAAAGCTCGACTTCGGTCTGGCCGTCGCGCAGCAATTTGCCGGTTTCCGAGGTCATCAGGCTGGCAAACTCATCGGCCTTTTCGCGCAGCGCGGCTGCAATGGCGCGAAGAACCGGTGCACGGTCTGAATGGCTTTTCTTACGCCACTCAAGAAATGCTTTATGACATTTTTCAACTTTGTCGAATGCCACCTCGGATGTCATGAGATCATAAGTAGCGATCTTTTTATCTGTCGCCGGATTTATCGTAAATATCTGTGTCATGCTAATGGCCTAATCAATTCAGTGTCACTGGGGTAACGCGATGGACCGGATAGGGTTCCATCTAAACGGGCACAGCCGGGCGATTGAGGTGCCCCTAGAGTTGTAGCCGCTGTGGCGCAGGTCGTAGGCACGCGGTCAGTAAGAAGGCTGAACCGACCCGCGTGACCCGGAGGCGCACCAGAGGGCAATCGCGCATGACACGATCAGCTTTCAGTCGATTATCCGCACACCGTCAAGCAGCCGATCGTGAAGTTTGGGACCATGCAGAACCGATATATCACCTGTGGTTTCAAGGACAACCGCCCTGATTTCGGAAAAATCCAGCACATTCGCCTCGCGCAACTTGGCGATAAGGTCATCTTGTGCGACCCGCGTTGCATCAAGTGCGGCTTGAATAATTACGCCATCCCGCATCAACAGGACCGGTGAATTCTGGATTATCGCCTCAAAGCCTTCAGAGGCTCTGCGCCACCGCGCGACCCCGTATTGAACGCCCAACAGTGCCGCAATAGCGAGGATCGCCTGGGCAAAGCCCGTCCAGCTCGACGCCTGCCCCGCACCGGCCAGCAATGACCCGATTGCCACCGTCACGACGAAATCGAAAGCCGTCATTTTTGAAAATGCGCGTAGTCCGATGACGCGCACGACCAGCACAACCCAGCCTACCGCAATCGACGACAAGACAAGCGCCCTGAAAACAGTATCGAGGGGTTCAGTGGCGAAAAACATCATAGGTTCCGATCTTTGGTGGTGGGTCGGTGACGGTCAGCGCAAAACACGCTGTCCTATCCGTCACGATCCAGATTATGGCCGCGACGAAGGAACAGCCACGCGAGGGTGATGACCGTGGCAATGGAAATAAGACCAAGATACCGCTCATATATTCCGTCGATACTGTCGGGAAGAATAAAGAAGAATGGTGCAGAAATCGTCCATAAAATGGACAATCCCACGAGCAGGCGGCCATATGGCTGACCGACGCGGCGCGCACCTTGTGCCATCGCCCACGGCAGTAAAGCCATCAACAGGCCAAGCGCATAGACGAGATAGATGTGGATAACGACACCTTCATTGTCATTATCGCCGTATTCGTTCCGGGCGCCGACAAGAAAAACAATAAGCCCCAACACCGCAAAGCCGATGATGCCGAAACTCCAACCCCAATTCCCCAGATGGACATGCGCGGCAAGCAGGGCGATCGAGATCAACGATGCCGAAAACGCGTATAGCCCGATATCGACGATGAATTCGTATTTGCCTGCGCCCAGATCACTGATGGTATCGGCGATCCAGTCATGGTCGGGAACGATAAAGTCCGCGATCAGTATCGTGGTCGCAAAGACAATACAGCCGATGATCGCATACCATCCCAAGGCAATAATGATCTCGGGCCTTTCCTGGACCTTTGCAACTTGGGTTTCGTCTGACATCCGGATATTCCCCCTGAATTGAAGAACCAACTGCGCGCGCGGATGGTTCGTTCCAAACCCATGTTGAGAGACAGGACATTAGGGCATCGCAAGTCAGGTCAGCAAAGCTGCGCACGCAGGCCAGATAAAGACCGATCAGACTCACTCCGGCGGTTCACTTCAGCGCCGCTTCCATCGCTTCCAAAGTGACCAACCCGCGAGGACGACCCCGGATGCCGCAGCGGCGATTGCAATATGCCGAGGTCGTATCCCCTGCCCCGATGACGAGGGTTGGCCCGGTCTGTACCTTTGGTCAAGAAGACGTGTATTGGCCAGAATTTTACCCCTGATGCCTTCCGCCCTTGGCACGATCTTGCGCAGCCCCCTGCCGTCCACCGCATTCAACGCATCAATCATCCGGATCATCGATCCGGTGTCGCTTTCGGTGCTGGCAACCTCGTCTATCGAGGTGTCCAGATGCTCGGCAAGAAGCCGTCTGCGGAACTGTGCGATGACACCTTTGCCGCCGTCCGGTTCTTCAAATGCAAGGTCGCATTCGGTGTCAAAGCCAAGCGAGCGATCATCGACATTGCTGGACCCGATCCGCAAAACCTGATCATCGACGATCAATATCTTGGCGTGAATGTAAATCGCCTCTTCGGCAGAATTCACCGGATAGAAAATCCGGAACCGACTGGTATGGTTAATTTTCTCCAACCGCCGGATCATCCGCCCGCGGATAACATTCATCGCATCATCCTCGAACTCCGATTGAGCGGTCTTGGGGTTTATCACGACGATCTCGGGCCCATCCGGCTCGCGCAACCGTGCCCCCAGTGCCTTGCAAATGCTTTCTGCCGCGAAATACTGGGATTCGATATAAATCTGTTTGCGGGCGCTTTTTATGGCAGCGAGGTACAGCTCCTCGATCTCGTTGATCAGGGGTTCTTCGTCATACGGCGGCTCGGTGCGCGCAATGGCGACGTCAATGTCTGTGGTCGTAACACTGAGGGTATCAGGCCAGACAAGCGCTTGCGATGTGCGGGGAACCTCAAGCGTTTCACCGGTGGCACGTTGCCAACGCTGACGCGACAGCTCTGCCAGCGATGCGGCGGCAGGGCCGGACACCGCCGCGGTCGCATCATGCCAAGGAGGGGCGAGTGATCCGTCCTTGAGCACGCGGCGCGGATCATCGGGTGCGTGATCGGACGTATCCCAGCGATACTCGGTTGCATCAATCCCGCCACAAAACGCAAAGCTGTTGTCCGCCACTACGATCTTTTGATGGTGGCATGCCCCGAACGGGTGATGACCATCAAGCGCAAAGTGGATGCGGTCACAGCCGAAGGTGCGTAATCTTAGTGTCGGCAATATTCGGCCCGGCGCGACCAGCGCGGCACCGTTCCACTTGAGGATATAGACCTTCAATCCGGATGCGCGCTCGACTACCTCGTCGATGAACGGGCCCAACCGATTGGGTAATCCGTCCGGTGCGCACCCCTCCGCGTCGCTTTCACCCGGTAGCATTTCGATTTCAAAATCGAAGTCCCAGCCGATCAACAGCAGCTCGTGCTGCGCCGACTTCATCACGTCCCGCAAGGCCCGAAAATAATCTGCCGCATCCACGATCAAGGCCAGCGCATCCGCTTGTGCGACGCACCAACAGGTGTCACCCGGTGAAAATATCGTGTTGCGTTGTTCTTTTTTCACGCGAACTCCTGCACTTGGGTGATCGACCAAGCAATGACGGACTGAAACCAACTTTGATGCGGCTTCATGCTGTGACACAAAGTCTGACACGACCCATGACATTGTTCAATCCAGCGGCCCATTAGGCCAATCCCACACTAACGATACCTAACGCACTATTTAAGCTGGAGGAGGAATTAACATGCAACCCCTGGGCCTTACTCAGACAAAACTCTCGTTAAGCCCGCAACGTTCCCGGCGTGTGCGCAAAGACCTGCAATTGATCGACGATGCCTTGGAGGACGACCGCCGCACGGTTCTGGCGCAAACCGCCCTGCATCTTGCGGCCCAGATCGTGGAACGTGCGCAACGCCACCAATAGGACGACGGGGGTTGGGACGATGCGGAGCACGCGCCGCCCGCACGGGCACGGTTGGCTGATCCCTGCGTTTCAACTGTCCGAACGGGGCGAGCTTCCGCATCTGGCGCAGGTTCCTTCGGCGGCGCAAAGACATCTTTCGGCGCTTTCGCTGGCGCAGGTTTTTACCCTGCCCAACGACGAACTCGGCGGCACGACGCCGCGCGACTGGCTGCTTTCGGGCGGCGACACCCTTGCGGTAGAAAGAACAGTCGCCGGTCTTTGACGGCGGAACCTTTTTTATGGCCGACACGCTTCCCCCCTGCCCCGGTGCCGCCGCGCTGTCCCGGATACCGCCGCAGATCCATATCCTGCCCAAAGGCTCAAATTTGCTGCGCATCTGGTTCTAGGCGTCGCCGTATCCGACAGGCTTTGCGCATTTTCGCACCTTCGGGCCCACGGCGTCACGCTTTGATCACCATCTTTCCGGACCGGGCGGTAAACCAGCCGCAGGACGGCGCGGCATTCTCTATGCAGTGATGCAGGGTCCAACCGCTTTGACGACATCCCTTGCGGAGGTTTTTCAGGACACCAGAACGATCGACCTCACCACCGAAGCCCCTGTTGTCAGTATCTTCGAGGTGAGCCGAGATTTACGGCTTCTCGACCTTTCCGGTCACTGGACGACCGCCATCGGGGCATCGGCGGCATGATCATCGGGGCCACGGTCCATTATATGCGACTGGAGCAAGGATTTCTATCAGGCGTACCGCGATATCGACGGCCTCTTATATCGGTCGTCCATGTCGGGCACCGCAGACTTTGCCCTCGCCTTGTTCGAGCGGTGCAACGATGCGATGCCCCCTGCCACGCTCACGACCCGCCGCCTCGATCATCCCCGTACCATCGGCGCGGATGCCGCATCGGCGACGTACCTGCGCTACATGCTGAATGGGACTGTTGCGTTAACTTGCAGCGCGGATGATTTTATGGTGGAGCCTTGATTTCAGTCGACCAGGTTAAATGGCTCGTGGACGATGCTGATCTCGCCCCGGACGCCCGGCTGCCGTGTTTGTATGTGTCCGTTGTTGATCGTTCTGATTGCTTCCATCCCCGGAAGTGTCGCCTTTGTACATCGCAAAGATCGGAAGCTTTGCCGATACCCGAACAATCTCTTCAGGGCGGCATGGTCTCTTTCAACTCGGTTGTTCAGGTACTTGCGATCGACATGCGTGATATAGTCAAAGTGGGGATCGTAGTGATAGTTGATCTCGCGGATCACCTTTCGATAGGTCGGTGCCTTATCTTACCCACTTCGGCCATTTCCGTCAGCAGCACGCGAGAGACAAAGAGATGATTTGGGACGTTGGGTGAATGAGCTTTTTATGTCTGATGTCAGCACCCTTGGGACAGATTTGAGGATTTGAATAACGGAGGATTTCTGGTTCATCTTATCGATTAGGAGATCGAGATGACACAGAAGCCCAATACATCCAAAGCCGCGGCTGACAAGCTGGTTAAAAACATCCGTCGCAAGACCCGCCAAACCTACTCGGCGGAGGAAAAGATCCGCATTGTTTTGGCGGGTCTTCGAGACGAGGAAAGCATTTCGGTGCTGTGCCGCCGTGAGGGTATCGCCGAGAGCCTGTATTACAGCTGGTCGAAGGAGTTCCTGGAAGCTGGCAAGCGCCGTTTGTCTGGCGATACAGCTCGTCAGGTATGAGGAGGGTCAGAAAACGATCCAGTGGATCGTTTTTCCGACGATTGGTCGCCGGAAATGAAAGAACTTCGGTCTGGGTCTTTGGCCTTGAAAGAATGCGTGGCCGATCTCACCCTTGAAAACCGTTTGCTCAAAAAAAGCATGATCGGGGACGGGGCGACCGAGAAGATGGAAATCATTCGCACTGTTGAGGGATCACATCTGCCGACCAAGCAGACCCTCGACTTTCTGGGGATACCCCGCACCACATTTTATCGCCCCCTCTCGGCGATGAAATTGCCTGCCGGGCAACGGGATGAGACCGTTACGTCGAAGGTGGGCTTGACGGCTTGTCAGATTGCTCGCCGCGTTCCGGGTCTGTCTGGAACCACATTCCACACGCCAGGCGGGACGATCTGATTGAGTTTGCGCTGGAACATGAGGCTCTGGCCACGCGGGAACTGGCGGTCAAATACACCGATGAGAAGCGGTATTTTATATCTGAATCATCGGCATACCTCATTCTGAAAGCAGCCGACCTGATCACGGCACCCGATTATGTGGTGATCAAGGCCGCTGATAAGTTCACGGACAAAACCACGGCCATCAACGAGATGCTCCTCTCGTGCATGTAAACATGCACTGCCGGGCAGTGGAGACGCTGGCATCAGACGATGAAAAACCGGGTGCTGTTGGAAAATTACTATCTGCCTGGCGATCTCGAACGTCAGATCGGGGCCTTCGTCGATTACTACAACAACCAGCGCTACCACGAGAGTTTGAACAACGTCACGCCCGCCGATGTCTACTTCGGACGGGACAAAGTCATTCTCAGAGTCTGATCGGAAATGAGTTGAGTGAATTCAGTAGGTTGTGATTCTGTTCGGTTGGAAGCTGAACGGAGATCAAAATGGCCTGGACTGAATTCACCCGAAAACTACATGAGCGCGATACGCCCCGATATTCAAGTGATGTAACGGATGTGGAGTGGTCGATAATAGCGCCATTTCTGCCCAGCCCCAACCATCTTGGCAGGCCGCGCGAAGTTGAACTGCGCGGTGTGTGGAATGCGATCCAGTACATCGCATCGGCGGGGTGCGCATGGTCGCTTTTGCCAAAAGACTTCCCGCCAGTATCGACGGTTCGATACTATTTCTACGGTTGGCGCGACAACGGTCTGCTGGCCGAGATTAATCGGGAACTGGTTGCACTGGCGCGTGAAACTGAAGGTCGGAACCGCCAGCCAGCAGCGGGTGTGATTGATAGCCAAAGCGTGAAAACCACTGAAAATGGCGGGATATGCGGCTATGATGCTGGCAAACGTATCAAGGGCCGCAAACGTCACATCATGACCGACACCTGCGGGCATTTGATTGCACTCCGCGTTCATTCCGCCAGCATTCAGGACCGTGACGGCGCACCGGCGGTGTTCCATCAACTGGCCCGGGAGGCTCCAAAGCTGCGCCATGTTTTTGCGGATGGAGGCTATGCCGGGCCGAAACTGCGCGATGCTCTGACCAGTATTGGCCGCTGGGTCATTCAGATCGTGAAACGCTCCGACACCGCCGAAGGTTTCGAGGTTCTGCCCCGTCGGTGGGTTGTCGAACGCACTTTCGCCTGGCTCGGAAGATGTCGCCGTCTGGCAAAGGATTGGGAGAGAACAATCGAAAGCGCCGAGGCATGGGTTCTCATCGCTCACATCAGGCGTATGACAAGGGTGCTCGCAAGAGATTGAAATGCCTCAGCTCATTTTGAATCGGACTCTCAGGGAAAGGGAGAAAATCAAGAAACAAACAATCCGCCAACGCCGCTTGCAACATCAAAAACAAGCTGCATAATCAATCACACAAACGAGCCAGAGCCTCTAAAACTCAAACCGCTCTAATGTCCCATTTTATATGACGACGGACATCTTGACCACCGTACCACGCACGGCACCACGGATGCCGATCTGTTTCATCAGGCGCTCCACCGTGCAGCGCGCAAGCGTAAAGCCCTCGCGTTTCAGCTGATGCCACACTTTACGGACGCCGTAGACCTGATAGTTTTCATCCCAAACCCGTTTAATTTCCGGACGCAGCTCCGCATCCCGCTGATGCCGGGACAAGGCTTTAGAAGGGTCAGCACGGCAAGCAAGTTGATGATAGAATGTTCTCTCTCATCGATACTGCGTATCGACTGCCGGCAATGGGCGGGGCAATCGGCAGTGTCCTGCAGATCGACTCGACGCCGTAAACAACACGTTGATCTTCAATCAAACCAATCATCGCTTGAACGGGCGGTCGAGCGCTGTCCCACTGCGCGGCAGTCGCCGCTTGCGGCGATGAGAGCGGGCGCAAAATAAGCTGATGCCTTGCGCAGTATCTCATTAGCCTGGTGCCGTTCGCGAACTTCACGTTCCAGCGCCCTGATCCGGTCTCGTTCCTGCATGGCCACGCCATCGCGCATGCCACTATCCTTCTCAGCCTGCTTGACCCATCCGTTCAAGGTTTGGGGAATGCAGCCAATTCCGGGTGCAATGGCCGCCATCGCCGCCGTCTGCGTTTCATATGAACCTTGGTGCTCAAACACCATCCTGACCGCACGGAACCGAACCTCAGGTGAGTAGCGATTTGCCATTTTGCTTTTTGTCATAACCATCATCCTTACTCAAGTTGATGGTCTCCGACAAATCCGGGGCGATTCAGACCCCCCCTATAAAGAGGCGATCGAGGCATATCTCCACGAGGTCCAGCTCCTGTTTTTGCATAGTGCAGTCGCGTAGAAAAACCTGATAAGCGCTATTACACAGGCAAACCTAGTCGGCGCGGTCGGTAATTGCGCCTTCAATCTTATGCTCCAGGTCAAGTTCTTCAATGCGCAACACCATTGTCGCCTTGAAGGACTTTCCAGCAGTTTTCTCCGGCCCCGCGGCACGTAATGCGTCCTCGATCGCTTGTTGAGAGGTCACGCCGATCTGCTTGAGAAGTTTGCGCATGGACATGTTGAAATCTTCGGACATAAGGTTTCCTTGGTTGGCGGATTGGCAATCAACGTGACGCCGTTTCCAGAAATGTGATCAGCGCGCGGCGATCTTGCGCGTTTGGTACACGCTGTTCAGGCATACGACTACCCGGAGTATAAGCATCGGGGCCAAATTCGAAAAGATCCGATATGGTTTGCGCGGTCCAGACAATGTCCAGCGATCCAAGCGCTGTGGAATATTGATAGCCCGGCGCAGTGCCCACGCGGCGGCCAAAAATGCCATGCAGTGTGGGACCTGCACGCGCACCGTCATCCGGTGTCAGCGTATGGCAGACGGCACAGGCGCGAAAAACCTGCGCGCCACGCGGATTGATCAGGGTCGGTTCAGGCATACCGCCGCCCTCGCCCAAGGCCGTACCGTCCAGTGTCCAGCGCCGGATTATCCCGTCATTGCCACCTGTCAACAGCGTGCCCTGCGTGATCGCCAAGGCCCAGACCGGCCCTTGCCGCGTGGCAATAATAGCCTCAACGGCGAGGGTTTCAGGATCAAGCAGCCAGACATCTCCGGTGGTGGAGCCAATAGCGAGCGCCCCCTCACCGACTGCAACAGATAACAGCGGCCGCGCCGCAAGTGCTGCTTCACTAATGCTGCCGGCCGCACCCACGCGGCGCAGCTTGCCATCAGGGGAAGCGAGGAACAGCGCTGTTCCATCCGTAGCAAGAGCAGAGACAGGTGCCGACAGGCCGATCTCCGCGTCCATGCTTCCGTCCTTGCGCCAAAACCGTAAGTGCAAATCCGCACCCACACTTGCCAGCCCGTTCCGGAACGCCACAAGACCGGTAATCTGACCTTCATGGGCATCGATATAACGCGGCGCGTCAGTACCGGACCAAAGGGCAATCCGCCCTTCCCATCCTGCTGAAGCGATCCCGCCGTCCAGTGCCGCCATTGCGCCCACAGGCATTGGATGCCGTATGTCCGACTGCCCAGGCTCGGCCCCTTCGTCCCAGATTGCAACCCTGCCGTCCTGCCCGCCCGTCGCAAACCGCCCATCCGGCAGTAGCAAAACAGAAGTTACCGCGCCTTCGTGGTGGCGCGTGATGCGGGTGGCGATTGCGCCGTCCCAAAGGATGGCACGCGTATCAAAAGAACCGGACAGGACATGGCCCGCATCATCCACGGCCAGCGCACGCACCGGCCCGCCGTGACCCTGCAAATCCTGCGCTGCAAGCGGAGCAAACGGCAGCAGCCCTGCCAACAGCAGCGACACCGTCCAGTTGCCTATCCGCTGAGCCACAGCGCTTTAATTGCTGATCAGGTTTTGCTCACCAACGGTGACCCGCGCGCCCTCGGTGGTGAAGGCGCTGGTGCTGTTGGTCTGGAAAGTTCCGTTGAGCACAACGCCGGTCCCTACAGCGATGACAATAACGGCAATACAGGCGAGAAGAAAAGATTTCATGGTTCAGCTCCTTGGAGTTTTTTATGGGTGTGAGTATCCGGCAAGGGCGCCGTAAGGTGCGACCAGATACTGGTCGCCATGTTAACATAGAGCCGGCCGAGCGGCCCATCCGGGTCGCGCGAGACGATAGGCTGGCCACTGTCGCAAGCCACGCGCAAATCCATCGTGAGTGGCACTGCACCGAGAAAGGGCACGCCTAGGCGCTTTGCCTCTGCCTGTGCGCCGCCCGTCCCGAACAGCGCGTGTTGCGTGCCACATTCGGTGCAGGTGAAATGGGCCATATTCTCGATCACGCCGAGGATTGGCACATCGACTTTGCGGAACATCGCAATCCCGCGCCGCGCGTCGATCAGCGCCAGATCTTGCGGCGTCGAGACGATGATGGCACCGGACAGGGCAGTGCCTTGGGCAATCGCCAGTTGCGCATCCCCCGTGCCGGGCGGCATGTCTACGATCAGAACATCAAGCACACCCCAATCGACCTCCGCCAGCATCTGGGTGATGGCAGACATCACCATCGGACCGCGCCACACCATCGCTGTCTCTGCATCCACCATCATGCCCATGGACATCGCCAGCAAGCCGTTGGATTGCATCGGCAACAGGCGGCGGTCCTTACCCATGCGCGGCTGACCGTGCAGCGCCAGCAAAGTCGGGATCGACGGCCCGTGGATATCGGCATCAAGGATGCCAACCTTGAGCCCGTTGGCCCGCAGACCCAAGGCAAGATTGACCGCGGTGGTAGATTTGCCCACGCCGCCTTTGCCAGACGCGACAGCAACAACATGACGCACGTCTGCAAGCACTTTGGGAGCTGAATCTTTGGGCGCGGCTGTTTGAGCAGCCGTCCCCAGACGCGGCGGTGCTGGTGGTGGTGTAGGTTGATCATTGGTCAGTACGACAAAGGCCGTTTGAACCTGCGGAACCGCCCGCAAGGCGACCTCTGCCTGCGTCCTGACACCCGACAGTGCAGCCGCAGCCTCGGCAGTGGTCAGGATAGAAACTGTGACACGGTCGCCTGAAACGACAGGTCCGGATACCTGTGGCGCGCTCAGAAAAGGCGTTCCATCGGGCATTTTCAGCCCGGATAACGCCTGACGCGCCGCCAGCAGTATCTGATCATCGGCCATGTATCACAGGACTTTCTGAAAGGTTAAGCAGATAGGCGCGTCCGGTTTTCTATTTCAAGATCCGGACGCGTCCGTGCTTTATTCGGCGGGCTGCGAGCCTTTGGCGGGAGTAATCTTTTCACCCGCGTTGGCCTGTACTTCATCAACCCAGAGTGAATGGTGCTCTTTCGCCCAGTTCAGATCAACGTCGCCTTTGCCCATTGCATCAAACGCGCCTTCCATCCCGACCGAGCCGATGTAGATGTGCGCGATGATGATGAAAGTCAGACCTGCCGCAACCAGACCGTGGATCAGTTGGTAGAACTGCCAATCCGCCTGTTCGGCACCCAGACCAAGGATTTGAACCCCCGGAAACAGTAACAGCAATCCTGTCAATGACAGAGCAGCGCCACCCAATGTGGTGGACCAGAAGATTATCTTTTGACCGGCATTGAACTTTTTGGCCGGCGGATGCACGTCTTTTTTAAACAGACCACCGCCCTGCTTCAGCCATTCCACGTCGATCTTGTTCGGGATGTTGTGAACCACCCAAACCAGAAACGACAGGGTCAGACCCAGCATAAACGCCCAACCGACATAGTTATGCGAAACTTTGCCCCAGTGGGTAAGGGTCGAAAACGCGCCCTCGCCCAGCCATGGCAGAACAATCATCCGACCCAGCACCAGATTGAGACCTGTCAATGCCAGCACCAGGAAAGAGCCCGCCATCAGCCAATGTGCAAAACGCTCGATCGCGGTAAAGCGCAGGATGCGGATACCCGACATTTTGCCATCAATCCTGATACGACCACGGATCATATAGAATACCGCCAGCCCGACAACAGCGCCAAGGATAGAAAGGATCGTCAATGTTCGGACAAGAACCGGTATGTGTGCCGGCCCATGATTTATTGCCCGGCTTGATCAGGCCTCTGGATTTTTTATCTGGTATCGACACGCGGCCCGTCACCATCTCGTCGCCTTGCAGCGACTGAAACAGCTGGTCTTCGGTAACCGATTGCTCGGTTGGATTAACCTGCTGGGCTTGGACCGTTGTAGGCACCGCAATGCCGACAAAAGCGAGAGTTGTGATAACAGCTATAAAGACGGTAATGCGCTGTGCGAGATTTTTCATATTCATGTTCCTATTTCCCGCTCACACCGTGACCGTTTCGCCGTAGGCGGTACGCCAGCCCCATGCGCCAGAGCCGTAGCCCCGCGTCACAACACGCTCTTTGTAAATCTCGGCAATGATATCACCGTCACCTGCCAGCAGCGCCTTGGTCGAACACATCTCCGCGCACAGCGGCAACTTGCCTTCTGCCAGACGGTTAGAGCCGTATTTGACGTATTCCGCTTCGGTCATGTCGGCCTCTGGTCCGCCTGCACAATAGGTGCATTTGTCCATCTTGCCGCGCGTACCAAAGTTGCCTACCTTGGGATATTGCGGCGCGCCGAAGGGGCATGCGTAGAAGCAATAGCCGCAGCCGATGCAGGTATCCTTGGAGTGCAACACAACCGCGTCATCCGTGGTGTAAAAGCAATCCACCGGACAGACCGCAGCGCAAGGCGCGTCAGTGCAATGCATACAAGCCATTGAGACCGAGCGTTCGCCAGGGAGGCCGTCATTTATGGTCACAACGCGGCGGCGGTTGATGCCCCACGGCACCTCGTGCTCGTTTTTGCAGGCCGTAACGCAAGCGTTACACTCAATGCAGCGATCCGCATCACACAGGAATTTCATTCGTGCCATTTGTCTGTCCTCCCTTATGCCGCTGAAATCTGGCAAAGTGTGACTTTGCCTTCATGCATGCCTGTCACCGGATCATATCCGTATGATGTGATTGTATTGACGCTCTCGCCCAGAACAATCGGGTCCGTCCCCTCGGGGTAGTTGCCCCGTTGGTCCTCGCCTTGATACCAGCCCGCAAAGTGGAAGGGCATAAACGCTACCCCCGCTGCGACACGCTCGGTTACCAGCGCCTTAACCCGCGCTTTGCTCTCGTTTTCGGGGCCGTTGACCCAGACCCAGCCACCATCCGTGATGCCACGCGCTGTCGCATCTGCCGGATTGATCTCGACAAACATGTCCTGCTGCAACTCGGCCAGCCACGGGTTCGAACGGGTCTCTTCGCCGCCGCCCTCGTATTCCACCAGACGTCCCGATGTGAGGACAATGGGAAAGCTCTCGGACAGTTTACGCTCGATCGCGGAGGCCTGCATGGAGAAGCCCACATTGGGCACGCGGAACTGGCGCCCGTCTTCCATTGTCGGATAATCCGCCACCAGATCGGGGCGCGGGGAATAGATCGGCTCGCGGTGCACCGGTATAGGATCCGGAAGGTTCCAGGCAACCGCGCGGGCCTTGCCGTTGCCGAAAGGCACACAGCCATGCTCGATCGCAACACGCTGGATACCGCCCGACAGATCAAGCGACCAGCTGACAGCGGCCAACGCCTCGGGGTCATTGCCACCAATGCTCTGGATCATAGCAAGCTCGTCCGCAGTCAGATCGGCATCCCAGCCAAGTGTCTGAAGGATGCCGTAGGTGAACTGCGGATAGCCGTCCGTGATCTCGGAACCGACAGGATAGCTGCCTTCTGCCAACAGCGTCTCCCCTTCGCGGTCCACGCCAAAACGGGGGCGGAACGCGCCGCCGCCGTCTTTCACCGCGATATTCGGGTTATAGAGAATGTGGGTGCCGGGATGGTTGAACTCCGGCGTGCCCCAGCAGGGCCACGGCAGGCCGTAGTAATCGCCACCCACATCTGCAGCATCCGCAGGGGCGCGCAGCGTGACCAGATCAAACTTGTCCTGATTGGCCATATGCGCCTTCAGACGCTCGGGGCTCTGGCCAGTATAGCCTGTGGACCAGCCGCCGCGGTTAATCTCGCGCAGGATGGATTCCGGCGTAGGCTCTTGGCCGAATTTGCCGTCGACCATCTCGTAGGGTTTGAACATCTCGTCCGCGAACCCGAGCTTTTGCGACATACGGTAGATCACCGCATAATCGTTATCGCTCTCGAAGATCGGCTCAACGACCTTTTCGCCCCACTGCACGGAGCGGTTGGAGGCGGTGCGGCTGCCGCTACATTCGAACTGCGTCGAAATGGGCAGCAGATATGTATTGTCGGGACGGTCGTGCAGTGCCGCAAACGTCGTCGGGTGCGGGTCGGCTACGACCAGTAGATCGAGCGCGTTCATGCCCTTGAGGCTGTCGCCCATACGCGGCACCGTGTTACCGCCGTGGCCGAATACAATCATCGCCTTGATGTTATCGCGCTGGTCAACGTCTTCGGAATCCAGCGTTGTGGCGTCGAACCAACGGGTTGACGGAATGCCCGCCATTTCCATGTTCGCCTTACGGTCGCGCGGGTCACGACCACCCTTTGCAGGCACCTCGTCAAAGCGCGATTGCAGGTAGTCGTAGGGCACGTCCCAGACACGGGCCCAATGCTTCCATCCGCCCTCTGCCAGACCGTAATAGCAAGGCAGCGAGCCGATATCGAGACCGAAGTCCGTGGCACCCTGCACGTTGCAGTGACCGCGGAAGATGTTGGCGCCTGATCCTTTAGAGCCTACGTTGCCGGTGGCCAGCAGCAGGTTGCAATAAGTCCGCACGTTGGCAGTGCCGACCGTGTGCTGCGTGCCACCCATGCACCAGATGAAGGTTGCAGGCCCTTTGGTCGCGAAGGTTTCCGCCACGCGGCGCAATTCCGGACCCGCAATGCCGGTGATCCGCTCTACCTCTTCCGGAGGATAGGCTTTTACGGCTTCACGGACCTGATCCATGCCCCAAACGCGCTGGTCGATGTATTCCTGATTTTGCCAGTTGTTCTCGAAGATGTGCCACATGATGCCCCAGATGATGGCGATATCTGTGCCTGGGCGCATGCGGATATAGTCGGTCGCATGTGCTGCTGTCCGCGTGAAACGCGGGTCAATCACGATGACATTGGCGCGGTTTGTCTCTTTGCCTGTCAAAATGTGCTGCAGGGAAACAGGGTGCGCTTCGGCCGCATTCGAGCCCATAAAGATGATGGTCTTCGAGTTGCGAATGTCATTGTAGCTGTTGGTCATGGCACCGTAGCCCCATGTGTTGGCGACGCCCGCAACAGTGGTCGAGTGGCAGATGCGCGCCTGATGGTCGACGTTGTTTGTGCCCCAGAAAGCTGCAAATTTACGGAATAGATACGCACCCTCGTTGGAGAATTTGGCCGAGCCGAGCAGATAGGCACTGTCCGCGCCGTTCTTCTCGCGGATCGCCAGCATCTTGTCACCGATCTCGTCAATCGCCTGATCCCATGAAATGCGAACCCACTTGCCGCCTTCTTTTTTCATCGGGTACTTCAGACGGCGGTCCCCATGTACGATTTCCCGCACCGAAGCGCCCTTGGCGCAATGCGTACCACGGTTGATCGGGCTTTTCCATGCCGGCTCCTGACCGACCCAGACACCGTTCTGGACTTCGGCTTTTACCGTGCAGCCGACCGAGCAGTGGGTACAGATGTTGGTCTTGACCTCGATGGGCTGGCTAAAATCGGCTGGACCCGCTTCGGCGCGGCGCACTGTGGCTGCACCCAGCGTGCTGATCGCAGCAAGACCTCCGACGGCAAGGCCGGAAGCGCGCAAAAAGCTGCGGCGATCTACCGGCTTGGCAGAGACATTCTGAGCGAAAGCGGCAAGGCCGCCGCGCGTGGCATCAATTGATCTACGTTTGACCAGCATGGCTTATGCCCCCTTATAATAGCGGTTTGTGCGGTAATACGCCTGTACATGCTCGGTCTCTTTATACCGCGCCTTTGTGCGTTCATCACCGGTTTCATCGGCAAAAGCGGGGCGTGCGCCACCTGCTACAATACTTGTTGTCGCAGCAGCCGCCACAGCACCAAAAAATCCGCGTCGTCCGATCCTGTTCTCTTTTTTGGTGCTATCAGCCATGCCAATCTCCCTTTGGATGTTATTTTCAAAGCCCGCGCCATGCCGGACTATTTTTCTAAAGCCCGCGTGCGTTTGTGCCCCGGTGCGCTATCGCCTCAAGAGCAAAAGCGCGTGTTTCGATATCAACAAAGATACGCCCGACTTCGGCCACGGCGCGGTAGAAACGCGCGCTCGGGGCGACAGCCAGATCATCAAAAAACTGTGGTGCCCAAGGCTGGACGTGACGGGCAAAGAAACCGGCCTCGCCGGCTGCACCGCATCCAAGAACGCGCGCGTCAAACGCGCCACTTGCCAGCCCCGCCATCACTTCGGCCACGCTAGCAATGTGGTCTTCAGGCTCAAACCGGCCTGCCGTGCGCTCAACCCCCATAAGCTTGAGGTCACGCCGCAAATCGCCCAGAGGCCGCTCGTTTAGAAATCCGGTAAGATAAAAAGAGGCATAAGGCAGCAATTCGCCACGCCCTACACCAACAAAAACTTCGAAAAACTCGGCCGCAACATCCTCGGGCGCAAACCGGGCCGCGGTTTCAGCCAACACAGTATACGCTTGCCCCAATGCGGTATCATCACCTGTTACAGCCTTGAGCATATCCAGCATGCTGCGATCCGGGGGTGAAACAAGTAAAGCCGCGATAAGGCTCCATTGATGGGCCCTCAACGTTTCATGCTCGGAACGGGCTGGCGCGGCGGGGGCCGTGCTGGCTGTAGACATAGTGTCACCTCGATAATGGGGTGTAGGTGCTGGGCACCTGTCGTTAAACATCCCACGTTTCTGCTGACTTGGCAACGATTTCTGGGGTGTCCCTTTCGGTTTATCGTAGCTCTACGTCGGCGCAGCCCCCCCATGACGGCGCGGCGCTGGTAGCGGTAGCTCCTGCTGGACACCTTGTGGGGCGGTATCGACATCCGGCGTTTTGACACTTGCTGTCAGGCGCACAGGTTCTGGGGGCACATCGGGGGATTGATCGACAATGGCGGTTTCGGATGCCGCGTCAGCGCCCTCTGGCATATCGGCGTCCTGCGCGGTTTCATCGTCGGTCGGGGCTGGCTTAGCCTTACTGCCACCAATCAGGTCTTTCACCATTTTCGCAACGCTTTGCTCTGACAGGATACCGCCCCCGCCAGGTACGCCGCCCGGCGCGTTCCAGTCCCACGCATAGTCAACTGCGGGATCAACGTAATCGCGCACAGAGGGGCTCGCCAGCCACAGCTTGCGCATCGCGGCATTTTTCAATTTTGCGGGCACGCCCTTGGCCAGAAACGGCTTGATGTCGAAACCTGCCGTGATCTCGTCCAGCGATGGCAAGGCCGCAATGAGTTCTGCATCCTCCGCTTCCGCAGGGGAGACCTCAGCGGACGCTTCTTCCGGTTCGTCATCGGCGGGCGGCGGCGCAAGAGCTTCCCGTCTGGCAGCAAGTTTCCTGCGCGACCATCCACTCAGAAAACCGCCTGCTTCTTCTTCTGAATCACTCATGTCTCCCCCTTGGGCGGCATGCCCGCCTTGCCGCGCGACTGCACCCATTTTTCGGAATCCGACAAAACGCGCGGCGCGCGTGGGTCGCGGCCGGACGTGGCGGGCACACGCTTGCGTTTGTAAAATACCTCATCCACATGATGCGTTGCGATGAACGCCTGTATGTGGCGGGCTACGGCGGCGGGCATGGGCAGCGATTCGACAAGCCGCTCGGGATCGCTCGCCATCGCTTCCCCTTCATAAGGATCAGCAGTGACAAGGTTCACGTCACCACTGTTACATGACACCCACAGTGACGGCTGCACCGCCCGCAGATTGTTAATATAATGCGCCGTCTCGCCCGAGTGCAGAACCACAGCGTGATCGCCCATATAGTAGGTACGCACCTCGCCCTGCTCCGCCATGAGCGATCCCTTTGCCAGATCGGGAATATCTGCCATGAGCGCCTTGGGCACCACGCGCCGCGTAGCCCATTTGTTGGCCGGTGGATGCGACACCCCCAGAACCGCCACGCGCAGAACATCCCGCGGCATCAGGCCCGCCCCATCGCAGGGGGCAATGTATCGGCCACATCTGCCAGCGGCAGACCTGTCACAAGGTTCTGCGGCTTGAACCGGATTACGTTGCTGCCATCCAGCCCGATCAACAGATACACAGGCGTTGCGCGGACCTGCGGCGCCACCCCGTCAGGGCGCAGAAACGTCAGTGCGAAAAGCCCCACAAGCGAGGCATCAGGCGCATCCCCTTTCCAAAGAGCATTGCCAATCTCGGTGCCGGTCTGGTCTAGTCCTACATACCATTGCAAATCCACATCCTCGGCGGTCTGCACCGCCACAACAGCCGTAGGCAAGCCGAAAAGATGGCCAACAAACCGCGAGAGCGCATTGGCCATGCCCGCGCGCGCCAAAGGGTCCGCGCCGAAAGGAAGCACCATCGTATGCGCGTCCGAGCGGCTCCAGTATGTCCAGGCGTTGGCCTCGTTCAGCACATCCAGCTGCTCGACTCCGCCGTTGAGCATGGCAAACAGCGGATTGCTGTGGATTTCCCCTTCCAGCTCACCGACCAGTTCATCATCCGCCAGCATCAGAGCGCCTTCGTTCAGGTAGGCGCGCTGTGGACGAAACAGCATCTCGGCGGCGCGCAGGGTATACACATCCTCACAGCCCTCCAGCGCGTTGCGCAAAATCAGCTGCACCAGCTGGTCGTAGAACAGATGCGGCAGGCGGACGCGGCCCCGCACCAGCGCCAGATACCCCGTCTCGACCGAGCCTGCGTTCATCAGCGTGTCGCGCAGGGTAATCAGGAATTGCCAGTTTTCGCGCGCATCGGCGTCTTTTAAATTGGCAAGTTCCATCACCGATACAGCTGCGCGCGGCGTTTGCAGCAGCCGCACATGCAGGGCGCGCTCGGCGGCACATGCCTCGGGCGGGGGGATGATCTCGGGGCGGGCCAGCCATGCAAGGATCAGCGCATCTGTGACCTGCATGTGGCCAGACGCGTCAAGCGCTGTCAGATGGTGGCCTGAAGCGACCCAGAATTCCCTCATGATGTTCTCTTTTCTTCCATAAAGGAGGCCAGATCAAATGTATCTTCCGCATCCTCGTTCTCGTCCGTCTCGACGATGTGAAACGCCTTGTCATGCCCCCCCAGATACGGGGCGGAAAAGGCCGTCGTGTCGCGGGGCTTTAACGTGCGGAACTGCTCGCGGATACCATCACTGGCTGCGGTGCGGTGCAGGGCGATCAACGTGCCTTCGCTGTGGCCTTGACACAGCTCTTCCGCAAGTGCCAGTTCCTCGTGCGCGGCGGGCAGGGCGGCGTTCAGATCGGGCGCGCCGAACCTGTCTACAAGTTGTTGCGCGAGCAGTTGCGCAGCATCGTCGCGGTCCTGCGGGCGCACAAGTGTGACAGTGACCAAAGTAGACCAGCCAAAACTCTGCATCCCCAAAAAGCCTGAGCGAAAGGCGATCTGCTCTTTGCGATCAAGGCTGTCAGGATCACGGCCCGCAAATACAAAAGTGCCCGTGACCGCCCATTCTCCCGGAGCGGCGGCAGGCGCAAAGACCACGGTATCCGAGCGGTCCAGCTGGATCGTGCGGGGCAGACGGATCACAACGCCGGCCCGTTAGCGCCACGCCAAGCAGACTTCCCGAGCGCGTCTTTCAGGCGCGACAGGCCCTCGGGACCGTCCAGATCGCCTTGCGCTGTCACCTCCCCGCCCAATGCCAGCTGACTGCTGTAACGTGCGGCAAGCGGTTCAAATCCACCATGGGTCATCCTGTCAAAGTTCAGCATCAGATACGCGGCAAAACTCTCCAGTACCGCGGATGGATCAGCGAAATCCTCCTCACTCAGAGACAGCGATGCGGGATGGATACCCGGATCGGAAAGGTGGTAGCGGTCGGCAATAAGCTCGACCCCCAATACGATCCAATCGGGGACCGCATCCTCGGCGGTATCAGGTGCGACACCCAGGCGCATACCTCCAAGTCGGCCCCCGTCAAGCAACACCTCGGAGGGCCAGCCGAAACTCACTGCACGCTCTGGCGGGCAATGCGCCGCCAGAGCGTCACCAAGGGCCAGCATACCCAGAAAAAACGCACCGCGCGCTTGCGCCAGCGGCGTTTCCGGCTCCAGCACAACAGCGAAATCGAACCGTCCCGCTTGGCTTTCAACTCTATCTTCACCGGACCTGGCCCCACCTGAACTGGCCCCACCTGAACTGGCATGCCAGACCAACGTGCCCGCCCCGTGTTCATTTGCCAGCGTACACGCATGCGCGAACGCATTTCCGCGCTCAAGCCAATGCGGAGTGAACGGCGGCGGCAGCAGTAACGCGCGCGGCGCGGAAAGGTCGTCGGGCACGTCGGCTTCTCCTTGCAAGAATGTGGATTTCATCGGAGTGTAGCGCACTGGACGCCCGCCGCAAGTAAGCCAAGCAGCAACCAAAGACAACTTGATCGGACAATATGCCCATGACCCACGCCCCTTCCAGTCGCACCGTACTGACCTGCACCTGCGAGAACACGATAGCTCTCGATGCAGGCGCGCTGGATCGGGCAGGCTGTGGCGGAAACAGCGCTGTGAACCAGCTGTGCCGCGCCAATCTGGATCACTTCCGCGCAGCGCTTGCCGAAGGCTTGCCCGTCACCGTAACCTGCACACAAGAAGCGCCGCTGTTCTCTGAAATCGGTGCGGACGAGGCACCCGATGTGCCGCTGGCGTTTGTGAACATCCGCGAAACGGCGGGGTGGACCGCGCAGTCCGACACCAGCGGGCCGAAAATGGCCGCCATGATCGCAGCGTCAGCGGTGGCCCCTGCCCCCTTCGGTATCACCACGCTGGAAAGCAGCGGCGTTGCCCTGATCCTTGGTCGGGATGCGATTGCAATCGAGGCCGCGACCTCGCTGTCCGAGCATCTGGATATCACTGTACTGATGCTGCCGGGCGCACAGGTTGCCCCGCCACAGCAGACCCGTTTTCCAGTCCTTCAAGGCCGCATCCGCAACGCTACCGGCCATTTGGGGGAATTCACGCTAACCGTTGACGATTACGCCGTTCCCTCGCCCTCCTCCCGCGATCTGCTACAGTTTGGCGCCGGACGCAACGGGGCTGTATCGCGCGCCGATCTGGTTATTGATCTGACGGGTGGAAAGCCGCTGTTCGCGGCTCCGGACTTGCGCCCCGGCTATTTGCGTGCCGATCCGCGCAGCCCCGTCGCTGTGGCAGCTCTGGTGGCGCAGGCAGGCCAGATGGTCGGAGAATTCGACAAGCCGGTTTATATCGATTTTCTGGCGGACCTATGCGCGCATTCACGCAATGGCATCACGGGATGTACCCGCTGTCTGTCCCTATGTCCCACCGGTGCGATTGTTCCTGATGGCGATGCCGTGCGCATTGACGCGGCAATTTGTGCGGGCTGCGGGCAATGTGCCGCGGCATGTCCGACAGGTGCGGCGGCTTACGCGCTGCCTGATGTGGCAACTGTCGCGGCCCGTCTGCGTGCGGCATTACGGGCATGGCATACGGCGGGCGGCACAGCAGCCCCTGTGATTTTGCTTTATGACGCGGATCACGGCGAGCCGCTGATCAACGCCGCTGGACGCTTTGGCAACGGTCTGCCTGCCCATGTGATCCCGATCGGCCTGAACGAAATTACACAAGCAGGCCCCGAAGTGCTGGCCGCCGCACTGGCATATGGCGCAGGTGCTGTGGCACTACTGGGGCGTGAAAAGCCGCTGCACGAGTTGGATGGCCTGCACGCCAGTATCGACTTTGTCAGCAGTGCCGCAGACGCTATGGGCCACGGTCCGGTTATCCTGATCCAGACGGATGATCCGGACACGCTGGAGGCAGCACTCGCTGCTCTACCGCAGGTTGGTGTGTCGGCGACTCCCTCCAGCTTTCTTCCCCCTGCCGATAAACGCGGACTGCTGGTGATGGCATTTGCGGAAATGAACCGCACAGCCCCTGCCCCGGCCACCATGCTCCCCCTGTCCGCAGGCGCGCCCTTCGGGCAGATAACCGTTGACGGCGACGCCTGCACTTTATGTCAGGCCTGTACCGGCGTTTGCCCGACAGGCGCGTTGCTGGACAATCCCGAGACGCCAATGTTGCGCTTTACCGAAAGCGCCTGTGTGCAATGCGGATTGTGTGCAGCAACCTGTCCCGAGGATGCAATCACGCTCACTCCAAGGCTCGATTTCGCCGCATGGGAAACACCTCGTAAGATTTTGCATGAAGAGCCACCGTTTTGCTGCGTCAGTTGCGGCGCAGCTTTTGCAACGCGCTCTGGCATCGCGCGGGTTCAGGCACGTCTTGCGGAACACTGGATGTTTACCGGCGACAATGGCGCCCAGCGTCTGAGAGTTTTGGAAATGTGCGAAGACTGCCGTGTCGAAGAAATTGTTACTCAGGGATTTGATCCGCATGATGCAACCACCCGCAAGGTACGCACCCGCGCGGACTACAATAATGATGAGAGCCAAAATAGCTAGCTATACTGTCTTGTGAGGTCTTTGCCGGATATGGGACACAAAGCACTATGACAGAGGCACACATATATCAGACGGGCATCAGTCGGGCGGCGCATCGTCAACTTCTGCAGGCGGTATGACTGCATCTTGAGGGACAACCGGATTCGGCTCTGCATCGTCGACCGGAAGCTCTGCAGCTTCGGTAACTGCATCAACGTCATTGGTTTGAACGTCTATATTGCCTGAGGTTTCGTTCGCTTGCTGGTCTACTGTCGCAGCGGAAGGTATGGAGCCCGATGGATCAGTCGAACCTGGCACCATAAACACCCAAATTATCAATACGACCGCTAAGGCTGCGAGGATACCAATCAACAGCCCAGAGTTCCCTCTGCGACGGGACAAGGCAGTCTTACTCGAATTAACGTCCGTTGAATTCTTCATTTGTTCCATCCATTCCAATTGGCCAAACAAGCGCTTTGCAAGGTCCACCCACGTCCAGACCGGTACCGGAAGCGGATCTTGACAATGAGTTGTCATAGTCCAACTGCTACCGGTCGAAATGGTTCAGTTTTAATTCGAGTGCTGTGATAGGTTTTTTCAAGCAGCCACCAATTGGAAGCAAGCTGTGGTCTGAAATGCTCCGACAAAACTGGATCTGCCGATCCCAAAATACCGGCAGGCTTTGCGGGCATTGCCGATCTTCTCGGGATGCTGGAGCACTTCAAGTTTTCGCTGAATGTCACGTTCTGCGTTTGTCATGAACACTTCCTTCATCCCCAATCAGGGAATTTACATGAAGTGTCCCGAGAGTCCGTACCTATCTACGCGTCCCATTTGACATATGCGCCACCATTGGCTTTTTGCCGCTTTCAATGGGGCGCGCTACTCCCAACTGATCCGAGGTCAAAAGCCGCGGTCGAACCATCGCTCACACTTTTCAGTCTGGGCAATTTTCTGGCGCGACCTAATTGCTCCCCACTGCCTTCGTGCCGCTGAAAAACCCGACTATCTGGTTCATCACCTCCCCACCGATTTCAGGTATTTCCGTCAAAACATCGTGCTTTGCATTTTTGATCACCTCGAACGTCCCATTTGGCCATCGTTCCATACGATCTTTTATCGCGCGGTTGTCGACCAATTCGTCCAATTCACCGCAAAACGTGATGCAGGGGATATCAGGTGAGTGCATTTTTGACAGGTTTCGACATTCAGCAAGACCTTGATAGAGCCACGCCATGCTCGGCCCGCCGATTTGCAATTCTGGGACGGCCCGGGCCTGCTCGACCCAGTATTCATACATATCTGAGTTGCGGGTCAGGTTATTTTTTTCGAACGGCGTCGTTAGCATATAAATTTCGCCACTCTCACCGGGAACATAGATGTGGCCTTTGCCGATCTTCTGCGCCGCCCATGAGAGCGGCCAAGCCGCAATTCGCTGCAGCGGTGACATTTTAATGCCGAACATTGGGGAGATTAAGGCAGTCGCTGCAACAGGTAAACCTTCTAGCATTGCACGTAGGCCGATACAGGCTCCCATCGAAATTCCAACCAAGTACCAAGGCTTCGGCAGATCAAGTTCTTCAGCAGATTTAACCATTGCCGCGACATCTTTTTGGTAATCTGAAAAGTGATGGATATGGCCTGTGTGTGGGTCATCAGCCATCCGGTCGGAAAGCCCTTGGCTCCGCCAATCAATCACCGCAGTCGAAAATCCGCTTTTGCCGAAATCCTTGGCAACCCGCCCGCATCTTTCGATGTACCCAAAGCGTCCGAGGAAAAGCAGAATAGTCCCTTTGCGATCCTTGTCAGCTCCATACGTGCCGACACGCACACGGACGTTATTTTCCGTTTGAACCCAATAGGCCGCGCCCTGAGAGGGGCCGTCCGCAATTTCTGAGTAGAATTTTGCCTGTTCCATGTATCCACCTATGCTTGATTAGGTGTTTAGTCCCGGCATCTGGTGGATCGGATCGAGAATGAATCGATCTGGCTCTGAAGTCCAGATCTTGCAGATGTATTCGTAAGGCGTGAGCCCGTTGAGGGTCTTCAGCCTTCGGGCAAAGTTGTAGGCTGCCATGAAGTCCGTGAGGTGGGTCCGCAACTGGTCATGGCTGTCGTAGTGGAAGCGTTTGACGGTCGCCTCTTTAATCGTGCGGTTCATCCGTTCGACCTGGCCGTTGGTCCAAGGATGGTTCGGCTTCGTCAGGCGGTGTTCAATCCCATTGGCCTCCCAAATCATGTCAAAGCGCAGTGGCCTAGAATAGATGGTATTGCGGTTCCGCAGTTGCTCGGCGAACTGGATGCCCCCTCTCGGCAGATTGCTTCGCAATCGCCTGCCGGGCAGTGGATGGGGTAGCGCTTGAACTTCTGACGCTTCGGCTTGTCACCCTCGATATCAGGCAGGCGTGATATGGCGTGTCGTTGTAGGCACCGATGCAGCGCTGATCGTGTCAGATGCGGGATAGACGGCTGCAGGGCATAGAGACAATCGTCCAGCGGCAGCAACGTATGACGCCGAAATGCGACGACCGCGGCCTCTTCGGCTTCGGTCAGGACCGTAGAACGCGGTTCTTTCGGACCCGTCTTCATATCCTCAACCGTCGCCCGCTTCCGCCATTTGGAAACCGTCTTGGGATTGATGCCGAGTTCCTTGCTCAGCGCCGAGAGCGAAGCTTGCGATCGCTGTATTGCTGCTCTGACGGCGTGCGTCGTCGTGGCGCTCCCGTGACGAACTTGTCCCCTCTCACACATCTTTCAGATGTGCTGCCGGGCGGGGCATAATGCTTCCTTCCATTTCTGAGAAAGGATCGCACCATCAAACCGGGGGATCAAACACCTGGGTATTTCCCAAAATGCTTTATTGGAAGTGAAGTGTCGTGTCATCCGGGTCCCAATACCACGCTCAGGCGAGGAAGGAAGATCAATCAGCCCCGGTGGTGGGAGTGTCCACCGGGACCGACCTCTGGGTCAGGCGGCCATCTGGTTGTTGGCGGCCTGGGGTTCGCGGGCGGACCAGAGCATCAGGTGGGTGACACCGTCATCTCCGATCTCGTCGAGCGCGATCACGTTGGCGTAGATCGCCATGGCACCCAGCTCGGGGGCGGCCATTTTCACCGAAAGATAGTCGTTGCCGGTGGTGTCGGAGGTCTTCTTCCAGGCGGCACCGATCTCATAAGTGCCATTGGCGAAGACGCGGTAGTCGGGCTGATCGCTGTTGGCCTTTGCGTTGGGGACGATCGTGATCTTGGAGCGAACGGCCATTGTGGCAAGTGTGCCGGTGAAGATGTCTTTTTCGTTCTTGGTGAGAGATGCGAGTTTGTTGCTCATTGTATTTTCCTCTTAAGTTGTCAGGAACCATTTCCTGATGACACTGGACCAGCATGGGTGAAGCCGAGAAAACGCACCGAGAAAACCCGAGTGGTGCGGCTCGCAGCAACCCGGGGCGCAGCGACGGGGGGCGAGAACTCGGTCGGGCTTTTCGACATTGCGTTTTGGAGCGCCCATGCCCAGTGGCGGTCAATCAGGAAGTGGTTAATGACAGCCGGTTCAAGTGAGGAAATCTTCTGAGCAATTTGCACCTTCACCCTGTAAGAACGAAGATGATGAAGCGCACCCCTGCCCCAAACCCGGCCTGCCCCAGATCTTGGCCCCGTGCAAAGGCCCACAGCGATCAGCGTCGCCTTGCTTCGCCGGTTGGTGCCCGATCGTGTTGACGCCGGAGACCTCCCACTTTACTGGCATCAACTGTCCTGAGAAAATGGTGCTCCGACGGTGCCTCTGGTCACACGCCAAATTGATTGTGTGATGGGATCGGTGCCGCGTCGCGGGTTCCACCAGCTCTGGGCTGACCCACATCCCGACAAATATCAGATGGTACTGACCCTGTGGTCCGCTGCGCATCCCTCACCGCCGGGGTCGTTTGATTATGCCGTCAGGGGTCAGCTCGAAGGTCGGTGGGACCGTCGATGTGTTTGTGCAAGAGATCGTACCGCTGGATGACCAGATCCACGGCGCGCCGTTTCGCATCCGCATCATCGGTGAACGTACCGGTGCGGACATAGCCTTGGAAATGAACGAGGTCGCCGGGGGTAAGGTGTTCTTCAAGATCCGTTCGAAGGCTGACATTGAAACAGATAATGGTGTTCCATGCCGGTCGTTCCGGGCTGCGCGGCAGGGACTTCTGGCTATCAAGGGTATGAAAGACCGTCAGGACCAGCGCTTTTTCGTAAGGCTTGATGGTGCCGATGCGCACGATCGCATCCCATGTGAAGGAACCGCTCATCGCTTATGCCTCTCCGATCATGCCCATCACTGACACCAGAGCGACGAGCCGCGCTGTCCAAAAGGCACTGCGAGTCCTGCGGCGATCATGGCGGGTCCAACTTCGCCTTCCCGAACCAATAGCGTCGCGAGATGGCGGCCATATCGGTCCTGCCCGTCATAGGCGATCCGGATTAAACCGGTGTTGAGGAGCCGGGTGAGCTCGAGCTTTGCAGATTGCGCTAGTTGGCGTTCATTCAGGCAAAGCCCTTCAACCTCTGGCGCATCGATATCAAGCAAGCGAATTTTAGCCCCCTGATACCAGAGTGTGTCACCGTCAACCACACAGGTGATGCGGCGCTCGTACGGATGACATTCCTGCCAGAGGACATTGCGGTCGTCCGCTATGGCCAAGACAGGTCGGATCACGGCTGCGACTATAGCACTTCCAGTTAACATTGAATCACTTGTTCGCTGCCTTTCGCTTCGCTCAAACGCGAAAAGTGATAGGTCTTGTTTCAATGAAAACTGGAAATGCTTTAATACCACAGCCAACACGCATATATAGTTCACGCCCTTTTGCATTCCGGCCGGAACTCATAAAGATGCTGGAAATCCGATAGGTGCCCATCTTGATGAAACGCCCCGTACACATCGGGCCCGTCGCCAATATCGCCGCTCGAAGAATTTACGTAGTCTTCGATGTGGTCGCGATAACCCGGATCATTGACGGTATAGGGGAACGGTTCAGCTGCAACGACACGGCAGGCCTGGACTGCAACGATGTACCAGCCCGTGGTGCGCAAATCGAAGGCTTCGATCTCGGCCTTGCTTAGATGATTTGTGATTAGTGGCTGACAGAGGTCTTTGCCGACGGGCAGAGATGCGCGCGCATGAATGCTGATGACTTACTGGCGGGAGCGTAGCCGATTGGCGAGCATGAATACGAGGTCGTCGTAACGGTCCTCGTCGAGTGCCCGCAGCAGGCTTTCCTTGAAACTGTCGTCGAGGCGCTTCACATCACCGCTCCTCAGAAATCAGGTTTTTATATCGTAATATATACCGCTATTTACGCCAGCTGTCCTGCGCCAATGTAAAGTCCGTACCATCATAGCGTGTATCCGCCGATTGTACTCTCAAGCTTTGATGAACAGCTCGCCCCGGTCTTTGACACAAGAGAACAGCTCGTCCCGAAGATATATCCGGAAGACGTCGTCGGACAGGGTTAGCTCATTGGACCTCAGATAGTCCGCCAGCTGGATGAAGGCGTGCTCCGCGTCGCCGTTTTGGAGCGCTTGCGCGATGCTTTCGAGTGCGCTGTCACTGATAAATTCCGACTGCGTCATGTCATGCCTCCTCAGAGTTGAGGCATGACCCAAGCCGGGTGTTAGAAACCTTCCGTAAGAAAGGCGCGCCGCTTTTAGGCGCGAGCGCCCTGTACATGGCAAACGCCACCCGGCCGCTAAGGCCGTTTAGAGTTCTTACGGAGAGGTTTCTAAGCCTCACGCCCCGTGTGCGGAGCGCGTGAACCTTATGTGTCCGAGGGGGGCGAATTGCGATGAAAACAATGTGATGGCCCTCATCGAATGCAGAAACGCTGCACCGTTTCCGGCGCAGCGTTCGCGTTACATATAGCGATATCGATAAATGGACTTGCACCGATGGCGTGTCGCCAAGGTTTGGCGCGCGCGATCGTTACCGGATGGCGAAGACTGCGGCAGCAGGCTTCGGGAGCGCAGCGAGTATAGCGCGGCCGGAACGGCGCGCAAATCCTCAATTCCTAAAAGGACATAACCTCAGACACAGGCACCCGAACACCTTCCATCAAACTAGCCGATCTTATCGCTTGATTGTATTCAGTCGAGGGTATCGCTGATGCAAAAATGTCTGCTGAGCTGCGTTGCTTCACGTTAAGGACCATGTCATCGGGAGCTAGAAGGATTCAGAGTTGTCGCAAGAGGCGGACAACCGTGATGGAAATAGCCAAAATTTGTGGACTTATGAGCAGCAGCCTAGGTGCCAAGCAGCTCAACCGACAAAGAAGATGGTCCACCTTGACTCCAGATGCCTATGGGGTTTTCATTTTTTGAACCCGGAGGAACCAGTTTGGGTAACGAACACAGCGCCTTATCGCAACTTCGAGATGAAAAGCTGCCTGAACGCCGATGCAGCCATTCGTTGCACCCTGCATGAACTTTCAAACCGTAGACAAATTTTGCTTTCGCTGCATGCGCCCCAAGGACCGCAATCAAGGAGTCTGATGGGGTGGGTTGGACTAATGGGTGGATACTAAAAACCGATGGATCATAGGCGACATGTCCTGTAAACAACACAGCATGAAGTATTTGTCCGCCATTCGTGCTGCTAAAATCGGGTTGGCCATACTGCTTTCGGCTGCTCTGAATTTCAGCATTGCAAAAGCCGATGCCCATCAGGTTGAGGCAAGTGAAGCAGTCTTTGAAAAAGTTGTTTTTGCTAGCGATATGGGTGATCTTGATTTAACTACTCAGGATCATAGATTTATCGAAAATGATGCGGCATCCCATGGCTTTGGCGATTGCCATATCCACATCATTGGACTGAAGCAGGCGCAGTTGGCATGCGATCAGTCGTCAGCAGACCGGTCGCGACACTGGGCTGACGCCTCTGTGGTCCTTGCCACGCTCCAAGGTTTCTACCGTCCTCCGCGAGGCTGATCCGCCCCTATTGCAGAGTGGTATTTTACATATCCTGCGTCGCAGCGGGCTTTGTAGAAACTCATAGATATCACAGCAGACCAAACCGTTTGAGGCGAACCTGTTTCAGGGCCATTTCATCGGTTTGATCATGGCAGACAAAGTTCCAACAGGTGCCTGGACGTGTTTTCGGTGACCTATTCAATTCCTGGAGTACGATTATGAAACTGACAACGATGACCATGGCTGCGCTGACGGTGGGCGTATTTGCTTTGGTCCCGATCACTGGCGCGACTGGAAATGCGGAAACGCCATTGCCAATGACCGCAGCAGCTGCAGCAGCGCCGCAAGATGACGATCATGCCGGAGAAGCTGCAGATGCACACGGTGATGACGACCACGCCGGTGAAGCCAAGGATGCGCATGGCGATGACGACCACGCCGATGAAGCTGAAGGCGCACACGGCGATGAAGGCGGTCGCGATGTTGTTAAACTGACCCCCGAAGTCGCGAAGGAGGCCGGAATCCTGCTCGAGCAAGCTGAATTGGGTGCCTTGGGCGAATCCCTTAGCCTGCCAGCAGAAATCCGCTTTGACGCGGACCGGATGGCAAATGTCACGCCCAAGGTGAGCGGAGTCATCGACCGGCTTTTGGTTGGTGAAGGCGACACCGTTGCCTATGGAGATACGCTGGCGCTGATCACGAGCCGTGAGCTTGCAGGGTTGAAAGCGAAATGGATAATTTCGAAAACGAACGAAGCCCTTGCGGCACAGTCGTTGACACGCCTGGAAGGGCTATGGGCGCAAAAAATCACATCCGAGGTAAATCTCCAAACGGCCCGCGCAGAGCATGAATCGGCAAAGACCGAAAGTGAAGCCGCAGAAACCGAACTGCATGCCGTCGGAATTGATCACGCCGATCTCGACAAAATAGCCACTGCGCCGGATGGAAACAACGCCAATGCCTATCTGACTGCACCACTTGCGGGAACAATTGTGCGACGTGCGGCGACACTGGGGGAAACGGTAACAGCGGGGGATTCCAGCGCCAAGGTGCTGTTCACGATTGTCGACGACAGCGTGGTTTGGGCCGATATCGCAGTTTACAAACAGGATATCAGCCGCGTCCGGATTGGCGCTCCGGTTGCCCTCAAGTCAGATGCTGGCGATGTCATTGCGCAATCAACGGTGGCTTTTGTCCTACCGGTTATTGATGAAGTGTCGCGCACGGCGACGGCGCGTGTCATCATCGACAACTCTGACAAAACCCTGACCCCCGGCCAGTTTGTGATTGCAGATCTCAGCGTCGGCAATGCCGCGGAGGTTTTGCGTGTGCCACAATCCGCCGTGCAACTGGTAGAGAACCGTCCGTCTGTTTTTGTCCCTGTTGAGGGTGGGTTCGCACCGCGTGCCGTCATGGTCGGTACAACCGCTGGCGGCTATGTGGAAATCCGCACCGGGCTGGAGGAAGGCGACCTCTTTGTCTCCGACGGTGCCTTCACACTCAAAGCCCAACTTGAAAAAGACGCCTTTGGCGATGGTCACGGACATTAGGATAGCTGATTATGACTGATTTTATGCACCGCATCGCAGGCGGCTGGCTTTTGGCGGCCATTGCGGCTTTTGCGATGACACTTGGCGGACTTTTTGCGTTTCGCGCTTTACCTGTCGACGCCTTTCCCGACGTGACACCCGCGCTGGTTCAGGTTTTCACCGAAACCGAAGGGCTCGCCCCCGAAGAGGTGGAACGCTATGTGACCTATCCGATCGAAACGGCGATGTCGGGTCTGCCAAAACTCAAAAACATGCGCTCGGTCTCGAACTTCGGGCTGTCGGTGGTGAACATCTATTTCGAGGACGGGACGGATGTCTATTTCGCCCGTCAGGTCGTGGGCGAGCGGCTAGCCGAAGCGCGCGGTAATATCCCCGACGGGTTTGGCGACCCGCAAATGGGTCCGATTTCAACCGGCCTTGGCCTCATCCTGTATTTCCGCCTGGAAGACCAGACCGGCGCACGCAACCTTGTCGAGATGCGCGAAATTCAGGACTGGATCGTCAAGTATCAGTTGCAGACCGTGGCGGGTGTCACCGAGGTTTTGTCTCTTGGTGGCTATGAAAAGCAATATCAGGTCAGGCTCGATCCCGATGCGCTGCTCGCCTATGACATCCAGATTGCCGATGTGATCAGCGCACTGGAGCGCGGAAACAAGACCGAAGGGGCGCAATTCCTCGAAATCGGGTCTGAACAATATACGGTGCGCGGCGTTGGACTTGCCAAGACAATCTCTGATCTCGCGGAGATTGTCGTCAACGTGGACGACGGGCGCACCGTGCGCGTGCGCGATCTGGGCCACATCACCGTGGGCGGTGGCGTTCGGCAAGGTCTTGCAACCGCCAATGGTGAAGGCGAAGTTGTCGCAGGGCTGGTTCTGAAACTTTATGGCACCAACACATCCGATGTCATCGCGCGGGTGCAAAAGCGCTTTGAGGAAATCAACGCAAGCCTGCCGGATGGTGTGCTGGCGGTCCCCTACTATGATCAGGGCACGCTGGTGAACAAGGCCTCTGCAACCGTTACGACGGCTTTGTGGCAGGGGGCTGTGCTTGTGGCGTTGGTCGTTTTCGTCTTTCTGGGGGGCTGGCGTCCCAGTCTGGTTGTGGTCCTGTCGATCCCGTTTTCCGTAGGGTTTGCCTTTATCTCGATGTACGTTCTCGGCATCAGCGCCAATCTGATGTCACTAGGGGGGGTCGCCATCGCCATCGGGATGATGGTGGATGGGGCGATTGTTATCTCTGAAAACGTGGATCGCAGCTTTGAGGAAGGCGACGGCTTTGAAGAGCCGCGTATGTTGGTTGCCCGATCTACCGCCGAGGTAATCGCACCTCTGGTGGCGGCGGTTGCCGTGGTTATCGTTGTTTTCCTGCCGCTATTCTCGCTGCAAGGGGTCGAAGGCAAAACCTTCCGGCCCCTGGCGGCATCGGCGGCACTCGCGATGACCGGATCGCTGTTCTATGCGGCCCTGATTGCGCCTTCGATGGCCTTCTCGGTGATGCGCCGGTCCGGCAAGAAGGCCCCGGACAAGACGGGGCGGACTGTCGCGATGGTCAGTAGTGCGGCCGGGTTCTTTGTCCGTAACCGTTTTTTTGCCATCGTCCTGTGCGGTATATTTTTGGCGGTGGGCGGTTTTGCAGGATCGCGGCTGGGGTCCGAATTTACGCCATCGTTGGAGGAAGGCGATATTCTGATGCGCGTCACCATGGCACCCT
>CAVPZE010000003.1:0-44172 GCA_963710185.1 uncultured Alphaproteobacteria bacterium | reverse complement strand
CCATCGTTTGCCCGTCGCTGGAATCCACGGCAACCGCGTCCATTCTCAGGATACCCCCGCCGGGGTGGATGTATGCCTGCGCAAGGAAGGCGTCCAATTCGGCCCAAGGCACGTCAGAGTCGTTCACGGGTCCCCAGAAAACGCGGGCGTCCACGACAAAGGTGTCTGTTCGGCTATGAGCCAAGGTGACGGTTTCCAAACGGTCGTGCTGCACATCTACGCCGCAGGTTAACAACAGCGTTTCGACCGGAAGGGATTCAAGGCTGAATTTTTCCCGGCGGTTCGCCAAAGCGGACTCATCCAGTTCCTCACCCGCCTGCCTCCAGCCCTCAGCCATAAGTGTGTTCGTCCACGATTGCAGCAGGTCGGGATGATCCTTGGCGGCAAGAAATTCGCGGGCGATGTTCCCCCAGCTTGCGGCGGGCAGGGTAGAGACCAGCACGTTCGTTCTGAACCCGGCGTGGTTCTTAACATCGGGGGCAGTGATGACCCAGCGGCCTTGCTGCACCATTTCGGCTTTGCGGGTTTCAGGCTGAACCACGCCGCAATGCGGGCAGATAAAGGCAGCGGTTTCAGGCTTGCTGGACTCCCATTCGATGTGCCGCCAAAGGGGCGCGGTGTAACCTTCACAGTCGAGACAACGCAGTTCAAAGAGGCGCTTGTCGCTTTGGGCGTAGAGGCGCAGGACGTGGCTGGTATCCTCCCAAGTCGGAGTCGACCCGGCTACTATCTTTCGATCCGGGAACGAAAGCGTTCTGCGTTCCGCCAAGGTGATCGGGCTGCCCTCTGCACCGGACTCCATGCCGTCAATTTCATCAAGGATCAAAACCTTCGCGTTATGGCGTCTAAGATTCCTTGGACTCTTGGCTGCGATTACCTTGAGCGAACCGCCGGGGAATTTCCGGGACAACAGTGTTGAACGCCCGGTCGGGTCGGCCTCCAGCGTCAACAGGCCGCGCAAGTCCGGGGACGCGGCAAAGATCGGTTCCACGTCATCCACAATCCAGCCACGGGCGTCTGACTCGGTCGGATGCACGGCCAAGATCGGGCTGGGGTCGCTGTCGCAGTAGTAGCCGACAAGCGAGGTCAGCAGCGACGTGTAGCCCAGCCGGACGGGCTTAACGACAGTCACGCGCTCAATCTCAGGATCGCCCATTGCCTCAGCAATTCCGCGCTGCACGGGGGTCAAAGTCATCGGTCCGGTTTGGGCGGAAACCTCACTTGGCAATCGGACGTGGGACTCGATCCAGTCCGGCAGATTAACGGGTGGCGGTGGGCGCAGGGCAGAGAGAAATTCGGTGTGGATTTCAGCAAGGGCAAGGTTAATCATTTTTGGCCCTCCATAGGCGATTGCGGGTCGTCGGCAATATCGGGTGCGGACAGTGCCGAGTCGTGGTCGTGGGTGGCTCCCTCAGCCCCCTCGCTTACAGTTTCGGACAGGGCTTGCATTGCGCGGCGCAGTTCCACGTCCAAAGCGGCGGTGGCGGGGCGGTCCAGCGACAGCTTGGCAGCAACCCGACTGGGGACGGCCAGCAGGCGGGCGCGCAGATCGGCGGCAACGGAAAGCCACTCTGCCCGGACGGCGTTGGCGGGGATCAGTTCGCCACGGGATTTTTGGTTTTGAATGTCCAGCTTGTCGGCTTGCCCGGCGGCAACCCTTAGCTTTTCGGCAGCAAGGAGTGGGTCGGCAGATCGGGTGTCCCGGTTGCGCAAATAATCGGCGTAGGGCCGAACGGACTCTTTGAGCGGGAACGCAAAGCTGCCGTGGTGATCTACGCGCGGTAGAACGGAGTCGCGGGCAAGTTGGTTCACACGGCTAGAGGTCAGCCCCAGCCATTCGCCAAGTTCGGCAGAGGTTGCAAGTTCGTCGGGAATTTCCACGCTGGGGTCCGGGCCTAAAAGATCGGCAATCGTAAAATCTGTCATAGGTTTAGCTTTCTATTTTCTGTTGAATCGGAAGGAGGTCGATTCAAAATTCTCAAATCGGTTGAAAGAACGCGCTCTACGGTCCCCGCCTCCAGCCAATCGCCCAGAGGGACCCGTTCAACGGAACATGGAATACTCAGAGAACAATCAGTCGGGTTGCCCCGCGACACGACACCGCGACATCCTATTAAGGGGATGTCGCGGATGTCGCGGCTGCTTTGGGGAGGTAACGGGCGCGACACGACACGACATAGCTGCGACATGTCGCGGATGTCGCGGATGTCGCGGGCAACCCGAGTATCAACGAAGGACATCGGAAACCTCCACATCATCGTCCCAATCGTCCAGTTCAACCCGCTGTGGAATGATCATCAGACCGTTTTCCACGCTGACTTTGCCCAATTTGACCAACCCACCCACTGCCCGGGCTACTGCTTGGCGTCTGCTGGCACGGTTATCGCTGGCACTGACGTGGTATTCGTCGGCTGCCCGAGTGCGCCATTCCGCTTCCACCACGGGGCCGTTTTCAGCCATCTCTAGGAACAGGTCATAGGCTGCTTGTTCGCTGGGTTTCAGGGCGCGTTCGCCGTCCGCTTGGCCCGGGTCGCACGGCAGGCAGTATGGCGCGTCAACAGGTTCGCCGTCTATATCGACCCCGACCCTGTGGGTGCTGATCTTGAACGCAATGTCCAAGTATGAGGGGCCGTTGCGGTTCTTTCGAATGGCCCCGCGCACAATGCCAGCCTTGTCTGCGGGTTTGACCATGACGCTAAAATCAAGCGCACCGTTGAAGCCGCTATGTCCGCGTGGAGTCGACCCATCCGCCTTTGTGCCGTGGTGTACGAATATGACGGCTGCCCCGTACCGGGCCAGAAGTTTGCCGATTTGCACAACGCGATTCATTCCTCCTGCGTCATTCTCCTCCAGCCCGGGCATGCTCATGGCTAAAGTATCTATGACAATCAGCTTGGGCCGAACCTTTTGGGCTGCTTTGCGCAGGGCTTCCAAGTCGGCGCTGCCCTTGCTCTTGCCTTTGATCGGGGACGCTCCCTCAGAGAATAGATCGCTCACGGTGTGGAACAGGTGGAAGGTGTTGGCATCCCCGAGTTCAACGCGCAGCGCCTGTACCCGGCCCGCCATCCCGTCTTGATCCTCACACGCCACGTAGAACACGGGTCCGGCTTTGGTGCGCAGCCCGAACGTCTCAACGCCTTGGGCAATCTCATAAGCCATGCGCGGCGCTATCAGCGACTTACCTGCGCCGGGTTCGCCAAAGATGCACCCGATTTGCTGGGGTGCTATCAGGTGTTTCACCACGTAGTCACGCGGGGGTAGCTTGGCGCATTGGCTGGGGGTCATAAAGGGCAGTCCCCCAGTGGTTTCGTACTCCATCGGCGCTGGCCCAAGCAGGTCTAAGATGTCTTGGCTCAACGTGGGTTGTTCCGGTTCATCGTCGGGATCATCGTCAAATTCCATTTGGGGGAAGGGGTCAAATGGCTCTTTCGCGCCGATTAAAAGTTGGGCAGCTATGACTCTTTCAACTTCAGCCACGTCGCCTTTGGCGTGAGAGTCGAGGTAACCATTCTCAGTCATGGCGGGCAGCAAGGCGTCAAGGATCGACTCACGGTCCAACAGGTTGTTCGCCAACAGTCCGCCCATTAGATAGGCTTCCCGGCATAGCGCCTCATTCCGTGCCACGTTTGTATCGGCCAGCCGTTCGGCTGCGGACTCCAGCATGCCCTTGGCTCTATCTACGCGCAGCGAGTCGTGAGACAGGTCTGCGGCAATTCCCGGTTCGCCGCGCTCCGCCTTTGTCTTGCCGATTGCGCCCTTGTCCAGATCGGCGCAGTGGTCGAGATAGCGGCCCTCCACCAAATACACCTCGGGCGCAGTGTTGCCCCTGATACGGCCAAAATTGAAAGACTGTGACGCGGTGAAACTTTCATCGCCAAGGTTCCCCCCGAACAATCCGTTAACGCGGGCCAGCAGGGCAGCCCGTTCACTTGGCGTGGTATCGGTTGCCAGAGGGCAGAGGACTCTCCAGCGGTGGCCCTTTCCGTCCTGTTGGTGGCTTGGGGTGGTATAGATCATCGCCGCGACTCCGGCCTTTTCAAGAGCGGCAACCGCGTCTTGGGGGGATATGACACCCTTGTCATAGTCGCCTTCGATTCCGCTTACGGACTCATGTGCCGCGTTGTGCCGGTAGCAGCCCTTGTCCGTGGTTTCCCCAGTGAACCGCCCCAGCTTGAGGTGGGGCATGGTGTCCTTTGATTTGGCGACGGGCAGGCTCTTGGACAGGTCGCGCATAGATACGGTTTTTCGCTCGTGTTTGATCGCGCGACGGTCGCCAAATTCTGCCACGTCCAAGACCCGGTCGAGGGGGGAACCCGCTTGCTTATTAGATAAATATGTAATAACATTACTCTGCATCTTAACCTCATTGGATGTTCAGGCGTTTGCTCACGCCGTTGCGCCGTCCCTTGGCTTTGGGGGCGGCGTTTTTCTTTGCTTATGCGCTTGGTTTTGGTTGGGAGTTCCCGGCTAACCCATTGACCTAATAGGGGTCGGTTTCGGCCCGGTTGGAAAGAAAACAGTTTGTTTTCAATGCAAGCGGGCGGACTCCAAAACCGAGGGTCGTGGGTTCGAGTCCCTCAGCCCCTGCCAATGCGAATTGCGCAGTTTGTGCGCAATCCTTGCTGCACAGTCGGACAATCAGTCAGTTTGCCGAAATTGTAATCATCGGGGTACATCAAGTACGCTCCATCAAATTTGTCGCAAGCGCCTGATATTTAGGCAAGCCCGTCAATCTTTTTGAGCGTTTTGGGATGATCCTTGCTAACCGATGACAAAGCTATAATTTGGCTGAATGTCCACCAACAGAACCTATTTCAGTGAAATGCACAGTAACGGAGCCGCCCGGTCCCCGTATAGTGCTTATGAAAAATGGTTTGCGGGTCAAAATAACGAACGCTTGGCGAAGAAATCGCAGGAGGCCGAGGCGTTTTTCAGGCGCACGGGCATTACCTTTAATGTGTACGGTCAAAGCGATGCTGAAGAGCGGCTGATCCCGTTTGATCTCGTGCCCCGGATTCTGTCGGGCCATGAATGGACAAAACTTTCCAAGGGTATTGAGCAGCGCGTCTATGCCATCAACGCGTTTTTGCATGATATTTACAATCGCCAAGAAATCCTGCGTGCAGGGATCATACCCACCGAATTGATCGCACAAAACGATGCATTCTTGCCCCAGATGATGGATTTCAGCCCGCCCGGCGGTGTGTATACGCATATTGTCGGCACCGATATCGTGCGCACGGGCGAAGATGATTTTTACGTGCTCGAAGACAACGCGCGCACACCTTCCGGTGTCAGCTATATGCTGGAAAACCGCGAAACGATGTTGCAGATGTTCCCCGAGTTGTTCAGCAGCATCAAGGTGCAACCGGTCAGTGACTATCCTAAAAACCTGCGTCGCTCGCTTGAAGCCAGCGCACCCGCCTCTTGCGAGGGGCGGCCCTGCGTTGCTGTGCTGACGCCCGGTATTCACAATTCCGCCTATTACGAGCACAGCTTTCTGGCCGACCAGATGGGCGTCGAGCTGGTCGAGGGGCATGACCTGCGTGTCGTGGACGGCCATATCGCGATGCGCACGACGCGCGGTTACAAAACGATTGATGTGATTTACCGTAGGGTTGATGATGAATACCTCGATCCGCTGACCTTCAACCCGTCTTCCATGCTGGGCGTGCCGGGGATCATGGATGTATACCGTGCGGGCAATATCACCATTGCCAATGCACCGGGCACCGGTGTGGCCGATGACAAGGCTGTCTATAGCTATGTGCCTGAAATTGTTAAATTCTATACAGGCGAGCCTGCGATCCTCAAAAACGTCGAGACGCACCGCTGCTCAGAGCCTGACGCGCTGAAATATGTGCTGGATAACCTCGCCGATCTGGTGGTCAAAGAGGTGCATGGGTCGGGCGGCTACGGTATGCTTGTCGGTCCTGCGGCGACGAAAAAGGAACTGGCGGATTTTGCTGACAAACTGCGCGCACGGCCCAGCAATTATATCGCGCAACCGACGCTGGCGCTGTCCACCGTGCCGATATTCAACGAAAGCGGTCTGGCCCCGCGCCATGTCGATTTGCGCCCCTTCGCGCTGGTCTCGCCCAAGGGGGTGAACATCACACCCGGTGGGTTGACCCGTGTAGCCTTGAAAGAAGGCTCGCTGGTGGTGAATTCCAGCCAGGGTGGCGGCACAAAAGATACTTGGGTGCTGGAAGACTGATATGCTGGGAAAAACCGCAGGTGGTCTCTACTGGATGTTTCGCTCGCTTGAACGGGCGGAAAATACCGCGCGTCTGATCGAGGCGGGTTTTCGGATTGCCCTGACACGGTCTACAAATGCCGAGGCTGAATGGAAGTCCGTGATTGTGACCTCGGCTGCACAAGAAAGCTACGAAGCTGTCCATGCCAGCTATGACAGCACGCAGGTGGTTGATTTTCTGTTGCGTGATACCGGCAATCCAAGCTCGGTCTTGTCGGTCATCAAGTCCGCACGGGACAATGCCCGATTGGTGCGCACCGCGCTGACAACCGAGGTTTGGTCAGCGGTGAATGAAACATGGATGCTGTTTACCGACCTGTTGAAAGAGCCGGTACACCAGACCGAGTTGCCAGCGGTGTTGACCACCATCCGGCAACAATCGGCGCTGGTGCGCGGTGCGCTTTATGGCACGATGCTGCGCAATGATATTTATGATTTCTGCCGCCTTGGCACCTATATTGAGCGAATGGACAACACGGCCCGCATCATCGACGTGAAATATTATTCGCTGCTGCCCTCGCCGTCATTTGTCGGCAGCCGTTTGGACAATGTGCAGTGGGAAACGATCTTGCGTTCGGTCTCTGCGCACCGCTCGTTCCGCTGGGCGGTCGAGGATGATTTTACAGCACCCGCGATTGCGGAATTCCTGATCCTTGACCGTCGCATGCCCAGATCGCTGTCCTATTGTGCCAGCCAGATTGTTGCGGGCCTGAGCCATTTATCCGAAGAATACGATGGCCGCGAGGCATCGCATGATTTGGCGGATCTGCTGAACACACGACTGGCCAAGCGCGACATCAATACAATCTTTGAAGAAGGGTTACATGAATTCGTGGCAAGTGTGCTGGAAAGTACGGCCAACCTTGCCGCGCAAATTGAACGCGATTACAGGTTCATAGCCTAGATGGAACTCCAGATCAGCCATACAACCGAATACGCCTATAGCGCCCCCGTTGACTATGCGTTGCAAAAGGTGCGGCTGCGGCCGTTGGCGTCCACGATGCAGGACGTGTCCGATTGGGTGGTCAAGGTGTCGGGTGGCAAGATCGAGACCGGCTATACCGATCATTATGGCAATCACGTCGATCTGGTCAGTATCGAGCCCGGCGCACAGAAACTTGTCATCCGCGCCAGCGGCACGGTGCAGACCCTCAACAACACCGGCATTTTGGGGCAGGTTTATGGACGCGCCCCGCTATGGCATTTTCTGCAACCGACAGAACTGACAACGGCGGGCGACGCCATCAAGGCCTTGCCGCGCATTTCCGGCAGTAGTGATACACGGCTAAGCAATCTGCATGATTTGTCTGCGGCCATACTCAAGGCGCTTCCTTACGAATTTGGCCGGACCAACGTGAACACCCCCGCCGAGGAAGCCCTGCAAGGCAGCCATGGTGTGTGTCAGGATCATGCGCAGGTTTTTGTCACTGCTGCGCGTCTGTCGGGAATACCCGCACGCTATGTCAGCGGCTATCTTATGATGAATGACCGGATCGAGCAGGACGCAACCCACGCCTGGGCCGAGGTCTATGTCGATGATCTGGGCTGGGTCGGGTTCGATGTGTCAAACGGCGTCTCGCCTGACGAGCGCTATACCCGGATCGCCATTGGCCGCGATGCACGCGATGCGGCCCCGATCGAAGGGCTGCGCATGGGGTCGGCAGACGAGACTTTGATGGTATCTTTACAAGTTCAGCAGTAAAGAGACCCCAATGTGCAATATCGAATTCTATTAGGTTGAAAAAGATGACTTACTGCATTGGCATGCGTCTTGATCGTGGTCTGGTCTTTATGTCGGACACCCGGACAAGTGCGGGCGTTGATAACTTTGCAGTCAGCAAAAAGATGTTCTCATGGCATGTCCCCGGTGAACGGGTGATTACGGTCATGACAGCGGGCAATCTTGCTACGACGCAATCGCTGATCAGTCTGCTTGAGGAACGATCAGTTTCCGAACAGGACCGCGACCCGAGCATTTTGCGCCAACCTACGATGTTTCAGGTTGCACGGTTGATCGGGGCCACATTGAAAGAGGTCATCACCGGATCATCACCGAACGGTCAGACTTCGGATGACCAGTTCAGGGCGTCGATCATCGTCGGCGGCCAGATCAAAGGCGGAAAACCGACGGTTTTCATGGTTTACCCCGAAGGTAACTTTATTGAAATTACCGACGATACGCCGTTTTTCCAGATCGGTGAAACCAAGTACGGCAAACCTATTCTGGTGCGGGCCTATGACAGGAAAATGGACTTTGCCGATGCGATAAAGCTTCTGCTGGTCTCGTTTGACTCGACGGTTAAATCCAACCTGTCTGTCGGTCTGCCGTTTGACCTTCAGATTTACGACAACGATTCATTCAAGTGTGACAGGACAAAGCGGATCAACAGCGACGACGCGATCTATAAAAAGATTGCAACAGGCTGGGGTGATGCACTTCGCGATGCTTTCCAGCTTTTGCCGAGTTACGAGCTTTAGATCGGTCTGACTATCCACGTTCTGCCATCCGGAATAGCTTTCTTAAAACGCGTGGCAGTTGCCGGGAATCCACTGTCCGTCTCGGAAGTACAGTCAATAGATTGAAAGACTGTAAATTTCCCGCACCGCTTTTGCGCCCGAGACACCTTGTTTGAAGGCCGAAAGAGACTTCACCAGTCTGCTTGTTTTCCAAAAGACCGATTACCAAACCCGTTACACTGACGCCGACATTCCTTTTGACACCTAAAAAGGTGTTAAGTTGTGTCGGCAAGGGTCTAAGGGGTTGATTAGTCGGCGGTGAATCGCTTACGATGCGTTATATTATTTTTAAAAAAATTAGGACAATTTATGCAGTCCGCGACACCATTATTTTACAAGACCGTTGTCCCGTTGGACTCTGAGCGTCATAAATCCATGCGTATTTCGCGCCCCGTACGGCCGCTTGATTATGCGCGCGAGGCGAACGTGATACCCGCACTGGTTGATGAATTCGACCTTGCATTGGGTGATATCCCGATAGCGTTCCTGCCCGGTGCGGACGGCCCTTCAGCGGTATTTGTAACTGGCGCGGCACCCGGAACCAATGTCTACGTGACCAAGGACGGCTTGTGGAATGGTGCCTATGTTCCAGCTTACTTGCGTCGCTATCCGTTTATCATCGGTGACGTGAACGACAGCGAATCTGTTTTGTGCATCGACGAAAGCTATGATGGTCTGGGCCAGAAAGAAGGCGACCGCTTTTTTTCCGAGGCGGGGGAGCAAGAGGCATCTCTTACCGATGCGCTGACCCTTGCGCAATCTTACCGCGATGCAGCGGCGCGTACCGAGGCATTTTGCAAGATGCTTCAGGACTTCGAACTTTTGCAGACGGCTACGTTGGATACGACGACGCCTGACGGTTCCAAATCGGTGGTACATGGGTTGATGATCATCGACGAGGCTGCGCTTGCAGCGCTTCCGGCAGATAAATTGCATACTTTACACGCAGCGGAGTACCTCAAGGCGATCTATACCCAGATCGCAAGCCTGCGTGCCGTTAACAAGTTGTCCCCTGTTTCCGAGCCCGACGCCAAGTCGGGAAAGAAGAAAACGGCCTGACACAACAGCGGGATTGTTTCCTGCTGGTTTGGACGGAACGACAGTTATAACGATGGTTATGGTGCCCAAAGCACCAGCCGAAATTTGATATTTGATTGATTTTTTTGAACGATTTCTGGAGCTGCCCATGTCTATCGCCTCTATCGCCAAATTTTACACAGCTGTTTTTGCCACAGTGCTTTTCGCAGCCTCTGGTTTGCTCTCTTTGAGCAGCCCGGCGATGGCGCAAACGGCAGCGACCGTTGCTGATCCGGCTGCTTCACCCGATGGCGCAGTTGCAACACTCACGGGTTTCCGGTCCGCCTCCTTCGGAGATGACGAAGACGCGGTGCGCGCAGCAATAAAGGCTGACTTTGACCTTGAAGGCGATGCAATCACGGAAGGCACCAATACTGTTGAACGGACGCGGGTATTGACGGTTTCGGTTCCCGATATCCTGCCGGACGGCGGCACAGCCCAGATTTCTTATATTTTTGGTTACCAAAGCAAAACTCTGATCCAGGTCGGTGTGTTGTGGTCTGCCGCCACTGACCCCGAAATGACCGACGAAATGATGTACGCCAACGGTGATGTGCTGCGGTCCTATCTGGCCTCGGCCGGCTATGTCCCCGAGACGGTTTCGCGGGATGTCGTTCTCGAGAACGGCATTTTATTGTTCCGGGGTTCCGATGCTTCGGGCCATGCGGCGATCCTACTTTTGCAGGGTCGGTTTGAAGAGAACGAAGGTCAGCGCACGCTGTTCCCCGCCAGCCTGACGCTGTTGTACGCTGCCAGCCCGGATGATCCGGATATACTTACCATAAAGAAGGGTGATTTCTGATGGGAAAGCATAGTAGTCTTCTGCATCTGGAATATGCCCGTCAACACAAGGCACGCCAACGGCGTGCCTATTTTAGTCATTTCGTACGCAGCGCCAGCCCTGTTGTCATGGGCATGCTGTTTGGTGCCGGTATTGTGTCGCCCGCCCACGCGCAGGCCGTCAATCTTAACCTGTCAGTCAACAACATCATTGCGGATGGCCGGACCAAGACGAACATAACGACAACCGGAAACCATTCGCGCATTACAACTGAAACGGTATCAAGCGGCGTCGGCTTCAACACGTTCTCCGATTTCCAGCAGGCTGCGGGCACCCGCGTTGATCTGATGGTGCCTGATGCGGCGGGCAGCCTTGTCAACATCGTCTCGAACGGCGCTGTCGTGATCAACGGCGAACTGAACAGTATCAAGAACGGTGCCATAGGCGGGAATATCTTTTTCTCGTCCTCGAACGGTTTCATTGTCGGCCAGAACGGGCGCGTCAACGTAGGCTCCCTTACCGTCAACACCCCGACGCAGGAATTTCTTGACCGGGTTATGCGCTCCAACGGCACGGTCAACGATGCGGTCGCACTTCAGCTGATGCGCGGCGAAATTCCGATGTCGCCAAACGGCCAGATCGCGATTATGGGCAAGGTAAATGCCACTGGCTCAATCACCCTTCAGGGCCATACCGTAAACGTCACAGGCGACCGTGGACCGCTGACATTTTCCGACCTCGGGCAGCGTACAAAATTTGATTCCACTGTCAATTCAACAGGTCTGATCGAGGGCGGCGCATTGGTCGCCTCCGGCGGGCAGATCTCCATCGTCGCAACCGGCGGATCACGCATTGGCGGCAAGGTTGACACCAGCGGCGCAACAGCCAGCTCAAAAGCAGGGAAAATCTCGATTACGGGTGGCGACATCACGGTCGATAGCGGTGCGCAGGTTTCTGCCGCAGGCGACGCCGGCGGCGAGATCATCGTATTTGCCGGCGGCACCCTTGCTGTCGAGGATGGCGCATCCTTTGATGCCTCCGGTCTGGGTGCGGGCGACGGCGGGTTCATCGAACTCTCCGGTCGCGACGCCCATATCGGTGCTGTAAGCCTCAACCTGTCTTCCAGAGTTGGTGCAGCGGGAACTCTGCTTATTGATCCGTTTAACCTGTTCATTGGCGGTATTTCGTCCATGTCAGGGCCTTCGGATGACGCCAGTGTTTCGACAAACATCTTAAGCTTTGGCGCGAACATCCGCCTTGAGGCCGACAATTCAATCACTGTGGTGGCGGGCGGTGTCATCGACAGCCGGATCATGACTGCTGGCGTATCCACAGGAAATTCCGGCAGCATCACGCTTGAGGCACCAACAATCACGCTCGAGGATGGCTCAAAGGTTCTTGCAGGTATAACAACCGGTGCGGCCTTTACCGGCGGTGATGTCACGTTCAATGCAACCCGGACCAATGGCGGTACATCCAGCATCGTGATCGGCAACGGCGGCGCGCTCGGCCCTGAACTTACCGGTCGCAATATCACGCTTTCCGCAACCTCGGCGGTCAACCAGTCCAGCTTGCTGCTGGCCCTGCCAAGCGCAAGTGCTCTGATCTCAACGCTTGGGGGCACAGTCGAGGCGTCCGGAACATTCACAGCGACTGCAACCGCCACAGGTGCGGGCGGTTTGACATTGCTGCCCTTGGGCGTGGTCGTCACAAACGTCGCATCCGGCGTTGAAATCAAGGGAAATACCGCGCTCAGCGCCGCTGCGATAGACGTGACTGTGTCCTCCGCGGTGACATCCTCCATCGTGACACAATCGCTTGCGCCCGCAAACTCCTCGGTGGATGGCGCGGTCGCTGTATCGACAATCAACAGCACCGCGATCGCTCGCTTGGGTGGGTCGGCTGTGGTAAATGTCACAGGCGACACAAGCCTTATTGCCAACAACACTGTCACCTCGACCTCGGATGCGACCCCGATGGCGACAGCATTCGGCGCAAGCGTCGGTGTCAGTGTGGTCAACGCGATTACCACATCCGAGATTGTGGACGCGGCTGCACTCACCACAAATACGCTCACGATGGGGGCGACAACCGCAACCGATGTGACCGTGAATGCGGTTGCCGGTGCCGGCGGCGCGACAGAGCCTTCACCCGGAACACAAGCCACCACATATCTCACAGATGCGAGATATGGCGGGCAGGCGACCACACAGGATGGTGGTGTGTCTGTGGCTGGTGCTCTTGCGATTTCCGACCTGACTTCGACCACGAGTGCGGGGATCAATTCGACGCTGGCGACAAATGTAACCGGTGCTGTCAACATCGCGACGAGCAGCGAAAACAAAGCGACTGTGACCGCAGACGGTTCTGCGGTGACATCGGACACTGGTGTTGGTGTCGCTCTCGGGATCAATCTTGCCAAAGTCAAAAATGACGCCGTGATCGCGAGCGTGCTCAATGCAGGCAGCGCGTCGCTCTCCGCCTTGCGGCCAACGGCCGGCAATGCGTTCATGACAACCGCGACCTCTGGCGCGGGTGCGAAAAGCGTCGGTATCGCGGGCTCTTTCGCGCTCAATCTTGTCGACACACAATCGGTTGCACGTCTGGCGTCACCGGCCGTCGTGACTGTGACAGGCGGGGCCGTTGCGCTGACTGCCGATAATGGAACTGAATCAACCGCAAGTGCCGCACCAACTGGCGCGGGCGCAGTTGGTGCGACGGTTGGTGTGGGTGCGTCTGTTGCGTTGAACATTGTCGCGAACCGGTCGGTTACCGAGATTGCGGATGGCGGCGTTGTGACGGGGGCGGGGGATCTGGGTCTTGACGCGTCCGGCACGCATGCGGTTGTGACGCGGGCGGAAGCGGGCTCGGCGGGCGGCGTGTCGATCACGCCTGCGCTGGCGCTCTCGATGGTGAACAACACGACGACGGCGCGGCTTGGCAGCGGCGGCACGCAGACGGTTGCGGGTGCGGTGACGGTGCGCGCGGCGCAGACCTCGAGCATTACAACCGAAGCCTCCGGCAAGGCGGCAGGATCAGATGCGGCCATCGGTGCGGCGCTTGCGCTGGCGCTGGTGGATGACCGCGCGCTGGCCACGACGGCCCGCAATGTCACCGCAGGCGGCGCGGTCAGCTTTGTGGCGGCGGGGGCCTCGCTTTCGAGCCTGAAGGCGGAAGCCTCGGCGAAGGGTGCGGCAGCGGCGGAAGACGACGGCACGGCGACGGATGGCGGCGATGTGGATACAACAGCGACAGGGGCACTGACCTCTGGGGCCGACCGTCAGGCGGCGTCTGGCGTGGGCGATGCGGACCAGCAGGCGGCGACGTCTGCGACAGCGGCGGACGAGGACGGACGGTCGGCCTCGACCTCCGAGGGCAAAGTATCGGTTGCGGCGGCGGTGGGCATCAATGTGCAGACCTCGCAGGTCGACGCCTCGATTCCGGACAATGTGGTGATCTCTGCGGGCGGCGTTCTGACGCTGGCGGCGCTGAACAACACGGATGGCAAGATCGAAGCTCTGGGTGACGCGGTTGGCGAAGACGGTGCCACCTCTGAGGTTGGCATCGGCGCTGCGGTTGCGGTGAACGTGGTCAAGACGCGCAATACTGCGGTGCTGGGCAATGCGGCGCATCGTGCGGGCGGCCTGTCACTGTCGGCGACCAAGCGCGATGTTGCGGCGTTCATGGCGGACCCTGCATCGACAGCGGTGCGCACGGATGTGTACCTGTCCAGGGCGACGTCGGGTGCGGGCGGTGGCAACGTCGGGATTGCAGGCTCGGTTGCACTGAACCTGCTGGACACGCAGTCTGTGGCCCGGGTCTCGGGCGGTGCTGTGGTGACGGTGACGGGCGGCGGCAATGTCTCGCTGACGACCGATAACCAGACCGATGTGACGGCAGAGGCGCTGCCGATCGACACGGGCGCAGTTGGTGCGACGGTTGGTGTGGGTGCGTCTGTTGCGTTGAACATTGTGGCGAACCGGTCGGTTACCGAGATTGCGGATGGCGGCGTTGTGACGGGGGCGGGGGATCTGGGTCTTGACGCGTCCGGCACGCATGCGGTTGTGACGCGGGCGGAAGCGGGCTCGGCGGGCGGCGTGTCGATCACGCCTGCGCTGGCGCTCTCGATGGTGAACAACACGACGACGGCGCGGCTTGGCAGCGGCGGCACGCAGACGGTTGCGGGTGCGGTGACGGTGCGCGCGGCGCAGACCTCGAGCATTACAACCGAAGCCTCCGGCAAGGCGGCAGGATCAGATGCGGCCATCGGTGCGGCGCTTGCGCTGGCGCTGGTGGATGACCGCGCGCTGGCCACGACGGCCCGCAATGTCACCGCAGGCGGCGCGGTCAGCTTTGTGGCGGCGGGGGCCTCGCTTTCGAGCCTGAAGGCGGAAGCCTCGGCGAAGGGTGCGGCAGCGGCGGAAGACGACGGCACGGCGACGGATGGCGGCGATGTGGATACAACAGCGACAGGGGCACTGACCTCTGGGGCCGACCGTCAGGCGGCGTCTGGCGTGGGCGATGCGGACCAGCAGGCGGCGACGTCTGCGACAGCGGCGGACGAGGACGGACGGTCGGCCTCGACCTCCGAGGGCAAAGTATCGGTTGCGGCGGCGGTGGGCATCAATGTGCAGACCTCGCAGGTCGACGCCTCGATTCCGGACAATGTGGTGATCTCTGCGGGCGGCGTTCTGACGCTGGCGGCGCTGAACAACACGGATGGCAAGATCGAAGCTCTGGGTGACGCGGTTGGCGAAGACGGTGCCACCTCTGAGGTTGGCATCGGCGCTGCGGTTGCGGTGAACGTGGTCAAGACGCGCAATACTGCGGTGCTGGGCAATGCGGCGCATCGTGCGGGCGGCCTGTCACTGTCGGCGACCAAGCGCGATGTTGCGGCGTTCATGGCGGACCCTGCATCGACAGCGGTGCGCACGGATGTGTACCTGTCCAGGGCGACGTCGGGTGCGGGCGGTGGCAACGTCGGGATTGCAGGCTCGGTTGCACTGAACCTGCTGGACACGCAGTCTGTGGCCCGGGTCTCGGGCGGTGCTGTGGTGACGGTGACGGGCGGCGGCAATGTCTCGCTGACGACCGATAACCAGACCGATGTGACGGCAGAGGCGCTGCCGATCGACACGGGCGCAGTTGGTGCGACGGTTGGTGTGGGTGCGTCTGTTGCGTTGAACATTGTGGCGAACCGGTCGGTTGCCGAGATTGCGGATGGCGGCGTTGTGACGGGGGCGGGGGATCTGGGTCTTGACGCGTCCGGCACGCATGCAGTTGTGACGCGGGCGGAAGCGGGCTCGGCGGGCGGCGTGTCGATCACGCCTGCGCTGGCGCTCTCGATGGTGAACAACACGACGACGGCGCGGCTTGGCAGCGGCGGCACGCAGACGGTTGCGGGTGCGGTGACGGTGCGCGCGGCGCAGACCTCGAGCATTACAACCGAAGCCTCCGGCAAGGCGGCAGGATCAGATGCGGCCATCGGTGCGGCGCTTGCGCTGGCGCTGGTGGATGACCGCGCGCTGGCCACGACGGCCCGCAATGTCACCGCAGGCGGCGCGGTCAGCTTTGTGGCGAGCGGTATTTCATCTTCAACTCTGAGTGCAATCGCGAGCGCGTCGGGGGCCAAGGATTCGGAAGATGCGGATGCAGCGCCCACCAGCACAGGCGGTGACAGCGTCGATAGAACAGCCACCAGTGAATTCCAGTCGGGTGCGGGCAAACAACAAGCCTCGGGCGTGGGTGACACGCAGCAGCGGTCTTCGACATCGGCAGAGGCGAATGACGAGAGCGGACGATCAGCCGAAACTTCGGAAGGCAAGGTAGCGGTTGCCGCGGCTGTTGCGATCAACGTGCAGAAGTCGCAGGTCAATGCATTGGTGCCCGACGGGGTCAGTGTTTCAGCGGGTGGTGCCATCACTGTTGCCTCATCGGCGACCACAAGTGGTGCCGCGACATCGGATGGTCAGGCCGTCACAGGTGAAGACGGCGGCACATCGGAAGTTGGCATAGGCGTCGCTGTGTCGGTCAACGTGGTCAAGGAAACCAATACCGCGTATCTGGGCGCTGCGGTGCATTCCGGTGCGGGCGTAAATGTGCGTGCGCTTCAGGCCACGGGCGCGCCAACGGATACTTTTCTTGCGTCAGCGACATCCGGGGCTGGTGGCTCCAAGGTCGGGATCGCAGGGTCGATTGCGCTTAATATCGTAACACTCGATACCACAGCGCGGATTGCCGGCGGTGCCACAGTTGCGGCGGGTGCTGGTGCATCTTCCATTCGCGCCGGCAATACGGTATCGGCAACGGCCAAGGCCGAGCCATCGGATGAGGGCGTGACAGGCGGGAAAGTGGGCGTTGGTGCATCGTTTGCGATGAACCTGATCACCACAACAACCACGGCTGAGTTACAGAACGGTGCGACCCTGACAGGTGGCACAGGCCTTGCGGTTGAGGCGATATCAGGCCTGGATACAACAACAGAGGCATCGGCGGGTGCAGCGGGCGGTATTGCGGTGGACGCATCGGTGGCGCTGGCGTTGCTGAACCAGACAACAGTTGCGCGGATCGGCGCGGGCAACGCCCTGTCCATGGGTGCGGGTGCGGTGAGCGCCATTGCGACCAACACGGGCGTGAATATTGCGAAATCGACGGGCGAGAACAAGTCCGACAAAGTCGGCGTCGGCGCGTCGGCGTCGGTTATTTTGGGCAATGGTGCCTCGGGTGGCGCGCTCAAGAATACTTCGCTGACATCGGCAACGCTTGCACGGTCGGTCACCGCAGGGGCCGTGACACTGACCGCCTCGGCGAACCGGACATATGATGCAAATGCCACAGCAACGGCAGGTGGCGGTGATTTCTCGTCCAACGACGAAAAGAAAAACGACAAGACTGGCGGCACGTCAACCACAGCGGATTCGCTGGATAAAACCAAGGACAGCCAGCGCGATCAGGACGGTAATTCAAGCGGGTCCAAGGTCACTATTGCGGCGGCGGCAGGTATTGCTGCGGCGCAGGATGTTGTCACTGCTACGCTGGAAGGTGTCACGATTAATGCCTCGGGTGCGGTGAGCATCACGGCGACAAACACGGTCGGCATGACGGCAAGCGGTATTGGTGCCGCCAAAGACCCCAACAGCAAAGTCGGAATCGGTGTCGGTGTCGGTCTTGCCATTCTCAACAACACGACAACCGCAAATGTTGCGAACAGTGCCTTGATCACCAATGCCAGCGGCCTTGCGGTCACAGCAACATCGCGCGAGAATGCCTCCGAGCCATACCGCTCGAAGCTGAGTGCACTGGGTATCGCGGGCGCGTCCGGCAAGGACGTAGCGGTTGCGGGCGCATTGGCTGTTGCTATTTCCACGGGCAAGACCGAGGCAAAAATCGGCAACAACGTGACGGTCGCCAACGGCGGCGCGATGTCGGTTGCCGTCGATAACGAGAGCCATCTGTCGGCCAAGGCACTTGCAGGTTCCGTGTCAACAAGCGGCGTTGCGGTGGGCGGGTCCATCGCGGTGATCGTTTCGCAAAAAGACTATGAGGCCAGTGTCGGAACCAACACAAATCTTACAGGCAGCGCGTTGTCGGTAACAGCGATCAACCGCAAGATCGAGGCGGCGACACCTGATTTCGACTTTACCAGCCTTGATGACCTTGACGCGTTCGGGGACTTGCTTGCGGATCTTGCCACGGGTAAATTGCTTGGTAATTCAAACTATTACGTCGAGGCAATTGGCGGCGCGGGTGGGTCCGGCGTCGCTGTTCAGGGCTCTTTCGGAGTCATGGTATTTTCTGACAATTTGACGGCGGCAGTGGGTTCAAATTCCACAGTCAACGTCGGCACTGGCGCTGTTACCTTGTCTTCGGGCGGCGATTTTGTGGCCAAATCCCTGTCGGGTGCGCTGTCTGCCAGCACGTCAAGTGCGGCTGTGGGTGTCTCGGCGACCGTTGTGATCAGTTCGGGCACCACAGTGTCGCGGCTTGCCGAAAATGCGCGTATTACGTCTGCGGGATCGTTCACGAATACCGCGTCGGCGAAACAGGATATCCGCAGCTATGCGGCGTCTGCCTCTGCGGCCTCATCGGCTGGCATCGCGGGTGTCGCGGGTGTGGTCACGTCAAACAACCGCGTCGAGGCGTTGATGGACCGTGGTGCACGGGTCACTATTTCAGGCGCGGGCGCAGTGTCTTTGACGGCAACCAACACGTTTGACATCTTTGGTCTTGCGGCGGGCGTCGGCGTCGGCGGAACGGCTGGCATTGGTGCGGCGGCAACTGTGGTTGTGGTCAACAACACGACACGTGCGGCGCTTGGCGATGGCACATCGGCTGCAAACCGTGCGGAAATCAATGCAAACGGGCAAATATCCATCAGCGCAACTGCGACCGAGAACGGCGACTTGTTCAGTGTTGCGGGTGCAGCCGGTGCTAATGCGGGTGTCGGCGCAGGTGCGGGCATTTATGTCCTTGGCACCACAACCGAAGCTCTGGTTGGCGATTTTGCCAAGGTCGGCAATTCGCTGAATTCAGGATCGCTGAATATTTCGGCCTCTGACACATCGCGGCTCTTTGCGGTTGCGGGTGCTGCGGGTGCCGGTGGCACTGCGGGCGCTGGTGCCGGTATTGCGGTTGGTGTGATCAACAAGACGATCACAGCTGAAATCGGGGCATCCACGCTGATTGAGAGCGGGAATGTCGTTGTCGATGCCAAAAGTGCGGAAGATTTGTTCAACATCACTGCCGGAGTCGGTGTGGGTGGTACTGCGGGTCTCGCGGGCGCGGTCACGGTGCTTGCTGTGAACCCGACAACAACGGCGCGCATTGGTGCGTCGTCGCGGGTGCTGGCCAATGGCAATGTTGCTGTGCTTGCCGATAGCAAGACCGAGATTGACCTTCTTGACGGTGCCTTTGCTGCTGGTACGGCGGGCGTCGGTGCCTCGATTGGTGTGACTGTGATCAACGCTACCACGCTGGCCACTGTGGATGCGAACGCGCAGGTGACAGCGCTTGGCAACGGCGCAACACAAAGCTTTATCACGGGCTATGCCTCAAGCTTTGCCAATTATGGCTCAAGCGGCGGCTTTTCTGCTGCTGACTTCAAGGCGGATTCAACGGATGAGCTGACAGACGCAAATGCCGCATCCGCGCGCAGCGTCGGATTGTCCTTACTGACAAAACAACGCACCTCTGTGCCAACCACGGCAACAGCGCGGGGCGTGATCGTGAACGCCTCTGACAAGACTTCGGTCCGTGCATTGTCTGTTGCCGGTGCCGTTGGTGCCGTGGGCGTTGCCATTTCAGCAAGCGTTCCTGTCATTACCACAAACACCAAGGCGCAGATTGGCGCTGGTGCGCAGATCAACCGCATTGCGGGCGTGGCGGCGGCAACCCAAAACGTCAACGTCGGTGCGGCGAGTGATGTCTATACGCTCGGGTTCTCTGGCGCGGTCGCGGGTGGTTCTGTCGGGGTTGGCGCGGGTGCAAGCGTGATGGTCATCGACACCACAACCGAGGCTACCGTTGCAGCGGGACAGATGACCGCCAATGGCGATGTCGTGGTCGCGGCAAAAGCGACCCAGGATCTCGTTGGTATCGGTGCGGCAGGCTCTGCGGGTACGGTTGGTGTCTCGGGCGGTATTTCGGTCATCGACATCACGACCAAGACCAAGGCCACCCTTGCAGGCACAGTCACGGCGCAAGGCAACGTCGATGTGATCGCAGATGACGTCACGCGCACGGGTGTTCTGGCCGGGGCGCTTGCGGTTGGATACGTTGGCGTGGGTGCCGCGATCAGCGTCGTGAACCTCGACAAGGAAATCAATGCGGCGATCATCTCGGGCTCGACGGTTTCGGCACTGGGCTTGCGCGGCGATCATACGGTCCTGACAGGCAACAGCTTTAGCGGGACGCGCACAGCGTCGCGCGGAATCAACGTGCAGTCGAATTCGCAGCAGTCAGGCTTTACGCTTGGTGTGGCGGGTACGGCGGGCGGTGTCGGGGTGTCGGGCGTTATCACGCTGTACCTGATGGACGTCAAAAACACGGCATCAATCGGCAATAATGTGTCGATCAACACAGCGGGCGGAAACCTCGCGGCTGGTGCAACGCAAGATGTTGTGATCACGGCACGCGACGAGACGATAACTTCGGTTGCGGCCGGTGGCATTGCCGTAGGTGTCTTTGGCGGCATTGCGGGTGTGGTCGATGTTGGCGTCTTCAAGAACACCGCAGCGGCGTCGATTGGTGATAATGTTACCCTGAACGCAAAGCGCGATGTGCTGGTTTCGGGTCTGTCGAACAAAGCGGGCGAGGCCTATGTGATTGGTGCGGGCGGCGGGATCGTCGGATTGGCAGCAGGTATCGCGATTTATAACTACGGCGACGGTGTGGCACCGGGCGGTGAGGCAGACAAGAACATCGGCGAGGCAAGCGACGACGGATCGCTCAACTTTTCCAGCATCACCGCCGATGCCCAGGCCCAAGCCAGCGATGGCACAGCCAACCAGCAACTTGCGGCATCGGATGACGCTCGGGTCATCGCTGTGAGCCAAGCGGCGCAAGACAAGCGCGCGCAGATCGACATTGCATCAGCAGCATCAACGCTGTCGATCCCTGCGGGAACATCGGCAAGCATCGGCAGTGGTACGATCAATGCGGGCGGTACTGTCGGGGTGAACAGCTCGGATGCGCTCAACGTCAAGATCACGACGGGTGCTGTGGCAATCGGTGCGGTCGGTGGTGGCGCGGGTATCGGTGTTCTGACTGTTGATACCGGCAGCACAGCCCAGATTGATGGCAGTGGTACGCTGACGGCGGGTGCAGTCACTGTGAACGCATTGACAGTCCACACGCTTGCCGGTCTGCATTTTGCAGGATCGGGTGGTCTTTTGGCCGCGATCAGTGCGGACGTCGGAGTGCATACCGACAATTCACGGACCACGGCGGTGATCCGTCGCAAGGATATTCGAAAGACAATCGGCACGACCGGAACGGTTGCAGTCAATGCAAGTTCAACGCGCAATGTGGATGTGGATGCAATCGGGGTTTCGGTTGCAGGAACACTTGCAGTCGGCGCATCGGTCGGGACAGCAACGGTTGGCGGATCGGTTACTGCGGCCGTGACAGACGGGGCCACAATCGGGACAAGCGGGGCGCGCATGGGCTCTGTTGCTGTCACAGCATCTGCTGTTTCTTCTGCCGATACCGAGGCCTACGCCGTTGGCGGGGGCATCGGCGCTGCCATTCAGGGCGCTGGATCATTCGCGACCGTCAAACCGACAGTCACGGCTTCTGTCAACTCAGCCCAGATATTTACGACGGGTCTTACAAACGTAAGCGCGGGTGCAACAGGATCATCCGATACGCTCGCCACGGGCATAGCAGTTGCAGGCGGATTGGCCGCCGGTGCATCGCTTGCCGAATCCGAAGTCTCGTCCAACGTGTCGAGCACGGTTTCAAACGGCGCTTTGATCGACGCCGGTTCAATTACGATTGGAACCTCTGCCGGAACGGGCATCGTGCGGTCCAAGGCAATCGGTGCGGCGGGTGCCCTTGTCGGTCTGAATGCAACGGTTACAAAGTCGCGCAACTTTACCAATGCAAATACTGCCGTAACCGGATCAACGTTGGCCTCGTCCGGAAATACGACCGTTTCGGCGACCAATATCACAGGCCAGCTTGCCGATGGATCGGGTCTTGCTGTGGGTTTTGTTGCAGCCGGGTTTAATATTTCAGAGGCAAAATCAGAGACGACGACAACTGCGGTTCTGACGAACCTCACATCCATGTCGGCAGGCTCGCTTAATGTTGTAGCGACCGGTATCGACACCAACACCGCCGTGACTGTTGCAGGCAGCGGTGGCCTTGTTGCGGGGTCGGCTGCGACTTCGAAAACCTCGACTGTCAGCACCACGCGCGCGGCGGCAGATACAAGTGGTGCTGCGGCATACGGTATGAATATCGCGGGCGATGCCACCATCGCGGCCATCCATACGTCGAACTTTGGCGGATCAGTTGATAGCACGCAGGCCTCGCTGGTCGGGGCAAGCGGTGCGAACCTGTCGCATGTCGTGAGCAGCACGGTTGATGCGGCCATCGGCCAGCGCGTGCAGTTCACAGCACGCAACCTGACACTTTCAGCGCGCAACATCACACTCAATCCGTTCCTTTTGTCGGGCGGCAATAACGTAAGGTCGATCTCTGGCGGGCTGGCAAACGTGCCCGCAGGCGGTGCTGATGTCCTTATCACCCACAACACAACGGCGAGCATCGGTGCAAATGCTGCTGTCCGGATCACAAAGCCCGGCACAGGTCCGTCGACCTTAAAGCAAGAGGCGTACAATAACATCGTCTCAAAGCAGAAGGTGAATTTGGACAGCGGCGGTGCCATCGCACTGGCCAATGCGGAAATCGACGCTGTGGTCACGGCAAACGCAACAGCATCAATTGGTGCAGCAGCGGATGTCGAGGTCGATTACGGTGATATCAAAGTTGCGGCATGGGGCGAGGGCGACTTTGACATGCGGTCGTCTGCCACCACATATGGCCTTGCGGGTGCACCATCGGGCGATGCCAACATCACCTACACGGGCCAGAACACTGTCACCATCGGCAATAACGCATTGCTTCAGGCGACAGACGGCGACAACCCGACCAATGGCGACACGCCGCGCTTTGCGACTGTCACCATCGGCGCGGGCACAGGCCCGTCAGGCGAGACGGCAAACCTGATTTTCAATGCAACCGTCGACATCTTTAACAAGACGGCGATCCCGATCCCGACAGGTCCGAACCCGACGGTGATCGTGCGTAACTCCGGCCTTATAACCGTGGGATCGACATCGTCGACCAACATGGCGCTGGACCCGCAGGGTGTGCGCGCGGCGGGGGACATCCGTCTTAATGTGAGCAAAGGCAACATCGACGCCCGCGCGGTCGGAACCGGCAAAGACATCTACCGCGAGGGTTTGGCAAAAGCCGCCTCTGCGATTTCCAACGCCTTTGGTGGTGGTGACGTATCGTTCGATTACAAAGGTGGATCGACAAGCATCGACGGCGGCATATCACGCGTTGATGTGAACGGACGTGTCGAGACGGGTATCCAAAGCAGCAAGACATTGATCATCGACGAGACCTGCTCGCCCACATTGCTGTCTTGTATCGCCAATAATGCGACGGGCAATATCGAGTTTGTGGTTTCCGGCCCCAATCCTGTCGGGACCGAAGTTCTTGCCCGGGTGGCTGAATTGCAGCAACTCATTGAAGACTACGACACTGATCCGATTGCAAAAGCGGCCTATCAGAACGAGATCAGGTTTCTTCAGAACAAACTCGTGGGTCTTGGTCTCGGGTCGTTTAACGGAAGCGGCGTGTTTGTTCCCGGCACATATGCAGGTCCGTCACCGCGCGCAGCGCTTCAGGCTGCCGCGGCTGTGGAGGCAAACAATATCTCTACCGTCAAAGTCCAGCTTGAGCTTGCGGCACCCACGAATATCGTGGCAAGTCTGACCGAACTGGTCGGGGGGGTGCAGGAATTCTACACCGACGCGACCTTTGGTTTGACGGCGACAGTGAACACAACGATTTCCCAAATTCAGGCGATCAGCACCTACAGCGCGGGAACCCACGGCGGGACAGTTGCGGGTCTGCAAACGCTGCGAGATCAGGGGTTAGCCGCTGCGAATGCGGCCAAGGTTGCTGAAGCAGACACAATCTCGCGGCGCAACACCAATATTGCCAAGGCCACTGAAATCGCAACGGCGCAGTCAACGCTTGAGGCAGCACTTCTTGCCAACAATGCAGGCAATGCATCAACACAGCAGGGGATAATCGCGGCGGCGCAGACTGTGATTGCGAATAACCTCACCATCATTGCATCCAACACGGCGACGATTACGACACAGACCGGAAATGCGCGTGATCGCGCAGCGAGCCTGAAAACAGGGCTGACCAATCTTCTCAACAGCCTGCCCGCCAATGCTGTGACGGGTACTGACGCAGAGCAAGCGCTGGCAATCTCGCGTAACAATGCAGATACAGCGATCCGCAACAATCTAAATGCGGCAGGTTCCTCAGCCGACTTCTTTGCAAGTGCAGGTGCCCTGACCCGCGTCGGTCTGTCGTCTGCCTCGCTCGGGACAGCCATCACTGACCTGACGCCCGTTCTGAGCGCTATCAACTCTGCGGTGACGTCCCTGAATGCCAATACAGGTGCCACTGCCGGAACGGTTACAGGGACCAAATCACTGACGCAGTTCGTCGGTATTCTTGGCTCTCTTACAACCAGCTTCACAACCATAACCCAATCTGCGGCGGCTGCCTCGGCATCGTCGGGTGTTCCGCAAGCCTATACCATCGAAGTTGCCGATACGGCGGCGCGGCTTGGCAATATCTTTGTCACCGGCGACCAGTTGCGCACTACCGCGGCGGGTAAAATGCTGGCCCCCGGCAACGCAGAGATCAAGATCACCAACAATACGCATCACACTCTGAAACTGGGCAACCTGATCGTGCCGACCTATGACGCGGGCAACGTGCGCTTCAACGGCGTTCTGGTCTATAGCCCTGCCAACATTACCTCGCTGAACGCCTCTGGTCTCAACTCAGGCTTTACCAACGAAAATGTTGTGACCTCGCGTACCTCCAGCCGCGGTCTGGTCGAGATTATTTCGACCTACACACCCGAGGCGTTTCCGCTAGCACAGCGCGAGATTGCGCCTGATATCATTCTCAAGCGTGGCTCGGTGATTGAGAACACCAATGGCGCGGTGCGGATCATTTCCGAAGCGGGCAACGTCTATATCCAAGGCACGATCAACGCAGGCTCTGTCGAAATCCTCGCCAAGGATGGCGATTTTGTTGCAAGCTATGTCAACGGGTTCAATCACATCGGTGGTGATCCGGCCAGCTTTACCAACCCCACGTCTGCGTCTTTGGGCGAGATCGGACCGGGCATTACCGCAAACGGCGCGATTTCGATTTCGGCGCGCTATCTCAACATCAACTCCACCATCCAGTCCGGGATTGCGGAATGGAACCTGACGCTTGGCAACACCCCGACACTAACGGCAAGTGCCGCCGCGATTGGTGTCAGCCAGGCTGATCTTGATGCAGCAAACCTTGCGGGTGCGGCGACGGTTCGGAACAGTGAAAGACAGGACATCACAATCAGCCGTGCGGCAGCAGGGATTGATCCTGCAGAGCTTAAGCTGGTGGTGGAGCAGTACAAGGACGAGGTGATCGTTAATCCGAACGCCGATCCGGTGCGTACCATTGCGATATTCGGTATAGCCACGCAGGTGAACATCAAGGATTATCTGTCGGAAAACACCAGCTTTAGCCTTCAGTTCACCAAGGCACAGGCCGAAGCATTTGCCGCAGCGAACGGGTCCACCGATGGTATCTTCAGCGTCGTGCGTACCTCGGCTACCGACAACATCGGGGCGTCCTATGACGCGAAGAACGGCCAGTATCTGGTCAATGGTGCGTCTGTCAAAGGCGGCTATATCCAACTGTTCGGTCAGATCATGAATACCACTTCGTCGACTGCGGTCGGGCGTCTGAACGTGCTGGACGGCTTTGGCACCATCAACATCAACAACAGCTCAAACATCCCGGTCTTGTTGCGGAATCTGAGCGCGGGCGAGGACATCCAGCGCAATGATGGCTCCGCTCTTGTGACCTCGGGCACGTTGCGTGGCGTCGAAGGTCTGATCGAGATTACGGATATTATTGGCCTCAATACAACCAACGCCAACAATCCGATTGTGTCAGTACGCAAGACTGTCTTTACCCGCGATTATGTGCCTGGTCAGGCCACTGGTGTGGTCCGTGTAGAAACCCAAACCGGGACCATCGACAATGCAACGGGTAATCTGTTGCTCGGCGGCGTTGGAACCACATTCGGTGGTGACCGGACAAGCACATATGCGCCTAATCCGAACCAGCGCTACGTCTGGACAACGGGCGAGGAATTCAAACGGACGTCGAAATATTCCAAGGTGGATACGCAATTGTTCGGCGCGGCGGCGCTGACGGTTAACTCTATTACCAGCCTGACGCTCAATGGTACTCCCCAGCTCTTAAATACCTACCGCCTTGCCGATGGAACGTATGTGACCACGCAAAGCACGCTCACTGGTGGCGGGCTTAAGATTTCGAACGGTGCTGCGTTCCAGGACCCTGAATCGACATCTTCCTTGAACACCAGCCTTGCAGGCACCCAGCTTTCGGTGGCAAACGATTCTACATTTACCAAGGACGAATTCGTCAACACCGGTGCCAGCTCAAGGCGGTGCAACTGGTGGACCCTATGTATCGCCTCCGAAAAGACGTTCTATTACGAGCTGCGTCAGGAATACACGACCATCATTACTGAATCGCTCAAGGCGGATTATCCGATCGGGGTGAACTTCATAGGCTCTAACACCGGTGCGATCACCATCACCTCGACCAATGCAGATGTAATCCTGACCAGCAATCTGAACGCTGTCGCGGGCATTGTCACGATCAATGCAGGTTCGGTCTTGGGCAGTGGCGCGTCAATTATTCAGGGCGATCTGGCGGGAGAGATCAAAGCCAAGAACATTTCGCTGACCGCAGACCGTTCGGTCGGTGGCGTCACCAATCCACACGTCCTAAATGCGCCTGTGGATGCTTCTGTGACTGTCAATCTGACAGGTACGACTGGCGCAGGGTTCGGCGCATTGTCGGCCAATGCCAAAGACGGCAAAGTCTCGATTATCTCTCGTGGTGATCTGATCGTTGATCAGGTGACAGCGGCGGGCAGTGTTGCTGCCGGAAAAGGCACCATCGACATCTTCTCGTTCGGGTCCATTGACGGGCGCAACCAGACGTCTCGTATTCAGGCACCGCGCGTCACGCTCAGCTCGCTTAGCGGGTCTGTGGGCAATACCACAACCGGATCGCTGTTGCGGGTCAACACCGGCTTCAGCACCAATCCGTCAGACCGTCCGTTTGGCGATCCCGAGGTTGATCCGGCCTTTGACGCCAACGCGCGTCTTGGTTTTACCATCACCGCAGCGGGCGACATCGGTGTCCGGTCGGATGGCTGGACCGGCAACACCGACGGCAATGCATTGCTGGTCAAGGTTTTGACAACAGGCGGCGACGTGCGTGTCGCGGCAACGGGCCAGATCCTTGACAACAATCCGGTCGAATCCATTGACCAGCGTACATATTCCGAGCTTTTGGGCTTCTGGGAAAGCCTTGGCTTGCTGGCCAATGATCCGTCACGCGGGATCAACGGCACCGCCAACGAGGACAAACAGCAAAACGCTATTGTTGCCTTTGAGGCGTCAACGACACAGACCTATAACCAATACTGGCGCATTCGCGGTACTGCTGCATACGATGCTGCGGCAACTGTCACGATTGATCCGGCTTCGGCGCAATACCGTGCGCTTGATGCCCAGTTCCGCGCAACGGCGGTAGAAGTAGGAAATCCTGACCCTGACGCCTTTGTCGCAACGTCCATTGCTAAAGTCGAAGCGCAACAGACCTCTGAATATCATCGCCTTCACGGCGTTGTTGGTGATCTGACTGCGTCTTATGATACTGGCTACACCTATGTGGCCACAGACGCGCAAAAGTCCGAATTGACGCGTGGCTCGGTCTGGACCGAGCGCGAGCTTGCGTTCTCGCTGGCACCCGGTGCGCTCAAGACTGTGACTGGCACAAATCCTGTACTGAAAGACCCGAACGTGTCGGGCCGCACGGTTACTATCGAAGCAGATCGCGGGATCGGCGAAACGGTTGGGGCTGGTACAGCGACGCTTGGTGTCTCGATCCGGTCCGATCTTGATCCGAGAAATCTGACGCTGGATCAGAAAGTCGCGCTGGCGGCTGCCGAACGCAATGACCTTCTGCTGACAGTTGGTCCGGTCAACTTGCCTGCCAACGCAACGGCGCAGCAGCTTGCGGCTTATGACGCGGCTGTGGCTCTTGGTCTTGGCGCACCCGGCGTGCTGACATCGCTGAACCTTGGCGCTGAGTTTGATACACTGACCGGCGTGCAGCAGGCGGCATTGAACGCAGCGGCCCTTGGGCTGATATCGGCGCCTGATACGCTTTTGACGGTGTTGAGCAAACGACCTGTCAACTTTAACGCGGTAACGGCGCTGAACCTGACGGTGCCAAATGTATCAAGTGGTACAAATGCTGATATCGGTGGTGCCTTTGTTGCCTCGCGCGGCAATGCAACGCTGGGCAATATCAGTACGTTCGGCGACACACGGATCAAGGTCTATGGCAACATCATCAATGCGCCTGTCAGTGCCGTTCAGACCGGTAACCTCATTCTTGAGGCGGCGCAGGGCAGAATCGGAACCACATCAACACCATTGACCCTTTCGCCGCGCGGCACTTCTTCAACCACGGCACGCGCACAAAATGGCGTCAACATCGCCTTTACCGACAGCGGTCGGATCGACACGGTTTATTCCCCGCAAGACGTCAAGCTGGTCGCACAGAATTCATTGTTCAACGCGCAAGACGACGAGTTGATCAATGTGCTGGGCGGTAACGTCGACTTGCAGGCGGTCACCGGTTCGATCGGGACAGTGGTGCGCAGCCTGAACGTGGGTGTCGGCCTTGGCGGACAGATCACGGCGAATGCAGCAAACGAGATCAACCTGTTCGGTTCTGCCAACAACCTGTTCATTATCGGCTCGGCAAATGCGAGCGGCACCATTCGACTTGCGGCGGCGGGCGAAGGGGTGATCGACGGTCTGGTCGAGACAGCAGGCACGATCAACATCGCAACAGGTGGCCGCACCTTGTTCACCACCTTGGGCGATGTCCACTCGATTGCAGGATTGGTCGATATCAATTCCGGTTCGCTTAAGATGCTGAATGGCGCGATGATCCGTGCAGATGCGGATCAGGTGATCATCGCGACTGCAGACGACGCACTGGTCACAGGTATCACATCGGCAAGCGGGCTTGCCAATGCGGTATCTGTAACAGCAGGGGGCCGGATATTTGCCGGAACCGCCGATCCTCGGTTCGACATTACGGCAATGGCCCCGGGCGCAGGTGTGTTCCTGTCAGCGGGTCTTGGCATCGGGGACCGGACGCAGTCGAACGTATCTGCTCTCGACAACACCGTGACCCTCGCGGCGAACCCGTTGCGCATCCGTACGAATGTTCTGGCGGCGACGGCGACAGATGGCGGCATCGACCTTTTGGCACAAACCGATATGACGCTGACAAACCTGTCGGCTGCCAACGGTCAGATTTCGGTGACTGGTCTTGGCACACTTGATGTGACTTTTGCGACCAGCGGCGGAAGCCAGAACTTTGACGCCCAGGTTGAATTGAACTTTGGGAACCTGACGACGACCGGCCTGCCCGCAGTGCCGGGCCCGGAAGATGCGGGCGACATCACTCTGGTCTCGAACCTTGGCGATGTCACCGGCGGAATTATCGGTGCGAATGGGTCTGCCAGCCTGACGGGCATCGGGGTGACGTTCACCAAGATTACCGCTGGTATCGACAACACGGTCCTTGCCAAGGCAGGGCCTGTAACTGGCGGTGACGTCGATGCAGGCGGATCGTCTGATATCACGGGCCTTGGCGTCACTGTGAATACGGTACTGACAGGGATAGATTCTACCCTTACCGGGGGCACCGGACAGGTAGAGGTTGTCACCAGTGTAACCGCGGGCGGCACATCGACAATCACGGGTAACGGTGTCCTCTTTGATACAATCATCGCAGGTACAGACAGCGTTATCCTTTCAACTGGCGATATCATTGGCCAGTTTGAGCAGGCGGGTGAGACGATCAGAAACATCGCAGGCTTTGGACCGGGCAATACCGGTATTCTGGATGTGAAAGTGATGCGCGCCAAGAACATCGATCTTCAGGCGACCGGCACGCTTGATGTTGGTCAAATCGAGGTCGCTGAAAACCTGACCCTGCGTGCGGACATCATCCGAGCCACGGACATCACGCAAGTACCGAGCGGTCCTGATCCCCTTAACGTAACCCTGACGGGTGCGAACGGTACAGCCGCGACATTCGCGCAACTGAATGTTGATGCACCCGCTGGTGTGGTGATGCCGCAGGTGTTCGTGTCTGAAACACAGATGACCACGACGGCGGAATTTGTGGATATCATAAATGCTGCGGTGCCGATCCAGGGCGGCTCGCCGATGGCCGGGACTTTGCTTTTGACCACTCCGTCACAAACGGTATTTGTCGATGACAGGTCAGTGACGCCCAAGCCGACCCCGGCGAGCAATGTGCAACTGTTTCTTGATGGCAATCCCTTTGCGCTGACCCTCAATGGATCGGCCACAGCAACGAACTCGTTCGTGGTGGTTTATGATCGCAGCGTGCAGGTGACCGATTTGCTCGGGGTTCCGTATGACGGCATCAGCCTTACCCGAGATACCGTGCGCAACATGCGCTACACCGATGATCTGCTCAACGCACCAAGCGGCTTTGATACAGGCGAGCCGTCCGAGGATGATGAACTCAATGTGTCCGAAGATGACACTGTGGTTCAAATTGGTGGCATCGCCTACAGTGTATTTGTTCAGGGCAATGGGCCAGCGGTGCGTTTGCGTCGATGAAAATAGAAGTTAATAAAACACAAGCCGTACCTAAAAAACCGGCGGTGATGAGGATGAACGAGATGGCACGAGCAATACTGCAAAAGACCGCGTTGGCATGGCTGTCTGCGGCAATCGGTTTATGCCTCTCGGGTACGCCTGTGTTCGCTCAGGCGGATATTTCGGCGCGGATCGCTGCGGAAACAGATCGCAGGATCCAGGCTGAACAAGACGCAGCTCAAGTTCGGCAGGCAGGACCGGCTGTCATAACGGATCCGCTGAACCGTCGTGATTTGCCTCCCGCGGGCGGCGCTACGGTGCTTTTGTCGTCGATCACCTTCAGCCCACCGTCTGCTTTTTTGTCGGACGCAGAGCTTGACGCGATCAAGTCTCGGTATGTGGGCCGTCGCGTTGATTTTGCCGGATTGTCCGAACTCGTGCGCGACGTAAACGATCTGTATGCCGAAAAAGGCATTGTTACTGCCGCTGCAATCCTCGGGCCACAGGATCTTGCCGGAGGCGATCTTGTGATCAGCCTTGTCGAGGGCCAGGTCGGTGTTGTTGCCGTTGTCGGTGAGCGGCAGACCAAAACAGATTTCATCACAAACCGCGTGCGTTTCGCGCGGGGAACGACAGTGGATATCCCCACAGCTGCGAATGATATCAGCTATTTCAACCAGACCAACCGCGCCCAACTCAGGCTGCTGCTGCAACCAGGGGCCGCATTTGGTTTGACCGATCTTGTGTTCGGTGTAACCGAACCTGCGCCAGAACAGTTGCAGTTCTTTTTTGACAATAACGGTGCCACATCCACCGGCGAATTTCGGGCGTCAATGATTTATCGCCGATACGGGTTTTTCGGGATCGACGATACCTTCCTTTTGTATGTTGAAGGAACGGAAGGCAGCCAGTCTGCCACGATGCGCTTTGATATCCCGATCACGACGGCGGGGACACGGCTTGCTTTTAGCGGAACATTATCCAGCTATGACGTGGTTGACGGACCGACGCTGCCTTTGAACATCTCGGGCAGGGCGGGTTCCTTGTCGCTTACACTGACACAGCCATTGATTGCGACTGACAAGTATCTCCTGCAAGTATTTGCATCGGGGTTCGATGGCCAGTCAAAGGCATTCTCGGCGGGTGTACCGATTGTAAACTCGGAGACCAGCAAGCTCTCGGCCGGACTTTCATTTGGTGCCTTTGACGATAACTGGACGTTCGGCTCGCAGGTGCAGTTTGTGTCTGCAACAGTAGATGATATCATCGCTGGGACGTCCACGCGTTATTCGATTACGACCGGATCACTTGACGGAACTTACAGGTTCGCAAACGGTGTGGCCTTTATCGGGCGCGGTTCATGGCAGGCAACTAATGAAGTGCTGCTTCCTGGTGACTTGCTGTTCCAGATCGGTGGCCCGACAACCGTGCGCGGATACCCGTCGGATGGCGTGGCAGGGGACAGCGGTTATTATGCGAATTTCGAATTCCACAAGGCCTTTACCGTGCAAGGCAAAACGATAAGCGGCTTTGTTTTTGCCGATATCGGCGAGGTGTTTTCGACCTTCCCTGCCGTCACTACTTTGGTGTCCGCAGGTATCGGTGCGTCCTACAACTTTAACAAGCACAGCCGCCTTGAAGTTGTTGCAGGGATTCCATTGAAACAATCGCTGGCAAACCAGTCGGATTTCACATTGTCTGCCACGCTTACACTCTCTCAATTCTGAGGGGCGGGGTTGTAGGGACAGGCCATATTCTGCACAATTGGAGAATGGCCGGACGGATTTGAGGAAAAAATATGACCAAGCAATTGATGATCTACGAAAATGCTGTGCCGATATCGGCAGAAACGCACCGCAACCTGTCTGTCCGTCAGGGCACATCATTTAATTTTGCCACTGAACTTAATTCCGTGCCTCTTGTTGTGGCCGAATTTGAAAAAGCGGCTGCGGAATATCCGATCGTGTTTGCAGGCGAAGGCGAGACGATGACGCCCGCCTTGCTGGTTGGTCTGCGGACAGATGAGAACCTTTGTGTCACAGCGACTGGCACATGGGACGGTGAATATGTCCCTGCATTCTTGCGCCGCTATCCTTTTGTTTTTGCGGGCGGTGAAAATGGCGAGGATTTCACGCTGTGTATCGACACCGAGTTCGAAGGCGTGAACGAAGACGGCAAGGGCGAGCGCCTTTTCGACAGTGAAGGCAATCGCACTCAATATCTCAACACCATGTTGCAATTCGCATCTGATTATCAGTCCCAGCATACTGTCACGCGCATGTTTACGAACCGTTTGATAGAACTTGGTCTTTTGGAGCCTGCAACCGCAACGGCGTCGCTTCCCGACGGGTCACGCCTGTCGCTTGGCGGCTTTCAGCGGGTGAATGCAGACCGGCTTGCCGCGCTGGCCGACGCCGATGTCATCGAATTATTCCGCTCCGGCATGTTGGGCGTAATTCAGGCACATCTCGCCTCGATGTCGCGCCTCTCCGGTCTTCTTGCGCGCGCGGAACGGCGTGAAGGTGAAGGCAAGGCGGCCTGACCGGACGTCTGTCTGGCTGGCGTGAACGCCTTGTCTGACAATCGCCAACAGCCGGGCCTGGCCTCTGATATTGGCGGATGACCCGGAGGGCACCCACGAGACCCCAACGTTTGCGCGTAACCCATCCACCACATTCGTAAACCTCCGCCGAGGGCCGCCTTGCTGCTGTGCTGTGAGATCGTTTATCGAGTGTCGTTATGGACGCACACGAAGACACCCGCCTTATTCCAGTTTTGTCGGTCTCTGATACTGGCCGTCGCCGCCGTTGGTCAGATGACAAAAAGATCCGTATCGTTGAGCAAAGCTTTGGCGACGGCGTGACATTGGCTTCGGTTGCACGACGCCATGATGTTTCGCGGTCTCAGCTTTACGATTGGCGTTATCGCCATAAGAATGGATTGCTTGGTTCTGGCCCGCAATTTTTGCGTGTTACGAAGATCGAAGAGGCTTCTGATGGGGCGGTCATGATCGGGTTTCCGGCGGGCACGAAGGTGTGGATTGCGGGTGGGGTGACGGATATGCGCCGGGGCATGAATACTTTAGCGCTGACAGTGCAACAGGGGCTTGGGCGTGATCCGCATGCGGGCGAGATCTTTTGCTTTCGCGGCCGCAAAGGTGACCTGGTGAAGCTGCTCTGGCATGACGGGGTGGGCATGTCGTTATATTTGAAGCGTCTTGAGGCGGGGAAGTTCATCTGGCCGGTGAGCCAGGACGGGACGGCGGTTGCGATATCTGCGGCGCAGTCGGGCTCTCTTCTCGAGGGGATCGACTGGCGCAATCCACGCTGGACGCAAAGGCCCAGAACGGCTGGATAACCTGCGGTGAAGCGCCTGTTTTTATTGGCGTTTAACGGCTTTTTGTGGTAAATATTTGCCATGTCACACGCCGCTTGCGAAATTGCCAGATTAAGCGCTGCACTTGCCGCGCAGACCGCCCGTGCGCAGGCATGGATGGCAGAGGTTCTCGCCCGCCTGCCGGAATCCCGATGTCACGGGTGCATGCATTGCTGCCATGGAACTGGAAGGCCGCCATGGAATTGAAGAGGATTGCTGCATGACACTGGTCGCGCGCCTCAAGGTCACATTGTCCGACGTCGAGCCTCAGGTGTTGCGGCGCTTGGATGTGCCCCTCAAGATCAAACTCAACCGTCTGCATGATGTGATCCAGGCTGCCATGGGATGGACCGACAGTCACCTGTATGAGTTCCGGGCCGGCGGCAGCGGCTGGGGCGTGCCAGATCCTGACGGCTTTTACGATGGCCCGATGCCCGCCGGCAAAACCAGCCTGCTGGATGTGATCGAAGATGTCGGCACCAAGACCCTCCATTACATCTATGACTTTGGCGACAACTGGCATCACGTGATCAAGGTCGAGAAAATCGATGATGCCATCGCGGGTGCCGCATATCCACGCCTTGTCAGGGCCATCGGGGCCTGCCCCCCTGAGGATGTGGGTGGCTTTCCCGGCTACACTGCCTTCCTCGAAGCCATGGCCGACCCCAAGCACGAAGAACACGAACCGATGCTGGAATGGTATGGCGGACAGTTCGACCCGGATGAGGCAGAGATCGGCCGCATCCTCGACAACTTCGAGCGTCTTGCCAAAAAATGGACCCCGAAACCGCGTAAACCAAAAGCCGTACCCAAACACCTCTGATCAATATAGCACGGCAATGGCCTTCGGCAGATGCTTACAAACTATCAGGTCTACGGCGTCCGTAAAGTGTGGCATCAGCTGAAACGCGAGGGCTTTACGCTTGCGCGCTGCACGGTGGAGCGCCTGATGAAACAGATCGGCATCCGTGGTGCCGTGCGTGGTACGGTGGTCAAGATGTCCGTCGTCATATAAAATGGGACATTAGAGCGGTTTGAGTTTTGGAGGCTCTGGCTCGTTTGTGTGATTGATTATGCAGCTTGTTTTTGATGTTGCAAGCGGCGTTGGCGGATTGTTTGTTTCTTGATTTTCTCCCTTTCCCTCAGAATGACTTTGTCCCGTCCGAAGTAGACATCGGCGGGCGTGACGTTGTTCAAACTCTCGTGGTAGCGCTGGTTGTTGTAGTAATCGACGAAGGCCCCGATCTGACGTTCGAGATCGCCAGGCAGATAGTAATTTTCCAACAGCACCCGGTTTTTCATCGTCTGATGCCAGCGTCTCCACTGCCCGGCAGTGCATGTTTACATGCACGAGAGGAGCATCTCGTTGATGGCCGTGGTTTTGTCCGTGAACTTATCAGCGGCCTTGATCACCACATAATCGGGTGCCGTGATCAGGTCGGCTGCTTTCAGAATGAGGTATGCCGATGATTCAGATATAAAATACCGCTTCTCATCGGTGTATTTGACCGCCAGTTCCCGCGTGGCCAGAGCCTCATGTTCCAGCGCAAACTCAATCAGATCGTCCCGCCTGGCGTGTGGAATGTGGTTCCAGACAGACCCGGAACGCGGCGAGCAATCTGACAAGCCGTCAAGCCCACCTTCGACGTAACGGTCTCATCCCGTTGCCCGGCAGGCGATTTCATCGCCGAGAGGGGGCGATAAAATGTGGTGCGGGGTATCCCCAGAAAGTCGAGGGTCTGCTTGGTCGGCAGATGTGATCCCTCAACAGTGCGAATGATTTCCATCTTCTCGGTCGCCCCGTCCCCGATCATGCTTTTTTTGAGCAAACGGTTTTCAAGGGTGAGATCGGCCACGCATTCTTTCAAGGCCAAAGACCCAGACCGAAGTTCTTTCATTTCCGGCGACCAATCGTCGGAAAAACGATCCACTGGATCGTTTTCTGACCCTCCTCATACCTGACGAGCTGTATCGCCAGACAAACGGCGCTTGCCAGCTTCCAGGAACTCCTTCGACCAGCTGTAATACAGGCTCTCGGCGATACCCTCACGGCGGCACAGCACCGAAATGCTTTCCTCGTCTCGAAGACCCGCCAAAACAATGCGGATCTTTTCCTCCGCCGAGTAGGTTTGGCGGGTCTTGCGACGGATGTTTTTAACCAGCTTGTCAGCCGCGGCTTTGGATGTATTGGGCTTCTGTGTCATCTCGATCTCCTAATCGATAAGATGAACCAGAAATCCTCCGTTATTCAAATCCTCAAATCTGTCCCAAGGGTGCTGACATCAGACACTTTGGCCTGCAAAGAAGATTGCCGCTTTTTTTAACACTTCCCTCTCCTCTCGTAACAGGCGGACTTCCTTGCGAAGGCGCTTATTCTCCCGCTCGACATCCTCATGAGGGCCCGACATCAAATCATCGTGCTGGTGTTTCTGAACCCACTTGCTCAGGTTCGAAAGCCCAACACCTAAATCAGATGAAACCTGAGGGCGTGTTAAGCAGCTGGTCGTTGCGATGCGTACAGCATCACGGCGAAATTATTCCGTGTATTTCATTGCCATTCCTTGTCTCCTTCATAGCAAACATTGCTCGAAAGAGACCGGAACTAAACCGTGGCAAGACCAGGTTCTCGTAATCGACTGCAATCGTTTGCGCGCCGAAACCAAAGACCAACGAGAAGCGGTCAGTCGTGTCAAAGCTGGGTGCCAAGAGCTCTATTCCTACCTTTCAAACAACTTTGGCGCGCTCGTAAACTATGGTTACCGATATCGAAACGGCCTCGCAATCTCGTCATCCCGCGCAAAAGCTTGTGTCGACGACATCGGGAACACTCGCATGGGCAAACGGCGGCGCATGAGATGGTCTCCGCTCGAAGCGCATTGCGTCGCCGTCACACGGGCTGCAGTCCTTGACGGTAGGCTGACCATCTCAAAGATGGTCGCTTGATCACCAAGTTTTGCCCACTCCCCTTCCTTCAGAGCTGCGCCGGCATCTTGAATGCCAGCAAAAAGCGGGTTTTGACGCAGGTTTTGAAGAACGCCAACGAAGGCGTTGATCAGACGTCCCTAAATTACTTGCCAAAATCTGTAACATATCTTCATAGCCCCCGTCTGAGTGAAAGTAGCCACATTTTTGGGAGCTTAAGATGAAGACCCTCCGCATCGCCGCATCGCCTACCGTGCTTGAAAGTTTCATAACTGAATACAAAACCGCCGATATCACCAAAACCGATTTCACCGATATTGCAGCAGCAGTCGTTACAACCTCGGACGCGGGGCAAGCGTTATCCTCCATTGACAAAACCGGCTTCAAAATTCCTGTGTTTCTTGCCCTTGCCGAAGACGAAACTGTGCCCGAAGGTATGTTTCATAAACTGTCAGGCGTGATTTACACCGGGCGGGGCAACCGGCATCACTACGGTCACAAGATCACTGCCGCTGCAGACAAGTACACTCAAGAGCAAATGCCGCCCTTCTTCAAGGCGTTGACCGACTACGTCGCCAACGGCAATACAGCCTTCGACTGTCCGGGCCATCAGGGAGGTCAGTTCTTCAGCAAGCATCCGCTTGGTCGGATGTTTTTCAACTTCTTCGGCGAGACTATCTTTCGGGCGGATCTGTGCAATGCCGACGTGCGGCTGGGCGATTTGCTGATCCACGAAGGCGCAGCGCTTGAAGCACAGAAAAACGCCGCGCGCATTTACAATGCCGACAAGACCTATTTCGTGCTGAACGGTACATCGACCTCGAACAAAGTCGTGACAAGCGCCTTGCTGGCAAAGGACGATCTTGTTCTTTTTGATCGTAATAACCACAAGTCAGTCCATCTCGGGGCGCTGGTGTTGTCCGGTGCGCAGCCCGTCTATCTCGAAACCGCACGGAACCATTTCGGTTTCATCGGCGGAATTGATGCGCGGTGCTTTGACGAAACCTATATCCGCGAAGCTATCCGCGAGGTTGCGCCCGAAAAGGCGGACCTGCCGCGACCGTTCCGCCTCGCCGTGATTCAGCTCGGCACCTATGACGGGACGATCTACAACGCGAAATACGTGATCGACCGCATCGGATCACTTTGCGACTACATTCTATTTGATTCCGCCTGGGTTGGCTACGAACAGTTTATTCCGATGATGCAGGCAAGTTCGCCGATGCTGCTGGAATTGGGTGAAAACGACCCCGGCATTTTTGTGACCCAATCGGTACACAAGCAGCAGGCGGGGTTTTCGCAGTCTTCGCAAATCCACAAGCGGGATCGCCATATCAAAGGACAAGACCGGTATTGCACCCACAAGCGTCTGAACAACGCCTACATGATGCATGCATCTACAAGCCCGTTCTATCCAATGTTCGCAGCACTCGATGTAAACGCCCAGATGCAAGACGGTGTCGCGGGCCGACAGCTTTGGCGCGATTGTATTGAGGTCGGCGTGGACGCCCGCAAGATACTGCTGCGCACTTGCCAGCATATCAAACCGTTCATTCCGCGCATGATCGACGGACGCCCATGGGAGGACTACGAAACCGAAATGATCGTCGACGATCTGCGGTTCTTCAAATTCCAGAAAAATCAGCCGTGGCATGCTTTCGATGGCTATGAGAACGATCAGTATTTTGTCGATCCGTGCAAATTCCTTCTGACGACGCCGGGCATAGACGAGACTACCGGCGACTACGCCTCGTTCGGTGTGCCTGCGTCGATCCTCGCACATTATCTGCGTGACAATGGTGTTGTCCCGGAAAAGGCCGACCTCAACTCGATCCTGTTCCTGCTGACGCCATCCGAAACCCCGGCGAAGATGCAGCACCTTATCGCATTCATCAGCCGCTTCGAGCGTCACCTCGAAAACGACAGCCCGATGCGGGACGTGCTGCCGGGTGTTTACGGTAGGAACAGCGATTTTTATGAAGGCTATACGATCCGACGCCTTTGTCAGCTGATACATGATTTTTACAAGAGCCATGACATGAAGGGCCTGCAAAAGGCGATGTTCCGCAAATCGCATTTGCCGCAGGTTGCCATGACACCGCAGGAGGCGAATACCGAGCTGGTCCGCAACAACGTTGAACTTGTTGCGCTGTCCAAGATCGAAGGACGCATCGCTGCCGAAGGTGCGCTTCCCTATCCGCCGGGCATTCTGTGCCTTGTCCCCGGCGAAGTCTGGGGCGGCCCGGCACTGTCGTATTTTCTGGCATTAGAGGACGGCTTGAACAAGCTGCCGGGCTTCGCACCGGAACTTCAGGGCGTCTACATCCAGACCGAAGCAGATGGCAGCAAACGGGCCTACGGACATGTCATCCGTAAGACCAAAGCAGTCGCAGCGCGAAAGTGACGCGGCGACAAACAATCTGAGTTCGATTCAAGATTAATTTGGGAAAGCTGTGAAAATGGATAAGAAAACAAAGAAGATGGGTGTCGTTCAGTTGACGTTCCTGACGGTCATCAACATGATGGGATCTGGTATCATCCTGCTGCCAAGCAAACTCGCCCAGGTCGGAACGATCTCGATTATGTCTTGGCTTGTCACCGCGGTCGGCTCAGTCGCGCTGGCCTATGCCTTTGCAAAAAGCGGGCGCTACAGCAAGAACGGTGCCGGAATGGGCGGCTACGCGCAATATTCCTTTGGAATGTCGGGCAACTTTCTGACCAACTACACCTACGGTGTTTCGCTGGTTATTGCGAATGTCGCAATCGCCATTTCAGTTGTTGGCTATGGCTCCGATTTCCTGTCTCTGACGCTTTCGCCCATCGGCGTGACACTGGCAGCGATCGCAGTACTTTGGCTGGCAACGGTTCCAAACTTTGGCGGTGCGCGTCTGACCGGCCAGATTGGTAGCGTTACAATCTGGGGCGTTATCCTTCCTGTGGTCGGCGTTTCGATCATCGGCTGGTTCTGGTTCAGTCCGACCGTTTACGCAGCCGCCTGGAATCCGAACAATCTGCCGCTGCTGCAAGCGACAACCGCATCTATATCGATCACATTATGGGCCTTCCTCGGGCTCGAGTCAGCCTGTGCCAACATGGATGCCGTGGAAAACCCCGAGCGTAACGTGCCGCTCGCGGTGCTGGTCGGCACATTGGGCACTGCGGTTGTCTACATCGTTTCCACCAATGTCGCAGCCGGCATCGTTCCAAACGCCGAATTGGTTCTTTCGAACGCGCCCTTTGGCTTGGTGTTTTCGCAGATGTTCAATCCGACCATCGGCAAAATCGTGGTCTTTCTTATGGTGGTGTCCGCCTTCGGATCATTGCTGAGCTGGCAGTTCACCGTGGCACGGGTGTTCAAAAGTTCTGCCGACGAAGGCTACTTCATGTCTTATTTCCGTAAAGTCACCAAGAATGACGCTCCGATATTGGGCATGGTGATCATTACCGTGGCTCAGACCTTGCTAGCATTCATGACAGCCAGCGACACACTCATCGAACAGTTCGACGTCATGGTGAATCTGGCAGTCGTCACCAATCTTGTGCCCTACATCCTCTCAATGTCTGCAATTTCCGTGCTGCTGAAAAGTGCTAAAGTCAGCCAGAAGGAGATGGTGATAACTGTTTCTCTTGCGCTAGTCGGCAATCTTTACAGCTTCTATGCGCTGTACAGTGCGGGTGCGCAGGCAGTGCTATGGGGTGCCCTGGTGACATTCTTCGGCTGGGTACTTTATGGTGTCGTGACCTCGCACAAGTTCGACCTTTCGGCCAAAGCCACATCAAAGGAAGACTGAAAGCCGATCTTACATATCAGGTTTACTTTGCAACTATTGGAGATAAGCCACCAGCTTCAAGCCGGTCCGCTTCAGCGTAAGTTCTGATGAGATATCTCTCAGATTTTGGCTCGCCCATAGGTGAAAGCCAAAATCAGGGGATATCTCATGGCTATTCTACCGGATCACATACCCGATTTTATCATCGTTATCATCGTTATCATCGTTATCATCGTTATCATCGTTATCATCGTTATCATCGTTATCATCGTTATCACGTCGTTTAGTCGACTAAGTACTGCTACTGTCCCGATCTTTTTTCCCCTGTCCCTGCGGATCATTCCTCGCGCGGCAAAAAAACCGTTGCCTGCCCCTCTCCGCTGCGCTGCGCCTCCGGTTTCCTCCGGTGTGTCCGGGCCTTGGCCCGCTGCAAGGTGACCATCATTGCAACGCAAACAAGGAGAAAAGCAATGACCACGAACTGCATCAAATTCACCAGCGACGAAATCGAAACCGCAAAAGGCATCGGCTCCATCTCGACCCTCACTTTTGATCTCGACATCACGGTCGAACCGATCGCCAGCAACAATCCAATGGCCCCCACGCACCGCGTCCTTGGCCGCTCGCCGCGCGGCAAACTGGTCGAGTATGGTGGTATCTGGAAGAAGCAGAACAAGGAAACCGGCGCTGACTACTTCACGCTGACCGTTCGGGATCATGCCTTCAACGCCAATCTCGGCAAGGCCGCGAGCCAGGACGATATATCCCTGCAGGCCATCATCCCCTGGGGTCCGAAAGACGCCGCCTGACAAACCAGTCAGACCGCTTCGGCGGTCTGACTTTCCAACTGGTCGTTAGTTCACAAAGTCCAAGTGCCTACCCAAGCAGTATAGTCCTCGCAAAATTCTTCACTTCAATAAAAATCCCGGCTCGGAAACAGCTTCTTGGCCTGTTCACTCGGATGTCGAGCAAATGATCTGGAACTTTTGCTTTCTGGTGCAACAGGTCCATCGGAGTTTCCTCCGTTCACGTCGGGTCGCGATGGTCGCCCAAGTGTTGCCAGCATCGGTGAGAGGTCTTCGATCCGTTCTGTAATCACATGAATGACCTGCCCCTCTCGCTCAATCCGACCGGTAACGCGCAACAGACGCCCCACAATCACCGCTTTGCGGAACGTCTCATAGACCTTGCTCCAGACCACCACATTCGTAAACCTCCGCCGAGAGCCGCCTTGCTGCTGTGCTGTGAGATCGTTTATCGAGTGTCGTTATGGACGCACACGAAGACACCCGCCTTATTCCAGTTTTGTCGGTCTCTGATACTGGCCGTCGCCGCCGTTGGTCAGATGACAAAAAGATCCGTATCGTTGAGCAAAGCTTTGGCGACGGCGTGACATTGGCTTCGGTTGCACGACGCCATGATGTTTCGCGGTCTCAGCTTTACGATTGGCGTTATCGCCATAAGAATGGATTGCTTGGTTCTGGCCCGCAATTTTTGCGTGTTACGAAGATCGAAGAGGCTTCTGATGGGGCGGTCATGATCGGGTTTCCGGCGGGCACGAAGGTGTGGATTGCGGGTGGGGTGACGGATATGCGCCGGGGCATGAATACTTTAGCGCTGACAGTGCAACAGGGGCTTGGGCGTGATCCGCATGCGGGCGAGATCTTTTGCTTTCGCGGCCGCAAAGGTGACCTGGTGAAGCTGCTCTGGCATGACGGGGTGGGCATGTCGTTATATTTGAAGCGTCTTGAGGCGGGGAAGTTCATCTGGCCGGTGAGCCAGGACGGGACGGCGGTTGCGATATCTGCGGCGCAGTCGGGCTCTCTTCTCGAGGGGATCGACTGGCGCAATCCACGCTGGACGCAAAGGCCCAGAACGGCTGGATAACCTGCGGTGAAGCGCCTGTTTTTATTGGCGTTTAACGGCTTTTTGTGGTAAATATTTGCCATGTCACACGCCGCTTGCGAAATTGCCAGATTAAGCGCTGCACTTGCCGCGCAGACCGCCCGTGCGCAGGCATGGATGGCAGAGGTTCTCGCCCGCCTGCCGGAATCCCGATGTCACGGGTGCATGCATTGCTGCCATGGAACTGGAAGGCCGCCATGGAATTGAAGAGGATTGCTGCATGACACTGGTCGCGCGCCTCAAGGTCACATTGTCCGACGTCGAGCCTCAGGTGTTGCGGCGCTTGGATGTGCCCCTCAAGATCAAACTCAACCGTCTGCATGATGTGATCCAGGCTGCCATGGGATGGACCGACAGTCACCTGTATGAGTTCCGGGCCGGCGGCAGCGGCTGGGGCGTGCCAGATCCTGACGGCTTTTACGATGGCCCGATGCCCGCCGGCAAAACCAGCCTGCTGGATGTGATCGAAGATGTCGGCACCAAGACCCTCCATTACATCTATGACTTTGGCGACAACTGGCATCACGTGATCAAGGTCGAGAAAATCGATGATGCCATCGCGGGTGCCGCATATCCACGCCTTGTCAGGGCCATCGGGGCCTGCCCCCCTGAGGATGTGGGTGGCTTTCCCGGCTACACTGCCTTCCTCGAAGCCATGGCCGACCCCAAGCACGAAGAACACGAACCGATGCTGGAATGGTATGGCGGACAGTTCGACCCGGATGAGGCAGAGATCGGCCGCATCCTCGACAACTTCGAGCGTCTTGCCAAAAAATGGACCCCGAAACCGCGTAAACCAAAAGCCGTACCCAAACACCTCTGATCAATATAGCACGGCAATGGCCTTCGGCAGATGCTTACGAGCGTTCCGTGCGGATGGTTTTGGATAATCAAGGGCAGCATGAGAGCCGCTGGTCTGCGATCTGACCTGTGCCCCAAGTTCCCTCCAGTCTGTGCAGAGTCCGTCGGGTTAAATCTGTGACCTTAAGC
>CAVPZE010000002.1:940000-3231199 GCA_963710185.1 uncultured Alphaproteobacteria bacterium | reverse complement strand
GAGATCTGAGGCGTACTTACGCTAAAACAGTTTTTTATCAGAATCCACGGATAAGCAATGACACCTATAACCCAATTTACCAGAAAAACTTCACATTCGATCGGGTATACAACATGCGTTGGAACATCACAAAAAGTATTAGTATCACCTATACAGCAAGTGCCAACGCTTTAATTGATGAACCCCTAGGAGATAAAAACGGTAGTTCTACAGGACTATCTAAACAACAATACAGTGACTCTATCTGGGCCAATATCAAACAGTTTGGTCGTTTGAATAACTACAGTCAAGACATCACTGCTACTTATCGCCTGCCGTTAAACAAAATACCATTATTAGATTGGACCAACGCTGACATCTCTTACAAAACGGGTTATAACTGGCGCAGTAATATTATAGGTCTAACCGATAGTGCTGGGGTTGAGTTTGGGAACTTTCTGACTAATACCAGGGATGTAACCCTGAATGGAAAATTAAGTTTAGACCGACTCTATAACAAAAATAAATTTTTAAAAAGCATCAATTCCCCATCCCGAAGAAGAACAATGCCGCGAACTCCTCCTAAAAAACCAACTGACGATGAAGAGGAAGAAGAAAAAGAGAAAAAAGAACTTAACGGACTAAAAGCAGCAATCAGGCCTTTATTAATGGTTAAAGATATTAATGGCCGATACAACCTTTCATACAACACGGGTATTCCAGGCTTCCTTCCAACCCCAAGTTTTGTTGGACTTGATATGGATGAAAACTATGCACCAGGTACAGCATTCGTGCTAGGAAGTCAAAATCTCAGCGAGGAAAATGGTTTTAAAAGACGCGCATTAGACAATGGCTGGTATTCAAGAAGTCAATTTTTAAATGATCCAATTGTTCAATCAAGAACAGAATCTTATGACTTTAGATCTACAGTAGAACCCATCAACGATTTTAGAATTCAACTTTCTGCCAAATATAAAGAAACCTCATCCTACTCCGAAGTCTATCGCTACAACGGAACTGGATATGAAACATTTAATCCATTAGTAAGAGGAGATATAAGTATGTCATACATCTTTATCAAAACCTCTTTTTCTGGTGAGGAAGACGGTAATATTTCTTCTATCTTTCAAGAGTTTGAAAGGAACCGAATTCCTGTGAGAAATCGTTTAAACAACGATAATAATGACACACAAGGAACCTATGACGTCAACTCCCAAGATGTGCTTATACCCGCCTTTAGAAGTGCTTACACTGGGCAAGAGATCGGTGACGCCTCATTGGATGCGGCACCTAAAACCCCACTACCTAACTGGCAAATCAACTATGCTGGTCTGTCTAAATGGAAACCCATAAAGAAACTCTTCTCCTCATTTACTATTTCTCACGGTTACACCGGATCTTATGAAATTGCTGGCTATACGTCATCGCTAAACTATAATCAGTTTGACCCTAGTAGCAGAGTCAATCAAAGACGTGGCGACCTATTAACAAACGAAGAAGGTGTTTATGTATCTCCTTATGTAATCAGCGGTGTGGCTATTACTGAACGTTTTTCACCTTTAATCGGATTTAATGTTAGAACAAAATCACGTATAAACTTACGATTTGATTACAACGTTAGTCGAATGCTTGATTTAGATATGGCCAACCTCCAAGTAACCGAACAAAACAGCAAAGACTTTGTCATTAGTATTGGGTATACAAAAAGAGGCATGAAACTGCCCATTAAAAATCGTGAGCGGCAACAAATTGTCTTGAAAAATAACGTGAACATGAAAATGGATCTTTCAATTAGAGATACAAGAACCATACAAAGAAACATTGAGACTGACAACGTGGTTACTGCTGGAAACATTAACTTTCAATTACGACCAAATATTAGTTACGAAATTAATCAGCGAGTAAATCTTCAAATGTTCTTTGAAAGGACAGTAAATGAACCGAGAATTTCTAGTTCCTTTAAACGATCCACAACGCTTTTTGGAATTAAATTGCGATTTAGCCTTACCTAAGAATTAAACTTTGCGGTTACTTAGCTCAAAATCTTCTGTAAAATCTTATACCTTTAAGAAAAAAATAATTGCATGAATTTTCCATCAGAATTAAAATACACAAACGACCACGAGTGGTTAAAAATTGAGGGTGACATTGCGTATGTTGGTGTAACTGACTTCGCTCAAAATGAGTTAGGAGACATTGTATATATTGAAGTAGATACGGTAGGTGATTCAGTGAATGAAGGTGACGTTTTTGGAACGATTGAGGCTGTAAAAACTGTTTCTGATTTATTCATCCCTGTTAATGCAGAAATCATTGAGTTTAATAGTGCTCTAGAAGATGCACCAGAAAAAGTTAATGAAGCACCGTACGAAGACGGTTGGATTGTGAAAATTAAAATCAGTGACATGACCCAAATAGATCATTTACTTTCAGCTGATGATTATAAAGCTTTAATAGGTCAATAATAATTTGTTATTAAGATATAACACATTCACGATCATTTGGGCGGCAGTAATTTTAGTTCTGACGCTAGTAACAGGTAAAACCCATTCAAACATGGATATTGCCATCATGGATAAACTCGTTCATACTTTCATGTTTGGCGTATTATCTTTGTTAATGATTGTTGGACTTAAAAAACAGCATGATGTTATGTTCTTACACTTTAAAGCGGTACCTGTTTCAATATTAATTGTTTGCCTTTATGGTGCTTTCATTGAATGTATACAAATTTTAATACCTGGTCGATACTTTGAATGGCAGGATATGGTAGCCAATGGGGTTGGAGCAGTAGTAGGATTTGGTTTATTCTTATTGATTTATAAACTTGGATAAATGTTTTACCTTTTAATTGCTTCAGGCGTATTTCTCTTTTTCGCGATCGTTATTGGTTTCGGCATGGTATTGCTATTCAAGCCATCCAACATCGAAACACCCCATAATTTAGGGACCACCAAAAAAGTCGCGGCCGCTGATTTGAACAAAAACAAAGCACTTTTATTTGGTGCTGGATTATTGCTTTCACTCATCATATCCTTATTAACCATAGAGGCTTTTTCAAGAGAAATTGCTCAACTTGAAGAACCTGTGCAAATGACGTTTGAGGAAGAAGAAATCTTAGATATTCCTATTACGGACATCCCACCACCTCCTCCACCCAAGGTAATAATTGCACCTGTGATTAAAGAAGTTAAGGAAGAGCCTAAAGAAGAAATAAAAGTAGAACTCGATCCTGAAGAGGAAGAGCCTGAAGAAGTCATCTACGATATTCCTGACTTTGAACCTAGAGAGGAAGTTGTTGAACGCATTTTAAACCCAGATGAGGTAGCAAAATATCCAGAGTTCCCTGGAGGACAAGAAGCTTTTGCTAAATTCATTCGAGATAATTTTAAAATGTCGTCACGCGATATTGCAGAAGAAAACAAAGGAACGGTTTACCTTTAAATTTGTGGTGGATAAAAATGGTACAATCAGTAATGTAAATGTGGTAGAGGTGTGTCAGAAGGCATTGACCAAGAGTCGATACGAGTATTAGGAAAATCACCTAAGTGGTCACCTGGAAGAGATTATAATGGCGCTCCAGTTAAAATGTATTACACCATACCCATGAGAATTAAATAAGTATGATTAAGCACATTGTATTTTGGATTGTAAAGGAAGAAGCAGAAGGCTTAAAAAAAGCAGCTATTCTCTCAAAAATGAAAGCCATGCTAGAAGCTTTACCTCCACATATTGAGGTCGTCAAAAGTTTAGAAGTCGGTTTAAATGTCATTCCTTCAGACCGTGCTTTTGATATTGCTCTTTACTCTAGCTTTGACTCGTTAGAAGATTTAAAAACGTATGCCAATCACCCTGAGCATCTCAAAGTCGTTGAATTTTTCAAGAAAGTCGTTGAGAAATCAGCAGCGGTAGATTATACTGTTTAATCTATTCCACTACAATGATACCTTAGAGTAAAAATCCTCACAAAAGAGCGGGTTATTTAGTTTGTTATCCGTTAGTAACAAACATTCACAACTACTTAATAGGCAGGGTTTTTGCGTTTTTTATGGTTGAAAGAATAACCATCGATTGAATATTTCCTAGTTCATCAATCTCAATCATTTTTTCCTGAATAAATTCATTATAGGATTGAATATCTTTTGTTAAGACCTTCATTAAAAAATCGGAAGACCCTGTGATGTGGTAACACTCTACAATTTCGGGTATCTGTTGAATTTTCTTATGGAAAGATTCTAGCATAGCTTTTCGAGAGCCAGTTAAACTTGCTTGTATAAAAACACCTACTCCTAAACCAAGTTGTTCTTTATCTAGCTCAGCATGATAACTTTTGATGAGTCCAGCATTTTCCAACTTCTTTACTCGTTCTAGTGTTGGTGCTGGCGACAACCCAATCTCTTCAGCTAATTTAGAGTTAGTAATCTTTGCGTTGAACTGCAATTTCTCTAATATTTGGCGATCGATGTTGTCTAGTTTTAGGTCTTTAAGTGACATGGTTATGTTATAATATAATATAGTTCGAAAATAAATAAAGACTTCACTGTAAAGCGAAGCCTTACTGATCTAAATTTATCCAGTAAGTAAAAATTACGAAATCATTCCAAGAAATAATGTTTTCTTCATTAACTCACGAAATTGAGCTTATACCTGACCTATTAATCATATTCTTCTTGTGATTATTCACTGTATTTTCACTAATATTTAATTCTCCAGCAATTTGTTTGCTTGACAAGCCATTGCTTACAAGCTGTAATACCTCTAACTCTCTATTTGAAAGTAAAATTTCAGGTTCTAGAGTTGAATATTGTTCTGAAAAAATCTTATCATAAACACCCTTTTCATTTCTTTCACTGATAAAAAAATCTAATAAAGACCCCGTCTTAAAGTCGTGTATATCTGTTAACATCTTTAAAGCCTTTACCGGCATATTATGCTCATCGGTTTCAATAACTGTAACTTGTTGTAGATACCATCTAAAAGTATTATCAGGGCACTTTACTAATGAGCTATAACTAACTCTTATGTCTTTTGCTTTACCCTTTAAACCATACTCATAAAAAGTTTGAAACATTCTCGGCATAATATTTTTCACCATCATCTCAAACTGATGTGATGGGTATAAACTCAACCCAACTGTAATACCACCAGTTCTAGAAATTCTTCTGGAGTAATTCCTAATATATGACGTACATTGTCGCTAATAAATGAGTAGCTTTTACTGGGGAAATCACATAAAAACACCACTCCAGGAGAGTTAACAAACGTTTCATCAAGAAGGTCATCTTGATAAACATCAAGTGTATTGCGATCTGGATAATAATGTTCAAAAGAATTAATTATCTGGTTACGAAATTGATCTAGTGAAATTTTTTCCATCTCTACATGAATTAATTAACAGCTAATAGCCTAAAATAAAAAAGACTTCGCTTACCACGAAGTCTTTCACTGAAATATAAAATCTAAAAAGACTACTCTATAGTTTCTAAACTATCGCTTTCAGATGCCGATAAACTATCCGATTTTGCACAACATTCTTTTCTTGTGACTTTCACAAGCTTCTTTTCCTTTAGCGCAAGCAGTTTTACAACACGCTTTTTGACAATCAGATGCACATGCTTTCTTTCCTTTACAACATGCTTTTTGGCAATCTACTCCACAATTTTTTTGTCCTTACAACACGGTTTAGTACAATCAACCGGACAAGCTGCATTGTCTATTTTTGCCCCACAACAGCTATACATCATTGCTCCACCTTCGCTCCGGGTGCATGTTGATGCGGCTGCATACCCTGATTTATGGACATGACATGAACTACCACTACCTCCAGTTCCAACGCCATGGTTACCTAAAATTGGCGCGATAACCAAACCAATTAGGCAGGTAAGCTTTATCAAAATATTCATCGATGGTCCAGAAGTGTCTTTAAAAGGATCACCAACCGTATCACCAGTCACTGCAGCTTTGTGCGCATCCGAGCCTTTGTAAGTCATCTCACCATTAATCATTACACCGGCTTCAAATGATTTCTTTGCGTTGTCCCAAGCGCCACCAGCATTATTTTGAAATATTGCCCAAAGAACGCCACTCACCGTAACACCTGCCATGTATCCACCTAACATCTCTGCTACCAATAGATTATTGCTAGCAGTAAACTAGTTTACCAATTAAAACAACCAAAATTGGAAACCCAATAGTTAACATACCTGGTAACATCATCTCTTTTAAAGACGCCTTCGTAGAAATATCCACACACTTAGCATAATCAGGCTTACCCGTTCCTTCCATAATTCCAGGAATCTCTTTGAATTGGCGTCTCACTTCATAACCATTTCCATGGCTGCTTTTCCAACTGAATTCATTGCTAAAGCAGAAAACACTACCGGAACCATTCCACCAACAAATAACATCGCTAATACTGGTGCTTTAAAAATATTGATTCCATCAATACCTGTAAAGGTCACATAAGCTGCAAATAACGCTAAAGACGTTAAAGCAGCTGAAGCAATCGCAAATCCTTTTCCTGTTGCTGCTGTTGTATTACCTACTGAATCTAAAATATCTGTTCGTTCACGAACCTCAGAAGGTAACTCACTCATTTCCGCAATACCACCTGCATTGTCAGCAATTGGTCCAAAAGCATCAATCGCCAACTGCATCGCTGTGGTCGCCATCATAGCAGAAGCTGCCAGGGCAACTCCATAAAAACCTGCAAAAGCATACGAAGTCCAAATCGCGGCAGCAAATAATAAAACGGAAGAAAAGGTAGAAATCATCCCAGTTGCTAAACCGGCAATAATATTAGTCCCAGCACCTGTGCTCGATTGCTGCACAATTTTTAATACAGGAGCAGAACCTAAACCGGTGTAATATTCAGTAAAAGATGAAATAGCAGCTCCTACCACTAATCCCACCAACGTAGCATAAAAAACACGCATTGAAGAGATGTCGACTAACCCCTCACCAAAGAAGTTCATTTGCATCGTTTCTGGCAACATCCACTTTACTAATACAAAACACGAAATAGCCACCAAGCCAATAGAAACCCAGTTGCCAATATTCAAAGCTTTTTGTACTTCTGCTTCCTTTGCGTCATTGGAAGAAATTTTCACTAAAAATGTACCGATGATGGAAATGATAATACCAACACCAGCAATGGTCATAGGTAATAATAGCAGACGTAGTTTTGAGCCGTAAAGAAGAGAGGCGCGCTGCGGAACTACTTATAAATTAATGGATGTGAAATGCAGAAGCTGATATGACAATTTGTTCTGAAAGCGAACATTTGGACACACGGAATTATAAAAATGAACAAAACAGAGAGTGCGACTACAGCCCAAACGCTTCTGCGCCTATTGAGACCTAATGATGGTGTTTCCCCACCTACTGACGGTGAAGCAGAAAATACATTAACAAAGTTCGTCTGTGAGATTCAGTCATTAGATTCACAGCATAATAAGAACAAGATAATCAATCAGAAGCGGCTGGATGAGCAGGTGTATCGGCGTGATCCAACATTCAAACAAGACAAACACGCACTCCCTTATTTTCGCTATCAATTGCGTGTTGCATCTGAAGAATTGAGCAGCCTTGTAGTTAAAATGCGTAAATTGGGAAACGGAAACATTACAATCGACGTTCTTAATCAATTCTCCGAAATTCTCTGGGACTATCTTTTCGACTTACGAGACATTCTGGAGTTCCTACAAAGCAACGACAACAATTGGAGCTTCTTCGAAGGTGGCCAAAACCGTGGTGTCTCAAGTTGGGAAGTGTTCCATCTCGCCAAAGGTCTAGCATATCAGTCGACGTTCAAGGATACTGGAGCTCCTTTCGACCACAAAACGGCACAGATCGCATCACTCTTTATTTTGCGACAAGCCATGGAGCTTCGCTTTGAGCGCTTAATTGGTGTTTATCCATACAATCGAAAGAAAAAACCACCCAAGTTGCGACATGGTTTTCACCGCGACTTTATCTCTAATAACCGTAATTTCTTTGACGACGATGACGTCTTCATTGAGGAACTGCGCCACCTCTATGATTGGTGCAGTGAAATCGTACATCAGGCCTATCAACCCTATGCGTGGCAGATATCAATGGCGTTCCGGCGGGCGGGAAGTTTGCTTCAATCGCGATCTGTACCGTCAGGTCAAACTTGGTCGATATACAACTCAGTCACTATACACGATGTTGATAAGATGCAGGCTGCTTACGAGGAGCACTTTCTAAATACGTATGAGCATGGCGAATGGTGCTTCACTCGCAAACCACCCGAGGCGCAACTTCCGCATGGTAATCTCAGACAAATCACTACAAGCAGCGAATACCGCCCGGTCAGAAAGAGATCGAATTCTCGATGGTATTCAGTTCTTTTGAATAAGTTGTATCCAAAGAGAAATTTGTAAGATTGACATAGTTGCGTTTTTTGGCCCCAGTCGCTTGGCGGCCGAAAGGTCAAACAATTTATTGCAACAATTTTTGTTAGAGCTTCTCATAATTTCAGTTGGATTATTGGTTGGCGTCGAAGAATCTAGCATTCGTTCAGCGCGCAGCATCAGGTAAATTAGGCTTCGTAAAGGCCGTTCGCGGCGTCAAGCACGACCATAACCTGGGCGACAATGACAACGGACCACGGCCAAGGCCGCCGCGCATGCGGCGCAGACGAGGCTTTGAGCCATATGGATGGGAGGGGCGCTGATTGCGCCCCTCTTTTTGATTGGCCGCTGCTTCAAGCGGCACAAGCGATTATAAAAAAAGCCGTGCCTGTCCAAAGGCAATCCGCTTGGTGCAGAATTGGCAACTCGGCAGCCAACTCATTTCGTTGATATTTTACATTTGAAGCTCGTATCTGCGCCTCTCTGAAAGGATCGCGTGAGGCTGTTAGCGATAAGCTGCTTCAGTCCCCCTTGTCCGCATAAGACACTTCAACCTGTTGCGCCGCTTCGTTTTACCGCCATGTGTGAAAGGAGCGTTCCAGAGCATCCGCCTTTTGGTTGCTTTGACGAAAACCGCCGAACCATCAGGGCCTTCTATGGCCAATGATGTGTGTGAGGGCCGTAAGGCCCTGAATGGTTCGGGGCCTCCTAAAGCAAAAGGAGGATGACATGAAACTTGTCACACAATTTGAAGCGGCAACCCTCAGCACCGTGCAGCTCTACGGTCTGCGCAAAGAGGCTTTTCTGGCCTTCACGGCTGCGCCTCGCGACTCGCAAGATCAGCGCAACGCGCTTGCATCGATGCGAAACATCGAAAACGAGCTGGCCTATCGCGGGCCAGCTCTCCGCTAAATCAAAGCGGCTGGCCATCAGGCCAGCCGCAATTTTTTCTCCCCTGAATTATCCACATCTTGGCGACCTTCAAGCCTAACAAGTCCTTGGGCGTACGATTGTCTTGCTGCATAATTAATGTCATGAGAAAGTATAATACTGACAATCTCCTTCCTGCACTTCGCCTCTTCATTCATGCGCGGAACAAAGCTCTCGAAGGCGGGTTCACCGACAATGGTGGAGCAATCCATTCAGTCGAGCGGATTCTGGATATATTAAGCATTCACGTTTGTTATCCGCATTTATCGCACGTAAATAATTTGAAAACTGACACAACTACAGAAATTTCCATTGCCGCGTATAGCGCGCGCAAACGCGGTGAGCCTTTGTTGATCGAACATGTACTGCCGCAAAGGGCATATGCTCGCCAAGTCATTAAGCTAGTAGGCGGCGGGGCGAGCGATGATGAAGTACTGCGCCATATCAAGGAAAACTACCGATTAGTCCTGCTAACCAAAGACGAGACCAAAAAAATAAATCGCCTGAATCGCTCCCAGATTACTGAAGATCGGATCGCGGATGCCGGAATACTTCTTCACAACCACGATCTGGACTAAGGCAAAGTCGCCGCTTACGCGGCGACTCCCTGTTTTTGCTCTTCGGTTTGTGATTGGGGCTGAAGGCTGTGCAGATAACCTGCTGCCTTCTGGGCATGGGCTGCGGCAGAAAAGATCGCCCGCTTATCTTCCTTCAGAACCTTCAGCCAGCTTTGAACATAAGCCGCATGATCCGTGCCCGCCTCGGGCGTCAGATCAAGATCGGCACAAAGGAACGCTGCGCCAAGCTCGGCAACAAGCTCTTCGCGGGCATAGCCTTCATCGCCCCATTTCTTGCGCCCGAATTCACGGTCAAGCCGCTTGGGGTGTTTAGTCCAGTGTGTCAGCTCATGCGCCAAGGTGGCATAGTACGCCTCGGGGCTGCGGAAACACTCAAACGCTGGCATCTGCACATGATCGCTGCTGCCGCCTCGGTAAAAGGCGCGATTGCCGCCATGCCGCAAATCCGCGCCCGTTGCCGCAAAAAACTGTTCGGCATGTTCGATGCGCTGCGCGGGGTCGATGACGGGATCAGGCTTGACGTAGTAGTGTTCGGGCAAGCCCTCGATCTGCTCCACGTTGAACACGGTGTAGGCCTTCATGAACGGGATTTTGCGCTCTTCGGTTGCGCCGTTTTCCTGCTCTTCCGTCTTGCTGATGGTGTTGGCGTAAACAACAGGATTGCCGCCCTCGCCCTTCCTGACATGTGCGCCAAGTTCTTTGGCTTGCTTGAAGGTCATCCAGTATGGGGAGCAATAGCCCGCCTCGACCGCCGCGCCCCACAGCATCAGAACATTGATGCCGCTATAGGTCTGGCCGTTATGGCGCAGCGGCTTTGTGATCCGCCCATCCATGTTTGAGGCACTCCAAGGCTTCAGCCATGTGAGTTCGCCCTTTTCAAGATCAGCTATGATCTTGTCAGTCACTCTTTGATAAACGTCTTGTTTCATTGGTCTTTTCTCCTTTTTGCTTAGTCGGTTGCGCATGAAACCGAACTAGGCCCGCGCCAATGAGCGGGGGGAGGCCGTCAAGACCCGCGCGGCGGGAGGGGGATCACCCGCCCTGCACAAATGAAATGCGGAAGGACGGGGATACGCGCCGCGCGCGCCCGAAAGGGCGTTCAGGTCTTGATGGCTGGGGGTAAGACCCCCTATCTTTTCAGAAGAAAGGTGTCAGCCATTCAGGGCTGACAATATGTGCGCAAGGGATGGAAGCCGCATGGCCGAGACCGCCGTAGGCAGGCTCGGTTCACGACAGCCCATCCCACAGGGTGCGCTAGATCGGCTGTTTATGTATCCCAGAAATCTTTAAAGTGCTTCTCCAATGGAGCAAATATCGCCGGACATTCACTGTCGAAACTCACACCTAGATATGTCGCCGCCCTAGTCGAACCAACATAAAGATATTGCGTGAACAGATCTGGATGGTTCTCGATTGTTTTTTCAAGACCCACAAAGAATACTGCTTCAAACTCAAGTCCTTTGATATGCTCGATATTGAAAACCCTCACGTCGCGATCATTCCCTACAACCTTACCGTCTTTGCAGGCGGCAGCAGCAAGATTAATCTCCTGCAACCGCTCGTTGAGCACTTGCGCGAGAGGTTCGACCTCGTTCTCGTTATTGACTAGGACAGCTATAGTCGGAACCTTACCAACGATAATTTCAATTTCACGAATGCGCGTGCAAAGCCAGTCGGCTTTATCTTCATTCGATGATAGCCCTGTTTTCCAAACAGGCGCTAAGCCCTCGACGTCGAGCCGATCAGGTAGAATTATTGCTTCAGGTTCAGCACCTCCGAGGGTCGCAACTTCTTTGGCCAGCCGAACGAGATGACCGCTTTGCCGATAGGACACGGTGATCTTGCGTCGCTGTATGTCGCGAGCAACCCAGTCAATATCCTCATAGGATTTGATCCCCCATCCCGTAAGGCGCTGATTGAGATCACCGCATATGAAGAACGAACGCATCAGCGGATGACTCAGTTCGTACATGCTTGCTAATTGAAGCACCGAGAAATCTGTCGCTTCGTCGACGAGAATTTGGTTCTTATAGAGCGACATAACAGCACCTGGAATGCCGCTTTCCGGAAGATCGACTCCTGGCATCCTTCGATATTGCGCGAGGAAATCTCCTGCCATCCGCAGGGTGAACAAAACCAAGAGATCAAGTTCCTGCCAACTAACATCGGAGTTGCGCGCCGGAGAGCCAGTGTACCAGCGCCCTTCAACGCCCCTCTGTTGGCGAAACTTCCGATACTTAGCGGCAATGCTGCGGAACACCAGCGCATCGAAGCTTGCAAACCTGCGAAGGCGATTTTGCGCAGTTACCATGTTGCCAAGTGCTTTGAGGTCATCTGGGCCAGGAATTCGCTCTTCGCCAAGCCAAGTCAGCAATTGACCACTGCGGCCTTTGTTTGAAAGTTTACGACTGTTGATCTTGGCCCGAGAAAGTGCGCTCACCGCCTGTGTATAACGCCTTTTTACTTCGTCACGGCTGACTGAACGATTGGTTGCTGAATCGTTTTGCTCATCGTCCAGCGCATCGATCTCTCCATCGAGATCATCCCCCTCTTCGGCGTCGGCAGTCATCAGTTGCTGCTCAATCTCGCGTTGCAACGCTTGGGGAAACCCAGGTTCCTCGTGCATAATACGGTTGAGAGTACGGTTGATGATCTTCTGCGTTTCGGTTCTGCCACGTTCGAGATAGGCTCGAATTTCTCCAAGGATTGCCGCCAAATCACTTGGCAACTTAGAGACGAACCGGCTGGGACCAGCGGACGCCAGCATCGCTGAAATCTTTGCACCGAGCTTTGCCAATTCTACGTCGCTATGTTTAGCAAGCCATTCGGCATCACCGGATAGGTCTGTGTGAAGATTGTCTAGAAAGAAGCTGTCAAAATCATCGAACCAATCGGAGGCGGAATTCGTAACGAGTGGTAAATCTAGGTACGCCGTTGCGCTACGTTTGTGAAATGCTCCCCCTCCGTTACTAGTTCGTAGAAGTCGTAGGTTGTCCCGCGCTATGGCGTCCCGGAAGTGCTCCCAAGTGTGAATGTAATGATCAGAAGCAGCAAAACCTTCTCTGGCGAACGCCTCTTTTACATACTGGCGAAGCAGTTCCGTCGGTGAGAACATCGCCCAACTCGTGCGATGATCAGTCCCTGTTTCCTGTGACACTCGTTCAATGAGTATTCTTTCCGCAGGCAGAAGGGCCTCCTCATCGTCCAGATCAATCTTTTGACCGAGTCGTCTTATCAATGTCGTCGTTTTACCAGTGCCAGGCGGTCCCGACAGGAAGCAGCGAGTGTTCAGAGGCAGACGGAATATTTCATCCTGATGCTGATCGAGAATTGGCTGATCACGTAACCCCATGTGCGAAAGTACAGCGCGACGTATTCCGTCGAGTACATTAACCTTTTGGTCGCCATGTTCCCACGCCTCCCACGCATCGTCTGAAATTGCATCATCAACGGGGTCCAAATACTCACGAAGTGACACGACGGTGAACTTGCCGCTCGCGCCAAGATCAACTTCGCTATCCCGCGAGTCCCATCCTTTTTCAGTTTTCGCAGGCTTCAGCTTGGCAGTGTTCACTAGTTCCACGTCTCGCTCAACACCGCCCAGACGAACAGACATGTCATCGCCGACTGAGCGTGAGGCTAGGCTACCAAGAGGCGAGCGATAGCTTGCGATAGTGTATCCGGTGCCAGACGGTGGCGTCGTCCTTGTAATGAAAACGGTTTCCGTTTTTCCATCTTCATCGACGAACTCGACGCGAGCAATTACCGGCTGACCAATCAGCTCATTAAGTGATGCTCGCTCACTCTCGCCAATTGCTTGTATATTCCTAACTTGCGCCCCGCTGGTCCAAGTATTGACAGACGCGAAGGCTTCTGGCTGACCGCCGCGATGGCCGCGAAGCGCTGTTTCAGCCCCGCCAGCAACCTTCTCGATACACTGAAGTGCGTCACGCGCAATATCATTTAATCCAGTTTCATCGGCTTCTCGTGGGGTGCCCTGCAATAATTCAACCATGAAAAAAACCTCTTTTCTTTACAATAGGGTAATTCATACCACTTCCCCAAATTTGCTGCAATATTCTGAAAGTATTCAGCATGAATGAGACCTGGCCGGACCTCATCCAAAATTACAATAGGCATTTAGGTGCTCAGCTGAGGAAGCCAGCAAGACACATCCTGAATGGAGACCTTTCGTCTATGATCTGTGAAGTATTCCCGAACCGTTGAGTAAGCCGCGCCGTGGGACTCTTCAAAGCGCATTTTTGTTACGTCGTTCTTGCTAAGCACACTTCCAAGAGCGCGGCCCCCGTTAAAGAATTTCAAAGCGTGCTCTGTTCCGAGAAGATAAAGGTACTTCCGCTTCTCCGTCTTTGCCTCAGCCAAGTCGAAAAAGTCTTTAAATATTGAATTCTGGCGAATTGATTCAGGTCCGCCCCGCCAGTTGATAAACTTGAACTCTGCAATGCGAAGATTGGTCTCCAAATCAAACTGTCGACCTGTATTTCCAGCTCCAAGGGAAACATATTCCACTGTTTCCCCGTCCTCTAGAATATGCGGTAGGCAGGCCAATATGCCGAGAGCGTGTACGGTCACGTTGATTTGACCGGCAACACGTTTTATCTCTGAGGCAGCGGCAAGTGCTTCAGGCGCAACGTTTATATCCGAGAGAAAAGCTGGGCAATCATTGGCCGATAGGCCGGAAATTGAACCTTCAATGTGCGCAAGCGTTCTTGTCAGATCACTTCCCACAAAGGCACTAAGTGTCGCTATTTGAATTGCCATGCTCATTCTTTATTCCTGAAACTCTTCAAGTGTGTTTCAACATTTCGTCCACAGAAGTTGCTTGAATATATTTGGCGGGGCTGTCGTCCACTGCCAACACCGCAAAGTGCTCTTTACCACACGCGATTTTTGCGCCTTCCTTATGGCGCAAGTCATCCCACCAGCCGCTGCCCTTGGTCTCAACCACGAAGTAGAGCTTTTCCTGACCGTCATTTTCAACCAAGACCGCCCAGTCTGGATTATAGGTTCCGAGCGGGGTTGGGACTTTGAACCACCCAGGAAGTTTGGCGTAAACCTTCACCGCCTCATTGGTCTCTAGCTCCTCAGCAAACCGTTTTTCGACTCCTGCCGAGTCATAGACAACATGCTCGAAAACCGATTTTTTGGTCTTTAGCGTGTTCTTGATATATCCGGTCAGCTCTTCCTGCTTGAAGAGCTCCTGTGCGTAGTAGTGATCTTCTCCAACTCGCTGATACTTGATTCCGTCCACCAAGGCTAAACGTTTGGTGCGGTTGATGGCCTCACCCGCGAGATCGATGAACTCTTGAGGGTTCTTTTTGAAATCATTCAGGCGGCGGCTGTCGGTGAGAATTTTGACAAGGCTCTTGCGGGTGAGTTGCGTTTTATCCTGAAGGTCCGTCAAGAGATCGGGCAGTTCGATATCGCTCTCAGCAATCGAACTGAAACCAGATGCGGATTTCTCGCTGGCCTCGACGCCACCTTTGCCGATAGCGATGTCGGCAACGCGGAACTGAGCGCGAGTTTTGGTAATGTTTGGACCATCGGTGATGGCACGAGCGCAGTCATCGATAAGCTTCGGATTGTCGAATTCTACGCGATAGGTCGTCTTGTGCTTGATGCGATCCCATAGGGCTTTGAATCCGTCACTGTCTAGTACGGCTTCGCGAGTGCGAATGGTGATACGTTCATCGGCATTCTTGATATCAAGCTTGCCAGATAGCTTGCGCAGAATTTCCTTAATGCTTGCATCCTGCTCGGCGAAATCCTTGGGAAGTTCAAGAGTGTTATCCTTGAGGGCAGTTCTTAGATTATCGAGCACTTTGCCGCGTGCATCAACGAACCCGTTATCTTTCAAGAATTCCCATACTTCTTGAGACTTCTCGACGCCGAGTGGCCTTGCCGTTCCGTCCTTTTCAGTAATCGTCAAGTTTGCAAATTGGTGTTTCTCCACTACTCCAAACCGAATTCCAGTATCGGCCTCGATTTCTTTTTGGAGGTTTTCGGCGAACTGCTCATAGCTTTCAGTTGCTATCACGGTCAACGTGTTCACATCGAAACCTCGCAACCGCTGGCCGTCCTGATTGACGCATAGCCGAAGCCCGCGTCCAATGGTCTGACGACGTTCACGTTCGGTGCCCATATCGCGCAAAGCGCAAATCTGGAAGACGTTTGGGTTGTCCCATCCTTCCTTTAGTGCGGAGTGCGAGTAAATGAACTTGAGCTTAGAGTCAAAGCTAAGCAGCTTTTCTTTGTCTTTCATGATGAGGTTGTAGGCACGTTCCGCGTTGTCACGGTTCGTTTGGTTACTTTCATCAGTCTCGGTCCAGCCGCCCTTTTTGTCGATGGAGAAGTAGCCGTTGTGGACTTCATCGGCCTCAATATCCAGGTCGACCTTTTCGAAAAGAGTTTGGTAGTCAGGATGCTTCGCGAGCTTCCGGTACTCTTCTTCAAAAATCAGGGCGTACTTGCCCTTAACCTGATTGCCGTCCTTATCGTAGCTGCGGTAGAACTCTACGCTGTCGATGAAAAACAGACTCAGGACTTTCACTTCGCGTTTTTGCGCAGCAAAGCGCATTTCCTTGTCCAAATGCTCCTTGATCGTGCGGCGGATCATGAGCCGCTTCAGATCGTCGCGGTTGACGCCGCCCACCTCATCGCCGGGGTGAAGTAAAGACTTCTCCTCCAGGCATGCTCAACTCCAAAGATTGGTTATCTTTACCAACTGTGATCGTGCCGATTCGGAAGTTTGCGTAAAGTCCGCGTTCAGTTTCCTGTTCCAGATCGTCGCCGTCCTCGACCGTAAATATCTGCCGCCGAACCTTGCCGCCGCTCATTGCGTCAGCTTCGATCTTGGCCGTGATTGATCCGCGTACATTCTGTGTTGAAATCAGCTTAACATATGGCTTGTTGTGGCCGCCCTCAACTTCAAGGGAAGCGACTTCGATCTGCTTGACCAACTCGCGTTCGTAGGCATCCACCGCATCGAGGCGGTAGACCATGTGGTGTTTTTCTGCATGGGTTGCAGAGTAGCGCAGCGTGCAAAGAGGATTCATTGCGTCTAGAGCTTCCTTACCTCTGCCGGTCATACCGCCATCCACGCTCTGCGGCTCGTCCACGATGATGATCGGATTTGTCGCACGAACTAGGTCGATGGGCTTTTCACCGCCTGTCTTCTCGCTCTCTTTGTAGAGGTTGTTGACGTCCTTCTTGTTGATCGCCCCGACGGTGACGACCATGATTTGGATGTTGGAGCTGGTGGCGAAGTTGCGCACCGTACCAGGTTTTCCTGAATCGTATTGGAAGTACTCATAGCCTTTGGCCATCGGATACAGATTCTCGAAGTGGTCACGGGTAATCTGGAGAGTTCTTATATGTCCCCTCTTTGATCGCGACAGACGGCACCACAATCACGAACTTGGTGAACCCATAGCGTTTGTTCAACTCGAAGATTGTGCGAAGGTAAACATAGGTTTTGCCAGTGCCGGTTTCCATCTCAACGGTGAAGTCGCCGCTGGTCAGTGATTCCGAGGGGCGCAAACCATTCGCCAGTTGAATTTCACGCATGTTCTCTAGAATTTCGTCATCCAGCAATTCTAGCTTGTTACCGATCCCGAGTTCGCTTTCAGTTACACCAAAGGAACCCTGTGCAGCATCTCCTGAACGATGTGTCACAGTAAATTCTGTGCGATTGATTTCTTGGCCCTTGAACAAGTTTACGACCGCTTCAATCGCAGCATGTTGATAGTCAAGGCTGTCTTCGAAGTGCAATTTCATCAAAATATCTTTCTCTTAAAGGCTTCGCACATGAGCGATACCGTTTTGTTCGAGTATTGCGGTCATGTTTGTCTTGGCGATGTCGTTTGCAAAAGCGCTGTCGCGGAAAACGACTTGCGTGTCTGCTGCTGGCTCTAGCTCTTTGTGCCAGTCCGAAATACCTTTTCCGATGGCTTCAACTTCACCCTTGTCTATGGCCTCGTCTAGACAAGCGAAAAGCACACCATAGCCGATAGAATATACTGTTTTTTCGGCAATTGTTTTCTGTTCTATCGGAACGGTCAAATCGACGCCACGCTTTAGCAAGAGCTCGTAGAGTACATCTTGTTCACTCCGCCCTTCAACAAGATGCTCAGCATGATCTAGTAGCGTTTGTTCAAGATCAGATGCATCAGTATTCCACGCACGGATGTTACTGCTATCGAGCTTGAATACCTTAAATCCCAAATCGCCACCAAACTTGGGATATTCGTTACCCAGTTTTGCTGAAGCACGACGCATGCGCTCCTTGCCAAGCTCAGCTATGTTGACGAGCCCGTTCTCGAAAGCAGTAGATTTTTCGTCGCAAATTTCTGGCAGCTGGACGAGAATGTAACGTCTGTTACCGCCATCAGTACAATTTTGCTCTAGAACGGCATGGCCGAGAGTGCCTGATCCTGCAAAGAAATCTAGAACAATATCTTGGTTTCCAGCGCTTGTTCCAAGCTGTATAATATTACGGTTAAACTCTAGTGGTTTCGGATGATCGAAAACTTTTGCAGAACCAAATAATCCGCTCAACTCCTTCGTTGCCTTTTTATTGCCTTCGCCGCTTGCCCAAAGGTCAGATGACTCGCGCCCTGCATCAGACAGGTATGTCTTTCCGTATACCTGCCATTTTTCTTCGCCCTTCTTCGAGACTTTCTTCCATTCGATCATCCCTTCTTTGCATAGTCGTTCATAGGTTTCCTTGCCACATACCCAACGGCTCTCGTAACCTTCTGGTGCAATAGGATAAACCTCATCACCTTCTGGTGAGATTACAGGATAGAACATGCTAGGCCTATCTTCTCGGCGGTTTTCACCACCAGTTCTCCGCAAAGACCTTATCAGGTATCGCCCTTTTTCATCTTCTTGGTCGTAGATGGCTTGCTGATTTTCTGTCATCGGAAGTTTGTTCAAATGCTGTTTGTCATTCTTTGTGAAGATTACAAAGTAGTCCAACTCACGTGCTATACCTCTGCTTCCCGTCCCCATACGCGTCCCAGTAGCTCTTGCAATGGTTCCTACGTAGTTCTCTTCGCCATAAATCTCTCGGCAAATTGTCAGAAGGTTCGCTAATTCATGGTCGCCTATTGAAACAAAAATAATTCCATCGTCAGCAAGCAACACCCGCGCTAATTTGAGACGAGAGTACATCATGTTGAGCCAGTTCGTGTGATAACGACCTGACGTTTCGGCATTCGATGTGGTCTTGAACCCTTCTTCTCCCTTTTGCCCCGTATAAGCTAGATATGTTTCGAGGTTTTCTTGGTACCGATCCGGGTAGATGAATTCGTTGCCAGTGTTATAGGGGGGGTCAAGGTAAATCATCTTGACCTTACCTGCGTAACACTTCTGAAAAAGCTTGAGGATTTCGAGGTTATCACCTTCGATGAAGAGGTTTTGAGTTTTTTCCCAGTCGATGCTTTCTTCAGGGCATGGGCGCAAGGTTCCTGTTGAAGGCGTTAGCGCAATCTGCCGCGCCTTCTTTTTCCCATGCCAGTTTAAGCCATATTTTTCTTCATTTGCCGCGACGTTATCACCGAGCAACTGACGCAGCGCATCGAAGTCGATACCATCTTCTGTGAATGTTTCCGGTAGAATGTCCTTCAAGACCTCAACGTATTTGTCTACTTGGTTTGGACTTTCACCGTTTTCTATTTGTGTCATCTTTTTCACTGTCGTTCCTCAACTCTTAAAGACTGCGCACATGAGCGATGCCGTTCTGCTCCAGAATGGCTGTCATGTTCAATTTTGCATTGTTGTCCTTGAAGGCGCTGTCACGGAAGACAACCTGCGTGTCCGCTGCGGGCTCCAGCTTTTTGTGCCAGTCTGCGATACCTTTTCCGATGGCTTCAATCTGCTCTTTGTCGATAGTCTCATCCAGACATGCGAAGAGCACACCATAGCCGATCGAATAGACTGTCTTACCCTCGATATCTTTTTCTTCTATCGGCACGGTAAGGTTGACGCCGCGTTTCAGTAGTAGTTCGTAAAGAACGTCCTGCTCGCTTCGACCTTCAACCAGATGTTCGGTATGATCGAGCAAGGTTTGTTCTAGGTCCGAGGCATCAGGGTTCCAAGCGCGGATATTCGAACTCGCGAGCTCAAACATTTTAAAGCCAAAGTCAGCTTTGGCGTCTGGAAAATCTTTCGTTAGGGCGTTGCCGGCTCGACGGATCCTTTCCCTACCTATCTCAGAGATCGTGCTATATCCTGCTTTGTACTCGGCAGAAGTTTCACCCGTTTTTTCAGGTAACTGAACACAAATAAATGGCAGCGGTTTGGATCTCTCAGCTGACAGCTCCATGGCGGCGTGCCCAAGCGGACACGACCCAGCAAAGAAATCTAGAACGATATCATCTTCCTTAACACCACATATCACCATTAAGAACTTCAGGAGATCGGAAGGTTTAGGGAAATCGAAAGGAATATCGAGTTTTTTTAGTTCAGCGGACGCGTGCCTGCTTTGGAACTTTTCAAGAATGTTTCCAGGTAGCTGGCCATCTGCTAAACGGTCCTTGAGCCAAATCTTATAATAGATGTTCCATTGTGCTGGGCTACCGTCCGGATGGACCAGAGAAGTCTTGTCACTCTTGAGATACTCAATATTGCCTGCGTCTTTTTCCTGCTTGAACCTACCGTAAGTCCAGCGCCAAACGCCATCTCCGTCTCCAGGTGCTATTTGCTCGCCTTCAGCGGCCTGTTCTGGATAGCAATCTCCTGGAGGAATAACAAAGCTACCGTCTGGGCATTCAATATAGTAACGCTGGTTCGCTCTTTTATCGAGCATGGCTTGATATAAGCCCATAGAGCGGTATTTCTCGCCCGCCCGTTTCCCTGTTTCTTGCGTCTTAGTATAGACCTTCTCGATGACATTTTGACTAATCTGTTCTCGAAAAGGTTCCAAGTCGACAATACTTTTTGCATATGCCAAAATATAGTCGACAGACGGTGAGAAGTGCGCGCCTTTCTGACCTCCGGTTTTGACAACTCTTGAGCATATTGTGATCTGATTTTCTTCTCCAAAAATTTCATTGCATAGGTGTGTTAGGTTTTCGATTTCATCTTGACCTATTGATATGAAGATAACTCCGTTTTTTGAAAGCAAGTTTTTAGCGAGTTTCAATCTCGGGAACATCATATTTAGCCAGTTGGTATGTTTCCGACCAGTCGCTTCAGTGTTACTCGTGAGCTTAAAGCCCTCTTCGTCTGCTTGGCCTGTGTACCGCAAATAAGTATCTAAATTGTCCTGAAATTTATCAGGATAAATAAACTCATTGCCAGTATTGTAAGGTGGATCGATGTAAATCATCTTAATCTGACTAGAATAGCTTCTCTGCATGAGCTTCAAGACCTCAAGATTGTCGCCTTCAATAAACAAATTCCTCGTTGTTTTCCAATTAACACTTTCTTTTGGGCGCGGGCGCAACGTACCCGTTGAGGGAGTAAGGGCGATTTGTCGCGCCTTCTTTTTACCGTGCCAGTTGAGAGAGAATTTTTCTTCACCTTCCGCGACTTCGTCGCCAAGTAACTGACGCAAGGCATCGAAATCGATCCCATCTTCGGTGAAAGCGTCTGGCAGGATAATTTTAAGAGCCTCAATGTTTTCAGCAGCGATATTCATGCTTTCGCCATCTTCTTTTTTTAATGCGTCCATTGCTCTTTCCTCAAATTTCTTTTCGGATAGCCTCGATGCTATCACTAAGTTTCTTGACCTGGGTGTTCAGGTTGACTTGTGTCCCCAGATTTTTCTCTTTCTTCAACTTGTTGCGTGTTTCAGTTCGCTCCTGATTAAGCCTTTCCAACTGCCGCATTGCCTCAAGCCGTTCGCTCGTGGGTTTGGAACTTTTGCTTGGCGGCTCGTATTTGCCGGAGTGTGCAGCACAGTTCAACGCGATGATGCGGCCGACGGCATCTTGATAGAAATCGTACAGATTGCGATAGCTGAAATTCTTAACTCGGAAGTCTGATAAGAAGTCGTTTTGCACTGCATTTGGAGCAGCGGTTTCGATCCAGCCGCTGTGGTAGTTGGCTTCGACCACGATCTTGCCCGCGTCGGCGCGGTTGATGCGCTTGTCAGCTGCGTTGATCGCTAGGCAGCGACTACTGACAAAAATTATCAGTAGAGGATACGGAATTGCCTTCTGGATCGCTGCCGCAAGGCGGGCATGGCGATCTGTAGCCGAGAGCATAACTTGGAGGACGGCGATCTCCAGATACTCGCGGGCGTCGTCTTCAAGTTTGGGTATGTTGATCGTTGACGGCTTGAGCGTGTAGCTCCAGTCTATCCCATCAATATCTTCGACAAAGGCTTTCTTGTCTGCCGTCCCCAGCTGTCCGTGCTCGTAGAATTGCTTCTTAAAGAGGCGTTTGCCCAAGGCGCACGCCTGCGGGATGCCAAGGTTCTCGTAGAATTCTTCGATGCTGCGGATATTGCTCATGGGGCATTCACAACCATGTAGCTGATAACCTCGAAGTCATCTATTCCCTGAAAACTGTCTTTGGTCAGGTTGGTGCCGCCCCGAGTGAAGAGGCTCTCAACACCCTTTTCCTCGGATTTTCCGACTATGCTGCTCACGGCTGACTCCAGAAGATTACGATAGTGGCTCATGTCCTTGCCGTTTTTCGTGCGCGCGTCCATGCGAGCAACAGCTGCGTCGTCTGATACGCGCTTTCCGAGGCCATGTTTTTTGAGCGCATCTAGGATCTTCTTTGACTGCACGAAATTGAGGTTCACCTGACCATCGTCGCTCACATAGGTCAGGTAGAAGGGGGCGAGCGCATAGCCGTCTTCGCGGTTCACCAGTTTGCCAATGTTCTTGAGACAGAACACCACACCTGGCGGCAGACCGTCGAGTTTGAGCCCCGCGTCCAATGTTGCTACGGCGCAGAGGCCTGTGGGAGCTTGCTCTAGAGTGGAAAGGTGCTCTTTCATATAGTCCGACAAATCCATACGGAAGTCGTTTAGCGTCAAATCGGTAATGGAGACCCCGCCAGACATATCTTCCATATCGACAACAGTATTTTGAAGCTGATGGAGTTGCTTGCGGCGATATTCTAGGTCGTTCATTGCACCACCAGTGTCCTGCTCTATAACATTCTCCTCGCCCGTAGCGGAAATGTCGAGCAATACCATTCGACCACTGACCCGTGCTTCTAAATTTATATACTCGTCCAGCTCCATATTTGGCCAAAAGTTCACCAGCTGAATAAAATCATTCTTTGATCCCAAACGGTCGATCCGCCCAAACCGCTGGATGATCCTCACGGGATTCCAGTGAATGTCATAATTTACCAAATAGTCGCAGTCTTGAAGGTTCTGGCCTTCCGAAATGCAATCGGTGGCAATTAGAAGATCGATTTCACTGGTGGCCTCTTCATCAATCTTACTCCGCTCTTTTGATGTGGGAGAGAACGATGTTAACAAGCTGTCGAAGTTACTACTCTGCCCAGGAAGCGTTGTCCTATTCGTACCACTACCTGTGATTTGCGCAGCGTAAAGGCCAAGCTCTTCTCGCGCCCATTCGGCGATATTGTCGTAAAGATATTTTGCTGTGTCCGAGTAGGCCGTGAACACGATAATCTTCCGATTGCCCTCATTAATGGGAGTCTCACGTTTCCGCGCGATTAGCTCGCGGAGGGAGCGAAGCTTAGCATCACGGCTTGCTTCGATCTTGCGCGCCTCGTCCAGTAAGGCCGTGAGCTTAGTTCGGTCGTCCTCCAAGTCTTGTCGCCATCGGTGCTCATCCATGTCCTTGATCAGGACTTTCACTTTGCGACCGATTAGGTAGTCGTCGAATTCACCAGCATCGGTCTCAATATCTTCGATCCCCAGCTGTTCTATATCAGAGGACTTATGACTTTCGAGTTTTTCGAGCAGCATCTCGACTTCGCCCAAGAGTTTACCGACGGTTAGCGCGAAAGAGTTGATTGAGCTTTCCATGCGCTTAAGTAAGTTGACTCGCATGAGGTGAATAAGGCTCTGCTCGCGGTCAACCTGTCTAAAAACAGATGTACCATCCTTCACCCTAACATCATATTTTCGGCTGTATTCTTCACGCTTTTCAGCACGCACGTATGTTAGCGGGGAGTATGCGCTCAGATTGAGCTTGCGGATTGTACGGTTAATCTCGCGCAACGGTGGAAACCGATCTGCCGTATCAATATCGGCTTTAATATTGATCGGCTGCAACCGCTTGGGAAATGAACCGATCTCACTGATATCGTAATATTTTTCGATATGTTTCCGAGAGCGGGCGATGGTTAGGAGGTCGAGTAACTTGAAGTAGTCAAAGTTCATTGTGTCGAGCAGAGACCCGACTTTGCGGTCGTGATTTTCAAGACGCAGCCAGTTGTTAAAGCGTGTTTGAGCCTTTCGAAGTGTTTCCTCGATGCTACTTATGCCGTGATCTCTGTAGGCGCTATCGACCCCTTCGGTAATAAAAGCCACCTGGTTCTTAAGATCATTCATCCTGTTGTTAACGGGTGTGGCAGAAAGCATCAAAACTTTAGTCTTTACGCCAGAGCGCATGATTTCATTCATGAGGCGCGAGTAGCGCGTCAACCCTTCTTTCGCCGAACTGGCATTTCGGAAGTTGTGGGACTCATCGATGACAACAAGATCATAATTTCCCCAATTCAGAGTTTCGAGATTGATCTCGCCAGAGCGGCCTTGGGTGCGCGTGAGGTCGGTATGATTTAGGACATCATAATTGAAACGGTCTGCGGAGAATAAATTCCGCTTATCGTTTATCGTGTAAACAGACCAATTGTCTCGAAGTTTCTTTGGGCAGAGTACCAAAACGCGGTCATTGCGGAGCTCATAGTATTTGATGACCGCCAATGCTTCGAAGGTTTTGCCCAAACCAACGCTGTCGGCGATAATGCAGCCGTTATATTTTTCCAGCTTGTCGATAGCGCCGAGCACACCGTCTCGTTGAAACTTGTAGAGTTTGCTCCAGACAATAGTATCTTTGAAGCCGGTTTTTGACTTGATGATACTCTCTTCGTCTATGTCTTCGAGAATGTCCTTAAAAAGGTTGTAGAGCGTAAGGAAGTAGATAAATTCAGGTGGCTGATCGGTGATAAGTGTGTCGAGCTGTTCGAGAATTAATGCCTTGGCGTCCTCAGCCGCACACTGATCATTCCAAGCGGCATCAAACCATTGAAGCATGGCCGATGCACTTTCTATGTCTTTCGCGCACATATTCATGTGCAGCCGACTAGTTTCTGTGTACCCAAGACCTGCGCTTGTAAATGGGGAGCTCCCTTGAATACCCACCTCGCGCCCGTCAGAACCACTCGTGAGAAATAGATTCTGTCCGAAAGTTTTGGGGTCTTTGGCAGCGCGAACCTCCGCCTTTTCCTTTAGCCAACGATAACAGTCTCTGGCGACCTGTTTTTGGCTAAGTTGGTTTTTCAGTCGCGTTTCAGTCTCGTCACCTGCAAGTCCGAAAAATAGAGGTCCAGAATTATCATTTTTCGGCGTTGGGCAGAGAAGAAGCCTTGAACTATCGAGTGATTTCAGCTCGCTCTTCAACGCGTCAAAACCATAGATCGAGAACTGGCCTGAAATGACCGATAGCTTCGTCCCATCCAAAAGATGCTTTCGAAGCTCGTCGCCGACTTTTCCGTTCTTTCTGTTATCTAGGATCATTCGATCTATGCTTCTTTTCTGCTTCCTTGGCATCGACATACTGCCGCATGAACTCTCTAATGACTTGAGCGGCAGGTTTGTCATCCGCCTTACACACTTCAAGAAACTGCTCACGCAGCCTTCGGTCGATACGTATGCGAAGCCCCACATCCTTCATAAGGGGTGAGTGTAGCCAATGGATACACATTTTTCCAGTATTTTTGTGTGAGAATGCACAGAGTGCTTCGGATGGCAGCATGGATCATTGTGCGGGCGAAAATGCATGGCCCAGTGCGGGTGAAATGGCGATTCGCCGTATCGTGAGGACAGTGATCATGAGGAGATAAGTCCTTAAATCGCGACCCATCTTCGACAAGATGGCGGCATCCAATCTGCGCAGGGTTGGTCAGGGTTCCAAGGGGCTCGAAGGCTCCGTGGTCGATGGGATGGTTCCAAGGAAAGGGTAGCACGAAGGCTCTCTTCCACGGTCTCGATGAAGTCGTCTCCATGAAGTGGTCTGGGGTCTTGGGGGCAGGAACGCCCGCCAAGTTGATGGGTGCAGGGAGAGTAAAGTCTCCCGCGAGTGGTTGATCGGCGATACGATCTGTTGGCTCTGGAATGGGTTCAAAACCCTGGAAGAGCCACAGCCTGGGGGATGCAACGGGGGCGCGCAGCGAGCCCCCTTGCCAAGAGGTTTTGTACTACAAAACACATCTTGCAGTCCGTTTTCTGCTTCTGAGGGGCTTTGTACTACAAAAATCGCATTGTATTATAACGGTTTGTACTACACCAAAGACGGCGGAATCAACCGTTGCCCAACATCTGATCGAGACGGTGGGTGACTTTGGCTTTCAGCAACTCAATCAGCTCTGGATCGCCGCGCTCATACTCATCGGGGATGTGCAGCGTGACGATTCTACTGTCGTCTGGGCGCTGCTTGAACTTCTTCCTGATTTGCTCGCGGTGGTGGTTTTCCATGACGATGATCAGATCGGCCTCGGCAACAAGCTCTTTGGTCAACGGGGTCGGTGCATTCGCATCCGTGCCAGCCGACATCGCCTCAATGCCAGGGTAATCCCTGAACACATCTTCAGCGGTCGGGCTTCTCAGCTTGTTGGCGGTGCAAACGAACAGGACTTTCATGGGGCATACTATAGCGCATGGGCTGGGCTTGCGGAATCCCCGTTTTCAGTCGTCGTCAAGGTGTTCAACCTTCAGCAGCTCGATTTCATAGTCGGGATCAAAATCCCGCTTCGCGAATTGCGCGCGAAGGGATTTAGGATCGCCGCCGTTGATCGTTAGAAAGCCGACAAAGCGCCCCGATTCCGCGTCGGGGCGTTTCAACTGGCAAAAGCGGCTTTCATTCTCTGACTTCGTGATCATCAAGAACCCGCCGCCTCCAAATGGTATGATGACACCAGCATTGACCAAGGCGGAAGGGCCTTCCTCAAATTTAGTGATTGCGGGCTCAATCCTGGGGTTAATTATCGATTCACCAACCAACAGCGCATTGCTGAGTTCAAGTGGCGTCATGGTGATGTGAGCAAAAGCGATGCGCATCGGAATTTTTGGAAAGTCAGGCGCAGGAGATGGAAAATCCGGAAATGTTAGCGAGGGAAGGAACACTGGTTTGGTTGCCTTGAGATAGGCTTCATAGCTTCCGACCAGGCCCGACAAGTCGGCAGATTCATCATTGGCTTGTGTGAAGAGCCGCGCCACGGCTATCGCGCTTTCCTCGACATCTTCGGACGCGACTTGATTGAGGTATTTTTCAACAGCGGCAACGAAATCGGATGTCTGCCGTTTATCGGCTTTTAGAAAGCGCTCAACGCGCTTTCGCCCGCCATCGTAGGCAGCGGCGAAGCCTGCAATTTCTACGAGTTGATCTGATATTTTTTGCGGGCTGAGCCTGTAGCGCGCGGCATGCACCCGCAGTCGCTGGCGCAAGTTTTCGCGTTCCTTGTCCGTGAAAATTTTTTTCTTTCGCACCATGAACGTGTCCAGCTTGTGTCCAGGCCAAGCGCCAGAACAGCGACTATGTAGGTTCCACCAAGACGACGCTTTGCTGCGTCTCAAGTCAATCGATGGAACGCGATATGTCTGGCAACCCAAGACCAAATGAAGGATCGCCCAAAGCAACCTTGTTGATTGGCGTTTCGCTTTATGCCCTTGCCAGCTATTGGCCGGAATGGACGGGCATCACGCCAAGCGCGGTGGATGATTTTTACAGCGGCATATTTGCTTTCATGGGCGGATACATCGCTATTCTGGGCGCGGTCGGTTCATACCGCGCTTGGGTGATTGGCGAGAAGCGCAAAGCAAGCGCGCAACCGACTGGCACGTTTGGTGAGGCGGCATTCGCAACGCTTGATGAATGTGAGGCCGCTGGCCTGCTCAACCCGCAAGGGCTTTATATCGGCCTGCTGGATGGCCAGCCGCTGTTTTATAATGGCAAAGCCCACCTTCTGACCTGCGCCCCTGCGCGTCAGGGCAAAGGCATCGGCTTCGTGATCCCGAACTTGCTGCACTATCAGGGATCAGTGATCGTCACTGACCCGAAGGGCGAACTGGCTGCCGTAACGGCGCAGCATCGCCGCGAGCGGTTTGGCCAGGATGTGGCTGTCTTCAACCCGTGGGGTTTGCATGGCCTGCCGCAGCATCGGATCAATCCGCTTGAGAACATCATCGCGCTGGCCGCTGATCCTGCCTTGCAGCGCGGCCTGACCGATGAAGTTGCGGCCATTGTCATGCAGCTTTTTCCTGAGCCGGAAGACGCGAAGAACCGCTATTTTCGGGAAGGCTCGCGCAGCATCATGCGCGCGGTCTTGCTCTATCTCGCGCTGCATGCGCCCAAGCTCTGCACGCTGCCTGAGATGTGGCGGATCATTGCCAACCCGCTGCGCCTTGAGCGCGCGATTAAAGCGATGCGTAAGTGCGAAGCGCTTGGCGGAATCCTTGCTGATCTGGGCGATGATCTGGCGCACCAAATGAGTGACAACCCCGATATGTTCGGAGATTTCCGAACAGGGGCTGTCCAGCAAGTCGCGATCTTTGAACCCGGCGGCTATCTGGCCGATGCGGTCAGCGCCTCTGACATCGCGCTGAGCGATCTCAAGAGCGGCAATGTCAGCCTGTATCTGGCATTCCCGCCCGACCGCATTGCTTCGCACGGCGCGGCGCTCGGGCTGATCGTCAATCAGGCGATCACGGCTGTGGCGCGCTCGCCCAAGAAAGGCGAAGTGCTGTTCATGCTCGATGAGTTCGCCAACCTCGGCAAGCTCTCGGGGCTGGCTGAAAGCCTGACCGCGCTGCCTGGGCTTGGCGTGCGGGTGTGGATGATCGTGCAGGAATTGGCTGAGATCGTGCGCCTGTATGGCCCGCACACGGCCAAAACCATCCAGTCGCAAGCGGAAGTGCGTCAGTATTTTGCGGTCAACAGCGATGAGCTGGCGCAATCGCTTTCAAAGTCTCTGGGCCAAAAGACGGTCAAGACCAAGAGCCATAACCTAGGGCGCTTTGACACGGACGAAATCGGCGAAAGCTTAGCTGAGTCAGGCCAGCCCCTCATACGCGCTGAAGAGATCAGGCAACTGAAAGAGCATCAGCAGCTTTTGGAGGTGAAAGGCGTCAGGCCTTTCATTGGCGAACGCATCCCCTTCTGGTTCATCGCGCCGTGGCGCGGCTGGGCCGCCAGCAACCCTGTTGAAGGCGACTATCCAAATGCAATTCCGCTGGTGACGCTTCGCTACAGCGCGAGCGAAACGAACGAAGAAAGAGAGGCGATATGAGCAAGTTGAAAGTGGAAGTCATTGGCGGCAAGCCGCCAAAACCGCCTGAAAGCGTGATCATGCGACTGCGCCGCGCGCTGAGTAAAGCAAAGCTCGCAGCCCTGCATCACCCCAAAACGGCGATGCTGAGTGGCCTTGTCGGCTTCGTGCTGGTGATCGGCACGCCCCATCTTGGCTGGGATTACCAGTGCAGGCACGCGGTCTGGGGCTCTGGCTCCTGCCAAGAAGCGGTGTGGTGCGAGTATTTTGGCGTCCAGGGACGCCGCGTGATCTGGCCTGAGCGCGGTGAACACTGTCACCTCATCGGCTTTCTGCCGCTGGATTTTAACATGTTGATCGGAAGGACAACGCGATGAAGAAATCACTTTTAGCCCTCGACCTTGGCGCGGAATACACGATGAAGCTGGAACGGCTGGCGGACCTTATGTCCTGCGAGGATAGCGCAAAGTTTGCAGCAATACTTGTTGCCCGCGCCCTCGATGAGCTCGAAGCAGAGATCGAGAAGTGGATGTTTTATCGGTCGCCCAACGATTACATCCTGCGCAGTGAAGGATTTCAGTTCGAGATTTCCGCTGATCTTGGCGCGTCAAAATACAAAGACCTTGATGACGACATCCCCTTCTAACCCGCAGAATTTGTGGGTTTTCTCCAATATATGCTAAAATAAAGATGGGTATTAAGAAGTATTCATCTCCAGAGTGGAGCAAGATAATGAAAGATGATTTTAACACAACTGAGCGCGGCGATGCTTTTGCAGCCGTCAGCGCACCCCCCAAACCAACCTTAACTGTCGATGTCGAAAAATATCAGGCCTTCCTTGATGGCGCTGATATGACTGAGGTGCAGAAGGAAGAATTCCTGCAAGCCCTCTGGTCCATCATCGTGTCCTTTGTCGATCTCGGCTTCGGCGTCCATCCGCTGCAAGCGGTATGTGGAGAAGATGCCGATTGTGACAGTAAGACTGCCAAATCCGAATTTGATGTGGTAAGCTGTGACGATCAAAAAAATGACGAAAAACCTAATGATATCAGCCCGTAAGGCTTGGCTGGAGGTAATATGAAAGACGAATATAAAAAGAGTGCTGAGATAAGGCGCGCGCTAATCTATTGTCGTGTTTCTTCGACAAAACAGCGCGTTGAGGGCAGTGGTCTTGAAAGCCAAGAGCAACGCTGCCGTGCCTATGCCGAAGAAAAGGGCTACGAAGTCGAAGCTGTTTTCCCTGATGATGTCAGTGGCGGCGGCGACTTCATAAAGAGGCCCGGCATGGTGGCGCTGCTCAGCTACATTGATGCGCAGAAGAGCAAACCGTATGTGGTCATCTTTGATGACCTCAAGCGGTTTGCGCGCGACACTGAATTTCATTTGAAGCTGCGCCGCGAGTTTGAGACGCGCGGCGCGGTAATTGAATGCCTCAATTTTCGAATTGAGGATACGCCTGAAGGCAAATTCATCGAGACAATTATTGCGGCACAAGGGGAACTTGAGCGGGAGCAAAACCGCCGACAAGTTGTCCAGAAGATGAAGGCGCGCGTTGAAAACGGTTTTTGGGTTTTCCGCGCACCCGTTGGCTACCGTTATAAGAATTCTTCATCAAGCGGTGGAAAAGTGCTTGTCCCTGACGAAGTGCTTGCGCCCATTGTGCGCGATGCGCTTGAAGGCTTCGCCATAGGCCGCTTTGCATCTCAGGCTGAAGTGCAGCGCTTCCTTGAGCATAATCCTCATTTTCCTAAAGACAGGAGGGACGGAACGTTGCGACCGATGACAGTAAGCCGCCTTTTGAGAAAAGTGGTCTATGCTGGTTATGTTGAGGCTCCGGCATGGGGCATCAGTGTGCGTAAAGGACAACATCAGGGCCTCATCAGCTTTGAAACGCACCAGTTGATCATGGAGAACCTTGAAGGCGGGAAGCGTCGTCCTGCTGCTCGGGCAGATTATAATGAGGATTTTCCTTTGCGTGGTTTTGTTTCTTGCGATTGCTGCGGCAATGCGATGACAGCGGCGTGGTCGAGGGGAAAGTATCGCCACTACCCCTATTATCGCTGCGAAACACGGGGCTGTGAGGCCAAGAGCAAGTCAGTCCCGCGCGCCAAGATGGAAGAAGGCTTTGCTGAGATTATGCGAGGCTTGCAGCCAGAAAGTGGCCTTTTTGATATTGCCAAGGCGATGTTGCGCGATGCTTGGGACATGCGCCTTGCAACGGCGAAGAACGAAAAAGGTGAATTCCAAAAGCAGCTCATGGAAGTGGATCGTCAGATCGAAGGCCTGCTGGATCGGATCGTTGACGCAAACAGCGCTTCGGTGGTTGGCGCTTATGAGGTGCGTATCGATAAGTTGGAAAAGCAGAAAATGGTTTTGCTTGAGCGCTTTGAGAATACAACGCCAATCAAGGGACGGCTGGAGGAGTGTATTGAACTCACCCTAAAATTCCTGTCAAAGCCTTGGAATTTATACAAAAATGGAGACTTCGTCATGCGCCAGACGGTGCTCAGATTAGTCTTTTCTGAGCCGCTCAGGTATGGGCAAAATGGAGTGTATGGAACTCCACAATTATCGTTCCCGTTCAAGTACTTAGCGGGAATTTCAACGGGAAAAAGTGAGATGGTGCTGTGAGGGAGGATTGAACTCCCGACCTCGTCATTACCAATGACGCGCTCTACCACTGAGCTACCACAGCATCGTGGGCGGGTGATTAGCGGCAATCCAAATATGGTGCAAGCCTAATCTGGACGCCAATGCCCCCCTGCGCTAGACAAGCGGCATGGTCACCGATACGCCAAAAGATAAGGCCCCTCATAAGCCCCGAACCCAAGCTGAACTCCGTGAGGACCGGCTGAAAGTGGCGCTGAAAGCCAATATGGCGCGGCGCAAGGCGCAAAGTCGCGCGCGTGCTGGCGAAAAAGGGCAGGGGAACACAGGCAGCGGCCCGGACGGGTCCGAACAGGAAAGCGGTTAAGATGGATTCAATTCTGGTCAAAGGTGGCGGTGAGCTGCACGGTCAAATCCCGATTGCAGGGGCCAAGAACGCCTGCCTGACGTTGATGCCCGCCACATTGCTGAGTGACGAGCCGCTGACGCTGACCAACGCGCCACGTCTGAGTGACATTCGCACCATGACCGAACTGCTGTCGTCGCTTGGTGCAGAGGTGACGTCCCTGCAAGGTGGCAAAGTGCTGGCGATGTCCAGCCATGGCAAGGTGAACACCCATGCTGATTACGACATCGTGCGTAAAATGCGTGCGTCCAATCTGGTGCTTGGCCCGCTTCTGGCGCGCGAGGGGCATGCCGAGGTGTCGCTGCCCGGCGGCTGTGCCATAGGCGCGCGCCCGATGGATATCCATACCGATGGTCTGACGCTGATGGGGGCGGATATCGAATTGCGCGACGGCTATCTGCATGCAAAAGCCAAAGGTGGCAAGCTCAAGGGCGCTGTGATCGATTTTCCCTTTGCCAGTGTCGGTGCGACCGAAAATATCATGATGGCGGCGACGCTTGCCAAAGGTACAACGGTTATCAACAACGCCGCGCGCGAACCCGAAATCGTCGATCTTGCCACCTGCCTGCGGGCCATGGGTGCCCAGATTGACGGCGACGGCACCTCGCGCATCGAAATTCAGGGTGTCGAGCGCCTCAACGGTGCGACCCACCGCGTTGTGACGGACCGGATTGAACTTGGCACCTATATGCTGGCCCCTGCGATGTGCGGCGGCGAAGTTGAGTTGCTTGGCGGGCGCATCAACCTTTTGCAAGCATTTTGTGAAAAGCTCGACGCAGCTGGTATTTCTGTCACCGAGACAAAAGCCGGCCTGAAAGTCGCCCGCAAGAATGGCAACATCAACGCAGTCAATGTGACCACAGAACCTTTCCCCGGGTTTCCGACCGATTTGCAGGCCCAGATGATGGCCCTGCTGTGCACAGCCGAGGGCACGTCGGTTCTGGAGGAAAAGATTTTCGAGAACCGCTTTATGCATGCCCCCGAACTTGAACGGATGGGGGCCGATATCGAGGTGCACGGCGGCGTTGCCACGGTTAAAGGGGTAAAGAAACTCAAAGGGGCGCGGGTGATGGCCACCGATTTGCGCGCGTCTGTGTCCTTGATCCTTGCCGGATTGGCAGCGACGGGCGAGACCAAAGTTGGGCGCGTCTACCACCTTGACCGCGGGTACGAGCACGTCGTTGCAAAACTGCGCAGCGTGGGCGCAAACATCGAACGGATTTCTGATAAATGACCCAAGATGCACGTTTCGAGGATGGCCGCGAGGCCCCGTTAAATCTTGGCGCACTGGATCTGGATGATCTGGCTGTGATCGCGTCACTGGTACAGGATGCGGTGTTTCCTGCATCCGAAATGCGTTGGAATCGCAAGACGGCGCGGTTTGCCTTGTTGCTCAACCGCGTGCGCTGGGAAGACCACGGTAAGGGCCGTCATGTGGCCGAACGTGTGCAATCGGTACTCATATTCAGCACCGTGCGTGGCGTATCCAGTCAGGGTGTGCCGCAGGGCGATGCCGATACAATCCTGTCGCTGCTCGACATCAGCTTTGAGCAAACCGACGCACCTTCCGGCACACTCACGCTGACTTTGGCGGGGGATGGCGCGATCCGTCTGGATGTCGAAGTGCTTGAGGTGACACTGAAAGATGTGACCAGACCTTATGCAGCGCCGTCAAAAAAGCTGCCGTCTCACCCTGAATAAACCAGCCTCACCCCAAACCTATAGATGTCTTTCTTTTTGGCCTTAAATATTCCCCGCCGGAGGCATCTTTCCTTTTTGGAGCATCCCATTCAATGCCCGTAACCCTTGATGCAACTGCACCCGACTTCGAGGCTGCATTTAACATACTTCTGAACGCCAAACGCGAGGACAGCCCGGATGTGGATACCGTTGTGGCGGGCATTATTGCAGATGTCCGCAGCCGCGGTGACGATGCAGTGATCGAACTCACGGCCAAATTTGACCGGATCACACTCTCCCCCGATACATTGCGCATCACGGAAGCGGAAATCGCAAAAGCGGTGGGTGAAGTGGATGCCGATGACCGGGCTGCCCTTGAACTCGCCGCCGCGCGTATTCGTGACTACCACGCGCGCCAATTGCCCGAAGATGCCGAATGGACGGATGATGCAGGTGCCACGCTTGGCTGGCGCTGGACGCCCGTGTCGGCGGCCGGGCTTTATGTGCCGGGCGGATTGGCAAGCTACCCGTCCTCGGTTTTGATGAATGCCATCCCCGCCAAGGTCGCTGGCGTGCCGCGCCTTGCGATGGTGGTGCCGACACCGGACGGCGTGTTGAACCCGCTTGTGTTGCTGGCCGCGCATATCTCTGGCGTTGATGAAGTCTACCGCATCGGGGGCGCCCAAGCGGTCGCTGCTCTTGCTTACGGGACAGCCAGCATCGCGCCCGTGGATAAAATCACTGGTCCCGGTAACGCGTTTGTCGCCGCCGCCAAGCGCCGCGTGTTCGGCAAGGTCGGTATCGACATGATTGCGGGGCCATCCGAAATTCTGGTGATTGCGGACGCGGACAATGATCCTGACTGGATCGCACTTGATCTGCTGTCCCAAGCCGAACACGACGAAAGCGCGCAGTCGATCCTGATTACGACCGATGCGGGCTTTGCCGCAAAGGTTGCAAAGGCCGTCGAGGAACGTCTGAAAACGCTTGAACGTCGCGCCATTGCAGGGGCCAGCTGGCGCGATAACGGGGCCATTATCGTGGTGCCCGACCTCGCGACCGCTGCCGCCTTGTCGAACCGCATTGCCCCCGAACACCTCGAACTTTGTGTGGCCGACCCTGATGCGCTCAGCGCAGCGATTATCCATGCGGGCGCGATTTTTCTGGGCCAATGGACGCCCGAGGCAATCGGCGATTATATCGGCGGTCCCAACCATGTTCTGCCGACCGCCCGTTCTGCGCGATTCTCCTCCGGCCTTTCGGTGCTTGATTTCATGAAACGCACCACGATGGCACGGATGACCCCCGAGGCTTTGCGCAAAATCGGGCCCGCCGCAGAACGGCTCGCGCGCTCCGAAAGTCTTGAGGCGCATGGATTGTCTGTCACCGCACGCTTGCGCAAACTGAACGGCTAGGCAACGCGCCTTTCCATTGCCTTGCCCCACCCCCTCGCGTATTGAACGCCGCAAACCATCAGCATAAAGGATGCGCTGCCCATGTCCCGCATCACTCATATCGTTCTTGACGACGCGAACCTGCCCCCGCCCACGCCCGAGATCGAGCAGGAACGCAAAGTTGCGATGTTTGATCTGTTGGAAGATAACACATTTGTGTTGCCCGCGCGTGACGACAAACCCGCACCCGTCGGCCCCTATCACCTCGGGTTGTCGATCCGTGACAAGCGGCTGGTGTTTGACGTGAACACCGAAAACGCGGAAAAGGCGGCGGAATTCCATCTCTCATTGGGGCCGTTCCGGCAGGTTGTCAAAGACTACTTCCAGATTTGCGAAAGCTATTTCGAGGCGGTCAAGAAGCTGCCCCCGAGCCAGATCGAGACCATCGATATGGCGCGCCGTGGCATCCACAACGAGGGCAGCCGCGTGTTGCAGGAACGTCTTGAAGGCAAAGCCGAGATTGACACCGACACCGCGCGCCGCCTGTTTACCCTGATCTGCGTTCTGCATTTCGGGGGCTGAGCGTGACGGAAAACCTGCCTCAGTCTGTGCTGTTTTGTTGTGATCATAACGCCGTCCGGTCGCCGATGGCCGAGGGCATCATGAAGAAATTCTATGGCACGGACACCTATGTGCAGTCGGTTGGCGTCAAGAATGATCTTGAGATTGACGGCTTTTCCATCGCGGTCTGTGCAGAAATCAATGTCGAGTTAAGCCGCCACCGCTCGCGCAGCTTCGACGAGATGGAGCAGTGGGGCGATGATCTGTCGTCCTTCGATCTGGTCATCGCCCTTAGCCCCGCCAGCCAGCGCCGCGCGCTGGAACTGACGCGGTTTTTCCATCTGAGTGTTGAATACTGGCCGATCCTCGACCCCACGGGTTTGGGTGAAAACCGCGAGGCCAAGCTGGTGCAATTCCGCGCCGCCCGCGATCAGATTGCAGGCAGGTTGGTCGAGCGATTTGGCCCGCCGGTCGCAGATTTGGGGTAACGCCGCCGTTTCAGGTGTTGCTACAGGCCGCCGCCGCATTTTCGCCAAACGCTTTCCACGTCAGCCAGAACCGCTCGTTCCCTGAATTGTCCGACTGACGGATTTCCTGTGCCTGATGCGGATCACGGAATATCTGCGCCCCGCGCCGCTGTTCGCTGCTGCTGAGCGACTGATCCGCCACCGCCTGCACACAGCCACAGCGCGCTTTGGTCGCGGCCTTGCGGTCACTGGCCAAACAGGCCTTTTGAATCGGCCCGGTGGCAAACAGGATCGGCTGCGGATTATAGCCACGGTTATAGGTGCCACCGGAATTCCGCGACCCGCCACAAGCGGCCAAACTCACCAGCGCCACTGACGCTATTACAATACGTATCATCATACCCGCCTCGTTTGACATGGACCTGTGGGGTTTGCCCCTTGGTGGTCCGGTTCTGCTTTGACGGCAGTATGCCGGATTTGCGGGGAGGGGGCAATTCACGATTGTTTGGGTGTCTGCGTCGGTACGTCCTGTCCTTTCGGCAGAACCCGACATCACATAACGCAATGGTAATCCTTGCGTGCAAGGATGAAGTGGATAGTCTGACGCAAAACGGGGCAGGGCATTTGGCAAATCATCTTTACTACGGCGACAATCATGGGGTCTTTCGCGCCAGCGAAAGGCACCACGCGCGAGGCAGCGTATCCGCAGGATGCGCGTTCGCGCCCGGTCGCTATTCTGGATGCGCCTTATGACCAATCATCTTTACTACGGCGATAATCATGGGGTCTTTCGCGCTAGCGAAAGGCACCACGCGCGAGGCAGCGTATCCGCAGGATGCGCGTTCGCGCCCGGTCGCTATTCTGGATGCGCCTTATGACCAATCATCTTTACTACGGCGATAATCATGGGGTCTTTCGCGCCCGCGAAAGGCACCACGCGCGAGGCAGCGTATCCGCAGGATGCGCGTTCGCGCCCGGTCGCTATTCTGGATGCGCCTTATGACCAATCATCTTTACTACGGCGATAATCATGGGGTCTTTCGCGCCCGCGAAAGGCACCACGCGCGAGGCAGCGTATCCGCAGGATGCGCGTTCGCGCCCGGTCGCTATTCTGGATGCGCCTTATGACCAATCATCTTTACTACGGCGATAATCTGGCGGTCTTGCGCGACAGTATCAAGGACGCCAGCGTCGATCTGATCTATCTGGACCCGCCTTTCAATTCCAATGCCGGCTATAACGTGCTGTTCAAAGGACCGAAAGGGAATGAATCCCCCGCCCAGATCGAGGCGTTCGACGACACATGGCAGTGGTCCGACATGACCAGCGGCAAGGCCCTGCTGGAGGTCAAACAATCCCCCTATCAGGACGCCGCCGCCATGCTGGACGCGATGGTCGGCTTTCTGGGCAAGAACGCGATGACCGCGTATTTATGCATGATGGGCGTGCGGCTGACGGAATTGCACCGGGTGTTGAAGGATACGGGCAGCCTGTATTTACACTGCGATCCGACGGCGAGCCATTATCTGAAGATTTTGCTGGATGCGGTGTTCGGGGCGCGGAATTTTCAAAACGAAATCGACTGGAAAAGGACAACCACACACAGCGATGCAAAGACTTGGAGTAGCAATGCGGATTGTATCTTGTTTTACAGCAAGAAACAAAAAGGATTTACTTGGAATATCCCCCGCGAACCCCATTCGGACAGCTACATTAAAGCGAAGTTCACCGAAGATGACGAGGACGGGCGCGGCCCGTATCAAAAGCACGATATGACTAGCCCAAGTCCAAGGCCGAACATGATGTATAATTGGCGCGGATTTGAGTACCCGCCGAAAGGTTGGCGCTTTAAGTTGGAAACGATGAAAAAACTCGAATCCGAAAACAGGATTTGGTACCCCTTAGATAAGAATGGCGAGCTTGATACTTCACGTCGACCTCGCCTCAAGAAATTTTTAAGTGAAATGGAAGGCGGCGTAATAGGAGACATTTGGACGGATATCCCTCCGCTCAACTCACAAGCCCAAGAACGCCTCGGCTACCCCACCCAAAAACCAGTGGCGCTCCTCGAACGCATCCTCGCCGCCTCCTGCAACGAGGGCGACGTGGTGCTTGACCCGTTCTGCGGCTGCGGCACCACCGTGCATGCCGCGCAAAAGCTGAACCGCAAATGGATCGGTATCGACGTGACCCACATCGCGGTGTCCCTCATTGAAACCCGCCTGTTCGACGCCTTTGGCAAAGACGCCAAATTCACCGTGCACGGCACCCCCAAAGACATCGGCGGCGCGCAGGACTTTTTTGATCGCGACGACCGCACCAAGAAAGAATTTGAAAAATGGGCCGTCGCCCTGATCAAGGCCTACCCGCAATCGGGCGGCAAAAAGGGCGCGGACGGTGGCATCGACGGGCTGTTCTGGTTCGGGCAGGACAAGGACCACAAGGCCATCGTGTCGGTCAAGGGCGGCAAAAACGTGGGCGTCGGCATGGTGCGCGATCTTGATGCCGTGGTGAATGAACAAAAGGCCGCCATCGGCGTATTGCTGACCCTGACGCCACCGACCAAACCGATGCTCGAATGGGCCGCCAAATCAGGCACTTTCGACGTGGACGGTTTTGGCACGGTCCAGCGCATCCAGATCGTCACGGTCGAGGACGCGCTGCGCAAACAGGAACGCGCCGTTGATACGCTGATCCGCCATGCCGACACCTACAAGGCCGCGCCGAAAGAGAAGAAGAAGGATAATCAGTTGGGCCTTGATCTCTAAATGTCCGTGCTGGACGAGTGCGCCAACAACCCACCTTGACCAACCCCCCAAACCGCATCATATCCCCTTCATGACACCACTTTCACACATCCGCAATTTCTCCATCGTCGCGCATATCGACCATGGTAAATCCACGCTTGCCGACCGCTTGATCCAGTCCACCCACACCGTGGCCGACCGGGACATGAAGGAGCAGATGCTCGATTCCATGGACATCGAGCGGGAACGCGGCATCACCATCAAAGCCCAGACCGTGCGGATCAATTATACCGCCGACAATGGCGAGGATTATGTCCTCAATCTGATCGACACCCCCGGTCATGTCGACTTTGCCTACGAGGTCAGCCGCTCGATGCGGGCGGTTGAAGGATCGCTGCTGGTGGTGGATTCAAGTCAGGGCGTCGAGGCGCAGACGCTGGCAAACGTCTATCACGCGCTGGATGCGGACCACGAGATCGTGCCGATCCTCAACAAAATCGACCTGCCCGCGTCCGAATGTGACCGCGTGGCCGAACAGATCGAGGATGTGATCGGCATTGATGCGTCCCAGGCCATTCGGGTGTCGGCCAAAACAGGTGTCGGCATTCACGAGACGCTTGAGGCGATTGTGCACCGGTTGCCCGCGCCCAAAGGCACGCGTGATGCGCCGTTGAAGGCGATGCTGGTGGACAGCTGGTATGACAGTTACCTTGGCGTGATCGTTCTGGTGCGTATTGTTGACGGAGTTCTGCGCAAGGGCGACAAGGTGCGGATGATGCAAAACAGCTCGGTGCACCATGTCGACCGCATCGGTGTGTTCCGCCCTGCAATGACCGAAATTGACGAACTTGGCCCCGGCGAAATGGGTTTTTTGACCGCCTCGATCAAACAGGTGCGTGACACGCGGGTCGGCGATACGATCACGCATGAAAAACGCGGCTGTGACAAGGCACTGCCCGGTTTCAAGCCAGCGCAGCCTGTGGTGTTTTGTGGCCTGTTCCCCGTGGACGCCGCGGAGTTTGAAGATCTGCGCGATTCAATCGAAAAACTGGCGCTCAATGACGCCTCGTTCAGTTTCGAGATGGAAACATCCGCCGCCCTCGGGTTCGGGTTTCGCTGTGGTTTCCTTGGTCTGCTGCACCTCGAAGTGATCCGCGACCGGATCGAGCGTGAATATGACATCAATCTGATCACCACGGCCCCTTCCGTTATCTATGATATCCACATGAAGGACGGCACGGTCACGCAACTGCACAACCCCGCTGACATGCCGGACCTGACGTTTGTCGAACACATCGAAGAGCCGCGCATCAAGGCGACTATACTGGTGCCCGATGATTACCTCGGCGTCGTGCTGAAACTGTGCCAGGACCGTCGCGGCATCCAGATGGACCTGACCTATGCCGGGTCACGCGCGATGGTGGTCTATGATCTGCCCCTCAACGAAGTTGTGTTCGATTTCTACGATAGACTGAAAAGTGTTACCAAAGGGTATGCGTCGTTCGATTACCAGATGATCGGCTACCGCGAGGATTATCTGGTGAAAATGTCGATTCTGGTAAACGACGAACCTGTCGATGCGCTTTCCACGATGGTCCACCGCGACCGCGCCGAAATGCGGGGTCGCGCGATGGTCGAGAAGTTGAAGGAGTTGATCCCGCGTCATATGTTCAAAATCCCGATCCAGGCGGCGATTGGCGGCAAAGTGATCGCGCGCGAGACGTTGTCAGCAATGCGCAAGGATGTGACGGCGAAATGCTACGGCGGCGACGCCACGCGCAAGAAGAAGCTGCTGGAAAAGCAGAAAGCCGGTAAAAAGAAGATGCGCCAGTTCGGGAGTGTTAATATTCCGCAGGAGGCGTTTATTAGCGCGTTGAAGATGGATGGATAATGTCTGTTGATCCAAGAATAGCAGCGAATTTCGTATTAGAGACTCGAGACTTTCTTGATTTGAAAACTTCTCAAATTGAATTGCAGAAGCTTTTGTTTTTCTCTCATGAGGCCTATTTACTCCAGACTAGAAGTTCATTGGTAAATGGCTATTTTGAGGCTTGGACGTACGGACCAGTACATCCCGAAATCTATGCTTCATTCAAAGCTTTTAAGGGCTCACCGATAACTTCAAGAGCGGTAAGTCGCGATCCGTTTACAAAAGTTGAAGCGCCTCTTCCAAGATTAAATGATCCCGAAAAAATCCGACATATTGTGGAAACGGTTACGCGTTTAAGTCGTTTTAACGTGTCTGAGTTGGTGGCTCTTTCTCATGCAAAGGGCGGACCTTGGCACTCTGTCGTCGAGAGCGCTAATAACGGTGTTGCTTTAGGGATGAGGATCACAGATAATGTTATCTTACATAATCGCACACACAGCATGTTGATGAGGGAAGGTCGACCTGTTGGTTTTGCAGAGGAACTGACGCATGATAAGTCGCCGCTTACCAGAAACCGACGTAGCTAAGATTTGTGTCCGGCCAAAAGCTGAACAATATGGATTGTTGAGAGGGAAGCGTAGTTTTCGCCCGCCCCACAGCCTTGAACCTACTCGGAATAATCTGGCATCTTTGTTGGGTGTTCCTGTTCCGATGTTCCCCGAAGAAACGGTTTCTAGGGAGGAAGCCATAACTTCGCTTATGTCATCGATTAAGAATGAAGCCGACCGAAAACCAAACCTATTAAGGGCTAGAGCGATCCTTGACTTAAGGGATAGATATATTCAACGGGCTGCTGATGCAACGATGCGGGGCCATCGTGTCACGGTGGATAACACAATTTATCTTGCACATTCAATTATTCTTGAATTGGATAATAAGCCTGTCATTCCGTTTTTCGACCTTCGAAAGTCGGGCCACCTGACTGCTAAGGCAAGAGATTTCGTCTTCTCGATGAATTATCACCTTCTCGTAAACTCAATGGAGAATTTCAGGGACTTTGGTTTGGTTATTCTAAACTACTGGGAAGAAGCAGGGCAGAATTTTGGGCTAACGCCTCATTTTTTTGATGGTCGACCAAAATATAGCTTCGAAGAACTGACTGATATGGTAGCGACAACTTACTCAATCTGGCTTGAGATTCTGGATGAGCGGCGAAATCAAGGTGAGCCGGACGAAGGTCATGGACCCCTGTTCGGCTAAGTAAGTGCCAAATCTCCGATTTGGCAGCGCCCGAACCGCCCCCACGGGGCGGGCGCTTTGCTTCCTGCCCCTCGGTTCGTGCGCGGTGCTTCATTTTGAGGGCAACGCTTAGTAGCTTCACTTGACCCAAATCAAAGCCCCACCTCCCTCATCCTGCTATCCTCCCTTTCGATCCCGCCACCCTCGAAGGGACCGACCCCATGTTCCGCCTCGCCTCCATGCTCTATTCCATCTTCGCCACCTCCCTCGCCGGAATCGGTGTGATCGCCGTGTTGACCATGGGCTACGACACGTTGATCCCGATCCTTGGGGCCGCCGCCGTCGGCGCAGTGATCGCAATTCCCGCAGCGTTGATTGTGGCGAAACGTATGCTCGGCTGACCGCCCACTTCGACAAATCACGTTGCGTGTGGGTTTCACACGCCCTACAAATCCCCATGACCTGCCCCCTCTGCGCAACTCCCGATACCCCGCTCATCATAACCCCCGTCCCCGGTGGCCCCGAAAACGCATCCGCGGACATCTGCGGCATCTGCGCGGATTACCTGACCAACGACAATCCAAATCCCGACCACTTCCGCGCGCTGGCCTCGACTATGTGGTCCGAAGATCCGGCTATCCAAGTCCTCGCCGCGCGGACGCTCGCCAAGATATCAGAGCCTTGGGCGAATGACCTTGCCGACCAGCTTTACCTTGATGACGACACCCGCGACTGGGCCGACAATGTCCCCGATCAGACCGATCATAAGGACAGCAATGGCCAGCCGCTCGCCAACGGCGACACCGTTGTCCTGATCAAAGACCTGCCCGTCAAAGGCGGCGGCTTTACCGCCAAGCGCGGGACGGCGGTCCACAAGATCAGCCTTGTTGCCGACAACCCCGCCCATATCGAGGGGCGTATCGAGGGCCAGCGCATCGTGATCCTGACGGAATTTGTGAAGAAACGGTGAACCTCGACAGGGGCTGCGGGCTGTGGGACTGTCGGGCGGTATCAACAGGGAAATGTCCATGTCCAATCCTTGCATCCTATGCGTCGCCATCACGGGGTCGGTGCCCACCAAAGCTGCCAATCCGGCAGTGCCGATCAGCATCGCAGAACAGATCGAAAGCACCCATGAAGCGTTTGAGGCGGGTGCGTCGATCTGCCATGCGCATGTGCGCAATGACGATGAAACACCGTCGTCCGACCCCGAGAAATTTGCGCGTCTGCAAGAGGGGATCAAGGCGCATTGCCCCGGCATGATCATGCAGTTTTCCACAGGCGGGCGATCGGGTGCGGGGCAGGAGCGTGGCGGGATGCTCTCCTTGCGGCCTGAAATGGCCTCCTTGTCTGTGGGGTCAAACAACTTTCCCGCGCGCGTCTATGAGAACCCGCCGCATCTGGTCGACTGGCTGGCGTCGGAGATGGTCAAGCATGATGTGAAACCCGAGATCGAGGCGTTTGATTTAAGCCATATCCACAAGGCCGCCGAGATGAACCGCGACGGGCGCATCCCCGGCCTGCTTTATATCCAGTTCGTGATGGGTGTGAAAAACGCCATGCCTGCGGACCGCGAGACGTTCGATTTTTATATCAAGACGGTCGAGCGCCTGACGCCTGATGCGCAATGGTGTGCGGCAGGGGTGGGGCCGGCGCAAATCATCCTGAACGATTGGGCGATCGCGGCGGGCGGTCATGTGCGTGCGGGGTTGGAAGACAACGTGCGGCTGGACCGCGATACATTGGCCCCCTCCAACGCGGCCTTGATCCTGCGGGCTGTTGGCTTGTGCGAGAAATATGAGCGACCTGTTGCGACACCGGCGCAGGCGCGCAAGATATTGGGGTTGCGTGCCGTTTAGGCCTGGTAAAACAGGTAACGTCCCGCCGTAACGGTTTCCGGCCCCGCGATCTGCGTAAACCCCGGCATCGGGGGTTGCGAGACAACCAACCCGCCCGACACCATCAAAGGTGCGATGAGTTTGCCGAGTTGCGCGCCCACTTCGGCATCGCGGTCGCTGACACCAATGCCAAAATCGCAATGCGCGAGCGCAAGCTGAATACCGCGCGCGGCCATCTCCACCAGAACATCCTCTGCTTCGCCCCGGAAGAAATCAGCGTCCGGCGGGGTCGATGACTGATGCGCGCGCATTTCGCGGTCGATAACCCAAATCCGCCGCTCCGGACATTCCTGGCGCAGGTGATCATAGGTACGGCCATTGCCCAAGCCGAGTTCCAGAACGTCACCGTCCACATTTTTGATCTGCTGTGCTGCCCAGTTCAACCCGTCAATCTGGGCTGACAGGCGGCGGCGCATTGATTCCAAGCGGCTCATGGTAAACTGCCTTTCATTTTAAAGAGGTCAACCGGTTTTGCGCCGCCCTCAAGCAAGGTTGACAGGCACGCGCGGGTGAATTCCCAGATGACGTCGTCATGCACCAAATGATGGGTTAGAAAACCAAGCGGCTCTGTGGCGTCTGCGTGGCTTTCGCGGCGGTCAATCAGCAGGCTCACTATTGCTTCAATCTGCGCCTCGGGCGAGACTAGGCCCCCACCACCGCGCCAGTCAATCGGGTCCATATGGGTGTTGATCTGTACCAGACCCGGTGCCGCCAGACGTGCTGTGCGGGGTGTGTATGTCGAAAGGGCAGTGTATCCCTGCTGCGCAAGGCGGGGGACGATATCCGGATCAATCCTGTTCCAGGGCGGGACAAACATCGGCAATAAATCATCGCCAAAAAGCTTTTTCATATGGCTAAGGGCCGTTCCGGTTTCCGTGATGGCCCCCTCGCGCGGGGTGTTGAATTCAGCCTTTTTTTGCCCGTCACGCGCGTGGCTTTCATGTGCCCAGCCATGCACAACCGGAATTGCCCATGGGGTCGCGGCGCAAGCCTTTACCAAGGTTTGCTGTGCGTGTTTAGGGATCACTGCGATATGGACGGGCAAGGACAAATCCTGCGCGAGAGCAAACAGCTGTTGAAGGGCGGGAGTGTCGGCGACAGCGTCATCGTCGCGCCACCACAAAGGCAGCGGGATGGCCTGCGCGCGCCAGAGAGCAAGTTCGCGCTGCAAAGAGGACCAGTCGATTTTCATGACATGGCCCTGCGCAGGCGGGTGGTGATTTTAACGGTTTCCAATGCGCCATTAAATCCGGTTTCACGCGGTGCGCGGCGCGGAGTTTGTGTCACGTCGCGGATCGCTTTTATAAGGCGTTCCGGCGATAATGCTGCGCTTCGGATCACCTTGATGCCTGGCAGTTTCCCCAAGGCATCGGCGCGCAGCCCTTGTTCAACTTCATTCCCTTCATCGAAGGGAATAAGCACCGCCGGGCATCCGGTTTGCAGAATATCGAGTGCGGTGTTGTAGCCGCACATCGACACGGATGCCGCGGCATGGTGCAGCATTTGCCGGAAATCGGGGCGGGCAGGCTCAAGCGTGACGTTTGGCGGTGCGGTACGTGCCAATCCAGCGGCACGGTTTTTGGCATCAGACCCGCCCACAAGGATACGCCATCTGCGCGCGGGATCAGACTTTGCCGCAGCAATTGCCGCTGCGAAAATATGCGCGCCCACATCCCCGCCCCCTGCGCTGATGATGATTTCGTCTTTGCCATGGTTTTCGGGATGCTTTGCGGGCGCGGGCGGTGCGACAAAGCCCGTGTAATGCAGTTTCGGCTTCAAGGTTTTTGACACCGGCCAGCTTAGGTCCAGCGGCGTCACATCAGAATCGGAATGCACAAGCACAGCATCATAGAATATGTCGATAAACCTGTCAGCAAGCACAGCTTTTGCAGGTTTTGAAGGCGGGGCCAGGATATCACGGATGGATGCGCAGATCAGCGGTCGGGTGGCGAGGTTTTGCGCTGCGTTCAGCAAGGTTTCGAATTCATTGCGCAGTACGCGGCGGCCAAAGGGAAAGAGTTCTGTAACGAGAATATCGGGAGCTTGAGCGGACATCTGATCCACAAGCATGTCGCTGCGTTTACGCATCGTCGCGTCTGTGGCTACATCTTCTTGATCGTCGAGCAAGGTCGTAAAATCCACGCCGTCCGACCGGACCTGTGGCAGTTGCAAGAAATCGAGATCGCTTTGATCAAGCTGCGGTGCGGGCATCCCACCCGAGGCTACCGTGACCGCATGGCCGGCTGCGCGGTAGGCCCGTCCAAGGGTCAGAGCGCGGGCCAGATGGCCAGTGCCCAACAGATGTGTGACCACGATCAGGATATTCATGCGGGGGCGTCGATCAGGCGGACGGGATCAGGTTCTGCATGCCACCCCGCAGCGTCTATGTGCAGGATGAAAAGGCGGTTGCGTTTAATTTGGAACGGGGCGGGGCCTGCAAAATTCCAGCCCGTCGCATGTGCCAGCAAAACGCGCATGACGCCGATATGGCAGACGGCAACCGCGTCTGAGTGCAGACTCTCAGCCCACGGAATAAGGCGGGCGCGCAAGGCCGCAGGTGCCTCACCATTTGGGGGCGCATAGTCCCAGCCCCAGTCTTCGATGTCGCGGAACCCCGATGTGGGATCGGCACGTAAATGGGCACCGTGCTGACCTTCCCAGTCGCCCCAGTTCATTTCCATCAGCGCACTATCGGTTTTCGGAATGCGGCCACTGACCAACCGGGCCGTCTCGGCGGCGCGCGACAGCGGGCTGGACCATAGATCGGCGCGGCCCCATGGCGGGGGCAGGCGCAGTGTAGACAATTGCGCGCGGGCATCGCAGTCAAGGTCCACATCGGTGCGGCCCTGAATGCGGCCTGCGCGGTTCCACGGGGTGTGGCCGTGGCGCAAAAGGGCGAGCTTGATCATGAGGCAAGTCCTGACGCGTGTAGCCCCTGTAATAAGGTTTCGGCAGCGGCGGGGAGGAGGTGGTTTTTGATGATATGCGCACGGGCGCTCTGGCCCGCTTGTTTGATTTTATCAGGTGCGTTCAGGTAGGTCATCAAGTGCATTGCGAGCGCAGGGGGGCCAGCCGCGACCGCAGGATAGTCGCCCGGTGCCAGTACATCGCGCACGCCCGGGCGGTCTTGCGCCAGCACCGGAATACCGACGGCTTGGGCTTCGAGATAGGTCAGGCCGAACGCCTCGTTGACGCCCGGCCAGAACAGGAGCGCTGCCGAGCGGTAGGCGGCGTTCACCCCGTCGGCGTCAAGTGCGCCAAGGAATGTCACGGCATTGCCGAATGGTGCCATCAATGCCGTGACCTGATCGTGCGCAGGGCCGTCGCCTGCGATATGCAAGTGCCAAGTGTTTTGCGGAAGCAGGGCCAAAGTGTCAGCGATGATCCGGTATGACGCCAGCTTGTCGCCCTCGCGCATCATTGCAACGGTCAGGATTGGTCCGGCTTGCGTTGAGGTGGCGGGTGGTTCGATCCGGTCCAGAAACGGCCGCAGATGGATCAACTGCTGACCTTCGGGTGCGTCACGATACAGGGCTTCGGCGTCTTGTTCAGTGAGGTAAAATATGACATCAGCCGCGTCCGCTGCCGCCTCGGAGGCTTCGGCAAAACTGCTCCAGCCACCGGTTAGACGTTTGCGCGCACGGCTTGATTCAACCTGCAAATAAGGGATGTCCAAGGCTTTTGCCACGGCGGGGCCAATCAGATCGGGGGCTTTGTAGTAATTGTGATATGTGATCCAAGCGTCCCAGGATGCGGTCCGACCCTTTGCGATGATCCGCGTGATTTCGGTTGTGGCATCCCGCACCAGATCTGCCTGTACCTGCGCGTCGCCTTTCCCGTCACGGCTGCGTAACGTGCTGGCCAATGTCACGTTGGCCCCGAGATATTCAAGCGCCGAAACCAGCGCACGGGCCATGGCGCGGTCACCCGACGGGACGGGATCGCAGGGTGGTTTCATAGGCGCATAAAAGGCCAGCCGCATCAGGGTTTTCCAGCGAGCATCTGTGTCAGGCGTTCGTGTAAATGCGCAATGCCGGGGTCCATGGTGAAATCCGACGTGAGCCGCGTATATGCCTTGTCGGCCATCGCAGGGCCAAGGGCGGGATCATTGGCAAACTTCATCATGGCGGCAGCAAGCGCTTTTGGCGCATCGTCGCTCAGCAGCCCGTGCACGCCTGTGTCAATGAATTCGGGGATGGCGGAGACGGGCGTGCTGAGGATCGGCAGGCGCTGGCTGGCGGCTTCCATCAGGACGTTTGGCAAACCGTCGCGGTCGCCATCCTCGGCCACGCGCGAGGGCAGCACAAACAGGTCGCTTTCGCGCATCGCGGTGATGACTTCGGGCTGGTCGCAGGCCCCGCGCCATGTGATGCGGCCCCCCACACCTGCTTTGTCAGCACGGCCGCGCATCTCGGCGTCCAGCGTGCCGCCGCCGATATGGGTCCAGTGCCAGTCCAGCGATTGTGGCAGCAGTGCCAGCGCGTCGATCAGATTGTCAAAACCCTTTTTCTCGACCAGCCGACCGACCGACATCATCTTGAAAACACTGTCGGTATCACGTCGGTATTGCGTCGGCGGCGAAGGAAAGCGTTTCAGGTCCAATCCGTGATAGACCAGATCGACACGCGCCGGATCATCGGCCAGTGATTTCAGATGCTCGGCCCCGAACCCCGTGCATGTCGCACCAAAGGCGGCCCCATGGGTGGCGGCAGACAGCTTTTCGCGCAATTCCCAGTCCGGCGAGGTCCAGATGTCTTTGGCATGGGCCGAAAACGACCACGGTATCCCGCGCAGGATCGCGGCGTAGCGTGCCACCGACGACGGCGTGTGCAGAAAATGCGCATAGATGCCCGCCACACCGGTGGGTAATTCGGCTGCCATCACGCAGGCTTGTCCCCAACGGCGGCGGCGGTTGGCGGTGTCATCGCGTTTCAGATCGGCACCAAAGGCGGCAGCGGCGGCGTCGAAACCGGGCATCTGTACCGCGGCCCCCATGGCACTGGCCACACGGCGCGGATCGTCACGCAGGTATTCGGGCAGGTAGCGCACCCGTGCCTTGAGGCGGTCATGTAGCGGGTGGGTTTTGGTGTCGGTCGGATGGCGCAGCGACCAGATGTCAAACGCCAGACCTGCCTCTTCGAGTGCTACCAGTTCCTGCGCGATAAAGGTTTCGGACAGGCGCGGCCAGCCTTTGACCACGATTGCAAGTCTGGGGGAGGCAAGTCTGGGGGAGGCAAGTTTGTCAGAATTCATTTTGGGTCAACCCCGTTCATCAGATGTTTCGCGCGCTGTTTGACGATTTCCAATCCTTCGAGCAGGCCGTTCGCCCCGGCGTCCGAGGGTTTGCCCTGCTCGGGCAAAGCCCGGATTGCGGCGATCATCGCCTCGGGGGTCATGCCGTCGCGGGTTTCGTCCAGCATGCGCACCAAACCCAACTGCTCGGCGCGACTGGCCCTGATCCATTGTTCCAACCGGGGCACGGTGCGGGGCACAATCACAGCGCGTTTGTCGAACGACAGCACCTCGCAAAAGGTGTTGTATCCGCCCATGCACACCACGCCCTCGGCCCCTGCGAACAGGGATTCGATGCGGCTTTCAAAACCAAGGGCCGTCACACGGCCGTTCAGTTTGGCAACCCGCGCGTCAAAGGCGTCGCGCACATCACCCGACAGGAACGGCCCGTAAATCAGCATCGCGTCCGGCGACAGTTCCGGGTCTTGTTCGTAGGCTTGCAGAACCAGCGACACCATTGCGGCCCCGTCACCGCCGCCACCGGGCGTGATCAGGACATAGGGTTTTTTGGGCGCGTCGCCGATATCGGTGACTTCGCGGCGCAGATATCCGGTCCAGTGCATCCGTGCGCGCGCGTCCTTGGACAACGGCAATCCTCTGGTCGGGTCATAGACATCGCGCACGCCGTACACCCAAATCTCGTCATAGAGGTTTTCGGCGGCTTTCACGGCACCTTTGCGGTCCCATTCGGCGGCCAGTACTTCGGGTTCGTCCAATACATCGCGCAGGCCCAGAACCGTGCGGGTGCGCCCGCGCAGGCGCAACCATTCGAGTGTGGGCAACAATTCACCGCGAAACCCTGTGGGTTCCTTGTCGACGATCAGAAGGTCGGGTTCATATTGTTCAATCGCGGTCTGGATCAGCCCCGCGCGCAACGACGTGGTATCGTCGATATCAAGGCCAAGGGTCTGGCTGACATAAGAGCCGTCCGTCAGCTTGGTCACGCCGGGCAGGCGAATGTGGTCAACCCGTTCGGGAAAGGTAAACCGCCCCGCCACAGGGGATCCGGTCAGAATGATCGCGGAGGTATCGTCGTCCCCGGTCAATGCCGTGGCCAATGCGCGCGAGCGGCGCAAATGGCCCAGCCCGAATGTGTCGTGACTATAGAACATGATTCTGCGTGACGCTGATCCTGCCCGATATTTCCGTGTCCCGGTCTGTCGCATAAAATTCCTGTGCCCGGCTTGGTCTGATGCCCCGGATCGCTGCGCGTTATGCTATCAAGAAATAGCTCTTTGTATTTGTAATCACCGGATTTCCGGTGGTCTTTCCGCTATGACATAAAACGCTGCGACTTGTAAAATGTTGCACGCAAAGGTGAATACTATGTAGTTTTACGTGATCCCCGACAATTGCCAAGGGCCTTGCCCTGGCCTAGCGTTGTGCGCAGGCCATTCTGGCCGTGATCGGGAATATTTATGCGCGCTTCTTTGTTCAGCTTCCTTTTGATTTTGGTGTCCTTCGCACATGCTCCGGACACAGCTGAGGCGCAGAGCCTGACCAACCTTTTCCCGAGTGAACCTGCCACACAATCCAGCCCGACTGCCGACGACAATATTCAGGAGATCATGCGTCAGGCCAAGGAAAGTGGTGTGGGGGTTGTTGTGATCGACAGTCAGGGCAATCTGCGGCCGCAGGCACCATTGCTGCCAGAGCCGGTTGATGCGCCCGACGTGGTCGAACATTCGGCGCTGATGAAAATTCAGGACGGTGCCGTGCAATTCAGGTCGGCGCTGCTGGCGCGATTACTGCTGTTGCCGGATGCGTTTAACGAGGTCATCTATATTTTGCGCGCGGCCAGTCCGGACGGGACGTTATGGGCCTTCGGGGAGGCGTTGATTTACAGCCTGCTGCTGTTTGGCGTCGGGTTTCTGGTCGAGCGTGAAGTGTTCGGCAAGCGGATAGCAAAACGCCATGTCGTGTCGCGGATTGTGGAAAATCCGCAAGGGTATTCAGAAAAGATGCCGTTTCTGATTTACCGCTTTGTTATGGGCGTGGCGGGCATATTGGTGTCGATGGTTGTTGCCTATGTACTTGGTTACGCCATTTTTGGCGGGTTGCAGGATACGGCGATGCAATTCACCGTGACCCTGATCAACACCGGCTATTTTGCCTGCCGTTTTGTTGCAGGTCTGTGGCGGATGATCCTGTCGCCCTATCTGCCGCAATACCGCATACCAATTTTGAGCAACCGTGATGCCAAGCGCTTGCACACCTGGCTTTGGGTGCTTGCGACGATTGATATCAGCACGATTTTGATTGGTGTCTGGATTGGCGAGTTGGGCCTTAACTATGAGGTGTTCGCGTTTCTGGCATCTGTCATGTCGGCCTTTGTTGTCGCGATGAATATCCTGTTGGTGCTGGTCAACCGCAAAGCCATCGACAGGGCGATGCGCCACGGCAAACCGTTGCTAGAGTGCAGTCTGGTGATCCGTGTTCTGTCAAGCATCTGGGCCCCTGCGGTGGTTCTGTATGTCCTGTTTGCCTGGGTCGAGCTGACCTATGATCTGGTTCTGGCCAAGCCGAGTGCCATCCCGCTGATTGCGGGGGCTTATGCCATCCTGATTTCGATCATCGTGGTTTACGGGGTTATCAATTTTGTCATCGAGCGCGGGTTTTCGCGTGCCCGTGCGATCCGCCGGATGAATGAAATGCGCGCGCAAACAGATGCAGATGCGGATACTGTTGGCGGGGGTGCCGAAGCGGCGATGTCGCCTGACATGGCCACAACCGACATCGGGCAGGACCGCGCGGCGCGCGACGATGTTGATGCACGCGCGGCGCGCGACGATGCTGATGCACGCGCATTGATCGGCGTGCAGCCGTCGATGAATTCATTCGAAGCCTTGGCCCGCCGCGTTGCCGGTATTCTGGCCTTTGTCGCGGGCACCTATGCATTTTTCTATATATGGGACAATGACGGTGCGCGGATGGTCGAAAACCTTGCCGACAGGTTGCTTGATATCATCGCAGTCGTCTTTATCGGGTATGTGATCTATCACGCCTTTCGCATCTGGATTGATACCAAAATTCAGGAAGAAGGAGGCGAGGAGATCGAGCTGGAGCTGGGAGGCGAGGGGGGTGGATCATCGGCAAGCAGGTTGGCCACGCTGCTGCCGCTATTTCGCAATTTCACGCTCATTCTGGTGGTTGTCACGATATCACTGATCATCCTGATGGAGCTTGGCATCAATGTCGGCCCGCTGTTTGCCGGCGCAGGGTTAGTCGGGGTGGCCATCGGTTTCGGGTCGCAGGCGCTGGTGCGCGATGTGTTTGCGGGGGCGTTTTTCCTGTTCGATGATGCGTTTCGCAAGGGCGAGTATCTGGATGTCGGCGGCGTCAAAGGAACGGTTGAGAAAATCTCCGTACGGTCGTTTCAGTTGCGCCATCACCTTGGCTATCTGCACACAATCCCGTTTGGCGAATTGCAGGTCATGACCAATTATTCGCGCGACTGGGTGATCATGAAACTGCCGCTGCGTGTGACCTATGACACCGATGTCGAAAAGGTGCGCAAGCTGATCAAAAAGCTGGGTGTCGACTTGCTGGAAGATCCGGTGATCGGCGATAATTTCATCCAGCCGCTCAAGTCGCAGGGCGTGATCGAGATGCAGGACTCTGCGATGATCATCCGGGTAAAGTTCATGACCAAACCCGGCGATCAATGGCTGGTGCGCAAGCGGGTGTTCGAGGAAATCCGGTCGCTGTTCGAGCGTGAGGGCATCAAGTTTGCCCATCGCGAGGTCACGGTGCGGCTGGCGGATGGCAAGGTTGACGCATTGACCGAGGACGAGAAGAAAGCCGTCACTGCGGCAGCACAGGCGTCGATGGAGCAGGAGGTCGTTGATCAGGATCAAGATGGTGGCGATGACAGGTAGTCAGGCTACTGGTTTCGGGTGCCTTTGGGCACCCGATCAAAGCGGGGGGGCGCTGCCCCCCGCACCCCCCGGGAATATTTAAGGCCAAAAAGAAACAGGTTTCAGGTTTTGTACGGGTCAAGCGACGCGCGCAACCCGTCACCGAGGAAGTTGAACGCCAGTACTACAACGATAATCGGCAGCATCGGGATGGCGGTCCACCAGTAGATTTCGATGCTTGCGAGGTTTTGGGCATCATTCAGCATCACCCCCCATGACACCGCAGGCGCGCGCAGGCCAAGACCCAAGAACGAGAGGGCAGTTTCGCCCAGGATCATCGCTGGAATAGAGAGTGTCGCACTCGCGATCAGGTGCGACATAAAGTTTGGCAAAAGGTGCTTGCGGATCACGCGCGCAGGTTTCGCCCCCATCATTTCGGCGGCTTTGACGTATTCCTCTTCGCGCAAGCTCAGGAATTTCGACCGCACCGCACGCGCAAGGCCCGGCCAGTCGAGAATGCCCAGAATGATCGAGATGATAAAGAACACCGCCACAGGGCCCCAGTTTGACGGGACAGCGGCGGACAGGGCCAGCCACAGCGGCAGTTCGGGAAGCGAGCGCAGGATTTCAATCGCGCGGTTGATGATCCAGTCGGTTTTGCCACCGAAATAACCGGCCATTGCGCCAAAGGTGATGCCCAGCAGGAACGAGACCGTGATCCCGATAATGCCCACCGTCAGCGACAGCTGCGCACCGTATAGAATACGGCTGAACACATCGCGGCCCAGACGGTCGGACCCCCATAGGAAAATGGTGGCCCCTTGCGGCGCGCAAACCAGATGAGTCTCGGACGGGATGAACCCAAACAGGTTATAACTGCGCCCCTCGCAGAAAAACTCGAGCGGGGCGGGTGTCGAGGTGTCGGTGGTATAGGTCCAGCGATATTGCTCCAGATCGGCTTTGGCGGTGATCGGATAGACGTACGGTCCGATAAACTCACCCTCGTGCCACAGGTTGATGCTTTGCGGGGGCGCATAAAGATAATCGGCGCTTCGCTCGTTCGGGGTGTAGGGCGCGATGAAGCCTGCGATGGGCAGGATCAGGTAGCAGGTCAGCAGGAAGATACCCGAGATCAGCGCCAGCTTGTGACGCCGGAATTTGCGCCATGTCAGCAGCCATGCGGGGGCGTCCATGTCTGCATTTTCAGGCGCGCTGATGTCGGTCTCGTCGATCCAGGGTTCCGTATCGACAAAGCGGTTGGAGGGTTGCGTGCTCATGCGCCGCGCCCGCCGTAACGGATGCGCGGGTCCAGCAGGACCAGCAGCATGTCAGAGATCATCGTGCCGATCAGGGTCAGCAAGGCCACGAACATCAACACAAAGCCCGCGAGGAACTGATCTTGGGATTTGAGGGCTGCCAGCAGGTATGGCCCGATGGTTTGCAGCCCAAGCACAACCGAGACCAGCACCGAGCCTGACACCATTGCAGGCAGCAGGTTGCCGATGTCGGCCACAAAGGGGTTGAACGCCATGCGCAGGGGGTATTTCGCCAGCATGCGGCTGGGCTTCATACCTTTGGCGATGGCGGTTTCGACGTAAGGTTTGCTGAGCTCGTCAAGCATATTGGCGCGCAGGCGTTGCATCATCGCGGCTGCACCCGAGGTGCCGATCACAAAGGTAGGCACGATCATGTGCAGCAGGATGGATTTGACCTTGTCCCAAGACAGAACCTCGCCTTCGAACTCGGGTGCCATCAGACCCCCGATCGGCAGATCAAAGTATTTGTTGCCGTAGTAAAACAGGATCAGCGCCAGCAGAAAGTTTGGCGTGGCAAGCCCGAGGTAGCCGACAAAACCGGCGGTGTAATCCACCCACGTCTCTGATTTGGCCGCGGCTAACACACCCAAAGGCAACGCGATCAGGTACACGAAAAGCACAGCCGCCAGATTGACCAGCACAGTAAGCCAGAGCGCATCACCCACAATGGCATCAACCGGTCGGTCAAATTCGAAAGACCAGCCGAAATCGCCTTGCAGCAGACCTGAAAACCCGTTGGGGCCGGGGGCCATGCCGACCCAGATGAAATATTGTTCCCACAGGGGGCGGTCGAGCGCATATTCGGTGCGCAGAAATTCGGCCTTGGCCACACCCTCGGCCTGACCTGTGGCGCGCAATTCTGCGATCTGGTTTGACAGGTAATCACCGGGGGGCAGGTTGATGATGACAAACACCAGGATCGACACCACCCACAATGTGAGCAGCATGGTGAAAAACCGGTAGACCGCGTATTTCACGAACATCATTGCGACACCTGCTGGTGCGGGTCGGCATAGTAGAATTCGTCGATGCGGTGGATGCCGAAATGTGCACCGGGGTCAAAGGCCCAGATGCCGGTTTCGGGCACATTGCGCAGGTCTTTCGAGACGACAACAGGCTGGGGTGCCTCGGACAGGATGCCGATGCCGTATTGTTGCTGGGCGTGAATATGCAGCATTTCGCGCCAGTAAATGTTGCGGGTTTTGTCATCTTTGGCGTGGTCCCAACCGTCTGACAACGCCATCAGGCGCAGGGCATTGTTGTCGTCGGGTGCCTCGCCCGCGTCACCGCCGGTCTGGTAGTATTGGCCCCACATCGGCCATGCGAAAAATTCCTGGTTGGTGGGGGCCAGATATTTCGGCGAGGTATCCACGGTTGGCAATCCGTCGTCCCATCCGTACCAGACACCTGCCATGCTGACCCCCGCATAAATACGATTGCGCAGGATATTGCGGTCCAGCGGGCGCATGATCAGCTTGATGCCGATCTCGCGCCACGTATCGGCCACAATGGCCAGCGCGTTCTCGACCTCCTGACGTTCGCCTGCGGTCTCGACCACGAATTCCATCGGGCGGCCATCAGGCAACAGCCGGATGCCTGCGTCGTTTCGCTTGGTCAGGCCCATTTCATCCAGCAATGCGTTGGATTTGGCGGGGTAATACACCGACCATGCATAGAGATTTGTGATGTCGTAGAACGGGCTGGAGCCGATGGCGGTCATGCCGCCTTCCTTTGCCAGCCCGAAGTACAAGGCGCGGTTGATCATGCGGCGGTCAATGCCAAGGCTGAGCGCACGGCGGAACCGCACATCGCGGATCACCGCGCGCCAGACGGGATCGGCAAAGTTGAGATTGGGATAGATTGCAATCTGGCTCGCCGCACCGTTGCCCCACAGATAGGTCTGGTAATTCCCACCGTCCGCCTCGCCCTTCTTCAGGATCGAGATGTCGGGGAAATCAAGGCCGCGCGCTTGCAGGTCGACTTCGCCCGCGTTGGCTTTTGCCGCGATCAGGCCGCCCGCTACAATCGTCATTTCGACCACGTCGATATAGGGCAGTTGCACGCCGCGCGCGTCGATGCGGTGATAATACGGATTGCGCACAAACAATTGCCGCGACGACCCCATCGCACTGGCATTGATCCATGGCTGTAATGTCGGTTCGTCGGGGTTGTCGAATTTGTTCATGCTGTCGACTTTGTTGTGCAGGGCGGCCCATGTCCTGACCCGTGCCTTGCGCAGTTCAAGTTTGAGCGCGTCCTCGTCGGCAAAGGCTTTGTGGAATTGTCTGAGGTAATGCGCCGGGCGGTAGATGAACGGCGGGGCGGCCTGTGCCAGCAGCGGCAGGAAGTTGGGATGTGCCGTGGGCCATTCAAACACAACGGTATAGGCATCGGGAAAGGTGACGGTGCCGAGGGCATCATCGACGTACATGAAATCTGGCGGACCGGAAGGGGTGATCTCGTCGTTGTTGATCACGTATTTCCACCAGTATTCAAAATCGGCGGAGGTAAACGGCGCACCGTCAGACCAGCGATGGCCGGGGCGCAGGTGCATGGTGAATTTGCGCCCTTCTTCGATGTCGATGGCGCGCAGGATATCCGGATACAGCGTATAATCCGGCGCATAGCCCATCAGTCTGGCATAGCCGTAGACCACCATTTGCCGCACATCTTTTGATCGTGACACAAGTGTACGCAGGGTGCCGCCCTGTTTGCCGAATGTCCGACCTTTGGCGGGCAGATCGACGATCAGCGGTGTGTCCGGTATCCGCTGTGCAATCGGTGGCAGGTCGCCGCGTTTGACTTCGGCCTCCCAGAATGTGGTTTCCTGCAATGCCGGTTGTGCTGCAAGGCCGGTAGACCAGAGCAGGAGTATGATCAGGAGGTTACGCATGGCAACGTACCTTATGGCCGGGGTCCACTTCGCGCAACTCGGGCAACGTAGCACCGCTGAACTGGAACATCTCGGGCCAGTCATCCGGCGCGCCGGCCCCCTTTGCCACCAGATCAAGGTTAATGGGGCGCGATACGTCCGGTTCGGGTTGTGCGGCGATCAACGCCTTGGTGTAGGGGTGTTGCGGGTTGTAAAACAGCGTGTCCGGCGGTGCCTGTTCTACGATCAATCCACCCCGCATCACCGCGACGTCATCGGCAATACGCGCCACCACGGCCAGATCGTGACTGATGAACAGATAGCTGAGCGAAGCGCGGTCGCGGATGTCCTCAAGCAGGGTTAAAATCTGGTCCTGCACCGATACATCAAGTGCGCTTGTGGGTTCGTCGCAGATCAGAAGTTTCGGGTCCAGCGTCAGAGCGCGTGCAATCGACAGGCGTTGGCGTTGACCGCCAGAGAACGCATGCGGATAGCGTTGCAGCATGTCGGGGTCCAACCCGACCCATTTAAGCATCTCTGCCGCCTTGTCGCGACGGTCGGATTTTGTGCCAATCGCGTGAATATCCATCGGTTCGGTCAGCGCATCACGGACCCGCATGCGCGGGCTGAGCGATGAATAGGGATCTTGAAACACCATCTGGGCCTGCCGCTGGAACGCGCGGCGCTCGGTTGCGGTCATATCGTGGACGCAGACCGGACCTGCCCCGCGTGTCGGTCGAAAGATAACCTCGCCGCCGGGATCGGGGCGCTCTGCCCCCAAGGCCACGCGCGCGCAGGTCGATTTGCCAGACCCGCTTTCGCCGACAATCGCCAGCGTTTTGCCGCGTTCAATTTGCAGGCTCACGTCCTTACAGGCGGTAATGACCTGCGGTTTGCGCCAGCCGCCTGCGCGCATTGTGTAGGTTTTGGTGATGTGTTTCAGATCAAGGATCACGTCGTCATGGGTCATGGGCCGCGCGGGGGCCGCGACCTGCGGTATCATCGGGGCGGCGGCAAAAAGCTTTTTGGTATAGCCATGTTCGGGTGCTGCCAGCACATCCCGCGCACTGCCGCTTTCCATGACGCGGCCCTTGTTCATCACGACGACCTGTTCGGCCATGTTTGCAACCACGCCCAGATCGTGCGTGACCAGAATAACAGCCATTCCGGTATCGGCCTTTAGTGTGTTGATCAGGCCCAACACCTGCGCTTGTGTGGTCACATCCAGCGCTGTTGTCGGCTCGTCCGCGATCAACAGATCGGGTTTTGCTACCATTGCCATCGCGATCATCGCGCGTTGCCGCATGCCGCCCGACATCTCGAACGGATAGCTGCGCCATGTGCGCTCGGGATCGGGGAAACCCACCTTTTCGAATTCTTGCAGCACACGCGCCTTGGCCTCGGCGCTGCTCATGTCGCGGTGCAGGCGCAGGACCTCTGCCACCTGATTTCCAAGCGTATGCAGGGGCGACAGCGACCGCATCGGTTCCTGAAAGATCATCGCAATCCGGTCGCCACGTATCTGGCGCATCACCTTTTCGGGCGCGTGCAGCATATCGACCAGACCGTCTGGTCCGGCATAGGTGATGCTGCCGCCGCGCAGCTGTGCTGCCTCGGGTAGAATGCGCAGCACGGCGCGGCAGGTCAGGGTCTTGCCAGATCCGCTTTCGCCGACCAGCGCCAGCGTTTGTCCGGCCGACACATTAAAGCTGACCCTGTCGACAACAGGGGGCGCAGTGCCAAACCCGATTGTCAGAGCATCAACTTCAAGTAGGGGGCTCATTTTGGTCCTGTCGGTCAGGTAAACGTCAGTCTTGATCCCTACTGAAACCGATTTATCTCACAGCGTCTAGGGCGGCTCCCTATTAATCGCGGCTTACATGCCCCATCTAGGGAACAACATGCCGCATAAAGGAGCTAAGCCATGAGCCGACTGGATATTTTCATCAACCGGATGGTGTCGCAACGCGCCTGCCTGAACCACGCAGCCGCGTTGACCGCTGATCTGCCGGGCCCCGTGTTCGAGTTGGGTTTGGGCAATGGCCGGACCTATCATCACATGGTTGAAATCATGCCGGACCGGGACATTTACGTTTTCGAGCGTGCGGTGGCGTCGAACCCCGACAGCACGCCGCCTGACGAGCGGCTGATGTTGGGCGATGTGTACGACACGTTGCCCGCTGCGCTGGCGCGGTTCGGGCCGACCGCATCGCTGATCCATGCCGATTTGGGTGGGCATAACCTTGAGAAAAACGATGCCTTCGCGCGGGCAATTTCGCCGCTGGTTGAACCGTTGCTCGCCAAAGGCGGGCTGATGGTGTCGAGCGACAAGATGTATTTTCAAGGCTTGCGCGATGTTGAATTGCCCGAAGATGCCGTGCCGGGACGCTGTTTTATCTACGGATATTGAACTGGCTTCGGATCAAGCAAGAGTTGACAGGCGTCACCGGAATTGGTGGTAGCGTTTATAGATGCTGTATCGGTTGGCGGCGGGTTCGAGGTTGTCTTGTCGGTACATTACCGGATTGCGCAACGAACGGCGCGCGTCGGGCCGCCCCGAGTAGCATCTGGGGTTGCTGCCCGGTGCGAATGGCTCCTCGCTGATCGAGGGTATGATGCTGACTGGTTCGCAGATGGCAGTATAGACAAAGCAACAAGGCCCTGCATGTCCAAGACGCAAGCAGCGCAAGAAGACTGTCAAATATGACGACCGCCGCTACATGAGATGCAGCCGTTGTCGCGGGGAAGCGGGGATTTCAAACGGGTGGGCGATGCGCCCACCTTACGGGATGGCTGTGATCCAGATCAGACGTAGGTGCCAAGTGCCGCAGCCCGAATGGCGCGGATGTTTTCGCCGTATGGCGCGGGGTTGCTGACGGACCCGCCTTTGAACACAGCCGAGCCTGCGACCAATACATCGGCCCCGGCTTTGGTCACCAAAGGGGCCGTCGTTGCATCCACACCACCGTCGATTTCGATGTGCACAGGGCGATCCCCGATCATCGCACGCAGGGTTTTGATCTTGGCGGTCAGGTCGATGAATTTCTGCCCGCCGAAACCGGGGTTCACGGTCATCACACAGATCAGATCGGTAAGGTCCAGCAGATGTGCAACTGCCTCTGCTGGTGTGCCGGGGTTGAGGGCCACACCGGCTTTGGCACCCGCACCACGAATGGCTTGAAGCGTACGGTGAATATGCGGACCCGCCTCGATGTGAGCGGTGATGATATCCGCGCCTGCATTGGCAAAAGCGTCAATGTAAGAATCGACGGGGGCAATCATCAGATGCACGTCCATCACACCTTTGATGTGCGGGCGGATTGCGGCGCAGGTGGTCGGGCCAAAGCTGATGTTTGGCACAAAATGGCCATCCATGACATCGACATGCACCCAATCAGCGCCTTGCGCCTCAACCGCTTCACATTCGGCACCGAAATTGGCGAAATCAGCCGCGAGGATGGAAGGGGCGATTTTAAGGGTGCGGGTGAAGGTCATGGTTTGTCCTGTTTGGCTAAGGTGGTGCAGTGGTATTTGAGAAAGGCTGAAGGGGGAAGATCAGATTTTGTAGTAGTCGCGATACCAGTCTACAAAATGCTGTAATCCTGTAGCGATTGGGGTAACAGGTCGCGTGCCTGTGAGGTTCCGGAGCAAGGTGGCATCGGCCCAGGTGGCAGGGACATCGCCCGGTTGCATGTCATGATAGATTTTATCGGCGGCACGTTCGCAGGCGGTCTCGATTGCGGTGATGTAATCCATCAGTTTGATGGGTGTCCCGTTGCCGATGTTCACGATGCGGTAGGGCGCAACGGGTGAGACGCTGTCGTTCGGGGCAGGTGCGTCGGGGTCCGGCACCGCGTCGATCAAGGCCAGAATGGAGGCTACGAGGTCGCCCACATAGGTAAAGTCGCGCTGCATTTCGCCGTGGTTATAAACGTCGATGGGGTCGCCATTCAGGATTGCGCGGGTAAATTTGAAATGCGCCATGTCGGGGCGACCCCATGGCCCGTAGACGGTGAAAAACCGGAACATGGTGATCGGCAGGCGGTAAAGGTGGGCATAGCTGTGGGCCATGCTTTCGGTCGCTTTTTTGGTGGCGCCGTAGAACGACATCTGCGTGTCGACTTTGTCGGTCTCGCCGAAGGGCATTTCGGTGTTTGCGCCATAGACCGAGGACGATGAGGCAAGTAGCATATGTTTGGGAGGATAAGCGCGGGCGGCTTCCAGCAATTCGAAGGTGCCGATCAGGTTCGCATCAACGTAAGTGCGCGGCGCGTCGATTGAATGGCGCACACCTGCTTGTGCGGCCAGATGGATCACTGCGTCGGGTCTGTGCTGATCAAACAGCGCCATGAGTGTGCCGGGGGTCTCGATCTTGTCATTGGTCACGCTGAAGCCGCGGTGGTCCGACAGCATGGATTGGCGGCGTTCCTTGAGGGCGACGTCGTAGTAGTCAGACAGGCTGTCGATGCCGATAACCCGCCATCCGGCATTCAGCAATGCCAGCGATGTGAAGTAGCCGATAAAGCCGGAAGAGCCTGTGACGAGTGCGGTTTTCATAGGTCAATCTCCAGTATGCCATCCGGTTCAGCGGCGCGTGACTGGCACAGTATCATTGCAGTTTCGCGTTGTTTGGCAGAGAGGACAAAATCGCGGTGATCCACGGTTCCTGTACGCACGACGCATTTGCATACGCCGCATATGCCATCGCTGCATTTGATGTCCACAGATACCCCTGCGGCAATGAGTGCGTCGCTTGCCGATTGATCTGCTGGTACGGTAATGTCGCGGCCAGATGTGAGGCGCAGGGTGAACGGGTGATTGATATACTCCGGCACATCCGGCGTCGAGAAATACTCGAGGTGGCGGGCATCCTCGGGTATGCCCGATTGTGTCGCAGCGGACATGACCGCTTGCATATAGGCGTCCGGGCCGCAGGTGTAGACATGAGTGCTTTTGGGTAGTTTTGACATGATGGCTTGCAGATCGGCGCGGGTATTCTCGGCCGAGACATGCAGGTGGACATGTGATGCCCAAGGCATTTCGGACAGCGATTTAGCAAAAGCCGCTGCCTCCCGTCCGGGGGAGGAGTAATGTAGCTCGAAAGACCTGCCCAAGGCATGCAGGCGGTGCGCGAAAGCGATCATCGGGGTCACACCGATGCCGCCGCCCATCAGCAGACTGTGGGGCGCACCCTCGATCAGTTCAAAGTGGTTTACGGGTTTTGAGACAAACACACGGCGCCCCTTGGTAAAGACGCGGTGCAACAGGGCAGAGCCGCCGCGCCCTGTGTCCTCGCGCAGCACAGCGATGGTATAGGTGCTGCGGTCTGCGGGATTGCCCATCAGAGAATAGGGGCGCAGAAATTCCGGCGCGACCACCAGATCCAGATGCGCGCCAGCAGTCCATTCGGGCAGGTCGTGGCCTTGGGGGTGAGCAAAATCGTACAGGGTCACACCGTCGCTCACTGGCTGGGCACGGGTGATGCGCAGGTCGAGAACGGGGGCGTCATTGCCGACGTTGTACAGGTGCAAATGATCGGTCTCGCCCCTTGCGTTTTTCGCGCGGTGTTGATCAGCGGTCAGCAATGCTGCGTGCGCTTTGATACCGGCCTCGCGGTTCATCGGGTCAGGGTAGGGCCACGGATGCGGTGCGAGGGGGGCGGGGTAGACGGCTAGCGTCTGATCCTCGAATTTAAGATCCAGACTCGTTTGCAAATCGCGGGCGTTTACGGGCATGATCGGCACGTCATAGCCGCCGTCAGCGCGCACTTCGATATCCCACCACCATTTCTTGACGGGGTTCAGGCGGCCCTTGCCGACCTTATCGTCGAGCTTGGCAAGGATCGGTGCGGCCTTGGGAATGGTCATCGCCGCCCAGCGAAACGGGGCCTCGGCAAAAAGCCCTTCCAAATTCCACGGGCAGGTTTTCATGCAGCGGCCGCACATCGCACCGCCTTGGTTGGTGATCCGGTAGGTGGCGCATTTCTGGCTGTCCGATTTCCAGATCTCGTAGCCGTTGAACATCTTTTTCGGCCCTGCGGTGATCGCGCCCGACGGACATTCGCGCGCGCATTTGTTGCAGGCTTCGCAGAATTTTTGCAGGCCAAAGTCGATGGGCTTGTCATGGGTTATCGGCAATGTGGTCGTGACAACGCCGGATTTCAGGCGCGGGCCTAGGAACGGGTTCAGGATCACCTCGCCAATGCGGCTGACCTCGCCCAGCCCTGCCAGAAGCAACAGTGGCGGTTGCAGGATATCGCCGTCCATTACTGTGTGCGCCTTGGCCGGATAGCCCAGATTGCGCAGGTGCTGTGCAATGACACCGCCCAGCATCGAGAACCTCAGATAGGCGCGCATGGATTGCGACACCGCGATCCAGTCGTCGCCGGACGAGCCTTCCATGGTGTCAAACCCTTGGTCGATGATCATGCTGAGCGCTTGATCATGCGGCGGGGTGATCGGCGCGCCGGTGGCGTCGTGGCTGTACCATGTCCAGTCCGGGCAGGCAGAGAGGCCCGCCGCATCGGCACCAAGGAAATAGCTGGCCGCTTTGAGGTTTGCGGCATTGCGAGCGGGGTCGATCTGGGCCGCCTCGGTCGCAACGGCACCGTCTTGCAACAAGATCAGCGCGCCCAGAAGCCGGCGTTGTGCGGCAGAGGGCGCCGATTTGACGACGTGATGGCCGCCCTTCATCGCGTTCTGTACCTTTGGTCCCATATCGCCGAACTGCGCGCGTGCGAACATGTCGGTGCGTTTGGGGATGCGGGGGATGTTGGGCGCGTCAATATAGGTGGTCGGATTATCGACGCGTTTGAGGTCTTCGAACGGGTGCGGACCGGCGGCAAAATCGCGGGTCGCATAGGGATCATGGGTGCGTGCGCTGTGACCGCCATGGGTGCCAAGCTGCCAATGCGGTCCTTTGAGCGCGGACCACGGTTGATCTGCCATCGGGACCAGCGGCATATCGCAGGCGAGTGCCATGTCGGTGGTGACAACCGCCAGCCCGAACCGGGTGCCGACCCACGGTGCGGTCAGCTGGTTCTGCTCAAAACTTGCCAGCCCTGCGGCCACGGCCAGTTTGCCTAGATGCACATCGGAGGTCGTCGAGGAATGGACCCGTGCATCAAAGCCGAGCTGGCGGATGTATTCGCCCAGAACCGTTGCGTTTTCAGTGGACCGCAGACAAGCCCGCTGGGCTTGGGTATCCATGATCCAATCGCTGCCCGGCTCGTCCTTGCGCGGATCACGTGGGTAGGCAGTCAGGATCACCAGCGCATGCGTGTGTAGCCCAAGCGGCGGCACGGATGTGTTCGCCGCATCGCGCAAATTGGCCATGATCACATCAACACCCGCCGCCAATGTCTTGGTCTGGCGGGTTTTCAGATCTTCCGCGAGGTGTGCCATTTCCGGATTACGGCGCGGTGTGGCCAGACGCGCGGCATCAGGCAGGCCACAAATCCCGATCATCGAAGCGTCATTGTAATAGCCGAACGCCTTGAAGTGATGGGCACGCTCTGTCGGGTCGGGGGTGATATTTGCGCGGGCGGGGTTTACCTTGCCACTGCGCAACACATCCATCATGGCCTGAAACGGCTTCATTGCATTGACGATGCTTCGGGGGTGATCAGGGCGGTCAAAGTGCAAGGTCGGGAACGGCACATCCGGTATGCGCGTCAACGGCGCGCCGAGACGGCGCAAGCGTTCGGCGGGGTATGACCCCATATGAACGAGGCGCGATCTGGATGAAAAAATCTTCATTTCAATGAGGTGCCATAGGCCGCTGCGAATTGCCAGAGAAGGTGCCAGAATATGTCAATCGCGCACGGAGTATTGAAAGCTGCCGGGGAACCAGAAACGAGGGCGGGCGTTTGAATGTGAATTCAAACCGGAAGGCGGGATAATGGCAAATCATTCTAAAGGTGACAAAGTTGAATGGGACTGGGGCAAAGGGACCGCGTCCGGAACTGTCGAAAAAACATATACCGAAAAAGTCACGCGCACCTTGAAAGGAACCGAAGTTACGCGAAATGGTACGGAGGATGATCCTGCCCTTTATATTGAGCAAGAGGATGGTGACGGGGTTCTTAAACTCTCGTCAGAGGTGCGCAAAGCGTGATGGAAACGCCCGCGGCACTTGTTTATGTGACCGACGACCAGCCCGGCATCACCCGGCGAAAATGTGGGCGCGGGTTTCGATATCTGGCCCCCGATGGCACTACAATCACGGGTGGGGATGAACGCACAAGGCTGGAGGCGTTGGCGGTGCCGCCTGCCTATGAGGATGTCTGGATATGCTCGCTGCCAAACGGCCATTTGCAGGCGACGGGGCGTGACGCTCGTAAGCGCAAGCAATATCGCTATCACGCTGATTGGACGGCTGCACAGGCTCAAACCAAATTTGCAGGGCTGCTGGAATTTGCTCAGCTTTTGCCACTCATTCGCCGCCGGGTGGTGCGTGATTTGAAAGAGGACGTTGGCGATCAGCGGTTTGCGTTGGCCAGCGCTGTGGCCCTGATTGACCGAACGGCGATGCGCGTTGGCAACCCGGATTACGCCCGTGAAAATGGCAGCTACGGTGCTTTAACATTGCGTGGCAAGCACTTGAAACTCAAGGGCAACACGATTGAGTTGCGATTCACAGCCAAGGGTGGAAAAAAGGTCCGCCGCCAAATGAATGACCGCACGCTTGCGCGGATTTTGGGCAAGATAAACGATCTGCCGGGGGCCGAAGTTTTAAGTTGGCTGGATGACGACGGCACTGCACATCGGTTGAATTCGACAGGCCTTAATCGTTATCTTGCAGAGGCATCGGGACAAGACAGCGTTACGGCAAAGACATTTCGCACCTGGACGGGAACACTTGCCGCCTATGAGATGGCCGAAAAGGGTGAAGCAACGATCAAGATGATGTCACAAGCGGCAGCAGACGTTCTGCAAAACACTCCCACCATCGCGCGTAACAGCTATATCCATCCTGCTGTAATTGAACTGGCTGGCAAGGGGGTTGAACCCTGTACGAGCCAAAGGATTTCGGGACTGAATGCAGCCGAGGTGAGATTGTTGAGTTATTTGAAATCTATATAGAGAAGTGTGTTATGGGGCCTTTTTAAGGTGACGCATTAAGATTGAAAATGGCATGGCGCGCTGTGTCAACGACAGACAGGCGTCGCGGATCGCGCCAGCCCGCGCTGCCCCGAGAACTGGCACAGCAAATGACATATATTTCGCGATAATATCAGCGGTTGCAAAGGGGCGTTCAGGTCCGCCACGGGCATGCACATCACCCGACCGCAAGACACCTCCATCTTTGAGGGTGAAGGTGACATCAGCCCATCGGCCTGCCGGATAGCGCGCCTCGTGTCGCGGGACTTCGACCATCCGGGTGCGGGCGACAAGATCGGCCACAACCGGATCGGCCAGCCCTGTCTCCGAGATATGCTCAAGCCCGATTGTGCCATGCGCAATCATTGTACCAACGGCAAAGGGCAGTGAATATTGCGCTTTGGACGTCGTATCTGGCATCGTCGGGAAAAGCTGCACGGCGTTGTGAAAGCTGTTGATTTCAATACTCTGGATCTGATCTGCGGTCACATTTTCGGCCAGACAAATTTCGCGCGCGGCATCAATGGCGGCATGCGCCCAGCGGCAGATCGGATAGGGTTTGATATACTGGTGTGACACTTGCCAGAAGCTGCCCAAATCCGCCCAGTGATGTGCCACTTCGGGTGCCTCCACGGTGATTGCGGGACCGCCGGTAAACCCCATTTCGGCCATGATCAACGATGACACCCCCACCAGCGCGCCCATGCCGGAGCCATCGTGCAGCATGGTCGGGTTGGCAATTTCGCGCATCATCTGGCTGCGCGGGCCGTGATATTCGGCGATGCCAAGCGCCTCGCGCAATTGGTCGTGCGGCGTGCCGCGCAGGCGTGCACCAAGAGCTGAAACACCAAGGGCATTCCAGGCACCTGATGTGTGGTAATCAGGCGTGGTTGCATGCAGGGCGATCCCTGCGCGGCCCGCAATCTCGTAGCCCACGACCAGTGCGGCCAGTGCATCGCGCCCGCCTAGATCAGGCAGGTGTTGTGCAAAGGACACCAGCGCGGGCACCACTGCGACGCCGATATGACCTTTGGTCGGGTTGTAACCGTCGTGGCCATCCAGATTGTCGATCTGGGTGGCTGTGGCAAAAGCAGCGCCCGCAAGGCTGGCGGTGCGGCCATCGAACATCATCCATGCGGTGTCTATCGCCTCGGTCGCACCGTACAGCCGCCGCGCGGTTTCGCGTGCCAGCACGCCTGCCTGCATCGGGCTGGCGGCGATGGCGATCCCAAGGGTGTCGAGCAGCAAAAGCGCCATTTGGTCCATGACGGGCTCGGGTATATCGCGGGGGTCTTGTGTGCGGATGAACGCGTCAATCGCGGGGGGCAGCGTATGTGTGGCGGGCATGGCTGATCCTGTGTGCGGCGAGATTTTCAAGCCATCATAGAAAGCGGCAAGGCCGCCGCAACGGACGAAAGCGACATTTCAATGTCCCCCCTGTCGCGGATTGGTTTTGGTGGTATTCGGAGGGGGGATCATCTAGGTTCCGACCAAGTTTGACATCCCGAAAACCGGTGTCACAGCGGACACACATCATGTGCAGGAAATCACCTATGACCGATCATAAGACGACCCACGATGCCGATGATGACACCCGCAACCGAGACATCAGGATCTATGTGAACGGCGATATCGTGCACCGCGATGCCGCGAAAGTATCGGTGTACGATGCAGGTTTTATGCTGGGCGATGGTATTTGGGAGGGCATGCGGCTTTATGATGGCACTTGGGCGTTTTTTGACGAGCACATGGACCGGTTTTTCAATTCCTGCAAAGCCATAGCGCTGGACGTCGGCATGGACAAAGCGGGGATCAAGGACGCGTTGACACGCACGGCAGCGGCCAATGAAATGACCGGTGATGTGCATTGCCGGTTGATGCTGACGCGCGGCATCAAGGACAAGCCGTTCCAGCATCCCGCCTTGAGCACCTCCGGCCCGACGCTGGTGATCATCATGGAACATTCCAAGCCGGTGGACCGCCTGCAAAGTGCCGGCATCAGGCTGGCATCGGTGCCTCAGGTGCGCGGGTTGCCGCATGCCCAAGACCCCAAGCTGAACAGCCATTCCAAGCTCAATTGTATCATCGCATGTCTTCAGGCAGAGGCGGCGGGGGCGGACGAGGCGCTGATGCTCGACCCGCATGGGTTTGTGAACACCACCAACGCCTGCAACTTTTTCATCGTCCGGCGTGGTGCGGTTTGGACCTCTACGGGGGATTACTGCATGAACGGGGTCACGCGGGCTAAGGTGATTGATCTGTGCCGCGAGAACGGAATTCCGGTATTCGAAAAGAACTTTTCGCTCTATGAGGCCTACGGCGCGGACGAGGCGTTTTTGACCGGCACTTTTGGCGCACAGACGCCTGTGGCACAGATTGATGGCAAAGCCATTGGCAATGGCGACCGTCCGATTACCAAGGTCATTCAGGGGCTTTATAAAGACCTGATCCGGCGTCATGTGGCAGGTGAGGTCTAAAGTATCCGCTGCCCTTTGGTGTCGAAACGGAATGTCAGCGCGGTGTCGAAACCAAGGCTGACGGGTTCGCCGACTTTTGCACGATGTTGACCGAACAGGCGGAGGGTCAGGGTTTCATTCTGTTCTGTGATGACCAGAAGATTGGTGTCACCGCCCAGATTTTCAACATGGGTGATGCGACCCTTTATCGGGCCTTTTGCATCCAGACGCAGATGTTCGGGGCGCACCCCAAGGGTTATTCCCGGCGACAGGTCCGGCACGGATTTGGTCAGAAAATTCATCGACGGCGAGCCAAGAAAACCCGCGACAAACTGGTTTGCGGGATTGTTATACAGCTCCATCGGGGTGCCTTTCTGCTCAACCCTGCCATCGCGCAGCACGATGATTTTATCAGCAAGCGTCATCGCCTCGGTTTGGTCGTGGGTGACATAGATCATCGAGGCGTCAAGTTTGCGGTGCAGATCGGCAATTTCGATCCGCGTATTCATGCGTAGGGCGGCGTCGAGGTTGGACAGTGGCTCATCAAAAAGGAACAGCTTGGGTTCGCGCACAATCGCGCGGCCAATGGCGACCCGCTGGCGTTGGCCACCCGACAGGTCCGAGGGGCGGCGGTCGACGTAAGGACCAAGGTCCAGCATGGTCACTGCCTTGTTCACACGCGCTTCAATCACGGATTTTGGTTGTTTTTCCTGCTTTAGCCCCAGCGTCATATTATCGCGCACCGACAGATGCGGATAAAGCGCGTAGGATTGGAACACCATCGCGATGCCGCGTTTGGACGGGGCCACGTTGTTGACCACATCACCGCCGATTGTGACGGTGCCACTGGTCGCATCCTCAAGCCCCGCGATCACCCGCAAAAGCGTGGATTTGCCACAGCCGGAGGGACCGACAAACACGACAAATTCGCCCTCTTCAACCGTGAGGTCGATGTCTTTGAGCACCTCAACCGTGCCAAAGGATTTGCAGACTTTGTCGAGGGTCAAAGCGGTCATGTGAGGTCTTTCAATGTGACGGGTTGGCCCGTTCTTATGCTTTGGTCAGCGGCCAGACAGATGGCGAGCGATTGCACCGCGTCCGTCATGTGGCGGGTCAGGTCGATATCATTTGTGATCGCGTCCAGAATATACGCCTGTTCGGTGTCGCAGAGGTCTTGATGACCCGGTTCGTCCGGTGTCTCGATGATGCGGTCACCTTTGAGAGTATGGACCAACAGCGTGCCGACGCTGGTGTGATTGTCAACGCTGTCGCTGTCCACCTTGTCCGCGTCGCGGATCGACACGGATCCGTTTGGCGATACGACATCCTTCACAAAGAATGCGGTTTCCGACATCATCGGTCCCCATCCGGCCTCGTACCAGCCGATTGATCCATCCTCGAAAGTGACCTGTAGTTGGCCGTAATTGTACATATCCGGCGCGATTTCATTCGACAGGCGCAGGCCCATGCCGTTGACCCGGACGGGTTTGGCATCGGTGATCTGGCACATCACATCGACATAATGCACGCCGCAATCGACCAGTGGTGATGTGGTCTGCATCAGGGCCTTGTGGACCTCCCATGTCGGGCCGTCGGATTGTTGGTTCAGGTTCATGCGAAACACATACGGCCCGCCCAAATCACGGGCTTCGGCGATCAGGCGTTGCCATGAGGGGTGGTGGCGCAGGATGTAGCCAACGACCAGTTTGCGGTTGCTTGCAGTGGCTTTGTCCACCACGGCCTGCGCATCTGCCACAGTGGTGGCCAGCGGCTTTTCAACAAACACATGCGCACCTGTGTCCATCGCGGCGATGGCATATTCGGCGTGGCTGTCGGAATAGGTGGCGACGACCACGAGGTCGGGTTTGGTTTCAGTCAGGGCCGTGTGGTAATCGGTGAAGATTGGATAGCCTTGCAGGTCAGGATGATCGACGGTTCCGGACCGGTTCACCAACCCGACGATTTCCGCATCCGGATGGTTGTGATGCGCAAGCGCATGGCTCAACCCCATGTTGCCCAGACCTGCGATAAGAACTTTCATTTCACGGCTCCCGATGTGATGCCCCGGATCAACTGGCGCGAGAATATGATGTAAAGGGCCATGACGGGCAGGATGGCGAGGGACAGCGCGGACAACACCGCGTTCCAGTCGGTGACGAATTGCCCGATGAACACTTGTGAGCCGAGCGTCAGTGTTTTGACTTCTTCGGCGGGGGCAAGGATCAGCGGGAACCACAGGTCATTCCAGATCGGGATCATATTGAACACCGCGACTGTGGCCATCGCCGGGCGGACCAAGGGCAGGACAAGAACGAAGAAAATGCGGTATTCTGACAGGCCATCAATGCGGCCCGCGTTTTTCAGATCATCGCTGACTTGGCGCATGAACTCGGACAGGATGAACACGGCCAGCGGCAGCCCTTGGGCGGTATAGACGAGGATCAGTGCCCAAAGCGTATTCACCAAACCGGTCTGGACCATCATCTCCAGGATCGCCACCGTGCCGATGCGGATCGGGATCATGATGCCAAGCGCGAGGTACAGACCCATCAGCGTATTGCCCTTGAAACGGTATTCGGCCAGCGCGAATGCCGCCATCGCCCCGAACAGCAGGATCAGGAACAGAGACCCCACCGTGACGATCATCGAGTTCTGGAAATAGAGGAAAAAGTCGCCTTGTTTTAGAACGGTCTGATAGCCGATCAAGGAAAAGCTGTCTGCGTTGGGCAGGGACAATGGCTCGCGAAAGATCGCCTTGCGGGTTTTGAAGCTGTTGATCACAATTACGAAGACCGGGAACAAGGCGATCAGCGTATAGAGGATCAGCGCGCCATGTGCTGCGATTGTGTTCAGACGGTCTTGACGGGCGAGGGCCATCAGAATTGATACCTCCGCATCCGGCTTTGGATGCCGAACAGATAAATACAGACACCGATCAGAATAATGCCGAACATCGCCGACGCGATGGCCGATCCCATGTGCGGATCACCAAGCTGGAGCTGGAAGCCAAAGAAGGTGCGGTAGAGGAATGTGCCCAGAATATCAGTGCTGAAATTCGGCCCCGCCAGCGCGCCTTGGGCGGCATAGATCAGGTCGAATGCATTGAAATTCGCCACAAAGGTCAGGATCGAAATGATGCCAATGGACGGCAGGATCAGCGGCAGTTTGATTTTGAAGAACGCCGCAAAGCCGGTGATGCCCTCGACCTCGGCGGCCTCAAGGATTTCATCGGGGATCGACAGCAAAGCGGCATAGATCAGCATCATCGGGATACCGACAAACTGCCAGACAGAGACCAGTGCAAGCGTGGTCAGCGCGTATTCTTCCTTGCCCAGCCACGGGGCATAGAAGGATTTGAGGCCGACCGACGCAAGCATGTCCGGCGCGATACCCCAGATCGGCGAGAGGATCAGTTTCCATGCAAATCCGACGATCACAAAGGACAGGATGGTGGGGATGAAAATGGCGGAGCGGTAAAAGGCGGCGAACCGCAGGCGCGGCTGGCTCAGGATCGCGGCAAGTGCCACGCCGATGGGGTTTTGCACCAGCATATGGATGATGAAAAACCAGAAGTTGTTGCCAAGCGCGTTCCAGAATTGATTGGACCAGATTGTGTTGCCAAACAGGGTGCGGAAATTATCGAGGCCGACAAAGACGCGGGCTTGGCCGACTTCGGTAAACAGCGATAGTCGCAACGTGTTGAACAGCGGATAGATCATCACGACCGTGTAAATCAACACTGCGGGGGCAAGAAATACCGCGATATGCCAACGGGTCCGACGCTTTTGGGGCTCGTGGGGCATGCAGGTATCCTGTGGTTGCGGTAGGATGTAGTCGCCCCGAAAGCGGTTACTTTCGGGGCAAAACGGATTTACTTCTGGGGGTCGTACCAGCTGGCCAGTCCGTCTTGGAGACGCTTGCCCGCATCCTCTGGCGTTTCCTCGCCTTTGATCACCTGAGCCGAGGCATTCCATGTCTCGTTCTCAAGGTTCGGTGTGCCGCGTGAGAGCACTTGGTATGTCGAGCGGATCGTGCTTTCGCATTCACCCCGCCACGAGATGAACTCTTGTGCCAGCGGGTCTTCCAGCGTCACCTCAGCTTTCGACAGCGGAAAGAACCCCGGCAGGGCGTTGGCATAAAGTGTCGCAAACTCGGTGGAGCCGACCCAGTTGAGGAAGGTTTTCGCCGCCTCTGGATGTTCGGTCTTGGCGTTCATGCCGATACCGATGTCGGTGTGGTCCGAGATATAGCAAGTGTCGCCAGCGTTTTGAACCGGCGGATAAAACGCGCCCATCTCGAAATCGACAAGGGTGTTGAAACCCGACACTTCCCATGAACCGGCCGGATAGATTGCGGCACGACCAAGGGTAAAGATGTTCTGGCTGTCCGGATAGGTTTGCGCCTCGAACCCGTCGCCCAGATATTCACCCCATTTGGCAAGCTGGCGGTAAGGGGCAACCCATGCATCATCGGTCAGTTTCTGGTCGCCGGACATCAGCGCAAGGCGGCCTTCCTCGCCTTTCCAATAGTTTGGGCCGATGTTGTTATAGCCCATTGTGGCGGCTTCCCATTGGTCGTTGGTGCCCATCGACATCGGGATATAGGTGCCGTCCTCTTTGATCGTATCAAGTGCGGCAAAAAACTCGGCTTCGGTCTTGGGCACCTCGATGCCAAGTTCGGCAAAGGCATCCTTGTTGTAGATAAAGCCATGGATCACCGATGCCATCGGCACGCAAAACTGGGTGCTGCCGTCATCGGTGCTCCAACCGGATTTGGCCACGTCGGAAAAGTTCTCCATGCCTTCAAGGTCGGTCACATCCGCGAGATGTCCGGCCTCGAACAGCGCCAGTGATGCATCAAACGGACGACAGGTGATGATGTCGCCAGCAGAGCCTGCGTCGAGTTTCGAGTTCAGTACCGCGTTGTATTCGGCAGGGGCGGAGGGCGTGAATTTCACCTTGATGCCGGGGTTTTCGGCCTCGAACGCAGGAATGATCTGATCTTGCCAGATGGCGAGGTCGTCGTTGCGCCAGCTTTCAATGGTCAGCGTGACGTCCTGGGCCATTGCAGTGCCCGCCAGCATCGTTGTCGCCAGCAAGCTGGCTGTGAATGTGTGTCTGGTCATGTGGTTACTCCCTTTTGTTGGTTTGCGATCGTTTACAATGTCAGGCAGGGGCCAAGACGGCCGTTGTGTCTTGTCAACGCTGCGCGTGCTTTTACGAGGTCAAAGCCGGAGGCTATCAGCACAGCCAGTTTGACATTTCCACCAGCCGTTTCAAGTGCGCTTTGTGCCTGTTCATCCGGTACGCCCGCAATCTCGCGTACGATGCCAGCCGCACGCTCAAGCAGTTTGGCGTTGTCGGCGATCAGGTTCACCATGCGCCCCTGATAAACATGGCCAAGATGGACCCCCATCAGCGTAGATATGATATTGAGCGCCACCTTTTGCGCCGTGCCCGCACCCAGACGGGTGGAACCGGCAAGCACCTCTGGCGGGGTGGGCAAACAGATGGCGACGTCGGCGAGGTTCAGCAGCGGCGTGTCAGGATTGTTCGCAATCGCGATGATATATGCGCCCTGTGCTGCGGCCTGTTTTGCGATGGCAACGGGATAGGGTGTGGACCCGCTGGCGCTGAGCGCAATAACGCAATCATCTTTTGTGATGCGCGCGGCGATCGCGTCAGCCTCATTCGTATCATCTTCGGTCTGGCCGGGCATATGCGCATCCATTGGCACGCCGCCCGCCATATGCAGGCGCAGTTGCGCGGGCGGGATGCCGAATGTACCGGGCAACTCGCTTATATCTGCCAGCGCCATCAGACCAGAACTGCCCGCCGCGACATAGATCAGCGTGCCGCCGTTTGCGATTGTTTCGGCCATGCGGATTGCCGCGCGGGTGATGTCGGGGAGCGCTGGGCGCGCAGACCTGACAGCGGCAATCTGGCTGTCCAGCATGTGCAGGGCCGCAGCATCCGCATCAAGCGCGTCGATGGATATATGGTCTGACAGGTTTTCGGTCTGGCGCGGCAACATGCGATTCTGGTCCCCTTGAGGTGATCATACCTTTAAGTTATCTTTTGCCTATAATTTTGTGGCGAAACTGCGCGTTGCCAAGGAGGCCGATTGATGACTGCGCCCCAAACCCAGATGCGCCGCGAAGTGCTGGAAATACCGCAGGCAGTGGCGCGGTTGCTGGACAATCAGCGGGATGCTGTCCGCGGCGCTGCAGATGCACTGCGTGCGCGTGATCCTGCGTTTTTAATAAGTGTGGCGCGGGGGTCATCCGACCATGTGGCGACCTATCTGAAATACGCGTCCGAGTTGCTGTGCGGTACACCGATTGCGTCTGTCGGGCCGTCCATCGCCTCGGTTTACCAGAGCAAACTCAAGCTTGCGGGCAGCGCATGTCTATCCGTTTCGCAATCAGGTCAAAGCCCCGATATTGTCGCGATGGCGCGCATGGCGCAGACCGCAGGCGCGTTGTCGATTTCAATCACCAATGATCCCGCATCGCCTTTGGCGCAGGTCAGCGACCATACGCTTTATATCGAGGCCGGACCCGAGCTGAGCGTGGCGGCGACCAAGACCTTTGTGAATTCAGCCGTTGCAGGGATTTGGCTATTGGCGGAATGGGCGCAGGACGCAGATCTGTTGGCCGCGCTTCAGGATTTGCCCCATCAGCTTGAACAAGCCGTGCAACAGGATTGGACACCTGTGATCAATGCATTGGGGAAGCGTCATTCGCTGTTTTGTCTGGGGCGCGGTCCATCCTATGCGATTGCGAACGAGGTGGCGTTGAAGTTCAAGGAAACCTGCCAGCTGCATGCGGAAGCGTATTCTTCAGCCGAGGTTCTGCACGGTCCTGTGTCGATTGTAGATCGCGGCTTTCCGGTGCTGGCGCTTTGTGCGGCGGACGCGGCTGAAATGGCGCTGGCGGGCGTGGCAGACCAGATGGCGCAAATGGGAGCGGCGGTGTTTGCGACGACGCCGCGCGTCACCAAGGCGGTGCCTTTGCCGACGGTGCGCACCGGTCACGCGCTGACCGATCCGGTTGCCTTGATTGCAAGTTTCTATGTAATGGTGGAACAGCTGGCAGTGTCGCGCGACATCAACCCCGATGCGCCGCGACATCTGAACAAGGTGACACAAACACTATGACCGCCACTATGATCGCGCGCGACATAGCCCTGACCGGGGCTGATATTTATGACGGTCAAACGCTGTACTCCGATGCGGTTTTGCTGGTGCGTGCGACTGGCGAAGTTTCGGTTGTCGCGAAAGGTAAACTGCCCGAGGGTGTCGAAATGCGCCCGCTTGACGGTGGCGTGATCGCACCCGGCTTTGTCGATCTACAGGTCAACGGTGGCGGGGGTGTCATGTTCAATGATGCCCAAACGGTCGAGACGTTGCAGATCATGGCGGCGGCACATGCGACGACAGGCACTGCAGCGCTGTTGCCGACGTTGATTACCGATACCCCGGAATGTACCCAAGCGGCGATTGATGCGGTGGTGCAGGCGGTTGATGAAAAGGTGTCCGGCATAATCGGTATCCATCTTGAGGGGCCGCATCTGTCGGTGGCGCGCAAGGGTGCACATGATGCCAGCCTGATCCGCCCGATGACGGACGCCGATATGGCGATGTTGCTGGATGCGGCGGACCGCTTGGCCAATGTGATGTTGACCGTGGCCCCTGAAAATGTGCGCAACGACCAGATTGCGCAGCTTGCCAAGGCGGGAATTATCGTATCGCTGGGGCACACGGATGCGTCTTATGACCGCTGCATGGCGGCGTTTGATGCGGGTGCGCGTTGTGCCACGCATCTGTTCAATGCGATGAGCCAACTGGGCAGCCGCGCGCCGGGATTGGTCGGTGCGGCACTTGCACATGGTGGCGTCAGTGCAGGGTTGATTGCGGACGCGGTGCATGTGCATCCTGCCACGATGCGGGCGGCACTTGCGGCAAAAAACGGTCCCGGCCGGATGTTTCTGGTGACAGATGCGATGGCGACAGGTGGCTGCGATATCGGCGAATTTACCCTGAACGGTCGCGTTGTGCGGCGCGAAAACGGGCGTCTCACGCTTGAGGATGGCACGCTTGCGGGGGCCGATCTGGACTTTGCAAAGGCGATTTCGATCCTGCGCACACAGGTCGGGGTCAGCGCACAGGAAGCGGTTGCGATGGCGACATCCGTACCGGCAGGATTATTGCGTGATCCCATGGGCTTCGGGCAGATTGACGGCCGGGTGAGCGGCCTTGTCCATCTGGACAAGACCAGCAACCAATCGACACGGATAGCGCGCCTCGTGCAGTGAGCGCGCCAACAGCGACACTCAAAAACAGTTGAAAAACAATCACTTTTCCACCATGCATGTCCGCTAGGCACATCTGTTTGCAAAATGCCTGAACAGGATCGGACGCTGCGTGACAAAGTCAAAGCCCAAAGTTGATGGATCAACAGACGACCTCGCAGCGCGGGCGGGATGGATGTATTATCTTGCTGGCATGACCCAAGGACAGATTGCCGAGGAACTGGACCTGTCGCGCCAACGTGCGCAGCGCTTGGTCGCCCGCGCAGTTGCGGACGGGCTGGTCCATGTTCGGCTGGATCATCCGATTGCGTCCTGCCTGACGATGGAGCGTGATCTGGCCAAAAAATTCGGTCTGCAATTTGCCCGCGTCGCCCCCACCTTGCCCGACAGATCGGATTCGTTCCGGTCAGTTGCTGCTGTTGCGGCGGGCGAGGTCGAGCGGGTGTTGCTGCAAGACGTTGAGCTGACAGTTGCGGTGGGGACAGGTCGGACATTGCGGGCCGTGGCAAACGAGATGACCGATATGGTCTGTCCGGGTCATAGCCTTGTGTCGCTGATCGGTAATTCCAACTTTGACGGGTCGGCGTCGTTTTACGAGGTTCTGCAACGGTTCGCAGAAAAGATTGGTGCGCGCTATTATCCGATGCCCTTGCCGGTGATTGCCAAAACCCGTGAAGAGCGCGATTTTTACCGCAGCCTGCCGCATGTCTCGCGGGTGCGGGAGCGTGCGAAGAATTGTGATGTGACCATCGTCGGGATCGGCGAGCTGGGGCAAAAAGCACCTTTGGTTGTTGACGGATTTCTGGGTGCAGATGCGATGGCCGATCTGGTCGCATCCGGCGGCGTCGGCGAGATTGCGGGATGGGCTTTCGATTCGTCCGGCACGTATCTCAAGGGAGGTATCAACGACTGCACCAACGGTGTGAGGGTCGAACCTTCTGAAAAGCCTATTATCGGTATTGCGGTCGGCGCTGCGAAATATGCCGGGTTGCTGGCCGCGCTAAAAGGTAGGTTGATCAACTGCTTGGTCACTGACGAGGCCTGTGCGGAATTCCTTTTACGAAACTGAAGACACAAGCAGTTTGGCGGTTGAACACAAATGTTTGTTGACAAAACGTCGCGTTTTTGTGAGTAATTGCTTAGTTAGCGGGCAAATGCCCACTTTCGTATTTGGGAGGATATCATGAAAAATTCACTCCGCGCCCTTTTGGGTGCGACATCTCTTTGCGCAGTTGCTGGCATGGCTTTGGCTGATGCGCATGCGACAACAATCACCATCGCGACTGTGAACAACGGCGACATGGTGCGCATGCAGGGCCTGACGGCCGATTTCAACGAAGCGCACCCTGACATCAATGTCGAATGGGTCACGCTGGAAGAAAATGTGCTGCGCCAGAACCTGACAACTGACATCTCGACCGGTGGCGGTGCCTATGACGTGATGACAATCGGGACATATGAAGTGCCGATCTGGGCCAACAACGGCTGGCTCGTTTCACTGAACGAAGGCATGGCAGACGATTTCAACAAAGACGATCTGCTGCCAGCGATTGCCGGTGGTCTGACTGTTGACGGCGAGCTTTATGCGGCTCCGTTCTATGGTGAATCGTCGATGGTCATGTACCGCACAGACCTGATGGAAAAAGCCGGTCTGGAAATGCCGGAAGCACCCACATGGACATTCATCCGTGAAGCTGCTGCTGCAATGACTGACCGTGAAAACGACATCAACGGTATCTGTGTACGCGGTAAAGCGGGCTGGGGCGAGAACATGGCGTTCCTGACAGCCATGTCCAACTCGTTCGGCGCACGCTGGTTCGACGAAGAGTGGAACGCACAGTTTGACAGCCCGGAGTGGGCAGCAACAATCGACTTCTATCTTGGTATGCTGAACGAATCCGGTCCTGCCGGTGCGGCCAACAACGGTTTCAACGAAAACCTCACGTTGTTCCAACAGGGCAAGTGCGGCATGTGGATCGACGCAACTGTTGCGGCATCTTTCGTCACCGGTGCTGATTCAACGGTTGCAGACAAAGTCGGTTTTGCACTGGCACCGGACAACGGTCTGGGCAAGCGCGGCAACTGGCTCTGGGCATGGTCACTGGCCATTCCAACGTCGTCGACCAAGCAAGACGCCGCCAAGACGTTCATCTCTTGGGCCACTGGTCCTTCCTATGCCACTTTGGTTGCAGGTAACGAAGGTTGGGCAAACGTCCCTCCGGGTACACGCACATCTTTGTACGAGAACCAGGAATATCTGGATGCGGCACCGTTCGCCAAGATGACACTGGACAGCATTCTGTCTGCCGATCCGACAAACCCGTCGATCCAGCCGGTGCCTTATACGGGTGTCCAGTTTGTTGCGATCCCCGAGTTTGCAGGCATTGCCACGCAAACAGGTCAGCAGTTCTCTGATGCGCTTGCGGGCAACCAGACTGCGGCAGAGGCGCTTGCAAATGCGCAAGAGTTGACTACGGAAGAGATGGAAGCAGCAGGCTACTAAGCCTTCCTCTACTAGACCATCAGGCGGCGCATCTTGGGTGCGCCGCCTGACACACCACTTTTCGATACCATTATCCGAAATGTCACAACCGGCCCTTTCGCAAATTCCGACCGGAGTTTCCGCAAGACTCGGCCCCGTTTGCTCACAACTTCAAATCAGGAGCTTTGTTATGGCGACAGCGCATTCAAAATCCGCAGCCCGCATTATGATCGCACCGGCAATATTTGTTTTGTTGGTCTGGATGTTGGTCCCGCTGTGTATGACGCTTTACTTTTCGTTCTCGGAATACTTGCCGATGCGCAATGACAAACCGTTTCAGGCCTGGATCGGTTTTGACAACTACGCATCCTTTCTGACGTCGTCGTCGTTCACGAGTTCGCTGATCACAACGCTTTGGATGGTTGCGGGTATTCTGACGATCACCATTGGCGGCGGGGTGATGATGGCGCTGCTGCTGGATCAGCCGATGTTCGGGCAGGGGATTGTCCGCATTCTCGTGATTGCACCGTTTTTTGTGATGCCGACCGTGTCCGCACTGGTCTGGAAGAACATGTTCTTTAACGTGGACAACGGGTTGTTTTCCTACCTCTACAAATTCTTCGGGGCGCAACCCTATGACTTCCTGAGCCAGTCACCGCTTTTGTCGATCATCGTGATTGTGGCATGGCAATGGCTGCCGTTTGCGACGCTGATCCTGCTGACCGCTGTGCAGTCGCTGGACAGTGAACAACTGGAAGCCTCCGAGATGGACGGTGCCCCTGCGTTGTCGCGGTTCCGCTATATTATTCTGCCGCACCTGAGCCGGGCCATCACGGTTGTGATCCTGATCCAGACGATCTTTCTGCTGTCGATCTTTGCCGAAATTTTTGTGACCACCAATGGCGCATTCGGCACCCGCACCCTAACCTATCTGGTGTACCAGCGTGTACTGGAAAGCCAGAACATCGGACTGGGCTCCGCCGGTGGCATCATTGCCGTCATCCTTGCCAACATCGTCGCGATCTTTCTTATGCGGATCGTTGGCAAGAACCTCGATAACTGAGCGAGAGGATAGTCTTATGGCACGCGCCATCACCACCGAGAAAAAGGTCATGTGGACCGCCCTTGCCTGGGCCTTTGGTCTGCTCATGTTCTTCCCGATTTTGTGGACGTTCCTGACGTCGTTCAAAACCGAATCCGCAGCAATCTCCGATCCGCCGGTCTGGTTGTTCTTTGACTGGACGCTCGAGAATTACGCCGCCGTGCAGGAACGCTCCAACTACCCCAAGGCGTTGATGAACTCTGTCATTATCGCTGTCGGATCTACGTTGCTGGGGATCTTGATTGCGGTGCCTGCGGCATGGGCCATGGCCTTTGTGCCGGGTAAAAAGACCAAGGATATCCTGCTTTGGATGTTGTCCACAAAAATGCTGCCAGCGGTTGGCGTTCTGTATCCGCTGGTGTTGCTCGCGAAATACTTTGGCGTGATGGACAGCCGGATTTTGCTGGTTGTGGTGCTGATGCTGATCAATCTGCCGATCATTGTCTGGATGCTGTACACCTACTTCAAGGAAATCCCCGGCGAGATTTTGGAAGCTGCGCGCATGGACGGTGCCAGTCTGAAATCCGAAATCATCTATGTGCTGACGCCGATGGCGGTGCCGGGCATCGCGTCGACGATCCTGCTGAACATCATTCTGGCATGGAACGAAGCGTTCTGGACCATTTTGCTGACCACTGTGAACGCGGCACCGCTGACGGCGTTCATCGCCAGCTTCTCTGCTCCCGAGGGTCTGTTTTATGCGAAACTATCGGCAGCCTCGATGCTGGCGGTTGCACCAATTCTGATCATGGGCTGGTTCAGCCAGAAACAACTCGTCCGCGGCCTGACGTTTGGCGCGGTGAAATAAGGAACCTGACACATGGGTAACATTACACTTAAGCAAGTCACCAAAAGCTTTGGCGATGTTCAAGTCATCCCGCCATTGGACCTTGAAATCAACGACGGCGAATTTGTTGTCTTTGTTGGTCCCTCGGGCTGTGGCAAGTCCACGTTGCTGCGTTTGATTGCGGGGCTTGAGGATGTGACCAGCGGCAACATCACGATTGATGGTCGTGACGCCACCGAAGTGCCACCGGCCAAGCGTGGTCTGGCTATGGTGTTCCAGTCCTATGCGCTTTATCCGCATATGTCGGTGCGCAAGAATATCGCGTTCCCGCTCAAGATGGCGGGCATGCCGCAGTCCGAGATCGACGCCAAGGTGAACCATGCGGCGTCTATCCTGAACCTTGCCGATTACATCGACCGCAGGCCCGGACAGCTTTCGGGTGGTCAGCGCCAGCGTGTGGCGATTGGCCGTGCGATTGTGCGCGAACCGGCGGCGTTCCTGTTTGACGAGCCGTTGTCGAACCTTGACGCAAGCTTGCGTGTGAACATGCGCCTCGAGATTTCCGAGCTGCACAACGAGCTTGAGACTACGATGATCTATGTGACCCACGATCAGGTCGAAGCGATGACGATGGCCGACAAGATTGTGGTGCTGCAAGCAGGCAATATCGAACAGGTCGGATCACCACTGGAGCTGTATCACCGTCCGCAGAACACCTTTGTCGCTGGGTTTATCGGATCACCGAACATGAACCTGTTCACCGGAGCCGAAGCTGCAAAGCATGATGCAACGACCATCGGCGTGCGTCCTGAACATATGCTGGTGTCTAAAACCGAAGGTTTGTGGAAAGGCCGTGTCGGCGTTGCTGAGCACCTTGGCTCTGATACGTTCATCCACGTGCATGACACGGGCCTGGCCGAGATGGTCACAGTACGGATCAGCGGTGATATGGATGTGCGTCACAACGATACGATCTATCTGTCACCCGACATGGACAAGATGCACCGTTTTGACGCCAACGATTTGCGTATCGCATGAAACGGCTGGACGGAAAATCTGCCCTGATCACGGGTGCTGCGCGCGGGATCGGCCGCGGCTTTGCCGAACGCTATATTGCCGAGGGTGCGACCGTGGCGATTGCGGACATCAACATGGATGCAGCGGCGCAGACCGCTGATGAACTGGGGGATGCGGCCTATGCCGTGCAGATCGACGTCAGTGACCAAGGCAGCATCGACGCGGCAATTGCATCAATCGTGGGCCACTCAGGCAAGCTGGATATCCTGATCAACAACGCCGCACTTTTTGATGCGGCGGAAACGGTCGATATCACCCGTGCGGGTTATGACAAACTCTATGCGGTCAACGTTGCAGGAACGCTGTTCACGATGCAGGCTGCGGCCAGACAGATGATCGCCCAAGGCCACGGCGGCAAGATCATCAATATGGCAAGCCAAGCGGGCAGGCGCGGTGAACCGCTGGTGCTGGTCTATTGCTCGACCAAGGCTGCCGTCATTTCCATGACCCAATCTGCGGGTTTGAACCTGATCAAACACGGCATCAACGTCAATGCCATCGCACCCGGAGTTGTCGACGGCGCGCATTGGGACCATGTCGATGCGATGTTCGCCAAGCTGGAGGGTAAACAGCCCGGCCAGAAAAAAGCCGAAGTTGCCGCATCTGTGCCCGCTGGCCGTTTTGCCGTGCCCGCAGACCTGACCGGAATGGCGGTTTTCCTCGCGTCTTCCGAATCCGATTACATCGTGTCGCAGACGTATAACGTCGATGGCGGCCAATGGATGAGCTGATATGACATTTTCGCTAAACCAATCCTCGCTTGATAAAATGCCCGCTGATGTCGGACGCCCCCGCTATGCACGTGATGCTTTGGGCGCAGGGATCGTGCACATCGGGATCGGCAATTTTCACCGCTCGCATCAAGGTGTCTATCTGAATGATCTGCTGAATGCGGGGGGCGACCCTGCGTGGGGTATTCGCGGTGCGGGTGTGCGCCAGCCGGATGCACAGATGCGGGCGATGCTGAAAGACCAGGACTGGCTTTACTCCGTGGTCGAGGTCGATCACCAGAGTTACAAGGCGGACATCATCGGTGCGATGATCGACTTTGTCGAGGTTGCCCCGGACGGCAATGCGCCCCTGATTGCGGCGATGACCGATCCGCAGACCAAAATTGTGTCCTTGACCGTGACCGAGGGTGGTTATTTCGTAGATGCCTCGACTGGTACTTTCGATGTGACGCACCCCGATATTGCGGCGGATATCAAGAACCCTTCGGCCCCGAAAACCGTCTTTGGTGCGATCCTTGCCAGCCTTGCGGCGCGGCGCGCGGAACGGGCGCAGGCGTTCACTGTGATGTCCTGCGATAACCTGCCCGGTAACGGCGATGTGGCGCGGGCGGCGATTGTGGAAATGGCGCGCGCGCTTGACCCTGATCTGGCAAAATGGATTGCCGACAATGTGACTTTCCCGAACGGTATGGTTGACCGTATCACGCCGGCGACAGGCGCCCGCGAGCGTGATTTGTTGCAGTCAAAGTTTGGCATCAAGGACAATTTCCCGGTGTTCTGCGAACCTTTTCGCCAATGGGTTCTGGAAGACAGGTTTGTCGCGGGCCGCCCCGAATTTGAACGGGTGGGCGTCACATTGACCGATGACATCCATGCGTTCGAGCGGATGAAAATCCGGCTGTTGAACGGTGGCCATGCGGTACTGGCCTATCCCTCTGCTTTGATGGGTATCGAGTTTGTGCATGACGCGATGGGCAATGACCTGATCCGTAGCTATCTGCGCAAAGTCTTGAGCCACGATGTGATGCAGCATGTCGATCCGGTGCCGGGGTTTAACCCTGCGCAGTACATCGATTCAATCTGTGGACGTTTCGAAAACCCCGGTGTCGCTGATACCACCGCACGGCTGTGTCACGACGGGTCAAACCGCCAGCCAAAATTCATCATTCCCTCCGTGCGCGACGGCATCAAAGCAGGATATGTACCGGAGGGCCTGGCGTTGAGTTCAGCACTCTGGTGTCATTACTGTCGTGGCCAAACCGACGCAGGAGGCGTCATTCCAGACAATGATCCTGATTGGGCGGCTTTGCAAATCACGGCAAAGCGTGCGCAGGATGACCCCAAGGCGTGGTTGGGGCAGGCTGATATTTACGGCGATCTGGGCCATCACGATGGCTTCATCGCGGCGTTCTCGAAAGCGTTGACGTCGATCAAGACCAACGGGACAGAACAAACATTGAAATCCTATCTGGCTTGACGCTAGTCTTGATGACGACGTGTCAACGCATGGGCAAAAGGGCGCGCTATGATCATTTGTTGCGGTGAAGCATTGATTGATATGATCCCGATAGCCGCTGCGGACGGGTCTGAATCCTATGTCGCGCATGCGGGTGGTGCTGTGTTCAATACGGCGGTCGGGTTGGGCCGGTTGGGCACGCCCGTATCATTCATCTCGGGTATTTCCAGCGATTTTTTCGGCGCGCAACTGGTGCAGGGGCTGTCGGACAGCAACGTGCGCACCGATGATGTGATCATGTCGGACAGGCGCACCACGCTGGCGTTTGTCAAACTCAAGAACGGACAGGCGAGCTATTTGTTCTTTGATGAAAATTCTGCCGGACGGATGTTGGATGCCTTTGACATGCCAGTCATTCCCGACACGGCACAGGCGCTTTATTTCGGCGGGATCAGCCTGATCAATCTGCCGGCGGCGGATTTTTATGTGGACCTTGCAGTACGCGAGGCGGGGCGTCGTGTGATCATGGCAGACCCCAACGTCCGCATTAATTTTGTGGCGGACGAAGAGGCGTACCGCGCCCGTCTGGACCGGTTGATCAGCCATTCCGATATCGTCAAAGTGTCGGATGAAGACTTGGACTGGATCGTACCCGGCCCGCTGTCGTTGCTGGAAAAAGCCGATACATTGTTCGCCAAAGGCCCTGCATTGATCATCGTAACACGGGGCAGCGAAGGGGCGCTTGGTCTGTTTGGCAATGATCAGGTTGTCAGCGTACCGTCACAGCGCATCACCGTGGTGGATACGGTGGGCGCGGGTGATACGTTTAATTCGGGTGTCTTGGCGTCGCTGTCGGCGCAGGGGTTGCTTGGTAAGTTGGCGTTGCAGAACATAACCCCGGATCAGGTCACGGATGCCTTGACGATGGGTGCGCGCGTTGCGGGTATCACCGTTAGCCGCGCGGGTGCGAACCCGCCCTGGGCGGATGAGCTGGACGGGTAATTTTCCGCCCACCATCCCGTTTACAGATAGCGATTGACCAGATTTTCCAGCCGTTCTTGCCGGCCTGATTTTGGGTCGGGGTTAAGGCCGCCTGCGACAACCTGATCATGTATTGTAACTAGATCTGTCGTCAGCAACGCTTTTCCCGCATCGGTATCCCACCCTGCGTAACGCGCATCGCGGGCCGCCTCCAGCTTGCCGTCCTCCAGCATGGCAGCCGCGGCTTTGAAACCGGCAGCACAGGCATCCATGCCGCCGACATGGGCAAGGATCAGGTCTTCGGCGTCCAAGGATTGACGGCGCAGTTTGGCATCAAAATTTGTGCCGCCTGTTGTAAAGCCGCCCGCCCGCAATACTTCGTAGAACGCCAGCGCCATTTCCGGCACATTATTGGGGAACTGGTCGGTGTCCCAACCGGATTGATAATCATTGCGGTTCATGTCGATCGAGCCAAAAATCCCCAATTCCCGTGCCAGCGCCAGTTCGTGCTCAAAAGAATGACCCGCAAGTATCGCATGGCCTTGTTCAATGTTGACCTGCACTTCGCCCTCAAGGCCAAAATCCTTGAGAAAGCCGTAGACTGCGGCCACGTCATAATCATACTGGTGCTTGGTCGGTTCTTGCGGTTTGGGCTCGATCAGGATCGCGCCCTTGAAACCCATCTTGTGTTTGTAATCGACAACCTTTTGCAACATCGCGCCGGCCTGTTTGCGTTCACGGCCCATGTCGGTGTTGAGCAGGGTCTCATACCCTTCGCGCCCGCCCCAGAGCACGTAGTTTTCACCGCCCAGCTTGATCGTGGCGTCCATACAAGTTTTGATGGTGGCAGCGGAATAGGCAAAGATATCGGGGTCGGGGTTCGTGGCCGCGCCCGACATGAAGCGGCGATTCGAGAACAGGTTTGCAGTGCCCCAGAGCAGCCTGATGCCGGTCGCGTCCATCTTTTGCGCGAAATAATCGACGATGGCTTCCAGGTTCTTGGTGCTCTCGGCAAAGGTTTTACCTTCCGGGCGCACATCGGCATCGTGGAAACAGAAATACGGCACGCCGAGGATCTGAAACATCTCGAACGCCACATCGGCTTTCAACTTGGCGGCTTCCATCGTGTCACCAAACCACGGGCGCTCAAAGGTTTGCCCGCCGAACGGGTCGCCGCCGGGCCATGCGAAGGAATGCCAATAGGCGCAGGCAAAGCGCAGATGGTCTTTCATCGGTTTGCCCATGACAACCTCATCGGGGTTGTAATGGCGAAAGGCAAAGTCGTTATCGCTGTCTTTTCCCTCGAATTCGATCTGCGGGATGCCTTTGAAAAAGTCGGTCATGGGATCGGTCCTTTGGTATTATTTCACGCGGCGGCGCGTGGGTTCTTGCCCAGAATAATCATCGACAGAATGTCATCCTCGGTCACATCCTCGACCCGTTCGGTGCCGACCATCTGGCCGTTTTTCATCACCGACACACGGTCGCACAGCTCCATCATTTCGCGGGTGTCATGGCTGATCAGGAAGATGCCCAAGCCTTGCTTTTTCAGCTCCTGAATAAGCTCTGCCACCATCTTGGTTTCATGCACACCAAGGGCGGCAGTCGGTTCATCCATGATCAGGATTTTGGCGTTGAAATAGACGGCACGGGCGATGGCCACGGACTGGCGTTGACCGCCGGACAGGGCCGACACAGGTTCTTTGAGTTTCTTGAAATTCGGGTTCAGACGCGCCATGATCTTGCGGGTTTCCGCCTCCATCCGGCTGTCATCAACAAAGCCGAAAGGGGTGGTCAACTCGCGCCCCAGAAACAGGTTCGACGCCGCATCAAGGTTGTCGGCAAGCGCCAGCGTTTGATAAATCGTCTCGATATTATAATCGCGGCTGTCGCGGGGCGAATTGATCGTGGCGCGTTTGCCTTCGATCCATATTTCGCCCGAGTCCATTTTATAGGCCCCCGACAGCATCTTGATCAGCGTCGATTTGCCGGCACCATTGTGACCGAGCAGGCCCACAACTTCGCCTGCGTGCAACTCGATGCTGACGTGATCGACCGCTTTGACACCGCCAAAGGAGATTGAGACGTTTTTCATTTCGACCAGAGGAGTTGCCATTATTTTGCTCCTGTGCGCTTGCGGTATTGAATGTCGATCCAGACGGCGAGGACCAGCACCGCGCCGACAACGATATTCTGATAGGGCGCATCAACGCCGACCATGGCCATGCCCGATTGCAGCGATTGCATGATCAACGCGCCGATGATGGCACCATAGATCGTGCCGATCCCACCGGAGAGTGCAGTACCCCCAATCACCGCCGCCGCAATCACGCGCAACTCGTCAAGCGTGCCGATGTCATTGGTGTGATATCCGAGCCGTGCGGAGGCGACGACACCTGCGAGGGCGGACAACACACCAACCATGGCGAAAATCTTGACCGTCAACAGGCGCGTGTTGATGCCCGACAATTCCGCCGCATCAGGGTTGCCGCCCGTGGCAAAGATATAGCGCCCCAACCGGGTACGCAGGGCGATGACCGTCATCACGATTGCAACGGCGATCAAGACCAGCACGGAATAGGGCAGGCCATAGGCGCGGACGCATCCTTTGGCGACCTCGCAGCCAAAAGCCGCAGGGTCACGGGCAATGACCCGCGTTGGCACGGTGTAGGAATTAAGGACTGCCACAAATCCCAGAATGGCGGCGGCGATGATTGCCATGACCAAAACCTCGGCCCACATTGGTTTGACCGGAAAGCCATGTGCCGTTTTCGTTTTGCGACCAGACCAGACGGCGTAAACGGCAACAGCGCTGGCTGTAATGCCGACAACCCAGCTCCAGAATGCGCCCAAGGTGCCGTTGATACCGCCGAACAACTGATATGTCTGATCCAGTGGGCCGATGGTAGCACCGTCCGTCAGCCACCAGCCGACGTTACGCCAGACCAGAAGTCCGCCAAGCGTCACGATAAAGGCAGGGATCATCTGGTACCCGATCAGCCAGCCTTGGGCGGCACCCAGCGTGGCCCCCACAATCAGGCCCACGGCAATCGTGATCCACGGGATCAACGGGTGGCCCAATTCAAGGCCCACGATCTGCGGCAGCCATTGTGTTTGCGTCATCCCCATCACCGCCGTGCAGGTGGCAAGCAGCGCGCCGACCGACAGATCAATGTGGCGGGTAACAATCACGAAGACCATTCCGGTTGCCATGATTGCTACGGACACGGTCTGGATGGTCAGGTTAAAGACGTTGCGCGGAGTCAGAAATCGGCCCTCGGTCAGCACGTTAAAGACGATGCAGACCAGAATGAATGCCCCGATCATCCCCAAGAGGCGGGTGTCGATTTCCAATGATTGCAGGAAACTGCGCTTGGATTGGGTTTGCGGGGCGTTTTGGTCAGACATGGATTGTCTCCGTCTTGGTCAGGTTCGGGGTCAGGGACGGTCAGCCAAAGCGATATGGCCGTCAACGTGCCTGAAGGAAAATAAGGTGTTTGGGATTGGACCCCGCCGTCGGGCGGGGTCCGGTACGCTGTCGGATGATCCGACGTGGTACGTTCGAGATGTCGCTTAGTTACAAGGTGCCGGACCGTCGGTCACGCCCTGGCAAAGCGCCTCGACCGTGATCCAGCCCGCGTCTGTCACAACGGACAGGTTTTCGGCTGTGACCGGCACCGGGGCGAGGAAGATGGAGTTCATCTCGGTGCCTGCTGGCGATGTCCATTTGGCGGACCCGTCAACCGTCGCGGTGCTGTCAGCGGCCAATGCAGCGGCGATTGTGCCAGCAGCCTTGCCCAACTCACGTGCGTCTTTCCAGACCGATACGGTTTGCGTACCCAAAGCAACACGGTTCAGGGCCGCATGATCGCCGTCTTGTCCCGATACGGGAATACCTTCCATGCCTTGTGCCGTCAGGGCTGCAACGGCGCCACCCGCTGTGCCGTCGTTCGATGCCACAACTGCGTCGACCTTGTTGTCGTTTGCGGTCAGGATCTGCTCCATGTTGCGCTGTGCGTTGGCAGGCAACCAACCGTCGGTATAGGCTTCGTCAACGATTGTGATGGCACCGCTGTCGATGGCTGATTGCAGGATTTCCTGCTGGCCGCCACGCAGGAAATCGGCGTTTGGATCAGTAGGCGAGCCTTTGATCATGACGTAGTTGCCTGTGGGCTGTGCGGCCAACACGGCGCGGGCCTGCATACGGCCCACTTCGACGTTGTCGAATGTCAGGTAGAACGCGCGGGCATCTTCGATCAGGCGGTCATAGGCGACAACAGGGATGCCTTCGGCGTCTGCGGCGTCAACGGCTGGCCCGATGGCAGCGGCGTCTTGCGCCAGAATGATCAGCGCGTCTGCGCCCTGCGCGATCAGGCTTTCAACGTCTGACAATTGCTTGGCAGAGGAGGATTGCGCATCTGCGGAGATATAGGTGGCACCTGCCGCCTCAAGCGCTGCTTTGATCGCGGCCTCATCTGTTTTCCAGCGTTCTTCCTGAAAGTTTGACCAGCTTACGCCAACGGTCTGGGCAAATGCCGCCGTGTTGAAACCGGCTACGGCAACCGCCGCTGCGATGATATATTTATTCATTGTTATTCCTCCCAATGGTGTGTTCCCTGTCTCGAACAGAGTTGGAGCCTCCCGACTCAGCGACACTTTGCACTTATTAAATTCAGTTTGCAAAATAAAAAATGAGCTATGATCCCAAAATAATACAAAAAGTCTTTGCATATGGGGCGCATTGCGCCAATATCCCGTAACTCACGCGGTGTGAGGCGGGATTAATTTTACGAAATGAAATATATACGCAAGGATAAAGATTCCGCAGTTCACCCGGTCGGGTGTGGGCCCTTTTCCCAACGGAACAAAGCGGGCGATGCGCCTCTGAGGCAACAGATTTTTCAGCATGTGCGCGCCACAGGACATGCCGCGCGTACCGATATCACCCGCGCATTGGACATCAGTGCAGGCAGTGCGACGACGCTGACAGCTGATCTGATCGCATCGGGTATGCTGCGCGAAGTGCAAGAGCAGACCCGCGAACAGGGGCGGGGCGGCCGCCTGTCGCCTTGGAAGTTGTCCCCGAGGCCGCTTATGTCATCGGGATCAAGGTGTCGTCGAAACGCCATTGCGCGGTTCTGTCGGATTTCGCCGGTGATGTGCTGGCGACGGCCACCGTTCCATCCTCGGCAAAACGGCGCAGCACCGCAGAGCTGGTTGATGAAATCACCATTCTGATTGACCGCGTTCTAAATGCGGCACAAAAATCCGCAGGCGATATCAATGCAGTAGGCGTAGGGTTGCCCGGAATTGTGGATCACGAGACCGGATTGGTGATCTGGTGTTCACTGTTGCAAGACGCCAATCAGGATATCAGGGCGGGCTTTGCCGCCCAGTTCGATATGCCGCTGTTTCTGGACAATGACACCAACATGCTGACGCTGGCAGCACTTTGGTACGGCGACGGCCGCGATATGACCGATTTTGCGGTTGTGACAATCGAAAACGGTGTCGGGATGGGGTTGGTGGTCAACAACCAGTTGTACCGTGGCACCCATGGGATCGGGTTGGAATTGGGTCACACCAAGGTTCAGCTTGACGGCGCGCTGTGTCGCTGTGGGCAGCGTGGATGCCTTGAGGCGTACTTGGGCGACTATGCCCTGACCCGCGAGGCGGCAACGGCACTTGGCCCCGATCTGGTCGAGGGTAAAGACCCCGAGGCGTTGTTGGCGTTGTTGTTCCAGCATGCAAAGGACGGCAATGCTGCCGCCGAGACGATATTCAACCGCGCGGGGCGATATCTTGCTGTGGGGTTGTCGAATGTGGTGCAATTATTCGACCCGCCGTTCATCATACTGGCGGGGGACCGGATGCAATATGATTACTTTTACGCAGACGAGGTTTTTGCCGAAATGCAAAACCTGACCCTGTCAAATGTGCGCAGCCCGTGCAAAATTATCGTGCATGACTGGGATGATATGGTCTGGGCACGCGGGGCAACGGCCCCTGCCTTGGCCGCATTGACCGACAGGATGGCGGGCGGAATCGAGATGCAGTTGACATGAGATATGCGGCTTTGGTCATGTGCATGGCGGCGGTTCCGGCATTTGCGGGGCCCACGTTCGAGAACCGCTCGGACCATCTGCCACAGCATGTCTATGACGGCGGCTGGGAGCATTTTGTCGGTGGCGGGCTGGCTGTGCTTGATTGTAATAACGACGGTTTGCCGGATGTCTATGCTGCGGGCGGGGTAAATCCGTCCAAGCTGATCCGCAATGATGGCGATTTTCAATTCAGCAATATGGACGTGCCTGAAATCCTCGGGGCCACCGGTGCCTACCCGATTGATCTGGATGCCGATGGGTTGATGGATTTGTTTGTTCTGCGCGTGGGCCAGAACCGCGTTTTGAAAGGGCAGGGGGATTGCGTCTTTACTGATGCGACAGAGGCACTGGGTATTCCCCCCGATGAAGGATGGAGCACGGCCTTTACCGCGTGGTGGGAGCAGGGCGAGGACCGCCCGACCTTGGCTGTGGGAAATTACGTCGATCGAGGTGATCCTGATGGACCGTTCGAGGCCTGCGATGATAATGTGATCCTGCGCCCGGCGGGCGGGGAATATTCAACCGAACTGCTTGCGCCGGGCTTCTGCCCGCTGTCGATGTTGGCCGCCCGCGATGCGCGGAACCGGATGACACTGCGCCTGTCCAATGACCGGCATTACTATGTCAAAGGCGGTCACGAACAGATGTGGGACATCGCAGAGCGGCGGTTTTTGACCGCACAGGATGGCTGGGAGAATGTCGCCCTCTGGGGCATGGGCATTGCCAGCCGCGACCTGAACGGCGACGGGCGTGACGAGGTGATGCTGACCTCGATGGGCGATCAACTTTTGCAGATTGCCCAGGCCGACGGGCGTTATGTCGGGGCGGATTATGCCATCGGCACCTATGCGCAGCGCCCGCATGTCGGTGATGACGGTCGGCCCTCAACCGGATGGCATGCCGAGTTCGGTGATGTGGACAATGACGGTCGGGCCGATCTGTTTATTGCAAAGGGCAACGTCGACCAGATGCCTGGCATGGCGACGCGCGACCCCAATAATCTGTTGATGCAGGGGGAGGACGGCACGTTTCATGAGGCTGCAAACGAGGCTGGCGTTGCCAGCACGGACCGCTCGCGCGGGGCCGCTTTGGTCGACTTTGACCTTGACGGGCGGCTTGACCTGATCGTGTCAAACCGTCGCGCGCCGCTTGAGCTTTACCGTAATGTGACGGGCTGGACCGGCAATTGGATCACTGTATCGCTGCAACAGGCGGGCGGGAACCGTGATGCGGTTGGGGCTGTCATCACGGTAAGGTCGAAAAGTTCTGCGCAATCGCTGCAACAGGTCATTGGCGGCGGTCATGCGGGCGGTCAGATCGGGCCACGGCATTTTGGTCTGGGGCTTGATACGACTGCGCAGGTTGACGTCGTCTGGCCGGATGGATCGACGTCAACTCAAAAGGCAAACGCGGGCGAGCGGTTGCGGTTGGAAAAACCCTAGTTTCCTTTGATCAACGGTAATCCGCTGGGCACAGTTTGCGGTATGCCAAGGCGGCCCGTGACGCTGACAGGGTCGGTCAGAGTGTCCAGAAACGCTTTTAATGCAGTGATATCATCAGGTGAAAGTGTCACAGGCGCGGCCAGAACCGCCGCCGATATTTCGGCTATTTGTGCCGGGTCGTTCATGACCAAGAAATCCTCGGCGGGGAATGTCGCCAGCACCGGTTGGCTTTGGTCGTAGCGGGAGAGACTGTTTTTGGCATCCGCGTGATCGGCGATAAAGCGTTCAAGATCGGCATGTGCGCCTGCATGGCCATAAGGTGCGGTCAGGGCGATGTTTCGCAAAGACGGCGTGCGAAAAGCAAAACGGTCCTCGATGCGGCCCGTAACGCCAAAGCGCCCTTCGTCGCGGTGATGGTTCTGAAAGGCAGCCGCCTTGCCCGGCCCGATTTGCGGGGCGGCCATGGCGTGAAACTTGTGATCGGTCAGGAAAGGTCCGATGTGGCAGCTTGCACATTGGCCGCGCCCGTAAAACAGCTCAAGCCCTGCCTGTTGGTCGCCCGCAAGCGTCCGTGTGCCCGCCAGCACCGCGTCAAACGGGGCGGTGTCGGACCGCCATTCGAACTCGATGAACGCCGCAATCGCATTGGCAATATCGGTGAAGGCAATGTCGTCAGGCCCGGTGATATGTGGATAGGTTGCGACAAAAGCATCGGCGTATTCGGGCAGTCCGGCAATACGGCGCGCCAGCACATCCCATGCGCCGCCTTGCCCGGTGATCCGCCCTTGGCGCACCAGTTTTGCCACATCGTTCTCGGTATACGAGCCTGCCATTTCATCACGGCTAAGCACCGGAAACATGGTCTGCGCGGCCAGGACCGAGGCAAAGCCCACCGCCATATCCGCGTCCATCGGCGTGCGCATGCCGCCGGGGCGGGTCACATCTGCCTCAAGCCGCCCGTCATGGAACATCACGGTAAATTCTTTGGCCCCGAGATTGAACAGGGCAGGCGCGTTTCTGGGAATACGTTCTTCGGGCGGGTTATCAGGGTCGGCGTGCCGTAGCGGCCCAAGCCCGATGCCGCCGTCGCCCAGCGACAGGGAGACCCCATCAGACGTGCCAAAATCAGGGTGGTGGCAGGCAGCACAGGATGTTTCGCGATTGCCTGACAGGATCGGATCATAGAACAAAAGCTGCCCGAGTTTCGCCTGATCAAGGTCGACCGCAAGGAAAGTGTTACCGTCTGTTGCCGGGGGCAACTGCTGTGCGGATGCCAATGATCCGAGCATCAGAAAACAAATGGCGGATAACGGAAAATGCATCGGGGGACCACGCAAGGAAACTATTTGGCCAATCTCGCAACGATGCAGCGAAGCGTCAATGATCAACGCGAGGTGGAGCGGTATTTTACAACGCACAGTATGTCGCAGCAAATTAGTTAAAGTTTAATGAATGTCCCTACGGATGTTTATGTTATTAATACCATACGGATAGCGCTTCGGGGGATTCGATCCGGAAGTTGAATTTATAAATCAACGTGAGGCGGAGAGGCCTAAATCCTCATCCGCTTTTGTGTATTTTACGATTTGGATGTGTTTATTTGAATGGCACATCATAGGGATCAACGCATTTAAAGGATAAAAGATATGGCTGTTGGGTTGGTAATCGGAGGGGGCGCACCGAACCTTCCGTTGATGTCGGGTGCGCTGCTGGCGCTGGACGAGGCAGGTATTGAATTTGACGTGATTTCGACAACGGGTGCAGGCATGCTGATCGGGCTGATGTATGCCGCACCCCGGCATGGCTCCCGTGAAGAAACACTGAAAGCCACCCGCGAAATGGGTGTGCATGATGCCATCTACAAAGTGTTTCCGGTCAATTATAAAATTTTCCACAAGTCCGGCACCATGGCCGAGGCCTATACCAAGTTTCATCAGACATGGCTGGCGCAAATGCCGCGCGAGACCGAAACGCAGCGGTTCATGTCGGACATCACGCAATTCTGGATGGCTGCGATGTGCCCGAGCAATATGGCACCGAACCAGAACGGGTTGTGCCAGCCGCCGCCCTGGATCGAACAGATTGTGGACTTTGACAAGCTCAAGACGTTTGCGGGTGAATTTCTGATTTCGGCGTATTGCATCGAAGATCAGGAAGAGGTTGCCTTTTCCAAGAACGAGATCACCGCAGAGCATTTCAAGGCCGCTCTCGCGATGCCGCTGATCTATTCGCCCTACAAGATGGACGGGAAAACCTATCTCGAAGGGTCGGCTTTTGACACGCTGGCGTTTGACCCCGGCAACGTCATGAGGCGCAATCTGGTGGATACAGTGATTTATTTTGATGTTCTGGGGCAGCGCAAACTGATCCAGGAACCAACGTCGATCTATGATGCATGGGTCCATTCGATCATCAATCCTTTGACCCGTCTGGCCGAACTGGATTCGGCAACGTACGAATTGGCAGAGGAACAAGTCGAAGACGTCAAAGTGCTGGGCATGCCTTTTGCCGATCATATCCCTGACGAGCAATGGCCCAAGGTGCTTGACTGGTCCTATTCCAATATGTCGACGCTTTTTGACATCGGCTATGAAACGGGCAAGCAATTTGTCAAAGACAACGCCGCGCGGCTTGAGCAAAGTCAGCAAAAGCGCCCCAAGGTGATCCTTGATATCTTCAAGCAGCTGGGCGTGTTCGACAAGTTCATGGATATCGCAAACGGCCCCAAAGCTCGTAAAGCCGGATGGGCAGAAAATTTCGATTTTGAGAAGGCGTTCAAAGATTTGACGCCGAAGGAGAATATGAAGCTGTTCACGGCATTCGTGGTTGCGGGGCAAATGTTCGAGCCACCCAAAGATCCGAAGGCGAAATGGGCAACGCCGGCGCCGGTCTGAGGGCAAAAATATGGATTGCCTCAAATGCCATGCGAACAACCGCGATGACCGACGGTTTTGCCGCATGTGCGGGACAGGGCTGCCTGTTGCCTGTGCTGCCTGTGCTTTTGCAAACGAGGCAGGCGATACTTTTTGTGGGGGCTGCGGTCAGGCGCTCGGGACCGCACTCCCGCGGCCCAATCAGGTCGCTCAAACCAAACACGTCTCAAATCAATCCGACCGCCGTCAGGTCACCGTCATGTTCTGTGATCTGGTCGGCTCTACCTCGATTTCCGAACAGCTTGATCCCGAGGAAATGACCGAACTTTTGACGCAATACCGCAAGGTGTGTTCTGACGCGATCACGCGGTCAGGCGGGTACATCGGCAATTACATGGGTGATGGGCTGATGGTGTATTTCGGCTATCCCTATGCGCACGAGGATGACCCGCAGCGTGCCGTACGGGCGAGCCTGAATATCGTCGCCGCTGTCGATGCGCTGAACAGTGACTTCTCGGCAAAGGGCGTAAAACTGGCGGTGCGCATCGGCATCAGCACCGGTTTGGTGGTCGCAGGGGATATCGGATCGGGCGAGCAACGCGAAAAAATGGCGCTTGTCGGGGATACGCCCAATATGGCCGCGCGGCTGCAAGGCCTTGCCGAACCCGGTGCGGTCGTGATCGGGTCCAAGACCCATAGACTGATTGAAGGATTGTTTGTCTGCGATTTCTTGGGCCGGCAGGTTCTCAAGGGATTTTCCGAGCCTCTGGATGCCTACCGCGTCCGCCAGAGCACTGCCGCGCGCAGCCGTTTCGAGGTCACGCTGGAGCGGGGTTTGACGCCGCTTGCCGGCAGGGCCGAAGAAATGAGCCTGCTGGTCAACCGATGGGAGCAAGCGCGCAACAGCGACGGTCAGGTTGTGCTGATCTCGGGAGAGCCGGGTGTTGGCAAGTCGCGGGTTGTGCAATCCTTGCAGTCCAACGTGGCAGAAAGCGGTGGGCCGCTATTGAGTTTTGTGTGTTCGAACTACCGTCAGGATACGCCGTTCTATCCGGTTATTGATTTTCTGGAACGCACGCTTAATGCGGGAATCGACCGTGACGTAGAAGACGTACTTGATAATCTGGATGCATTTCTGGCTGACCTTGGCCTTGCCTCTGATGCCAACGGTGCCTTGATCGCCTCGATGTTGAGCTTGCCGACATCGGGGCGGTATCAGGCAACACCGATGACACTGGAAGACCAGAAAAAAAGTATCCTCAGAACACTGGTCTCGATCGCGGGGGCGCTTTCCAGACAGGCACCGCTGTTGATTGTCGTGGAAGACCTGCAATGGGCGGATCATTCCACCCGCGAATTTCTCGACCTGCTGGTCGAAGATGTCAGAACCGGTCCTATCCTTTTTGTCTGCGCCTTCCGCGCCGATTTTGACCCGCCCTGGACACGCGATACCGATATCACGGTTTTGCGTCTCAGACAGCTCAGCCGGAGCGAAAGCATCGACCTGATCGACGGCGTGACCAGCGGCCGCCAGCTACCGCTTGAGGTGCGCGATCATATTATTGACAAGACCGATGGCATCCCGTTGTTCATCGAAGAGTTGACCAAGCTGGTCCTGGAGATGGATTTGCTGGTTATCGAGGGCGACCGCTATGTTTTGACAGGTCCGCTTTTGGCGACGGCCATTCCGGATTCACTTCAGGATTCGTTGATGGCCCGTCTCGATCATCTCGGGGCGGCCAAAGAAGCCGCACAGCTGGCATCGGTTCTGGGGCGCACCTTTGGACATGCCCTGCTGCTTGCGGTGTCGCCCAACAGCGAGAAAATGCTGGATGAGGCGCTGACACGGTTGGTTGATGCGGAACTTTTGTACCGGCGCGGGTTGGCCCCCGAGGTGATTTACGAATTCAAACACGCGCTGGTCAAAGAGGCGGCTTACCACGGTCTGTTGCGCAGCAAGCGCTTGCAACTGCACCGCGAGGTTGCGGGTATCATCGAACAGAAATTCCCGCAGATGGCAGAGCGTAGTCCCGAACTGCTTGAGTACCATTACCGCGAGGCGGGTGATGTAGAAAAGGCGATACCCTATTGTTTCAAGGCGGGTGACGAGGCGGCGGACCGCTATGCCTCGGCGGAGGCGTCCGCGCATTACCAATCGGCACTTGATATGGGCAAAGCGATTTCCGACACCGACAAATCCGCGCGCATCCGGATCAAGGCGATCCTCAAGCTTGCCAATGTGGCGTTCAACCGTGAACAATTTGAAAAGAACCTTGGCAATCTCGATCAGGCGCGGGCCTTGGCCGAAACGATCAACCACCGTTTCCGGCTGTGCCAGATCACCTATTGGATCGGTCGCACGCATTATGTGATGGGTCGATTTACACTGGCGGCAGAAGCGGCGCGGCGCGCGCTCGATATTGCCGACACTCTTGATGATGACGGCAGAATCAAGACCGGACCGGTGAACCTTTTGGCGCGGGTGCATTGCCTGCTTGGCGAACCTGTCGACGCAATTCTGTATGCGACCCGCAGCGTCAAACAGATGCATGCGCTGGGCGATGGCATTGAAGAGGCTGCGGTGTCGGGCGTTCTGGCCTTTGCGCATGCGCAGCACGGCCAGTTCAAAGAGGCTCTTGTTGCAGCCGACCATGGTGTCGCGCTTGCGCAAAAGAAAGGTCATCTGCCCACCGTCGCCGCCTGTTTGATGTTTCGCGGGGTCGTGAATGGCTGGTTTGGAAAACTGGCCGATGCCGACCCCGACTTTGAGCAGGCTTTGTATATGTGCCAGCAATCGGGCGATGTGTTTCGCAAATATCTGACGCTGGGCTGGCAGGGCGAGGCGCGTCTTATTGCGGGCGAAATGCTGACGGCCCGCAGCAGTCTTGAGCAATGTCTGGCGCTTGGAAAAACCTTGGGTACGTATTTTCACCGTGGCGCATTCGAGGCGTTTCTGGCCAAAGCGATGTTGGCGCAAGGTGATCTGGCAGCGGCACTCAAGGCCAGCGAGGCGGCTGTCAAAACGGCAACCTTGTCGAGTGAAACATGGCCGCTTTCCATTGCACTTAGAACGGTTGCCGAGGTCCAGCTTGCCAATGCAGTGCCTGACCTCGACGCGGCGCAATCGTCGATTTTAAAGGCCATCGAGATACAAAAAGACCGCCAATGTGGCTGTGATCTGGCGTGGTCGCATCTGGCGCAGGGTCATGTACTGGCGGCAGGATCGGATTTCAAAGCGGCGGACAAAATCTATGCCGCGACCGCAGATATGTTCAAAGCGCTTGATATCGAGCGTGGTACGGCGCTGGCGATTTCTGCGCGTCAGGGGCTTCACGTCGAATAAGGTCATATCGGACTGCACCGCATACAAAATAAAAATGCTCAATGCCGATCACCAGCATTGAGCATCATTGTAAGTGTCGCAACAGTTTGATGTCGCGGGATAAAGACGGACTTAGTTGCTGGCCGCGGGCGCTGCTTCGCCTGCTTCCACTTCCGGGCCTACGGATACAATATAGGCCCAAACATTCGCTGAATCTTCTTCGTCCTTGATCTTGAATGCCATTTTGGACTTGGCCTTCTTGTCATCCAGATATGTGGCAAGGAACTTCTTGGGGTCTGTCAGATAGCTTACAAAATCCGCCTCGTTCCATTCCAGACCGGCATCACCGGCTTCGACAATCGAATCGCCGTATTTGAAGCCTTCGAGCGATCCTGCCTTACGGGTGTATAGACCGTACAGGTTTGGTCCGATCATGCCGCCTTTCTCGATAACGGTCTCATCGGCTGCGATGATCGAATGGCACGCTTTGCATTTCTTGAATACGTCTGCGCCCGCTCCTGCATCACCGCTCGCATGGCCGTCCGCCAACAAAGGCGCTGCTGCTAGGGTAAATCCGAGGGTAAGTGTTTTCATAAGTTTCATAGTGATATCCTCCAACATCGTTGTGGTCATGATAGTTTGTTCGTTCGGGACGTAAAGGCCCTTGCACGCAAATTTCCGCGAGGTGGCTTTAAACGCCAAACCTCGTGTCCCGTATCGCAGGTCACGAAACTTGCCCTCTACGACATGTAAATCAAATATAACACTTGATGCAAGCGATAGTGTAAGGTTAAGTTTACACTATGTTGATTGATACATATTCTGCACGATTGGACCTGACATGACGCTGAGTTGGTTTCAGATTGTCCGCTTTGGCCTTGTCCAGATGGCGCTCGGCGCGATTGTGGTTCTGACCACATCGACGCTTAACCGTTTGATGGTTGTCGAATTTGCCTTGCCTGCGATTCTGCCGGGGCTGCTTGTGGGCCTGCACTACGGCATCCAGTTGTCGCGTCCACGCTGGGGGTTTACCTCTGACACGGGGGGTAACCGTACGCGGTGGATCATCGGAGGGATGGTTGTGCTGGCCTTGGGCGGTTTTGGGGCGGCGTTTGCGGTCACGCTTTTTGCTCAAAGCTACTGGATCGCAGTGCTGCTTTCGGTGCTGTCGTATGCGTTGATCGGTATCGGTGTCGGTGCGTCCGGCACCTCGCTGCTGGCTTTGCTGGCAACGGCGACGGCACCGCACCGCAGGGCGGCGGCGGCGACCATCACCTGGTTGATGATGATCTTTGGCATCGCCATGACCGCCGGTCTCGCGGGCAGTTTCCTTGATCCCTATTCGCCGCAACGTCTGATGGCTGTTGTGGCAGTTATTTGTGTTCTTGCCTGTCTGATCACAGTGCTGGCGATTGGCCGGATCGAGCGTAGCGTGACAGTGCAGCCTGCCGAGGACCGGATGCCGTTCATGCAGGGCCTGAAAGAAGTCTGGGCCGAAACCGAGACCCGTCATTTCACCATTTTCGTGTTTCTGGCGATGAACGCCTATTTCATGCAGGAACTTATTCTGGAACCTTACGCAGGTCTGGTATTCGGGTTCACACCCGGTCAATCCACCTCGCTGAGCGGGATGCAGAACGGCGGTGTGTTTCTGGGCATGCTGACCGTCGGCATTGCAGCGACGGGGCTTAAACTTGGTGCGCTGCGCACATGGGTGATGGCGGGGTGTTTCGGCTCTGCTGTGGCATTGTGCCTGATCGCGACGACCGGATTTTCCGTAACCGGACTGACGCTGACACCGCTGGTTGTGGGCCTTGGGTTCTTTAACGGCATGTTTGCGGTGGCGGCCATCGGGTCGATGATGGCGCTGGCATCGCAAGGGCGCGGCAGACGTGAGGGGACGCGCATGGGGCTTTGGGGTGCGGCGCAGGCGATTGCGGCGGGCTTTGGCGGTCTGACAGGGGCGATTGCAGTCGATGTGATGCGCGGGTTCATGGCCGATGGTCCGGCGTTTGGTGTTGTGTTTGTGGGCGAGGCGTTGATTTTTGTCGCGGCTGCGGTGATGGCAGCTCGGATCATGGGTACTGCGCGCGGGTCAGACGCGAGCATGGTGCCAGCGGAATAACGCGGTCAGGTCGTTATCTTTTTACGGACCTTGCGGATCATCCACCAGACCAACAGGATCACAAGCGGGGTAATCGCTGCGGTGATCCAGATTTTGCTGATGCCCAAGGTTTCGCCCAGCGGGAACAGCATATACCCCAACAAAGACACCGCATAATAACTGATCGCCACGACGCTCAGACCCTCGACCGTCTTTTGCAGCCGCAGTTGCAGATCAGCGCGGTTGTCCATGTTTTCCAGCAACGTCTGATTTTGCGCAGAGCGGGTCACATCCACACGCGTCCGCAACAGATCGCTGGCGCGCATGGCCCGGTCCGCCATCATGCCCAGCCGCTTTTGTGTCGCCTCGACCGTCCGCATCGCTGGTTCAAACCGCCGCGTCATGAATTCGGCAAAGGTCTGACGCCCGGCAAAGCGTTCCTCGCGCAGGCTGCTGATGCGCTGGTCAACGATCTTGGAATAAGCTGATGTCGCCCCGAACCTGAATGACGAATCCACGGCCATCGTCTCCAGCTCGGCAGACACTTGCAGCAATTCGTCAAGCGTATCCTCGGCGGTGTCCTTGCCGCTGGTCATCTCTTTCATCAGATGGCCCAGCTGGTCGTCGATATTGCCCATGCGCGCCGACATGGTGCGGACCCGCGAAAACCCCAGCATCGACATCGCCTTGTACGTCTCGATCTCGCACAGGCTTTGCACGATTCGGCCGACGTGCTTGTCGCCAACTTCGGGCGTGACCGAGACCAGAAACCGCAGATGCCCCGCCGGATCAATCCGGAAATCGCCCGCAACCGTGGCGGCATTTCCCAACACCTTTGCGACCGCAGCGCTTTCGGGCACGAACCAATCGCCAATATCTGCCGCCAGTTTTTCATCGCTCACTGTCGGGACAATCCGGATCAGCGCCGATGTGATCCGCGCAGAGGGGGCTTGCGCCAGCCAATCGGCGGGGAACACTTCAAACTCCGCAGGATCAAAAGCACGCTCGCTGACACTATTGGAAAAAGCGGTATAGGTCACAAACTCCGTATGGCTTTCCCACTTTAACATGTGCTGGCCAATCTGCCCCGAGAAATGCGTCGCATCTGCCGGCGGGCAGGGCGCGCCGTGGCGTTTGAGCAATTCTGTCAGATGCACCATATCCGCCGCGCGGTCACGTTTGGCCGCGTTGCTCACAGGTTTGATCGCAAGATAGGTTGCAGTACAGGGCACGGCGAGGGTCGGGAAAGGCCGTGCATGCAGTTCGTTTGCCAAGGTGTAGCGCAGCGGGTGATCTTGAATTTGAGGCATAGAGCTTCCCTGTGGCAAAAGGATAAAGGATTAAGATAGCGCATCCGTCAGGAATTGCCCGATCAATACGGCAACAGCAGCGGCGTCCTCTTCGTGCGCCAGATGACCCAAGGCCGGCAATGTTGTGCAGGTTGCATCGGGCATTATGTTCGCAGCCTTTTGTGATGTCACGGGAGGGACGGCGGTGTCGCCGTCACCGACAATAAAAAGCGTATGGGCAGTATTGTCGGGCAGGCGACTGAGGAGCGGCTCCAGCTGCCACTGCGCCATCATTTGCAGGGTCGCGTTCACATGTGCGGGGCTTGCAACCAAGCGGCGGTAATAGCTGATGTCCTGGGGCGGCAGAATGGACCCCGTGCCTTTGATAATCCGTTGCACCGACTGGTCTGTCGAGGTGACGCTGAACAGATTGGCGGCCATCGGCAGCATGGCAATTGTCTTGGCCAGCACAGGAAACAGCACACCTGCAACGCCTTGGAACGTGCCAAGCGCTGCATTGATTCCGATGATATTCGGTGGCGCGGGATGCATCATTTCGGCCATACGCAGGGCCACGGCGGCACCTGCGGAATGGCCGATGATACAATCGGGCAGGATGTTTTCTGCTGTGCACACCGACAATAGATCCTGCGCCATCGCATCAAGGCCGCAGCGTTGCTGCGCGCCAAGCTGGGTAAAACCCTGACCGGGCAGATCAATGGCAATCACGCGGTACTGCGGGGCCAGCAGCGGGAACAGATGCCGCCAAGAATGTGTGGCACCGCCCGCGCCATGGATCAGCAGAAGGGTGGGTCCGGTTCCATCCTGCTGGATATGCCAGCGGTGGGGCTTATGGGTGACAAACCGCGAGTGTTCGGAAAGGGGCCATGTCGCGGATTCTTTGGCCCAGTTCATCGCCATTATCCCGCCAGTGATGTCGCGACGGCGGCGGACAGGCTTTTGGCGTCGGCACGAGGCAGGGCGACGTAATCGGCGCGCATGGTCTCCGCCAGTTTTTTGAGGCTGCGATCCGGGCGAATGGTGGTGTCGATCACCAATGCGTCAATCTTCAGGGCGCTTAATTTAACGGCCATATCCTGCGCATCTTGGGCAGCGCGGGTGCGATCGGCCTGCCCGTCAAGGGCGATGTTGGCGCGGCCATCGGTCAGCACAATAATCGTCGGCGTCATGCCTTTTCGCATCGCGATTTCGGCCAGGGTCATCGCGGCACTCAAACCCGATGCAAGCGGTGTGGCACCGCCCCCCGGCAGGGCGGCAAGGCGGCGTTTGGTTTGGACCAGCGACCGTGTGGGCGGCAACAGCACATCGGCCCTCGTGCCCCGAAACGCGATCAACGCCACATGGTCGCGCCGTGCGTAGGCCTCGGCCAGCAACAGTTCGACTGCGCCTTTCGCCTCGGCAAGTCGGGCCATCGCGGCAGAGCCGGAGGCATCGACGGTAAAGATCAGCAAGCGGTCAGACAGGGTCTGATAGCGTTTGTAGCGCAGGTCTGTGGGGCGGATGATCGGACGTGTGGTTTCAGGCTGGCCGCGTTTGCGCAGGGTTTGCCACGGCACAGCGGCGCGCAGGGTCGCGATCATATCGACACGGGCGTTGCCCGATTTAGCCCCATCGCGCGCCGGCAGGGGGCGACCGCGACGTGATCCGGTTTGTTTCGCCCCGGACCCCGCCCCCCGGCCGCCTTTGTTTGCGGATGTCATTCCCCCGGCAAGCAGGTCTTTGGGCAAGGCAGTTTGCACCGCATCCAACAGCACCTCGTCGGGGATCGACAAATCGTTGTTTTGCGGATTGCTGTTTTCGGGGTCTTGGTCCGGTGGCTCTGGCGGTTCGGGTTCGAGCGTATCACTATCCGGCAATTGCGTTGCGCGGTGGGCATAGACAAGGGCCACGGCGGCGGTGACGTCCTCGGTGATCAGTGCATCGCGCCGGTTCAGCGCCGCATGGGCCTGTGCCGCGCGCAGGGCAAAGCTGGGTGCGCGCAAGCTGGTGATGCCAAGACTGACGGCCAGAACCACAAGCTGTTCGGGAATATCGTCAGGAATGGTGACCTTGCGCGCAGACTTGTGCAGGGCGTCCAGATCAGGCGGCATCTCGGGTGTGTCGATATCCGCCAGCGCAATGCCATCGAGCGTGACCTGAAACGCGGTACGGTCCGCAAGGGTAAGCGGCAGATTTTCATCATCATCCGCCCCTTCATCAAGGGCGATCAGGATGTGATCGGTATTGCCGTCGAGGGTCTGTGCAAGTCGTGCGGCTACATAAGGCTCCGCGCGTTCGGCCATCGCCAGCACCAGCACCGCGGGGCCACGGTCGAGCAGTCCTTTTTGCATGACAATCGTGCTGCCTCTCAAGGTAGCGGATACATCAAGATCACCGTCCAGCATCTGGGAGGTCATTTGAGGATGCAGGCGAACGGCGGGATAAGGCAAGAAAGCCGCCGCCGCCATTAAGGCATCCCGCGCAGGCGACACGCGCGCGCGCGGTACCAAACCTTTCAACCCGTGCGGATCAATCGCCAGCAGCTTAAGTGCCAGTACCGCGCGGTCCCATGTGGCCGATGTGGTCATTCACGCGCCCAGCGTTTCTTGGACAATCCGGTCCACCCGCGCGCCTGATCCGGCCTCGTCCAGCGGATCACGGCGCAGACGGTGGCGCAGGGCAAGCGCGGCTGTGTCGCGGATATGTCCGGTGGTCAGCACGGTATCATTGCGAAAGGCGGCATAAGCGCGCGCAGCTTTGAGCAAGGTCAGTTCACCGCGCAACCCGTCAGAGCCGAGTTTCACGCAGAGTTCGGCGACAGTGCGCAGTGCGCTATCGGGTGTCTTCAACTGCTTTAACGTCTCACGCGCCTTGATGATCAGGTCGCGCAGGGCGGCATCCTCGGCCTGCCAGCGCAGCATGAACGAGCTGTGTTTATTCTCGTAGGCATCGCGGCGTTTGATCACCTCGACCCGTTCGTCAATATCGGTGGGCGATGCCACATCGACCGACAGACCAAAACGGTCCAGCAGTTGCGGGCGCAGTTCGCCTTCCTCAGGGTTGCCCGACCCGACCAGCACAAACCGCGCGGCATGACGGATCGACAGGCCCTCGCGTTCGACCACGTTCACACCGCTTTGCGCGACGTCGAGCAACAGATCAACAATGTGATCCTCAAGCAGGTTCACCTCGTCAATATAGAGGTATCCGCGATTGGCCTGGGCCAGCAGCCCCGGCTGAAACGCCTTTTCGCCATGGGTCAACGCCTTTTCAATATCAAGCGCCCCTGTCACGCGGTCCTCGGACGCACCCAGCGGCAGGTCGACCACGGGTGTGGGAACCTCGTGGGTTTCATCATTGGTGATCTTGGCCCATTCGGGGCAATCCTCGGGATGGGCGGAATTGACGGGGCAGGATTTGACCACGGTGATGGGCGGCAACAGGCCTGCGAGTGCGCGCACAGCGGTGGATTTACCAGTGCCCCGGTCGCCAAACACCAACACACCGCCAATTGTGGGGTCGATTGCGGTCAGCACCATCGCCCGCTTCATTTCGTCCTGCCCGACGATGGCGGAAAAAGGGAACGGGTGTTTCATAAGCTTTCCAGTTTTTTGAGGGGTGAGGTACCGCCCCATGTGCCGACGTCCGACAACAGGGTGAACCGGGCATAGAGTTCTTCGTTGAACCAGCCCTCGTCACGTACCGCTTTGATGGCGGCGGCATGCGGGCCTGTGCGGGCAAATTTTGCCATGCGGTCGGCATCTGGCCAGATCGAGAAAGTCACCTGATGCAGCATTGGCACTTCGCCTACACCGATCTTGAAGATGACGTTTGGGTCTTGGCCGATCACCGCAGATATATTTGGCACACGCCGCCAGAAGCGCGCGAGGATGCTCGGCTTGATCGTGGCGCGGGTCAGCGCGGCAAGCGGGCCAGATTTTGACGGCTCTGAGGGGTGAAACGGCGTTTTGCCCGACCACGCGCCACGCACGCTGTCGGTGGACATAAAGACGGTCCAGTGTTCGGCCGCCTGGTCGCGGTAGCGCGTATAGATCTCGGCGTTTGCAATGGCGTCTTGCGCGGTTTGTGCGTCCGGCCAGGTGGCCAGGATCGCATAGACGGATGTGTTGGGGAAAGGCGTGAACCCCTCACCGGTGCCCGACCCGCAAAGCTTCCAAAACCCGATGTTGGGAATACGCGACATCGGTCCGCGCGCGAGGCCCATCATTGCGAATGCCCAAAGACGGGACCGCAGCGAATTGAAACGGAAGAAGCTGAAACTGACGACTTGAGGCATGCGGCACGAAATCCCGATGTGTAAATATAAACTGACACATATTTCTTGCATTGTGAAGCACTGTCGCCCTAGAATTGTAAACTAAACTAGACATATTTTGAATCGGATGATCATGATGGGTTTTAAGCCTGCAAAGCGAAATGGCACCATGCCGGACAACCGCGCAATCGTGATTGGTGCAGGTCTTGGCGGATTGTCGGCTGCAATGCGGCTGGGGGCCAAGGGCTATGCGGTGACAGTGCTCGACAAGCTGGACCGCACCGGCGGTCGCGGGTCGTCGATTTCGCAAGACGGTTACCGGTTTGACCTTGGGCCCACAATTGTAACCGTGCCGCAGGTGTTCGAGGAGTTATGGGCGGCCTGCGGGCGTGATTTTCGCAAGGATGTTGATTTGCGGCCGCTTGAGCCTTTCTACGAGATCCGCTGGCCTGATGGCACAAAATTCCGCGCCGGATCAGACGATGCCAAGATGCTGGATGAAGTGGCGCGGCTTGCCCCGAATGACGTGGCTGGGTTCAAACGGTTCCTGAAAGATTCCCGCGCACGCTATGTCGTGGGCTTTGAGGGGATGGTCGCCAAGCCGATGCACAGGTTGTGGGAGACGATCAAGGTGCTGCCAACCTTTGCGCGGTTGCGTGCGGACCGATCAATTTATGCCCATGCCGCGACCCGCGTGAAGGATGAAAAACTGCGCATGGCGTTGTCGTTTCACCCTTTGTTTATCGGCGGTGATCCGATGCATGTGACGTCGATCTATGCGTTGGTGGCGCATTTGGAAAAGACCTTTGGCGTGCATTATGCCATGGGCGGGGTACAGGCGATTGCCGATGCGATGGCCGATGTAATCCGTGCACAGGGTGGCGAGATCAGGCACAACACGGTTGCCGACGAGATCATCGTGACCAATGGCGCGGCTGAGGCGGTGCGGTTGGATGATGGCACAGAAATGCAGGCGCCGCTGATCGTAAGCAATGCCGATGCGGGCTATACCTATGACCATCTTTTGCGCAATCATCAAAAGCGCCGCTGGACCCCGAAAAAACTGTCTCGCAAGCGCTGGTCTATGGGGCTTTATGTCTGGTATTTCGGCACCAAAGGCACGGCGGATAAATGGGCAGACGTCGGGCATCATACGATCCTGAACGGGCCGCGTTATAAAGGGTTGCTTAAGGATATTTTTATGAAGGGCAAATTGTCGGACGACATGAGCCTGTACCTGCACCGACCCTCGGTGACGGACCCGACAGCAGCACCAAAGGGCGATGATACGTTTTACGTGCTGTCGCCCGTGCCGCATCTGGATTGGGACAACGGTGTGGACTGGAAAGTCGAAGAACCGATTTACCGTGCAAAGGTTGCAGCGGAAGTTGAAAAGATGATCCCCGGGTTTCAGGATCATATCTCGACCGAACTGGTGTTCACGCCCGAAACCTTCCGTGACCGGTATCTAAGTCCGCATGGATGTGGGTTCTCGATCGAGCCGCGCATTTTGCAAAGCGCTTGGTTCCGCCCGCATAATGTCAGCGAAGAAGCGCGCGGGCTGTATCTGGTCGGCGCTGGCACGCATCCGGGTGCGGGATTGCCGGGCGTTGTGTCCAGCGCCGAGGTGCTGGGTAAACTGGTGCCGGACATGCCCGCCACGGCGACAGAGCAACGATTGGCCGCCGAATGATTGATCCCAAAGACCTTGAGCATTGCCGCGCCGTGATCCGCACCGGATCGCTGTCGTTTCACGCGGCATCCAAACTGCTGCCTGCGTCCGTGCGTGACCCTGCCTTGGCGCTTTATGCGTTTTGCCGTCTGGCGGACGACGAGGTTGACGAAGGCAACAATAAGGGTCGTGCGGTTCTGGAATTGCAGGAACGGCTTGATCTGGCCTACGCGGGACGTCCCCGCAACGCCCCCGAGGACCGCGCCTTTACCGCGATTATCGAACAGTTCGACATGCCGCGCGCTTTGCCCGAGGCATTGTTGGAAGGGTTGGCATGGGACGCGGTCGAGCGGCGCTATGAAACCCTGTCAGGCGTGCGGGATTATTCGGCGCGGGTTGCATCGGCTGTGGGTGCCATGATGTGCGTTTTGATGCGGGTGCGGGATGCCGATGCTTTGGCACGCGCCTGTGATCTGGGTGTGGCGATGCAGCTGACCAATATTGCGCGCGACGTAGGCGAAGACGCGCGGGCAGGGCGGATTTATCTGCCACTGGAATGGCTGGAGGAGGCAGGTTTGACGCCTACGGCGTTTTTGCGCAACCCCACCGCCAGCCCTGAACTGCGCAAGATGGTGCGGCGGTTACTGGCCGAAGCGCGCAGGCTTTATGTGCGGTCAGAGGCGGGGATCGCGTCGCTGCCGCGCCCTGCACGCACGGGCATATTTGCTGCGCGCTATATTTATGCGGCAATCGGGGCGGCGGTGGTGCGCAACGGTTATGACAGCATCAATCACCGCGCCCGTACCACTGCGCCGCAAAAGCTTGCCTTGATTGGAACGTCTGCAGTGCGTGCGGGTGCCAGCTTGCTGGTGCCGCAATCACCGGTGCTTTTTGCGGCACCTTTGGCCGAGGTCCGGTTTTTGGTCGATGCAACGGCCACAAATTCACCGCGCGCGCAGGTCTGGGGGCAAGGGCGCACAGGTGCATTGTTCGAGGTTCTGGCAGAGCTTAAATCACGCGAATCGGTGCAGCCGCGCACAAGCGGGGTAGCGGCGGAGTAACCACTGCACTATATCGACACAATGGAGTACATTTTATTCGCGATCTTTCTGGCGGCATGTTTCGGCGCGGGGGCAACCGGTGCCGTTTTCCCGCCGGGTGAATGGTACAAAAAATTGAACAAGCCAAACTGGACGCCACCCGATTGGGTGTTTCCGGTGATGTGGACGACGATCTATCTGTTGATCGCATTTGCGGCCGCGCGGGTCGCAGTATTGCCCGACAGCGCCTATGCGATGGCCTTCTGGGCCGCGCAGATTGCATTCAACGCGCTGTGGACACCGGTGTTTTTCGGACTGCGCCGGATGAAAGGTGCATTGATTGTCATGGTGTTTTTGTGGCTGTCCGTTCTGGGTTGTTTCATCACCCATTGGCAACTGGATTTCTGGGCCGGATTGGCGATGCTGCCTTATCTTGCGTGGGTCAGTGTGGCGGGTCTGTTGAACCTGACAGTTGTGCGTTTGAATCCTGATGCCAAACCGCTGGACCTGTCCAAGATCTAGAACGTCCAGTTGCGCCGGCGCGGCACCCGGACGGCCAGCATCGGTTTCAGCAAAGGTGATGCGTAGCGGTCCAGATCGAGGGCTTCGTGCACGCCTTGTACGACCTCGCCATTGATCTGGGTTTCCACAACGGACCGCGAATAGAACGGTGCATCCAACATGGGTTTGATCTGTTTGGGTGTGGTGCCTGCATCAGCGCGGGTGTCGCGGCGCAAGGCCCACAAGGTGCGCTTGAACGGTGTGATAGGCGGTGCACTGACAATCTGCGCGGTGCCATCCGGCGCAAAGGCAATCGCCGCCTCCAACGTTGATCCGTCACGCCGCTCGGCATCGTAAAAACAGGTGGCACCGGCCTGTGTCGGATATCGCGCCCATGTCCATGTTTTGAAATCAGTTTCCAAGGGCCGCGTGCCGAAATTGGCATCGAAATATCCATGTCCGTCGAATTGCCAACCCTTTGCATCAAGGTTGACCGATATGCGGGCTGTCGGGGCAAAAGGCCGCCAGACATGCGCACCATCGGATGTGAGGGGCAATTCGACGGATGTGATGGCCGAGGCGGTCAGTTTGATCTGCCCGCGCATGCGCGAGATGAGGGGGAGGGAGGACACCTCGTTGATATCAATGACCAGATGGTCGCCGTTCCAGCGCATCGACGAGGGGCCTATTTGCAGGCTGTCGTGTGATCTGCACAATGCGTTTTCGCCCCGGTCCGTCATGGCAAAGCGCCCGCCGGGGCCATAGGTTGCAACGTTGATGCAACAATTGTCGGCCGGGTTCCCGCGCCCCGACCATGCGTACCAAGGCGAGAATACCGACCCTATAAACCCGATGACCGAGACGGCACGGCTGCCATCGTCGCTGACCCCGTCGACGTACCACCATGCGTAGCCGCCGGGCGGGACGTCGAGGTCGAAGTGAGGTCGCTCACGATCGCCTCGGCCGCATGCCGTGCGGAGAGTGTCGCCATCGGCACCCCCGCGCCCGGATGCACGCCGCCGCCCGTCAGATACAGTCCCGATATCGCCGTCCGCGCCGTCGGGCGTTTGAACGCCGCCATCATCCCGTGCGGGGACCGCCCGTAAAGCGACCCTGCCGACGCTGGAAACAGGGTGTCGAAGTCGCGCGGCATCGTCATTGTGTCCGGTGTCGGCGTCGGGGAAAACGTCAGGCCGAAGCGACCGAGCCGGTCGAGGATCAGGGTGTGACATGTCGTTCTCTCTTTCTCGTTTTTGGTCGGCTCGGGGCGCGATGCGGGCGCGATCGGCGGGCTGTTCAGGATAATCTCGAACCGCTCGGGGCCGTTTGGGAATTTGTCCGTGAACCGGTCTTGGGCACAGATATACAGTGTCGGGTCGGTCTGGATTTTGCCCTGTGCCAGCGGTCTGTATTCGGACGCGGGATCGCTTGCAAAAAACACGTTATGCGCAGACAGATCAACACCTTGAGGGATCGCTGCAAAGCTCATCACGCAAGCGGACAGACTGCGCGGCATGGTCGCATCCTGACCGACAGCAGCCCGCGCCCCTTGCCCCAACGCGCCTTTCAGCAGTGCAGCCGGATCGCCGTTGAACAAGACCGCATCAGCAGGCATCCGGCCGTTTTTGGTATGCACAGCACAGGCGCGGCCCGCGCGGGTTTCGATTTGTGTGACGGGGGTGTCATATTGGAATTTCGCGCCATAGCTGGTGGCAAGCGCCGCAATACTGCGGGCCAAGGCATGCATGCCACCTTTGACGTGCCAGACGCCCATGGCTTCGGCCTGCCAGATCAGCGCCAGCAGCGCAGGGGACGCCGCAGGCAACCCACCGACATATGTGGCATAGCGGGCAAAAAGCTGGGCCAGCCGTGGCTCTGAAAACTGGCGGCTCAATGTTTGGGCAAGGCTTAGATGTGGGGCCATTGCGGGTATCAGGCGGGGGTTTTGCAGGACTTTGCGGGTCATCGCAGCAAGGGAGGGCGCAGGCGACTGTATCATCGGCGCATCAAAGGCCTCGAACAATCTGCGGGCGCGGTCCGAGAAGCCGGTGAATTCGGATGCGGCACGCGCCCCGAACGCGGCATGTATGTTTTCGCGGCTGGCATCAGGGTTTTGCATCAGGTCCAGCCTTGTGCCGTCAGGCCAGAAATGGCGCGCAAGCACGGACTGGTCAATGAGCGTCACATGATCCGACAACCGCGCGCCGACGTCCGCAAACAATGTTTCGAACACGGGCTTCATCGTCAGCACAGTTGGACCCGCATCAACCGGCCCTGCCACGGTGGGTTTGGTGCGCATTTTGCCGCCCGGCGTGGTGTGACGCTCCAGCACCGTGACGCGCAGGCCACGATGTGCGAGCCGCAAGGCGGCTGCCAATCCACCAATGCCCGCACCGACAACAATCACGTGTGGGGCAGGTTTCGTCATGAAGCAGCGGTCCTTTGTAATGTTTTTGCGATCTTAAACCTAAAGGCACCGTAAACCTAAGGCCATTTTAAACCTAAGGATTGACAGATGCATCTAAAGTGTCCAGTTTAGTTTACAACTTAGATGTACAATTGATAGTACAATTGTGCGTTCTTCTGCGCGACAAGGGGACTGACAATGGGTTTTGCCGACCGTATTGAAATTGCGATATCCGATGCCATCCGAAAAGGACAAGCAGCACCATCGCCCGGCAAGCTGGCGCAGGCGCTGCATTATACGGTGACACCCGGTGGGGCGCGAATCAGGCCGACGATCCTGTTGAGCGTTGCAGCGGCCTGTGGCGATGATACTCCTAAACTGGCCGATGCAGCCGCAGCAGCTCTTGAGCTGATGCATTGTGCGTCCCTCGTGCATGACGATCTGCCTTGCTTTGACGATGCTGACACGCGACGCGGCAAACCTGCGGTGCACAAGGCTTTTGGTGAACCTCTTGCCGTGTTGACGGGTGACAGCCTTATTATCATGGCGTTTTCGGTCCTGACCCATGCCGCCGCACTGGATCCTGCGCGCGCGATCAACTTGCTTAAGGTGCTGGCCGAGCGCACGGGTATGCCCAACGGCATCTGCGCGGGGCAAGGTTGGGAAAGCGAAGATGTGATTGACCTGTCCGCCTATCACCGTGCCAAAACCGGTGCGCTTTTTATTGCCGCGACCCAGATGGGTGCCATTGCAGCAGGGCAAGACGGCGAACAATGGGAAGACCTTGGCGCGCGCATAGGCGAGGCGTTTCAGGTTGCTGATGATTTGCGTGATGCACTGTATGACGAGGAAACGCTTGGCAAACCGGCAGGGCAGGACGATCTGCACGGTCGGCCAAATGCGGTCAGTGAACTGGGTGTGCATGGCGCGATTGGCCGGATGAAAGACATTCTTGGCGGTGCGATTGCATCGATTCCCAAATGTCCGGGCGAGGCGCATCTGGCCAAAATGGTCAATGCGCAGGCCGAAATGCTGACGCCGATCAAATGGCGTGCAAGCCAGACGAGCGTAATTCCAGGTGAGTAGATGCCCGGTGCGTAAATGCCGGGTGCGTAAATGATAGATGCGCTTGGAGATTTATCTTTGGTGCGCGGCTACCGTTTGCGCGGCTGGACATCGCGGCTGATTGCATCGCGACGTTTCCAGAAATGGGCGGCGGCATCTTTTTTGACGCGGCGACTGGTACGGCGCGAGGGCGAGGCGTTGTTCAGTCTGCTGTCGGGTTTTTGCCAATCGCAGGTTCTGATGGCGCTGGTGCAATTCGATATCCCACACATGTTGCTGGATGATCCTTTGACGCCGGACACCCTTGCTGCACGGTGTAATGTGCCGCTTGACCGGATGGTTATTTTGCTGCGCGCGGCCATCGCACTGCGACTGTTAAAATCCAAACGCGGTGGCAAAATCGGTTTGACCCGTAAAGGTGCCGCGTTGATCGGGGTGCCGGGGCTGGACGCAATGATCCGCCATCATGATATCCTGTACCGCGACCTTGCCGATCCGGCGGCTTTCTTTCGAGGCGAGACCGAGACAGAGCTGGCAGCGTTCTGGCCTTACGTTTTTGGCGGTGGCATGGACCCGAAAGTGGCGGACACCTATAGCGATCTGATGGCGCAAAGCCTTGTGCTGGTCGCGGATGACACTTTGCGCGCGGTGGATCTGTCAGGCGTGAAAATCCTGATGGATGTGGGCGGCGGGTCAGGTGCGTTTCTGGAAGCGTCGGGCCGGGCCCATCCGCACCTCGGTCTGATGCTGTTCGATCTGCCCGAAGTGGCCCCTGCCGCAGCGCCGCGATTTGAACAGGCAGGATTCGGTACGCGGTTTGAAATCAGATGTGGCTCGTTCAAAAACGATCCGGTTCCCACAGGCGCCGACGCGATCAGTCTGGTGCGGGTTCTGTACGATCACAGCGACGAAACGGTCGTCGATGTGCTGGCGAAATGTTTTGCCGCTCTGCCTGCTGGCGGGCGGTTGATAATCTCGGAGCCGATGTCGGGGGGCGATGTGCCAGAGCCCGCCGGAGATGTCTATTTTGCCCTGTATACCATGGCGATGCAGACCGGAAAAACGCGTTCGGTCAAAGAGATAACCGCGCTTTGCGAGGCAGCCGGTTTTGAGGGAATACGCAGCCCGAAACCGATCCGCCCGTTCATCACCCGTTGCCTGGAAGCTCGCAAGCCTGCGTGACATCGAATTGTGTCAATTTAAGTTGACAGTATAATTTGTACTATCTACCTTACATATAGCAAATACCCAAGCCTCCGAGTCTTTTCCCGGACGCTTACAGGTAGAGAGGGGGACACATTGCAAACCACAGCTGTCATCTTGAATGGTCCCAAAGATCTGTGTCTTGACCAGTTGGATATCATTCCGCCCGTGGACGGCGATCTGGTGATCCGCATCCATCATTCCGGCATCTCGACCGGTACAGAAAAGCTGTTCTGGTCCGGTAAAATGCCACCCTTTCCTGGTATGGGTTATCCACTTGTGCCCGGCTACGAAGCATCGGGCGAAGTGGTCGAGGCGGCGGGAAATTCTGCGTTCAAGGCTGGTGATAATGTTTTTGTGCCGGGGGCCAATTGTTACAAAGGGGCGTTTGGTCTTTTTGGCGGCGCGTCACGATTGCTGGTCAGCAAAGAGGACCGCGTGACCAAGATTGATGCAGGCTTGGGGGCCGAGGGCGCATTGCTCGCCTTGGCCGCAACCGCACGCCACGCGATGGCGGGGACCGGCAAATCTGTCCCTGACCTGATTGTCGGGCACGGCGTTCTGGGCCGCTTGCTGGCGCGTCTGACGATTGCGGCGGGTGCCCCTGCGCCAACGGTTTGGGAAATTGACCCATCGCGCCGCACGGGTGCGCAAGGCTATGACGTGATCGACCCTGCGAATGACCCACGCCGCGACTATACATCTATCTATGACGCATCCGGCTCCACGGCGGTTCTGGGCGACTTGATCGGGCGTATCGCCAGAGGCGGCGAGATTGTCTTGGCCGGATTTTACACTGACCCAATCAGCTTTGCTTTCCCACCCGCCTTTATGAAAGAGGCGCGGTTCAGGATTGCGGCAGAATGGAATGCGAATGACCTGATCGCGACGCGCGCACTGGTCGAAAGCGGGACGCTGAACCTTGGCGGTCTGATCACACACACAGCACGTTCAACAGACGCACCGCAGGCTTACAACACAGCCTTTAGTGATCCCGCCTGCCTGAAAATGATGCTGAACTGGAAGGACGCATCGTGAAAGACGAAGTGCCAAACCTCAAAGATTTCAACAAACGCTTGCGCGACGAAGCCGCTGTCGAGCCGTCACTCGAAGTGCCAACAGGCCCGCCAACCAGCAAGACGCAGATCATCGCGATCTATGGCAAGGGCGGTATCGGTAAATCGTTTACGCTGGCGAACCTCAGCCACATGATGGCCGAACAGGGAAAGCGGGTTTTGCTGATCGGCTGTGATCCGAAATCCGACACGACATCGCTGCTGTTTGGTGGCAAGGCCTGCCCGACAATCATTGAGACCTCTGGCAAGAAAAAGCTGGCGGGCGAAGAAGTGGCGATTGGCGATGTTTGTTTCAAACGTGGCGGCGTGTTTGCGATGGAACTGGGCGGACCGGAAGTCGGTCGCGGCTGTGGCGGGCGCGGGATCATCCACGGCTTTGAGTTGCTTGAAAAGCTGGGGTTCCACGATTGGGACTTTGATTACGTCCTGCTCGATTTTCTGGGCGACGTCGTCTGCGGCGGCTTTGGCCTGCCGATTGCGCGCGACATGGCGCAAAAGGTCATTCTGGTTGCGTCCAACGATTTGCAGTCCCTTTACGTGGCCAACAACGTCTGCTCGGCCGTTGAATATTTCCGCAAGCTCGGCGGAAACGTCGGTGTTGCGGGTCTGGTGATCAACAAGGATGACGGTTCGGGCGAGGCGCAGGCCTTTGCCGAGGCGGTCAAAATTCCGGTGCTGGCCGCGATCCCGCAGGATGATGATCTGCGCAAGAAATCCGCGAATTACCAGATTGTCGGCACGTCCAAATCGCAATGGGGCGGGTTGTTTGCCGCCCTTGGCGATGCGGTGGGGATTGCCCCGCCTGTGCGCCCTGCACCTTTGGATCAGGACGGGTTGCTGGCGTTGTTCGATGCCAAGGACACAGGCGGAGATTACCAGCTGGTTCCGGCCACCGACGCGGATATGCGCGGCAAGAATGCAAAGCCCAAGGTCAGCCTTGAGGTGGTGTACGATGATGCAGTTTAAAGCCGACACAGATATGCCTGCGCGAGGTGCGTCATGAAAGATGACAGCGCCCGTCAGGGATATGAAGTAGGCTTTGACGCTGATGGCAAAGTTAAGGTCAGCGATGCCAATGAGACCACGCAAGCGACAGCGCTTGAGGGGGGCTGCACCGCTGGCAAAGACGAGATGGAAGCCGCCGCGCGGTCCGCAGGCAAGTCCGACATTCTGGATCAATACGCCAAGGATTACCCGCAAGGCCCGCATGACAAACCGCAAAGCATGTGCCCTGCGTTCGGCTCGTTGCGGGTTGGTTTGCGGATGAAACGTACCGCGACGATCCTGTCCGGGTCGGCGTGTTGCGTGTACGGCCTGACGTTTGTGTCGCATTTTTACGGCGCGCGCAGGTCGGTAGGATATGTGCCGTTCAATTCCGAGACATTGGTGACAGGCAAACTGTTCGAGGACATCCGAGAGGCGGTGCATGATATCGCTGATCCGGAAAAACTTGACTCGATAATTGTAACCAATCTGTGCGTGCCAACCGCGTCCGGTGTCCCGCTGCGCTTGTTGCCAAAAGAGATCAATGGCGTGCGGATTGTCGGCATTGATGTACCCGGTTTTGGGATCCCGACCCACGCCGAGGCCAAGGATGTGCTGGCGGGTGCGATGTTGAATTATGCGCGCAAAGAGATTGAGGCTGGTCCCGTAGCGATGCCAGCCTCAGGAAAATCGGATCGGCCAACAGTTAGCTTATTAGGTGAAATGTTCCCGGCTGATCCGATGGTTATTGGCCAGATGCTGGCCCCTTTGGGGCTGGCCGCTGGTCCGGTTGTGCCCTGCCGTGAATGGCGAGAGTTATACGCGGCCCTTGATTGTGGTGCGGTCGCTGCGATCCATCCGTTCTATACTGCTTCGGTGCGTGAATTTCAGGCGGCGGGTCGGCCCGTGATCGGCTCTGCCCCTGTTGGTCACGACGGTACGGCCACGTGGCTGGCCGCGATTGGCGAGGCATTCAATCTGTCGCAAGACCTTGTCGGAAAAGCGCAAAATCAATTTCTGCCGATGATCAAAGCCGCGCTTGCGGCGGCACCGATCAAAGGCACAATCACGCTTTCAGGATATGAAGGCAGCGAGTTGCTTGTTGCGCGCCTGTTGATCGAAAGCGGCGCGGATGTGCCTTATGTCGGCACGGCATGCCCCAAGACGCCTTGGTCTGCGGATGATGCGGCATGGCTCGAGGCCAAGGGTGTGAAAGTCAAATACCGTGCCTCGCTCGAAGATGATTGTGCGGCGATGGAGGCGATCAAGCCGGACCTCGCCATCGGGACAACACCCGTTGTGCAAAAGGGCAAAGAGCTGGGCATCCCGTCGCTCTATTTCACCAACCTGATTTCCGCGCGGCCCCTGATGGGACCAGCGGGCGCAGGGTCATTGGCGCAAGTTGTAAATGCCGCGATTGGCAACAAGGACCGTATGCATTCGATGCGCGAATTCTTTGAAGGTGTCGGCCATGGGGACACAGCGGGCGTGTGGGAGAAATCGCCAAACCTGCATCCGACATACCGCGCGACAAACCTCAAGAAACTCGAACGTGCGGCCAAAGCCGCCAAAGCATCGGAGATGATCTGATGCTCGTCCAAGATCATGACAGAGCGGGCGGATATTGGGGCGCGGTCTATGCATTTTGCGCCGTCAAAGGTTTGCAATGTGTGATCGACGGACCCGTCGGCTGTGAAAACCTGCCTGTGACATCGGTGCTGCATTACACTGACGCCTTGCCGCCCCATGAGTTGCCGATTGTCGTCACGGGCCTCGCGGAAGAGGAAATGGGATCAGGCACCGAGGAATCGATGAAGCGGGCGTGGGGCGTTCTTGACCCTGCCTTGCCAGCGGTGGTTGTGACCGGGTCCATTGCCGAGATGATCGGTGGGGGTGTGACGCCGCAAGGCACCAACATTCAGCGGTTTTTGCCGCGCACGATTGACGAGGATCAATGGGAATCTGCAGACCGTGCGATGACGTGGATTTTCACTGAATTCGGCATGACCAAAGGCCGCATGCCCCCCGAGAAAAAGCGCGAGGAAGGGGCCGCACCCCGCGTCAATATCCTTGGGCCGATGTACGGCACGTTCAACATGCCCTCCGATCTGCACGAAATCCGCCGTCTTGTCGAAGGCATCGGGGCCGAGATCAACATGGTGATGCCACTTGGCAGCCACGTGGCCGAAATGCGCGGACTGGTGAATGCGGATGTCAACATCTGCATGTCCCGCGAATTTGGTCGGGGGTTGTGCGAAGTGCTGGGCAAGCCGTATCTGCAAGCGCCGATCGGTATAGACAGCACCACGAAATTCCTGCGCACCTTGGGCGAAATGCTGGGTCTTGATCCGGAGCCGTTCATCGAGCAGGAAAAACATTCGACCATCAAACCGGTCTGGGACTTGTGGCGCTCGGTCACGCAGGATTTCTTTGCCACTGCATCTTTTGCGATTGTCGCAAATGAAACCTATGCGCGCGGTATCCGCAAATACCTTGAGGATGACTTGGGATTGCCCTGCGCCTTTGCGGTGTCACGTCTGCGCGGCAAAAAAACCGACAACGATGACGTGCGCGCGATGATGCATCAAAAACGCCCGCTTATCGTGATGGGGTCGATCAACGAAAAAATGTATCTGGCCGAGATGAAGGCGGGCTTTGGCCCTGCACCATCTTTCATTCCCGCATCCTTTCCCGGTGCTGCGATCCGTCGCGCGACGGGCACGCCTTTCATGGGCTACGCGGGGGCCACCTATTTGCTGCAAGAGGTTTGCAACAGCCTGTTTGACGCATTGTTCCACATCCTGCCTTTGGCCACGGATATGGACGCAACACCGGCAACGCCGACTTCCCTGCGCCGCGACTTTCCGTGGGACATGGATGCACAGGCCAAGCTGGACGAAATTGTTGCAACACATCCGATCCTGACACGGATTTCCGCCGCCAAGTCCCTGCGCGATGCCGCTGAAAAGCGCGCACTCGAAAAAGGGGCCGAGCGGGTGTTTCTGGAAATCGTGGAAGGTCTGCAACCAGCTTTGGGAGGAACCAAATGACTGATTTTACAAATACGCCCACACAGATGCCCACCGATACCAAGCGTCATTTGTCGTCCAAGGGTGAATACAAGTTTTACTTTGTGCTGATCTTTCTGGCGGCTTTGCCAATCTGTCTGATCCGCTGGGTGATCACTGCGATCACCGACACAAGGCATCTGCAAAAAGATCCGGTCCGCTGGGCCTGGAGCGAAGCGCAGACCATCACGCCCCGCATTTTCTGGGCATAGAAATTTCCCCCATGGTTTTGGGGGATCACATATCCGCCACCTCTCGGGGTCGCAGATGAAGGCAGGGGATGACCCCTTGTCATAACCCGGTCGCGGGGGCTGCGCGACGTCGGTACATATTTTCAGGAGAAAAAAATGGCTGATAAAACTGACCTAAGCTTCACAGGTCTTACAGACGAGCAAGCGCAAGAGTTGCACTCAGTCTACATGAGCGGGTTTGCGATTTTTACAATCGTTGCCGTTGTCGCTCACGTTCTGACGTACATCAAACTGCCCTGGTTCGCCTGGGGCTAAGGAGAATATATTATGGCACAGTTCTACAAGATCTGGCTGATTTTCGACCCGCGTCGCGTTTTCGTGGCACAGGGTGTGTTCCTCTTTTTGCTGGCAGTGATGATTCACCTCGTCTTGCTCAGCAATCCGGGAACAAACTGGTTTGACCGCGCCTTTGGTGACGCGGTTGTAGCCAGCGAATAATACAGCATTCGTAAGATAGCTTCGGGCGACGCGTGTTGCGCGCCGCCCGTAGCAAATCACAAAAATTATTGAAATGCGCAGGCGCGTGATGCGCGCTGTTGTGAATGGGAGAAAGAAGATGGCACTGCTCAGCTTCGAAAGGAAATACCGGGTTCGAGGTGGAACTTTGGTGGGAGGCGATCTGTTTGATTTTTGGGTCGGTCCTTTCTACGTCGGTTTTTTTGGTGTCACGACGATATTCTTCGCCGTTCTTGGCACAATTTTGATTTTCTACGGCGCATCTTTGGGCGACACATGGAACCCGTGGCTGATTTCGATCAATCCGCCCGCGCTCGAGGTTGGCCTTGGGGCTGCACCGCTGGCCGAGGGCGGACTTTGGCAAATCATTACGATCTGTGCGACGTTCGCGTTTCTCAGCTGGATGATGCGCGAAGTCGAAATCGCCCGCAAACTTGGCATGGGCTATCATGTGCCCTTTGCCTTTGGCATCGCCATTCTGGCCTATGTGACACTGGTGATCATCCGCCCCGTTCTGTTGGGGGCATGGGGGCACGGATTTCCCTATGGCATCTGGAGCCACCTCGATTGGGTCAACAACGTCGGATATGCCTACGGCAATTTCCACTATAACCCCGCGCATATGATCGCGATCACATTCTTCTTTACGACCTGTTTTGCGCTGTCGCTGCATGGCTCGCTGGTGTTGTCAGCGGTCAATCCGGGCAAGGGCAAGACCATCGCCACGCCCGACCACGAGGATACCTATTTCCGTGATCTGATCGGCTATTCGATCGGACCATTGGGCATCCACCGTCTGGGATTGTTTCTGGCGCTGATGGCTGTGGTCTGGAGCGCGATCTGTATCGTTATTTCCGGCACAATCTGGTTCGACAGCTGGTCAAGCTGGTGGGACTGGTACGCTGAATTGCCCTGGTGGGCGGATCTGTAAGAAAGGTAGAGGACATGGCTGAATATCAAAATATCTTCACGCAGGTTCAGGTACAGGGGCCGCCCGAACTGGGCATGGATCCCACCGGAACACTGGCGCGTGAACGGACGAACTCGGCGAGTTTCTCCAAATTGCTCGGACTTTTCGGAAACGCCCAGCTTGGGCCGATCCATCTGGGCACCTTCGGGGTCGTCTCGCTGGCTTGCGGCTTTGTCTGGTTCTTCATCATCGGGATGAATTTCTGGGCACAGGTCGATTATTCTCCGGCATTGTTCCTGCGGGAATTGTTCTGGCTCTCGCTTGAGCCGCCTGCCGAAGAATACGGGCTCGGCATGGCACCTCTCAATGAGGGCGGCTGGTTCCTGATTGCCGGCTTCTTCTTTGCGGTGTCGTTGATCGCATGGTGGATCCGGACCTACCTGCGGGCCGAAGAGCTGGGCATGGGCAAACATGTATCCTGGGCCTTTGCCTCAGCACTTTGGCTGGTGTTTGTGCTGGGTCTTTTCCGCCCGATCCTGATGGGATCGTGGTCTCATGCGGTGCCTTACGGTGTGTTCTCGCACCTTGACTGGACCAACCTGTTCTCGCTGACCTACGGCAACCTGTTCTACAACCCGTTCCACGCACTCTCGATTGTGTTCCTCTACGGCTCAGCCTTGTTGTTTGCGATGCACGGTGCAACCATTCTTGCGGTCAGCCGTTTTGGTGGCGAACGCGAGATCGAACAGATCGTCGACCGGGGTACGGCATCGGAACGCGCCGCCTTGTTCTGGCGCTGGACCATGGGTTTCAATGCGACGATGGAAGGTATCCACCGCTGGGCATGGTGGTTCGCGGTACTGACAACGCTGACAGGTGGCATCGGTATCTTGCTGACCGGCACCGTCGTGGACAACTGGTTTGTCTGGGCACAGGCACACGGCTATGCGCCGCTTGACTGAGACCGGGACAGATCAACCAAGTAAAAAGGAATGTAACCATGAGCGACAATAACGACTTTCTCAGAACAACCTCTGACAACAGCTTTCGGCTTCGTGCTGATGTGTTGGCGCTGATGCTCAAGGGTGCAGGTTATGCAGCGGTGTTTGTTCTGGTGATCTGGGCCGTGATGGCGGCGATTTACGGGGCGGGCAAATTGCTGCCCGAGGAATCCCGTGACACGCCCGACCCGACACCGTTCTCGTACAACCTGACAGTCCAGATGGACGATCAGGCCTAAACAATATGCCAGCGGGCCGCGTTATGGCCCGTCGGCACCAAGTTTCGGTCATCTGGTCCCTGGATGCCCGGAAAATCGTCAGGATCTCGACGTCCTGACACTTCCTGTTGGCTACGGGGGGCTGATGTCGGCGACCTTTGCGGTACGTCTCATCGGTTCCCCGGCCAACAATCAGCCAAAAACGTCGGGACTTCAAAACGTCGAGAAAGGACTGTTGCCATGGCCCGTCCCCTAACCCCCATTCTGGACCGCATATCCGGTCCGTCTGATCTGAAATCGCTCAGTGATGCCGAGCTGAAGCGCCTTGCGGACGAACTGCGCGATGAGGTCATCGCCGATGTGTCCGAGACCGGCGGCCATCTGGGGTCGTCGCTGGGTGTGGTCGAGCTGACGGTTGCCTTGCACGCGATATTTGACACGCCGCGCGACAAGCTGATCTGGGATGTGGGGCATCAGTGTTATCCGCATAAGGTTTTGACGGGACGCCGTCATCGCATGAATTCCCTGCGCCAAGAGGGCGGCATTTCCGGTTTTACCAAACGCAGCGAAAGTGAATACGATCCTTTTGGTGCTGCACATTCCTCAACCTCAATCTCTGCCGCTTTGGGATTTACCGTCGCGCGCGATATGGGACAGCCCACAGGCGACGCGATTGCCGTGATCGGTGACGGGTCGATTTCTGCGGGCATGGCCTATGAGGCGATGAACAACGCCGGGGCCGAAGGGCGCCGGATGTTCGTGATCCTGAACGACAACGAGATGAGTATCGCGCCACCCGTGGGGGCGATGTCGAAATACTTGTCGGGGCTTTATGCCTCGCCGCTTGGAAACCTCCAGAATATGGCGGAAGGGTTCGAGGCCGCATTGCCCGGCCCGCTGCGCGACCATGCGCGGCGCGCGCGGCAGTTGGTGACAGGTGCAGTTGGATCCAGTGGTACGCTGTTCGAGGAATTGGGTTTTCAGTACATCGGGCCGATCAACGGCCACGATATGGAGCAATTGCTGGGCGTGCTGCGTTCTGTGCGCACGCGGGCAACAGGGCCTGTGTTGATCCATTGCTGCACGGTCAAAGGCAAAGGCTATGCGCCCGCCGAAAATTCCGCTGATAAATATCACGGCGTCGGCAGTTTCGATGTGCAAAGCGGCGCGCAGGCGAAAAAGCGCGCCAATGCACCAAGTTACACCAGTGTATTCGGCAAGGCGCTGACCAAGCTGGCAGAAACAGACGGTCGCATTGTCGGGATCACGGCGGCGATGCCATCCGGCACGGGTATGGATATTTTCGCCAAAAGTTTCCCCAAACGCATGTTTGATGTGGGCATTGCCGAACAACATGGCGTGACCTTTGCTGCGGGCATGGCGGCTGGGGGTCTAAAGCCGTTCTGCGCGATTTATTCGACGTTCCTGCAACGTGGCTATGACCAGATCGTGCATGACGTGGCCTTGCAAAACCTGCCTGTGCGCTTTGCCATCGACCGTGCCGGACTGGTCGGTGCCGACGGGGCCACACATGCAGGCGCGTTCGATGTCGGATACCTTTGTGCGCTGCCCAATATGACGGTGATGGCCGCCTCGGACGAGGCCGAGCTGGTGCATATGGTGGCAACTGCCGTGGCCCATGACAGCGGGCCGATTGCGTTCCGTTATCCGCGTGGTGCGGGCGAGGGCGTCGAGATGCCCGAGATCGGCACGGTTCTGGAAATCGGTAAGGGCCGCGTCGTGCGCGAAGGCACAGATGTGGCGATCCTGTCGTTTGGCGCGCACTTGGGTGAATGTTACAAGGCGGCCGATCTGATGGCAGAGCACGGCGTGTCCGTAACGCTGGCCGATGCACGGTTTGCCAAGCCGCTGGATCACGGTCTGATCCGGCGATTGGTGAAAAACCACCGTGCGCTGATTACGATCGAGCAAGGATCAATGGGCGGGTTCGGCGCAATGGTGCTGCATTATCTTGCGGGTGAAGGCCTGTTGGATGGCAATCTCGCCGTGCGCACCATGACGTTGCCTGACCGCTTTATTGATCAGGCGGCACCCGATGCGATGTATGCCGATGCGGGTCTGACCGCCACGGATATCGCCGCGACTGCGATGCAGGCGGCGGGTGTCACGATGAAGAATGTAACGGTCTGATCAGGGGGTAACGTAAGCGCCTTCGCCAAAGATCAGATCGGCGTGCCGGGCCAGATAGATGCGCAGCCACGGGGTGAATTTGTCGGGTGTCTCGTCGATCATCTGGTTCAGCTTTCGATGCGATACCCACTGCGTTGCCATTACCTCGTCCGGGTTAGGCGTGAGCGGCAGACCGGTGCTTGCGGTGGCCAGAAACACCTCGACCACTTCATGCTCGATCAGACCGTTGCCGACATCGGCGCGGTATTCGACCTGACCGCGATGTTGCAATTTCAGCCCCTTGATCCCCAGTTCCTCGTCAATCCGCCGCACTGCACAGACGCCTGCATCCTCATCCCATTCGGGATGCGTACAACAGGTGTTCGCCCAAAGGCCCGGTGTATGGTATTTGCCAAGCGCGCGTTGCTGGATCAGGATGTCATCGCCTGAAACGATAAAAACCGACACCGCCTTGTGTTTCAGGCCGCGTTGGTGTGCAGCCAGCTTTTCCACAGGTTGCAACACACCGTCGACCCAAGCAGGGATCATGATCGCCATCAGACACGCGTGGCTGAAATCAGCCGCGTCAGATGGGCCACGTTTTTCAACCCGATCTTGAGGTGCGCCATCGGCCGCGCCTTGACCAGACGTTTGTTCATATAGGCCTCGAAAGTCAGTTTTTGCACGTCGACATCATGGCAGAGCGAGACAAAACGCTCGCGCCGCTCGTCGCTGCGGTAATAGGCATTTTGCATGGCACCCAGCACTTTGAACACGGACTTATGTTCACCCATGAACAATTTACGCGCCAGTTGCAGGTCTTTGATCCGTCCTGTTTTCAGGAACGCGCTGGCCGCTGTTGCCGCGACACGGCCCCCGACCATGGCGTAATAGATGCCCTCACCAGACGAGGGCGCGACAACGCCCGCCGCATCACCCGCCAGAATCACATCGCGGCCATTGTCCCAGCGGTCCATCGGGCGCAGCGGAATGGGCGCACCTTCGCGGCGGAGGGTTTTGCAATCGGTCAGTCCCGCAGCGGCGCGCAGATCGGCGGTGGCTTTTTTCAGGTCGATGCCGTCGATGCCCGTGCCCATGCCCACACTGGCGGATTTGCCATGCGGGAAAACCCAGCCGTAAAAATCGGGTGAAATCGCCCCGTCATAGATTACGTCACAGCGCAGAGGGTCGTAATCCGCGCTTAGGGCGGGTGCCTCGATGATCTCGTGGTAGGCAATCACATAGGGGATTTTATCGCCGCCGGGCACATGCGCCCTGGCCACGTTCGAGCGTGCCCCGTCTGCACCGATGATCAGCTTGGTGTGCAGTTTTCGTTCTTCGCCGCTGGCCTTGTCGCGGTAAACCACGTGTTTATCGCGGGTGTCCCGCTCGAACCGCACGAAGGTGCCGGTAAAGACATCCGCCCCCGCTTGTTTGGCGCGGTCACGCAGGAAGGGGTCGAAATCCTTGCGGTCCACCATACCGACAAAACCGTTTTCAATCGGGATATCGACGCGGCGTCCCGTCGGGGAAATCATCCGCGCGGTGGTGATTTTGGCAACAAGCTGGTTGTCGGGGATGTGGAAATCGGCAATCGCCCGGGGCGGGATCGCGCCACCGCAAGGTTTGATCCGACCGTCGCGGTCGATCATTGCGACCCTGTGGCCGGACCGGGCAAGATCTTCGGCTGCGGTGGCGCCGGACGGGCCGCCCCCGATGACAACTACATCATACATTCCGCGTTCTCCTAAAGACCAAGAATTTCATTTCAAGCCATCGCCCTTAGAGCAAAAGCCGCAATCATCATACCGGACACATATAGCGTGACGCCGGTGCCGTTGTACCAAGGTGCCTTGGCGCGTGGGTCGCGCAAGAGCACAGTCATCGCCCATAGCTGTCCGGCAAGGACGGCTGTAACAGCCATACCGTAGAGGGGTTTATCCCAGAAAAACATCAGCGCGATCACGACGACTTGTGGCAATGACATGATCCAACACGCCACACGGGCAGCGCGTTCAGGGCCAAGCGTGACAGGCAGTGAATTGACGCCCGTCTGCTTGTCGCCTTCAAGTGCTTTGAAATCATTCAGGGTCATAATGCCATGCGCCCCGAGAGCATAAAGAGCGGCGATGATGATGACAGGCCAAGAGGGCGCACCAAGGGATAGTACCGCGGCACCCGTGAACCACGGCAACCCTTCGTAGCATAAGCCGACAAGTCCCGGACCCCACCAGCCGGATTTCTTGAGGCGGACAGGTTCGGCGGAATAGGCCCATGCGGCGAGCACGCCAAACACGGTTGCGCCAAAGCCCCAAGGACCGAGTTGCCAGCCGACAATCAGCGAGAATACCGACATCGCAAGTGCGATCCATAACCCCCAGCGGCCCGGAATGCGGCCCGAGGGGATGGGCCGGTCAGGTTCGTTGATGGCGTCGACATGGCGGTCGCACCAGTCGTTCGCAGCCTGTGACATACCGCAGACAATCGGGCCCGCCAAAAGTACGCCGAGGAGGACCATGCCCCATTGCCCGCCGGGCGACACGCCAGAGGACACCACACCGCACAGATACGCCCACATCGGCGGAAACCATGTGATCGGTTTGATCAGCCAGAGTATTGCCGCAGGTTCTGGCAAGCGTCTGGGGGGTGAAGCGGTGATGTCTGTCATAGTGTAAGTCTAGCCTGACACTTATCGAGTCTTCAAGTGTAAACTATCCGCACATCTGCGCCAGATTCATTGCTCCGCCTTATGTTTTTGAAGCGCGGACCGTGTCGATCATCAACTGCACGTTTTCAGGGTCCGCATCAGGTGTAATGCCGTGGCCAAGGTTGAAGATGTGCGGCCCGCCTGACAGTGCATCGACGATACGGCGTGTTTCGCTGACCAACGCATCACCGCCGGTGACCATATGTGACGAGGCCAGATTGCCCTGCACGCAGCCCCCGTTCTGGACGTTTTTCGCGGCCCATTCAGCGCTCACTCCGTCATCAAGTGCGATACAATCCGCACCGATCACCGCATGCAGCCCTGCATATTTTTCACCCGCACCCCGTGGAAACGCAATCACCGGCACATCCGGATGCGCGGCTTTCAGGGCGGCGGTGATCTTGCGCATCGGCTCAATGGAATATTTTGTGAAATCATCGCCTTGCAGCGATCCGGCCCAGCTGTCGAAAATCTTGACAACCTCTGCACCGGCGTCGATCTGGGCACTCAGATAGCCGATTGTTGCATCGGTCAGCAGGTCAATAAGCCCTTCAAACAAAGCCCTATTCCCGGATTTAAGCGCATGGGCTGGCCCTTGATCAGGTGTGCCTTGGCCGGCGATCATATAGGTGGCAACGGTCCAAGGTGCGCCCGCAAAGCCAATCAAGGTTGTCTCGGACGGCAGTTCGCGGGTCAGAATTTTCAGTGTCTCATAGATCGGCGCGAGGTGGTCGTGTACTTCGCCTGCGGGCTTGAGGGCAGCCAATTCGCGGTCGCTGGTGATGGTCGACAAACGTGGCCCTTCGCCTGTCACAAACCAGACATCCGCGCCCAAGGCCTGCGGCAACAGCAAGATATCCGCAAACATGATGGCCGCATCAAACCCGTAGCGCCGGATCGGTTGCAATGTCACCTCGGCTGCCAGTTCGGAATTATAGCACAGTGACAGAAAATCGCCGGCTTCGGCCCGTGTCGCGCGATATTCAGGCAGATAGCGCCCCGCCTGTCGCATCATCCAGATGGGGGGCGTTTCAGTCTTTTCACCGCGCAGCGCGCGGAGGATTGTTTTCTGGGATGTCATTGCGGTATGTCCTTTGGAATTTGGTTAATCAATCATGTACCGCAACAAACCCGAGACGCAACAGTTGTCAGGGCAGGTTTACATGTTTAGGGATGTGATATGCGATATTCTTTACCCTCACCCGCCCAGCCGTTGAACATCGGCACCCGTGGTTCGCCCCTTGCGATGGCGCAAGCGTACGAGACCCGCGCGCGGCTGGCGGCGGCTTTTGATCTGCCACTTGAGGCGTTCTACATCGCGGTTATTTCTGTGACAGGCGACCGTGTGCAGGATCGTCCGCTGAAAGAGATCGGCGGCAAGGGGCTTTTCACCCGCGAAATTGAAGAGGCCCTGCTGGACGGGAGCATCGACATCGCAGTGCATTCGATGAAGGACATGCCGGTGGACCAGCCCGGCGGATTGCTGCTGGATACCTATCTGCCGCGCGAGGATGTACGCGATGCGTTTATCGCGCTGAATGGCAAACCGCTGGCTGATCTGGCGGCGGGCAGTGTTGTGGGGACGTCAAGCCTGCGGCGGCAGGCACAATTGAAACTGCGGCGGCCTGATCTGCAATTGGTCGAGTTTCGTGGCAATGTGCAGACCCGTTTGAAAAAACTGGCGGACGGTGTGGCCGGTGCGACATTTCTTGCGATGGCGGGGCTGAACCGTCTCAAGATGGACGACGTGCCGCGTGTTGCGATGGATGTGGATGATATGTTGCCCGCGATTGCGCAGGGGGCCATCGGGATCGAACGGCGCGGCGATGATCCGCGCATGGCCGATATGCTGGCGGCGATCCATGACGGGCCAACGGGGCAACGCCTTGCGGCGGAACGCGCGTTTCTGGCAGCACTGGACGGGTCGTGCGAAACGCCGATTGCGGGGCTGGCAGAGTTGGACGGCGGCACATTGCGGTTGCGCGGTGAAGTGCTGCGCCCCGATGGGTCAGAGGCGATTGACGATGATATGAGCGTTCCGGTCGAGGACGGTCCAGAGGCGGGTCGCGCCATGGCGGCCAAGCTGCTGGCACAGGCCGGAGACGGTTTCTTTGACTGGCGGGTCGCTTAGGACGCCGCGCGATATGTTCCCGAAACGCGTCCTTGTGTTCGGCGCAACCGGTACGGCGGGGCAGGGCGCGGTGCGCGGCCTGATCGCTGCGGGGCATCAGGTTACCTGTGTGGTGCGGGACAGCGGAAAAGATCTTTTTGCTCCGAATATTTCGCAGATTTCTGTCGATTTGGACCAGCCTGAAAACGATTTACAAAACAGGTTTAACGGCAAACAATTTGATGTTGTGGTCTCCTGTCTTGCCTCGCGCACGGGAAGTCCCAGGGATGCCTGGGCGATAGATCATGATGCACATCTGCGGATTTTGAAGCTGGCGGAATACATCGGTGCGAAGCAGTTTATTTTTCTGTCGGCGCTCTGTGTGCAAAAGCCGCTGCTCGCGTTTCAACGGGCGAAACTTGCGTTCGAGGCGGTGTTGATCTCATCGGGGATGACCTATTCGATTGTGCGGCCAACGGCATTTTTCAAATCCCTCTCCGGCCAGATTGACCGCGTGCGGCATGGCAAGCCGTTCTTGGTGTTCGGCGATGGCAATTTGACCGCGTGCAAGCCAATCAGCGACGATGATCTGGGGCGGTTTATTGCAGGCTGCATTGATGATCCGGCGCGGCACAATCAGATATTGCCGATTGGTGGACCGGGGGATGCGGTCACGCCATTGGAACAGGGTGCAGAATTGTTTCGGCTGCTGGGTAAGCCGCCGAGGTTCCGGCATGTTCCGGTCGCAATGCTCGATGTGATTTACGGGGTTTTGCGCATGGGCGGGATTGTCAGCTCAAAGCTGCGGGACAAGGCTGATCTGGCGCGGATCGGGCGGTATTATGCAACTGAATCGATGCTGTTTCTGGACCCTGTTAGCGGGCGCTATGACGCGGCAAAAACGCCATCGTCCGGCACCGAAACCCTGTTTGATTTCTATGCCAGCACAATCGAAAATGACCGCCACATTGCGCGCGGCGATCATTCGGTGTTCTAGAGCGTGTTGCGATCTATCCGATTCAGGATTCCCACGGGACTTGATCTGTGATTCCCTGTTTGCGTAGCAGATATGGGGGTATGATATGGGCAGGCCACATCCTATGGCTCTTCGCGAGCGCGCGGTCGCTTTTGTGGAGGAAGGGCATTCCCACCGTGCGGCGGCGGCGCGGTTCAGGGTTTCGGTGAAGTTCGTCAACGACATGGTGATCCTGAAGCGTGAAACAGGTGGTCTGGAGCCGCGCGCGCAGGGCAATGGCGGCGGTCATGGCAAGCTGGCCAGCCTTCGGGGCTGGATCGAAGCGCGGATGGTAGCAAAGCCGGACCTGACACTGGATGATCTGGTGTTGGAACTGGCGGATCGTCACAATCTCACGATCCACCGCGTCTCGGTCTGGCGCGTCCTGCGCAGCTTCGGCCTGACACACAAAAAAAGACCTCCAGGCCGCCGAACAGAAGCGGCCTGATGTCCGGCAGGCGCGCCATATCTGGATCACCCGGCGTCAGCCTTTCATGCGCAACCTATTGTCGAGATTGGGCTTCATCGACGAGACCTCGCTGAAGACGAACATGACCAAGACCACCGGTTGGTCACCAAAAGGCAACCGCCTAATCGACCATGCGCCCTTCGGCCACTGGAAAACCCAGACATTCATCGCCGCCCTGCGCCATGACCGGCTGGATGCGCCATGGGTCATCGATGGGGCAATGAACGGCGAGATGTTCGATCTCTACGCCGAGACCCAGTTGGCGCCAACCTTGCAGAGCGGCGACGTGATCATCCTGGATAACCTGTCATCGCACAAAAGCCCGACCGCAGCGGCGGCCCTGAAGGCTGTCGGCGCGTGGTTTCTGTTCCTTCCGCCCTATAGCCCGGATCTGAACCCGATCGAGACGGCTTTCGCAAAGCTCAAGGCCCTGATCCGACGAGCCGCCACCCGCACATACGATGCGCTCTGGCAGGCCGTCGGCCATGTCTGCAACCTCTTCACAGAGGAAGAATGCTGCAACTTCTTCAAGGCTGCGGGGTATGAATACAATTGAACGCAACACGCTCTAGGTCAGGCGACGGCGACCGAATGTGAAATCGCGCATTGTTTCCACAGAAACGTCAGGGCGGAAATCAGGTAATCAATATCGGCGTCCGTGTGCAAAGGCGAGGGCGTGAACCGCAGACGTTCGGTGCCTTTGGGGACCGTGGGATAATTGATCGGCTGCACGTAGATGCCCCAGGTATCCATCAGATAATCCGCCAGCATCTTGGTCTTGACCGGATCGCCGATCATCACAGGGATGATGTGGCTGTCATTGGCCATATGCGGGATGCCTTGGTGGTCAAGTGCGGCACGCATCCGCGCGACCTGACGGCGCTGGCCCTCGCGTTCAACAGAACTTTCCTTGAGGTGCATAATGGATGTCCGGGCGGCGGCGGCCACGGCGGGCGGCAGGGCGGTGGTAAAGATAAAGCCGCTGGCAAAAGAGCGGATGAAATCGCACAGCGCGACGGAGCCGGTGATATAGCCGCCAACGCAGCCGAACGCTTTGCCAAGCGTGCCCTCGATCAGGGTGATGCGGTGTGCAATCCCGAGTTCCTCGGAGACGCCGCCACCGCGTGGGCCGTACATGCCAACCGCGTGCACCTCGTCGATATAGGTCATCGCGCCGTATTTTTCGGCCATCTCGACAATCGCTTCGATCGGGGCAATATCGCCGTCCATGGAATAGACGCTCTCAAACGCGACGATCTTGGGGAAGTTGGCGGGGATGGCTTTCAGTTTGGCCTCAAGGTCTGCCACATCGTTGTGCTTCCACAGGACTTTTTGCGCACGCGAATGGCGGATGCCCTCGATCATCGAGGCGTGGTTGCCCGCATCGCTGAGGATCACGCAATTTTCCAGACGACTGCCCAGTGTCGACAGCGAGGACCAGTTCGATACATAGCCGGAGGTAAAGATGAGTGCGGCCTCTTTGCCGTGCAGATCAGCCAGTTCTTTTTCCAAGAGCAGATGATCGTGGTTGGTGCCCGAGATATTGCGTGTGCCACCGGCACCGGCCCCTGTGCGGCGTACGGCCTCGCACATGGCGTCCACCACTTTGGGATGCTGGCCCATGCCGAGATAATCGTTGGAACACCAGACAGTGACATCGCGCTTTTCGCCATCCACATGATTGGCCGCGCGGGGAAATTTGCCGCACTGGCGTTCAAGTTCGGCAAAGTAGCGGTAATTGCCTTCTTGCTTAAGGGCATCAAGCTGGTTGTTGAAAAGGGCATCAAAGTTCATGGGACTGTCCTGTCTTAGAGGTCGAGGGAAGCGATGGAAGCATCCAGCGCCAGAGTTTTGCATCCGGCAGCGGGATCACCATCAGCAGGTGTTCAAGGGTGGCGAGTGCGGCAAGGGTGGTCAGCAGCGAAAAGCCTACGATGTCCGGTGCAGTTTCAGCGCCCAGCAACAGATAACCTGCGGCGGCAGTTGCGAGGGTTAGCAGGGTTATGCCAACGGCAAAAGCTGGCGTGGGACTGCCTTGGCGGAAGTAGCTGGTGAGGTGCTGTAACTGTGCCGGTACAAATTCGGTATTGATACGCGGTACGCCGAAAAACAGGTTGAGTTTCGCGGAAATGCGCGCGCCGAACAGGATCAGATAGGTCCAGAAGCCAAAGCTGTTCTCGGACGCCGATGTGGCGACGGTGACAACCAGCAGGCCCACGGCCAACAGCAGTTCATGGTAAGACAACGTATGCCAAGCGCGTGTGAACCGTGCCAAACCGGTGAGATGCGCAGGGCAATGATTGCGTTCGGGGCCAGTGATGACGCCCGACAGAAACGCCAGTTCGATCCAGCCCCAGACCAGCAGCACCGACACAAACGCGGTATAGATGTTTACGACTGTCAGGGCCGCCGCCGATACCACCAATCCGGCAACGCCAGCGGCGAATACCGGAATGGTCAACACAACCAGCAATCGGTGCGTGCCCGTCGCAGCGCCATCCGCCTTGCGCACAACCATCAGGATGATCCCGGTAAAGAACCACCATGTGAAAAGTGCGAAAAGCGCGGCTATGACGGGGCTTGCCAGCATCAGTAAACCGGCTGCATGCGCGGGTTGACGGGCACGGTGTTTTTCTCGGCAGGGATCGTGAACAGGGCGATAAACGCATAGGTCGCTTTTGCCATACCGCCTGCCCGCGTGATCATGCCGCCGATACCGCCGCGCGCTTTGCCAGCCGCAACTTGGCGCGATGCGGCTTCCATCCGGTCAAGGTTTGGCCGCCAGCGCGGATGATTGATGTCCAGCGTCATCGGGAATATCTGCTTGGTGCCCTCGGATGTCTTGCGGAACACTTCCTGGGCGTACCATGTCACATCGACGCCAAGCGCGTCATGGAACACGGGGCGCTGGTGGTCGCGCACCCACATTGTCGAATAGACTGCCGTGAGGAAAAACTTGATCCAGAGCTTGTTCATAAAGCTGTTGGTCAGCTTGGGATCGGTTTTCATCAGCAGCGCGAACGCCTCGCCATGGCGGAATTCGTCGTTGCACCATTCTTTGAACCACTGGAAAATCGGGTGGAACACTTTGTCGGGGTGTTCTTCAAGATGGCGGTAGATGGTTATGTAGCGGGCATAGCCGATCTTTTCCGACAGATAGGTCGCGTAATAGATGAACTTTGGCCGGAAATAGGTGTATTTTTTCTGCTGGGTCAGGAACCCGAGGTTCACGCGGATACCCGCCTCGCGCAGGGCGTCGTTGATGAAACCCGCGTGGCGGGCCTCGTCGCGGGCCATCAGCTGAAACAGTGTGGTGATATCGGAGTTCGAGCCGCGCCGCTTCATCTCTTTATACAGAACACAGCCTGAAAATTCGGCGGTACAGCTCGAGATCAGGAAGTCGATGAATTCCTTTTTCAAGGCCGGGTCCATGCCATCCCAGTCCGCTTCCCAGGCGTCGGTCTTCTTGAAGTGACCTTTGTTCGGGTCAGACTTCATCTCGGCAATCAGCTTGTCCCATTCGGCACGCACGGGCGTCACGTCGATCGCGTCCATCTCGGCAAAGTCGGTGGTATAGAAACGCGGCGTCAGCAGCGTGTTCTGCATCGCAATTTCGGTGGCCTCGTCCGAGGTCATCACACCGTTATCAAGCGCGTCCTGTGCGGCAATCGCTTCTTCGGCGGTATCGGCATAGGCGGAATGGCTGGGTGTTTTGGTGTGCGCGTTCATGACATCACCTCGTTCGAGAATGAAAACTCGCAGAGTTCCATGAATTCGAAATCACCGGTTGCGCGGGTCCACATCTGTTCGATTTTCGATGCCCGAGTGATCGTGGCGGTGCGGTCCTCGACGACCACCTCGCCGTAAGGGGCCATAATTTCGGCCCCGTGGACCAGCACGCTGTCACCGGGGTTGATCACAGCGCCGTTGTTGAATTTCACATGCGCAGACAGTTCTTCGAAACGGTGCGATATCGTCACCGTGCAGGGTGCGGTTTCTTTTGATCTTGTCAGAAGTCCCATGGTCAAGTCCCTTTGGCTAGTGGTTCAGTCGATCAGCCTGGCGAAAGCTGCGACATTGTCTTGGCCGTATCCGATCAACTCGATCTTCCAGCCCGTGGTATCATCAATCACGGCCACATGACCGTTTTCGCGGCGCACCACGCGAAGCGGTGCGTTAAGATCAACACCTTGCACGATACGTTCCCGTTTGACGGAAATCCAGATCACGTCGATGAATCCGGCCTTGTTTTGGGTCGAATGGGCAAATTGTTTGCCGTTTTCATCCAGCACTGCGACACCTGTGCTGCGCGATCCGTCCAAAGTGACGGTAATCTCGCGCGCGATATCGCTGTGTGCGACGACGGACCCGACGGGGCGGTCGGTGATCGTGGCGTAACTGACCAGTGCCAGCGATGCGAACATCAGAGCGAACATGCCTTGGACCAGAAACTTTGGCACCATGTCACGGTTGGCGTGCTTCATCTGGTTGGACAGCGCGTATGAGGTTTTGATATCCATGACGGTTACTCCGCTGCGATTGCGCCAGCCGTAGCGTGTGACGGCATGGTGCGGGTTACTGTGGGTTGAGAGACGCGGGTTTCGGCGGCTTCGGCAAAGATCGCAGCCACGCGGGCGGCATCGGGGATGGCGCGGAACGATGGCTGTGTGCGGGTGATGTGCCACGGGCGCACATGCGGCCATGTCATCAGGTAAGACACACGGGCGTCACCGATCATCTCGAAAGTAATTGTACCAAAGCCGGATTTACGCACCATCGCCTGCGCGTTGCCGATGCATACGAAGGGCAGGTTCAGCGTCATGGTAAGTGCGGCACCGATGCGCATGCAGGCGCGTTTATTGGTCAGGGTATAAACCGTGCTGCGGGCCTGCACAGTGGCGACGCCCAGCAAAAGCAGGCTCACGATTGCGCCCGCCAGCAAAAACGGCAAGCCGTGCGCCATCGCCATGGTCAGCGACACATCAGCAGATGACAGAATGACGCGGCCGACGGCAAGCGCTGCGAAATACCCGATTATCCAGTTCAGTTTCCATGCATCCTTGGCCAGACGCAGCGCATTTGGGCTGCCTTGCCACAGGATATGTTCGTCTGCGGGAAGGGCTTCGGGCAGTCCGCGAACGGGTTCGAATTTAAAATCATCGTGGTTCATTTTGGTGTCCCCTTGGTTGATATGCCGGACCTTGGCTGAGGCCCGGCAGAGGTTGATTTAAAGCTGTGGCTCAAGGCGGGCGGGATCGGCATAAAGTGTGCCGCCGCCGTAATAGGCCATGATCTTTTCTTCTTCGAGAAGCGTGATCTGGTCGTCTTTCTTGTGCGTCGGCACACCGGCAAAGTGGCCGCTGTATATCGAGCGCACAGTCACGCGGTCATTCTTGATCTTGCAAAAGTTGATCGGGATCATGCGGGTCTGGCCGCTGCCTTCGGGGTTCAGGTCGACGGTCAGGTAACGCACCATCTGCTCGGGTACATCGACCCACATGTCGATGATGCGGCCCACGACTTCGCCGTCGCCTGCAACCACGGCTTTGCCGCGCGGGTCGCGACCGGCGGAAAACTTGAAGTCCGGCAGTTTTGACATCGGTTTGATTTTTGGCAGACCGTGGGCATCAAGCTCCGGAACGTTGCGGCGTGGTGCCCAAGAGGCGGGGCCAACACCGTCAACCATCGGATTGCCGGTCGGCACAAACGGCGATCCCGAGGTTCTCGAGGTAGGCTCAAGCGCCAGGGATGCGCGGTCGCCACGTTGGCCGGAGGGGACAGTCACATCGCCACGCCCGTGGGGCAGGTGGAACGTCTTGTCCTTTGGCACGGGAAACGGCCCCTGGTTCGGGGATGCACCGCCGTCGTCATTTTCTAGCGGATAGCCTTCGCGCATGTTCTCGGTTTGCAGATAGTAGATCAGCAGCGCAAAAAAGACCCAGAACATCCAGATTGCAAGACTTGCCAAGTCAAAGTTACCAAAAAATTCGTTGCCAACCATGATGGTCTCCTTTTCAGATCAAGTGGGGAAATCGGACAGCTCAAGCTTGACCGTTTCGTTCGAATTAAGCCCGCGCGCCCGCACAAGCGGACCCAGAGCGATGAGGGTGATAAAGAGCAGGACGATTTCGAGCTGGTAGACGGCTGAATAGCCAACGGAGGGTTCGGTGAGGGCGGTGCCCAGCGACCCGTTTGCCGCCGCCGCATTGACCACATCGCGGATCGCACCACCGATAAAGATCGAGAGACCCGCGCCCGTTGCCTGTGCTGCACCCCAGACACCCAAGGCCAGTCCGCGACCCGCAGCGCCAGTGACTTTCACAGTCATTGCCGCCGTCAGGGTCGAGACTGCGAACAATCCGCCGCCCAGACCGATCAGGCCGGCACCCGCAAAGAACAACACGGGCGATGCCATGGGCGCAGACAGCAAGACAGAGCTGAACGCGATGATGCCGAAAACCACGCCACGCCCTGCCATGCGAAACGGGTCAATGCCGTTCGACAGCCAGCGTGCCGCCAGACCCAGACCAAGCAGCGCACCTGCCGACCACATCGCGGTCAAAAGCGTAGTTGAGGATACCGAGAGCCCGAGAATTTCGCCACCGTAGGGTTCGAGCAGCACATCCTGCATGTTGAACGCAATTGTGCCGACAAAGATCGTAAAGATCAGGCGGGTCACATCGTTGTTCTTGGTGAAATCCGCCCATGCATTAAGGAAAATCGGGCGCGGTGCGCTGCGTTCTTCGGTGGTCATCGGGGACATCTTTTCTTGTTTCCACAGCGCAATCACATTGAGCACCATGGTCATAACGGCGGCCCCCTGGACCACCTGCACCAGCAACAACGCGGTGTAATTGCGCAAAAGCGTGCCGATGATCACGGCAGACACGCCCATGCCCAAAAGGTACATCACATAGAGCAGTGACACGACTTTGGCGCGGGTTTCCTCGGTCGCGCGGTCAGCGGCCAGTGCAAGACCAGCGGTCTGGGTCATGTGCATACCAAGGCCCGTCAACAGAAATGCGAGGGCGGCAGCGGCCTGACCAAAATCACCTGCATCAATGGCGCTGTCGCCTGCCAGCACCAGCAAAGCCATCGGCATGATCGCAAGTCCACCAAACTGCCACAACGTGCCGAACCAAAGATACGGCACGCGCTTCCAGCCGATGGCAGAGCGGTAGTTGTCGGACTTGAACCCCAAGAGCGCGCGGAAGGGCGCGATTAAAACCGGGATCGCAATCATCGAGGCGACGATGATCGCGGGCACCGACAATTCGACAATCATTACGCGGTTCAGCGTACCCAAAAGCATCACGGCGGCCATACCGACCGAGATTTGAAACAACGACAGACGCAACAACTGCGACAACGGCAAACCTTCGCTCGCCGCATCCGCAAAGGGCAGCGCCCTGAGCGTCATGTTCATCATTTTACGCTTTACGTTCATGGGCGAAACTCCAACGCCTGAGAAATGTAAAAGCCCGATGTCACACGTTCGACATCGCGGATCGTGCCGCTGGTCTGTGCGGCAATTGCCGCGGGTGTGTGCGGCACCATCGTGGGGGAGCGGTCAGAGCGCGGGAACAATTTACCGATGCGAAACATTGCCATCAGCAGGGGCGTGCGCGGGGCGACGGTAAACACCATGTTGGCACCAACGCGGGGGCCGATGTCATTAAGGATGCAGCCAATGTCGGCGGCGGAATAATAGATCAGGCTGTCCATAGCGATGATGTGGTCAAAGCGGCCCAAGGCGGGATCAAGCATATCACCTGCGGCCAGACGCAAGCTGCCCGCGACATGCGCGGGGCGGCGTTTTTGTGCGATGTCGATGAGGCGCGGCGAGATATCAATGCCAACGACATCCGCGCCACGTTCCGCCAGTTCAACGGCCAGCGCGCCGGTGCCACAGCCCGCGTCCAGAACCCGCGCGCCGCGCAAGTCCTGTGGCAGTTGAGCAATCAACAGATCCCGCATCCGGTCACGGCCCGCACGCACGGTGGCGCGTATACCCGACACCGGCGCGTCAGATGTCAGACGCTCCCATGTGCGGGTGGCTGTGGTGTCGAAATAGGTCTCGACACGGTTACGGGTGGCCTCGTAGGTCATCAATCAAATCCCAGCAGATCAAAGATTTCACGGTCGGGCAGGGACTTTGGCGCCAGCCCTTCGGTGCCGTTCCACAGGGTTTCGGCCAGACGGATGTATTCTTTCTGGACCGCTGCAATCTCGTCATCGAGGTCCATTTCGAACAGCGTCTTTTTCTTGAGGCGGGACCGGCGGATCGCATCCAGATCGGGCAGATGTGCCAGACGGTTGAAACCGACAGTCTTGCAATAGCGGTCGACCTCGTTTGTATCCTTGGACCGGTTGGCAACGCAGCCCGCAAGGCGCACTTTGTAGTTGGCCGATTTCGCCTCGACCGCCGCGATGATGCGGTTCATCGCATAGATGCTGTCGAAGTCGTTGGCGGTCACGATCAACGCGCGGTCCGCATGTTGCAACGGGGCGGCAAAACCACCGCAGACCACATCGCCAAGCACATCGAAAATCACCACATCGGTGTCTTCCAAAAGGTGATGCTGCTTGAGCAGTTTCACGGTTTGACCAACCACATAACCGCCGCAGCCTGTACCCGCAGGCGGGCCGCCTGCCTCGACGCATTTCACGCCGCCGTAGCCTTCGAAAACGAAATCCTCGGGGCGCAGTTCTTCGGGGTGGAAATCGACCTCTTTCAGGATGTCGATCACAGTCGGGACCAAGCGGCCTGTCAGCGTGAATGTGCTGTCATGCTTGGGGTCACAGCCGATTTGCAAGACGCGTTTGCCCAGCTTGGAAAACGCCGCAGACAGGTTCGACGACGTGGTCGATTTGCCGATACCGCCTTTGCCATAAACAGCAAAGACTTTTGCGCCTTCGATTTTATCTGCACTGTCAAGCTGGACCTGAACGGAACCTTCACCGTCCTGCCCACGCAGGTTTGGTATGCCTTTATCAAGTGGACTCATGGTTTTATCCCTTTATATTCAATATGATGGGTCATTCGGCTGCAATGCCCTCCAGTCTGTCTTCGATTGCATCGGCCGCATTTTGCAAGGCCGCCAATGTCGCTTCGTCCGGTGTCCAATAGGCGCGGTCCGATGCTTCAAGCAGGCGGTTCGCCATGCGCATCGACGCTTGCGGGTTCAGGTCGGAAAGCCGCTTGCGCATCACATCATCGAGCACAAAGGTTTCCGACAATTCGCGGTAAACCCACGGTTCAACCTTGCCGGTGGTCGCGGACCAACCGACGGTGTTCGTGATTTGCGCCTCGATCTGGCGCACACCTTCGTGGCCATGCTTGAGCAGCGGCTCGTAGAATTTAGGGTTCAGACTGCGCGCGCGGGTTTCCAGTGCGACCTGATCCTGCAAGGTGCGCACCTTGGTGCCGCCACGGGTCTGGTCGCCGATATAAACCGGTGTGTCTGCGCCGCCTTTGGCGCGTTTGACCGCAGCGGCAATGCCACCCAGCGTGTCGAAATAATGGTCAACGGTGGTGACACCCAACTCGACCGATTCAAGGTTTTGATAGGCCAGTTCAACGCTTTTCAAGGTGTCCTGCAAAAGCGCTGATTGCTGTGACGCCTCGCCGTCCATGCCATAGGCAAAGCTCTTGCGCGCCTGATAGGCATCGGCCAGATCGCCTTCATCCCCGAACGCGGAGCTGTCGACCAACTGGTTTACGTTCGATCCGTAGGCACCCTCGGCATTCGAGAACACGCGCAGAGACGCCGTTTTCATGTCGCAGCCCTGTGCCTTGGCAAAAGCCAGCGCATGGGCGCGGATCGGGTTCATCGCAAGCGGTTCATCCGCCATCGCGCATTGGTAGGCGGCATCGGCAAGCAATTTGGTTTGCAAGGGCAGCAGATCGCGGAAGATACCTGAAAGGGTCATCACAACATCAATGCGTGCGCGACCCAGCTCGGACAGCGGCACCAGATTGGCACCGCACAGACGACCGTGGCTATCAAAGCGGGGCTTCGCGCCCATCAGGGTCAAGGCTTGCCCAATCGGGCCGCCATTGGATTTGATATTGTCCGAACCCCAGAGCACAAGTGCCACCGCTTTGGGGAGCGACGCATGAGTATGAAGTAATTCTTGCGCCTGACGTGCGCCGTCTTCCATTGCGAATGCGGTGGGCATGCGGAACGGGTCAAAGGCGTGGATGTTGCGACCTGTTGGCAGAATTTCAGGGGCGCGGATCACGTCGCCGCCGGGGACAGGTTTGATAAACTGACCGTTGAGCGCGCGCATCAGGGCTTCAAGCTCTACGTTGCGCGACAGATGACCGCGTGCCGTTTCACGCGCGGCTTTGGTGTCGAATGTCATCAGCGCCAGCATGTCTTCGACGGCCTCTGGCGACATCGCGCGGCCCACGATATGCAGACCATCGGGGATCAACGCGGCTTCGGTTTCGAGCAGTTTGAGCCAGAGGGTGTTCAGGTCGCTGCCGTCCAGATGCACGGTTTCGGCCTGTGCGCGGATCAGGCTTTCAAGACCTGCGCGCGCCTCATCACCAGCGGCAAGACCGCGCCATTTGGTCAGGCTGTCCTTGACGTCGGCCAAGCCACGGTACAGGCCCGAGGATTGCAATGGCGGCGTCAGATGCGTGATGGTGACGGCGTTGCTGCGGCGTTTCGCCAGTGTGGCCTCGGACGGATTATTCGCGGCATACAGATAGACGTTCGGCAGGTTGCCGATCAGGCGTTCGGGCCAATCGTTACCGCCCAGACCGTTCTGTTTGCCGGGCATGAATTCCAGCGCGCCGTGCATTCCGAAATGCAGAACCACATCGGCTTTCAGGCCATTTTTCAGGTACAGGTAAAACGCGCTGAACGCATGGGTCGGGGCAAATCCGCGCTCGAACAGCAACCGCATCGGGTCGCCCTCGTATCCGAACGTCGGCTGCACGCCAACAAATACTTTGCCGAATTGCGCACCCAGAACAAAGACTTCGCGGCCATTTGATTGTATGCGCCCGGGGGCAGGGCCCCAAGTAGCCTCAATCTCGTCCAGCCAAGGCGTGCCAGCTACAATCGTATCAGCAGACACCCGCGCCGCAACGTTGGCCTCTTGACCGTAGGTTTTTGCGTTGCCGTGCAGCACTGCTTCGCGCAGGTCATCCACTGTCGCGGGGGGCTGCACGTCATAGCCGTCAGCGGCCATCTGGTGCAGCGTGTTGTGCAGGCTTTCAAAGACCGAAAGATACGCCGCCGTGCCAACAGCACCCGCGTTCGGCGGAAACCCGAACAAGACAATTCCAACGTTCTTTTCCGCGTTCTTTTTCCGGCGCAAGGTGGCCAGACGCATCGACTTTTCAGCCAGCGCATCAATACGCTCAACGCAGGGGGCCATCGCTTTGACGATGCCCTGTGCGGTACATTTATGAGCACAGCCATCGCAGCCATCCGGTCCGTGACGCCCTGCAAAAACAGTCGGGTTTGTTGCACCGTCAATCTCGGGCAACGCCACCAGCATCGTGGCTTCAATCGGGCTAAGACCCTGACCGCCATTTGCCCATTGCGAGAGCGTCTGGAACTCAAGCGGTTGGGCGGCGATATAAGGCACATCCAGTGCGGCAAGCGCCTCGATCGCACCTTCGGTGTCGTTATACGCAGGGCCGCCGACAAGCGAAAATCCGGTCAGCGACACCAGCGCGTCGATCCGGCCCTTGTGATAGGCATCCATCGCGGGCCGTCCATCAAGGCCACCGGCAAATGCCGGGATCACCCGCATGCCGCGCGCCTCGAACGTGCGGATCACGTGGTCGTAATGCGCGGTATCGCCCGCCAGAATATAGCTGCGCAGCATCAACAGACCAACGGTAGGTCCATTGCCCTTGTGCTTGAGATCGGCCAGATTGGTGGTGATATGCAGGTCCGGCAGATCAGGGTGGTACAGGCCCACTTCGGGATATTCGACCGGTTCCGCGCTCTTGATCCGGCGCCATTCTGTGACGTGGGTGTAGCGCGAAATCAAGAACCGCACCATGTTTTCGATATTGGTATCAGAGCCGCCGAGCCAGTACTGCATCGACAAGAACCATGCGCGCAGATCCTGGCTTTTGCCGGGGATCAGCTTGAGAATTTTGGGGATACGGCGCAGCATTTTCATCTGGCCAGCACCGGCTTTGCCCGATGACTTGGACGGCTTGAGTTTTTTGAGCAAACCCATCGCACCGGACGCGGGGCGCGACATATCCAGATCGCCCATGCGCGTCAGCTGGGTAATTTCCTGATCCGACACAACGCCGATCATCGCATCGCAATGATCGCGGCGGGCCTTGAGTGCGGGCAGGATCGCACGCACCTGATCCTCGAGAAACACAACGCAGGTCACGATGATGTCCGCCGTTGCGATATCATCAATCGCGGCTTGCAGCGTGGCGGGGTCTTTTTCCCACTCGGCAGCGGCGTGGATTTTGACGTTCAGCCCGGGGAAATCCATCGCGAGCATCGGGGCTGCACGCGCCGCAGGTCCGGCCACATGGCGGTCAAGCGTGATGATCACAAAGTTATAAGCAGGGACCATCAGTTCATCGCGCATAATGAGCCTTCGCATCGTACAGAGTGTCGATGCTGATCTGGTCGATGCCTTTTTCGGTGGCATAGGTTTCGGTGTTCCGGCGCGCTTTGCCGCGTACAAAGAACGGTATTTTCTTCAATTCGCGTTCGGCATCTGAAAGCCAGATGACCTCGCCTTTTGCAGCGGCTGGTGCGGTTTCCTCTTTGACGCTGACGGGGGCGGGAGTGTTGGCCGCAGGCGCGTGGCCGCCGTGGTGGCTTGGCCCTGCAGCATCGTTGAACTCGAAATCTTCGCGAAACATATGCAGCAGGTGTTCTTCAAGACCCATCACCAGCGGATGAATCCACGTGTCAAATATCACATTCGCGCCTTCAAAACCCATCTGTGGTGAATAACGGGCGGGGAAATCTTGCACGTGGACAGGCGCGGAAATCACGGCGCAAGGAATGCCCAGACGCTTGCCGATATGACGCTCCATCTGGGTGCCAAGTATCATTTCGGGTTGCAGTGCCTCAATGGTGCGCTCGACCTCAAGGTAATCATCGGTGATCAGCGCCTCGACGCCGTACTCTTTGGCCAAGGCACGCACATCGCGGGCATATTCGCGGTTGTAACAGCCCATGCCAGCGACCTCGAAACCCATCTCGTCACGGGCGATCCGCGCGGCGGTTTTCACATGTGTGCCATCGCCAAAGATGAACACGCGCTTGCCAGTCAGGTACGTGCTGTCAACCGAGCGTGACCACCATGTCTGGCGCAAACGGTCGCTGTCGATCTGTGTTGTGGTGCCGGACAGGGTACGGATTTCTTCGATGAAATCCCATGTGGCGCCTGCACCGATTGGCACGACTTTTGTGTAAGGCTGACCAAAGGTTTTCTCGCAATAGCGCGCCGCCTGTTCGCCGGTTTCGGGGTAGAGCAGCACGTTGAAATGCGCCTGACCCATGCGGGCGATATCAGATGGGGTGGAGCCCATGGGTGCTGTCACATTGACCTCGATGCCCAGTTCAAACAACAGATTGGTGATTTCCTGCACGTCGTCGCGGTGCCGGAAACCAAGGGCAGTTGGCCCGATGATGTTGCAGGAAACGCGCGCGGTTTTTTCCATGGGCTTGGCCAGATGGCGTACGATTTGCAGGAACGTCTCGTCCGCGCCAAAGTTCTCTTTGCGCTGATAGCTGGGCAATTCCAGCGGGATCACCGGGATCGGCAGGCCCATGGTTTCAGCCAAGCCGCCGGGATCGTCCTGGATCAATTCGGCGGTGCAGGATGCGCCAACGATGATCGCCTCGGGCTTGAAACGGTCATAGGCATCCTGACAGGCACGCTTGAACAATCCGGCGGTATCAGACCCCAGATCGCGCGCCTGAAAGGTGGTGTAGGTGACAGGCGGGCGGTGATCGCGACGCTCGATCATGGTGAACAGCAGGTCGGCGTAAGTGTCGCCTTGGGGCGCGTGCAAAACGTAGTGCAGACCCTTCATGCCGGTGGCAACGCGCATCGCACCGACGTGGGGCGGGCCTTCATATGTCCAGACGGTCAGCTTCATTCGGCGGCCTCCAGCACGGGACCGTTCAGGATTTTCTTGCGGCGCAGGGGGCGTGCGAAAAGCGACGCCAGATCACCGGCCTGTTCGTAGAAATGCACAGGGGTGAACACCAGTTCGATGGCCCATTTGGTCGACAGGCCCTCGGCCTCAAGCGGGTTGGCAAGGCCAAGACCGCACACTGTCAGATCGGGGCGCGCGGCGCGGCAACGGTCAAGTTGCAGATCGACGTCCTGTCCTTCGGAGATTTGCGGACCTTCCGCCAACAGATCAAGGTCGGGACCGTGGATGGCGTCGTGGATATAGGGAGAGCCTACTTCGATGGCGGTCATGCCACATTCGCGGGTTAAAAAGCGGGCCAGCGGGATTTCCAACTGGCTGTCGGGAAAGAAAAATACTGATTTACCCGTCAAAGCCTCAGCCGCTTGCGCAACGGCCTGACGGGCGCGGCGGCGCGGGGCTTCGGTGACGGCATCAAAAGTTTCTTGGCTCACGCCAAACTCTGCGGCGATAGCGGCAAGCCATGCGGTTGTGCCTTCTTCGCCCAAGGGGAACGGAGCGGCGATATGGCGCGCACCACGACGTTCCAATGCGGCATGTGTGTCGCTGAGGAAAGGCTGCGTCAGGGCAAAAACCGTATCCGGCCCGACAGCCACATCTGCATCAATTGTGCGGGCGGGCAGCACCTGAACCGGGCCAATGCCCATGTCCTTAAGCAATCCCAACATCTGGTCCTCGACGACGTCGGGCAGGGCACCAACGACAACCAGATTGCGCTGGATGCTGGCGGGCAGAACCGGGACCATCGACGCGAGGCAGGCATCTTCGCCTTGGGTGAATGTTGTTTCAATGCCTGACCCGGAATATTCCAACACGCGTACTTTTGGTGTATAGAGTTGCGTCAACCGTTCAGCAGCGCGGCTCAGGTCCAGCTTGATCACTTCGGAAGGACAAGAGCCAACAAGAAACAACTGGCGAATGTCGGGGCGACGCGCCAGCAGCGTTTCAACTTCGCGGTCCAGTTCTTTGTGGGCGTCATTCAGACCCGCCAGATCGCCTTCTTCGAGAATCGCTGTGCCGAATCGTGGCTCTGCAAAAATCATCACGCCCGCCGCCGATTGCAAAAGATGTGCGCAGGTGCGCGAACCGACCACCAGAAAGAACGCATCCTGCATTTTACGGTGCAGCCAGATGATGCCGGTCAGACCACAGAAAACCTCGCGCTGGCCACGCTGTTTTAACACAGGCGCAGAACGGCATCCCGACGCGGGAGGAGGAGGGGTTTGTGCGGTCATACCATCACCTGAGATTGCAAGCGCGCGACGCGCAGTTTCCACAGGAATTGACCCGCGTTGATGACGTAGGTGGCATAAGCGGCCAGCACGATAATGATCAGCACGTCAGGCGACATTGCACCCGTGAGCAAACCGTAAAGATACAATGAATGCAGGGCGATAACGACAAAACTGAACACGTCTTCCCAGAAGAATGCGGGTGCGAAAAGCCACTGGCCGAACACCACTTTTTCCCAGATCGCGCCGGTGATCATGATGAGGAACAACAGCGCGGTTTTTACGATGATGGACACTGTGGCGATGGCATAGCCGTCGCCCGTCGTCAGGAACCGGATCACGAGAACCAGCGAGACCAAAAAGACTGCAAATTGTACGGGAGCCAAAATGCCTTGAACGAGCGTCCAGACGGTCGCGTCACGGCGCGCGCGTTGTGCTGGGGTATAGAGCCGGGACTGCTGCGGTGATGACGGCGATGCGGTTGTCACGAAAGCCCTCCCCAGGCTGATTTCTCTTGCTAATAATCTGGCAGGAGCAGGGGGTTGTGTCAACTTTGATTTACACTTTATTTAGGCTCATGCCTGAAAAATATACGCCCATAGGCTTTTAAAATATGGCTATGGTATTTTATGTCATAATTTATTGACATATTTCGCGCCATGAGAGACGTTATCGGATATATTGACCAATGCTCGGCCTGAACGATGCAGGCCCGGTACACCTCGGGGGGTTGCCTTGTCACAGCATCAGCAGGAATTCCTGGCGGATATCTCGAATGTGGCTGACCGTCTGGCGCGTCATGCGTTCACGGTGCTCATGGCGGGGCATGGCAAAACTCAACCGCATGCAAACCAACGTCAACCGGTCGCCGATCCCGGTCAGTTGGTTGCGCTGAAAAAGCAATTATATGACGCGTCGACCTCTACGGACCGCAGCATGGTCTGGTCAGTGGTCAAACAGATGCAAGCGGCGGGGCTGTGCAACCAGACGATCAAGGGGCCGTTTGTGACCGCTGTCGCGCGCCAGCTTGGCGAAGACTGGGTGAATGATACGGCGACATTCGGGGCTGTCACGATTGGCTGCGCGCGACTTCAGGCGATTGTGCGTCATATCGAACCCGAACCGCCGCAATCGGAAGACACGCAAACAACATCACAGAAAAACTGTCTTGTGGTTGTGCCGAAGGGCAGCCAGCACACCCTTGGTGCTGTGGTACTGACCGACCAGTTACGTCATTCAGGCGAGTTGGTTAAGCTTGTTCTTGGGGTGGACGCCGCGGCGATGGCGTCACTGGTGCAGTCACAAACGTATGACGCTGTCATGATTTCGGCGGCCACCGGCGAGAATATCGAGAAATTGCAGCAGCTGGTTCGGGGTGCACGGAACAGAAGCCACAGCCCCACAGTTGTTATTGGCGGTAGTATTGTTGATCAAAAGGTCGATCTTGTGGCAGCGACGGGAACAGACTACGTGTCATTAAATCCTCGGGAAGCACTTGATTTCTGCTCGCAGAGCTTTAGAGCGGGCTGAAAAACATGGATGGATTAACCAACGTGCGGGCAAAACTCTCATATGGGCGAAGGACTTTGACGTATGACGTCACACGGTGAAACGACCTGGGCCAGCGGGTTGACCCTGAGGATTGCGCCCAAGGACGTGACAAAAATTGTCTCGCGCATTTCTGATGTGGCGCTCCTTGTGACAGACACCGGTGTGATCACGGGCGTGTCGGTAAACCCGGAATTTCCAGGCGGAAAAAATGTCGAGACATGGCAGGGCACCCCTATTCAGGACAGCCTTACCATCGAATCCGTGTCGAAATTCGAGCTGCGGCTCAAGCAATTTCTGGAGAATGCAGGCAGTACTAAACCCGTAGAATTAAATCATTCCACACCGAACGGGCGCGGCGAAATTCCGATACGCTACAGTTTTCATAATGTAGGAACCGATGGCACCATTTTGATGCTGGGCAGTGATTTGCGTTCTGTCGCGGACATGCAGCAGCAATTGGTCTCGGCCCAGATTGCGTTGGAGAACGACTATGAGGTCCAACGCGAGCATGACATACGCTTTCGGGTCTTGATGGAATCCTCGCACACCGCGACCGTTCTGGTTTCCGTAAAATCAGGCAATGTCGTTGCGTGCAATTCTGCTGCGGAAAAGTTGCTGGGTAAAACGCGCACCTCTCTTGTTGACGCGCCTTTCGCGCCGGAGTTCGAATCCAAAGGACGAGAGGACGTGATTGACCGGCTGGTGTCAGCCGCAACAGAGCAATCACCCGCGACCGTAATTGCAAAGTCGACGCATGGAAAACGCAAGCTGTCGCTCAAGCCTGCCTTGTTTCGGGGCGTCAACGGCCAAATGTTGTTATGTAAAATCATGGTGGCGGGCGGGCTGGATACCTCATTGGATGAATTGCAGTCCCAACTGACCGGATTGTACCACAACGGTGTCGATGCGATGGTATTTGTCGATGCCTCAGGTCACATCCTGAGTTCAAATGATGCATTTCCAAAGCTTGCGGATATCACACATGCGCCCGCAGTTCAGGGGCGGCCGATTACCGATTTCCTGAGCAGGGGCACGGTCGATCTGAATGTCATGCTTGAAAATGCCCGCCGCACCGGAACCATGCGCCTGTATGCAACGCGGCTGATCAGCGAACACGGGTTCGAGCGCGCGGTCGAGATTTCGACGACGCAGATGACAGTGGAAGACCGGACCATATTCGGGATGATCATTCGCGAATCCCGCCGGACCGAGACCTCGACGGCGTCGAAAAAACAAATCACCGATGTCGACATGCAGTCGGTTATCGAGTTGATCGGCGGGCAATCACTTAAGGATATTGTCGCCAGAACCACGGATGTAGTCGAGAAAATGTGTATCGAGACGGCGGTCGAGATGACCTCGAACAACCGTGTTGCCGCGGCTGAAATGCTGGGGCTGTCGCGTCAGTCTTTATATGTGAAGCTGCGCAAATACGATCTGGTCAGCAAGGGCTGAAGTGGCCTGTATCAACGGGCAAATTCGATACGCCTGAGTTAATGCGCCCGACTTAATGCGCCTGACGTCTGGTCATTTTGCGCTGCCACAATTCTTCCATTTGCTCTTTGGCTTCTTCGATGGTGCCCGCTATCCCGTCGATGCCCATCAGGGTCAACATCGGTTTTGCCTGATGAATGTCTTGGCCGCTGACCAGCAGATAGGCCTGTGGGCATGAGATATGCAGGGCGACAACCAGCCTCGACAATTCGTCAACGGAGTGTCGCCCGCTGATGGATAGGCCGACGATGCCTGTCGGTTCCTGTTCGATCTCGGCCACCAGGGCTTCATGATCCAGACCGACTTTCAGCGATATTTCCCAGCCTTCCTTGCGGAACAGGTCTGCGGCCATGCGCACACCCATTGTGTGATCCTCGCCGGGGACTGATGCAAAAATGGCAGATTTGGTATGGGCCGGAACAACAGGTTCAAACAGATGTCTCATGCTGCGCATGATGGCAAACATCCGGCTGCTTGCGACGGTTACCTGACTGAAATTAACTTTGTCCTGTTCCCACCAATCGCCCAGCATCCGCGCGGCACCGGCAAGATGCGTGAGATAAATGTCTTCGGCGGCTACGCCATCAGCCCGCATGCTTGCGATCATTTCGACGGCTGATTTGTCATCGTCGGACAACAATTCGTGGCATATTTTCTCAAGACTGACAGGGCATGCAACCAGATTGGCGTTCAGCAGTTTCTGGTCTTTCAATGCGACCCGCCGGATCACCTCGCGCGCGAGGTTGATCACAATATCCTCCGGGAGACGCTCTTTTAGGCGGCGGATATTTGATTGGTTTTTTTCGTATACACGGTATTCAAGCATTTCATGGTGCGCGCTTGTTACCGACACGTTCTGTTCTCTTGGCATCCCCGTCCACTCCCCTGTTTGCGAAAGGCAGATATCCACCGTTCGCGTCCCGCTCTCGCGTCATACCTCTGCTGAAATATGCGATTTTAGATCACGCCCATCATTGTGGCTGGCAAAACGAGATGATCGTCACTGAGCGAGGGCCTCCCAACCTCAAGTTTCAAACCGTTCGGGATCGCATTTTACGGAAATACTTTCTCAGCGTTCAAACTGTTGGGGGCATCCCTGCCTCCGCGTCCGTGAAATCACATCTCAGGGAGATCACATCGACAACTTGAACTGAAAAGTCTGACCTGCTTTCGAGAACTTCAACTTTACTCATGAGCACAGTAGAACGCGCTTAAGTTGAAGGGCTAGATCGGAATTCCCACTGCGTACTAATACCTGCGCAGCTTTACGTAAATCAGCCCAGCATGCGGATCAGGTCGGCAATGCCGCGCGCATGCATTTTTTCGCGGATACGAGAGCGGTGGCCCTCGACCGTGCGCTGGCTGACATTGAGCTCGTTTGCGATCTCTTTGTTGAGTTTTCCAAGCAGTAAATGATCCAGAACATCACGTTCGCGGTCGGTCAGGCGCCCAAGCCGGTCTGAGACAATTTTTCGCGATAAAACAGGTGGTTGCTTGTTGAACAACATCCCGATTGCGAGATTTACGGCGCTCAATATGTCTTCTGCCTTGGCAGGTTTTTCGATGAAATCAATTGCGCCAGCGCGCATTGACTGCACCGCAATCGGCACATCCCCGTGAGCAGTGACCACCACGGTGGGCAGGGAAATTCCAAGCTCGTTCAGGTGGGCCTGAAGCTGGGTTCCGCTCATCCCGGGCAGGCGCACATCCAGAAGCAGGCAGGCTCTTTTGTCGGGGTCGAACACCCGCAGAAAATTCTCGGCAGAGGCGCAGGGAATCGTCACATGACCATGCGCATTCAACAAGGCGCAGAGCGACCGCAGCACTGCGGCATCATCCTCGACCACATAGATGGACAGAGTTTTATCCGCTCTACTCACTCTGATCCTCCCTTACCGGTATACGGAAACCGATCATTGCACCGACTTCTGACGGTTGCACCCAGATACTTCCGCCATGTGCCTCGACAATAGAACGGCACAAGGACAGGCCGATGCCCATCCCTTTTGTCGTCGAGGCGTGAAACGGGTCAAACACGTATTTTTGTACTTCAGATGGAATGCCTGATCCAGTGTCTTGGACCATCACCTGAATGTTTTTGCCGTCACTGGTGACTGTCACTGTCAAAACCTGTGTTTTGGCAGATTTCATCGCGCTGACACTGTTGCGTACGAGATTAAGCATGACCTGACCGATCTGGACCGGATCGGCGAGCACTTGTGGCAGGTTGTCTTGTGCCGATACATGCACCTGCAGATCGGGCAATGTGCTAGACACAAGTGCCAGATCAATGCCCTGTCTGATGGCGGGCATCAGATCAATGTAGTCGGCATTCAGATCGCCACGCGTGATGAAATCCCTGATCCGGCGAACCAGATCACCGGCACGGGTCGTTTCGGTCAGGGCATCGTCCATGAACCCTTCGGCACGGACGGGTATTTTGACCTTGGCGTTGATAAACTCCTGACGGCAGGCGCTGACATAGTTTGAAACAGCCGACAACGGTTGGTTCAATTCATGCGCAATCGCTGCTGCCAACTCTCCCAAAGAGCTGGCGCGTGCTGCGTCAAGCAGGGCATGCCGCAACCTGATTTCCTCGAGTTGCGAGGTTTTTTGAGCCTCGCGTGCCACACGCTCGCGCTCCAGCGCATTCAGTGCAAACAAGGCCCTACGCAAAATCCGCAAGGCGTCCTTGTCGATCGCATCAAAGGGCATGCTCGTGCCGCGCCGTTCTTCGCGCCACAGGGCAAACGAGCCACGGGGTGACAGCCGCGATATCCCGTCCTTGTCGAAGGTTTCAACTTTTTCGGGCTTGCCAGCCCATCTGATCGTCTGGTCAAAGTTGCTGCGCAGAAAAACAAGGTAATCGCTGCCGTCGTCTGACAGGTCCAACAGGGCCGCACCGGCAGCCATCCGCATCTGGCTCTCGTCCATATCTATGACCGACGACAGGTTCTGTGTGGTCGCCAGACCCTCTTTGGACAATTCAATCAGACCCGTGAAATCAAGCGGTGTCGCCGGCACATCCCCGCGCCTGATCACAGCACCGCCCAAGACCAATTGCATGCCCTGCGCGTCAATCAACTGCATCAAATCGGCTGACTGATCCGCAATCAAATCCTGCAACGTCCGCCCCGACCGCGCCTGTTGCTCGATGTAAAAGGCGGTCTTTTCGGCCTTGATGCTTTTTTGCAGCTGGTTGGTGTTCTCGATGCTCTGCAAAAGCGCCGATGTCGTACTGCCCAACAGCTCTGCAAACCGCAGCCGTGAGGACGACACCAATCGCGGGCTGTAATGGTGACAGGCGACAAGTCCCCAAAGCTCGTCGTTCGTGATCAGGGAGATCGACAGGCTTGCACCAACCCCCATGTTATTGAGGTATTCCACATGGACAGGTGCCACAGCGCGCAATTTAGAGAATGTCAGGTCCAGCGGATGTGCCGCACCCGCGTGTGCAGTGTCACCGGACAGGTTTACAACCGGAATCCGCGCGCCGTTGATGTCCGGAATGGTGCGCATGACGTTCAGGGCAAAATGCCTCCGTGCAGGTTCGGGAATGTCGGAGGCCGGATAATGCAGGCCCAGAAAGCTGTCCGGGCGGTTGGTGGCCTCGGCGATCACCTCGCCGTGTTTGTCCTCGGCGAACCTGTAGATCATCACACGGTCGAAACCGGTCACATCGCGGATGATCTTTGCACTGGCCTCGGCCAGTTCGGTCAGCGCGCCGGGCTTGATCAGTTCCGTGATCACCCCGCGCCGCAACATCTCGTCTTCCCAGACGGCGGCGGGGCGTTCTTCGGGTGCCATGAATTCAAGAATGATATGGCCTTTGTTGCGGTGCGGCAAACATTCGACCGCGATCACCGTGCCATCCGCACCGGTAAAATCGAAAAACCACGGTTTAAGCAGTTCCGGCGTGGCAGGGGTGGCGGGGAGTGCGGGCAGCGCCGCCACATTTTTCGCACCTATCAGAAATGCGAGCGGCTTGCCCAGAATAGCCTCCGCAGGGTAGCCGATAAATTCTGCGGTATTGAGGCTGGCATATTCGATGACCAGCGTTGTCTCGTGAACCGCGATCAATGCGCCATGCGGCTGTACCGCCCCGATCAGATGGATCGGTTCGCGGTCACATGTTGTCAGATCGACAGTGTCTGTTGTCACAGACGCGCCTCGCCGGATACAGGTGTGGACCGGTCCAGCGGTGCGAGCCATTCCGCCAGCACCTCGAACGTGTCGCGCGCGCCTTTGACCAGATCGTCAAGCGCTATGCCTTGGGCATATTGCTGTTCGAGAAATCCGTTTGCCATGCTCCAGCGCGTCTTGTTCTGCGCGCGGCACCACGACCAGAAGCGGTGGCCCTCTGGTCCGCCATGCCCCATCAGTTTTTGCGCGGCACGGTCAATCTGTGCCGCCCCCAAGGTCGCTCCTTCAATCACGTAAAGCACCCCCCCAAGTGTTGCCGGTGACACAATATCCGCCGCGTGCGTACACTGCGGGTTCTTTGTCAGAGTTAGCGCATCGAATTTCAGATCAACCATGTCTTGTGACAATAAACCCGAGCGCCGCACATAGGGATAGGGCACAGGTGCATCCGGCATCGTCGCAATGGTATCTTCGATCGCCTTATCAAGCGGCGCATAAAACCCATGAAACCGCTGCACCAGCAGGGCGTAATCCGCAAGCGCCAGCGTGCCTTTGAACAGGCCGTCAAACGAGGAATGTAAATGCAGCTTTGCGTGCGCCGCATCGGTCTGCTTGCGCACAACATCACGCGGATTGGTATCATCTGCATTTTCGGGCCGCCGTAAAAGGTGATCCGTCAAAACCTCAACTCCGAATATTTGCAATGATGTGTTTTGACCTGCGTAACACGGTTTCACAACTGCCGATAGGGCAGGTGGATACCTGTGTGCAGACGACCGGATCTGAATGAGCCGCTGCAAGCTTGCGCAGTTATGAGCTAATGGAGCTTGATCATGAGTCACCTTCCGTTCGAAACCGACAGGGCATTTTCAGCCTAATCCTGAGTGACGGCGTCGCGAATTGTCCAAGCGCTGGCACAACAGCAAGTCGCAAAGGGGGCGGCGTTACTACATCTATCTCGATCGCCCAAAACGGGATTGGTGTTTTATCGCAGATCGCTATTTCTCTTTGGTCTCCGACCTTGACACAGTATCTCGCAAGCGACGGTGATGGATTGAGGCGATACACAACCATTTTGTTATTTCGTATGCCCACTACACCGATATTGATCCACTCGCTTAGCGGTTCCTTTGGGGTTATTTTGCATTTGTTGGTACAGCAAAGGTTATTGCCCGCTCCAGCCGCCATCTACGACAAGCACTGTCCCATGGATTGCGGATGCGGCGTCAGAAACGAGGAAAATGACGGGCTCCGCAATTTCGTCGGGTCGCAACCATCGGCCTAACGGAACGCGCGCCAGAATGGATGCCTCGCGTTTCTTGTCGGCTTGAAGTGCTGAGGTGTTGTCTGTTTCTACATAACCCGGCGCAACGGCGTTCACGTTCACACCTTTTGCAGCCCATTCGTTTGCGAAGGCTCGGGTCAAATTGGCCAATGCGGCTTTGCTCGCGGCATAGCCCGGTACGTTCAAGCCGCCCCCGAAACTAAGGACCGATGCCATATTGACGATCTTGCCGTGCCCGCGCTTGACCATCTTGGCACCAAGGTCGCGACTAAGCAGAAATGGCGCGTCCAGGTTAATGGCCATCACTGCGTCCCAGTCTGCCGTGGCGTGCTGTGCCGCCGGAGCGCGGCGGATGATCCCTGCGTTGTTGATGAGAATATCGATGCGCACGTCCAAGTGTGACAGCAGCTGGTCGATCTGGTCCCTGTTCGACAGGTCGCAGTTGATCGGCGTGAGGCCGCAGACAGCAGGTGCGTCTTCGATCCTTGTCCCGATGCCGATGACGTCCGCTCCTGCGGCGATAAGAGCCTTCGCGATGGCGGCACCGATGCCGCGGCTGGCACCGGTCACAAGCGCAGTTTGCCCCGATAGATTTGTCATAGATCCGTCAACATCCCAAGAGCGCGTTCGGCTGCAAAAGCGCTTGTTTCAGAATCTGGCCTAGCCTTGCAGGTGCGCAACATTGCACCGCCCGGCGATCCCCGATGACAAGCAGACCTATACCGTCAGTCATAGACAGTTTCCTCAGATCAAAAGATTGCGTGGATCGGCAATGAGCCCGCAATAATGGGCCATGAAGCGCGCGGCATCTGCACCGTTGATAACGCGGTGGTCATAGGACAGATCCAGCGGGACCATTGGAACGGGGTGCGGCGTTCCGTCATCCCAAACGGTGACGGTCTCAGTACGGGTAATGCCCAGAATTGCGACTTCAGGCGGATTGACGATGGGTGTAAAAGCCGTACCGCCAATGCCTCCCAGATTTGTAATCGTCATCGATGCACCGCCCATCTCGTCCGGTCCGATCTTGCGGGCGTTCGCGCGGGCGGCGAGGTCCGTTATCTCTGCGGCGATTTGCCAAAGGCCCTTGCGATCCGCGTCCCGGACAACGGGGACCATCAATCCGTTTGGCGTATCGACAGCAATGCCGATATGGACGTAGTCCTTGAGAACCAAGGTCTCACCGTCGGACGAAAGCGAGGCATTGAAACGCGGGAAACTCCGCAGACATCTTGCGAGGGCGGCGACATGAAACGCCAAGGCTGTAAGCTTCACGTTGCGGGCCATCGCATCGGCCTTCCAACCTTTGCGCAACTGCTCTATGGCGCTGATGTCTGCGCGGTCATGGTGGGTGACGGCGGGGATCAGCGCTTGTGCTGCGGCAAGGTTGCGTGCAGCGAGTTTGGCGAAACGGCTCATGGGTTCCGTGCTTACCGGTCCGTATTGTGCATGATCCACGTCCCAAAAGGACGTGTCGCCCGCTGCGGGAGTTGTCTTTTCGCTCAAGTCCTCGGGCGCGATTGTCTTGCGGCCGATGCGTTTGGCGAGTGCATCAATGTCCACTCCCTTTTCGAGGGCAAGGCGACGCGTGGATGGGCTTGCGATGATATCTGACATTTGAGACCCCTACCAACTTGCTGAAATATATTGGGTTTCCATGAATTCCAACATGCCTTCATGACCTCCTTCGCGGCCTAAACCTGACTGTTTCGTGCCGCCGAACGGTGCCGCCGGGTCGCTAACCAAACCACGGTTCAAACCAACCATGCCGTAGTCAAGCTGTTCGCAGACTTGTAGCGCACGTTTGAAATCTTCCGAAAATACATATGCCACAAGGCCGTATTCGGTGTTGTTTGCCCGTGCGATTGCATCTTCTTGGTCGGTGAATGTCTGAATGGCGGCCACTGGCCCAAAGATTTCATCATTCACGCAATCTGCATCTTCGGAAACATTGGAAAGCACAGTGGGGGGATAGAAAAAGCCCGTTCCTTTCGGTGTTTCGCCCCCGCATTCCACCTTCGCGCCTTTTGCAACGGCATCAGCCACAAAGGCTGCGACTTTGTCCCGGGTGTCGGCATTGACCAGTGGACCAACATCCACGGTCGGATCGGTGCCATCACCGACTTTCAGCGCGGTCATGCGCGCAGCCAATCGTCTGATAAATTCCGGTGCGATGCTTTCATGCACGTAAATGCGGTTGGCGGCGGTACAGGCCTCGCCAAGGTTACGCATCTTGGCCAGCATCGTGCCTTCGATCGCGGTGTCCATATCGGCATCGTCCAGCACCAATACGGGCGCGTTGCCCCCCAACTCCATTGCAGGTTTGAGCACCTGATCGGCAGCGGACTTCAGCAGTTTTCGACCAACTCCGGTGGAGCCGGTAAAGCTGACGACGCGCACGCGCGGATCGTGCAGCATATGATCAACCAATGCGCCGGAGCGTTTTGAGGGCAGTACGTTGACGAGGCCGGCAGGGACGCCGGCTTCCTCCAATAACGGCATCAACGCCAGCATCGTTAACGGTGTTTCCGACGCGGGTTTGATGATCACGCCACACCCTGCTGCCAGTGCAGGCGCAATTTTGCGCGTGCCCATCGCGGCGGGATAGTTCCAGGGTGTCACCAAAACGGCCAGTCCGGCAGGTTTGTGTTGCACTATGATCCGCGCACCAGATGCAGGCGCGTGGGTGATCATGCCATCTGCGCGCACGGCTTCTTCGGCGAACCAGCGAAAGAACTCGGCGGCATAGGTGGCTTCGCCAATTGCATCGGCACGAGCCTTGCCGTTCTCGAGCGTGATCAGATGCGCGAAATAGTCCAACTTTTCTGTCATCAACTCCCAGGCTTTGCGCAGAACTTCAGAGCGCGCGCGGGGCGTGCGTTTGGCCCACTCGGCCATCGCTGCCTCAGCGGCATCAAGGGCGGCATCGGCGTGTTTGACATCAGCCGATGCAACGGAGGCCAGCACCTTTTCAGTCGCTGGGTTGATCACGTCAAAGCGGTCGGATGATTTACGCCATTCGCCATTGATATAAAGATCGGTGAATTCCATGTCGGTCCTCAATTATTAGAGCAGTAGGCGAAGCGGTTGCTCCATCCGGGCTGCGAAGTTGGAAAGAAGGGTGATTGCAGTATCGGCATCCATCTGGTCGGCACTGCATTCAAGGGTGATCGACAGGCCCGCACCAAGCGGCATCAGCGTCAGCACGGGCACCACATCGCTACCCGCCGAAACAGTCCGCATCGCTGTGCCGCGCAGATCGCGCAGGATCAGATCAGGGGCATCATCGGTTGGCGCTATCCCGGACAGCGACCGGCCTTGACCCACATCAAAGCTGCGACGGGTGCCGTGACGGGTGATGGCGATTACAACATGACCTTCGCGGGACAGGCTTGCGGCTGCAAGCGCCGCCAGAATGCCGTCTGTATCCTGCAGATCATGGGCCGTTGCCGCCCAATCGGCAAAAGCAGGCAGACCATCTGTGTCAATCTCGGCGACGAACCGGTGTGCTGGGGCAGCATTGGCCGCTGCGTTCGGTGCTTTGGACGATAAGGCGCGTAACGTGTCGAGATCGGCAACATGATAGGGCTGCGGATGACCGGCCTTGACCAACAGCGCAAGGTCAAGGCCGTCTTGCAAGGCGATCCGCCGCGCTTTGGGAGAGGCCAGAATACGGCCACCAGTTACAGCAGGCACCGGTGTTATTTCAGGTGTTTTAGGCGGTGCTGCGCGCTGCTTTTCTTGTGCGGCTTGCTCAACGGGCGGCACCTGTGCGGGCATAGACCCGCTGATGCCATCTGAAACACCCCGCGCAATGGGGGCAGATGGTTTGTCCGCACTGATAATCGCAACAGGGTCACCAACGGGAACTTCTTCGCCCGCATTGGCAAGTGTCGCGGCAAGATATCCGTCTATGTCGGCCTCAACTTCCACGGTGGACTTATCGGTTTCGACCTCAAAAAGGATATCGCCCTTCGCGACGACGTCGCCGGGGGTTTTGAGCCATGCAACCAAAAGTCCGGTATCCTGCGTCATGCCAAGCTGCGGCATGGTGACCGACCTGCCTTGCGGCAACGCATCGCCTTCAGGTTCTGCTGCGGGTGCCGGCTTTTCAGGCGGGGCAGGGGTTTTTTCATCTGCGGTTTTTGAAATTTGCGCGATGACAGCGCCGACCTTTACATCATCGCCCTCAGCGGCAGTTATAGCCGTAAGGAAACCCTCTGCCTGCGCTTCAACTTCCATGGTGGCCTTGTCGGTTTCGACCTCAAACAAAGCGTCACCTTTTGCAACAGCATCACCTGCCGCCTTGAGCCACGACACGATCTTGCCCTCATCCTGTGTCATGCCAAGCTGGGGCATTGTCACGTCATGCGGCATGGATCATCTCCCCCGAGCACAGCTTGCGTGCCATGTCAGCGACGCCCTCTGGCGTGGGGACTGTGATGTCTTCGAGCGCCGGTGAAAACGGCACGGGCACGTCCATTGCACCCATCCTCACCACGGGGGCATCAAGGTGATAGAACGCCTTTTCGGTCAAGCGGCTGGCGATTTCACCGGTGATGCCATAGCTTTGGTGGCCCTCGTCGATCACGATGGCGCGGCTGGTTTTGCGCACGGATTTCAGTAACGTATCTTCATCCAGCGGCACGATGGTCCGTGGATCAATCACTTCAGCGCTGATGCCTTCGGCTTCCAATATTTTGGCGGCCTTCTCCGCGACCTGCACCATGGATGACGTCCCGATCAGGGTAATATCCGTGCCTTCGCGTTTGACATTGGCCTGACCGAAGGGGATCAGATATTCCTCTTCGGGCACCGGGGCCTTGTCATTATACATCAGCTTGTCTTCGAAGATGACAACCGGGTTGTTGTCTCGGATGGCGGTTTTCAGCAGGCCCTTTGCCTCATAAGCCGAGGATGGCATCGCGACTTTAAGACCCGGAATATGCGCCACCAGCGCATGCAGGGATTGCGAGTGTTGTGCAGCAGAGCGGCGCGTCGCACCCATATTCGTGCGCAACACCAAGGGTGCGCTCATTTTGCCGCCAGACATATAGTGCGTCTTGGCGGCCTGATTACACAGCTGGTCCATCACCAGAAACAGGAAGTCACCGAACATCAGGTCCACGATCGGACGGCTGCCTGTCATCGCGGCACCCACAGCGATACCCATGAATCCCGGTTCGGAAATCGGCGTATCAATGATCCGCTCCGTGCCAAACTCCTCAACCAAACCGGACAGGATTTTGAAGGGTGTGCCCGCTTCGGCAACGTCTTCGCCCAACAGGAAAATCGTTTTGTCGCGGCGCATTTCTTCTGCAATGGCCTCGTTCACGGCCTTGGAAAAAGTAATCTCGCGCATTACGATGCCTCCTTGAAAACATGCATATCGACTTCGCTGACATCGGGATATTTGGCGTCCAACGCATAGGCGACCGCTGCTTCGGCGTCGGTGTGGACGTCATCGCGAATGTTCTTGAGTTCATCCTCTGACGCGACACCTTGCTTGCTGAGCCATGCGCCAAAATTGTCGATGGGATCGCGGTTGGCTTTCCAATCGGCCTCTTCGTCTTTGGTGCGGTAATACTCGCGATTGATGTCACCCACATGGTGGCCGTGATAGCGGTAGGTCTCCAGCTCGACAAAGAACGGACCTTCGCCTTTGCGGCAGCGGGCAACCAGTTTTTGAGCCAGTTCATTCACCGCTAATACGTCCTGACCATCAACCTTGAAGGCTTCCATACCAAAGGCCTCTGCCCGTGCTGTCAGGGATCCAGCGGCAATTTCATCGGTGCGGGTGTACTCGGAATAGCCATTGTTTTCGCAGGCGTAGATGATCGGCAGTGACCACAGGGCGGCCATGTTCATGACCTCGTACCACAGCCCTTGAGCCGTGGCACCATCGCCAAAGAAACAGACCGTCACATCGTCTTTGCCAAGACGTTTGGCCGACAATGCGGCCCCGGTTGCAATCCCCATGGACCCGCCGACAATGGCATTCGCGCCGAGGTTTCCGTTGGATTGGTCGGCGATGTGCATCGACCCGCCTTTTCCGCGGCAATAGCCTTCTTCCTTGCCCAAAAGCTCGCAGAACATTTCTTTGAAATTGGCACCCTTGGCCACGCAGTGACCGTGACCCCGGTGTGTTGACGTAATTTTGTCGTCCGGCGTCAAAGCCTCGCAAATGCCAACGGCAACCGCTTCTTGACCCGAATACATATGGGTAAGGCCCGGCATCTTAGCCGACAGATACAACTGGTTTGCCTGATCCTCGAAGGCGCGAATTCGCACCATCTGGGTGTACATGCGCAGATAATCTTCGGTATTGGATTTGGTTGTTGCAGCATTCATAGCATTCTCTCTCGAAAAAGGGGTCCGCTTTGACGCAGGGCCAAAGCGGACAGTTCAGGGAGATTAGTATCGGTTGGCAATCGGAAGATTCTGAGCCGGGAACAGGCTGATCACTTTGCAGCCTGTGTCTGTCACAACCACTTCTTCTTCGATCCGAGCCGCAGAATACCCATCGGTCGCCGGACAGTATGTCTCCAGCGCAAAGACCATGCCGGTTTGAATTTCCATTGGGTTATCCAAAGACACGGCACGGCTGATGATGGGACGTTCGTGCAGTGCCAGCCCAAGCCCGTGACCGAATTGCAGGCCGAACGCAGACAGCTCATCGGGGAAGCCAAACTCTTCGGCTTTGGGCCAAAGTTTGGCGACTTCATCAGTGGTCACACCGGGTTTGATGGCCTCGATTGACGCATCAATCCATTCGCGGGCTTTGATGTAGGCGTCATTCTGGCATGGTGTCGAAAAACCAACATTGAACGTACGGTAGTAACAGGTTCTATAGCCTTGATAGGATTGAAGGATATCAAAAAACGCCTGATCGCCGGGTCGGATAAGCCGGTCGGTAAAGTTGTGTGGATGCGGGTTGCAGCGTTCGCCGGAAATGGCATTGATCGCTTCAACATCATCACTGCCCATCTCATAAAGCAGCTTGTTGGACATCGCGACGATGTCGTTTTCACGCACGCCCGGTTTCAATTCTTCGTAAATCATATGGTAGACGCCATCGACCATCGCAGCCGCTTGGTTCAGCAGGTGGATTTCGTCGACATTCTTGATTTCGCGGGCGCTCAGCATCACTTGCTGACCGTCGACCACGTTCAGTCCGGCCTCTTGCAGCGCAAAGAACATCGCGGTCTCAGCATAATCCACGCCCACGGGCATATCCGCCATGCCGGCCTTTTTGATCAGGCTTGCGATTTCTTCAGCATACCGTTTCATCAGACCAAAGCTGGGTGGAATGGTGCCGCGCATACCGACAACACCGGCCAGCATCCGCTCTGGATCAAGCCAGTCACAGTATTCGCGGTGATGAACTGCCGCTGAGCCGAAGTCCCAGACATAGGGTTCTTCGTCCCCCGCAAGCAGGCAGAACCGGCACATCTTGTCACGTTCCCACTCGCCAATCTTGGTGCCTGAAACATACCGGATATTGTTGACGTCAAACATCAGCATTGACCCGAGGTTTGACTTTTTCAGCGCATCTTTCGCCCGTGACAGGCGATAGCGGCGCAGGCGGTCGTGATCGACGCGGCGTTCAAAATCAACCGCCGTATGACCTGACGAAGGAATATGTTTGTCCCAACGCCAGTTTGGGTCGATATCGCCAGGTTGCAGGATGCGCGGGTTCAGGGCGGATGTGAGTGGTTGAGCCATTGTGGGTCTCCGGTGCGGTGCAAGCCCGCATTAGTGTGAAAAATGAGCTATGGGATGTCTGCAAGCAGCGTTACTGGATGCACCAACCGCCATCGATGTGGATCATTTGACCCGTCATGTAGTCGCTGTCGTCGCTGGCGAGGAACGATGCCGTGCCAACAATATCTTTCGGGTACGACACCCGTTTGATCACCAGCTCATTCTCTGAAATATCTTTGTATGCCTGACCGGCTTTTTCTTTGAAGCCGATCTCGACCAGATCCTTGTCCAGTTGTTCCCAGAGTGGGGTCACCACGACACCTGGCGCATAGCCGTTGACCGTGATGTTATGCTCGCCCAAAGCCACGGCACCGCAATGTGTTAGCGCAAGGCATCCGTATTTTGACGTGCAATAGACGGTCACATCGACAAGTGGCACGCGCGAGGCGATGGAGCCTACGTTGATGAGCTTATAGGGGTGATCTTCCATTGGACCTTGTGCGATCATCTGACGTGCAACTTCCTGCATGCCCAACCACATCGCCTTGGTATTGACGTTCATGATCATGTCCCAGTTGTCTTCGTCAATATCCATGAAAAATCGTGGCTTGTTCAAACCAGCGTTAAACACCCCGATGTTGATCGACCCAAAGGCGTCTACTGTGGCTGCAACTGCGGCTGCGTTGTCGGCGCGCTTGGTCACGTCCATCCTGACCGCGATGGCCTTGCCATTGCCCGCTGCGTTGATTTTGTCTGCGACCTGCTGGGCCTCACCCAGATCAAGATCGCCAATACAGATGTTGGCACCTTGCTCTGCAAAGCTTTCGGCATTGGCAGCACCCATTCCGCGTGCGGCACCGGTGATCAGAATGTTTTTACCTTTGAGGCGGTTCGGGTCCATGGTTTCCTCCTTGGGACGTCAGTTTTTCATTTCCATTTCAGCACGCGCTTGTGCTTTTTTAAGCGCTTCGCGGGGTGTTGAAATACCGCGCAGCATGTCATGCATTTCTTCGCCGCAGATGCGGATGATCTCTGAGATATTGGGCACCGGTGGGCGTGGCCAAAATTGCAGCTCGTCTCGCCAGGACATTGCATCGACTGCTTCGAAAACAGTGGACAGGCGGCGAACGTCTGGGTCCGCGCCAACCGAATAACGCGGTGCTGTTCTGCTGCCATTTTGAATGTAGAGCTTCTGTGCCTCGGGCGATGTAAATGAAATCAATGCCTCGGCCGCCGCTTCATGCCGGGAAGGATGCAGGTTGGCGGGAATACTAAGTGCATACCCCCCCACAGTTGCCACCTGTCGGCCCTGTGGGCCACAAGGGTGGGGCAAGTATCCGGTTTGGCCGTAAGCAGGCGAAGACGGATCAAGCTCGAAATACGGGGCCAACAAGGTATAGCCGTAAGCCATGGCAATCTTGCCCGCTGCATAAGGCCGAACCCGTTCAAACCAGGACATTGACAAAATGTCGGGTGGCGAAAAATCAAGCAGTTCTTTCAAAAACTCCGCAGCATCCAGAGCTAAAGGTGTGTCAATGGTCGGGACCAAGTCATCACGGTGCGCAACATCCGCGTCAAAACCACCAGCGATAGGATCAAGATTGAACATCGGTTGGCCAAAATCGGCACAGGCCATCATGAATTGATGACCAAGCGCAGTACCGCGCGCGGCATTCCATGCGATGCCAAATCGTTCGCGCGCCGGGTTATGAAGGCTGCGTGCCGCGTGCAAAACATCCAAAGTGGTCGTGGGCGGCTTCAGTCCGATCTCCGCAAACCAGTCTCTCCGATAAAACAACAATTCAGGCGTGGTCTGGCTGGGGACACCATAGGGACGTCCGGCCCAATGCGTCGCCTTCCAGCCCGCTGTGTGAAAGTCCGATGGATCAAGCCGGGCGATGTCCAGGGCGTCATCCAAGGGCATCAAGACGTTCTTTTCTACAAGTTCGCCAATCCACGGAAGATCGACCGCGATGATGTCGTAACGGCTGGCTGGTCGTTCAGCATTGTGAAGGATTTCTTCGCGCAGACGGTCGATTGAGAAGGCACGCTGATTGATTTTTGTGCCAATGACCTGCTCAAACTGACGTTTGAGATTCTCCATCACCATGAATGTGGGATCACCATGGACCAAGATCCGCAGCCCGCCAGGCAATGCCAGAGGTTCAGGCAAAACCTGCGGTGCTGTAATTGAACGGCTGGTCATGTAACTGCCGCCAAAATAATAGTCGTCTTGCGAGCCATGCAGGCTGTCGGGGGCCAAATTCTTTTGCGCCGACCTCATTAGGCGGTCAGCGAAACCTGTCCAACTTTCCTGAAGAGCCTGACTGGGATGGAGCGAAAATGTCTTGCCAGTCTTGGTCCGTGCACGTTGTTCCACGCTTCCGTCAGCCAACATCTCTTCCATTTTGCGTCGCGCAGTTGCGTAGGGAACACCGGCGGCACCAACCAATGTCGATGCTGTTACTGTTTTCCCTTCAAGATGGCATCGCATCAGGAATGCAGCCATGTTCAGATAAGGATTAGGCGATGTCGTGCCGAGTGCTGTTTCAATCTCGCCGTTGAAATCTTCGAGAAAGTTGATGACACGCAATAACGTGTTTTGAGAAACCTTTCCTGAAACGCGACTTTCAACAGACGCGTGTATAGGGCGGCCATTTTGAACTTTCTGCATTTTCAACTGTGACCCCCCCTCGTTTTTAAGGTTTTCCCGCTTGGCGTTTGAAGAATTGCTCATAGCTGCTCCTAAAATGTTCAATTTGGATGCTTACGAATATGCACAAGAAATCCGTATTGAACAAATTAATGTTCAAAATGAACATAATTGAACTCTGGCGATTGGGCTGGATTTGCAAGGATCACTGCAGCAGGTTGGCAAGGGCTGTTACCCTCAACATGAGGCAAGTCCGCGACCTGACTTTTGATATTCTGGGAGGAACAACTGATGAAAATGACTTTCAAAACACTGATCGCAGGCACAACCGCTTTGGCAGCGGTGGCTGGCGCAGGTACGGCCATGGCTGAAACTTATAAAATCGGCATCACGCAGAACAACGTCGGTGTAGACAGCTATCAGACAACATATGAAAAGGCTTTTATCGCTGCAGCTGAAGCAAATCCAAACGTCGAAGCAGTTGTGCTGGATGCGGGCGGTGATGTGGCGCGGCAGATTGCGCAGATGCAGGATCTGATCCAACAAGAGGTGAACGCGATCATCATCTGGCCGACCAACGGCGAGGCGGTTATCCCTGCGGTACGTGAAGCGCACAAAGCAGGCATTCCGGTTGTTGTGACAAACTCCAACATTGCCGAAGCAGGCTTTCCTTTCGTCGCATCGTTTTCTGGCCCTGACAACATCACCCAAGGCTCCCGGTCAGCGGAAATCATGTGTGATCGCTTCAAGGATCAAGGCATCGACAAAGAAGCGAGGGTTGTGCAAATTTCGGGTCAGCCGGGTTACACTACGGCGATTGAGCGGGCAAAAGGTTTCGAAGACCGCCTGCCAGAAGTCTGTCCGGATGTGACGCTGGTCGAAACGCAGCCCGGTGACTGGAACCGCGAAAAATCACAACAAGTGATGGAAGCGTTTTTGGTAAAGTATGATGACATCGACGGCGTCTATGCCGGGGATGACAATATGGGCGTTGGTGCCTTGAATGCTGCAAAAGCAGCGGGTCGCGAAGGTATTACATTCGTCGGTGCAACCAATTTTGCCGTTGGCTACGAGGCGATGGCAGCAGGCGACTACTGGGGCTCAATCTATCAGTCGCCCGTCGACGATGCCGAGGCCGCGCTGAAAACTGCTGTCGACTTGCTTGAAGGCAAAAAGCTGCCTTTCCTGAACTACTTTGACACGCCAAAGATCACGCAGGACAACATGGGTGATTATACAAAGCCTGTCTTCTGAACAGACCTCCCTGATACGGGTCAACCGGATGTGGTTGGCCCGTATTTTTCTAGATGCGCCAACACATAGGGGTGTTCACATGGGACGGTTGACAGGACGATCTTGTATTGTGACAGGGGCCGCGCAGGGCATAGGGCGCGCTATTGGCGAAGCTTTGCTCGCTGAGGGTGCAGATGTTTGCTTTGCCGATCTGAATTCTGAAAAAGCCAAGGCTACTGCAGGGGCAAATGCCGAATTGGCCGAACGAACCGGTGGCAAAGTCATGTACAGCGCCGTCGATGTCACCAAGCGCGACCAAGTTCGCGAGATGATAGACAGCACAGCAGATACCTTTGGCAAACTTGACGTGAAATTCAACAATGCCGGTGTAAACAAGCCGATGAATTTCATGGATGTGACCGAAGAGAACTGGCGCTTTATCATGGATATTAACGGACTTGGCGTGATGATCGGGATGCAAGAAGCTGCCCGACAAATGATCGGCCAGGGAACTGGCGGCAAGATTATCAACACTGCGTCTATCGCCAGTAGACAGGGTTTTGGAAATGTTGCCCCATACTGCGCATCGAAATGGGCCGTTGTGTCGCTCACGCAATCGGGCGCGCGCGACTTGGCTTCGCATAATATAACGGTGACAGGTTTTGCGCCCGGTGTGGTTGCAACTGAAATGTGGGAAGAGGTTGATCGCGATCTCATGGAGATCGGCGCATCAATGCGGCCCGGTCAAGCGATGGAGGAATTTGCCGCCGGTATTTTGCGTGGCCGCGTGGCACAGCCACGCGATGTCACAGGGACGACAACGTTTTTGGCATCGTCAGACAGCGACTACATGACCGGACAGATCGTTATGATCGACGGAGGGATGACCCTGGTGTGATCGGTCGCACCATGGAGGGAGGGAAAGAATGGGTAAGATAGACAAGAAAGCGATTGGCACGTTTTTGGCAAGGCAAGGCATCTTGGTCGCATTTCTGGTCTTCATGATCGGCTTTGCAATTGCCAACAACCGGTTTCTGGGCATCGATAACGTCATGGGCGTTGTGCGATCCTCTGCGATCCTCGGTGTTATGGCGCTGGGCGTGACCTTTGTGGTGATCAGCGGTAATCTGGATCTGTCGGTGGGCTCGATGATGTCGTTCTCTACGATCGTGGTACTGGATTTGCATGACAAGATTGGGCCGGCGCTGGCGATCCCCGCCATGTTCGCAATGACCCTGCTACTGGGTGCCTTTATCGGCTTTCTGGTAGGTTACCTGAAACTCAATTCGCTTATCGTCACTTTGGGGATGTTATCGGCCATCCACGGGCTGACGCTGACCTATTCCGGCGGCAAGAACATGGATATCGCAGATAAATCCGGCACATGGTTCAGTGTGTTTGGGCAAGGCGAGGTGATGGGTATTCCGGTGCCCGTCTTGTTGTTTGCGCTGGTAGCTGTGGTGCTGTCCTTGCTGTTGTCGCGCACGCCATTTGGGCGCAAAACCTATGCCGTTGGCGGCAACGGTACGGCGGCAACCTTCTCGGGCATTCCGCGCGCCCGTATCGTGTTCCTGTGCTATCTGATCTCTGCATTTTGCGTTGCCATCGCTGGTTTTATTCAGGCAAGCCGTTCTTTGGGCAGCCAGAACACAGTTGGCCAAGGTCTGGAACTGGACGTTTTGGCGGCGGTCATCTTGGGCGGTGCTTCTTTGCTGGGTGGCTCTGGAACAGTATTCAAAACCGTCATCGGCGTGCTGATCCTTGGGTTCATCCAAAACGGTCTGCTGCTCGTCGGCCTCGACTTCTACGTCCAATATGTAGTGACTTGGGTGATTATCATCCTTGCAGTCTGGCTTGATATCGCGGCGAAGCGTGGCCGCCTTTGGTCAACCATCGCCTGAACAGGAGAGCATGATGTCAAAGTATATCAAAGAGGGTGCGATCTGGGGTTTCATTGTTCTGGAACTGATATTCTTCAGCGTCGCAGGCGAGTTTTTATCCTTGTCGGACAAGGCGTTCATGGATTGGGATAACATGCTGTTGTTATTCAAACAATCTGCGCCCATCGGGATCATCGCTCTGGGGATGACTGTGGTGATGATCAACGGGAACATCGACCTCAGTGTGGGGGCCACTTTCGCACTTTGCGCAGTGGTCATGCTTGATAGCATGACCTGGCCGATCTTTGCAGGCATGGGAGATTGGGTGATCCCTGTGGCATGGGTGCTTGCACTGGCCACCGGTATGGTTCTGGGTCTGATCAATGGATTGATCGTGTGGAAAACCGGCGTTGATGCGTTCATTGTGACGCTGGGATCCATGCTGGGCTTTCGCGGTCTGGTGTTCATGTATAATGGCGAAAATCCGACCTCGCACCTGAACTGGACGCTGGTGGATATGGCCGAAGCGGATGTCTTGGGTGTGGAAATGCCAACACTCATCTTCGTTGCCTGCACCTTGATCATCTGGTTGCTGATGACCCGCACGGTACATGGGAGAAATGCCTACGCCATTGGTGACAACCGTGAAGCGGCGGTGAATGCAGGTATTCGTGTCGGGCCGCACATGGTCTGGAACTTTGTGTTGATCGGTTTTCTCACCGCTCTGAGCGCGGTCGTATTCTACTCGGCAAGTGGGTCGGTCAATCCCAATGATGGAACGCTGTATGAGCTTTGGGTCATTACGGCCGTTGTATTGGGCGGCACCAAATTATCGGGCGGTGCAGGCTCAATCATTTCGACCTTCGGCGGGGTGATCGCGATCCAGTTGTTGCGCAAGGGCTTGGGCCATATTGGCGCAGACACAGCCATGGTCAATCTCGTGATTGGCCTGATCCTGATTGCCGTATTGTTTCTGGACATGCAACTGAACCGTAAGGGCAAAGAGGAGCTAAAGGTATGACCAACCAACAACCTGCACTGCGGCTTGAAGGAATTGTAAAAACCTTCCCCGGTGTCCGCGCCCTAGACGGTGTGTCATTCGAAGTGATGCCGGGTGAAGTGCACGCCCTGCTGGGCGAAAATGGCGCAGGTAAATCGACACTGATGAAGGTGCTTGGCGGCATACACCAGCCAAACGAAGGGCGCATTTTTATTGAAGAAAGTGAAGTGACGATGGGCTCTCCGCTGGATGCAAAATCCAAGGGCGTGGTGTTTATTCACCAAGAGCTTAGCCTTGCAGACGAACTTTCTGCTGCCGAGAATATCTATCTGGGCGAATTACCCAGAAAGAGCTTTGGCCGCGTGGATTGGGAGACATTATACGCGCAAACCAATGAAATTCTTGAGCGCCTGAAGTGCGGTTTTGATGCGCGCAAGCGGGTAGGTGACCTGTCTATTGCCAACAAACAAATGGTCGAAATTGCCCGTGCGTTAACCGTCGATGCAAAGGCGGTCATCTTTGATGAACCTACTGCATCACTGACGGATGCCGAGAAGGTTGTGCTTTTTGACATTATCAATGACCTGCGCGACAGGGGCGTTGGCGTGGTCTATATCTCGCACCGGATGGATGAAATTTTCACCATTTCGGACAAAATCAGTGTGCTGCGCGATGGCAGCTATCGCGGATCTCTCATAACCAGAGACACGGATGAGGATGAAGTGACCCAATTGATGATTGGTCGCAGTCTTGATCTGACCCATGCGATTATTCCCAACGAACTGGGGGACGTTGCCCTTGAAGTTCGGGGCTTGTCTTGTGGCCGATTGTTTAACGACGTCAGTTTTCAGGTGCGCACAGGCGAAGTGGTTGGCTTTTACGGTCTGGTTGGTGCCGGGCGGACAGAGATTGCCGAAACACTGTTTGGACTGCGAACACCAACGGCAGGGAAGATTCTGCTGAACGGAAAGGAAGTCCAAATCAATTCGCCGGGCGAAGCTATCGGACATGGAATATCGCTGGTTCCTGAGGATCGCAAAGGCCAGGGATTGGTTCTGGGTATGAATTGCCGCGATAATATGACCCTGCCGCAGATCGGAGCATTGGGGCAGGGGCCATTCGTGTCCGCCGCCGCCGAGAACAAGATTTTTGATAAATATCACGAAAAGCTTGAGATCAAGACACCAGGTTGGCGGCAACGCGTTGGCCATCTGTCAGGGGGCAACCAGCAGAAGATTGTGATCGGCAAGTGGTTGTCAATGCATCCCAAAGTGTTGATCGTGGATGAGCCGACACGAGGCATCGATGTTGGCTCGAAATCGGAAATCCACAACTTGATCCGCGAACTGGCAGCACAGGGCTATGCTGTGATTGTGATCAGTTCTGAAATGCCTGAAGTGCTTCGGGTCTCGGATCGGGTGATTGCCATGTTCCATGGTGAAGTGATCCGCGAGTTTACGGCAGAGGAAGTCACCGAAGACAATTTGGTGCAGGCCATTTCCGGGATCCGGCCAGAACAGGCCGCATGATGCGGTTTGGGTTTACTGGACTGGGGTGATTGGCTGCGTTAAAGTCGCGCAATCTGCTACGGTCGGGGTTTTAACGTAACAGTTTGGAACACTACGGGCGCTGTCGCGGACGAGGTCGCCATGTGCCAGCGTTGTCTTGGCGTCGGCAAACCCGCAGCGCGCTTTTGCGACTATGCATGCATATAAGGATCATTGATGCGCCGATTTCGGGTGCGACCCAAGCCGCAGATACAGCCAGCATGATGATTATGCCGAGCTGTGACGAGGATTTTGTTTAGTCCTTATTGCCAATTCCACAGGCAATGGGCAGAAAGTGATTTACTTCGGCTCGCCGGGTGCCGGGGCAGTGATGAAACTGGCCGAAAATGCGATGATCCATAATACCGACCAGAGCCTTGCTGAAGCCATAACATCGGCTGACGCCGCCGGGATTTACGCGCATGCCGCCTTTGGCACGGTTGAGGCATCCGCGGCCTGCACTCCGATGTTGAAATACCGACACGCGCTATACCTCGCTAAGGCAGTGCAGGACGCCACTTTTTTCTGTGGCACTGGCCCGGGACCTGTGATTGCAACGTCGCAAGGCGCTGTGACCCTCGATCAAATGCGAAAAGCGGGGACAGACGGGTTTGACAAACGCGATATGGCATCAGTTTTCGCATTGTTGCGGGGTGAAAACGCGTGCAGAAAGCAGCCCTTCTTATTGGCGGATTGGCAGACATGAACCAATTGCTTTTGGCTATTGATGTGATGATCTCTTGCGGGCCGAGAAATTTGAAGTGGTCGTACATGACACGTTGAACCCTCTGGAAAATCCAGGCACCATGGCAGATGTAAATTTGATTGTTCCGATCGGGTCCTCTGCGCGTTCTTCGTATCAATCAGGATTTGGCAACATGACCAAGCTGCAAGTGGACGGATTACTAGGGCTCACTGCGCGGGATTGTTTAAGGAAATAACGGGGACTTCCGGAAACAAAATCCTGTTTCAGACATGATTAACTGCGCATTACATATCTCTCGATAACCCACAGAGAGTATGTCCTTACTTCGGCAAGAAGCCGGATCTATGTTGAATGTCACCTAAAACTGACCCGGTATTGTCACAGAGATTTGACCCGCTCAGTCGTTATGCTTTGTTCGTCATGATGTGGTCAATGCTGGTGTCTCCTTTCGTTTCTGTTTCGCAATCTCGGAGCTGGCCTTGAAGCGGTAGCTTTCGTTGCCGGTTTCGGGAATGTGGCAGCGGTGGGTGAGGCGATCAAGCAAGGCCGTGGTCATTTTGGCATCCACTGCCCGGCAGCACATGCTTGCATGTGTGAGAGGGGCCAAGCACCGTTGCCCATTCGCTGAAGTTTAGGTTTGTTGTGATCACGACACTGGTGCGCTCGTAAAGCTTGCTGAGAAGATGGAACAACAAAGCACCGCCTGAGGTGCTGAACGGCAGGTATCCAAGTTCGTCTATTACCCGGCAGGCGATTTCGCAGAAATCTGCCGAAAGGGCAAGATCACCAAATCCGCCTTGATCAGCGCTTCAGCGATCTTTCCAGCTTTGCCTTGGGCCTTTTCCTGTTCCAACGCATTGACCAGTTCGACCGTCGAGCAGAAGCGCACGCGTTTGTGGTGATGCTCAATGGCCTGAACGCCAAGGGCAGTCGCGACGTGGGATTTGCCTGTGCCAGGACCACCGATCAAGACGACATTCTCAGCTGCGTCCATGAACTCGCAACGATGAAGTTGGCGCGCGAGGGCTTCGTTGATCTCGCTGGCAACGAAGTCAAAACCGGAGAGATCCTTGTAAGCCGGGAAGCGGGCGGCCTTCATATGATAGGCGATTGAGCGCACTTCACGTTCAGCCATCTCAGCCTTGAGCAGTTGCGAGAGTATCGGGACAGCAGCATCAAACGCAGGTGCTCCCTGTTCAAGCAGATCGCCGACCATTGCCCGGCAGTGCATGTTTACATGCACGAGAGGGGGCCTGCGCCATCCCGGGCATCTTCAGGCTGCGCAACATGATGACGATAGCCGCACCGGCAGGATCATGACGCATGGCGCGTACCTCCCTGCCGTAACCCGTCATGAGCCGCGCAACATTGGCCTCAGAGTCTGATCGGAAATGAGTTGAGTGAATTCAGTAGGTTGTGATTCTGTTCGGTTGGAAGCTGAACGGAGATCAAAATGGCCTGGACTGAATTCACCCGAAAACTACATGAGCGCGATACGCCCCGATATTCAAGTGATGTAACGGATGTGGAGTGGTCGATAATAGCGCCATTTCTGCCCAGCCCCAACCATCTTGGCAGGCCGCGCGAAGTTGAACTGCGCGGTGTGTGGAATGCGATCCAGTACATCGCATCGGCGGGGTGCGCATGGTCGCTTTTGCCAAAAGACTTCCCGCCAGTATCGACGGTTCGATACTATTTCTACGGTTGGCGCGACAACGGTCTGCTGGCCGAGATTAATCGGGAACTGGTTGCACTGGCGCGTGAAACTGAAGGTCGGAACCGCCAGCCAGCAGCGGGTGTGATTGATAGCCAAAGCGTGAAAACCACTGAAAATGGCGGGATATGCGGCTATGATGCTGGCAAACGTATCAAGGGCCGCAAACGTCACATCATGACCGACACCTGCGGGCATTTGATTGCACTCCGCGTTCATTCCGCCAGCATTCAGGACCGTGACGGCGCACCGGCGGTGTTCCATCAACTGGCCCGGGAGGCTCCAAAGCTGCGCCATGTTTTTGCGGATGGAGGCTATGCCGGGCCGAAACTGCGCGATGCTCTGACCAGTATTGGCCGCTGGGTCATTCAGATCGTGAAACGCTCCGACACCGCCGAAGGTTTCGAGGTTCTGCCCCGTCGGTGGGTTGTCGAACGCACTTTCGCCTGGCTCGGAAGATGTCGCCGTCTGGCAAAGGATTGGGAGAGAACAATCGAAAGCGCCGAGGCATGGGTTCTCATCGCTCACATCAGGCGTATGACAAGGGTGCTCGCAAGAGATTGAAATGCCTCAGCTCATTTTGAATCGGACTCTCAGGTTCCTTGCTTAGCGACAGCGCAGTCGGTGGCGTCACGTCAGGTTGCTCAGTTTGAGTGCCGTCCACCAGCCTGTGAAGCAAGTTCAGCACATGGGTCTTGGTCGGCACGCCTGCTTCCAGCGCCATCTCGACGGCGCAGAGTACGTCCTGCTCATCATGGTGCAAAACCAGTGACAGGATATCGACCATCTCTCGGTCACCGCCGGGCTTGCGCAGCATAAGGCCTTGAAGCTTGCGGAAAGCCCCGGGCATTTCTATGAAGGGTGCCCCATTACGCAGCGCGCCCGGCTTACGCTGGACCACCGCCAGATAGTGTCGCCAATCATAGATGACGCGCCCGGGCGAACGGTGCGATCGTTCAATGATGCGCAGATGTTCGCACACCACCTGTCCCTCTGCGACAATCACAAGCCGTTCGGGGTAAATATGCAGGCTGACTGGCCGGTTCGCGAAGCTCGCAGGAACAGGGTAGCGATTGCGATCAAAGGCGATCAGACAGGTAGGTGACACGCGCTTGCTCAACTCAACAAAGCCGTCAAATGCCCTTGGTAGGGGCATCAACGCCGGCTTCTCGGCTTCCCAAGCATCAGTAATGCTCCCCTGCAAACTACCGTGTGCCGTCTCGGACCAAAGTACCTTGCAGCGATCTTCAAGCCAGTCGTTCAGGGCCTCAAGGTCTGGGAAGACGGGCGCGACCTGCCACAGTCGATGGCGCGCATCGCGGACGTTCTTCTCAACCTGGCCTTTCTCCCAGCCCGCCGCTGGATTGCAGAACTCAGGCTCAAAGACATAGTGGCTGGTCATCGCTAAAAAACGCGCATTCACATCGCGCTGCTTACCTCGTCCAACACGGTCAACCGCAGTCTTCATATTGTCGTATATTCCGCGGCCCGGGATGCCGCCGAACACACGGAAAGCATGCCAGTGGGCATCAAACAGCATCTCGTGTGTCTGCAACAAATAGGCCCGCACCAAAAATGCGCGGCTGTGTGACAGCTTGATATGGGCCACCTGAAGCTTGACGCGTTCGCCGCCGATTGTGGCCCAGTCCTCACTCCAGTCGAACTGGAACGCCTCGCCCGCTGCACGGCAACACATGCAAAGCATGTGTGAGAGTGGGGCTGGAACACCAAGGGCACAAAAGTCCCGCGACCAGTTGTTTGCTGCGCACGCTGCCGGTCTGCTTTCCAGGCCCGCACAAAGACTGCGACCCGCTCATATGATCCGTCAAATCCAAGCTGCACTAAATCCGCATGCATCTGCTTGGCAGTACGCCGCTCCTTACGTGACTTACGCTGCTCCATCAGCAGCCAACACGACAGCTTTTCTGCAAACGGACCAAGCTTACTTGGCCGCGTCGGCGTCTGAAAGTGGGATTCTACGATATCAGCCCGAAGGTACTTCCTGATGGTATTGCGAGACAGCCCAGTCCGCCGTGAAATCTCGCGAATGGGCATCTTGTCCCGCAGCGCCCCCCTCTCGGCAGCATGCTATGCATGCGCCTGCCGGGCAGTGAGCGTCGAATTATGCTCAAAAATCCCATGTCTATCACTCCAATGGCCCCCGACAAATCCCGTCAGGGGCACGGTTGCACATGGGTCATTTCTCAGTGACAATTCTGACCTATACTGGGTCAGTTCTGGGTGACATCCAACACGCGACCTCAGTTTCCGTATGAATGAACGTCTGGAAATTGCGCTGCATCGCCGCGTCTAGGCCGTCGGCGGTGCAGCATTGTTCTTACTGTGCGCGCATGTAATTCCCGCCGGGCACTTTTCCTAAGGGTTCGTAGCCGCCCTAGAAAGTATCAAACGAGCAAGACCGCTTCGAAATGACGAACGGCTCCAACCGTTCGTCCGAATTCTCAGATATCAATCCGCTCGGAAATGCTCAGCGCATCATCGAGCTCGACCCCCAGATATCTGACTGTGCTATCAACTTTCGTGTGTGGCCGAGCAGTAGCTGAACAGCACGCAGGTTGCCTGTTTAGCGATAACTTTCCGCCACCTTCGTTCGGCGCATAGAATAGTTGCCTTAACCACTAGGTTCCAAACCATTCGAGACAACCCAATCCCGAACCAGGCGCCCGTACTGGCGCGTTGATATGTGCGACCGACAATGAAATCGGCCCGGAAACAAGAACTGGCATCCAATCATTTCCAGAGACTTGATCCAGTTGGTCACGGTTTCTCTCGTACTTTCAGCCAGTTCAAGCTGCATGGGCTTGTTCGTTTTGCTTTGAACGACCGACACGCGTTCTCTCACCCGGTCATCCCTTATAAGATCATCGACCTTGAACGTGACCAAGTCGCAATCGCGCAATTTGCTGTCGATTGCGACGTTAAACAAAGCTAGATCGCGAAGATTACCAGCGAGTTCTAAGCGCGCGCGGATGGCCCAAACCTGCTTGGGTAGAAGCGGGCGCTTTTGCTCGACGAGGCGGCCATTATTTCGGGCTCGTCGTTTTGGGGTGACAGCGGGAAGTTGAACTCTTGGCATGATTTGCCCTCCATCCAACGCTTCTGCCCAAACATCAACACGGCGCTGACGACGTATGATAGCCTAAAAACTAATATCGGCTTCGCCGCGGGCGCGTCATCAGGTGTTTCTGCTAAAGCAGAAGGCGGCTGTGAGCCCATTGCGGAAGTTCCAACTTTTTTTACTGCGCGGGCGCAGCGGACCTGATGCTCCAACTGCTTAGGTTTCGGTGTCGCAACGCGGCCTGAAAACCAGTCATTTGTAAAAGTTTGCAGAAATGAACGGTGGCCAAGGATCAAGTCGCGAACCTTGCCGCGGTGAGCTTCCTGGATACAACTAACCGCTGACAGTTAAGACTGCCGTCAGCCGTTCAGAAACCTGTCCTTGCCGCAAATCGCTGTGGCAATTTCACTGACTGCAGTGGATCTGCGCCACTGACGTTGTCCGAGGCCCTAGATAGTATGCAGATATAGATCATAGTCCACATCGGGAATGGTACGGGCGACGCGCGCATATTCGGCGGCCTTTACGGCGGTAAAGGTGCAATGCATTTCTTCGCCCAAGGCATCCTTCAAGAATGTAGAGGCTTGGGCCGCAGCAATGGCCGCGTTCCAGTCTCGCGGCAAAGCCCGAGTTGTGTCCGCGCCATACCCATTGCCCGTCGTTTCCGCACCCGGCGCGATCTGCTCGGTTATGCCTTTACGCATTCCGGCAAGCACCGTCGCCGCGACCAGATAAGGATTGGCATCAACACCCGACAGTCGGTGTTCGATCCTACGAGCAGACCGTGATCCTGCTGGAACGCGGACTGCGACGGACCGGTTGTTGACGCCCCATGTCGGGGCAACAGGTGCATAGCTTTGATTAGCAAAGCGGCACCAGCTGTTAGCATGAGGGGCAAATACCAACATGCTTTCGCTCATCGTGGACAGCATCCCGCCGATGGCATGGCGCAGTATGTCAGTCAGGGCAGCATCTGGTTCTTCGGCCATGGAATTGGTGCCATTCTCATCGCAAAGGCTGACGTGCAGATGCATGCCGGACCCTGCATAATCCGCAAATGGTTTCGCCATAAAGCAGGCGACCACGCCGTGCCGTCTCGCCTGCGCGCGCACGATCCGCTTGAGACGTACAAGATCATCTGCAGCCTGCATGATGTCCGTGCGGTAGTGCAGCGTCAGTTCATACTGACCGGGGGCATATTCCGAAATCAGCGTTTCGGCCGTGATACCAGCAAGTCCCGCCCCCGCGTAGATGTCCGAAAAAAGCGGCTGCATGCCGATCAGATGGTCCACCGAATATACATCCGTCTTATGGGACCTGCGCCCGTCCAACACATCGCGCGCAGGCTGAACTTGGCCGGCGCTGTCGCGTTCCGGATCCAACAGAAAAAATTCAAGCTCGAATGCGGCAGCCGGATGCAAGTTGAGGGCGGCCATTGCATCAATCTGATTGCGCAGCGCGTGACGCGGGTCCGACAACATCGGTGTGCCATCAAGGTGGTATTGCGACAAAAGCAACTCTGCACGCGGCGGCATTGTTCCGTGCTGCGCCACAAGTGAACCCGGCACAGGCCAAGCCCGCAGATCGCCATCACCAGTTTCCCAGATTAATCCGGTCTCATCTACATCCTCTCCTACGACATCAAGGCCAAGGATCGAAATCGGCAAATGCCTCCCGTTCCTATAAAGCGCTTCAAGTTCATGGAGACGGATAATCTTACCGCGTCCGATCCCGTTGGAATCCAGCAAGACAATGTCAATTGCTTCGATCTCAGAGTCTGATCGGAAATGAGTTGAGTGAATTCAGTAGGTTGTGATTCTGTTCGGTTGGAAGCTGAACGGAGATCAAAATGGCCTGGACTGAATTCACCCGAAAACTACATGAGCGCGATACGCCCCGATATTCAAGTGATGTAACGGATGTGGAGTGGTCGATAATAGCGCCATTTCTGCCCAGCCCCAACCATCTTGGCAGGCCGCGCGAAGTTGAACTGCGCGGTGTGTGGAATGCGATCCAGTACATCGCATCGGCGGGGTGCGCATGGTCGCTTTTGCCAAAAGACTTCCCGCCAGTATCGACGGTTCGATACTATTTCTACGGTTGGCGCGACAACGGTCTGCTGGCCGAGATTAATCGGGAACTGGTTGCACTGGCGCGTGAAACTGAAGGTCGGAACCGCCAGCCAGCAGCGGGTGTGATTGATAGCCAAAGCGTGAAAACCACTGAAAATGGCGGGATATGCGGCTATGATGCTGGCAAACGTATCAAGGGCCGCAAACGTCACATCATGACCGACACCTGCGGGCATTTGATTGCACTCCGCGTTCATTCCGCCAGCATTCAGGACCGTGACGGCGCACCGGCGGTGTTCCATCAACTGGCCCGGGAGGCTCCAAAGCTGCGCCATGTTTTTGCGGATGGAGGCTATGCCGGGCCGAAACTGCGCGATGCTCTGACCAGTATTGGCCGCTGGGTCATTCAGATCGTGAAACGCTCCGACACCGCCGAAGGTTTCGAGGTTCTGCCCCGTCGGTGGGTTGTCGAACGCACTTTCGCCTGGCTCGGAAGATGTCGCCGTCTGGCAAAGGATTGGGAGAGAACAATCGAAAGCGCCGAGGCATGGGTTCTCATCGCTCACATCAGGCGTATGACAAGGGTGCTCGCAAGAGATTGAAATGCCTCAGCTCATTTTGAATCGGACTCTCAGGGTGGGCAGAAAGGAATTCAGTCGCTTCTTGCAAGCGTGCGCCTGAGGGGCATGTATCAGGCATTGGTAGCGTCCCTAAGTTCAGTGATCACTTCGGTGAAAGCTGTGATCAGCCTGTCGATCTGGCTATCAGACGTGACTGGGCTCACCAGCATCATATTGTGAAACGGCGCGATCAGGCAGCCACGGTTCAGCAGACCCAGATGCAACGCCCCTTCCAGTGATGGATGATGCGCTGCGGCGGCTTGCGTACCATTCAACAGCGGCCCCGGTGCACAGATAAATTCCACCCGCGCGCCTACGCGCAACACGTGCCATGGCAGACCCGACTGTTCGATGGCGGCGCCAAGCCCTTTGACGAGCCGTGCTGCGCCTGCATTCATGTAATCGAAAGCCTCTGGGGTCGCGACGTCTGACAAGGTCGCCTCCAGACAAGCGAATTGCATCGGGTTACCGGCCAGCGTTGTGCCCATGCCCGAATGGCCCGAAGGGCGCGCCGCGTCGTAGGTTTGGAAACGCTTGGCCACTGCCTCTGTCATGCCCCACAGCGCGGTCGGTATCCCGCCCGCCACACATTTGCCGACGACAAAGATATCCGGTGCCAGCCCGTGCTGCGCCGTATAGCCGCCGCGCCCAGAGGATTGAGTGTGTGTCTCATCTATGATCAGCAGCGCGCCATGTGCATCGGCAAGGGCGCGCAAGCCCTCCAGAAACCCGGGCTGCGGCAGGACCATGCAGGAGTTTGTCATGACAGGTTCCGTCAGGATTGCGGCAACGTCACTTTGGGCCAGCGCGGCCGCAACCCCCTCAAGGTCGTTGAATTCAACGCAAACGGCCCCTTCAACCAGATCAAAGCCTTGCCCCACAAGGCCCGCTCGCGCGACGGTCTGACCTTCGGATAGTTCGACCATCGTCTCCTCCAGCGAGCCGTGATAGCAGCCGTTTAACACCAAAACCTTGCGTTTCCCTGTGACCGCGCGGGCCACGCGCAAGGCATTGCGGTTTGCGTCCGTCGCACTGAGGGTCATCTGCCAGATAAATTCGCCAAAACATGCGGTCATCAACGCGCCCGCACGAAGTGCCGCTTTTGATGGCAGCATAAAGGTCAAGCCGCGATTGGCCTGACGACGAATTGCACGGGCCACTGCGGGGGGGGCATGACCAAACATCGACCCCGTATCGCCAAGGCAAAAATCATCCAGCCTGTGACCATCAAGATCGGTCAACCGCGCATTCTTTGCTTTCTTTACAACCAGCGGAAAAGGTGACGGCCAGTCCCGCATCCAGTGCATCGGCACGCCGTTCAACCAAGGGGCGGCACCTGCTTCCAATGCGGCGCGACAGCGGGGACGCGCGGCCATGTACCTGGCAGTTTCTCGGGCGCGAAAGGCATCAAGCAGATGCGATGGCACACCAGCGATAGAGACCATTGTCTGATCAGGGGAAGGTCTTGACATGAATGCTCCGAAAGCCTGCTCAGAAAACCTTATATCCGAGCAATTGCATAGCCAAGTACCAACCGACAGGGCAAGAGGGCAACAACTTGGCATTGGCGGCGCAGCAAGAGCACGGTGCAATCGCTGGATCAAATGGAGTGAAGTCGCAGTTATAATTATGTATCGATCAACCCGTTTGAATGACCGTTTCCGTGACGCAGGCTGAGATGCAGCAGGAAACATAACGCAACTGCGAGAAAATGCTGCGTCAGCAATAGCTGCATCAGCAAAAAGTGGGTTAGTCCCGCAGAACCGATCTAGCTCTCAATAAAACCAATGGCAGCTTTGAGTCAGCAGAGAGGGTAGTCTTTTGAAGGGTTGGCAGTATTTTTACCACTTGGCCAAATTCAGATAAGGTTCAATATGTTTTATGGGGATTTACCCCAAATCGGCAACTTGCGCTGAACATCCTGAGCTCGGCTAAACGCCTCTGTCTGAGCGGCGTTTCCGAGGGAATTGGCCATTCCGGACCAATTTAAGTGCGTTGTCCCGCTTCGTGACTTCGGCCAACCAGGTCCAATCCGCGTATTTGTCGCCAGTCTGACGTAGATGTGTATAGCGCTTCAGCGAAGTCCACGACCGGTGGCCTGAGTTGGCGGCAACGTACGGAATATTGAGGCCGAGCTCGAACAGGCGTGAAACACCGTCATGCCGAAGATCGTGAAAGTGAAGTCCCTTTATTTCCAAGAACTTGCAAGCGCGCGTGAATGCAGCGCTGATAGCATCAGTCGAGTAGGAGAATATCTCGTCTTCTATCAATGGCATGGCTTCGACGGTCGCCAGAGCCTGTTCTTGCAGGTCACACCAGACATCGTTGCCGACTTTTTCGCCGGGGTTCTTCATGTCCCGGACCAACATGCGTTTGCCATCCACGTCGAGATCTTTCCAGCAGATGCGGACGATCTCTTCCTGCCGTCGGGTGGAAAAGATGGCGAAGGCGATGATCCTGTGCATCGGGATGGACGTGGGGCGACGTCGGGAGCGGTCCAGAAAGTGCTGCATGAGCTGATCGAGTTCATCGAGCGTGGGACGCCGATCCCGTTCGCGGCTCTTGCCGGTGATACCCAGTTTGTCCGCCACTTTCCGGGCGTCCTCCATAGCCTGCGCGTTTAGTGGAAAGCCCCATGCGGGTCTGGCGATGGAGAAAACAGCACCGAGATGGGCGAGGTAGTTGGAGACTGTTTGAGGCTGAACACCGCCATTGAGCTTTTCTTGCGCAAATTCGACGATGTCAGCGCTGGTTATCGCGTCACAGTGTTTGTCCGCGATATCAAACGTCTTGATGCTCTTCAGAACCTGGGTCTTGGTCCGGCCAATCTGCTTGTTGCTCTCTTGGACATACCTGTCGATGGCATCGCTCAAGGTCGGTGTCTTCTTGCTTTTCGGTTGCGTTTTGAGCGCATCAAGGGCACCGGGTCGCGCCAGACTTTCTTCGCGGTTTTTAATCTACACTACAGCGGTTGATCTGCGCGCGAATGTCTGACTTTCGCGAAGTAAAACTTTACCTTGCCGCATCACTGAGATTTGTGCGCGCCAAGCTATAATGCCATTCTTGCGGCGACGCTTTATGATGGTTCCCATGATTTGCACCACGTATTGTAAATGTCGCAGATAATGGACCTAAATGGCTAGATATCGAACAGAGGCGAACTTGAACACTCGGAGCTAAGTATCGCAAAAGGCGGTAAAATCGCAGATTTACGTAAGTGGCAGATTATCCGTGGCGCTCATGATGGATTGGGTCATGAGTTGGACTTATACATCATAATACAACAGTTTGGCTTTCTAAGAAGATCAATGTTGTAAAAACGACTGGAGAGTGGGGCTACAATTGTGACGGACAACATGCGCACTACATCAATCCATCGCGACAAAGACCCGCTCAGAGTATTTGCTGCCGCTAACTCCTGTTTGGTCAAGGTTGCTGTACCGATGAACAGATATTTGCTATCTCTTTCACCTAGATTTCAGGAAAGAACGCGGTAGTGGATACAATTGGACTGACTTTAGGGAATGGCGGCGCGCGTGGACTGCCCCATATTCTCGCAATTAAGGCGTTTGATGAACTAGGGATAAAGCCAAACATTGTTGCTGGAACGTCTATCGGATCCATTATTGGTGCGGCGGTTTGTTCCGGTATGTCCGCAGATGAGATTACGGATCACATCTTCAGCAAGATCAGTAAACCACTCAATCTTATAGGTGATATCTTCAAGGTGGGCCCAAAAGCATGGAGAGCTTCGGCAAGGATGGTGGGCCGCACATCGGGAGCTTAATCTAGAGCGTATCCTCGACGTATTCCTGCCTGATACGCTCGCCAAAACATTTGCTGACCTCGCAATACCGTTGAAGATTGCAGCGACAGATTACTACGGTCAGAAAACAACCGTGTTCAAGGATGGTGATCTGCTGTCAGCAATGGCCGCGTCTTCTGCAATGCCTGCCGTATTCTTGCCTGTTGCACGCAGTGGTTGCTTCTACATCGACGGGAGTGCGACAAACTCTTGTCCGTTGGATATTCTCGTAGGTGAGGCAGCTCACATTATCGCAATTGATGTATCGGACGGAACAAGTGGCGACTCTCGCAAGCGGCCTAGCAAGGCAGACGCAATGTATGGGGCCAACCAAATGATGCAAATGTCGATTGTTCAGTACGCAGCTGCGCAGCATCCCGACACCGTTTTGCTACGTCCTCCGGTTGACAGCTACAGGTCTCCGGACTTTCTAAAAGCAAAGAAAATTCTGGCTCAAACTGAGGTGCTTCGAGATCAGGTCAAGAATCAAATTGATCGCTTTCTATTATAGTCGAAGTACCTGTTTGCTATCACCAAGAACAGAAGCATTTACGGACCAGAGTCATCCCAAAGGGATTAAGGCTTTGAAGCACACGTTCGCCACACTTTAGGATTTTATTCAACATAAGCTCAAAGTCAAATTTCGCCGTATTCTGTTTGACGACACTCCCAAAACCAATTACCCCATCCTCTACCAGGGGCGCTGAAAAGCTGAGACGTACCCTTTGAACCTGAACCAGATAATGCTGGCGGAGGGAGGTCGTATGTTTATTTGACGAGCATACCTCATTCCTCTTTTTGCCCGCAAAAAGAGGAATGATCATGGCCCCAAACGACCTTCTCAAAGCTCTACGAGATCAAAATCCGTTAGTTCATTGCATCACAAATTACGTTGCAATGAATATCGCAGCAAACGTTGTTTTGGCAGCTGGTGCCTCGCCTGCAATGGTCCACGCACCCGAAGAAATGGCTGCGTTCACGCCTATCTGCGGTGCGCTGACCATCAATATCGGAACACTATCCGCACCTTGGCTTGCCAGTATGACTGCTGCGGCAACAGTGGCAAATGGTCAAAACATTCCGTGGGTTCTGGACCCGGTTGCGCATTTCATCTCGGATTACCGCAAACAAGCCGCCAAAGAATTGCTGGCACTAAGTCCTGCGATTGTACGTGGAAATGCATCCGAAATACTGGCTCTTGCGGGCGAAGCCGGGGCCGGAAAAGGGGTTGATAGCGGAGACAGTGTGACGGCTGCACAAGGCGCCGCAAAGGCGCTTGCGCTTCAGTTTGGCACGGTTGTTGCGATCACAGGCCCCGTTGACTATCTGACCGACGGGGATCGAGAGGCCGAAGTCTCAGGTGGTTCGGCCTTGATGCCGCAGGTCACTGCACTGGGCTGTTCACAAACCGCCCTGATGGGCGCTTACGCTGCAACAGGTCCCGCATTTGATGCAGCCCTTGCTGCCCTTGCGCATTTCAAAGTGGCGGGGACTGCCGCTGGGAAACTGGCGCAAGGGCCCGGCAGCTTTCAGATGCATTTCCTGGATGCACTTGCCGCTGCACAGCCTGCCGATTTGGCAAAGGCCATCGGGTAATGGCGGCACTTAAAACCCAATTGCGGCTATATCTGGTGACTGATCCCAAGCTTTGCGCACAAATGGGCGTTGAAGAGACCGTGCGCCGCGCGGTGGCGGGCGGTGTTACGATGGTACAGTTGCGCGACAAACACGCCACGACCGCGCAGCGCACCGATGTGGCCGTTGCACTGAAAGCCGCATTGCAAGGGACGGGCGTGCCCCTGCTGGTCAATGATGATGTCGTCGCTGCCGCAGCCGCAGGTGCGGACGGCGCACATATCGGTCAAGGTGATATTTCAACGGCACAAGCACGCGCTATTTTGGGTCCCGACAAGATCCTCGGACTGTCGTGCGAAACCCCGCAAGCCGTGCGCGATGTCGATCCGCTTCTTGTGGATTACCTTGGGCTGGGACCTGTCTTTGGCACGGCCACAAAAGCCGATCATGCGCAGCCTACAGGTTTTGACGGCCTGGCGCAGCTGATCGCTTTGTCGTCTTTGCCGAATGTGGCGATTGGGGGACTGAAACCCGATCATATCAATGGTGTTCTTGCCAGTGGTGCAGACGGCATGGCGGTTGTGTCCGCAATTTGCGGGCAGTCTGATCCACAGGCTGCCGCCCGCGCATTTGACACGTTCAAACCAGAGGACAGACCATGATCCCTAATGTTCTTAGCATTGCAGGCTCTGATCCGTCGGGCGGTGCTGGCATACAAGCCGACATCAAAGCGATTTCTGCAAACGGTGCGTTTGCGATGGCGGCACTTACTGCTTTAACGGCACAAAATACCCAAGGTGTGACGGGCATCCATCTGGTTCCGCCCGACTTTGTCCAACACCAGATCGCAGCTATCTTTGCTGATATCCGCGTAGATGCTGTCAAAATCGGGATGATCGGAAATGCCGATATCGCTGCTGCCGTCGCCGATGCGCTAGATGGGCACACGAACATCCCGATCGTGCTTGATCCGGTGATGATTGCAAAAGGTGGCGCTGCATTGCTGCAACCCGATGCGGTGAACACGCTACGCGATAGACTTTTACCAATGGCAACAGTGCTGACGCCCAACTTGCCGGAGGCTGCGCATTTACTGAAAACCGACATCGCCATCACACGCGATGAAATGGTGGCCCAGGGTGCGGCTCTGTGTTCGCTGGGGGCGACGGCAGTGTTGATGAAGGGCGGTCATCTTGAGGGGCCGGATAGCCCCGATTGTTTGATTACCAGTGACACCGTGACGTGGTTTGACGCCCCGCGCACCGCAACCGCAAACACCCATGGTACAGGCTGCACACTATCCGCGGCGTTGGCCGCGCAATTGGCCAAAGGGCAGGGCATGGCCGCTGCCACAGGCACCGCCAAATCCTATGTCGCGCACGCCATTGCCAACGCTGATGCCTTATCGGTGGGCACAGGCCACGGCCCCACACACCATTTTGCCAGTCTTTATTCCAAATGAAAGTGAATGACCTATGAAAACGACCATCTTCGCAACCGCGCTATCGCTGTGCGCCGCGCCACTTTGGGCGCAAGACCAAGTCACTTTGTTATTGGACTGGTTCGTGAACCCTGACCACGGGCCTGTCATCATTGCGCAGGAAAAAGGCTATTTTGCCGATCAAAACCTCGCGGTTGAGGTCATCGCCCCCGCCGATCCCTCTGCACCGCCAAAAATGGTTGCCGCCGGTCAGGCCGATCTTGCGATCTCGTATCAGCCGCAGTTGCACCTGCAAATCCATGAAGGACTGCCTTTGCAACGGGTGGGCACGTTGGTTGCCACACCGCTTAGCTGCCTGTTGGTTCTGGCGGATGGCCCTGTTCAAACACCCGCTGATCTGAAAGGCCGCAAAGTCGGATTTTCCGTGGGCGGCGTTGAAGAGGCGGTGCTGGGTCATGTTCTGGCGACCCATGGATTGTCGCTGGACGATGTGGAACTGATCAACGTGAACTGGTCGATGTCGCCGTCTTTGATGTCAGGTCAGGTTGATGCCGTCATCGGCGCGTTTCGTAATTTCGAACTGAACCAGATGGATATCGAAGGCGTGCCGGGGCGCTGCTTTTACGTCGAAGAAGAAGGCCTGCCGCCTTATGACGAACTGATTTACGTGGCCAACAAAGACACGAAGGACGTCGACATGATCCAGCGTTTTCTGGCCGCGACTGAAAAGGCGACGCAATACATCATCAACCATCCTGTCGAAAGCTGGGAGATTTTTGCAAGCACATCACCAGAGCTGAACGATGAGCTGAACAAGCGCGCTTGGGTCGACACCTTGCCACGTTTTGCCCTGCGCCCCACCGCTATGGATGTTGGTCGTTACGCCACGTTCGAGGCGTTCTTGTACGATGCGGGCCTGATCCCGTCGATCAACCCGGTCAGTGAAATCGCCATTGACGTCACCGCGCAATGACCGGTTCTGCTTACGGTAAGACTTTTGCGCTTTGGCGTGCCGGTTGCATCGAACCGTGGCATGACTACACCCACCACGCCTTTGTCGACGGGCTGCGGGATGGCACTTTGCCGCGCGCATCGTTTCTGCACTACCTTGTCCAGGATTATGTGTTCCTCGTTCACTTCGCACGGGCATGGTCACTTGGGGTGGTCAAGGCCGAAACACTGGACGAGATGAAGGTCTGTGCAGGAACTGTTGACGCGCTGGTCAACCACGAAATGGCGCTACATGTCACAACCTGCGCCGCAGAAGGTATTGAAGAAGCCAAACTTTTCGCGGCGGTGGAGGCGTTCGAAAACCTCGCCTACACGCGTTATGTGATGGACGCGGGGCTGCAAGGCGATTTCCTTGATTTGATGGCAGCACTTGCGCCATGTTGTTTTGGCTACGGCGAAATCGGGACGCGGTTAGCGCAGTCTGCCACGTCTGAAACGCCGTATAGCGACTGGATCGACACGTATGCGGACGCCGGATACCAAAGCGTCATGACCACGGTGGGCCAGATGATGGATGGCGCAATCGCGCGCCGTTTGGGGCCTGATCCGACCGCATCCGTGCGCTGGCCAAATCTTCAGGCGCGTTTCACAACAGCGACGCGTCTGGAAGTTGCGTTCTGGGACATGGGATTGCGCGGCGCGTGACAAAAGCACCAGCCATACAGCTCTACGGCACACATCGCATCGAAGGGCAGCGGTTATTCGGGCCTGTCGATATGGTGCTGACAGCGCAGGAATGGACCTGCGTGCTGGGCCGGTCTGGTGTGGGTAAATCGACGCTACTTCGTTTGATTGCGGATTTGCCATGCGCAGGCTCGTTTGACGGGCAGATCACGACATCTGATGGTATCGCCACAGCCGGACGGGTCAGTGTGATGGCGCAATCCGACCTTTTGCTGCCGTGGCTAAGTGTCATCGAAAATACGGTGCTGGGCGCACGTCTGCGCGGCGAAGCGCCCGATATGCGCAGAGCCGAAATTTTGTTGGAGCGTGTTGGGTTGTCTCTACACAAGCATAAAAAACCCGGCGCGCTCTCAGGCGGCATGCGGCAACGTACGGCCCTTGCACGCACCTTGATGGAGGACCGATGCATAGCGTTATTGGACGAACCATTTTCTGCGCTTGATGCGAGCACGCGCGCGGATATGCAAGAACTCGCCGCTGAGGTTTTGGCCGACAAAACGGTTCTTTTAGTGACCCATGATCCGGCAGAGGCCGTGCGACTTGGACACCAGATTGTTGTGCTCACGCCAGAGGCTGCGCTGACGTGGCCGACCCCGCAAGATAGGCCGATCCGAGATCAATACGCCCCTGAAACCGTCACCTGTCAGGCCGAACTGCTTGCGCATTTAAGGCGGGTGCCATGATGCGCTTGCGTTATGTCTTGGGCGCGACGGCCTTTGCGCTTTTGTTGTGGCAAGGGATTGTCTGGATTACAGGCGTGCCGCCGTTCATTTTGCCATCCCCGATGAGGGTCGGACAGGCCGCTTTTGAAAACCGTGTCATGATTGCAGAAAACGCACTCGTAACGGTGACCGAAGTCTTTTTGGGACTGCTCATAGGCACAGTTTTAGGGGCGGTGACGGCGATCCAATTGGCAAGTTCTGCGCGCCTGCACCGCCTTGTCATGCCGCTTCTCATTTTTACGCAAGCGGTACCGGTGTTCGCACTTGCCCCGATCCTGACGCTCTGGTTCGGATATGGTATCGCATCCAAAGTCGTGATGGCAGTTCTGATAATCTACTTTCCGGTGACGTCCGCTTTTTACGACGGGCTGACGCGCATTCCTGCGGATATTCTGGATTTGGCCAAAACCATGGGCGGCACCAAACGCCAGATTATGCGGCGTATCAAAATCCCGCACGCGCTGCCGTCATTGGGAACTGGTTTGAAACTGGCTGCGGTTTATGCCCCGATCGGGGCGGTCATCGGGGAATGGGTCGGGGCATCTAAGGGGCTGGGCTACCTGATGTTGCTGGCGAATGGGCGGGCCAAAACTGATTTGATGTTCGCAAGTCTGTTCACGCTTGCGATCATGACCTTGCTTTTGCATTTCGCTGTTAGCAAAGCGTCAGACCGGCTGACTAAACGTTGAGCTTTTCGCTGAGTAGATTTTGCGTAGAGCGGACGTTCATCCGACCCGCAGCGTCATTCACGACTGTTCGCGACGGCCGCGCGCCGCATGTTGCACGAGCGGGCTGGTCTGAAGTGAACCCAGCTTCGCTGTAGATGCGCGCAAGCAGCCTCATTTATCAAAGATTGTTAGTTGTTCGGCTTCTATGCTTGTTTCAGGGCCATAGGCTGTCAATGCCTTCGGTTCGATGATTGTGTACAAGTTTCGGACAAGGTACTGCAGTTGCTCAGATGAGCTGGAGCCATGCGGAGGGTGCGTGTTGGCCTTTATGGTCAACGGTTTCTGATCGGCCTGATTAGAAAGACAGCCAAGTGTTTCCGCTTAGTGTGATTGATGCAATAGCACGCTAACATCACATGTGCTTTCTCGTTAACTGGCAGCGAAGCCGACCACTGCTTCAGCTAAAGGGTGGCACGTCCACATCACAGGCATTGCGCTGATCTGTTGGGACTTTGAGGATATCGACGTCGCGAGGTTTTAGGATAATCTGGGAAAACGTGTGATCATAAACCGCAAGACTCTGTGCCAGATCACGATTGAAGTTCCATGCGCTTCCGAACATGGCGATAATTCAGGGGACTGCACCCAAACCCACCCAAACACCGCCGTTTCCCTGTCTTCACCCCCGGGGGGCTAGATTGCCCCAATTCGTCTGCAGTATGTGTGCAACATGGCCCCGATAGCCGGATCGTGGACCATAGGAGAATTAGAAATGCCCAACAACGCAGCCACCGCGGCAGCGAGATTATCTTGTGCTCCGATGATGGATTGGATGGGGTAACCTTTATCTATCTGATTTATAATGAAAATAAGCGGTAGTCCTCCTGCGGTGTTCCGTTGGACTACTCCATCCAGTCGTTTACACTGCCGATGCACAAAATTCAGGCAGTAATTCCCGATCGGTTCTCAGAGGTTTTGGTGATCTTTTGCCTCCTTTGTTTACCGAGCTCTATACTGATTAGCGTGTATTTTCTCTTTATACGCTATTGCGATTAAACAAGATTTATACGTATAATCGTATATTGACACAATATGCGTTACTGCGTATATCTTTGTCCATGAATGATCTCGCCCGCACTCCGCAACAGTTAGGCACTTTGATCCAGCGTGCGCGTAAAGCGCAGGGCTGGTCGCAGACGGAATTGGCCGAACGCGCCGGGCTTAGGCAAGCTACGATCTCGGGGATCGAGACGGGTGAAAAGCCGGGTCGGCTTGATACGATCCTCACGCTGCTGGCGGCACTCGATCTGGAATTTCGGGTCGCAGCGCGCTCGAAAGGGCAGGGGCAGGACATCGAGGATCTGTTCTGATGGGCCGTCGTCCTGCCTATGTGCCGCTGCGCGTTTATCTGAATAGCCGTCATGTTGGCATTTTGCTGCGCGAGGCAGGGGGAGCCATACGCTTTACATACGATGCCGATTGGTTGGCGTGGGAGCATGCGCTGCCTGTCTCCCTGTCGATGCCGCTGCGCGAGACAGCGTATCGCGGTGAGGTAGTGGCGGCCGTGTTTGAAAACCTTCTGCCCGACTCCGATCATTTGCGCCGCCTCGTCGCTGAGAAAGTCGGCGCGCGGGGCATTGATGCATTCAGCATGCTGGGCAAGATCGGCCAAGACTGCGTTGGTGCATTGCAGTTCATTGCGGGGGAGGGTCCTGCGCCCGATAGCATGGGCACGTTTCAAGGGGAACCTGTCGATGATGCGGCGATCGAGCGTATTCTGAACGGCCTCGGTAAAGCGCCGCTTGGTCTTGCTGCTGATGATGCCTTCAGAATTTCAGTTGCGGGCGCGCAGGAAAAGACTGCGCTGCTCTATCATGAGGGCAGGTGGATCAAACCGCATGGCACCACGCCCACGACACACATTTTCAAAACCCGCATCGGGGCGCTGCCCGGTGGCATTGATCTGACGGATAGCGTGGAGAATGAATATTATTGTTTGAAGCTGATGAAAGCCTTCGGGTTGCCGGTGAACACTGCACGTATGAGCACCTTTGGGCAAACGAGCGCACTTGTCATCGAGCGGTTTGATCGGCGCTGGACTCAGGATGGCCGCTTGTTGCGATTGCCGCAAGAGGATTGCTGTCAGGCGCTATCCGTGCCTCCCACCCTCAAATATCAGAGCGAAGGCGGGCCAGGGATCACGGCCATCATGTCGCTTTTGCAAGGCAGCGACACTCCTGCGGAGGACCGCGAGGCGTTTTTGAAAGCGCAGGTCATTTTCTGGCTGATAGGAGCGACAGACGGACATGCCAAGAACTTCAGTCTGTTCCTCGGTCCCGGTGGAAGCTACCGGATGACACCTTTCTATGATGTCCTGACCGCCGCCCCAGCCGCCAACGCACGCCAGATCGAACGCAAGCAAATGAAACTGGCCATGTCGGTTGGAAAGCGTCGCCATTACCGCATTGATCAAATCCATGGCAGGCATTTTGTAGAAACGGCGGTCGAGGCAGGAATATCTCAAAAACGCGCGGTTTCTGCTCTGGAGTCTGTTGCCGACCAGGCAAACGGCGCACTTGATACGGTGGCCGCTGATCTACCAGCAGACTTCCCAATGGAAATCGTAAGTGCTGTTGATGGGGCGGTTCGTCAGCGGCTAAGTGGATTGTCGGTTGCGACGGCTTCGGATTGATCTGCGGGAAATTTTTATATCTTGTCGGTCAAGACGCGATGCGAAGTATGCAAAAGGGTGCGCTTACGCGCTAGTTCTTTACGCGCCGCCAGAGTGCAGGTATCAATAAACATGGCAAGATCCTGAAGTGCGATGCCTTTGACAGCTTTTTGCCCTTCATCCAGTCGCGTTAGCGGCAAACGTATTTCTCCGCTCTCAATTTTATTGAGAAAGACCTTGCGTGACATGCCATCAAAGAAGTCCTGCCGCACCAGATCTATTGACAGCAGCGGACGGGCCTCATAACGCGCCATCAATAGAAACATGGTTTTCATACGATTAATCTCATCATTTAGCTGTTTGGTTGAAGAGGTGATTTATAGATCAATATTAGCGACCTAGGGTCAGGATGCATTGATCTCGGCGTTCAGGTCTGATTCAGGGCTCGCAAAATGGAGCGGTGACATGAGCGATTTATACTGGCTGAATGACGATCAACTGGCCAAGCTGGAGCCTTTCTTCCCGAAGTCCCACGGCAAACCCCGCGTTGATGAGAAGCGCGTCCTGAGCGGGATTATCTTCATCAATCGCAATGGCTTGCGCTGGCGGGATGCACCTGAGGCCTATGGTCCTCACAAGACCCTCTACAGCCGCTGGAAGCGGTGGAGTGAGAAAGGCATCTTCGCGCGGATGCTCCTGGAACTGGCTGATCTGGGGGGCAAAACCGACACGCTCATGATCGACGCGACCCATCTCAAGGCGCACCGCACGGCCTCCAGCCTGGGCCTAAAAAAGGGGGGCCCAATGACAAACGGGGCCGCCTGATTGGGCGCACCAAGGGCGGGATGAATTCCAAACTCCACACCGTCACTGATGCCCCGGGGCCGCCCCCTGCGGATGTTCCTGTCGGCGGGCCAGAGAAGCGATTACATCGGCGCACGAGCGTTGCTAGAGGGTTTGCCGCCCGCCAAACACATGCTGGCCGACCGTGGCTATGACGCCAATTGGTATCGTGAAGCCCTTGAAGAAAAGGGGATTGAGCCATGCATTCCATCGCGCAAGAGCCGCAAGGTTGCGCTCCCACACGACGAAGTCCGCTATCGCAAACGCCACAAGATCGAGAACAGCTTTGCCCGCCTCAAAGACTGGCGACGCGTCGCAACCCGCTATGACAGATGCCCCAAGGTCTTCCTCTCAGCCTGCGCCCTCGCAGCCGTCGTCATGTTCTGGTTATGAAGCCTGACCCTAGTGTAAATCAAAGAAAGTTTTGTGCAAAGAACTTACCGCCTTCGGGTCGAAACGCCTTTTATTGATAAATCCGCACTTCGGTCCATCCCGCGAAACACTGTCTAAGTAGCCCTCCCGCAACCATAAATATTAGGAATTATTATCTCGTGTCAGGTACTCCAATACAGTAGTGATATTGCGACAAGCACATTTAGAGGCTACAGGTGCAATAGTAGTAGATCGTAATATTAACTTTTATAGTATCATCAGACAGGCGATCCGTTTAAATCTTTGCGCTTTGCATTTCAATTATTGCATCTGCAGCAGTTTGAAACGTAGGCCAATGCGAGTAGCCAGTTTTGCGATCGGGTAGGGCAACATATGTGCGCCAGCGCCCTCCAAATTCCTCGATCCCCATTAGAGGCTGGTCCGGCAAGGCGCGATGTGTGCGCAGTCCGCCGAGGGTATATTCACGTCCGTTCTGCAAACCGTGATCTGCAAAGTATGTGAGAATAATTTCAACCTCGGGGACAAACGTCATGCGAGCCAAATCCTGTATTGTTGCGCCAATTGAACGGCCCGCGGAAGCAAATAAGCTACGGCGGAAGCTTCGTCCGGCCATGCGCGGTAGCTGTTTTTGCTGCCACGCTCACTGAAATAGGTGTGCCATATCCCATCAATCTGCTCAATGCCGTCAATATCACCACCGCCTAGGCCCCCATGGGTATAGACAGAACCATCCTCAACGCCGTGCCGGGCTAAATATTCTTTCATTTCTTGTAAAGTGCGGGGCTGAATCATGGGGCTACCTCTCTGATGAGTCCATCGGCCAGAAGCTCGTTCAATGGCCGATCCAACATAAATTGCGTTGCCCCGCCTGCTTCGCCGAACCATGGCGCGGCCTCGCCTGACAAAACGGGCAATTCGTTTACAACTTCATACACCCGATATTGCTGCGTGGCCGGATCGTAAGGCAGAGAGCGCGCTCCAAAGTTCGCGCCCTCGGGCGACAAGAACCGGCCAGTATCGTCTGCGCCGACGCGACCACTGTATCTGTCGATTCGGGTGCCGGATGTTAGCGTGTCGGGCGTTGGTGTTCCGGCGAACCCGTCTTCGGGAGGCCAACGCAACTCACCTGTGTCGGGGTCATACCATTAATCATCAAGATCCGCACGCTCCCAAGGCTTGCGGTTCGGTGGAACACGGCGCGCGAGGGTAGTCCGCTCAATCGGAATTTCGTTATCCGTAGTCCCGGCCGCGCGTTCTCGGCGATTTCGCAACAGCGCCCTGACCAGATCTGCGATTTTTTCCACCAATCCCTGAAGCACGGTAAACATGCGAATGATTGTGCGGCCTGCATTCCCACTTGCTCGCAGGCGCAGTGCTACGTTCGTCGCGAATATGGTCAGTCTGGCGGCGAGTGCGGTACCTGCCGTGCCGCCGGTGAATGCGGCGAGGATCAGGAACACGACAGCAATGATCGCTTCGGGAATCAGAAATCCGCCTGCCGTTCCGATGATATCGGCCCAAAAATTTGGTGGCACCAGCATCAGGATGCCGACCGTGGTGGCCCCGAGCACCCGCATGACCTGCGTGCGTGTCGCGACCTCAATCATGGCGCCTGCCCATTCGGCGCTGTTTTCAACCAGATCAACCAATAGTTGGCCGATCTCTTCGAGACCGGGTATTGTTGATTTGCGTTGAGAACTGACCCGGTATTTTCACCGAGATTTGACCCACCTGTTTATGTATCAGCGTTTATGTGTTGGTCAATGTTGGCTTCTCCTTTCGTTTTTTCTTTGCAGCCTCTGAGCTGGCTTTGAAGCGGTAGCTGTCGTTTCCAGTTTCCAGGATGTGGCAGCGGTGTGTGAGGCGATCCAGAAGCGCGGTTGTCATCTTTGCATCTCCGAAGACCTGTGCCCATTCTGAGAAGTTGAGGTTGGTGGTTATGATGACGCTGGTTCGCTCGTAGAGTTTGCTCAGCAGATGGAACAGCAGTGCGCCGCCGGATGGACTGAACGGCAAGTAGCCAAGTTCGTCCAAAATCACGAGATCAATTTTGGTCATCATCTCTGCCATCTTTCCGGTTTTGCCGAGCGCCTTTTCCTGTTCTAACGCGTTGACCAGTTCGACGGTTGAGTAGAAGCGGACCTTGCACCTGTGATGTTCAATGGCCTGAACACCGATGGCGGTCGCGACATGGCTCTTGCCCGTTCCAGGCCCGCCGATGAGCACGACGTTCTCAGCGTTCTCCATGAACTCGCACCGATGCAGTTGCTTGACGGTCGCTTCATTGATGTCACTGGATTTGAAGTCAAAGCCAGCGAGGTCCTTGTACGACGGAAAGCGGGCCACCTTTGTTTGATATGTGATTGAGCGCACTTCCCGTTCGGCAATCTCCGCTTTGAGCAGTTGGGACAACATAGGTGTTGCGGCCTCAAAAGCAGGCCCGCCCTGGGCAACCAGATCTTCTACCGCATTTGCCATGCCATAGAGCTTGAGACTGCGCAGCATGATCACGATTGAGGCTCCTGCTGGGTCATGACGCATGGTACTTGCCCCCAACCTGTCTCAGATCATCATAGCGGTCCACGTTTGCCTTTGGCGCTGTTTCCAGCGCGAGTGCATCAGGTGGATCGACTTCTGGAAGATCTGTGTGCGTTCCATCAATCAGCCGGTGCAACAAGTTCAGAATATGGGTCTTGGTTGGCACGCCAGCCTCCAACGCCAATTCTACGGCACACAGAACGGCATTCTCATCATGGTGCAAAACCAATGACAAGATATCGACCATCTCGCGGTCACCGCCTTCTCTGCGGTGCATGTGACTTTGTAGGTTGTGGAAGGCCCCTGGCATCTCAATGAACGGTGCTCCGTTGCGCAGAGCGCCGGGTTTGCGTTGGATTACAGCAAGGTAGTGACGCCAGTCGTAGACAACACGACCGGGCCTGCGGTGCGACCGATCTATGATGCGCTCATGTGTGCAAACGGTTTGCCCCTCGGCCACAATAACCAGCCGTTCTGGATAAACATGCAAGCTGACGCGCCGGTTGGCAAAGCTGGCAGGCACACTGTAGCGATTGCGCTCAAAAGTGATCAAACATGTCGGCGACACTCGCTTACTGTGTTCTACAAAGCCGTCGAAGGCGGGCGGCAATGCCATCAACATCGGCTTCTCCGCTTCCCAAGCGTCGGCAATGGTGCCCGGCAGATCCCGGTGCGAAGTCTCAACCCAAAGGGCTATACAGCGGTCTTCCAGCCATTGGTTCAGCTCGTTCAGATCTTTGAAGACAGGCATGATCTGCCACATGCGATTGCGCGCATCCTGGACGTTCTTCTCGACCTGACCCTTCTCCCAACCTGCCGCTGGGTTGCAGAACTCAGGTTCAAAAACATAGTGACTGGCCATCGCTTTGAAACGGGCGTTGATGTCGCGCTGCTTGCCACGGCCAACGCGATCAACAGCGGTCTTCATGTTGTCATAAATACCGCGCCCAGGCACGCCGCCAAACACGCGGAATGCATGCCAATGAGCATCGAACAGCATCTCGTGTGTTTGCAATGGATAGGCGCGCACTAAGAAAGCCCGGCTGTGCGAGAGCTTCGTGTGGGCCGCCTGCAGCTTGACCCGTTCACCTCCGATGGTGGCCCAGTCTTCGCTCCAATCGAACTGGAACGCTTCACCCGGTTGGAATACCAGTGGTACAAACGTGCCGCGTCCAGTTGTTTGCTCCACACGATGCCGGTCTTCACGCCATGCACGGGCAAAAGCGGCCACGCGCGCATAGGATCCCGCATAGCCCAACTTCACCAAATCGGCGTGCATCTGCTTCACAGTACGCCGCTCTTTGCGCGATTTGCGTGTCTGAGCCAACAACCATGCAGACAAACGATCCGCATACGGATCAAGGTTACTCGGTCGTTTGGGTACCTTGAACTTAGGCTCAACAGCGCCCTCTCGCAGGTACTTCTTGATGGTATTGCGAGACAGACCAGTACGCCTGGCTATCTCACGAATTGGCATCCCTTCACGTAATGCCCAACGTCGAATGACACTTAAAAATCCCATGTCGATCACTCCATATCTCCCCGAACAAATGCGTCAGGGTAGCGTCGTTACATGGGTCAGTTCTCAGTGAAAATTTATGGGGCTACCGGGTCAGTTCTCAACGCAAATCAACATATTTGTCGTTGTATCGCATGAAATCCACTGGGTTACTGGTGGGCCCGGCTTGCTATTGCGAAAGAGTGAATCTGACATAAACGGCTTTGTTGATGTCGGCGCATTCGTCGGAACGAGGCCAAAGTCTGGGAATGGGATCAAGGTAGGCTAGAGTCACAAGAACACCAAGAAAGAACAACTTGAGTTCTTGGAGCTTTCTAACTTCCAAGGCCATGGGTGACTTCGAACGGGGTTATGCAGATGTAAGCTGAGAACATAATACCTGATATTGTCTTGCCTGTCAGTTAAGAATCTTTTTGAGGTTCTCCCAGTTCCAGCGGTACAGTTGGCCTGCGCCTTTTACGGGAGTGTAAGCGCCGTCCTTATAGCCAATGATCTGGACAATCTTCTTTTCTTGCTGGCGTGCCATGGCGATTTCCTTCAGGACGCCAGGGGCTCTATATGTTTGAGGTCCAACCATCACCAAAACAACACGGGACCTCGCAATTGCTTTTGCGGCCTTGGTTTCCCATTCGCGTTCAGGCGCGGCTTCTTTGAGCGAGAGATCAATAATGTTGAACAGTGAATCTGTTCTGCTGGCTTGCATAACAATAAAGTCTTTGAGCTTTCGATCGTTGTCAAAATCAAAGCTCACAAATACAGGTGTTTTCACAGGGACGGGCCTCCAAGATAATGTTCTCTTTCAAGTTAGCTTGCCCGATGGGAGCATTCTAGTATGATCCGAGATCAGGACTTATTCTGCTTGATATTTTACCAGATGGTCAAAATCGCATAGAGTTCAATATGTATTATGGGAATTTACCCCAACTCGGCAACTTGCGCTGAACATCTTGAACTCAGCTAAACGCCTCTGTCTGAGCGACGTTTCCGAGGGAACTGGCCATTTCGAACCAACTTGAGCGAGTTGTCCCGCTTCGTGACTTCAGCCAGCCAAGTCCAATCAGCATACTTGTCGCCAGTTTGACGTAGGTGCGTATAGCGCTTTAGTGACGTCCAAGACCGATGGCCTGAATTGGCGGCAACGTACGGAATATTGAGGCCAAGCTCGAAAAGGCGTGAAACTCCGTCATGCCGGAGATCGTGAAAGTGCAGTCCCTCTATTTCCAGAAGCTTGCAGGCGCGCGTGAACGCTGCGCTGATGGCATCCGTTGAGTAAGGGAATATCTCCTCTTCTATCAATGGCATGGCTTCGATGATCGCAAGAGCCTGTTCCTGCAGATCACACCAGACATCGTTGCCGACTTTTTCGCCGGGGTTCTTCATGTCCCGGACCAATATGCGTTTGCCTTCCACGTCGAGATCCTTCCAGCGGATGCGGACGATCTCTTCCTGCCGTCGGGTGGAAAAGATAGCAAAGGCGATGATCCGGTGCATGGGGATAGACGTGGGGCGACGTCGCGAGCGGTCGAGGAAGTGCTGCATGAGTTGGTCTAGCTCATTGAGCGTGGGACGCCGATCTCGTTCTCGGCTCTTGCCGGTGATACCCAGTTTGTCAGCGACTTTCCGGGCGTCTTCCATGGCTTGTGCGTTCAATTGAAAACCCCAAGCCGGTCTGGCGATGGAGAACACCGCACCGAGATGGGAAAGGTAGTTGGAGACTGTTTGAGGCTGAACACCGCTGTTCAGTTTCTCTTGTGCAAATTCGACGATGTCAGCGCTGGTTATCGCGTCACAGTGTTGGTCCGCGATATCAAACGTCTTGATGCTTTTCAGAACCTGGGTCTTGGTCCGACCGATCTGTTTGTTGCTTTCTTGGACATACCTGTCGATGGCATCGGCCAAGGTCGGTGTCTTCTTGCTTTTCGGTTGAGTTTTGAGCGCATCAAGTGCACCGGGTCGTGCAAGACTTTCTTCGCGATTTTCGATCCAAGCCGCAGCAGTTGATCTGCGCTCGAATGTCTGACTTTCTCGAAGTAAGACTTTACCTTGCCGCATCACTGAGATTTGAGCGAGCCAAGCTATGGTGCCATTCTTGCGACGACGCTTTATGATGGTTCCCATGATTTACAACATGGCCTTTCATTTTACAACACGTGTTGTAAATGTAGCAGATAATGGGCCTAAATGGCAAGATATCGAACATAGACGAACTTGAACATTCGGAGCTAAGTATTGGAAAAGGCGGTAAAATCGCAGATTGGCGTAAGTAGCAGATTATCCGTGGCTCCGATGATGGATTGGACCGATCGCCACTGCCGCTATCTGCATCGCCTGCTGAGTGGGCAAGCGTTGCTTTATACCGAAATGGTGACGTCGCCCGCATTGGTGCGCGGTGGCGCGCTGCATCTGCTGGATCATCATCCAGCCGAACACCCAGTCGCCTTGCAATTGGGCGGGTCGGACCCGGCGGAATTGGCCGAGGCCGCGCGTATCGGGGCGCAGGCGGGGTATGACGAGATCAATCTTAATGTCGGTTGCCCGTCTGACCGGGTGCAATCGGGATATTTCGGCGCGGTGTTGATGGAACAGCCAGCACTGGTTGCACGCTGTGTCGCGGCGATGCGCGCGGCGGTCGATGTCGAGGTGACGGTGAAATGCCGTATCGGTGTCGATGATCAGAGACCCGCAGGTGATCCTGCCCGAATTTTTGGCGCATATCGTCGGCGCGGGATGCGCCCGTGTCACCATTCATGCGCGCAAGGCGTGGTTGCAGGGACTTAGTCCCAAGGAAAACCGTGATATTCCGCCGCTTGATTACGAGATTGTGCACCGGATGAAAGGGCTGTTTCCCAACCTGCATATTTCCGTCAATGGCGGCATTACCACGTTGGATCAGGCGCAGGCGTTCCTTGATATGGGTCTCGACGGTGTGATGATCGGGCGCAGCGCCTATCATGCGCCCTGTGATATTTTGTGCTATGCCGACACCCGTATTTTTGGCACTGGCGTGAACACCACGGCGCGCGATGCCGTGCTGGCGATGGTCCCTTATATCGACGCGCATATTGCGCAGGGTGGCAGGCTGAACCAGATCACACGGCATATGATGGGTCTGTTCACGGGCCGCCCGGGTGCGCGGCTGTGGCGGCGGATGTTGTCGGAGCAGGCGCATTTGCCGGATGCAAATTCGGCCCTTGTGCTCGAGGCCCTGGATGCGGTTCATACACAATTGCAGATGACCGGGGACATGAGCGATGCCTGATACGATATTGTTGATCCAGATGGCGCTGATGCTGATGGCAATCGGGGCCTTTGCGGGTGTGCTTGCAGGGCTTTTAGGCGTCGGCGGCGGGATCGTTCTGGTGCCAGCGTTTTTCTATGCGTTCCAGACGCTGGGATATAACGGTCCGCAGCTGATGCAGATGTGTCTGGCGACCTCGCTTGCGACCATTATCGTGACGTCGATCCGGTCTGTGCACAGCCACAATAAAAAGGGTGCGGTGGACTGGGCGATCCTGCGGAGCTGGGCACCGGGCATTGTGATCGGTGCTGTCCTCGGGATGCTTTTGGTCGCGCAATTGCGCACCAATACGTTGCAGATCATCTTCGGGTCGCTGGCCCTGATCGTGGGTCTTTATATGGGCTTTGGGCGCGCGCATTGGCGGATAGGGCAGGCCATGCCGACGGGTGTAACCCGTGCCATCCTATCGCCCGGCGTCGGTTTTCTATCCGTGCTGATGGGTATCGGCGGCGGTAGTTTCGGCGTTCCGTTGATGAGCCTCTATAACACGCCCATACACCGCGCGGTTGCCACGGCGGCGGGATTTGGCGTGCTGATTGCGGTGCCTGCGGTCATCGGGTTCCTGTTTGTCGACATGACACAGGGCAAGCCACCCTTTACCATCGGGGCGGTCAATCTGGTGGCGTTCTTTATCGTTATTGCGATGACCCTGATCACTGCCCCTTTGGGCGTCAAGCTGGCGCACGCGATGGACCCCAAGCCGCTCAAACGGGTGTTTGCGGTGTTTCTGGTGCTGGTGGCGCTGAACATGCTGCGCAAGGCGTTGGGATGGTGAAAGGCGACGGGTTTACCGTTTTTGACCATGACGGTGCGACATTGGCATGGGCAAGGGCCGCGCACAGGCTTGGCCTTGATGTGGCCCGCGACCCCGCGATCCGTGCTGCGAACCTGCGCCATGGCGAGACGTGGTTTGTCGGTGTCGATGCTTTGCCAAACGCTGTGGACGGCAGCATCGCAGGCGTTACCTTGGCAGGCCCATGGGCAGACCACATCACAGCACCCGACCGGTGGCACCGCGCACAGCTCTCTATCGTCTATCCGGGCTATCCCAAGCAAGACGCGGGCGAATCCGACGCCAACCACCGCTACCGGATCACTCGCAAGGCCGCACATGTTGACGGGTTGCTGCCTGTAGGCCCCGACAGGCGGCGCTACCTGCGCGAACCGCATAGATTTATCCTTGGGCTGCCGCTCAACATATCGGACGCAGCGCCGCTGGTGGTCTGGCCGGGCAGCCAGCGGATCATGGGGGCGGCGCTGTCCGCATGCATCGGTGATCAAGACCCTGCGGAGGTTGACCTGACCGACGCATACCACGCCGCCCGCCGCAAGGTATTTGACCGCATCGACCCGGTCCCGGTCACGGCCAGACCGGGGCAGGCGATCTTGCTGCACCGACATCTGTTGCACGGTGTCGATGTCTGGCTCCAAGGTGCCACATCCCCGCCGGAGGGCCGCATGATCGCGTATTTCAGACCCGAGTTTTCTGCCGTTGCATGGACAAACCTGCACGCATAGCGCTTGTAACCGGACCTGCCGCATGATTGCGTCGCCAGACGTATATTCAGGATCACCGCCTTGTCCGCTCTCGTCTTCACCGCCGTTCTTTGTGCCGCCCTTTTGCATGCCGTCTGGAATGGGCTGGTCAAAGGCGGTGCTGACAAACGCTTGAACATGGCCTGCGTGATCCTCGGGCATACGCCGGTTGCCCTGCTGATGTTAACCTTTGTTCCGCTGCCTGCCTTTGCCAGCTGGCCCTATATCATCGGCGGCATGATTGCGCATTTCGGCTATCAGGTGTTCCTGCTCAATGCATATAACAAAGGCGATCTGAGCCAGGTTTACCCCATCGCACGCGGCTCTGCGCCGCTGATCGTGGCGGCGGTTTCGGTTGTGGGGCTTGGCATTGTGCTTGCCCCGCTTGAGGTGCTGGCAATTGCCATCATCGCACTTGGGTTGATGAGCATGGCACTGGTGCGCAGCGCTGACGGCACCCGCAATCTGCCAGCGGCGAAACTTGCCCTGATCACCGGGTGTTTTATCGCCGCCTATTCGCTGATCGACGGTCTGGGCGCGCGGGTCTCGGGCAGCCCTTGGGGGTTCTACGCCATCCTTGGCTTGCTGAATGCCGCAATATTCGCAGGCTACATGGCAGCGACGACACCCGAGGTTCTGCGCCGTGTGTTCACCACAGGCCTGCGCATCTTTTTCATCGGCGGCACGGCTTCATTCATCGCCTATGCGCTGGTGATCTGGGCGTTCACCCAAGCACCGATTGCCTTGGTCACAGCCTTGCGCGAGACCAGCATCGTGTTCGCCCTGCTGATAGGCGTGTTCTTTTTCCGTGAACGCATGGACCTGCCTAAACTTGTCGCCACATTCGCCACCCTCTGCGGTGCGGCCTTGCTGCGGTTTGCGAAATAACGATGCGTATCCTTGCCGCCTCTGACCTGCACTGCGATCTGGACGCGACCCGCGCGCTTGTGGGGGCTGCGGGGCAGGCGGATGTTGTGGTGATAGCCGGTGATCTTGCGATCAAAGGGCAGGGGGCCGCACCCGTTCTTGATCTGCTGAAATCCATCCCGCGCCCGGTGATCATGGTGGCCGGAAACCACGACCGACTGGCCGAGCTTCGCGCCTTTTGTGCGGGCTGGCGTGACGGTCATGTGCTGCACGGCGACGGCATGCGCCTGCAAGGCATCCCGTTCTTCGGCCTTGGCGGTGAGATCCCGCGCAGCAGTGACGACGTCTGGAATTTCGCGATCACCGAGGCGCAGGCAGCACGGGCCCTGGCAGATTGTCCTGCCGGTGCCGTCCTGATCACGCATACCCCGCCAAAGGGTCTGTGTGACCGCCAGAAAGACGGCCGCCACGACGGTGCAAAATCGGTGCTGGATGTGCTGCGGGCCAAATCGCCGCGCTTGCATCTGTGCGGCCATATCCATGCCAGCTTTGGCCAATCCGAAAAACTAGGAGATTGTCCCGTCCACAACCTGGGGCCGAGTGTAAATTGGTTTACGGTTTAATTTCACTATTACAGATTGCATTAACCACGTAATAACCTTGGGCATGCCTTACTGTTGCCATTCCGGAGACGATAGTAAGTCTCAAGAAAACTGGAAACAATCCAGCATCAAAGACAACACGAGGGCAGCAATCATGCGGATCATTCTGACAGGACCAAAAGGCAATCTGGGCTACTTTGATGCGCAGACACCAAAAGTCGGCGGCCATGCGTTCGGCTTTCAGGGCCGTTTCAAACACCACGCGCGGCAATCTTTTGCGGGGCAATGCGGGTTTGCAACCAACAACAACCACGCGCCACGCGGGTCAGAGGGGGCAGTTACATCGGATATGGGTCTTGACCTGCTGCACCGTATCGCCGGCGCTTAATTTTCGCGCCGCGCCATCCGTGCCGCGCGCCCGCCACGGCGTTTGGTAAACTGGCCTGCGCGTGATGGCAGTTCAGCCATGATATCGCGCCGTTCGTCAGGCGACATCCGTGACCATGCGCCGATCTCGTCAATCGACCGCAAACATCCCGTACACAGCCGGGATTCAGGATGAACCACGCATATCTTGATGCAGGGGCTTTCGACCTCGTCGCGCCGCCAGACCTCATCCACCATGTGCTGCATCCTGTTTCCGTACCACCGCCAAACGGTCCAATATTCCTTGCAAGATATATCCTGCTGCCACGTGATCAATCACCTCGGCGCGACGTTTGCGGGTCGTATCCGCCTCAAGCAACGCTTTTTCCGCTGCGACCGTCGACAGACGTTCATCCCAGAATGTGATCGGCATCGGCGCAAGCTTATCAAAATTGCGTGCAAACGCCCGCGTCGATTGGCAACGCGGCCCCTCTGACCCGTCCATATTGCGCGGCAATCCCAACACCAGACCGCCAATGCGACGGTCGGTAATAATCTCGATCAGCCGCGCGGCATCAAGGCCGAATTTCTTGCGCCAAACGGTCTCCAACGGGGTGGCTACACTCAGAAAACTGTCGCTGACTGCCACGCCGATAGTTTTCTCGCCCAGATCGAGCCCGATCAGCGCCTGCATCGGCGGCAGTTGGGACGCAAATTCCGCGACATCATCCAGTATCATTCCGCAACACCCGCCTGTGATCCGGCGGCACGGATGATATCAAGCGCGCCCTCGTCACCGGCAAAGACCTGCATGGCGTTATTAAACACGGCAAACGCCTGATCGCGGTCGCCCAGCACACCCAGCGATGTGATCAACCGTGCCCAATCCGTGGGTGGCCCGCCCTGGGTGCCCAAGCGGTCCGACAACCCCGCAACCATGCCGCCGATCATCTCCATCCTGTCGTCTGCCGACATTTCCGCTGCCGCATCAATATCCGCCGCAGACGGCCCCTTTGCTCCGCCATCGCCAATTGCCGGCATGGTATATTCGACACCGGCCAGCTGCGAGATCGGCATGATCTGATCGCGGATCGGCGCAATCCAGGCCGCATCCTCCGGCCCGCGCCGCAACAAATTATCCCAGACCCGAAACGTGATATCCGGCCGCCCGGTCTGAAGCATCATCAACCCGATGTAATACCGTGCGCGCCCGTCTTCCATGTCCTGCGCCAGTACCGCCCGCAACGCGGTTTCAGCCTGCGGAGAAACATAGCCGCCCGCCGCCAGCACCAGCAATTCGGCGTAATCGCCGATATCCCTGGCACCCGCCTGATCCCCCATAATCCGCAGCACTTCTTTTTGGGCATCGGCGGCGGCCACAAAGTTACCGACATTGGCCTCGTTCTGCGCCAGCAGTTTATGGCCCTGCAAATCATCGGGCCGCGCCGCGACTGTCGTGCGTAGTTGCGTCAGCAGCGCCAGATATTCCTCGCTCAAACCCTCGACGGCTGCATAGGGCGGCAAGCTGTCTTGTGCGGCCTGCTGATCGGGACGGCCCTCGCGGACCTGTTCGGCAAAGGCAATGCGGTCGGCAAGGGCAAGATCGCCATAGCCAGGCTGCCCCAATTGCAGATAAAGCGCAATCGAGCCGCCCATGAAAACCACCGCCAGCAGGGCCAGCAGCACGTTCGACCCACCGCGCACAGCGTCAATCCCGACTTCGCCTGTCGCATCCGCCGCCAGTATCCGGCGTGAAATCTCGGTGCGCACCCGCTCTGCATCGGCTTGCTCGATCACGCCCCGCGCCACATCGCGCTCCACCTCGGCCAGCTGGTCGCGGTACACGGCGATGTCGTATTGCGCAGGCTGCGCTACCACCCCCTGCGCCCCGCGCCACATCGCACGGCCCAGAACCAATGCAACCAGTGCTGCCATGGCAACGATAATGATCCAGAATGTCATGCGCGTCTCGACAGGTTATTCATAGGCCCTACCTAACCTGCCGGGCCAAGGTGCAAAAGGGGACAAATTGTCATGTTCGGGCAACCAAAACCCTCAATTGCGAACCATGTCGCAAAATTGCTATGGAGTGCCGTGGGGAGTATCCTCTTTTTCACCGATCCCTCCAGAACAGACCCAAGACACCTGCGCGCCGCGAATCCGCGCCCGCACGCCGAACATCCATGCCGGGGAAGCCATAAATGAAGAAATATTCAGTATTTGCAGTGGCCCGCGAGGCGATGCGCCACCACACCGGATGGAACCGTGCATGGCGTGATGCGCAGCCGAAAAAGAAATACGACGTGATCATTGTCGGCGCGGGTGGGCATGGTTTGGCAACGGCCTATTACCTTGGTAAAAACTTCGGCATCACCAATGTGGCGATTTTGGAAAAAGGTTGGCTCGGTGGTGGCAATACGGGGCGGAACACGACGATCATCCGCTCCAACTATCTGCAAGACCCGTCGGCGGCGATCTATGAAAAGTCCCGCTCGCTTTATGAAACCATGTCCCAAGACCTGAACTACAATGTCATGTTCTCCCCGCGCGGCGTGATCATGCTGGCCCAGACCGAACACGAGGTGCGCGGCTATAAACGCACGGCCCATGCCAATGCTTTGCAAGGTGTGCCCACCGAATTTATCGGCCCCGAAAAGGTCAAATCGCTGGTCCCGATCATCAACATCGACGGGCCGCGCTACCCTGTACTAGGTGGCCTGTGGCAAGCCCGCGGCGGCACGGCCCGGCATGATGCGGTGGCCTGGGGCTATGCGCGGGCGTGTTCCGACATGGGCATGGACGTGATCCAGAAATGCGAAGTCACGGGCATCAACCAGATGGGCGGCAAGGTCACGGGTGTGTCGACCAATCGCGGCGATATCGACTGTGATAAACTCGGCATGGTTGTCGCGGGCCACTCGGGCCATCTGGCCGATATGGCGGGTTTCCGGTTGCCGATCGAAAGCGTTGCCCTGCAAGCGCTGGTATCCGAGCCGATCAAACCCTGCATGGATGTGGTCGTGATGGCCAACACCGTGCACGGCTATATGTCGCAGTCCGACAAGGGCGAAATGGTCATCGGCGGCGGCACCGACGGCTACAACAACTACACCCAGCGCGGGTCATTCCACCACATCGAGGAAACAGTGCGCGCGCTGATCGAGACGTTTCCGATGGTATCGCGCCTGAAAATGCTGCGCCAATGGGGCGGGATCGTCGATGTAACGGGCGACCGTTCGCCGATCTTGTCGAAAGCGCCCGTGGAGGGCGTGTTCATCAACTGCGGTTGGGGCACGGGCGGGTTCAAAGCCATTCCGGGGTCCGGTTGGGCGATGGCCGAACTGATGGCCAAGGGGCAATCGCCACTGACAGATGCGTTCGGGTTGAACCGGTTTCAGGAAGGCCGGTTTATTGATGAAAGCGTTGCGGCGGGGGTGGCGCATTGATGGCGTTTTTTCATCGGACAATGGCCGTCCTGTCGCGCCCATGGAACCTTTCAGGCGGATACGGCGTTGGGATGTTGGAAATAAAAACATCTGGAGAAACACGATGGCCGATCCAAACCCAACACGCTCAGACCACACAACTACAACTACAACCACAAATGGCAGCAGTTCTAGCATGGCCTTTATCGTGGGCATACTTGTTGTCGTTGTTGCAGGGCTTGCGTATTTCATCTTTGCGGATGGTGACATCGGCGGGGCTGGCGATGTTAACGTTACCATCGAAGGTGCCGGCGATGCCGTCGAAGGCGCTGGCGAAGCGGTCCAAGGCGCTGCCGAAGCTGTTGAAGGCAGTGTCGAAGGCAACTAAGTTCTCTCATAGATATTTTGGAAACAAAGCAGCCGACATCCTTTTGGGTGTCGGTTTTTCGTGGTTTTGTCGTGGCTATTTTACTGACCGCGCCCATTCTTTTTCGATGGTCACAAACACCAGCAGGACCGGAGCCTTACCATGCTAACAATTCATTGCCCCAACTGCGGCATCACCGCCGAGGAAACCGAATTCCACGCGCATGGTGAAGCCCACCTGAAACGCTTTGGCCCTGGCTCGACTGACGATCAGTTCGAGCAATACCTGTTCATGCGCAATAACCCCAAGGGCGTGCATTTTGAACGTTGGCGGCACCAGAACGGCTGTGGCAAATGGTTCCATGTGGCCCGCTGCACCATGACGCTTGAGGTGTTCGGCAGCTACAGCGCACAGACCACCGCGCCACCGCAAGACATTCTTGATAAAATCACAGACCGCCGCCCCGATTGGGCCATGAAGGAGCAGCGCGCATGAGCACACGTCTAGCCACAGGCGGCCGCCTGCTGAACAAATCAAAGCCCGTGAGTTTCACCTTCAACGGCACTCAGATGCGCGGATATGAAGGGGACAGCTTGGCCTCCGCTTTGCTCGCCAACGATCAAATGCTGGTCGGGCGATCATTCAAATACCACCGCCCGCGCGGTATCGTGGCGGCGGGGCCAGAGGAACCCAACGGGTTGGTGAACCTTGGTAAAAATGGCCGTTTCGAGCCAAACCAGCGCGTCACCACAACAGAACTTTACGACGGGCTTGAGGCCGCGAGCCAGAACCACTGGCCCAGCCTTGAATTTGACGTCGGCGCGATCAACAAGCATTTGTCGCGGTTCCTGCCTGCAGGTTTTTACTACAAAATGTTCATGTACCCGCGCGCGGCGTGGAAACATGTCTACGAGCCGATCATCCGCCAGTCTGCGGGCTTGGGCAAAGCGCCCAAGGATATGGACGTCGATACCTACGAACACTTTTATGCCTTCTGCGATGTGCTGGTCATCGGCGGCGGTGTTGCGGGCCTTGAGGCCGCGCGCACGGCGGGCCGTTCGGGCGCGCGGGTGATCTTGCTGGAACAGACGGAAAACTGGGGCGGACGTGCCTTGGTCGACGGCGGCGTGATCGACGGCAACCCTGTGGATAAGTTTGTGGAGGGTATCGTTTCCGAATTGGAAACAATGGACAACGTACAAATCCGCACCCGCACAATGGGTGCTGGCGTTTATGATCATGGCTATGTCCTGGGTTACGAGCGCCTGACCGATCACAAGCCCGAAGACCATGGCCCCCGTCACCGCCTCTGGCGGATCCGCGCGGGCCATATCATCACCGCAACAGGTGCCTTGGAACGACCGCTGAGTTTCGCGGGCAACGACATCCCCGGCGTCATGCTCGCCGCTGCTGTGCGCGATTATGTCGTGAACTTTGGCGTGTCTGTCGGTGACCGCACTGTGGTCGTGACCAACAACGATGACGCTTACCTAACGGCAATTACGCTTAAGAACGCAGGCCTGAATGTGCCCGCAATCCTGGACGCGCGTGTCCTGCCGCAAGACAGCCCGCTGATGGCGCAAGCCAAAGAATTGGGCATCCGCGTGTTGATGGGCCACGCCGTGTCCTCGGTCAAAGGCGTCAAGCGTGTGACCTCTGTCGAGGTCTGTTCCCAGGCAGGCGAGGGCGCGGTTCTGGAAACGATTGAATGTGACGCTGTCGCCATGTCGGGTGGCTGGTCGCCCGTGGTACATCTGTGGTCCCATTGCGGCGGCAAACTGCGCTGGGACACCACCCATGCGTGTTTTTCCCCCGATGTGGATAATCCGCCAAAAGGCGCGGACGGTATGGGGTTTGTCACCGCCGCAGGGACCGCCGCGGGCGTGTTCGGCTTGGATGATGTGCTGTGTGATGCGCATGCGTCGGCGGATGGTGTGGTGACAAGTCTTGGCTTCAAAGTTGCCAAAGACGAAGCCGCGCCAACGGCGGAACGCCGGATTGATGCACCCATGGCACCCGTCTGGATGATGCCGCAAGGTGCATCCGTAAAACTGCGCGAAAAGGCATGGCTGGACTATCAGAATGACGTCAAAGTGTCCGACGTGCGGTTGGCCGCGCAAGAGGGTTTTGTAAGCGTCGAGCACGCCAAGCGCTATACCACGTTGGGGATGGCAACTGATCAGGGAAAACTTAGCAATATCAACGGTCTCGCCACCTTGGCAGGCGCGTTGGATGCTGACATTCCGTCGGTAGGCACAACCACCTTCCGCCCGCCGTATCACCCTATTTCAATGGCAGCCCTTGGCGGCGAGGCACGCGGTGCCGTGTTCCAACCGATCCGCCGCACGCCGATGCACGACTGGCACGAAAGCCACGGTGCCGAATTTGAGCCCGTAGGCCAGTGGCGCAGACCCTATGCCTACAAGCGGGGTATTGAATCAACCCATGATGCAGTGATGCGCGAAGTCAGCAATACACGCGACAAACTGGGCCTGCTCGATGCCTCGACGCTGGGCAAGATCATCGTCAAAGGCCCCGACGCGGGCAAGTTCCTCGACATGATGTACACCAACATGATGTCGACACTGAAAGCAGGCAAATGCCGCTACGGCTTGATGTGTTCAGAGAATGGTTTCCTGATTGACGACGGTGTGGTTGCGCGGATCGACGATGACACGTGGCTCTGCCACACCACCACTGGCGGGGCCGAACGGATCCATGCACATATGGAAGAATGGCTGCAAACCGAATGGTGGGACTGGCAGGTCTACGTCGCAAATGTCACCGAACAATATGCCCAGATCGCTGTGGTCGGACCTAATGCCCGCAAGTGTTTGGAAAAACTCGGTGGCATGGATGTGTCCAAAGAGGCGCTGGCGTTCATGGACTGGGCAGATGGCGAGATCGGCGGTTTCAAATGTCGGGTCTACCGGATCTCGTTCTCGGGCGAGTTGAGCTATGAGATTGCCGTCGATGCGAGCCACGGCCAGGCGTTCTGGGATGCGCTGATGGTCGCGGGCCATGATCTGGGCGTTATGCCATACGGCACCGAATGTTTGCATATTCTGCGGGCGGAAAAGGGGTTCATTATGATCGGTGACGAAAGCGACGGCACGATTATCCCCCAAGACCTCGGTCTGCATTGGGCGATCTCGAAAAAAAAAGAAGACTACCTTGGCAAGCGCGCACAGGAACGGTCGCATATGACCGATCCGAACCGCTGGAAACTGGTGGGGCTCGAGACGACCGATGGATCAACTCTGCCCGACGGTGCCTATGCGGTGGGCGAGGGCACAAACGAGAACGGTCAGAAAAACGTGATCGGGCGCGTTACATCGACCTATCATTCCCCAGTTCTGGGCAAGGGTATTGCGATGGGTCTTGTGCTCAATGGTCCCGACCGGATGGGCGAGGTGATCAAATTCCCCGGCACCGATGGCAAGACCTACGAGGCCAAGATCGTCGATCCGGTTTTCTACGATAAAGAAGGGGAGAAGGCGAATGTCTGATCCGGTTACAGCCCTGAAAAACGCAAGCGATGTCACTGGAATTGCTGCGATTTCCGAAATCGGCCCGTTGGGAATGATTGTCCTGCGCGGTGATCTGGCGGCAAGTGCTTTGCAAAAGGCGGCTGTTGCTGCGGGTGGGGTCAACATGCCCGAGATGCGCCACATCAATACCCAAGGGCAGGCCGGTATAGCGTGGATGTCACCTGACGAAGTGTTGATCCTGTGCCCCTACGATGAGGTGCCCCTGCGCCTGACCAACCTGCAAAACGCAACAGCCAAGCTGCATGCGCTCGCGGTAAATGTCTCGGACGCCCGCGCGGTTTTTCAGGTCAAAGGGCCACATGCCCGCGAGGTGATGGCGAAACTTGCCCCCGTCGATCTGGCACCGGGCCAGTTTACCCCCGGCATATTCCGCCGCACCCGTATGGCGCAGGTGCCCGCTGCCTTCTGGATGCCGGACGACGAGACATTCCAGATCGTCTGTTTCCGCTCGGTGGCGCAGTATATGTTTGATCTGCTCAAGGTCGCGGCACAGCCCGGATCAGAGGTCGGCCACTTCTGAGATCGAGACGACCAAACCGCGAAATCCCCGCGGAACTGCATCAATACCTGCGCGTTGACCTTGACGAACTAGGTTGCAGCGCTTCATGTAGCCCAACCGCAATTTCAAAGAGGAGGCCCCCGAAATGGCTTTTCAACTTCCCGATCTTCCCTATTCCCACGACGCCCTTGCCGACAAAGGCATGTCCAGGGAAACGCTGGAATACCATCATGACAAACACCACAATGCCTATGTGACCAACGGCAACAAGGCGATTGAAGGCACCAAGTGGGAAGGCAAGTCCCTCGAAGAAATCATTGAAGGCACCTATGATGCGGGCGCGATCGCCCAAAATGGCATCTTCAATAACATCAGCCAATTGTGGAACCACAACCAATTTTGGGAAATGATGAGCCCGAAGGACAGTAAAATGCCAGGCGAGCTTGAAAAAGCATTGACCGAGAACTTTGGGTCCGTGGACAAGTTCAAGGACGAATTCAAAGCCGCAGGCGCAGGCCAGTTCGGCTCTGGTTGGGCATGGTTGGTCAAGGCCAAGGACGGCAGCCTCAAAGTCACCAAGACCGAAAACGGTGTGAACCCTGTGTGCTTTGGCCAGACAACCTTGCTGGGGTGTGACGTCTGGGAGCACTCCTACTACATCGACTTCCGTAATGCGCGGCCAGATTATTTGACCAACTTCCTCGATAATCTCGTGAATTGGGAAAACGTCGCGTCCCGCATGTAAGCTATTCGTCCGGCAACGATCAAAACACTCCGCAGGTCCGACTTGCGGGGTGTTTTGTTTTGGAACCATGGCCCCGTCTACACGTTGTTCTCAAAAGCAACCGTTGAAGAGGACATATCATGACCCGATTGAGCAATGGCACTTGGGTACTGATCGCCGATGGTGAAAAGGCCCTTTTCCTTGAAAACCAGACAGACGGCGAAGATCCGTTTCTTGAAGTGATCCGCCAGGAGGAGCAGGACAACCCGCCCAACCGCGAACAGGCCGCAAACCGTCGCGGGCGGTTTAATGATGGGCCGTCCGTACACCGCTCTGCCGTGGATGATACGGACTGGCATCAACTGGCAAAGGACCGCTTTGCCAAAGAGCTGGCGGATATCCTGTACCGCCAAGCCCACAAAGGGGCCTTTGACAGAATTGTCCTGGTCGCCCCGCCAAGTACCTTGGGCGAGTTGCGCAGTGAATTGCACAAAGAAGTGGTGGACAAAGTTATTGGAGAAATACCCAAAACCCTGACCAATCACCCGGTTGACGAGATTGAAAAGATCATCAAATCCGAATTGGAAGCGGCCTGAGGCCTGCATCTGCGATAGTATTGTGACATTCTGGTCACTACGCTTGGTGTTGAGCGATGCGGGCGTTGGGAATGATAGGGGCTAGATTATTCACCGCTTGTCGCCGCTGCCCGACCTAATACACCAATCGCTGCGCTGTTAATGGTGATCAGCGTTCAGTCAGATTTGTTGGCTTTGGTTCATGAACTGGGCAAAAATAAAGTCCTGTCCATAGATCGTTTCCAAGCAACCGGCTGCATCCTGTTATTCATCACGCCGATCCTATCGGCACAGCAAAATCAGCCCAAAGCGACCTTCACGGCCGCGAGTGTTGTTTGTGCGTCTGGCAATACCTGAAGGTAGCCCAAAACCGTTTCATCGGCAAAGCCATGCGCCACCACATGGTTCAGCAAAGACATCAACGGATCCCAGTAGCCATTTGTATTGACTAGAAAAACCGGCTTTTGGTGAAGCCCAAGCTGTCGCCATGTCAGAACCTCGAACAACTCGTCCAACGACCCCGCACCACCGGGCAAAACCACGACGGCATCGCAGTTCATGAACATCACTTTCTTGCGCTCGTGCATGGTTTCGGTCACGACATAGGTGGTCAGATCGGTCTTGCCGACCTCCCAGTCGACAAGGTGTTTGGGGATGACGCCAAAGGTGGTGCCACCCGCCAGTTGCGCCGCCCGCGCCACGCTTCCCATCAATCCGACATCGCCGGCACCGTACACCAGACGCAGGTTTGCCGCCGCCAGTCCGGCCCCCAAATCCTCCGCGTCTTGGGCATATTTTGGGTCATCCCCAGACCGTGATCCGCAAAAAACGCAGATTGATTTTTGGATCATGGTACAGTCATCCTATAGGGGGGCTTTTTCGAAAAAGCGGGTTGTGACGGGGTGTGTTTTGACCGTTGTTACCGTGCTTGATACAAGGGCTCAAGTATGGGGCCGGATGTCCGGTCATAAGGGCGAATTGACATGAGCAAATTCAACGCTGGTCTGGGCGGTAACACTGGTGCGATTGCGGCGGGCGCTGTGGTAGCGATCGTGCTTGTTGTGGGTGTCTGGATCGGCAAGGGGCGCGACGCCGTCGAGATCATCCAACCCGCCGCTTTGTTGCAGCCCTCGCCCGGGACAGTTGATGCCGAAGCTCCGACCGCCCCTGCGACTGCCGACACCAACGAGCTGCCCGCGCCCGCCTTTGACGAGGTGCGCAGGGAACCTGACGGGATGACAGTTGTTGCAGGCCGCGCCGCTGCCGGTGCAACCGTACAATTGCTGCGTGATGGTGAGGTCATTGCAACCGCAACAGCCGACAGCGCGGGTAAATTTGCGACCCTTGCGATGATCGCACCTGACGGTCAGGCGCATGTGTTGTCCTTGTCGCAACGTCTGGATGGCGTGGATATCACATCGCTGGACGAGATAATTCTGGCCCCGACGGATAAGGTGGTCGCGGTGGCCGAGGCTGCACCGCAAACGATTGTAGTTGGACAGACAGGTGCCGCAGAGGAAGCGCCCGAGACCGATGTGGCGAAAGCAACATTTGAGGCAGTCATGACCAATGCAACGCCAGAAGCACCTGCGGCGGAAACTATCGTGGCGGAAACTGTCGCAGCGGAAGCCGTGAACGCCGACACAACCGACAGCGTCCAGACCGAAACAGCGCTGGCGGGTGCCACACCAACTGCATCTGAAACCCCGCAAGCCAACCCCGTTGCAGTCCTTAAATCCACCGCTGCCGGGGTGGAACTTCTGAACCCTGCCGCCCCGACCGTCATGGACACCGTCGCCCTTGATACAATCGGGTATTCCGACACCGGCGATGTGCAGCTTTCAGGGCGTGCGCAGCCGGACACCGACACCGTACGGGTCTATCTGGACAATGATGCGGTGATCAGCCTGCCTGTCGATGATCAAGGCCGCTGGCGCGGTGAGGTGCCGGACGTGGACGAGGGTATTTACACCCTGCGCGTGGATGAATTGGCTGTGGATGGCACTGTCACCAGCCGCATCGAGACGCCTTTCAAACGCGAGTCTGCTGCTGTTCTGACGCAGGCCACTGTAAATCAGGATGGTCCGATCAAAGCGATCACCGTACAGGCGGGGGCGACCCTTTGGGCAATTGCGCGCGACCGCTATGGCGACGGACAACTCTATGTGCGTGTGGTCGAGGCCAACGCGGGCGACATTCGCGACCCCGATCTGATCTACCCCGGACAGGTGTTCGATTTGCCGGACTGATTGCCTTGATTGCGCTATAAAAGCGCTCACCCGCTGGCAACTGGTGCGCACGAGGGCTATGTAACATCCAAACCCTATTGGAAGTTATATGCCCAGCGATACCGCACGCCCCAAGACATCCCACGTTTCCCCCGCCAAACGCCTTATGACCGACGAGGAACTGACCGACCAGGCCGAACGCCAGTCGGGCATGTTGGTTCTGCGCAAGGTCGCGCCGTACCTATGGCCCGACAACATGCCATGGGTGAAACGGCGCGTCGTCTGGGCGATGATCGCGCTGTTCCTGTCCAAGCTGCTCACGGTCATCACGCCGTTTTTTTACAAAGGCGCGGTTGACGGTCTGTCAAACGAAGGCATGCCGATGTTGGCGCTGGGGGCAGTGAGCCTGACGGTGGCGTATGGCGTGGCGCGTCTCATGGGGGTGGGGTTCCAACAGTTGCGCGATGCGATATTCGCCCGCGTCGGCCAACGCGCCCTGCGGATGCTGGCGCTGGAAACCTTTCAGCACATCCACAAACTCTCGATGCGCTACCACATCACCCGCAAGACCGGGGGGTTGAGCCGTATCATTGAGCGCGGCGTTAAAGGTGTCGATTTCCTGCTACGCTTCTTGCTGTTCTCGATCGGGCCGCTGATCCTTGAGCTGTTGATGATTGGCGTGATCCTTACCATCTTCTTTGATGTCTGGTATCTGGCCGTGGTGACTGTCACCATCGGCCTCTACGTCTGGTTCACCTTTGCCATCACCGAATGGCGCGTGAAACAGCGACGCGAGATGAATGACGCCGATACCGACGCCAATCAAAAGGCCATCGACAGTCTGCTGAACTATGAAACCGTAAAGTACTTCGGTGCCGAGGCGCGCGAGGCATCGCGCTATGATACTGCCATGGCAGGCTATGAAGTCGCGGCGATCAAGACGAACTATTCGCTCGCTTTCCTTAATTTTGGCCAGTCCCTGATCATTACCGCAGGCCTGATTGCCGTTATGGTGATGGCCGCAATCGGGGTGCAGAACGGCACGCTGACCGTGGGTGATTTTGTCATGGTCAACGCCTATATGATCCAGATCACCGTACCGCTCAATTTCCTTGGCACGGTTTACCGCGAAATCCGTCAGGCGCTGGTGGACATGGGTCAGATGTTTGGCCTGCTCGAACAACCTGCTGAAATCGCTGACAAACCCCATGCACCGGATTTGGATATCAAAGGCGGGCGGGTCACGCTGGAGAACGTCACCTTCGGCTATGACCCCGACCGCACGATCCTGAACAATGTGACACTCGAAGCCAAACCGGGCCAGACCGTTGCGATCGTAGGTTCCACCGGATCGGGCAAATCGACCATCGGGCGACTGTTGTTCCGCTTCTATGACGTACAGGGTGGCGCGCTGAAAATCGACGGACAGGATGTGCGCGACATCACGCAACTTAGCCTGCACAAGGCCATCGGCGTGGTGCCGCAAGACACCGTGCTGTTCAACGACACCATCGGCTACAACATCGCCTACGGCCGCGAGGGGGCCACGCAGGAACAGGTCGAACAGGCCGCGCGCGATGCGCAAATCCACGACTTTATTGTCAGCCTGCCCGATGGCTATGCCACAACCGTGGGCGAGCGCGGGTTAAAATTGTCGGGTGGCGAAAAGCAACGGGTGGGCATCGCGCGCACCTTGCTGAAAGACCCACCCATTTTGCTGCTGGACGAGGCCACAAGTGCGCTGGACTCAGAGACAGAGCATGAAATTCAGGATGCGCTGCGCCGCGCGGGGCAAGGGCGCACAGTGCTCACCATCGCCCACCGGCTAAGCACCATAGCCGAGGCCGACAGCATCGTTGTGCTGGAAAAAGGCGAGATCGTCGAGCAAGGCACCCATGAAGACCTGCTGGCCCGAGAGGGGCGCTATGCGCAACTCTGGCTCCGCCAGCAAGCCGAGGATGATGAAGCTTAAGGAACAGCAAAGCTGCGAACGGGGGCGCGTGATCGCGCCCCCGTCCAGCCAAAATTCATTCCTCTGACACAGCCTTGGACGTCAGTTTATCCAGCGCGCCTGTCATCATCGCGATATATTCTGCATCCGCAGGCAGACCGTGCGTTTCTGCCAACCCGGCAGGATCGTGATAAGCGACCTGCACCACCCCTTCGCCGTCCGCATAGACCAGAACGCGCAGCGGCAGGTCCAGTCCGGCGGTTTGACCGTCCAGCATCGCGGGCGTCCCAAGCTTTGGATTGCCAAAAATCAGCACTTCGGTGGGCCGCAGGTCCATATCGACAGATGCGGCCCCCGCCGCATGATCGACGCGGGCAAATACCGTGGCCCCGGCCGCTTCGACCGCTGCTGCCAGACGGTCCATTGTAATGGTGACGGAATGGGGACTGGCCTTGGAAATCATCTCCGCCGCCGTGGCGGGCAGGGCCATAAGCGCAGACATCGCAGTGGCGAGGATCAGGGGGCGGACAGTGAGGTGGCGTAGCATTGGCAAATTTCCTTTTGGGTTTCAGTCAGGATCAACCCTAACGCCAAAAGGAAGTTCCGCGAGGGGCGAACCCCTCACTTTCCCTTGATCTGGCCCTCGATCTGGCCCTTGTTCTGGCCCTTGATCGCTCCTATTCCGCCGGTGTCGGCATGGCGGTCTTGGGCAATGGTGCTGCGGGAATAATCTGGTCGTCGCCCCAGATGATCTCCTGACCAGAACTGCGCCGCGCGTCACGCTGCAACGCCCAGTCGCGTGCCGCTTTGCTGGCCCGTCCCAGCGACAGCTTGGCCAGCAGCTGTGCAATCCAATGCACATAAGTCGTCGCCCAGACACGGATCGCCAGCATCGACGGCGTCACCATCAGCGTCAGCACAGTCGCAATGCCAAGGCCGAACACCACGGCGGTGGCAAGCTGTTTCCACCACAACGCTGTTGGCGAATCAATCGTATAACCGCCATCGCTAAAGTTGAGCGACAGGCCGAACATCATCGGGGCCAGCCCTGCCATAGTGGTTATTGTGGTCAGTAACACGGGCCTGATCCGCGCTTGCGCCGTGCGAATGATCGCCTCGATGCGCGGCATATAGCGTTCATATTCCTGATAGGTATCAATCAGAATGATATTGTTGTTCACCACAATCCCGGCAAGCGCCACGATCCCTGTGCCCGTCATGATGATCGAAAACGTCTGGTCCATGACCAGCATCCCGATCAACACACCCGTGGTCGACAGAACCACCGCCAGCAACACCAGTGTGGCATTGTAGAACGAGTTGAACTGCGCCAGCAGGATAATGAACATCAATCCCAATGCGGCGGTGAACGCCGAGCTCAGAAAGGCTTGGGATTCCTCCTGATCCTCCTGATCGCCGGTCCATTCATAGCTGACACCAAACGGCAACGGCTTGGTCTCGAGCCATTTGGTGATCTCGGTGATCCGCTCGTTTGCATTGATCGGCACGGGGCGCAGGGTGCCTGCATCGGCAAGGGCCTGTAGATCGGCACCTTGGCCCAGTTCCGTGCGCCGTGTCACCTTATAGGCCGTGCCATCTAGTGCGGTAAAATCGGCGTCGCCGGCCGCAGGGCGCAGGCTGGCAAAGCTTTCCTGCACCTCGACCCCATCGACAAGCTCGGTTTGCACCAGCTTGATCAGACCAACGCCAACGCCCGCCTTGATATCGAGGTGGCGTTTTTGATCGACGCGGGTGATCTCGGACAGTTTCGGCACCGGCGTGCGGGTGATGAAATTGCTCAGCGGGATCAACCCGTCAGGCGTGCGCACCTTGAGTGTGTCGAGCGTGCTGAGCACGCGGTCGCTTTCGGGCAGGCGCACGCGGATGTCGATTTCCTCGTCCGAACTGTCGACCCGCATCGTATCGAGCAGCAGACCGCGCGTGACCAGTTGCACCATCGCGCCCACGGTCAAGACATCGGCCCCGTATTGCCCCGCTTTTTCAACATCGACGTCGATCTGCCAGTCAATGCCGGGCAGGGGCCTTGTGTCCTCGATCAGGGTCAGACCGGGGGTGGTGTCGAATTCCGCCCGCGCCAACGCCGTCGCTGTGACCAGATCGACAAAGCTGTCGGATTTCAGCCGCAGATGCACAGGTTTTGCCGATGCCGGCCCACGCGCCTGTGCCAGAATTTCGATGCGGATACCGGGGATTTCTTCAAGCTGTTCGGTAAGCTCTGCAATGATCACATCCCCATCGAACGCAGGGTCTTGGGTGTCGCGCGCAACCTCGTAGCCCAGAAATGGAATGGTAAACAACACAGAACGCAGGTTCGGGCGATCCTCCCACGGGATCGTTTCGAACTGGATTTGTCCGATGGAATCCTTGGGGGCCTGCGCGCCGCCTGTGTTGCTGTCCAGCCCGCCTTCACCCGCAAACGAAAACGCGGTGACAATTCCGGGGTGCGCCAGCACGATGTCCTCGGCCTGGCGCAGCAGCGCATCCTTTTCCTCAAGGCCGAGGTTGCCGCGCGCCAGTACATAGACAATCGCCTGCTCCGGCTCGGATTCTACAAAAAACTCTACGCCTTTTGAGTTGTTGCCAAAGAAAATCATCACCGTTCCGACAAAGACAAAAACCACGCCCGCCACGACCAGAGGCATCACCGGATTACCTGCGATAAATTCGATCACCTTGCCAAAGGTATTGCGCCGGTAGCCCGATTGAATGCGGTCGGGTTCGCGGCGAAACAACCGCGAACTGATCCAGCGACCGCCACGCCCCAACCGTGTGAACACGCCAAAGAACGCCAGCAGCGCCATCATCGCGCCCGACAGCCCCACCGCAATCAGTGCGGCCAGCGCCACGACACACAAGAACACAACCGCAAACGTTGGCACAACAGAGCCCAGCACATTCAATCCGTCCATCGTTGCAAACCGCGCTGATATCACCCCGAACAGCGGTTGCATCAACGCCATCGGCACCATGATCATCGCAATCGCCACAGGAAACAGCAGCAGGTGCAGATACCATTTAAGTGCTGCAATCGCGTGCATCTGGTTGGCCATCCAACGCTCCAACCGGCCCGTGACTCCGCCCAGAACCGGCAGATAAATCAACGCCACTACCAGCGAGGCCGACAGAACAAAGATCAGTGTCACAGGCAACATGCCCATGAACTCACCGGGCACACCGGGCCAGAACAACATCGGCAGGAACGCACAGAGCGTTGTCGCGGTGGAGGATATAATCGGCCAGAACATCCGCTGTGCAGATTCGACATAGGCATGCATCGGCCCCACGCCCTCTTGCTGGCGCGCATCGGCGTATTCGACCACAACAATCGCGCCATCAACCAACATGCCCACGGCGAGGATCAGGCCGAACATCACAATATTACTGACCGATATTCCCATCAGCGCAAGAAAGGCAAAGCACAACAAAAACGAGGTCGGGATCGCGAAACCAACCAGTATCGCCGCGCGGATACCCAGCGCCGCCAGAACCACAATCATCACCAGCGCGATGGCGGTAAACACCGACCCCAGCAATTGCTGTACCATGCTGTCCACAACACGGCTCTGGTCATTCGATGTGCCGACCGTGACTGCCGCCTGCAATCCGTCCGGCCAGCCCGCGCTTTTCTCTGCCACCAGCTCCTTAACGGCAGTGGCCGTATCAATCAGGTTGAACCCCTTGCGTTTGACCACCTGCAAGGCCAGCGTTTTCTCGCCGTTGAACCGCGCAGTACCGAGGCGGTCCTCGAATGTCAGATTGATCTGGGCCAGATCGCCAAGCGTGACAACGCGGTCGCCATTGGTCTTGACGGGCAGGGCATAGACATCGCGTGGCTCACTAAAGGACGACGGGATCTTGACCGCAAACGTCCCTTGCGCTGATTCCACTTCACCCGCTGCAATCAACTGGTTGTTGTTCTGAACGGTGTTGATCAATTCGCCCGCCGTCACGTCGTAGGCCTCGAGCCGCAAGGGGTCGATCAGCACTTCAAGCATCTCGTCACGGTTGCCTGCGATCCCTGCCTCAAGCACCGCATCCATCGCCTCAATATCATCCTGCAAATCGCGCGCCACCCGCGCCATCGTGCGTTCGGGGACCGGGCCGGTCAGGTTGACGATGATGATGGGGAATTCGGAAAAGTTGATCTCGTTGATGCTGTATTTTTCGGCACCGGTCGGAAATTTCGCCTCTGCCGTAGACATCGCATCACGCACGTCCGCGATGATTTTGGTCTTGTCCCAGCCAAATTCAAACTCGAGTGCTACACCGGCATAATTCTCGGCGGCTGTACCCGAAATGGTTTTCAGCCCGTCCAGATCGGACAGTTCGGTTTCCATCGGCTTGACCAGCAAAGTCTCTGAGTCTGCTGCCGAAATACCCGGAAACGGCACCGAGACAAACAATGCCGGTATCTCGATATCGGGCTCGCCCTCTTTGGGCAGGGTCGAATAAGCGTAACCACCGACCACAAGGCTCAGCAGGATAAACGCAAGCACCATCCGCGCGCGATTGGCCGCCCATGCAACAATGTCGCTCATCTGGATGCCTCGCTTTGTGCGGTGTTTTGTTGAAGGGTATCCCGCATGGTCACTGCCACCTTTACGCCGGCGGTCACATATTCCTGACCTGCGACAATCACGTCTGCCTGCTCGGGCAGGCCGGTGACCCAGACGCCTTTGGCGGTGTCGCGCATGATTGTCAGCGGTACAAACGACACGATATCGGCGTCATCCACCATTCGAACCCCCAAGGCACCCTCGTCGTTCAGGGTCAGGGCCGATTGCGGGATCAGATGCGCCTTGACCCCGGCAGAGGATATGGCGATTTCCGCTGTCTGCCCGTCGCGGATGGCCAGATCCGTATTCGGCACTTCGATTTCGACCGCAAAGGTGCGCGTTGCAGGATCAGCAGACCGCGACAGGAATGTCACCTTGCCCACCACCTGCATGTCACCGGCCGCCAGCCGCGCACCAGCCTGTGCGCCAATTGTCACGCGGTTCACTTCGGTCTCGGGCACAAAGCCCACCAGTTTGATCGGATCAAGCTGGATGATTGTCGCACAAAGGGCGCCGGGTTGCAGCAGGCTGCCAAGCTCGGCGGTGTCACTTTCCAACAGGCCGCTGAACGGGGCTTTGATCGTCAACCGCTCGATCTCCTTTTCCGCTACAGCGACCGCAGCGGTGGCCGCCTCTATCCCTGATTGCGCAGCACCAAGCCCCGATGTCGAGGATGTCACCGCAGCTTTGGCCGCAGCCACCGCAGCATCCGCTGCCGCCACACGTGTTTTTGAGGCAAATCCGTCCTCAATCAGCCGCGTCGCCGCATTTTGGTTGATCATAGCCTCGTCCAGCCGTGCGCGCGCTTCCGCGACACGGGCTTGCGATTCTGGCACCCGCGATTTTGCCTCGCTCAGACGGGCACGCTCCTCTGCCAGGGCCGCATCGCGTGTGCCGGTGGCCAAGACACACATCGCGTCACCGGCTGTAATCTGCGCGCCTTTGCGCAGCGGCTCTGATGCGACAACCGCGGATGTTTCCGCGCGCACATCCACCTGACGGGTCGCCGCTGTCTGGCCGCGCAGCACAACGCCACTGTCAACCTGTGCTTCGGTACTGCGCATCACAACGACCTTGACCAGCTTGGCTGTGTCATCCGCAGCGGGCATGTCTGCCTCGTTACCTTCGGCAGTCACCGGAAGTTGTCCGGCATCCGCACCAAAAAGTGCCATCAGCTGGGGACGTGCCAAAATTGACATGCCCAGCAGAATAGTCACCCCAAGTGCAGCAATTATGGAAAACACACGCATCTGGCAGCTCCGCGAAATAAAAGGGTCCACGCGCCGGCGTGGCTTATGTTGCTGTCTATTTAGCGCATGACAACTAAACTGACTAGTTTAGACGGCAAGTATTTTATCACGCTGTATCTGACTTGAATTGCACCTGAAATTGATCCTGCAAAGCCCTGCCGTGGCTTATGACTTGGCTTGGCCCCTTGCGCAGGTTATGACAGGCAAAATTCGGGCTAGAATTAAACCAGGGGCAGATACGTTGAGCGATACAGACAGTTTTATCGAAGAGGTCAACGAAGAGGTCCGCCGCGACCGACTTTACGGTTTCCTGCGCCGCTACGGCTGGATTCCGGTTCTGGCCGTGATCGTGATTGTGGGCGGTGCCGCATGGACCGAATACACCAAGGCCCAGACCCGGGCGCAGGCCGAGAGGCTGGGCGATGCGATGCTTGCGGCACTGTCGGCAAATGACAGCGCCGACCGTGTCACAGCGCTTGCCGCGATCGATCCGGGCGTGCCGTCCTCTGTTGCGGTGTTACGTTTGATGACCGCGTCCGAGCAGGCACAGGCGGGCAACATTCCCGACGCGGTACAGACGTTAAACATACTTGCCACCGACGGTGACGTGCCGGAAATATACCGCCAGATTGCACAGTTCAAATCGCTGACCTTGCAAGGGGACACCACTCCGGTTGCGGACCGCCGTCTGGCGCTGGATGCGATGGCGCAACCGGGCAACCCGTTGCGGTTGCTGGCGGTCGAACAACTCGCACTTGTGGACATTGAACAAGGCGATGCAGAGGCTGCCATAGCGCGGTATCAGTCGATCATTTCCGACGCCGAGGCCACCTCGGACTTGCAACAACGTGCGGGACAGGTGATTGTGGCTTTGGGCGGAACACCGGATTTGGGTGCGACGGCGGACGGATTTGTCGAAACACCGTCAGAGAATAGCAATTGACGCAGATCGGCATGCGTCGTTCGAGCAGATGAAAAAGAAGTGAGCAGGGCCATGATAAACCAACCGCGCTTTTCGGCTAAGGCCATGATGGGTGGACTTTTTTCGGGACTTCTGGTGCTTGCCGCCTGCGCGGAAGAGGAAACCTATTTACCGGGTGTCCGTGAGGATGTCCGTTCGGTTCTGCAAAACGCCGAATTGTCTGAGCCTCTGGATGTGAAAGACGCCCAAAACACCTCGCGCGGAATTGCCTTGATTGCCACGAGCAACAATGCAAGCTGGACCCAAGGTGTTGGCACCTCTAAATACCGAATTGCAAACGCTGCCCTGCGCGGCACAACGCAACTGGCATGGACCGCAAACATCGGCAGTGGCGACAGCCGCAAGTTCCGCATTACCGCTGACCCCGTTGTGTCCGGCGGGCGTGTCTTTACGCTCGATTCCGGTGCACAGGTCACAGCGACCTCCACCTCGGGCCAGACCCTGTGGACCCGCGATCTGACACCTGTGACCGACAAACAAGGCGAAGGCACCGGCGGCGGCATCGCAGTCGAGGGTGAAACCCTTTATGTCTCAATCGGTTACGGCGTGCTCGCCGCCCTTGATACAAACACTGGCGGCATCCGCTGGACTCAAGACCTTGATGCGACAGGGTCCGGGACACCAACCATATACGGCGATCTGGTGTATCTGTCCGCAGGCGATGACACCGGCTGGGCTGTGCGCAAATCGGACGGCAGGGTCGAATGGCAAGTCGGGGCCAGCACATCTGTGAACAACGTGCTGGGCGCACCGGCACCTGCGGTCACAGACCAGTTTGCGGTATTTGCGTTCGGCTCCGGCGAAGTGCAGGGGGTGTTCCGTCAAGGCGGGCTCGGCCGCTGGAACACATCCGTGGTGGGCAAACGTCCGGGCCGCGCGCTGAGCACTGTGTCGGACGTGACCAGCGCACCGGTTGTCTCGGGTGATACCGTGTACGTCGGCAACCAGTCGGGGCGGCTTGCCGCACTCAACGTCAACAGCGGTGCGCGTCTTTGGACAGCACGCAGCGGTGCGGTCGGACCGGTATTTCCTGCGGGCGATTCTGTCTTTGCGATCACCGACCTGAACGAGCTTGTGCGCCTTGACGCGAGCGATGGTAGCCGGATCTGGGGCACGCCGCTGCCGAATTTTGTCAAGGAAAAGCCGCGCAAACAATCGCGCATCTTTGCCAACTACGGCCCGATCATTGCCGGTGGCCGTGTCATTGTCGCCTCCAACGATGGCAAACTGCGCAGCTTTGATCCGACCAATGGCGCGCTGATTGGCGTGACCGAAATCCCGAATGGTGCCACAACCGCGCCAGTTGTGGCGGGCGGTACATTATATGTCGTGTCGTCAAAGGGCCAATTGCACGCTTTCCGTTAAGCGATAAATGCGTTAGAGCGCGGGCTTGATCTGCCTCGTTTTGAGGCGCGGAGCCTGAAACATGTCCTTTACCCTCGCCATCGTGGGCCGTCCGAACGTCGGCAAATCCACGCTGTTCAACCGACTTGTCGGCAAACGTCTGGCCTTGGTCGATGATCAGCCCGGTGTGACGCGCGACCTGCGTGAAGGGGCGGCACGTCTGGCCGATCTGCGCTTTACGGTGGTTGATACCGCGGGTCTGGAAGAAGTGACCGACGACAGCTTGCAAGGCCGCATGCGCCGCCTGACCGAGCGCGCGGTGGACATGGCCGACATCTGTCTGTTCATGATCGACGCGCGTGTCGGCGTGACCCCGTCCGATCTGGTGTTTGCCGATATCCTGCGCAAGAAATCCGCCCATGTGATCTTGGCCGCCAACAAGGCCGAGGGACGCGCGGCGGACGCGGGCGTGATCGAGGCTTATTCGCTGGGTCTGGGCGAACCGATCCGGCTGTCCGCCGAACACGGCGAAGGACTGAATGATCTGTATACGCACCTGATGCCGCTGGCCGACAAGTTTGCCGAACGCGCGCTGGATGATGCACCCGAAACCGACGTCGATCTGACCGAGGAAGAGGCCGAAGAAGGCGAATTCGGTGATATTACGATCCGCGTGCCCACCGATGCCAAACCCTTGCAGGTCGCCGTTGTGGGTCGCCCGAACGCGGGAAAATCGACGCTGATCAACCAGATTGTCGGCGAGGACCGTCTGTTGACCGGACCCGAGGCGGGCATCACCCGCGATGCGATTTCCCTGCGCACTGACTGGCTGGGCGTGCCGATGCGGATTTTTGATACCGCTGGCATGCGCAAAAAAGCCAAAATTCAGGAAAAGCTTGAGAAGTTGAGCGTGTCCGACGGCCTGCGTGCGGTCAAGTTTGCCGAAGTTGTCGTGGTCTTGCTTGATGCTGAGATTCCATTTGAGCAGCAGGATTTGCGCATCGCCGATCTGGCCGAGCGGGAAGGCCGCGCGGTGATTATTGCGGTGAACAAATGGGATATCGAGGAAGACCGTCAGGGCAAGCTCAAAGAGCTCAAGGAAAGTTTCGAGCGTCTGTTGCCGCAACTTCGTGGCGCACCGCTGATCACGGTCAGCGCCAAGACGGGCAGGGGGATTGACCGTCTGCACGAGGCGATCATGAACGCCTATGATGTCTGGAACCGCCGCGTGACCACCGCGCAACTCAACCGCTGGATGGCGGGTATGGTCGAGGCGCATCCGCCGCCCGCCCCGCAAGGCAAACGCATCAAACTGCGCTATATGACCCAAGCCAAAACCCGGCCTCCGGGGTTTGTGGTGATGTGCAGCCATCCTGATAAAGTGCCGACAAGCTATACCCGCTATCTGGTAAATGGCCTGCGGGTCGATTTCGACATGCCCGGCACCCCGATCCGGCTGTGGATGCGCGGGCAGAGCGATGCAAACCCTTATAAAGGGCGCAAGAAAGCACCGCCATCAAAGCTGCGCAAACATACGGATGGCAAGCGCAAGTCTTGATGGGAAACGTTTAATCTAAAGAACCGGATTTGTCGAAAAATCCGGTTCTTCAACTCTTGCGGAATGCTCGCACTGTCGGCACGCAGATCACCAACGCACCGCCCGCTGCTACGTAAGCCACCAACGGCGTTGCCTGCCAGTTTGCCACAACCACAGCCACCAGCGCCCAGATCACCGCAATGCCATAGGTCGGCGCGCGGCCCAATGCCGCCTGAATAAAACCGCCCAGCACAATTGCAAGCCCGACAAACACCAGCCCCGCTGTGGTCTGGTCCATCCAGCCATATCCTGCGGCCAACAATCCCAATGACACACAGGACGCCGCGCTGAGCCAGCCTGCATAAAGTCCCACAGGCCATGCAGCCCATGGCGCATCTGCCACGGGTGCCAGAAACAAGGCGATCAGCGCCGTGATCAACATCAACCAGATCAACACGCTTGCCCAGATCGGGCTCATAACCGCAACCGCCAGCCATCCGGTCCCGAACGCCAGCGACAGGCACAATGGCACCCGCATGTCATGCCACTGCGCATCGCGCCGCGCCATCCACAAACCCCAGCCCAGCCCGAGGATCAGCCATAGGTAAATCACACCCCAGATGGAAAAGGCATAGCCAGCGGGCTGCACGGGCGGGTCGTTTTGCGGCACCGGAAACTGGTCAGGGTCAAAGCCTGCGAACCCGTCGACAAAAAAAGGTGATGCCGCAAAAGCGATGGCAAGCAGGAAACACAAAATCGCAACGAGGGGGCGTAGGGGGCCGGACATGGTTTTACCTTTTAATCTTGGAGTGTGGGAATGACAGTAGCGCGGTTTTGCAAAGCCGCAATGCGCTTAAACCAGCTTGCCGTCCGCCCCCAATGTGGTCTTGTTGCCAAGATAATGCGCCAGAACATCGGGCAACTTCACCGACCCGTCGGCCTGCTGGCCATTCTCGAGCACCGCAATCAAAGTGCGCCCCACGGCCAGACCCGACCCGTTCAGTGTGTGCACAAACTGCGGTTTGCCACCGTCCGCAGGTTTGAACCGCGCGTTCATGCGGCGGGCCTGAAAATCGCCCGTGGTCGAGACGGACGAAATCTCGCGGTAGCAATTCTGCCCCGGCACCCACGCCTCGATATCAAAGGTGCGCCGCGCGCCGAACCCCATGTCGCCGGTGCACAACAGCACGGTGCGATAGGCGATGCCCAGACGCTCCAGAATATCCTCGGCGCAGCGCAGCATGCGTTGTTGTTCGTCGTCTGAATGGTCGGGATGCACGATGCTGACCATCTCGACTTTCTCGAACTGGTGCTGGCGCAACATGCCGGAGGTGTCGCGCCCAGCCGATCCCGCCTCTGAGCGGAAACACAGCGTATGCGCGGTATAGCGTTTCGGCAGATCGCCCTCGTCCAGCACATCACCCGCCACGGTATAGGTCAGCGGCACTTCGGAGGTCGGCACCAGCCACCAGCCATTTGTCGTCTGATAGCTGTCTTCGCCGAATTTCGGCAATTTATCAGTGCCATACATCGCCTCGTCGCGCACCAGCACGGGTGTGTTCATTTCTGTCAGACCGTTGTGATCCACATGCGTGTCGAGCATGAATTGCGACAACGCGCGGTGAATACGGGCCACCGCACCCTTGAGCATGACAAACCGTGCGCCTGAAATCTTGGCGGCTACCTCGAAATCCATGCCCGGAATGACGCCCGTGATCTCGTAGTGTTCTTTCGGCGCAAAATCGAAAGCAGGTTTTTCGCCCCATGTGCGCACCTCGACGTTGTCATGCTCGTCTGCGCCCTGCGGCACATCATCGGCAGGCACATTGGGGATCCGCGCCAACATATCGGTCAACTGCGCATCCAGCGCCTTGGCCTCTTCCTGCATTGCGGCCACTTCGGCTTTCTTGTCACCGACTAACGCGCGCAGCCGCTCGAATTCCGCCTCGTCGCCTTTGGCCTTGGCAGCGCCCACTTCTTTGGACGCCTTGTTCTGCTCGGCCTGTGCGGCTTCCGCCGCACTGATTTTGCCGCGCCGCGCCTCGTCTAGGGCAAGTACGGCAGGCGACATCGCAACGTCACCGCGCCGCGCAAGGGCTGCGTCAAAAGCGTCTGGGTTGTCACGGATGGCGCGGATATCGTGCATGGGGCGTCCTTGGGGCTGAATCAGTTTTACAGGGTTATGCCCCAATCCGCAGGGCTGGGGTAGGGCTGTCTCCTCTTAGAATAACTGCGATGTCCTGAAACCCTGCGCACCGCGTCGGTTAATGCCCTTTGCACCTTGCACCCATCCCCCGCCACGCTTAGGTAGTTTCAAACTTTACGGGGTGGCGATCCGCCGCCGCAAGACCCAGCAAAAAGGACCACTTCCATGCAAGGCATCCAGCAATTCGTGCCCCTGATCCTGATTTTCGCGATCATGTATTTCCTGCTCATCCGGCCCCAGCAGAAAAAAGTGAAACAGCATCAGGCGATGGTTGCAGGCTTGCGGCGCGGGGATCAGGTTGTCACCCAAGGCGGCATGATCGGTAAAGTGGTCAAGGTCAAAGATGACGGCGAGATCGAAGTCGAGATCGCGGACGGCGTCAAGGTGCGCATCGTGCAGTCCACGATTGCGACTGTCGTGTCCAAGACCGAACCCGCCACCAAATAACCAAAGACCGCTGCGGTCCGAATATAAAGCCCAGATAAAAAGGCGGAACCATGCTTCAGATTGATCTGTGGAAGCGGATTTTGATCACGCTGACCTGTGTGTTGGGCCTGTGGTTGGCGCTGCCGAACCTGTTTTACGCGCCGGTTGAACAGCACAATGATGCGGTCAAAGCGATCGAGATTGCGGGGTCTACCCCTGAACTCGAGACGCAAAAGGCGCTTTGGCCCGAATGGATGCCTTCAAATCTGGTCAATCTTGGCCTCGATCTGCGCGGCGGTGCGCATTTGCTGGCCGAGGTCAAAGTCACTGATGTCTATGCCAACCGGATGGAAGCCACCTGGCCCGAGGTACGCGACGCGCTGCGCGGTCTGACGCCTGTGCGCCGTCAACAGGCACCCGCAGGCGAATTGCGCGTACGTCTGAATGACGAAACCAAGATGGCGCAGGCCTTGGAAATCGTGCGCGGACTGGCCCGCCCCGTGACCACGCTGACCGGAACCGGATCGAATGACATCGACGTCAGCGCCAGTGACGGTGTGATCCTTGTGACCTTGTCCGAGGCTGAAAAACAGGCCACTGACGAACGCACGATGCAGCAATCGCTTGAGATTATCCGCCGCCGGATCGACGAAGTCGGCACGCGCGAGCCCACAATCCAGCGGCAAGGCACAGACCGGATTTTGATCCAGGTGCCGGGCATAGGTTCAGCGGCCGAGTTGAAAGCGATCATCGGCACAACGGCTCAACTGACCTTTAGCCCCGTGGTCAGCCGTGGAACGGACGAAAATGCAAACCCCGGCATCGGCAACGAACTGTTGCCCGCCGCGGACGAGCAAGGCGTCTATTACATCATCGAAGCGGCACCCGTGGTCACAGGCGAGGAACTGGTCGATGCGCAACCTGCGTTTGACCAGAACGGCGCGCCTGCGGTGAGTTTCAGGTTCAACACAACTGGCGCACGGAAATTCGGCGACTACACAGCGGATAATATCGGATCGCCCTTTGCCATCGTGCTGGACGATGAAGTGATCAGCGCGCCCACGATCCAGAGCCATATTCCCGGCGGCTCCGGTATCATCACCGGGCGTTTTTCGGTCGAGGAATCCACCAACCTTGCCGTATTGCTGCGCGCGGGTGCCTTGCCTGCGGGTCTCGAATTTCTCGAAGAACGCACCATCGGCCCTGAATTGGGACAAGACAGTATCGACGCAGGCAAAATCGCCACCATGGTCGCCTTTGCCGCTGTGCTGTTTTTCATGTGGCTCAGCTATGGCTTGTTCGGAATTTTCGCCAATATTGCGCTGATCATGAACGTCGGCCTGTTGTTCGGTATCCTCAGCCTGATCGGTGCCACACTGACCCTGCCGGGCATCGCCGGGATCGTTCTGACAGTGGGGATGGCGGTAGATGCGAATGTGCTGATTTTCGAGCGTATCCGCGAAGAGCTTAAAACCGCCAAAGGCCCTGCACGCGCGATTTCGCTGGGCTACGAGCGGGCATTGTCGGCAATTGTCGATGCCAACATCACCACGCTGATCATTGCGGTCATTCTTTTTGCCGTCGGTTCCGGTCCGGTGCGCGGTTTTTCCGTCACTCTGGGCGTCGGGATCATCACATCGGTGTTTACCGCATTTTTTGTTACCCGTCTGATGGTGGTGTTCTGGTTCGAGCGCCGCCGCCCCAAGACACTTACCCTCTAGGAGGGGTTTTGATATGAATCTAAGACTGGTTCCCGACGATACAAACATCGACTTTTTCAAGCACGCGGGGCTGACCTTTGGGGCGTCCTGCGTGATGATGGTGCTGTCGCTCGTTGTCTGGGCGGTTATGGGCCTTAATTTCGGGATCGACTTTCGCGGCGGCACCACGATCCGCACTGAAAGCCCGGTTACCGTGAATGTTGGCGAATACCGCGATGCGGTGTCACCGCTCGGCCTTGGCGATATCACCATAACCGAAGTGTTCGACCCCTCGTTCCGCGATGACCAGAATGTGGCGATGATCCGCATTCAGGCGCAGGACGAACAGGAAGCCGTCACCGGCGACACGATTGCCACTGTCGAGGCCGCGTTGAAGGCGGTGCAGCCCGACATCAAATTCACCTCCGTCGAATTGGTCGGGCCAAAAGTGTCTGGCGAATTGATCCTTGACGCCTTTCTGGCTGTGGGTGCCGCATTGGCGGCCATTCTGGTCTATATCTGGCTGCGCTTTGAATGGCAGTTTTCTATCGGGGCGGTGGCGGCGTTGTTTCACGATGTTATCCTAACCATCGGAATATTCTCGGTGTTGCAAATCCAGTTTGACCTGCCAGTGATTGCCGCAATCCTGACGATCATCGGCTATTCGATCAACGATACCGTTGTGATCTTTGACCGGCTGCGGGAAAACCTGCGTAAATACAAGAAACGGCCTCTGCGCGACGTCATGAACCTGAGCGTGAACGAAACGCTGAGCCGGACCGTGATGACATCGGGGACAACTTTGCTGGCCCTGATCGCGCTGCTGGTTCTGGGCGGAGACGTGATCCGTAATTTTGTATTTGCAATCACATGGGGTGTTATCGTCGGCACCTATTCATCGGTTTTTGTGGCCAAGAACATCGTTTTGTACCTCGGAGTAAATCGCGACGGACCAAAATCGGATGGCACAACAGGCAACCAGTACGCCAACATAGATGCTTGAGGCGGTCCAGTCGGCCCTGTCCACGGACGGGCTGATCTGGCTGGTTCTGGCCGTCTTTATCGCAGGGCTGGTGCGCGGTTTTGCGGGCTTCGGCTCTGCCATGATCATTATGCCCGTGGCGTCGTCGATCCTGTCGCCGGTCGAGGCGGTGATTTTTCTGGTTGCGGCCGAAATGCTGGGACCGCTGCCCAACCTGCCGGCGGCATGGCGCGAGGGGCGGCCCCGCGAGGTCGGCGTGTTGATGATCGGCGCGGTGAGTGCACTGCCCTTGGGCATCTTTTGCCTCAGCCGGATTGATCCGATGGTTTTCGGATGGTTCATCTCGATTGCCGTGACGGTCCTGTTGGTGCTGAATATTTCGGGCTGGCGCTACAAAGGGGTGTTGACCCGCAAGCTTACGATTGCCACAGGGGCTTTGGGCGGGTTCATGACCGGATTTGCGGGCATTCCCGGCCCGCCGGTGATTATGCTCTATATGGCAAGCAAAATGCCGATATCGGTGATCCGCGCCAATTTTCTGCTGTATCTGCTGGCGATTGATATCGTGTTGTTGCCGGTTTTGTGGCTGTCGGGGTTGATGGTGTGGAAAATTGCACTGCTGGGTTTGCTGGTCGGCATCCCCAATCTGGTTGCAAATGTCATCGGGGCGCGGCTTTTTGACCCGAATGCAGAACGGGTTTTTCGCAATGTGGCCTATGTCGTGATCGGTTGTTCGGCTATCATCGGCCTGCCGCTGTGGAAAGGATAGCATATGCGCCTGCATGAGATCGTGTTCACCGATGCCAAGCCCGTCGATGGCTATGGCCCCGGTTTTTTCCGTATTGGCGGAAAAGTGGTGCAGGGTGCTGTGGTTGCGGGGCCCTCGGGCACGCAAACATGGGGCGGGTTTGAGGACATCGAGATGCTACTGGCGCTGAAAGGCCAGATTGACGTGCTGTTTGTCGGCACTGGCGCGGATGTCGCGCATCTGCCTGACGCGCTGCAAGAGACTTTGGCCGATGCCGGCATCGCAGCCGAGCCGATGTCGTCGCCTGCCGCCTGTCGCACCTATAACATACTGCTAAGCGAAGGGCGCCGGATCGCGCTGGCGGTGTTGCCGGTTTGACGGCATACGCAAGTTGGGGGCAGCAGGCCTGCACCTTACCTTCGAGCGCGTAAAGTGCAGCCGCGCTGCACCTCGATCCACAATCACCCCTTTTGGCGCGGCACATGATCCGGTATCCCCTATCCCATGACATTGCATGCCCATAACCTGACCCTTGCGCGCGGCGGTGTGCCTTTACTGACGGGCCTCAGCTTTGATCTGCATCCGCAATCTGCCCTGATTGTGCGTGGGCCGAACGGGGCGGGCAAATCCACTTTGCTGCGAGCGGTTGCCGGATTGCAAAGCGTGGTGTCCGGCGACATCAGCGGGGCCACGGACCAGATCGCCTATGCGGGTCATGCCGATGGCTTGAAAGCCATGCTGAGTGTGACCGAGAACCTGCAATTCTGGGCCGCTGTGTTCGGCCAACACAGCATTGAAATCGCACTTGAGACCTATGCGCTGCATCCGCTTGCGGGGCGTCTGGCGGGGACATTGTCAGCGGGTCAAAAGCGTCGGTTGGGTCTGGCACGGCTGCTGGTGACAGGGCGACCGATCTGGGTGCTGGACGAGCCGACAGTTTCGCTTGATGCAGAGGCCACAAAGATGTTTGCAGATGCGGTGCGCACCCATCTGGGGCGGGGCGGATCGGCCCTGATCGCCACACATATTGATCTGGGCCTTGAGGCAGAGGTGCTGGATATCAGCGGTTTCCGCGCCACATCCGCAACCCGTGTCGGTGCCAGCGACGAGGCTTTTTTATGATTGCCCTGCTGGTGCGCGACCTGCGGCTTGCGTTTCGCGCGGGCGGCGGATTTGGCCTTGGGCTGGCGTTCTTTTTGATCGTGACAGTGTTGGTCCCGTTCAGTGTGGGGCCTGACGCAGCCCTGCTTGGCACCATTGCGCCCGGTGTTTTATGGCTGGGCGCGCTGCTCGCGTGCCTGCTGTCGCTTGACCGCTTGCTGGCGCTGGATTTCGAGGATGGCACACTTGATCTGTTGCTGACCGCACCCTTACCGCTTGAGGCTGCGGTCAGCATCAAGGCACTGGCGCATTGGCTGACCACGGGGTTGCCGCTGGTCCTCGCTGCACCGCTTCTGGGGGTGCTGTTGAACTTGCCTGCGGGCGGATACGGCTGGCTGGTGCTGTCACTGGCGCTTGGCACACCTGCGCTGTCCGTGATCGGCACTTTCGGGGCCGCGCTGACGGTCGGGATCAAACGTGGCGGGTTGCTGATGTCGCTCCTGGTGCTGCCGCTTTATGTGCCGACCCTGATTTTCGGCGCAGAGGTGGCGCGGCGCGGGGCGGCGGGCCTTGACGCACTGACGCCGTTGTTGATGCTTGCGGGGATCACCTTTGGCACCATCGCGCTTATGCCCTTTGCCTCGGCTGCGGTGCTGCGGATGGGGTTGCGATGAGTGCTTCGATTTGTCCATTGAGTGCCGCGCGCGCGGTTGTTAGGTAACATCATGTCCATCTGGCAATATGCAAACCCTGTAAAGTTTCTGGCGCTGAGCGCGCGGGTCCAGCCCTATGTCTGGGCGGCCGCACTTGCTTGCGTGGGGATTGGCCTGATCTGGGGTTTTTTCGGAACGCCCGAGGATGCCCGCCAAGGCTCGACCGTCAAGATCATCTATCTGCATGTGCCCTCGGCCCTGATGGCGATTAACGCATGGTTTATGATGCTGGTTGCCTCGCTTATCTGGCTGGTCCGGCGTCACCATGTCAGTGCGCTTGCGGCCAAAGCGGCGGCACCCGTGGGCATGGTGATGACCGTGATCGCACTTGTGACGGGGGCCATCTGGGGCCAACCGATGTGGGGCACATGGTGGGTCTGGGATCCGCGCCTGACGTCTTTCCTGATCCTGTTTCTATTCTACCTCGGCTATATCGCGCTGTGGGAAGCGGTCGATGATCCCGACACTGCGGCTGATCTCACGTCCGTATTGTGTCTTGTCGGTTCAGTGTTCGCGGTGCTGTCGCGCTATGCGGTGAACTTCTGGAACCAAGGCCTGCATCAGGGCACGTCGGTGCCTGTGGCCACAGGCGGGCGCACGGTGGCGGATGTGTTCTGGTATCCGTTGCTGGTCAGTATGGTGGGCTTTGGACTGTTGTTTCTGGCGCTGGTGATCTACCGCACCGGCACCGAGATACGATTGCGCCGCACATCCGCACTGCTGGCGCGGTCAGGACGGGGGCTATGATGCCGGAACTTGGGAAATATGCGGTCGAGGTGATCTCGGCCTATGCCGTGTCACTGGTGCTGTTGGGCGGTCTTGTCTGGCTGACCCTGAGCCGTGGCAAAACGGCGCGACAAGCCCTTGAAAGTGCTGAACGTGAGGCAGGTAAACGTGATTAAAATCAGACCCTTGATGCTTGCCCCGCCACTGGTTTTTGCCGCCTTTGTTGCATTGGCGGCGGTCGGTATGTTCCGCGACGATCCCGATGGATTGCCCTCGACGCTGGTCGGACAGGCGGCACCGGATTTGCCCGAACAAGGTTTGTCCACCTTTGCGGTGCCGCCACCGGATGCGTTGCGCTCGGGCGAGGTGACACTGGTGAATTTCTGGGCCAGCTGGTGCCCGCCCTGCCGCGCTGAACACCCAAAGCTGTTGCAGATGCAGGCCGAGGGAATCGACATCGTCGGCGTCAATTTCAAAGACACCGAGACTGCTGCGTCGAAATACCTGCGTGACGACGGCAACCCGTTTCTGGGCATCGGGTTTGATCCGCAAGGGCGCACCGCGATTGACTGGGGTGTGACCGCCCCGCCCGAGACCTTTATCGTAAGTCCTGATGGCACGGTGCTGTTCCGCTTTGCCGGGCCGCTGGTCGGCAGCGATTACGAGCAACGGTTTTTGCCCGCCTTGAACAAGGCGCTTGGCCGCTGAGGGCAGCGCCGGAGTATTTTTTGGCAAAAAGAAGCGGGAAGGAATACTCCCCAAAAACAAAAGGCCCCGAGCGTGATGTCGGGGCCTTTTGGTATTCTGTGTGACTGATTATTCCGCAGCGATGGCGCTGTCTTTTGCCAGATCGCGCAGCACGTAATGCAGCACGCCACCGTGTTCGATGTATTCAATTTCGATCGCAGTATCGATGCGGCACTTGATCTTGATATTCTTGACCGTGCCATCCGCCATGGTGATTTCACAAGGCACTTCTTGAAGCGGTTTGATCGTGTCCAGTCCAGAAATCGACACAGTTTCCTCGCCGGTGAGGCCCAGTGATTTACGGGTGTCGCCATTGGTGAACTCGAACGGAATGACGCCCATGCCCACCAGATTCGAGCGGTGAATACGCTCGAAGTTTTCTGCGATCACGGCCTTCACACCCAAAAGCGCTGTGCCTTTGGCAGCCCAGTCGCGCGATGACCCTGCACCGTATTGTTCGCCACCAAATATGACCAGCGGCGTGCCGGCCTCCTGATAGGCCATTGCCGCATCAAAGATCGACGTCTGTTTGCCATCAGGTCCGTTGGTATAGCCGCCCTCGACACCGTCCAGCATCTCGTTCTTGATACGGATGTTGGCGAAAGTCCCGCGCATCATCACCTCGTGGTTGCCACGGCGCGAGCCATAGGAGTTGAACTCGCGCGGGGCGACTTGCCGCTCTGTCAGGTATTTGCCCGCCGGCGAAGTGTCTTTGAACGACCCCGCAGGGCTGATGTGGTCGGTTGTGATCATATCGCCCAGAACCGCCAGCACTTTTGCGCCTTCAATGTTGGTGATCACACCGGGGTCTTTGCTCATCCCCTGAAAGTACGGCGGATTCTGGATGTAGGTCGATGTGGGCGGCCAGTCGTAGGTCTTGCTGTCTGGGGTTTGCACCTTCTGCCACTTGTCATCGCCTTTGAACACGTCGGCATATTTGGTCTGGAACGCCTCGCGTGTGACGGTTTCTTGCACCAGATCGGCGATTTCCTTGGTCGTGGGCCAGATGTCCTTGAGGTAGACATCATTGCCGTCTTGGTCCTGACCAAGCGGTGACCCGACCAGGTCATGGTTCATGTCACCGACCAGCGCATAGGCGACCACCAGCGGCGGCGAGGCCAGATAGTTGGCACGCACGTCCGGCGAAATACGCCCCTCGAAGTTGCGGTTGCCCGACAGGACCGACGTGCCGATCAGATCATAATCGTTGATGGCCTTGCTGATCTCAGGATCGAGCGGACCGGAGTTGCCGATGCAGGTTGTGCAGCCATAGCCGACAAGGTTAAACCCGATCGCATCCAGATCTTCTTGCAGACCAGCGGCCTCGAGATAATGCGAAACAACCTGTGATCCGGGGGCCAGCGAAGTCTTGACCCAAGGCTTGCGGGTTAGTCCCAATGCGCGGGCTTTGCGCGCAACGAGGCCCGCACCGATCATCACATAGGGGTTGGATGTATTGGTGCACGACGTGATCGACGCGATGACGATTGAGCCATCGTGCAACTGGTAATTACCATCCTCGGTTGCGACATAACCGCGTTTGTGGCTGCCCACGTCGCCGGGAATATCGCGGGGTTCGGGCTGTCCGCCTTCGCCTTCCCAGCGCACTTCCTGCGAAGCGCTTGCATCTTTGCCGGTTCGCACACCTTTGACGTAATCTGCAAAAGCGGTATGTGCGGTATCAAGTGCGATATAATCCTGTGGGCGTTTCGGACCAGAGATCGCAGGGACAATTGTTCCCATATCAAGGCTCAGGGTATCGGTATAAATCGGCGCATAATCATCGCCGCGCCACAGCCCGTTTTCTTTTGCATAGGCCTCGACAAGTGCTATCCGGCTTTTCTCGCGGCCTGTGGTGGTCAGATAGCGCAGGGTTTCATTATCGACGGGGAAGAAACCACAGGTGGCACCATACTCGGGTGCCATATTGGCGATTGTCGCACGGTCGGCCAGCGGCAGACGGTTCAGACCCTCGCCGTAGAATTCGACAAATTTTCCGACCACACCTTTGGCGCGCAGCATTTCGACGACCTTTAGCACCAGATCGGTGCCGGTGGTGCCTTCGAGCATCGAACCCGTCAGCTCGAAACCCACGACCTCGGGGATCAGCATCGAGATCGGCTGACCCAGCATCGCGGCTTCGGCCTCGATGCCGCCAACACCCCAGCCGAGCACGGCAGCACCGTTGACCATGGTGGTGTGGCTGTCTGTGCCGACAAGCGTGTCGGGATAGGCCACTTCATCACCGTGCTGGTCTTTGTCGGTCCACACGGTCTGGGACAGATATTCAAGGTTCACCTGATGGCAGATACCAGTGCCGGGCGGGACAACGCGAAAGTTGTTGAACGCGGACTGGCCCCATTTGAGAAAAGTATAGCGTTCGATATTACGCTCGTATTCGCGATCGACATTCATCTGGAACGCGCGCGGATTGCCAAATTCGTCAATCATAACCGAATGGTCGATGACCAGATCAACGGGGTTCAACGGATTTATCTTTTCGGGATCGCCGCCCAGGGCAACCAGCCCGTCACGCATTGCGGCCAGATCAACGACCGCAGGCACACCGGTAAAATCCTGCATCAACACGCGGGCAGGGCGGTAGGCAATTTCGCGCGGGTTCTTGCCGCCTTTGGCACCCCATTCGGCAAACGCCTTGATGTCGTCCACGGTGACGGTCTTGCCATCCTCAAAGCGCAGCATGTTTTCCAACACCACTTTCAACGCGGCGGGCAGTTTGGAAAAGTCGCCCAAACCGGCCTCTTGCGCGGCGGGGATCGAATAATAAGCGATGGATTGATCGCCCACAGTAAGGGTTTTGCGGGTTTTGGCGGTGTCCTGACCAACTTGGATTGTCATGGAATGGCTCCCTTGCACGGTTGATGGGTGAAAATGCTTGCCTCTGTGATGACATCACGGGCAGGCTGTTTCAACTGCTATTCAGTTATGATTATCTATATTGTATACCATTGTGTACCGAAATGCACTGCTTCACGATGCAGACATCTCAAGAAACGTTGATTGGTTATTTCCCGATCGGCGCGTTAGACGTGTCGGACGTTGTAAAACAGTCATTGGAATCACATGAAAATCGCAGCATTTGCGCTTGCCGCATTCACCGCCCTGACGCTTGCGGCACCTCTTGTTGCACAAGACAATCCGGTTGTGGTCGAGCTTTACACATCCCAAGGCTGTTCGTCCTGCCCGCCCGCAGATGCCATTTTACACGAGCTTGCAGACCGTGACGACGTGATCGCACTGGCCTTGCATGTGGATTATTGGGATTACATCGGCTGGAAAGACCCGTTTGGGAATCCTGCCCATGCAGAACGCCAACGCGCTTATGCGGCTGCGGGTGGCCGCCGGTCGGTCTATACGCCCGAAATGGTGGTGCAGGGGCAGACGGATATTGTCGGGGCCAAGGCAATGGCGCTGGCCGAGGCGATTTCAAAGCATGCCCAGCAAACTCCGCGCGTGGCGATCGAGATCAAGCGGAGCGGGGAAAACCTTGATATTGCGGCACAAAAGCTGGGAAACGTTTCAGGCCCGATGACCGTTCACATGCTGCGGTATATTCCGCGCCATGTGACTGAAATCAAGCGCGGTGAAAATGCCGGAAAGACAATCGAGAATGCCAATGTGGTCGAAGGCTGGCAGGTTTTGGGCAAGTGGGATGGAGATACACCCCTGTCGATGGCGGCGGTGGTGACGGGGGACAAGCCCGTTGTGGTGATCATTCAGGCGCAGGGTGCGGGCGCAATTCTGGCGGCGGCACGGATCAAGTAACCTTTTTGCTGCTATGGCTCATGGCTGCGCCAGCGGCGATGCACCCAAAACCACTGATCCGGATGCGCCCGGATCCGTGTGGACAGGCTGTCGTTCAGTTTTTGCGTCATTTCCAGCGCGTCTGTATGGGGGACCGGTGCCTCGAGTTCACAGTCAAAGCTCAGCCCGTCCGGCCGTCGGATGCTATAGAACGGGATCAGCAGTGCGTTATAGCGCAATGCAAGTTCTGCCGCTGAAAGAGCGGTGCGCGCAGGTTCGCCCATAAAATCGAGGATGGGTGCCTGGTGAACATGCTGGTCAAACAGCAAAACCAACTGCCCGCCGTCTTTCAGATGACGCACAAATCCTGCTGTGCCTTTGCGCCCCTGCGGAAAAACAGGCCCGCCGAAACCTTCCATCGTCTTGACGTAATGGGCGTTGAAATACGGGTTTTTCATATCGCGGTATAGCCCGCCAATATCAAACCCGCGTGCCACCAATGCCGCCCGCGTCGCCTCGTAATTGCCGAAATGACCTGTGACCAGAATAACCGGCTGACGCTTGGCCGCTGCGGCTTGCAATGCATCAAATCCCGGCCCGTTCAGTATGTTTCCCGCCATCTTTTGTGGAAAATCGTCAGCGGAATAGTTTTCAATGAACGTACGCCCGACATTGTTGAGGCATTTTGATGCAATGGCCTGCCGTTGCGCATCGGGCAAATCTGCACAGACCAGCGCCAGATTATCCAATGCGCGTTTGCGGTATCCTGCCAAGGGGCCAAGCACATGCTGGAACAGCACGCCAACAGCACGCACACGCATTGCATAAGGCAACATCAGCGCAGATTTTATCACCCCCACAATCAACGCATTGCTCAGGTAATGGCCCAAGCTGCGCAGATTGTTCGCGGGAGGATCAGGTGGATGCGACATAAGCCTCTGGGCAGTGTGGATCAATTGCGCGAGACATATCCGCTGTGGCCGCCCGCAACAAGTCAGGCGCGGGTCATTCTTCTTCGTCCTCGATATTGAACATCAGATCGCCTGATTGTTCCATCTGCCTGATCACGGCAACAACCTGCGACAATGCGGCCTCTGCATCGGCGGGTTTGACGGGGCCCGCCTCGCTGATTTCCTCGCGCAACTGGTCCGCCATACGGCCTGACATGTTTTGAAGGACATATTCCATCGACGCCTTGTATCCCGCCGCCTCTGCACCGGCCAACGCGGTGACGAGCGTTCCGGCATCCACATCGCGCAGGATGCGGGGAATGTCGCGCGGCGCGATGCGTTTGGGAATGTTGCCAAAGGTAAAGATCGCCTTGCGGACCGCATTGGCAAAGCCCTGATCGGTCTCGTCCAGACCGGTCAGGACGTCGTCGCGTGTCAGCGTCGTTGATGAATTCAGGATTGCGCCGACCCTTTCGACCGGATCACTGTCAAACGCGCGCACAGGTTGCGCATCAAGCTGGGTGGCAAGCGACATGCCGATCCTTTCCACCGCATCGGGTGTCACAGCGCCGGTCAGTGAGACGGCATAGGTGATGCGCCGCGCATGCGGGCCGGGCAGGCGGCCCAGAAGGTCGGCAGCCAGCGCCACAGGCAGTTTTGACAACATCACGGCCGCCACTTCGACGCTTTCGTTTTCCAGCACGGGCAATAATAATTCGGGTGGCAGCACTTTCAGTCGGTCCCAAGGATCACCGGCCTGACGCACCCCCGCTTCCTTGCGCAGACGCGCTGCCGTGCCGTGACTGATTTTGCCGTCAAGCATATCGAGCGCTCCGGCGATGCCGATGGGAAAGGACAAACCGATCCGTTCAACCTCGTACGAGAATTCGGCAATCACTGCCGCCAGTGTATCGCGGTCGACCACGCGCATATTGCCCATCTGATGGGTCAGATTGGCCTGCAAGGCATCCGGTAAATCCTCAAGCGGGATGTCGGCCCCTTTGTTGAGCAGCAAGCGCACTACAATCGCGGCCTTTGCACGACGGCTCAACACAACGCCGCCCCCCGGTTTTACGGAAGGCGGCGTGAAATTACCGATAGGCACCATGTCGTTCATTGCTTGCCTGACCCCTTACATTCGGGGCCTTAATGACAGGCAATCATGAAGAAATCTTTAGTAGGTAAAGGTTTGGCCTGTTGCGATTGCTGTGCGCAAAGATGCCTCGGCCCATGTGCCGCTGCCGCCATGCGTGCGAATTTCGCGCAATTGCACCAAGGCGTCCGAAATTTTACCCTGCTCGACCAGACCCTGACCCATATAGGATCGCGCCAGAATGTTTGAGGGGTTGGTAGCCAAAGCCTGCGTGTAATAGAACATCGCGACGTCCATATGACCCATTTTGCGGTTGGTGAACCCCAGATAGGTCAGCGTGCGGTCATCGTCTTGTGGCATGGCGGCCAATACTGTTTGGGCATCGACATACCGGCCCGCATGGGCCAGTTCGCGCACAGTCTCGTACAATGCGTCGGTATCCAGATTGCTTTCTTCTGCGGCCACACATTTCTTGGTCTTTTTGTCATAGACCTGACCGTCTTCACATTTTGGCCTGGACGGAGCGCTGTCATTTCCGCCAGCCGCAAAAAGCCCGGTGGGAAGGGCAAGGGTCAGTACAGTCGCAAACAGGATACGCATTGGAAAACTCCGGCTACATTCACGAACTTCACCATATCGCGCAAACATGCACGGTAAAGTAAATTTCTTACCCTGCATGTTCACATTTTCTTTTGTAGGGCCGCGGCCAGAGTGGCCCGCTGGTATCAGGTTGTTGCCTCGACACAGGATTTACTGGCGCTGTCATAGACGGAACCGGTGGCACAGGAAATCGCCTGTTTGTCATAGTTACAACCGGCGGCAAAGCTTATTGCAGGCAACAGGATCAAGGCGGCGGTAGAAAGTGCAAGCTTCATTTTCATGTCCGTTACTCCTTTTTTTGACATTGCCCTCAGGTAAAGCAACACGACGAAATTTCAAAAGAAATCAAGCCGCGCGTCAGTGTGCCGCATCACTTATTGCGTAAATGCCGTGAGTTTGAGCAACATTAATGCTTTAAGCCAAGTTTTTAAGATGCCTTACGCGCCGAACACGCGTTTGAAAATCGTGTCAACGTGTTTGGTGTGATAGCCCATATCGAATTTATCTTCGATCTCGGCGGGGGACAATGCGGCCAGAACCTCGGCGTCGCCCAAGAGCTCGGTCTTGAAATCAGCACCGTGTTCCCAGACCTTCATGGCATTGCGCTGCACCAGTTTATAACTATCCTCGCGGCTGACGCCGGCTTGGGTCAGCGCCAGCAACACCCGCTGCGACATCACCAGACCGCTGAATTTGTTCATATTGGCCAACATGTTGTCAGGGTAGATCAACATCTTGTCGATCACGCCGGTCAGGCGGTGCAGGGCAAAATCAAGCGTGATGGTGGTGTCGGGACCAATCGCGCGCTCAACCGATGAATGTGAAATATCACGCTCGTGCCAAAGCGTGACGTTCTCCATCGCCGGGATCACGGCCATGCGCACAATGCGCGCCAATCCGGTCAGGTTTTCGGTCAGCACAGGGTTTTTCTTGTGCGGCATCGCGGACGAGCCTTTTTGACCTGCCGAGAAAAATTCAGCACCTTCCAGCACTTCTGTGCGCTGCATATGGCGGACTTCGGTGGCGACGTTTTCGATGGAACTGGCGACCACACCAAGGGCTGCAAAGAATGCCGCATGACGGTCGCGCGGGATCACTTGCGTGCTGATCGGTTCGGGGGTCAGGCCAAGTTTGGCACAGACGTGTTCCTCGACCGCAGGATCAACATTGGCGAATGTCCCAACCGCGCCGGAAATTGCCCCGGTCGAGATTTCTTCGCGCGCGGTATGCAGACGCTTCAGATTGCGGCCCATTTCGGCATAAAAGCGCGCGAATGTCAGACCCATTGTGGTCGGTTCCGCATGGATACCGTGGCTACGTCCCACACGCAGTGTGTCTTTGTGCTCTATCGCGCGGCGTTTCAGGGCGGCCAGCAGCAATTCCATATCGGCAATCAGAATATCGGCGGCGCGGACCAATTGGACGTTGAAGCAAGTGTCAAGAACGTCCGAAGAGGTCATCCCCTGATGCACAAAGCGCGCCTCATCGCTGCCCACGTGTTCGGACAGATGCGTCAGAAACGCGATGACGTCGTGTTTGGTCACGGCCTCGATCTCGTCAATGCGGGCGACGTCGAATTGGACATCTTTCGCCTTCCAGACCGCATCGGCGTTGGCGCGCGGGATCACGCCCAGATCGGCCATCGCGTCGCAGGCGTGCGCTTCAATCTCGTACCAGATGCGGAATTTCGTCTCAGGCGACCAGATGGCAACCATGTCGGGACGGGAATAGCGTGGGATCATCGGGCAAGCGCCTTTTTCTGTGGTTTGGAATTTTGCGGTTCGGGCAGATGATCGCGGCATAAACCGATGGTGCCGCGAGGACAAGGGAAGAGCCTGTTGGTGTTGATCTGCAACAGGCAAACCGCCCGAGTGCAACAATCGTATATTTTGAGTACTTAAGGCGAAAAGAAGCGTGAAGGGTGTTTTGGCTCACACGCCGGGCCAAAATCAATCGACCAGTTCTGTCACCACCTCCGACGACCGCTCCAGCGTGCGGTGCACGGGACATTTATCTGCAATTTCAAGCAACCGCTGGCGTTGATCACCGCTCAAATCCCCCCTGAGCCGGATCTTGCGCCGCCATGTGTCAATCCTGTCGCCGCTGCCGGTTTCGGCGTCCTGTGCATGCACTTTGTCATGGCAGATATCGACGCTGACATGGGTCAGCGGCCAGCCTTTGCGGCGGGCATACATGCGGATGGTCATCGAGGTACAGGCCCCGAGCCCCGCAGACAGGAACCCGTAAGGCGACATGCCACGGTTGGTGCCGCCGTAAGCCTCGGGTTCATCTGCGAGCGCGTGATGATAAGGGCCCGAGACGACATCCTGCAAGAAGCCGTCGGGCGACGCCTCTGACACACGCACGATGCCTTCGGGTGCACCGGGTGGGGGTGCCGGCGGCTTGAGCGGTAGATACCGTCCGGCCCATGTGGCAATCACATCTGCGGCGTATTCCGCATCACCCGCGCGGGTGATCAGGTGGTCGGCGTCATCCAGCGTGACAAAGCTTTTTGGATGTTTCGCGGCGAGGAAAATCCGGCTGGCATTGTCGATGCTCACAATCGCATCCAGCGGTGCGTGTAGTACCAGCAATGCGGCCTTGAGGTTGGCAATCGCGGGGGCAAGCGCCTCTTGCGTCACGTCCTCGACAAACTTTTTGCCGATGGTGAAAGGACGCCCGCCAAGGCTGACCTCGGCCACGCCTTTTGACATGATTTCCGGCAGGGCATCCGCGAAATTATCGGTGACATGTTCAGGGTCGAACGGCGCGCCAATTGTAGCCACGGCTTTGATGTTGTCCAGCCGGCTGGCGGCCTTGAGTACCGCCGCACCGCCCAGCGAATGGCCAATCAGCAGCGTGGCAGGCGTGCCAATGCCGTCCAGGTAAGCGCAAGCGGCGATCAGGTCATCGACGTTCGAGGTAAACGAGGTATTGGCAAACTCGCCCCCGGAATGGCCAAGGCCGGTAAAATCGAAACGCAGTACGGCGATGCCCATGCCCGCCAACCGTGCCGAGATGCGCCGCGCTGCGGGGATATCCTTGCCGCAGGTAAAGCAATGCGCAAAAAGAGCCGTTGCCAGATGCGGCCCCTCGGGCATGTCGAGCCGTGCTGCAAGCGTGCTGCCATCGTGGCCGGAAAAGGTGACGCGGTGTGTGGGCATGGGGGTTCCTGTCATGTGTTTGGTCAAGTTGGGGCAAGCGGCGACCCGCCACAAGGTCTGTGACAGCGGTCTCACAGCCCCGTTACGGATTGCGTTTTGATGTGATCGCATAAATGCGGGGGTTTGCGTGCCCGTAAAGCGCGATATAGCAGTACTATATCCGCAGATATGAAAGCGCCCGAGATGAAGCCTTCTTCCAGAACCCTGTCCCCCAAATCCCGCCTGCATTCCGCCACTATCGCCGCACAAGCCGCAGGGGCCATCGACACGGCAAGCGGCGGGGTCGTGCCGCCTGTGCAATTCGCCACGACATTTGTGCGCGATGAAGAATACCAGCCGGTCAATCCCGACAACGTCTATCTGCGGTCGCACAACGAGAATGTGCGCGTCGCCGAACGGGTGCTGAACGCGCTGGAAGGTGCTGCCGATACGCTGTTGTTTCCGTCGGGCATGGCGGCAATTGCGGCGGTGTTTCGCACAGTGCCCAATGGTGCCGCAGTGCTGGTGCAAAGCCAGATTTACTGGGGTACGACTAAATGGATACGCGACTTTTGCGCGCGCCGTGACATTGCGTTGCACGAGGTCGAGGCGTCGGATTTAGGTGCGTTTGCAAAGGCTTGTGAGATACACAAGCCGGTACTGGCCTGGGTCGAGACGCCGTCGAACCCGTGGTTGCGGATCACGGATATTGCCGCTGTGAGCAAGGCTGCGCATGCGGTGGGGGCCAAGCTGGTTGTCGACAGTACCGCCGCGTCACCGGTCCTGAGCCAGCCCTTGTCACACGGGGCGGATATCGTGATGCATTCGGCCACCAAGGGCATCAATGGCCATTCGGATGTCTTGGCGGGGTCGCTGGCAACCGCCGCACCAGAGGCCGGGATCTGGCAGATGATCATGGACGACCGCAACTCTGCCGGCGCGGTTCTGGGACCGATGGAGGCGTGGTTGCTGACCCGTGGCATGCGAACATTGCCGCTGAGGATGCGTGAAATGTCACGTAATGCCATGGGCTTGGCAGAGTTTCTGATGGATCACCCCAAAGTCGAAGCAGTGCTGTATCCCGGACTGCCATCGCATGTCGGGCATGATATTGCCGTGCGGCAGATGTCGGGCGGATTCGGGCCGCTGATGTCGTTTATCGTCAAGGGCGATGCGCCCGAGGCGCTGCGCGTGGCTGGCCGCTTGCAATTGTTTCACCGCGCCACATCGCTGGGCGGGGTAGAAAGCCTGGTTGAGCATCGCCATACCATAGAGCCGCACACCGGCATCCCCGAGGGCCTGTTAAGGGTGTCAGTGGGGATCGAGGACATGCGCGATCTGAAGGCGGATCTGGGGCAGGCGTTAGGGCAATAACGGCGTGCTGTTTTGCGTCGCTATAACGTCGGTATTACGTCGGTGCATAAACCCGTCGTTTGGCAAAGACTCTTGTGTGGTGCTGGCTTAAGATTACATATGCCGGATCTTATCAGGAGCACGTATCATCACTGATCTTATGCAAGTCATCTACGTCTCGCAGCCGTTTGGCTATGACGTGCCCATGCTCAGCGGTATCTTGCTAGATGCGCGCAACAACAACATCCGCGACGGGATTACCGGCGCGCTGATGTGCCGGAACGATATTTATCTGCAACTGCTCGAGGGGCCGGAGGCCGAGGTCAACGCAGCTGTCGCCCGCATCGCCCGGGACGACCGGCATGTGAACATGCAGACGCTTGTGTCGGAAAAGGTGGAGAGCCGGATTTTTTCAGATTGGGCGATGCTACACGACCCTGCGAAATCCCTGATCTGGTCCGAGAAAGAAATCGCGGGCGGTATTCTGGAGCGCGCCTCAACCGCCGATATTCGCCAGATGTTCAAAGACCTTGCCGATCATGTCGCAGAGAACGGACCACCGGTTTAGCGGGAAAAGGCCATTACAGGTAGTGCGCCCATAGATCAGGATCGAGATGGTCGAGGAACACCGCAAGGCTGTCGTCAAAATCTTTCCATGCTTTGATGGACCCCGTGTGTACCGCTTGGCGCACCTGAAAGCGGCTGGCCGTTTTTACGGCCGCCGTATTGGCCTCGGGCGTGAGCATCGAGCTGTCCCAATCCAGCCCGCAAGCGTCCGAAATCCGGCGGGTTTGGGCGGGGAAATCGCTGACCAGCTCCTCGTATCTGACGGACAGGATTCGATCCTTGCCCAGCTTTCCGGTCCAGTGGTTCAGATATCTGCGATAACGGTTGGCCTCTGACGCCATGTGGCGCTGGTCATTGGTGTAAGCCATTTCGGCAGAGCTGAAATTCTTGCGCCACATAGACAGTGCCACATCGCGCGGTAAAACGGGGTAAGACTGTCTGCGCTGGTGATCTGTGTATTGCGCTCTGCCCAGTTTCCGACAGTCGCAAGTTTGCCGCAGCCCTGAACCGATGGGTGCGCCCCAAGGGTCATTTTCATCAACGTTGTTCCCGAGCGGGGCAGCCCCACAACAAAGATAGGGCGCGGCAGTGCTGTGTCAGGATCGCAGGCCGAAGGCAGATCAGTTATTGCCATCACGGCTTTGCATTTCCGCTCGGCGGCGGCATCGTCAAAAGGGTGGCTGCGCGCGGCCTGTGCCTTGGCCCGCGACAGGTGCAGCATCGCCTCAACGCTGGCACCGCGCCGCATGGCAATCTCCTGGCGCGCACCGTCAAGATTGATGGCGTGATTGCCTTTTTTCCGGGCAAGCGCCGTACCTGCCAGATCAAGATGGCGGTCGAGATCGGCCAGTTCCGCATCGCTGAGGCCCGGCAACCCGCACAATGTCTGAAGCACGATCACATGTGTCGGGCCCAGCCCGAGCACATCGAAATACTGGCGTTTGGCCTCGTCCACCCGGCCCAGCGAGGCAAGCGCCGCTGCACGGCTCTCGAGCGCTTCGATGTTTGTGGGCGCGGTTTTAAGGGCGGCATCAAAATCCTCTAACGCCGCATCGCCTTGCAGCAGGCTGGAAAAAGCCCTGCCGCGCAGCAGCCGCGCATCCAGATGATCGCCTTGCAAACCAATCGCCTTGGCTGCGGCATCTGCTGCCGCCTGTTAGCGTTTTGCGTTGATATGCAACAGCGCCCAAAGCTGGTGACAGGTCGCGGACCCCGCGCGCGCGTCTGCATGTTTGTTCAAAAGCGCCTCGGCGCTGTCAGTCTGGCCCGATCCAATCAGGCTGCGGGCCAGACTGTCCTGAAACTCTGCATGATCGGGCTTAAGTTTGTAAGATTTGTGGAAATGTTGTGCCGCTGCGCTGTGTTTCTCGCCCCCCCCTGTTTTTCATTGGCCACCAGTGCGGCACCGGCCATTTGCGGAAATATCGGATGTGCGGGATATTTTTTCGACCCTGCCACCGCTTTTTTCTACGCCTGATCGAACTTGCCGGTTTTCAGCAGATCGGCAATCTTTTGTAATTCGGTGTGGGCGCTTGGTGCCATGATGCCGGACCTGTTTTCTGCCGCCGCTGATGCGCCGGGTTACGTTGGTCGCAGTTTTGCCATGAGCGAGCGCGCGGATGCAAGCAGAGGCGGCGCAGCAGTTAAACCCGTATCACGCCCCCATCAACGCCGCGTCCCAATCGTACTGGGTCAGCCGCTCGAAACCGTCTTCGGTGATCAGCACCTGATCTTCGAGCTTGATCGAGAAGTCACCCCCTTCCGGCGAAACAAGCGCCTCGACACAGAGCACCATGCCCGCTTCGAGCGGATAGTCGAACGCGCCGGGCACGGCCTGATCGGGATAGGCGACAAGGGGCCATTCATCGCACAGGCCCACGCCGTGCATCAGGCAGCCGTATTTCTGTTTCTGGAATTGTGCATCCAGCACATGGGTGTTGGCGCTAAGTTGGGGGATCATCACGCCGGGTTTGAGCATCGCCATGTTCGTCATGATATGCTCGACCCCGTGCTGCATCGCATAGACCATGTCGGGGCGCGGTTTCTGGTCGCCGATCCACCATGTCCGGCTGATGTCGACGCAGATGCCATAGCTGCCGACCAGATCGGTATCAAAGGCGATAATCTCGTTTGTCTGGGTAATACGCGGGCCACATTCCTGAAACCACGGGTTCGTGCGCACACCCGAGGTCAACAGGCGGGTTTCGATCCATTCGCCACCGCGTTTGATGTTTTCGGCGTGCATCACGGCCCAGACGTCATTTTCCGAGGTCAACCCGTCACCGACATGGGTGCGTGCGAAATCTTCCATTTTTTTCACGGCGACTTCGCAGGCATTTGACGCGCAGCGCATGGCGAGGATTTCATCCGGCCCTTTGATAGATCGCGACTTTTCGGTGACTTCCTCGCCGTCGCTGATGGTAAATCCTTGCGCTTCGAGGCTGCGCAAGCCGTGCATCATGATCTTGTCGACAGCCAGACATTTGTTGGTGCCTGCATGCGCCTCCATCAGCACCCGTACTTCGTTGCTGAACGTATCGGCGGCCACATCGACCTTGTCACCGCGGTCAAAGTAGAACAGGTCGGCACCCGAGCGTTGTTCGCGCACCAGCGGATTGAATTCGCTTAAGAAAGGCGAGTTTTTATAATCCCAGATAACCATGTAGCCGTCCGCACAGACCAGCACAGCGCGGAACGGGTTGTGGGTGTTCCACAACTGCATATTGGTGCTGTCGGTGGCATAGCGGATGTTGAGCGGGTCGAACATCAGCAAGCCGCCCAGCCCACGATCCGCGATGTGGCTGGTCAGCCGGTCAAGACGAAACTGCCGCATGTTTGCAAGGTTGGGCAGGGTCAGACCGGCGGCTTTCCATTCGGCAAAGGCCAGTTGGGTCGGCCCAATCTCGATGCGGTCGTTGTCGTTTGGACTGCCATCTGGCAGATACATGCCGTGGTCGGGATCAATCTTGCGGGTTGCGCTGTAATGCTGGTTCATGCGGGCCACTCCGAGGCGTTTGTACCCCGAACATGGCACCGAACGGGACGCGGGATGCGATTGATTCCGACGCTTTCAGGTGTCGCTTTTTGCACGACAAGCGCGCGGGCGCGGCATAGTGTTTTGCCATGGCGAATATTTTACAAAACGCACTGCCCCAAGGGCAGACCGGCCATGCGTCGCTGCCGGGTGTGGCACCCTGTGCGCCGGACGACTGGTTGCGCATCGACGAGGCCTATGGCGGGCAGATGGCCTATAAGGCAGAACTTTTGGCGAACAGACCCGCTGCGGTTTTGTGGTGTGACCCCGCAGCTTTGGAAGCGGCGCAGGAAGTCTTGTCCGAAGCCTTGGCCCTGTTGCCCGGTTTGGGGTTCAACGTGGGCGCGCAACAGGTGACCTGCCCTGACGGCAGGGTCGTAAAGCTGGACAGGACAAAGCCGTTGCGCACGCTGGGTCATCTGGTTCAGGAAGACATCTGCATCTTGCAAAAACACGGGCGCGAGCATGTGCTGACGGGGGCAGTGCTGTGTTTTCCGGCAAACTGGCGTTTGGCTGAAAAAGTAGGGCAGCCCTTGATCGGGATACACGACACGGTCGAGGAATATGACGCGGGTATTGCCTCACGTGTGCAGCGTCTGTTTGACGGGGTGCGGGTGGGGCGACCGCTCTGGCGGTATAACAGATTGACCTATGCCGATCCTGATCTGCACCAGCCGCGCCGGATTGCCGATGACAGGCCGCGCGATTTTGTCAGGTCCGAGCGGCAGTGCATTGTGCGCATGAAGCAAAGCGATGCGGTGGTGTTCAGTATTCACACATGGGTGGTGCGCGCCTGATTGCGGTTTGCGTGCGGAGCAGCCGCAGATTTTGAGTATTTTTGGCGATAAGAAGCGAAAGAGGTGCGCCGGTTGGATCAGGCGCACCGCGGTTGTTCAGGGATACAGGCCTAGCCGTCGATGCGCGCGCCCATGATGGCGATGGCCTGTTGATAGACGGTTGCAGCATTCCATTGTTTGATCACGTTGAAATTGGTCTGCCCTTCTTGATACCCCGCACCCGGTTGCCAGCCTTTCTGGCGCAGGAAATTCGCGGTCGAGGCCAGCGCATCGGTTTGATCGTAAAAATCAACACGCCCGTCACCCGAGGCGTCCACACCGTATTTCAGCGCGTTGCCGGGCAGGAACTGGGTATGGCCGAGCTCGCCGTGCTTGGCCCCTTTGGTGTTGGCAGTGATCGCACCACGGTCGACCAGCACCAGCGCCCCGATGACATGAGGCACAAAAAACGCCGAGCGGCGGCAATCATAGGCCAGTGTGGTGATCGCGGAGACAACGGCGCTGTCCCCCATGAAACCACCAAATCCGGTTTCCATGCCGTGGATGGCCAGCAGCACACCGGCGGGCACGCCGTAACGCTGTTCGAGGGACTGATAGAACCCCGCGTTCTGCGCCTTGCGCTTGCGTCCTTGCGACACAATCGTATCTGCGCCGCGCACCTGCATGAATTTGTTCAATGTATATTTGAACGACTTCTGGTTGCGGTCCGCAGAAATCGTCCCGCTGGCATATTGTGCGCTGGCCAGCGCATCCAGACCGCGTTGTTTGACACCCGCCGCTTGCGCCTCGGCGGCAAAGGCCGCTTTCCACGCGTTGAAACCGGCACCGTCATTGCCACAGGAAGCAGCAAGCGCAGGTGTGGCCAGGACCGCAGTCAAGGTCGCAGATATGATAAAAGACTTAATTCGACGCATTTCAAACCTCACACGGGGAACATAACTGTCCAAACCTTACCGTGGAACGCGCAGGGTGCAAAGAGGGGGAAATATATGAAAACGGCGTCTTTTGCAGTGAAATCAGATCAATGCAGCCTGATTTTACCCTGCAAATGCAATAATCCATTGATATTCGGGTGCCTGAGCCGCCCAGGCATAGGCGGTGCCGCCAGTCAGGATGCCGACGCCGACGAAGAACGGAAAGGTGAATTTTGACCCTTTGGAACCGGCTTTTCTGGATTTGTGTGTCAGACCAAAGGTGGAACCGTTCGCGGTTTTGTTGATCCGCGAAAGCCGTTGATCGAAAGTTGTTTGTGATATTGCCATTGATCTATCCGTTCGTTGTATTCGTGCTTTGAAACTTCACAGTTAAAGGCGGCAAAATTTGGGCGGCTGTAAGGCGTTTATCAGAGCGGCACCGGAATCGAAAAAGGGCACCCCGTTCGGGATGCCCTTTGGTGGTCACATGACCGTTTTTCGCCCAGGCTGCATCAGCAGCTGTAATACATGCCGAATTCGACCGGATGGGGTGTGTGCTCGTACTTGTGCACTTCTTCCATCTTGAGGGCGACATAGCCTTCGATCTGGTCTTTGGTGAACACATCGCCTGCCAGCAGGTAATCCATATCCGCCTGCAACTGCTCAAGCGCTTCGCGCAGAGAGCCACATACCGTGGGGATTCCGGCCAGCTCTTCTGCGGGCAGGTCATAGAGGTTCTTGTCCATGGCTTCGCCCGGATCAATCTTGTTCTTGATCCCGTCTAGGCCGGCCATCAGCAATGCCGAGAAGCACAGGTAGGGGTTTGCTGCCGGATCGGGGAAACGTGCCTCGACGCGCTTGGCTTTGGGGCTTTCTGTCCATGGAATACGGACACAGCCCGACCGGTTGCGTGCGGAATAGGCGCGCAGAACCGGTGCTTCAAAACCCGGGATCAGGCGTTTGTAGCTGTTTGTCGTCGGGTTGGTGAACGCGTTGAGCGACTTTGCGTGCGTCAGGATACCGCCGATGAACCACAGCGCTTCCTGGCTGAGGTCTGCGTATTTGTCGCCTGCAAACAACGGCTTGCCGTCTTTCCAGATCGACATGTTGACGTGCATACCCGACCCGTTGTCGCCGTAAATCGGTTTGGGCATAAAGGTTGCGGATTTGCCGTAGGCATGTGCCACGTTGTGGATCACGTATTTATATTTCTGGACTTCATCGGCCTGCTTGGTCAGCGTGCCGAAAATCAGACCCAGTTCGTGCTGGCACGAGGCAACTTCATGGTGATGCTTGTCGACCTTCATGCCGAGACGTTTCATCGTCGACAGCATTTCGGCACGCAGATCATGGGCTTCATCCGTCGGGTTCACGGGGAAATAACCGCCCTTGAGGCCCGGACGGTGGCCCATGTTGCCCATCTCGTAATCAGTGTCGGTGTTCCACGACGCATCTGACGCATCAACTTGATAGGATACCTTGTTGATTGTGTTGGAGAATTTCACATCATCAAACAGGAAGAACTCGGCTTCCGGACCCATATAGGCGGTGTCGCCAATGCCGGATGCAATCAGATAGGCTTCGGCTTTTTCGGCAGTGCCGCGTGGATCACGCTCGTAGGATTCGCCGGTGTCAGGCTCGACGATCGAGCAATGCACGCAGATGGTTTTTTCGGCATAGAACGGATCGACATAGGCGCTTGAGACGTCAAGCATCAGCTTCATGTCGGAAGCCTCGATGCTTTTCCAACCCGCGATGGAGGATCCGTCGAACATGAAGCCTTCTTCGAGGAAATCTTCGTCAACCAGATCGTTCACCACTGTGACGTGCTGCAACTTGCCGCGTGTGTCGGTAAAACGGATATCGACGTATTCGATTTCCTCGTCTTTGATCTTTTTCAGGAACGCTTTGTTGTCCATGAGTATGGTCCTTTTTTTGGGAATCGTGAGTGTGTTTTACAATGCGTCCGAGCCGGCTTCACCGGTACGGATGCGAATGGTCTGTTCGATGCTTGATACGAATATCTTTCCGTCACCGATTTTTCCGGTTTTGGCCGCGTCGATGATGGCCTCGACCGCAGCATCGACCTGATCGTCGTCCAGAACCACTTCGACTTTGACCTTTGGCAGAAAATCAACAACGTATTCCGCGCCACGGTAGAGTTCGGTATGGCCTTTCTGGCGACCGAAACCTTTGACTTCGATCACGGAGAGCCCTTGCACGCCAACTTCCTGAAGAGCTTCTTTTACCTCGTCCAGCTTGAATGGCTTGATGATCGCTTCGATCTTTTTCATGCGGATCCTCCAAAAATTTTAAGCGCGCTGCCTGCGTCATTTCATTTTGAATGGGCAGGGTCCATGCAGCAGGCTATCGTGTAGGGGGAAGAGAATGTGAAAAATCAAATGAGAGATTACAAATTACGCATGATGCCTAATAATTAATCATAAATGAATCGAGAATTCCGGATGACCGAATTACTTACCGCTGCACAGATGCAAAAGATTGAACAGGATGCGATCGAGTCCGGTGCGGTAACCGGCCTTGAGCTGATGGAGCGCGCGGGGTGTGGCGTCGTCGAGGCGGTGTTTGAGGAATGGCCGGAACTGGCCGCGACCTCGCACCGAGCGGTCGTGCTGTGCGGGCCGGGGAACAATGGCGGTGACGGGTTTGTTGTGGCGCGGTTGTTGAAGGACTGGGGCTGGGAGGTGGAGGTGTTTCTGTATGGGGATATGGATAAGCTGCCGCCGGATGCGAAGATTAATGCGCAGCGGTGGGGGGATGTAGGGAGTTTCAATGCACCTTATGTAGTAGCATCCTGGAAACGCCAGCCGACAGCGCTGGTGGTGGATGCTTTGTTTGGCACCGGTCTGACCCGCCCTTTGGATATTGAGAGCAGTTTGAAAGATGACCTATATCAGTTTGCCATGTCCGCAAGTGGGCCGCGTGTGGTGTCCATCGACGTGCCAAGTGGTTTATGCGCAGATTCAGGCAGATATCTCGGATTATCTGTAGCACGGGATCCAGTCGACCAAGCGCAAATCAGTTCCACGATGACCGTCACTTTTCACAGCAAGAAAGTTGGGCATTTCTGTGCTGACGGCCCCGACAATTGCGGATTGTTGCGTGTCGTGGATATCGGACTTGGTGACAGGTCTTCGACCTTTGAAACCGCGATGGTCAATCTCGTCGGTCCGGATACGGATGATTGGCTCATCCAAGACATTTCGAAAACCACCTATGGCCACAAATACACCCACGGCCAAGCCTTCATCCTCTCTGGCGGGGTTGGGCGCGGCGGTGCCGCGCGGATGGCTGCGCGCGCTGCGCTGCGGATCGGGGCAGGGCTGGTGACGGTCGGCTGCCCGCCCGCTGCGTTGATTGAGAACGCAGCGCAACTGAATGCCATCATGTTGCGCAGTATGAAGGATGCGGATGCGCTTGCCGAGGCACTGCAAGACCCACGGATCACTGCATTGTGCATGGGCCCAGGTTTGGGAACAGGCGACCGAGAGGCCGCATTGGTCGGCGCGGCGGTGCGTGCAAAGCACATACCTTGCGTTGTTTTGGACGCGGATGCACTGACATCGGTGGCGCAAGATCGCAGTTTGTTCGACGCACTGCATGACCGTTGCATATTGACGCCCCATAAGGGCGAGTTTGCGCGGTTGTTCCCCGACATCGCAGAAAAGCTGGATATACAACCGAGCAACGGCCCAGCGTATTCCAAGGTCGACGCCACGCGCGAAGCGGCGAAACGGGCTGGATGCGTCGTGCTCTACAAGGGGCCGGATACGGTAATTGCCCATCCCGACGGGCGGTGCAGCATCAATTCGGCACAATATGATCGTGCCGCCCCATGGCTTGCCACCGCAGGAACGGGGGATGTTCTGTCGGGGTTCGTCACGGGGTTGTTGGCCCGCGGATTTCAACCGATGCAGGCGGCCGAGACCGCAGCATGGCTGCACGTTGAATGCGCATTGTCCTTTGGTCCCGGCTTGATCGCCGAGGATTTGGCAGATGAACTGCCAAAAGTGTTTCGCAGCCTCGGTATCTAAGCCGCGTGCAGCACCGCACCGCGCGCTTTTGCGGCGTCTGCTGTGCCAAGCTCAAGGCCGTCCGCATAAATGATATGCGGCCCGTCGCAGAAAATCTGGTATAATGTTGTCTCGATCAAGCCCAGATCGGTGATAAACTCATCATCGACCAAGGCCCGTGCCGCCACCAATGCGCGTTCGGAATTGAACATCGCGCGGGCCCGCCAGTCGCGTACCAGCACCATCTGGTCCCCCGCAAGCATCGCGTCACGTTCGGGGCGCGTATGGCCCAGCGACCCTGCGGCAAATGCAATCGAATGCACAGCGCGGGTTGTGCGCTGGATATGCGTAACTTTGGAAATTCCACAGTCGCGTGTGATGAGCTTGTCACCAACAGACACAAATTCGACCGGCATTTCGCCATCGAGTGTCAGCAACATTGTGCCCTGTAACAGTCCTGTATCCAGAACAGCATAGGGCGAAAACTGGCCCGCATGGCGATCTTGTTCGCCTACGCGCCCGACCGTATTCGGTTTCATGGGCGTCTCTTTCTTGTCTCAACCTACCTCAGGTTATTCACAGCATATGCGAATAACTTATTAATGTCTCGTTTTTTTGTCCTCGCCAAGACCAAAAGGGTTTGATACGAGGCAATCAGATTGCTTTTGGCAACATGTGCGGGTGTGGCGGAATTGGTAGACGCACCAGATTTAGGTTCTGGCGCCTATGGCGTGGGGGTTCGAGTCCCTTCACCCGCACCACCTTAACTCTTTGAAAACAAACATACTCCTTGCTATCATTGCCCGTAGTACGCCAACTGTTACAAAGTTGGTAACAATCGAGGGTCACTATGGCTGGCAAAATCAGACATTTGTTCAGGCTTAACCAAACTATGGGGCATTTATTTAAACAGCCGTGTGTGGGCGGGTTTTATGCGTGACAACGGACAGAACAGGAAAACTTTAAACGCGCTGCGGTGATCGTCTCAAACAAACTCTCTGAGTGGGTGCGTTGCAGTGGGCTTACACCGGAAGGGCCTCAACCCAATCATGCTTGGCGGCATCGGCTAAAAACAACCTGTCGTGAATTGGGAGTGTCTGATCGCGTAGCTGATGCAATCCAGGGTCATGCAGGCCGGACTGCGGCTGACCATTATGGCGATGTTACCTTGAAAACAAAGGTCGATGCGATCGGGCGGTTGCCACATTATCGACTAGAGCGTGTTGCGATCTATCCGATTCAGGCTTCCCACGGGACTTGATCTGTGATTCCCTGTTTGCGTAGCAGATATGGGGGTATGATATGGGCAGGCCACATCCTATGGCTCTTCGCGAGCGCGCGGTCGCTTTTGTGGAGGAAGGGCATTCCCACCGTGCGGCGGCGGCGCGGTTCAGGGTTTCGGTGAAGTTCGTCAACGACATGGTGATCCTGAAGCGTGAAACAGGTGGTCTGGAGCCGCGCGCGCAGGGCAATGGCGGCGGTCATGGCAAGCTGGCCAGCCTTCGGGGCTGGATCGAAGCGCGGATGGTAGCAAAGCCGGACCTGACACTGGATGATCTGGTGTTGGAACTGGCGGATCGTCACAATCTCACGATCCACCGCGTCTCGGTCTGGCGCGTCCTGCGCAGCTTCGGCCTGACACACAAAAAAAGACCTCCAGGCCGCCGAACAGAAGCGGCCTGATGTCCGGCAGGCGCGCCATATCTGGATCACCCGGCGTCAGCCTTTCATGCGCAACCTATTGTCGAGATTGGGCTTCATCGACGAGACCTCGCTGAAGACGAACATGACCAAGACCACCGGTTGGTCACCAAAAGGCAACCGCCTAATCGACCATGCGCCCTTCGGCCACTGGAAAACCCAGACATTCATCGCCGCCCTGCGCCATGACCGGCTGGATGCGCCATGGGTCATCGATGGGGCAATGAACGGCGAGATGTTCGATCTCTACGCCGAGACCCAGTTGGCGCCAACCTTGCAGAGCGGCGACGTGATCATCCTGGATAACCTGTCATCGCACAAAAGCCCGACCGCAGCGGCGGCCCTGAAGGCTGTCGGCGCGTGGTTTCTGTTCCTTCCGCCCTATAGCCCGGATCTGAACCCGATCGAGATGGCTTTCGCAAAGCTCAAGGCCCTGATCCGACGAGCCGCCGCCCGCACATACGATGCGCTCTGGCAGGCCGTCGGCCATGTCTGCAACCTCTTCACAGAGGAAGAATGCTACAACTTCTTCAAGGCTGCGGGGTATGAATACAATTGAACGCAACACGCTCTAAAGTAGAAATGCTCACCTTATCGAAGTTTTTTTTGGAGAGCCCTACGACGCACGCTTTTCAGTATGAGCCGCCGCACAATGTTTCTTTGAGCGGCGCAAACGTAACAAGACTAGGTGTCCCTACCAAAGACAAAGGGCCCCACATGCTGTGAAGCCCTTTGTTATGTAGTCCTATCAAAAGATAGAAAAATTAGTTGGTGCCGTTTGTACCATTCGCATTGTCGTCGTTCGCGATTGCAGCAACAATTGCGATACCTACAACACTGGCTGCAACAATACCTGGTGTACCCAGGCCACCAAGACCGCCAGTAGTTACTGTGCGACGATACACCTGAACCTGCACGTCCTGCGGTGGAACAGGCATTTCAACCTGCGAACAGACACCAGCAGCAGTAGAAATCTGCTCGACTGTGCAAACGCGGCGCTCGGCGGCGGTAAAACCGGTAAGATCCTGAGCGAAAGCACCCATGGGCAGCATCAATGCAGCGGCGGAAATGGCGAGAAGTTTATTCATATTGGACACTCCTTTTATGCAATGCTCAATACCCGAACACGCTTTGAAAATCATACTTAACGAAACGTATCTTACCGAAGCCGAATAGTCGAGCAGGTTTTTGGAGGGTGGAACAACCTTTTCGCATCGGGTCTAATCTGGCGCATTAATTGTCGTAATAGCTTTGATAGGCACCGTAGCTGTCGCCATAGCCATAGCGTTTCATCCCGCGTTTGTTGATTTGGCCAAGCACCAATCCGCTCACCTTGATGTTGACGCTTTCAAAAGATTTGAGGCCATCCAGAACCTGTCTGTGCGAGGTGCTGTCCCACTTTACGGTATAGAGTATTGCGTCCGCCAGTTGCCCGATCACCCGTGCATCGGGCACGGCGAGGACGGGAGGTGTATCAATGATGATGTAATCATAGTGATCCCGCAGCATCTTGATAAAAGTAGCGAATTTCTTCGACGAAAACAGATCTGCGGCATTGATCGCCGACTTTTCACCAAAGAGCAGGTCGGCTTTGAGCTCGCTGTCATGTATAACAACATCTTCTAGGGTGGCATCACCGGACAGAACCGAAAGAAACCCTTTCTGATCAGGCTGGTTGAAATACTCGTTAAACACACGCCGCCGCAAATCACCTTCGATAAGCAGCACCTTGGCACCCAGACCGGACAGGTTTTGCGTCAGGGCAATGGATTGTGTGGTTTTGCCTTCACCCGGGATTGACGAGGTCGACATGATCACTTGAGGCGGATGGTCGATATTGGCCAGAAGCATTGAGGTCCGCAAATTTCGAATCGCTTCTGCGGCGGCGGAGTTTGGTTTCTCCACCAGATAGTTAAGCACATTCTTGCGGCGCTTCGCGGGGATCAGAGGGATTTGGCCGATAACGGAATAGCCGGTTTTGGCTTCGAGGTCTTCTGCAACACGGAAGGTGTTTTGTGAAAACTCGCGGGCAAGTATCGCCCCTGAACCTGCCATCAGGCCAAGCATAAGCGAGAGTGCAAGAATCATGGACTTGCGCGGGGCAGAGGGGGAAATTGGTACAACCGCAAGGCTCAGCACGCGGCTGTCGGCCTGCTGGATACCCTGCTGGATGCTGGTTTCTTTCAAACGGCTTAGAAAGGCCTCGTAAAGCAGGCGGTTTGCTTCGGCTTCGCGTTGAAGCTGCTCCAGCTCGACCAGTTCCTGCGACTGATTTCCAATGCGCGCACTGACGTCGGTGATCGAGTTCTCGAGTGCTGCGAATTGTGAGCTCGCACGGGCAGCTTCAAGCTCCGCGCGCGCGATCACTGCTTGCGCGCGCGTGTCAAAAGCCTGCTGGCTGCCTTCAGTGCCATTTTGCAGCCGTATCAGAACCTGCTCCAGCAAAGAATCATCTGCGATCTGTGCAAACGCTGCCGGATCACCGTTTTCGGCGGCTTTGAGTGCTTCGAGTTTGCTTGCCGCTGTATCCGCCTGCGCGGCCATATCGGTTTGCCTGTCGCGCAAATCCTTGATCTGCCGGTTCAGCGCCACAAGCGCATCGGCATTGACCAATTGGGTATTTGCAGAGAAGTCCTTGAGCTTGGCCTCGGCTGTTTCCAATTGCACCTGCAAGCCGCTGACCCGTTCGCTAAGCCAAAGCGTGGCTTGTTCGGTTTTGTCGAATTTCACTGCAATCTGGTCGTTGATATAAAGGGCTGCCAAACGGTTCGCCATAAGGGCCGATTTGTCCGGGTTTTGCGTAACAGCGGTGATCTGAAACACGAAACTTTGCCTGACATTCGATGCAGATATTGCGGCCAGAGTATTGTCTATGGTGCGATCAAGAATAGCGCGTTGAGAAGGAATTTGTTTTTCAGGCAAAGCACTTACAAGACCACGAATGAATTCGACCACTTTACCAACAGAGAACGCAGGCTCGGGGCGCAGGGTGCTATTGAATTCCGGATCTTCGAGCAAATTCATATCCATCACAAGCTGCTCGATCAGCCCGCGCGACCGGATAACCTCTACTTCGGTGTTGATCGTGGACTGGTCGCCGCCCAGTCCGGTCACGACACTTTCTATGTCCATGACCTGCTCTTGACGGGTCTCTAATGCAACGGTCGCATTCGCCGTATAGACGGGCACAGCAACCACATAGGCATAAAACACACCAATGATCAGAGCCATCAGTCCTGAAAGCAGGATCCAGAGCTTGCCACGCCACAATGTCTGGAAAAGTTTTCCCAGATCAATTTCATCGTCATCCACTTGGGTTTGATGTGGCTGGGTGAGTGTCGAGAATTGCTTCATTACAGGGTCCGTCCGGGGCTTTGGTGATGACCACATGTCAATTAACCATGCATTCGTCTAGGGGAAAGTCGGATAACCCTCCCCCTAGACAAATTGGCAAGCGAGAGTTAGCCCACTTTCAAGCGCTTGATTTATTTGGGATGCTATTTATTCTGATTGTCGTTTACTGGTTGTTTTTTATTTAGGGTTTAGGTCAATGCATTTCGATTTCTTGGTTCATTTATCCCGCGCCGTGAAACGACGGATGTTCTTTGTCGCGGACCTTTGTCTTGTGATGCTCAGCCTTGGTATGGCGTTTGTCCTGCGGTATGGCACATTGGAGATTGGTTACGCTCTGAATAACTCATGGCTGCTTTTCCCGACAATGCTTGGTGTTGGTGCGGCTTTGATCACAGTCTACGGGTTGCCGAAGATAAAACTGCACGCAATCGAGAATAGGGCCATTTTGCGCATTGCAGCTGTTGCCGCAACTCTGGCGATTGCGGCTGTCCTTATCAGCTATATCTTGCGACTTCCGACGCCACGTTCTGTGCCATTGATCTTCGGGGCGTTGTTTTTTGTTTCTGCTGTGACATTCCGGATGCTGGCGCTCAATGTCTTGATGTCCCTCACTGGTCGCGGACGGAACCGCACACCTGTGGCTATTTACGGGGCAGGGGACGCGGGTATTCAGCTTGCGTCCGCCTTGCAGCAGTCGGTCGAAGTGCGCCCCATTGCATTTGTCGATGATAACCCGAACCTGCATAACCTGATCGTAGGCGGGCTGCCGGTGCAGCATCCCTCCAAATTGCTCGAGCTGGTCAAGAGCAAGAAAATTCAACGTGTTCTGTTGGCGATGCCTTCGGCCCCCAAAGACCGTATTGCGTTGCTTACAAAGAACCTGAGCGATTTGGGCGTGGAGGTGCAAGTGCTGCCCTCGTTCATTGAAATGCTTTCGGGGGCCGGCATCGAGGACAGTCTGCGTCTTGTGACACCTGATGACTTGCTGGGCCGTAACAAGGTCGATCTGAACACCCCCGAGATTGCCAAAGCTTATGCCGGACGCGTTGTTATGGTGACAGGGGCGGGCGGGTCTATCGGATCGGAGCTGTGCCGCCAGCTGGTCGACTGCAAGCCTGCGCAAATTGTGCTGTTCGAGCGCAGTGAACTCGCGCTCTATTCGATTGACAGTGAACTGCGTCCGTTGGCCGCCAGCGCGGGTATTCCGGTCCTGACGCGCCTTGGGTCTGTGATTGATGCGGCCCGCGTGGCCGGCGTGATTGCAGAAGCCAACGTCGAGATCATCCTGCATGCAGCGGCTTATAAACATGTGCCGCTGGTCGAGGAAAACGAACTTGAAGGTGCGCGCAACAATGTGCTCGGCACCCAGATTGTTGCCGATGCCGCCGAGGCTGCGGGTATCGAGCGGTTTATTTTGATATCTACGGATAAAGCGGTGCGCCCGACCAACATCATGGGGGCCACCAAGCGCCTCGCCGAACTCGTCGTGCAGGATCGACACATGCAAAGCCAGGGCACCCGTTTTTCAATGGTGCGCTTTGGCAATGTTCTGGGCTCGTCCGGCTCGGTCTTGCCACTGTTCCAGAAACAAATCGAAATGGGTGGCCCGCTGACTGTGACCCACCCCGAGGTCACGCGCTTTTTCATGACAATTCCCGAGGCTGCTCGTCTGGTTCTGCTGGCGGGTGCCTATGCGCAGGGTGGCGATGTGTTCGTGCTGGACATGGGAAAGCCGCAAAAGATTGTGGATATCGCCCGCAAAATGATCAAGCTGTCCGGTCGCCGTGTAAAAGATCCGGTGACGGGTGTAGGCGATATCGCAATCGAGATCACAGGATTGCGCCCGGGTGAAAAGCTTTATGAAGAGCTGTTGATTGACGATGATTGCCTGCAATCCACACCACATCCCAAGATATTGCGGGCGTCCGAGAATGCGTTGAGCCAGATTGAAGTGGCGGCCATGCTGCGCGAGGTCAAAATGAGCGTGTCAAAAGCCGACGCAGCGCGGTTGCGGCGTTTGATCGAGATACGGGTTGAAGGGTATCAGCGGATGGAAGCCGGTTGATATTCCTTCTGAGGAAATAGGGAAGTTGAAAATGCGTCCTTTATCAGAGGCAACTCAGTCCATCTTTTCAACCTGATCGCGCGGCAAAGATGTTCTGACCTTGCGGCCCATAAGATCAACCAGCACGCCGATGCGTTGTGCCCCGGGCAATGTCTCGATCGTTGTGACCAGATCGGCAAAAGGCCCCGAGAGTACGCGGATGCGATCGCCGATTTCCAGATTGGCAGGTGGCAAGAGCAAACCACTTGCATCGCAACGGGCTCTTAACCCTGCAATTAACGCGGCGGGCAGGGGCGTGGGGGCGCTTGTATTTGTGGCGATCAAACGGGCAATGCCGCGCGTGCTGTTTATTGCGGTCCAGCTGGCTGCCGAAGGATCGAAACTTACAAAAAGATACCCCGGGAAAAGCGGTTTGCGCACCTGCCGCGCCACGCCGGCTTTTATCGTGCTTGTTTGCATTTCTGGCGCAAAGTATTGGAAGCCTTGATTGCCCAGATGTACTTGCGCACGGGCCAGACCTTGCGGGCGCAACTGTGCCACAAACCAAAGCGAATCATTAACCTGTGCCATATCTCGCCCGTCCTATTTCAAAGCTCAATAATGATCGACAAAAACGAGAGTATTTTCGCCGAAACTGCAAAAAGCGGTTTATATCCGGCAACATAGTGGATAAGCGTTCATTTGTGAACACACATGATTCCATCAAATTTATTTCCCGTAGGCCCCTCGCGACCTCCGATGCGGTAGCTATTCAAGTATATGGATAAAACGATCTCAGATGATGTTCGCTTTCGCGTGCTTCGTGTGTTGGAAGACCAGCCGGATTTGTCGCAGCGCCAGATTGCCAGCGAGTTGGGTGTAAGCGTTGGTGCGGTAAACTATTGCCTGCGTGCGTTGGTTGAAAAAGGCCAGATCAAGGTCCGGAACTTTCGCTCGTCGAATAATAAGCTGCGATATGCCTATATTCTGACGCCTCGAGGGGTCGCTGAAAAAGCCAGGCTTACGGGGGCGTTCTTAAAGCGCAAAATAAGTGAGTATGAGGCGTTGAAAGCTGAGATCGAGGCTTTGGGTGGGGGGATGATCAGCGATAAATCGGATTGATGGTTTACGTTGTAAATTGCCTGTGTTGTTCGGGCGAGACCATAGAGTACGGCGGAAGTCAACTTTTACGTTATCGGGCGTTTGATCCGTTCGGGCGGGGTCACACATTGAGACAGTAGTCAACGTCTGGGTTATTCGGGATTTGGGGGAGCGCCGAGAGCCTCAGGAAACCCACGTCAGACCAAATGGCCACTCATAGTGGCTGTGCATATTCAAAAGTAAGCGGTTAGCTCGTCGGGTTCTTTGCCGCTCACCTTAAGCAACCCTTAAGTCGTCGTCGACAAACTTGAAAACGGCACACTGAAACTGCCGTATGGCAAGAAACTACCAAACGCTGTTGCGGTAGACTTTAATATCTGCACGCAGCTAAAGCCTAAAGGGTTGAGGTTTTGATGAAGAAAATATTATTAGTGTTTGGCACAAGGCCAGAAGCAATCAAGATGGCCCTAGTCTACGAGGTCCTCAAGAAAACCCCCGGCCTTGATGTTCGGGTGGCGGTCACCGCCCAACACCGGGAGATGCTCGATCAGGTGCTGCGGCTATTTTCGATTACTCCATACTACGACCTGAACATAATGAAGCCCGGGCAGGGCCTCACAGAGATCACCGCCGCGGTGCTTGCGGGCCTCAAGCCGATACTAGAGGAATTTTCGCCAGATCTGCTTCTGGTTCACGGTGACACCACTACCACGCTTTCCGCCACGCTCGCGGCCTACTATCAGCAAATTCCAGTTGGCCACGTCGAAGCCGGCTTGCGGACTGGCGACATTTATTCCCCTTGGCCTGAAGAAATCAATCGCAAGGTCACAGCAACTATCGCTCGGCTTCACTTCGCGCCCACGCAAAAAGCCGCGGCAAACCTGAAAAGCGAGGCGGTGCCCGCCTCATCTATCTCGATCACCGGTAATACTGTAATCGACGCCTTGCTGGAGGTGGTTGCGAGGCTCAAGGGCGATCCACAACAAAGTGCGGCTTTCGATGCGCACTTCGAGATCGATCCGACCAAGCGTGTCATCCTCGTCACCGGGCATCGGCGGGAAAGCTTTGGCGACGGATTTGAGCGGATGTGCTCGGCCTTGGCAAAAATTGCGGCGCGCGACGACGTCCAGATCATTTATCCAGTTCACCTCAATCCGAACGTCAAGGGGCCGGTCGAAACGCGATTGGGCGCGCTCGAACGTGTGCGTCTTATTCCGCCACAGGACTACCTACCATTCGTCCACCTCATGCGACGATCCGATATCATCCTTACTGACTCGGGTGGAGTGCAGGAAGAGGCCCCTTCTCTGGGCAAGCCGGTGTTGGTGATGCGTGACACCACAGAACGCCCCGAAGCGGTCGAGGCGGGCACTGTTAAGCTCGTCGGGACCGACACCGATCTGATCGTACGCGAAACAAACACGCTTCTTGATAACGCGTCCGCCTATCAGACAATGGCGCGTGCGCATAACCCTTATGGGGACGGCCGTGCATCGCAGCGCATCCGCGATGTCATTCAAGACTTCTTTAAGAGTAACGAGGATCAAGGTTAATGCTCGAACAGTCTTTCAAACGGATTTCCGTCGTCGGGCTAGGCTATATCGGCCTGCCCACTGCGGCCATGTTCGCTTCGCGCAAGATCGAGGTTGTCGGCGTCGATGTAAATCAACATGCAGTCGACACAATCAATCGCGGTGAGGTGCATATTGTTGAGCCCGATCTCGATCTTGTGGTGCGTGCGGTGGTCAAGGAGGGTTATCTGCGGGCGACCACGGCCCCCGAGCCAGCCGAAGCCTTTCTAATCGCCGTTCCTACCCCGTTCAAAGGCGAAAACCACGTGCCCGATCTGAAGTATATCGAGGCGGCGGCCCGCGCAATTGCGCTGGTGCTCAAATCCGGTGACCTTGTTATCCTCGAAAGCACGTCCCCCGTGGGCGCAACAGAGGCGATGGCGCAATGGATGGCCGATGCACGACCAGATCTGAGCTTCCCGCAAACCGCAGGCGAAGCGTCCGACATCCGCGTGGCACATTGCCCCGAGCGCGTCCTACCCGGCAAGGTGATGCTGGAGTTGATCACGAATGACCGCGTAATCGGGGGGATGACGGCCAAATGCTCCGATGCGGCCGCTCGCCTCTATCGTGCCTTTGTCACAGGCGACTGCGTTGTCGCCTCGGGTCCGCGCGTGGCCGAGATGGCCAAATTGACCGAGAACAGCTTTCGCGATGTCAACATCGCCTTCGCCAATGAGCTTTCGGTAATTTGCGATAAGCTCGGTATGGATGTCTGGGAACTGATCCGCCTGTCCAACCGCCATCCGCGGGTCAACATCCTGCAGCCCGGACCGGGAGTGGGAGGGCATTGCATTGCGGTGGACCCGTGGTTCATCGTGGCATCGGCCCCCGAGCAGGCGCGCCTGATCCGAACGGCGCGTGAGGTGAATGACGCCAAGCCTGGCTGGGTGCTGGAAAAGGTGCGCGCGGCGATCGGCGCACACCTGAGCGAGCATCCCGACCGGACGGCGCGCGAGGTGACGGTGGCGGTCTACGGGCTGGCCTTCAAACCCGACATCGACGACCTGCGCGAGAGCCCGGCGCTTGAGATTGCCCGCACCATCGCGGCGGAACATGCCGGGCCGCTGCGGATCGTGGAGCCGAACGTGCGCGCCCTGCCTCAGGGGCTGGGGGCAGCCATGCTGGCTACGCTTGACGAGGTTCGCGCAGAGGTGCACGTGATGCTGGTCGATCACAAATCGTTCAGGACCAGCCCGCGTCCCGAAGGACGGATCGTGGACTCGCGGGGAGTTTGGGGGTGAGATTAAAGGTCACCCGCCCAAATTCGGATTCGGTTATCGGTTTTTTGATTCCGCTATGTATATTTATCGAGGTGGGTAGCCCAATACTTCTCGCCACAAGCCCTCTCGCGCAAGAAAGTTTGGCAGTCCCGCTTTCTTTCTTAGTTATGCCTATAGTTCTTATTCTCGGCGTTATTAGACTTTCAAAAACGACGGATGCGTCGAGTCACAAGGCTTATCTTAGTGGTTTACCGTTTGTTGCTTATGTAATCGTGCTCGCGTCGACATCAGCAATTTTCATAAACCCAAAGGCGATTGTCGCTGGTGTTCAATGGTTGCTGCCGTTCTTATGGATGCCGTATTTTTTGTCGTTAAAATCGCATGATTTTGAGCGCTTGGCACGTGGATTTGTATCTGGCGTGTTTTTTAGCGCTTTATACTATTTTACTGCTGGTACTTTGGAAATATTACAATACGGAGTTTTGCAAGACTTCGGGCGCATGTCGCAGAATATTATACTTCCAGGTCAGTACCAAGTTGCGGTTTATGTCCCAACTGCTCTTGCTTACGGCGCTTTGATATCAACGGTATTCGTAAAAAATGGTTTGGTGGATCGTTCTAAACATTACTTACTCGCGCTGAATTTTTTCGGACTGGTTGCCATTTCTTTCACGGCGTCTCGGGAAGGTATGTTGGTGTTCTTAGTCGGGCACTTGCTTGTGGCCGCCATACAACGACGTTCTAGAATAGCTGTATCTCTAATCGCCATTTCACTCTTCGCAACTATTATTGCGCTTAACCTCGACCAACTGATGCGGGCATTTTCGGAGAGTGAACTAAGGCTTTTGAATAAGATTGCGGCATTGCATGCGGCGGAGGATCAGCTCGCCGGTCGTGATGATATGATCATCAACGTCCTTCAAATCATTCGATCCAACACTCTTTTCGGCACACATTTCCTTCCTCCTCAAACCTTTAGCGATCGCTTTACAATTATCGCACCAAGTGCGCACAATATTTACGTGGATGCGTTCTTGTGGACGGGGTTTATTGGAGGTATTTTATTCATCTTCTTTTCTGGCGTGTTTCTATGCCAAGCAATGCATTTGATAATAAAACAAATCGCCACTCAATCCTTGAACATGGCTGCCGGGATTGCAGTCTTAAGCGTCCTCTTTATAATGTTGAGCAACAATATAAACGTCCCATGGAGACAACCACTCACGGCACCTATCGGAACACTGATGTTCACCTTTTGCTTCAGATATAAAAGAATTCTGCGACTGTGAGATACACGTACCCTTCGCATGCCGGCATCAACTTACCGGGCCCCGTTTTTCAGGTTGCAAGCATCCTTTTAATGGCCTTCCAATCTTTCGTAACGCCCATTTTACTGGGTTTAGATAGCTTCGGAGAACAAATTCTTTTTCTTTCTTCGGTATTGTTGTCTCAAGCAATATTTGAACCGATCGCTCAGTTCATCTGCAATAAAAGCGCATTAAACCCAGATAAAACTCTAAATGCGTCAGACATTTTGCTAGGACTCTTTATATCAATTTCTGCTTGCGTGATCGCAATATTCATCGCCGGAATAGATATTTCCAGTGTACCCTCATTGGCCCTGCTACTGCTCCTTTATCTGTTGAATACCTTTCTTGCAGCATTTTCATTTAGTGAAAAAGCTATTGGCATTGTCGCAACGTCAAGCTCAGCATTATTTTTGGGTTACTTAGGTGGATTTTTCATATCACATAAGCTCTTCCCGGGATCAGAGCTGATAATAGGACTTATTTCTGGAATGTCCGTATCGGTATTTTTCTTCGCAAGGTATTGGATACGGAGTGGTGTAGAAAGAGTGCTAAGATTAGCCGAGCCCAACTTCGGCGAAGTTTTGGCCGGGTTAACCTTCAGATTGCCAACAGTTGTGCTTACGACTGTTAACATTCTTCTGCTCTCTTGGCTCGCATTCCCTGCAACTATTATCGGGCAATATAAGATATTCGTTTCCGCCATAATGGCCGGGAGATACTTCAATCTGGTGCCCTTGCCACAAGTACAAGTGTATTTGCAGACGGCATTAACAAATGGTCATTCTGGGGAAACAAGAAATGCGTTGCTAAAGTACATTATAAGCTTTGCGATATTTGGCTTTCTAGCTTCTTTGGTTTTGCCAATCTTGTTCGATAGTGCATTCGAAGATAGACAGTTTTCTCGGTTTGCTTTTGCATTGTCTGTTGGGGCAATTTTACTTCAACCCAGTGCATATGCGGTTCTTGCCTCAAGAGGGAAAGATAGGAAAGCGATTGCGACAATCTCGATTGTCGCTTGTGCGATTTTCGGAAGTACCTTCACTCTCGCAACCCAGATAATGCATGACCCTTTTATTGCTACAGGCCCGTCAATACTAGTCACCTTGTGTTTTTACTGGGTGAACTTGAGAAATGTGAAAGGGACGTAACTCCATGAAACAAATCCTCCAGAACCTCTCCACCGGAGAGTCCGAACTCATTGAGGCGCCGGTGCCTCAGGGGCGGCGGGGCGGTCTGTTGATCGACACCACAGTCTCTTTGATTTCCACCGGGACCGAACGGATGCTGGTCGATTTCGGCAAGGCTGGCCTTATCTCCAAGGCCCGCAGCCAGCCTGAGAAGGTGCGCCAGGTGCTCGACAAGGTCGCAACGGACGGTCTGATGACCACGGTGGATGCCGTGCGCTCGAAGCTGGGACAGCCGATCCCGCTGGGGTATTGCAATGTGGGGGTTGTGCGCGACAGCGGCGCGGACGGGTTTCGCGAGGGGGATCGGGTGGTCTCGAACGGGCCGCATGCCGATGTCGTAGCCGTGCCCAAGAACCTGTGCGCGCGTATTCCCGATAGTGTCAGCGATGAGGCGGCCAGTTTTACCGTGGTCGCCAGCATCGGTTTGCAGGGCATTCGGCTGGCGCAACCAACGCTGGGCGAGGCATTCGTGGTGACCGGCGTCGGGTTGATCGGCCTTTTGACGGTGCAGATGCTGCGCGCACACGGATGCCGTGTGCTGGCGATCGACTTTGACGAGGCCAAGCTGGAATTGGCGCGCGGCTTCGGGGCCGAGATATGCAACCCCGGCGCAGGCGAAGATCCGGTCGCTGCGGGCATTGTGTTCAGCCGGGGTCAGGGCGTGGATGGCGTAATTGTCACTGCCTCGACCAAGTCCAGCGATCCGATTACCCAAGCCGCGCAGATGTGCCGGCAGCGCGGGCGAATCGTTCTGGTCGGCGTAACAGGGCTGGAACTAAACCGCGCAGATTTCTATGAAAAGGAGCTGAGCTTTCAGGTCTCGTGTTCCTACGGGCCGGGGCGCTATGATCCGGCCTATGAGGATCGTGGGCAGGATTATCCGATTGGCTTCGTGCGTTGGACAGAACAGCGCAATTTTGAGGCGGTGCTAGACATGCTCGCGTCCGGGGCGCTAGATGTCACACCACTGATCAGCCACCGTGTTCCGTTCGACGAGGCCCCGCGCGCTTACGATCTTTTGTCGACCGACAAGTCGGCGCTAGGGATCCTGCTGACCTACTGCCATGCCACCGAACCGCGCCATGTGCGCAGCATCGCCTTGTCAGAAATATCCGTCGCGGGATCAGGCAAAGCCGTGGTTGGATTTGTCGGGGCAGGGAACTACGCATCGCGCATGTTGATCCCCGCGTTCAAGGCCTCCGGAGCCAAGCTGCACAGCATCTCGTCGGCAGGTGGCACTACAGCAGTCATCAGCGGCCGCCGCACCGGTTTTGCACAAGCAACGTCTGACACCGAAGCGCTTATGGCCAACCCCGAGATAAACGCGGTGGCCATCGTCACCCGCCACAACAGTCATGCAGCCCTGACCGCGCAGGCCCTGCGCGCGGGCAAACATGTGTTCGTCGAAAAGCCTTTGGCCCTGACTCATGAAGAGTTAAGTGACGTTAAGGCCGCCCATGAGGAGAGTGGTAAGCACCTGATGGTTGGCTTCAACCGCCGGTTCGCCCCTCAAGTGCAGACGATGAAGCACCTGCTGACCGCAGTGAAGGCACCAAAAAGTTTTGTTATGGTGATGAACGCGGGCGCGATCGCTGCCGATCACTGGACGCAGGACCCAGCGGTCGGTGGCGGGCGAGTCATCGGCGAGGCGTGCCACTATATCGACCTGATGCGCTTCCTCGCCGGAGCGCCAATCGTTTCAGTGCAGGCTCGGTGCATGGGTGATACCGATGCCGTAGCGGTGACGGCGGACAAGGCTGCAATCACGCTTGGATTTGAGGACGGCACCTTCGGCACCATCCACTATCTCTCCAATGGGGGTGCTTCTTTTGCGAAAGAACGGGTCGAGGTGTTTGCTGCGGGGCGCACATTGCAGTTGGATAATTTCTTGAAGCTGAGAGGGTTCAATTGGCCGGGTTTCAAGAAACAAAATCTTTGGCGACAAAACAAGGGCCAAACTGATTGCGCAGCGGCTTTCGTCAAAGCAGTCGAGACCGGTGGCGCTGCGCCGATCCCGGTGGAAGAATTATTCGAAGTCGCGAAGGTCACGATTGAGGTGGCTGAAATCCTGCGCGCGCAGGGATGAGCCGCTTTACCCAGTTGCGGACTTATGCCCGACTTGGCCCTGCCAGTATCGCGCGGGTGGCAGCCTATCGGCTGGGCCTAAAAAGCGGGTGGCACCCGGCACAAAGATTGAAGGCCCAAGTGGCGTTGCCACCGTTTTTTCGTGCCTGCGCGCCGCAACATGAAGCCCCTCAACCAAACAGGGAGTGGGACGACAGACTTTGTTGGTTCGGCTGGCACCAGAAGCCCCTGCGCGACAAGCCCCCTGACTGGTTCGCGAATCCGTTTTCCGACGCGCAGCAACTTGATGCGACACGCGACTGGTGGCGCATTCGAGATTTCGGGAACGGTGATATTAAAGGGATTTGGGAACTCTCTCGCTTTGATTGGGTCATCGCCTGGGCGACAACTGCGGCGCGGGGCGATGCGGACGCGCTGGAGCGCTTGAACGATTGGCTGACCGACTGGAACCAAAAGAACCCGCCCTACAAGGGGCCGAACTGGAAATGCGGACAAGAGGCGTCGATCCGAGTGATGCACTTGGTCACGGCAGCCTGGGTGCTCGGGCAGGACCGCGCCCCAGAATCGGGGCTCGTCTCAATGTTGCGGACCCATCTTCAACGCATTGCGCCGACCATGTCCTATGCGATCGGCCAGCAGAACAACCACGGCACCTCCGAGGCGGCAGCGCTGTTCATTGGCGGCAGCTTTCTCGAAGGTCGAGACCCAAGTGCCAAGAAGTGGGCTCGCAAGGGGCGACGCTGGCTTGAGGAACGTGCCGCGAAGCTGATTGAACCCGATGGCAGCTTCAGCCAACATTCCGTGACCTATCACCGTTTTATGCTGGATACTTATTCTCTGGCTGAGGCGTGGCGGCACCATCGCTACCTACCCGCGTTTTCCGGTAGGTTGACAGGACGCCTAGGAGCTGCGGCCTACTGGTTGCGGGCAATGACTAATGCTGAAACAGGGGACGCGCCCAATATAGGAGCTAATGACGGGGCGCGGTTGCTGCAGTTTACGGGTAGCGCCTACCGTGACTTTCGTCCCTCTGTGCAACTTGCGACAGCCCTGTTTGACGGCGTCGATGCCTTTGGGCCCGGTCCCTGGACGATCCCGTTGCGATGGCTTGGGGTGCCGGACGGTCAGCACGCGAAACCCCTGTCTAGTGTCAGTTTCGACGATGGTGGCTATCATCTCCTTCGCCGAGGGCGAGCGTTCGCTGTTTTGCGCTATCCACGGTTTCGGTTCCGTCCTAGCCAGGCCGATGCGCTACATCTCGATTTTTGGCTGGCAGGGCAGAATTTGCTGCGCGACGGCGGAACCTTTAGCTATAATGCCGAAGGTGGCGAGTGGTTCGGCGGCACGGCAGCGCACAATACAGTACTTTTCGATGGGCGCGACCAGATGCCTCGGCTTGGGCGTTTTCTATTCGGAGATTGGCTTCGCGCCCAAGCTGTCGACGCTGTGCAGACAAATGGCGAAACCTTAACCGCCGCTGCTGCCTATAGTGACCGCGCGGGCGCGCGTCAGCATCGAAAGGTAATACTCGGTTCGAACAGTCTCACCTGCATCGACACTCTTTCCGGGTCGTTCCGGGAGGCCGAACTGCGTTGGCGGATTTGTCCTGGCGACTGGGTATTGAATGGCAAAACTTTGAGCGGTGAAGGGGTGACCGTGACCTTGCATTCAGACGACCATACCCTTACGCCGAACTTCGATAGCACATTGGAGTCGCGCTATTACCAGCAGCAGTCCGAGGTCCCTCTGTTGTCGGTCACCCTCGACAAACCCGGCCAGATCGTTACGAAAATCGAGTTTTGATCATGCACATTCTCTATTTCCATCAGCACTTTTCGACTCCGCAAGGCTCGTCTGGTACCCGGTCTTACGAAATGGCCCAAGCCCTCATTCGGGCCGGGCACAGCGTCACTATGGTCTGCGGTAAATACGAGCAAGGAAAAACCGGTCTGACGGTTGAATTCGCGCGCGGACAGCGACGTGGCACGGTAGAAGGAATAGACGTAATCGAATACGCGCTGGACTACGGTAATCACATGGGCATCGCGCAGCGGATTGGGGTGTTCTTGAAATTTGCGTTGGCGTCGATTGCGGTGGCACTGCGCGAACCAGCCGATGTAGTTTTTGCGACTAGTACGCCGTTGACTGCAGGCATACCGGGTATCTTCGCACGCTGGCTGCGGCGCAAACCCTTTGTGTTCGAGGTGCGCGACCTATGGCCCGAACTGCCGAAAGCCATGGGGGTGATCACAAACCCCATCGTTCTGGGACTCATGTCGGTTCTGGAATGGGTATCATATCACTCGGCTGATCGCCTTGTCGGGCTGTCGCCCGGCATCGTTGATGGGATCGCCCGACGTGGCGTCGCACGCGAGCGCATCGAACTGGTCCCAAATGGTTGCGATCTAGATCTGTTTGCCGAGCATAGCGAAGCATGGCGCCCCGAAGGAGTGCGTAACGAACAGTTGCTCGCTATTTTCACCGGTACACATGGCCCTGCCAATGGTCTCGATGCGGTGTTGAACGCCGCCGCGGTGGTCCAGGAGCGGGGTCGTGACGATATCCGGATCGCCCTAGTCGGGCAGGGGCGTGACAAGGCCTCGCTTCAAGCGCGCGCGCACGATGAAAACCTAGAAAACGTCCTATTCCTTGATTCGGTACCTAAGACTCAGCTGACAGGCCTAATGGCCGGAGCTGACATCGGCCTTCAGGTTCTTCGAAATGTGCCGGCCTTCTATTACGGTACATCCCCGAACAAGTACTTCGACTACATATCGGCCGGCCTCCCAGTTTTAAATAATTATCCGGGGTGGCTTGCCGGGCTGATCGTAGACAACGATTGCGGATTCGCAGTCTCCCCCGATGATCCAATCTCATTCGCTGATGCACTTATCGCCGCTGCAGAGGATCGCCAGGCACTGAAAAAAATGGGTGCAAACGCTCGCCAACTTGCTGATACGCAATTTTCACGAAAACTCTTGGCTAAACGATGGACCGACTGGGTCACTGGCGCAGCGCGGGTATAGAGAGATGAAACGAAGTTTGGATGTACTGGGCTCAGCATTAGGTCTATGTTTGTTTTCACCCGTCCTGATAATCGTGTCAATATTGATCCGCAGCCAGATGGGATCGCCGGTGCTGTTTCAGCAAACCCGCCCTGGACGCGACGGCAAGCCATTCGAGATGATCAAGTTCCGCACCATGCGTGATGCGATTGACGTCAATGGCAACCCGCTTCCCGACGCGCAAAGGCTCACAAAATTTGGCCGCTTCCTGCGCTCCACGTCTCTGGACGAGCTGCCCGGCCTATGGAACGTACTCAAAGGCGAGATGAGCCTGGTGGGACCGCGCCCTTTGCTAATGGAATACTTGCCGCTTTATTCACCTGAGCAAGCGCGTCGGATGGTGGTGCGTCCGGGCATTACCGGCTGGGCACAGGTGAATGGACGCAATGCTCTATCTTGGGAGGAGAAATTTGCACTGGATGTCTGGTACGTTGAAAACCGAACGGTCTGGCTTGATCTAAAGATATTGTGGATGACGGTGCGCAAGGTATTGATGCGTGATGGGATTGATGATGAAGCAGGTATTGGTATGAAACGGTTCAAAGGAAACTCTTCGAAATGATAAAAATTCTGTTTATGGGCCGTAAAAAAGTTGCAGCTAGGGCTCTAAAACTTTTAACTCAACTTGAGAGCATAGAAGTTGTAGGCGTTTTAACCGATAGTCACCTTGATACGTCAGCAACTACGGTCGAAGCACGCTCAGCAGAAATACCTATTTATGATTTTGAAACTGCTTTGATAGCCATAGATAATGGACAACTGACCTTCGATCTTGGTGTTTCAATGCTGTATTGGCGAAGACTCAAAGAAGGGTTTTTATCCCATCCTAAAATGGGGTGTATCAATTTTCATCCAGCACCTTTACCGGAATATAAAGGTGTAGGCGGTTACAATCTTGCTATTCTAAATGGCTTGGACCAATGGGCTGCTTCCGCTCATTATGTTGATGCAGGAATAGATACCGGCCCTATTATTGAAGTTAAGTTTTTTGATATTGATCCTGATCACGAAACTGCAAAAAGCTTAGAGCATATATCTCAGGATGTATTATATTCACTATTTGAAGAAGTCATTCAAAAAGTTATTTTGAAGAAAGGTGTGTTAGATACTGAGTTGAATCATGGTGGTATTTACCTCAATAGGGCAGAACTTGAGAATTTAAAACGTATTGATCTAGAGAAAGATGATATCGAGCGGAAAGTGCGAGCGTTCTGGTTTCCGCCCTATGACGGTGCTTTTCTCGAAATTGATGGTCAGAAGTTTACATTGGTAAATCGATCAATATTACAATCACTTGGTGACCCCGAAGCAAGTTCGTTGTTTACTGCACCTTCATCCCTTAAAATTAAATAGATATATCGTCATGTCCCACCCTACTTTTGCCCTGTGGCCTGCGTTCACCCAAGAAGAAGCCAATGCTGCCGCAAATGTTTTGCTCTCTAACAAGGTCAACTATTGGACCGGACTGGAAGGTCGCGCGTTTGAGAAAGAATTTGCTGAGTTTTCCGGGACGAAATACGCTATCGCGCTTGCCAATGGTACACTTGCGCTTGATCTGGCGTGGCAAGGACTGAGCATTGGAAGCCATTATGGCGGCGGTGCTGACGATGAGGTTATCGTCACATCCCGAACCTTTATGGCGTCTATTTCGTCGATCGCCAACGCGGGTGCGCGCCCTGTGTTTGCAGATGTAAGCCGCGACAGTGGCAATATTGAACCTGGGACGGTCGCACCGCTGATCGGTCCCAACACGCGCGCCATCCTATGCGTGCATCTGGCGGGCTGGCCGTGTGACATGGATGGGTTGCGTGCCGTTATTGGTGATCGCAACATCAAGTTGGTTGAAGATTGCGCGCAGGCACATGGGGCACGCTATAAAGGTAAGCCCGTGGGGGGCTTGGGCGACGTTGGTGCATGGTCGTTCTGTCAAGACAAGATCATGACCACGGGTGGCGAAGGTGGCATGGTCACTTGTAGTGACGAAGACCTTTGGCGCAAGATGTGGGCCTTTAAGGACCATGGAAAAAGCTGGGAGGCGGTTTATGAACGCGAGCATTCGCCCGGGTTTCGATGGCTGCACGAGAGCTTTGGCACCAACTGGAGGCTGACAGAGATGCAATCGGCGATCGGGCGTATCCAGCTGCGACGAATGGGCGAATGGACCGAGGCGCGCAACAGGCATGCCGGGGGGGTCGCCGCCGCTTTGGGACCGTTTGCAAGCGACACCGGACCCATTCGATTGCCTCGTTTCGCCTGCAACGGTTGTGATGGTTGCTCACCGCAGGCCGGTTGCACACATGCACAATACAAATTTTATGCCTATGTGCGCCCCAACAATCTGTCGCTGGGTTGGACCCGAGACCGGATCGTTGACGAGATCGTTTCGCGTGGCGTGCCCTGTTTCCAAGGAAGTTGCTCTGAGGCCTACCTTGAAAAAGCATTCGACGGGACGGGGTGGCGTCCAAAGGAGCGGCTTCCGGTTGCCAAGGAACTTGGGGAAACGAGCCTGATGTTTTTAGTTCATCCGACGTTAACCGAACTGGAAATTGGCAGAACTACCGGAACTATTTCTGAAGTGCTTAGGCAAGCATCCAAACCTTGATAGAAGTTAGCTATTTGCTTGATGCCACAGTCAAGTGGTAAGACCCTTTCGTGGAATGGAAAGAGCCATTGTGGGACAAGCTTTAACGAGAGCGCAGCGAACGCCTAAATAATCTGAGCAGTCTTAGAGCGATCGATGGGTTGACTAAGTATTGTTTAGCAATCACCCGGGATGCGCAGATTTCGATCCCGCACTTCATTAAGGTACAACCAATGGAACTTCTCGAAAGACTTCACAGCAAAGAAGCAACCGTTGGTGTGGTCGGGCTGGGCTACGTTGGTCTGCCACTGATCATCGCGGCTGCCAAAGCAGGTTACTCTGTCATGGGCTTTGATATAGATGTCAGCAAGGTTCAACGACTTTGTGGCGGACAAAGTTATATTGAGGCGGTAACTGCTGAGGATTTGGAAACTACGGCAAAATCATCCACATGGACCAGTGATTTCGCTCAAATTGCCGGCTGCGATGTCGTAGTAATCTGTGTCCCAACCCCGTTAAACGAACATCGCGAGCCGGATCTTTCTTTTGTAGAAGACACCGCACGCACCATCGCGAAAAATATGACCGCTCAGACTCTCGTTGTGCTGGAATCAACCACATGGCCGGGCACTACCGAAGAAGTCTTGAAACCGCTACTGGCGGCGAGCGGTTACACCTTGGGCACCGACATCTTTGTCGGCTATTCGCCCGAGCGTGAAGACCCTGGCAACGCGACTTTCCGCACCGCAACCATCCCCAAGATCATCGCGGGCGATGGGGATGAAGCGCAGGCGCTTATGGAGGCATTCTATGGCGCGGTGGTCGACACAATCGTAACCGTGCCAAGCCCGACTGTGGCAGAAGCGGTCAAGATTACTGAGAACATTTTTCGCTCGGTAAATATCGCTTTGGTCAATGAGCTAAAGCTTATCTACGACGAGATGGGCATTGATGTCTGGGATGTTATCGAAGGTGCCGCAACCAAGCCGTTTGGCTATATGCCGTTCTATCCCGGTCCCGGTTTGGGCGGTCACTGCATCCCAATTGATCCGTTTTACCTGACGTGGCGCGCCCGCAAGTTTGATGTAGCCACCCGGTTCATTGAACTGGCCGGAGAGATTAACACCCACATGCCACACCACATCGTGCACCGCACCCGTGAAGTTCTGGACCGCGAGACTGGCAAAGGCTTGAACGGGGCGAGGCTTTTGCTGGTCGGGGTGGCGTATAAGAAAAATGTCTCAGACATGCGCGAAAGCCCGGCTATGCGGCTGATGCAGTTATTTGAAGAAGCGGGCGCAAAGGTATCATTCATCGACCCGCATGTGCCCACCATACCACCAATGCGTGAGTACAGCATGTTTGATGGACGCATAGCATTGTCCCAAAACGCAATGTCAAAGAGAGATTTTGACACGGTGGTGATCGCAACGGATCACGATGCAGTGGACTATGCAGCATTGCTGGAGCTGGAATGCCCAGTGGTGGATACGCGCAATGCTATTGCCAAGCGTGGTTTAACCATGGAGCGCGTGACAAAGGCCTAGTTTTATAGGTACTTGTGAGCGTTCAGACGGCGTTGCCATCAGAAGCCAATTGAATATCGCAGAGGCTGCTACTGTCTACCCTCTCAACGCTTGGACCAGACATCAAAACAAAGCTCACGAAGTGAAAAATTAAAAAAATGCGCCTCGGATTATGTAAGTATAACTGAGGTATTGTGAGACCAGATAAATTGTATTTCGAGGTTGGACAGAAGGCTCTGATCCCACGTCATCGGGCATTTTTCCAAACGTTGTGCTCTGCCAGCTCAAGATAGCGCGCAAGAATGTTGACCGACTTCCAGCCCCCTGCACGCATGATGGCCGCGGTATCATAACCTGCGCAGAGCAAGTCCTGCGCTGCACCGACCCGCATAGAGTGTCCGCTGAAGTCATCAATATCCTTTGCACTCAGGTCCGCCTTTTTTGCAGAGGTTTTAACAAGGCTTTTGACAGTGTCGGGACTTAAGCTGCGATCGATTGCTTTCCCATGGTAGATAGGGCAAAAAAGATACGTGATGTGCGGCCCGCGCCAATCCAACCAAGCCTGAACGACTTCAGCGGTTTTTATCGAGGTGAATGCAACGCGGCCTTGCCCAAACGGATCGGCTTTACTCCTCCGGATCAGTACCCGCAAAGTCCCATCATCCCTTATTTTGATATCTTTGCTGGTTAAGGCAACTAACTCTGATCTGCGTGTCAGAAGCTCATAACCCAAAGTCAACATCGCCCGGTTGCGAAGTCCCCAAGGATTATCCGGCTGAACATGAAGAAACGCGTCCAAGTACTTTCGTGTCATCCCCTTGGCCTGTTTGGGCCGCGTGAGTTTTGCGCGCCGGATACGCCGATACGTTATATTGATGTCTTCGTCCCAAGTCGGGTCGGGGAGTTGCAACAGGCGATGTACTTTTCGCACGGCATAAAGACGCCTTCGAACAGTCGACGGCGCTTTTCCAGGAGCCTGATCTTCAAGAAACTGGCAGACAGTTGCGACAGAGGCTGGGAAGGGGGCGATTTGGCGGGCGGCGCACCAGTTCACGAAGATTTCGACATCTGCGACGTAGGATTTGAGCGTGGCTGGCGCGTAGGCCCCTTCAAGACGCTTGAATTCTGCACGCCAGTTGTGTTCTCTGAGTGAAAGTAAGTTAATGTCAATAAGTGCCATATGTCACTTTTAGAGACAAAAATGGAAAGAGTCAATGATAACTAGTGCTCAATTGAGGTCGGCTAGACATGCGTTGAAAATTAGCGTCGATCATCTTTCTGAATTAAGCGCTGTAAGCGCACGGACGATCAAGCGTATGGAGGCTGATGAGGGGGTTCCTAACAGCACCCCGCCAAATGTTGCTGCAGTCAAAGCTGCTCTCGAAGCCGCAGGAATCGAGTTCATCGGAACTCCTAACGATGGCCCCGGCATTCGTATTCATGCAGGCAATAATTCAACGTGACGTTGCATATTATTACGCCCGAAGCCTATCAACCACTATCTAAGCTGCTTAAACGGCTTGCTGTGGCTAAAACGCTCGTCTTGGCCGTCTTCATCCTGACGTTAGCGCTTTTGCCACCACCCGCGGCGATCAGCGGTGGGATCAATGATAAAGTCCTTCACTTCACTGCCTTCGCCACGCTGGTTCTACCGTGCGCAATTTTTCTCGCACGCTACCTTGTCAGGATCGTGCCTCTGGCTCTGTTATTCGGAGGGGCAATAGAACTCCTACAACCGGACTTCGGACGCGAGGCATCTTGGCCTGATCTCCAGGCGGATGCTTTGGGCATTGCTGCTGGTGCCGTGTTGGGGCTCACATTAAGGTTTCTGATCAAGAGATATCTAGGAACTGCCGCCCACACTCACCTTAGATTTCTTCGATAGTTTTAGTCCCTTCACGGAGAAGGTCTCGAACATGTTTTTGGAACGACAGGGTCTCACGGGTATACATCCCGTGCTTCAATGCGTTTTCATTTCCCTCAGGGGCACCTGACCCTTTCGCGCCGCCATGCATGCGACATCTTTTCTTTCCCCGAACGGCTGGAGACTGACAAGAAGTACCACGTCTTGTTTTCGCGCCGCAGCGTGCCGTTTGCCGCATAGCTGAAGTGTTTCGCTGATGTGACCCGGCCATGGACTACCTCTTTTTGCGTGCGCCGGCGCTCTTTTTACTCACGTCCGGCAAAGGCACATCAGGCGTATGTTCAATCGCGTCGGACACATCCGCTTTTGTGGTAATCTGGGGTTTTTTCCTCTGGCCCGTTTCGATATTGCCTACAATCGCCTGCCCGCCAGCGGCCACGTTGACATGCTCTACGGTAACTTTCTGCTGGCCCTTGCCGCGATGCTTATTGAGTGCCGCAAGTTGTTGAGTATAAAGCGCCATCAGCTTGCTTGCGTGTTTCAGGGCCATATCGCGCCCCGCGAAGGTCTGGTTCGGAAGGGCGGCGCGTTTAAGGCACTGGAGCGCCGCATCGTGCGTTCCGACCATTTGAAGACCCAGCATGCCTTCCGCGCCGTCCGCGGGCTCAAGACTTTCATAAAGCTCAAGGGCACGCAGAATGCGTGTGTTTTTGGTTTCATCGCTTGCATTCTCATGAAACCAAAGCAGCTTTGAAATGTCGTTAATTTTTTCAGTGATTAGTTTGCTATCACTAACACCCAAGGCCAATTTCAAAGTTTCTGACGGCATAATGTCCTGCGATCCCTTTGCTTGCTCAGATAATACGATATTCACTGGCCGCTTCATGTCTGCTCTACCCCTTTCATTGCTTGTCCGAGTGTATAGCAGGTTATTTGCATAAAATAGAAAGGATATAGGTGAAATTATCTACTGTGTATGGGGTTGTTGCTCAATTTTTTAAACTCAGTACCCCCCATCGACCCAGACGTCCGATAACGCGCCTCGCAAACTCAAACATCCGATAACGCGCCCCTGACATATATTGAAGTGCATTTCGTCATCGTCGATAGGAGGGCACACCAACCAGGCCTTACATTCAAAAATCGCCTCTCAAACACCCACAAATATCAGATAAACTGACATGCGCCGGGTTCGACCCGCACCGCAGTCAATCGTCCGGTTTTGTATGCGCCGGTATCAATCGCAATGCGCCCCGCAGTCACATTCGCCTGATCCACAATCGTATGGCCGTGGATCACAAACTGGCCGTCGCTGCGCGGGGTGGCCATGAAGTTGGGGTGACCCCAAAGCAATACATCGTCGCGCTGGTCGTCGATGTCGCGGGCGGGCGAAAGGGCGGCATGGACGCAATGCACGTTACCGCTTGACCACCGCAAGGGCAGGGCGCGCAGCCAGTCTTGCAAGCCCTCGGGCATCGCGGCTTCCAAGGCGTTGGCAACCTCGACCGCAGCGTCGCTATCGCCATCGCGCTGACGCAGCATCACACCAAAGCTGGCCAGCGTATCAAGTCCGCCATTGCCAAGCCAAAGCGCGCCGCGACCTGCGGGGTCATCGATAAAATCAAGCATCATGCGTTCATGATTGCCCATCAGGCAAATTACTTTGCCCGGATAGGCATGGGCCATCTCGTACAGCCATTCCAATACCTGCCGGGACTTTGGGCCGCGGTCAACGTAGTCACCGATAAACACAATCGTCTCTGTCCCGTCCGCGACCTCGTCGAGACGGGGCATCAAATTACGCAAACGATCAAAGCAGCCGTGAATATCGCCCACCGCAAAAAATGGCGCATCAGGCATAACATCCACCTCGACGTAAGCGGGGGATGTCGGTTGCGCGTTGCGCCATCTTTGCATTAGTGACTTGATACGGTTCAACACCCGCGTCTCCTTGTTACTCTGGCTGCCGCGTCCCGAAAAAACGCGGCCAAACGAACGACATTAAACAAACCGGCATTATTGCAACAAATAGCCTATAATCCGCCGATTTACACCACTCATCACAAAACTCTTTTCCGCCAGATGTTGTATGCATTTCGCGACGTCTGTACATATCTAGACAAAGTAGGTGGAGTCATTCGTAATGCCAGTCGCGCAATCCAGTAAGGCGAAACGCGCGTGTAGAGCACAGCCTTTTGTTATGGTTGGCGTTTTTGCTGTGTTGTTGCAACCTGCGGGTACGCAAGCGCAGCAGAATTACACCTACTCGACATATGGTTCGCCGGGTCTGATCGATATGCCCACGGCCCAAAGCGCCGAGGATGCCGAGCTTGGCTTCACTGTGAGCAATTTTGCAGGATCGACGCGGACCACACTGACTTTCCAGCTTACGCCACGGATTTCGGGCAGTTTCCGGTACAGCAAGATCGACAATTGGGTGGCTGCCACGGGCGACGCCACTTTTGACCGGTCTTTCGATTTGCGCTACAAATTCCTCGACGAGACACGTTACCGGCCTGCGGTCGCCATCGGCTTGCAGGATTTCATCGGCACCGGAATTTATTCGGGCGAATATATTGTCGCCACAAAGACCCTTACTCCGCGATTGACGGTAACGGGCGGCATGGGCTGGGGACGACTTGGCAGCTACCAAGGTTTCAGCAATCCACTCGGCGCATTGAGCGACAGGTTCAAAACGCGCCCCGTCGGCACCACCGGTGCGGGCGGGCAGTTTGAAAGCGCCAAATGGTTTCGTGGCGATGCAGCGCTTTTTGGCGGTATCGCGTTTCAGGCGACAGACAAGCTGACGCTCAAGGCGGAATATTCCTCGGACGCCTATACCCAGGAAATCGGACGCGCCAATCTTTTCGAGCGCAAATCCCCGTTCAACTTTGGCCTTGATTACAGGCTGCGCGATAACCTGCATGTGCAGGCAAGCTATCTTTACGGCTCCGAGTTTGGCATTTCGTTCAACCTGATCACCAATCCGCGCAAACCGAGCGTTTATGGCGGGGCAGGGGCCGCACCGCTTCCCGTGCAACCGCGCCTTGCCGGACAATCAGGTGATCTGGGCTGGACGCAGGAACCGGGAACCGCTGACACCGCACGCAACCGGACAGCAAGGCTTTTGGCGGCCGACGGCATGGTGCTTGAGGCGCTGAACCTGAAGGGACGCAGTGCCACCATCCATATCCGCAACGACCGCTATCTTGCGCGCGCCGAGGCCATCGGGCGCACGGCGCGTATCCTGACCCGGACATTGCCTGCGTCGGTGGAAACCTTTGTCATTGTGCCTGTCGAGAATGGCATCCCGCTGTCGGCAACAACGCTGCGCCGCTCCGATCTGGAAGAGCTCGAAAATGCCCCGGATGCCACATGGCGCAGCTATGCCCGTGCCGATATTTCTGACGCGGCCTATACCCTCAAAGGCACAACCTATAACGACGCACTCTATCCGAAATTCAGCTGGTCGATCGGGCCGTATATCAGCACCAGCTATTTTGATCCGCAAGAACCTGTGCGTGTGGACGCTGGCGTCAAACTGCAAGCGCAATACGATATTGCGCCGGGGTGGATTTTGTCAGGCGCGCTGCAACACCGCATCGTTGGCAACGTTGGGGATTCGACCCGTGCCTCGGATTCCAGAATACAGAAAGTCCGCTCCGAAGGGTTTCTCTATGCCCGCGAAGGCCAGACCGCTCTCGCCGACCTGACGCTTGCACATTACTTCCGCCCCGGCGAGGATTTGTATGGCCGCGTTACTGTAGGCTATCTTGAGCGTGAATACGGCGGTATCTCGGGTGAATTGCTCTGGAAACCCGTGGGCAGTCGCCTTGGTCTCGGAGCCGAGCTCAACTATGTGAAGCAACGCGATTTCAATCAGGGTTTCGGGTTCCGTGACTATTCTGTCGCGACGGGGCATCTGTCGGCCTATTACGACTTTGGCAACGGGTATCAGGGACAGCTGGATGCAGGCCGCTATCTGGCTGGTGATGTCGGTGCGACATTCGCCCTCGACCGCACCTTTGCAAACGGCTGGCGCGTGGGTGCCTATGCGACCTTCACAGATGTTTCTTTTGCCGACTTTGGCGAAGGGTCGTTTGACAAGGGCATCCGCTTTACCGTGCCGCTTGACCATCTGATGGGTAAACCTACCGGCAATACTTATAAAACCACCATTCAACCGCTGACCCGTGATGGCGGGGCGCGTGTTCGGGTAGATGGCCGCTTGTACGAAAGCGTGCGCAGCTATCATGACCCGCAGCTCAAAGGCAGCTGGGGGAGGTTCTGGAGATGATGTTTCGCCATCTTGCCGCAAAGCCTTTGGCGGCTATGGGTTTGGCCTTGCTGTTGGCGGCCTGTGGGTCCGAGCAAAGCCAGAACCCCTTGCTTCCTGCGCTGCAAAGTCTGCCTGCGACGCTGGGCCGTAAAGCCCCTGCAACCGGCCCGACAGCCGCAGATATCCGCAGCCGTATTACGCCAGACGTGCGCGCGCAATTTGGCAATGTGCCGTTGAAAATCGCGGTGCTCGAGGACAAAAACCTCGCCTCCGTGCTGATCCAGAGGCAGCAAAATCGCGATGTTGTGACCTATTTTACGCCTGATGGCATTTCTATGGCTTATAAGTCCGGCGTGCTGGTCGCCACCCGCGGGCTTGGTTTTGACCTGATGGAAGCCGATGTGGATGAAGTACTGCAAAGCCTGCGCACTGGCCGCAACGGGGCCGTGCGGGTACACCGCTATCTTGATGGCGAAGACCAGATCGTGCTGCGCAGCTTTGTGTGTGATTACGAAGGCAGCGCCCGCATCACCGAGACCTGTTACAGTGACGGCTTTTCGATAGAGAATACCTATCAGATGAACGCGGGCAGCGTGACAGCGTCACGCCAGTGGATCGGACCCCAACAAGGATATATCCGACTGGAGCCTTCATCGTGAGGCATCAGACCAGAAGTACATTAGTCCGCCCAAAATGCCCGGCACGCTTGCCCACGGGGGCATTTTCGCGGAAAAGTCAGCCACGCCATTCGGGGGAATCGCATGTTTAAGAACCTTATCGCCATTGTCAGCCTCACCGCACTCACCAGTTGCGGGGTTGCCTATATCTCTCCCAAGGTGTCTGCAGCAGACGACAAGGTGCGCATCGTGTCGCTGGATGCCCAAAGCCTGCTGGCCGCAAACCGGTCCAGCTACAGCCCCAAAGAATTGCCTGCGGTGTTCTTTCAGGATGCCGGCGCGCCAAGTGCGGGCCGTGGGGCAGGTGCCGTGCCTGCGCCGACCCTGAGCCGCCAGTCGCCGCCCGCAACGCTCGCCCTGCGCGTGCCGAACGATCCGCCGCGTTTGTCATATGATATCGGCGTGGGCGATGTGCTTTTGCTGGCCACCCGCAGTGGCGGCAGCACGGTCGAAGAATTGAGCGGGCTGCTTGCTGCGCAAAACCGGCGCCAAGGGTATACCGTGCAAGACGACGGCGCGATTGCGATCCCCGATGTGGGCCGCGTGTCTGTTGCCGGCATGACGCTGGAAGAAGCCGAAGCAGTATTGTTCCAGCGTTTGCTCGAAAATCAGATCGACCCGACCTTTTCTTTGGAGATTGCAGAGTTCAATTCCAAACGGGTCTCGATCGGCGGTGCTGTCGGCAACCCGACCGTCACGGCGATTAGCCTGACGGCCCTGACACTGGACCAGGCCATTGCCGCAGCCGGAGGCATCCAGACCCCCGACCTTGATTATGCGTCAATCCGTATTTACCGCGACGGTGCACTTTACCAGATCCCGTTGACCGAATATCTGCGGCGCGGCGATTTGCAGAAAACCCGTCTTGTCGCTGGTGATTCAGTCTTTGTCGATACCGAATACCAACTTGACCGCGCACAGGATTATTTTGCCGAACAGATCACTATTTCCCAGTTCCGCCAGCAGTCCCGCGCCCTTGCGTTGAACGAACTTCAGGCCGAGGTCGATCTGCGCCGCTCTGCGCTGAACGAGGTCCGCGCCAATTATCAGGCCCGTATCGAGCTGGACGCCGTTGGCCGTGACTATGCCTATCTGACGGGCGAGGTAAACAAACCGGGCCGCTTCACCTTGCCGTTTGGCCGTCAGGCGACACTGGCCGACGCGATTTACTCCGAAGGTGGGTTCAGCTCGAACACAGCCAACCCCGGCCAGATTTACGTCTTGCGGGGCTCTGCCGATCCGCGTGAGTTCGGCGCTGTCACAGCATGGCATCTGGATGCACGCAACGCGGCGAACCTGACGCTGGCCACCCGCATGGAATTGCGCCCCAACGACATCGTGTTTGTTGCGGAACAGCCTGTAACCCGCTGGAATCGTGTGATTGCCCAAATTACCCCCTCGCTCTTTACGAGTGTGGCAGCGGCTGTAAGATAATCGGATTATCACAGTATATTACCAAGACTGGGCAGGGCTGGATTGGCAAACAATCCCAAGCCGCGCGCGGTCTGATAACGCCAACGATGCAAAGCGGCAGGTTTTCGCGATTTCAGAGGCCTGCCAGATACGGCCACCCTCTTGTTTAACGCAGGCTGTACTGAATTAAATCCGCATTTTGCAGTTAATTCCGTCGGTTACTCTTGAGTTATTGCTAATAAAACGCACAGTGGGCCTCCAAACCACCTTCTCTGTTCAGGAGTGCCTGTGTCCTTATTCTTTATTGTCGCTCTGCCGTTCTTTGGTGCGTTGCTGCCCGGTTTGATGAATTCTGCCGGACGCTCTGCAACGGCGGGTGTGACGTTCACGGTCTCCCTTGCGGCCTTCATCGGACTGCTGACCAATCTGCCTACCATTCTGGCGGGCGGTGTGGTGATGGCGCGGGTCGACTGGATGCCGCTGTTGGGGCTGAATTTCTCGCTCATGCTGGACGGGTTGGGTTTTTTCTTTGCGCTGCTGATCCTTGGCATTGGCCTTTTGATCATCGCCTACGCGCGGCATTATCTCAGCCGTGATGATAATATGGGTCAGTTCTTTACCTATTTGCTGTTGTTCCAAGGTGCGATGGTGGGGATCGTCCTGAGCGATAACGTATTGCTTTTGCTCGTGTTCTGGGAACTCACGTCGCTGTCGTCCTTCCTGCTGATCGGCTATTGGAAACATCTACCCGAGGGACGGCAAGGTGCGCGGATGGCGCTTACCGTCACGGGGATGGGTGGCCTTGCCATGATCGGTGGCATGCTGATCCTTGGCCAGATCGTTGGCAGCTATGACCTTAGTGTGATCTTGCAGAACCGTGATCTGATCCAAGCGGATCCGATGTATCTGCCTGCCTTGATCCTGATCTTGCTTGGTTGTTTTACCAAATCCGCGCAATTCCCGTTCCATTTCTGGCTGCCACACGCAATGGCCGCACCCACGCCTGTGTCGGCATATCTGCACTCGGCGACCATGGTAAAGGCGGGCATCTTCCTGATGGCGCGCATGTGGCCAGTGCTGTCGGGCACGCCTGAATGGTTCGTCATCGTGACCACCGCCGGGTTGGTGACGATGGTGCTGGGTGCGGTGATTTCGGTGTTCAAACATGATCTCAAAGCACTTTTGGCGTTCTCGACCGTCAGCCAGCTTGGCCTGATTACGATGCTGTTGGGCACTGGCACGGCCTTTGGTGCGATGGCCGCCGTGTTTCATATTCTGAACCATGCGACCTTCAAAGCGGCCCTGTTCATGTCCGCAGGTATTATCGACCACGCGACCCACACCCGCGATATTCGCCGTCTGGGTGGTCTGCGAAAACTGATGCCCGTAACCTTTGTCATTCTGACGCTGTCAGCTTTGTCTTTGGCGGGAATACCGTTGCTCAACGGGTTCCTGTCCAAGGAAATGATGCTGCAAGAGGCGTATGAGACGGTCCTGTTTGACAATTACTGGCTGGTGCCTGCGCTGGCGGTGCTCGGATCGCTGTTTTCGGCTGCCTATTGCTTCCGGCTGATCGGGCATGTGTTCCTTGGTCCCGTGCGCGATGATTATCCTGCCACACCGCATGATCCCGGTCCGGGTCTGTGGTTGCCGCCCGCCATTCTGGTGGTGCTGGTGGTGATGATCGGGGTCGCCCCGTTTCTGGCGGAACCGTTTGTGAAACTGGTTACGGCATCGGTTTTGGGCGAGGCCGCAGAGGTGCCAACGGCCTATTTCAAAATCTGGCATGGTCTGGTGCCGGCACTCTATATGTCTGCCGTCGCCGTTGTCGGCGGCCTGATCATGCTCGCGATCTACAATCCCGCTTTGCGCCTGTGGGACGCCGCACCGCGCCCCGAGGCAAAAGTGATTTTTGAAGCCATCGTCGAGGCGGCAGCATCGCTTGCGCGCGCAGTCATCCTGCCGCTGCACAACGGGTCATTCACGCGCTATGCGGCGATTGGTGTCGTTGTGATTGTTGCCGCAGGCTACCACGCCTGGGTCACAGGGACCGTTGGTGCAGCAACCCGCAGCGTACAAGCCGCAGGGCCAGTGACGATAGGTGCATGGCTGATGCTGGTGGCGGCAACGGTTGGCATGGTGTTCCTGCACCGCAACCGCTTGTTGTCTCTGATCCTGATCGGGATTGTCGGGCTGATGGTGTCGGTCGGATTTGTCTTTTTCAGCGCGCCTGACCTAGCCATGACGCAATTCACCGTCGAGGTTGTGACCATTATCCTGCTGCTGCTGGCGCTCAATTTCCTGCCCAACACCACCCCGATCGAAAGCAGCGTTCTGCGCCGTGTCCGTGATGTGGGTATCGCGGTGCTGGGCGGCATGGCGACCTTTGGTCTGTCCTATCATTTCATGCTGCGCGAGGCGATTGCCACACCGATATCGGAATTCCATCTGGCCAATTCGTATAAAGGCGGCGGTGGCACCAATGTGGTGAACGTGATTTTGGTCGATTTCCGTGGCTTTGATACCTACGGCGAGATCATCGTTTTGGGCATCGCGGCGCTGTTGATCTATGCGCTGACCGAGACGTTGCTGGACGGTCCTGTGCGTGCGCGGTTGTTAAACCGCAAGCCCGACCAGCGCCGTGCGGGTGACAAGCATCCGATGATGATGGTGGTGCTGACGCGGATGATCATGCCCGTTGTGCTGATGGTCGGCTTCTATATCTTTCTGCGCGGTCACAATGATCCCGGTGGCGGGTTCATCGCAGGTCTGATCGTGTCGATTGGCGTGGTGATGCAGTATATGGCCAGCGGATTTGGCTGGACCTCGGCGCGGCTGAAATATCCCTATCACGGGGTGATCGGTGCAGGGGTGTTGATTGCCGGCCTGACTGGCATCGGGTCATGGTTTGTCGGCAAACCGTTCCTGACATCTGATTTTGCCTATTTGCAAATCCCGCCGTTCTACAAGTTCGAGGTGGCCACGGCGGCGCTTTTCGATCTTGGGGTTTTCCTCGCTGTGGTAGGTGCGGTGATGCTGTCGCTCGAAAGCTTTTCGCGGCTCGCGCGGCTTGCGGCTCAGGAAGAGGATGATCACCCGATGGACATTGATCCCTCGCGCGATGATGTCGACCCTGCCGCCCTGACGGTTGCCCAAAAGGAGGCGTTGTAATGGAACTGCTTGTTGCATCCGCCATTGGTATCCTGACCGCCGGGGGCATTTACCTGACCCTGCGACTGCGGACTTTCCCTGTCATCTTGGGTATTTCGCTGCTGACCTATGCGGTGAATGTGTTTCTGTTTACCTCGGGCCGTCTGACCGTGGCGGCACCGCCGATCCTGCGGGACGGGGTCGAGGTCTATACCGACCCGCTGCCGCAAGCGTTGGTGTTGACCGCGATTGTGATTTCATTCGGCATGACCGCCGTGGTGGTGATGATCGGCCTTGGCGCATTTCTGGGCTCGAACGATGACCACGTGGATGACCTGTCCGAAGGCGATGTTTCACAGACTGAGGGCCGCTCATGACCCATTGGATCGCTATGGTAGTGCTTTTGCCCGCGTTGGTGGCGCCGTTTATCATTCTGGCCGCGCGCTATCACATCGGTATCCAGCGCGTCTTGTCGGTGGCGGGCGTGCTCGGCCTGATCGCGATTGCCGTTGGGCTTGCCTGGCAGGCATCCGATGGCACAGTCACGCTCTACCGGATGGGCGACTGGGCCGCACCCTTTGGCATTGTGCTGGTTGCGGACCGTCTGTCGACGATGATGGTGCTGCTGACAGCCACGCTGGCGCTGTTTGTGTTGCTTTATGCGATCGGGTCAGGTTGGGATAATCGCGGGCGCCATTTCCATGCGCTGTTCCAGTTCCAGCTGATGGGCATCATGGGCGCGTTTCTGACAGGCGATTTGTTCAACCTGTTTGTGTTTTTCGAGGTGCTGCTGATTGCGTCCTACGGCCTCATGATCCACGCGGGCGGAAATGCGCGGCTTAAGGCGGGCGTTCAATATGTGCTGTTCAACCTCATTGGCTCGACGCTGTTTTTGTTTGCGCTGGGGGCGATCTATGCCGAAACCGGTACGCTGAACATGGCGGACCTTGCAAACCGCGTGACCCTGATCGGGGCGGATGAAACCGTGGGTATCCGTGTCGCTGCCGTGCTGTTGCTGCTGGTCTTTGCAATCAAGGCCGCCCTCGTGCCGCTGCATTTCTGGCTGCCCAGCAGCTATGCCGAGGCACCTGCACCAGTGGCGGCGCTGTTCGCGATCATGACCAAGGTCGGGGCCTATGCCATTATCCGCGTCTATACGATGATCTTTCCGCCGGACCTTGAGGTGACAGCGGGGCTGTTCGGTCAGTGGCTGTTGCCCGCCGCACTGGTGTCGCTGGCGATTGGCATGACAGGTGTGCTGGCTGCCAGGAAACTCGACCGGCTGGTCGCGTTTTCGGTGATAGGCTCGATGGGGATGGTGATGGTGTCGATTTCGCTGTTTACGCCAGCGGGCATTGCAGCAGCGCTTTATTATATCGTGCATTCCACACTGGCGGGGGGCGCATTGTTCCTGATCTCCGATCTGGTGCGCACGGGGCGCGGCAATCTTGACTTAACATCGCAGCCAAAGATTGCAGGCAATTCGCTGACCGCGGCACTGTTTTTCGCAGGGGCCATCGCCATGGCGGGTCTGCCGCCGCTGTCGGGTTTCTTGGGCAAACTGCTGGTCCTTGATGCGGCCTATGACAGCAGCTTGATGGTCTGGATATGGGCGATTGTGCTGGGGTCCAGCCTGATCAGCATTGTCGGATTTTCACGCGCGGGCAGCATCCTGTTCTGGAAAGCCCATAGCGTAAAGCCGGATGATGAAGCGCCGCCCGTGTCACGCCCTGCCGCCCTTTCCTATGTTGCCGTGGGCGGGTTGATTGCGCTGCTTTCGGTGCATACGGTCTTTGCGGGGCAGGTGCATGCCTATACCACCCGCATGGCGGCACAACTTTTTGCACCGGAGCCGTACATCTCAACCGTGATCGACACACCCGGCAAACTCAGCGATGCAACGAGAGGGGACCACTGACATGACACGTGTATACCACTGGCTGTTGCCGCACCCGTTTTTGACGCTGCTCTTGGCAGTTGTCTGGATATTGCTGCAAAATCAGGTGTCCGCTGGCATGGTTGTCTTTGGCATCATCCTTGGTGTGATCATTCCACGCATGACGGCCATCTGGTGGCCTGACACGCCCAAGGGCTTCCGGCTTGGCAAGATGATCAGCTACAGCATCATGGTGATGTGGGATATTCTGGTGGCCAATGTGCAGGTCGCATGGATCGTGCTGTCAGTGCCGAACGCCAAACTGAAACCCGCATGGGTCGCGATCCCGCTCAAGCTGCGCCAGCCCGAGGCGATTACGGTTCTGGCGGGCACGATCACGCTGACCCCCGGCACCGTGTCGGCCGATCTGTCGGACGAGGGGCATAGTATTCTGGTGCATGTGCTGCACACCGATGATCCCGACGCTGTGGTCGAAGATATCAAGACCCGATACGAGGCCCGCCTGATGGAGATATTCCAATGACAACTGCCGAGGCTTTCATGAACCTTGCGCTGATCATCGCTTTTGTGACGCTGGTGCTGGGTCAAATTCTGTCGATGGTGCGGCTGGTGCTGGGGCCTGCGCCCGGCGACCGTATTCTGGCGCTGGACACGATGGTGATCAATGCGCTGGGTCTGGTTGTGGTGCTGGGCATCTATCAGGGTGTGCAGATTTATTTTGAAGTGGCGCTGCTGATTGCGATGCTGGGATTTGTCTCGACCGTTGCACTGGCGCGGTTCTTGCTGCGGGGAGACATTATCGAATGAGTATGGAAATCATCGGAACCTATGCCGTTGCCATCTGCCTGTTGATCGGGTCGGGTTTTGTGGCTGTGGGCGTGATCGGACTGTTGAAATTCAACGACCCGATGACGCGCCTGCATGCACCCACCAAGGTCGGGACTGTGGGGATTGGCGCGTTATTGTTGGCGGCGATGATCCATTCGTTTGTCTTGGGCGAGACATCCCTGCACGAGTTGCTGATCATGGGCTTCCTGTTCGTCACAGCGCCGATATCTGCGCATTTTATCGCCAAAGTGAACATCCATCGCCGCGATTGCGACACCCCGCCACCGCCCCCGCGCGATGGAAACTGGGCGACCCTGAGCTTGCCGGACGACGAGACCTGAGCAGATTTAGCTATTTGTAGGTCTCGCGGCGGCTGCCAAAGTCGCGCACGCGTTTGCGCCAGGCGCGGTAACTGCCGGTTTTCAGGTTCTCGCGCATCAGGGTTTTAACCTGCGCTTCGCTGATCCCGTATTCAGTGCGGATATCGTCGAAACTGACGTGGTCCGACAGCGCCATCTGGATGATGCCGCTGATGTGTTCAGGGGGCAGGTCGGGTGGTTTGCTCATGCCGCTATTCCAAGCGTGCCCAATATTCGGGGTATCTTCTTTTTCAATTTGAAAAACCCGTTGGTGGCATGGGGCCACGTCACCGTATCGTAGGTGCGCCTTTGCCGGTGCAGATGGATGCCGGAGTGTGCCAACGTCTCTTTCAGGGCGCGCAGATTTGAGGCTACGCGACCAACAGGCGCGTAAGCCGTGACCACATGCGTTGTGCCAGAGGCATGTGCGGCGGTGATGATTGCCTCTTGCCAGTCTTGAGAAATCTCGGGCACCGCAGACGTTGCGCCATTGCGTGCAAGGGCATCGGCCACTGCACCTTTCGCAAAAGCGCTTTCCACGGGCATACACATCCCTAAAACGCCGGATTGATCTGCGGGCATAAACCCTTCGGGAGTGCAATCATCCGATGTGATCAGCAGCAGATACGCATCCTTTGGCAATAGCAGATCATCCGGAAGTCCAACCCGAGCATGCTCCAAATCTTCACACAACGGTTCTGCCACAGTCGCCAGTTGCCCGCGAGGCTCAAACCGCCCGCCCGTGCAGCGCTCAATCACGCTTGCGTCCGCCAGATAGGTTTTGCCCTTGGTGTGCAACCCGCCAACCCAGCGCCAACTGAGCGTATTGGACGCAGCATCACCATCGTGCAGATACCGCAAGAAGAATTCCGCCCCCAATTCCCACGGAAGGCGCAGGGTAAATATCCAGATCGACGCAAAACACATGCGCGCGTGGTTGTGCAGGTATCTGGTTTCCTGCAATTCATGCACCCAATGGTCAAAGCAGTCGATGCCCGTGCGGCCTTGGGTGGCGTCGATGTAGTCCGTCTTTAGGGCAGGCATGCACTCCAGCGTCTCGTGGCCACTAAGGACACCGCCAAGGTAGCTGTCCCAGACGCTTGGATGCTGCTCCAGCCAGCCTTTGAAATAGCCGCGCCAGAACACTTCGTGGATAAATTTCCCTGCATCCTGCGCCGAATGATGCTCAAGGATTTGCGCCAGAACCTCCACCTCGGTGATCAGGCGGTGTCTGATCCAGGGGGATAGTTCTGAGACCGATGGAGTTTCGTTCGGGCCAAGGTCGAAATTGCGCTGACTGGCATAGCATTCGCCCGCGCGCGGCGCAAAGGCGGCGAGACGGTCAAGCCCGCTTTGACGTGTCGGCGTAAAGTTCAGGCTCATTTCAACGATGCTTTATACGTGCGGTTGCCGCGACAGCGGTCCGAGCAATAGCGTACCTCGTCCCAGACCTTGGCCCATTTCTTGCGCCACGTGAAAGGCCGCCCGCAGGTCGCGCATGTCTTTTGGGGAAGGTCGGTTTTTTTCATGATTGTGTAAGTGGTCCGGCACGCGCCCAAATCAAGAGCGATACGGATGGGGTTCATACTGAAATTTGGCCACGTGAGGCTGATTTATTTCCGAAGCTCAACCAATATTTGTACTGAGAAATTCACCCCTGATCGCGCGTCACGCGTGTGAGGTGGCACTGGCGGACCACTTCTGCAATCTCGCCCAGTTGCGGGGCAAGCGGGTTGGTTTTGCGCCAGATCATCCCGATGGTGCGCCCCGGTTGGAGGCCGGCAAAATGCGCGCAATCCACTGGCGCTGAACGTGCCTCAACGCCCACTGCCATTTCGGGGATCATCGTCACGCCTATACCCGCACCCACCATTTGCACCAATGTCGACAGCGATGATCCATCCAGCCCGTCACGGGGCAGCGCAGGTCCGGCATTGCAAAACGACAAGGCCTGATCGCGAAAACAATGACCTTCCTCCAGCAGCAGTAACCGCATGTCGCGCAGCGCACTGGCACCGGGAACAGGTTTTTCCGCGTCCTCAATCGGCCGCACCAGAACAAAGTTTTCGCTGAACAAAGGCGTCTCGGTAAACGCCGCCTCCGACACCGGCAGCGCCACAATAGCGGTATCAATCCGGCCTTGGTGCAATTCCGAAACCAACCGCGGTGTCAGTGTTTCACGGATATGCAGGTCTAAGCCCGGATGGCTGCGCGCCAGATCACCGATCAGCGCGGGCAGCAGATAGGGGGCGATGGTCGGGATAACCCCGAGCCGGAACCGCCCCGTCAGATGGGCTTGCGACGCGCGGGCAAAATCGCCAAGCTCGTCAACGGCGTGCAGGATACCGCGCACCCGCAGCGCAAATTCCTCGCCAAATGCTGTCAGCCGTACCTGTCGCGGCCCACGTTCAAACAGGGCTTTGCCAAGCTCGGTTTCGAGGTCTTTGATCTGTACGGATAATGCCGGTTGCGAGATCGAACAAGTTGCCGCAGCACGGCCAAAATGCCCCTGTTTGGCCAAAGCCTCGAAATATCTGAGCTGTTTGATGGTCAGGTTTGTCATAACTTCAGATTATCAGCATTATGCGTAAATCCAACTTAAAACTACTGCGAGACTTTGGTATACCCGTTCCAAATCACAGATAATGGAGCGTATCATGGACGGCAATGACATCGACACAGGCGGCAAATGCCCGGTAATGCACGGCAATACAAAGAACATGACGCACAGCGTGCGATCGAACAGGGATTGGTGGCCAAACCAGCTTAACCTCAAGATATTGCACCAGAATTCACCGCTTGGTGATCCGATGGGTGGTGATTTCAACTACGCCGAGGCGTTCAGGAAGCTGGACTTTGATGCGCTCAAGGCTGACCTCGCCGCGCTGATGACAGATTCGCAAGATTGGTGGCCTGCGGATTATGGCCACTATGGCCCGTTTTTCGTGCGCATGGCGTGGCATTCGGCTGGCACCTACCGGACTGCGGACGGGCGCGGTGGCTCCACTTCGGGCTCGCAACGCTTTGCACCGCTCAATTCATGGCCCGACAACGGCAACCTCGACAAAGCGCGCCGTCTGCTCTGGCCCATCAAACAGAAATACGGCAACAGCATCTCATGGGCCGACCTTATGATCCTGACGGGCAACGTCGCTATGGAAACCATGGGCTTCAAGACCTTTGGGTTTGCGGGCGGCCGTGTCGACATCTGGGAACCCGAGGAAGACATCTATTGGGGCACCGAGGAAGAGTGGCTGGAACCGTCGGGCGGCGTCAACAGCCGTTACTCTGGCGAGCGTGATCTGGAAAACCCGCTGGCCGCCGTTCAGATGGGCCTGATCTATGTGAACCCCGAAGGTCCGGACGGGCACCCCGACCCGCAGGCATCTGCCAACGACATCCGCGAGACATTCGCGCGCATGGCGATGAACGACGAAGAAACTGTCGCCTTGACCGCAGGCGGCCACACGTTCGGCAAGGCGCATGGTGCGGGTGATCCAACGCTTGTCGGTATGGAGCCTGAATCGGCGTCAATCGAGGAAATGGGCCTTGGCTGGAAAAACGGTTTCGAATCCGGCATCGGCGCGCATACCACGACATCGGGGATCGAGGGCGCATGGACACCGACGCCAACCACATGGGATATGAGCTATTTTGATACGCTGATGAACAATGATTGGGAATTGACCAAAAGCCCCGCCGGTGCGCACCAGTGGAAGCCTGCGGGCGGTGCCCTGGCCCATGCCGTACCGGATGCGGCGACAGGTGAATTTACCCATGCGCCGATGATGACCACAGCCGATATGGCGATGAAGGTTGACCCGATTTATAACGCGATCTCAAAGGACTATCATGCAAACCCCGACAAGTTTGCCGATGCCTATGCGCGCGCCTGGTTCAAGCTGACGCACCGCGATATGGGGCCGAGAGCCTTGTATCTGGGCAAGGAAGTGCCTGCCGAAGAATTGATCTGGCAAGACCCCATTCCCGACGTCGATCATGTTCTGGTCGATGCAGATGATATTGCCGGTCTCAAGACAAAAATTCTGGCAGCGGGCCTGTCGGTTTCCGATCTTGTATCGACTGCATGGGCGTCGGCGGCGACGTTCCGCGGGTCCGACAAACGCGGCGGTGCCAATGGTGCGCGCATCCGTCTGGCACCGCAAAAGGACTGGGAGGTCAACGAGCCTGCAAAACTCGCCAGAGTTCTGACGGCGCTTGAAGATGTGCAATCTGCGTTCAATAGCGCGGCATCAGGTGGCAAGCGCGTGTCGCTCGCTGACCTGATCGTGCTGGGCGGGTGTGCAGCGGTCGAAAAGGCGGCCAAAGCGGGGGGGCACAGCATTAATGTGCCCTTCACGCCGGGCCGGATGGATGCCTCGCAAGAGCAAACAGACGCGGAATCCTTTGAACCGCTTGAGCCGGAAGCCGACGGTTTCCGCAACTACCTCAAGGCCGGATTTAGCGTGCCGACCGAGAAGTTGCTGATCGACCGTGCGCAGTTGTTGACACTGACAGCGCCCGAAATGACCGTTCTGGTTGGTGGCATGCGCGCCCTTGGTGCCAATGTCGCCGGGTCAAAAAACGGTGTGTTCACCGACAAGCCAGAGACATTGACCAACGATTTTTTTGTCAAAGTTCTGGGGATGGACACGGTCTGGACGCCGGTTGACGACAAAAACGAAGTGTTCGAAGGCAAGGATCGCAAAACCGGCGCGGTCAAGCACACGGCAAGCCGGGTCGATCTGGTGTTCGGATCAAATTCGCAACTGCGTGCATTGGCCGAGGTTTATGCCAGCGACGATGCCAAGGTCACGTTTGTGAATGACTTTGTCAAAGCATGGACAAAAGTGATGAACGCGGACCGGTTTGATCTGGCCTAAGCTTTCATCACGTTAAAGCGACAAAAAGTGGCCGCGTTTCACGACTGAAACGCGGCCCCTTTTTTAGCGATGCACGGGTTTAATCGCGCTTTCCGGCAAAGCGTATCGCCCATGCCTCACGGTCTTCATCGCTGATCTTTGCAAACAATACCTCGGGCACATCAAACGCATGACCCGGTGCCAAGGCCGACAATGCGGCAGGCACATCATCGGGCCAACCGGGGTCCGTGACCCGCATCGCCGCAAGCATCGAGGCGGCAGCAGTTGGAATAAAGGGTGCGGACAAAACCGCGTAAAACGGTATCAGGTTTAGCGCCAGGCGCACCTGAATTGCTGCTTTATCAGGGTCGGTTTTGATTGTCGTCCAAGGGGCCTCGGCTTGCAGATACTCATTGCCCGCCGCCCAGATCGCACGCAATTCCTGCGCTGATTTGCGCACTTCCATGGCGTCCATATGTTCTTGGTACTGTGCCACACGTGCTGTCAGATCGGCAATTAGCGCGCGTTCAGCAGGGCCATACTCACCCGCATCCGGCACCGCCTCGCCAAATTTCGATCTGCAAAACTTGGTGATCCGGCTGATGAAATTGCCCAAGACATCCGCCAGATCCTTGTTTACAGATGCCTGAAAATTCTCCCACGTAAATTCGGCATCCGACGTCTCTGGCGCATGGCTCAGTAACCACCAGCGCCAGTAATCTGCCGGCAAAATTTCAAGCGCCTGATCCATAAACACGCCGCGCCCGCGCGATGTAGAGAATTGCCCGCCATCATAAGTCAGATAGTTGAACGACTTGATATAATCGACCAATTTCCATGGCTCGTTCGATCCCATGATCGTGGCGGGAAAGCTAAGCGTATGAAACGGCACGTTATCCTTGCCCATAAACTGCGTATAGCGCACGTCACCCGCACCCTTGTCGGTGCGCCACCAGCGTTCCCAGATACTATCTCTACTTGCGCCCGTTTCGGGCGCGGGGCCCTTGCCCGCATCAACCCATTCCTGTGCGCAGGCGATGTATTCGATGGGCGCGTCAAACCAGACATAGAAAACCTTGCCCTCCATGCCCGGCCAATCCTGATCACCGCGCTTGACCGGCACCCCCCAATCCAGATCGCGGGTGATGCCACGGTCTTGCAGGCCATCGCCGTCATGCAGCCATTTTTGCGCAATCGAGGTGGTCAGGATCGGCCAGTCGGTTTTGGACTTGATCCAGTCATCAAGCTGGTCCTTCATCCGCGACTGCTTGAGAAACAGGTGCCGCGTCTCGCGCATTTCAAGATCGGTGGCACCCGACACGGTCGAGCGCGGGTTGATCAGGTCTTCGGGGTCAAGCTGCTTGGTGCAATTGTCGCATTGATCGCCGCGCGCATCTTCAAATCCGCAGTTGGGGCAGGTGCCCTCGACATAGCGGTCCGGTAGGAAACGCCCATCGGTCTGTGAATAAATCTGGCGTTGCTCGACTTCTTCGATCAATCCCTGATCCGCCAGCGCCCCTGCAAAATGCTGGGTCAGCTTTTGGTTTTGTAAACTTGATGAGCGACCAAAGTGGTCAAAAGACAGCCCGAAACCCGCCGCAATCTCTGCCTGAACGCCGTGCATTTCGGCGCAATACTCCGCCACGGGCTTGCCTGCTTTCGCAGCGGCAAGTTCAGCGGGCGTGCCGTGCTCATCCGTGGCGCATAAGAATAACACCTCATTGCCACGCGCCCGCAGATACCGCGCATACAGGTCCGCAGGCAGTTGGCTGCCCACAAGATTGCCAAGGTGTTTGATGCCATTGATGTAGGGAATGGCCGAAGTAATAAGATGTCTGGTCACGGGAAGAGCGCCTTTGATATTTCATCGACGCTTTAGCAGGCTGTGCTGCGACCTGCCAGCCTTTCAGTCGGTCTGATCTTTACGCACGCGGCTGCGCCCGAACAGGCGGCCCACTAAGAAGGTTGTTCGCGGTGTAGCGACAAATGCCGTGCGATCCTTGGGGGCGGCGCGGGCACGCATGCGGGTGATGCCAAAGACCACTAGCACCGCATGGCTGGCTGAAATCATCAAGAACAACGCGCCCGGCCCGTAATTTTCGATCAGCACCGAGGCGACATAGGGGGCAAAGATCGCACCCACCGCAAAGAAAAACATCAATGCTGCGGATAACTCGACCCGTTCTTCGTTGCTGGCAAAATCATGGGCATGGGCTGCCGCGACCGAATAGATCGGGAACGTCGTCAAGCCAAACAGTCCCGCACACAGCATCACGCCAACCGTGCCGGTCCCTGCGGCGGCGACGGTGATCATCGCGCTGACAATCGCCGCGACGGATAACCAGATCAAAATCAAGCGGCGATCATATTTATCGGCGAGCCACCCGACCGGATATTGCGCGACGGCACCACCCAACACGAAGGCTGACAGGAACCATGCGATCTGGCCCGCACTTAGCCCGACTTCCTGTCCGTAAATCGGACCGACCATGCGGAAGGACGCGCTTGATATCGCCGCCACCACCACCGCTGCCGCCGCAAGTGGCGAGCGGTCCACCGCCAGCCGGGGCCGCAGGCGCGGCGACGACGGCGTTTCGGGCTGCTTCATCGTGGTCAGGGTCAGTGGCAACAGGGCGGCACAGCACAGTATCGCCAGTATATTGTATGAGACATAAGATGCAGGGGCGAGGACGCCGATGACCATTTGCGCCGCGAGTGATCCGGTCAAATCGACAATCCGGTACACACCCATGGTGCGGCCCCGCGTCTCGTTGGTGACTTTGGCCTGCAACCATGCCTCGACGACTGTGTAACACCCTGCCACGCACAGACCGGATGCCACCCGCATCAGCGCCCAGGCATAGGGGTTGATCACCATCATATGCGCCATCAGCCCGATCGCACCTGCCGCCGTGAACGCCGCAAAAGCGCGGCTGTGGCCGACGCTGCCCATCAGGCGCGGTGCCCACCAGCATCCGATGAAAAAGCCAAAGAAATGCGCAGAGCCAAGAAAACCGATTTCCTGACGCGAAAAGCCCAGTTCCAGACCTGACAGCACGTCGAGCGGCCCCACACCGCCAGAGGACAGTTGTAACAGGATGACGGACAGAAACAGGGCGGCAAAGGAAACGAGCAGGCGCATGCGGCCAGACTGACCGTTTCGGGGGGCAAACCCAATAGCGTATCCGACCTTGGCGGGTCGTTTTTGCCACCCTTGGTGTTTCATCAAACATCGAGTGACGCGATGCCGATGTTATCAGCTTGCAGTGAAGTTCCCCAAGACTAGGTTGGGGGCAAATCAGAAGGACGCACAGATGAAAATGAATGATCTCGGCCAAAGTGGCATCAAAGTATCGGCCTATTGCTTGGGCTCAATGACATGGGGGACGCAGAATACGGCGGACGAGGGGCATGCGCAGATTGACCGCGCGCTGGAGGCGGGGATCAACCTTGTCGATACCGCCGAGATGTATCCGGTCAATCCGATCAGCGCAGAAACCACAGGGCGCACCGAAGAAATCATCGGGCAGTGGTTTGCCAAAACCGGACGGCGCAGTGATATGGTGCTGGCCACCAAACATTCCGGCGAGGGCATGCAGCATGTGCGCGACGGTGCGCCGATATCATCCGCCACGATTGCACAGACCATCGAAGGCTCGCTCAAGCGGTTGCAGTCCGATTACATCGACCTCTACCAGTTTCACTGGCCCAATCGCGGCAGCTATATGTTTCGCAAAAACTGGGGCTTTGATCCCTCGGACCAGAACCGCGCCGACACCATCGCCCATATGGAAGACGCGCTGGGCGCATTGCAGCGCGAGGTCGAGCGCGGCACCATTCGCGCGTTCGGTTTGAGCAACGAAAGCGCATGGGGTTTGACGCAATGGGCATCGGTGGCGGCGCGCACGGGCGGGCCACGCCCCATTTCGGTGCAGAACGAATATTCGCTGATGTGCCGGATGGCCGATACCGATCTGGCCGAAACCTGTGTGAATGAAAACATCGACCTGCTGGCGTTTTCACCGTTGGCGGCCGGGCTGTTGACTGGCAAATATCAGGGCGGTGCTGTGCCTGACGGCTCACGGATGTCGCTCAATGGCGACCTCGGCGGGCGCAAGTCGGACCGTGCCTTTGTGGCCGTGGATGCCTATCTGGCAGTTGCAAAAAAGCATGGCCTTGATCCGGTGCACATGGCGCTGGCGTGGTGCTCTGCGCGGCCTTTCATGGGGTCGGTGATCTTTGGTGCGACAACTATGGCACAGCTTGATCAGGCGTTGGGCGCTATTGATATGACGTTGAGTGACGAAGTGACACAGGAACTTGACGCCGCGCACCGCGCGCATCCGATGCCCTATTAATCCGGCTGCGCCACACCGCGCAGCCGCAAAAACAGGCTTTCTTCGTCGTTGTTCTTGAAGAACGGCACCGATGCGGGCGGGTTCAGGTCACGCGCGCGGGCCTCGACCTCGGCCAGTACAACTTCGGTGATAAAGGGCATGTCAAAGGCGCGCGCTTGCGCCAATGACACCCATTGCAGATGCGACAGCTCTTCGCAGGCGGCATCGAAATCATCCAGATCGCTGGCGATGGCGTCGGCGTCGACCAGAAAAAATCGCGCATCGAAGCGGCGCGGACGGCCCGGTGGCGTGATGGCACGAAACACAAATTGCAGGGCGGCGGCATCGGGCACATGACCCGTGGCGGCATATGTGGCCCAATCGGCGGGGATGTCGCCCGACCATATGCCCCGCTGGCCAAGGATCAGGCCGGTTTCTTCCCACAACTCCCTGATTGCCGCGACAGCGATGGGGTGCGCCAAATCCGGTCCTGCGCCCTCTGCCAGTCGTGCGGCACATACATCGGGCAGGGGCGCTGCAAGCGTGATATCCGCGTCCTCGGCATCAACCGCACCACCCGGAAACACAAACTTGTTCGGCATAAACACCGCTTGGGCACCGCGTTGTCCCATCAGGATACGCGGTGATGTATGTCTGTCACGCAGCACGATCACGGTAGCCGCGTTGCGGATCTGGGTTTTGTCGATGTTCATTGTATAGTGGTCATTCTGCGGTGCTCCGGGCCTGTGCCGACCGCCGGGGCAGGCTCAGGTGTTGCGGCCGAAGCCGCCCATTTCCCTGGCCCATTGAAAGCCGATCATGGCCCCCTTCAGTCTGGGCAAAAGATAAAGCGACAGGCCCACACTTCCAACCGCAAAAATGGTGAACAGCGTCAAGGGTTCGGGCCGCCATCCGACAAAGACCAGATGCAGAAGCGGAATCATTGTATGCCCCACAATCAGAATTGTCAGATAGGCCGGGCCATCATCGGCGCGGTGATGATATAATTCCTCGCGGCAGACCGCGCAATCATGGTTCACCTTGAGATAGCTTTTCAGCAACGGCCCTGACCCGCAATTGGGGCATTTGCCGCGCCAGCCGCGCAACATCGCTGGCAGGCGCGCCCGCTCGGATGATGTATCATCGGAAATATCTGGGTCGGTTCGGGCCATGCGCGCATCCTTCGTTGCCTCCTAGATGAAGGTGCAGCAGGTAAAAAGGAAGGGCCGATAGCACCATTGCGGCTTGATGTCGCAAAGCCGTGCGGAAAATAACGGCACCTTTTTGCGACGGAACCGGGCGCCGCCCCCGTTTGACCTTGTACGAAGCAGCCCGAATGGGTGCTGAACACAAACCTAAGGAGTTTCACCATGACACATCGAGCAAATATCAAAATGGCGGTTCTGACGGCGCTGATCGCATTGGGCGCACCGGCGGTGATGGCAAAATCAGCAGACAGTGCCAAGGCATTTGGCAACATTGACGCCAACGCGGATGGTCAGATCACCCCCGAAGAAATGACAGCCCACGCCGCCTCGCGCTTTGCACGGGTTGATACGGACGGCGACGGTTTCCTGACCGAACCCGAAATGCAGGCTGCGCGGGCAGAGCAGAGCGCCAAACGCACCGAGCGGATGCTCAAGCGGTTTGACAAGGACGGCAACGGCGCGCTTGACGCAGCAGAACTGCAAGCCGCGTCGCAGGGCCGCAAAGGCAACAAGCCGTCCGGTCGCATGATGGAACGGTTTGATACGGACAAGGACGGCAAGCTGTCGATGGCCGAAATGAACGCAAAGCGTGATCCAGCCAAGATGTTCGAGCGTCTGGATACCGATGGTAACGGCACCCTGAGCGCGGAAGAGTTTGCAAAAGCCCGCGCGCACGGCAAGCGCGGCCATGGCAAGCCTGCGACTGAATGACCACGAAAAACGGGCGCGCTTGTGTTGCGCGCCCGCTTTCACTAGCCAGAATTGCAATGGACAACACAGACTTTGAGATGGATGCGGATGCCGCGCTGTTGCAGCGCTATGCAACTGGCGATCCTGCGGCGGCGCGGCTGCTGGCAACGCGGTTGACGCCGCGGATTTACGGCCACGCGATGCGGGTTCTGAGCGACAGTGCCGAGGCCGAGGACGTGACGCAGGAAGCGCTGTTGCGGCTGTGGCGGATTTCACCGGACTGGCGGACAGGCGAGGCAAAGGTCACGACATGGCTCTACCGTGTCGTGGCGAACCTTTGTACTGACCGGTTGCGCAATCGGGTTCAGGTAGGTCTTGATGATGTGGCCGAACCCGCCGATCCCGCTGCATCGGCCGAACAACGCTTGCAAAACGTCTCACGCATGGATGCGCTGCAACAGGCGTTGAACACATTGCCCGACCGCCAGCGGCAGGCCGTTGTACTGCGCCACATCGACGGGTTGGCCAACCCCGAGATTGCAGTGATTTTAGAGGTTGGCGTTGAAGCGGTCGAAAGCCTGACGTCACGGGGAAAACGCGCGCTCAAAGCGGCCCTGGCCGGACAGCAAAGTGCATTGGGGTATCAAGATGAAAAAGCCGGATAGTAATATGAATGATCTTGAACTGGAAAACCTGTTTGAGGCGGGCCGCGCTGCACCGGTGCCAGTGCCCGACGCGTTGATGGCCCGCGTGATGGCGGATGCGCGGAAACTGCAACCGCGCCGTAAAACAGCGGGCTGGCGGTCATGGCTCAGTGCCATCGGCGGCATGCCCGCGCTCAGCGGCTTGGTCACGGCGACCTGCGTGGGCTTCTGGCTTGGCGTGGCCCCGCCGGAGGGCCTGCCTGATCTGGCCGGACAGGTTCTGGGTCAGCAAATTATAACTGAGCTCGACAGCTCGGACATAGACATCGCCACCGACCTAAGCGGGTTTGGCTGGGACATCGAGGAAGGAAACGCCGATGGTTGATCAGACATCGCAGCCGCGCAAACCGGTCATGAAATGGGTCCTGGCCGCGTCATTAGGCGCTAATCTGTTGTTTGTCGGTGCTTTTGCCGGTGCCGCGTACCGCCATGCCGGTGGACCGGGCGCGCGATCCGGCGAGGGGCCGGGCATGCGCAGCTATGCAACGCCCTATGTGCAAGCGCTGCCCCGCGAGACACGCAGGGCAATGGTTCAATCGCTCAGGGGCGATACTCAGGGCGGCGCACCTCTATCAAGGAAAGCCCGCCGCGCGCTTTACCTCGAAATGGTGTCGGTGCTGCGCGCGACCCCCTTTGATCCGGCGGCAGCCGAGAATGTCCTTACCATGCAGCGCGACGCGGTGCTGGGCGTGCAATCGGCGGCGCAATCAGCGTGGTTGGCACAAGTGACCGCGATGGCACCGGACGAGCGCGCAACCTATGCCGATACTTTGGAAAAGCTGCTCGAACGGGGCATCAAACGGCCCGACCGCCCGAAAAAACGCGACAACTGATCAAGGCACGCGGTATCCGTCTGACACGGCGCGACCTGACCCCGCATTGATCCTGTTGCCCTTGCGGTCGCAGCGGGGTAGGCACGCGCAGCGCATCAGCAAAGGGGCCGCACGATGTCACAGAATGATCAAGAGGTTCTGGCCGTTGTCCGCGCCTCGGTGGGCCGCCGTTTTCTGGGGCTGGTCTCGCTTTCTCTCTTGGGGTTTATGCTCCTTTACATCGCATTTGCACGCTCGCCCGAATTCATCTGGCAATTGTTTCTGATTGCGGTTGCGGGCGCCGCCCTGTGGTGTGCCGATGCGATGCGGCGAGGCACGGCAAGCACAATCGAGCTGACCGAAACCGTATTGCGCGACGCCGATGGCACAGTGATCGCACATGTGGCCGATATCGAGAGCATGGACCGCGGATTTTTTGCGTTCAAACCGTCAAACGGCTTCCTGATCAAGACCAAGACCGCGCGCGAGGGAATATGGCGACCGGGCCTGTGGTGGCGCATGGGCCGCCGGATCGGCATTGGTGGCATGACGCCGGGCCACCAGACCAAAATGATGTCCGAAATACTGGCCGCCCTGATGGCACGACGCGACCCGCACGAGTAATGCGGATCGCGTAAATCGGTTCATGGTCTCACAACCGCGTTAGTTGCAATCATCCCAGCACACCCTTGGTGCATAGCGTGGACGGGTGAACACAAAGTTCTTGATTTCAAGATTTTCCAATCCGGTTTTGAAGGGCGGGTCGTAATCGGTCCATGTCTCGACAAGAACAACGCGTTCCTGATCCAGCATCAGGGGTAGTTTGTCATGCCAGTTGCGCACGTCATCGTTTGTCAGTGCAGTCACGGACCCGCGTTTCTGGGACCAGTCCCTGATAAATCTGTCCCGGCCCTTATCATACCAGATCGAGGATACGCGGATAGAGGTTTTGCCATCGGCACGGGCCAGATATTCGAACAGATCCTGCATGCCAGCCAGATATTGACTGTCAATCGGCACGGTCTCGCGCGAGATGGCATCCCCGATGGTAAAGGCGGCTTTTTGGTTGACGCTGTACATACGGAAGGCGTCAAAGATCGAAAACACCGACAGGAACACCCAGAACAGCATCGGCAGTACGAGCACGGCTTCGATGGCAACGGATCCGTTCTCTCGGCGCAGAAAGTCCAGACGCAAAACGGCACGCATTCTTGTTTTGACACGGGTCATAAACATCAGTTCGGCTCCTGTACAAATGCTGCGGTTGAAAACATGCTGGCGCTGCCAGATCCGTCTTTCAGAAACGCATAGCCCAGCCCCGTGCTTGGAAAGACGGGTTTGAACTTGACGCAGGCCCGCACGATCATCAGCTGGTGTTCGCGGCCAAGGTCGAACCCGCGCGGGTCTTTCAAAGGCTGCGACACATCAATGCAATCGGCATTTCTGTCGAAGCGTGAGAACGCGCGTGGGTCTACCGTTGCCATTTCCAACCGCAATGTGTTGTCGCAATCCTTAAGGAACCCGGCAAAATCGCATGTCATATCCTTGAGCTGGGTATGGGTAATATTTTCATTTGTGTGCAACCGGACATATCGCACTGTCATATCAAGTCCGCGGTCCAGAAACATGTTACGCATCGAATACAGTGACATTTCCACCGACATCAGGAAACAGCCGAAGATCAGCGGAAGCATGATGGCAAATTCCACGATGAAGGCCGCGCCGTTTTCGTCCTTGCGAAAACGGCGGAGGCTGTTTTTCAGGCGCATAATCATTGGGTCAACCTCAATTGATTGATCTGGCGGGCAATCGCTTTGAATGCGTCGCTGATCTGGACACCTTCCACCCGGAAGAAGTGGCTGGGAGACGAGGCGCAGTCTTTCATGACGGCTGCACCGCGATCGGATACTTCAAAACCGATGGACCAGATAACAATGCGCTTTTCCTTGGCAGCATCGCAAATGTTGAACAGCATATTGTCGGCCTGGGTGGAGGAGTACTTTGTGTAACGCCATTTCCAGTGGTCACGTGAGTTCACGTTCCGGTTCAGCCACCAGTAAAGAGGGTAGTCGCTCCAGTGGTCGCGGTGGCCGCCGTTGGCATAGACACTGTCATCGATCCGAACGGTGTTTACGTTTTCGCCGTCCGTCATCAGAATGATGGTCTTGAAGGTCTCGACATCGCTGTACTCGGCGGGGCGCGATGCAAATACGGGATCGACGCCAAGCTTTTGTGTGATCGGGCGGAAGGCGGGGTCAAGCATGGCCACACCCCATTTCATCCCGAGATGGATCGAGGTATTCGCCCGCGCCTCAAGCTGGTTGATACGTGACTTCAAACCGGCTGCATCCTGGGAAAATGCCTGGATTTCCTCGTATGTCTGCTTTGGGCAACCGGGGTTGTCGATGTTGTCAAACTTGCGGTTTTTCTTCGTGTATTCCTTACCGTTCCACGAAGAACCTTCTTCAAAGTGCTGCATGTGATCATACCGCTTTGACCGGCTTAATGCGGTTTCATTAAAGTCGGACTGGTCAAAGTCCACGCAATACGAATAGTCATGCAGTTTGTTGATGTTCAACTCGTCAAAGATTTTCTTGCCCGCGTTGACCTGTGCCGTGTAGGGGATAATATTAATCGAGATCAGATCACGGGTTTCAGGCTTGATCACAGTATCGACAAACACGCCTGCCGCATCTTTAAGACGCGACATCTTACTGTTCCACCCCATCGAGCCGGAAATATCCAGCACCATGGAAATCTCGACTTTGCTGATCTTTTCCTCGGCAGTCGATTTTGCCGGGACAAGAATGGAATCAACACCATATTTGTTCATGAACATGGTTTTCATCGGTTTGGACGCATCCACCGTCACCGTGCGAAAGTTCAGACCCTCGCTCACCGTCACGCTTGAGACGTAATCGCCCATGCCCGACTTGGCAAAGTAATCCTGCACGACAATTTCGGGGTCGATGGTCTGGTCAAGGTCCGCAGCGGCCAGAACCGCGCGGTCCGCAACCGCTTGCAGTCGTGTCCGCTCCATCTCGTGGTGCATCATATCAAGGCCAAGACCGCCCACCAGCATCATGATCAAAACCATGAAGACGGCAAAGATCGTCATGGACCCGTCCTCGCGTTTCGCAAAACGGACATATGCCAGATCGGAAGTGCTGGACTTCAAACCGGCACGGGTACGCAAGTCGCGGATATGATGTATCATCGTAATAACCTTTCATGCCGATAACGCTGGTAAGCCAGCAGTCATAAGCGTCGGAGTAAACCTTGATGATCTTGTGACGTGAAAACATGTTCTAAATAGGGCGAATTGAGGGCAAAATCCTTGTTTATAAGGGCTTTTTGAGAGGTTAATGATAGGTTAACAGGGGGTGTTGTTTCCGGTCTGGATACGATCACGCCCAAATCGGTTCGGTTTTCGTAAATTGCGCGATATCCGGGCGTTTCCGATTAATAAAGTCGCACGTCGTAAACTTGACCTTTAGGGTGACCGCGTAAGCAATGGTCCGGGGGTGAGTCGCAACAGTTGCGTTATACATTCCCGACACAGCAGGAGAGACTGATGACCCCCACCAACGAGCCAAGTTTTCGTGAAAGTGTTGACATGATGTTCACCCGCGCCGTGGCGCTGATGGACCTGCCCGCCGGGCTGGAGGAAAAGATCAGGGTGTGCAACGCCACATACACCGTGCGCTTTGGTGTGCGCCTGCGCGGCAAGATCCAGACCTTTGTCGGCTACCGGTCGGTACATTCGGAACATATGGAACCGGTCAAGGGTGGCATCCGCTATTCACTGGGCGTCAATCAGGACGAGATCGAGGCGCTTGCGGCGCTCATGACCTACAAATGTTCATTGGTCGAGGCGCCCTTTGGCGGCTCCAAAGGCGGGCTTTGTATTGATCCGCGTGAATATACCGAGCCGGAGCTTGAACTGATCACCCGCCGCTTTGCCTATGAGCTGATCAAGCGCGACCTGATCCATCCCGCACAAAACGTGCCCGCCCCCGACATGGGCACCGGGGAGCGTGAGATGGCGTGGATCGCGGATCAATACAAACGCATGAACACCACCGAGTTGAACGGCAACGCCTGTGTGACCGGCAAACCGATCAATGCGGGCGGTATTCAGGGCCGCACAGAGGCCACAGGGCGCGGCGTGCAATATGCGCTGCACGCATTTTTCCGCGACCCCAAAGGTCTCGAAAAGGCCAACATGACCGGCACGCTGGAAGGCAAACGTGTCATTGTGCAGGGTCTGGGCAACGTGGGATATCACGCCGCCAAGTTCCTGAGCGAGGAAGACGGCTGCAAAGTGATAGCGGTGATCGAATATAACGGGTCCGTCACCAATGACGACGGTCTCGATATCGAAGCGCTCAAGCAGCATATCACAAACACAGGCGGTCCCGAAGGATTTGCAGGCGGCACGTTCCACAAAGACGGTGCCGCACTGATGGAGGAAGAATGTGACATTCTGATCCCGGCGGCCCTTGAGGGTGTGATCAACCTGAGCAATGCGGCCAATATCAAGGCCCCGCTGATTGTCGAGGCGGCGAATGGTCCGGTCACGGCAGGCGCGGATGAGATCCTGCGCAAAAAAGGCGTTGTCATCATCCCCGACATGTACGCCAACGCCGGCGGTGTGACCGTGTCCTATTTCGAGTGGGTCAAGAACCTGAGCCACATCCGTTTCGGTCGCATGCAACGCCGCCAGGAGGAATCGCGTCACCAGTTGGTGGTTGATGAACTTGAGCGGATCAGCAAGGATTCATCAATCAACTGGACGCTCAGCCCGGACTTCAAGCAGAAATACCTGCGCGGTGCGGGCGAATTGGAACTCGTGCGGTCGGGTCTCGATGACACGATGTCGACGGCGTATCTGTCGATGGCACAGGTCTGGCACGGACGCGATGATGTCGATGACCTGCGCACTGCGGCGTATCTGGTGTCGATCACCAAAGTTGCGGCCAGTTACCGCGCCAAGGGGCTCTAACATCGCGATCAAGATCAAACAGGGTGGCCTTGCTGCCCTGTTTTTATCCGTGTCCCTAAAAATTTGAATAGACGCCCGTTCTTGGGCGGACAACATATGACCGTCGACTTAGGGTGATGGCATGATGTTTGATCTTCCTGATGATGACACCCTTTATATAGCTTTGCTGTCGCGTGACCCTGCATTCGAGGGCCGCGCCTATGTCGGTGTCACCTCAACCGGCGTATTTTGCCGCCTGACCTGTCCGGCACGCAAACCCAAGCGCGAGAACTGCCGGTTTTTCGATGCTATCGGCCCCTGTATCGAGGCCGGATACCGTGCCTGCAAACGCTGTCATCCAATGGGCCCTGCGGCGCAAAGCGATCCCGATGTCGCCCGCCTGCTTGACAGTTTGGCCGCTGATCCGGCCAAAAGATGGGGCGAGGCCGATATTATCGCGCTGTGCTATGACCCCTCGACCGTGCGTCGCGCGTTCAAGCGGCATTTCGGCATGACATTCCTTGAAATGGCACGGCTGTCGCGGTTGCAGACCGGTGCTCAAATTCTGCCGAGGGGCGGCCGCGTGATCGATGCACAGCTTGAAGCCGGATATGACAGCCCCGCCGCCTTTCGCAGTGCATTTGCGCGGTGGTTGGGGTTGCCGCCGGGACAGTTCGCCAAAGATGCCTTGCTGCGGGCGGATTGGATTGACACAAAACCAGGCGTGATGATCGCTGTCAGTGACAAACGTGCATTGCATCTGTTGGAATTTACAGAACGCAAAGCATTGCCTGCTGAACTCAAACGACTTTACATGCACGTCAAAGGCAGCCTTGGCTTTGGACGCTTTGCCTCCACGGACCAGATCGAGGCTGAAATGGACGCGTTTTTGGCGTTGCGGAATGACAGCTTTCAAACACCGCTCGCCCCGCATGGCACGCCTTTCACCAAAACCGTCTGGGATACGCTTCGCCAGATCCCCGCAGGCGAAACCCGCAGCTATTCGGATGTGCCCGGATGATGGGCAGGCCTGATGCCACCTGTGCCGTTGCTCGTGCCAACGGGGCCAACCCGATTGCGATCGTAATTCCGTGTCACAGGGTGTTGGGCACCGATGGCACATTGACCGGATATGGCGGCGGGCTGTGGCGCAAACAGGCGCTGATTGAACTGGAGCGCGGATTTGCCGCGCAAAACAAGGGGAACCCGAATGAACAGTCTTAACCAGAAAGCAAATGCCTTTGCGGCCCTGTATGTAAAAGGTACGCCTTTGATCCTGCACAATATCTGGGATGTGGGGTCCGCCAAATCCGTGGCAGAAGCGGGTGCCGCTGCAATCGCAACCGGATCATGGGCCGTGGCGGCTGCACAAGGTTTTGGCGATGGCCAAGCTTTGCCGTTAGTCGATCTGGTTCGCACGTCAGGTCAAATTGTCAGGGCCGTGGATGTGCCTGTCAGCGTGGATTTCGAGGGCGGCTATGCTGTGGCACCAGATGCGCTTGCCCGAAACCTGCGCATCGTGCTGGATACCGGAATTGTCGGGATCAATTTCGAGGACCGGATTGTTGGCGGTGAGGGCTTGCATGATACGAACGAACAATCTGTACGGATCGCAGCGTTGCGGGCGGCGTCAGACCGCGCTGGTGTCGCATTGTTCATCAATGCCCGCACGGATGTTTTCTTTCAAAACGGCGATATCCCGCATGCCGACCTGATGACCGAAGCCGTGTCACGGGCCAAAGCCTATGCAGACGCAGGCGCAGACGGTTTATTTCTGCCGGGGCTGGGTGACGCTGATCTGATCCGCGATTTCTGTGCGCAGCAGCCCTTGCTTGTGAACATTATGCGCATAGGCGACGCCTTGGATATTGCCACTTTGGCCCGCTGCGGCGTGGCGCGGATCAGCCATGGTCCGGCACCGTATATCGCTGCGATGAAAGCGTTGAGCCAGGCTACAACTGGTATCACCAGAGGATTGGTCGCTGGCAGAACGATCTGTGACGCTAATCGCGACAAACCCAGGCGCAGACATTGATACTTGTGGGCGGACTTGGCAGGGTGGCCCTGTCTGCACAAGATGTCTTGCCACAGGGGTGATCATGCGGTTTTCAGGTTTACGCGTCTTGCGCGAAGGATTAACGGGCAACAAAGGCTGGGCACCGCATTGGCGCGACCCCGAGCCAAAGGCAGAATACGACGCGATCATCATCGGTGGCGGCGGCCATGGTCTTAGCACCGCGTATTATCTGGCCAAAGAACATGGGATGACCAACATTGCTGTGCTTGAGAAAGGCTATCTGGGCGGCGGCAACATTGGGCGCAACACCACGATTGTGCGCGCAAATTACGGCATGCCCGGCAATTCCGAGTTTTATTCTCATTCATTGAAGCTGTGGGAAGGGCTGGAGCAGGACCTGAACTATAACGTGATGCATTCGCAGCGCGGGATCATCAACCTGTTCCACTCCGATGGCCAACGCGATGCTTTTGCGCGGCGCGGCAATACGATGATCAACCAAGGCGACGATGCCAAATTGCTGGACCGCGCGGGCGTGCGCAAGCTGCTGCCTTACCTCGATTATGACAATATTCGTTTCCCGATTTTTGGTGGCTTGCTGCACCGTCGCGGCGGCACGGCGCGCCATGATGCGGTGGCATGGGGCTATGCACGCGGGGCGGACCAGCGCGGCGTTGACCTGATCCAGCAGTGCGAAGTTACCGGCATTGATATCGAAAACGGCGTTGTCAAAGGCGTGCAGACCACGCGCGGTGCGATCAAGGCCAAGAAGGTCGGGATCGTGGTCGCTGGCCGCTCTGGTCAGGTGGCGGCAATGGCGGGCATGCGGCTGCCGATTGAAAGCCACATCTTGCAGGCGTTTGTGACCGAAGGGTTAAAGCCCGTCATTGATCATGTCGTCAGCTTTGGCATGGGGCATTTTTATATGTCGCAGTCCGACAAGGGCGGTCTGGTCTTTGGCGGCGATCTGGATTTCTACGCGTCCTATGCGTCGCGCGGCAACATGCCGATGATGGAACATGTGATGGAGGCGGGCATGACCCTGATGCCGATGATCGGCAAGGCCAAGGTGCTACGCTCATGGGGCGGGATCATGGACATGACACCCGATGGGTCGCCGATCATCGACAAGACCGATACGCAGGGTTTGTTCATTGATTGCGGCTGGTGTTACGGCGGCTTCAAGGCGGTGCCTGGGTCAGGCTTTAGTTTTGCGCATCTGATGGCGACGGGCAATCATCATGCGCCAGCGGCCAAGTACCGTCTGGACCGGTTCCGCACGGGCGTTGGCATTATGGATGAAGAGAGCACCGGTTCTCAACATAATCTGCATTGAGCGTGGCGATGTTGGATTTGTGTATTTTTGGAACAATGAAACGGGGCATAGGCGCCTTGTCGGGGATGTGGCATGAGAATTGACTGTCCAATCTGTGGTGATCGGGATCGCCGGGAGTATTATTATCAAGGCGATGCGGTGGCATTGAGCCGCCCTGCGCCAGATGCGGTGGATGATGCCTGGGAGCATTACGTGCATCTGCGCGAAAACCCCGCAGGGGCGCGGCGCGAGCTGTGGCATCACGAGGGCGGATGTGGCGCGTGGCTTGTGGTGACGCGCCATACCACGACCCATGTTATTTCCGCTGTCGAACTGGCGTCTGATGTAAAGAAGGTGGCGGTATGAGAGTTGCAGGCAAGGGTCTGATCGACCGCAGCAAGCCGGTATCGTTTTCGTTCGACGGACACAGCTTTGGCGGGTTTCAGGGCGATACGGTTGCGTCCGCCTTGTTGGCCAATGAAGTGCGCCTGATGGGCCGGTCGTTCAAGTATCACCGTCCCCGTGGCGTGCTGACAGCGGGCAGCGAAGAACCCAACGCGCTGATCACTACCGGCACTGGTGCACAGAGCGAGCCGAACGTGCGTGCGACTGTGCAAGAGGTGTATGATGGGCTGGTGACGCGCAGCCAGAACGCCTGGCCGTCGCTTGGCTTTGATGTGATGGCGGTCAATGATCTGGCGGCACCGTTTCTGGGGGCGGGGTTTTATTACAAGACCTTCATGTGGCCACGCAAGTTTTGGGAAGCGGTTTATGAGCCGATCATCCGCAAGGCCGCAGGGCTTGGCGGTCTAAGCGGCAAGCACAATCCCGATACCTATGAGCGGGCGTTTGCGTTTTGCGATCTGCTGGTGATTGGTGCGGGGCCAACGGGTCTGATGGCGGCGCTGACAGCGGCGCGCGCGGGGGCGGATGTCATTCTGGCCGACGAAGATGCGCTGATGGGTGGGCGGCTGAACGCTGAGACCGGCGAGATCGGCGGCAAACCCGGGCATGTCTGGGCAGCGGATATGGTGGCGGAACTGGCGGGCATGGACAACGTGCGTCTGATGACGCGCACCACAGTGACGGGGGTTTATGACGGTGGCATGTTCGGCGCGCTTGAGCGTGTGAACCAGCATAACGGCAGGCGCGGCGATGCCCCGCTCGAGACATTCTGGCGGATTTCGGCAAAGCAGTCGGTGCTGGCGGCAGGCGCTTTGGAACGCCCCGTCGCGTTTCAGAATAATGACCGTCCGGGGATCATGACGGCCAGCGCCGTGCGGTCTTATCTGAACCGTTGGGGCGTGAGCCCCGGCAAACATGTGACGGTTTTTGGCAACAACGATGACGCACACCGCACGGCACGGGATTTGGCAAAGGCGGGTGTGCATGTGGCCGCCCTGATCGACAGCCGCGCAGATGCAGTGATCGAAGATGCGGATTTTCCGGTCTACAAAGGCGCGCAAGTTTGCAATTCGGGTGGGCGCAAGGAACTGGAAAGCATCACCATCCGTACCGCATCCGGCGAACAGGCGATCCAGACCGATTGTCTGGCAATGTCAGGCGGCTGGAACCCCACGGTCCATCTGACCTGTCACTTGAACGGGCGGCCCACGTGGCGGTCTGACATTCAGGCGTTTGTGCCGACGGACGGGTCGGTGCCAAATATGACGGTGGCAGGGGCGTGTAATGGGGACTTTTCGACGCATGGCTGTTTGAACGCAGGTGTCGAGGCGGCCAAGATGGCGCTGTCTGCGCTGGGCAAAAAATCGGCAAAGATGGAGATGCCGCAAGCCGAGGATGCGCCTTATTCCATGTCGCCGCTCTGGGCAGTTCCGGGCAAGGGCCGCGCTTGGCTTGATTTCCAGAACGATGTGTCGGTCAAGGATATCAAACAGGCGGCGGTCGAGAATTTCAAATCCGTCGAGCATATGAAACGCTACACGACGCAAGGCATGGCAACCGATCAGGGCAAGAACTCGAACGTGAATGCACTTGCCATATTGGCCGATGCGACCGGGCGCGGGATACCCGAGACGGGCACGACAACTTTCCGCCCGCCGTATTCGCCAGTCTCTATTGCCGCGATGGGTGCAGGGGCGCAGGGAAAAGGCTTTGCGCCGCAGCGCTTTACCACCAGCCATAAGGCAAGCGTCAAAATGGGCGCGCCGATGATCGAGGCGGGGCTGTGGTACAGGCCCAGCTATTTCCCGCGCGCAGGTGAAACCACATGGCGGCAGTCGTGTGACCGCGAGGTTGGCTTTGTGCGCAATGCTGTGGGTGTGTGTGACGTGTCCACACTGGGTAAGATCGACATCCAGGGGCCGGATTCGGCCACGCTGCTGGATTTTGTCTATACCAATATGTTCAGCTCTCTGGCGGTGGGCCGTGTGCGCTACGGTCTGATGCTGCGCGAAGATGGCTATGTCATGGACGATGGCACCTGCGCACGGCTTGGCGAGACGTCCTATGTCATGACCACAACCACCGCTGCGGCGGGGGCGGTGATGCGGCATCTGGAATTTGTGGCGCAGTGTCTGCATCCCGAATGGCAGGTCTCGATTACCTCGGTCACTGAACAATGGGCGCAGTTTGCCGTGGCGGGTCCAAAGTCGCGTGAATTGCTGAACGACGTGCTCGATACGCCGGTCGACAACGAAAGCTGGCCGTTCATGGCCTGTGGTGACGCATCCGTGATGGGCGTGGCGGGGCGATTGTTCCGCATCTCGTTCTCGGGCGAACATGCCTATGAGGTTGCGGTGCCTGCACGCTACGGTGCCAGTCTGTTTGACGCATTGGTCAAACGTGCCGAAGCGCTGGACGGCGGGGCCTACGGGATGGAGGCGCTTAATGTGCTGCGGATCGAAAAAGGGTATATCACCCATTCCGAAATCCACGGGCGCACGACTGCGTTTGATATCGGCATGGGCCGGATGGTGTCGGCCAAGAAAGACTGTATCGGCAAAACCATGTCGGCGCGTCCCGGTTTGATGGATGCGGACCGCGAACAACTGGTGGGGTTCAAACCTGTAGGGGCCGTCAAGCAGTTGTCTGCGGGCGCGCATCTGTTTGAAAAAGACGCAGAGGCGGTCACGGCCAACGATCAGGGCTATATCACCTCCGTTGCGTTTTCGCCCGATGTGGGCAGCTATATCGGGCTGGGGTTCCTCAAACGCGGGCCGGAACGGTACGGTGAAGTGATGCGCATGGTCGATCATCTGCGCGGGCTTGAGGCCGAGGTCGAGGTTTGTCTCCCGGTGTTTGTGGATCAGGACGGAGGGCGGGTTCGTGGGTGAGTTGAAAACCGTAACAGCCTGTGCGGGCCTGTTGCCCCTGACGATGGGCAAGGCCACGTTGGCAGAAACTGACGCTGGACATCTGACGTCCTTGTCGCCGTTCGGGGACGGGTCGGAATTTTTGACCGCGTTGGAAAAAGCGCATGGAATTGCCATGCCGAAACCCAACCGCAGCACAGGCAAGGACGGTGCGCGCTGTATCTGGTTTGGCCGTGGCGAGATTTTGTTGATCGGCCCCGCACCCGACGCGACGCTGGCCAAACATGCCGCTGTGGTTGATCTGTCGGATGCCTATGCCTGCGTTGAATTGAGCGGTGCCGCTGCGGTGGATGTGTTGGCGCGGCTGGTGCCTGTTGATCTGCGTGCATCTGCGTTCAAACGCGGCCACACCCTGCGCAGTCAGCTTATGCACATGTCGGCCTCGATCACCCGCACCGGGGCGGACAAGTTCCAGATCATGGTGTTCCGGTCGATGGCGCACACGCTTGTTCACGATCTTAAACAGGCTATGGCAGCGGTCGCATCGCGCGGGTAATCTGCGCTCATGGGGCCCGAATCCCTTTGATGTGGCAGATATGAGTGGAGCGATCTTATGATACTTAAACCAATTCAAGCGGTGTTGACTGTGGCTTTTACAGCGGCGCTGACAATGACTTCGGGCCCAAGCTTTGCGCAGAGCAAAAAGGAGATCGACTGCGGCCATCAGGCAGCGGTTGTCGGTGCTGTGCGCCAGGCCCGTATCGAGAGGGTCAAGGAACGTGAGGTGCCAGCCTATGTGGCCGAATTTGCGACATGGCCCAAGAGCTATAACACCGCTGTGCCGCTTGTAACGCCTTGGGTTTACGAGATGAAAATGCGTGACGTCAAGAAAGACGATCTCGCGGCGGCGTGGAATGAGTTGTGCCTGGCACAGTAACCTGAAGGGTAGACGGGGGCTCTGCGCCCAAACCTCAGACCTTGATGGGGCTCTGCCCCAAACCCCGTGATATTTCAAAAAGGGTGAATGGAAAGGTGAGGGTCGCTAGACTCTTGGGGTCCGCACCCAATATAAAGACCTATGAGCCTGCCACCCGGATTTTTGGACGAACTGCGCACCCGTGCCAGCCTGTCACAGGTTGTCGGGCGCAAAGTCATATGGGATGCGCGCAAGTCCAATCAGGGCAAGGGTGACATGTGGGCACCGTGCCCCTTCCATCAGGAAAAATCCGCCAGCTTTCACGTCGATGACCGCAAGGGGTTTTACTATTGCTTTGGGTGTCACGCCAAGGGCGATGCGATTTCGTTTATCCGCGAGACCGAGAATGTAGGTTTCATGGAGGCGGTCGAAATTCTGGCCCGCGAGGCAGGCATGCCCGTGCCAAAGCAAGACCCCCGCGCGCAGGAGAAAGCCGACAAACGTACAGAACTTGCGCAGGTTATGGAGCAGGCGGTGCAGTGGTTCCGCTTGCAGCTTCAGACCGGACAAGCGGCAGAGGCGCGCAGCTATCTGGAACGGCGCGGGCTGAAGCAGAGCGCGCTTGATCATTGGGAAATCGGGTTTGCACCGGATGCGTGGCAGGGGCTTTGGGATGCGCTCAAGGCCAAGGGGGTGGCCGATGATCTGATCTTTGATGCTGGGCTGGCCAAGCCGTCGACCAAGGGCGGCAAGCCCTATGATACGTTTCGCGGTCGCATCATGTATCCGATCCGCGATGCAAGGGGGCGTGCGATTGCCTTTGGCGGCCGCGCGATGGACCCCAATGACAACGCCAAATATCTGAACTCGCCCGAGACCGAACTTTTTGACAAAGGCCGCAGCCTGTACAATGTGAAAGCGGCGCGGGTGGCAGCGGGCAAGGGCATGCCGCTGGTCGTGGCCGAAGGCTATATGGATGTGATTGCCCTGCACAGCGCCGGGTTCGAGGCATCGGTAGCCCCGCTGGGCACCGCGATTACCGAAAACCAGTTGCAGATGTTGTGGCGCATATCGCCGGAGCCGATCATCACGCTGGACGGCGATACCGCTGGGCAACGCGCCGCGATGCGTCTGGTTGATTTGGCTTTACCGTTGCTGGAGGCGGGGCAGAGCCTGCGCTTTGCCGTGATGCCGGAGGGGCAAGACCCCGATGATCTGTTGAAATCACAAGGCGCAGGCGCGCTGCAAAAGTTGCTCGATGATGCGATGCCGATGGTGCGCCTGCTGTGGCAGCGTGAAACCGAAGGCCGCGTGTTTGACAGCCCCGAGCGTAAAGCGGCGCTGGACAAGTCATTGCGCGAAAAGATCATGCTGATCAAAGACCCGTCGATCCGCAGCCATTACGGGCAGGAAATCAAAGATTTGCGCTGGCAGTTGTTCCGCCCGCAAGCCGCCAGACGCGGCCCTGCGCGCGGGCCAAACACCGGCAAATGGCAACCGCCACCGCAGCCGCCCATGCCCAGTACCAAGGCATCCGCATTGGGCACCGCCACTGACGCGCGCACGTCCGAGCATCTGCGCGAAGCGGTGATTTTGGCCGCCTTTGCCAATTGCCCACAGATCATCGAGGATTTTGAAAGCGGGCTGGAGGCTATGGCCTGCGCCGACCGCACGCATGCCGCTTTGCGCGATCTGCTGTTGCGCTACGGTGCGTCGGGGCCAGAGGTGTTGCGCCGCGAGATTTCCACCGCACTGGGTGTGGACGCCCTTGAAAACCTGACTGCGCAACGCCATGTGGCGATAACACCCTGCATCCGCAACCCCGGTGACGTCGAGATGGCGACAATGACCGTGGCCGAAGAACTGGCCAAGCTTGAAGCGTTGCGCGGGCTGAACGCAGAGATTGCCGAGGCCGTCGAGGATTTGAGCGGTGTGGCGGACGAAGGCGTGACATGGCGGTTAAGCGAAGCGGCGCGTGCGGCTGATAAAGCGGCACGCACCGGACAAGAGGACAAGGCGGAATACGAAGTAGGGGACAATGGCGCGCGCATCAAAAGAGACGAGCGAAGCGCACTGGATGCCCTGCTGGATGGCATTAGATATGAAAAACCCAAAGGTCGCGGATAGGGCGCACAGATCGCATAGTGACCTTTTCGCAGGAACTTTAGGAAAAATCAGGGTATCGGGTTTAAGAATCACCCGAAACCCCGCATGATTCGCAAAACGAATCGCTTTTGGGTGATTCGCGCTCACCCGTAGGAGGAACACGACATGGCCGCCAAAGACACAAACGACGATGGCAAACGGGACGAGAACGACAGCGGCCATTCGCTTGATATGAGCCAGGCTGCCGTTAAGAAGATGATCGGTGAGGCCCGTGAAAAAGGTTATATCACCTACGGACAGCTGAATAATGTCCTGCCCCCCGATCAGGTCGGGTCCGAGCAGATTGAAGACGTGATGTCGATGCTGTCCGAAATGGGCATCAACATCATCGAGGACGAGGACGCCGAGGAAGAAGACGCCAAAGGCGGCACCGAACTCGCCACCACCGACACAAAAGATGTCGCGCTGTCCTCCGGCACCGCCGAGAAACTGGACCGCACCGATGACCCTGTGCGCATGTACCTGCGCGAAATGGGCAGCGTCGAATTGCTGTCGCGCGAAGGCGAGATTGCGATTGCCAAACGCATCGAGGCTGGCCGCAACACGATGATTGCGGGCCTGTGCGAAAGCCCGCTGACGTTTCAGGCGATCACCATCTGGCGCGACGAATTGCTGTCGGAAGATATTTTGCTGCGCGATGTGATCGACCTTGAGGCGACATTCGGCAACTCCATGGGTGAGGAAGACAACACACCTGTTGTGGTTCCGGGCACGCCTGTGGTCGAGACATCGGGTGACAACAAATCCGACGTCGATGCTGATGGTAACCCGATCAACGATGATGACGACGATGATGACGAGGACGAACAGGCCAACATGTCGCTTGCCGCGATGGAGGCTGCCCTTAAGCCGCAGGTGCTTGAAGCGCTCGATATCATTGCCGACGATTACGTAAAGCTGAGCCAGATGCAGGACAGCCGGATTTCGGCGACCCTGAACGAGGACGGTTCATTTTCAACCAAAAACGAGACTGCCTACCAAAAGCTGCGCTCGGAAATTGTGTTGCTGGTCAATGAATTGCACCTGCACAACAACCGTATCGAGGCCCTGATCGACCAGTTGTACGGCATTAACCGCCGGATCATGCAAATTGACAGCGCCATGGTCAAACTCGCCGATCAGGCCCGCATCAACCGTTCCGAATTTGTCGAGGCCTATCGCGGCTACGAGCTTGACCCCAACTGGATGGAGCGGATGGCCGCAAAATCCGGTCGCGGCTGGCAGATGTTCATAGAGCGCTCGAACGACAAGGTCGAAGAATTGCGCGCGGATATGGCGCAGGTCGGACAGTACGTGGGCCTTGATATCTCTGAATTCCGCCGCATCGTGCAGCAGGTCCAGAAGGGCGAAAAAGAAGCCCGTCAGGCCAAGAAAGAAATGGTCGAGGCGAACCTGCGTCTGGTGATTTCGATTGCCAAGAAATACACCAATCGCGGCCTGCAATTCCTTGATCTTATTCAGGAAGGTAATATCGGCCTGATGAAGGCCGTTGATAAATTCGAATACCGTCGCGGCTATAAATTCTCGACCTATGCGACGTGGTGGATCCGTCAGGCAATCACGCGGTCGATCGCGGATCAGGCCCGCACCATCCGTATCCCTGTGCACATGATCGAGACGATCAACAAGCTGGTGCGTACCGGTCGCCAGATGCTGCACGAAATTGGCCGCGAACCGACACCCGAGGAATTGGCAGAGAAACTGCAAATGCCTTTGGAAAAAGTTCGCAAGGTGATGAAAATCGCCAAGGAGCCTATTTCGCTCGAAACACCGATTGGCGATGAAGAAGACAGCCAGCTTGGCGACTTTATCGAGGACAAGAATGCCGTGCTGCCGCTGGACAGTGCCATTCAGGAAAACCTCAAGGAAACCACCACGCGGGTGCTGGCATCGCTTACACCACGCGAGGAACGTGTGTTGCGCATGCGTTTCGGCATCGGGATGAACACCGATCATACGCTTGAAGAAGTCGGCCAGCAGTTCAGCGTGACGCGCGAACGCATCCGCCAGATCGAGGCAAAAGCGCTGCGGAAACTCAAGCATCCCAGCCGGAGCCGGAAATTGCGGTCGTTCCTGGATCAGTAGGTTTTCGAGATAAATGAACAGTTTGGCGTTTGATATGACGCCAAACTGACCTAGCAGAAATGGCTGTAATGCTTTGTGTCGTGAAAATGCCGTGGATGTGATTTTACGTTTACGCCATCACCTCTACTATTATCTCATAGCAAAAAAGTGAGATATGTCATGCGCCCCATAATCATAGCCGCCCTTTGTGCCAGCCTTCCCGTCACCGTCTCGGCCCAAACCTTTCGAGCCGAGAGTAGACAAACTGTTATCCCTTTGAGTGCGACAGAGTTTGAAGTGCTGGAAGACCGCACCGCCGGTCCACGCGGATATTGGTGCGCGGCAGCTGATTTTGCGAAATCACGGCTTGGTGCCGCGCAAGGCGCACGGCTTTATATCAAATCCGGTCGTGCCCAATCCCGTAATGCGCCGCAATACAAAAGCGTGGTCTTTACGACTGATCAAGCCGGATTGTCAGCTGATCCAAACAGGTCTTACTACGTCAGTCTGAGAAAAGTGGGATACAACCTTCCTGTGGGTCACGCTTACGAGTTCTGCACGGATTATCGCGAAATATATCCGTTCCGTTAATGCATCGGGAGTATTGCACCTCACCGTATGGCACGCCAGTGTCGAGGGATGCAGACAACATTCAACGTCCAAACGGGTGGTCAAGGCCTGACTGAATTTACCACGAATGTGGCGCAATGGCTCGCGGGGCAGGGTGACGGGATGATGACCCTGATGATCCGGCACACGTCCGCTTCCTTGCTTATTCAGGAAAATGCCGACCCCGATGTGCAGCATGATCTGTGCGCGTTCTTTGCAAAACTGGTGCCGCCCGCGTCCGATCCTGCAATGTCATATCTGCGCCACACCAATGAGGGCCCAGATGACATGCCCGCCCATATCAAAGCGGCGATGATGCCTGTGACATTGAGTATTCCTGTTGCAGAAGGCCGGATGCGGCTCGGTGCATGGCAGGGAATTTATGTATTTGAGCATAGAGATGCGCCACACACAAGGCAGGTGGCGGCGTATTTCAGGTCTGACTGATCTGGCGGCAGCTTAGTCGTCGAGCAGGAAAGTCACCATCAGATTGACCTGATAATGCGCAATCTTGCCGTCTTCGACTTTGACAGATTGTTCCTTGACCCAGGCACTCACAACGTTGCGCAGGGTTTTTCCCGCCCGCTCGATGCCGTTCTCGACTGCATCATCAAAGCTCTTTTTCGACGTTGCGGAAATCTCCGTTACACGTGCGACACTCATGGTGTTCTCCTTTGATTGCTAACGCCTCATGCGACGCTTTTATCAAACGGATGACAAGCGGATCAGGTTCCCTGCAAAAAAACCCTAAACCCCAGATATAGCGTTAAATTTCGGCACTACCCAAAACCTGCCGCTTACCCTATAACTCTAGGGAAGTGGGCGGTACGCCCCACAAGTGAGGCAGATTTATAAAGAGGGGGACGGCCATGCGCTGCCCGTTTTGCGGAAATATCGACACCCAAGTCAAAGACAGCCGACCCGCGGAAGATCACGTATCCATCCGTCGCCGCCGGTTCTGCCCTGCCTGTGGCGGCCGGTTCACAACCTATGAACGCGTGCAACTGCGGGATCTGGTGGTGATCAAAACCTCCGGCAAACGCGAGGATTTTGACCGCGACAAGCTTGAACGCTCGATCCGTATTTCCATGCAGAAACGTCCGATTGATCCCGAACGTATCGACCAGATGATCAGCGGAATAGTGCGGCGCCTCGAAAGCATGGGCGAGACCGATATCGGTTCCAAGCAGATCGGCGAGATCGTGATGGAAGCGCTGGCGCGGATTGATACCGTGGCCTATGTGCGCTTTGCCAGCGTTTACAAAAACTTTCAGGCGGCGGATGATTTTGACAAGTTTGTCCAGGAACTGCGCCCCGATACCGCCCCCGAAGAGTGACACAGACGCCAGCAGACGATGCGCGGTTTATGGCGCTGGCCCTGTCCTTGGGCCAGCGTGGACAGGGCAATGTCTGGCCCAATCCCGCCGTAGGATGCGTGATTGTGGACAAAGGCCGCATTGTCGGGCGCGGCTGGACACAACCGGGCGGGCGCCCCCACGCCGAGACGCAAGCGCTTGCACAGGCGGGTGTTTCGGCAAAAGCTGCGACCGCTTATGTCACACTTGAACCCTGCGCACATCACGGGCAAACACCGCCCTGCGCGCAGGCGTTGATCAAGGCGGGCATCGCGCGGGTAGTTGTCGCCACCACCGACGATGACACCCGTGTGGACGGGCGCGGTGTCGACATGCTGCGCGCGGCTGGCATCGACGTCACCATGGGCGTGGCCGAGGCCGAAGCCCGCGCCGATCACGCCGGTTTCTTCATGCGGATCGAACAGGGCCGCCCGACGCTGACCCTCAAGCTTGCGCAATCATTTGACGGGCGTATCGCCACAGGCACCGGCGAAAGCCAATGGATCACCGACGCCCCCGCGCGACGCGCCGTTCATATGATGCGCTGCCGTCATGACGCCGTGATGGTTGGCGGCGGCACCGCGCGCAAGGATGATCCAAGCCTGACCGTGCGTGATCTTGGCATCACACACCAACCCGTGCGCGTCGTCGTCTCGCGCAGCCTTGACCTGCCGTTGATGGGGAAACTTGCCCGCACCGCATCCGACATCCCGCTGATCTTGTGCCATGGTAAAGACGCCGATCCGACGCTTGTCCGCACATGGACCGACCTTGGCGCAACCCTGCTGCCTTGTGCTGTGCGCGGTGGACAGCTTGACCCCAGAGATGTCTTGCAACAACTCGGGGGCCACGGCCTGACCCGTGTGTTCTGCGAAGGCGGCGGCGCGCTTGCGGCATCGCTGCTTGAGGCTGATCTGGTCGACACGCTCGTGGGCTTTACCGCAGGCCTGATTATCGGTGCCGAAGGTTTGCCCGGTATCGGCGCGCTTGGCCTGTCCCACCTGTCCCGCGCCCCGCGGTTCAGATTGCACGCGACACGCGCTATCGGCCCGGACGTCCTGCACCTCTGGACGCGCCCCTAAACCCTTCTTTTCGCCTTAAATACTCAACTCTATCCCGACCGCCCGCGCCACAGATGGTTCCTGCTCGCGAGCAGCCCCTGCACCTTGGACAACAGCCGGTTGGCCGCACCGGGATGCGGCACATCGCCAGTGGCAAGCCGTTCCACCACGACTTCGACAGGGCAGGCTAAACCTGTTTTAGGATCAAAGTACCGTGGATAATCAATCAGTGCCGCATGCACCAATCCTTCCAGCGTGACCTGCGCCCGCCTGCGCGGCGGCACATCGCCACGGTCCTCTGTCAGGCCCCATCCGGCATAAAACGGCGCGCCGAATGTCACAACCTTCACGCCGCGCAACAACGCTTCGAACCCCAAAAGCGATGTCATGGTCCAAACCTCGTCGACCTGGCCCAGCAACGCCATCGGGTCACAGCGATCCAGCACACGGTCGGCCAATACGGCGTCCACAGCCCCGCTGCGCAATCCCGCCTCGACGTCGGGATGCGGTTTATACACGATGAAGGCCTCGGGGTTGGCCTCGCGCACGGCCTGCAAAAGACCCGCGTTGGTGCGGACGGTATCTGTTCCCTTGAGGATCGACGCATCATCCTCGACCTGACCGGGGACCAGAATACGTCTGCTTTCGCCCACGTCCGACAGATCGGGGGCAGGGGCATCCAGATTGTATTTGCTGATCGATCCGTCAGTCAGCGTCTTGATCAAAGCCTGCGCCCGCGCGCGTTGATCCGCCCGCAGTTCAGCGCGCACGGCGATCCACTTTTCAAGCCGGCTGGGACCGCTTGGGTCATAGTAAATCCCCAGATCGTCACAGACCAGCGACAGTGGCGGCACCAGTTCGGCACCAAGTCCCCTTGAGCGTAAAAATCCGTCCTCGACGCGCACAGCATCATCGTGACCGAGCTGCGCCTTGCCTGCCCAGACCATCCAGGGACGCTCAAGCCTGCGCGCCTTGACCGGATCATCCTCGAAGATCACCGGCTTTACGCCCCCGAAAAACTGCTGCAGTGGCTTGCGTTTCCACAGCCGCATGCCTGATGCTGCCCAGCCGCGATGATCCTCGCGCCATGCGCGGGTCTGTGCGGTCAAACCTTCAATCGCGGTATCCAGATCACAAAGTCGGTCGCGATAAGGGTCATACCATTTTGGATAGAGGATCATTGCGCCCGCAAACAATTGCGCGCGCGTCAGAACGCGCTGGCGCCGGGGCACCGGAAATTCATCCGTGGTCAAACCCCAGCCTGCATAAAACGGTTGGCCGAATACCCGTGGCTTGTGGCCCGCATAGATCGCCTCGAAACCCATCTGCGACGACACGGTATAGACGCCCACCGCCCCCTCGAACAATTTCCACGGGCTGACGGCATCGCGCAGCAGCGTGATACGCGTGTTTTCATCCTCGGGTCCGAAATACCCTGCGCGAAAGCCTTGCGTGGTTTCGGGATGCGCCTTGATAATCACGCGCGCACCGGGGTGTTCTTCTTGTGCAAACACCAGCATTTCCAAAAACCGCGCGCGGTCTGCGCCGCAGGCCGTTACCGACGCATCGCCGCGCGTCTGGTCGATCACCAGCACATATCCCGGCGGCGGGGTAGGGGCATCCGCATCAAAGCCGGTGTATTTGGTCAGATGCGCCTCTCGCATCCTCAGGCTGGCGGCCCGCGCGTTGTTCAAAAGCGCTGTATCATCCAGCGGATGTGTCGCCAGAAGCACTTCAAGATCAGAGGGTTGCGCGGGGTCGAAATGCATACCGCGATGATCAATTACCAGCCCCAGGGGCGGCCCACCAGCGCGACCTGGATGCAGGGACCGTAGCCATGCGTCCTCGACACGCACCACCTGAGCACCCCGTTTTTGCGCCACGCCAAGCCCGCGGTGTGCCGTGGGCGACTGGCCCCAAACCGCGACGGCATCGGTGCTGCGCGGCAATCCCAGATGCAGGGAATACCCTGACAGCTGCAAAATCCGACGCACGCGCGATTGCGTGACAAACCCGCCGTTATACACAAAAAGCCGCCGGACCTTTTCAGGGCCGGCGACGGGGGTATCATATATGTCAGGCCCTAAAGCCATGTGGGGGGCTTACCCGCTGGAGCTGGGAATAGCATTTGTCAGGCCGCTGACCGATCCTGCCGTGCCGGTGATCGCTGCGATAACCTTGCTCCACTGGGTAAAGGGTGCCTCGGTGACATAAAGCGTATCGCCGTCACGGATCACAAAGTCGCGCGCCATGAACATGCCGTTGGGCTTGGTCAGGTCCAATACATAGACAAGGCGCTGCGTCCCTTGCAGGTCGTTGCGGCCAAGTACCTGCTCGGCAATCTCTTGCGGCTCGTTGCGGAAAACAAACACGCCCGTCGGGTCCGCCGTCGCCGCGTTCAACCCACCCACTTGCGCGATGCCTTCGAGCGCAGACAGGTTCTGGGATTCGAACGGGACACGGGCTTGCCCGCCGGTGGCACCAAGGGCCGTAAACGACCGTGTGTCTTCCTCGACCAGAATTCTATCCCCCCCGCGCAGGGCGATATCAAGCTCGGGGTGATCATATAGGTCCTGGAACCAGATTTTGCCGCGCGCATTGCCGCGAATGACTGTCACCTGGGCAATCTCGGGCACGATCGTCACACCACCCGCCCGCGCGAGCATGGTCGCGAGCGAGCGTGTCGGACGCTCGATCGCATAGACGCCTTGCGCGCCGACCGACCCGATCAGCGACACGGTCGATCCATCGCCCGCCGCGCGGCGTACTTCGACCTGCGGATCCGGGGTTTGTTCGCCCAGTTTGTTGGTGATGATGCGGCGGATGCCATCAGGCGTGTTGCCTGCGGCTTTGATCCGGCCTGCATAAGGAATAAAGATGAAACCGGCGCCATCCACCTGCACTTCTTCCAGCAGGGTGGCAGGCGCGCCCTCGACACCCAAAAGCGGGTCATCGACGTTTTCATAGACGGTAATGCCCAGAACATCGCCCGGACGGATCGTGTCAGACCCAAGCTGCGATGCATTCTTGAACGCGTCCGAGAACCCGAGCGCCTGGGTCACTGCGGTGGCACGGGTTACACGGTCATTGACCGCGACCACAAATGCGTCACCTTCCTTTTGCACAGAACCTGCGTAAATCTGGCGTTTATTGGGGCCGACCTGTGGCAAACCACAAGACGAAACAACGGCCAACGCCGCAATGACTGCGATGGGACGCGCCCACCGGAAAGGTACGGATTTCACTGCCCGGTCTCCTCGACCTATTCAAACTGCCTCAAAATTCGCCGATTACCTCGACGTAATTGCACTGAATGTAACGCAGATAATTCACAAAAGCGACTAAAAATGCGGGGTTAGGTCAGGTGACGACCCGCAACTGTTGCCGTGGGGCCGCGGTTCCCATTTCGAGCGCATCATAGGGATCCTCTGTTGCGAGCATCATATCGACCACTTGGCGCAGCAGTTGGCGACGTCCGCGCGCGGCATAAAATCCGCCGGGAATCTGTGAGGTTTCAAGCAGATAGCGGCGATAATCCTTGTAGGCACGGTTGTCAGGACGACTGGCACCGGCGAAAAACTCGGGCAAAGGTTGATCCGAGACAAACTCCGGCTGGGCATAGACCGCGCGCCCGAACACTTTCAGCGGAATACCGCGCCACAGAACCTGCTGGCCTGCGGTTGAATTGACGGTCACGGCGGTGCGGGCATCGTTCAAAAGCTGCGCGAGCTTGCCGCCGCGCACATAATGCACACGGTCGGCCACGCCCAGTTTGCGGGCCAAGCGTTTGATATCACGACGCACCGGCACGCGGCCGTCTTCGAGCGGATGTGCTTTGACCACCAGATGATGATGCTGCGGCGCGCCCTTGGCAAAACCGTCGATCACCAGTTCCAGAAAATCGCTCATCGTCTCAAACGGCGAATGTTTCTGGAACGAGCTGTCATGTTCAAGCTGCAACAGCGCCAGATGATAGGGAAACCCGCCCAGCCGGATGCGCAGGGTCGATATCAGGCGGTCGGCCGCAAGAAACGGCATCAGCAACAGACGCCTTACATAGAGCTGGAATTCCTTGGTCACACTCAGGCTGCGGTGGGGGCGGAAATTGCGGTAATCGCCGTTACGGAACATCACAAACCAATGATAAAGCGCGCCGTAAAAGATGTGATGGCGCATGTCGCCCCAATGACCGGGCGGCAATGGGGCTTCAATATCAGAGCGGGCAAGCGCCGTTTGCATCTGCGGAATACTCATGTCCATCAGGCGCGAATTGCCGTTCGACCCGTCACGCTCATACGTTACCCAATAGGGCCGCATATAGCCTTCCTCGAACACATGCACCGTGATGCCACGCGATTTGGCCTGCGCGATGGCAGTTTCGTGAATGGGCCGCGTGTCACCATAAAGCACAATATCGGTGACGCCCTTGTCGTCCAGCAGACCCGCGAATGTCTCGGGCCAGGCGTCAGACGTGCCGCGAAACGGGATATAGCTGCGCGGATGAAACCAGAAAGCGCGGTCACCTGCGTTGAAACCCACACGCCACACCTGCGCACCCGCAAGGCGCAACATCTTGCCCAAACGATTAAAGAAGGGGCCGTGCGGCCCTTGCAGAAACAAAAACACCCGGACATCCGGTGTTGTTTTTGGCGCGGTGGTTTTCATCCTGCTCCCTCGATCCATGAGCCTCGCCCGTTTGCACCATAAAATCGGGGCATAAATGTGACGCAACCTTGGGTTGGTGGCCCCTTGCCACTAGGCCTTTGCGCGGTTAATTCACAATGAACACTACCAAAGGAGCATTGCATGTTCACGGGGATTATCACGGACATTGGCACTGTCACAGCGCTGGAGCAGGCGGGCGATCTGCGGGCGCGGATTGCGACGGGGTACGACACAGGCGGCATCGACATAGGCGCGTCGATTGCCAGCGACGGTGTGTGCCTGACCGTCGTGAGTTTGGGCGATGACTGGTACGAGGTCCAGATCAGCGCGGAAACCGTGGGCAAGACCAACATCGGCAACGGCGGCTGGACGGTGGGCAAACGCCTGAACCTCGAGCGTGCCCTGAAGGTTGGTGACGAGTTGGGCGGCCATATCGTATCAGGCCATGTTGACGGCATGGCCGAGGTCATCGCCATGAAAGATGAAGGCGACAGCACCCGCGTGACCCTGCGCGCGCCGCGCGATCTGGCGCGGTTCATCGCGCCCAAAGGATCGGTGGCGCTGAACGGCACGTCCCTGACGGTGAACGAGGTGCAGGGGTGCGATTTCGGAATCAACTTCATTCCGCACACCAAAGAGGTCACGACTTGGGGCGATGTGGCTGTCGGCGACCGCATAAATCTCGAGATCGACACGCTGGCCCGCTATGTCGCGCGGTTGGCCGAGATGGGGTGACGCGACAGGTCGGCTCTGCGGACGAAGCTGCCGTTGGCGTCGTCCGCATCAATGTCCGGTGTTTAACAGGGTCAGGAAATCTAGGTATCGCCCAGAAGCGCTTTGCTTGCGATTTGCGCATCAAGGTCAGGGGACAGGCCACCGACAGCAATTGCACCTACTACACGCCCTTCGATCTCAATAGGAACCCCTCCTTCAATTGTCGTAGCGCCTGAAGAAAGAAACCCCGGACGTTGTCCACAAAGATCGTCCAAAGCTTTCGTGGGAATGCCAAAAGTAGCGGCAGTACGCGCCTTACCGATTACAACATCAGGGGCTGCCGCGCCAACACCGTCCATTCGATTAAATATAAGCAAATGTCCCCCATCATCAACTACCGCTACTGCGATTGGCGCTTCGATCTCGCCAGCTGCCTGAACTGCACGCTTGCAGATATCAGTCGCTTGATCATAACTTAGGAATGGTCGGGAATTCGGCATCTAAAATACTCCTGTGTTTACGGTAGACTTACGATGTGGTAAACTAAGGTGTCTAATTGGTCAACAAGGGTTTCTAAATAAATGCAGATGGAATATGGAAAAAGGATGCCGCATCACTCGGAACCTCAAGCTCATCTAGGTTTTTTACTATGGCGTGCATCCCGGAAATTCCTTGCCGATTTGCGCGTTGAGCTCGCTACAAGAGGCTATGATGACCTGTCGGCTACACATGTAAATGTGATGCCAATGCTTGATGCAGAGGGAACAAATGCGCAGGCTTTAGCTGGTCGACTTGGCATTAGTAAACAAGCTTCTGGTAGGATTGTTGGGGAATTGGAACGCTTGGGATACGTAAGCCGCGAGACTGATCCAGCGGACGCAAGGGGCCGACTTATTAGGTTTACCCAGCGAGGTCATGACCTTCTGAACGAGGGAGAACTCGCAAAGCTTATTATCGAACAACGTTGGTTAAGCGGACTGGATCAAAGTGGTGTTTCCGCCATGAAGCAGATACTTAAGACGATAGTCTCTCAAGACACCGCATAGCGCAATAAGTCTGGTACCATCTCACAACGCACTTAGCCAAAGTGCTTCAATCAAAGCGATCCTTCGTATTCTGTGCAGCATTATGCACTTTGGGCTCCAAGCCGACATACAGCCCTCAACCGTCCTGTGATGCCCCTCTTTATTTTGGCCGCCGTAACCCACCCCACCTCTGGCCAACCTCCACCCACTCCGCTATGCCGCACCACAAGCAACCAACGGGATACGCATCATGACTTTTGAGAAGCCGGGACCAGTCGAGCAAGGCCTTGCCAGCGCCATTTCCCCGATTGAAGTTATCATCGCAGATGCCGCCGCAGGACGGATGTTTATCTTGGTCGATCACGAGGACCGTGAGAACGAAGGCGACTTTGTCATTCCCGCGCAATTCGCCGATGCCGCCGCGATCAATTTTATGGCAACCTACGGGCGCGGATTGATCTGCTTGCCGATGACATCGGACCGCATTGATCACCTTGGCCTGCCGATGATGGCCGTCAATAATTCATCGCGCCACGAGACCGCATTCACCGTCAGCATCGAGGCCCGCGAGGGTGTGACCACCGGCATTTCCGCCGCCGACCGCGCATTGACCGTGGCTGTGGCAATCAGCGAGCAGGCGGGCGAGGCCGACATCGCCACACCGGGCCATGTATTCCCCCTGCGCGCCCGTGATGGCGGCGTGCTGGTCCGTGCGGGTCATACCGAGGCTGCCGTTGACATCAGCCGCTTGGCCGGGCTGCACCCGTCCGGCGTGATTTGCGAGATCATGAAAGCGGATGGCACCATGGCGCGCCTGCCGGACCTGATCGAGATCGGCAAAGAACACGGGCTGAAAATCGGCACCATCAGCGATCTGATTGCCTACCGGCATAAACACGACAACCTGCTGATCGAGCGTAAATCACGCAGCGTCACCTCGACCTATGGCGGCGACTGGCAAATGCGTATTTTCACCGACCAGATGACGGGCCGCGACCATGTGGTTCTGACAAAGGGCGATGTATCCACGCCCGAGCCGGTTTTGGTGCGCACCCATGCATTGAACGCGTTACAGGATATCTTGGGCCTTGGCCCCAGTGCCGCAGATGAGCTTCCCCGCGCGATGCAGATCATCGCCGACGAGGGGCGCGGTGCGGTGGTGCTGTTCCGTGATCTGCTGCCGCGTCTGCAACTTGACGGCGACGAGGACGAAGGCCCGCGCACCATCAAACGCACCGGGCTCGGCGCTCAGATCATGTCGTCGATGGGGCTGCACAAGCTGATCCTGCTGACAGACAATCCAGAGACAAAATATCTGGGCCTTGACGCCTATCACCTTGAAATTGTGGGCACCCGCCCGATCACGACGGAGTAACCGAAATGGCCGCGACCGAGAAACACACTGTCCTGCCTCGCCCCGAGTTTGACAAACCCGTCAAGGTTCTGATCGTGGTGTCCCCGTATTATTCCGACATTGCCGCGAACATGCTGGCAGGTGCGAAAGCCGAGCTTGAGGCCGCAGGGGCCACATATGACGTTGTTGAAATGCCGGGTGCATTGGAAATCCCGACCGCCATCGGTATCTCGGACCGGCGCAGCAATTTTGACGGCTATGTCGCCTTGGGGTGTGTGATCCGGGGCGAAACCACGCATTACGAGACCGTCTGCAACGACAGCAGCCGTGCGCTGCAACTGTTGGGCCTTCAAGGGCTATGCATCGGCAACGGTATCCTGACGGTTGAAAATCGCGCTCAGGCCGATGTGCGCGCCGACCCGGATGGGCAAAACAAAGGTGGCGGAGCAGCGGCGGCGGCCTTGCATCTGATTGCCCTCGCTCGTAAGTGGGCGGACACAAGCAAGGGCATCGGGTTCAAGCCATTGGGGCGCGACACGTTGATGGCCGGCGACAGCGACGGATCACAGACCGCATGACAACTTCACCGACCGGCATTTCCGGAAACCAGAAACGCAAAATGAAATCGGCCGCACGGCTTTACGCGGTGCAGGCGCTGTTCCAGATGGAACATTCGTCGCAAACGGTCGAACGGGTGCGTGTCGAATTTCTCGAACACCGCTTTGGTGCGGTTTACGAGGGCGCTGAAATGCAAGACGGCGACATCGAGCTGTTTTCGCGGATCCTTGAAGATGCGGTGAATTACCAAGCCCCGATTGACCAGATGACCGACCGTGCGCTGGTGGCCAAATGGCCCATCGCGCGGATTGATCCAACCCTGCGCGCGCTGTTCCGTGCTGCGGGTGCCGAATTTCGCGATAAATCAACGCCGCCAAAGGTTGTCATATCCGAATATGTCGACGTGACCCGCGCGTTTTTCCCCGATGGCAAAGAGCCCAGCTTTGTGAATGCGGTATTGGATCACATGGCCCACGAGGCCCGCCCCGAGGCGTTTTGATCTGATCAAATGGCGAACCTCTTAGCGTTTCACCCTTTTTCAAATACCGACGCGATACCGACATAGTACCTACGCATAATTGTGGATCCATCCTGATGAGGAAATGTGTGACGGGACCACACCTGCCGTCCTGTTTTTTATTCCCGGGGACCTGTATGTACAGGTGGGCGCCGGATAACTGGACCAAGGTCCAGACAGAGCCAGCATCCTAGGATTTGCTTAAGGCCACTGGAATGTAACGTAATACAAACAGGGCAGAACCCGTCACTCGCTATAATTAGGCTTGGTCGGGGCATCCGGCAAGGGGTAGTTTGTTTTATTCGGCATCCACAATGAAATTATAGTCCCTTAATTCTTCCGGCAGCAGCACGTAAATCTCGTCCGGCGGCGTCACCAGCGCGTGCCGCATCACCAGCGGATCAATGCCCATGTCGTCCAGATAGGTCATGACCTCGCCTTGTCCGCGTTGGATGTCCTCGACTGCGACAAAGGCGGGTAGCAATGTGCTTTCGCCAAAGTAATGCTGATGCACACCCACCGAAGCGGTGTCGGGAATGTCGCGGGTCACGCCTGCTGCCAACAGATAGGGGCAGGCGGAATAGCAGATGTCGCCGTCGCGCAACGATGTGTTCAAACCCGCCTCCCTGATATGACGCCCCAGATCCAGCGCATCGCGCACCGACCCGCCGGGCGAATTCAGGATCACGCGGGCAGGGGCGGGGTCAAGTTCGTCGATCTGTTTGGCAATCCGCACCGCATCACCGCCCTCGATGGCGCCTTCCAGCAGGATTGCGGCACCGGCCTCAAGCACAGTCAGCGTCAGACGGTCAGGCAGCGGCGTGTCCGGCATCGGGCGGCCCGGCGCAGGCGCGCGGTCCTGACGGTAACGCCGGGTCTGATCACCGGGGCGGATCGGTTCGGTCAGCGATGGCGCGCGCGGTCCGAACCCCGGCAGGGTGAACCCGTCGCGCAGATCACCCCAGAACAACATCACCGCAAGCACAAGCTGGAACACCAGCACACCCATCAGGATGCGCCCCACGGGGTTGCGCGGCTTGGGGGTGGCACTGTTGTCGCTCATGTTGATTTGATCGGTGTGATCTGCGCGCTGTTGTCGGGCTTTTTCGCGGCGGCTGGCGCTTCACTGGTGCCGGCTTTCATCGCGTCCTCTACGTCGCGCACTGCTGACAGGGCGGCACGCAGTTCGGCCAGCGTCATGGTGTCCTCGACCGCTGCTCCCTCGCGACCGGACCGGATCGCGGTCTGGGTGATGGCAAGGATAAACACCAGCACCGCAGGCAGCAGATCAATCGCAATCGCACCCGCCCAAGAGGGCACAAAGTTGCGGGCATACAGAATAACCGCATCGGCGCTGGAAATCGGCGTATAGGTCGTCTCGGTCGGTGGGGCCATGGTCAGCACCGATTGCGCGGCACGCTCCAGCGTGGTTGCGCGCTGCGCCAGTACTTCCAGGACCGAGGTGATGGTCGCCCCCTGAGCGGTACGGTTCTCGGCGGTATTGCCGTCAAGTTCGGGCAACACAACAGAGGCCGCGAGGTCTTGTGCGGCACGCTCGACCAAGGACGCCACCGACAATTGCCGCAACTGCGTGATCAGCCCCGCCAGACGCACGGCCTGCTCGGAAAACTCGACCGAGCGGGCCTCGACCGGACCGGGTTCAACCGTCAACGCACGCATCCGGCTCAGGATCTGGTTGCCCTCGACAAAAGCGGCATTCACCAGCGGGGTCTGCGTGGCGATCTGCGCCTCCAATCCGCTAAGTTCGGAGGATTTTTGTCGCAACACGCGAAAAACAGCTCCGCGTCCCGCAAGGCCGGACAGATTGCCCGTGGCTTCCTGTTCGCTCAGATCTTCAAAACTTTGGCGCACGCGGGCGACGTCACGCTCAAGCCCTTGGGCGGACAACGCAATTTCATGGGCGCGTTCCAGCGATCCTTGATATTCCTGCACCGTCTTGGCGAGGTGCTGTTCCACCGCGGCGGACCCGGCAAGTGCGGCGGCATTGAGCCAGGACGACATCGCGATAATCGCCAGCGATCCCAGCGCCATGGTGCCCAGCAAACCGACCCGCGCGCGCGTCGTGCGCACCGCAGGAAACAGCCGCAACATATAGGACCAGAACACAAAAATTCCGACCGACACCGCGACCGAATAGGCAATAGCGGCAAAGGCCGACATCGCGCCATTGTCATCCAGCAACGACGATACGCCAAGATAGGTGTAGATGCCCGACGCCACGGCAAGCACGCCAAGCGCTGTGCCCGAAAATGTATCAAGCCATGTCAGATGGCCTTCAAGCTCGCGGGCGTTACGCACGCCACGCGCCTGTGATTGCGTCATCGGTTCGCGGTCATCCATGTTGTTACCCTTGTTCTCGCCCCTGTTTTTCCTGTCACAAGATAGGCAACGCGCGGGCAATTACCAAGGCAATGACACAGGCTTGCAAAATGTTCACGAAATGTTCATAAATTTGCGCATGGATGATGGTGATTTTCAACCGGGGCAAGCGGTGATGCCCTCGCTCTTGCAGCCGGGCCAGCTTTTGGCGCGCGGCGTGGCGCGTCACCTGTCGGGGCACGGGTTTGCGACGCTGGAAGAGGTGGTGCCTGTGCGCGGCCTGCGTGTCGATGTGATGGCGCTGGGGCCAAAGTCCGAGATTTGGGTGGTGGAGTGTAAATCCTCGCGTGCCGATTTTATGTCGGACTGCAAATGGCAGGGCTATCTGGAATGGGCGGACCGGTTTTTCTGGGCGGTGGATGCGGATTTTCCGACCGATCTGTTGCCCGAGGGGACAGGCCTGATCATCGGCGATGCCTACGGGGCCGAGATTATTCGCATGGGGCCGGAAACAAAACTGGCCCCCGCGCGGCGCAAAGTGATGGTGCAAAAATTTGCGCAATGTGCGGCGCGGCGGTTGCAGATGCTGCGTGATCCGGCGGCCTTGCCAACCTGGGGTTAACGCTTGGTCTTTTTGCCGCCAAAGCTGCGCGCGGCGGCCATGATCTCTTCGGCAATCTCGATGGCTTCGTCAGGGGTGAAATCCATCGGGATTTCAACGCCGTTGCCTTCGATGAACAAGCGCACCATGCCGGCATCCGTCGGGCCGATCTGCAAATTTGCCTCGATGTCGCGTTCGGTATTGATACCCATGATTTAACTCCTGTCTTGTGGGTCGTATCGCTAACGCGGGGTGGCTTGAAAGGCAAGTGGGCTTTGGTCATGATGCGCTGATGGACGCAATAGACATCCGCAGGTTTGACGCTGCCGACCGCGATTGGCTGGTGGCGCAACATGATGTGCATTATGCCGCTGACGAGGGGTTTGATGCGTCGTTTGGTGTGCTGGTCGCACAGATTGTCGATGCATTCTTGGCAGACCATGATCGGCGCTGCGAGGCAGGCTGGATCGCGTGGCAGCATGGTGAGCGATTGGGCAGTATTTTCTGTGTCAGGCTGGACGACCACACTGCCAAGCTGCGCTTGTTCCTGTTGGTGCCCGATGCGCGCGGCAAGGGCCTTGGCAAACGTATGCTTGGCACCTGCATGGGGTTTGCGCGCGACTGCGGGTACACCCAGATGCAACTTTGGACCCACGAATCCCATGCGGCAGCAGGCGCGCTTTATGAAAAGTCGGGCTGGCGCTTGGGGGCAACCAAACCCGTGGTGTCTTTTGGCAAGCCAAATGTTGAACAAACATGGACAATCACGCTCTAGCGGGTCTTGCAATCTTTCAGCGTGACCGCTAAATCCCTCCCCAATGCCGCCTTAGCTCAGTTGGTTAGAGCACTGGTTTGTGGAACCAGGGGTCCCCCGTTCAAGCCGGGGAGGCGGTACCACCCTCCCTTTTGAACTTTGACGCTGCAGTGTGCGGGTAGTGGCGTGCATGAGTATTTAAGGCGAAAAGAAGCGCCCGGGTTAGTCAATCTTGATGGTCTGGCGCAGACTGCCGGACAGGCGGTCAAAGATCAGGATTTGATTGTCTGTCGTCACCACCGCATACCAACTGTCGCCTTGCGTGAAATTTGCAGCCTGCGTGCCATCCGGCAGGGTGATGGTGTCAGGCAGATCAGGGCCTTTGCCAGACAGGCGCGTGACAAGCAGCGCTGTAACCACTAGAACGCCGCAAATCATCACGGCGGTCAGTACCGTCACCATCCGCCGCAAGAACCGCAGGTTTGCGGGTTCGCTAATCTCAATTGGGTCATCCATGTCGCACCGCCGTATCACTTTCTCCATTGCGGACATGCCGCCACCGCGTCTTGATAAGGCGCTCGCGCGGGATGTTCCAGAGGATGCAAATCTTTCACGCACCAGACTGGGCCGGTTGATCGAGGACGGGGCCGTGCGCGTGGCAGGCCAGATTGTACGTGACCCGCGCGCCCGTGTGGCCGAAGGGGATCAGGTCGAGATCGAGGTGGAGGAGGCGGAGGAAAGCCATATCCTGCCCGAGGCTATAGCGCTCGAGATCGTGTATGAGGATGCCGATCTGGTGGTCATCAACAAACCGTCAGGCATGGTCGTGCATCCGGCACCGGGCTCGCCTTCGGGGACGCTGGTCAATGCACTGCTGGCGCATTGCGGAGATAACCTGTCCGGGGTGGGCGGGGTGAAACGGCCCGGCATTGTGCACCGGATCGACAAGGAAACCAGCGGCTTGCTGGTGGTTGCCAAATCGGACGCGGCGCATCACGGGTTGGCCAAGCAGTTCGAAAAACACACTGTCGAGCGCTATTATCAGGCGATTGTCTACGGGGTGCCGGATGCAAACGATCCGCGTCTGCGTGGCATCAAGGGTGCGTCCTTCGAGCCGGGTAATATCCTGAAACTGACCACGCAACTGGCGCGCCACAAGACCGACCGACAGCGTCAGGCCGTGCTGTTTAACGGTGGCCGCCACGCCGTGACCCGTGCGCGCACGATTGAACGCTTTGGCACGCCGCCCGTACTCGCCTTGATGGAATGTTGGCTTGAAACCGGACGCACCCATCAGATCAGGGTGCATATGGCGCATGCGGGGCATTCTCTGGTGGGTGATCCGACCTATGGCGGCAAGCGTAAACTGCCCAAAGCCGCCGTGCCCGACATCGCCGCACAAGCGGTCAAGGCGTTTCCCAGACAAGCGCTGCACGCGGCGGTTTTGGGGTTCGAGCATCCCGTGACAGGCGAGAATGTGCGGTTCGAGGCACCATTACCGCAAGATATGAACGATTTGCTCGATGCGATCCGTCTGGCGGTATAAATCGGGGGTGATGCGGTTGTCACAATCCGCACATGCACGTGAGAAACGCAAACTTCACTTTCCTTGGACACATCCTGCCATATTATTAATCTAAACCGTTCGGTTCAGCACTTGAATCGGGTGATGTCGTCACCATATTGATGTTAAGCCCATAAACATGGGCCCCTGTAATCGGGGAAAGGGACAAAAGATGGCCAATTACGCAAATCTGCCGGCACCAACGCCGGAAGGCGGTCTGAACCGCTATATGCAGGAAATCCGCAAGTTTCCACTGCTGGAGCCTGAAGAGGAATACATGCTGGCCAAGGCATGGGTTGAAAAAGAAGACAGCAAGGCGGCGCACCGTCTTGTGACGTCACACCTGCGCCTCGCTGCGAAAATCGCGATGGGCTATCGCGGCTACGGCTTGCCGCAGGCCGAGGTGATATCAGAAGCGAATGTGGGTCTGATGCAGGCTGTCAAACGCTTTGACCCTGAAAAGGGCTTCCGTCTGTCGACCTATGCAATGTGGTGGATCAGGGCGTCAATACAGGAATTTATCCTGCGCTCGTGGTCGCTTGTGAAAATGGGCACGACATCGGGTCAGAAAAAGCTGTTTTTTAACCTGCGCAAGGCGAAGAACAAGATCGGCGCGCTGGAAGAAGGCGATCTGCGCCCTGAAAACGTGACGATGATTGCTACGCAACTGGGCGTGACCGAGGCCGAGGTTGTTTCCATGAACCGCCGCATGTCGGGCGGCGATGCATCGTTGAACGCGCAGGTCGGGTCGGACGGCGAAGGCACGATGCAATGGCAGGACTGGCTCGAGGATGACGATGCCGATCAGGCGGGCGATTACGAAGCGCGCGACGAGCTGGAAACCCGCCGCGAAATGCTGGCCGAGGCGCTGGAGGTTCTGAATGCCCGTGAAAAAGATATTCTGACCCAGCGGCGTTTATCGGACGAGACGATCACGCTCGAAGATCTGTCGTCGCAATACGATGTCAGCCGCGAGCGAATTCGCCAGATCGAAGTGCGCGCGTTCGAAAAGTTGCAAAACCGGATGCGTGAACTGGCTGCCGAAAAAGGCTTGCTCGCGACCGCCTGATCCTTTTGAAGGCTTGACGAAATTCTGACCCTGTCCATCATTGGGCAGGGTTTTTTTATGCGGAGGAAATGTGATGGCAGGCGGCTGGGCAAAAGACGGCGCGGTATCCGAGCAGATTGAGGCATCTATCTCGGATGAACTGGCGCGCATGAAAGCGCGTAAAGTACCAGTGGGCGCGAGCCTGAGCCACTGCGCGGAATGCGAAGAACCGATCCCGCAAGCGCGGAGGGAAGCGTTGCCGGGGGTGAAGCTGTGTATTGACTGTGTGCAGGAACGCGACGGCAAGTTTCAGGCGCGGGGCGGGGTTAACCGGCGCGGGTCGAAGGACAGCCAGTTGAAGTGAGGAGCAAGGTTTGCTTTGAGCCCAGATTGACAGATGCTGCGGGGCGCTCGAATGTTCGCTATCATGAGAGCGACCAAAAACCTTCAACAACTGATTGGTTTTTGAACGGTGTTTATGGAAGCGTCAATCGAGGTGTTTTGAGGCTGTACCAAAAAGGAGGATTTTTGGGACTTTGTGTCATTGCCGAGGTGGATACATCATCACCTTTCATCCGCGCCTTGGCTGACAATCGGTGAGTCCTTTCGCAGGGGCTCCAGCCGGTTGGCAAAAATCACTCTTGCGCTGTGATCCGGGTCAGGCGTGTGCCACCGTTATCCGTGGCTATGGGCGCGTCTAGCAGGTCGATTTGCCATTTTGTTGGATGCGGAGGTTTGGGCAGTTCAAAACGCTCTTCCATGGACCAGCCACACGTCATGCGGCTTGCCGCGCGTATAATGTTTATGGACATCCAATACACTTCAGCGGTGTTTTCATTTTGTGTGGGCAAATAGGCACTGATCGGCCCTGATGGCGGTGGACCGTCATAGAAACGATACTCGATATCACGGCCTTCAACATAAACCGAGAGCAACAGAATATCGTCCTGCTCCATTTCAAATGGATACCTCAGGGCGAATTCCAGAAAACGTGCAGGCGGTGCAGGTTCCATCAATGGGCTGCGGTCATAGCTGGCAACGCTTTCCAAGAAATCCGCCTCGGGTTCGATATGGCAGAACGACATACGGGAAGGATCAGACATGTATCGCACTCCGAGAACGATAGAAGTTGACGCCGCAAGGCCAACAAGAATTACGGCGCTGACGATGATAGACCGCTTTCTCATTGCGTACTTGGTGTCAGGGTAAAAAACCCCGACGGTTGATCTGTTGGAGTATCGCCACTGACCGGTAATGCGCGCGCACCGTTCAGCCGCCAAAGTGCATAGTCATTGATTCCTTCAGATTCGCCGCCATCCGCAAACAATGGCACTATGCCGCCGCTCAAGCCTGAATGCGGGTATGCTTCATGATCAGGCGGTAGTTCAATGCGCTGCCCCTCTTTGCCAACGCGCGCGGCGGCCATTTGCGCGGCCAAAGTCTCGTGTGTGCTGCGCGCGCGGATGACGTTACCGTAATTCGTGCGGCGCTTGAATGCTCTGACCCTTACATTGAAATGATCAGCGAGAGTCTGGCCAAACCCCTCCATCGCGGTTCGACAAGCATAAGATGCGATTTGGCCCCCCGGTGCGAACAGATCAGACGGCAGGCTTGTCAGTCTGTTGGCGTAAACGCGCATATTGTCGCCCGGACCTGCGTAATTCAACGCAAGATAGCTGGGCAAGCCATGACAATACAAGGCAAGGTTCTTTATCTGATGACGATTATCACCTGTGCCTCGCTCGCGAAGCAAGTTTATAAAATCACCAGTTGAAGCCACCCTGACGATCCGGATGTTCAAATTGTCGCGCAGATAGTCCAGATTAAGCAATTCCCAACGATTATATCCTTTGCTGACATAACCAACCGTTATCCGGTCAGCCGCAGACCAACCCAATGGAGTCCTGACACCCGCCGCCGTGCCATACCCACAAGACATAAACATCAATTTCAACTGAAAGCCTGCCCGAACGTATTCAAACTCTGAACCAATTATTATAATATTTTCGGTTTTGGCAGCGCAGTATGCACAATCGCCATCTGCCGCTGCGGTTCCAAAAGGGTGTGTCACGAGCTATTTCTCCGTTTTTGCCACTCGGTATGCATGAGCAAGCAAACGTCGTGCCGCAACTCTCTCATCAGGGATGTCAACATTACCCCACGCTTTTTGGCTTTCACTTTCAATATCCTTTGCCGCAGCGTCAAACAAGATCATTGCCCGCGCAATGTCCCAAATCGCGGCCTCACTGCGAAAGCCGCGGTTTCGCGCGGCGTCGCAAATCCTTTTGATAGTAGCAGCTGATACGGTATCAAAAGGCCTGCCCTCACGGCTTAGTTCATCCACCACCCGCGTAACAAATCTTTCAAATCGTGCAGCACGAAACAAGGGTCGGTATGCGTCGATAGCGTGTTTTGGGGTATTGCCTGAAGGTAAACCAACGGGACGCCTTACGCCGGAAAAACCCCCAACTGTTGGCCAGAAAATCGCAACGACATTCTTACCGAACCGCCATGCCAAATGCTCCAGGCTGTCTTCTTGCGATGTCCAGAAAGCATGTGCGATCGATGTCTCCCAGAATCTGAAATAAAACCACTTTCCGTTCTCATCTTGAACGCGTGTGAATTTTCGAAAATGCGCCCACATATCGTCGAGCGTCCCGTGTGAACGCAGATAAATTCCCGGCCCCGCATTCCACATATGCCATGGTGCGCTTGAACGTGTGAACAGATTACGCGTGAAGGAGTTATCCTCTTCCAGCCGCACAACCCACGGAGCAACGTCTTTCATGTCGTCGTAGGCGGCGCCCTTGAACAGGCAGCGATGCTCCAGCCCTGAACACTCCAGCATCTCTGCCAGGTTCACCACTTTAGCCGCATCAAGAATGGCGTAGGTGTGCAGAGGCAGCATTCTCGCGGAATCGCTGTTAGCCACCTCGATCCCGACCTCTTTCTGGTCGGCGAAGCCAAACAGCGCATCATAGAGCGCGTCCGGCACCGTCTTGATCGCCGCTACCCCGAACTGCTCATCGAGTGGCTCAACGCCGTCGATCTGTTCTATAACGAGAGCCGGCGGCTGCGGAGCGGGGCGGGGGGTATAACTTGGCCCGAAGGTCCAGATATCGTCGAGATCATCGCCTGCTGGCATCAGTGGACCACCTGTGTCATGCAATACAAGAGCTATATGATGTGCCATCCGCCAACGATGGGCAATGTTTACCGCACGCACAACAGCTTCATTTCTGAGATGATCGACTGGTATTGTGGTTCAAAAACGACCGTTTGTTGAAGTGTCCCTTCAAGACCATCATGGAAGCACTTGCAGTGCACGGCAACTGTGTAGGTAAAGCTACAATTCATCCCCCCTCACTCCAACTCGACCATCAGATCCTTGGCATCAATCTGCGACCCTGCGCTCACGTGTACGGCCTTCACCACCGCGTCGCGCTCCGCATGGATGCCCGTCTCCATCTTCATCGCTTCAATCGTCAGCAACAAATCACCTGCCTTGACCTTTGCCCCCACAACCGCGCCCACGGACGCCACGACCCCCGGCATCGGGGCACCGATGTGGTTGTCGTTGCCGGCTTCGGCCTTAGGGCGCTGTGCGGTGGTGGCTTTGACCAAGCGGTTCGGCGCGCGGATCACGCGGGGCTGGCCGTTGAGTTCAAAGAACACTTTGACCTCGCCGTCCTCGTTGGTCTCGGATGCGGCCTGTAGGCGGATTTCGAGGGTTTTACCGGGGTCGATTTCGGCGCTGATTTCTTCGCCCGGTTCCATGCCATAGAAAAACGTCTGTGTGGGCAGGGTGCGCACGGGGCCGTAGATGCGATGGCGGCCCATGTAGTCGAGGAAAACTTTTGGGTACATCAGATAGCCGCACAGATCCTCGTCGTCGATTTCCTTGCCTTCGAGTTCCTTGGACACGTCTTTGCGGGTGGCCTCGAGATCGACGGGTTTCAGATGCTTGCCGGGACGCTCAAGATTAGGTTTCTCGCCTTTGAGCACCTTGGCAACAATCCCGTCAGGAAAGCCGCCCGGAGGTTGCCCCAGATTGCCGCGCATCATGTCGATGACGCTGTCAGGGAAGGACACTTCGGTGTCGGGGTCTTCAACCTGCGCCCGAGTTAAACCTTGAGACACCATCATCAACGCCATGTCGCCAACGACCTTGGAGGATGGCGTGACCTTGACGATATCGCCGAACATCTGGTTGACCGATGCATAGGTGCGCGCGACCTCGGGCCAGCGGTCATTGAGGCCCAACGAGGCCGCCTGCGCCTTGAGGTTGGTAAACTGGCCGCCGGGCATTTCGTGCAAGTACACCTCGGACGAGGGGGCCTGCATGCCGGTCTCGAACGCCGCGTACTGGCCGCGAACTTCCTCCCAGTAATCGGAAATTTCGCGCACGGCTTTCATGTCGAGGCCGGTATCGCGGTCGGTGTGGCGCAGGGATTCGACCACGGTGCCAAGGGTGGCTTGCGACGTGTTGCCGCTGAACGCATCCATGGCGCAATCCACAGCGTCGACGCCTGCATCGCTTGCGGCGAGAATGGTCGCACAAGCGCTGCCCGCCGTGTCATGGGTGTGGAAATGGATCGGCAAGCCGACTTCGGATTTTAACGCCTTGATCAGCACGCGGGCTTGGGCGGGTTTCAGCAATCCGGCCATGTCCTTGAGGCCCAGCACATGTGCGCCGGCGGCTTTCAAATCCTTGCCCATTGCCACGTAATATTTCAGATCGTATTTCGCGCGCTCGGGATCAAAGATGTCACCCGTATAACAGATCGTACCTTCGCAGACCTTGTTCGCCTCGATCACCGCGTCCATCGCAACGCGCATGTTTTCAACCCAGTTGAGTGAATCGAACACGCGAAACACATCCACGCCGGTTTCGGCGGCGGTTTTGACAAAGAACTGCACCACATTGTCGGGGTAATTCGTATAGCCCACCCCGTTCGAGGCGCGCAGCAACATTTGAGTCATCACATTCGGCATCCGCGCCCGCAGGTCGCGCAAGCGCTGCCACGGGCATTCCTGCAAGAAACGATACGCCACATCAAACGTCGCACCGCCCCAGCATTCCATCGAGAAAAGCTGCGGCAGATTGGCGGCATAGGCGGGGGCGACCTTGATCATGTCGATCGACCGCATCCGGGTGGCGAGCAGGCTTTGATGTCCGTCGCGCATGGTAGTGTCTGTGATCAGCAACTGGCGCTGCTGGCCCATCCAATCGGCGACCGCCTGTGGGCCTTTTTGCTCAAGCAGATTACGCGTGCCCATCATTGGCTCTGCGCGGGCCTTTGGTGGTTTGGGGTCGCGTACATGGGCGGGCGGCTTGGCATGTCCTTTGGTTTCGGGATGTCCGTTGACGGTGATGTCCGCGATATAGGTCAGCACCTTTGTGGCGCGGTCGCGGCGTTTTTTGAACTGGAACAGCTCGGGCGTCTCGTCGATGAATTTGGTGTGGTATTCGTTGTTCAGAAACGTCGGGTGTTTCAGCAGGTTTTCCACGAACGCGATGTTGGTGCTGACCCCGCGCACCCGGAATTCACGCAAGGCGCGGTCCATCCGGGCGATGGCCATTTCAGGGGTCGGGGCCTTGGCCGTCACTTTGGTCAGCAGGCTGTCATAATACCGTGTGATCACGCCACCCGCATAGGCGGTGCCGCCATCAAGGCGGATGCCCAGACCTGTGGCCGAGCGGTAGGCGGTGATGCGGCCATAGTCGGGGATGAAGTTGTTCAGCGGGTCCTCGGTCGTCACACGGGTTTGCAGGGCGTGGCCGTTAAGCTTGATATCGGATTGCGCGGCCATGCCGGTGGCCTCGGCCAATGTCTTGCCTTCTGCGATCAGGATCTGCGCACGCACGATGTCGATGCCGGTGACTTCTTCTGTCACGGTGTGTTCGACCTGCACACGCGGGTTCACTTCGATGAAGTAGAATTTATTGTCGTCCATATCCATCAGGAATTCGACGGTGCCCGCACATTCGTAATCCACATGGGCACAGATTTTGCGGCCAAGCTCGCAGATTTCTGCACGCTGGTCTTCGGTCAGATACGGGGCCGGGGCGCGTTCCACGACTTTTTGGTTGCGGCGCTGCACGGAACAATCACGCTCGAACAGATGGTAAATCTCGCCGTGCTTGTCGCCCAGAATTTGCACTTCAACGTGGCGTGCGCGCAGGATCATCTTTTCCAGATAGCCTTCGCCATTGCCAAAGGCGGCCTCGGCCTCTCGGCGGCCTTCCATGACCTTTTCGGGCAGTTCTTTTTCATTCTTTATCGGGCGCATACCGCGCCCACCACCGCCCCATGATGCCTTGAGCATTAGCGGATAGCCAACCTCGGCAGCTTCCTTTTTGATCGCGGCCATGTCGTCGCCCAAAACTTCCGTCGCGGGGATCACGGGCACCCCTGCGGCCATCGCCACGCGGCGGGCCGATGCCTTGTCGCCAAGTGCGCGCATGGTTTCCGCACGAGGGCCGATAAAGTTAATGCCGTTTTGTTCACAGGCGTCAACAAATTCGGGATTTTCCGACAGCAATCCATAGCCGGGATGGATCGCATCGGCACCGGAGGCTTTGGCGACGCGGATCATCTCGTCAATGCTCAGGTACGCGGCAACGGGCCCTAGCCCCTCGCCAATGCGGTAGGCCTCGTCGGCCTTGAAACGGTGCAGTCCCAGTTTGTCTTCCTCGGCATAGACCGCGACCGTCTTTTTGCCCATCTCGTTGGCAGCCCGCATGATGCGAATGGCAATCTCGCCGCGGTTGGCGATGAGAATTTTGGCGAAATCGGTCATGAACGTGATCCTTGATTGAATGGACGTTGCAGCACTTTAGGGATGCTGCGGTGCGGCGCAATACCTGATACTACGCAGAATGCTGCAATTCGTTAGGCGATATGCCTGTATAAGCGGCAACTCAGAGGGTTTTGGCGGCGCGCAGGTCAAAGGCGGGCGGCAGTGAGGTGAGGTTTCTGACGCCCAACTGACCCATATTGGCAATCAGGTCTTTGGCAAGCATGTCAATCAGATGGTCGATGCCTTTTGGGCCAAGTGCGGCAAGCGCGAAGTGAAACGCACGGCCCAGCATGACGAAATCGGCACCAAGGGCCAGCGCGCGCAGGATATCGAGGCCGGATTCAACGCCGCTGTCAAAGATGATCGGCAGTTTCGTGGCAGCGCGCACACCGGGCAGGGCGTCAATGCTGGCAGGGGCGGCATCGAACTGCCGGCCCGCGTGGTTTGAGACCCAGATGGCATCGACGCCGGATTTCTCAAGCCGTGCCGCATCCTCGCCGCGCAGGATGCCTTTGATAATGAACGTGCCACCCCAAGCATCGCGCAGCCAGTTGACATAATCCCAGTCGGGCGAGGTGCGCAGCAGGTATCCGATGTGCGCCGTTGGCGACAGGCCCGTGGTGCGCGCATCACTGTATTTGTCGAGCATGGCCATATGTGGCATGCCGCGTTTCACCATGCCCATCGCCCATGCGGGGCGCAGCGCCACTTGTGCCATCAGGCGCGGGGTAAGCTTGGGCGGGCTGGTCAGGCCCGAACGTGTCTGGCGTTCCCGGCGGCTGGCCACGGGAACGTCAACCGTCAGGATCAGGGTTTTGAAACCTGCGTCGCGGGCGCGGTTCAGCATGTCGGTGCGGATTGCGGTGTCGCGCGGCGGATACATCTGGAACCACGCGTTTTTGCCCAAGTGGGGTGCGAGGTCTTCGGGGCTTTGGGTGGCGACGGTGGACAGGCTGTAGGGGATGTTTGCGGCTTTGGCGGCGCGGGCGAGGTGGCCCTCGGCGTCCGGCCAGATCAGACCGGACATACCCAATGGGGCGATGCCGAACGGGAGCGGCAGGGTCGCACCGCAAAATGTCGTGCTCAGATCAGGGGTGAATTCGCCGTGCAGCACGGAGGGCATCAGGCCGATGCGGTCAAGGCTTGTGCGGTTGCGGTGTTTGGTGGCCTCGGTGCCCGTGGCGCTGTCGAGGTATTCCCAGACGAATTCGGGAATCCGGCGGCGCGCGCGGTCGCGAAGGTCTGACAGGGCGGGATAGGTGGCGTGCAGGTCCATGCGCTGCATTTGTGCGGATGGTGCGGGGTTTGTCCAGCGGGTGTTAAAGGTGTGTATTTAAGGAACAATGAAATGGCGGAACATCCCAAGAACATGGGTTTTCCTATGCCGCGTTTGGCGCTAGGTTACGCGGCATGAGCAGTTTTGATGAATCAGACGCCTTTGAAGGCGCATCCTTGTCCGCCCGCGCCATGGCCGCGCGGCCACAGCCGTATCTGGATGGGTTGAACCCTGCGCAGCGGGCCGCCGTCGAACAGATGGATGGCCCTGTGTTGATGCTGGCGGGGGCGGGCACGGGTAAGACGCGGGCGCTTACGGCGCGGATCGTGCATTTGATGAGTACCGGACGGGCGCGGCCCGGTGATATTCTGGCGGTGACATTCACCAACAAAGCGGCGCGCGAGATGAAAGAACGTGTGGGTCATATGCTGGGCCAGCCTGCTGACGGGGTGCGGTGGCTGGGGACGTTTCATTCGGTCTGTGTAAAGTTGTTGCGGCGGCATGCGGAACTGGTGGGGTTGAAGTCGAATTTTACGATTTTGGATACCGATGATCAGCTGCGGCTGCTCAAACAGTTGGTATCAGCAGAAAACATCGACGACAAACGCTGGCCCGCGCGGATGCTGGCGGGAATCATTGATGGCTGGAAAAACCGGGCCCTGGTGCCGTCGAAAGTTCCAGCGGCGGATGCGGGGTTTTATAACAATCGCGGGACCGAGATTTACGACCAGTATCAGCGGCGGCTGATCGAGCTGAACGCTGTCGATTTCGGTGATCTGTTGTTGCACATGGTCACGATTTTCCAGACGCACGCAGATGTGCTTGAGCAATACCAGCGCTGGTTCAAATACATTTTGGTCGACGAATACCAAGACACCAACGTGGCGCAATATCTTTGGCTGCGGCTCTTGGCGCAGGGGCACAAGAACATCTGTTGCGTGGGCGATGACGATCAGTCGATCTATGGCTGGCGCGGGGCCGAAGTGGGCAACATCCTGCGGTTCGAGACGGATTTTCCGGGCTGTCATGTGGTGAAGCTGGAGCAGAACTACCGCTCGACACCGCATATTCTGGCGGCGGCGTCGGCTGTGATTGCGGGCAATGAAGGGCGGTTGGGCAAGACGCTTTGGACCGAAGCCAAGGAGGGCGAGAAAGTCCGCCTGATCGGGCATTGGGACGGTGAGGAAGAGGCGCGCTGGATCGGCGACGAGGTTGAAGCGTTGCAGCGCGGGACGCGCGGAATGGACGCGATATCGCTGGATAGCATGGCCATCCTTGTGCGTGCGTCCCACCAGATGCGCGCCTTTGAGGATCGGTTTTTGACCATCGGCTTGCCCTACCGCGTGATCGGCGGGCCACGGTTCTATGAGCGTTTGGAAATTCGCGATGCGATGGCGTATTTTCGCGTCGTGACCAGCCCAGACGATGATCTGGCGTTCGAGCGAATTGTGAACACGCCGAAACGGGGGCTGGGCGACAAGGCACAGCAGAAAATTCAGGTGACGGCACGCGAGCACGGGGTAAACCTGCTCGAAGGCGCGCGGATTTTGCTGGCGCATGACGGATTGGGTGGCAAAGGCGGTGCGCAGTTGCGGTTGTTGGTAGAGGGGATCGACCGCTGGCATGCGTTGACACGCGGTGCTTTGCGCACGGTGTCCAGTGATGAGGTGATCGAAGGCGCGGAGGACGTATTGGAATACGCGCAGCCAGAGACCAGCCATGTCGAGTTGGCGCAGATCATTCTGGACGAATCCGGTTATACAGGCATGTGGCAAAATGACAAAACGCCCGAAGCACCGGGGCGTTTGGAAAATATCAAGGAACTGGTCAAGGCGCTTGAGCAATTCGAGAACCTGCAAGGGTTCCTGGAACATGTCAGCCTGATTATGGACAATGATAAAGGCGGGGACGGCGAAAAGGTCAGCATCATGACGCTGCACGCAGCCAAGGGTCTGGAATTTCCGGCTGTGTTTTTGCCCGGCTGGGAGGAGGGGCTGTTCCCCTCGCAACGCACCATGGATGAAAGCGGGATCAAGGGCTTGGAAGAGGAGCGGCGTCTGGCCTACGTCGGGATCACGCGGGCCGAGGAGCTATGCACGATCTCGTTCGTGGGAAACCGTATGGTGTTTGGCCAATGGCAATCGGCGATGCCATCGCGGTTCATTGATGAACTGCCCGAGGATCATGTCGAAGTCCTCACCCCGCCGGGTCTTTATGGTGGCGGGTTTGGGGCGGCGATGCCGAAATCCACCCTTCACGAGGCAGCGGCAGAGGCGAATGTTTATAACTCCCCCGGCTGGCGGCGCCTGCAGGCGCGTGCGGGCGAACGGGGGATAAGCCAGCCACGCGAGACGCGGAATATGACCATCGACATGACGGCGGTCAGCAGTTTTTTGATGGGCGAGCGGGTGTTTCACCAGAAGTTCGGATATGGTGAAGTTATCGGTATCGAGGGCGACAAGCTTGAGGTTGCGTTCGAGAAAGCCGGAAACAAGAAGATTGTGGCAAGTTATCTGACCGGATGTGACGACGTTCCGTTTTAGCACGGCGAACACGTAGTGTTCTGCCAAGTGGGTTCTCATCGCTTTTTCCTATCAAAAAGCGATGAGAACCCACCCCCTATCGTTCAATCACTGATAATACCAATATCCCCAAACGAAAAAACGGCGACACCTTGGGAGGAAGGTGTCGCCGTCTCTTTGAAAACCCAAAGCGTCAAGGGAGGATCGGCCTTGGGTTGGTCAAGAGCACCGCATCATCGGGGAGGAGGAAGGTGATGCGGCCCCTTGGGTCAGGCATGTAAACAGGGAGGTGTCACATGCCTGAAACTCTCTGGCCCGAAACACTCAGGCCTGAAACTTGAATTCAGCGCGTTGCCGCTTCCCATGAAATCCGGCGCAATTCGGAGCGGTTCAGCCCCAGATCGGTCAGTTCACGGTTGGAAAGCGCGCTTAGCCCGTCGAATGTTTCGCGGTACAGGCGGTGCTGCTTGTAGCGGGTTGCCAGTGCATTGAACGCTGTGCCGATGCGGGCAAAGAATGATGTTGTCGGTGCGGTTGTTGTATTTACGTATGCCATCTTGGCGCCTCTTTTCTTCATATGTATCGTTGTTTCGATGAGGGACATCTACGCCTTTTGATGGCGCTAACAACCACCGTTAACGCAATGCCGCTATGCAGCATTTGCATGGGCGACTTAGGGTCAACCTGTTGTTAACCCTAACAAAAATATTACAGATTTGTGACAAACCGCAAAATTCACGATAAAAACATCGCTTTTGACATCTATTCAGAGGGGAAGGAAAAAAAGTGGCGACGATATCAGGGAGGAGGAAGATATCGCCGCCAAAACCAGATTTGCTCGGGAGGAGGATGAGCGCCTCTGTTCTTAATTTGGGACCAGCCTTGCAGCGGTCCATGTAGAGATAATCCAATAAATGCTGCACTTGCACAACAAATAATTTTGCAATGCTGCTATGCAGCAAAAACATGGGGGTTATGTATAAACCTTGGGCAATGTGCCTTTTCCTTGGGCATTACCGGCTGGCCTCTTGTGGTTTGTTCAAAACCTGCCATTTCACTGTGCAGACTTGAGGAGAATATGCGCATGTCCGTCACAAAAGCCGATGTTGAAGCTGCCCTTGAAAGGGTCACACTGCCAGATGGTAAAAGCCTGATTGCGCATGATTTAGTGCGGGCGCTGACGGTCGAGGGCGAAAAAGTGAGATTCGTGATCGAGGCACCAAGTGCCGAGGTGGCCAAGCAGATGGGCCCCTTGCGAGATGCGGCGGAGCAGGTGGTCAAAGATATGCCCGGTGTGTCGCAGGTGACAGTGGCCCTGACAGCGCATGGTCCCGCCGCGAAACCCGTCGCCCCGCCCAGCCTCAAGATCGGCGGCCATCCCAAGCCGCAAGACGGTCCAACCAAGCCCAGCGGTGTGCAGCGTATTCTGGCGATAGGCTCCGGCAAGGGCGGCGTGGGTAAATCCACGGTCAGCTCGAACCTTGCGGTGGCGCTGGCGCGGGCGGGGCGCAAAGTCGGACTGCTTGATGCGGATATCTACGGCCCCTCGCAACCGCGCATGATGGGGATCAACAAACGCCCCGCGTCGCCCGATGGCAAAACCATCATCCCGTTGCACGCACACGGCGTCACGCTGATGTCGATCGGCTTTATGATGGAAGAAGGCAAAGCGATTGTCTGGCGTGGTCCGATGCTGATGGGCGCGCTGCAACAGATGCTGGGGCAGGTCGAATGGGGCGAACTGGATGTGCTGCTGGTCGATCTGCCACCGGGCACGGGGGATGTGCAGCTGACGCTGTGTACAAAGTCGGAACTCACAGGTGCGATTGTGGTGAGCACCCCGCAGGATGTGGCATTGATTGATGCGCGCAAGGCGCTGGATATGTTTTCGACGCTCAAAACGCCCGTTCTGGGGTTGATTGAGAACATGTCGATGTTTGTGTGCCCCGATTGCGGGGCGGAGCACGAGATATTCGGACACGGTGGTGTTGCGGCAGAGGCCGAAAAGATGGGTGTGCCCTTGCTTGGTAGTTTGCCGATTGATCTGGCGACACGTCTGGCGGGCGATGGCGGCACACCGATTGCAGCAGGCGACAGCCCGGCAGCGTTGGCCTATGCCAGAATTGCGGAGGGTTTGATCAAAGGCGGGATGGCGTAAGGGCCAACCGCCTGGGGGTTAACCCAGTGACCTACCCTCGACCAGATGTCCGTATAGCGTGGTCAGGACAGAGACAAACACCAGCCCTTCAACGATAAAGATCACCGTCTGCACGATCATTGAAATCGCAAAGCTGTCTGGCAATATGGCACCGCTGACCAGCGAGATCACCATATTGATCAACGCCAAAAGCGCTGCAACGCCCCACAATGTCTGTGCGGCAGGGGCTGTGGCCTCCCAGCTTTCGCCAATGCGCATGATATTTCCCAGCGATGCAGCAGGCAGCACAAGACTAAGCCGCAGGGCGACCCAGATAAACACCAGACCCGCTGCCACGCCTATGACAAAAAGAAACGCCACGCCGCCTGTCAGGGCAGTACCGACGCTTGCCAGTACTGCCATTGCAATGCCGATGGGGATAGCGACAACAAACTGCACGAGCGCTACAATAGTCGCACGCCACATATAGCCCATTATAACGCCATAGCCCGAGCGCAGGTCACTGTGGCCACTGGTCCCGTTCAGCAGTACATGCCGGTGCCACAGGATCGCCATCAGCGCATAGCCCACCAGACCGGCAAGCCCCAATATGAGCAGGATCAGCACCGACGACCCTTGCGGCACTGCATAGGTATCGGGTGGCGCCGTGAACATCAGCAACAGGTCCGGCACCACCAACAGCGCCGCAACTGTGGCGGCCATGACCACCATCAGAGCGGGGGCAATGACCCGTATTGTTGTGGCGGGTTCATGGCTGAGCATGCGCAGGGCATGTCCGAGAATGGCCAGTGCATTGTTCATATGGGGTCTCCTTTTGGATGCTGCGGTGTTTTGGCGTGATCGCGGACAAGAAGCAAGCGGCGGCAGGCATTGCATCCGATGATGTGACATGGGTGCGGTTTGCACCAAGTTCCGGAATTGTATGGGATCGGGCATGGGAAATCATGGGCTAGCCGAAAACCGATACGGCACTGATTCGGCCAAAAGACGCCGATTCCGAATCAATTTCTGGTAGGTTGGGTTGAAATAGCTTGTCAGGAGGCGTTAACTTGTGGAACAAGGCGGGAACATTGCCTGTGGATAACTCTGTGTGCGAAAAAAATTGGGAAATCGTGGGATAAAGCGGGTGTTCTTCAGGTGATACAACATCTAGTAGTTTTGAAAAAATAATATACTAATTAAGCTAATATTTTGTACTAGTCCCTACCAAGTATGGTTTTCTAGCTCTGTGCAAAACCATATTTTGTGTATAAACCTCAAAAAAAATATAGACGCCCATGAATTCCCATGCCATCCATAGTGCATCGGATGAGAACGGGACACGGGGCAACAAACGACCCCATAAAAATAAAATAACTTAGCAGGTTTCATACAGGCACCTCGCTTTCATCGGTACAACGAGATCCGGCGCGCGGGCGAGCAGACATCCCCCCAGGTGGCGCGCGCAGTCGGACTTCCCCGCACAAGCGGGACGAGGGCGGGAAGTTGATCAGTGGCAGCAGATCAACTTCCCGTTTCCATTTCAAAACATATGCTTGGGGAACAAAATTAACGCGACACATTAAGATGTGCACAGCAGAATTAGGCGCAGAAGCGTCAAGTAGGGACAGACATAGTGAGCCGTAGGTTCAGAGGCGAAAGCCAACACAAGGTCGATAATAAGGGGCGGGTGTCTATCCCGGCCTCTTTTCGCCGTGTGTTGGAGGCCGGTGATCCGAACTGGAAGTCTGGCGAGAACCCAGAGCTGGTGATTGTCTATGGCGATGCGCGCCGTAATTACCTTGAATGCTATACAATTGAGGCCATCGAAGAGGTCGACCGCAAGATCGACAGGATGCCGCGCGGCTCCGTTCAGCGCAGAGCGCTGCAACGTCTGATCCACGGCCAATCCTTTCCCACTACAGTCGATGAGACCGGCCGTCTGGTCCTGCCTGCCAAATTGCGCAACAAGATTGATCTCGACGCCGAAGCGTTCTTTATCGCCGCTGGTGATACCTTTCAGATTTGGAAGCCCGAAACCTACGAAACAGAAGAAGAGGCGTGGCAGGACGAATTGCCTGACGACGTTGATCCGCTGACTTTCCTGGATGGCGACCGGGGGGAATAACACAAATGGCTGCTGCGGCCCCCCAAGACGAGACTGCCCCCCACACTCCGGTTCTGTTGCGCCCCTTGCTGGCGGCTGTGGCCCCTGTACAGGGTGTCTGGCTTGACGGCACATTTGGTGCTGGCGGGTATACGCGCGGCTTTCTGGAAGCAGGGGCCGACCGCGTTATTGCCGTGGACCGTGATCCCGTGGCGTTCGAGATGGCAGCAGAATGGGCGGGTGAATACGGCGACCGGATCACCATGCAGCACGGCGTTTTCTCGAAAATGGATGAATATGCCCAGGATCTGGACGGCGTTGTCCTTGATCTGGGTGTGTCGTCGATGCAGTTGGACCAGCCCGAGCGTGGATTTTCGTTCATGCGCGACGGGCCGCTTGATATGCGGATGTCACAGGACGGTCCATCAGCGGCGGATATTGTGAACACGGCGGAGGAAGAAACCATCGCCAACATCCTGTTTCAATACGGCGAGGAACGCGCAAGCAGGCGCATTGCGGCTGCGATTGGACGCGCGCGCGCCGAGGCACCGATCACAAATACGCTGAAACTCGCGTCCCTTGTCGAGGGGTGTTTGCCCCGCTCCAAGCCCGGTCAGTCACACCCTGCGACCCGTAGTTTTCAAGCCCTGCGTATCGCGGTCAACAACGAATATGGCGAGTTGTTTCAGGGGCTTATGGCCGCCGAACGGGCGCTGAAACCCGGCGGACAACTCGCTGTTGTGACATTCCATTCTGTCGAGGACCGCATGGTCAAACGGTTCCTGACCGCGCGGTCGGGATCGGGCGGCAATGCAAACCGTTTCGCGCCTGAAATCGAACAGGATGCGCCGCAATTTCGGGTTAAATCGCGCAAGGCCATCGGGCCGGACGCACAAGAGTTGGACGATAACCCGCGCAGCCGCTCGGCCAAACTGCGGGTTGCCACCAGAACAGATGCGCCATCCGGCGCTATGGACGCAAAATCCATCGGGATGCCGATGGTCAAAGGGCTTTAGACATGCGCGCAGTATTATATATTCTGACCTCACTTGCTGTTGTGGGCCTTGCATTCTGGGCCTACCGCGAGAATTACGCGACCCAGCAGGCGCTTAGCGATGCAGACAAACTGCATGCCAACATCCGTGCGGCCCATTCGCGGCTGGCGGTGCTGCGGGCCGAATGGGCGTATCAGAACCGCCCCGACCGCCTGCGTGATCTGGCCGAAATCAACTTCGAGCGTCTTGAGCTACTGCCGTTCAGCCCCGACCAGTTCGGGCAGGTTGATCAGGTGGCCTATCCGCCCGCACCTTTGCTGCCGATCACCGATCCGGTCGATGTCTCGACCATGTCCGATGACGCCAATACCGACGAGGACCCGCTATGATCCGCACCCCGCTTCGCCCGCTGGCCCGTATTCTGGATGCCCGCAACAAGGGGGAAAACCCCGACGCGATCGAGCGCGAAAACACCCGCATCCGTCATGAACAGATGCGCGACCATTCGCGCCTGCGGGCAGAGGGGCGTTTGCTGGTGCTCGGTGTGTTCTTTTTCTGCGCCTTTGGCGTTGTCGGCGCGCAAATGGGGCTTATTGCGACATCCGATCCGGTTGAACCGCGTACCCATGCGCCCGGTGCGGTGATTTCTGCCAGCCGGGCCGATATTGTCGACCGCAATGGTGATTTGCTGGCCACAAACTTTGACACCCATGCGCTTTATGCGCAGCCCGTGCAGATGATTGACCCAGCATCGGCGGCAAAAAAGCTGGCCAAGATTTTCCCCGATCTGGACGAGGCGCGGCTGTTCAAGGATTTCACCGGCAAGCGCAAATTCCTGTGGGTCAAAAAGAAAATCAGCCCCGAACAGATGCAGGCCGTGCATGACATCGGTGATCCCGGTCTGTTGTTCGCGCCTCGTGACATGCGGCTTTATCCCAATGGCACGCTTGCAGCACATGTGATGGGCGGGGCGAGCTATGGCAAAGAGGGCGTGCATGCCGCTGAGGTGATCGGCGTTGCGGGGGTCGAGAAGTATTTTGACGATTATCTGCGGGATCCCGCAAACGGGGCCAAGCCGCTGCAACTTTCGCTTGATCTGACGGTACAGGCGGCGTCCGAGCGGATATTGTCCGGCGGCATGAAACTGATGAACGCCAAGGGGGCGACCTCGATCCTGATGGATGTGAAAACCGGCGAGGTGATCAGCGTCGTGTCCTTGCCGAGCTTTGACCCAAACGACCGCCCCCCTGTCGCCACCAAGGGCGATGCATCTGACAGTCCGCTGTTCAACCGCTCGGTTCAGGGCGTGTACGAGTTGGGGTCAACTTTCAAGATATTTGCCGCCGCTCAGGCGATTGATCTGGGGTTGGTGAATGCGAATACGATGATTGACACCGCAGGTCCGATGAAGGTGGGCGGGTTCAAGATCGGTGAATTCAACAACAAGAATTATGGTGTTCTGTCGGTCGCAGATATTATTGTCCACTCGTCGAACCGGGGCACAGGGCGGATGGCCCTGCAAATCGGTGCCGCACGCCAACAGGAGTTTCTCAAGAGCCTTGGTTTCTTTGATGCGACAATGTTCGAGATTGTCGAGGCGTCAGGCGGCAAACCGCTGGTGCCCAAGCGCTGGACCGAATTGTCCACTGTTACGATTTCTTACGGTCACGGGCTGTCGTCCAGCCCGATGCATCTGGCGGCAGCCTATGCCGCGATCGCCAATGGCGGCTTCAAGGTCGAGCCGACGTTGTTGAAGCAGACCGGTCCGAAACTGGGGCCAAGGGTCATGTCGGAGGGGGCCGCGGCTGATGCACGGCAGATGTTGCGCAAGGTGGTCAGTGATGGCACGGCCAGTTTTGCCGAGGTGCCGGGCTATTTTATCGGCGGCAAGACCGGAACGGCGGACAAGCCCAAGGCGCGCGGCGGGTATTACGACGACAAGGTCATCGCGACCTTTGCGGCGATGTTTCCCGCATATGACCCCAAATATGTGCTGATCGTCACGCTGGATGAACCTGTCGAGACATCAGGCGACAAACCGCGCCGCACCGCAGGCTGGACAGCAGTACCCGTGGCCGCCGAAATGGTCCGTCGCATTGCGCCATTGCTGGGGATGCGACCAGCCATTGAACCCGTGAACGCCGCTGTGTTAACGCTGACCAACGCCAACAACTAAAGACTGATCCCATGACCCAACTGCGCCCTTCATTGTCTTCGCTTGGACTTACGGCGCGCGGCGGGGCTAATCCGGCTATAACGGGCATTGCCGTGGACAGCCGTGTGGTTAGGGACGGGTTTTTGTTTGCCGCTTTGCCGGGCAGCAAAGTCCACGGGGCCGAATTTATAAAATATGCGGTGCGGATGGGCGCGGCAGCGGTGTTGACCGACGCCAAAGGTGCGCAGATTGCCGCGCAGGAAATGGCGGATGCAGGGGTGGCAGTGGTTGTCACCGACGCCCCGCGCGAGGTTCTGGCCCGCACATCCGCGCTTTATTTCGGGGCGCAACCCCGCACGATGATTGCGGTGACCGGCACCAACGGGAAAACATCGGTTTCTACGTTCGTGCGCCAGATCTGGATCGAAATGGGCATGAGTGCTGTGAACCTTGGCACCACGGGTGTCGAGGGCGCATGGGCCGCACCGCTGGCCCATACCACGCCCGAGCCGATCACCTTGCACCGCACGCTTGCCAATGCCGTGGCAAACGGAATCACCCACGCCGCGATGGAAGCGTCGAGCCATGGTCTTGACCAGCGCCGTCTGGACGGTGTGACGCTGATGGCGGCGGGCTTCACGAATTTCACTCAGGATCATCTGGATTATCACGAGACGTTTGAAGCGTATTTTGATGCCAAGATGGGATTGTTTGCGCGGGTGTTGCCCGATGACGGCACGGCGGTCATTAACATCGACGACCCCAAAGGGATCGAGGTGGTTGGCATCGCCAAGGCGCGTGGCTGTGATGTCATCACAGTCGGGCGGGACGGCGGTGATCTGCACCTGACCGGACAACGCTTTGATGCGACAGGTCAGGATTTGCGCTTTGAATGGGCGGGCAAGACCTATCAGAAACGGCTTGAGCTGATTGGCGGGTTTCAGGCCGATAACGTGCTGCTGGCAGCAGGGTTGGTGATCGCCTGCGGGGCCGATCCGGCGCATGTGTTTGATACATTCCCGTATCTCAAAACGGTGCGGGGCCGCATGCAATTGGCAGCAACCCGTGATAACGGGGCAGCCGTATTTGTGGATTACGCCCATACGCCGGACGCCGTGGCAACAGCGCTGTCAGCGATGCGTCCGCATGTGATGGGCCGTCTGGTTGCCATCATTGGTGCGGGCGGCGACCGTGATAACACCAAGCGCCCGTTAATGGGGGCGGCGGCAACCAGAAACGCCGATATGGTGATTGTGACCGATGACAACCCCCGCTCGGAAGACCCCGCAACGATCCGCGCTGCCGTTCTGTTGGGCGCCCCCGAGGCCAGCGAAGTGGGCGACCGCGCCGAGGCAATCTTGCGCGGCGTTGATGCGCTTGGACCCGGTGATGCACTGTTGATCGCCGGCAAGGGGCATGAGAGCGGGCAGATTGTCGGTGATGACGTTTTACCTTTTGATGATGTAGAGCAGGCCAGTGTCGCGGTTGCAGCCCTGGACGGGAGACTGGCATGAGCCTTTGGACAAGTGACGACGCCGCAAAGGCCACAGGCGGGCGGGCGCAAGGCACATGGGCCTGTAACGGCGTGTCGATTGATACCCGCACGATTGCGGCGGGCGATCTGTTTGTGGCCCTTAGGGACGTGCGCGACGGGCATGACTTTGTCGCGGCTGCCTTGGCCAAAGGGGCAGGGGCGGCATTGGTCAGCCATGTCCCGGAGGGCGTGGCCGCCGATGCGCCGTTGTTGATTGTTGATGATGTGTTGCAGGCGTTGGAAGCCTTGGGCGCGGCCGCGCGAGCGCGAACAGATGCACGCGTTGTCGCCGTGACGGGCAGCGTCGGCAAAACCTCGACCAAGGAAATGTTGCTGGCGATTTTCAGCGATCAGGGGCGCAGCCATGCGTCGGTCGCCAGCTATAACAACCACTGGGGTGTGCCGCTGACACTGGCGCGGATGCCGCAGGACACAGAATTTGCGGTGATCGAGATCGGAATGAACCACCCCGGCGAGATTGCGCCCCTGTCGAAACTGGCAAAGCCGGATGTGGCGATGGTGACAAATGTGGCTGCCGTCCACCTTGAAGCCTTCAACAACGTGGCAGAAATCGCTGTTGAAAAGGCGTCGATATTCGAGGGGCTGGCCCCCGGTGGTGTGGCCGTGATCAACGCGGATATTGAACATGCCGCCATCCTGATGGCCAAAGCCGTGGATTGCCGACTGCGCGAAGTGGAATTTGGCGTGCATGGCCACCAGTATAAACTGCTTGATGTGCAGGTGCAGGCCGACACCACGATTGTGCAGGCTGACGCAGACGGCGTACCGCTGTTGTTCAAACTTGCGACACCGGGGCGGCATTTTGCGATGAACGGACTGGGCGCGCTGGCGGTGGCACAGGCGATGGGGGCTGATCTGGCACTTGCCGCACAGTCGCTGGGGCGATGGACTCCGTTCAAGGGACGCGGTGTGCGCGAGGTGATTGTGCTTGACCCGGTGGACGCCCATCTGACGCTGAACCTGATTGATGACAGCTATAACGCCAACCCGACCTCGATGGCCGCCGCACTCGAAGTGCTTGCCGCCTCTGCCGTGACGCATGATATCGGCCGCGTCAGCAAGGGCCGCCGGATTGCGTTTCTGGGCGATATGAAAGAACTGGGGCCGGATGCGATTGCCCTGCACGCGGGGCTTGCGCATCTGGACGCGACAAAGACGCTGGATGTGGTGCATTGCATCGGGCCGTTGATGAAATCGCTGCACGCACTTTTGCCCGAACACCAGCGCGGCGACTGGTTTGCCACATCCGAAGAAATGCTGACGGGCCTCAGGACGCGGCTGGATTCTGGCGACGTGGTACTGGCCAAGGGGTCGCTGTCTATGAAACTGGGGCTGATCGTTGACGCGATACGCAAAATGGGCCATGCGGTGGCTTGATCAAAAGGGCGCGCGCCCACAACATCATGAGTTAGGATGTAACGAATGCTCTATTGGTTGACCCTTTTATCGGACGGCGGCGATTTCTTTAACCTGTTTCGCTATATTACCTTTCGGGCCGGTGGCGCATTTCTCACCGCTCTGATCTTTGGATTTTTGTTTGGCAAACCGCTGATTGCCGTTTTGCGCCGCCGCCAGGGCAAGGGCCAGCCCATTCGCGGCGACGGGCCGGAGGGGCATTTTGCCAAAGCGGGCACGCCGACGATGGGCGGGTTGCTGATTGTGGGGGCCTTGTTGACGTCAACGCTGATGTGGGCGCGGCTGGACAATCCGTTTATCTGGCTGGTGCTGTTTGTCACGATGAGCTTTGCCGCCATTGGATTTGCCGATGATTATGCCAAGGTCAGCAAGCAGACCGTCAACGGTGTCTCGGGTAAGTTGCGGCTTTTGCTGGGTTTATTGATCGCGGCCATCGCGGGCTATTGGGCGGCGCAATATCATCCCGAGAGTCTGCAATACCAACTTGCCTTGCCGGTTTTCAAGAACACACTGATCAACCTTGGTGTGTTGTTTGTGCCGTTTTCGATCATCGTGATCGTCGGATCGGCCAATGCAGTGAACCTCACGGACGGTCTTGACGGCCTCGCCATCATGCCTGTGATGATTGCCGCAGGCACGCTTGGTGTGATCGCCTATGCCGTGGGGCGCGTGGATTTCACCGAATATCTGGATGTGCATTACGTGCCGGGTACGGGCGAGATTTTGATCTTTACCGCGGGCCTGTTCGGCGGGGGCCTTGGGTTTTTGTGGTACAATGCCCCGCCTGCCGCCGTGTTCATGGGTGATACCGGATCACTGGCTTTGGGTGGCGCATTGGGTGCGATTGCCGTGGCGACGAAACACGAGTTGGTGCTGGCGATTGTCGGTGGCTTGTTTGTGGTCGAGGCTTTGTCGGTGATCATTCAGGTGCTGTATTTCAAACGCACCGGCAAACGCGTGTTCCTGATGGCCCCGATCCATCATCACTATGAGAAAAAGGGCTGGGCCGAACCGCAGATCGTGATCCGGTTCTGGATCATCTCGTTGATCTTGGCGATGATCGGGTTGGCGACGTTGAAGGTGCGTTAGACGCGTTCCGCGCCTTTGGCGGCTCTGCCTCCAAACCTCCGGGATATTTGGGCCAAAAAGAATTAGAAAATCGACCAGCCCATCTGGCGGGTCAGGGTGGCGAGGGCCTCGGTCCCTTTTTGCGAGTTGCCATAGCGGTTCAATCCCGGTGACCAGACGGCGATGCTTGCGACGTTCGGCACAATCGCCAGTATCCCGCCGCCTACGCCTGACTTGCCGGGTATCCCCACGCGGTAGGCGAAATCACCTGAACCATCGTAATGCCCGCAGGTCAGCATCAGCGCATTGAGGCGGCGGATGCGGCGGGGGGTGACGAGGCGGGGCAGGCCGGGGGCGTCGACAAGGAACCGGCCTGCCATGGCCAGTTGGTAGGTCGTCATTTCCAACGCGCAGTGGTGGAAATACGTGCCCAGCGTCAGGTCAGGCGCATTGGTCAGGTTGCCACAGGATGCCAGAAAATGCGCGAGGGCAAAGTTGCGGTGGCCGAAGGCGGTCTCTGACGCGGCGACTTTTTCGTTGATATGGATGTCGTCGGTGCCTGCTGCCGCGCGGACGAATTGCACGATTTCGGCCAGCGCGTGGCGCGGTTGGCGATTGCCCAGAACCACATCCGTGGTCACGATGGCACCTGCGTTGATAAACGGATTGCGCGGGCGCCCCTGTTCTTGTTCCAACTGGACGATGGAGTTGAAGGCACGCCCCGAGGGTTCGCGCCCCACGCGGGTCCAAAGCTGATCTCCGATGCGGCCAAGGGCAATGGCGAGCGTGAACACCTTGGTGATGGATTGTACCGAAAACGGCGTCTCGGTATCGCCCGCGCTATGGACCGTGCCATCGGCCATCACCACGGTGATACCGAATTGTTGGGGGTTGATCCCCGCCAGTTCGGGAATGTAATCTGCCACCGCACCCCAGTCATCATCCTCGCGCATAGTTGCGTTCAGGCGCGGCAAGATCGCACTTAGGTCTGGCATACTGGCGGCTCCTGCTTGTGGTGGCTGCGTATTGCGACCATGTTGCGGCCAACAGGTATCAGGGGTTTAAAGATGATTCCAGTCAGGGGTTTGGAAGGCGCACAGGTCGCGGTTTTGGGGCTGGGGCGGTCCGGTCTGAGTGCGGCGCGCGCCCTTGCGGCGGGCGGTGCTGTGCCGATCTGTTGGGATGACAACCCGCAGGCGCGCGAAGTGGCCGAGGGCGAGGGGTTTACCTGTGCTGATCTGAAAAAACCGGGTGCCTTTGACGCGATTGCGCGCCTTATTGTAAGCCCCGGTATTCCGCATCTTTATCCTGCACCGAACCCGGTTGTGGCGGCGGCATGGGAAGCGGGTGTGCCCGTGGACAATGACATCGGTTTGTTTTTCCAAAGCTTTGCCACGTCGGAATGGGATGACTTTGATATCGCACCCCGTGTGGTTGCGGTGACAGGATCGAACGGGAAATCCACCACATCTGCCCTGATTTATCATATCCTCGAACACGTAAACCGTCCGTGCCAGTTGGCGGGCAACATCGGCCGAGGTGTGCTTGATCTGGACCCGGCGGTGGACGGTGAGGTGGTCGTGCTGGAGCTGTCATCCTACCAGACTGACCTGGCGCGCAGTCTGACGCCGGATGTGGCGGTGTTTACCAACCTCAGCCCTGATCATCTGGACCGACACCATGGCTACGGCGGATATTTTGCCGCCAAGCGCAGGCTGTTTGCCGAAGGCGGGCCCGACCGCGCGGTGATTGGCGTGGACGAGGACGAGGGGCGGTTTTTGGCGGGGCAGTTGAGCGAAGGGGCGGCAGACGACCGCGTGATCCGCATCAGTGTCGAGCGCAAGCTGACCGGACCGGGATGGCAAGTGTTTGCGCGCAAGGGGTTCCTGTCGGAGTACCGCAAGGGCAAGCAGGTTGCGTCGATTGATCTGCGGTCGGTTGCCGGATTGCCGGGTGCGCACAACCATCAAAATGCCTGTGCGGCTTATGCGGCCTGCCGGACGTTGGGGTTGGCCCCAAAGGTGATCGAGGCGGCGTTTCACAGCTTTGGCGGCTTGCCGCATCGCTCGCAGACGATTGCCGAAGTTAGTGGCGTTAGGTTCGTGAACGATAGCAAGGCAACGAATGTGGATTCAGCGGCCAAGGCACTGGCGGCGTTCCAGAACATTCGCTGGATCTGTGGCGGGCTGGAAAAAGAAGGCGGGCTTGAAGGGCTTGCTGCTGCCTCCACATCGGTGCGCAAGGCCTATGTGATCGGGCGCGAGGCAGCGCAGTTTGCGATGCAATTAAATGTCGACGCAGAGGTCTGCGGCACAATGGAAGTTGCCGTGGCACGGGCTGTGGCAGAGGCAGAAGCGGGCGATGTCGTTTTGCTGGCACCCGCCGCCGCCAGCTTCGACCAATACGACAGTTTCGAGCGGCGCGGCGAGGATTTTGTGGCGCAGGTGCGCAAGGTCACAGGTGCCTAGCCCTGCGCAATCGCACGGGCGGCGGCCATACCTGACGACCACGCCCATTGAAAGTTGTAGCCGCCAAGCCATCCTGTGACGTCTACGGCCTCGCCTATGAAATAAAGGCCGGGGGTGGTTTTGCTTTCCATCGACTTTGACGACAATGCGTCGGTGTCGATCCCGCCAAGGGTGACTTCGGCGGTGCGGTAGCCTTCGGTGCCTGAGGGGTGCAGCTCCCAGTTTTGCAAGGCATCGCACAAGGTTTGCAGCCGCGCATCGGACCAGTCGGCGAGGTTGCCGGTCAGGTCGAATTGTGTGCCAAGGTGATCCACCAGACGCGATGGCAGATGTGCGGCCAAGATCGTGGTCAGGTTCTTGCGACCCGCAGTCTGGCGCTGGTCCCGCAGGGCGGTAAAGAGCATGTTGTCAGGCGAAAGGTCCACTGTGATCGGCTCACCGTCGTCCCAATAGGACGAGGCTTGCAGCACCGCAGGGCCGGACAAGCCGCGATGGGTGAACAGCACAGCTTCTTCAAAGGTGGCATGTCCTGCGGTAACTTTTGCAGGGCAAGCCACGCCCGATATCGCGGCAAAGCGGCCTTCGGTAAAGGTGAACGGGACCAATCCGGCGCGTGTCTGGGTCACATTCAATCCGAATTGTCGTGCGATGTCATAGGCCAGACCGGTCGCCCCCATCTTGGGAATGGATTTACCGCCGGACGCAATGACCAGATTGCGGGTGGTGACTTTGGTGGTCTGACCCTCGCGCTTCAAATCAAACGTGAACCCTTGGTCGGTCTTTGCAAATTTACTGGCAGCCGTTTGCAAATGAAGCTGTGCCCCCGCCGCGTCCATCATACCGCGCAGCATCGCCACAATGTCTTTGGCAGATACATCGCAAAACAACTGCCCCAGCGTTTTTTCATGCCACGCAATGCCGTGTGCCTCGACCAGTTCGATAAAATCCCACTGCGTATACCGCGCCAAAGCGGATTTGGCGAAATGGGGATTGCCACTGATGAACGCGTCGGGTGTGCAGTGCATATTGGTGAAATTGCACCGTCCGCCGCCTGAAATGCGGATTTTCTCGCCGGGGGCGCGTGCGTGATCGACGACCAGAACACGGCCCCCCGCATGGGCCGCGCACATCATTCCGGCGGCGCCGGCACCTATGATCGCTGTATCAACCTGCATGGGTCCGGCTGTGCCGTGTTCTGGGGGCGCGGTCAAGTTGATGTGAGGGGGCTTGTGGGGGCGCGCAGACCCGTTAAGTCGGTCTGAATTAACACAATGGAGAAGATCATGAGCAGATTAGACGCAGGCCAAGCCTTTCCAAAAATCGAGGTGCATAAACTGGGTGGTGACACGATGACTTTGGGGGTGCCAAGCGGGGATCATGACTGGCAATTGGTGGTGGTGTACCGTGGGTTGCACTGCCCGCTGTGCAAAAAATATCTGGCCGAACTGGACGGTATGACCGCCGACTTTGCCGATCTTGGCGTTGATGTGGTGACGGTGTCTGGTGATCCACGCGAAAAAGCCCAGGCTATGGTCGATGAAAAGGGGCTGAAACTGCCGGTTGGATGGGGGCTGACGCTTGACCAGATGAAAACGCTGGGCCTGTATATATCCGACCCGCGCAGCCCGCAGGAAACCGACCGGCCCTTTGCAGAGCCGGGGGTGTTTGTGATCAACGGCGCAGGCAATATCCAGATTGTCGATATTTCCAATGCGCCCTTTGCGCGGCCTGATCTGGTGTCCTTGCTGGGCGGGCTGAAATTTATCCGTGGCAATGACTATCCGGTGCGCGGCACCCATAAAGCGGCGTAACTGCCAGCAGTCGCGCCGGAACATCTGCATCCGGCGCGACAGATTGACCAAAATAGTCTAGCCCCGTCCGATAAAACCAGCTATGGTTCGCAATGAGACCCCGAAAAGGGGCCACCCGGAAACGGGAAACCGAGGCAGTGCAAGGCAGATATAACCATGACAGAAATGGTCTATGGCGCGGTTCCCGTTCGGGATGGCGAACCAATTCTTCCAAAATGGTGGCGTACCATTGATCGCTGGGCGATGGGCTGTGTCCTGTTGTTGTTCGCGGTCGGGATGCTCTTGGCCTTGGCGGCGTCGCCACCCCTGGCGGCCAAAAACGGATTTGCGCCGTTCCATTATGTGCAGCGTCAGGCGTTCTTTGGCGGGTTGGCGATGCTGGCGATGGTGCTGACCTCGATGATGTCGCCGACCGTTGTACGCAGGCTGGCGGTTGTCGGCTTCATTCTATCTTTTGTGGCACTTGCGCTATTGCCGTTCTTCGGCACGGACTTTGGAAAAGGGGCGATGCGGTGGTATTCGCTGGGTTTTGCCTCGTTCCAGCCCTCGGAATTTTTGAAACCCGGATTTGTGGTCGCTGCCGCATGGATGATGGCGGCGTCGCTTGAGATCAATGGCCCGCCCGGTAAAACATGGTCATTTGCCTTGTGCATCTCAATCGTGTTGATGCTGGCGATGCAGCCTGATTTTGGTCAGGCCTGTCTGGTGCTTTTTGGCTGGGGCGTGATGTATTTCGTGGCTGGTGCGCCGATTGTCCTGCTGGTCGGTATGGCCGGTTTGGTCGTGGTCGCGGGCACTGTGGCCTATGCCAATTCCGAACACTTTGCCCGTCGCATCGACGGGTTTCTTAGCGTGGATGTCGACCCCACAACGCAGATCGGCTATGCCACCAACGCAATCCGAGAGGGCGGTTTGTTTGGTGTTGGCGTGGGCGAAGGCGAGGTGAAGTGGTCGCTGCCCGATGCGCATACCGACTTTATCATCGCCGTGGCCGCCGAGGAATACGGGTTGGTTTTGGTGATCTGTATCATCGCCCTTTATACCGTTGTGGTCGTGCGGTCCTTGCTGCGGCTGGTGCGCGAGCGTGATCCGTTCATCCGGTTGGCGGGAACAGGCCTTGCGTGCATGTTCGGCGTTCAGGCGATGATCAATATGGGCGTCGCGGTGCGGTTGCTGCCTGCAAAGGGCATGACTTTGCCGTTTGTCAGCTATGGCGGGTCATCGGTGATTGCCAGCGGCATCGCGGTTGGCATGCTGCTGGCCTACACGCGCACACGCTCACAAGGCGAGATCAGCGATATTCTGGGCCGGGGGCGGGTGCGGTGACAGCGCCGCTTTTGATCATTGCGGCGGGCGGTACGGGCGGACATATGTTTCCCGCCCAAGCGCTTGCCGAGGTCATGTTGATGCGGGGCTGGCGGGTCAAGTTAAGCACCGATGCGCGCGGCGCGCGGTACACCGGCGGGTTTCCTGACGCGGTCGAGATATCACAAGTCAATTCCGGCACTTTTGCACGTGGTGGATTGGCGGCCAAAGCGATGGTGCCGCAGCGGATTTTAGCGGGTACAACAGGTGCCGTCTGGCGGATGCTGCGCGACAAGCCTGCTGTGGTTGTGGGGTTTGGCGGGTATCCGTCGATCCCTGCACTGGCGGCGGCGTGGACCTTGCGGTTGCCCCGGATGATCCACGAGCAAAACGGCGTGCTGGGCCGCGTCAACGAGGTGTTTGCCAGACGCGTCGCAACGGTGGCCTGCGGGACATGGCCGACCACTATGCCCGAGGGTGCGCATGGCGTGCATGTCGGCAATCCGGTGCGCAGTTCGGTTCTGGAACGTGCAGGGGCCGGGTACATACCGCCCGGTGATTACCCGATGGAAGTGTTGGTCATGGGCGGAAGCCAGGGCGCGCGCATCCTGAGCGATGTGGTGCCGCCCGCGATTGCGGCCTTGCCGATGTCGGTGCTGAAAAACCTGCGGGTATCGCATCAGGCGCGCGATGAAGATGGCGAAAGGGTCGCTGATTTTTATGCGCAGGCAGGTGTCAGCGCGGATGTACAGCCGTTCTTTGACGACGTACCGCGCCGGATGTCAGAGGCGCAACTGGTGATCAGCCGCGCGGGCGCATCGTCGGTGGCGGATATCTCGGTCATTGGACGCCCCTCGATCCTGATCCCCTATGCGGCTGCAACGGGCGATCATCAGACCGCAAATGCACGCGGGCTTGTAGATGCGGGTGCGGCGATTTTGGTGCCTGAGGATGCAGCGACCCCAGACAGCCTGAACGAGCAGATCCAGATGATCCTCGGCAATCCGGACGGCGCGTTGCAGATGGCGCTGGCGGCCTTGGCCGTGGGCAAGCCGCAAGCGGCAGAGGCGTTGGCGCAGTTGGTTGAAGAATTGGCAAAAGGAAGCGAACGATGAACGCAGCGGCGACAAAACTGCCTACCGATGTGGGCCCGATCCATTTTGTGGGTATCGGCGGCATCGGCATGTCGGGCATCGCCGAGGTGTTGTTGAACCATGGCTATACCGTGCAGGGGTCCGATCTCAAGACGACCAAGATCACGGACCGGCTGGTTGAATTGGGCGCGAAGGTGTTTGAAGGGCAAGAGGCCAAAAACATCGAAAACGCCGAAGTTGTGGTGATTTCATCCGCGATCAAAAAGGGCAATCCCGAACTGGACGCCGCGCGCCTTGCAGGTCTGCCGATTGTGCGGCGTGCCGAAATGCTGGCCGAACTGATGCGTTTGAAATCCAACATCGCGGTCGCGGGCACCCATGGCAAGACAACCACGACAACGCTTGTGGCCGAATTGCTGGTGGCGGGCGGCATCGACCCCACGGTGGTGAACGGCGGGATCATCCATGCGTATGGCTCCAACGCGCGGATGGGGCAGGGCGAATGGATGGTGGTCGAGGCCGACGAGAGTGACGGCACCTTCAACCGTCTGCCCGCGACAATTGCGATTGTGACCAACATTGACCCCGAACATATGGAGCACTGGGGCGATTTCGATACACTGCGCCAGGGGTTCCTGGATTTCGTGTCGAATATTCCGTTTTACGGGTTGGCCGTCTGCTGCACCGATCATGACGAGGTGCAAAAGCTGGTGGGCAAGATCACTGACCGCCGCGTTGTGACCTACGGGTTCAATGCTCAGGCCGATGTGCGCGCCAGAAACCTGCATTACAAAGCGGGTGTTGCCCATTTCGATATCCATTTGCAGGCCGAGGACATCGTGATCAAGGATTGCAGCCTGCCGATGCCCGGTGATCACAATGTGTCCAATGCCCTGGCCGCCGTTGCTGTTGCGCGGCATCTGGGCATGAAGGGCGAGGAAATTCGCGCTGCGCTGGCGGCGTTCGGCGGCGTTAACCGCAGATTTACAAAAGTCGGCGAAGTTAATGGCGTGACGATTATTGACGATTATGGCCATCATCCGGTCGAGATTTCAGCAGTCCTGAAAGCAGCGCGCCAAGCCACCGAAGGCCGCGTGATAGCGGTGCATCAGCCGCACCGCTATTCGCGCCTGAGCCATCATTTCGAAGAATTCTGTGCCTGTTTCAATGATGCCGATGTTGTCGGTATTGCCGATGTCTACGGCGCTGGCGAAGACCCGATCGAGGGCGCTGATCGTGACAGCCTGGTTGCCGGACTGATCCGGCATGGCCACCGCCATGCGCGCGCCGTGCAGAGCGAGGATGATCTGGCTCGACTGGTATCAGAGCAAGCGCGGCCCGGTGACATGGTTGTGTGTCTGGGCGCCGGCACGATTTCGGCTTGGGCGAACGACTTGCCGGAAAAATTGAAAACGTCGAAAGGGGCCGCCGCATGACGCCGCTTTTCTGGATCGCCTTAACGTGGGTTTTGACCACTACAGTTGTAGCTCGATTGCCCCTGCATCAGCGCACTTTGCCCGGTGCCCTTCTTGTCATCGCCGGTTTCGCGATTGTTCTGTCGATTGGCATTCAGGTGGGATGGGTGATGGCGTTGCTGGGTCTGGGCGCGCTGGTCTCGTCCTATCCGAATGTGATCCGGCTGGCCGTGGCGCGGTGGCGCGGGGAAGACGTCGATATCGACGCGAATGTCCTGCGATTTTTGGTGATTCCCGGTGAGGTTTGATCGCACACCCTTGGCGGGAGGTCGGATGTGACACTGCTTTGGCTTTGCATCCTTTGGGTTTTTGCCTCTGCCGGTGTGGCGATGTTGCCGATGCGCAGACAGTATGTTCCCGGTGTGGCGCTGCTTGTTGCGGCCCCGGTGCTGATCGTGATGATCGGCCTGCAAATGGGCTGGCTGGTTTCCTTGCTGGCCCTTGCGGCGTTCATTTCCATGTTCCGAAATCCGCTGAAATACATGATCGCAAAACTCAGAGGTCAAAATCCGGAGGTGCCGCAATGACCATATCGCTGACACTTGCCAGCCTGTGGGCGGTGATTGCCAATATACTGGCAATGACACCAAGCAAGGACCATCACTGGCGCAATGCCTATGTCCTGATTGCGGTTGGGGTTCCGATTGTGGGCTATGTCACGGTGCAACATGGGCCGTGGATTGGCCTGCTGGTTCTGGCGGGCGGGTGTTCTGTACTGCGCTGGCCGGTGATTTATCTGGCGCGCTGGGTGCAGCGCAGGATGATGCCGCTCAAGGAGCCGGCAGAATGAGCATCACGATAGTAACATTGATAAGCGTTTTGGCGGTCTTGATGCTGGTCTGTGGCTGGTGCGGATACCGCGTGCGGATCTTCGCGTTCTTGTGCACCTTGGTGCTTGGCTTTGCGCTCAATACGGTCTGGATGGTGTTCGGCTTGAACGCGCAGCCCTTTGAGGCGCATGCGTTGATGGCACAGATGTCGTTATTTCTGTATGGTCTCGGTGCCTTCGGGGTTGGGTTTCTTGGCGGACGTTTGGCGCGCGCGTTTCAGGCCAGTCGGGTCGAGAATTAGGCCGGGGGGTCTCGGGCCATATACTGTCAATCCTGCCGATTTTGACTTCCGATGCCGATGCGCCGCATATACAACAGCGCATCGGCGGGTTTCCGAGGTTGAGCCTGCCTCGGGCGGTGGTCATGCGCAGCATCAACGGGGGGCAATATGAACAAGACTGAACCCCTGCCAGGCGTGCGCGGCAAGCTGACCCCGAACCGACCGCTCGATGATCTGACGTGGTTGCGGGTGGGCGGACCGGCGGATTATTTGTTTTCCCCCGCCGATCTGGACGATTTGCGCGGTTTCCTGCGTGATTTACCGCCATCGGTGGCGGTATTCCCCATGGGGGTCGGCAGCAATCTGATTGTGCGGGACGGCGGGTTGCGCGCTGTTGTGATCCGGCTGGGGCGCGGGTTCAACGGCATCGAGATTGAGGGCAATCATGTAACCGCAGGGGCGGCCGCACTGGATGCGCATGTTGCGCGCAAGGCGGCGGATGCGGGTCTGGATCTGACATTTCTGCGCACCATTCCGGGCAGTATCGGCGGTGCGGTCCGGATGAACGCGGGCTGTTATGGCAGCTATACGGCGGATCATTTTGTCAGCGCACAGGCGGTGACACGGGCAGGGGATATGATCACCCTGACCGCAAATGATCTGGATTTTCGCTATCGCCAGAGTGACTTGGCAGAGGGGTCTGTGATTGTCTCGGCCACATTTGCGCCACCCAAAGGCGATGCAGAGGCGCTGCATACGCGCATGGCGGACCAGCTTGCCAAACGCGACGCGACCCAGCCCACCAAAGACCGCAGTGCCGGCAGCACATTTCGCAATCCGGCGGGGTTTTCCAGCACGGGGTCTGCGGATGATGTGCATGACCTCAAGGCGTGGAAGGTCATTGACGAGGCCGGATTGCGCGGGGCAAAGCGCGGCGGCGCGCAGATGTCGCCCAAACATCCAAACTTTTTAATCAATACCGGCACCGCCACCGCCGCTGATCTGGAAGGATTAGGCGAAGACGTGCGAAAAAAGGTTTACGATTCCAGTGGGATCACGTTAGAGTGGGAAATTATGCGCATCGGTGAATTTACAGGCAGTCCGGTGTCGCAAAAATAAGCCGCAAAGCGGCAAACAGACGATAAACGACAATAATAATCAGGGCCGCAAAGGTCCGGGACATGATAGGCACCAAATTGGGTACGTCGAGCAGACAAATCCCGACAGTGGCGGTATTGATGGGTGGCCCCTCGGCGGAACGCGAGGTGTCTCTGTCCAGCGGGCGCGCATGCGCCGCCGCATTGCGGGAACATGGCGGGTATACCGTGGTCGAGGTTGATGCCGACCGCGACCTTGCTGCTGTTTTGACGGACCTCGAACCAGATTCCGTTTTGAATTGCCTGCATGGGCGCTGGGGCGAAGATGGCTGTGTGCAGGGTTTACTGGAATGGATGAATATCCCCTATAGCCATTCAGGTGTGCTGTCGTCGTCGCTGGCGATGGACAAGCAACGCACCAAGGATGTGTACCGCGCGCACGGGTTGCCGGTTGTGGACAGCGTGATTGCCAAAGCGGCAGATGTGCGCAAATCCCATATCATGACGCCGCCCTATGTGGTCAAACCCAACAACGAAGGGTCCAGCGTCGGAGTCTATCTGGTGGGCGAGGACAACAACGGCCCGCCGCAACTGGATGACACCATGCCCGAGTTTGTCATGGTCGAGGCGTTTGCGCCGGGCCGCGAGCTGACCACCTCGGTGATGGATGGCCGCGCGTTGACCGTGACCGATATCATCACGACGGGTTGGTATGATTACGATGCCAAATACAAAGAAGGCGGGTCGCGCCATGTCGTGCCAGCCGATATTCCAGGCGATATTTTCCAGCTTTGTCTCGATTATGCCCTGCGCGCCCATAAGGCGTTGGGGTGTCGTGGATTAAGCCGGACCGATTTTCGCTGGGACGAGGCCAAAGGCGCTGCCGGTCTGGTGCTTTTGGAAACCAACACCCAACCGGGTATGACCGCCACTTCGCTCAGCCCCGAACAAGGCCAGTCCGTCGGGATATCATTTCCCGATCTTTGTGCCTGGATGGTGGAGGACGCGTCATGTTCAAGATGATCCGCCGCTCTGGCAGCCTCAACAAATCCGATCCCGCGCCGTCGCGCTGGGCATGGCGGATGCAACGGCTGATGCTGACGCCGGGTTTCCGGTTCGGCCTGCGCGTGGGCGTGCCGTTTTGTGTGACATTGCTGGCGGGCACGATTTACCTGGCAGACGATGACCGCCGCGCCGCCATCACCGATGGCGTTGCCGAGGCGCGTGCCAGCATCGAGGAACGCCCCGAGTTCATGGTCAAGCTGATGGCGATCGACGGGGCGCAAGACACCCTTGCCGCTGCAATCCGTGAAGCTGTGCCGGTGCGGTTTCCGCAAAGCTCGTTCGACCTCGACCTTGAAGCGATCCGCACTCAAATCAACCAGATGCACGGTGTCAAAAACGCCAGTGTCCGGATCAGACCCGGTGGCGTGTTGCAGGTTGACATTACGCCGCGCATCCCGGTCGCCATCTGGCGCAACGAGGACGGGCTGGTATTGATCGACGAGGCCGGCGCCCATGTTGCCGACATCGAGGCGCGTGCCGAATATGCGGAATTGCCTTTGATTGCGGGCGAGGGGGCGCAGGCATTTGTGCCCGAAGCCCTGCGCCTGACACAAGTTGCCATGGCACTGGGCGACCGGTTGCGCGGTGTGGTGCGTATTGGCGGGCGCCGCTGGGATGTTGTGCTGGACCGTGACCAGCGGATTATGCTGCCCGAAACAGGTGCCATTCAGGCGCTGGAACGGGTGATAGCGCTCGAGCGCGCAGAGGAAATTCTCGCCCGTGATGTGTCGCGGGTGGACATGCGGTTGGCGCAAAGACCAACGGTAAGAATGAACGAAGAGGCCACCCGCGAATGGTGGCAGATCAGACAGAGTGCAGGACAGTAGCGATGATGGACCAATATCACACCCAACGATCAATGCGGAATATGCGCAAACTGGCGATGCAGCGTGGCGTTGTCGCTATTCTCGATGTTGGCAGTTCCAAGATCGCCTGCCTCGTTTTACGCTTTGACGGGCCGACATCGCTGGAAAGCGACGGCGAGATCGGGTCGCTTGCGGGCCAATCGGGCTTTCGTGTGATCGGTGCTGCGACCACCCGTTCGCGCGGTGTGCGCTTTGGCGAGATTTGCGCCATGGGCGAGACCGAACGCGCCATCCGCACCGCCTTGCAGGCCGCGCAGAAAATGGCGGGTATCCGCGTCGATCATGTGATTGCATGTTTTTCGGGTGGTGATCCGCGCAGCTACGGTCTGGACGCGGAAATCGATCTCGAAGGTCAGGCCGTGTCCGAACAGGATGTCGCACAGGTTATGGCCAGTTGCGATGTGCCCGACTACGGCGAAGGCCGCGAAGTGCTGCATGCGCAGCCGGTGAATTTTGCGCTCGACCATCGGTCGGGTCTGGGCGACCCGCGCGGGCAGTTGGGCAATACATTATCCGTCGATATGCATATGCTGACCGTCGATGCCGCCGCTGTGCAACATCTGGCGCATTGCATCAAGCGTTGTGATCTCGAACTGGCAGGGATTGCATCCTCGGCCTATGTGTCCGGGATTTCGTCGCTCGTCGAGGATGAGCAGGAACTTGGTGCTGCTTGCATTGATCTGGGTGGCGGGTCGACGAGCGTGTCGATCTTTATCAAAAAGCACATGATCTATGCCGATACCGTGCGCATGGGCGGCGACCATATTACCTCGGATATCTCGATGGGCTTGCAGGTGCCCACGGCCAATGCCGAACGGATCAAGACGTTTTACGGCGGTGTGCATGCAACGGGTATGGACGACCGCGAAATGATCGAGATCGGTGGCGACACCGGTGATTTTGAACATGACCGCCGCACGGCATCACGCGCCGAATTGATCGGCATCATGCGGCCCCGTGTCGAAGAGATTTTGGAAGAAGTCCGCGTGCGTCTGGATGCGGCAGGCTTTGACCACCTTCCAAGCCAACAGATTGTTCTGACCGGCGGCGGCAGCCAGATCCCCGGCCTTGACGGGCTTGCGAGCAAGATTTTAGGCCAGCAAGTGCGGTTGGGCAGACCACTGCGCGTGCATGGATTGCCGCAGGCCGCAACGGGGCCCAGCTTTGCCTCCGCTGTCGGGCTTTCACTGTTCGCGGCACACCCTCAGGATGAATGGTGGGACTTTGACATCCCCGCCGACCGCTACCCACAACGCTCGCTGAAACGGGCGGTAAAATGGTTCAGAGACAACTGGTGACCGCAAAATGCGGTGCCTTGACCAATATAAGGTCAAAACCGGCAAGAAATTGCCCATATTTAGCGTCTAAATGGCGTTTTATAGGTGACGTTACGGTCCCATACCGTTAGGATTATGGGAATTACGCGAAAAAACCCCCGCGGGACGTGGGCAAACATAACAGGCGGACAGCACATGACACTTAACCTTTCGATGCCCGGACAGGACGATCTAAAACCACGTATCACCGTGTTTGGTGTCGGCGGGGCCGGTGGCAATGCGGTCAATAACATGATCGAAAAACAACTGGATGGCGTTGATTTCGTTGTGGCCAACACCGACGCGCAAGCGTTGCAACAGACCAAAGCCGAAAACCGCATCCAGCTGGGCATGAAAGTGACCGAAGGTCTGGGCGCGGGTGCGCGTGCGTCTGTCGGGGCTGCCGCCGCCGAGGAATCAATCGAACAGATCGTCGATCATCTGGCCGGTGCGCATATGTGTTTCATCACCGCCGGCATGGGTGGCGGTACGGGCACAGGGGCCGCACCGATCATTGCACAGGCCGCACGCGAATTGGGTGTTCTGACCGTTGGCGTCGTGACCAAGCCGTTCCAGTTTGAAGGTGCCAAACGCATGCGTCAGGCCGAGGAAGGTGTCGAGGCGCTGCAAAAGGTTGTTGATACGCTGATCATCATTCCGAACCAGAACCTGTTTCGGCTGGCAAATGAAAAGACGACATTCACCGAAGCGTTTTCGATGGCGGATGATGTTTTGTATCAAGGTGTTAAGGGCGTGACCGACCTGATGGTCCGTCCCGGTATCATCAACCTCGATTTTGCCGATGTGCGTTCCGTGATGGACGAAATGGGCAAGGCGATGATGGGCACAGGCGAGGCCGAGGGCGAAGATCGCGCCATTCAGGCCGCCGAGAAAGCCATCGCCAATCCGCTGCTCGACGAGATTTCGTTGCGCGGTGCCAAGGGTGTGCTGATCAACATCACTGGCGGTCATGACCTGACCTTGTTTGAACTTGACGAGGCCGCAAACCGCATCCGCGAAGAGGTCGATCCAGAGGCGAACATCATTGTAGGGTCCACGCTGGACGAGAACATGGGCGGCCTGATGCGTGTGAGTGTTGTCGCCACAGGCATCGACGCGATGGATGTGAACACGGAAATGCCCGTGCCGCGCCGCTCGATGAGCCAGCCCTTGAAGCAGCAAGTGATTGCCGAAAAGGCACCTGTCGCGGCAGATGCTTTGCCTGTTGCGGCTGAACGGGTACAGCAAGATACCCAGCGCCAGATGTTCGACGACAACGACGTGCAACGCGTCGCAGCACAGGATCAGGCCGAGGATATCTTTGCCGAAGATGAATTCGACGACAATGACGGTCTGCCGGAACCGGCCTATCAGCCACAGGTCGCCGCATTCGAGCCGCGCCACGAAGAGACGCTGGAAGCAGAACCCGAGGCATTTGTGGCACCCCGCGCGCCCACGCCCGGCACCCCGTCGCCCGAGGCAATGGCCCGTTTGCGTGCCGCTGCCCAGAAAACAGCGCCGGAGCAATACCGATCCGTTGCGGCACAGCCCCAACAGCGCCAACCCCAAGCCGCCGCCCCGCAGCAGCATAGCGGCGAAAAGCCCCGTTTCGGGATCAATTCGCTGATCAACCGGATGACGGGACATGGCGAAGGCGAGGCACAACCGCAGCAGCAACAGCGCCCTGTGCGCCAGCAGCCACCCGTGCAAACCCGCGCCTCTGCCGCTGCCCCGCAGCCACAAGATGCGCAGGACGCTGATCAGGAACGCATCGAAATTCCCGCATTTCTGCGCCGTCAGGCGAATTAATCCGGTCACATATTTGCGGAAAGGGCTGCCTTGGGGCGGCCCTTTTTCGTTTGAATACAAGGGGTTGAAAAGATGCTGGCGCATTTGCGCCCAATTGTGACAGACATGTTTCAGTCGGTTACAAAGCTTGAATTGTGTATTGCGGGGGTGCCCCTTAGATCAATGGTCGAGCCTAGGCAATGATCTAGGAACGATGAGGATTCTTTTGATGCAGAATACAATCAAGTCAGCAATGCGCTTCAGTGGCACGGGTTTACACTCGGGCCAGCCCGCGACTGTGACTGTACGCCCCGCCGGTGCGCATTACGGTATCTGGTTTTCCCGCACCGATGTCGCTGTGGGTGACCGGATGATTCCGGCCCGCTGGGATGCCGTAAACCGCTCCCCCTTGTGCACAAAGCTTGAGAACGCGACGGGTCTGTCTGTGTCCACGGTCGAGCATCTGATGGCGGCCCTTTCCGGTTGCGGTATTCACAATGCACTGGTCGAAATTGACGGCCCCGAAGTGCCTATTCTGGATGGCTCCGCCATTCCGTTTGTACGCGGCTTTATGCAGCGCGGGATCCGGCGGTTGTCAGCCCCTGTGATGGCCTATGAGGTCTTGCAGAGTGTGACCGTGACAGAGGGCGACGCAACCGCGACGCTGGCCCCGTCCGACACCCTGCGGATTGATTTCGAGATTGATTTTGTCGATGCCGCCATCGGTAAGCAGAAAAAGTCATTGGTGATGAACAACGGTTCTTTCGCCCGCGAACTGTGTGACAGCCGCACCTTCTGCCGTCAGGCTGATGTCGATGCGATGCAGGCCAACGGCATGGCGCTGGGTGGCAAATCAGGTGAAAACGCCGTTGTGTTCGAGGGCGATCTTGTGGTCAGCCCCGGTGGTTTGCGCCATGCCGACGAGCCTGTACGCCATAAAATGCTGGACGCTTTGGGTGATCTGGCCTTGGCAGGCGCGCCGATTTTGGGCCATTACACAGGCTGCCGCGCAGGTCATTCGCTGACAAACACCTTGCTGCGTAAATTGTTTACCACCCCCGGTGCGGTGCGGATGGTCGAATGTGATGCAAGCATGGCATCACGTCTGCCGGGCTACGGTCTGGTCTGGGACGAGATCCCGCAAGTCGCGTAAAACAACCAAATTTTGGCCTTGATGAGGCCAATAAGACATAACAATGTGCCAAGGCCCATTGATCGGCGCGGTTTGCCCATGTATTCAATTCCAAAGCAGAGACGGACCGCTTTTATCGCTTTTGCGTGACGGGTCTCTGCAAAGTGTGGAATGGGCGTTTTGCAACGCAAACTATTGTGTTAGCTAGATGTTAAGAAGGTCTGAACAGACCACGGGATTGACGATGCAAACGACGCAAAGGACGCAGGCATGACAGGTACAGGATCGCGGTTGCGGCTGGTCGGTGCAGTGTGCGTTGTGGCAGCACTTGCAGCCTGCGGGGGGAACCGCGACGCGGGGCGCTTTGCGGGCAGTTTCTTTAATCCACAGGAAATCCCGCTTGAGACCTATTCCGCCGAACAAATTTTCGAGCGCGGTGAATTTGAGCTGAACCGCAACAAACCCGACGATGCGGCGTTTTATTTTGCCGAAATCGAACGGCTTTATCCCTATTCGGAATGGGCCAAGCGCGCGTTGATCATGCAGGCGTTTTCCTATCATCAAGATAAGGATTACGAAAACAGCCGATCCTCAGCCCAGCGGTTTATCGACTTTTTCCCCGAAGATGACGATGCGGCCTATGCGCAATATCTGCTGGCGCTCAGCTATTATGATCAGATCGACGATGTGGGCCGCGATCAGGGTCTGACCTTTCAGGCGCTGCAATCCTTGCGTCAGGTGATCGAAGTCTACCCAGACAGTGAATATGCCAAAGCCGCGATCCTGAAATTTGATCTCGCGTTTGACCATTTGGCCGGCAAAGAAATGGAAATCGGGCGGTATTACCTGCGGCGCGATCACTATACCTCTGCCATCAACCGCTTCCGCGTCGTCGTCGAGGAATTCCAGACCACAACACATACCGCCGAAGCGCTGCACCGTCTTGTCGAGGCCTATCTGGCGCTCGGTCTGAACAAGGAAGCGCAAACCGCAGGGGCCATTCTGGGCCATAACTACCGCTCGACCGAGTGGTACGAGGACAGTTACAAGTTGCTGACAGGTCAGGGGCTTGAGCCGAAGTTCTACAAGAACAACTGGCTGGGTGCTGTGTACCGCCAGACGATCAAAGGCGAGTGGTTGTAGGGCTGGCACGCCTCACCAACCCCTAAGGGGCACCACAATGCTGCGCGGACTTGATATCTCGGATATGTTGATCATTGACCGGCTGGAACTTAGCTTTCAGCCGGGCTTGAACGTGTTGACGGGCGAGACAGGTGCTGGCAAATCTATTCTACTGGATTCACTGGGTTTTGTGCTGGGCTGGCGCGGGCGTGCCGATCTGGTGCGCCAAGGGGCCGAACAGGGCGAAGTGACAGCCTGGTTTGATCTGACAACGGACCATCCCGCCCATGCAGTGCTGGCCGAGGCCGGTTTGCCCGGCGGTCCCGAGCTGATTTTGCGCCGGATCAATGGCCGTGACGGACGCAAGACCGCATGGGTCAATGACCGCCGTTGTTCGGGCGATGTTTTGCGCGAATTGTCGGAAACGCTTGTTGAATTGCACGGCCAGCATGATGATCGCGGGTTACTCAACCCGCGCGGGCATCGTGCGATCTTGGATGATTTTGCGGGCAACGAGGACGCGAAGGCCAAGGTGCGGGCTGCATGGTCCGGGCTTGCGACAGCACGCAAGGCAGCCAAGGCTGCGGCGCTGGAACGCGCGGCGATCAAGGCCGAGGAAGAATTCTTGCGGCACGCTGTGGCAGAGCTGGACAAGCTGGACCCACAAGCGGGCGAGGAAGCGGTGCTGGACGCCAAGCGGCGCCTGATGCAGTCAGCCGAGAAAATTCGTGCGGATGTGGTCAACGCCTATGAAATCATGGGGCAGGGCGGTGCGGAAACCTCGATGGGCGATGCGCTGCGCTGGCTTGATGGGGTGGCGCACAAGGCCGAGGGCGCGCTCGAGGCTCCGATGGCCGCATTGAACCGTGCGATGGAAGAGCTCGACGAGGCCATGTCGGGTGTGGCCGATGCGATTGACCAGATGTCGTTCAATCCGGTCGAGTTGGAAGAGACCGAGGAGCGTTTGTTTGCCATCCGCGCTTTGGCCCGCAAACACGAGGTTGCACCCGATGATCTGGCAGGGTTTGCGGATACGCTGCGCGATAAGCTGACAGCGCTCGATGCGGGCGAGGCGCAGCAGGCGCAGTTGGAAAAAGCGGTGCGTGATGCGCAGGCGGGCTATGACGCGGCGGCAGATGCGCTGGGTCAGGCGCGGCGCAAGGCGGCGGCAAAGCTGGACAAGGCCGTATCGGCGGAACTGGCACCGCTCAAGATGGAACGCGCGGTCTTTGCCACCCAGATCACGGATGAGGACGCTGGACCAGAGGGCCGCGATGCGGTGTCGTTTACCGTGGCCACCAACCCCGGCGCGCCTGCGGGACCATTGGGCAAGATTGCGTCAGGTGGCGAATTGAGCCGCTTTCTGTTGGCGCTCAAGGTATGCCTGACCCAGGGCCAATCGGGACTGACGCTGATTTTTGATGAAATTGACCGTGGCGTCGGCGGGGCAACGGCGGATGCGGTGGGGCGACGTCTGGCGGCGCTGGCGTCCGGTGGTCAGGTTCTGGTCGTCACGCATTCGCCGCAGGTTGCAGCCCTTGGCGCGCATCACTGGCGGGTTGAAAAGGCGGTCAGCAAGGGCATGACCACATCGACGGTGACGCCGCTGTCACCACAAGACCGTGTGGACGAAGTCGCGCGCATGTTGGCAGGCGATGTGATCACCGATGCGGCGCGCGGGGCAGCCGAGGTGTTGTTGGCCGGGTGACACTTCAGGGGGCACATACAACGTCAGGCTTGACCTGCGACCCCTCACAGATCGACACTGCGGCCCTATGAGCGATCCAGCCGCATCTTTGTTGACCCAGCAGTTCAAGCTTGCAAAAGCGTCGTGCAAACGCGGGCTTGAGGTGATCCGCCTGCGCGGACCGGGCAAGATCACATTCTGGTTTATCGCCCTGATGATCGGTATCGCTGCGGGCTTTGCCGCTTTGTTTTTTCGCAAGGGGATCAACTGGTTACAGGCCAGTCTTTATGGAACGGATGATGTCCAGCATCTGCATACCTTTATCACCGGATTGCCGTGGTACTGGGTGGTTCTGATCCCGACCTTTGGCGGTTTGACGGTCGGGTTGATCTTGCATAATTTCACCCGCGACGCGCGGGCGCGGTCGGTCAGTGACGTGATTTTGGGTGCGGCATTGCATGATGGCCGCGTTGAAACCCGCGCCGGTATCGCATCCGCACTTGCGTCATGGATCACGCTGTCAACAGGGGGGTCATCGGGCCGCGAGGGGCCGGTGGTGCATATGGCGGCGGTCATATCCACATGGGTCAGCCGCCGGATCAATGCGGACGGCATCACCGGTCGCGACCTGCTGGGCTGTGCGGTGGCGGCGGCGGTATCAGCCAGTTTCAATGCGCCGATTGCGGGGGCGCTGTTCGCGCTCGAAGTGGTGTTGCGCCATTTCGCGGTGCACGCCTTTGCACCGATCGTGATCGCATCGGTTGCAGGCACCGTGATCAACCGCATCGAGTTTGGTGGCGTGACTGAATTTGTCTTGCCGACCTATGGCGAAATCCAGTTTTATGTCGAATTGCCCGCGTTTCTGCTGCTGGGCCTGACTTGTGGTCTGGTTGCGGTCGCCCTGATGCGCAGCATTTTCTGGGCCGAGGATTTTGGCAATTATGTGCAGGATAAAACCGGTTTGCCGCGGTATCTGCGCCCCGCTGTGGCGGGTCTGTTGCTGGGGGCGCTGGCGCTGTGGTTTCCGCATATCATCGGCGTCGGCTACGAGACCGTGTCGCTGGCCCTGACCGGGCAATTGGGCCTCTACGAGGTGATCATCTTTGCCATGCTCAAAGTCGCCGCCGTCGCCATCACACTGGGTGGCAAGATGGGCGGCGGGGTGTTTTCACCGTCCCTGATGATTGGTGCGTTGGCGGGCCTCGCCTTTGGTCTGATTGCCACAGGCGTTTTCCCGGATGTGTCGGGATCATCGTCACTGTATGCCCTTGCAGGCATGGGTGCAGTTGCCGCGGCGGTGCTGGGCGCGCCGATCTCGACAACCTTGATCGTGTTTGAAATGACGGGCGACTGGCAGACCGGGCTGGCCGTTATGGTCGCGGTCAGCATGTCCACAGCACTTTCCTCGCGTCTGGTGGACCGCAGCTTTTTCTTAAGCCAGATGGAGCGGCGGGGGATACATCTTGCGGCTGGTCCGCAGGCTTATTTGCTGGCGATGTTCACGGTGGCGCGGATCATGCGCAAGCCCGAGGACACGGGGGCGGCGGATACCGATCACTGTTGGGAGCTGATCGACGCAGGCACTTATATTGATGGCGCTGCAACGCTTGAAGCGGCAATGCCGATGTTCGAGCAATCCTCGGTGCGCTATATTCCCGTGGTGCGTCTGTCTGCGGATGCGCCACCGGAATTACTGGGCGCGGTCTTTCATGTTGATGCGCTCAAGGCCTATTCCCGCGCCTTGGCGGCAACGGCAGCAGAGGAACATTCGTGATTGTTTCGTATGCATATACAATCCGAAATCTATCGGGAAATTGCCGCACATAGTGCACTAATAATCGTATATTACCCATATTTCTGCAGTTCTATTTCTTCGGTACTGTCGTTAACAATTATGTCAATAGTTTGTTAACTTTATCCTGGGGGATGAAAGATGCTTGGACTTGTTTTACTACCGATATTGGCAATTGGCCTGCTTGCGTTTGTCTTTGACGATGATGACGACGACGCCGTGACATCAGGGACTGTGCCTCCGGGGGGAACCGAAAACCCGGGGATCCCGACAAACACGGGCGATGATATCTTTGCCGGAACAACCGGCAATGACCTTTTTGACGGCGGTCCCGGCAATGACAGCATCAATGGCGGCGAAGGTGATGACACCCTGTCCGGCGGGATCGGCAATGACACCATCAGTGGCGGCGCGGGTGCCGACCTGATCGCGGGCAACCAGGGCAATGATCTGCTCAATGGTGACGCGGGCAATGACACTATTGACGGCGGCTTTGGCAAAGACACGATTTTCGGGGGCGCGGGCAACGATGTACTGTTCTCTGCGGATGGCCAGAACGAAATGTCCGGCGGTCTGGGCAATGACCAATTGACCGGCAGCGATGCGTCTGACGACCTGTTCGGCAATGAAGGCAACGACACCCTGAACGGCAATGGCGGCAATGACATCATGGATGGTGGCGCTGGCAATGACCTGCTGGATGGCGGTCTTGCCAATGACACCATGACCGGTGGTGACGGCAACGATACGATCTTTGGTGGCGCAGGTGCCGGTGCGGACGATATCAACGGTGGTGCCGGAAACGATCTGCTCGACGGGCAAAACGGCGATGATGTCATTCGGGACAGTGCGGGTGCCGACGTTTTGCGCGGCGGTGCGGGCAATGATCTGCTGGATTCCACAGGCGCTGTTGTGGACGGTACATTTGTCCCCGACACGGCTGCGGACAGGGTCAGCGGCGATCTGGGCAGCGATACGCTGGCGGGCGACAATGGTGACAGGCTGAGCGGTGGCGACGGCTTGGACAGTTTCATCGTGCAGTTTGACGATATGGACACAGCTGTAGGCGCCGTAACCATTACGGATTTCGCGTATAACAGCACCTCAGCCTTGTCTGAAACACTGCTGCTGCGTGATGAGACGGGTACGCCGTACACTGCCGAGGATCTCGAGGCGAATTTGGAAATCTCGAGTGTACCATCTGCGGATAACGATACGCTTGTGACCTACGATGGCGTATTGATTGCCATTCTCAAGAACACGGATCCCGAGGCTTTGGCCGCTGACACAAGCTGGGTCGCAAACTTTGCCCCCGTGACGGGCGGACCGCTTCCTTTGCCTACAGCTGTTCCAGCGTAATCTCGTCCATACCATAAAACGCGAGGTGGCCTTTGATGGCCGCCACGCCCTCTTTCGGGTTCTCGTAGGACCACACGGCATTTTCCAGCGTCCGGCTTTTGGTTACCACTGAATAATAGCTGGCATCTCCCTTGTGCGGGCAATGGCTGGTCTTGTCAGTAGCATCCAGAAACGCCATCGCAATATCGCCGCGCGGGAAATAGATCACCGGATCACGGTCGCCCTCGGTCAGTTCCAGTGCCTGAGTGCTTTCCCCCAAAACGGCACCACCGGCGCGGACGGTCCATGTACCGGTTGCGGGTGTAATGTTGATATGATCAGCCATGTTGCTCTCTTTTCAAATGGGTGCTGTTGCCGCATCCAACCATAGTTTCGCATCTGGCGATAGCCGCGGTCCGATCTTTTCTGCAACCTGCGCATGATACTCATTCAGCCAGTTACGCGCCGCCGTTTCCAGCATCTCTGGCACAATCAAGCGGCGGTCTATCGGCGCGAAACTCAGGGTTTCCCAGTCGAGCATTTTGCGGTGTGCATCGCCGCCCGGCAGGTCGGGCGCATCGCGCACCACCAACAGGTTTTCGATGCGGATGCCGAACGCCCCTTCGCGGTAATAGCCCGGTTCATTGGACAGGATCATGCCCGCCATCAAAGGCACATGGCTGATCTTGCTTAAACGTTGCGGCCCTTCATGCACGCTGAGATACGCACCGACACCGTGGCCCAGCCCGTGGTCAAAATCCTGCCCCGCAAGCCAGAGCGGCATCCGCCCGATCATCTCGATATCACGCCCGGCAAGGCCCTGCGGCCAGCGCAGGCGGCTCATCCCGATCATCCCCGCCAGCACACGGGTAAAAGCCATGCGCGCCGTGTCATCGGGCGTGCCAATGGCAATGGTGCGGGTGATGTCGGTGGTGCCGTCCAGATATTGCCCGCCCGAATCCAGCACCAGCAGATGGCCTTCCTCAAGGGTCGCGTCGGTGTCCTCGGTGACGCGGTAATGCATGATCGCGCCGTTGGGGCCAGTGCCTGCGATGGTCTCGAAACTGATGTCTTGCAGTGCGTTATCCTCACGGCGGCGGGCTTCCAGTTTGCTCACGACTTGCGCTTCGGTGAGGCTGCCTGTGGGCTGTAGGTCAAGCCACGCCAGCACCTCGCACAAGGCGGCCCCGTCGCGCAGATGTGCTTGTGCCGATCCGGCAATCTCGGCGGCGTTCTTGCAGGCTTTCGGCAGGGCACAAGGGTCATCGCCCCACGTCAATCTGTCCCCAAGGGTATCGGCGATAATCAGGGGAACCGATGATTTATCCAGCCGTACGGGGGCGGTCAGGGTGCCAAGATAGGTCAGCAGATGTTCGGGCGGATGGACGGTGATGTCCGTGCCCAGATGTTCCCCCAAGGTGGCGAGCTTTTGCGGTGCCATGAACAAATCGACCGCCCCGCTGGCATGCAACACACCAAACCCGTGTGCGACAGGGTTGCGCGGGATGTCCGCGCCACGGATATTAAGCAGCCAGTTCAGGCTGTCGGGCAGGGTGATCACCGCTGCCGTTTGCCCCGCATCGCTTAATACTTTGCCCAGACGTGCACGTTTGTCACCATGACTTTCGCCGGCAAATTCCAGTGGATGGGCTTTGGCGTCCATCATGGGCGGGTCCGGTTGGTCGGTCCAGATGCGGTCCACCAGATTGGCGCAACGGCGCATTTCGATGTTGCGGCCTTTGAGATCCTCATCCAGCTGCGCCAGTTGCGCGGCGGTATGCAGCCAGGGGTCAAACCCGACCACACCGCCGTTTGGCAAATGTGTGATCAACCAGTCGGCCAGCGACACCTCGGGCCAATGCACGGGCGTAAATTCTGCTGCGACCTGGCGTTTGACCTGCGTGCGATAGCGCCCGTCGATGAACACCCCCGCCACATCGCGCAGTGCCGCACAAAACCCTGCCGATCCGGTGAAACCCGTCAACCAGCTCAACCGTTCATCACGTGCAGCGACATATTCGCCCTGATGCGCATCGGCGCGCGGGATCAGGAATCCGTCAAGCCCTTCGACACCCAATTCGGCACGCAAAGCGCTCAGCCGTGGCGGACCCTGTTCCGGCCGCGCAGTGACCTTGAAACTCTGGTACATGCCGCCCCTCCTTCATTGTTCTTCAAATATACAAATTCCGGCGTCTCAGCCCGCGCGGCGCATGCCCATGACGCGCGCCCGTGCCCTCGGGTCGCTGTCAAACAGCGCGGCAAGCTGTTCGGTCATCGCCCCCGCCAGCTGGTCAACATCCGTGATCGTGACAGCCCGGTCATAATACCGCGTCACATCATGCCCGATCCCGATGGCCAGCAGTTCTACCGCTTTGCGGCGCTCGACCATCGCAATCACATCGCGCAAGTGCTTTTCCAGATAATTGGCGGGGTTGACCGACAAGGTGCTGTCATCGACAGGTGCACCATCGGAAATCACCATCAAAATCTTGCGGGCCTCGTGCCGCGCCATCATCCGGCGGTGCGCCCATTCGAGCGCCTCGCCGTCGATATTTTCCTTGAGCAGGCCCTCTTTCATCATCAGGCCCAGATTGTCACGGGTCCGCCGCCACGGCGCATCAGCGGATTTATAAATGATGTGGCGCAGATCGTTCAGGCGGCCGGGTTGCACGGGGCGGCCATCGTTCAGCCATGCCTCGCGGGCTTGGCCACCTTTCCACGCGCGGGTGGTAAAGCCGAGGATCTCGACCTTGACGTTGCACCGCTCGAGCGTGCGGGCCAGAACATCGGCGCAGATTGCCGCGATCGAGATCGGTCGCCCGCGCATCGAGCCGGAGTTGTCCAGCAACAAGGTCACGCAGGTATCGCGAAATTCGGTGTCTTTTTCGACCTTGAACGACAACGGAGTGGTCGGGTTCGCCACGATCCGTGCCAGACGGCCCGCGTCCAGCGTACCTTCCTCCAGATCAAATTCCCATGAGCGGTTTTGCTGTGCCTGCAAGCGGCGTTGCAACTTGTTGGCCAGACGCGACACAGCGCCCTTCAATGGCTCCAGCTGCTGATCGAGATAGGCGCGCAGGCGTTCCAACTCGACCGGATCGGCCAAATCCTCGGCACCGATAATCTCGTCGTGCGCATCCATATAGACCAGATAATTCGGGTCCGCGTCTGACACGGGCTGCGGGGCAGGCGGCTCCATCGGGGCGTCGCCATCGGGCATTTCGGCCTCGTCGCCTAGCTCCTGATCGGCCATATCGTCCATGCTGACTTGCGCCTGTGACGCATCCTGGCTGTCTTCCTGCGACTGCTCGGGGCTGCCTTCGGCTTCTTCGTCGTCCTGATCGTCTTGTCCGGTGCTGTCTGGGTCCTGATCTTCTTCCGAGCCCTCCTCGGCGTCGTCTTCCTGATCCTCGTCAAGCTGGTCGGGATCATCGCCCAACTGGTCGCCGTAGCCCAGATCGCTGATCATCTGGCGCGCAAATCTGGCAAAGGCAGATTGGTCTTCAAGAATCTCGCCTAGTTTATCCAGCGTGCCGCCGGCACTTTCCTCGATAAACCCGCGCCACAGCTCCATCGCGTTTTCCGCACCAACCGGCAGGGGCCGACCGGTTGCCAGATGCCGCACCAGATATCCCGCGGCGGTCGCAAGTGGCACATCACTGGCCTGTTTGGCCTGATCGTACCCCTTGCGCAGTGCTTCATGCTTGATCTTTACGTCGATGTTGCCTGCGGTGCCGGGCATGTCCCGTGCCCCCACAGCCTCGCAACGCGCGGTTTCCATCGCTTCATACAAATCACGCGCCATGTCACCCTGCGGCGCATAGCGCGCGTGGGTCTGGCCGTTGTGATAGCGCCGGTTCAGCGCAAGTGCATCCGCCGTGCCGCGTGCCAGCATCACCTCGTCGCGGGTCATCCGCCGGCTGACTTGTGGCAGGCGCATCGCATCGCCGGTCAGGCCGGACGGGTCCACCGAATAGCTGACATTCAGATCCGGGTCGTTGGCAAGCACCTTGGAGGCTTCGGCCAAGGCTTTCTTGAACGCGTCTGCGGGGTTGTCGGATGGTTTGCTCATGTCGCGTGCCAACTTCTATTTGGCGTAAAACTCTTCAAAGAGTTTTGATAAACTTCTTCAAAGAAATTTCCGCCGTTCATCCCAGGCTCACACTCGCCGCTGACTCCGGCAGTTCCTCATTGAACAACCGCTGGTAAAATTCGGCAACGGTCTGACGCTCCAGCTCGTCGCATTTGTTCAGAAACGACAGCCTGAACGCATAGCCCACATTGCGGAAAATCTCGGCGTTTTGTGCCCATGCGATCACGGTGCGGGGTGACATCACCGTCGACAACTCACCATTCATAAACGCGGTGCGGGTCAGATCAGCCAGCATGACCATCTGCTTGACGGTCTTGCGGCCTTCGGCGGTGTTGTAACGCGGGTTCTTGGACAGAACGATCGCAACCTCGGCGTCGATGCTGAGGTAATTCAGCGTCGCGACCAGTGACCAGCGGTCCATCTGGCCCTGGTTGATCTGCTGGGTGCCGTGATACAGGCCGGTTGTGTCGCCCAGACCCACGGTGTTGGCGGTCGCAAAAATGCGGAAATAGGGGTGCGGTTCGATCACCTTGTTTTGATCAAGCAGCGTCAGTTTGCCATCCGTTTCCAGCACGCGCTGGATCACGAACATCACATCGGCGCGACCGGCATCGTATTCATCAAACACAATCGCAGTCGGATTGCGCAGCGCCCAGGGCAGGATGCCTTCCTGAAATGCAGTCACCTGTTTGCCGTCCACCAGTTTGATCGCGTCCTTGCCGATCAGATCAATCCGGCTGATGTGGCTGTCGAGGTTCACGCGCACGCAAGGCCAGTTCAGGCGGCTTGCCACCTGTTCGATGTGGGTCGATTTACCGGTGCCGTGATAGCCCTGCACCATGACGCGGCGGTTGTGGGTAAAGCCCGCAAGGATTGCCAGCGTCGTGTCGGGATCAAACTTGTAGGTGCTGTCACGGTCCGGCACCCGGTCGGAACTCTCGGCAAAGCCTTTGACAACCATATCGCTATCAAGGCCAAAGACATCGCGAACGGAAATCTCTTTGGTGGGTTTTGTGTCGATATCCAATGCGCCGTCTTTCATGCCGTGGTCTTCCTTTTGTCTTATGCGCCGCGAAGATGCGGGCGCGGGTATCTGGTGCAACATATCGCGCGCGCACGCAAGGGAAAGGGGCAATTGGCCTTATCCGGTGCGACCAGTTCTATCCGGATGCCGCGAACCCCTGCGATCTGCACAAAAGCTGCGAAAGTGTAGGGGAATTTCTGCGCAATATGGCGGGTAGGGTGCTCCTGAACCCCCAACAAAGGACATCCTTATGACACACGCCAAGCTCATCCCCTCCCGTCTTCGATTGAAACTTGCGGGCATGACCGCACTGGCGGGCGGTATCGTATCGGTCGCGATGGTCATCGTCGGCGGTCCGATGGCGCGGTTTTTACCAAGCGGGGACGGATTTCACCTGGCAGCCCTTGTCGGGGCGGGATGTGCGGGATTTTTCTGTGCGGGCGGGTTTGGCCGTGCGGGAAGGCGCGGCTGGATGATGGCGTCGCTTGTCGCGGTTGTGGCTACTGTCACCGGGGCGATTGTCGGGTCAACCTTGATCGGGGTCACGGCGGGCACGGTCACGGGTTCCGGTATGGGGTTGCTTGCGATCCTGGACGCCAGCAGCAGCCCTGCGGCCGTCGGCATCTGGGGGGCAACGATGGCGTTATTACATATTATGGCGCGGGCGGCGCGCAGGCGCGCGGCCCTCAGTCTTTGAAATTACGGCTGGTTTTGATCTGATCCCACGCCCAGACGACAAGCTGCAATTGTTCTTCCTGCGACCGGTCGCCACCATTGATATCGGGATGCAGCACCTTGATCAGCGCCTTATAGGATTTGCGGATTTCGGGCTTGCTCCAGGTATCCTTGGCCTCGAGGATCTCGAGCGAGCGGCGCTCTGTCGGGGGCAAGCGGCGGCCTGCTTGCGGCCCTTTTCCGGGGTTTTGCGTGGCATTTGCCCCTAGAACCTGATGCGGGTCTTCAATGCCCAGCCGCGCCCATGCACGCGCCTCGGGATCGCCCAAAGGCTTTGTCGGGCGTTCCCAGACCTTGTCACTGGACAGTTGCGCGTTCAGTTCGGCCTCGGTGGTGCCGTCAAAGAAATTCCATTTCAGATTATATTCGCGGACATGCGCCTGACAGAACCAGAAATAATCATCCAGAACATCGGGTGCCTTGGGGGCACGGTACTTGCCTGCCTCCTCACAACCGGGATGGTCGCAGACACGGGTCGAGGTCTCGGAGGCACCGGACATGCCGCGACGGCCGCGTGGATTTTTCTTTTTCGAAGACGACACAGACATGTCGAACCCGAAGGGATCTGATTTAGCCATGGGATAGACCTTTCCGACTCAAGGCGATCACTTTAAACGCTGTGAGGCGAGATTGAAGGGGGTAGAGTAAATAAATGTCGGATATCAGAGGGTCAGTGACCCAAATCATTGAGGATAAACTGCGCACTGCGTTTGCGCCGCATGAATTAGAGGTGGTTGATGACAGCGAAAGCCACCGTGGGCATGGCGGATACCAGGAGGGCGGTGAAAGCCATTTCAATGTTAGGGTCCGGTCGGATCATTTCAAGGGGTTGTCACGGGTGGCGCGGCACCGTGCGGTACATGGCGCGCTCGGGCCGGACCTGATCGGGCGTATCCATGCGCTGGCACTTGATCTGGACGTTTAAGACCGACGCCTAATCTTTTGAAGTTGCAGCCTTTCGGGACGCAGCCAGACTGCTGAGCGACGCGCCCACATCTTGCGAGCTGCCGGTATCCTCAACGCCGTTATCCCATGGTATGTCGGCGGCCGCGGGGGTTTCTTTGGGCGCTGCGGCTACCGTCGGTGCAGGTGCCGCGGCGACAGGTGCGGGTAGTAATTCGGGCTTGAACGCTTCGGCATCCGCGTCGCGCACCCGGCGGAACACCAGCACGTTGCGCCATTCGGTGGTGCTTCCGGTCAGGCCCGCCCGCTCGATCGAGGGCAGGGTTTCTGCCCGCAGATATTCCCAGCCATAGCCCGCCAGACCGTTCATCAATTCCTGAAGCCCGTGCGAAAACCGTGCCTCGGCGGTTTTTAACCCTTTGCCTTTGAGGCCTTTGGCGGGGGCGGGTACAACTTTGTATTCGTAACGCGGCATGGGCAACTCGGGGCTTTTACGGATTTGTGTTTCTAGCAAATAGGTGGCCGTTTGGGAAGGTCGGTATCGCGTCGGCATTGAAGAGGTGTTTGTAATGTGGGTTTCACAAACCTTACTTTAACTTTGCCGCCACAATCTCGTTCACCGCCTTCGGATTGGCCTTGCCGCCCGTTGCCTTCATCACCTGACCCACAAACCATCCCGCAAGCTTTGGATTCGCTTGTGCCTTGGCGACCTGATCGGGGTTGTCGGCGATGATCTGGTCCACAGCGGCCTCGATTGCACCGGTGTCCGTGACCTGTGTCATGCCTTCGGTTTCCACAATTTCCGCAGGGTCGCGGCCCGTGGTGTAGGTGATCTCGAATACGTCCTTGGCGATCTTGCCAGATATGGCATCAGATGCGATCAGGTCGATGATACCGCCGAGATGGGCAGGGCTGACGGGGCTTTCGGCGATGTCTTTTTCGTCTTTCTTGAGGCGGCCAAAAAGTTCATTGATTACCCAGTTGGCCGCCATTTTACCGTCGCGGCCTGTGGCCACAGCTTCGAAATATCCGGCGGAATCCAGATCTGCGGTCAGGACCGATGCGTCATAGTCCGACAGGCCAAAATCAGCCATAAATCGGGCTTTCTTTGCGTCGGGGAGTTCGGGTAAGGTGGACGCGATATCGTCCACCCATGCTTGCTCGATCTCCAACGGCAACAGGTCAGGGTCCGGGAAATAGCGGTAGTCGTGCGCTTCTTCCTTGGACCGCATCGAGCGGGTTTCTTGCTTGTCGGGATCAAACAGACGGGTTTCCTGAGTGATCTCGCCGCCTGCTTCGACGATGGCAATCTGACGGCGGGCCTCGACTTCAATCGCCTGCTGGATAAAGCGCATGGAGTTCATGTTCTTGATCTCGCAACGGGTGCCAAGGTGGCTGAAATCCTGTGTTTCCGCATATTTTTCGTATTGGCCGACGCGGCAGATCGACACGTTTACATCGGCACGCATGGCACCCGACTGCATGTCGCCATTACAGGTGCCGAGGTAGCGCAGGATCTGGCGCAGTTTGGCAAGGAAGGCGGCGGCTTCTTCGGGGCCACGGATGTCGGGGCGCGAGACGATTTCCATCAGGCAGACGCCAACGCGGTTCAGGTCCACGAACGACATGTTGGGGTCCATGTCATGGATGGATTTACCGGCGTCCTGTTCCATGTGGATGCGTTCAATGCGGACCAGACGCGCGGTGCCATCACCAAGCTCAACCAGCACTTCGCCTTCGCCCACGATGGGGTGATAGAGCTGCGAAATCTGATAGCCTTGGGGCAAATCAGGATAGAAATAATTCTTGCGGTCAAACGCGGATTTCAGGTTGATCACAGCCTTGAGACCCAGACCCGTACGCACGGCCTGTTCCACGCAGTATTCGTTGATCACCGGCAACATGCCGGGCATGGCGGCGTCCACAAAGGCCACGTTCGAATTGGGTTCCGCACCGAATTTGGTCGAGGCACCGGAAAACAGCTTGGCGTTTGACGCGACCTGTGCGTGCACTTCCATGCCGATCACCAGTTCCCAATCGTGCTTGGCCCCCGCGATCACACGGGGTTTCGGGGGGGCGTAGGTCAGGTCAAGCATGGCGGCCTCGTGCGCAGGATTTACGCCTTTGGTCTTAGGCCAGCGGGCGGGGTGCCGCAAGAGGGGTGGACGCTTCAGCTTGCCAGCGCGACAGGTCCGGTGTCGGTGAATACGATTTTCTGGCCCAGACGGATTTCACGCTGGAACAGGCCCGAGATAATGCGCATCGCGTCCTCGCGACCCGAGGCGGCAAAACGGGTGGGCGAATGGACCCGCAGATTATTGTCGAAACCGCGCGCCGCATGAGCCCAGATCATCGGGTGAAGTTCGGTCAGGTGTTCGCGCACAATCCAGCGGGCACATTCGGCGATCTGGGTGCGAATCTGGTCGGCCTCGTCGTTGCCCGAAAACGTCTGGCCGTGGGCATTTGCGCAATAGGCGGCAAGCAGGTTGGTGGTATAGGGGTCAGGACGCCTTGTCAGAATGTCGCGCAGGCCTTCGGTAAAGAACGCCAGATCAAGGTTTGCACAGGCGCGGTCATCACAGGCGATGGCGTCAAACATTACCCATGTATAGCCGCCCGCACCCCAGATTTGCTGGGTCCGTGCGGCGGTCCGGCGGGCTTCGAGTTCAAGGCCGGCATAGTTTCCACCCCAGCGGGGCAGCAGGAAATTGCCCATAGCCCGCATCGAGCGCGGGTTCGACGGGTTCAGGTCGATCAAAGCCTCATAGCGGTCGGCGACGTATTTGCGGTCTTGTCCGGTCCCGCTGAACAAGGCGCAACAGGTTGCGGCAAACAGCGGGGAGTTGAGGTTTTTGTCTTGAAACGGCGCAAGGATATCGCCCGCCCGGTCAAAATGGGCGGCAAAGGCATCGCGGTTGCGGGGGCGCACTTCGGCGTCCCACCCGGTGCCGCGCCATGCCCAGCCGATGTCGATATGCGCCAGCGCCACAATGGCGGCAATCACAAAGTTATCGGGATGTTCGGCCAGAACATATTCCAGCGCTTCGATGCCTGCCATCAGCGGGGCGTCATGCGGCAGATTTCCGTCCGCCAGCGCGTGTTCGGCGGCCAGAACCACATCGGCACGGGCACCAAAGGCCATCAGATCGGCAAGCGGCATGGCACCGGGGGTCATGGCGCGGTCTTTGTCGGCCTCGGCAATCATCTGTGCGATGTCGGTCCAGCGTTCCTGACGGGCAAGACGCTGGGCACTGCGTTGATGTTTGTCGCGCAGAACCTCTTCGGCTGTGGGGTCAGGGCAAGAAATATGCAACAGTTCTTCGGCCGCATCGTCGCGGGCTTTGGTCGGGGCCGGACGGCGGCGCAGGGGAACGGCCAGACGGGCATCCTGCGCCGCGTGTTCAAAGGCATCGGGCATGGATGTGGTTGTCTGGTTGCGCCTTCTGAGCAGGAGGTTTTGCAGCAGTTTCATATCCGGAGCCTGTAGTTTGGGTTATTTTTCTTATCCTGAGGTATGTCGTTCCTTTGAGGCGAAACCTTGGCGCGGGCGCGTTGATATAGCGATGTTTGCACATCTTTAACGGGTATTGCCTGATCAACGTCGTAATCGTTAACGTCATTGGTGCGCGATCCCGTACGATCACAACTTTCGCGTTAAACTGTTTCGCTAAAGGGCTATTATACCACGAAATGCTTGCCAATTTAAAAAAGCGCCTTCTTAGTATGGCTTATGAAATATGTGATTTTCGGGGGGGTATTGGCATTGCTGTCACTGCCGGTGGATGCGGAAACGCTGAACAGGGTGCGCCCTTTGGTGAAATCTGATTACATGACACAACCCAGGATTGATCAGCCCCATGCACCAGATGTCGTTCTGGCGCAAGCCACGGGTGTACCTGTTGAAGCGGGCGACGTGCCAAATGCGGCACCGGTTCAAGTGGTATCCGGTGATCCTCGGGACACTGATCTGACAACCCGAACGCCGCGGTTTTACAGCCAATTGCGCCCCCCCGCGCGCAATCCGGCTTTGCCGCGCACAAGGTTTCAGCACATGAAGGGGCATCAAGTCTGGACCCGTGCGGCGCTTTCGGCGCTCAAGGAACATGGTAAACCCTTGGTTGATATGACCCCCGGCGACATTGATACATGGTGTCCGGCGTACAAAGCGGCGGATGATCACGGGCGGCGGGCCTTCTGGGTGGGGTTTTTGTCGGCGCTGTCAAAACACGAGAGTACCTACAAGCCCTGGGCGGTGGGCGGTGGCGGACGCTGGTACGGGTTGTTGCAGATATTGCCGGGCACGGCGCGTGGTTACAAGTGTAACGCCGGAACGGGCGAGGCACTTAAAAACGGGGCCGCGAACCTGAGTTGTGCCGTGCGGATCATGGCCGTTACGGTGCCGCGCGACGGGGTGATTTACGGACGCGGCGGGCGCGGTGTGGCCGCCGATTGGGGCCCGATGCGCAGTGCGGCCAAGCGTCAGGACATGGCACAGTGGTTGCGCCGCCAGAACTACTGCAAACCGCTTGATGCGACACGGCCACAATCGCGGCCCTGAACCTGCATCATTGCAGCAGCTGAAAATGATGCCGCTGCGTTTTGACATCGCGCAGGGCGAGCGCATCCTCGAACGCCTGATGCGGCGGCGTTGATTCAAAGGGCAGTCTGATTTTACGGCCAGTGGCGAGCACGGCTGTCACCCGCACCGAGAAATCAAGGCGGGTATCAAGCCGGATGTGGTCGATCTCGGCCAGATCGATGCTGGCTTGGCGGCGACCGGAAAACCAGCTCATGGTCGTGGCGTCGAGCCGCAAACCACTGCGCGGATTGCGGATCAGGTCGTAGAGGGCGGGCAGGGTGAAGGCGGCAAGGAACGCGATGATCCAGGATGCAGCCTCAAGCCAGACCCAAGCGGCGACCAGTGCAGCCCAGACACCAAGCACGATCAGCAACGTGCGCCGGCTGCGGGCCTGTTGATCGAACACAAAGGCATTGTTCATGCCGGGCTATGCGCCTCTGATCCGGCTCAGCATTTCGGTGGTATCGCGGCTGAGGTCGGGTGTGACAAGGATGCGGTCAAGCTGGGCTGCGATCAGGGCCTGTCGGTCCGTATCATAGCGCCGCCATGTCTGGAACGCCGAACACATCCGCGCGGTGGTTTGCGGGTTCACGGGGTCGAGTTTGATCAGCCAATCCGCAAGCAGGCCGTAGCCGGAGCCGTCAGCGGCGTGAAAGCCCGCCTGGTTTGCCGTGAGCGAGCCAAACACCGCGCGAAAACGGTTGGGGTTTTTCCAGTTGAAATCGGGCAATTCCGTCAGCTTTTGTGCCATCGCAGCGGCGTTGTCGGGGTCGGCCTCGATCACTTGCAGGCCGAACCATTTGTCCATGACAAGCCGGTCGTCTTTCCATTGTGCGGCAAATTTCTGCACTGCATCATTGCCGGCACCGGCGGCCAGCATATTGGCCAGCGCTGTCAATTGCTGGGTCATGTTGTCGGCAGAATTATATTGCGCGGTTGCGGTTTTGCCTGCGTCAAGCAGGGTCAGCAGGCCAAGTGCTGCATTTGCAAGGCTGCGTTTGCCGGATTGGGTTGCGTCAGGTTTGTAGGGGGCAGTCACCTGATTGGCTTTGTAAAGGCGTTTCAGGTCATCACCCAGATGGCGCGCAATGGCGCTGCGCATCGCTTCACGGGCGGCATAGATGATGTCGGGGTCGGGTGTGTCACCTGCATCGTGCAGGGCATTGGCGAGGTCCGCCTGACTTGGCAGACGCAAGATCAGCGCACGGAACGCTGGGTCAAGGGTATCGTCAGTAACAACATGCGACAGCGCCGCGAGATAGGATTTGGCAGGGGCCGTGCCGTTGCGGATCATCGCAAGCAGGGCGGTACGGGCCAGAATATCGCCCGCTTCCCAACGGTTTACCGGATCGGTGTCATAGGTCAGCAGGTGGATGCGGTCGGACTGTGACAGGCCATGGGTCAGCACCACGGGGGCAGAAAAGCCGCGCAGAACCGACGCGGTCGGGCGGGCGGTGAGGCCATCAAAGGTGAAGCTTTGCGTGGCTTCGGTCATCTCGAGCACGCGGGTGGGCGCGACCTCGGCACCATCCGGCCCGATAAGGCCCACGGCGATGGGGATCACCAGCGGCTCCGGGTCGGGTGTCGCGGTTGAGGGCGGGGTAGTTTGTGTGAAGGTCAGGGTCAGGGTGCCATCCGCAAAGTCCTCGGACACGGACAGGCGCGGTGTGCCGGCTTGGGAATACCAGCGCTTGAACTGCGAGAGGTCGCGGTTTGTGGTGTCCTCGAACACTTTGAGCCAATCCTCGATCGTTGCCGCGTCCCCGTCATGGCGGTCGAAATAGAGGGTCAGAGCCTTGTAATAATCCGCATCACCGACCAGCAGTTTGAGCATGCCGATGACCTCGGCCCCTTTTTCATAGACCGTTGCGGTATAAAAGTTGTTGATTTCCTGAAAGCTGGCGGGCCGGACAGGGTGGGCAAGTGGCCCTTGGTCCTCAGAAAACTGGCGGCCACGCAGGTCGATCACATCCGTGATGCGTTTGACGGGGGCCGAGCGCATATCAGAGGTGAACTGGCTGTCGCGGTAGACGGTCAGACCTTCCTTGAGGCAAAGCTGAAACCAGTCGCGGCAGGTGATGCGGTTGCCGGTCCAGTTGTGGAAATACTCATGCGCGATGATCGCCTCGATCCGTTCAAAATTCATATCGGTAGACGTCTCGGGCGAGGCGAGAACGGCAGAGGAGTTGAAGATGTTCAGCCCCTTGTTTTCCATCGCGCCCATGTTGAAATCATCGACTGCGACGATATTGAACAGGTCCAGATCATAGGCGCGGCCGTACACTTCCTCGTCCCATTTCATCGACGCTTTCAGCGCCTGCATCCCAAAGGCACATTTGCCCTCATCACCGGGGCGGACATAAAGGTTCAGATCAACCTTGCGCCCCTCCATCGTGGTGAAAGTGTCATGGTGAGCGATCAACTCGCCCGCCACCAGCGCAAACAGATAGGCGGGTTTGGGCCATGGGTCGTGCCATTCTGCGTGGTGTTTGGAGGTCGTTACCGGATTGCCGTTTGACAGCAGCACCGGATGCGGGCCGTTGATGGTGACGGTGAAGGTTGCCATTACATCGGGGCGGTCGGGGTAATAGGTTATTTTGCGAAAGCCCTCTGCCTCGCATTGGGTGCAATACATGCCGTTCGACATATAGAGCCCTTCCAAAGCGGTGTTGCCTTTGGGGTCAATCTCGACCTCGGCCTCAAAGATAAAGGGCGCATCGGGCACGGCGCAGGTCAGGCCCGTGTCGGTGAGCGTCGGAGTGACGGGCGTGCCGTCGATCCGCGCGCTGATCAGGTTGAGCATTTCGCCGTGCAGGAAAAACGTGCGGTCTGCTGCATCCGGGTTGGGCCGGAACGCGATGCGGCTTTTCACACGGGTGCGGTGCGGGTCAAGATCAAAGGTCAGGTCCACCGTATCCACGATAAATCCAAACGGGGTGTAATCGGCCAGATAGATAGTCTGGGGGGCAGCATCGCGCATCAAGTGACCTCAATTTGGAACTAAAACATTGGCTGCACGTTAATTCCGCAAGAGACGACCCGCAAGCAGGGTCATTTTTGAATTGAAACCAGTATGAGGAGAACAACATGTCAGCTCCCGACACAAATGTAAAAAAGCAGGAACGCCGCCACAAAGTGCCCTTGATGGGAATGAAGAGCGTTGTGGTGTTTGCCGCATTGGCACTGATCGCCTTGGTGTTTTACACAGTATTGCAGACGGAAGACACGGGGGAGGAAACAATTGATCGACTACCTGCTGTTGAGGGCACAGTCCGGCCCGCGATTGACCCGGAAGTCACAGTCCAGCCCCCAACCGATCCGGCAGCGACGGTCGACAACTGATCGAATTCATTTTTATGTCTGCGCACGCGGTTCCCGACAAGGGGGCCGCGTTTTGCATTTTTCAAGGCAATTAAACTGTATTTGCTTGGCTATTTTGAGACTGCTTCGTTGAAATTGGTAAAAATATATTACCAAATTGACTTGTTCATGTGGAATTATCTGATAAGCCGTTGCAAAACATCATTCCTCCAGTCTCCCAAAGGGGTGCAATATGACACGCATAGAAAAAGACGGTTTGCAGATTGATCCACAGCTTGTTGACTTTGTTGAAAAACAGGCGCTGCCCGGGACAGGCGTCACCGCACAAGACTTTTGGAGCGGATTTTCGAATCTGGTGCACACCCAAGGCCCCAAGAACCGCGCCTTGCTGGCCAAGCGCGCAGATTTGCAGAGTCAGATTGACCGCTGGCACATCCAGCACAAAGGGCAGGATCATGATGCGGAGGCCTATACCGCGTTTTTGCATGACATCGGTTATCTGGTGCCTCAGGGCGATGCGTTCGGGATCGAGACCGAGAATGTCGACCCCGAGATTGCACATGTGCCCGGCCCGCAACTGGTGGTGCCGATCACCAATGCGCGTTTTGCGTTGAACGCGGTCAATGCCCGCTGGGGCAGTTTTTATGACGCGCTTTATGGCACAGACGCGCTGGGCGATCTGCCAAGCGGCAAGGGGTTTGACGCGACGCGCGGTGTGCGGGTGGTGGCAAAGGCCAAGGCGTTTCTGGACGATGTGGCACCGCTTGCCGTGGGCTCGCATCTGTCGGCAACGGGATACCGCATCGAGGATGGTACGTTGGTGGCCGCCGTGGGTGACGGTGTGCCGTTGGCGGATACGGCCCAGTTTGTGGGGTTTCAGGGTGAAGTTGGCGCGCCAACAGCGATCTTGTTGAAAAACAACGGGCTGCACATCGAAATACAGATCAACGCCGATCATCCGATTGGCAAGGATGACCCTGCGCATGTTTCCGACATTGTGCTGGAATCGGCGATGTCGACGATCATGGATTGCGAAGACAGCGTTGCAGCGGTCGATGCCGAGGACAAGGTTGGGGCCTATGCAAACTGGCTGGGCCTGATGAAAGGTGATCTGACCGAGACGTTCCAGAAAGGTGGCCAGACGCAGACCCGCGTGATGAACACCGACCGCGTGTACCGTGGCGCCGACGGGGACGAGGTTGTGCTCAAAGGTCGCTCGCTGATGCTGATCCGCAATGTCGGGCATCTGATGACCAATCCTGCTGTGCTGGACCGCGACGGGCTTGAGGTTGGCGAAGGGCTGATGGATGCGATGATCACGACGATGATCGCAATGCATGATTTGCAACGTGACGGCGGCAATTCGGTGAAAGGCAGCGTTTATGTGGTGAAACCCAAAATGCACGGGCCGGAAGAAGTTGCTTTTGCCGACGAGATTTTTAGCGATGTCGAGGCGGCGCTTGGTCTGCCGCAATACACCGTCAAGCTGGGCATCATGGACGAGGAACGCCGGACCTCGGCCAACCTTGGCGAATGTATCCGCGCGGCAAAGCACCGCGTCGCGTTTATCAACACCGGTTTTCTGGACCGTACGGGGGATGAAATTCATACCTCGATGGAAGCGGGACCGATGGTGCCGAAAGGCGAGATGAAGAACACCGCGTGGATCGCCGCCTACGAGGACCGCAATGTCGATATCGGTCTGGCCTGCGGATTGCAGGGTCGGGCACAGATCGGCAAAGGCATGTGGGCGATGCCGGATCTGATGGCGCAGATGATGGAGGTCAAGATCGGCCACCCCAAATCCGGTGCCAATTGCGCTTGGGTGCCGTCGCCCACGGCGGCGACCTTGCATGCCACGCATTACCACCAGGTTGATGTCCTGGCGCGTCAGGACGAGATCAAGTCCGGCGGTGCCCGTGGCACCTTGGCGGACCTGTTGACCATTCCGGTAATGGCGGGGCGCAACCTGTCGGATGATGAAATCGCGCAAGAAATCGAGAATAACGCCCAAGGAATACTTGGCTATGTGGTGCGTTGGGTTGATCAGGGCGTCGGATGTTCCAAAGTGCCGGACATTCACGATGTGAGCCTGATGGAAGACCGCGCGACCTGCCGGATTTCGGCGCAGGCGCTGGCGAACTGGCTGCATCACGGGGTGATCAGTGCGGATCAGGTGATGGCAGGTTTGCAGAAAATGGCCGCTGTCGTGGACCGTCAAAATGCGGAGGATCCGCTTTATGCGCCGATGGCACCGGGGTTCGACGGGATCGCGTTTCAGGCCGCCTGTGATCTGGTCCTTGAAGGCCGGGTACAGCCATCGGGCTATACCGAACCTGTCCTGCATGCGCGGCGGTTGGAGCTGAAGGCGGCAGAGTGAGCATTTCAAAGTAAAAATTTAAGGAAAAACGCATGACAATATCACTAAAAAAAGCCCGGATCATCATTCGTAAAGCGCTGGAGAAAGCCCGCGAGACGGGTCTGAAACCCCTGTCGGTTGTGGTGCTGGATGCGGGTGGGCACGTGCAGGCGTTCGAGCGCGAGGACGGTGCATCACCGGGGCGGTTTGCGATTGCGCAAGGCAAGGCATATGGCGCGGTGATGCTGGGCATGGCGGGCACAGCGCAGATGAAGCGGGCCGAGGATCAGGCGTTTTTCATGGCGGCGGTGAACGGCGCGTTTGGCGGTCAGGTGATCCCGGTGCCGGGCGGTGTGTTGCTGCGCGATGCCAAAGGCGGGGTGATCGGTGCGGTCGGCGTGACGGGAGATACCTCTGACAATGACGCGATTGCGGCGATGGCCGGGATTGACGCGGCGGGTCTGAGCGGAGAGGTTTGAGCCCAATGGACGGTTGAGGTGGCGGGCATCTGTGCGTATGTTTGCCCAAACGTCTGCAACGCAAGGTGAGTTATGGCGCGGCCCGTCATTGGCATAATCGGTAATTCCTATCTGTTGAACGAGCAATATCCGGTCCATGCGGGCGGGCAGATGAATTCGGACGCCATTTCCGAGGTTGCGGGTTGCGTCCCGCTGATCATTCCCAGCGATCCGCGACTGGTCAGTGTGGCAGAGCTGCTGGATATTTGTGACGGTTTTTTGCTGACCGGCGGGCGGCCCAATGTGCATCCCGAGGAATACGGCGAAGCGGAAACCATTGCACATGGCCAATTCGACCGCGCGCGTGATGCGATAGCACTGCCGCTGGTACGGGCCTGCGTTGAGCGGGGGCAGCCTTTTCTCGGGATTTGCCGCGGCTTTCAGGAGGTGAATGTCGCGATGGGTGGCACTCTGTATCCCGAAATTCGCGATTTGCCCGGCCGGATGAACCACCGCATGCCGCCCGATGGCACCTTGCAGGAAAAATTCGAACTGCGTCATGATGTGACTTTTTCAAAAGGCGGCGTGTTTCACGACATTATGGGCCGGCAGGTGGTGCGGACCAATACCTTGCACGGGCAGGGCATCAAGGCTGCGGGGGCGCGGGTTGTTGTTGACGGCTATGCCGAGGATGGCACGCCAGAGGCGATCTATATCAAGGGTGCTGCCGGATTTACGCTGGCCGTGCAATGGCATCCGGAATGGGATGCCTGCAATGATCCGGTGTCGCGGCCGCTGTTCGAGCGGTTTGGCGATGCGGTGCGGCAATGGCGCGCGGGCGGTGATGTTCACAGACTGAAAGCTGTCTGATCCGCCACAGTGGGCGGTGCGCCCACCTTACACGCCCTTATATAACATGGTGAACGTGGTCCCGGTCAAAGCGGTGGGGTGACAGCGTAAGGTGCAGCCGTGCTGCACTGGCGTGGCCGATCGGTGCGGGTGCCACCGCGCCTTTGGCCAGATCACGGTGCAGCGAGCTATGCGGCCAGTCTTGCGGTGTCGCGCACAGGCCCGCATGCACCGGACTTTGATAAATCAGGTCGCGGTGGCGGGCGAAATCGGCGGCATCGCGGATCTGGTCTTCCCAATAGCGCCGCTGCCAGATGGCTTTTTCACCGCGTTTGATCTGTAAAGGCGTGCGGTAGGCGGGCATCGGTTGCATCCGCGAGAACCGCGATTTTAACATGCCGACGCGGTTGGGATAGTCGCTATCGCCCTCGGGCAGGGTCCAGATGGTGTGGATCACGCCGGGCAACACCACGATGGCGTCGATGTCAAAAGCGTGACGCTGTTTGGTCTCGCGCATCGCACGGCGCAGGTCGGTGATTTTGCGCACCAGCATATCACCGCTGCGGTCCGCGAGGCGGATGGTGAAAAAGTAGGTGCCGCCGGGGCTGCGTCTGCGGATGTAGTCTGCCATGGGGTGAGGTTAGCGCGCGGGTGGTTAATGTGTGATTAACGCGGGCGAGGGGTGGGCGGTGCGCCCACTTTACGGTTCAGAAGTAAGGTGGGCGCGTGGCCCACTGCGGCTACATCTGCCCGCCCGCGATCTCGATGCATTGGCCGTTGATGCTGCCCGATCCCGGCCCCACCAGCCACGCGGCGGCAGCGGCAACCTCTGCAGGTTCAATCAGGCGCTGATGGCGGTTGGACTTGATCATCATATCGCGCGCCTTGTCTTCGGTCACGCCCGCGCGCGCGGCGATTGAGGCGCTGTTGCGCGTCACGATCGGCGTATCGACATAGCCGGGGCAGAGCGCATTAAAGGTGAACGCGGACCCCATGTAATCTTCGCTGAGCGACCGGATCAACCCGATCATCCCGTGCTTGGAGGCCGAATAGCACGCAGCCCCCGGCAATCCGCGCAGACCTGCCATCGACGATACCGCAATAACCCGACCCCAGTCGGTGCCGCGCATGGAGTGCAGGCTTTCGCGGATTGTCAAAAACGCGCCATCCAGATTGGTCGCCATCATATCGCGCCAGAACCCCATATCGGTCTTGTGCAGCGATTTGCCCTCGGCGACCCCTGCATTTGCCACGCAAATCTGGATCGGGCCATGTGCAGCCACCGCCGCTGCGATGGTGGACGCGACGTTGTCTTCGTCACGCACATCCATCGCCCTGCCAGTGATATTGCCCGTGACCACGGCATCAAGCACCGATTGTCTGCGTCCGGTGATTGTAACCTGCGCCCCTTTGGCAGCGAGGTCTTGGGCAATGGCAAGGCCGATGCCCGTACCGCCGCCCGTGATGAGTGCGTGTTTGCCGCTTAGGTCCATAGTGGAGGTCTCCGCTTGTTTCTTGTGCGATGCTATCACGTGGCAGGGATGCAACTGTCACGATGTTCTACTGCATTATTCGATTGTTGTTTAAACGTAATCCACCTAGATTCAACCGCAAGGCAATCTGAAAACAGAGCCACCTAAAAAAACGACTATTGGAGCAGTAAAATGAAACTTCCCTCAATCGCGCTTTGCGGCGCAGCAATTTTGTACGCACAGTCTGCGCAAGCTGTCGAAGTTACAGGCGGCTCAATTGGCCTTTCTTACTCTGCGTTTACTGAAGATACTGACATTAGCCGTTTTGGTATAGAAGGTTCGGTCGAAGTTGGATTTAACCGCAACATCAGTCTTCAATTTGATATTGGACACGACAAGCTGAACGCGACTGGCGTTGATTCAACAACTTTGGGTTTGCATGGTATTTATCACGTTGATGATCAGACTTCGTTGGGTGCGTTTTATACCCGCGAAGATATATCAGGTTCTGATGTGGATATTGTAGGGATCGAAGGCGGTTTTGATACTGGGCAGATGGAATACGACGCCTATATGGCGAATGCAGACTCGGTTATTGGTAACGGAACGTTACTGGGCATCGCCGGTCGGTATGAATTTGCGAATGGTCTTGGACTAAGCGGCGCCTATGATAGCCTGGATGTAAGCGTCGTAGATCTATCCAAGATTACGGTTAAACTGGATCGTGATGTGGCTGAGAATGCCAATCTATTTTTAGAGGTTGGAACTGGCAAAGCGAATGTCGTTGGTATTACGGGCAGCGAATTTTTCGTAGGCGTTGGCGGCAAAATAACATTCGGCGCTGATCGCGGTGCAACGTTCGAGCGCCGCGGCGTGGCGAAACTTCTGCCGGGTTTCTAATGTAGCGCGAAACGCCGTGATCCGCGTGGCGATATCAACGGCTCGTATCTCAATCATTGAAAAAGGCCGAAACCCTTGTGTTTTGGCCTTTTTACGTTGCGAAAGTCGCAAGGGGTAGGAACCGCGCACCTTGTGAAAAATGCGGCGGCGCGGTAACCCTTCATATGAAAGCTGTGCCACGGGGGACACGGGCTATCTATGCGGGGAATTCTGAATTGAAGATCGGAACACCAAAAGAGATTTTTGCGGGTGAAGCGCGGGTCGCCATGACGCCGGAGTCGGCATTGCAATTGCAAAAGCTGGGCCATGAATGTGTGATCGAGGCGGGCGCAGGCGATGCTGCGGGCTTTGATGATAAGTCCTACAAGGCCGCAGGCGTCGAGGTGGTAAAAACCGCCGCCGCCTTGTGGAAAATCGCCGATGTTGTGGCCAAGGTGCGCGCGCCCGATGCGGCCGAGATGAAAAAGCTCGGTTCGGGTCAGACGCTGATTTCTTTCTTCAGCCCTGTGGCAAATGAAAAAGAGATGAAGGCCGCCGCCGACAAGGGTGCGACTGTCGTAGCGATGGAGATGATCCCGCGGATTTCGCGTGCCCAAAAGATGGACGCGCTAAGCTCCATGGCCAATATCGCAGGCTACCGCGCGGTGATCGAGGCGGGTAATAATTTCCCGCGTTTCTTTACCGGACAGATCACAGCAGCGGGTAAAGTGCCGCCGGCAAAGGTGCTGGTTGTCGGTGCCGGTGTGGCGGGTCTCGCTGCGATCGGGACGTCCACGTCGCTGGGTGCGATCACCTATGCGTTTGACGTGCGCCCCGAAGTGGCCGAACAGGTCGAGAGCATGGGCGCGCAGTTTGTGTACCTCGATTTTGAAGAAGAGCAGGCCGATGGGTCGGCCTCTGGGGGCTATGCCTCTGTGTCTTCCCCTGAATTCCGTGAGGCGCAGCTGGCCAAGTTTCGCGAATTGGCCCCCGAGGTCGATATCGTGATCACCACCGCGCTGATCCCGAACCGCGAAGCACCAGAGTTGTGGACCGAAGATATGGTTGCCGCGATGAAGCCCGGATCGGTCATTGTCGATCTTGCGGCGGAAAAGGGCGGCAACTGCAAGCTGACCGTGATGGATGAAAAGATCGTGACCGACAATGGCGTCACCATCATCGGCTATACCGATTTTCCAAGCCGGATGGCGGCGCAAGCCTCGACGCTTTATGCGACCAACATCCGCCATTTGATGACGGACCTCACACCAAACAAAGACGGTGTGATCAACCACAACATGGAAGACGACGTGATCCGGGGGGCGACAATTGCCCACGCCAAGGCGGTCACCTTCCCGCCGCCACCACCCAAAGTCGCGGCAATTGCGGCCAAACCCAAGAAAGAAGCACCCAAGGCACTGACACGCGAAGAGCAAGCGGCGGCAGAGGTTGTCGTATTCAAAAAGCAGACCCGCAATCAGGTGACATTGTTGGCCGTTGGCGGCGCGTTGTTGCTGGCTGTGGGCCTTGTTGCCCCGGCCAGCTTTATGCAGCACTTTATCGTGTTCGTATTGGCCGTGTTCGTCGGTTTTCAGGTCATCTGGGGTGTCGCGCACAGTTTGCACACGCCGCTGATGGCGGTCACGAATGCGATCTCGTCGATCATCATTCTGGGCGCGCTGATGCAAATCGGATCGGGGTCATTTCTGGTCATTCTGCTGGCGGCGGTGTCGGTCTTTATGTGCGGGATCAACATCTTTGGTGGCTTCCTCGTGACACGGCGCATGCTTGCCATGTTCCAGAAATCTTAAGGGGCGGATTAGATGGATTTTGGTTTTACAACAGCGGCTTATGTGGTCGCAGCTATTCTTTTCATCCTCTCGCTTGGCGGTCTGTCAGGTCAGGAAAGCGCCAAGCGTGCGGTGTGGTACGGCATTGCCGGTATGGCGCTGGCCGTGGCCGCAACGCTGATCGGGCCGGGGTCGGGGTATTGGCTGTTGTCGATCATCCTGATCGCGGGCGGTGGTGCCATCGGCTATCAACTTGCTACCAAAGTGCAGATGACGCAGATGCCGGAACTGGTCGCGGCGATGCATTCGCTGGTCGGTCTGGCGGCGGTATTTGTCGGCCTGATCGCGCATTTCGAGATCGGGCGCGTGATTGCCGAGTTTGCCGCCATCGACGTCATGTTCCCCAAGGCCGAGGGCGTGGGGGCGGAACTCTATCCTCCACTGGTCAGCGCGGCAGAGCTGACTTTGCGCGGTGAATTCGGGACGTTCGCGTCCATCATCGCAAAGAAGTCTGCCGTAGAGTTGAATATCCTGCGGGTCGAATTGTTCCTTGGCGTATTCATCGGTGCGATCACCTTTACCGGCTCGATCATCGCCTATGGCAAGCTGGCAGGGCGCGTCTCCTCTGCGGCTGAAAAACTGCCCGGTGGTCATCTGCTGAACATCGCGGCGGCGGCGGTCTCGGTCATAACACTGATCTGGTACTTCAACACGGGCGGGTTCTTTCCGCTGTTCCTGATGATGCTGGCGGCCTTGTTCATCGGCTTCCATCTGATCAAGGGCATCGGCGGGGCGGACATGCCTGTGGTTGTGTCGATGCTGAACAGCTATTCCGGCTGGGCGGCTGCGGCGATTGGTTTCTCGCTTGGCAATGATCTGTTGATTGTTGTGGGTGCGCTGGTCGGCTCCTCTGGTGCGATCCTGTCCTACATCATGTGCAAGGCGATGAACCGGTCGTTTGTGTCGGTGATCCTGGGCGGCTTTGGTGGCCCTGCGGGCGAACAAATGGCGGTCGAGGGCGAACAGATCGCGATTGATGCCGAGGGCGTTGCCACGGCATTGAACGAGGCGGATAGCGTTATCATCATCCCCGGCTACGGGATGGCGGTGGCGCAGGCGCAGCAGGCGGTTTCGGAGTTGGTCAAGAAGCTGCGTGCCAAGGGCAAGAACGTGCGCTTTGCCATTCACCCGGTTGCAGGGCGTTTGCCGGGGCACATGAACGTGCTGCTGGCCGAGGCGCGGGTGCCCTATGATATCGTGATGGAAATGGACGAGATCAATGATGATTTCCCGTCCACGGATGTGGCGATTGTGATTGGGTCAAATGACATTGTGAACCCCGCTGCACAGGACGATCCGAACAGCCCGATTGCGGGCATGCCGGTGTTGGAATGCTGGAAAGCCAAGCAGGTGTTCGTGTCCAAGCGCGGGCAGGGCACGGGGTATTCCGGTATCGAAAACCCGCTGTTCTTCAAGGACAACACGCGGATGTTTTACGGTGATGCCAAGGAAAGCCTTGATAAGCTGCTGCCGCTGATCGACTAATCCGGCGGGGTGGACCGTGGGTCCACTTTACGAACGCTCAAAAATGTAAGGTGGGCCTTTTGGGTCCACCTTTTTTATGCCAGACGTTGGGACCAAAGCAGACGCCGTTGCGCAATTACCAGTGTACAATGGCGTACCGCTTTCGGGAACTTCGGTGAATTTACATCCCTTGTCAGGGTGCCGATGGTCGGCACAACGCGACATGACACTGGAATGCCCCATGGCCCCGATCAAAGACGACCCGCACCGCTATGCCTTGACCTCGGAATTGCACGCCCGCCCGTTTCCATCGCTAAGCGTGCCTGCGACAGCGGTGTTTTTGGCCATCAGGCAACCGCATGACGCTTCGGGGCGCGACAAGACGCTTGATCTGGCGCATCTGGCGCAATTGCTGGCACATTATGGCGCACCGCTGCCCGACCCGCAGGCGACGCATTATTATGGCGAGATGGGCAAATACTGGCTGAAATGGGAACAGCACACCGAATTTGTGACCTACACGGTATTTCGCGACGGATTGAGCGTGCGCGCGTTTGATCCGGCAGATTTTGATGTGTTTCCCGACTACTGGCTTGACGCGGCACCGGGCGGGCGGATCACCTCTGCGTTGATGCGGTTGATGCCAATGCTGGACGAGGATGCCGCGATTGCGCATAACCTGTCGGATTGGTTTGTGCCCGAGAGCCTTGCTGTGGCGTCTGTGCTTGACCGTGCAGCGGTTGTTGCGAGCGATTTTCGTATTGATAGCGCCGGACATCTGCGCATTGCGGTGTTTGCCGATGCGTCAACCGGAAAGCGCCGGATCGGGCGGATTGTGCAACGGCTGTGCGAGATCGAGACCTATAAATCCGCGTCGATGCTCGGCTTTGAAATGGTGCGCGGCATGGGGCCACAGATGGGCACGCTGGATGCCAAACTGACCGCGCTGATGGCGCAGATGCGCAGCCCGTCGGCGATGGCCGAGGAAACCCTTCACGCCCTGCTGGATGTATCGGTCGAGCTTGAGACGCTGGCTGCCACCTCGGCCTTTCGGTTCGGCGCGACGGGGGCCTATCAGGCCATCGTCGGCCAGCGTATTGCGGTGCTGCGCGAAGAGCGGTTTCTGGGCCGGCAGGGCTTTGGCGAATTTATGATGCGCCGCTACGAACCTGCGATGCGCACGGTGGCATCGACCGAAAGCCGCTTGCAGGCGATGTCGGCCCGCGCCATCCGCGCCAGTGAATTGCTGCGCACAAGGGTCGATGTGGAACGCTCTGCGCAAAATCAGGCAATCCTTGCCAGCATGGACAAACGCGCCGACCTGCAACTGCGTTTGCAACACACCGTCGAGGGACTCTCGGTGGTGGCCATCAGCTATTACGCAGTGTCATTGCTGGGCTATCTTGCCACGCCGTTCGGGGATGCGTTCGGGATCAGCAAGGCAGTACTCACTGCTGCGATCACGCTGCCGGTCGTGCTGGGCGTGTGGGCGACGCTGCGCCGTTTGCGCAAAAAGATAAACTGATCAGGTCCGAGCCGGGGCCGAAGCCTTTCGCACCCCCCTACAATTTCATTGTTCTTCAAATACACAAAAGGCAACGCCGGTCACAGGTGCTGCCCTCGGCGTTTGCCGATAACCTGCCTCACCTTCCCCTGATCCGCGGATCAAGCGCATCGCGCAAGCCGTCGCCGAGATAATTCACGCTAAGCACAGTCAGCGAAATCGCGATACCCGGCAGCACGACGCGTTCGGGAAATTCCTGCATCCGCTGAACCGCATCTGCCAGCAGCTTGCCCCATGTCGGATAATCCGACGGAAAGCCGACCCCCAGAAATGACAGCGCTGATTCAGTGATGATCGCCGTCGCCAGACCCAAGGTCGCTGATACCATGATCGGCGAGACCACGTTGGGCAGCAGATGCCGGCGGATGATCTTGCCCGGTGTGGTCCCGATGGAGCGGGCGGCAAGGATAAATTCGCGTTCTTTCAGCGCCAGAATATCGCCGCGCACAATCCGCGCGGTTTGCATCCACGAGGTCAGTCCGATCACAGATACGATCAGGATGAACATGCCACCCTCGGGGCCAAAGCTGGAGTTCAAGGGCTGACGAAACAATGTCACGGCAAGCAACACCAGCGGCAGGATCGGCAACGACAACACCAGATCGGTAAAGCGCATCAGCCAGAAATCGAGCCGTTTGAAATAGCCCGAGATGACACCGATTGCGGTGCCAATCACCAGTGCTAGTATCATCGCAAGCCAGCCGACCGCCATTGACACACGGCCCCCTGCAATCATCTGCGCCATGATATCGCGCCCCAGCTGATCCGTGCCAAAGGGGTGCGCCCATCCGGCCTTGGCATCACCGTCCCACAGCAGGGTATAGACCGGCCGCCAGTCCTTGTTGCGGATGTCGAGTGCTTTGGGGTCGATCTGCCAGATGTAGGGACCAAAGATTACGACAAAGGTGATGAACAACAAAAATCCGCCACCAAACAGCGCACCCTTGTGTTTGCGAAACTGGTCCCAGACATCTTTCCACTGCGCGCGCGGCGGCTTTTGCGGTTCCTTGTCCTGCAATGCACCGTAGGTTTCCAGATCGGCCTCTAGCGGGCTCGCGGGGATGGCTTGCTCAGTCATAGCGGATCCTCGGGTCTAGCAGGCCGTAAAGCACGTCGGCAATCAGGTTGAACAGTACGATCAGGATCGCAAAAATAAACGTCAGCGTCATCACCATCGGCAGGTCGTTGGCAAAGAGCGCGGTCAGCAACAACTGCCCGATGCCGTTCACCTTGAACACGTTTTCGGTGATGATCGCCCCGCCAAAGATTGCGGGCATGCCAAGGGCAATCACGGTCACGACCGGGATCATCGAATTGCGCAGCACGTGGACCATGACGACGACGCTCTCGCTTAGGCCCTTGGCCCGCGCTGTGCGCACATAGTCCTGATTGAGGTTATCCAGCATTGCACCGCGCATGTAACGGCTGATTTGTGCCGTAGTTTGCAGGGCCAGCACCATCACCGGCATGATCATCTGGAAAATCTGGACTTTGAACGATGCCCAGTCGTTTACCACATGGGTGGTGTCATAGATCGACGGGAACCAGCCGAGGTAGACCGAAAAGATCACAATGAGCAGCGGGCCGGTGAAAAACGGCGGAATTGAAAAGCCCACCATGGTCACGAACGTGCCCGCCTGATCGAACAGCGAATAATGCCTGTAGGCGGAATAGATGCCGATGGGAATGGCAATCACAATGCCCACAACATAGCTGAGGCCCACCACCCACAAGGTCTGCGGCATGCGCTGGACCACGATGTCCATCACGGGTGAACGGGTCTGCCATGACAGAACACGCAGCTGGCCTTGGTAAAAGTTGGTGTCAGGCAACCAGCCGAACAGCATGCTGCTGTTGGTCAGCCAGTCGATGAACACCAAGGGTTCGATCCAGAAAAACTGGATCAGCCATTTGTAATACTGGATATACCACGCCTGACCCAGACCCAGCGCCTCGCGCATCTTTTGTTTGACCTCGGGCGGCACAGTCAGCGGCACCTGCGCCATCGGATCGCCGGGGGCAAGTTGCAGCAGGCCAAAGATGATAAAACTGATGAACAAAAGCGTCGGGACAGAGAGGACAAGTCGTCGGATGGTGAATGTCAGCATCAAGCGGCGCCTTTGTTAAGCAGTCTGGTGAGGGAAGGGAGGTGCGCGGGTTTTCACCCACCCTACAGATTGTCCGTAGGGTGGGTGGAACCCACGCACCTTGATCAGCTTATTCTTTGATACGGTACCAGTCGGCAACATTCCAAAGCTCGGAATCCCATGTATTCAGAACCACACCACCAAGTGTGTTGGACGCCGCAGAGACACGGCCACGGTCCACAAGTGGCACGATGGTCATGGTGTCTTTGGTGATGATCTCGTTCAGACGCTTGGCAATCTCGCCGCGCTTTTCAAGCTCACCCGTGCGGGACAATTCGTCCAGCAACGTGTCGTATTCTGCGTTACAGAAACGGTTGATGTTCTCACCCTGCCACTGCGAGGAAGGCTTGGGTTCGTTGCCGCAACGGTAAGACGCAAGATACGCCTGTGGGTCGGTGCCGTCAAAGTTGTTGGCGTACATTTCTACGTCTGCATAGAACTTCTGGAAGGTGTCAGGCGAACCCGGATCACCGCCAAAGAACACGGACGCATCAAGGTTGCGCAATTCGACTTCGATGCCGATCTGGTTCCACCAGTCTTTGATCAGCGCCTGAAAGTCCTGACGCACGGCGTTGGTCGATGACTGATACAGAAGCGCCAATTTCTTGCCGTCCTTATCCCGTACTCCGTCGCCGTCGCTGTCGGTCCAGCCGGCTTCCTCAAGCAGGGCCTTGGCCCCCTCAAGATCCTGCGTCAGACACTCTGTGTTTTCGGAGGCGTAAAGCGCAGGCGCAGGCACGAGGTTGCAGGTCGGACGACCGGCCTGACCGTAGCCGACTTCGGTCAGCAATTCGCGGTCGATTGCCATCGAAAGCGCTTTGCGGACTTTGAAGTCGCTCAGGATCGGATGCGGATGCATTACCGTCGAACGCTCACCCTCTGGCAGATCCGGAGACGGATCGGTCAGGTTCATCTCGATCCGCTCGACCAATGTACCAAATGCGGAGATTGGCGTACCTTTGCCCGCTTCGGCCATTTTGGCCAGAACGTCCGGTGCCAGCTGCATGTTCCAGGCGTAATCGTATTCGCCGGTTTCCATGACCGCACGGCCCGCTGCGACCGCGTCACCGCCGCCTTTGAAAGTCAGTGTGGCAAACGCTGGTTTCATCGGATCGCGGAAGTTTTCGTTGGCCGCCATTGTGATCACGTCGTTTGGACGGAATTCGGTGACGGTAAACGGGCCGGTGCCGATGGGGTTAAAGTTGGCTTCGGTACATTCGGGTGCCTTGGCGCCCAGACAATCGGCAAACTGTGCCTTTTGCAGGATCGGCGACTGGCCACCCATGAACGGGCCGTAGGGATTTGGCTTGGCTTCGGTAAAAGTCACGGTGACGGTGCGGTCATCGACAACATCGACACTTGCCACGCCGTCAAATTTTGACGCCTGTGCGCAGCCGCCCTCGGGGTGCATACAATATTCAGCCGTGAACACGAGGTCGGCAGAGGTCACAGGCGTGCCGTCCGACCAGACCATACCTTCGGCGATTTTCCATGTGATGCTTTTCAGGTCTTCGCTGACGCCGCCGTTTTCAACGGTCGGGATCTCTTCGGCCAGATAGGCGACCAAAGCACCGGTTTCATCATAGCGGCCCATTGGTTCCAGCACCAGTGATGCCGCTTCCAGATCCTTGGTCCCGCCGGACAGATAGGGGTTCATAATGGACGGGGCTTGCCAATAGATGATCTTGACTTCGCCGTCACGCCCGCGTTCGCCTTCATGGCCATCGGCCAGAGCGAAAGGCGCGAATGCGGTCGTTGCAATGGCGCCCATCAATAGGGTTCTCAACTTCATATCGTACTCCTTGTTGGACACATTTGGCCGTGTCGCGTTTTTGGGGCAGGTGTGATCCCGCCTTGGTATGATCATTCCGGAAGGGTGCGAGTTACAACAACTATCTTTGCGCATTTGCGCAAAATCAGGCTTTTATCCCGCATGCCCCCCAAAGTGCATGCGCATATCGAAACAGGTTTGACTAAAAAAGCAACCCTTCTGAAGGGCTGTGGCCTGCAAAGTCGCTGTGCCGTCTGTTTCACTGGCGTTTGACTTGTCCGGTGGATTGGCCTTAGCGTCAGGCAACCGATTTAGACAATTGTGCCAACCCCAAATGAGGCGGAAAAGATGCTGGATCATTCAAGTGCTGCACCCATCGCCCAGATCAAAGAACTAAGGGTCGAATTCCAGACCAAAGACGGCCCGGTTCTGGGTGTTGAAAACGTAAGCTTTGATATCCGGTCTGGCGAAACTGTCTGTGTTGTCGGCGAATCCGGGTCGGGCAAATCGGTGTCTTCCCTGTCCCTGATGCGGTTGGTCGAATACGGGGGCGGTGAAATTGCGGGCGGTCGCCTGTTATTTAATCGCATCGACGGCGCAGAGATTGATCTGGCCACCACCGATCAGGAAAAGATGCGCCATATCCGTGGCAACGAGATCGGGATGATCTTTCAGGAACCGATGACCGCGCTGAACCCTGTGTTCACCGTCGGCAAGCAGTTGACCGAAGGGCTGCGGCTGCACAAGGGCATGACACGCGCGCAGGCCGAGGAGCGGGCGCTGGCGTTGATGACGCAGGTGCGAATCCCTGAACCGGCGGCACGGTTGAAACAATATCCGCATGAATTGTCCGGGGGCATGCGCCAGCGTGTCGTAATCGCGATGGCGCTGGCCTGTGAGCCGCGATTGCTGATCGCGGACGAGCCGACGACGGCGCTTGATGTAACCATTCAGGCAGAAATTCTGGCGCTGATGGACCGTTTGAAGCGTGAGACCGGCACAGCCGTGATGTTCATCACCCATGACATGGCGGTGGTTGCACAAATGGCAGACCGCGTGGTGGTGATGTTTCGCGGCAAAAAGGTTGAGGAAGGCACAGTCGAAGAGATTTTCGAGAACCCGCAGCATCCCTACACCAAGGCGCTATTGGCTGCGGTGCCGAAACTGGGCGAGATGACCGGCAAGCAATACCCCGAGCCGATGAAGCTGCTGGGGACCAAGGACAAGGCGATTGTGCCGATCAAGGGCACCAACGAGGTATTGTTAACGGTTAAGGGTCTGACCACGCGGTTCCCGGTCAAGGGCGGATTCCTGCGCCAGACCGTGGCGAATGTGCATGCGGTCGAGGATCTGTCGTTTACCATCAACAAAGGCCAGACGCTGAGTCTGGTGGGCGAATCCGGTTGCGGGAAATCCACTGCCGGGCGGTCAATCCTGCGGCTGGTTGAGCCGCTTTCGGGCGAGATCAATCTGGGCGGCAAAGACATCATGGCCCTGAACACCCATGACCTGCGGATGGCGCGGCTTGATATGCAGATGATTTTCCAAGACCCGTTTGCGTCGCTGAACCCGCAGATGCAACTTAGCGATCAGGTGGCGGAGCCGATCCATAATTATGGATTGATGAAGGGGGCGGCGGTCACACAATGGGTCGAGACCCTGTTTGACCGTGTGGAATTGCCGCGCAGTTTCATGCGGCGCTTTCCGCATGAGTTATCAGGCGGCCAACGCCAGCGCGTCGCGATTGCACGGGCCTTGGCGCTGAAACCCAAACTCATCATCGCGGACGAGGCCGTCAGCGCCCTGGATGTATCCGTGCAGGCGCAGGTGCTCAACCTGATGCTGGAATTGCAGGCCGAGATGGAACTGTCGTTCCTGTTTATCTCTCACGACATGGCCGTGGTGGAACGGGTCAGTCATCAGGTCGGTGTGATGTATCTGGGCCGGATTGTGGAACTTGGCCCGCGTTCCGCCGTGTTCGAGAACCCGCAGCATCCCTATACGCAAGCGTTGATGAAAGCAGTCCCGATTGCCGACCCGCGCCAGCGCAAGGACGAGAAAGACCTGAACTTCAAGCCGATCCCGTCGCCGATCCACCGCGCCTCGTATGTGGCTGAACCGTCGGTCTATGGCGAGGTCGAGCCGGGGCATTTTGTGCTGACGACGGACAGCGGGTATTGAGGGGACAATGATATGACGACAAGACTTTCCCCGCTTGAGTTGATGACCAAGCTGATCAGCTTTCCCACGGTTTCGCGCGATAGCAACATTCCGTTGATCGACTGGGTCGCCGAATATCTCGCCAGCCACGGCATCGAGAGCCATCGCTATATCGACCCCGACCAGCCCAAACATGCGCTTTTTGCCCATGTCGGGCCGTGGAAAGAGGGCGCGATTGTCTTGTCGGGTCATACGGATGTGGTGCCTGTGGACGGCCAGCCGTGGGATACCGACCCGTTCACCGTGGTTGAAAACGACGGCAAATATTACGGGCGTGGCACCTGCGATATGAAAGGGTTTGACGCGTTGGCGATCTGGGCGCTGGTCGAGGCGCATCATGGGAGTGTGAAACGGCCCCTGCAGATTGCGCTGAGTTTTGACGAAGAGATCGGCTGTACAGGCGCGCCGCCGATGATTCAAGCGATGCAGCCGGTGTTGCCAAAAGGATCGGCCGTGATTGTCGGCGAGCCATCGACGATGCAGGCGGTCACAGGTCACAAGGGCGGCAGCGGATTTAACACCCATGTTGTGGGGTTTGAGGTCCATTCATCGCTGCTGCACAAAGGGGTCAATGCGATCATGGCGGGGGCCAAGCTGATCGAATGGGCCAACGAGATGAACACCGAGAACATGGAACGCAAACCGAGCGCGCTGGCCGCGATGTTTGATCCGCCTTTCACCACGGTCCATGTGGGTATGATTTCAGGTGGCACCGCGCATAATATCACCGCCAAGGATTGCCATTTCGCAATGGATTTCCGTGTGGTGCCGGGCGAGAACAAGGATGCCTGGGGGACAGCGTATCTCAAGAAAGTACGCGCCGTTGAAAAGCAGATGCAGTCGGTGGTGCCGGAAACAAGGATCGAGGTCACGCCGCGTTTTGATGTGCCTGCGTTGCAGCCTGAAAAAGGCGGCGAGGCGGAGACTTTGGTGCGCCAGATCACCGGTGACAATGCCAGCCATAAGGTCAGTTACGGCACCGAAGCTGGACAGTTTCAGGAGGCAGGGTATTCGGCGGTGATTTGCGGGCCGGGTGACATTGCGCAGGCGCACCAGCCCAATGAATTCATTGAGGTTGCGCAGTTTAACGCGGGCCATGATTTCATGAAAAAACTGGTGGTGCGTTTGCAGAATTAAGGTGCGGTGGGCGATGCGCCCACTTTACGTTTTGCACGCCCCCTTAGAGTATATCCCTGATAATGCCGTTCCCCTTCACCGAACTAACTCCTGTAACCTATCCTGGTCCGGCCCCCGCGCAAGCGGACGTTGTGGTCATCGGGGGCGGTATCATCGGTGTCTGTACCGCGCTGTTTTTGGCGCGCGGCGGCCATAGCGTCATCCTGCTGGAAAAAGGCCGGATCGCCGCCGAGCAGTCCTCGCGCAACTGGGGCTGGATCAGGCAACAGGGCCGCGACCCGGATGAAATCCCGATTATGGCCGAGGCGGCGTATCTGTGGCGCGAACTGGCGGGTGAGACAAACGTCGATATCGGGTTGCGGCAAGCGGGAACCACGTATTTTGCAAATAATGCCAATGGGTTAGAGAGTTACGAGGCTTGGTTGCCGCATGCGCGGGCACAGGGATTGGACACCCGTGTATTATCTGCGCGCGAAACTGCTGCGATGTTTCCTCACTCTGCGCAGCGGTTTGCCGGTGCATTGCACACACCCTCCGATATGCGTGCCGAGCCTTGGGTCGCGGTGCCTGCGCTGGCGGGAATTGCTGCACGCGCAGGGGTCACGATTGTCGAGAAGTGTGCGGTACGGATGCTGGATATTGCTGCGGGTCGCGTTGCGGGGGTGATCACGGAAGCGGGGCGAATTAAAACCAGCCAAGTGGTTCTGGCGGGCGGCGCGTGGTCAGCGCTGTTTGTGCGCAACCATGGTGTCGCTCTGCCGCAACTTTCCGTGCGCGAGACGGTCGCAGCCACAGAACCGTTGCCTGATATTCATGCGGGCGCAGCGGCCAGCAGCACATTGGCGTTTCGCAGGCGGGAGGATGGTGGATATACGCTGGCCCCGTCCGGTGCACCGGATCTGTATCTGGGGCCGGATGCGATCCGCAGTTTCCCCAAATACCTGCCGCAACTGCGCGCCGACCCGTTTGGCCAGAGACTGTTGCCCGCAGCCCCCAAAGGGTTCCCTGACGCATGGCGCACCCGGCGGCAGTGGACCAGTGACGACCGCAGCCCGTTCGAGGATATGCGTATTCTGAACCCCGCACCTGATATGCGCAAAGTTCGCAGAGTATTGCGCGATTTTGCCGCGATGTTTCCGGGCCTGCCGCCCGTGACACTGAAATCCGCGTGGGCGGGTATGATCGACACCATGCCCGATATTGTGCCCGTGGTGGACGTCTGCACCCAGATACCGGGGCTGACGATCGGGACCGGCATGTCGGGTCACGGATTTGGCATCGGTCCGGGCATGGGACGGGTGCTGGCGGCTCTGGTCACTGGTGATGCGGTGGGGCATGATCTGCACAGATTTCGTGCCGCCCGATTCACCGATGGCAGCGCGATCCGGCCGGGGTCACATGTCTGATCCTGCGAGACAGGAGAAAACACCATGCCAGTCAAGAACCGCTTTGCCGAAACCCACGCCGAGATCACCGGCTGGCGCAGGCATCTGCACCAGAGCCCTGAGTTACAGTTTGATGTGCAGGGGACGGCAAAATTTGTCGAGGACAAGCTGCGCAGTTTTGGCATTACCGATATCACAACGGGCATTGGCCGAACGGGCGTTGTGGCGGTGATTGAGGGAAAATCCAATGTGTCAGGGCGCAGCATCGGTTTGCGTGCCGATATGGATGCGCTGCCGATCCATGAGGCAACGGGGCTGGAGTATGCATCCAAAACGCCCGGCAAGATGCATGCGTGCGGGCATGACGGGCATACCGCGATGCTGCTGGGGGCCGCGCAATATCTGGCGGAAACCCGCAATTTCGACGGCCGCTGTGTGCTGATTTTTCAGCCCGCCGAAGAAGGCGGCGGTGGCGGCAACGAAATGGTCAAGGACGGATTGATGGACCGCTGGGCGATTGACGAGGTATACGGGATGCACAATATGCCCGATTATCCGGTGGGCGAATTTGCGATCCGACCCGGTGCGTTGCTGGCAGCTGTTGATCTGTTTGATATTCACATCGTCGGGCAAGGCGGCCATGCCGCCGCCCCGCATGAGGCGATTGACGCCAATCTGGCTGCGGCACATGTCGTTGTGGCGCTGCAATCCATCGCGAGCCGCAATGTTGATCCGGTCAAGCAGGTTGTCGTCTCTGTCACCGCTATGCAAAGCGATACCAACAGCCAGAATGTATTGCCGCAAAAGGTATTGCTGCGTGGCACGGTGCGCAGCTTGGCCGAGGACGTGCGCGATTTGACAGAGAACCGTTTGCGCAGCTTGGTGAACCACACGGCGATGGCCTATGGGTGCGCTGCCGAGATCACCTATGACCGGGGTTATCCCGTCACGGTGAACCATGACGAGCATACCGTCTATGCCGCTGATGCCGCTGAAAAAGTTACGCCCGGTGTCTGGCGCGATACGCCGCCGATCATGGCGGGCGAGGATTTCTCCTATATGCTCAACGCGCGTCCCGGTGCCTACATGATGATCGGGAACGGAGCGGGGCCGACCGTGCATCATCCGATGTATGACTTCAACGATGACGCCATCCCGGCGGGTTGTTCGTGGTTTGCCGAAATGGTTGAAACCCGCCTGCCTGCTGCCTGAGAACACGGGGTGGGCGGTGCGCCCACCTTACCACTGAACTGTAAGGTGGGCGCACCGCCCACACCTCCCGCAAAAAGGACCACACCAATGCCCGTCAAGAACCGTTTCGCCGAACTGCATGATGACATCACCGCATGGCGCCGCGACCTGCATGAACACCCTGAAATCCTGTTCGAGACTCACCGGACATCCGCGACAGTCGCGGAAAAACTGCGCGCCTTTGGTTGTGATGAGGTCGTCGAGGGCATCGGGCGCACGGGCGTGGTGGGTGTGATCAAAGGCAAATCAACCGCATCCGGCAAGGTCATCGGATTGCGCGCCGACATGGACGCGCTGCCGATCCACGAGCAAACCGGCGTGCCGTACGCCTCGAAAACCCCGAACGCCATGCATGCGTGTGGTCATGACGGGCATACCGCGATGCTGCTCGGGGCGGCGCAATATCTTGCGGAGACCCGCAATTTTGACGGCACAGCGGTGGTGATTTTCCAGCCTGCCGAAGAAGGCGGCGGCGGCGGGCGCGAAATGTGCCGCGACGGGATGATGGACCGCTGGGGCATTCAGGAAGTCTACGGCATGCACAACTGGCCGGGGATGCCCACAGGGCAATTCGGCATCCGCACGGGGCCGTTTTTTGCAGCAACCGATCTGCTCGAGATCGAGGTCGAGGGTCTGGGCGGGCACGCCGCCAAACCGCAGGAAACCATAGATACCATGGTTGTGACCGCGCATATGATCACCGCGCTGCAAACCATTGTCAGCCGCAATGCGGACCCGATTGGCAATGTCGTGGTGTCGATCACCTCGATTGAAAGCTCGTCCAAGGCGTTCAACGTGATCCCGCAGAGGGTCAATCTGATGGGCACGGTGCGCACTTTGTCAAACACGCTCCGCGATCTGGCAGAGAAACGCGTGGTCGAGATTTGCGAGGGGATTGCCACAACCTTCGGGGCCACGGCTCGTGTCAAATATGTGCGCAATTATCCGGTGATGGTGAACCACGACGCGCAGACCGAATTTGCGGCGGATGTGGCGCGGTCTGTCTCGGGTGATTGCGTCGAGGCACCGCTGGTCATGGGCGGCGAGGATTTTGCCTTTATGCTCGAAGAGCGGCCCGGTGCGTATATTCTGATGGGCAACGGCGAGGGCGCTGCGGTGCATCACCCGATGTATAATTTCAACGACGATGCGATCCCTGCGGGGTGCAGCTGGTGGGCAGGGATTGTCGAACAGCGGATGCCAGCGGGGTGAGAGGGGTGGGGTAAGGTGGACGCCGCGTCCACCTTACGTCAGCTTTCCCAAAGTGCGCGGTAGACTGCGCGGATGCCGTCTGCCTCGGACGCGGCGCTGAAACGGGTTTTGGCAATGTCGCGTGTGGCAGCTGCAAATCTTGTGGTGTCTACAGACAGCCATTCCTGCGCTGCCACCGCTGCAGTTTCCGCATCGAGGGGCACGATGCTGCCGACCTTACCTTGGGCGGAAAACTGGCGGTAATATCCCGCATCGCTGCCGACAAACGGCACACCGGATGCCAGCCCTTCCAGCGGAACCATGCCGTAGCCTTCATAACGCGGCAGTTGCACGACCAGCGACAAGGCCCGCATGAGTTTTGGCAGGTCCGGGGCAGGAACCTCGCCGACAAAGAGCAAGCGATCTGCAAGTCCTGCCGCTGCAACCTTGTCTTTGAGGCCTTTCAGGAATGCTTCATATTTACCGCCGGCACGCCCCACCACCAGTGCGGTGACATCGGGGATGTCCGGCAACAGCCGCAGCATCGCATCGACAAAAATATCCGTGCCTTTTTCGGGCCGGATTCGACCCACAGTGGCGATGCCACGGGTGCCGCCGTACCGCAATGCGGCCCATGCGGCGGCCCGGTCAGGGGCGGGGTGAAACATATCCGTATCCACGCCGTGCGGCACCACAGCGCGCACGTGGGGTACAAATTCGGCAGCTTTGTCGGTGGTCGCAATCACCGCGTCCATGCGCGAGATCAACCAGCGGGGGTAGGCCGAATGGAGCCGCTGGGCGGCAGAGGTAAACACAATTTTGATCGGTGCGCGGCGGATATCGCGCAGCCAGATCGCACTGCGCATCTCGGTATTGCGGCGGACGTGCCAGATGGCAAAGGGTTTGTTCTGAGGCGGGCGCAGGGACGCGCGGTGCGCCTCGGCGCGGCTGATCGGATCAGGGCAACCGGGCAAGGGTTGTCCGACCAATGCCATATCGTAATGTGCCATCTGCTGGCGCACGACGTTGGCTGTAGTGGCGGACACACCTGTAAAATGCGGGTTGTAGCTGGTGACAAACAGGTCAGGCATCGGGTATCAAATCCAATGCTTTGATCAACCGCGCGGCGATACTGTCAAGCTTGTCGGTTTGCATGTCGGCAAAAGTTCGCGCCGCAGTACAGGCTTTGGCGCGTGCCGCATCATCCGACAGAAACATCCCCACCTTTTCCGCCAGATCATCCGCATCCGACACCAGCCGTGCGGCACCGAGTGTTTCCATCTCGGCAAAGGTTTCGGCAAAGTTGGCCACATGGGTGCCGGACAGAACCGCAGCCCCGGATTGGGCGACCTCGTACGGATTATGCCCGCCGATGGGACGCAGGGAGCCGCCCAGAAACACCACATCTGTCAGCCCATACCAGGTGCCAAGCTCGCCCAGTGTATCGGCCAGAAATACCTGTCCGCCCGGCATATCACCACGGGTGCGCCGCGTGAGGCTGAGGCCCGCACCCGCAATCAGGCCGGTCACCTCGTCACCCCGTTCGGGATGTCTTGGAACCAAAATCAGACACAGGTCAGGGTGGCGCGCAATCAGTTTCCTATGGGCTTTCAGCACCGCGTCTTCCTCGCCCGCATGGGTCGAGGAGGCGACCCAGACAGGGCGATGGCCCAGAGCGGCACGCGCGTCAAACAGCGTATCTTCGTCAACCGGCAAAGGCCCCGCCATGGATTTGAGGTTGATCCCGCGCGCCACCCGGTCTGCGGGGGCATTCAGGCCCACCATTGCCTGCGCCATCGCGTCGTTCTGGGTCAGGATCAGGTCAAACACGCCCAGCATATAGCCGCTCAGCTTTGGCATCTTGCGCCACTGTGCCATGGATTTTTCCGACAGGCGCGCGTTGACCAGTGCCATGGGTGCCCCGCTTGCGTGGGTCCGGCGCAGCATTTGCGGCCAAAGCTCGCTTTCGACAAAGACCGCCGCATCGGGGTGCCAGTGTTTCAGAAACCGCTTCATCGGGCCGGGCGCATCCAGCGGTGCGAACTGGTGCATTGTGCGTGGCGGCATACGGTCCGCCACCAGACGCGCCGAGGTGGCGGTGCCCGACGTGATCAGGAACTGAGCGCGCGGCAGGGCGACCCCCATACGGGTGATCAACGCCAGCACCGACAGGCTTTCACCCACAGAGGCCGCATGAAACCAGACCAGTGGGCCAGAGCCGCGCCGTTCCTCTGTGGCATGGCCCAGCTTTTCATGGGCACGGGTGACGGACACGCCCGCATTCCGCAATTTATTGATGCTGCTGCGCGCGGCAAAGGGCACGATCAGGCAGCTTGCCACCACCCACGCACGATAAAGAAATGGCGCAGGCAAGACGCTCTAGCCGCCTGTGTGGCTCATGTGGCGGGGCATCTGACCATCGGCACGCTGGCGGGAATAGTCGAAATCATGGCCCTTGGGTTTGCGGTGGATCGCGGCGCGAATGGCGGCTTGCAAAGGGGCATCCGTGTCGGGATGATTGCGCAGCGGCGCGCGCAGATCGGCCACGTCCTCTTGTCCCAGACACATAAAAATCTCGCCGGTGCAGGTGATGCGCACCCGGTTACAGCTTTCGCAGAAATTATGGGACAACGGCGTGATGAAGCCGATCTTTTGGCCGGTTTCCTCAAGCCTTACATAGCGCGCAGGGCCGCCCGAGTTCTCGGCCAGATCGGTGACGGTGTAATGCTCTGCGTAGCGCGCACGCACATCCTTGAGTGACCAGTATTGCGTCAAGCGGTCCTCGTTGCCCAGATCCCCCATCGGCATGACTTCGATCCACGTCAGTTCCATGTCGCGCTCGGCGCACCATGCCGTGATCTTTGGCAATTCGTCCTCGTTGAAACCTTTAAGCGCCACGGCGTTTATCTTGACCCGCAGGCCCGCCTTCTGGGCTGCATCAATGCCGCGCATGACCTGCGGCAGGCGACCCCAACGGGTAATGTCGGCGAATTTCTGGTCGTCCAGCGTATCGAGCGATATGTTCACCCGGCGCACCCCGGCGGCATAGAGATCATAGGCAAAGCGTTCCAGCTGGCTGCCGTTGGTGGTAAGGGTCAGTTCCTTGAGCGTGCCCGTATCCAGATGCCGCGACATCGCGTCGAAAAACGTCATGATGCCGCGCCGCACCAGAGGCTCGCCGCCGGTGATGCGCAGTTTCTGCACGCCGAGGCCCACAAACGTGCTGCAAAGGCGGTCCAATTCCTCAAGCGTCAGCAATTCCTTCTTGGGCAGGAACGTCATGTTCTCGGACATGCAATAGACGCAGCGAAAATCGCAGCGGTCGGTGACAGAGACCCGCAAATAGGTGATGGCGCGCGCGAAAGGATCGATTAAAGGTGCATTCATGGGATATAGGTAATGATCCGCCACCTTCGGGGCAAGCGCCATTTGAACGATTGATGCAGCACGCAGGCGGGGATAGGGTTTGGATATGAGACGTATATTGATCATTGGTATTCTGGTTTTGGGCGTCGCGGGGTGCGGTGCCATTTCGCAGCGATTGGGGATCGGGCAGGGGGCAAAGCGTTCCGACGTGGCCATACCGGCGGAGCCGGAGGTCACAGCCGCCGTATTGGCGCCTGCCACCGCAGCACCGCCGCCGCCCGTTGCCGCCAAAACCGCAGAGGCACTGGATACTACCACACCCGAACAGCGCGCGGCGGCAGCGGCACCTGCAAGAGCCCCGACCCAGACGTTGGGCAAGACTGTGGCCACTCTGGGCAGCCCGACGGAGCCGGGACTGTGGTTGAAAACACCGCTGGTCAAGGCCGAGACACAGGGCCGCGTGACCAACCTTGCCAACGGCAAATCATCGCTGGTTACATTGATCCCGATTGACGGGCCTGCAACAGCTGGCAGCCGGATGTCGTTGGCGGCGCTGCGGTTGATCGGAGCGTCATTGACGGATTTGACGGAAATCGAGGTTGCCTTAGAGTCCGATTCAAAATGAGCTGAGGCATTTCAATCTCTTGCGAGCACCCTTGTCATACGCCTGATGTGAGCGATGAGAACCCATGCCTCGGCGCTTTCGATTGTTCTCTCCCAATCCTTTGCCAGACGGCGACATCTTCCGAGCCAGGCGAAAGTGCGTTCGACAACCCACCGACGGGGCAGAACCTCGAAACCTTCGGCGGTGTCGGAGCGTTTCACGATCTGAATGACCCAGCGGCCAATACTGGTCAGAGCATCGCGCAGTTTCGGCCCGGCATAGCCTCCATCCGCAAAAACATGGCGCAGCTTTGGAGCCTCCCGGGCCAGTTGATGGAACACCGCCGGTGCGCCGTCACGGTCCTGAATGCTGGCGGAATGAACGCGGAGTGCAATCAAATGCCCGCAGGTGTCGGTCATGATGTGACGTTTGCGGCCCTTGATACGTTTGCCAGCATCATAGCCGCATATCCCGCCATTTTCAGTGGTTTTCACGCTTTGGCTATCAATCACACCCGCTGCTGGCTGGCGGTTCCGACCTTCAGTTTCACGCGCCAGTGCAACCAGTTCCCGATTAATCTCGGCCAGCAGACCGTTGTCGCGCCAACCGTAGAAATAGTATCGAACCGTCGATACTGGCGGGAAGTCTTTTGGCAAAAGCGACCATGCGCACCCCGCCGATGCGATGTACTGGATCGCATTCCACACACCGCGCAGTTCAACTTCGCGCGGCCTGCCAAGATGGTTGGGGCTGGGCAGAAATGGCGCTATTATCGACCACTCCACATCCGTTACATCACTTGAATATCGGGGCGTATCGCGCTCATGTAGTTTTCGGGTGAATTCAGTCCAGGCCATTTTGATCTCCGTTCAGCTTCCAACCGAACAGAATCACAACCTACTGAATTCACTCAACTCATTTCCGATCAGACTCTTAGAGGGGTGATGTTTGGGGTCGCCCCTCAAACAGACCGTAGAGTGGGGGCCAGCCCCCAGACCCCCGGTATATTTAAGGAACAATGAAAGGCGTCCTGTTAGCTTTTGTCGATCAGGCGCATTGCTTCTTTGGCGGCGAAGGGTTTCATCCGAGCACCGTGTTTTGCGATGAATGCGCGGGTGCGGTCGGGGTCGTGTTTGCTGAGGTCTCGAAGCCACCAACCGATGGCTTTTTGAACGAACCAGTTGCGGTCAGGGACCAGGGTTTCAGCCCAGCCCAACACGCGGTCGCGGATAATCAGCTCGTCCGGTTTGGGGTTGTTCTGTTTGGTCCAGGGCAGTGTACTGACCAAGGCGGCGCGGCGTGTCCAGATATGATCTGACGTGACCCAGCGCTCCACCTGATCAAGGCGCGAGGGATCCGCGACCAGACGTTTTTGCCCCGCCATGCAAGCGTGATCGGCAATGGCCCAGCTGTCAAAACTGGGCGTCCAAGAGGCAATCAAATTCCACGCCGGTGTATCATCTGGGCGGATGCGCGCCTGGGTCAGCAGTTTGGCTGCCGCAAGACGGGCCTCGTAGACATCGGTTTGCCAAAGGGCACCGGCAAGGGCAACGCAGTCGGGGGCGTCAAGTTCACTCCGCCAGACCTTGGTCAGATCGTTGATATGCTCGTTGCTCAGTCCAAGGTAAAAGCGGTTTGCTTTGTGATAGTTGCGCATGTCCTGAGCGCGGGCAGGGTCGGTGAGTGCGACCAATTGGTCGACATAAGGTTCAATCATCGGCATCTTTCAGTATATGGGTGGGCAGGCCATCAATCGTGTGCTGATTGCGGGTTTCCCAATAGGTTTCAACCCCTGCACGGCCTTTGTCGTCAGCCCATTTTTCCAGAACGTGGCGTGGTCCTGCGTGGTCAAAGAACGGCACTGCAAAGCCGCAGCTGGATTGCACCAGATCAACAGCCAGATCATAAATTTGCCGCGCACCGTCAGAGGGCGGGAAGTGGGCGTTGAGCGTGGCAAAATCTGCATCACGCGGATGCAGGATTCGCGCGGCACCATAGGTGCGCAGGATCATCGGGCGTGTCTCGAAACCGCACCACATCAGCGTCATGCGGTTTACCTGCGCCAGATGGCCTGCGGTCTCGTTTCCCGATCCGGTCAGGTTGCGCCAGATGATCCGGTTCGGGCCCAGCACACGCAGGCTGTCCATGCCCTTGGGCGATACATTGACGCGGCCATCAGTGGCGGCGGTGCCGCAAAAGAAGATGTGTTGCGCCGCGATGAAGGCGGCGTGATCGTCGCTGATGGTGTCGAATTGTTTTGCCATCGGGTCCGCCTATTCCACTGTCACGGATTTGGCGAGGTTGCGCGGCTGGTCGACATCGGTGCCTTTGGCAACGGCCGTGTGATAGGCGAGCAATTGTGCAGGAATGGCGTATAGGATCGGGGCGAGGGCTTCGGCGACGGGTGGCATTTCGATACATTCCCAGACGCCCTCGCCAGCCTCGGCCAGACCTTTGGCGTCCGAGATCAGGATCACCTTGCCCTTGCGCGCCATGACTTCCTGCATGTTGCTGACGGTTTTATCAAACAGCGTGTCGCGCGGTGCCATGACAACCACCGGCACGTTTTCATCCACAAGCGCGATGGGCCCGTGTTTCAGTTCGCCAGACGCATAAGCTTCGGCGTGTATATAGCTGATTTCCTTGAGTTTAAGCGCACCCTCATGGGCAAGCGGATACATCTGGCCGCGCCCCAGAAACAACACATCGCGGGCCGATGCCAACTTGCGCGCAGCGGCGCGCATCGCGTCGTTCCTTGCAAGGCTGGCGTTGATCACAGACGGCAGGCCGCGCAGCGCACTGATGTGGTCGGCAAGTGCTTTGTCATCCAGTACACCGCGATCATGTGCGGCTTTGAGCACCAGCATGAACAGCACGGTCAACTGGCAGGTGAACGCTTTGGTCGAGGCCACGCCGACCTCGACCCCGGCATGGATCGGCAAGGCCAGATCGCTTTCGCGCGCGATGGAGGATTCGGGTACGTTGATCACCGATGTGATCATGCTGGCCTTGCCGTCGCAATAACGCAGGGCGGCAAGGGTATCAGCGGTCTCGCCCGACTGGCTGACAAAAAGCGCCATTGTGCGTTCCGTAATGGGAGGCTCGCGGTAGCGGAATTCGGACGCTACATCGACTTCGACGGGGATACGCGCAATCTGTTCGAACCAGTATTTCGCGGTCAGACAGGCATAATAGGCCGTGCCGCAGGCCACCATGGTGATGCGGTCGATACTGGTAAAGTCGATGCCTTTGCCGGGCAGCCTGATTTTGCCGTCATCGGTGAGGTAGTGCGACAAAGCCCGACCGATCACGGCAGGTTGTTCTGCAATTTCCTTGGCCATGAAATGTTTGTGGCCGTCTTTGTCGATGCGCGTGGCATCCACCTGAATGGTTTTGATGGCACGGTTGGCGAGGGATCCGTTGGCGTCCGTGATCTCGACGCTGGTGCGGGTGATGACGGCGCGGTCGCCTTCCTCAAGATAGCTGATACGGTCGGTCAGCGGCGACAGGGCAATGGCATCGCTGCCCACGAACATCTCGCCGGTGCCATAGCCGATGGCGAGCGGAGAGCCTCTGCGCGCGGCGATCATCAGGTCGTCATGGCCATCGAACAGGAAGGCCAGCGCAAACGCGCCTTCAAGGCAGGAAAGGGTTTTGGTGGCTGCATCTATGGGGCCAAGACCTTGGGACATGTAGTGCTGGGTCAGCAAGGCCACGGTTTCGGTATCCGTCTGGGTGACGAAATCAACCCCATGCGCGGCCAGTTCGCTGCGTAATTCGCGAAAGTTCTCGATGATGCCGTTGTGCACAACCGCCACGCCGCCTGCCTGATGCGGATGCGCGTTGGTCACGGACGGCTCGCCGTGGGTCGCCCAACGCGTATGGCCGATGCCGGACTTGCCTGCCAGCGGATCATGCACCAACAGGTCGCTGAGGTTGACCAGTTTACCCACCGCGCGACGGCGCGCCAGATGTCCCGCATTTACCGTGGCGATACCGGCGCTGTCATAGCCGCGGTATTCAAGACGCTTAAGAGCCTCGACCAAGATTGGCGCTGCTTCATGATTACCCAAGACCCCGACAATACCACACATTTTTAGCTGCCTCGCTGCTGTTTGGCCTTTTTGGCCTTTAACATATCGAACAATTTACGCGCCATGCCCGGTTTTTCGATCTGCGGTGCACGCGACAGGGCCAAGGCCCCGGCTTCGACGTCCGAGGTGATCACGGAGCCTGATCCGGTCATCGCCTCGTCGCCGATGGTCACAGGAGCGACCAGCATGGTGTTGGACCCCAGAAAAACCCGCGCGCCGATATGGGTGTGATGCTTCATCACGCCGTCATAATTGCAGGTGATCGTGCCCGCGCCGATGTTGGTTTGCGCGCCAATGGTGGCGTCACCGATATAGCTCAGGTGGTTGACCTTGGCGCCCTCGGCGATCTGGGCGTTCTTGATTTCGACAAAGTTTCCGATCCGCACGTCTTCCGACAATTCTGTGCCGGGGCGCAGGCGGGCATAGGGGCCGATGATCCCGCCGCGCGAGACATGGCACCCTTCAAGATGCGAGAACGCGCGGATGGTGGCACCGGATTCGACAGTCACACCGGGGCCAAAGACCACGTTGGGTTCAATCACGGTATCGCGGCCGATATAAGTGTCGCGGGCGAGGTATACCGTCTCGGGGGCCATCAGGGTCACGCCGTCTTCCATCAGAGCGGAGCGCGCACGGGATTGGAACGCGGCATCGGCCACGGCAAGATCGGCGCGCGAATTGACGCCCATGGTTTCCGCCTCGCCGCAGGTGACGGCGGTGGCGGACAATCCGCGTGCGTTGGCGATGCCGATGATGTCGGTCAGATAATATTCACCCGATGCGTTATCGTTGCCCACGGCGTCGATCAGATCGAACAGCAGATCGGACTTACATGCGATAACTCCGCTATTGCAGAGGGTTATAGCGCGTTCTTCATGGGTGGCGTCCTTGAATTCAACGATACGCTCAAGCGTTTCACCTTGCAGGATCAAGCGGCCATAGCGCGCTGGGTCTGCGGCCTCGAACCCCAGCACAACAACATCATGTGTGGCCAACGCGGTTTGCATCTTCTCAAGTGTTTCGGGCTGTACAAACGGCGTATCGCCATACAGAACCAGCGCCATACCGTCAAAACCGGCAAGCGCGTCCTTGGCTTGGGAAACGGCATGTGCAGTCCCCAATTGCTCAACCTGTTCAATGACTTCTGCGGCTTCATTAAAGTCGCTAACTGCCGCACGGACCAGATCGGCACCGTGACCCGCCACCACCACAATGCGCGACGGGTCCAGCACCATGCCAGAGGCCATTGCGTGTTCCAGCATCGGCGCATGGGCGATGGGATGCAGAACCTTGGGCAGGTCCGAATTCATCCGTGTGCCTTTGCCTGCGGCAAGGATGATCAGGGCGGTATTCATATTGGTCTCTTTACGCTCTTGTTCTTGCATTCTCTTTACGCGGTTCGCACAAAGGCGCAAGGGCGTCGCAATCAAACAAGATTTCGGTTTGCAACATCGCATGCAACAGCAAGGCGGGTATCCGCCAGAATGAGGAAAGTCCATGAAAACCGTTGTCTTCGACCTTGATGGTACTCTGGCCGACACAAGCGGTGATTTGATCGCGGCGGCCAATGCCTGTTTTCGGGACATGGGGGCAGGTGATATGTTGAATGTGGCTACCGATGCCGCAACGGCGCTCAAAGGCGGGCGGGCGATGCTGACCTTGGGGATGCAGCGGATGGGCAAGCCTGATGATGCGGTGACAATTGACCGGTATTATCCCAAGCTGCTGGCGGCCTATGCCACTGATATCAATACGCACACGATGCTATATCCCGGTGCAATGGATGCGGTGGCGGCCTTGAAGGTCGCGGGGTATAAAGTGGCGATCTGCACCAATAAACCTGAAGGGCTGGCGCACCAGTTGCTGACCGCCCTCGGGGTGCGGAACGATTTTGGCGCGATGCTGGGCGCGGATAGTCTGGCGGTGCGCAAACCTGATCCGGAGCATCTGTTTGAAACCGCGCGTCGTGCGGGGGGGGATCCGGCACAGTGTATTTTGATTGGTGATACAGACACCGACCGCAAAACCGCGCGCGCGGCGGGTGTGCCCTGTGTTTTGGTCACATTCGGCCCCGCAGGTGGCGATATGGCGGCGTTGGAGCCCGAGGCGTTGCTGGATGATTTTGCCGACCTGCACGGCATTGTGGAACGTTTGATCGGAAAGGCCGCAGCATGAGTGAAGTTTTCAAAGGCAGTTTCACCCAGCAGGAACCGATCCCCGAGGAGGGTATCGAGGCGGCGGTTGCCGTGATGCGGTCAGGGCGGCTGCACCGGTATAACACGGCAGCGGGCGAAGTGGCGGAAACCGTGCTGCTGGAACAGGAGTTTGCCGCACAGGTCGGGGCAAAGTACTGCCTTGCCGTGGCGTCGGGGGGCTATGCGATGGCCACGGCGCTTAGGGCTGTTGGCGTGAAACCGGGGGACACCGTGCTGACCAATGCGTTTACGCTGGCCCCTGTTCCGGGCGCGATTGCCGCTGTTGGTGCCGTGCCTGTATTTGTAGGCGTGACCGATCAACTTGTTATTGATCTGGAGGATCTGGCCGCCAAAGCGGGGCAGGCGGATGTGCTGCTGCTAAGCCATATGCGCGGGCATCTCGCGGATATGGAGGCGTTGATGGCGATATGTGATGGGGCTGACATCACCGTGATCGAGGATTGCGCACATACGATGGGGGCGTCCTGGAAAGGCGTTGCATCGGGCACCCAAGGCAAGGTCGGCTGTTATTCCTGCCAGACCTACAAGCATGTCAATTCCGGCGAGGGTGGGTTGTTTGTAACCGATGACGCAGAGGTTGCCGCACGCGCGATCATGCTGTCGGGGTCTTATATGTTGTATGAAAAGCATTTGGCCGGGCCACCAAAAGAAGCGTTCGAGACCATCCGCTATGCGACGCCGAACATCTCGGGGCGCATGGATAACCTGCGCGCCGCGATACTCCGCCCGCAATTGCGCAAGCTGGATGCGCAGCGGGAGCGGTGGAATGAGCGGTATTACGAGATTGAAAAAGGCTTGCGGGATACGCCGGGGTTGACGGTTATCAATCGTCCCGAGCAGGAAATCATCGTCGGATCATCGCTTCAGTTCTTGCTGAAAGACTGGTCTGAGGATGCGGTGCGCGATGTGCTGAAACGCTGTGCCGCGCGGGGGGTCGAGCTGAAATGGTTCGGCGCATCCGAGCCTGTGGGCTTTACCAGCCGCTATGATTCCTGGCGCTATGTCGATGCGCCGCCCATGCCTGCAAGCGATGCGGTTCTGGCGGGGATTGTGGATATGCGCGTGCCTCTCACGTTCAGCCTTGAGGATTGCGCATTGATCGCGCGGATCATCAAGGCCGAGGTAAGTGCCATTTTTCAGGCGCAAAAATAATGCCGCTCCCGACAGGCGGGAGCGGCATTAGAATAAAAGCTTAGAAATGTACTGTTCCGTGCTCGCCCATGTCAGGCTTGCTGTCTGTCACGTGCGCCTTGGCAACTTCATACAAGAATTTGAGGCTGCCACCTGTGGCCCAGACCTCGGCCTGCGCCAGGTCAAACCGGATCAATTGCAGGTCATCATCCTGTTTGCCATCCTCGAACCATGCGGCGGCGACACCGTTCCAGAGCTTGTCCAGTTTCGCTTTGTCATGCGACACGCTGACCTTGCCGTCGATCCTTGCATAGAGCGCCTCGTCATTGCTCGACACGATGTATTCCCCAGATGCACCACCTGCTGCTGCTTTGGCGAGGTCTGTGCCTTTGGCTGTGATGAACCACAGTGCCGGTGCCTTGTCGTCATCGTCGACATAATGGCTCATCGGGACGGCACGACCATGGCCCGCTGCCATCATGCCGGTGCGGGTGTCCTCGAGGCGGTCCCAGAATTTTTCTTTCAATGTATCGCTCATTTTTCGCTCGCTTTCATGTTTCGTGTTACCGTGTTCACAAAACCAACGATGGACGGGTGTCAGTGGTTCCACGCAGCCGCCGCGACTTGACGCAAAACTGCGACTTGGCTAAGTAATGAACAAGCGTTCAATAAAGGTGGGGGAAGTGACATGTTCAACGCAAGTATGCAGTTCGATCTGGGCGAAGATGTAGGGGCCTTGCGCGACATGGTGCACCGCTGGGCGCAAGAGCGCGTCAAGCCGATGGCCGCAGATGTCGACCGCAAGAACGAGTTTCCTGCCGAGTTGTGGGCTGAGATGGGCGACCTTGGCCTGTTGGGCATGACAGTGGACGAGGAATTTGGCGGCACCGGCATGGGCTATGTGGCGCATACCGTCGCGGTCGAGGAAATCGCGCGGGCGTCCGCATCGGTATCGCTGTCCTATGGCGCACATTCAAACCTTTGCGTGAACCAGATATCGCTGAACGGTACGCCCGAGCAAAAGGCGAAATACCTGCCCAAGCTGTGTTCAGGGGAGCATGTTGGTGCGCTGGCGATGTCGGAAACAAGTGCCGGCAGTGACGTGGTCAGCATGAAGTTACGCGCAGAAAAGCGAAACGATCATTACCGCCTGACGGGCAATAAATACTGGATTACCAATGGGCCGGATGCGGAAACTCTGGTGGTCTATGCCAAGACGGACATGGACGCGGGCAGCAAGGGTATCACCGCCTTTTTGATTGAAAAATCCATGAAAGGCTTCACCACCAGCCCGCATTTCGACAAGCTGGGCATGCGTGGGTCGAACACCGCCGAGCTGATATTCGACGATTGCGAAGTGCCGTTCGAAAATGTGCTGGGCGAGGAAGGGCGCGGCGTGCGGGTGCTGATGTCGGGGCTGGATTATGAACGCGTGGTGCTGGCAGGCATCGGCCTTGGCATCATGGCGGCGTGCTTGGATGAAATCATGCCCTATATGGCCGAGCGCAAGCAGTTCGGGCAGCCGATCGGGTCATTCCAGCTGATGCAGGGCAAGATGGCCGATATGTATACGGCGATGAATTCTGCGCGGGCGTATGTCTATGAGGTGGCAAAGGCATGTGATCGCGGCGACGTGACGCGGGCTGATGCAGCGGGCTGTTGTCTGTATGCCAGCGAGGAAGCCATGAAACAGGCGCATCAGGCGGTGCAGGCGATGGGCGGGGCTGGATATCTGTCTGACAACCCTGTGGGCCGGATTTTCCGCGATGCCAAACTGATGGAAATCGGTGCCGGGACATCCGAGATCAGGCGCATGCTGGTGGGCCGTGAAATGATGGGGGCGATGGGGTAGGTCGTGGTTGATCGCTGGCTTTGGTGGGCACCTTTGGGGTTGGCGATAGTGGCCTGCGCCTTGTTCGGGTTGCGCATGGGCTGGATCGTGGCCACCACGGATGAGACCGATGTGATCACCTATTTTGCCACTCAATATGTGCAGACCCGTGGCGGTGATGCGCAGATGACCGACTGTGTCGCGTATCCCGGGCACGACATTCCCGGCATCTGGATCAAGGTCAGCTGTCGGCCGTCAGGTGCCTTGGAAAGCTACGAGTATTACGTAAACCGTTTTGGCGGGCTTGAACGCGGCGATTGGCCCGTCGTGCGTCAGAACACCCCATTGGAGCCGCAGGCATGACGCAGCACTTGCCAGGGTTAACGGCACAGGGCGCATGGGATATTCCCGACCGCCTGAACATGGCGGCGCAGTGTTTGGCGCAACCCGAAGGTGCCTTGGCGATTATTGATCTGAACGGGGATGTCAGGCGCGATGTGACCTATGGTGGTTTAGGCCGGATGGTGGACGATCTGGCGCGGGCCTTGATGACACATGTGCAGGCGGGCGACCGCGTCGGCGTGTTCTTGTCGCAATCGCCGTGGTGTGCTGCGGCGCATCTTGCGATCTGGAAAATCGGTGCGATTTCAGTGCCTTTGTTCAAGCTGTTCAAGCGCGATGCCTTGGCGTCGCGGGTCGGGGATGCGGATGTGAAGCTGGTGCTGACCGACCCCGAGGGGGCGGATTTACTGGGCGATCTGGCCGAAGCGTGGTTGGTAGATCAGGTTGGCATCGCGGGCGGACCAATGCTGTTTGCCGATACCGGCCCCGATGATCCGGCGGTGTTGATTTACACCTCTGGCACCACGGGCACGCCGAAAGGCGCGCTGCATGGCCACCGCGTTTTGACGGGGCATTTGCCGGGGGTAGCTGTCAGTCACGATCATCTGGGGCAGGCGGGGGATTGCCTCTGGACCCCTGCCGATTGGGCGTGGATCGGCGGGCTCTTTGATGTGCTAATGCCTGCATTGGCATTGGGTGTGCCTGTTGTGGCGGCACGCATGGCAAAATTTTCGCCCGAAGGCTGCACCGATGTCATTGCGCGCGGTAACGTGCGAAACGTGTTTTTCCCGCCCACCGCGCTGCGGATGCTCAAGGCGGCGGATGTCTCGCTGCCCGGTCTGCGGTCTGTTGCCAGCGGCGGTGAGCCGTTGGGCGCGGAGATGCTAAGCTGGGGTCGCGGCGCATTTGGCTTGGATATCAACGAGTTCTACGGCCAGACGGAATGCAACATGGTGGCGAGCAGTTGCGGCGCTGATTTTGCGGCCAAGCCGGGCTGCATCGGCAAAGCCGTTCCGGGGCATGGCGTAGGGGTAATTGATGCCACGGGTGAACCGACCCGCGAAGAAGGCGATGTCGCGGTGCGCCGTGGGTCGGCGTCAATGATGCTGGGCTATTGGAACCGGCCCGATGACACGGCGGCCAAGTTTCGTGGTGATTGGATGATCACCGGGGATCGGGGCATCTGGGAAGGTGACTACCTGCGCTTTGTCGGGCGCGAGGATGATGTGATTACGTCTTCGGGCTATCGCATTGGCCCGGCCGAGATCGAGGATTGTCTGATGACGCATCCGGGTGTGGCGACGGTGGGTGTTGTCGGCAAACGGGATGCGCTGCGCACCGAGGTCGTCAAGGCCTATGTGGTACGCAAGGCGGGCTCGGATGTATCGGCGCAGGAGTTGCAGGATTGGGTGAAGGAACGGCTGGCAAGCTATTCGTATCCAAGGGAAATTGCGTTTTTGAAGGCGCTGCCGATGACAGTTACGGGTAAGGTTATACGGAAAGAATTGAAGCGCTTGGCGGCGCAGGAAATTGAGGAACCAACATGAAGCTAATATCGCAGGCATTGCCGTCTTCGGAAGCGTTCAAAGCCAATCAAGCCTCGCATCTTGAAGCCTTAGAAACCGTCCGCCAAGCCGCCGAAGCCGCAGCGCTTGGTGGCGGCGAAAAATCGCGCGCGCGCCATGAAAGCCGGGGCAAGATGTTGCCGCGTGAACGGGTGGCGAACCTGCTTGATCCGGGGTCGCCGTTTCTCGAAGTCGGTGCCACGGCGGCGCATGGTTTGTACGGGGGTGCTGCCCCTTGTGCAGGGGTGATCGCGGGCATTGGCCGGGTGCAGGGACTTGAGGTCATGGTGCTGTGCAATGACGCCACGGTGAAGGGCGGCACCTATTATCCGATGACGGTCAAGAAGCATTTGCGCGCGCAAGAGATTGCCGAGGAAAACCATCTGCCGTGTATTTACCTGGTGGATTCAGGGGGGGCGAACCTGCCCAATCAGGATGAGGTGTTCCCGGACCGTGACCACTTTGGTCGGATATTTTACAATCAAGCCCGGATGTCGGCCAAGGGGATACCACAGATCGCGGTGGTGATGGGGTCGTGTACCGCCGGCGGTGCCTATGTGCCTGCGATGTCGGATGTGACGATTATTGTGAAGGAACAGGGGACGATCTTCCTCGCCGGGCCACCGCTGGTCAAGGCAGCGACGGGCGAGGTTGTCACGGCAGAGGACTTGGGCGGCGGTGATGTGCATACGCGGCTCAGCGGTGTGGCGGATTATCTGGCGGAAGATGATGCGCATGCGTTGGCGTTGGCGCGCCGCGCGGTGGTGTCGTTGAACCGGGCCAAGCCGACCACGGTGCAATGGGAAACGCCCGAGGAACCTGCCTATGACCCGGATGAGATTTTGGGCGTGGTGCCGAGCGATCTGCGCACCCCCTATGACATTCGCGAGGTGATTGCGCGCACGGTGGATGGGTCACGCTTTGATGAGTTCAAGCCGCGCTTTGGCGAGACTTTGGTGACTGGGTTTGCGCATGTCAAAGGCTGTCCGGTTGGGATTATCGCCAACAATGGTGTGTTGTTTTCCGAATCCGCCCAAAAGGGTGCCCACTTTGTTGAGCTGTGCTCGGCGCGCGGTATCCCCTTGGTATTCGTGCAAAACATCACCGGATTCATGGTAGGCCGCAAATACGAGAATGAAGGCATTGCGCGGCACGGGGCCAAGATGGTGACGGCGGTGGCTTGTACGAATGTGCCAAAGATCACGATGATCGTGGGGGGATCTTTTGGCGCGGGGAACTATGGTATGGCGGGACGCGCCTATAGCCCGCGGTTTTTGTGGTCATGGCCCAATAGCCGGATTTCGGTAATGGGTGGTCCACAAGCGGCGGGCGTGTTGGCGACGGTGAAGCGGGACGCGATTGAGCGGGCGGGCGAAACCTGGTCTGCCGAGGATGAGGCCAAGTTCAAGCAGCCGACGATTGATATGTTTGAGGAGCAGTCGCATCCGCTTTATGCCTCTGCGCGGATGTGGGACGACGGCATCATTGATCCGCGCAAAAGCCGCGATGTTCTGGCGCTGTCGCTTAGCGCATCGCTGTGCGCGCCCATTGAGCCGACGAAATTCGGCGTGTTTCGGATGTGAGGAAAGCGATATGACAAAGACATTGCAAGAGATCGTCGATGCCAATCCTGAGGCCGAGACATTCCGGTTTGGGGACAGCCCTGAGCTTTGTGCCGAAATTCTTGCGCTGGTGCGCAGTGGCAAAAAGACCGCGACCTGCGAGGCGGCATCAGCCTTTGGCAAGGGCAAGGATGAGTGGCCCGAAGTGGGCCGCCGGGATGTGGCGCTCAATTGGGATGGCACGCCTGCGGTGATGATTGAAACGGTCGAGGTATCAACCCGTCGGTTTGAGGACATGGACGCCGAGTTTGTCGCCGCACAGGGCGAGTTTCGTGATCTGGCGCATTGGCAAAAGGACTATGAGGCGTATTTCACGCGCAATGGCGGGTTTGAGCCGAATATGAAGCTGATGTGTGAGCGGTTTAAGGTGATAGAGGATTATGCGTGATGTTTGACACAATCTTAATTGCGAACCGGGGCGAGATTGCCTGCCGGGTCATGGAAACCGCACAAGCAATGGGGGTGCGGTGTGTTGCAGTGTATTCGGACGCGGATGCAAAGGCCAAGCATGTGCAGATGGCAGATATGGCGGTGCATATCGGTGGATCAACCCCGGCAGAATCGTATCTGAAGGGCGCTGTGATCATTCAGGCGGCGTTGGATACGGGCGCGCAGGCGATCCATCCGGGCTATGGGTTTTTGTCCGAAAATCCCGATTTTGTGGAGGCTGTTGAGAAGGCGGGGCTCACCTTTATTGGTCCGTCCGCGTCCGCGATCCGCGCAATGGGGCTGAAAGATGCGGCCAAGGCGTTGATGATCAAGGCGGGGGTGCCTGTCGTGCCGGGATATCACGGGGCGGATCAGGATGATAATTTGCTTGAGGCCGAGGCGGGCAAGATCGGCTATCCGGTGTTGATCAAGGCCGTCGCGGGCGGTGGCGGCAAGGGTATGCGGCTGGTCGAGGCGGCATCGGGGTTTCAGGCCGGGCTGGCGTCTGCACGGTCCGAGGCCAGATCGGCGTTTGGCAATGCGGACGTGTTGGTTGAGAAATTTGTGACCAAGCCGCGCCATATTGAGGTGCAGGTGTTTGGCGACGGCAAAACGGCGGTACATTTGTTCGAGCGCGATTGTTCGTTGCAGCGCCGCCATCAGAAGGTGATCGAAGAGGCACCCGCACCGGGAATGACCGTGGAAATGCGCGATGCGATGGGGCAGGCGGCGGTCAAGGCAGCCGAGGCGATTGGGTATGCGGGCGCGGGGACGGTTGAGTTTATTGTCGACGGGTCCGGGGGCCTGAGCGCGGATGGGTTTTTCTTTATGGAAATGAACACCCGGTTGCAGGTTGAACATCCGGTGACAGAGATGATCACCGGTGTTGATCTGGTCGAATGGCAGTTGCGGGTGGCTGCGGGCGAGGCTTTGCCGAAACAGCAAGATGAGTTGGCCATCAATGGCCATGCGTTTGAGGCGCGGCTTTATGCCGAGGACGTGCCAAAGGGGTTCTTGCCTGCGACAGGGACGCTCACGCATTTGAAATTTGCCGCCGGGACGCGCGCGGATTCTGGCGTGCGGGCGGGCGATACGATCAGCCCGTTCTATGATCCGATGATTGCCAAGGTCGTCGTGCATGGCCCAAACCGGGGTATTGCGTTGTCGCGGTTGCGCGCCGCTTTGGCGGGGTGTCAGGTAGGTGGTACAGTGACCAATCTGGCATTTCTCGGGGCGCTTGCCGTGCACAAGGGGTTTGGCGCGGGGGACGTCGACACCGGGCTGATTGCGCGGGACATTGAGGCGCTGACGGCTGAACCAGTGATAGAGCCGCGTCATGTGGCGCTCGCGGGCATGGCAGCACTTGGTTTGTTGGATGGTGGGGCCGAGACGGGGTTCACGTTATGGCAACCTTTGTTGCGGCAGGTCATGCTTGCGTGGGGTGATGTGGAACATTTGCTCAAGGTGCAGGTTCTGTCATCCGATGCGCAGATTTGGGGCGTGGGCGACGTAGATGTGAAAGCCCGGCGTGTTGGCGGCAGATGGCAGATTGATGGGCATCCGGCACCTAAGGTCACGGTCGCAGGTGATACTGTCACGGTGTTTGAGAATTACGGCATGGTGTTCAAGGTAATCGATCCGCTGGCGCGCGCGGCAGGGGCCCATGGCGATGGTAATCTGATTGAAGCGCCGATGCCCGGTCTGGTGCGCAGCATTGATGCCAAGGTCGGGCAAACCGTGACTAAAGGTGATCGGTTGGCCGTATTGGAGGCGATGAAGATGGAACATAGCCTGCTTGCAGCGCGCGACGGTGTGGTGGCCGAGGTGCTGGCCATTGCAGGCGATCAGGTTGAGGCGGGGGCGGCGCTTGTGCGGTTGGAAGCGGAAGTTGAGGTGGCGGCATGATCACCCTTCACCACTGCCCACAGACCCGCTCGATGCGCACGCTTTGGCTGCTGCATGAGCTGGACATCGACTTTCACGTCAAGCTGCACGCCTTTGATAAATCCTTGAGAGACGCCGAATATCTGACCCTGTCGCCAGCGGGCCGTGTGCCCGCGCTGGAAATCGACGGTGAGCGGATGTTCGAGACGGGGGCGATTACCGAATATCTGTGCGAGCGTTACAGCCCCGAGCGTCTTGGCCGGATGCCCGGCACGCCTAACCGGATGGCATGGCTCGTGTGGGTGCATTTTGCCGAGACCATCAGCCAGCATGCGGCGGCACTGACCCAGCAGCATATCGTGTTGCGCGAGGACCATATGCGCAGCCCCGTGGTGATGAAGCTGGAAGCCGCGCGGTTGGCCAAATGTTATGACGCGCTTGAGGCAAGGTTGAGCACGCCGATCGAAAACCGCGATTACATGCTGACCAGCGGATTTTCGGCAGCTGATATTTCGGTGGGCCAGGCGGTTTATATGGCGCGCCATTTTGCGACGCTTGATCAGCATCCGGCAGTGGCGGAGTGGTATGAGCGGATCACCGAGCGACCGGCGTTTATCAAATCACTGCCGGAAAATGGTGGGCTTTACGAGCGCGATTTTTATCCCCCATGGTCTGTCGAATGAGGCTAGGGTCGGGTTGAGTATTTTTGGCGAAAAGAAACGGGGGATATGCGATGAGTTTGGGACCATGCGAGATTTTCGAGGTCGGCCCACGGGACGGCTTGCAAAACGAGGCGCGCGATATTCCGGTGGCGGAGAAGGTGGCGCTGGTTGATCTTTTGTCAAAGGCGGGCTTTTCGCGGATTGAATGCGCCAGCTTTGTCAGCCCCAAATGGGTGCCGCAGATGGCGGGATCGGCGCAGGTTCTGGCCAGAATCAAACGTGCTGACGGGGTGCGCTATGCCGCACTGACCCCCAACATGCGCGGCTATGAGGATGCGCTGGCGGCGGGGGCGGACGAGATTGCGGTGTTCGCTTCTGCCTCCGAAGGCTTCAGCCAGAAGAACATCAACGCCAGTATTGCAGAGTCAATCGAGCGGTTCGTGCCGATCCTCGAAGAGGCGCGGCACGTGGATATTCCTGTGCGCGGCTATGTGTCGTGTGTGATTGCCTGCCCCTATGACGGTCCTGTCGCCCCGGCGCAGGTGGCGGTCGTGGCGGACAAGTTGTTCTCTATGGGGTGTTACGAGATTTCCCTCGGCGACACGATTGGCGCAGGCACACCTGACAGCATTGCGCGGATGTTGCTTGCGGTGCGCAATGTGGTGCCGGTGGGCCGGTTGGCGGGGCATTACCATGACACCAAGGGCCGTGCGATGGCCAATATTGATGCGTCTTTATCCATGGGGGTTCGGGTGTTTGACGCGGCTGTCGGCGGGCTTGGCGGATGTCCGTTTGCGCCCGGCGCGGCGGGGAATGTGGCGACCGAAGCGGTCAACAAGCATTTAACCGCGCTGGGCTATAAGACCGGTCTGGATCAGGCGTTGTTGAATGAAGCGGCCGCCATGGCACAGGCGATGCGGGGCTGAGGTATGTATCAGACCATCAGGGTTGAAACGGACGCGCGCGGGGTTGCGACCCTGACGTTGGACCGGCCCGAAAAACATAACGCGATGTCGGCGCAGATGTTGGCAGAGCTGAGCCAAGCTGCGGCGCGCTTGGGCGCGGATGACGCCGTGCGCGTAGTGGTGCTGACAGGTGCGGGCGCGTCGTTTTGTGCAGGTGGTGATCTGGGTTGGATGCGCGATCAGGCGGATATGGACGCGGCAACGCGGTCGGTCGAGGCGGGGAAACTGGCCGCCATGCTCGGTGCATTCAATTCGCTGCCCAAGCCATTGATCGGGCGGGTGCAGGGCAATGCCTTTGGCGGCGGCGTCGGCATGGCGGCGGTCTGTGATGTGGCGATTGGCGTTGATACATTGAAAATGGGGTTCACCGAAACGCGGCTGGGGATCATTCCGGCCACCATCGGGCCTTATGTGCTGGCGCGTATGGGCGAGGGGCGGGCGCGACGTGTGTTTATGTCGGCGCGATTGTTCGGGGCAAGCGAGGCAGTGGATCTGGGATTGCTGGCGCGCGCAGTGCCCATGTCGGAGCTGGACAGTGCCATTGAGGCAGAGGTTGCACCGTATTTGTTGTGTGCGCCCGGCGCTGTTGCCGCGGCCAAGAAACTGGCGCGTGATCTGGGGCCGCGTATTGATGAAGCGGTTGTCGCCCATACCATCGCAGCGCTGGCCGCACGCTGGGAAACCGAAGAAGCCGCCGAGGGCATCGGTGCATTCTTTGACAAGCGCAAACCCGCATGGGTGACGTGACCCGTTTTTACGTTAACGAAATACTATATTTACTGCGGCAAACTGACGTCATTTGGGTCAATCAAGCTTTAACGCTTGCTTAGTACCCGCATTACTTTATCCGAGAGATCAAAATAAAAATCAAAAGCAGGTCATGGCAGATACATCGCATATCCCCCCCGCTCCGCAAGCAGCCCGCGACTGGGTCAAGATTTTGGCAAGCTACCGTGAGCCAAGCAGCATGCGCTCCAGCTTTGAGCTGGCCGTCAGTCTGGTGCCTTTTGTCGCGCTTTGGGTGCTGGCATGCTGGGTTGCACAATACAGCTATCTTGGCGCGTTTGCGATTTCCGCGATCAACGGCGGGTTCTTGCTGCGTCTTTTCTGTATCCAGCATGACTGCGGGCATGGCTCGTTTTTCAACAACCGCAATGTCAGCGATTGGGTTGGCCGTGCACTGGGCGTGATTACGTTGACCCCTTATGATGTGTGGCGCCGCACCCATTCCATTCATCACAGCCATGCGGGCGACCTGGACCAGCGCGGCATTGGCGATGTGATGACCCTGACGGTTGAAGAATATCACCAGCGCACCGCGTTCGGCAGGTTCCTGTACCGCGCGTACCGCCATCCGATTGTGCTGTTCGGGATCGGGCCTGCGTATCTGTTCATGCTGGAATACCGTTTGCCCTTGGGTCTGATGAACCAGGGCCGCTACTGGTTTTCGGCGATGGCCACCAATGCGGCAATCGCGATTGCGCTGGCGGTGATTGTGTATTTCGGCGGCTGGCAGGCGCTGGTGCTGGTGTTCCTGCCGACCACGATCATTGCGGCCTCTGTTGGTGTCTGGCTGTTTTACGTCCAGCACCAGTTCGAGACGACCCATTGGGAACACCACGAGGAATGGCAGTTGCACGAGGCAGCCCTGCATGGCTCGTCGCATTATGATTTGCCACCGATCCTGCGCTGGTTCACGGCCAATATCGGCATCCACCATGTGCATCACCTCTACAGCCGCATCCCGTTTTACCGCTTGACCGAGGTGCTGAAAGACCATGGCGAGTTGGTCGAATGCAGCCGCATGACATTTTTGCAAAGCCTGAAATGCGCCAGCCTTGATCTGTGGGATGAAAAGACCCGGCGGTTGGTTTCATTCTCTGCCGCGCGTCGGCTGGCCGTTTGAGGTTTCAACCATTCAGGTCAAATTTCTGCCTCTGATATGGATTGAACGATAAAACATGCGGCTCATTCGATTTTTGAAGGCCCTTAAAGTCGAGAAGACCGGCGATGACAGTGCAGTGTCATCGCTGTTGGCGTTTGTCTGGCGGATGACCCGCTGGCATCAGCTCTGGGCCTGTTTGCTAGCCGTGGTCGTTGCGCTTTTGAACCTTGCCCCGATTGAATTGCAACGCCGTATTGTCAACGAGGTGGTCGAGACCCAGGATGTGCCGCTCTTGCTGCGCATGGGGATGTTTTATTTCGCGATCATTATTCTGCATCAGGCGGTCAAGCTGGGGCTGAATAGCTATCAGGTCTGGATGTCGGAAAGCACCATTTTATACACGCGGCGGCATTTGCTGGGGCTTTACGGCAGCTCTTTGAATGAAAAGGGTGACGACAGCAGTGGTCGGGTGGTGTCGATTGTGAATGCCGAAGTCGACAAGCTTGGTGGCTTTGTGGGCGAGGGGATATCGCAATCCTGCGCGAACCTTGCACTGCTGTTGGGCGTTCTGACGTATATGGTCGTGGTCGAGCCCGCCATCGCCCTGTTCGCGATCGCCTTCATGATCCCGCAGATCATCGTGACGCCGTTGATGCAACGCTATCTGAACAAACTGGTAGAGCGGCATGTCGGCTATATGCGCACCCTTGGCGACGATGTATCGGAATTGGACGAGACCCATGAGCCGGGCGACATGCGGATATTGAAAAAGATTTTCTCCAATCGACTGCGGTTCAATATCCTGAAATTCGTGCTCAAGGCGGTGCTCAACCTGCTCAACTCTTTCGGGCCATTGGCGGTGTTGATCTATGGCGGCTATCTGGTGATGCAGGGCGAAACCCAGGTGGGCGTGATCGTGGCCTTCATCTCGGGCTTTGACAGGATATCGAGCCCGGTGCGCGAGCTGGTCGGGTTTTACCGCGTCTATGCACAGGCCAATGTACAGCACCAGATGATTGCGAAATGGATGAATAAGGTCACCAAAGAACCAAACCCCCAAGGGAAACAGGCGTAGAACATCCAAAAACCCGCCCCGACGCGACACCTTTACCCATCTGCGCCCGTTGACCCCATCACCCAGCACAGTTAAACCCGTTCCAAGTCTGTTTTGCCCCGGTCTTTGCGCTATATCGAAGATCACGCACCGCTAAAGGAGCCACCCCTTGGACGACATGCTGCGGGAATACCTGCCAATCCTTGTTTTTCTGGCCGTTGCCATCGGTCTGGGTCTTGTTTTGATCCTTGCCGCTGTTGTGCTGGCTGTGCGCAATCCCGACCCTGAAAAGGTGTCGGCCTATGAATGCGGGTTCAATGCGTTCGACGATGCGCGGATGAAATTTGATGTGCGGTTCTATCTGGTGTCGATTTTGTTCATCATTTTCGATCTGGAAATTGCGTTCCTGTTTCCCTGGGCCGTGGCATTTCAGGACATCAGTATGGTTGGTTTCTGGTCGATGATGGTGTTCCTCACCGTGCTGACCGCAGGCTTTGCATATGAATGGAAGAAGGGGGCGCTGGAATGGCAGTAACATCAACAAACGCACCTGCGGTGTCGTCCGCCACATCGGCGGCTGCAGACCGCGAGTTTGGTACGCAATCGCTGAACGCCGAATTGCAGGACAAGGGTTTCCTTGTCACCTCGACCGCTGATATCATCAATTGGGCGCGCACCGGATCATTGCACTGGATGACTTTCGGTCTGGCGTGCTGTGCTGTCGAGATGATGCATACTTCTATGCCGCGCTATGATCTGGAACGGTTCGGCACCGCACCGCGCGCATCCCCGCGCCAGTCCGATCTGATGATTGTGGCCGGAACGCTGACCAATAAAATGGCCCCCGCGCTGCGCAAGGTGTATGACCAGATGCCGGAACCGCGCTATGTGATCTCGATGGGCTCCTGTGCCAACGGCGGCGGCTATTACCACTACAGCTATTCCGTGGTGCGCGGCTGTGACCGGATTGTGCCCGTCGATATCTACGTGCCGGGTTGCCCGCCGACTGCCGAAGCGTTGCTCTATGGCATCCTCCAGTTGCAACGCAAAATGCGCCGGACGGGGACGATTGTACGATGAGTGAACAGCTCCAGGAACTCGGCGCTTATATCGAGGCCAAACGCCCCGATTGCGTGCTTTCATGGGAAATTGCCCAAGGCGAGCTGAACATGGATGTGACGCTGGCCAATATCGCGGGTCTGGTGGATTTCCTCAAGGGTGACGCGACCTGTCGTTTTTCGACCCTCGTGGACATCACGGCGGTGGATTACACAGGCCGCGCCAAGCGGTTTGATGTCGTCTATCACTTCCTGTCGATGTACCAGAACCACCGTATCCGCCTGCGTGTTGCGGTGCGGGAAAAGGACATGGTGCCGTCGCTGGTCGACGTACACCCCAGCGCCAACTGGTTCGAGCGTGAAGTGTTCGACATGTTCGGCATCCTGTTTTCCGGCCATCCAGATTTGCGCCGCATCCTGACCGATTACGGCTTTCGTGGTCATCCACTGCGCAAGGATTTCCCGACCACGGGCTATACCGAAGTGCGGTACGACGAGGTTGAAAAGCGGGTTGTCTATGAACCTGTGTCCTTGGTCCAGGAATACCGCCAGTTTGATTTCATGTCGCCGTGGGAGGGTGCGGAATACATTCTGCCGGGTGATGACAAGGCCGAGAAAAAAGTGGATGCGAAATAATGGGCGGGTTTTGGTGGCTTGTGTTGTCGGCATTGACAGCCATTCCAATGCTGAAACTGCTGCCGTTCTTTGGCATCAATAAATACTGGGCTGTGGCCTGTCTGATCCCGTTTGGCACGATTGCCTTGCTGTGGTGGATGGGCATGAAGCTGAATGAGTTGGAGAAGCTGTGATGATTGCTTTGATCGAAGACATATTGGCGCGCCTGTTCGGCAAACCGCAGGAATTGCCGATCCGCGTGCGGGTCGATGAAAACGACAAGCAGAACCCATTCAAGGGACGTACATGATGGACGGCGACATTCGCACAAACACCTATGATGACGGATCGACCGACTTCCAGACCGGCGAACAGAAAATCCGTAACTTCAACATCAACTTCGGCCCGCAGCATCCTGCGGCGCATGGCGTTTTGCGGTTGGTGCTGGAACTGGACGGCGAAGTCGTGGAACGCTGCGACCCGCACATCGGTCTGCTGCACCGTGGCACCGAAAAGCTGATGGAATCGCGTACCTATCTGCAAAACCTGCCGTATTTCGACCGCCTCGATTATGTCGCCCCGATGAATCAGGAACATGCGTGGTGTCTGGCGATTGAAAAGCTGACCAACACGCCTGTGCCGCGCCGCGCCAGCCTGATCCGAGTGCTGTATTGCGAGATCGGGCGTATCCTGTCGCATCTGCTGAACGTCACGACGCAAGCGCTTGATGTGGGCGCTTTGACCCCGCCGCTGTGGGGGTTTGAAGAACGCGAAAGCCTGATGATTTTCTACGAACGGGCTTGCGGCGCGCGTCTGCACGCGGCGTATTTCCGTCCGGGTGGCGTGCATCAGGATCTGACGCCAGAATTGCTTGATGATATCGAGGCTTGGGCGGCAAAGTTTCTGACCGGATTCATGGTCGATATCGACGCCCTGTTGACCGAAAACCGGATTTTCAAACAGCGCAATGCGGACATTGGCGTTGTGACCGAACAGGACATCCTCGATTGGGGTTTTTCCGGCGTGATGGTGCGCGGCTCTGGCCTCGCGTGGGATTTGCGACGTTCACAGCCCTATGAATGTTATGACGAATTTGAGTTTCAGATTCCGGTTGGCAAGAACGGCGATTGCTATGATCGCTATCTCTGCCGTATGGAAGAAATGCGCCAGTCGACCTATATCATCCAGCAAGCGATTGAGAAATTGCGCGCGCCCGAGGGGCAGGGTGATATCCTCGCCCGTGGCAAGATCACCCCACCGAGCCGCACCGCGATGAAGACCGATATGGAAAGCCTGATCCACCATTTCAAACTTTATACCGAAGGGTTCCACGTGCCTGCGGGCGAGGTCTATTGCGCTGTTGAGGCCCCCAAGGGCGAGTTTGGTGTGTATCTGGTTGCCGATGGCTCCAACAAACCCTACCGCTGCAAGATCCGCGGGCCCGGTTTCCTGCATCTTCAGGCGATGGATTATATCGCCAAGGGGCACCAGTTGGCCGATTGTTCGGCGATCATTGGCACACTGGACGTGGTGTTCGGGGAGATTGATCGGTGACGGTTCTAGATTTGGCTCTGATTTACAACGAATGGGTCTGCCGATGGGTATTTTGATCGCTCTGCTTGTGCTGGTCTGTGCTTTCAGCACGTCGATATCTGTTGCCCGCAGGTTTCAGAATCCAGGTCCTTCGCTATTGTTCGGTAATCTCATAGGCATTGCCATCGTTATTCTTGGGTTTGTATTAATAACCCTCACGACCTCAATGTCGCTTTTAGCGACACCACATTAATAGCTGATCGGTATCTAAATGCTCCGCCGCCTACACCCCGACCAACCCGCCTCATTCGCCTTCACCCCAGCCAATCAGGCATGGGCCGAAGCGCAGATCACCAAGTACCCCGAGGGCCGTCAGGCATCGGCGATCATTCCGCTTTTGTGGCGCGCGCAAGAGCAAGAAGGCTGGTTGACCCGCCCGGCGATTGAACATGTCAGCGAAAAGCTGGGGCTTGCCTATATCCGGGGCCTAGAGGTCGCGACATTTTACTTTATGTTCCAGCTGCAACCTGTTGGTTCTGTGGCACATATTCAGGTTTGCGGCACCACGTCCTGCATGATCTGCGGTGCCGAGGATTTGGTGGCTGTGTGCAAGGAACGCATTGCGCAACACGCCCATGATCTGTCTGCGGATGGCAAGTTCAGCTGGGAAGAGGTCGAATGCCTCGGTGCCTGTTCCAACGCGCCGATGGCCCAGATCGGCAAGGATTATTACGAAGACCTGACCACCGCACGTCTGAACGAGATTCTGGACGAGCTGGCGGCGGGCAAGGTGCCGACGCCGGGGCCACAGAACGGGCGCTATGCGGCGGAACCCTTGAGCGGTTTGACCAGCCTCAAGGACCACGACAGTGGCAAGACACAGTACAACGCCAGTGTGCAATTGGCGGTTGATATTGGCGATACGGTCAAGCGGATTGACGGCACCGAGGTGCCTTTGCTGGCACCGTGGCAGGGTAAACCTGCAAATTCCGGCAAGAAACCCGCCAAGGGCAAGCGTGACGAGATGATGCCACCAAGTGGGCCTGACGGCTCGCAGGGTGGACGTACCAAAACAGAAAAACCAGCCCCCCGGAACATTGGCGATAGTTCGGACAAACACTCCGAAGCGCCGGGCGAAGCGCCGGATGTCAAAGCCAAGGGAAAGCCGAAAAAGGAAGCGGTGGCACCCGCGCCAAAGACGGAGGTCAAGGCGGAATCCGGCACCGCAGTGCCGCAAGACACCCCCGGTAAAAAGCCACGCAGCATGAAAGCACCTCGCAAATCCGGTGCTGATGATCTGAAACTGATCAAGGGCATTGGTCCAAAGCTGGAAGCGCTGGTTAACAGCATGGGGTTTTACCACTATGACCAGATCGCCAAATGGGGCGATGATGAAGTGTCGTGGGTGGACCAGAACCTCGAAGGCTTCAATGGCCGGGTATCGCGCGATGGCTGGGTTGATCAGGCACGCAGTCTGGCCGATGGTGAAGAAACCGAATTTTCCAAACGTGCAAAGAAAGACGGCATTCTTAAATAGCCGCAATTTTCCGCCTGAGCGGGGAGAGGGACGACCATGAGTAACACATCTGAAAAAGAGGCCTGCCAAAAACGGTGCTGGTATATCGGTGGCGCGATCGGGTTGCTGCTTGCCTTTATCCTGTTGGCCTTCAGCGGCTGGGGATTTATCGCCTCCGTTTTTACCGGTATAGTTGTTGCGGTGATCGCCGGTTGGCTGTTGCAGCAGTTTTTATGTGCAAATATCAAAGCCGCGCCGTTGACAACGACGCCTGCTAAACCCGCGTCGGCGACGACTGCGAATACTGCTGCTGCGGCTGGCATGGGTGCCGTTGCCGTGCCACCCGTCGAGCCTACCAGTGCAGCACTTGAGATTGCGGCAACCGGCAGCACCGCGTCCGGGTTGAAGAATGATCCGGGTGCAGCGGATGCACCTGCTCAAAAAGCGGCCTCCAAAAAAGCACCTGCCAAGAAACCAGCGGCGAAGAAAGCTCCGGCCAAAAAGACCGCTGCGAAATCATCAGGGGCAGCAACCACCAGTTCCGAGCCTGTTGTCGAACCCGAACCCAAGAAACCGGCCGCCAAAAAAGCGGCGGCACCCAAGGCCGCATCCGCCAAGGCACCAGCGGCCAAGGCACCAGTGGCCAAAACGGCTGCTGCCCCTGCAAAAGCACCAGCCAAGCCGAAAGCAGCGGCCAAGCCTGCGCGTGCTGCTGTTGCACCCGATGGCAAGCCCGAAATGCTGACCAAAGCCCGTGCCGGCGGTGCGGATGATCTGAAACTGATCAGCGGCGTGGGCCCCAAGTTGGAAGGCACGTTGAACGAGTTGGGTGTGTACCATTTCGATCAGGTCGCAAGCTGGCGCAAAAAGGAAATCGAATGGGTCGATGAACGGTTGCGTTTCAAAGGCCGGATCGAGCGGGACGGCTGGATCGCCCAAGCCAAGATACTGGCCAAAGGCGGCGAGACCGAGTTCTCGAAGCGCAAGACCAAGACCTGAGCTGAGGTAGGCAAAGCATGAGTGACGACAGCGACAGAGCATTAGCACGCAAAGGCCAGACCGTCGGTCTGGTCATTGCCGTGACGATGGTGTTGTGGCTGGCTGCACAATGGGCCGGCCCCGCGCTGGGGCTGCCCGGACGATATGCGCTGCTGGTTGATTTTGCAGCATTGGCAGCGCTCGTTTGGGCAATGGTCGTGATATATCAGATGTGGCAGGCCCGCCGGGCCTCACACGAAAACCAAAGGTAGGGCAGGCGTCATGCTAGAAGATAAAGACCGCATTTTTACCAATATCTATGGAATGCACGACCGCACGCTGAAAGGCGCGCAGGGGCGTGGCCATTGGGATGGCACGGCGGGCATTATCAAAAAAGGCCGCGATTGGATTGTGGATCAGATGAAGGCATCTGGGCTGCGTGGGCGCGGTGGTGCGGGTTTTCCCACCGGATTGAAATGGTCATTCATGCCCAAGGAAAGCGACGGGCGCCCGTCCTATCTGGTGGTGAATGCCGACGAATCCGAGCCGGGTACGTGCAAAGACCGCGAGATCATGCGCCACGATCCGCATACCTTGATCGAAGGCTGTCTGATCGCGTCATACGCCATGAACGCACACGCCTGCTATATTTATATTCGCGGTGAATATATCCGCGAAAAAGAGGCGCTTCAGGCCGCTATTGATGAGGCCTATGATGCAGGTTTGGTCGGCAAGAACGCCTGTAAATCCGGTTGGGATTTCGACATTTACCTGACCCATGGGGCAGGTGCTTATATCTGCGGTGAAGAAACCGCATTGCTCGAAAGCCTTGAAGGTAAAAAGGGCATGCCGCGGATGAAGCCGCCGTTTCCGGCTGGCGCTGGTTTGTATGGCTGCCCGACAACCGTGAACAACGTCGAATCTATTGCCGTGGTGCCAACGATCTTGCGGCGCGGGCCGGAGTGGTTTGCAGGCTTTGGCCGCCCGAACAATGCCGGCACCAAGCTGTTTGCGATCTCTGGCCATGTGAATAACCCCTGTGTGGTTGAGGAAGCGATGAGCATCGGCTTTGAAGAGTTGATCGAAAAACATTGCGGCGGTATTCGCGGCGGGTGGGACAACCTCAAGGCCGTGATCCCCGGCGGGTCGTCGGTGCCGATGATCCCCGGTGCGCAGATGCGGGGTGCGATCATGGATTTTGATTACCTGCGTGAACAGCGGTCGGGTTTGGGCACGGCGGCGGTGATCGTGATGGACAACAACACCGACGTGATCAAAGCGATCTGGCGGTTGGCAAAGTTCTACAAGCACGAAAGCTGTGGCCAATGCACGCCGTGTCGTGAGGGTACGGGATGGATGATGCGGGTGATGGACCGTCTGGTGACAGGCGATGCAGAGCCTGAAGAAATCGACATGCTGCTGGACGTGACCAAACAGGTTGAGGGGCATACAATCTGCGCGCTTGGCGATGCGGCGGCATGGCCGATCCAAGGGTTGATCCGGCATTTCCGCAGCGAGATCGAGGATAGGATCAAGCATAAACGGACGGGGCGTGTGTCTGCGGTGGCGGCGGAATGAAGGATTGAATAATGATGAATAATATTGGACTGCCTGGGTTGCTCATGCTCGTCGTTTGGGGCGCGCTGATCGTAGTACCCTTTTTTAAAATTTGGAAGAGAACTGGGCACAATGGTTGGTTATCCTTGCTCATGCTGTTGCCAATCGTGAATTTGATCATGCTTTATGTCATTGCCTTCAAACAGTGGCCTGCTGTTGATAAGAACCGATGATGGTCATCTGGCTGTAGTTATCTTTGTCTCAATAATTTCATTTCATAGGTGCCTGAATTGCTAGACCTCCAACCCTATTCCCACGCCATCGCATCGCTTGGCCTTTGGGCATTGCTCAACATCGTGCTGGCAATGCTCACGACGCGGGGCCGCACGGCTGAGAACCGATGTGACTGTGGTAAGCCAAAGCGCGATTATTCAAACCCAGTGTACCGCACCGACCGCGCGCATATGAACGCTGTTGAAAACTCCGGCCCGTTTATCGCGGCTACGGTCGCGGCGATATTGATCGGCGCATCACCGTTATGGGTGAACATTTTTGCCTCCGTATTTCTGGTGTCACGCATCGCGATGGCCATTGTGCATATCCGGTCAGAGAACCAACCCGCACGGTCCGCAATGTTTGTGATCGGCTGGCTCTGCATGATCGCGCTGGCGGTGATGGCTGTGGTTGCGGCGTTCTAGCTTTGAATGATGGGAAAAGCCGATGAAAGATATGCATCTGGCAGAGCTGAATGTGGGGCGTTTACTGACCGCTACAGATGATCCGCGCGTCGCAGAATTCATGGACAACCTTGACCGGATCAACGGGCTTGGTAAACGCATGCCGGGTTTTGTGTGGATGATGGAAGGCTCAGGCGAGCCGGGGACCGGGAACACGCAAGCCGCGATTGGCGGTGATCAGCAATATGTGTCGAACCTGACGATCTGGGAAAGCGTCGAGACGCTAGAGAAGTTCGTCTGGGGCACCATCCACAAGCAGTTTTATGAAAAGCGCGAACAGTGGTTCGAGGTACTGGGCAAGATGCACTTCGTGATGTGGTGGGTGCCAAAGGGGCATCAGCCGACACTTGAGGAGGCCTTGGCCCGGCTGGATCATCTGCGCGGCAACGGTGACAGCGATCATGCGTTCGGCTGGAAATACCTCAGGCAAGCCAAGATGTGGCAAAGCCATGGGTGCGCGCAGGCAAAGGTTGCCTGAAACCGCGTTTTGCCAAATAACAGATGTGACAGATATAATGCGGGGCCACCAAACGCCCCCGAGACAAAGCAGGACAGGTCGAGATGAAAAAGTTCAGGTTTCCCGAAGACGGTGATGTCGCCGCAGATATTCGCGAACGCTATGGCTTTGAGGGTGATCTGCTGGATATTTACGCGGGCAACGAGGGGGTCAAGGTGCACAAGTGGCACCATTACCTGCCGCTTTATGACCGTTATTTCAGCCGGTATCGCGGCACGCCGGTCAAGTTCCTTGAGATCGGTGTGAACAACGGCGGCAGTTTGCAGATGTGGCGGCGCTATCTGGGGCCGGACGCGGTGCTGTGTGGGATTGATATCAACCCCGATTGTGCGCAATACGACGGGCAATCGGGTATGGTGCGTATCGGCTCGCAGGATGATCCCAAATTTCTGGCCGAGGTGGTTCGCGAAATGGGCGGTGTCGATGTGGTTCTGGATGATGGCAGCCACCGGATGCCGCATATTGATGCCTCGCTCAAGGCGCTGTTCCCGCTTTTGACCATGGGCGGCACCTATATGATAGAGGATCTGCACACCGCTTATTACCCGCGTTTCGGAGGTGGCTTTCAAGAGCCTGCAAACTTCTTTAATACGGTCCGCAAGATGATTGATGACATGCACATGTGGTATCACAACAAGGGCACGCCCAAGCTGCCCGAAATGGCACGCGAATTCAGCGGCGTTCATGTGCACGATTCCATAGTGGTGATCGACAAGGCCGAAGCGTTGCGGCCGACACATTCGAGGGTGCAAAAATGAAGACTTCAACTCTGGCAATACTGGCTCTGGTCGCAGGAGCGCTGGTCGCTGGCTGTACCAAGCAAGAAGACCGTATTCTGTTTGATGGCAAATATTTCCGCACCAAAGTCAGCAAGGTCGACAAACAGCGCGATGTGTTTCAGGTCACGGTGAATGATCCGCAAAAATCCATCGAGGGTGCCCGCGAAGCGGGGCGGCATGCTGGTAACGCATATTGTGTGAAAACCTTTGGCAGCTCTGACATCACCTGGGCCATCGGGCCAGACAGCGAACAATTGCGGATCGCGGACAACAAACTGGTCTTTCAGGGCAAATGTCCCCAGTGACGGATTGCGCGGCATATCGCGTAAACCAGGCTTATATCCTGGTTGATATTGCATATCACAGCATCAAATCCCCATGTGCAGGACGGGCCAACGTGCCCTGCACAGATAAGGAGAGTAGAGATGCGTAAGGTACTGATTGCACTGACAAGCGTGGCGATGCTTGCGACACCAGCGATGGCGAAACAGCCGCTGAACCAGGTTGCGGCGATTGATGATGCGCTGTTTGATCTCGGCCTTGCCGACCAGATCCGCAAAAATTGTCCGACGATCAGCGCACGGATGCTCAAGGCGATATCTTACGTCCGCAAAGTCGAATCGGATGCCAAGGCCATGGGCTATAGCGCGGCTGAAATCGAGGCCTATACCGACAGCGACGCCGACAAAGCGCGTTTGCGGGCCAAAGCCGCAAAATTTTTCAAGGCAAAGGGGGTCGATACTTCTGACCCACAAAGCTATTGTGCGTTTGGACGAGCAGAGATTCAAAAATCGAGCCGCATAGGTTCGTTACTAAGAGCGAAATGAGCATATGAGCGATATCCGCAAGATCATCATCGACGGCAAGGAAATCGAAGCCGAGGGTGCGTTGACCCTCATTCAGGCGTGTGAATTGGCCGGCGTGGAAATTCCGCGCTTTTGTTATCACGAGCGTCTGACGATTGCGGGTAATTGCCGGATGTGTCTGGTCGAGGTTGTCGGCGGCCCGCCCAAGCCCGCCGCGTCTTGTGCGATGCAGGTCAAGGATTTGCGCCCCGGTCCCGAGGGTCAGCCGCCGGTGGTCAAAACCAATTCGCCGATGGTCAAAAAGGCCCGCGAGGGTGTGATGGAATTTCTGCTGATCAACCACCCGCTGGATTGCCCGATCTGCGATCAGGGGGGCGAATGCGATTTGCAGGATCAGGCGATGGCCTATGGCGTCGATTTCAGCCGTTTCCGCGAACCCAAGCGGGCCAGCACCGATCTGGACATTGGTCCGTTGATCGAGACCCACATGACACGCTGCATTTCCTGCACCCGCTGCGTCCGCTTTACCACCGAAGTTGCGGGTCAGCATGTCATGGGTCAGACCGGGCGTGGTGAAGATGCCGAGATCACCACCTATCTGGGTGCCGTGATTGACAGCAATCTGTCCGGCAACATCATTGATCTGTGCCCCGTGGGCGCGCTGGTGTCCAAGCCCTATGCGTTCACTGCGCGGCCTTGGGAATTAAGCAAGACTGAGTTGATTGATGTGATGGACGCGCTTGGGTCGAACATCCGCGTCGATACCAAAGGCCGCGAAGTCATGCGGTTTTTGCCACGCAACCATGATGGCGTGAATGAGGAATGGATTTCCGACAAGACACGCTTTGTCTGGGACGGGTTGCGCCGACAGCGATTGGACACGCCGTATATTCGCGAGAATGGCAAGTTGCGCCCGGCGGAGTGGCCCGAGGCATTGGCGGCTGCGGCGGCGGCTATGAAGGATAAAAAGGTCGCGGGTCTGGTCGGTGATCTGGTGTCGGTTGAGGCGGCTTATGCGCTCAAGACATTGATCCAGGGACAGGGCGGCGTTGTCGAATGTCGTACCGATGGGGCCAAATTACCTGCGGGGAACCGTTCGGGGTATGTTGGGACAGCGACGATCGAGGATATTGATACGGCGCAGGCAATCCTGCTGATCGGCACCAATCCGGTTATTGAGGCACCTGTTCTGAACGCACGTATCCGCAAGGCTTGGACGCGTGGTGCGAATGTGGGCGTGGTCGGCCCTGCGGTTGATCTAACCTATGAATATAATCACGTCGGCACAGGCCCCGAAGATTTGAATAGCCTGAAAGACAGTGGATTCGATCCAGAGAAAGATGGTCCGTCTCTTGTGATTATCGGGCAGGGCGCGCTGGCCCGCGACGATGGCGAGGCGATCCTTGGTCAGGCCATGGAGTTGGCCGAAGCCACAAAGTCGAAGTTACTTGTGTTGCACACTGCCGCAGGTCGCGTGGGTGCCATGGATGTCGGCGCTGTTGCGCCAAACGGTATTGCCGATGTTCTCGCGGCTGAGGTGATTTATAACCTTGGTGCGGATGAGGGCGACATTCCTGCGGGGCCGTTCGTGATTTACCAAGGATCGCATGGCGACCGGGGTGCGCACCGTGCCGATATCATCCTGCCGGGTGCCGCCTATACCGAAGAATCCGGGCTGTTTGTGAACACCGAAGGTCGTCCGCAATTGGCGGCACGGGCCAGCTTTGCCCCCGGTCAGGCCAAGGAAAACTGGGCCATTCTGCGGGCGTTGAGCGCTGATCTGGGCGCGACACTGCCGTTCGATTCGATTGCTGCCCTGCGCAAGGCGCTGGTAAAAGACGTGCCGCATTTGGGTGATATCGACGTTGTGCCGGAAAACGAATGGGCGGCATTGCCCAAAGGCAAGCTGGGTAAAGCGGCATTTGCGCCGGCGATCAAGGATTTCTATCTGTCCAACCCGATTGCGCGGGCCAGTGAATTGATGGCGGAACTGTCGTCAGGCGCTGCTGCACGCCGTGCCAAACCAATGGCGGCGGAGTGAGAGCCATGCTGGCACTTGCCCCTGTCCTGTTGGCCGCTTGCGAACCCGCAGTGCCAACGGCAGAGGATTTTATCCCTGAATACAAAGGGGTACAGACCACATTGCTGGACGGCGATCTGGTGCAATTCGATGTGGCGATGACCAAGGCACTGTCGACCAAAGACGTATCGAACTATGCAGAATGTGCCGCAGCGCAGTATACACTGATCCGGGGATACGGATTTGCGCGTCATGTGCGGACAAATGTGACCCAAGAGGCTGGCATATGGCGGGCAGATGCTGTTTACACCATCTCGCCAAGCCTGCCACGGGGCTTGAAGACAATAGATGCCGAAGTGACCGCACAAAACTGTGCGGAAAAGGGCATTCCGGCGGTGTGAGGACGTATGGCTGATTTCTTTAACAACACGTATCTGGGCATTGGCCTGCTGACCGTTGGTCAGGTGTTGCTGTTGGTGATACCGCTTTTGCTGGCGCTGGCATTCCTGATGTATGCCGACCGCAAAATCTGGGCCGCCGTGATGATGCGGCGCGGGCCGAATGTGGTGGGCGTGTTCGGGCTGCTTCAATCGTTTGCGGATTTCCTGAAATATATCGTCAAGGAAGTGGTCGTACCTGCGGGTGCAGACCGCACGGTGTTTTTCCTTGCGCCGATGATTTCGTTCGTGATGGCGATGATCGCCTGGGCAGTGATCCCGTTCAACGAAGGCTGGATCTTGGCCGACATCAACGTCGCGATCCTCTATGTCTTCGCGATTTCGTCGCTTGAAGTCTACGGCGTGATCATGGGCGGCTGGGCGTCAAACTCGAAATACCCGTTCCTTGGATCGTTGCGGTCGGCCGCGCAGATGATCTCGTATGAAGTGTCCATTGGCCTGATCATCATCGGTGTGATCATTTCGACGGGGTCGATGAACTTTACCTCTATCGTCAACGCGCAAAGCGGTGACTGGGGCATCCTGAACTGGTATTTCCTGCCGCATTTTCCGATGCTGATCCTGTTCTTTATCAGCGCCTTGGCCGAAACCAACCGCCCTCCGTTCGATTTGCCGGAAGCGGAATCAGAACTGGTCGCCGGCTATCAGGTTGAATATTCATCCACGCCATTCTTGTTGTTCATGATCGGTGAACTGGTCGCCGTCGTTCTGATGTGTGCGTTGGTATCGCTGCTGTTCTTCGGCGGCTGGTTGTCACCTGTGCCGTTCCTGCCGGATGGCTTCTTCTGGATGTTCATCAAAATGCTCGGCGTGTTCTTTATGTTCTCGATGGTGAAAGCGATCACACCGCGCTACCGCTATGACCAGTTGATGCGTCTGGGCTGGAAAGTGTTCCTGCCGTTCTCGTTGTTCTGGGTTGTATTCACGGCATTCGCGGCGAAATTTGACTGGTTCTGGGGTGTGTATGCCCGTTGGACCGTAGGGGGCTGATATGGCACAGACCGATTATGCACGCGCTGCGAAATACTTTCTGCTGGCAGACTATGCCAAGGCCTTCATGCTGGGCATGCGGTACTTCTTTGCGCCCAAGGTGACGCTGAATTACCCGCATGAGAAAGGGCCGCTTTCCCCGCGTTTCCGCGGTGAACATGCGCTGCGCCGCTATCCGAATGGCGAAGAACGCTGCATCGCGTGCAAGCTCTGCGAAGCGGTATGTCCGGCCCAAGCGATCACCATTGATGCGGAAGCCCGCGAGGATGGCAGCCGCCGCACCACGCGCTATGACATCGACATGACCAAGTGCATTTATTGCGGGTTCTGTCAGGAAGCCTGCCCCGTGGACGCGATTGTCGAGGGGCCGAATTTCGAGTTCAGCACCGAAACGCGTGAAGAGTTGTACTATGACAAGGCAAAGCTGCTTGATAACGGCGACCGCTGGGAATCGGAGATTGCCCGCAACCTGGAAATGGATGCGCCGTACCGATGACTGATACCCCAAACCCCTTTGACGCGATGATGAAACAGGCGCAGGAAATGGCAAAGTCATTCCCCGCGATGGATGCGTTTTCGCCCAAAGGTTTTGAGGCGATGATGGGCACCATGCCGAAAGATATGATGGAAACCTTCTTTGGCAACAAGTTGAACCCCGACGGGTTGGACGCGCGCACGCGGTTGTTGCTGACGTTGGCGGGGCTGACCATGCAGGGCGCGCAGAACGATATGGCGGTGCGCCAGACGGTGCGCCACGCGCGCGAAGCCGGGGCGACCAAACAGCATATAATCGAGACAATTGGCCAGATGTCGGTGTTCGCCGGCATCCCCGCCATGACCCGCGCACTGGAACTGGCGCAGTCGGTGTTGGACGACAATGAGGATGAAGCATGACGGTTTTTGCATTTTACCTGTTCGCGATCAGCGTAATCGCAGGCGGTTTGTTCACGGTCATCAGCCGCAATCCGGTGCATTCGGTGCTGTGGTTGATCCTGTCGTTCCTGTCTGCGGCGGGATTGTTTGTGCTGCTCGGCGCTGAATTTGTCGCGATGTTGCTGATCATTGTCTATGTCGGTGCGGTGGCGGTGCTGTTTTTGTTCGTGGTGATGATGCTTGATGTGGATTTTGCCGAGCTTAAGGCCGAAATGGCGCGCTATATGCCGCTGGCTTTGCTGATCGGTCTGGTGATCCTGATGCAATTTGTGATGGCGTTCGGTGCGTGGGAAAGCAATGCGGCGGCCGAGGGGCTGCGGACCAATGCGATTGACCCGACAGTGTTCAACACCAAGGCTTTGGGCATGGTGCTTTATGATCAGTATTTCCTGATCTTTCAGCTGGCGGGTCTGATCCTGTTGGTTGCGATGATCGGCGCGATTGTGCTGACGCTGCGCCACCGTATCGATGTGAAACGCCAGGACCCGGTTGCGCAGATGATGCGCGATCCGAAACTGGCGATGGAATTGAAAGACGTGAAACCGGGACAGGGGCTTTAACAATGTCGAGAAATACAATTGTGGTTTTGATCGTTGTGCTGATCATCGTATTTGGCGGCTACAGCTTTCTTGGCTGACGCCATTATCCCGGTGGAAGTCGGGGTGGAACGAGACTAAGAAGCCCGAAAACGGGCGTTGATTAAAAGAACCGGAAAACCGGAAAGAACCGAGGGACGACATGATCGGACTTGAACATTACCTGACAGTGGCGGCGACGCTATTTGTCATTGGCATCTTCGGGCTATTCCTGAACCGCAAGAACGTGATCATCCTGCTGATGAGCATCGAACTGATGCTGCTGGCGGTGAATATCAATCTGGTTGCCTTCTCAAGTTTTCTTGGTGATCTGGTGGGGCAGGTTTTTACCTTGTTCGTGCTGACCGTCGCCGCTGCCGAGGCCGCGATTGGTCTGGCCATTCTGGTTTGTTTCTTCCGTAATCGCGGCACGATTGCCGTCGAAGACGTCAACGTGATGAAGGGGTAACGGGCATGGAAACCACAATCCTGTTCGCCCCGCTGGTGGGCGCATTGATCTGCGGCTTTGGCTGGAAACTTATCGGCGAAACTGCTGCACTGTGGGTGTCCACAGGGCTGTTGTTCCTTGCGGCACTTCTTAGCTGGATCGTCTTCCTGACGTTTGACGGGCCAACCGAGCAGATCCAGATTTTGCGCTTTATCGAGAGCGGCACGCTGTCCACAGATTGGGCCATCCGCATGGACCGCCTAACCGCAATCATGCTGATTGTGGTGACGACCGTGTCCAGCCTCGTGCATCTGTATTCCTTTGGCTACATGGATAAAGACCCGCAGTGGAAAGACGACGAGACCTATAAACCGCGTTTCTTTGCGTATCTCTCGTTTTTTACCTTTGCGATGCTGATCCTCGTGACCTCCGATAACCTTGTGCAGATGTTTGTCGGCTGGGAAGGGGTGGGCGTCGCGTCATACCTGTTGATCGGGTTTTATTATCGCAAGCCATCGGCCAATGCCGCAGCGATCAAGGCGTTTGTGGTCAACCGTGTGGGCGATTTCGGTTTTGCGCTGGGTATTTTCGGGCTGTTCTATCTGACCGACAGCATCAATCTGAACGATATTTTTGCCGCTGCCCCTGATCTGGCAGAACAGAATGTGTCGTTCCTGTGGACCGAATGGAACGCCGCGAACCTGATTGCCTTCCTGTTGTTTGTCGGTGCAATGGGTAAATCGGCGCAGTTGTTTTTGCACACATGGTTGCCCGACGCGATGGAAGGGCCGACGCCCGTGTCCGCGCTGATCCACGCCGCGACGATGGTAACGGCGGGGGTTTTCCTTGTCTGCCGCATGTCACCTGTGATGGAATTTGCGCCAGAAGCAATGATGTTTGTGACATTCATCGGTGCGACCACTGCGTTTTTCGCGGCGACAGTGGGTCTGGTTCAGACCGATATCAAACGCGTCATTGCCTATTCAACCTGTTCGCAGCTTGGCTATATGTTCGTCGCCGCTGGCGTTGGCATGTATTCCGCCGCGATGTTCCATCTGTTCACACATGCGTTTTTCAAGGCGATGTTGTTCCTTGGCGCAGGCAGCGTAATTCACGCGATGCACCACGAGCAGGACATGACCAATTACGGCGGTCTGCGTAAGAAAATCCCCTATACCTTTGCCGCGATGATGATCGGTACGCTGGCCATTACCGGTGTCGGTATTCCGCTGACGTATTACGGTTTTGCCGGGTTCCTGTCGAAAGACGCGATCATCGAGAGCGCTTGGGCCGGTGGGTCAATGTACGGTTTCTGGCTGCTGGTTGTGGCTGCTGCGATGACGTCGTTCTACAGCTGGCGTTTGATGTTCCTCACGTTCTACGGCACGCCGCGCGGTGACAAGCATACGCACGAGCATGCGCACGAGTTTCCGATGACAATGCTGATCCCGCTTGGGGTGTTGAGCCTTGGCGCGATCTTTGCGGGGATGATCTGGTATAACAGTTTCTTTGGCTCTGCGGAAGATATCGCGGAATTCTACGACATCCCGCTTGCCGAGATGGCTGCCGACGGCACCACCCATGTGGACGGAGCCGAGGAAGGCCATGATGGCGAGGCCGCACAAGGTGATGATGGTGGCGAACACCACGCGTCCTTTGGCGGTGCACCCGGTGAGGGGGCATTGTATTTTGCCCCAGATAACACAGTGCTTGATGATGCCCATGCCGCGCCAACATGGGTCAAGGTCAGCCCGTTCATTGCGATGCTTGGTGGTTTTCTGATGGCGATGTGGTTCTACATCTGGAACCCGACGCTGCCCGCGCGTTTGGCGGCGAACCAGCAACCGCTGTATCAGTTCCTCAAGAACAAATGGTACTTTGATGAGCTTTACGATGTTGTATTTGTGCGGCCCGCCAAAGCCATTGGTCGTTTCCTGTGGAAGCGCGGCGATGGCAATGTGATTGACGGCACGCTTAACGGCGTTGCGATGGGAATCATCCCATTCTTTACCCGCCTCGCGGGTAAGGCGCAGTCCGGCTATATCTTTACCTACGCTTTTGCGATGGTGATCGGCATTGCGGTCCTTGTGACTTGGATGACGATGAGCGGGGGGGCAAACTGATGGACCATCACTTGCTTTCCATTATCACCTTCATGCCTGCCTTTGCGGCACTGATTTTGGCTGTGTTCCTGCGCGGCGATGATGAAGCCGCTGGTCGCAATGCCAAGTGGCTGGCGATGATCACCACCACGGTGACATTCCTGATCTCATTGTTTGTGCTGTTCGATTTTGATGCCTCCAACCCGGATTTCCAATTTGTTGACGAGGCCGAGTGGCTGCTGGGGATGCAGTACCGCCTTGGAGTTGATGGTATTTCGATCCTGTTTGTGATGCTGACCACCTTCATGATGCCGCTGGTGATTGCCGCCTCGTGGAATGTGGAAAGCCGCGTCAAAGAATACATGATCGCGTTTTTGCTGCTTGAAACGCTGATGCTTGGTGTGTTCATGGCGCTTGATATTGTGTTGTTCTATCTGTTTTTTGAAGCGGGATTGATCCCGATGTTCCTGATCATCGGTATCTGGGGTGGCAAGGAACGGATTTACGCATCGTTCAAGTTCTTCCTCTATACCTTCCTTGGCTCGGTTCTGATGTTGATCGCGTTGGTGGCAATGTTCACTGAAGCCGGCACCACCTGCATTGGCGGTTGTGAGGTCAGCCTGCTGACCCACAGCTTCGAGTTCGAGACCTTCAGCCTGTTGGGCATCCAGATCGTCGGCGGCATGCAGACGCTTATGTTCCTTGCGTTCTTTGCCAGCTTTGCCGTGAAACTGCCGATGTGGCCGGTGCATACGTGGTTGCCCGATGCGCACGTACAGGCCCCGACGGCAGGGTCCGTGGTTCTGGCGGCGATCCTGCTCAAGATGGGTGGTTACGGGTTCTTGCGGTTCTCGCTGCCGATGTTCCCGGTAGGGTCTGACGTTATGGCACCGCTGGTGTTGTGGATGTCGGCGATTGCGATTGTGTACACGTCGCTGGTGGCGCTTGTGCAGGAAGACATGAAAAAGCTGATTGCCTATTCATCCGTCGCCCATATGGGTTTTGTGACAATGGGTATTTTTACATTTAACCAACAGGGCCTTGATGGCGCGATTTTCCAGATGATCAGCCACGGCTTTATCTCGGGCGCATTGTTCCTGTGTGTCGGCGTGATTTACGACCGGATGCATACCCGCGATATTGATGCCTATGGCGGGCTGGTCAACCGGATGCCAGCCTATGCGCTGATATTCCTGTTCTTTACGATGGCCAATGTGGGTCTGCCGGGGACATCGGGATTTGTCGGGGAATTCCTGACGCTGATGGCGGTTTTTCAGGTTAATACATGGGTTGCTGCAGTTGCGACCACGGGTGTGATTTTCTCTGCCGCTTACGCGCTCTGGCTTTACCGGCGTGTCGTGATGGGCGATCTGATCAAGGAAAGCCTCAAGTCGATCACCGATATGTCGCGGCGCGAGCGCTGGATATTTGCGCCGCTGGTGGTGATGACCCTGCTGTTGGGCGTCTATCCGGCGCTGGTGCTGGATATGATCGGGCCGTCCGTTGCGGCGCTGGTCGAAAACTATAACGCCGCGTTGGATGCAGCAGGTTCTGCCATGCAATCCGCAGCCGTGTCGCAATAAAAGGTCGAAACGATGATTTCCAATGATCTGAATGTCATCCTGCCCGAGATTGTGCTGTCAGCCTATGCGCTGATTGGCCTTTTGGTCGCGGTGTACACGACCAAGGACAAGGCAGGCGGGATGCTGGTCTGGATCACATCAGCGGTGTTTGTCCTGCTGGCGGCGTGGATCGGATTTACCGGCGATGTGACGCGGATTGCGTTTGGCGGCATGTTTATCGAGGACGGTTTTGCCCGCTTTGCCAAGATCACGATCTTGCTGTCGGCCGCCGCAGTATTGGTGATGTCCGAAGGTTATATGCGCACACGCGGGTTGCTGCGGTTTGAGTATCCGATGCTGGTGGCGCTCAGCGTCGTTGGCATGATGATGATGGTGTCAGCGGGCGATCTTATGGCGCTTTATATGGGGTTGGAGCTGCAATCGCTGGCGCTTTATGTGGTTGCATCCCTGCGCCGCGATTTAGTGAAATCAACCGAGGCCGGTCTGAAGTATTTCGTGCTGGGCGCGTTGAGTTCGGGCATCCTGCTTTATGGTGCGTCGCTGATCTATGGCTATGCGGGCACGACGCTGTTCAGCGGTATCATCACCACGGCGCAGGGTGGCGAGACTTCGCTCGGTCTGTTGTTTGGTTTGGTGTTCGTGATTTCCGGGATGGCGTTCAAGGTATCAGCCGTGCCGTTCCACATGTGGACGCCGGACGTCTATGAAGGCTCGCCCACGCCTGTTACCGCGTTTTTTGCCACGGCCCCCAAGGTCGCCGCGATGGGCCTGTTTGCACGGGTTCTGCATGATGCGTTCGGGAATGCGGTCAGCGATTGGAGCCAGGTGATTGCGCTGCTGTCGGTGTTGTCGATGTTTCTGGGCGCCGTTGCGGCGATCGGTCAGACCAACATCAAGCGTCTGATGGCGTTCTCGTCGATTGCGCATATGGGCTATGCTTTGATGGGGTTGGCCGCAGGTACGGTCTTGGGTGTGCAGGCGATGCTGGTCTATATGGCGATCTATGTGACAATGAATGTTGGCACCTTCGCGTTTATTCTGTTGATGCAAAAAGATGGTGCGCCGATCACGGATATCCGGTCGCTCAACATGTATTCCAAACGCAGTCCCGGTCGGGCGCTTGCCATGCTGGTGTTGTTGTTCTCGCTTGCGGGTGTGCCGCCGATGCTGGGGTTCTTTGGCAAGCTTTACGTTCTGCGCGCAGCCTATGAAGCCGATCTGGCGTGGTTGGCCATTGCGGGTGTGATCGCGTCGGTGATCGGGGCATATTATTATCTGCGTATTGTCTTCTACATGTACTTTGGCGAAGAAGGGTCCGAGCAGTTGGACAACCAGTCCAGTCCCTTGCTGTCCGGTTTTCTGGTAGTGTCTGCGCTGATTATGGTCCTCGGGATCGTTAACATGTTTGGCGTTGAAGGTGCGGCGGCGTCAGCGGCATCTACACTTGTTGACTAGGCATCACGCCGCGAGGGCGGATGTGTGTATTTTAAGAACAATGAAATCATGAGCGCGTGGCCTATTGAATATGGGCGGCGCATTTTTGATGTGTTGGATTCGACTTTGTCAGAGGCGGGGCGGATTGCGGGTGATCTGACTGGGCCGACGTGGATTTTGGCGCTTGAGCAGACGGCGGCACGTGGGCGGCGCGGGCGGGCGTGGTCGACACCGCGTGGTAATTTCGCAGGTACATTGATTATGCGGCGCCTCGAAGCACCCGGAGTGGCGGCGCTGCGCAGCTTTGTGACCTCGCTGGCGTTGCTACGGGCGTTTGTTGCGGTGGCAGGTGCGGCGGACCGGTTTGCGCTGAAATGGCCCAATGATGTGCTGCTGGATGGCGGCAAGGTTGCGGGGATTTTGCTCGAAAGCAGTGGCGATTATTTGATTATCGGGGTGGGCGTGAACCTGGCCCATGCCCCGACAGAGGCACAGGTTGAGGCGGGGGCAGTGACGCCAGTGTCATTGGCGGGTGTGTTTGGGGTTGAGGTGGCACCGGAGGATTTTCTGGATGTGTTGGCCGCTGAGTATGACGCGCTTGAGACCCAATTCACCACCTACGGCTTTGCACCGATCCGTACAGCATGGTTGGCCAATGCGGCACGTCTGGGCGAGGTGATCACGGCCCGCACCATGCGAGACGAAACCATAGGCACCTTTGAGGATGTGGACGCGCAGGGAAATCTGATATTGCGCACATCAGGCGGAACAGTTGCCATCACGGCGGCGGATGTATTTTTCTAGGGGGATAACCCATGCTTTTGGCAATTGACTGTGGCAACACCAATACGGTTTTTTCGATCTGGAACGGGACTGCGTTTATCGCAACATGGCGGACGTCGACCGAATGGCAGCGCACGGCGGATCAGTATTATGTCTGGCTGTCCACGCTGATGAAATTTCGCGGGGTCGAGGCGGACATCACGGATGTGATTATCAGCTCGACCGTGCCGCGCGTGGTGTTCAACCTGCGGGTCTTTGCAGACCGCTATTTTAACACGCGGCCCATGGTGGTGGGTAAACCGGAATGTGCGCTGCCTGTGGATGTGCGCGTGGATGCCGGCACCGCAGTAGGGCCGGACCGTTTGGTGAACACCGTTGCGGGCTTTGACCTTTACGGCGGTGACTTGATTGTCGTCGATTTTGGCACCGCGACCACCTTTGATGTGGTGGATCATGACGGTGCCTATATCGGTGGTGTTATCGCACCCGGTGTGAACCTGTCGCTTGAGGCGTTGCACAATGCGGCCGCCGCTTTGCCCCATGTGGACATATCCAAACCGCAGTCGGTGATCGGCACCAATACTGTTGCCTGTATGCAATCGGGTATTTTTTGGGGTTATGTCGGGCTGGTTCGTGAGATATGTGCGCGGATAAAGGCGGAACACGGGCGCGATATGCGTGTGATTTCCACCGGGGGTCTGGCACCGTTGTTTCAACAGGCTGTCGATCTATTTGATGAATACCAAGATGACCTGACAATGCACGGACTGACCGTGATACATAAGTATAATAAGGAATTAGCTGGATAATGAGCAGCGAAAGATTAATCTACCTTCCCCTCGGTGGGGCGGGCGAAATTGGCATGAACGCCTATGTTTACGGCTACGGCAAACCCGGCAAGGAGCGGCTGATTGTCGTGGACCTCGGCGTGGCATTCCCCGATATGGATACAAGCCCAGGTGTGGATTTGATCCTGCCGGATATTGCGTGGCTCAAGGAACGCCGCGACCGGATTGACGCGGTGTTTGTGACACATGCGCATGAAGACCACGTAGGCGCCGTGGCACATACCTACGAGGCCCTGCAAGCGCCGGTTTATGCACGCAAATTCACCGCCAATATCGCGCGCCGCAAGATGTCCGAGCACGGCCATCCTGACAGTGCCGTTACCGTTGTGGGCGCGTGGCCCGAGCAGATTACAGCGGGGCCGTTTAGGGTTGGCTTTCTGCCGATTTCACACTCGATCCCTGAATCCTCGGCGCTGGTGATTGATAGCCCCGAAGGCCGCGTCATTCATTCGGGTGACTTCAAGATCGACCGCACCCCCGGCGTGGGCGAGGCGTTTGATGATGCGGCATGGGCCGAGGTCTGTAAGGACGGCATCAAGGCGCTGGTCTGCGACAGTACAAACGTGTTTTCGCCACATGCTGGCCGCTCAGAGGCGAGCGTCGGCCCCGAGATTGAAAAGCTGGTCAGCGGTCATGACGGTATGGTTGTTGCCACCACGTTCGCGTCAAACGTCGCGCGCGTGAAAACGCTGGCGGTTGCGGGCGAGCGGGCAGGGCGGTCTATTGTCCTTTTGGGCCGGTCGATGAACCGCATGGTAGAGGCCGCACTTGAATCCGGAGTGATGAAAGATTTTCCCACCCGTGTCAGCCCCGAAGAGGCACGCGGTATTCCGCGCGAAAGCCTGATGTTGCTGGTGACGGGATCGCAAGGCGAACGCCGTGCCGCATCGGCGCAGCTGGCCAATGGCAAGTTTCAGGGGATCGAGATGAAGGACGGCGACCTGTTCCTGTTCTCGTCCAAAACCATCCCCGGCAATGAACGCGGTGTGATCAAGATCATCAACATGTTCTCGGAAAAGGGTGTTGATGTGGTCGACGATTCGTCGGGTAAGTACCACGTGTCAGGCCACGCAAACCGCCCCGATCTGGAAGAATTGCATGACATCGTCAAACCGCAAATCCTGATCCCGATGCACGGCGAACACCGCCATCTGCGCGAACACGTCAAGATTGCCAACGGCAAAGGCATCAAAGGTGTGCTGGCCGTCAACGGTATGATGATTGATCTGTCAGGCAATGCGCCCAAGGTGGTCGAGTACATCGAGACGGGCCGCACCTATCTGGATGGCTCGGTCAAGATCGGCGCGCTTGACGGCGTGGTCCGCGACCGTATCCGCATGGCACTGAACGGTCATGTGACCGTGACGGTGATCATGGATGCCGATGATGATCCGCTCGGAGAACCTTGGGTCGATTGCATGGGCCTGCCGGAAACCGGCCGCAGCGATGCGCCGCTGGTGGATGTGATGGAAGAAGACCTGAGCCAGTGGTTGAACCGGCAAGGGGCCAAAACCTTGCGCGATGATGACAAATTGAACGAGGGTCTGAAAAAGACCGTGCGCCAGTCTGCGTATAACGAAATTGGCAAAAAACCGGAAGTGACCGTTGTGGTCAGCCGGTTGAATTAAACCAACCTAACGGCGGCACATATAAACGGTGCCGCCCACTGCGACCACACTGACACCCACGGCTGCAAGCGCCACAGGCGTGGACAGGGCGGTGATCACAGCGGTGCCGGTTGTGCCGAGATTGGTCGCGATTGTGCCGGCTGTTCCAGACAATATCAACGCGCCCGATTTATGCGCGACAGCGCTTGCCGCGCCGGGCGCGCGGGCTTTTTGCAAGGCATCGCGCGCGATGGCGGCGCTGATTGCTGTAGTTTCATCTACCGTTGTGTTGACCCGTTCACAGACCGTTTTGCGGCACATCCCGCGATAATTACGCGGGCCGGGGATCAGGAAATAGCCATCATCGTCGGTCGATGTCAGGCAATAATCCGCAATTTCGGCCGTTGGAACCGTTGTGGCAAGGTAGTCGTACAGAACGCCGCTGTTGCATGCGGGCGGTGTGCCCCACGCCTTGTTCCACTTGGCGGAAGGCCAGTTGCGCAGCTTTTCGCGGCGTTTCACATCGTCGGCAAATGTGGTGAAATTCGCGCTGTTGACGACAACCTCGCTGCCATTCACCACGGCGCTACAGCGTTCAGCCCGGGCAGATGACGCGCAGAAGGCAAGTGAAACGACAAACGCGAGGCGCAGCATAGGGATTGATCCTGAATAAAAACAATCTGAATCTATGCTGCTTCGCGAGCGTGACCAAGTGCAATTCACCGCGACGCGGAGGGCGCGCAGTTTGCCGCCGATCCGCAAAGGTTCTCAGGTGTCGCGCTCTTCAAAGCTTAACCCGATGAAGTCCGGCAGGTGGTCGCCAAGCCCTACAACCTTGTTATTTCCGCCGCGGTTGTCGTTGCCACGGCTGCGGTTGTTGGTGTTGCGCGACTTGTCATTGCGCGAATTTTCAGACCGGTTATCTGGCCGATTATCAGGCTTGCTATCAGCCCGATTGTCATTGCGCGGCGTGTCGGATTTTTTGGGTTCGCTCCGCTGGTTCTGCTCTTTTGGGGCGGGCTTTTCAGCGGTATCCGGCTTGGCCTCTTGCTTTTGCGCGTCTTGCTTTGGCGCATCTGGCTTTGAGGTCTCACTTTTTGGCGCAGCATCTGTTTTGGGCTTGCGCGAACGGCTCCGCTTGGGCTTGTCGCCCGCATCGACAGGTTTTGTATCTTCCTGCGACTGGGGTGCCACGGCATCCCCCAAAGGGTTCGCCAGACGCGGGATTTCACGCTGCACCAGACGCTCCACATCGGCGAGGTTTTTCTCGTCACGCGACGTGCAGATCATGATCGCCTTGCCATCACGGCCCGCGCGGCCCGTGCGACCGATGCGGTGCACGTAATCCTCGGCGTGGCTGGGTACGTCAAAGTTGAACACATGGCTGACCGCTGGCACATCAAGCCCGCGTGCGGCAACGTCAGAGGCCACAAGAAAGCGCAGATCGCCGGCACGGAAACCGTCAAGCGTTTTTGTCCGCTGGCTTTGTTCCAGATCGCCGTGAATCGGTGCAGCGTCATAGCCGTGCTTTTTCAACGACTTGGCAACGGTATCGACATCCATCTTGCGGTTGCAAAAGATGATCGCGTTGGTGCATTTGTCACCTTCGGCGTCAATCAACGCGCGCAAGACATTGCGTTTCTCGGTGGCTTCGCGGTCCTTGCGCGAGGCTTTGAACATCAGCACGCCTTGGGTGATATTCTCGCCTGTGGTGGCTTGGCGGGCGACCTCGATCCGCTCGGGATTGCTGAGGAAGGTGTTGGTAATCCGCTCGATTTCGGGGGCCATGGTGGCTGAAAAGAACAGCGTTTGGCGGGTAAAGGGCGTCAGGCCAAAGATCCGCTCGATATCGGGAATAAAGCCCATATCGAGCATGCGGTCGGCCTCGTCCACAACCATGATTTTTACGTCATTAAGGATCAGCTTGCCGCGCTCGAAATGATCAAGCAGACGGCCCGGTGTGGCAATCAGTACATCTACACCCTTGTCGATGGCGGTGTCCTGTTCCTTGAACGATACGCCGCCGATCAAGAGGGCTTTGCTCAACTTCACATATTTTGCGTAGGTCTCGAAATTTTCGGCAACCTGTGCGGCCAGTTCGCGTGTCGGGCACAGCACCAGGGACCGTGGCATGCGTGCGCGTGCGCGGCCCCGCGCCAACATGGTGATCAAAGGTAATGTAAAACTTGCGGTTTTGCCTGTACCTGTCTGGGCAATACCCAGAACATCGCGGCCCGCGAGGGCAGGGGGAATGGCACCTGCCTGAATGGGGGTGGGGTTCTCGTAGCCTGCCTCTTCGACAGCTTTAAGGACCTTGGGGTTCAAGTTCAGTTCAGAGAATTTTATCATATGTATCCGGTCTAGGCGGACACATATATGGCCCGCAGCGTATGGCATGTCGACCCGCATGGCCCAAGCGGCGATCCCGTGATCGCGACATTATGCAGAGCGCATAGCAAGTTGCGCAAGGGTCGTCAAATGAATGTGGGGTCAGGGGATTACGTAGGGGAAATGTGTGGACAATGGCGTTTCGAGATCAAGATTGACCAATGTAAGCAGTCCGTGTGCGTCCAGTCGTGCCCGCAGGTCCGGCGTATCGGCGCAGACCTCGTCAAAAAACGCGCGCAATCCTGCCTCGCCGCCTTCACCTTCGATCATCGTGAAAAGCTGGTGCATGGACAGCCCGCCTTTTTCATGCGGCTTGTTCGGGGCAAGATCGGCGCGGTACGATCCCTTGGTCAGACGGTAGCGGTAGCTGGCCTGCCAGTCGTCCCATGATTTTGCGTGAAGATGCGCAAGGTCGATCCCCGGTTGGTTCTCGTTGCCGCGCAGGATTTCACCGTTCTGGAACGCATTATGGATTTTGATCGTCATGTCCGGCAATCCGGTGCGGGTGAACACTTTGCCCGCCAGATGGCTGAGGAAGCCGCCTTTGGTATAGAGACCGTAGGTCGGATAGATCGAGGTGACGATACGGTCACGCTCCGGTCCGCCGGGGATAAAGCGCTTGAAGGCTGATGCGTTCCCCGACAATGCCTCCATGGGCCTGATGCGGGTGACTGGGTGTTCAGCGGGCAGGGCGGCGAGTATTTGGTCGATGGATTTGTCCGACACCAGAAACTCGTCCACATCCATATGAATGATCCAATCCACCTCGGCGCGGCGACGGTAGGCGTGGGTCGCGTTTGCAGTCTGGCGCGCTTGATGCATATCGGGGCGGGATTTACCGCGCTTTTGCCACCATGCGGCGTCACACAGGGTCACGCGGATTTTAGGATGTTTGGTCAGGGCGTCAAATGCGGCTTTATTGTCATCGTCGAGATAAATGAACAAACGGTGCGCGCCTTGGTCGAGGTGGTAGGCGGCAAAGCGCAGAATGTCGTCGACGGGGGCTTTGATCGTCGCCGAAATCCCCCAAGTCGCCCTCAAACCATCATTTCCTTTGTCGCGGTCAGGCGCACATCGGGATAGTCCCGCTCAACCCGGTCAATATCCCATTGCAGGCGGGTCAGATACACGATGTCGCCGTCATGGTCATGCGAGATGTGCTGTTTGTTGCTTTCGGTAAATTTATCAACGGCTTGCTTGGCACCATTCACCCAACGTGCCGAGGTGAACTGTGACCCCTCAAACCGCACCGGCAGGCCGTATTCCAGCTCGATCCGGCTGGCCAGAACCTCGAACTGCAATTGCCCCACGACGCCCACGATAAAGCCGGACCCGATGGCGGGTTTGAATACTTTTGCAGCACCTTCTTCGGCAAATTGCATCAGCGCTTTTTCCAGATGTTTGGCCTTGAGCGGATCACCCGCGCGCACGGTTTGCAGCAATTCCGGCGCAAACGACGGGATGCCGCTGACGCGCAGGGCCTCGCCCTCGGTCAGCGTATCACCGATGCGCAATTGCCCGTGGTTGGGGATGCCGATGATGTCGCCGGCCCATGCTTCTTCGGCCAATTCGCGGTCGGACGCCAGAAACATCACCGGGTTACTGATTGTGATCTGTTTTTTACTGCGCACATGGGTCATTTTCATGCCGCGCAGGAAATGCCCCGAGGCAAGCCGCACAAACGCCACGCGGTCGCGGTGCTTGGGGTCCATGTTGGCCTGCACCTTGAATACAAAGCCCGCGACGTTGGTTTCCTCGGGCAGAATTGACCGGGGTTGCGCCTTTTGGATCTGCGGCTCTGGCCCGTATTTGGCGATGCCGTTCATCAATTCCTTGACGCCGAACGAGTTGATCGCTGAGCCGAACCAGATCGGCGTCAGCGTGCCTTCGTGCATGGCCTTGATGTCCAGCGGCGGCAGCAGCGCGCGCGCCATTTCCAATTCTTCGCGCAGCTTTTCCAGCAAGGCGGCGGGCACATGTTCGACCAGTTTCGGATCGTCCAGACCTTCGATGCTGATGCTCTCCGCGACCTTGTTACGGTCCGCGCGGTCCATCAGTTCAAGCCGGTCGCGCAGGATGTCGTAACAGCCGATAAAGTCGCGGCCCACGCCGATGGGCCAGCTTGCGGGGGTCACGTCAATGGCAAGGTTTTCCTGAATTTCGTCAATGATCTCGAACACATCGCGGCTTTCGCGGTCCATCTTGTTACAAAACGTGAGGATCGGCAGATCGCGCATCCGGCAAACTTCGAACAGCTTTTGGGTCTGGCTTTCCACACCCTTGGCCCCGTCAATCACCATCACGGCGGCATCCACAGCCGTCAGCGTTCGATAGGTATCTTCGGAAAAATCCGAGTGGCCGGGCGTGTCGACCAGATTGAACCGATAATTCTGGTCCTTGGTCCGATAGTCAAACGACATGGCAGAGGCGGATACCGAAATACCGCGATCCTTTTCCATCGCCATAAAGTCAGACCGTGTGCGTCGCGCCTCGCCTTTGGCGCGCACTTGTCCCGCCATCTGGATCGCACCGCCAAACAACAGAAATTTCTCGGTCAAGGTCGTCTTGCCGGCATCGGGATGCGAGATGATGGCAAACGTGCGGCGCCGCGCGATTTCGAGCGGAAGGGCGGGGCGATTTGATGGGGTGTCTAACATGATCCGGCGTATATCTGCGGTCCTGTGCCTGTGCAAGGAAAGGTGCAGCGGCCGATTTGCGCTAGGTGACGTTGACGGCAAAACTATGTCTTTTGCGACTCACCTAATTGCGGTATGCTGAACAAATCATGAACATAAGGGGTGACGCAATGGAACTGAAAGAACTTGCGCAGGAATTGGTAGCGGGCTGTCGCGAAGGCCGCGAAAAAGAGAACCTTGGCAAGCTATACGCAGATAATGCGGTGTCTGTGGAGGCGATGGACATGAGCGGTCAGGGCCGCGAGGTCAAAGGGATTGAAGCGATCCGTGGCAAACATGAATGGTGGGAGAATACGATGGAGGTGACTGGCGGTGAAGTCAGCGATCCGATGATCCATGGCACTGACCGTTTCGCGGTGATCTTTGAGATGCAAGGCAAGGAAAAAGCGTCGGGCAAAGAGTTCGACATGAAAGAGGTCGCCGTTTACCATACCAAGAGTGGCAAAATCACGCGCGAAGAATTCTTTTATGGCTGACGTTAACGCGTCGACGCCTTGCGCAACATTTCCGCCGCATCCGGCCTTTTCAGCAGGTTCTCGTTCACGTCCAAGCCCGCATGCGGCAAATCGGAATGTCCGGGGATCACATCGCCCAGGGCCAGCGCCAGATCATCGGGCAGCACTGACCGTGTGCGCCTGTCGATCAGCATGCTTTCAGCGGCAATGCCTTCGGCGTAGATAATCTGGTGACTGTCGAACAGCAGTTGGAAATAATCGACAAAACCGCCGTCTTGGACAACGACCGTATCGCCGTTCACCAGATGGCGCGCCTTGACCAGCAGTTCGGACCGCCCCGCGCCCACCTCGTCGGTGCGCTGGTAGATGAACAGGCGGTGATCGGGGCTGATGATCAGGTCGTTCTCGTTGTTCAGGGTTCCGGCGCGCACGCAGATCGGGGCAAATTCGCCCACGGCGCGCACGGTGCTTTGCCCGATCCAGCGAATGGCCTGGGTGCCATCGTCACGGGTCAGGACTTTGTCGCCGACCTTCAGGTCTTCAATCAGGCGCTGCTCGCCAGTGGCCAATGCGATATGTGTGCCACGGGTAAAAGACACGCAGGCCACCTGCGCATATTTCTGGCGCGGATTTTTCGTGTCGATGCCGACCAGACGGTATTCGGTTTTCGGGGTCAGTGCCGACAGTGGCAGCACAAAAATATCGCCCGCATCGCCGTCTTCGCCGACCTCGACCAGCAACAAGGCCTCGCTGGTCTGGCTGTCGGGGGACATCAGCGTCAATGTGCAATCCAGATGGACCAGCGTGCCGCCAGTGCCGATGCGGGTTTCCTCGCTGATGCGGAAATGCCCGTTTTCCTGTGCCAGAAGCGGTAACATCTGGGGGGCTACACCAAAGCCGATCTCGTAGACATCGTCCAAAACAAGCTCTGCCGCAAACGACATCGCATCGCCCATATTTGCCCCGTCCGTCGCCATGAAATCCGCCGCGCGGTATACGGGCACGTTTTGTACGGGCGTGGGACGGGAATGGGTCATCGGGAAACTTTCAACAAGGCACGCAATACTGCTTACATAGAGTTGGCACCGAACATAGCCACAGATTATGGCCAGCATGGGTCAGCACGGGGGTGTTTTACTGGCATCGACGTGGATGCATGATAAGAAGTTGCAAAGCAAAGCAAAAAGGGAATCGTGATAATGGATCTGGGGATCAAAGGAAAAACAGCATTGGTGTGCGCATCGTCCAAGGGCCTGGGGCTGGGATGCGCTGAACATCTGGCGGCGGCGGGCGTCAATCTGATCATGAACGCACGGGGGTCCGACGCGCTAGAGGCCGCAGCGGAGCGTATTCGCCAGGACCATGGCATAAGCGTCACCACCGTTGCGGCCGATATCGCGACCCCGGATGGTCAAGCTCTGGTGATCAAGGCGGCCAAAGAAGTGGATATTCTGGTCAATAACGCAGGCGGCCCGCCCCCCGGCATGTGGCACGACTGGGACCGCGACGATTTTATCGCCGCCTTGGATGCCAATATGCTGGCCCCGATTGCGCTGATCAAAGCGCTGGTGCCGGACATGATGGACCGGGGCTGGGGCCGTGTGGTCAACATCACCTCGCAATCCGTGCGCGCGCCAATTGGCGTGCTGGGGCTTAGCAATTCCGCACGCACCGGGTTGACCGGCTATGTCGCGGGCACATCGCGGCAGGTGGCGGGCAAGGGTGTGACGATCAACAATCTGTTGCCCGGTATCCACGCAACGGACCGAGCAGATTCGTTGGACGCGGGGGTGGTCAAGGCGCAGGGGATTACGCTTGATCAGGCACGCACCCAGCGCGCGGCGACCATCCCTGCGGGGCGTTACGGAACACGCTCTGAATTTGGCGCGGCCTGTGCATTTTTATGTTCGCAACACGCCGGATTTATTGTGGGTCAGAACATTTTGCTGGATGGCGGTGCCACGAATATCACGATGTAGGTCACTTTCGATTTGGATTGTATCGAAATGCCCTGCCTCTCGTTTCAGTCGAACAGGCATTTCGACAAGGCAATGATTTGTAAATCGAAAGTGACGCAATGGCAGATAGGTTTTCGCTCAAAGATCATCTGTTCAACGCCGAAACCGTGGCGCAGCTTGCCGGCGAATATGCGGCGGCACTGCCGCTTTTCGATGCGGACAGGTTTCAGGCAGACGCGTTATCAGGCTTTGCCGACCGCGCGCTGATGGCGCGGATGGAGTGGATGGCCGATTGCCTTGAGGGGCAGTTGGCCGCTGACTTTCCGACATTGGCGGATCAACTTGAGGCGGCTTTGGCTGTGCCTCTGGACCCGAGTTCGAACGACGACGACTTTGGCCATTTCATCCACGCGCTGCCGGGAATTCTCGCGGTGCGGCACGGGCTTGAGGATCACCGCGACCGCGCGCTTGATCTGCTCTATGCGGCCACGCAACGGTTCTCGATGGAGTTCTACATCCGCCCGTTCCTGAACCGCTGGCCTGATGAAACATTGACCCGGATGGCGGCATGGGCGCTGGATGACAACTATCATGTGCGGCGCTTGGTCAGTGAAGGCACGCGGCCAAGATTGCCATGGGCCAAAGCGGTGACATTAACGACCGACCAGACGCTGCCGTTGTTGGATCAACTGCATTCGGACGCCACGCGGTATGTGACGCGGTCAGTGGCGAACCACCTCAACGATATCGCCAAGGCCGACCCTGATCTGGTGATTGTGACCTTGAAAGACTGGGCAAAGGCAAAACGCCAAAACCCGAGAGAGCTTGCTTGGATGACCCGTCATGCGTTGCGCACGCTGGTCAAAAAGGGGCACGGCGGGGCGCTTAATCTGTTGGGATATCGCGCAGACGCCGATGTCGACGCAACGCTCACATTGTCCCAAGCCCAATACCGGATCGGTGAGGTGCTCGAGATCAATTGTGCCCTCACTGCACCCACTGCGCTGCCTGTGATTGTCGATTACCGCATGATCTTTGCACGACCTCACGGCAAGACGGCTGAAAAGGTATTCAAGCTCAAGGTCGGTCAGATTGCCAAAGGCAAGGCGCTGTCACTGACAAAGAAACACCGCCTGAAAGGGGATGCCACGACATTCACGCTGTATCCCGGTGCGCATCAAGTTGTCTTGCAGGTGAACGGTGTCGATGTGGCGCGGGCAGAGTTTGACCTTGTGTGAACGCGGGGCGTTTGAACACATGGTGTTCACGCTGCCGCAGTTATGCCCGATGGCCACAAGCACGAGCAGCTTTTGGTGATCTGCGTGGTCGTTTTGGTCGCAGGCTTTGCAGCAGTGCTTGTCGGCGCGCGGTGTGGCTGATAGCTGATTATCCGAGTGAATTAATCGGATACGTCATTTGCCTGATACCCCGCGCCTCGAAGTCAAGAACCTGCGCCGCTCCTATGCGGGCCGCGCGGTTGTGGATGATGTATCCCTCAAAATCATGCCGGGGCAGGTGACGTGTTTGCTGGGCCCGTCGGGCTGCGGTAAATCCACCACCCTGCGGATGATCGCGGGCGTCGAGATGCAGGACAGCGGCAGCATCCATGTGGATGGCAAGCTGATCTGCGACACGGTGTTTCGGGTGCCACCAGAGCGGCGCGAGATAGGGTTGATGTTTCAGGATTTCGCCCTGTTTCCGCATCTGAGCGTGGCCGATAACGTGGGTTTTGGCATCAAGCACGGCACCAAAGCCGAGCGCCGCGCGCGGATCGAGGAACTGCTGGAACGGGTTGACCTGAAACGCTTTGTCGATGGCTATCCGCATCAACTGTCGGGTGGCGAACAACAACGGGTGGCGCTGGCGCGTGCGTTGGCACCGCGACCGCGCATCATGCTGATGGACGAGCCGTTTTCGGGCCTTGATAACCGCCTGCGCGACGGCATCCGCGACGAGACGCTTGGCATCCTCAAGGAAGAGGACACTGCTGTTTTGCTGGTCACGCACGAGCCGGACGAGGCGATGCGCATGGCCGATGAAATCGCCTTGATGCGCGACGGCAAGATCGTGCAGCAAGGTGCGCCCTATAACGTTTATACGCGGCCTTTGGACCGGTCTGCGCTGGCGTTTTTCAGCGACGCGAATGTGGTGCGGGCCACGGTGACAGGCGCGCTGGCGCAGACGGTATTCGGGCGATTTCTGGCACCGGGTGTACCGGACGGGACGCAGGTTGATATCGTGTTCCGCCCCCAGCACGTGCGGATTGATTTTGACCGCGCGGGCAAAGGGCCGTTGCCCACACCCAGTGACGGGACTGCGGCACGGGCAACCGTGGCGCGGGCGCGGTTCATGGGCAACGAAAGCCTTGTTGAATTCAGGATGGATCATGACGGCACCCTGCTGAAAGTAACGGTGCCAAACGTGTTTTTGCCGCAACCCGGTGCGGTGATGTGGCTGACTGTGCCACGCAACCGCTGTTTTATTTTTCAGGTAAAGTGAGAAAGCTATGCAAAGTCTGATGGTGGAGTTCGGCATGGGGTCGTCCTTGCGGCGCGGCGATTATACCCAAGCGGCCAAACGCGCGGTGCAGGATGCGCTGTGGCACAATTCAATCAATCTGGCGGAGCTGTTCGGCTTTGATAAATCCGCCATGCAGATCAGACTGGATGTGGGTGTGCAACAGCCTGACGCAGTCGATGCAGAGGTACTGCGCGCGGTATTTCCCTACGGCAATGTGACAGTGAATGTGCAGCATGGCGGCTTGGACGTACCGCGCCCTGACGGTGACGGGCACCCGACAATTATGGCGAATGTGGCGCTGTCGGTTTCCTTCGAGATGGAGCGGGCAGATGGGTGAACATCTGACCGAACAGCGCGTGATCATCGAGATGGGCATGGGCAATGACCTGCACGGGATGGATTATACCAAGGCCGCGGCGCGCGCGATTGAAGATGCGCTGCGCCATTCGTCGCTGCCGCTTTTTGGCGTTCTCGGGCTTGGCCATGACCAGATGCGTGTGCAGGTGACAGTTGCGGTGCAGGAGCCTGAAAAAGTCGATGTGGATGCATTGCGCGCCAAGCTGCCACGCGGGCGGGTCGAGGTGCGGGCGGTCTTTGGCGGGCTGATTGTGCCAACCGGCAGCGATACGATTGTGATTGCGCAGGCCAGTGTCGAGGCGTTTTTACCACCGCAATCGGGTTGGAAGTTGAAGGCGTAGCGCAGGGGTATTTGGAAAAGAGTGAATTAGGGGTTGTAGTCCGATAATCTCTTGCCGGGCTCGTCGCTAAAGAGTTCGGGCAATGCTTGCGCGCTTTCGATCAGGTCAATGCGAAATACCTCAAACGCCCCGCGCACTTCGCACCACGCGGTCAGGGTCCAGATGCGGCCCCAATACTCCGTGTGCAGCGGGCGGATGGTCTGCGTGGTTACTGTGTCATCCGGCGATGTATACACAATCCGGAGTTTCTGGCGGGCTTTGATCGCGGCGCGCAGGGTCGGCAGATGTGTCGCTCCGCGCAATGTGTCGGCAAAAGGCACTTGCGCGAGTTTCCATGCATTGCTGTCGTTTACTGCTTCCGTCGGCAGACAAGCGTCGATCTTATCGCCCAGCGATAGTCCTGCGGCGCGCAGACCCGGATCGGCAACCTCGGCCACGATTGCAAGACCGAGGGTGAGCGCCTCAAGTTCGGCTGGACTCAAGGTCAGAGGCGGCAGTGTGATTGCATCGGTGATCCGGTAACCTATGCCGCGCGCGCCTGATACCGGCACGCCCGAGGCCACCAGCGCATCCATATCACGGTAGATCGTACGGACCGAGACCTGCATGCGGTCTGCGATATCCTGTGCAAGGCACAGCTTGCCGCCGCGCAGGATCTGGAGGATTTGAAACAGGCGGTCGGCGCGGTTCATGTCAGATCTCGTTTGGCCCACTCAACTGACATAAAGCTGTCAGTTGAACGCATCAACCCTAAAAAAACGGACGCATGCGCTTTTGCATGACGGAGATCGGGGCATTGATGCTTTTGCACGCCGTGGTTTGAGAGTAAGAACAGCACTGAATTGGCCGCGCAGCGCGTGGTCGCATAGGTTAGGAGACAAACATGCTTAATAATATCGGCCTGCCGGGCCTTTTGCTGATTGCGGTGGTGGTTCTGGTTCTGTTCGGACGCGGAAAAATTTCGTCTTTGATGGGCGAAGTCGGCAAGGGCATTACCAGTTTCAAAAAAGGCATCAACGAGGGTGAAAAAGAAATCACCGATGCGTCTGACGTGCATGATGCGGATTTGCCCGAACACACGGATATCGCATCGCACCCAAAGACCAATCTGAAGGCCGACAAGGATCAGGTGTAATTAACCATGTTTGATCTGGGCTGGACCGAATTACTGGTCATTGGCATTGTTGCACTGATTGTGGTGGGTCCAAAAGACCTGCCGATCCTGTTTCGCAGGGTCGGGCAGTTTGTGGGCAAGGCCAAAGGTATGGCGCGCGAGTTCAGCAGTGCCATGAATGACGCGGCCGACGAGAGCGGTATGCGCGAAATGTCATCAAGCCTGAATAAATCGCTCAGGGCGGCGTCAAATCCGTTGGGAACAGCGATGGACGGGGTCAAGTCGGCGGCAAAGTCTTTGGTTGATATTGATCCCGAGAGCGAAACCGGCAAACTGGCAGCAGAGCGTGCGCTTGACGTAAAGAAAATTCAGGCCAGTACGGCGCGCGCGGGAGCAGAGCGCAAGCTGCGCGAGGCGACAGAGGCGATGGCCAAGGCCGAAGCAGCCGAGGCGGAATTGGATGCCCCCAAGGCAGAACCGAAGCCAGCACCGAAAAAACCGGCTGTGCAAAAGCCTGTCGCCGAGAAAGCGGTAGCGAAAAAAGCACCTGTGAAAAAAGCACCTGTACAAAAATCGCCTGTACAAAAAACAACGGCAAAGAAGCCCGCAGCTAAAAAGCCAACATCTAAAAAGAGCAACACATGAGCGCGAGCGACGACATTGACGACAGCTCTGCACCGCTGATCGAACATCTGGCAGAATTGCGCACGCGGCTCATTCATTCGGTGATCGCGTTTATCATCGGGATGGTGATCTGTTTTACGGTATGGAACCCCATATTCAACTTTCTGACCCATCCGCTTTGCTCGGCTATGGCAGAACGAGGGCAGGATGATTGCGGGCTGATCCTGATCAAACTGCAAGAAGGTTTCTTTGTCGCGATTTCGATCTCTCTTTTGGGCGGCCTGATCCTCGGGTTTCCCTATATCAGCTACCAGTTGTGGCGGTTTGTAGCACCAGGTCTGTACAAGAACGAAAAAGGCGCGTTCCTGCCGTTCCTGATCGCCAGTCCGCTGATGTTTTTCCTTGGCGCATCCTTTGCGTTTTACGTGGTCACACCGCTGGCGTTCGACTTTTTCCTTGGGTTTCAACAACCCGGCACATTGGTGGGCGAGGCAGGTCCGGGCGGCAACGGCATTGCGGCGATCGCATTCCAGGGTTCCGCGCAGGAATATCTAAGCCTGACGATCAAGTTTATCGTGGCCTTTGGATTGTGTTTCCAACTGCCGGTTCTGCTGACCCTGATGGGCAAGGCGGGGCTTGTCACATCAGAGGGCCTAGGCAATGTGCGCAAGTACGCTGTGATCGCCATTCTGGTGCTTGCCGCACTGGTCACGCCACCCGATGTGATCACCCAAATCATCCTGTTTGTCGTGGTTTACGGGTTGTACGAGATCTCGATTTTCCTGGTCCGGCGCGTCGAGGTCAAGCGTGAGAAACGGCTGCGGGCCGAAGGTTTTTATGACGAGGACGAGGATTTGCTTGCGGAATTTGACGACGGCGAGGGCAATCCAGAGGACAACAAGTGAGCGGTGACGCGGTGGAGCGCATCGCACAGGCGTTGGAGCGGATGTCACCGGCACCGCTCGCAGCCCCTGATTTTGACGCAGCACCGGCATTTGTCTGGCATGTGGGGCCGGACCGTCTGGTCCCTGTGCCACAGGTGTCGCGCGTTGATCTGAAACTGCTGATCGGTGTGGACCGTTCGCGTGACACACTGCTGACCAACACAAGGCAGTTTGCCGCCGGCTTGCCCGCCAATAATGCGCTTTTGTGGGGCGCGCGCGGCATGGGGAAATCCAGCCTTGTCAAAGCGGTACACGCCGATATTCACGCGTCACATGAGGCTTTGCGGATCGTTGAATTGCAGCGCGAAGACCTGCCATCGGTGGGCCGACTTCTGAACCTTCTACGGGGCGCATCGCAACGGTTTATCCTGTTCTGTGATGACCTGAGTTTTGGCCATGACGATGCACATTACAAATCACTCAAGGCAATTCTGGATGGCGGGATCGAAGGGCGGCCTGAAAATGTCGTGCTTTATGCCACATCGAATCGCCGCCATCTGATGCCGCGTGACATGATCGAGAACGAGCGTGGATCGGCGATTAATCCGGCGGAAGCGGTTGAGGAAAAAGTCTCGCTGTCGGACCGGTTCGGTCTGTGGCTCGGCTTTCATGCCTGTGATCAGGATCAATATCTGGCGATGGTCCGGGGCTATTGTGATGCGTATTGCGTCGGAATTTCCGATGCTGATCTGCGCGCCGGGGCCATCGAATGGCAAGCCACGCGCGGATCGCGCTCGGGCCGTGTGGCGTGGCAATATTTTGTCGATCTGGCAGGGCGCAAGGGTGTCCGGATCTAGGCGGTCAAAAGAATAGCCTCAAATGCGCGGATGCAGGGCGCTACTTTGGGGCCATAGGTGTCCAGATCAGGAAACAAGGTCTCGATCTCGTCGCGTGCGGCGTCATTGACGGTCTGAAGTGTCATATCACCCGGATAAAGGCTTTCTGACCATAATCCTTCGGACCGGACAAGGTGGTGGGCATCAAAAAGAATGTGGTAATAGGTCACAAAACCGCCCGTTTTACGGTAGACGCCATCGTGGTTCAGCAGGTCAACAGCCCGGACCAGCACTTCCTCCTGTCCAAACAGCAACTCGGCACGCCAATCGTTCAGCAGGATGGCATGCTGTGGCGATACAACAAGGTCACAGTCGTTTCCTAGCGTTCCCGTGCTGATCACGATCGGCGCAAGGTCGCCCTTCGCCGCAACCGTGGTTTCCCCGATCCATGCAATCGCTTGCAGGCCGCCATCGCGGGTCACTACCATATCGCCGGTCTCGAAGGTGTCCACGGGGAGAGGGCCGTTGACCGTGTCGATCATGGTGCCGCCGGCAAAGCAGACAACAGAACCGCCAAGCGACGCGTGTGAGAGGAAATCTGCGTTGTCGACGATTCCGCCGATGGTCAGGTTGGTATCGGCAGGGGGCATGCCATCTGGAAAGATCAGGAAATACCCGTCTTCACCTGCGTCATTCAGGTCGTCATCGTTGTTGAGATCGACGTCGATGACAGTCACCCGCCAGGTTGTGGTGCCGTCGGTTACGGTAAAGCTGTAATCATAGATGATCTGGCGTTCGGTCCCGCCGATGGTTGTGGTTTGCTGGCCGATACCGCCGATCTGTTCTTGTGCTGCGACCTGTTCGTTGGTGATGTCGCCGTTGAAGTTGGAGGCACCGGTGGTCTCGTTGACAACAAAGTAGGTATCAGGGCCAGTATAACGCCATGTTCCCCCGACAGGAGGGCCAAACGCATAATCCTGTGCTGCCCCGTTTACGGTGCTTTGGCCGCCAAAAATTGTGTTGGTGTATCCAAAATATGAGGGCATCGTACAAATCCAATCGCGTGCGTTGCGTTGGATTGTTTCTAATTTGGCAACAGGGCAAGGATGCGGCGAAACCCGATCATTTGAGGCAAATGCAGGGCAATTTATAGGTAATTAGGCGTGCAACCGTCCCATAGGTTGTAGCCCCGGCCCCGAAATCAATTGATAAAGGGTGCCGGATCGACGCTGTCAAAGCCCTTGCGTACCTCGAAATGCACATAGGCGTCATCGCCGCTGCGCAGTTTGGCGATCTGTTGGCCGCGTGCCACGGTATCGCCCTTCTTCACGTTAACGCCGTCGACATTGGCATAGACCGTCAGCAGATTATCGGCATGGCGGACCACGACAATCGGGATACCCTCGGCGCTTTTGGTGATGGCGGCAACGGTGCCGCTGTCGGCGGCCTTGACGGGCGTTCCGGCGGCCGCCTTGATGTTGATGCCTTCGTTTTTACCTTTGGAATAGCTGCGGATGATGCTGCCCTGAACCGGTGCCTGCATCTTGGTGGATTTTGCCGCCTGTGTGGTTTGACCGACATCTGCGACCGGTTTGGTCGGGGCGGTGGCGGCCGGAAGCGGCTTGGCGGCTGCATCTTGCGGCAGTGGAGTGGCCGCCGATGGCGGTGTTGGTGTCGGGCTGCCCGCACCGGGCAGGGTTGTTGCCGTAGCGGATGTTGCAGCGGGACGTGCGGGCGGGTTCTGCTGTGGCACGGGGATTAAAAGAAACTGACCCTCACGGATCGCAAAGTCGGAGCCAAGGCCGTTCCATTCGGCCAATGCCTTGACTGGCACACCGTACAGGCGCGCCACGGTGTATGCTGTCTCGCCACGCTCGACGCGGTGGCGCACAGGTTCTGCGCCTGTCTGGCTGGGGGATTTGTTTGCCGGCGGCAAGGCGGCGGTTTGTACGCCGGGCGTTGCGGGTGCGCGGTCGATGGCACCGCCCGCGATGGACGAGATATCCACCGGCTGGATCGGTCCGGTGCCGATGGCACCCGTGGCGGGTGAGGGTTCGGCCACGCGGTTGGGCAAGGCAATAATCTCGTTCTGGCGCAGCGGTACGGACGGATCAATCCCGTTATAGCGCGCAAGTGTTGCGGTATCCGCACCTATGCGGCTCGCGACATCGGCAAGGGTGTCACCGCGCCGTGCGACGGCGACCTGATAGTTCGGATATGAAATCACACCACGGTTGTCGGGACGCGGGCGGTCGGCCAAGGGGCCGGTTGCGGCCTCGGCCGTGCTGAACCCGCCGCCCACACCACGCAGATCGAAATCAAGCGGCTGGCCTTCGCAGGCGGCAAGCAGGATCACGCTGGACCCGGCCAGCAGGGTCAGCCGCGTTTGGCGGCGGAAAGTGGAATGGTGCATCTGCTTGTCCTCATCAAATCCGTTTCCCCTTATGTGACCTTGGCCGGTGATCCGGGGTTTCGCGTATCTTACCTTAATTATGTGTCTTTGCCCAACCCTTCTAGCAAGGGAACAAAGCGCACAGCCCGCATTTCGTCATATTCAAGCCCATCGGCGGTTTTTCGCACGCGGATCAGGTGTTGCACAGCGTCCGACTGGCCCACAGGGACCACCATGATGCCGCCTTCCTTGAGCTGGGCCAATAATGGCCCCGGCGGGTCTTCGGCGGCGGCGGTCACAATGATGCGGTCAAATGGGGCCTGATCAGGCAATCCAAACGATCCATCCGCCGTCAGTGCTGTAATATTGGTCAGATCGAGGGCATCGAAAATCTCGCGGGCCTCTCGGACCAGACGGCTGTGACGGTCGATGGTATAGACCCGCCGTGCCAGTTTGCTGAGGATCGCCGCCTGATAGCCCGATCCGGTGCCGATTTCGAGCACCTTGTCACGCGGGGTGATTTCCAGCGCCTGCGTCATCAGGCCCACCACCGACGGTTGGCTGATGGTCTGGCCGCAAGCGATGGGCAGGGGCATGTCCTCGTAAGCGCGCTGTGCAAACAGCCCGCGGATGAACGGACCACGGTCGACCGCTTCCATCGCGGACAACACCCGCGCGTCGGTCACGCCCTTTGAGCGGAGAGCATAGAGAAACTGCATTTTGCGTTCTGCGTCACTTTCGGCGGGCTCGTTCATGTGTTGATGCCTGCGTGGGTCTTGAGTGTGGCGTGGTCCGTCAGATCAGCGCGCATCGGTGTGACCGAGATATAGCCATCAAGGTTCACGGCGGCGTCGCTGCCCTCGGCGGTGCGCACGGTCTGATCGCCGCCTCTGATCCAGAGAAACCTGCGGCCCGATGGCGACATATGCGGTTCGGTTGAAAAGCCCGTGCCGGGGCGGATGCCTTGGGGGGCAACGCGGATGCCTAGGACATCCGCAGCGGCAACGGGCGGGAAATTGACGTTGTAAAACAAGCGGTAGCCGTTCTGATCCTCGGGCGTGTGGGCCAGAATACGGCGGATCACATCGACACCGTGTCGGGCGGCGGCCTCGAACGGATCATCAAGATCACGGTTATGCACCCCGTAATATTGCGACAGCGCTATCGCGGGCAGGCCTTGCAACGCGGCCTCCATCGCGGCACCGATTGTGCCGGAATAAAGCGTGTTTTCGGCCGAATTATTCCCCCTGTTCACGCCCGAAAGCACCAAGTCGGGCGGTGCGGCGGTCATTGCATCGTGAATAGCGGCCAACACACAATCGGCGGGTGATCCCTCGGCGGCGAACACGCGGGCACCAAGTTGGTTGATCATCATCGGATGGGTGTAGCTGATACAGTGTCCGACGCCGGATTGCTCGAACGCAGGCGCACAGGTCCAGACTTCGCCGTCCGGTCCGGCCAATTCAGTTGCAATATCATGGAGCACGGACAGGCCCGGGGCGTTGATGCCGTCGTCATTGGTGATGAGAATGCGCATGAATTGCCCCTTTTTGCCTTGATAAGCGAGGGGGCGGGGCGCGGCAAGCGCAGTGCAGGGGTATTTGGAAAAGGGTGAAGCCTAAAGTTGCGACAATACCGCAGCGGCTTGGGTGTGGGGGTCTGACAGCGCCGTGCGGTCTTCCCCCGGAAAGAAGCGCGCGCGGGTGGCTGTGGGCATCGGCTCTGGCGTGATGATATGGACTTTGGGGCCGATCTTGGTGGTCTCGGCCTGCCACGCGCGCGCCAACGCGATTTGTGCGGCTTTGGTGGCACCGTAGCTGCCGAAAAACTTTTGACCCACACGCGGATCGTCAAAGAACACAGCCTGACCGGACTGGCCCAGCAACGGGGCGATGAAAGTGATCAGGGTTGCCGTGGCAGTGATGTTCCCGGCTACGGATTTTGCCATATCCTTGGCATCCACATGATCTGTCGGGGCCAAGGGGGCCGCGTGAATGGCGGTGTGCAGCCAGATGTCAATTTTGCCCCAGCGGTCATGGATATCACGGCACAGCGTCATCATCGCATCGGTATTGGTGATGTCCATCGGTGCCAGCGTCGCGGTCCCGCCTTTGGCCTGGATCCGGTCGTCCAATTCTTCAAGCGCGCCGGTGGTGCGTGCCACGGCGATGATGTGATGGGTCGGGGCCAAAGCCTCGGCCAAGGCAGCCCCGAGGCCGCGCGATGCGCCGGTGATCAATGCGGTTTTTGTCATGCTTGCGGCTTTGCACTGCGCGCAGGGGCGGCGTCAAGAGGCGACACTTATGCGCGGGGCAGTTTCATCACTTTGGTCTTGCCGTTTCGCGACAACATCAGGCTGTCTGGGCCGATTGCCGCAACCACGCCGCCGTTGAATGTGTCACCCACCGTGACACGGGCGATATCGCCGTTCTTTTCACGGATCAAAGCGCTGGGATTGGCTTCGCTCCCAAAGACTCCGATAAGGGCAACCCGGTCCAGAGATGCCTTTTCAGTCGCAATTTTTGCGACGTTTTCAGGTGTTGGCAGGTTTTCTGCGTCAGATGAGGCCATTTTCTTACTTTCCGGCGCAGGTGCGGCCTGCGCGAACTCGAGGGTTGTTTATGCTGCAGTGCAGCTAACAACCGTACCCTGTGTCCGAAAGAGGGGGCCAAAATCTCGGCCAAAGCCTGCCGGAGCCTTGGCAAAGATCAGCCTAGGCGCGTCTAGTGCGATGATATGTAAAGGTTATATCGGCGAGATGCGTGAGGGCCTGTTCGGGAACGGGGATGTTGAGAGCAATTGCGATATGCCGTTGGCCGTCATTTTCAGGCAAATCGGGATACATATCCTGCATCCGCGCCGCCAGATCGGTTTTACAATCGACAAACAGGGACAGGCGATCGGGAAATTTCGGGGTCCAATCCATCCGCAGGGTTGAGCCGGTGCGCGGTTTTACGGGACGCCAAGATGGCTGGCCCCATTTCAGAGTCTCATCAAGCGGCCCAACTTGCGCCTTGTCCGCGACATCATGGAATATCGCACGGCATTGTTTGAGCATGTCTTGTGCGGCAACAGGCCAATCGGCAGTGCAGCTGGTCAGAAATGAGGGCAGGATTTCCATACTTTAGGAATAACAGACCCTGCTGACAGAAAACGGCAGCGGGATTACTCCGCCGCCGGTTTCATTTCAAACCCCTGATCGATCTGATCGGCGGGTGTCACAGGATATTCGCCCGAAAAGCACGCATCACAATATTGCGGGCATTTGGCGTTGCGGCCCTCGGCCTCGCCGACAGCGCGGTAAAGCCCGTCGATCGAGATGAACTTGAGGCTGTCGACCTGCAAATGCTCACGCATCTCGTCCTCTGACATTGTTGCCGCCAACAGCTTTTCGCGCTGCGGTGTATCGACGCCATAAAAACAGGGCCATGCGGTCGGCGGCGATGCGATGCGGAAATGCACTTCTGCCGCACCAGCATCGAGGATCATTTCCTTGATCTTGCGGCTGGTGGTGCCGCGCACAACGCTGTCGTCGACCAGAATGACCCGCTTGCCCTTGATCAGCGCGCGGTTGACGTTGAGCTTCAGGCGCACACCCATGTTGCGGATCTGCTCGGTCGGTTCAATGAACGTGCGGCCCATGTACTGGTTGCGGATGATGCCCATCGCATAGGGGATACCGGATTCGAGGGAATAGCCAATCGCGGCTGGTGTACCGCTGTCCGGGACCGGGCAGACCAGATCGGCATCCACGGGTGATTCCTTGGCCAGCTCACGGCCGATGGCTTCGCGGGTCTCGTACACACTGCGTCCACCAAGAATACTATCGGGACGGCTGAAATAGACATGTTCAAAAATACAGAACTTTGACGGCATCCGGCGGAACGGGAAATGCGATTCGACGCCTTTTTCTGTGATGACCACCATCTCGCCCGGCTCGATCTCGCGGATAAACTCGGCACCGATGATGTCGAGCGCGCAGGTTTCCGATGATAATGCCCAGCCGTCACCGATTTTACCCAGAACCAGCGGGCGCACGCCAAGCGGGTCGCGCACACCGATCAACTTGGTCCGTGTCATGGCAACCACAGAAAACGCGCCCTCGACCCGGCGCAGCGCGTCTTCCATGCGTTCAGGAATGTTGCGTTGCAGCGACCGTGCCATCAGGTGAATGATACATTCGCTGTCCGAGGACGACTGGAAAATAGACCCACGTTCAATCAACTCGCGGCGCAGGGAATTGGCGTTGGTGATGTTGCCGTTATGCGCAATTGCGGCCCCGCCCATGGCAAATTCACCAAAGAACGGTTGCACATCACGGATCGCGGTCGGACCTTTGGACCCGGACGTGGAATAGCGCACATGGCCGATGGCCAATTCGCCCGGCAAGGTTTCCATCACCTTTTGCGAGGTGAAATTATCGCGGACATAGCCGAAACGGCGGGCGGATTGAAAGCCGGCGGCGGGATCATAGCTGACGATGCCGCCCGCTTCTTGACCGCGGTGTTGCAGGGCGTGCAGCCCAAGCGCCACAAAATTCGACGCATCGGCAAGGCCAACAACACCAAAGATGCCGCATTCTTCCTTGAGCTTATCCTCGCTGTCCGCGTCGCGCAGGTACGAGGTGTCAAACGGATGGGCGGGGGGCATGATCTTGGCAGGCGCTTTGGGCGTGTTTTGGGTCACGGGGAGGCAGCTCCGAATCCGGCAAATGGGATGGCTCTATGTAGGCGCAATGCGCGCGGGTGTCACCCCGCAACGCAAACTCCCAAGCGTAACGACCAAAGTTTACAGTTTACTGTCCGCAACTGCCGACAAGCGCCTCGTAGCGGGTGGTGATCCAGCCCAAGGCTTCTTCCGGATTTTTCTCTTCGATCTGTCCGGTGAACTGTCCAAAGACCGCGGCAGAGCGGCTTTCATCGACAATTGTGAATTTCTGGCCCGTAATCACGGTGTCATAGACAAAGAACGCGATTGTCACCAGCAACACACCACGCACGACGCCAAAGACAAAGCCGAGCGCCTGATCGGCCCCGCCAAAGATCGACCGCTGCACCAGTGACGAGAACAGCGGTGTGAACAAGGAGACAACGATGAGGGCAATGGCGAACACGATGGCAAAAGCGCCGATGATTGACAATTCGCAGCTGTCGGCCAGAAATTCACCCACGACCGGAATTTCACGCACCAGCGGTTCAACCTGCGGCGCAAACAGAAACGCAAGGATGGCGGCGGCGATCCAGCCGACAATCGCCATCAATTCGCGCACCAGGCCGCGCCCGTATGCCAACAGGGCGGACAGAACGATGACCAACGCCACCACCCCGTCAATAATGGTAAAACCTTCCATGCGCGTCTTGCCTTTAATTGCTGGGGGCGGTCAGCCCGCCCCGAATATTTCGCCTACAAATCCGGTCAGATCGCTCATCTGGTTAAGCGCTATGCCGTCCACCCCTACCGATTTTCCACCGCTGGGAGCAATGGCGCTCGTAAAACCAAGTTTTTGCGCTTCTTTCAACCTGTTTTCGGTCTGCGATGCCGGACGCAGGGCACCCGACAGACTTATTTCGCCAAAAACCACGGTTTCAGCGGGTAATGCCACATCTTCGCGTGCGCTAAGAAGCGCCGCTGCAACCGCAAGGTCAGCGGCGGGCTCGGATATTTTCATACCACCCGCGACATTCAGGTACACATCAAGCCCCGCGAACGGGATGCCGCAGCGCGCCTCAAGTACGGCAAGGATCATGGCAAGACGACCAGAATCCCAGCCGACAACGGTGCGGCGGGCTTGGGAATGCGGCGAGGGGGCGACCAGCGCTTGCAGTTCGCACAAGACGGGCCGCGTGCCTTCGATGCCTGCAAAGACAACCGATCCGGCGGTGGGCTGGCCGCGCTCTGACAGAAACAGGGCCGAGGGGTTGGTGACTTCGGCCAGACCCGCACCCGTCATTTCAAACACGCCGATTTCATCTGCGGGGCCAAAGCGGTTCTTGACCGAGCGCAGGATACGGAATTGATGACCACGCTCACCTTCGAAATACAGCACCGTATCGACCATGTGTTCGACAACGCGCGGGCCTGCGATCTGGCCGTCTTTGGTGACGTGACCGACCAGAATCACCGAGGTGCCTTTGCGCTTTGCAAAGCTGGTCAATTCATGTGCGGCGGCGCGGACCTGACTGACGGAACCCGGCGCGCTTTCAACATTATCGGCCCACATGGTCTGGATCGAATCGATGATCGCAAGCTGCGGCCTTTCCGCCTCAAGCGTGGTCAGGATGTCGCGCAGATTGGTTTCAGCGGCCAGTTTCACCGGCGCATCGGCCAACCCCAGACGTTGGGCGCGCATGCGGACCTGCGCACTGGCTTCTTCGCCGCTGACATAGATGGTTTTCAGGCCCGCCCTGGCAAAATGTGCGGCGGCTTGCAGCAAAAGCGTCGATTTGCCGATGCCCGGATCGCCACCGACCAAAATGGCCGACGCCGCCACCAGACCGCCACCCAACACGCGGTCCAACTCGGTGATGCCCGACTGGCTGCGCGGCGGTGGGGCTTCCTCGGTCGACAGATCCGACAGCAGCATCGCGGCACCACGCTTGCCGCCGAGCGACTTGCTGGGCGGGCCAGAGGAAATTCCCTTGTCCTGCTGGATCGAATTCCATTCGCCACAGCCATCGCAACGGCCCGACCACTTGTTAAAGCTGGCACCGCAAGCGTTGCATGAAAATGTGGTTGGGGTTTTGGCCATGATGCCTTTTGAAGCAGGCCCGTGCCCGCGTCAAAGGAAAACCGCGCGTTACTCGGCGGCCTTTGGCGGCATTTCGATCACGGTGTTGTCCAGCGCCGTCGGATTGGTCCGCATGATGCTTTCCATCCCCAACTCGGGCAGGATTTCGCGCATTTCCTCGCGCAGCCGCCCCAATTGCGCGGCAGCGACACTTTCCTCCAACTCGATCTCGTGCAGCCAGTGTTTCAGCTCGGTTGAAATGCCTTTGGCCTGATCCAGACGGGAATTGAACAACTCGACCTCTTCCTGACGCTGTTGCAGAAAATCGCGGGCGCGTTTGATCTTGTCGTCGGAATAGACGGTGGCAAGTTCCCGCGAGATATGGCTCATTTGTGCGGCCACTTCGAGCAGGGTCGGCTCTAACGTGCTGAGGTCGGGATGATCGCGCAGATAGGCCAGACGCTCGCGCACGGCGTCAAATTCAGAGCTGAGTTTGAAGGTTGCGGCGCGGTCGGCAGCATGGACAGCAGCATAGGCTTGCGCCACGTCGCGCATGCCGATTGAAAAGCTGCGGTGCGAGTTTTCCAAGCGCATGACACGGGCATTGGAGGGCAGGAAGAAACCGATCGCGACAGCCAATATAGTCAGGCCGATTTGCACATACATGCCCGCGTTATCGACAGGCACCCCTTGATATTGCAAGGAAAGACTGATCCATGACCACTGGCCCAAGGCTGCCATTAAGGTGGCACCGAGCAATGCAAGTGCGGTAACGGCAAAAATAACCAACGCGAGGCGTTGCATCAAAAACTGGATAAAATAAGCAAAGGCACGAAGCTGCGACACAGGATCATTCCCCCCCAAGGAAACTGTAGTGTAGGCGAGTTTACGCCGATCTTCGGTTTTTCTCTACGGTTAAAACCATTTTTTGAGGTTGGACTGGCGAATCTGGCCTGAAATGTCACAGATTTTGCGGCATTGTTTCCAGTATCAATCTAATCCGCATCCGGAACGTGGGATTGTTCTGTGTACCAACTGACAAAGAGCGACGCGAGGATGCAGGCGGTAAACAGGTACAGGCCCCATGCCACCTCGACGCGCCCGATGCCAATGCCTTTGGACAAGACGACATAAAGCGCGATAAGAAAAATATCGGCCATCGCCAGCTTGCCCAGGACGTGTAGCGCGGGCAGTGCCTTGCGGCTGAGCATGTTGAAATGCAACAGCGCCAGCCCGATGGTTTTCAGGTAGGGCGCAAATAGCGCAAACACCGTGACCACCAGCGCCAGAAAGATGTCAGACGCCCAGAGCGATTGCAGCCCGGTCAGGACCGAGATTTCGCTGAGCGCGAACAGCGGCAACAATCCCGCGCGCAACAGCGGTGCGGCCCAGGCGATGGGGTAAAGGATCAGCAACAACAGGTTCAGGGTCTTGATCACGACGTCAGATACACCCGATCATAGCGTGCACCCAGCGACGTGAGGATCTCGTAGCCGATGGTGCCTGCAAATCCGGCCACAGTATCGACCGATTGGTGCAGCCCGATCAGTTGCAGGTGTCCCGGCGTGGCGGGCAGGGCGCTGATGTCGACGGTGATCAGGTCCATCGACACGCGGCCGATGACCGGCACTTTGACGCCGTCATGGGTGAATGTTGCCTCTGCCCCCATCGCGCGGATCAACCCGTCGGCATAGCCTGCGGCAATCGTGGCCACGCGTGTCGGTTGGGTCGCGGTGAAGGCATTGGCGTAGCCCACGGTTTCACCCGCAGCCACATCACGAACCTGTATGACCGGCACATCGACCGAGACGACGGGCATGGCATCGACGAAGGGTAGCCCGCCATAGAGGCCAACACCGGGGCGGGTGAGGTCAAAGTGATAGTCGGGCCCCAACAAGATGCCGCCCGTCGCCGCCAAGGATCGCGGCACGTCGATGCCTGCGGTCATCTCCTCGAATACTGCCAGTTGGTCTGCGTTCATCGGGTGGTCGGGCGTGTCGGCGCAGGCCAGATGCGACATGATCAACGTGGGCCGCTGTGCCAGTGCGATGTCTCGCAGCGCGGCCCATTCCGCTGGCTCCATCCCCAGACGGTTCATGCCGGTATCAAGTTGCAAGCCGAACGGATGCCCCGGCAAAGCCTCGACATGACACAGCAACTGGTCCACGGAATTGATCATCGGGGTCAGATCGGCGGCACGGATCAGATCGGCGTCGCCTGCCATATGGCCGGAAAACACGCTGATCGCGGGGCCGGGACCAAGGGCGCGGCGCAGGGTGACGCCTTCTTCGGCCATGGCAACGAAAAACTGTCGCGCGCCGGCGGCGGCCAATGCAGGGCCAGCCTTGGCAATGCCAAGGCCATATGCGTCGGCCTTGACCACAGCGGCGGTTTCGACGTCGGTCATGCGGTCGAGTGCCTGCCAGTTGGCGGCAAGGGCGGTCAGGTCAATGGTGAGGGTTGCAGTTGTCATGACAGCGTTCTGACACAGTAAACTGCGAGGTCAAGATGTGGCCCACCCGCGGCGCAGCGCCATGCTTGCCTCGATCGCCGCCAATCCCGAAATCAACACCAGCACCGACAGCGTGCCCCATTCAGTCAGCATCCATCCCGCCACCAGCGGAAAGCCGAAGATGCCGATGAAATAAGTCAGCGCAAACAGCTGTAGGGTTTGTGGCCCGATGTCGTCGTCCGCATCCGCCGCTGCCATGGCCACAAGGATCGGATAGGACACGCCGTAGCCAAGCCCGAACAGGATGGCGACAAGCAGATACAGGACGCTTGAGGCACCGCTGAAGATAAACAGAACGATGCTGGCGCACATGGTGTATTGCAGCGCTGCGATGGTGCGGTAGGGGGTGTCGCCGCCCTTGAACCGCGCCAGGATCAGGCGGAAGACAATCACAGTGACCGTATAGGCCAGAAAGAAGTTCGCGTAATCCAGCCCGCGCGCATCGGCATAGACGGTCTGGAAATTGAACAGACCTGCAAACAGGCTGGCCCCCAGACAGACCATGATGACAGGTGTGCGTGCGGGCGAGGCAAAGATACGGGCAATGTGCGACAGGGTCAGGCGCGACGAGGCCTCGGGGCCGGGGATCAGCGCATGATACCGCACGGAGGTGCGCAGGGTGAAAAACAGCGCGGCACTGACCGTGCACAGCGCTGCGGTCAAATAAAATGCGTCAGGTATGGTGAAACCGCGCGCTTCAAGTGCCGAGGCAAACACCGGTGCCAATCCAAAGCCGCCCATGACGAACACCGACAGCAGCGTGAAATACCGCACACGTCTCTCTGCGCGCACGAGGCGGGTCAGCACGATGGGCGCCAACGAATAGGTCAGCCCCCAACCAAAGCCGAGCAGCCCGCTGGCTGCAACAAGCATCGGTCCTACAGACCCGGACATGCCGAACAGGACCAACGACGCGGCAATCGCCAGACAAGCCAGCCCAAGTGCTGCCATGCGCCCCAAGACATCCGACAGATGTCCCGAGAAATAGACCGTGACCAGCGTGACAGCCGCAGTAATGAACAGCATCGCGCCGACGGTCTTTTCACTTGCCCCGAACGCATCAAACAAGCGCGGCAACATGAAGGTCAGACCATATGCGCCTGCCTGAAAAAACACGGCCATAAAGAAAAGCGCAAAGGTGGTTGTGCGTGACAGCGGATTGATCCTGATATGAAGGCGCGCAGCGCGCCGCGACGTCACAGACGACATAAAGCCGCTTGTTGCATAGGATATGCGCCATGACACGGTTAAAAATCATGTTTTCTCATGTCGGTGTGACAATGATGGGCGTGGCCTGTGTGGCTGCGTTTATGGCGCTGGCTTGGGCGGCGCCGGCGTGGGCCTGGCTGCTGGTGCCTCTGGGTATCGGGGCGCAAATGCTGAACGAATACAATCTGCACCGCTATGTGTTTCACCTTAAACCGCCGCGCCGCCAATGGGCTTTTGATCTGCTGTACCGCGCCCATTACGGCCATCACGATTTCCCGACCAATCACGGGCTGTTCTTTGTGCCTGTGTGGGTGGCGCTGCCAATGCTTGCGTTTAACTTTTGCCTCGTGTGGGTGGTGATGGCACTGCTGGGTGTAGATGCCGCGTTCTGGATCGCGGTAGCGATTGTGCCGGGCGGTGGGGTGCTGACCTTTATGGGCTACGAATGGTTCCATATGACCGCACATCTGAACCTGCCCAAAACGCGGATTGAGCAGCATGTCACAACCCTGCATAACCAGCATCACTTTCGGGATTTCAGCAAATGGTTCCACGTCAGCCCCGGCGGTCAGATCATTGATCGCGTGATGGGCACGGACATCAACCGCGAGGCGCTGAAATCACAGCAACGGATTGAGTTTATTCGCACACTTGGCATGGCACCCAATGACCCGCGACTGGTGGCGGCGCGGGTGCGTTTTGCGCCGCGCTTTGGGCTGAGCGCCGCAGAGGTTGCGCAGGCGGCAATTGTGAAATCGCCGCAACGTCACGCAATCGATCCTTGATCAGCGCTGTGAGACCCCTAAGGTTCGTTTAACCATAAAGGGAGAAGACCAATGCAAAATCTGGTAATCAAGACGACTGCTGCGCTTTGTTTGACGGCGGGGGCGGCCTGGGCCGAGAACCGCATCGACACCCAACTGCCAAGCGCGCCGGAACTGGCAGCTTACGGCAACCTGCCCGTGGGGGTGCGGACGCTGGAAATGGTGAACCCCGACCAGATCGACATTTTAGCCATCGACCCCGAGGCGGAAAAGCCTGCGGAATGGCCACGCTATGATCGGCCGCTGACCGTCGAGATGTGGTATCCGGCCGCTGAGGGGGCGACTGGCGACACGACGCTCAAGGCATTTTTGCGCGATGGCACCACCGAGGTGACCCTGCAAGGCCGAGCTGTGCGCGATGCCGCCCCTGCCGCTGCGGGTGCGGATTATCCTTTGGTCCTGATCAGCCACGGGTATCCCGGCAATCGGTTTTTGATGTCACATCTGGCCGAAAATATTGCGTCCAAAGGCTATGTCGTGGCGTCAATTGACCACACCGACAGCACCTACCGGACGCAGGCGGCCTTTGGCTCGACGTTGGTCAACCGTTCGCTGGATCAGCTTTTTGTGCTGGAACAGATGGCGCAAATGACGGCCGACGGTGGCACGTTTGCCGGTCTGTATAACGCAGATAATACCGGGCTTATCGGCTATTCGATGGGCGGTTACGGCGCGGTGATCACCGCAGGCGGCGGCGTGACCGAGGCCTCTGTGGGATACGCGTGGGGCGGGCCGCACGGCACGCTGGCCATTCATCAGGCGGGATCGGAAACACATAATGAACTTTTCGACGACCGCATCAAAACTGCCGTGGCCTTTGGCCCGTGGGGCATGAACACCGGCTTTTGGGACGCCGAAGGATTGGCTGGGGTGAAAATTCCGATGTTGTTCATCGCAGGCTCGCAGGACGATGTATCGCTTTATGAAAAAGGGGTCCGCGCGCTCTGGGACAACGTGAGCGGCGTGAATACCGCGCTGTTGACTTATACCAACGGCGGGCACAACTCCGGCGCGCCGATGCCAGCCCCTGCCGAGAGTTTCTATTTTAGTGAAGATAAAGGGTTCAACATTTCGGAACACTACACCGATCCGGTATGGGACACGGCGCGCATGAACAACATCGCGCAGCACTTTGTCACGGCATGGCTGGATCACCAGTTAAAGGGTGACGAGGCCAAGGCCGACTACCTTGATCTGGTCGAGAACTCAAATGACGGGATCTGGTCCAAGAACGAGGACGGGACTGACAAGGAAGACCACAGCTATTGGACCGGATTTGCCGAAGGCACGGCCAAGGGTCTGACGTATGAGGCCAAGACGCCTGCGAAGTAATGAGAACAGGCGGCGCGACTGACGATCTGTGACGTGAAGATCGCGCTGCAACTTATTAAAATATATATGTTTACTGAGACTTAAATCTTGTTCCACGCCGGGCAGGAGCCATGCGCCGCTGCATTAAAACTCCTGCTCGCGGCTATCCTGCTGCCACGGTTTGACAAGGTTGCCAAAGCGGGTGAACCGGCCTTCAAAGCTTAGATCAACAGTGCCAATCGGCCCGTGACGTTGCTTGCCAATGACCACTTCGGCCTTGCCATGCAGGCGCTCCATCTCTTCTTGCCAGCGCGCCATCGCCTCAAGATCGTGATCACCGGGTTTTTCGCGCTCTTTGTAATATTCCTCGCGGAACACGAACATCACCACATCAGCGTCTTGTTCAATTGACCCGGATTCGCGCAGGTCTGAAAGCTGTGGGCGCTTGTCTTCGCGGTTCTCAACCTGACGCGACAGCTGTGACAGCGCAATCACCGGGATATCAAGCTCTTTGGCGATGGCCTTGAGGCCCATGGTGATTTCCGAGATTTCATTGACCCGGTTCTCGTTCTTTCCGGTGCCACGCACCAGTTGCAGGTAGTCCACGATCAACAGATCCAAACCGTGCGTGCGTTTGAGACGCCGTGCGCGGGCTGCCAATTGACTGATCGGCAGGGCGGGTGTGTCATCGATGAACAGCGGGCAGGCCTCTAACGCCTTGGCGGCGTCGACAAAACGGCGGAATTCGACCTCGGTCATGTCACCCGAGCGGATTTGCTGCGACGGGATTTCTGCGGCTTCCGACAGGATACGCGCGGCAAGCTGTTCGGCGCTCATCTCGAGGCTGTAAAAACCCACGACGCCGCCATCAATCGCGCCCTCGGTGCCGTCTGGTTTGAGGCCTTTTTTATAGGCTTTGGCGACGTTATACGCGATATTGGTGGCCAGCGACGTCTTGCCCATTGACGGGCGGCCCGCAAGTATCAACAGGTCAGAGCGGTGCAAGCCGCCCAGCTTTTTATCCATGTCAATCAGGCCCGTGGACACACCAGACAACCCGCCATCGCGCTGATAGGCGGCGTTGGCGACATTAACAGCGTCCGTTACCGCCTTGAGAAAGCTTTGAAATCCGCTTTCCGAATTGCCTTGCTCGGCCAGACGGTAAAGCTCCTGTTCGGCCTCGACAATCTGCTCGCGCGGCTCTGAGCTTACATCGACCTGTGCGGCTTTGGCCGAAATATCGCGGCCCAGCTGGATCAATTCGCGGCGCACAGCCAGATCATAGATCATCTGCGCATAATCACGCACCGCAAAGGCGCTGATCGCAGCACCGGCCAGACGTGCTAGGTAAGCCGGACCGCCCAATTCCTTTAGGCCTTCGTCGTCCTCCATAAACGCCTTGAGCGTAACAGGCGACGCAAGGTTGTTTTTGGCGATGCGTTGGGCGGCAATATCGTAGATGCGGGCGTGTACGGGATCGTAGAAATGTTTGGGGCCGATGATCGAGGCGACACGGTCGTAAATGTCGTTGTTGGTCAGGATCGCACCCAGAAGCTGTTGTTCGGCCTCGATGGAATGCGGCATCGTTTCAGGGGCCTGCACGGCGATCTGGTTCGCGTTCAGCGATGTAATCTCGTTCATGGTCTCACCTTTTTTCTGCCCCGGTGCTTGATAGCCAGCAGGGCTGCATGGCGCAAATTGTATGTTTTTGTGGATATGTCATGGAGAGCGTTGCGCACACCACATCTTGCCCGATATATACCGTATTCGTCAACATCTAGTAGGGCTGTGGTTTAGCGCTTGCGGGCATCCTGCCATTCTTTTGGGGCGTTCAGGAATTTTTCAACTTCTACGATTGTCGCCTCGTTGAAAGCCCCCTGCGCCTTTGCCTCGGCCAGAACATCCCACCACGTACACAGGTAATGCAGCGCAACCCCATGATCGCCAAGCGTCTTTTCGGTGCCTGCAAAGATGTCATAATAGAAAATCACCGCCGTATGGCCGCAGGTGGCACCGGTTTCGCGAATCGCATCAACAAAGCTGAGCTTTGATCCGCCATCGGTGGTCAGATCCTCGACCAGCAGCACGCGCTGACCCTCTGTCATGTCGCCCTCGATCCGGGCATTCCGACCGTAGCCTTTGGGCTTTTTGCGTACATAGGTCATCGGCAGCGCCATACGTTCGGCCACCAATGCGGCAAACGGGATGCCCGCCGTTTCGCCACCTGCGATGTTGTCAAACGCCTCGAATCCCGCGCCCCGCATCACGGTGACGGTCATGAAATCCATCAAGGTCGACCGGATACGCGGGTGGCTGATCAGCTTGCGACAGTCGATATAGGTCGGGCTGGGCAGCCCCGAGGCCAGTGTGAAAGGCTCATCCGCGTTGAAATGCACCGCCTTGATTTCCAGCAGCATCCGAGCGGTCAGGCGGGCCATTTCTTGGGGCGTGGGATAGCTTGAGGGAATCATGGGCTGCGTCCTTTGCAGTGTTTTTTTTGTGTATTTTTAAGAACAATGAAACTCAGGCGGTCCAGTTCAGCGGCATGGCGGGGTCGAATATCGTGACATGGCCATCGGGGGTGTCGATGTATTTTGGAAACTCGGGCGTTTCGCGCACCAGCGTCAGGGTGTCGGTGTTGACGGGCAGGCCGTAGTAAGCGGGCCCGTTCAGCGACGTGAAAGCCTCAAGTCGGTCCAGCGCTTTTTGCTGTTCGAACACCTCTGCAAGAATCGACATGGTGTTGGGGGCGGTAAAGCAGCCCGCACAGCCGCAGGGCAAAAGTTTATTTGCATCGGTATGGGGCGCTGAATCAGTACCAAGGAAGAACCGTACATCACCCGATGTGGCGGCGGTCACAAGCGCTGCGCGGTGGACCTCGCGTTTGGCGACGGGAAGGCAATAATAATGCGGCCTGATACCGCCTGCGAGGATGTGATTTCGGTTGATCACCAAATGATGGGTGGTGATGGTCGCGGCAAGGTTTTTGTCGGCGCTGCGCACATAATCGGCGGCGTCTGACGTGGTGATATGCTCCATTATGATCTTGAGATCAGGGTGGGTGCAGCGGATTTTTTCCATCACGCGGTCGATGAACACGGCCTCGCGGTCGAAGATATCAACCGATGCGTCCGTGACCTCGCCGTGGGTGCACAGGGGCAGGCCAATCTCGGCCATCTTTTCCAAAACCGGGGCGACCTTGTCAAAGTCCGCCACGCCACTGGCGGAATTGGTCGTGGCACCGGCGGGATAGAGTTTGACGGCATGGATCAGCCCCTCGGCATGCGCCGCAGCGACATCCGCAGGGTCGGTGTGTTCCGTCAGATAAAGTGTCATCAGTGGCGTGAAATCAGCGCCTTGGGGCAGGGCCGCGATAATCCGGTCACGGTATCCTCGCGCATCTGCGCCCGTCACAACAGGCGGCACCAGATTGGGCATGATGATTGCGCGGGCAAAATGGGCGGTGGTATGGGGCAACACGGCGCGCAGCATATCACCGTCTCGCAGGTGCAGGTGCCAGTCGTCGGGACGGCGGATTGTCAGGGTTTGTGTCATGCGCGTCGGGCTATCACAGGCGCGCATAACCCGCTAGTCTTGATCTGCCTTCGCAGCTGCCAGAAGCTGCGCAAGTTTGCCGGCAAAACGTGGTGCCCGCATGCGGCTGGAGACGTTTCTGCACAATGGGATCAGCAGGCCGTTGCGGTCGTCAGCCTCAAGCGCGTTCATCAAATTGCGCAAATACGGACGGTAGGTGCGACGTGTGCGGTATAGGGCTGCAAAGCCCGCATCATTCAAGGTGCCGTTCACGGCTGCCACCAGCAACGGGGCAAGTTGCGACATCTCCAACAGATCGGTTTGCAGGGCGTCGCCCATAAACCGCATCCGCAGTTTGCTGACATTGGACCGTGTGAACAAGGCCGCGTGCATCGCATCCAGAGTTTCGCGCGGATCATACAGCACAAACGCCTGATCCGCCGCATCCAGCATGTCGGGACCGTAGCCATAGCGCGAGGTAAAGTCACCTTTGCGCATATCGACAAAGCGGTCATCCCATTCGGTGACGCGCGCATCAAGGGTGGCCTGAGGCTGGATAAGGACCACCTTGGCCCCCGGCGAAGAGACGGAATAGGCCGCTGCCGCATAGCCGCAGGGCCCCGCGCCATAGAAAATCACGGTGTCGAATTCATCAAAGAAACCGTCGTCGATCAGGCGGTCGAAATAGCTATAAACCGCTTTGTCGCGGAACCATGTGTCGCCGTCGCTGGCCACGCACAGATGCGACCAGCCGTGATCGCGCAGCATCTCCCAGCCGAGCGGCTGTGCCAGATCGGACAGCGCATGCATGCCTTGCAGCGTCTCGAATGTGACCAGCAGCGTGCTGCCCTGTTCAATGAATGTGGCAAAGTGGCGTTTGCCAAGCTGTTGAAAATAGCCGTCTTCCTCGGCGATCGTGGCCACGGCATCCAGCCATTCCTGCTTTGGCAGGTTTACAAGCGATGTGCTCAACGTGGGCGTCTCGTCTGTCATTGCCTTGGTCCTCAATTACCACGGATCGCGCATTATTTCGCGCTGGTTGGGCAAGGTCTATCGCAGCAATGCGGCGAAATTGCGGAAAATGCGTGGGAAATTGATGTGGTTATGTGGCAGTGTTGCGGGCCAGATTGGCGTAATGGATCAAGAAGCGTGCGGTTTTCTGATCAAGGGCCTGCGTTGGCGGCGTCATCAGCAAACGTCCCATCAGCGCACGAAACGGTTCTTGCAGCATCAGCGCGTCAAAACGGGTCATGCGCCATGCCACAGCCGCATCGTGCAGGGGGCCAAGGGTTTTGTCCGCCTTCAGCTCTGTCAAAATGGCATTGCGGGCAGGCGCAAGGGACTGAATACTGGTGTCCTCGTCGGTGTTGAAATTACGCTCGCCCCAATAATCCAGCCCCAACATATGATCGGCATGCACCGCGCGCCCGCGATCTGCTTTCAGCACATAGGATTCCAGCGCGCCAAGTGGATAATGGTTAAGCTGCACCAGCCCGTAATTATCGCGGCCAAAATTGGAAAATATCCGTTTGGTTTTGAAAAGATCGGGCAGGGGCGCACCGTTGCCGTCGACCCATTTCGCCTGCTCCAACAGTGCCTTGTCAGGGCTGCGCGGGCGGTGCACACCGGGTTTTTTGTAGGTGCCATCATTGCGGTACAGCGTCTTGAACATCGACGCGCGCCATGGCCAGTACAGGACCGCAGGCGCGCAGCGGGTAAAGGTGTCCGTGACAGGCGTATCGAGATAGCGCACCTGACCGGACGCGCCAAACAGCCGCCAGGTCAGTGTGATCGCCGTGGCCTCCGGCACCGCCGCGTGCAGGGCATTCAGCGTGTGATCGCCGGTGTGAATATTGACGAATTCATCAACATCCAGCGGTAAAATCCAATCTGCATGTGTTACGGCGTCCATCTTGGCGGCAGTCTTGAGGGCGGTAAACTGGATACCGCCTTTTTCAAAAGGTCCGTCATTGCGCACATGGGTCAGCCACCCCATGTCCTGCAACCGGTCCAGCATCGCGTCCGTGCCATCATCGCAATCGTTTGAAAACACGACAAAATCATCAAAGCCCACCGCGCGGTGATGCGCCAGCCATTCAAGCAAGAACGCGCCCTCGTTGCGGACACATAAAAGGGCGAGGTGAGTCACAGGATCACCATTCGGTGCGAAAACACACGACTTTGTTGGTGGAGCCGCGGTGATAATAGGCCAGCCCCGCATCCATAAAGGCGCGGAACACCTTGTTCACGCCTTGGGGGCCGATCCATTGCGGATGCAGCTCGATGATTGCGGCGCGCAGGCCCGTGAGGTCTAGCGAGGGCAGCAGATCAACCTCGGCCCCTTCGATGTCGCAGATCAGCACGTTTGCGCCAATGTCCTTGAACACGGTCTTGGCGTTCAGCACATCAACCTTGGTTGCGGGCGGGTCGATTTCGCCCTCAAGCACGGCCATGGACGAGCCCAGCAGGTTGTCGCGGACATAGAAATCAACCGTGCCTTTGCGCGGTCCCAAAATCGCATTGGTGACATGGGCGTTGGTCAGCCCGTTGATGGCGTGCACCTGTTGGATATATGGGATCAGATGCGGGTTCGCCTCGAACGAATGGACCGATTTGATCTGGCGTTTGGAGGCCACCAGCGTGGACATATAGCCGATGCCGGCCCCCAGTTCGACAACCACATCGCCCTCTTTGACGACACGCAGTGCGGCCTCGGATTCCTTTGCCTCGTACATGTTCTTGCGCAGCAACGATCGCACGCGGCCTTTGATGATATCCGCATGGTGGGGAAATTTCATGCCCCGCGAGGTGATGAAGGCGGGCGCCGGTTCGCTTGTCTTGTCACTCTTTGCGTTTCCATCCATCCTCAACTCTCCATATCCAAAGACAGCGCATAGGCCACCCGTTCGGTCTCGTTCAGTTTAACATCAAGGGCTTGCTTATACAGGTCGCTGAATTCGGGCATGGCGTGTAATTCAAGCGCTTTTTCTCGGTGCCATGCGAGGCCCTGTTGGTGGAACGCGGCCAGCTTTTCATCCGACATCAGCCTGTCATATTCGGCGCGCACACGGGGGATATTACGCTTGATGGTAATGTCGCGGAAATCGCACCAGTCCATGCGGATCCAGTAGTTGATCCCGATGGAGCGGTCCACATGCAGCGCACGGCCCCGCTGGCGTTTGATCAGGAATGATTCCGCCGACCGCAGCGCATAGTGATTAAGCTGCAAAAGATCATAACCAACGTTTTTCTTGGACGACCGCCAGCCGTTGTGCGCCGCATCGCGGGTCATATCCTGACCTGACCCGTTGACCCATTTCACCTTCCCTTCAAAGCTTTCCTCAAGCTTGTTCGGGCGGTGACACGATATCTTGGAGTACGCCCCGATATTTCGGAACATCGTCTTGAACCCCCAGACCGTATGCGGCTTGGGGCAGTATTTTGGCGCGCAGGTGTCGAATTGTTCGATCACAAACTCATCATTCAGCTGTGTCACGCCATTGTGGCCAAACAACCGCCACGTCATCGCGATATTGGTGGCATCGGGGACCGCCGCAAACAGATCGTCAAGCGTGCCGTTGCCGGTGCGCACATTCATGAATTCATCGACGTCGATGTGAATGATCCAGTCGGCATTTTGGATCACAGGTTCCTTGAGCGCACGGTTCAAAGCGTATTGCTGCGGGGAATTGCCTTTCCAGTCGTCGTTGTTGCGGTGCTGAAGGATACCCATGTCTTGCAGGCGGCCCAGCACTTCGTCGGTGCCATCGGTACAGCCGTTGGTGTAAATCAGGAAATTATCGACCCCGATGGCGCGGTGATAGGCGATCCATTCGATGATGTAGGGCGCCTCGTTCTTCATACAGCCGACAATCACATTGCCGGTTGATCCGGGTTTCAGACTGCGCGCAGGGGCAGGGGCATAGGCGGCACCCAGTTCTTCTTCATTCACCAGACCCAGATTGTTATGCGGCTTGAACTGTGTCGACAGCACCATCTGGTGGTTGACCTTGACGCGGTTGAGCAATCGGGTGTTCGCCGCCTTTTCCTCTTTGGTATCTGCATCATCAAGCAACAGATCATCGAACTTGGCCGATGCTTTTTTGGCATCCGCCGCTTCTGCGCGTTTCTCGGAAATCGGTGTCGCATCGGCACGTATCCGGTGGCTGAACGCGGTCAGATATTGCGTGGCGCGAAACCCGAATTGCGGATCGGCCTCGACCCAAGGCTCCAACGGCGCATCCGGTGTCAAGGCATCCTTCAAATCAGGAAACGCCTTAACCAACCCCGTATTCGCGGTTTTGAAATGCTTTGAAATCGCGGCAAGGCTGCCCGGCTCGAGGGGTGGGCCGTCAACCTTGATCGCGCCCAGTATCTGTTGCCATGTATCGCGCGGGCATAAAATATCGCGCGCCTGCATGTATTTGATCAACACATCATTGAACTGGCGCATCCGTGTAAGCCACGGCGCGGGGCGGGGCACGGGTGGCGTATCACTGTCACCTTTGCCAAGGCTTTGGGGAACGCCCAGAATTTCGCTGACTTCATCGACGCCCTGATCAGAACATAGCTGTGCCATATCCAGTGGTCGAAAGCTAACCATTTCCTTGCCAAAGGTATCAGACCACAGATCAAACATTGATTTATAATCAAGCCAGTAGGGCGGATATTGAATGTCGTTGAACAACCCGAAGAACGGCTCGTTCTTGCCACGCAGCGCCAGCGCCCCGTTCCACCAATCCTTTGAGCCTGCAAGTGCAAGTTCCGCGCCGAGATCATGCCTCCGGCCTTCGATCACAGCATAGGTGTAGTGATCCACCAACATCCGCGCCTGTTCGTCGATATGCGCCACAATGCGGATGTCATCGAAATGCGGATCAAACAGCGCCTTGAGCCGCGCCAGTTCCTTTGGCTGGGACAACAGATTGCCAAGCTGTGCGGCGACCACGACCACATGTTTGGCCTTCACCTCGGCCAATTCCTTGGGGATCAGGGTCTCGAATTCGCTGGTCAGCGTCTTTTGCACCAGCGGGCTGTCCATGCCACGCTTGAAGCGCAACACGCCGATCTCGTCGGGTTCTGCACAGGCCGCGTAAAGCCGCACATGGTTCCAGTCGGGTGCCCACACACCCTGCTTGAGCAGCGGTGCCGCCTTTTGCTTGAGCAAGGATCGCAAGCGCGCCGATGATGCCTCTGACGGGCCAATGATGAGGGTCAGCCGCATTTAATCCACCTGTTCCGCATCCGCCTGCGCGCCAATATTGCTTTGACCCCACCAGGGTAATTCAAGCCCGAGATAGCTGCCGATCTTGCCTTGGGCCTCCGCATCCTCGATGTCGTATTCCAGAAAGTTGTCGCAGCCTTGGAAGACACGGCGACAAAACCGGTAATGCCCCTCAAGCCAACGGGCGAGGTCAGCCTCGGAGCTGCCAAAGCCGCGCGGCAACCCCGGAATATCGGCCATCGGCAAGCGCCGTTTGCCCAGATTGTTCCACCGCATCATGCTGTTGGCTGTTTTCGCCGGATCACGCACATTCATCAGGAATTTAATGTCCGGATGGTGATCCATCATCGCCGAAAGCACGCCCCAATCGGTTTGTGGCCAAAGGCTGCGGTCATGACGCACGGCGCTCATCTCGTTGACCATATCAAACTCGTCCAGCCGCGCCAGCGGATCACCACTGTCGAAATAATCGCTGTAGATGATCTTGCCGATATGTTCGCCGATAATATCCTTGCGCTCCGATTGCCCGCGTCTGATTTTCCAGTCTGCCACCCGCAATCCTGCGTGTCCCAATGCATCGGTCAGCGTGGTTGTACCCGTCTTGGGCAGACCCAGATTGATAATACGCGGTCCGCTCATAGCGCTGCAATCTCGTCAATAATTGCGGCCTCGGCAGCGCAATACGGGCTGGCCCCGCGCAGTTGCTTTTGCATCTGGACATAACCGTCCTGCGCCAGCAAGGCATCGCGTTTTGCCTTGTGCGACGCCACCGCTTTTGCATGCAGCGCGCCGACCCCGTCCAGCGCTTTCAACCGGTCCATCTCGGACGCCAAGGCTTCTGAATACCGCAAAATACTGTCGTCAAAATACGCGGCATCATTCCGCTCGCGCCAATAGGTATCGTCAAATGCACGGTGTTCGCGGTTCACATCGCCGCGGTCGTTTTTGACCAGATAACTGTCCAATGACCGCAGTGCATAATGGTTCAACGTCGCAAACTCCCGCGCGCCTTTGGCCGGAAACGCGCGGATACGGCGTTTGTTGGCACAGCGGCGAAAGGGTGTCGGGACGGTGCGACCCGACCCATCGGTCCAAGTGGGCTTTGCCTTGATATCATCATGAAACGGACGGTGCGCGCCGAAATAGTCGAGCGGGAAGTCCCCGCGCACAAGGCTTTTGACCTCGATCGCGGTATCCGCACACCAGATATCGGGATTATGGCTGTGCAGGAACTGGCTGATCACGGGGCGGTCCTCATAGGTCTCGATGCCGCCACTGGCGAAAAACTGGAAGGTGATCGAAATCGCCTGAGGGTTCTTGCACGCCTCGATCAGCGCAGGGATCGTATGATCGCCGACATGGATGTTCAAAAACTCGTCGACATCCGCAACCCAGACCCAATCGGCCTTTTTGATCAACGGATGTTTGCGCGCGGCTTTCAACGCCTGCATCTGGTAGTTGCGGTTTGTGGCGGGGTTGGGCAGATGCGCCACCAACCCGTGCTCTTCGAGCTTGTCCAGCAGGGTGTCGGTCGCGTCCGAGCAATCGTTGGAATAAAACAAAAAATCCGTCACGCCGATCACGCGGTGAAACGCGATCCATTCCAGCAGGAACGGCCCTTCGTTTTTGACGCAAGTGACCGCTGTGATGCGCATATCAGCAGGCAACATCGGCATGGGGTGTATAAATATTCTGTCTCATGTCCGCCTCAGGGTCGGGGTAACATGCCCTCGTGACCTCTATTATTTCATTAAGATTATGACAGCCACGCGGAATCGCGTCAATTGCGCAGGCATGCGTGGGCCCGAACGTGACATTTGCGCCAATCGGTCCCTTGACGCGCCCTGCGCCGCATGGCCTGTTATCGATGTAACGGGGGCGGGTATGACAGATATTTCCAGTATTGACGGCGTGCAAAAGATGTTGAGCGATCAAGGCTATATCTGTGGCCGCGCGCTTGGCACTGTGGTTTTCCTGAGCCTGAAACTGGGCCGCCCGCTGTTTCTGGAAGGTGAGGCGGGTGTCGGCAAGACCGAGATTGCCAAAGCGCTTGCCGCAGGGCTGAACCGCCGCCTGATCCGGTTGCAATGTTACGAGGGGCTTGATGCGTCATCGGCCGTTTATGAATGGAATTTCCCGGCGCAAATGATTGCGATCCGAACGGCAGAGGCGTCAGGGGGTGCGGATGCTGCCAAGCTCAACACGCAATTGTTCAGTGACGATTACCTGATTGAACGGCCTTTACTGCAAGCCATGCGCCCCGACGCAAACGGCGCGCCGATCCTGCTGATTGATGAATTGGACCGTACCGATGCCCCGTTCGAGGCTTTCCTGCTCGAAGCACTCAGCGATTTTCAGGTCACGATCCCCGAGCTTGGCACCATCAAAGCGCCAGAGCCGCCCATCGTGATCCTGACCAGCAACCGCACCCGCGAGGTACATGATGCGCTGAAACGGCGGTGCCTGTATCACTGGGTCGATTACCCCGATTTCGAGCGCGAAATGGAGATCCTGACCGCCAGAGCGCCCGAGGCATCAGAAAACCTGAGCCGTGAGGTGGTGGCCTTTGTCCAAGCCTTGCGCACCGAAGACCTGTTCAAAAAACCCGGCGTTGCCGAAACCATAGATTGGGCCAAATGCCTGCTGGCGCTGGATGTAATCACCCTAAGCCCGGCGGTTATTGCCGACACATTGGGCGCAATCCTGAAATATCAGGACGATATCGCCAAACTGCACGGCTCAGAGGCAAAGCGCATCCTGGACCAAGCCAAAGCAAGCCTCGCACCCGCATGATTTTCTTTTTGGTCTTAAATATTCCCGAAGGTTTGGGGGCAGAGCCCCCATATAGTAAACCTGGTTTGGGGGCAGAGCCCCCATATAGTAAACTTGGTTTGGGGGCAGAGCCCCCATATAGTAAACCTGGTTTGGGAGCAGAGCCCCCATATAACAGACTGGGTTTGGGGGCAGAGCCCCCATTCGTAGGCAATGGTTGAACACATCCCGCTCGACCTGCCCGATAACCCGAAACTGGCCAGCAACATCACCCATTTCGCGCGCGCCCTGCGGCGCGCTGGCCTGCCGATTGGTCCGGGCCGCGTGATTGACGCGATCCGCGCGGTCGAGGCGGCGGGGTTCAGCAATAAACCCGACTTTTACTGGACCCTGCACGCCTGTTTTGTGAACCGCCCCGAACACCGCACGGTTTTTGCGCAACTCTTTCGGCTCTACTGGCGTGACCCACGATACCTTGAACATATGATGGCCGCGATGTTGCCCGCCATTCGTGGTGTCCAAGAGGACCGCCCCGCACAGGCGGCGGAAAAACGCGCCGCAGAGGCATTGCTGGATGGGGCAGAGGCCCCGCCGCAAGACGCAGAGCCGCGCGATGAGGATGCGTTGATCGAGGTAGACGCGAGCCTGACAATGTCCGCGTCCGAGCGCCTGCGCACGCTGGACTTCGAGCAGATGAGCCTTGCGGAAATGGCGCAAGCCAAGCGGATGCTGGCGCGGCTGGCTTTGCCGATCAAGCCTTTACCGTCACGGCGTGGAATGGTGTCAAACCAAGGTCGCATTGATGCCGCGCGCACCCTACGAAACGCTTTGCGCAAGGGGGGCGAAATGCACCAGCTTGCGTTCAAAACCCCACGCCCGCGGTATCCAAATCTGGTGGTGCTGTGCGATATTTCAGGCTCTATGAGCCAATACAGTCGCGTCATTCTGCATTTTCTGCACGCCGTTTCAAACGCCCGTGGTGCGGGCTGGGCACAGGTGCATGCCTTTACTTTTGGCACGCAACTGACCAACATCACCCGCCATCTGGCCACCCGCGATGTCGATGCGGCATTGGCCGCGGCAGGCGCGCAGGCGCAGGATTGGGAAGGCGGCACGCGCATCGGCGCGAGCATCGCGGCGTTCAATCGGGATTGGTCACGTCGGGTGATGGGGCAGGGTGCGGTGGTGTTGTTGATCACCGACGGCTTGGACCGCGATGCGCCCGATGATTTGACGCGTCAGATGCAGCGGTTGCACCTGAGCGCGCGGCGGCTGATATGGCTCAACCCATTGCTGCGGTGGGACGGATTTGCACCCAAGGCGGCTGGCATCCGCGCGATGCTGCCCCATGTCGACAGCTTTCGCGCGGGCCATTCAATAGCGTCGCTCGAAGAACTCGCCGCCGTGATTTCACGCCCCGATGATGTGGGCGAAAAGGCGCGTTTGCTGGCGGCGCTGTCCGCTTAGGCGAAGGCGGCTGCAAAAGCAGACCGATAAGTCTGTGACAATTGAGTCAAGGGGGCAGATGAGCTGCCAAATGTCACCTGATCGCCGCTAAATTTACCTACCGCCGCCAGTGGCACACCCGCTGCTTGCGCTGCGGACATCAGTGCCTCGGCCTGATCAAAATTGCACGCAATCAGATAGCGCCCTTGGTCTTCACCAAACAGCGTTGGCGTGTCGCTGCTGTCCAACTGCACGCCGATACCCGCCTGTTCGGCCAATTCAAACGCCGCCAAGATCAGCCCGCCATCGCTTAAGTCCGTACATGCCTTGATCAACTTGCGGTTGGCCCGGATAAATTCGCCGTGCGCGCGCTCGACTTCAAGATTGACATGCGGTGCGTCGCCCTCGATGCGGCCAAACACCTGCACCAAAAGCGCCGATTGCCCGAGATGCCCCATCGTTTCACCCAAGACCAGCGCTACATGACCGTCCCGCACGTCAGTGCCGATAATGTCATCGGTATGATCCAGCAACCCTACCGCCCCAATCGTCGGCGTTGGCAAAATCCCTTTGCCGTCAGTCTCATTATAAAGCGACACATTGCCCGACACGATCGGCATATCCAGCGCGGAAACGGCGGCTGAGATGCCTTTGATGGCCCCGACAAACTGCCCCATGATCTCGGGTTTTTCGGGGTTGCCGAAATTCATGTTATCTGTGGTTGCCAAGGGCCGTGCGCCTACAGCGCATAGATTGCGGTACGCCTCTGCCACTGCCTGTTTGCCGCCCTCAAACGGGTTGGCCATCACATAGCGCGGTGTTACGTCGGAGGTGAATGCAAGTGCCTTGTCTGTGCCGTGCACGCGGATAATGCCCGACCCCAGACCCGGCGTGCGCGCGGTGTCACCCATCACCATGGTATCATATTGCTCGTAGACCCATGCTTTTGAAGCATAATTGGGGTGCGAAATCAGCGCGCGCAGCCCGTCTATGGGGTCTATACCCACCACATCTGCCAGCGGCGCGGCAGGTGGTGTCTCGACCCAGGGGCGGTCGTATTCGGGTGCGGTAGAAGCGAGCTTTGACAGCGGCAGGTCGGCTTTAACCTCGCCATTGTGCATGATCAGGAAACGGTCCTCTGCCAAGGTCTCCCCCACGATGGCAAAATCAAGATCCCATTTCACAAACACCGAACGCGCCTCTGCTTCAAGCTCGGGCTTGAGCACCATCAACATGCGTTCCTGCGATTCAGAAAGCATCATTTCATAAGCGGTCATGTTGGTTTCGCGCTGCGGCACGTTCTCCAGATCAAGGCGGACGCCAAGGCCGCCCTTGTCGCCCATTTCGACCGCAGAACAGGTCAGACCTGCGGCCCCCATGTCCTGTATGGAAATCACGGCACCCGTGGCCATCAATTCCAGCGTGGCTTCCATCAGCCGCTTTTCCGTAAATGGATCACCGACTTGTACGGTGGGGCGCTTTTCCTCAATCGTGTCGTCAAATTCCGCCGATGCCATAGTCGCACCGCCGACCCCGTCACGGCCCGTCTTGGCCCCCAGATACACCACGGGCATGCCGACACCGGATGCCGCCGAATAGAAAATCTTGTCCGCATCCGCCAGACCCGCTGCAAAGGCATTGACCAGACAATTGCCATCATAGGCCGCGTCAAAGCGCACTTCGCCGCCCACCGTCGGCACGCCAAAGCAATTGCCGTAGCCGCCGACGCCCGCCACCACACCATTGACCAGCTGGCGCGTCTTGGGGTGATCGGGCCGCCCGAACGACAGCGCATTCATCGCGGCAATCGGCCGCGCGCCCATGGTGAAAACATCGCGCAGAATACCGCCGACACCTGTGGCCGCACCCTGATAGGGCTCAATGTAGGACGGGTGATTGTGCGACTCCATCTTGAACACCAGCGCCTGGCCGTCACCGATATCAACCACGCCGGCGTTCTCACCGGGTCCACAGATCACTTGCGGGCCTTGCGTGGGCAAGGTGCGCAGCCACTTTTTCGATGACTTATAGGAACAATGCTCGTTCCACATCGCCGAGAAAATACCCATTTCGGTATAATTCGGCTCGCGCCCCAGAATGTTCTGCACTTCGGCATACTCAACGGGGGTGAACCCATGTGCCTTGATGATTTCTGGTGTGATGGCAGGCTCGGTCATGGCGTATATTCCCCGGTGGCAGATATGCGGCCTGTCTTAGAGGAATGGCGGATGGGGGAAAAGGGCAAACGCGGATCGTCGGACAAAGCCGCGTTGTGTCTTGGGTGGGCCAATGATTGTTTCGAAAAGCGGGCGTTTAATGGACCGTATTTTCTACGTTCAACAAAGGGTGGTTTGTGGAAGGCTGTGAGTGTCCGCGAAGAGCGCGGAAGCGGACAGGTTATTGCAACATCGAGAGGTCGGTTGGCTCTGGTTCTGCGCCCGCCGCTGTCAGCATAGCGTGGACCTGACCTCGGTGGTGGGTTTCGTGATTAAAGAGCTCAGCAGCACAGAAGGCCGTTGGTCTCTCTATCCGGGTTGAACCGTCCCCGGGATACCAAACAACCTTACCGTCGAGGTCAGCATCGACTAATCGGGCCGTCCATTCTTCGATTTCCTCGTTGCGTTGTGAACGCAGCGCTTTGAAATCATCCCAATTCGATGGGCTGGCAAGGGAGTGCTTGATGGTTTCCTCTGGGCGTCCGTTGCCCTTTAGTCGCTCCAACATCAAGGCATCAGCCCAGTAAAGATGGTTCAGAGTAGCCGCAATCGATTGGAAGAACGCACCTCGATCCTTCCAGCGATCCGCATTTGTGAGTCCATCGGCGGCGCTTACCAAAGAGGTGTTTTGCCATGTATTGTAGCGGGCCATGAGTCGGCAGTATTCGGATGAGATCATTTTCTTAGCCTCCAATGATATTTAATGTGGGTTGATTAAGGGACGCTTACTGGAAGCGCCTTGTCTGGCGCAATTAGACACCGTGGTGTCCGTCGCAGTCCTCTTGAAAAGGAGGCTAATGCGTGCAGATAACCACGTTAATTTGAGTCATTTCAGGTGTAACGTCAAGTGTCGGGTATCACCACTTAGTCCATATTGCGGACTTTGGGGCCGTTCCCAAAACCCTCCTTTTTGGAACATGCGCAAACCACCCCGATTGCCGTCACCAAAAATCCCGTTCAAAACCCGAATAGTTGTTGCGCGTTTTTTGCCTCTCCCAAGCAATCAGCTGTGCCTTCGCCGCAACATTTAAAACGCCATCCGTCTCAAATCAAAAATCCCAAAAAAAAGGCCGAGCATAAAGCTCGGCCAAGTCCAACAGGGAGGTATGAAGCGGTGCAAAGCAACCAATCTTCATAACGATGAATTAGGCAGCACATCGCAACCGTTCAAGGCAGATTCTGCATATTAATGCGCAAACCTGATATGCAGAAATAGCATAGCTTAAGCGTTTTCCTTGTCCCGCAACAACTTACGGTAGGTAATGATCTCGTCCTGCACAAAGTCCTTGAACGCCGCAACCCGCTTGGATTGCCGTAATTCCTCAGGATAGGCCAGAAACACCGGTACATCCGCCGACTCGGTGTCGGGCAAAACCTGCACGAGGTCTGGGAAATCCTGCGTCAGGTAGTTCGGCAGAACGCCGATCCCCAGATTGTTCAGCACGCCTTGCAACACGCCGAAATAATTGTTCACGGTCAGCAGGGACCGCACGTCATGCATCATCAATTCCTGAACAAGGCTCAAACCCGCCCCCACCTGATCACTGGCGGTATTCTGGCATATCAGGCGGTGATCCGACATATCCTCGATCCGCTGCGGCGTGCCGTTCTCGGCCAGATATTTCGGCGTCGCATAGAGACACATCTTGATCATCATCAGCTTTTTGCGGATCAGATCGGCCTGTGACGGCTCTTTCATGCGGATCGCGACATCGGCCTCGCGCATCGGCAGGTCCAGCACGCGTTCTTCCAGCATCAGATCGACTTTGAGGTCGGGGAATTTTTCATAGAGTTTCGGCAGGCGCGGGGCCAGCCAGAGCGTGCCGAACCCGGTGGTGGTGGTCACGCGCAACTCGCCGAATACTTCTTCCTCGCTGTCGCGGATGCGGGCTGCGGCAGTATCAAGGCGTTTTGTCATTGCGGCGGTGGCATCAAACAGCAACTCGCCCTGTTCGGTCAGGATCAGCCCGCGGGCGTGGCGGTGGAACAGATTTGTGTTCAATTGTTCCTCAAGCCCGCGAATTTGACGTGACACAGCCGATTGCGACAGGTTCAGTTTATCACCCGCATGCGTCAGGCTGCCGACATCGGCCACCGCGTGGAAAATCCTGAGTTTATCCCAATCCATACCCGCCACCCTTTCTGGCACCGTCCCTACTTGGCTATGTCTTATCTCAACCAGCGGTGAATTACACGCGGCCATTCAGAGTGAACAGGGGGAAGGGGCGAATAAATATGCTATACAGGTCAGCATTCGTGACCTATATTACAAGAAACTATGTCACACTGATCCGCGCCGGGGAGGGCCACCATGACTGTGCAAAAGATATCTCTGAACGACCGTTTCGATCTGGATAAATCACCGGTTCTGTTGAATGGCACGCAAGCGCTGGTGCGGATGATGATGATGCAGGCCGCGCGCGACAAGGCTGCGGGGCTGAATACGGCGGGCTATGTCACGGGCTATCGCGGATCACCTTTGGGTGCCGTCGATTTGCAGATGATCAAGGCCGAGAAAGCGCTGGCGGATTATAATGTCAAATTTCAGGCCGGATTGAACGAGGATCTGGCCGCAACGGCCCTTTGGGGCGCGCAGCAGGCCGAATTGCGCGGCGAAGGCAAATACGACGGCGTTTTTGGTTTGTGGTACGGCAAGGGTCCGGGGGTCGACCGCTCCGGCGATGTGATGCGCCATGCCAATATGGCGGGCACATCGAAACACGGCGGTGTGTTGATGGCGATGGGTGACGACCACACCGGCGAATCGTCCACTGTGCTGCACCAGTCCGAATGGGCCATGGTCGATGCCTATATGCCCGTGGTGTCACCCGCCGGTGTGCAGGAAATTCTGGATTACGGTATCTATGGCTGGGCTTTGTCGCGGTATTCAGGGCTTTGGGTGGGCCTCAAGACGATGAAGGACACGGTGGAGGCGACCTCTGTGGTGGACGGCGACCCGAACCGGATGAAACTGGTGATCCCTGATTTTCCGATGCCGCAAGGGGGCCTCAATATTCGTCTGGGCGACACGCCGCACGCGCAAGAGGCGCGGATGATCGACCATAAACGCTATGCCGCCGAGGCGTTTTCGCGTGCCAACAAGATGGACAAACGCATGTGGGGCAAGCGTGGGGCCAAAATCGGCTTTGCGGCGGCGGGCAAGAACTGGCTTGATCTGGTGCATGCGATGTCGATGCTGAACATTGACGAAAACGAGGCAGAGCGGTTGGGGATTACGCTCTATAAAATCGGCCAGACCTTTCCGCTCGATATGGAATCCTTTCACGAATGGGCCGACGGTCTTGATCTGGTTGTCGTGGTCGAGGAAAAGCGCAAGCTGATCGAGGTGCAGATCAAAGAAGCGCTGTTTTCGGACACCCACCGCCGGGTTTATGGCTGGCACAAGGGCGGCGGCGCGGGCATGGAGCATGGCGAGGAATTGTTCCCGACGCGCGGTGCATTGGACCCGCTGCTCATTGCCGAGAAACTTGGCGCGATCCTGCTTGAGGAAGGCCGCGAGACCGATGGCATCCGTGCGGGTCTTGAGGCGCTCAGCGATGCCCGCCGCGCTGATAACGCCGAGGATATCGCCGCCCGCGTGCCGTACTTCTGTTCCGGTTGCCCGCATAATTCATCGACCAAAGTGCCCGAGGGCAGCCGCGCTTACGCAGGCATCGGCTGTCACTACATGGTGCAATGGATGGACCGTGAAACCACCGGATTTACCCATATGGGCGGCGAGGGCGCGAACTGGATCGGGGAGGCACCGTTTTCCAATACCAAACATGTGTTCCAGAACCTTGGCGATGGCACCTATAACCACTCGGGTATTCAGGCGATCCGCGCGGCCATGGCGGCGGGCACCAACATCACCTATAAAATCCTTTATAATGATGCGGTTGCCATGACGGGTGGCCAGCACAACGAGGGTGATCTGGACGCCTACCGCATCGTGCGCGAACTTCAGGCGATGGGGATGAGGAACATCGCTGTGGTCTATGACGCAAAAGAAGATGTGGACCTGTCGCGCTTCAAAGGTGTCGAAACCCATGAACGTGCCGAGATGCAAACCGTTCAGGAAAAATTCAGAGAACATGAAGGCGTCAGCGCAATCGTCTATATCCAGACTTGTGCTGCCGAAAAACGCCGCCGCCGCAAACGTGGGACTTTCCCCGACATCGACAAGCGCGTGTTCATCAACCCAGATGTCTGCGAAGGTTGCGGCGATTGCGGTGTGCAATCCAACTGCGTGTCCATCGTCCCGTATGAAACCGAGTTGGGCCGCAAACGCGCGATTGACCAGTCGTCCTGCAACAAGGATTTCTCCTGCGTTAAAGGGTTCTGCCCGTCTTTCGTGACGCTCGAAGGCGCAAAGGTGCGCAAAGACCCAACGGTCGAGATCAAAATCCCTGATCTGCCCACACCCGATCTGCCAGCGATCAACGGCACCTATAATGTCGTCATCACAGGCGTTGGCGGCACCGGCGTCGTGACCATCGGTGCGGTGCTGGCGCAAGCGGCACAGCTTGATGGCAAGGGGGCGGGCATGATGGAAATGGCGGGTCTGGCGCAAAAGGGCGGCGCGGTGCACATCCATTGCCGCCTTGCCAACGCGCCACAAGACATCAGCGCCATCCGTATCGCCACGGGCGAAGCGGATGCGTTGATCGGGGGCGATCTGGTCGTCTCGGGCGGTAACAAAACGCTGGGCCTGACCAAACCGGGTCGTACGGGTGCCGTGGTCAACGCGCACCAGATCATCACGGGCGATTTCACCCGCGATACGGAATTTCAAATGCCTTACGATCGCCTGACACTGGCGCTTGAGGCGCGGCTAAAGGATCGTGTGACGTTGTTCGATGCCTCTGATCTGGCAAAAGCCGCTTTGGGCGATTCGATCTATTCCAACATGATGATCTTTGGCGCGGCGTGGCAGCAGGGCCTGGTGCCGCTGACGTTAGAGAGCCTTGAGGAAGCCATCCGCATGAACGGTGCCGCGGTCGAGCGGAACCTGCGCGCGTTTGAAATCGGGCGCTGGGCGGTGTTGTACCCCGGCGATGCGGCGCGGGTTGCCGAGCCAAAGGTGATTGCCCTGCCGAAATCGCTGGACGACAAAATTGCCTTTCGCTTGGAGCACCTCAAAGCCTACCAAAGCAACGGTTTGGCCAAACGCTATGCCAAGCTGCTGGGCACAATACCCGATGAAACCGTCAAGGCAGCGGTGGCGCAGGGATATCATAAGCTGTTGGCCTACAAGGATGAATACGAGGTGGCCCGCCTGCTGCTGTCCAGCCGCGACAAGGCGCGCGACGAATTTGACGGCGACTTCAAAATGACCTTCCACATGGCACCGCCAATTATCTCGAAAATGGGTGCCGATGGTCGTCCGGTCAAACGCGAGTTTGGCCAGTGGCTGGAAACGCCTTTGCGGATGATGGCGAAGTTCCGGCGTCTGCGCGGCACGCCATTTGATCCGTTCGGCTACACCGCAGAGCGCAAGATGGAACGCGGGTTGATCACGCAATACGAGGCGGACATGAAAGAAGTCCTGCCCAAGCTGACCGATCAGACCCGCGCTGCGATTGTCGCATTGGCGGAATTGCCGCTGCAAATCCGTGGCTTTGGCCCCGTTAAACAGGCCAACGAGGCAAAAGCCGCGAAGCGTCGCGAGGAATTGCTGAGTGTGATCAGGGCAGGTGGGACAGCGCAGGCAAGGGCGGCTGAATAATCTGTCAGACAATATGCTGTCACACTGCTGTAACCTTGTGTTTGCACAAGCAGTTGGTGACGGTGATGTCGCAGATACCAAACCCGAAAGGGGGCACCTTTGGCCCGCAGACCCCGCGCCTCTGTCCGTGATTTAAGCTATGCGGGGTCCGCCCCGTCGCGGGCGGGCCGCGTTTTGATCCGCTGTCTGGAAAATGCGACAGGCCGGTTGTCCCTGATCCGCCGTGCCACAGGATACGACCATGACGTGGCGCTGGGTGCCGCGTTTTTTGACGTGATGGCGCAGCGCTTTGGCATGTCTTTGGATATAAAGCGCGGCTCCCTTGATCTGATCCCCAAAACCGGGCCGCTGATCATCGTGTCAAACCATCCCTTCGGCATCCTTGACGGGCTGATGTTGGGCCATCTGCTGACAAAGACCCGTGGTGATTTCAAAATCCTCGCCAATTCGGTGTTCAAACGCTCTGACGTTCTGGACGACATGCTGTTGCCGATCAGTTTTGATACATCGAAACGGGCGCTTGCGCTGAACCTCGACACGCGGCGCAGGGCCTTGGCATACCTTGGGCAAGGCGGGGCAATCGGCGTGTTTCCGGGGGGTACTGTCAGCACAGGGATCACGGCAAGCACGCGCCCCATGGACCCGCGCTGGCGGAATTTTACCGCGCGGATGATCGCCAAATCAAACGCGGTGGTGGTGCCGGTGTACTTTCACGGCCAGAATTCGCAGCTTTTTCAACGTGCCAGCCATATGCACTCTAATCTGCGTCTGGGCCTTTTGATCCACGAGTTCCGCACGCGTGTGGACAGCCCCGTTGCCCTTTCCATTGGTGCGCCGATCCACCGCGATGTTCTGGATCCGCTTGCAAAAGATGCGCCGTTGATGATGGATTTCCTGCGCAGAACCACGTATGCGCTTTGCACGGATGCGGACCCATGCTTTGATGTGGGATATGACTTTGAAAAACCGCCGCGCGGGTGAGGAATAAAATGGCAGTTGGAATTTTTGACAGTGGTTTGGGCGGTCTGACCATTCTGGAGGCGGTCCAAGCGCGCTTGCCTGACGTCGAGTTCACCTATCTCGCCGACAGCGCCAACGCGCCTTACGGTGTGCGCACAGCGGATGATATTTACGACCTGACCTGTGCCGCAACCCAGAGGCTGTTTGATCATGGCTGCGATCTGGTTGTGCTGGCCTGCAACACCGCATCGGCCGCCGCTTTGCGCAGGATGCAAGAGGGCTGGGTTCCCAAGGACAAACGTGTGTTGGGCGTGTTTGTACCGTTGATCGAGGCGATGACCGAACGCCAGTGGGGGGATAATTCACCGCCCCGCGAGGTGGCGATGAAACATGTCGCCTTGTTCGCAACCCCCGCCACCGTCGCCACCCGCGCGTTCCAGCGCGAATTGGCGTTTCGCGCGATTGGCGTGGATGTCGAGGCACAGGCCTGCGGCGGCGTCGTGGACGCGATCGAGGACGGTGATTTCATTCTGGCCGAAGCGCTGGTGCGCAGCCATGTTGACGCGCTCAAGCGCAAAATGCCTGAACCGCAGGCGGCCATTCTGGGCTGTACCCATTATCCGCTGATGCTTGATGCGTTTCAGGAAGCATTGGGCGCGCAGGTGCAGGTGTTCTCGCAGGCGGCTCTGGTGGCCGATGCGCTTGCCGATTATTTAAAACGCCATCCTAATATGGGCGGCAGCGGGATGGGTGGTTTTCTGACAACCGGGGATCCGAAACGCGTCAGCGCCCGCGCCACACAATTTTTGCGACGGCCCTTAACCTTTACGGCCGCCTGACCCAAAACAGACGTCACATCGACGCAATACCGACATCATACCGACGGGATACCGACATGACACATAACATCGCAATTCTGGGCGCATCCGGCTATACAGGTGCTGAATTGATCCGCCTCATTGCTGGACATTCATCCATGAAAATCAAGGCTTTGGGTGGTAATTCCAAGGCAGGTCAAAGCATGTCAGAGGTGTTCCCGCACCTGCGCCACCTCGATTTGCCCGCATTGGTTAAAATCGAGGATATTGATTTCTCGGAGATCGACCTGTGCTTTTGCGCGCTGCCGCATAAAACCTCGCAAGAAGTTATTGCTGCACTTCCGCAAGACCTCAAGATCGTTGATCTTTCTGCGGATTTCCGTCTGCGCGATCCACAAGAATATACCAAATGGTACGGCAACAAACACGCCGCCTTGGCCCAGCAGGACGAGGCGGTGTATGGCCTCACCGAATTCTACCGAGAAGAGATCAAAAAGGCGCGTTTGGTCGCTGGCACAGGCTGTAATGCGGCAACGGGGCAGTTTGCCCTTAGACCCTTGATTTCAAAAGGTGTTATTGATCTCGACGAGATCATTCTGGACCTCAAATGTGCTGTCTCCGGCGCAGGCCGGTCGCTTAAGGAGAACCTGCTGCATGCGGAATTGTCCGAAGGCTATCATGCCTATGCCATTGGCGGCACACACCGCCACTTGGGCGAATTTGATCAGGAGTTTTCCGCCCTTGCGGGACGTCCCGTGAAGGTGCAATTCACACCGCATCTGGTGCCGGCGAACCGTGGTATCCTTGCGACGGTTTACGTTAAAGGTGACGCGCAAGTCATTCATAAGACGTTAGAAACCGCGTATGCTGCCGAGCCGTTTATCGAAGTGCTGCCTTTTGGCGAAGCCCCCAGCACGCGGCATATCCGTGGATCGAACTTCTGTCATATCGGTGTTGTTTCCGACCGGATCGAAGGCCGGGCTATTGTCGTCGCGGCCTTGGACAATCTGACCAAAGGGTCCAGCGGGCAGGCGTTGCAGAATGCCAATCTGATGCTAGGTATAGACGAGACCGAGGGCCTGATGATGGCCCCGTTGTTCCCGTAAAGGCTGTTCCCGTAGAGGTAAGTTAAACGTATGAAAAACCTGAAAAAACAGCGACGTATCCAGGTCATTGCGGTGGCTGTTGTCGCCTTGACGCTGTCTACCGGATTGATCGGGTATGCCATGCGCGACGGCATCAACTATTTCCGCGCGCCCAGTCAGGTCATTGCAGAACCGCCCGGGCCCTCGGAAGTGTTTCGCATCGGCGGGTTGGTCGAGGAAGGCACATTGGTGCGCGGCGAAAGCGAGACCATCCGCTTTAACGTAACCGACGGCGGGGCCACTGTTCCGGCGACGTATACTGGCGTTTTACCGGACCTGTTCGAGGAAGGTCAGGGCATGGTCGGCACGGGCCGCTACATCAACGGCGTCTTTGAAGCCACTGAAATCCTTGCGAAACATGATGAGAATTACATGCCTAAGGAAGTTGTGGACGCGTTGAAGGCCCAAGGCGTTTATAAAGAACCCGAAAGCTGAAGCGCGCGCTTCGCACCATATCCGTTAACGAATTTATCCGCATTCTTACCTGAATTTATCGGGAAGGAGCGGTGCAGATGCAATCGGTCAAGGAAATTGCCACAGGGATCGTGGCGCGTGAAGGCGGGTTTGTGAACGATCCCGATGATCCCGGCGGAGCCACGAATTTTGGTGTCACCATTCACACGATGCGGCGACTGGGACTGGACCTGAACGGCGACGGGCAGGTTGATATCGCAGATGTGCGCAGCCTGACACAGCGCCAAGCCGTGGATATATTTATCAAACACTACTTTGAGCGGCCTTTGATCGGTAAATTGCCGAAACCTGTGCAGGCCTCGGTTTTTGACATGTACGTCAATGCCGGCGGCAATGCGGTGAAAATCCTGCAACAGCTTTTGCGCGAGATGGGGTTCGAGGTGATCGTTGATGGCGCGCTTGGGCCGCAAAGCATTGGCGCGGTGCATGCAGCGATGAAAAAATCACCGCAATTGTTTGTCGATGCCTACGGGATTGCGCGGCGCAACTATTATTTCCGCCTTGCCGATAGCCGTCCTGCCAGCCGCAAATATGCGCGCACGCGGGCAGGTGGCAAAGGCGGCTGGATCGTGCGGGCCGAAGAATTCATCGCGCCGAAGTACCATCTGAGCACGCAGGCATTTCGCGAAAGGGTATCGGCATGGGGTTGATCGAAAAGGTATTCGGGCTGGTTTTTGGCGGCGACCGCAATCTGGTGCGTGAAACGGTCGAAGTGTTTCGCGAAAATGCCGAAGCCGGGGCCGCACGCGGCGCGCAGGTACAAGGGCAGGCGATGTCGCAGTATGGCGCCGAATTTGCGCTGCCCCGGCAAGGCTGGTTTGACCGGTTTATGGACGGGTTGAACCGCTTACCGCGCCCCATGCTGGCACTTGGCACGCTGGGTTTGTTCATTTCGGCAATGGTAAACCCGTTGTGGTTTTCCGAGCGTATGCAAGGGATTGCGCTGGTGCCCGAACCGATGTGGTGGCTGTTGGGCATCATTGTGTCGTTCTATTTCGGGGCGCGCCAGCAGGTCAAAGCGCAAGATTTCCAGCGTGAAATTATCGGCACGATGGCCCATGTGCCGCAGGTTTTGGAGAACATCAAAACCATCCGCGCGCTGCGCGCCGATAGCGTCAAAGTGGCCGATACCGGCGATGATGCGCAACTTACGCTGGCGTCGATCCTGCCCGAGGTCAATCCGGCACTTGAGGCATGGCAGCGCGCAGGCAAATAATGCGCCACCGCAGCTGCGACGCTATGCACCGCTCGACGGCATAAATCGGGATGGCATAGCGGGCGTTGGCCCCCTATAATCACCCTATGATTACAGAACTTGGACATTTCGCCCTTATCCTCGCCTTTGGCGTGGCCATTGTACAAATGGTGGTCCCGATGATCGGGGCGCACCGCCGCTTGCCCGGCTGGATGGCTGTTGCCGAACCCGCCGCCGGCGCGCAATTTGCGCTGACGGCTTTGTCGTTTGGCGCATTGATGTGGGCTTTTGTGACATCGGATTTCAGCCTGAAACTGGTCGTCGCCAACAGCCATTCCGCCAAGCCGATGCTCTATAAAATCAGCGGCACATGGGGCAACCACGAGGGGTCCATGCTGCTCTGGGTGCTGATTGTGACGTTGTTCGGTGCCATGGCCGCATGGTTCGGCGGCGGCTTGCCCCCCACATTGCGCGCGCGGGTATTGTCGGTGCAATCGGCTATCGCGGTGGCGTTTTTTGCATTTATCCTGTTCACCTCGAACCCGTTTTTGCGGCTCGCAACACCGCCCTTTGACGGGCAAGACCTAAATCCGTTGTTGCAAGATCCGGGTTTGGCGTTTCATCCGCCGTTTCTCTACCTCGGGTATGTCGGCCTGAGCATGTCGTTCAGCTTTGCCGTGGCCGCCCTGATTGAAGGCCGCATTGACGCCGCATGGGGCCGCTGGGTGCGCCCCTGGACATTGGCGGCGTGGGTTTTTCTGACCATCGGAATCGCGCTTGGCTCGTGGTGGGCCTATTACGAGCTGGGCTGGGGTGGCTTCTGGTTCTGGGATCCGGTTGAAAACGCTTCGTTTATGCCATGGTTGCTGGCCGCCGCCTTGCTGCATTCCGCCATCGTCGTAGAAAAGCGTGAAAGTTTGAAAAGCTGGACAATCCTGCTCGCGATCCTCGCTTTCGGCTTCTCGCTGATCGGCACATTCATCGTGCGCTCGGGCCTTCTGACCTCGGTACATGCATTTGCCAATGACCCCGAGCGTGGCGTTTTCATCCTGATGATCATGGCGTTTTTCATGGGTGGTGCGCTGATTCTGTTTGCGTTGCGCGCCGGTGCGATGGAGGCAAAAGGCGTGTTCGGTGTGGTCAGTCGCGAATCTGCGCTGGTGATGAATAATCTGCTGCTCGCGGTGGCCTGCTTTGTGGTCTTTGTCGGCACCATGTGGCCGCTGCTGGCCGAGATGTTTTTTGACCGCAAGCTCAGCGTCGGACCGCCGTTTTTCAACGCGGCGTTCACGCCGTTTATGGTGGCCCTTGGCCTGATCATGCCGATTGGCAGTGTGATGCCGTGGAAACGCGCGGGCATCAAGCGCGCGCTTTATCCACTGCGCTATGTGTTTGTGCTGGCGCTGGCTGTGGGCGGGTTGGCCTTTGCGATGCAGACCGGGCGCAGCATGCTGGGGCCGATAGGCCTGTTTCTGGGCGCATGGCTGATCATGGGAACCGGCGTGGAACTGGCCCTGCGGACGGGGCGCGGCTCAAACCGTTTGCAGCGTTTGCGCCGCCTGCCACGTGCCGATTGGGGCAAGGCGACCGCACATGCCGGAATGGGTGTTACCATCGCGGGCGTTGCGGGCCTAACCGCGTGGAGCTTGGATGACATTCGTGTGGCCCAGATTGACCAGCCCTTTGATGTCGGCAGTTACACGCTGACCTTGCGCGGTGTCGAAGAGTTGCGCGGGCCGAATTATCTGTCGACGATGGCGAATGTGACGTTGTCGCAGGACGGTCAGGTGATTGCACAATTGCAGCCGGAAAAGCGGTTCTATCCCGTGGCCCAGATGCCCACGACCGAGGCGGCGATTGATTATAATCTGCTGCGCGATGTCTATGTGGTGATCGGGGACGCACAGACCGGCGGGGGTTGGGCGGTGCGCACCTACATCAAGCCGCTGACCAACTGGATATGGATCGGCTGTGCGATGATGGCTTTGGGCGGATTGCTGAGCCTGACAGACAGGCGGTTCCGCGTCGGGGCGGGCGCGCGCAAAGGCCAAGCGGTGCCTGCGGAATGAAACGGCTGATGCTGATCATGATGCTACTTGCCACTCCGTTGATGGCAGTAGAACCCGACGAGGTGCTCAGCGATCCGGTGCTTGAGGCGCGTGCGCGTGAGGTGTCCAAAGGTCTGCGCTGTCTGGTCTGCCGCAACGAGAGCATCGACGAAAGTAATGCCAGCCTTGCCCGCGACCTGCGCTTGTTGCTGCGCGAACGGCTGGTGGCGGGCGACAGCGACCAGCAAGCGGTTGATTTCATCGTCGCGCGCTACGGCGAATATGTGCTGCTCAAACCCGATATTCGCGGTGCAAACTGGCTACTCTGGGCGGCGGGACCGTTAATGTTGCTGGGTGCGGGTGGTGTCGGATTTGCCTATCTGCGCAAGCGTTCAAAGGCCAAACCGACAGGTGATACCCCGCTGGACGAGACCGAACAAGCCCGCCTGAAAGAGATTTTACGCGGGTAACGTGCGGTTTTGCTGGTGCATGACGCTGGCTTCGCTAAACCTGTGCCAAAATGCTCACAAGGGATATGACCAATGGAATACCAGACAATCACCTATGATCTGGCGGATGGCATTGCGCTGATCACCTTGAACCGTGCGGACAAGATGAACGCACTGACCACCCAGATGCGCGCCGAGATTACCCATGCGGTCAAGCAAGGCGGCAAAGACGCGCGTGTTGTGGTGTTGACAGGGGCGGGCCGGGCATTTTGTTCGGGTCAGGATCTGGGCGACCGCGCCAATGCCTCCTCGATTGATCTGGAGCGGACCTTGCGAGATGAATACGCCCCGATGCTGCGCGCGATTGTGAATTGTCCGGTGCCGACGATTGCCGCTGTGAACGGTGCGGCGGCGGGGGCGGGTGCCAATCTGGCGCTGGCGGCGGATGTGGTGTTTGCAACGGAATCCGCGTTCTTTATGCAGGCATTTACCAAGATCGGCCTGATCCCCGATGCCGGTGGCACTTATACCTTGCCGCGCCAGATGGGCATGGCCAAGGCGATGGGGGCAGCGCTGTTTGCCGACAAGATCACCGCACGTCAGGCGGATGACTGGGGCATGATCTGGGAAGCGGTGCCGGATGCGGATTTTGATGCGCATTGGCGGGAACGTGCGGCACATCTCGCTGCGGGGCCGACAGCGGCTTATGCAGCAGTGAAAGAAGTGATGCGCGCGTCATGGGATAATTCTTACGAGGATCAACTGACCTTCGAAGCGCAGGAACAGGGCAAATGCGGCAAGTCGCGCGATTTTAAAGAAGGCGTGCTGGCATTTGTCGAAAAGCGTAACCCTTCGTTTGAAGGCCGCTAGGCGTCGGGCGTTAGCCTAGCGCGTCCGTTCCACCAGTATCACATCCTCGGCGGCAGGGGCCGGACCGGTGGCGCGTGCGACAACCGCCACAGCCACGCCATCGGCAAGCACCGTATGCACATGGCCCGAAACCTGTCTGATGGTGATTTCCGGCGGCGTCTGGCCCTTGTCATAGACAACTGCAATCTGGTCGCAGTCATGCAGCGTATCAGGCACCAGCGCACCCTGCGGCGACCGCTCGTATGCCGCACCGGCCGGCATCAGGCTTGCTGCATGCTCCCAGCGAAACTGGCTTGAAGGGCTGTCGGATGTCATACCTGCGTGTCCCTGTTGCGGGACGGCTGCACAGCGATAGCCTTTATTTTATCTTTGGCGGTACGCTGGATACATGCACAATAGAGCGACGACAAACATAACAGACCGGAAATTGTTGCCACCCACATACGTCACCCACTTCATATTCCACATCGAACCGATGCCACGTTAGCCAAGATTGGTGAATCTGGTCAAGCAATTGGCACAATTGTTGGGGCAGACGAAACAATGACACAAATTTGCCTGATTTCAGGCGGCGGTGTTTCGATTAGCGCATGTATAGGTGAAACAGTCGGGGCGTTTCGGGGCGATTTACGCCATTGGACAATACGCGCGGTCGAAGCGATTCTTTTCCAAGCCTGTCGCGGGCAGGCAAAATGCCCCGAAACAATCCGGGGCATCTGCAACATCACCGTTAGAATTAGCGGTTTTCGATATCCACATAATCGCGCTTTGTCTCGCCTTGGTACAACTGGCGCGGCCGACCGATTTTAAGCTGTGGATCGCTGATCTGTTCTTTCCACTGCGAAATCCAGCCCACTGTCCGTGCCAGCGCAAAGATCGGGGTGAACATCGACGTCGGGAACCCCATAGCTTCCAGGATGATACCTGAATAGAAATCGACGTTCGGGAACAGTTTTTTCTCGGTGAAATACGGATCCTCAAGGGCGGCTTTTTCAAGCGCCTTGGCGACCTGCAAGATCGGGTTGTTGTCGATCCCCAAAAGCTCAAGCACCTCGTCGGCGCTTTCCTTCATCACTGTGGCGCGCGGATCAAAGTTTTTGTACACGCGATGCCCGAAACCCATCAGGCGGAACGGATCATTCTTGTCCTTGGCGCGGGCGATATATTCGGGGATGCGGTCCGGCGTGCCAATTTCCTTGAGCATCTCGAGGCAAGCCTGATTGGCACCGCCATGGGCAGGCCCCCAAAGACAGGCGATACCGGCCGCGATACAGGCAAACGGGTTTGCACCCGATGACGAGGCCAGACGCACGGTAGACGTTGACGCGTTTTGTTCGTGATCCGCGTGCAGCGTGAAAATACGGTCCATCGCGCGGGACAGGATCGGATTGACCTCGTATTCCTCTGCGGGCACCGCAAAACACATCCGCAGGAAGTTGGACGCATAATCAAGGTCGTTGCGCGGATACACGAACGGCTGTCCGATGGTGTATTTATACGCCATCGCGGCAATTGTAGGCATCTTGGCGATCAACCGGATCGAGGCCACCTCGCGCTGGTGCGGATCGTTGATGTCGGTACTGTCATGATAAAACGCAGACATCGCGCCGACAGTGCCGACCATAACGGCCATCGGATGCGCGTCGCGGCGGAAACCGCGAAAGAAATACATCATCTGCTCGTGCAGCATCGTGTGGTTTGTCACCAGAGATTCGAATTCTTCCAATGCTGCGGGTGAGGGCAGCTCGCCATACAGCAACAAAAAGCACACTTCGAGATAATGCGATTTGCTTGCCAGATCGCCGATGGAATAGCCGCGATGCAGCAAAACACCTTCTTCACCGTCGATAAAGGTGATGGTGCTGTCACAGGCGGCGGTCGAGGTGAAGCCGGGGTCGTAGGTGAAAACATCCGCCTGTGCATAGAGCTTGCGAATGTCCAGGACATCCGGTCCGACCGTCGGCGAATAGATCGGTAAATCGTAACTTTTTCCGTCGATCGTCAGTGTCGCGGATTTTGTGCTCTCGGCCATAATGTCCCTTCCCGAATGTATGCTGCGGGGATGTCCCGCCGTCTGGGCACGGCCCCTCGGGGTCTGCCTGTTCTCGATATCTCACGCACCCTTGCTGCGAGGTTAATCACAGCCTCAGGATGCGGCGTCTGTCAACCGGGCAAGGGTTTCATCATGTCCCAACACAAGCATCATGTCAAAAACCGATGGGGTCACCGCGCGCCCTGCAAGGGCTGCACGCAAGGGCCCTGCAAGTTTGCCGAATTTGGTATCTTTACGATCTGCAAAACCGTTCATTACCGCTTCCAGCGTTTCTTTATCCCAGTTAGCATTTTGCAACTGCGGCGTCAATTCTGTCAGCATACTACGGGATACACCATCCAGATTTTTTGCCGCTTTGTCATCAGGCTCGATTGGGCGTGATGTCAGGACAAAGTGCGCCTTTTCAATAAGTTCCGGCAATGTCTTCGCGCGTTCCTTGAGGCAGTAGAGCGCTTTTTCCAAACCCGATGACTGCGCGGAAGTCAGCGGGTCCAGACCTGCTGCTGCCAGATACTCCTCACATTCTTGCCGCAATGCAGCATCATCCGCAACGGCGATATGCTGGCCGCAGATATTTTCCAGCTTTTTGAGATCAAACTGCGCCGGGCTGCGGCGGATACCGTCCAGATCAAACCATTCTTTGGCCTGTACATCGCTGAAAAACTCATCGTCGCCATGGCTCCACCCCAGACGCGCCAGATAATTGCGCATGCCAGCGGCAGGATAGCCCATCACCTGATATTCCTGTGCGCCCAAGGCCCCGTGCCGTTTGGACAATTTCTTGCCATCGGGCCCGTGGATCAGCGGGATATGCGCCCAGACCGGCACGTCCCAGCCCATGCCGTGATAGATCATCATCTGGCGGGCGGCGTTATTGAGGTGATCATCACCCCGGATCACGTGGGTTACTGCCATGTCGTGATCGTCCACCACCACCGCCAGCATATAGACCGGGGTGCCATCGGACCGCAGCAGCACCATATCGTCAAGCTGGTCGTTCTGGATTGTGACATCGCCCTGCACCGCATCATGGATCACAGTCTTGCCCGATGTTGGTGCCTTGATGCGGATCACGAAAGGCGCATCTGGATGGGTGGCAGGGTCGGCGTCACGCCAGGGCGACCGGTAGAGCGTGCTTTTGCCATCGGCTTTGGCGGCCTCGCGAAAGGCCTCGATCTCGTCTTGGGTGGCGAAACACTTGAACGCGGCCCCTTTTGCGAGCAATTCATGGGCCACGGCGGCATGACGCGGCGCATTGTCGAACTGGCTGACGATCTCGCCGTCGTGGTCCAGCCCGAGCCATGCCATCCCTTGCAGGATCGCGGCAGTTGCATCGGGGGTCGAGCGTGCGCGGTCCGTGTCCTCGATCCGCAACAGGAACTTGCCGCCACGGCCCCGCGCATAAAGCCAGTTAAACAGAGCCGTGCGCGCACCCCCGATGTGCAGGTATCCGGTCGGTGACGGGGCGAAACGGGTGACGACGTTCGATGACGGGGAGTTTGAAGACGGGGCGGATGCGGACATAAATGCGGGCTTTCTGATCTTGTTCCAAGCGTGGACCGGCACGTGCAAGCTCATGTTTACCATTTGCTAACCATACCGGCGCTAGAGTTTCACGTCTGTCTAAACAGTGCATCAAGCGGGGGCAAGCATGGGGCAAAATGTGCACGGCATCACTGCGGTTTGTGACCTGTTCAACCGGATCATGTCGAACCAGCGCGGCATGCTGCTGACTTGGGTGCCAGTGTGCCTTGCCATCGGCATCGGGACGTATTTCAGCATCGCATATGAGCCATCCTTGATGATGTTCGGCGGGCTTTTTGCGGCACTGCTGGTGTTCATGCTGCTCGGGTTTTGCCTGCCCGAGGGCGTCTCGCCACTTGGTACGGCCATCGCATTGTGCCTTGCGGGGTTTATCATCGCAGGTCTGCGCACCCATTCTGTCGCGGGTCCGGTGCTGGGGTGGCGCTATTACGGTGCGGTCGAGGGGCGTGTGGTGGCGATGGACCGCAGCCAGTCTGATGCGCTGCGCCTGACGCTGGATGATGTACGCCTTGACCGTGTATCGCCGGCGCGCACACCGGACCGTGTGCGCATCTCGCTGCACGGTGATGCGGTGGGTGGCATTACGCCCGAACCGGGTATGCGGGTGATGACCACAGCACATCTGTCACCGCCATCGGGTCCGGTGGAACCGGGCGGTTTCGATTTCCAGCGCCATGCGTGGTTCGCGCGATTGGGGGCTGTCGGCTATACCCGTGTGCCATTGATGGGGGCCGCACCCGCCGAGGACGGGCAGGCGGGCCTTGCGGTCTTTCGCATCCGGATGGCGGCATCGGCGCGCATCCAAGCGGCCTTGCCGGGCGACATCGGTGGATTTGCCGCTGCCATCACCACAGGCGACCGCAGTGCCATCAGCCAAGGCGCGCTTGACGATTTGCGTGCCAGCAACCTTGCGCATCTGCTGGCGATTTCGGGGCTGCACATGGGGCTGCTGACCGCGGTGGTCTTTGGCGGATTGCGCATGCTGCTGGTGGCGGTCCCGCAGGCCGCGCTGCGCTGGCCGACCAAAAGCATTGCAGCCTGCGGTGCATTGATCGCGGCATCGGGATACCTTGCCCTGTCGGGCGGCAACGTCGCAACCGAGCGCGCCTTTGTCATGGTCGCTGTCGCCTTGGGCGCGTTGATGATCGGCAGGCGGGCGATATCGCTGCGCGCCGTTGCGGTGGCCGCGATCATTGTGCTGACCTTGCGGCCTGAGGCGTTGATGGGGCCGGGGTTCCAGATGTCGTTTGCAGCGACAACTGCGCTTGTTGCGGTCTTTGGCTGGATGCGCGGCGTTGAGTTTACCTATATTCCCAAGTGGTTGCGCCCTGTCGTGGCGGTATTCGTCTCCTCCGCCGTGGCCGGTGTTGCCACAGCCCCGATTGCCGCTGCACATTTCAACGCCATCGCGCATTACGGGTTGATCGCCAACCTGATGTCAGTGCCCTTGATGGGGGTTCTTGGTGATCCCCGCCGCAGTGGTGGCCTTGGTGTTTTCGGTGATCGGTCTTGAATGGGTCGCATTGTGGTTTATGGGTCTGGGCCTGCGCTGGATATTGGGTGTCGCTCATGAAGTTGCCGCACTGGACGGCGCGCGCGGGTTTGTGCCGGGGCCGGGGTCTTGGGTAATACCGCTGCTCACGCTCGGATTTCTGGTCGTGGTGCTGTGGCAGGGCCGCCTGCGCTGGACGGGTGTGGTGGCTATGGCTGCATCCTTCGTGCTTTGGCACGGGGTCGAGCGGCCTTTTGTCCTGATCGCGGATAATGGATCATTGGTGGGCGTCATGACGCCGCAAGGTCGCGCGTTGAGCAAGCCCAAAGGGGCGGGGTTTATCGCTGACAACTGGCTGGAAAATGACGGCGACGGTGCAGCGCAAGATCAGGCGGCGGCGCGCTGGATAGGTGGCGCAGTCATCCACTTGACCGGCAAACGGGCTTTGGCGGGGTTTGCAGGATGTGAGGCGGGCGAAATTGTCGTGACCTCTGTCTCTGCGCCCGATCTGGCGAACGAGGGCTGCGAAGTGTTTGATCCTGACCGCCTGAAGCAAACCGGATCAATTGCGCTGACAAAGACCAACGAGGGCTGGCAGATGATCACCGCACGGGAGCTGGCGGAGGACCGCCCCTGGACCAACTGGCCCAAGGTTCGTGATACAAATCAATATGTCCGGATCAGTCCGACCAAACGGCCCTGAACCTTGACCTGATCCGACGGGAACACGCGGGTCTCATACGCTGGGTTCGCCGCCTCGAGCGCAATGGACGACCCCTTGCGTTTAAAGCGTTTCAGCGTCGCCTCGTTGTCGTCGATCAAGGCCACAACGATATCGCCGTTATCGGCCACAGATGTTTCGCGGATCACCACGACATCGCCGTCATTGATGCCCGCATCAATCATCGAATCGCCTTTGACTTCCAATGCGTAATGCTCGCCCGATCCGGTGATCATGCCTGCAGGCACAGACACCGAATGGGAAACCTGACTGATCGCCTCGATCGGCACACCGGCGGCGATCTTGCCCATCATGGGCAGTTCGAACGCATGTGTTTCGGAGGTGCGCAGTGCCGCGGCGGGGGGCGGTGCATCGGGGCGGTCACCGTCAATCACACGCGGGGCAAAACCGGGGTTGGGCGCACCACCAAGGCTTTCGGGCAGTTTCACCACCTCGATAGCCCGCGCACGGTGCGCAAGGCGGCGGATAAACCCACGTTCCTCTAGCGCCGTAATCAGGCGGTGGATGCCGGACTTCGACCGCAGATCAAGGGCAAGTTTCATTTCATCAAAGCTTGGTGGGACGCCATCGCGTTGCACGCGTTTATGAATAAAGGCCAGCAGATCGAGTTGTTTCTTGGTCAGCATCGGATAATTCCCCTCGACGATCAATTTCAAACCGGTTTTGATTTGTTCTAGGGATGTTCCTGTTTTGTGTCAACAATTTGTGTGGTGATGCTTCAAATTGGAATAAATTGAACCATTTCACCACTTTCGCGCGCGGGATCATTCACAGGCCGGACCATCAGCGCATCCGCCGATGCCAAAACCGACAAAAGCGAGCTGTCCTGCCGGTCGTCGGGGTACAATGCGCCGTCAATAATCCGTGCCCGCATATAATGCGCGCGGGGTCCGTTGGCAGGCATTGCACGGGCGAGTGGCGCGTCAAGCATCGGTGCCGGACTGTCGCCCAACCCCAACATCTTGCGCACCACAGGGGCCACAAAGACTGTGCCGCAGACCATCGCCGACACCGGATTTCCGGGCAGGCCGATCATTGCAGAGCGGCCGATCCGCCCGGCCATCAGCGGTTTGCCCGGCCGCATCGCAACTTTATAGAACGCCTGTTCCATGCCCATTTCCGCCGCAACTTGTGCCACCAGATCATGATCGCCAACCGACGCGCCCCCAATGGTGATGATCAGGTCGGCATCGAGCGCGAGGCTTAACGCCTGTTTCAGCGACGCGACCGTATCGCGCGCAATCGGCAACATCTGCACCTGCGCGCCCAAGGCTTCGAGCATCGCGGCAAGGCCATAACTGTTGGAGGCAATGATCTGGTCAGGGCCGGGGGTCTCTCCGGGTTGGACAAGCTCGTCTCCTGTGGCCAGGATCGCCACCCGTGGCGCACAGGTGACGGGCACCTGCGCGATGTTCATTGCCGCCAGCAGGGCGATGTCCGCAGGCCGCAACCGCAGGGGCGCATGCACGGTCGCACCCGTTTCAAAATCACCGCCAGCTGGGCGAATATTGTCTTTGGTCCCAATCCGGTGGCCCAGCGTGATCAGGTTGCCCCGCCGCGTCACATCTTCCTGAATAACAACAAAATCAGCACCCTGCGGGATGGGCGCGCCGGTAAAGATACGAACGGCCTGACCCGCGCGCACGTCGCCGTCATACCTGCGGCCTGCGGCGGATTCGCCAATGACCTTGAACATTGCATCCGGCTCAACCTCCGAACGGCGCAGCGCGTAGCCATCCATGGAGGATGCAGCAAACGGCGGCTGCGTGCGTGTGGCGGCGACATCCTGTGCGAGAACGCGGTTATTTGCCTGACGCAGCGGAACAAGCTCGGAATCGAGCGGTTCAACCAACGCCAGGAGTTGCGCCAAGGCGTCCTCGACCGAGATCATGACGCCTCAAACCGGCCCGATTTGCCGCCGTCTTTAAGAACGACGCGCAAGCCGCTGATTTCCATGCCTTTATCGACGGCTTTTGTCATGTCATAAACGGTGAGGGCGGCCACCGACGCGGCAGTCAATGCTTCCATCTCGACGCCGGTTTGGCCTGTGGTTTTAACAGTCGCGGTGATCCGTATCCCCGGCAAGGTCTCATCAGGGGTGAGTTCAACCGCAACGGAGGTAATCGGCAGCGGATGGCACAGCGGGATCAGATCAGCGGTGCGTTTGGCGGCCATGATACCGGCCAGCCGTGCCACCCCCAGAACATCACCTTTCCTGGCGCGTCCTTCGGTAATGATATCAAAGGTTTCGCGCTTCATCTTGATGTGGTTTTCCGCCACGGCAATGCGCGCGGTCACAACCTTGTCAGACACATCCACCATATGCGCGTCACCCTTGGCATCAAAATGCGTCAGTGCCATTCACATGCCCCCGGCGGTCAGCGGATTTGCCAATAAATCACGTGTCGCCTGTTCGACATCGTCCTGTCGCATCAGGCTTTCCCCGATCAGAAATATCCGCGCGCCGTACATCGCCATATCGGCAAGGTCTTTGGGGGTGCTCAGGCCCGATTCAGACACGATCAGGCGATCCTCTGGCACCCGTTTTGACAGCGTTCTGGTGGTATCCAGAGAGGTTTCAAACGTCTTGAGGTTGCGGTTGTTGATCCCGATCAGACGACTTTTCAACTTGCCTGCGCGTTCCAGTTCGTCCGCGTCATGCACCTCGACCAACGCGTCCATACCCCAGGATGTCGCTGCCTCTTCCAGATCATAGGCCTGGGCGTCGGACACAGAAGCCATGATGATCAGGATGCAATCAGCGCCAAGCGCGCGGGCCTCGGCGACCTGATAGGTGTCGTACATGAAATCTTTACGCAATACGGGCAAGGTACAAGCGGTGCGGGCCTCGACCAGATAGTCTTTGGCCCCTTGGAAACTGGGCGTGTCGGTAAGGACAGAAAGACAGGTCGCACCGCCATCGGCATAGGCTTTTGCGAGTGTGGCAGGGTCAAAATCAGCGCGGATCAGACCTTTGGAAGGGCTGGCTTTTTTAATTTCCGCGATCAACCCGTACCCTTCGCGGGAGGCATCGTGCAGCGCGTCGGCAAAGGGGCGCACGGGCGGGGCAGCCTGGGCCTCCGCCTCTACTGTTTCCAGCGGTTTGGCGGCCTTGTCGGCGGCCACTTCGTCCAATTTATAGGCTTTGATTTTGTCTAGGATCGTATCGGTCATGGTCGCTCTCTTATGGGTTGCCCCAGTTTATGGGCTGCATGCCCTGCGTCTGCAACCATGCATTGGTGCGGCTAAAGGGGCGTGAGCCAAAGAAATTCAGGTTGCCGTACATCCCGACCGGATGATGGCTTTCTATTTTCAGGTTTCGCATCCCGTCGACATCCGCTGCGGCCTGTTGTGCTGTGCTACCCCAAAGCAAATAGGCGCGGGGCCTGTCACTTAGACGAACAAGCACCTGCGCACAAAGTTCCTGCCATCCCAATGCGGCATGACCTTTGGGTTCGCCTTGTGGCACGGTGAGGATGGTATTGAGCAGTAAAACTCCCTGATCCGCCCAGAACCGCAGATCGGCGTTTGGCGGGGCGTGGCCCACATCGCTGCGCATTTCCTTGAATATATTGGCCAATGATCGGGGCAGCGGTCTGGTGTCTTCTTCGGCCGAAAACGCATAGCCATGGGCGTGATGCATCGTCGGATAGGGGTCTTGACCCAGTATGACGACCTGCACCGCGTCGGGTTGCGTATGTTCAAGAGCGGCAAAAACCTGATCTTGCGGCGGGAATATGGTCCGTTTGTCGCCGCTCAATGCCGCCTCGATGCGCGGCAATGTGTCTGCAAAGAACGGCAGATTGGCCCAATCACCTAGCTGGCGTGTATCAAACTTCATTTGATGTGGGACGCTGCCGCCACGCGGGTGATTTTGTCGCGCGCGGCACCGGAATCGATGCTGTGGCGTGCCATCTCCACGCCGGTTTTCAGATCAGCTGCCACATCTGCCACCACCAAAGCCGCAGCAGCGTTCAACAAGACAGCATCACGGTAAGCCGACTGTGTGCCATCCAGCAGCGCGTTGAAATCACGCGCATTTTCTTGCGGTGTGCCGCCCGTTATGGCTTCAAAGGGATGCACAGGCAGGCCTGCTTCTTCGGGGTGGATTTCAAAGTCGGTGATGGTATCGCCGTCCAGACCGCTGACCCAACTCACGCCTGTGATGGTCAATTCATCGGTGCCATCGGACCCGTGTACCAGCCACGCTTTTTCCGACCCCAAGGCCATCAGGGTTTCGGCCATCGGACGGATCAAAGAGCGGTCATAAGCACCTGTCAGTTGACGTTTAACACCCGCAGGGTTGGTCAGTGGTCCCAGAATGTTGAATATCGTGCGCGTTCCAAGCTCGGACCGGGTGGGCATCACATGGGCAATCGCGGGGTGGTGCATCGGTGCCATCATGAACCCGATACCGGCCTCGGCCAGTTCACGTTCCACCACTTTTGGGCCGACCATGACGTTCAGACCCATCTGGGTCAACGCGTCCGCCGCACCGGATTTTGATGACAGGTTGCGGTTGCCGTGTTTGGCGACGATCACACCTGCGCCCGCGACCACAAACGCCGTGGCGGTGGAAATATTGAGCGTGCCTTTACCGTCACCGCCTGTGCCGACGATGTCCATCGCTCCCGCTGGCGCGTTCACTTTATGGCATTTGGTGCGCATCACGCTTGCGGCGGCGGCGTATTCATCGACGGTTTCGCCCCGCGTGCGCAGTGCCATCAGGAAACCGCCGATCTGGCTCGGGGTAGCCTCGCCATCGAACAGGATTTCAAAAGCTTCCGCTGCCTGATCGCGGGTCAATGGTCCGTTTGCGGCGGCATCAATCAAAGGTTTCAAGGCTTCACTCATGCGGCCACTTTCATCTCGTTAAGAAAGTTCTGCAACAGCGCATGTCCCTGCTCCGAGCGGATGGATTCAGGGTGAAACTGGACACCGTGCAAAGGCAGATCGCGGTGTTGCAGGCCCATGATGGTGCCGTCCTCAAGCGCTGCGGTGACGTGCAGACAGTCGGGCAGGCTGTCGCGTTCAACCACCAGCGAGTGATAGCGCGTGGCGGCAAAAGGGCTGGGCAATCCGGCAAAAACGCCGGTGCCATCATGGTGCATCTGTCCCATCTTGCCATGAACAATCGCATCGGCGCGCACCACTTTGCCGCCAAATGCCTGACCCAATGTTTGATGGCCCAGACACACCCCCAGCAAAGGCATCCGTGCCTCTGCTGCCGCACGTGTCAATTCCAGACAAATTCCCGCCTGATCAGGGTCGCAGGGACCGGGCGACAGCAAAATCCCGTCTGGCCGCATGGCCATCGCATCGGCCACCGACAGCGTATCATTGCGGTGCACAACGACATCGGCCCCCAATGCGCCCAGATAATGCACGAGGTTGTAGGTAAAACTGTCGTAATTATCTATCAGCAGCAACAATGGGCAAATCTTTGTTTTGGGGCCAAACTTCTGGCCTGGAGACACATTAGGACTAGAGAAACACTGGCAAGCCAGCGTATATATCGTGTCACACATGTTCAGGCTTGTGCGGTCAGGTCAAGAGGCCAACCGCAGCAGCATCAAGGGCAGACAGGCCGCGTCACACGCGCGAGCAGACAGCGGGAGACAGCATATGGCACGCGGATTTTTGAGCGGCGTTCTGTGGGGCGGGATATTGAGTGTCGGGGTCAGCGGTGTCGCATCCGTACTGGCACCGCCGCCTATGCCCCCAGAGGTCAGCGATGCCGCCCCCGGTGTGGCAGTAGCACCCGCACCGATCACCGATCCCGGCAGCGGCAAGCAAGGCAGCGAGGGCGACCGCGCACCGGTCACAGGTCAGGCGGCCCCGCAGACAGATATGCCGCAGCCCGATACAATTGCGTCGATAGACGAGGATACGCTTGCCCCGGCAGCAGTGCCTGAAACCGGGGCTGTGGGTGATCTGCAAACGCCGAGCGTGGGCAGCGGTGATGGCGGTACGGTGCCGCAAGCCGACGAGCCGGTGTTGCCGAACCCGCAAGCGCTGGCCCCGATGGAGCCGCAGGCGGCGGACCCGTTGTCGATCAGCACCGAACCCGCGCAGCCGCCCGCACCGCAGACCGAAAGCGTGCAAGGGGCATTTGATGCGCCCGAACAACCTGTGCCGAATGATCCCACCCCTGACGAAGAGACATCCCGGACCGCCACGGCTGTTGGGCCCGAGACCGAAGAACCTGTTGATCCTGGCGTCCCGGAACCAGCACTCACACCGGTGGCCCCGCCGACCATTATCCTTGATCTGGCCCCCGAGGATGAAGTGCAGCCCGCAGAGGACACCGGCACGCAATCGGCATCTACGCGCCCTGCAATCGGCACGCCGTCCGTGTCCCTGACCGAACGTGCGGGTGGTGTGACGGTGAACCGCCTGACCAATGGCGATGCAGCCACAGGCAGTTTGCCAACAACCGCGCCTGAACCGCCTCCGCCGGGTGACGGATCCCAGACAGCACAGGGTGAAAAGCCGATCATTGCCTTTGCGCAGGAATTTGACAACTCCGACAATAAGCCCCTGATGGGCATCATTCTGATTGACGATGGCGCGTCACCGACCTCGGGCCGTGCAGGCATCGCCGCCTTGCGCAGTTTCCCCTATCCGCTCAGCTTTGCTGTCGACAGCGCCCTTGCAGACGCGGCGGAGCGTATGGCGCTGTACCGTGCCGAGGGTTTCGAAGTGCTGGCCATGGTTGATCTGCCAGAAGGGGCCGCGCCCTCTGACGCGGAAACCACATTCGGCGTGACGCTTGCGAAACTGCCGCAGGTTGTGGGCATACTCGAAGGCAGCAACGGCGGCTTACAAGGTGCGCGCGAGGTGGCCGATCAGGTCACGGCCATTCTCGCGCAGTCCGGGCACGGCCTTGTCACACAAGACAAGGGCCTGAACACAATGCCCAAACTTGCCCGCAAGGAAGGCGTGCCAGCCGATCCGGTGTTTCGTGACTTTGACGGCAAAGGCCAAAGCCCGCAGGTGATCCGGCGTTTTCTGGATCAGGCCGCGTTTCGCGCCGGACAGGAAGGTGCTGTAATCATGCTGGGCCGGTTGCGGCCCGATACGATTTCGGCACTGCTGCTCTGGGGTTTACAAGACCGCGCAGGGCAGGTGGCGCTGGCCCCTATTTCAGCGGTGTTGTTGCGCGAGGAGTGAGAACGCTTCGAGCGGCTTCAATGTTTGATCGGCAAGATCAGGAAAGATGACTTGGAAGCTATTATCTTTATCTTGCTGGGAATCGGCTTCGTCCTTCTTCTGTTTCGCAAGAGTAGCTCCAAGAGCAGCTATACCCAGCCGAGCCGATCTGATCCTGTAAATAGACCTGCAAGGCGAAGACAGTCCTTTGATGCGCAAACCGCACGGGTTGAGCCTGTACAACAGACGCTCCACGGGCGTGCCTATGTGGTTGATGGGGATACGGTTGTCATAGAGAAAACCCAGATACGCCTGTTCGGAGTTGACGCGCCCGAAATGAACCACCCCTACGGAAAGAACGCGAAATGGGCATTGGTCGCTTTGTGTAAAGGCCAAACAATCCGGGCAGAGATTACGGCCACCGATACTCACGGGCGCACGGTCGCAAAATGCTATTTGCAAGATGGTCGTGATCTGTCGGCTGAAATGGTCAAGCTTGGTCTTGCCATCGACTGGCCAAAATTTTCAGGTGGCATATACGGCGGGATGGAAGTGTCTGGGGTGCGCAAAAAGTTATGGCTGGCAGATGCCCGTCAAAAAGGTCGGATGCATGTCTGGGAACAATTCGATGCAAGGCAAAATGCGCGCGCTGCCAAGCAATAGTTGCTACAGGGGCGTTATGGGCAATAATTTGGCTTAATTGCTTGAAAACCACTCATACCATGTGCTCGACTCCGTGATGGAATTTTAACAGTCCTCAGTTCCGCCCCGAACCATCAAATCGTGCGGCGTCTGCTGCCGCGCGGCGGATCGCGTTGGATTTATGCACGGTTTCCATATACTCGGCCTCGGCGTCGCTGTCATAGACCACGCCGCCGCCTGCCTGAATATAAAGCGTCTCGTCCTTGATCACAGCGGTGCGCAGGGCGATGCACATGTCCATGTCGCCGCCCGCGCTGAAATAGCCCACGCCACCGCCGTAAACGCCGCGCTTTTCGGGCTCCAACTCGTCGATAATCTGCATCGCGCGGACCTTGGGCGCACCTGATACTGTGCCCGCAGGCATGCCTGCAAAGAACGCATCGAGCGCATCGCAGCCGTCTTTCAATTCGCCGACCACGTTCGACACGATGTGCATGACGTGGCTGTAGCGTTCGACGATGAATTCCTCGGTCGGGCGCACGGTGCCGATCTTGGCGACACGGCCCACATCATTGCGGCCCAGATCCAGCAGCATCAGGTGTTCGGCCAGTTCCTTTTCATCCGAAATCAGATCGGCCTCGAGCGCGTTGTCTTCCTCGGGGGTGGCCCCGCGGGGACGGGTGCCTGCGATGGGGCGAATGGTGATTTCGTTGCCGAAAACCCGCACCAGAATCTCCGGTGACGCGCCGACGACGTGAAAGTCGCCAAAGTTAAAGTAGAACATGAAGGGGGACGGGTTGGTGCGCCGTAATGATCGGTAAAGTGCAAAGGGTGGCTGGGTAAAGCCCTGCGCCCAGCGTTGGCTTGGCACCACCTGAAAGATGTCGCCAGCCACAATATAGTCGCGCGCCTTTTCAACGGCGGCTTTGTACGCGTCGCGGGTGAAATTACTCACTGGTTCCGGCGCGTCTGCGGCATCGCCCAGATTACGGCTGGTGGTCGGCATTGCGCGTTCCAGATCGCGCACCGCGTCCATCACACGTTCTGCTGCCTGCGCATAGGCGGCGCGCGCCGATTGCCCGTCCGATACCCATGCGGGCGACACCAATGTGACCTCGCCCTTGACCCCGTCGAGCACCGCAATCACCGAGGGGCGCAGCATTTGCGCATCGGGCAGCCCCAGCGGGTCGGGGTTTACATCGGGCAGATGTTCAATCAGCCGGATCATGTCATAGCCGAGATAGCCGAACAGGCCTGCGGCGGCCTGGGGCAGATCATCGGGCAGATCAATTCTGGATTCCGCAATCACCGCGCGCAGGGTATCAAGCGGATTGCCCGGCACATCCTCAAACGCATCCGCATCATAACGCGCGGATCGGTTGATCGCCGATGTTTCGCCACGACAACGCCAGATCAGGTCCGGTTTCATCCCGATGATCGAATGGCGCCCGCGCACCTCTCCGCCCGTCACGGATTCCAGCACAAACGCGTTTTGTGCCGCACCGGTCAGTTTCAGCATCAAGGACACCGGCGTGTCGATGTCGGCCGCCAGACGTGTGTACACGATCTGGTTTTGGCCGGCTGAATAGGCCGCCTCAAATGTCTCGAAATCCGGGGTCAGGGCCATCGGTCAGCGCTTAAGGAAAATTGACATGCACGGCCTGAACCGCACGCTGGTCAATTTGTGGTTCTGCCCTGCGCACAACATCGGACGCATAAACGGTGAACAGGTCTTGGGCCAGCGTCTGATCCAGCTGCTGTGAAATCTGCGCCAAAAGCGCTGTATTCGCTTCGCCCTCGTCAGCGGCATTGATCGCATCCAGACGCACGATCACAACACTTTCGTCGCTTGGCAGGACGGCAATATCGCCCACATCCATTGCGAACACCTGATCCATAAAGGTCTCGGGGGTGCCATCGATAAACGCGTTGCGGTTCTGGTCCTGTTCGATGGTCGCATCAAGACCTGCGGCCTCGAACGACGGATCCTCGCCAAGGGTAATCACGATCTCTGCGGCTTGCTCTGTCAGACGCGCAACGGTCTGCTGGGCTTGCCATGCATCGGTCACGGCCTGCTTTGCATCTTCAAACGGCTGCGGGCGTTCGGGCAATGCCTCGTCCAGCCGCATGGCATAGACACCGCCATCGTCAAGCTGGTGGATTTTCGGGAAATCACCCGGTGCCAAAGTCGCCGCTTCCTCGCGAAAACCGCTGTATCCGGTAATGCCGTCGCTGCTCTCGGGGGTCCATTCGACAGTGCCGAGGGTCATTTTGGTCTCGCTTGCCAATTGTTCAAGCGTTGCACCGCCGGCCAGTTGATCGTCAAATTCCTGCGCCCGCGCCTCGACGGCACGCACGGCGCGGGCAGTGGCCAATTCGGCTTGCAGATCGGCTGTGGCCTCTTCAAAGCTGACATTCTGCGCGGGTAAAATACCGTTAATGCGGAAAAGCGCGGGGCCAAGATTGGTGGGCAGGGGGCCTACAACATCGCCAACTTGTGCGGCAAACACGGCCTCGCCCGCATCCCCCAGATCGGTCTGTGCCACATCGCCCAGATCGACATCGGCAAGGTCAAGCCCGCGATCCTCGACCAATGCGTTAAACGTCGTACCCTCCACTTCAAGCGCTGCGGCGGCCTGATCTGCGCTTGCTGCATCGGAAAAGGCCAGACGTTCGATCAAACGGCGCTCGGGCTGGTTGAACTCGGTGCTGCGGTCGTCATACGCCTGTTGCAATTCATCCTGCGGCACGTCGATTTCGTCGATCATCGCATCTGGTGACAGCCACGCATAGGTGATCATCTTGGTTGCAGGCAGCATGAATTGATCTGTGTTTTCATCATAATAACTGCGCAGCACCTCGTCTGTCGGTGTCGCTGGTGGTACGGTCTGTGTGTCATCGGACAAGGTTGTCCATGTAAAGCTGCGGGTCTCGGCGATGTAATTTACCAGCGTTTGCGCATAGGCCTGCGGCATCTTTACGCCACCGACAATTGCGCCCTGAAGCAAAGTACGCGATGCTTCCTCGCGCAGGGTGGTTTCAAATTCGCTTTCGGTCTGGCCGATTTGTTGCAACGCAAACCGGTAGCCTTCACGGTCAAATTCGCCGTTGATGCCCTGAAACGAAGCGATGCCGACAATTTCCTCGCGCAGGGCTTCGTCGCCGATGGAAATACCAAGCTGGTCGGCCTCATTATCCAGCGCACGGTTGCGCACGAGGCGCTGCAACACGGCGCGGTCGAGGCCGATTTGCTGGGCGCGCGCAAAGGGCAGGGACTGGCGGGTCTGCGCCTCGATTGCGCGGATTTCCTGTGACAGGTCGCGGGCATATTGGTCGATGGAAATGGTCTTGTCACCCACAGTGCCAATGCTGCGCAGGTTGCCGGACAGGTTTACCGCGCCAAAGCCGCCAAGGCCGAGGATCAACAGACCCATCAAGATCCAGACGGCGGTTTTCGATATGCTAGAGCCTTTGGCCATTTTTGTCGTCCCTTTGCGCGTTTGCGACTGTCTATGCGCTCGGTGGCAAGGCTGCAAGGCGGTCAAACAGATTGCCGATGCCGGACGCATCAAGATTGGCAAAAGCGATGCGCAGCTGGCTTTGTCCGGCAGTGTCATTTGCGGGATGGAACATCGTGCCGGGCAGGCACAGGATGCCCGCGTCTTTGACCAGTTGCGGGGCAAGATCGGCAGAGCTGACATCGAACGGATGCCGCATATAGGCAAAATAGCCGCCAAGGCCCAAAAGCTGCCAGCCTTTATCGCTGAGCTTGGGCAGGTGTCCGGTGATGGCAGCACGGCGGGCAAGGATTTCGCTGCGCTCGCCTGCCAGCCAGTCGCCCAGATGTTGCATCCCCCACAGGGCCGCGTGCTGGCCAATCTGGCCGGGGCAGATCGCGACGGTATCGAGGAATTTCTCGACCTCGGCCAGACGCGCGGCACTTGCGATCATTGCACCAACGCGGTGGCCCGTCAGGCGGTAGGCTTTTGAGAAGGAATAGAGGTGGATCAGGGTGTCGTCCCAATCGGGGTCCTGGAACAACGTATGCGGCGGGCCGCTGCGGCTGTCGAAATCGCGGTAGGTCTCGTCGACGATCAACGCGATCCTGTTTTTGCGCGCGAGATCAAAGAACGCCTGAACAAGCGCTGATGGATATTCAACGCCTGCGGGATTGTTCGGTGTCACCAGAGCAATCGCGCGGGTGCGCGGCGTGATCAGGGCGGCGGCGTGATCAGGGTCGGGGAGCAGATCGGGGCCTGTAGGCAAGGCAACCGACTTGACGCCCGACATGTCCAGCCACATTTTATGATTGAAGTACCAAGGGGTTGGCAGGATAACTTCATCCTCTTCAGCGCAGAGTGTGGCAATGGCGGCGGCAAAGGCCTGATTGCATCCCGAGGTGATGCAAACCTGATTTGATGCGACCTTGCCCGCGTAGTGGCGGCTGGTTTGCGCGGCCAGTTCATGGCGCAACTCGGGCAGGCCAAGTACGGGACCGTAAAGATGTGCGGCGTCGTTGTTCAGGGCGACATCCGCCATCACCTGGCGCAAGGCGGCGGGGGGCGGATCGACGGGGGCGGCCTGACTTACGTTGATCAACGGGCGATCCGCGGGATGGCTCACACCGTCCAGCCAGCGTCGCGCTTCCATTACGGGCGGGGCAAATGTGGTGGCGGTGCGGGACAGGGTCATTCTGGATGTCCTTGTTGCGGCGACAGGAGCCTCCGGCGGGGAATATTTAAGACCAAAAAGAGCGGGGCAAGCGGCGTTAATCCTTGCCGCGGTACGGTTCGACGTATTGCAGGGCCATATCCCATGGAAAGAAGATCCATGTGTCTTGCGACACGCCTGTGATGAAGGTGTCGACCATCGGTTCGCCGGCCGGTTTGGCATAGACGGTGGCAAAATGGGCGTTGGGATATTTCTCGCGGACCAACTCCAGGGTTTTGCCGCTGTCGACCAGATCATCGACCACCAGAATGCCGGTGCCGTCGCCCATGATCTCTGCATCGGGGGATTTGAGCACACGTGCCTCACGGCGCTCGTCGGCTTTGCCGCCACCGGAATAATACGACATCACCGAGATTGTATCGACGGTGCGAATGTCCAATTCGCGCGCCACGATCATCGCAGGGGCCATGCCGCCACGGGTGATTGCGACCACAGCACGCCATGCCCCGTCATCGGGGCCTTTGCCATCCAGACGCCACGCCAACGCGCGGCTGTCGCGGTGGATCTGGTCCCACGAGATGTGAAAGCCTTTTTCGTGGGGCAATTGGGTGTTGGTCATGGAAATTACCTTTGCAGCAAAAGTTTGAGGCCAAGGCCACCCAGCAGCAGGGCGGCGGTTCGGTCAAGCGTGGGTTTGGCGCGCAGATACCGCGCGCGGGCGGCAGGCGCGCTGAGGATAAAGGCACAAGCGGTGTAGAACAGGATTTCAAGGGTGAGATGGTTCAGCGTGACAAAGGCAATCTGGGGCGCGCTGAGGTTTGGCGGGAACACCACAACCAGCATAGCGGCGGCAAACAACACCGATTTGGGATTGCCGAGGTTCACAAGAAATCCGTCGATAAACGCGCGGCCTTGGGGTTTAACAGAGGACGTCAGGGGTTTGTGCGCACCCCGCCATGTCATCACCGCCAGATAAATCAAATACAGCGCACCGCCAATTTTCAGGATCGCAAAGGCCCACGGAAACAGCGTGAACACCGCGTCCATGCCCAGAAGGGCTGCCAATGTCCAAAGGCTGGCCATCAGGCCAAGGCCCAGACCGGTCGCAATGCCCGCGCGCCGTCCGTTAGACACCGAACTGCGCACCGCCATCAAAAACGCGGCACCGGGGCTGAGGATTGACACAATCAGCACGGCGTTGAAGGCGATGATGTGCTCGAGGGTCATGTCCGGCTGGTCCTATATCTATTCTTTGGCCATGTCCGGTGCATCGACCGCTTTCATACCAACCACATGATATCCGGCGTCGACATGCAGGTTTTCGCCCGTGGTGCCGCTGCCCAGATCGCTGAGCAGAAAAAGCGCTGCTTTGCCGACTTCTTCGGTTGTGACGTTGCGCCGCAACGGGGAGTTGTACTCGTTCCATTTCATGATGTAGCGGAAGTCGCCGATGCCCGACGCGGCAAGGGTTTTGATCGGCCCCGCGCTGATGGCATTGACGCGAATACCGTCTTTGCCCAAATCTTCGGCCAGATATTTTACCGACGCCTCCAATGCGGCCTTGGCCACACCCATGACATTATAATGCGGCATGACCTTTTCGGCACCATAGTAGGTCAATGTGACCGCCGCCGCACCGGGCGACATCATCTTTTCGGCGCGCGCCATCACAGCGGTAAAGGAATAGACCGAGATATCCATCGACATCGCAAAATTGGCGCGGCTGGTATCGACATACCGCCCGCGTAGTTCGTTTTTGTCGGAAAAACCAATGGCATGCACGACAAAGTCAAGCGTGCCCCAGGTTTCCTTCAGACTGTCGAACAACGCATCAATCGACGCCTCGTCACCCACATCGCACGGCAGGACGATATTGCTGCCCAGTTGGGCGGCCAGCGGACCAACGCGCTTTTTCAACGCGTCACCTTGATAGGAAAAAGCCAGTTCGGCACCTGCATCTGCAAGCGATTTCGCCACTCCCCAGGCGATGGATTTGTCGTTCGCGAGGCCCATAATCAGACCCCGTTTCCCCTGCATCAGATCGTTTGCCATTGAATTACCCTCATCCCCGCATATTCCTTTTGTCCGAGGTTTAAGCCATAAGATGCGGACCAGCAAGACCGGCAAAGGCGCGCCTGATCCGGGGCGCACTTTCGCGACAAGACGTCTGGGTTTTGTGCGTAGCTCACAGCATTTGCTTGTTGCGCGACTTTGTAAGGTGTTAGGACGGTGCCAGGAGATTTTGTGATCCCTTTTTGCACTGGTTTGAAAACCGGATTTTTGACGTTTTAGGACAGGGAGCCGCCAATGTCGGGCGACTTGACAGAAACAAACGAACAGCCGTCCCGCTCGGGCGTATTTGCCGGGGATGATCCGTTCGAGATCGCGCGCCGCTGGCTTGACGAAGCCACAGCAACGGAGCCCAATGACCCCAATGCAATCGCGCTGTCCACGGTGGACGAGGGCGGATTGCCCAATGCGCGTATGGTTCTGCTGAAAGAAATCGAAGCGGATGCCTTTGTGTTTTACACAAATTACGAGAGCAAAAAGGCGCAGGAACTGGACTTTGCGGGTAAGGCTGCGTTTGTGATGCACTGGAAATCGTTGCGCCGCCAGATCCGCGTGCGCGGGGTGATTTCGCGCGAGGACGGACCGCAGGCAGATGCGTATTACGCGTCCCGCTCTCTCAAAAGCCGCCTTGGTGCATGGGCGTCAAAGCAATCACAACCGATTGCCAACCGGGCCGCGCTTATGGCACAGGTTGCCAAAGTAACGGCAAAACATGGTATAGACCCTGCACGCCCGCCTTTTTGGGGCGGATACCGGATCACGCCGGTGGAAATCGAATTCTGGGCGGATGGCGAATTTCGCCTGCATAACCGGTTCAGATGGCTGCGTGACGCATCTGGGCAGGGTTGGGATGTGGCCCGTTTAAGCCCGTAGCGGGTGACACAAATCAGAGTTTCAGTAACCAGTTCAAATTTGATAGCGCGACCAAGATAGCAAACCATACGGCCATGATGCGGCCGTTTGAAGATCAAGGGACTGTTGTGACTGATAAAGATCAAGAACGCCAAGCGGACGCAACCGAAGCGACGCCGGGGACCAAGGTGTCTTCCGGACCGCTGCTGTCTGGTGTTGTAAAATGGTTCGACCCGAACAAGGGCTTCGGGTTTGTGCTGGCAGACGGCGGCGGGCCCGACATTTTGCTGCACGTGAATGTCCTGCGCAACTTTGGTCAAAGCTCGATCGCGGATGGCACGCGGATTGATCTTTATGCACAACAAACCGAACGCGGCGTACAGGCCACAACGGTGGTCGAGGTGCATGCCCCCGAGGGCGCACAGGCGATGGTGCTGGCCGATATCATCGGGTTGGATGCCGATGCGATTGCCGCCGCCCCGCTAGAGCCTGCACGGGTGAAATGGTTCGACAAGTCCAAAGGTTTTGGATTTGCAAATGTGTTTGGCAAACGCGATGATGTGTTTGTCCATATCGAGGTATTGCGCCAGTCGGGGCTGTCTGATTTGCAACCCGGCGAAGCCCTTGCGATGCGGGTGATTGAAGGAAAACGTGGTCACATGGCCGCCGAGGTACACGCATGGGAAACCGTCAGAAAGTAATCGCCGCCGGTCTGTTTGTTGTGGCCCTCGCTTTGAACACACAGACAGCCGGTGCCGAACAGGCCTGTAGCGATGATACGGTGATGCTGCGCGGCGATTGGGGGCAGGCACGGTTCACAGTCGAGATTGCCGACGATCCGAAAGAGCAGCAACAAGGCTTGATGCACCGCGAAAAAATGGGGGTGAGCCACGGGATGTTGTTTGTCTATGACAGCCCGCGCACCTTGAGTTTCTGGATGCGCAATACACTGATCCCGCTCGATATGTTGTTTATTGATGCACGCGGCGTGGTGCAGCACATCCACCCGATGGCCGTCCCGCTGGACGAGACACCGATTTTTGGCGGTGATGATCTGCTGTCAACGCTCGAGGTCAACGGCGGCTTGGCCCAGCGGTTGGGTATTACTGTCGGCAGCGAGATTCGGCATCCGGCATTTGCAGAAAATGACCCTGCGTGGCCGTGTTAAGTGCCGATTGAGCCATGCAGGGCAGCAGGTGCGAGACGTTATCGCACAGATGATTTGTTTTGTCGCAAACTAGGGCTTTTCATTCAAAGCAACTGTAGCTAAATAAGCCCAAGTCGGAGCGTGGCGCAGCCTGGTAGCGCACCTGTTTTGGGTACAGGGGGTCGGAGGTTCGAATCCTCTCGCTCCGACCACTTTTTCCAAGAAAACCTGATGATTTGTGCGACGTGGATCATAGATTTGTTGCAGTAAATTTTGGTAGGGGCATAATAGGCAATCTAAGAGTCCGATTCAAAATGAGCTGAGGCATTTCAATCTCTTGCGAGCACCCTTGTCATACGCCTGATGTGAGCGATGAGAACCCATGCCTCGGCGCTTTCGATTGTTCTCTCCCAATCCTTTGCCAGACGGCGACATCTTCCGAGCCAGGCGAAAGTGCGTTCGACAACCCACCGACGGGGCAGAACCTCGAAACCTTCGGCGGTGTCGGAGCGTTTCACGATCTGAATGACCCAGCGGCCAATACTGGTCAGAGCATCGCGCAGTTTCGGCCCGGCATAGCCTCCATCCGCAAAAACATGGCGCAGCTTTGGAGCCTCCCGGGCCAGTTGATGGAACACCGCCGGTGCGCCGTCACGGTCCTGAATGCTGGCGGAATGAACGCGGAGTGCAATCAAATGCCCGCAGGTGTCGGTCATGATGTGACGTTTGCGGCCCTTGATACGTTTGCCAGCATCATAGCCGCATATCCCGCCATTTTCAGTGGTTTTCACGCTTTGGCTATCAATCACACCCGCTGCTGGCTGGCGGTTCCGACCTTCAGTTTCACGCGCCAGTGCAACCAGTTCCCGATTAATCTCGGCCAGCAGACCGTTGTCGCGCCAACCGTAGAAATAGTATCGAACCGTCGATACTGGCGGGAAGTCTTTTGGCAAAAGCGACCATGCGCACCCCGCCGATGCGATGTACTGGATCGCATTCCACACACCGCGCAGTTCAACTTCGCGCGGCCTGCCAAGATGGTCGGGGCTGGGCAGAAATGGCGCTATTATCGACCACTCCACATCCGTTACATCACTTGAATATCGGGGCGTATCGCGCTCATGTAGTTTTCGGGTGAATTCAGTCCAGGCCATTTTGATCTCCGTTCAGCTTCCAACCGAACAGAATCACAACCTACTGAATTCACTCAACTCATTTCCGATCAGACTCTTAAAGTCCGATTCAAAATGAGCTGAGGCATTTCAATCTCTTGCGAGCACCCTTGTCATACGCCTGATGTGAGCGATGAGAACCCATGCCTCGGCGCTTTCGATTGTTCTCTCCCAATCCTTTGCCAGACGGCGACATCTTCCGAGCCAGGCGAAAGTGCGTTCGACAACCCACCGACGGGGCAGAACCTCGAAACCTTCGGCGGTGTCGGAGCGTTTCACGATCTGAATGACCCAGCGGCCAATACTGGTCAGAGCATCGCGCAGTTTCGGCCCGGCATAGCCTCCATCCGCAAAAACATGGCGCAGCTTTGGAGCCTCCCGGGCCAGTTGATGGAACACCGCCGGTGCGCCGTCACGGTCCTGAATGCTGGCGGAATGAACGCGGAGTGCAATCAAATGCCCGCAGGTGTCGGTCATGATGTGACGTTTGCGGCCCTTGATACGTTTGCCAGCATCATAGCCGCATATCCCGCCATTTTCAGTGGTTTTCACGCTTTGGCTATCAATCACACCCGCTGCTGGCTGGCGGTTCCGACCTTCAGTTTCACGCGCCAGTGCAACCAGTTCCCGATTAATCTCGGCCAGCAGACCGTTGTCGCGCCAACCGTAGAAATAGTATCGAACCGTCGATACTGGCGGGAAGTCTTTTGGCAAAAGCGACCATGCGCACCCCGCCGATGCGATGTACTGGATCGCATTCCACACACCGCGCAGTTCAACTTCGCGCGGCCTGCCAAGATGGTTGGGGCTGGGCAGAAATGGCGCTATTATCGACCACTCCACATCCGTTACATCACTTGAATATCGGGGCGTATCGCGCTCATGTAGTTTTCGGGTGAATTCAGTCCAGGCCATTTTGATCTCCGTTCAGCTTCCAACCGAACAGAATCACAACCTACTGAATTCACTCAACTCATTTCCGATCAGACTCTAAGGGATTTCGAATGCCTTGGAAGGCTTGTCCGTCGGCTTGGACGTTCCGGTTGATCATGTCGGCGAAAAGCTATCCTTGTGTTCCGTCTACAGTCTAAAGGCGTGACGGGCGGAATACAGACCTTTGCTGCGGTTGGCTTCAACGTCTGATTCCCGCCTGTTTTGTTGAAGAAGTCGTTGTGATCTAACGGTTTGTCTGCCTTTCAGGCTTAACCGCAAGTCCTTTGGCCCGCCCGATTTGCTGGGCGTTACGTTGGTTGGGCATCCTACCGGATCAGATCATGTTGCGATCCTCATTTCGGCTATCTGAGGCCTTAGCTTGGCGAGTTTTCGGAGGCTCTGGGCGATGGCGGCCAGTGTGAATTCGTCCTGCACATCACACGGCCCCCTGAGCCGAACTGGTCCCGGCTTCAGGATGCGTTTCAGGTGGGCAAAGAGCATCTCGACCTTCTTGCGTTTGGCCCGGGGCTTTTGGGTGAAGTCGGATTTGGCGGCCAGCCGTGCAAAGTCGCGCGCATCTTCGCGTTCCTCGCGGGTGATATAGCGGGTGCCGTGCCCGGGCAGCAGGTCATTTTGGATGGGCAGGCGTCGCAGAGGGCTTGGGTAGCGCGATATTTGCGACGGCCTTTACGGGGCTCTTTTCTACGAGGATCGGAACGGTTGCGCCGTGTCGCCGCAAGGTTCTTGCCCTCCGGACAGGTATAACGGTCGTTGTCATCGTCCCATTCGAAGCCGGACCGCGAGAAGGGTCCGTCTGTGCGTTCTGATTTGTCCCCCCTCTCGTGCATGTCTGCATGCACGAGAGGGGACGATAACAGCATTGTCGGTGTCGATGATATGGTTGTTTGAGTATGAGAATATCGCCGGCCCCTTGCGTGCTGCAGCCCATTGGCTGGCTGGATCCGGGTGCGATGTGAACTTGGGTCTGACAGGGGGTGCTGCCCCGAACGCCTTGTCATCCAGAACGTCGAGATACGCGCGCAGCGGACGTGGCGCATCATCAGGATTGATGGCATCTGCATCCCAGTCCACCTGCACACTTGAGTTCTGCCGGTCCACATCAGCCCCGATCAAACTGGCATCGACGGCAAAACCATGACCGCCAGATTTAGGTGGACTTCTTCACACAGCCGCCGTTCCGGGCGGATGCCCAAAGTGTAACCCGATCACCAACATCCGAACGATCAGTTCCGGATTGATCAAAGGGCGGCCAAAGTGGCTGTAATGAGGCTTCAATGCCGCGCGCATTGTGCCGACATCAAGGAAGCGATCGATCTGACAGAGCATGTGGTTCCCGGGTATCTGAGCCTCAAGATAAAGGTCGTAAAACAACCGCACCGGAGCTTCCAGAACACCCCTCATCGCCAAATCCTCCCTCATCCTGCAATAACGAGTGGTCCAAACGACTGCCGCAAAGCAACAAGGACTTCTTCAACAAAATGGGCTGATTGACACGTCCCCTGCGCAGCACGACTGTGCGTTAGAAATTACAAATGGAAAAGATACTGATGTTTCAATTTCCCCATGATTTTGATCCTCAACCGTCACTTGCAAATGACTTGCTTGCCCTTTGTCCACTGGCTCGCGCAGATATCGACGAACTGGCCTTGGCGGCGAGCGATCCTGCTATTTGGGCGGGCCATCCAGTTCGGAACAGGTATCAGAGAGACGTCTTTGACGCATATTTCACGGCTCTTCTTGGCGTCGGTGGAACGCTACTGGTTCGAGATCGCGCAACAGAAGAAGTGATTGGATGCTCTGCATTTTATACAAATCCTTCAGCGCCCTCGCGACTGTCAATCGGGTTCACCTTTCTGACTTGCTCACATTGGGGCGGTTCGACAAACCAAGCTCTGAAAAGCCTGATGCTGGATCATCTCTATAAGCATAATTCCGAAGCCTGGTTTCATATTGGAACACAGAACATACGGTCGCAAACAGCGACGATGAAACTCGGTGCGGTTTTGACACATAAAGCTGTTCTGGATTTGGGCGGCGGTCCTCAATCCTGGCGGTGCTACTGCCTCACACTTGAGTCTTGGAAGGAGAAATTGTTGAGTGTAAACACAAAAACCTGACTATTGGGATTCGACGAAAAAAAGAAACTTTGTCCGCACAGCGGATCTTAAATAGGCTCCAAAAACGAGCGTTTTTGGAGCCTCCGAAAAAGCGCTGGTTTTGCACCACCAAAAAACCCGTTCCGAATCCGAACTCTTTTTGAAGGTTTGATCCGCCCCCATTTTGGCTTACACCTATGGATCGCTTACACCTATGGATCACCGACTGACGCATCTCCTGCCAAGCGCCCTCCAAATACAAAAAATGCCTTCCAAAAAGGGCCGTAGAGGCGGGTAAAAATCCTGCCTCCTCGCTCTCGTTATCCGTTGGCTTCGCGGATTTTTTCAGCGGCATCTTTGTCAAACGTCACACCGCTTTCGGTAAATAGGGTATCAAGCTCGCCCGACAATGTCATCTCGGTGATGATATCACAGCCACCCACAAACTCGCCTTTGACGTAAAGCTGCGGCACGGTGGGCCAGTCTGAGAAATCCTTGATCCCCTGACGCAAGGCCTCGTCGGCCAGAACATTCACATCTGAAAATTCTACGCCCATGTAGTTCAGCACCCCGGCCACACGGCTTGAGAACCCGCATTGCGGCATTTCCTTGGTGCCTTTCATAAACAACACCACGTCGTTCTTGGTGATGGTTTCTTTGATCTGTGTTGCGGCGTCTGTCATGTTATTTGTCCTTCGGTTTAACGTCGGTATTGCGTCGGTTTGCGTCTGGCTTCAATCCGGTACTTTGGTGGTCAGCGCCAAGGCGTGCAATTCGCCGCTGGTCCCGTCCATCTTGCCCTTGAGCGCGGCATAGACCGCGCGTTGTTGCTGTACGCGGTTCTGGCCACGAAAACTCTCGTCCACAACCATTGCGGCCATGTGAACGCCATCGCTGCCTTCAACGGTGATCTGCGCGTTTGGAAATGTCTCGCGGATCAGGTCTTCGATTTCGCTGGCTTGCATCGGCATGAGGGGGCTCCGGTCTGACTTTGGCGTTGCGCTAGATGTAATAGCGCGCGCGCTTGGGTGCAACGGGTACAATAGAACAATGGCGTGTCAAGGAATCTGCTTGGCAATTGTGGTTCTCTAAGACAGCCTAGGGCAGAGACAAAAAAGGGTCCGGACATGCAATCAGGTGACAATATTCCCGAACAGGCACTGGCTTGGGCCGGGGCCGGTGTTGGTGCGGCGCTGGCCACGGTGATCGAGACATGGGGGTCCGCCCCGCGCCGTGTGGGCGCGCAGATGGTCGTGTCGGGCAACGGCGACATGCAGGGGTCGGTTTCGGGCGGCTGTGTCGAGGGGGCCGTGGTGGTCGAGGCGCTTGAGGCGCTGGCGGACGGCAAGCCAAGGCTGCTGGAATACGGCGTCAGTGACGGCGATGCCTTTGCAGTCGGGCTGGCCTGTGGCGGCACGATCCGTATTCTGGTCGAACCGGTTGGCATGGGCGGGATGCCCGTCGAGATATTGCAGGCGCTGGTTGCCGCGCGGGCAAAGCGCAGCCCCGTCGCCTATGAAGTCGCATTGGACGGTAGCGCAAGGTTTTGGGTGGCGCAGGGCCATGAGGACCGTTTTCGGATGGACCGTTCCGGCTTGAGTGAAGATAGCAAAACCTTCATCCACATCCACAACCCGCCATTGCGTCTGATCATCGTCGGGGCGGTGCATATCGCGCAGGCTTTGGTCGGTATGGCACAAGCGGCGGGGTTTGATCCGCTGGTCGTGGACCCGCGTGAGGCGTTCGGATCGGAGGCGCGGTTTCCAGATGCGGCAATCATCAACGATTGGCCGGATGCGGCGCTGGACACCATCGGGGTTGATGGCCGCTGTGCCGTGGTGCTGCTGACACATGATCCGAAGCTTGATGATCCGGCGCTGCACATCGCGCTGGAATCGAAGGCGTTTTATATCGGGGCCTTGGGCAGCAAACGCACCCATGCATCCCGCGTTGAGCGGCTGACAGCGGCGGGTTTTACACCAGATCAGATCGGGCGCATCAAAGGGCCTATTGGCCTGAACATCGGTGCGTCCGGTCCTGCGGAAATTGCGGTGTCGATCTTGGCGCAGATCATCCAGACCTTGAGGCAGGGATGAAGTTTGGCCCCGTGCCCTTGGCGGATGCGGCGGGCGCGGTGCTGGCCCATTCGGTGAGCGTGGCAGGCGGACGGCTGCGCAAGGGTCGTGTGCTGAGCGCAGAAGATATAGCACAGTTAGGGGATATTGGCGTGCAGGAGGTGATCGTTGCACGGCTGGATGCAGAGGATGTGGATGAGGACACCGCTGCCGCGCAATTGGCGCGGGCGATTGCGGGTGCGGGGTTCAGTGTTACCGCGCCTTTTACTGGCCGCGTGAACCTGCTGGCAGAGGGACCGGGCGTTGCGGTTCTGGATGTTGCAGCACTTGAAGCGGTCAATGCCGTGCATCCGATGATCACAATCGCGACCGTGCCGCCGTGGCAACAGATGGCCCAAGGTGGCATGGCCGCGACGATCAAGATTATTTCATATGCGGTACGCCAAGCCGATCTGGATGCAGCTTGTGCAGCGGCAGGCGCAAATGCGATGCGGCTGGCCGCATCTTACCTCAAAACCGCCACCTTGATCATCACCGAAATCGAGGGTGGCGTCGGGGACAAGGGCCGCTTTGCCATCGCGGCACGGCTGGACGCATTGAATGTCGATTTGCACTCAGTAGTGATGGTGGCCCATGACAGGGATGCTTTGGCACAGGTCATAAAAGACAGCCAAAGTGACCTGATCCTGATCCTCACAGGCTCTGCCACCTCTGACATTGACGACGTGGCGCCCGGCGCGCTGCGCCAAGCGGGCGGACAGGTCATCCGCTTTGGTATGCCTGTGGATCCCGGCAACCTGCTGTTTACAGGCGATATTGCGGGCACGCCCGTGATCGGCCTGCCGGGCTGTGCGCGCTCGCCTGCGCTGAACGGGGCCGATTGGGTGTTAAGCCGTGTGATCTGCGGGATCAAGGTCACGGCGCGTGACATTGCGGCGATGGGGGTGGGCGGTCTGCTCAAGGAAATCCCGACACGGCCCCAGCCGCGACGCGGGCGGTAGCGGCCCCTGCTTTCGGCCTCCTGAATTATTATGCCTGTTTGAAGTCATCACGCATTTTTGTGGTTCTCAACTGACAGGCGTCGTGCTTAACTCCGCCCAAGCAAACTAAAACTCGGGGAGGGTACTATGCCACAGGTCAAAATGACCGTGAACGGAAAAGCCGCGTCTGGCACTGTGGAAGGGCGAACATTGTTGTCGCATTTCCTGCGTGAGGACCAAGGGCTGACCGGCACACATATCGGATGCGACACCAGCCAGTGCGGTGCGTGCGTGGTGCATGTGAACGGGCAGGCGGTCAAGGCCTGCACCATGTTCGCCATCGAGGCGGATGGCGCGGAGGTTGCCACGATCGAAGGTCAGGCCAACAAGGATGGATCGCTGAACGTGATCCAGCAGGCGTTTCAGGACCATCACGGCCTGCAATGCGGGTTCTGCACGCCGGGCATGGTGATGTCGGCGGCAGCACTGCTGAAGGACAACCCAAAACCAAGCGAAGCCGAGGTGCGGCATTATCTGGATGGTAACATCTGCCGTTGCACCGGATATCACAACATCGTCAAGGCGATCATGGCCGCGTCCGGTCAGGACGTCGGCGCGATGGCAGCGGAATAGACCGGGTGGGGTGCAGGGTGCCTGCACCTTACACGACATGATTAGACGTAAAGTGTGCCCTTGGCACACGCCTCTGGGAGGAGATGAATATGCCTAAGGACAGTGGAATTGGTGCCAGCAGCAAGCGGCGCGAGGACGTGCGGTTTCTGACCGGCGCAGGAAATTATACCGACGATATCAATGTGCGCGGACAGGCTTATGTCTTTTTCCTGCGCTCGGATGTGGCACATGGGACGCTGACGAATGTGGATGTGTCGGCGGCGGCGGAAATGCCCGGTGTGGTACAGATTTTCACAGGTGCGGATTTCGCCGAGGTCGGCTCGATCCCGTGTGGGTGGCAGGTGACGGACAAGCACGGCGAGGTCATGCAAGAACCGCGCCATCCGGTGCTGGCGCATGGCAAGGTGCGCCATGTGGGTGAACCGATTGCCGCTGTGGTGGCGGATACGCTGGAGCAAGCCCGCGATGCGGCAGAGGCGATTGTGGTCGATATCGACGAGTTGCCAGCCGTGATCAACATGAAAGACGCGGTCAAGGACGGTGCGCCCAAGGTGCATGACGAGCTGACATCTAATCTTTGCTATGATTGGGGCTTTGTCGAGGAAAACAAGGGCGCTGTCGATCAGGCGTTCAAGGATGCAGCGCATGTGACCACGTTGGAACTGGTCAACAACCGACTGGTTGCCAACCCGATGGAGCCGCGCGTGGCAGTGGGCGATTATGCGCGGGGCGACGGTCAGCACACGCTGTATACCACCTCGCAAAACCCGCATGTGATCCGCCTGCTGATGGGCGCGTTTGTGCTGGGGATTCCCGAACATAAGCTGCGGGTTGTGGCACCGGATGTCGGCGGCGGTTTCGGCACCAAAATCTTTCATTATCAGGAAGAGGCATTTGTGACCTTTGCTGCCAAGGCCTGTAACCGTCCGGTCAAATGGACCTCGTCGCGATCAGAGGCTTTCATGTCGGACGCACATGGCCGTGATCATGTCACCAAGATCGAAATGGCGCTGGACAAGGACAACAACTTTACCGCGCTGCGCACCGATACCTATGCCAACATGGGCGCGTATCTGTCGACCTTCGCCCCCTCGGTGCCGACATGGCTGCACGGGACGCTGATGGCGGGAAATTACAAAACGCCGCTGATTTATGTGAACGTTAAGGCGGTGTTTACCAATACGGTTCCCGTTGATGCCTACCGCGGTGCCGGACGGCCCGAGGCGACATATCAACTGGAGCGTCTGGTGGATAAATGCGCGCATGAACTTGGCGTTGATCCGATTGCGCTGCGGCGGCAGAACTTTGTCACCGAGTTTCCCTATGCCACGCCAGTTGCCGTTGAATATGACACCGGCGATTATGTAGCGACAATGGACAAGCTTGAGGAAATGGCTGACATCGCGGGCTTTCCCGCGCGGCGCAAAGCGTCAGAGGCACGCGGCAAGCTGCGCGGCTTTGGGGTGAACTGCTATATCGAGGCTTGCGGCATTGCACCGTCCAACCTTGTGGGGCAGTTGGGCGCACGTGCAGGGCTGTATGAAAGCGCAACGGTGCGGGTCAATGCCACGGGCGGTCTGGTGGTGATGACCGGATCGCACAGCCACGGGCAGGGCCACGAGACGTCATTCGCCCAAGTGGTCGCGGATATGATCGGCATTGACGAGAACATGGTCGAGATCGTGCACGGCGACACCAACCGCGTGCCGATGGGCATGGGGACGTATGGCTCGCGGTCGCTGGCTGTGGGTGGATCGGCAATGGTACGGGCGACGGAAAAGATCATCGCCAAGGCCAAAAAGATCGCCTCGCATCTGCTCGAAGCCTCGGAAGGGGATATCGAACTTAAAGACGGTGCGTTCAGCGTTGCAGGCACGGATAAATCGGTGGCATGGGGCGATGTGACACTGGCGGCGTATGTGCCGCATAACTATCCGTTGACCGAGCTTGAACCGGGTCTGGAGGAGACGGCGTTTTATGATCCGTCGAACTTTACCTATCCGGCGGGTGCCTATGCCTGTGAGGTCGAACTGGACCCCGAGACGGGCCAAGTTACAATCGAACGGTTCTCGGCGGCAGATGATTTTGGCAATATCGTCAATCCGATGATTGTCACGGGTCAGGTGCATGGCGGATTGGCCCAGGGCATCGGGCAGGCGTTGATGGAAAACTGTAGTTATGACAGCGACGGTCAACTGCTGAGCGCGTCCTATATGGATTACGCGATGCCGCGCGCTTCAGATCTGCCGTTTTATGACGTGGATCATTCCTGTCAGACGCCGTGCACGCATAACCCGCTTGGCGTCAAAGGCTGTGGCGAGGCGGGGGCGATCGGGTCGCCACCGTCAGTGGTCAACGCGGTTTTGGATGCGATGCGGTCGGGGGGGCATAAGGTTGAGCATATCGACATGCCCGTGTCACCCGCGCGTGTCTGGGCCGCGATGCAGGGCTAGGTTTGTCTGTGGCGGAACCCGGGGGGCCAGCCCCCCGGACCCCCCGGCGATATTTGAGGAACAATGAAAGGGTTTGAGGTGCCAGGCGCCCATGCCCCGGAACGAAGGAAGCAAGATGTATAATTTTGATATAGAGCGGCCCGCAACCATTGCCGATGCGGTGCAGATGATGACCCGTGACGAAGCACAACCGATGAGCGGCGGGCAAACCTTGATCCCGACGCTCAAAGCGCGGCTGGCGTCGCCGTCGGTGCTGGTGTCCCTGACGGGGATCGACGAGATGAAAGGTGTCTGCATGGACGATGCGGGGCGCTTGTGCATCGGCGGGGCGACCACCCATGCGCAGGTGATGCGCGAGGCGGCAGCGCATTATCCGGCACTGGCGGGTCTGGCGGCGCGGATCGGTGATCCTGCGGTGCGCAATCGTGGGACGATTGGCGGGTCGATTGCCAACAATGACCCCTCGGCGTGTTATCCGGCAGGCGCGTTGGGCAGCGGGGCAACAATTGTGACCAACACCCGCGAGATTGCGGCGGATGATTATTTTCTGGGGATGTTCGAGACCGCCTTGGAAGAGGGCGAGATTGTCACGGAAGTGAAATTTCCGGTGCCGCAGGCCGCGCATTACGAGAAGTTCATTCAGCCCGCATCGCGGTTTCCGCTGGTCGCGGCCTTTGTCGCCAAATTCAGTGACGGTGTGCGGGTTGCGATTACCGGGGCGTCCAACAACGGTGTGTTCCGCTGGGCCGAGGCCGAGGCGGCGCTGTCGGCAAACTTTTCGAGGGATGCGATTGCCGGCCTTGTTGTCGACGGAAGCGAGATGATTGGCGATTTGCACGGTACGGGTGCCTACCGCGCGCATCTGGTTGGCGTGATGACCAAACGTGCGGTTGCCGCAATCGGATAAAACCGAACGGAAAACCTGTGAAATGCCGCTCTTGTTCGGGGGCGGCATTTTTCTTTTGTTGCAGGGGGTTAGATCGGCTTGTTATCCGTTATCATGCCTTTTGCCCGCATACCTGCTGCGGTTGATATTGGATAGCGGAACCACTTGCCCCCAGATGCGTTGGACAACAAGCTGTCTCTGCACATGCAGAACCAATTGAAGGACATGTCATGAAGAAATTACTGAAATCAACAACCTCGCTGGGATTGAGCCTTGCGCTTGCAATGCCCAGTGCAGGTTTTGCCCAGACCGCATCCTGCGGCGCCTCTGCAGCGGAGAGCACGTTCCCCTGCGATTTTCAGGGCCAGGTCATCGAGACACCCGAGGGATTACAAGCGACGATGCAGCAGTTGACGGATCAAGCCGGAGCGGAGGCGCAAGCGGCGGCTGAAGCACAAGCGGCCGCAGACAAGGCGGCTTTGGATCAGGCGATTGCAGATCAGGCGATTGCAGATCAGGCAGCAGCGGATCAGGCAGCAGCGGATCAGGCAGCAGCAGATCAGGCAGCAGCGGATCAGGCAGCAGCTGATCAGGCAGCGGCGGATCAGGCAGCAGCGGATCAGGCAGCAGCGGATCAGGCAGCAGCGGATCAGGCAGCGGCGGATCAGGCAGCAGCAGATCAGGCAGCAGCGGACGCCGAGGCACAGGCCGCAGCTGATGCAGAGGCTCAGGCCGCAGCGGATGCGGATGCACAGGCCGCAGCGGACGCTGAGGCACAGGCCGCAGCAGAGGCAGAGGCTCAGGCCGCAGCTGATGTTCAAGCCGCTGCCGATGCCGCCGACGTAGAAGCCCAAGCGGCGGCGGACGCTCAGGCCGCGTCAGACGCGGAGGCCGCTGCAACAGCAGCGCAAAACGCTCAGGCTGCCGCTGACGCCGCGACCGAAGAAGCCCAAGCCGCGACAGACGCGCAAACTGCCGAAGATGAGCAGGCCGCCGATGCAGCAGCAGCCGAGGCCCAGATTGCCGCCGATGCAGCCGCCGCCGAGGCCCAGCTCGCGGCAGATGCGCAGGCCGAGATTGATGCACAGGCAGCTGCCGATGCGCAGGCTGCAAGTGAAACAGAAGAGGCAAAGCAATTGGCATTGGAAGAAGCACTGCGCGAAGAGGGCCGCGCGGAGCAACGTGAAGCCCGCGCCGCCGAGGTTCAGGCAGAACGCGAAGCTGCAGCTGCTGCCGCCGCACAGGCCGACGCCGGCACCAGCACTGCGGAGGTTGTGACCGAAGAGATTACAGCCGACGAAGTGCGGTCTTCTGATCAGGAATTCCAGACAGCGGTGACAAGTGCGGCTGCTGCACCCCAGAAAGACAAAGGGTTGAGCAATTTCGAGAAAGCCCTGTTGGTCGGACTTGGTGCGGTCGTCGTGGGATCGGTCCTGAAAAACGGTGACAAGATCGTCAGCCGTTCCGGCGACCGTGTTGTGGTCGAAGACCCCAATGGCGATTTCCGTGTGTTGAAAGACGATGATGCACTGGTCCGCAGGCCCGGTGACGAAGTGCGCACTGAAACATTTAACGACGGATCGAGCCGCAGCACCGTCATCAAGCCGGACGGGTCGCGTGTTGTGACCATCCGCAGCCGTGATGGTTCTGTGTTGCGCCGCGTCAATGTCGATCCTCAGGGGCGTGAATATACGCTGTTTGATGATACGGCGTTTGTCGAGGAACGGATTATCGTGTCGCAACTGCCCCCGGCGCGGAACAGCTTCCGCAGTGTCGGCAATCAGGACGAAGCCGCACTGCGCGCAGCGCTACAGGTGCAAAATGACGCCAACATCGGGCGGACATTCTCTTTGCGTCAGATCCGCGACATCAAGCAGGTCCGGTCGCTTGCGCCCGAACTCGAACTGGACGCGGTGCGTTTCCAGTCCGGTTCTGCGGCGATCTTGCCGGAACAGGCGCGCAGTCTGGCCCGTATTGGCGGCACATTGCGCGAATTGATCCTGCATGATCCGCGTACGGTTATCTTGGTCGAGGGACATACCGATGCGGTGGGCGATGCGTCATATAACCTCGCGCTGTCCGACCGTCGTGCGGAAACGGTTGCATTGGCTCTGACCGAGTATTTCGACGTGCCACCGGAAAACATGATCACCCAAGGCTATGGTGAATTGTCATTGAAGGTGCCGACGCTGCTTGCAGAGGCCGCAAACCGTCGCGCTGTTGTGCGCAACATCACAGGCCTGCTGCGGTAAGGACCGACGATAAGATACAAAAAAGCCCCCGTAGCAATACGGGGGCTTTTTTATTGTTCTATCTAAGCGATCAGCTTTTCTGCATTGGCCCTATGAGCATGACCAAGGCGTTGGCAAAGCCAATGCCGAGGTCTGGCAATCGTTCGCCCTTGAGCGAACGATGAGAGGGCCACCCGGGTTCAGCTTTTCGGCATTGGCCCGATCAGCATGACCATCTGGCGGCCTTCCATCTTGGGGAAATTCTCGACCTTGCCATGCTCTTTGGTGTCCTCGGCGACCCGTTCCAGCAACTCGCGGCCCAGATTCTGGTGCGCCATTTCACGGCCGCGGAACCGCAGTGTGATTTTCACCTTGTCGCCGTTTGCCAGAAACTTGAAGACGTTGCGCATCTTGATCTCATAATCACCGACGTCGGTGTTGGGGCGAAACTTGATCTCTTTGATCTCGATGATCTTTTGTTTCTTGCGCGCTTCGGCTTCGCGTTTTTGCGTCTCGTACTTGAATTTGCCAAAGTCCATGATCTTGCACACGGGCGGGTTGGCATTTGGCGAAATCTCGACAAGATCAAGGCCCGCCTGTTCCGCCATTTCCATGGCGCGGGACGGGGTGACAACGCCGGCGTTTTCGCCATCGGCACCGATCAGGCGAATTTCAGGGGAGCGGATCATGTCGTTGACGCGCGGGCCGGTGTCGCGTTGCGGCGGCGCATTATGAGGTCTGCGAGCGATGGTGATTGTCCTTTGATTGTTCACATATTTCGAATTTGCAAGGTAGACGCGCCGCAGGGCTTCTTCAAGGCGCAAATTTCGGCTCAAGGGGCCATCTGAATGGAATTTCCCCTTGAACCTTTGCAATTTGATGCGCATTTGACCAGTTATAGGGGCGTGGTTCCCGTTGAAATCTAAAACACGCCTGAAATGAGGGAAAGAAACATGAAAAATATTATCTGGATTGTCGTCGCGGCTGTTATCGCGATCGGTGGCTATATGCTGTATTCCGGCAAGTCCGCCACGGACTTGGCCACCGATGCATCGGATGCTGTCACAGCGCCCGAGGCGATTGATACCGAAGCGGAGGCCGCAGCAGCAGCAGCGGAAGCTGAAGCGGCAGCAGTTGCAGCCGCGGCAGAAGCAGAAGCCGAAGCAGTTGCCGCCGCAGCGCAGGCTGAAGCCGATGCAGTCGCAGCTCAGGCAGAAGCCGATGCAGCAGCAGAGGCAGCAGCGGTAGAAGCAGCAGCACAAGCGGCAGAAGCCGAAGCCGCAGCACTTGCAGCCGAAGCGGAAGCCGAGGCAGAAGCCGCCGCCGCAGCGCAAGCAGCGACTGACGCGGAAGCAACCACAACTGCACCGGCGACAGACGCAACCACAACTGCACCGGCGACAGATACAACTGCAACTGCAACCGTTGATGCATCGACCGCCGAAGCGCTTACTGTTGAAGGTTTTGATCTGGCAAAAGCCACTGCGATGATCGAAGCTTCCGATATGGGTGCTTTGCAAAAGACCACGCTGACCAACGGCTTGAAGGCAGCGCAGGACAATCCTGAAGTGCTCAGAACGTTGTTGGCAACTGTTCGCGAAGCAATGGGTCTCTGAACCAAGTCAAGTTTCCGGAACAACAAAGCCGCGCTCTTTTACAAAAGCGCGGCTTTTTCATGTCTACGGCACGTAAAAGCAGAGGCGATTTAGCCCACGAACGCTTTTTCAACGACGTAATGCTTCGGCTCCGAATTCGCGCCTTCCTCAAGGCCGAAGCCTTCGAGGATCAGCTTGATATCGGTGTTCAGGCCCAGCGACCCGCAGACCATCGCGCGGTCGGTATCGGCTGACATGCCATCAATCCCAAGATCCCGGAACAACGTGCCGTCCTGCAAAAGCGTGGTGATGCGGCCCATCTTGGGACTTTGCTCGCGTGTTGTGGTCGGATAATAGCGGATTTTGGCGAGATTGTCGGCACCGATCAGCTCGATCATCATCTCGTCGGCTTGCAGGTCGGCAATCAAGGTGCGGCTGTACTCAAGCTCTGCCACGTCGCGGCAGGTGTGGGTGATGATCACCTCGTCGTAATCCTCATAGGTCTGCGGTTCACACAGCAAGGATGCAAAAGGCGCAAAGCCTGTGCCAGTGGCAAAGAACCACAAACGATTTCCCGGCAGCAGCGCGTCATGCACCAATGTGCCGACGGGCTTGGGGCGCAGGATGATCTCGTCACCGACCTTGATATGTTGCAGGCGAGAGGTCAGCGGACCGTCCTGCACCTTGATCGAATAAAACTCGAGCTCGTCATCCCACGCCGGCGACGCGATGGAATAGGCGCGCAACAGCGGCTTTTGCTTGCCGGTTTCGGGATGCGGGTCGCCCATCAGGCCGATCATCACAAATTCACCCGACCGGAACCGCATAGTGGCGGGCCGTGTCACGCGGAAAGAAAACAGGCGGTCGGTCCAGTGCTTCACGGACGTGACAACCTGCGCATCTGGCAGGGTCGGGACAGGTTTGGCGGCGGTCTGGTTCACGGGTGTCTGCTCGGTCATGATAAATTCACGCAAGCGGATGCCTGCGGCCTTGTTCTAGAATAGGGAAGGGGCGAGGGCAACGCGGCTTTAGGAAGCGGCACCACGCAGGCGGGATTGATAATCGTGTTCCTGCCAGTCGGCGCGAAATATCCATTGATCGGCAGGCTGCCGCGCGGCGATGGCGTCGGTGACTTCGACCTCGTCAAATCCGGCACGCCGCGCCATGGCGTATTGATCCGCGATCAGGTGGCCATGGGCGCGCATCCGGCCCGTATAGCCGCGCAGACGCAGCGCACGCGCGATGGTAAACCCGCGGCCATCGGCAGAGGACGGAAAATCGATCCGGATCATTTTCAGACCCGAAAGCGTGACTTGGGCAGGGTCCGCATCAGAGGGCAGGTCAAGCGCCACACAATCGTTGGCCGCCGCCTGTTTGCAAAACCCGTGGGTCCAGTCGTCGGCCACAAATCCGGTGTCGTTGATCAGTTGTGTCATGTTTCTGCTCCTGTCCGGACCATCCTGCCGTTTGCAAAATGAATGCCGCATTCGTCTTTTTGTGTGTCTCTCCAACGGCCTGCGCGGGGATCTTCACCCTTTGCCACAGGCGAGGTGCAGGGCGCGCAACCTATAGAAGGATATCCGCGTGCCACCAGTGGATGCCGGGGCAAACGGTTCTCGGTTATATAGTCCTGCACGTCCGACGGGTTCCAATAGGCCAGCGGGTTGACCTTGATACGGGGCGCTGTGTCATCGGTGCCAGCTTCGACTTCGAAAAACCCGAGCGCCGCGCGGGTGCCCGATTGAAAGCGTTTGCGTCCCGTGATCCAGCCGTCAAAGCTGCTGAGTGCGGTTCTGAGAGGAATTGTCTTGCGCAATGCGCAGCAGGCGTCGGGATCGGTCTGGTGCAATGTTCCGTCCGGATCATGCTGTGCCGCATCCGCCGCCCTGATGATGGTGACGTTCCGCAGACCCAGCCGTTCGGACAGCTCGTGCTGGTACACAAGTGTCTGAGCAAAAAGCATTTCGGTGTCGATGAACAGCACCGGCAGATCACGCTCCACCATCGACGCCAGATGCAGCAGGGCCACAGATTCCGCGCCAAAGCTTGAGACAAGTGCAAGGTTTGGCACCGCCTTGAGTGCAGCGCGCAGCACATCCGTGGCGCTATGGTGGCGCAGGGATGCGTTGAGGGCGTTTGCCTGCTCCGTCAGCGCAGCGGTGGTGTCGGCCCGCAGCGCATGGGTATTTTTAAAAGGCTGAAGGGCAGAAGGGTGATCAAGCGGCATCGGCCTGTTCTTTCTCCTCTGGATACAACGCGGACTTGAACGGTGCGAGGCCGAGGCGTTTGTAGGTCATCAGGAATGTTTCAGACTGCTCGGTGCGCAGATCAAGGTAGGCCATGACCAGACGTTCGATGGCGGGGATAATCGCCTCCGCGCTAAAGCCTGGCCCCGCGCGTTCACCGATTGTGGCGTCCTGCGTGCCGTCACCGCCCAGCGTGATCTGGTAGTTCTCAACGCCCGCACGGTCGAGGCCCAAGATGCCGATATGACCGACATGGTGGTGCCCGCAAGCGTTGATGCAGCCCGAGATTTTAATCTTGAGCGGGCCGATATCATGTTCCAGCTTCAGCTCGTCAAAGCGGGTGGCGATTTCCTGTGCAATGGGGATCGAGCGCGCGGTCGCCAGCGCGCAATAATCCATGCCTGGGCAGGCGATGATGTCGCTGATCAACCCGATGTTTGCGGTGCCAAGGCCTGCAGCTTTGAGGGCTGAATAGACTGCGGGCAGGTCGCCGCGATGGACATGGGGCATAATCACGTTCTGCTCGTGGCTGATGCGCAACTCATCATGGCCATAGCGCTTGGCCAAATCAGCCATCAGGCGCATCTGGCGTGACGACGCATCGCCCGGCGTTTTGCCATGCGCCTTGAGGCTGATGGACACGATGGCATAACCGGCCGAGCGGTGTTCGGTCAGGTTGGTGTCGGCCCAAGAGCGAAACAGCGGGTCGTGCTGGTAGGCGTTGTGGTAGGGCTCGAGGCTTGCGGTTTTATACTGCGGTTTGGCAAAATCCGCCTCGATGCGGGCCAGCATCTGCTGGTCTACGCCAGTGAACTGCGGACGGATCAGGGCATAGCGTTTTTCAACGCGCGCGCGAATGTCGTCGATGCCGTTCTCGTGCACGGTGATCTTGATGCGGGCTTTGTATTTGTTATCGCGGCGACCGAGCAGGTTATACACCGAAACGATGGCTTCAAGATAGGGCAACAGGTCTTCCTGCGCGATGAAATCTTTGAGCACTTTACCGATCATCGGGGTGCGGCCAAGGCCACCACCGACGATAACTTTATAGCCAATCTCGCCATCCCGCTCGACAATCTGCAAGCCGATGTCATGTGCCATGATCACGGCGCGGTCGTTCTGGGATCCTGTGACGGCGACCTTGAATTTGCGTGGCAGAAACTGGAATTCGGGGTGATCGGTGGACCATTGGCGGATCAGCTCGGCCACGGGGCGCGGGTCGGCAACCTCATCCGCTGCGGCCCCTGCAAAATGGTCAGCGGTCACATTCCGGATCGTGTTGCCGGAGGTCTGGATCGCATGCAGGTTCACAGTTGCCAGCGCGTCCAGCATATCAGGTACATCGCGTAATTCGGGCCAGTTGTACTGGATGTTCTGCCGCGTGGTGAAATGACCGTAACCTTTGTCGAACTTGTCGGCAATTTCCGCCAACTTATGCATCTGGGCGCCATTCAGCGTGCCATAGGGAATGGCCACGCGCAGCATATAGGCGTGCAGTTGCAGATAGAGACCGTTCATCAGGCGCAGCGGCTTGAATTCGTCCTCGGTCAGCGAACCGTCAATGCGGCGCTCGACCTGGGCGCGAAACTGCGCGTTGCGGGAGGCGAGGAATTTGCTGTCAAAATCAGTATAATGGTACATCAGAATTGCTCCTGTTTGCCGTGCGGATAATTCGACGGGCCTGTGGCGCGGAAATCTTCGCGGAAATGCGTGGGGTGAGGGATGCCATCATTCAATACGACATCGGCAAGGTAAACACCGACGACCGATGCATGTTGGCTGCTGGCATCAATCAGGCGCATGTCTGCGTCGGCCTCATCTGTCAGAACCTCGGCCTGCGCGAGGTCGCGCGTCCAGCCTGTGGCGGTTTGATAGATCACGTCGCCTTCGAGCAGCGCATTCGCGGTCACAACTTTGGGGCTAAAAGGTTTGGCCATTATGCGAACTCCTCGATCTTGGTTTCCTGAACGGCGGCCAGTGCTGCGCGGGGGGCGAGGCCGTAGAAAGTGAGCGCGGGGCCGGACATCTTTGCATCCGCCAGATCGGCGGGCAGATGCGCCAATGTGGTCTCCAAGATGCGTTGATCCGGGCGGGATGCGTTTTCAATGACGGTCACAGGCGTGGCACGGTCCGCCCCGTGCATGATCAGGCGGCCTTGGATGAAGCGCGCCGATCTCTTGCCCATATAGATCGCAGCAACTTGATTTGGGCGCGCAAGTCCCGCCCAGTCGTGATCGGCAAAACCCTGCATGTCGTGGCCTGTCAGGAAACGCACCGATGCATTACGACCACGGCGCGTCAGGCTTTGCCCGATGGCGGCGACGGCAGCAGAGGCGGAGGTGATGCCCGGTACGATGTGCCAGCCGATGTTGTGCGCATCCACCGCGTCAATCTCTTCATCCAGACGGCCAAACACCGTCGCATCACCGGATTTGAGACGCACCACCTGCGCGCCAGCCAATCCATGTTCCACCAACAGATCATTGATGGTGTCCTGCGAGGTAGAGGGACCAAAGCCCTCTTTGCCGACATCAATCATCACCGCCTCGCGGCGGGCCAGTTCCAGAATTTCAGGACTGATCAGGCGGTCATAGATCACCACGTCAGCCTCGTCCAAGGCGCGGCGCGCTTTGAGGGTCAGAAGTTCGGGATCACCGGGGCCACCGCCGACAAAGGCGATGTGGCCGGGACGGGCGGTTTTGCTCATATGGTCATTCAGCAGGTTATCAAGGGCTGGCATGACGGCATCTTCGCCGGCACTGATCGCCTTGGGCCCTGCGTTGAAATAGTAATCACGCCAGAAATCACGGCGCGCGCGGCCAAAGGGCAGGGCGTCGGCAACCTTGCGGAAACCTTTTCCGATGCGGGCCAGCGTGCCCAGTGTGGCGGGCAGGCGTTCTTCCAGATCGGCTTTGATGGCGCGGGCCAGAACGGGGGCTGCCCCTTCGGTCCCGATCGCAATCGTCACGGGGTCACGGTCGACGATGGCGGGGGTGATGAACGCACTGTCTTCAAGGTTGTCGACAATATTGACCAGCGCACCTTCGGCCCGTGCAATGGCGGCGGTGCGGGCATCCTCGGCTGCATCTTCATCGGCAGCATAGAACAACGCAGCGCAAAGCACATCACCATGGCTCAGCGCGCGGCGGTGCAGGATCAGCTTGCCTGAATAGGCCCATGCGACGATCTCGGCTGCGGGTTCAGGCGCATAGACATTGATCCTGGCTTGGGTTTTCATCAACAGGCGCAGCTTGGCCATGGCCGCATCACCGCCACCGGACAGCACGATGCGCTGGCCCTTTGTGGAAAGGAAGATGGGAAAATGATCCATATGGCACCCGTTCATGTGTTTCTCTTGGGTCTATATATAGGAAATTATCCCGTTAATGCGCCAGATAGCTGTACAGATAAGGACATTTGTTCTATTCATCACGGTGTTTAGAACAAAATACCATTCAATCAAGGAATGACAGAATGAGCGTTCGGATCGACGACACAGACCGGAAGATTTTGGCGCAGCTGCAACGCGATGCCAGCCAGTCTTTGGACGATATTGCGAAAAATGTGGGCTCTTCCAAGACGCCGGTGTGGAATCGCATCAAGAAACTGCGCGAGGCGGGGGTAATCGGGCAGCACACTGTGATGCTGGACGCCGAGGCGCTGGGGTTCGAGGCGTGTTTCTTTGTGCTGATCCGCACGTCAGAGCATGAGGCAGAGTGGCAGGCGAAGTTTCTGAAGGCCTTGCAAGACCGCCCCGAGGTGCAGGAAGCGCACCGTTTGGCGGGGGACATTGATTATATTCTGAAGGTCAGGGTCAAGAACGCGCGGGCCTATGACGCGTTTTATCAGGCGCTGATCGGCGAGGTGCGGGTGCATAATGTGACGGCGCTTTTGTCGATGGAAGAGATCAAGTCGACGGTGATGTTACCGTTGTAAGTTGTAGCATTGCGTTGATATGCGATTGATGATGTCTGAAACTTTGGTGCCTGCGCGCTTCATACATTGAAGTTTCACCTGCGCTTAGCTACCGAATAGAGATGCGTTAGTATTTTGTGCGGATTAGCATCCGACGCAACGGCTCCTTAAGGGGAAAATAACAGTGAAAAATATTGGTCTGATTATATTTGCTCTGACTTTAGCAGCATGTGCAACTGTCAGTAGTTATGAAACGGTGAACGGCCAAAGTGTGGCTGTTGGGCAGGCTTCCAATGGGGATACGATTAAACGGTTTCCTTATGTGAATGGAACCAGCTTATCTGTCAGATATAGCAATACTCAGGCAACAGTGACACATGTTGTTGAAAGCCCGGCCACAGATGCCCAGATGAGGTCGTTTGTTCAACAGGCGTCACAGTGCCAGGCGACCACAATGCTCAATCGGTCCAACCAATCTGCTCAGGGCGGTATAACCCTCACGACATATCTTTTGAGATGCTAGTTCTCAACATTTTACTAAATCCTGTACTGTAATCATCCAAGGGATTGGACCTGGAAGATAGCTTGTCCATAAGCGCCTGACGCGGCTCAATGATTACCGTTCAACCATCAACCGATCCAGCTTGTGAAAATGATAGGTGTTGGCATAGCGCGGCACCTCGGCCAACTTCATCTGCGGCATTGCGGCAAAGAGCGCGGGCAGGGCGACCTGCAACTCCAACCGCGCCAGCGGTGCGCCGACGCAGAAATGCAGGCCACCGCCGAAGGCCGCATGTGGTTTGGCGGTGCGGATGGGATTGAACCTGTCGGGGGTGTCAAACACCGCCGGGTCACGGCCGGCGGCCCCAAGCATAAGGGCAATTTCGGCGCCCTTTTTCAAAGTGATGTCCCCCAACGCGATATCCTCATAAGCAAAGCGCGTAAACATGTGCAGCGGCGGGTCGAAGCGCAGCAGTTCTTCGACCGTGGCAGCGATGTGGTCGGGACCGAGCAACGCCATGTCGGTGTCATGTTCCAACAAACATTTCACGGCATTGCCAAGGCTATGCACAGTTGCCTCGTGCCCTGCATTCAAAAGCAGGATGCAGGTGCCGATGAGTTCGTCCGTGCTGAGTTTTTTGCCGTCTTCCTCGGCCGCGATCAAATGCGTGATCAGATCGTCGCGCGGGTCATGTCGGCGTTGGTCGATATAGCCACGCAGGAACGCGGTAAACTCACGGGCCGCATCATTCGCGGCATCCTCGATCTCGCGGCTGCGATTGGCTTGGTACATCGCGACCATCGTGTTGGACCAGCGCATCAGGTCGGGCCAGATGTCCTCGGGCACCCCCAACAGCCGCGCGATGATGCGCACGGGGAGTTGTGTGCAAAACGCGGGGATCAGATCGAAGGGTTGACGCGGAAGCGTTGCCAGCAGTTCCGCAGTAATCTGTTCGATATCTGGCCGCAGTGCCGCAATCCGGCGCGAAGTGAACGCGCGCAGCACCAGACCGCGCAATCGGGTATGGCGGGGCGGTTCCAGCTCCAGCATCGAATGCGCCTCGACCAGTGCCCAGTCGGCCATGCGCGCGCGATAGCTGCGCGCGCCTTGCACGGGTTCGCGGCCCAAACGGCGGTCGCGCAACAGCGCGTGCACCGTTGCGGCATCAAACGCAGCGAGTATGCCGTAGTCCTGCCAGAACAGCACAGGACCATCGGCGCGCGCCTGTACGTAAGCGGTGTATGGGTCCTGGACAAAGGCCGGGTCAAGCGGGGACAGGTTCAGGATTTTCATGGTGCCAAACAACCGCGCGGGACTGGTCATTGCAAGGGGGCTTGTGCAACATCAGCCGATGAAAAACGGAATGCGCCAACGGGCGGCAATTGTGCTGGCCTATCTTGTGATCGTGCTTGGCCTTGCGGCGGGCGTGGGGCGGTTTGGCTATGTGCAGGGTCTGGACCAGCTTGCCGCACGCGGGCAGGCCGATCTGGCGCTGGCGGGCGACCGTCTGGTCAGCCAGCTGCAGCGCTACCGCGATCTGGCAGTGCTGATGGCGGACCATCCGCAGATCAAGGCGCAATTGGCGGGCGCAGGTTCAGGCGATACCGAAGCATTGCTGCAGGAGGTCGCGGATAAAGCGACAGCGCTGGACGTGGCCGTGCTGGACCAGTCAGGTCGCATCATGTCGGCGGCACAAAACGAATTTCCGCGCGAGATGGGCGATCAACCCTATGTCCGGCGCGCGTTGCGCGGCGCATTGGGTTGGGGGCACGGCACGGGTGGCAGTCTGACGGCACGTGCGTTCTATCATGCGGCACCGGTGTTTAATGATGCGGGCCGGGTGCAGGGCGCGGTGGTGGTGATCACCGATCTCAATGGTATTGATTACAACTGGCGCGGCACCAATCCGGCGGCGTTTTTCACCGATGATCAGGGAGTCGTCTATATCTCGAACCGCTCGGAGTTGTTGTTCTGGCAGCGCCCCGAGGGCACAGCCGGTCTGGTGCCGCCCGCTGGTCCTGCGCCGGAGTTTTCGGTCACAATGCCCGGCGGTCACGAGGTCTGGCATCTGGGCTGGGGGCGCTATCTGCCGCAAGACGCCCTGCATCTGATCCGCGAATTGCCGGTGATCGGCATGCGCGGCGAGGTCTTGCTGGACGTCAGCCAGACGCGGGCTTTTGCCTGGTCGCAAGCGCTGGCGGTGGCGGCCCTGTGTCTGGCGTTCGGATCGCTGCTGTTTCTGGCGGCAGAGCGCAGGCGCGCATTGGCGGAGGCGAATGTGATGCTTGAGCGCCGCGTTGCGGAACGTACAACGGCCCTGCGCGAGACAAATACGCAATTGGTGCGGGAGGCGGGCGAGCGCGAAGAGGCGCAAGCCGCACTGCGCCGCGCGCAGGATGATCTGGTGCAGGCCGGCAAGTTGAGCGCACTGGGGCAGATGTCGGCGGGCATCAGTCACGAGCTGAACCAGCCATTGATGGCGATCCGGTCATTCGCCGAAAACGCCGTGCAGTTCATAGAGCGTGGCACGCCGGATCGGGCCACCGAAAACCTGACCCGCATTTCCGACATGGCGCGGCGTATGGGGCGGATCATCCAGAACCTGCGCGCCTTTGCGCGGCAGGAAAATGTCCCGCAGGAAAGCGTCGATCTGGGCGCGGTCATGCAATCGGCGCTGGACCTGACCCGCAGCTACGCCGAGGAAGCCGATGTGCGGCTGGACTATACACCCTTGCCCGACAGGATCTTGGTGCGCGGCGGCGAGGTGCGGCTGGGGCAGGTATTTGTGAACCTGATCACCAATGCCGTCGATGCGATGGCAGGGCGCGATGTCAGAGTGTTGAGCGTCACCATATCGGATGCCACGCCCCTGACCGTCAATTTCCGCGACACCGGACCGGGGATAGAGATGCCCGACAAGGTGTTTGATCCGTTCTACACCACCAAATCCGCAGGACCGTCCGGCGGGATGGGATTGGGGTTGTCGATCAGCTATGGCATTGTTCAAAGCTTTGGTGGCCAGATCAGCGGCACCAATGTGGCGGTCGGCGGTGCGCTGTTTTGCGTCACACTGGAGCGGGCAACAGAGGCTGTGGGGCAGATATGACACGCAAGGTGCTTTTGGTCGATGATGATGCAGCCGTGCGCGAGGCGCTGGCGCAGACGCTGGAGCTGGCGGATATTACCGCCCTCACCGCCGGCTCGTTTGTGGCGGCCAAGGACCGGATCAGCGACCAGTTTGACGGCGTGATCCTGTCCGATATCCGCATGCCGGGGCGCGACGGTTTTCACCTGCTTGAGTATGCGCGCAAGCAAGACCCCGATTTGCCGGTCATCCTTTTGACCGGCGAGGGCGATATCCCGATGGCGGTCGAGGCGATGGGGCAGGGTGCGTTCGGTTTTCTCGAAAAACCCTGTGCGCCTGCCGATCTGCTGACGGTGGTGGAACGGGCATTGAAAACCCGCGCATTGGTATTGGATAATCGCCGTTTGCGGCGGCTGGTCGAGACCGGCGATCCGGCGGCACGGATGATTTTTGGCACATCGGATTTGGCAAATGGTCTGCGCAAGCAGGTGAGGTTGCTTGCGCAGACCACGGGCGATGTGTTGGTCACAGGTGCGCCCGGTGCGGGGATTTCCAAGGTGGCAGAGGTGATCCACCTGTCCTCTGCACGCTCCAAGGCGCCGTTTGTAAAACGTGCCGCTGCGGGGTTGACCCAAGACACTCTGGCCGAGGCTCTGACCGAGGCGCAGGGCGGCAGCCTGTTCATCAACGAGATCGGGCTCCTTCCCGCGCAAATACAGCTGACGTTGAGCGAGACCGGCGACGGCAATGCGCCCGTGCGTCTGATCGGGGGCAGCACACAGGATCTGGGCGGCGAAGTGGGCGCGGGGCGGTTCAATGCCGACCTTTATTACCGGCTCGAGGTTCTGAGCGTGCATATCCCGTCGCTGGCAGAGCGGCGCGAGGATATTCCGGTGATGTTTCGCCGCTATGTCGATCAGGCCGCCGAACAGTCAGGCCAGCACGCGCCCGAGGTGACGCCGCAGGTCGTGGGGGCGTTGATGGCGCGTGACTGGCCGGGCAATGCCCGCGCGCTGATGTCGGCGGCAATGCGGTTTGTGATGGGCCTGCCGGATGACGCAGGCCAGGATGCGGGGCTAGGTCTGGGGTTGGCAGAACAGATGGCACAGGTCGAACAATCGCTGCTTGAGGCCGCATTGCGCCGCGCGCAAGGACAGGCGTCAGCGGCGGCAGAAGCACTCAAGCTGCCGCGCAAGACGTTTTATGACAAGCTGGCGCGCTACGGGATCAAGGCCGAAGAATTTCGCAGCTAGATATGTGCGGATTTCCGCACAGGGCGCGTGATTTCCGTGCGGAATTTCGCACAGATGCAATTTTGTGTTTGCGCAAACATATTTTTGATCGGGCTTAGCCGGCTGAAATATAACATAAATATTCCAGCGTGCTTTAGCCCCGTACACGCCCTTGTGAACGGATATCTCGCGCGCTCTTATAGCCTTAGCGCATCTGCAAAAGGTGCCTGATACATGATTCTATTCTCTGGGAGGAGACACCATGACCTTTTCGACCCCGAAATTTTTGACCGCCGCGACCGTTGCCCTGACCCTTTCAGTCAGCGCCGGTGCTGTTGCCGCAGCCTGTGACGACGGCGAGATCGTCATCAAATTGAGCCACGTTACAAATGCCGACAAACACCCCAAAGGTCTGGCTGCATCCCTGTTGGAGCAGCGCATCAATGACGAGATGAACGGCAAGGCCTGTATGGAAGTGTTCCCGAACTCGACGCTGTATGATGATGACAAAGTGCTGGAAGCCATGTTGCAGGGCGACGTCCAGATGGCGGCACCGTCACTGTCCAAATTCGAGCAGTTCACCAAAGTGTTCCGCATTTTCGATCTGCCGTTCGTGTTCAAGAACATCGCGGCTGTGGATGAATTCCAGAATTCCGAGGCTGGTAATGCCATGAAAATGTCGATGGAGCGTCGCGGCCTTGTCGGTCTGGCATTCTGGCACAATGGTATGAAGCAGATGTCGGCCAACAAGCCGCTGATCCTGCCGACAGATGCCGCTGGTCTGAAATTCCGCGTGCAGCCGTCCGAAGTGATCAAGTCGCAGATGGAAGCGATTGGCGTTTCACCACAGCCGATGGCGTTCTCCGAAGTGTACGGCGCGCTGCAAACCGGCGTTGTGGACGGACAGGAAAACACATGGTCCAACGTTTACGGCCAGAAGTTCTTCGAAGTTCAGGACGGCACCACCGAGACCAACCACGGTGTGCTTGATTATATGCTGGTTGTGTCCACCGACTGGTGGGACAGCCTGGATGCGGATGTGCGCGACCAGTTGGCCACAATCATCGAAGAAGTCACCGCAGAGCGGAACGCCGCCGTTGATCAGGTTGATATGGATGCGCGTCAGGCGATCCTTGATGCCGGTGGCAAGATCGTCGAGCTGGACGATACCCAGCGTCAGGCTTGGGTCGATGCGATGAAGCCGGTCTGGGAAGAGTTTGTGGCCGACATCGGTCAGGAAAACATCGACGCGGCACAGGCGATCAACGCCAACCACTAAGCCCTTCAGGGCATTGAGGTATCATCCGGCCCCCAGATGCGGGGCCGGATGATTTGACGTATCTCTGATCAAAGGGGGCGGGGAGCCATGTCTTCTCAATACGAGCCACGCGGGCCGATTGGCCGCATCGTGCATGAGTTCGAGGAAACCGCGATTGCGCTGATCCTTGGGCTTATGACCATCATTACATTTATCAACGTCGTCCTGCGCTACGGCTTCAACACCGGGATCATCTGGGGTCTGGAGGTAGTGACATTCCTGTTTGCCTGGCTGGTGCTCTTTGGTGTCAGCTATGCGGTCAAGGTCACGGCGCACCTGGGTGTAGACGCGGTGATCAACCTGTTCGACAAAGGCCCGCGCAAGGTGCTGGCGGTATTGGTCGGGTTGATCTGTATCATTTATTCGGTGTTTCTGCTCAAAGGTGCTTGGGATTACTGGGCACCGTTCGCAGGGCTTGATGCCACGACCGGCCGCTGGTTCCCCACCGGGTTCGCCAACAGTCGCGATCAGGCGTGGTATGCGGTGGCCGAGACCCCGATCCCGGAGTGGCTGCGCTTTATCGAGCCGTTGATGAACCAGGGCGAGACCTATGAAAAGCTGCCACGGTTTATTCCCTATGCGATCCTGCCGATTGGCATGGCGCTGCTCTTGTTCCGGTTCATTCAGGCGACATGGCGCATCATAAAGGACGAAAAGCAAAGCATGATCGTCAGCCACGAGGCCGAGGATGAGGTCGAGGCCGTCAAACATTTGAACGCGGGAAAATAAACCATGGAAGTATTTGTTCTTTTCTCGATGGTTGTCGGTCTGATGCTGATCGGCGTGCCGATTGCGGTGTCGCTGGGCATGTCGTCGATCCTGTTCCTGCTGGTCCTGTCTGATACCTCGCTTGCGTCGATTGCACAGACCTTGTTTCAGGCGATGGCGGGGCATTACACATTGCTGGCAATCCCGTTTTTCATCCTTGCCTCGTCGTTCATGTCAACGGGCGGTGTGGCCAAACGGATCATCCGGTTCTCGATTGCCCTTGTCGGCCATTTGCCCGGCGGTCTGGCGATTGCCGGTGTATTCGCCTGTATGCTTTTTGCAGCACTCAGCGGGTCGTCGCCCGCCACTGTGGTGGCCATCGGGTCCATTGTGATCGCGGGGATGCGGCAAGTCGGGTACACCAAGGAGTTTGCCGCGGGCGTGATCGCCAACGCAGGGACGCTGGGCATTCTGATCCCGCCGTCGATTGTGATGGTGGTCTATGCCTCTGCCACGGATGTGTCTGTGGGCCGTATGTTTCTGGCCGGTGTGATCCCGGGTCTGATGGCGGGAACAATGTTGATGATTACCATCTATGTCATGGCCAAGGTCAAGAAATTGCCGCAAGGCGAATGGCGTGGCTGGGGTGAAGTGTGGTCCTCGGGCAGGGAAGCCGGTTGGGGGTTGTTCCTGATCGTGATCATCCTTGGCGGTATCTATGGAGGTATCTTTACCCCCACAGAAGCGGCAGCGGTCGCGGCGGTCTATGCGTTTCTGATTGCCTGTTTTGTCTACCGCGATATGGGGCCGTTGCATGTGGCGGGGGATGATACGCAGAACATCTCGTTGCTGCGCAAGCCGATGGCGCTGATATCGGTGTTCTGGCACAAGGATGTGCGCAACACGCTGTTCGAGGCCGGCAAGTTGACGGTGACGTTGATGTTCATCATCGCCAACGCCTTGATCCTGAAACACGTGCTGACCGACGAGCAAATCCCGCAGCAGATTTCAGCCGCGATGCTGGACGCCGGGTTTGGCCCGATTGTGTTTCTGATCATCGTCAACGTGATCCTGCTTATCGGGGGCCAGTTCATGGAGCCGTCGGGCTTGCTGGTGATTGTCGCACCCTTGGTGTTCCCGATTGCAATTGAGTTGGGGATTGATCCCATTCACCTCGGCATTATCATGGTGGTGAATATGGAGATCGGGATGATCACGCCGCCGGTGGGGCTGAACCTGTTTGTGACCTCCGGTGTGGCGAACATGCCGATGATGTCTGTGGTCTGGGCCGCATTGCCGTTCACTGCCGTATTGTTCGTGTTCCTGATTATGGTCACGTATATTCCGATCATCTCGACGTGGTTGCCGACGTTGATGATGGGGCCGGAGATCATAACCAGATAGCGACGCTTGGCTCATCGGAGTTGAAAGGGCGGCATGTCAAACAGACGTGCCGCCCTTTGCCGTTGGATGTGCAGGGGTATTTAAGAAAGGGTGAATGTTAAGAGGCTGCAAGTGCTGCGATGATCGGGGCGAAATCGCTGGCTTTGAGAGAGGCACCGCCGACCAATGCGCCATCGACGTTTGCCGCCTGAAATATGGTTGCCGCGTTATCCGGTTTGACCGAACCGCCATACAAAAGCGGGATGGCACCGCCGATGTCGGGGCCAAGCCGCGTGATCAGGCGGTCGCGGATGAAGTCATGCACTTCGATGATCTGCTCAAGGGTCGGGACAAGCCCGGTGCCGATGGCCCAGATCGGCTCGTACGCAACCACAGTGTTCGTGGCACTTGCCGCATCTGGCAGCGAGCCTGCAAGTTGTGTGCCGATGATATCGAGCGTGTCGCCCGCCGCGCGGTCCTCGCCGCTTTCGCCGATGCACAGGATCGCAGTGAGGTCTGCGGCCCATGCACGTTCCACCTTTTGACGGATTTCACTGTCGGATTCGCCGTAAGCCTCGCGGCGCTCGGAGTGGCCGAGGATGACATATGTGGCACCGGTATCCGCCACCATGGCTGCGGATATATCACCGGTAAAGGCACCTGCATCCATGCCATGGCAATCCTGCGCGCCGATGTGCAGCCCGAGCGGTTTGGCCAGTGCGGCGGCACGAAAAAGCAGCGGTGCAGGCGGGCAGATCACCACATCTGGACCGTTTGGCGACAGATGCGGGCCAAGGTCTGCCAATGCGTCAAGGGCAGCGGCGGTGCCGTTCATCTTCCAGTTTCCGGCGGCTATTTTACGGGGCATGGCGGGCCTTTCATTACCTGTGTTGCCTTTGAATAGCACCCGCTGTTTATCACGGCAACGGATAGGGTTTTGCAAAGCTGCAATGCGCGGTAGGGAGTGGGGCAGGATGCAGGAGTATCATCATGATCCCCAGAATTGATTTGGCCCGTTTGATCGCCGGCGATGCAGAGGCGCTGGCGGCGATGCGCATTGCGGCTACACAAACCGGCTTTGCGACGGTGCACAACACCGCGCTGGATGCAGCACGTGTGCGTGAGGTGATCGGGGTCTACCGTAATTTTTTCAAACTGCCCGAGGCGGACAAAACCGCGTTTGACATGTCACGCACCGGATCTAACCGGGGCTGGGGCGCTGCCGGGTCAGAACGGGTCGACCCGAAGGCAAACCCTGATTACAAACAGTTTTTTGACAGCGGATTGACCTTGCCGCAGGATGATCCGCGCCTTGAAAATCCGTTTTATGCCCCGAACCATTGGCCGGATACACCAGCCGGGTTCGAGCAGGTCATCGGCAGCTATTATACCGACGCCTGCGCTGTTGCGATGGATGTGCTGCGCGGCGTGGCGCAAGCCATTGACCGCCCTCGGGACGCGTTTGACGCGGCCTTTGACGCGCCGATGGCCTTGTTGCGTGGCAATTATTATCCTGCGCGTCCCAGTTGGGCCGGAGCACGCGATTTCGGCATTGCGACACATACCGATTACGGCTGCCTGACGTTGCTGGCGACGGACGGATCACCGGGGCTGGAGGTGCGCAAGCGTGGCGGCGGCTGGACGCCGGTCAGTGCAGAGCCTGGCACATTTGTCATAAACTTTGGCGAAATGATGGAGTTCTGGAGCAACGCAATGGTGCGCGCGACCCCGCACAGGGTGGTGGGCGGCACGGCGGAGCGGATTTCGGTGCCGCTGTTTTTCAACCCGAGCCATGAGGTCAATGTGGCACCGGAAGGGTCGGGGGAGGTGGTGCTGGCGGGGGATCATCTGTCGCGGCGCTATACCGAGACCTATGTGCATCTGCAAAAGCAATAAGCCTCAGCGCAGCAGTGTCAGCGCCTCTCGGCCAAGGGATGTGGCAAGCTCTGGATCATCAAGGGCAGCCTCGGGCATGGTCCAGTAAGGCATAGCTGTTTCAGTGCCGTTCTTGCGCGTGTAAGCCCAGATTTCCGACCCCAAATCCGCTAATTTTTCACTGAATGCAGCGTCCTGCGATTTGATGAAGATCTGCGCATCCGAGCGGATCAACGCGAATATCACGCCGTCCGAATAGATGCTCATGCCGCCGAACATCTTGCGTGTGGTGATGTCGGGAAGGTCTGAAAACAGCTCTTTTGCAAAGGCGATATCCGCCTCTGCAAGGCTCACTTGGCGGCCATTGCGGCACCGATATTGTCGTCAAATTTGATCGATTCGCCGCAGCCACAGGCCTCGGTCACGTTGGGATTGCGGAACTTGAAACCGGATTCCAGCAGCGTGGTTTCATAGTCGATTTCGGTGCCGAACAGGAACATCTGTGCCATGGGGGCGATCAGCACGCGCGCACCGTCCTGTTCGACCACTTCGTCGTTGGGATCGGACGCGCCGACATATTCCATGGTGTATTCCATGCCCGCACAGCCACCTTTTTTGATGCCGATGCGAAGACCGGCATGGCCCGCCGACTGCATGAGTTTTGCAATCTGCGTGGCGGCTTTCGGGGTGATGCTGACGGCCTGTTTGCCGGGGATGCCGAACATATTGGTGTCTCCTATGGTCAAAAGATAGGCAGGACGCAGGGGTTTCTCAAGAGGGTCTACATAAAACCAAGTTCAAGCCGCGCCTCGTCGGACATCATGTCCATGCCCCAGGGCGGTTCCCAGACCAGTGCCACATCGACATGTTTCACCCCTGCCAGCGGTTCAACAGCGTCTGCCACCCAACCGGGCATTTCACCCGCAACAGGACAGCCCGGAGCAGTCAGCGACATCTTGATACCAACCTCGTTTTCATCATTGATATCAATGGTATAGATCAGGCCCAGCTCATAAATATTAACCGGAATTTCAGGGTCATAGACCGTACGGCATGCCTCGACGACAGCCTCGTACAACGGATGGTCGGTCGTGGAAGGCGCAATAAGCGGTGTGCCTTCAAGCGGTTGTGTCTGGTTGGTCATCGGGGCCCTCGTCTTATGTTCCTGAGTGTTTATATAGGGATTAACGCCTCGACCGTCCAGTGCTGCGCAGGGGGTAGTCGCTCAAATGTTATTTCTTCACCGAATAGGCAGGGCCAAAGAACAAACGACAGCCTTTTTGTGAATAATAGGCAGGGCGGTTGTCGGTCTTCATATACGCTTCGCAGCGGTGCCACACGCGGTAGGGCGCAAAAAAACCGCCGTCTTTGCCTGATTGCACGCTCCATGCGCCGCCCGGACCCAGCGCGTACCAGATCTTGCCCTCGACCGGGAGAAAGCGAGCGATATTTTTCGCAACAGCAAACTCCGAGACCGTGTTGCCCACATAACGCGGGCTGTACTTTTCGGGATAAAGCGTTGATTGGATCACGCAACCGCTGCGCCCTCTGTTGCAACGCTCCAGCGCCTCGCGGTGGGCATCCTTGATGGAATGTCTGCCGCTGACCCAGCCGTAATGACCATCGGGATGTGCGGCAAAGGCCGCGAAATATGCTTTTTGCGGGAATTTTGTGGTCAGCGCGGCAAGCGCTTCACCGGACAGGGTAAAGGATGGCGTTATCCGGACATCCGCAGATGTTTCGTAAAACGTGATCGGCACCGAAATTGTGCGCTGCACATAGACCCAAGCGGCAAGTAAAAATACCAGCAGGGTCACAAGGCGAAGCGTTCTTTGGTGTGTGATCGGCAATAGTCCGGCCCCTGATCGCTTTAAGTTCAGGGGCCGGGTTACGCGGCAATCTTGCCAAAATTATGATAGAAACCGGATTATTCGGGGTCGGTTAATCGTTGAAGGTCACGGACACGACCGGATCGCCAGGCAAGCCGGAATAGGTGACACTTGCACCGCCTTTCATGGCACCCGAGGGCGTCAGCGGCCCGAAAGAGCCGACGCTGATCAGATCGCCTTTTTTCAGGGTGATGCCCTTGGACATCAGCCAAAGTACCGAATTTGCCGGATGGCCCAGCGTTGCGGCACCGGGGGCCGTGGTGACAACCTCGCCGGTGCCATCGCGCAGGGTAACGGTCATGCTCTCGAGGGCTGCTGCCATTGCGGCGGGGTCTTCCACGGGGATACCCGCACCCAGGACACCCAGCTTTGGTGCGACCCCCATGGCGGTCAGGGTCACTGCGGTGATGGGTTCATCCTTGCCCAGCATCATGTCAGGCAGTTCGATAAACGGATGTACGGCGCTGATGTTGGAAATCACGTCGCCCGGCGTTGCAGCCTCGTTGATCGCGTCGTCGCCCACCACCAGCACCAGATCGGCCTCTACCATCGGGATCGCACCGAAATTGACAGGCACGGTGGCACCGTCCTGCAAAATCATGTTCCCGAACAGCAGGCCCTGCACCGGTTCGGTCACGCCGAAACGCTCTTGGGCGGGCGGGCTGGTCAGCCCCGCCTTGTAGCCGATCACCATGCCCATGCTGGGTTCCAGCGCCAAAGCGAGTTTGGCCTGCGTACACAGCGCATCTTCCATACTGCCATCCGCGTTCAGGGCGGTTGTGGGCTCGTTGGCCCCGTATGCCGCAACAAACGCGGCAATCTCGGCATCGCTGGCGCACTCGGCAACGGCCAGAGCGGGAGTGAACAAGGCTGTGGCAAGAATGAGGGCGCGCATGGGCAAGGGTTCCTGATCAGGGGTGCGATAAAAAACGAGTTTAAGCTGCGAAAGGCGTATAGCAAGCGTCAATGCGCATACGTCGGGCTGTTCCCCCAAGGACAGGAAACAGCCCCGCGTGCCATCAGTTCTCGTTGATGTCGCGTGTCACGATGCGCGAATTACCCGACCCGCGGCGAAATACCAGACGCAAGGCTACCCATGCAATCAGTGACAGAATGGCGAACATCGCAAGCAGGGCCGGTACATTAGTGGCGGGCAAGACGAACACTAAAACCGCCATCGCCAGACCCCCGATTGCAAATCCGAGAAAGATAAAGCTGGGCACCAGAAGCTCAACCACACCCAATGCAAGCGCCACACAAATCCAGACCCACCAGAGCGTCAGATACACAGCCATCAGCCGCGCCCCTTGAGCAGTTTGAAAGCATCGCCAAAGGCTTCAAGCGCTTGTGCGGGGACCACGATGGTCTGGTTGCCAGCCCCCGTGCCCATCACATTGATCGCCTCGACCTGTTTCAGGGCAATCTGGTACTGCGCCGCCTCAAGCCCGTTTTCATTGATCGCGATGGCCACAACTTGCGTGGCATAGGCTTCGGCATCGGCCAGTACACGGCGCGCCTTGGCGGTTTGTTCAGACGCATAAAGCTCGGCGTCGGCGGCCAGTTCGACCGCCCGTTTCTTGCCCTCGGCCTCGGTCACTTGCGCGCGGCGCGCACGTTCTGCGTTGAGTTGTTGCATCATCGCGGCGCGGGTGGCCGCATCAAGGTTCACGTCGAGAATTTCGGCGCGGGTCACTTCGATCCCCCAGTTTTCAACGGCGTCCACAACGGTCGCCTTGATTGTGGCAATCAGCGACGACCGGTTCGCCTGCACTTCATCGAGGTCCATTTTACCGATCTCGGCCCGCACGATACCAGCGACCGTGGTCGAAATAGCTGAATCAACATCGCGGATACGGTACACGGTCTTTTCGGGCTCGGTGATGCGGTAGAACACCGATGTATCCACCTGGGTCAGCACGTTGTCGCGGGTAATCGCGTCTTGGGATGCAGTGGGCAACTGCCGCTCGAGGATCGAGATTTTATGCGCGATCCGGTCGATGAACGGCACGATCATGTTTATTCCGGGTCCAAGCACCGCGCGCAACCGGCCAAAGCGTTCAACGACATGTTGTTCGGACTGCGGCACGATCTTGACCGCTTTGACGATCAGGATAACAATCAGAAACGCCAGCAAGAGCCAGACAAGATTGTTTTGCAATAGATCCAGGATCAGTTGTTCGATGTCCAAGGGGTATGTCCTTAATTGAAAATTCTTTGGCAGACATGTGGTGGGTTTTCAGGCTGATTGCAAGTTTTACCGTGCTGGTCTATCGCGCGTGGATCAATCCAGAGGATCGCCCGCCATGACCCAAGCCGCCCGCAATATTTCATTTGATCTGAACGCCACCGATGGCAAGGCGCGGACCGGCGTGATCCACACCACCCGCGGCGACATCCGCACGCCGGCGTTTATGCCCGTGGGCACGGCGGCGACGGTCAAGGCGATGATGCCCGAAAGTGTGGCCGCGACGGGCGCGGATATCCTGCTTGGCAATACCTATCACCTGATGCTGCGCCCGACGGCGGAACGGATTGCCGCCTTGGGGGGGCTGCATAAGTTTATGAATTGGGACAAGCCGATTTTGACAGATTCAGGCGGGTTTCAGGTGATGTCACTGGCCGATCTGCGCAAGTTGACGGAACGCGGTGTGACGTTCAAAAGCCACATCGACGGCTCCAAACACGAGATCACGCCGGAACGGTCGATGGAAATTCAAGCGCTGCTCGGCTCTGACATCGTGATGTGTTTTGATGAATGTCCCGCCTTGCCTGCCGACCGCACGCGTATTGCCGAAAGCATGGAATTGTCGATGCGGTGGGCGGCGCGGTCCCGCGAGGCGTTTGGCGACCGGCCCGGTCATGCGCTGTTTGGTATCCAACAAGGCGGGCTTGAACAAGACCTGCGCGGCCAAAGTGCCGAGGCGTTGCGCGAAATTGGATTTGATGGATATGCGGTCGGTGGTCTGGCCGTGGGTGAAGGGCAGCAGGCGATGTTTGACTGCTTGGATTATGCGCCCGATCAACTGCCCGCAGACAAGCCGCGCTACTTGATGGGCGTTGGCAAGCCCGACGATATCGTGGGGGCGGTGGCGCGCGGCATCGACATGATGGACTGCGTCTTGCCGTCCCGGTCGGGCCGCACGGGGCAGGTGTTTACCCGTCACGGTGTGCTCAACATCAAAAACGCGCGCCATATGGACGACCCGCGCCCTCTGGATGAAAACTGTGCCTGCCCAGCCTGTCAGAATTATTCACGTGCCTATCTGCACCATGTGTTCCGCTCGCAAGAAATCATCAGCTCGATGCTGCTGACGTGGCATAACCTGCGGTATTATCAGGATATTATGGCAGGCATGCGGGACGCAATCGGCACAGGAAACTTTGCGGCATGGCAGTCGGATTTTCACGCGGGGCGGGCGCAAGGCGACATTGATCCGCTGTAGTCCACGCCGATGGCGCGATGATATTTCACCTGCAGGGCCTTGCTGCGGTGCAGCGACGTCTTAGGTGTAAAGCCAACGCAAGATTTATCCTACAAAGGAAACGCTATGACTGATACGCTTTTCACGCCCATCGACGCAGGCGCGCTACACGCCAAAAACCGCGTTGCAATGGCGCCGCTGACCCGCAACCGCGCCGATAATGACACCGGCGAAGTCGGCGACATGCACGTCGATTATTATCGGCAGCGCGCCGGTGCGGGCATTATCGTCACCGAAGCTACGCAGATCAGTCCCGAAGGCAAAGGTTACTTCCAGACCCCCGGCATCCACTCAGAAGGTCAGGTTTCAGCATGGCGCAAGGTTACTGATGCGGTCCATAAAGCGGGCGGCACAATCGTCGTGCAGCTATGGCATGTTGGCCGGATAAGCCATACATCCCTGCAACCGGGCGGTGCGCAGCCCGTCGCGCCGTCGCCGATCAACTCTGGCGTCAAAACCTTTACACCAAAGGGGTTCGAGGACACCTCAGACCCACGTGCGCTGGAATTGGATGAAATGCCGCGCCTGATCGCTGATTATGTCCACGCCGCAGAAATGGCGAAAAAGGCCGGTTTCGACGGGGTCGAAGTCCATGCCGCCAACGGTTATTTGCTGGACCAGTTCCTGAAAACCGGCAGCAACAAGCGCGATGACAGCTATGGTGGGTCGGTCGAAAATCGCGCACGGCTGCTGCTTGAGGTGCTGGGGGCCGTTACGAAAGTCTGGGGCAATGGCCGCGTCGGGCTGCGCCTGTCGCCATTTTCGCCTGCCAACGGGATCAGCGATGCGGACCCGCAAGCGACGTTCGAATATGTCGTGCCCAAGCTCAATCAATTTGGTCTGGCTTATCTGCACATGGTCGAAGGGGCGACCGGCGGGTCACGTGAATTGGACGAAGGAGAAAGCATCGCGGCCCTGCGCAAGCTGTTTGATGGGTTCTATATGGCCAACAACGGCTATGATCGGCAGATGGCAATCGACGCGGTCAACAGCGGTGCCGCCGATATCATCGCGTTTGGTGTGCCGTTCATCGCCAACCCCGATCTGCCCGCGCGGTTGGAGAAAGATGCGCCTTTGAACCAGCCTGACAGCGACACATTTTATGGTGGGGATCGCAAAGGATATACCGATTATCCGATCTTGAGCGAGGCTTGAGATGCCGGCAGGCAAAAGGTGAACTGCGCAGCGCTTTCTGCGCTATTCACCCTAAAATGGATTAATTGTGAGGTTGCCACTGGCGGCCTCACACGCGATGATGTGATCGCGCCCCAAAATCGGGGCTATTGAAACAGGCGGGCAGGGTGCACAGATATCTAACCCAGAACAGGAAACATCCGGTTGCCTACAGTTGGGACCGGAATTGTTTGCCAAGATAAGGAATTGAGCATGTTGGAACCATTAAACGCGTCGTACCCCGTATTGCCGTTGCGCGACATTGTCGTTTTCCCCCATATGATCGTCCCGCTTTTTGTGGGCCGCGAAAAATCGGTGCGCGCGCTGGAAGAGGTCATGGCGGATGACAAGCAGATTCTGCTGTCAAGCCAGATGGACCCCGGCGAGGACGAGCCGGAAGCGTCCGGCATCTATAAAGCGGGCGTTCTGGCCAACGTGCTGCAACTGCTGAAATTGCCCGATGGCACCGTCAAGGTGCTGGTCGAGGGGCAGGCGCGGGTGCGGATCACCGAATACCTCGAGAATGATAATTTCTTTGAGGCGCGTGCCGAATATCTGACCGAAATGCCCGGCGATGCGGCCACCACGCAGGCGCTGCTGCGCTCTGTGGCGGATGAATTTGAACGCTATGCCAAAGTCAAGAAAAACGTGCCGGACGAGGCGCTTGCAGCCGTCGGTGAAACCACCGAGGCCGCGCGTCTTGCCGATCTGGTGGCAGGGCATCTGGGCATTGAAGTCGAGCAAAAGCAGGACCTGCTCGAGACACTGTCCGTGTCCGAGCGGCTGGAAAAAGTTTACGGATTGATGCAGGGTGAAATGTCCGTGCTTCAGGTCGAGAAAAAGATCAAGACCCGCGTCAAATCGCAAATGGAAAAGACCCAGCGCGAGTATTACCTGAATGAGCAGATGAAAGCCATTCAGACCGAGCTGGGAGATGGCGAAGACGGCAAGAACGAAGTGGCCGAGCTGGAAGCCAAGGTTGCCAGGACCAAGCTGAGCAAAGAGGCCCGCGAAAAGGCCGATGCCGAGATCAAGAAGCTGAAAAACATGTCGCCGATGTCAGCCGAGGCGACCGTGGTGCGCAATTATCTCGACTGGATGTTGTCGATCCCGTGGGGCGTAAAGTCGCGCGTCAAAAAAGATCTGACCAAGGCACAAAAGGTGTTGGATGACGACCACTATGGCTTGGACAAGGTCAAAGAGCGGATCGTCGAATATCTTGCGGTGCAGCAGCGCTCCTCCAAGATGAAAGGCCCGATCATGTGTCTGGTCGGCCCTCCGGGTGTGGGTAAAACCTCGCTTGGTAAATCTGTGGCCAAGGCAACGGGTCGTGAATTTATCCGCATCAGCCTTGGTGGCGTGCGCGACGAGTCCGAGATCAGGGGCCACCGTCGGACCTACATCGGATCCATGCCCGGCAAGATCATTCAGGCGCTGAAAAAGGCGAAAACCACCAATCCACTCATTTTGCTCGATGAAATTGACAAAATGGGTCAGGATTTCCGTGGCGATCCCGCGTCTGCCATGCTCGAGGTACTGGACCCCGAACAGAACTCAACGTTTGTGGATCACTACTTGGAGGTTGAATATGACCTCTCGAACGTGATGTTCCTGACCACATCGAACAGCTACAACATGCCGGGGCCGCTTCTTGACCGGATGGAGATTATTCCGCTGTCGGGCTACACCGAGGACGAGAAACGCGAGATTGCAAAGCAGCATCTTGTGGCCAAGCAGATCAAGAACCACGGCCTCAAGAAAAAGGAATTCGAGATCGAGGATTCCGCGCTGACGGGCATGATCCGGTACTACACCCGCGAGGCGGGCGTTCGGAACCTTGAGCGCGAAATCGCCAAGGTGGCGCGCAAATCGCTGACCAAGATCATCAAGAAACAAGCCGAGAGCATCACTGTGACCGGCGATAATCTGGATGATTTCCTGGGTGTGCAAAAGTACCGCTATGGTCTGGCTGAAAAAGATGACCAGATCGGTGTTGTGACAGGTCTTGCCTACACGTCAGTCGGGGGCGAATTGCTTCAGATCGAAGCGCTGCGCCTGCCGGGCAAGGGCCGGATGAAGACAACTGGTAAGCTCGGCGATGTGATGAAGGAAAGCATTGATGCGGCCTCCAGCTATGTGCGGTCCATCAGTCCGAAGATCGGGGTGAAGCCGCCCAAGTTCGACACGATTGATATCCACGTGCATGTGCCTGACGGGGCCACGCCCAAGGATGGCCCATCGGCGGGTTTGGCGATGGTGACGTCGATTGTGTCGGTGTTGACGCAGATCCCCGTGCGCAAGGATATTGCCATGACCGGCGAAGTGTCTTTGCGCGGTAATGCGATGCCAATCGGCGGGTTGAAGGAAAAGCTGCTTGCGGCCCTGCGCGGTGGCATCACAACCGTGCTGATTCCGGAAGAAAACGAGAAAGACCTGCCGGAAATCCCTGATAATGTGAAAGAGGGGCTGACGATTATCCCTGTGAGCCACGTGTCAGAGGTTTTGAAGCATGCCTTGGTCCGCCAGCCAGAACCTATCGAATGGGATCAGGAGGCCGAGGACGCGGCGGCAGCGGCAGCCTTGGCGCGGCGCAGCGACGCTGGCGACAGTGCGACGGCACACTGAAACTGTCGCATAAACAACAGAAAAGCGCCTCAGGAATGAGGCGCTTTTTTGCATTATCCGAATGACTTACCGGACCTTGCGCATTGGATGGCAGATAAAGAATTTTGATGGCAGATAAAGAATGTTTATCGTCGCCATGCCGATGTGAGATAATATAAGAGTGTTGGGGCTATGATCTGCAGACCTAGTAAAGACTGGCAATTTCAGATCAGGCGATTTAGTTTGTTACCAAATAAGAAACAATCAAACGGTGAGGCCCCATGAGCACGTCAGCTAAAAGCCAGTCAAAGTCAAAACCCGCAAAAACCACGGGTGGCAAGGCCAAACCTATGGCCAGCGCGGCAAAACCTGCGGTGACAGCGCCGCGCGCACCGGTGTCAGCGCTGGATGGCAACACGCCGATGGCCACCAAATCCGGTACACCAACCGTCACAGATGCGCCGCAGGCGGTGATCCTTGGCCCGGTGATGCGCAAGAAAGAGCTGATTGACACGGTCGTCACCCGTTCCGGCATCAAGAAAAAAGACGCCAAGCCGGTTGTCGATGCGATGCTTGCCGTTCTGGGCGAGGCGCTGGCTGACAACCGTGAGTTGATCCTGCCACCTATGGGCCGCATCAAGGTCCGCAAGGAAAAGCTGTTGCCGAATGGTCGTGTGCTGGTGACAAAAATCCGCCAGACGTCACAGATCGGCAAACCGGACGAGGATTGATTATCCGCCCAGATCAACCATTGTCTGCGACATGTGCAGAGCCTCGGCTTATGCATGTCTCCCTTCTTTACCGGACCCGATAAATTGTGCCACATTCCTATCCTATAATATGGTTTCTGCGGCATGGTCAGACCGAGTGGAACAAGGTGTTGCGCTTGCAAGGCCAGCTGGATTCACCGCTGACCGCACAGGGCATCGCAGAGGCGCATCAGCAGGCCGCGATCATGCCCGCGATCATGGCGCTGTCCCCCGATATTCTGGTATCGCCTCTGGGTCGTGCGCGGCAGACGGCGGATATCGCTCTTGGTCGCACCCCGTACCGGACCGACGCCAGACTGATGGAAATTGACGCAGGCAAGTGGCAGGGCATGTTGCGGACCGATATACTGGCGGCGCATCCCGATTGGGCGGCGCGCGCGCCAAATGCGCTCGAGATCTATGAGGCGGCGGAAGGCGGCGAGGGGCTTGCGGCATTCGAGGTGCGGATCAGGGCGGTGCTGGACGGTCTCACAGGCCCGACCGTGATCGTCGCACATGGCCTGCTGGGGCAAGTGCTGCGCGCGGTTGTGCGGGGCATCGATCTGAATAGTGCCGGTACATTGTCCAACCAGCAGGGGTGCGTTTATGTGCTTGAGAACGGGGTGGAAACCGTGATCGAGGCTGCGGCGTGACGGGGTATCCGCCGCTTTATATCCTGCGGCACGGCGAAACAGAATGGAACGCTAAGAACCGGTTGCAGGGACATTTCGATTCGGCCCTGACCACTGCGGGCAGGGCACAGGCGCGGGCCCAGCATGACATTCTTAAATCCTGTGATCTGGACGGATTTACCGCCCTGACAAGCCCGCAAGGCCGTGCGTTTCACACGGCATCCGTAGCACTGCAAGGCTTGGTGGACGGGATCGAGACGGACAGCCGCCTGCGCGAAATCGGGGTCGGCGACTGGGCGGGTCACGCGCGCAGCGATCTGATGGCGCTGTGCCCGGGCGCAAACGATACATTCGATTTATACGAACGCGCCCCCGGCGGCGAAGGGTTTGCCGCGTTGCGCCTGCGGTGCACAGCGTTCCTGGACAGCCTTGAGGGGCCTGCGGTTGTGGTCACGCACGGCATTACATCCCGCATGTTGCGCCTTATTGTGCTGGGCTTGGGTGATGCGGCCTTGCGCGATTTGCCGGGCGGGCAGGGCGTGGTGTTTCAGCTTTTGGACGGGCAGCAAAATAGATTGACATAGGGGCTTGAAGCCTGCCCCCGCCTTGGGCTAAGAGACGCCCAGCGGGTCGTTAGCTCAGTTGGTAGAGCGCTTCGTTTACACCGAAGATGTCGGCGGTTCGAGCCCGTCACGACCCACCATCGCTCCCCGCCATTTTCTGTTCAGCCGTATTTGTATGGTTCGGACCGCATGTGTGATCCGAGAGTGCCAGACAATTTCCTGCAATCGGAAAAGACATCAAAAAACTGTTGTCCGCTCCCGCAAGACGCTTGACGCGACAAGGCATGCGCCATATGAGAACCGGACATTCGGATATGTCTGTCAGACGTGTTCGGTTGTGCAGTGGGCGGTTGTAGCTCAGTTGGTTAGAGTATCGGCCTGTCACGCCGAGGGTCGCGGGTTCGAGCCCCGTCAACCGCGCCATCACTGCTTGAAAGAGGTCCGCCCGAGGCGGGCCTTTTTTCATTTTGGCGGGGTCGGGTTTTGTACCCCGCATCATCGCTTGACCTGTGCGCCAAGGTGTCCTATCCCGCCCTTGTTGCGCGGTTGTAGCTCAGTTGGTTAGAGTATCGGCCTGTCACGCCGAGGGTCGCGGGTTCGAGCCCCGTCAACCGCGCCACCTTCCCCTATTATATGTTCAGAAAACTCAGCAGCGCCTGCGCCGTCTCGTCGGGGTGTTGATCGACAAAGAAATGTCCGCCCGATACCGGCACCGCCGTGATATCGGTCAGCCGGTCTGCCCATGTCGCGGCAACGTCATAGGCCCGCCCCATTGCGCCGTCCGCACCCCACATCACCAGCGCGGTGCAGGTGATGCGGCGCCCGAGATCGGCGGCATCATGGTCGAAATCATAAGACAATGCCGCCCGGTAATCTTCGCACATGCCACGCACCGTGTCCGGGTCGCGCCATGCCTTGCGGTAGGCTGCGAACGCCGCGGGATCAAAATCTGATAGCTGTGCAGCACCCCAGCCCAGCAGACAAGAGGTGTAATACGCATCGGGGTCATGCCCGATCATGGTTTCGGGGAAGGGGGCCGGTTGGGCAAGGAAAAACCAGTGATAATAGGCCTTTGCGACGTGGCGGGTCAGATCATCCAGCAAAAGATGTGTCGGGACGATGTCCATCAGGGTCAGGGTTTGTACGGCATCCGGCGCATCAAGGGCAAGGCGGTGCGCCGTGCGCGCACCACGGTCGTGGCCGATGAGGTGAAAGCAGTCAAACCCAAGCTGTCGCATCAACGCCAACGGGTCCGATGCCATGGCGCGAAAGCTGTAATTCTCGGTGCCATGGGGTTTGCTGCTCGCACCATAGCCGCGCAAATCAGGTGCGATGACGGTGAAATGTCGCGCAAGTTGCGGGGCCACGGCATGCCACATCATATGCGTCTGCGGAAAGCCGTGCAGCAAAAGCACGGGCGGGCCGGAACCGCCGCGCGCATATGCGATCTGCTGGCCACCTACGTCGGCACGATCAAAGCTGAAGCCGGTGATTGTTTTCATGTCAGGCTCCATCTGGCGGGGGTGGGCGATGCGCCCACTTTACGGGTGCTGGAAAAGTAAGGTGGGCGCATGGCCCACCCCGCGATTTTACGTCAACGCATCCAGTATCCGCGCCCAGCTGCGGATGCCTTTGTGAAAGCTCTGCATGTCGTATTTCTCGTTTGGCGAATGGATCGCGTCGTCGTCCTTGCCAAAGCCGATCAGCATCGGCTCTGTACCCAGTATATTCTGGAAATACCCCGCAATCGGGATCGAGCCGCCGCAACCGATATAGGCCGCTGGAATACCCCATTCGTCTGACAGCGCCTTGCGCGCAGCCTCGAACATCGGGCCCGATGTATCTGCACCCGATGCGGGGCCAGCTCCATGGGGGGTAAATTCGACGCTGCAATCGGCAGGCAGCGCGTCCTGCACCATCTTGCGAAAGCTTTCGCGGATCGCAAAGGGGTCTTGGGTGCCGACCAGACGAAAGCTGATCTTGGCAGAGGCTTTTGACGGCAGCACGGTCTTGAACCCCGCACCGGTATAGCCGCCCCAGATCCCGTTAACCTCGCAGGTAGGCCGCGACCAGATCATCTCGAGCGGGGTGCGGCCCTGTTCGCCCGCAGGCTCGGACAGCCCGACATCGCCAAGGAATGTCGCGTGGTCGAACGCCAGGCCCTGCCATTGCGCTTCCAACGCATCCGACAGTTCCGGCACGCCGTCATAGAAACCCGGCACGGTGATGCGGCCCGTCTCGTCGTGCAGGGAAGCGATGATGGAGGACAGCACGCGGATCGGGTTCATCGCGATGCCGCCGTACATGCCCGAATGCAGGTCCATATCCGGCGCTGTAATGGTCAGTTCTTCGCCCAGCAAGCCGCGCAGCATGGTCACTATCGACGGTGTCTTGCTTTGGAACATGCCGGTGTCGCAGATCAGCGCGATATCGGTTTTCAACTCGTCCGCGTTTTCCTTCATGAAGGGGACCAGCGAGGGCGATCCGCTTTCTTCTTCTCCCTCGAGGAAAAAGGTGATCTTGCAGGGCCATGTGCCTTTGACAGCCTTCCACGCCCGCAACGCTTCGATAAAAGTCATCAACTGGCCTTTGTCATCGGCGGCACCGCGTGCGCGGATGACTTTGCCTTTGGGGGTGTCCTGCACCTGCGGATCAAACGGGTCTCGGTCCCACAGGTCCAGCGGATCGACAGGTTGCACGTCATAATGGCCGTAAAACAGCAGATGCGGACCCGTATCGCCCACATGACCCACCACCATCGGATGTCCGGGGGTTTCGCGTTTTGTTGCGTCGATCCCGAGGGCTGTCAGATCATCCACCAGCCAGTCGGCGGCACGGTCACAATCGGCCTTGAACGCGGGATCGGTCGAAATTGACGGGATGCGCAACAGCGCGAGCAGGCGGTCGGTCGCCTCTGGCAGGTCGGCGTCTATGCGGGCAAGAACATCGTCTAGGGACATGTGGCGGTTTCCTTTGATCAAACGGGGCTGTTTGACGGCGACCGTATCAGCCCGCAGCGGCTTGTCCAGAGGGGTGGCTGGCCCAGCGACCGACCAGCAGGGCAATGACCGCCATAAGGCCAAATCCGGCCACTAACGGGCCGACGCCATTGTCGAAGTTTTCGCTGATGGTAAAACCGATGGGGATCGACACGAGCGTTGACAGCGCACCGACCACCGCAGCCCCAAGGCCCGCCATACGGCCCAAAGGTTCCATCGCCAGCGCGTTGAGATTGCCAAACAGCAGCCCCATCGCAAAGAAGGTTGCGATGATCCAGGCCATGAACAGGACAAAGGGCGGCAACCCGTTCCACGCCACGACAGCGACCATGAAAAGCGCCGCAGCGATACTGACCCAGAACAGCGCGAGATTCGACAGGAATTTCATGCCCAGCCGTTCCACCAAGGCCGAATTCAGGATTGACGCCGCCCCGATCGACAAGGCGGCGACCGCGAACCACAGCGCAAAGGCATCGCCCTTGTCATAGCTGCCCTGGAAAATCTGTTGCGCAAGACTGAGGTAGGCCAGAAACGGACCAAACATCAGACCTGCACACAGGGTATAGCCAAGCGCGGCGCGGTTCCTCGCGATGGTTCCGATGCCCTGAAATATGTTCTTGAGCGAAAACGCGCGGCGGTCCGCAACGGCCAGTGTCTCGGGCTGGCGCAGGCCGAACCAAGTCCAGCTTATCGCCGCGATCACCAGCAGCAACGTAAACGTCGCGCGCCATCCCGATAGTGCAATCACCAGCTGGCCAATCGCCGGTGCCACCGCTGGGACCAGAATAAACACTGCCATCACGAATGACATGATCCGCGCCATTGCGCGCCCCTCGAACCCGTCACGCACAATTGCGACGGCAACGATGCGCGGGCCTGACATGCCAAGCCCTTGCAACACACGCCCCGCCAGCAACATCTCGAAGCTGCTGGCAAACAGGCACAGCAGGCTGCCGATGATAAACACCGCATAACTGCCATGGATCACCGCCCGGCGCCCGTAACTATCGGACAGCGGCCCCACGATCAGCTGCCCCAGCGCAAAACCAGCGAACAGCACGGACACCACCAGATGTCCGGCATTTGGGTCTGCTTGCCCCAGATTCGTGGCAATCAGGGCGAGACCGGGCAACATGATATCAGTGGTCATCGCCACCAGCGAGATCATGAAGGCGGTCAGGACAATGAATTCACTGCGCGAGATATGCGATGGCTGCTGATCGGTCATGCCGCCGTTTGCCGCAATCACCGCAGCTGCGCAACGTCCAAATCGCTATGCCTGATTGCACACCAGCGCAAAGCCAACCACCACCAGAGCGCCGCCACCCATCTGCGACAGCGACAATCCCTGATGCGACCATGCCGCATATCCCAGCACCAGAATTGTCTCGGTCACCATGATCCCGAGATAGACAAGCGGCAGGCTTGCCTGTCGCAGCAGCGTTATTTCGGCGATGGCCGCAACCGACAGGCCCACGGCAATGACCGTCAAAGCGAGCTTGTTGTGCGAGGCGGATACCGCCTGCATCCCGATGGTGGCAAAGGCGTATCCTGCGGCGGTGAGCACCATGAGCAGGCTCATGGAAAAGAGGCCGAGTGACTGTGTCATGAAATAAAATTCCCTATATATAAAAGGATTTTGCTATGAAAAATTGGGATCAAAAAATATTAGAAAAGCAGTGTGAAAACTTTAAAATCGGGTCGAGAAAATTTGAAATTTGTCTAGCCAAAGCGCCGGGATCAAAATATCACGGATTGCGTAAAGCATGGCCGACAGACGCTGTCTGCGATAGTCAGGTATTCCGTACCACGCATCCGCAGCGATACCACGGGCTTGATCCAGATCAAAGCTGCGACATTACGTGCCGCTATAAAGCATTGAACGCAGGGGTGGCTTTGTTATAACCATTCTAAGAATAAAATATGAATTCGGGTGCCATTGCCGTTTTCATACCCGCCAGATGGAGACGCGCAATGGATTATACCAACAAGATCGACGAGGCGATTGCGCGTCTGCACGAAGAAGGCCGTTACCGGACATTTATCGACATTGAGCGTCGCAACGGACAGTTTCCGCATGCGGTCTGGACACGACCCGACGGGTCCGAGCAGGATATCACCGTGTGGTGCGGCAACGATTACTTGGGTATGGGGCAAAACCCTGTTGTTCTGGACGCGATGAAAGAGGCGCTTGATGCGACGGGGGCCGGTTCCGGCGGCACGCGGAATATTTCGGGCACCACCGTCTATCACAAACGCCTTGAGGCGGAACTGGCGGATTTGCATGGCAAACAAGCGGCTTTGCTGTTCACCTCGGCCTATATCGCCAATGACGCGACGCTGTCGACGTTGCCAAAGCTGTTTCCCGGTCTGATCATCTATTCCGATGCGCTGAACCATGCAAGCATGATCGAGGGCGTGCGCCGCAATGGCGGGGCCAAGCGGATTTTCCGTCACAACGACGTTGCGCATTTGCGCGAACTGCTAGAGGCAGATGACCCGGCAGCACCCAAACTGATTGCCTTTGAATCGATCTATTCGATGGACGGCGACTTTGGCCCGATCGAGGCGATCTGTGATCTTGCGGATGAATTCAATACGCTGACCTATATCGACGAGGTGCATGCGGTTGGCATGTACGGGCCGCGCGGGGCAGGGGTTGCGGAACGCGACCGCCTGATGCACCGGCTTGATATCATTAACGGGACTTTGGCCAAGGCATACGGCGTGATGGGCGGCTATATCGCAGCAAGCGCCAAGATGTGCGACGCAATCCGGTCCTATGCGCCGGGGTTCATTTTTACGACATCGCTGCCGCCTGCGGTCGCTGCGGGGGCCGCGGCGTCGGTCGCCTATCTCAAACGTGCACCGCAACTGCGTGAAAAACACCAGCAGCAGGCCAAAGCGCTCAAGCTCAGGCTCAAGGGGTTGGGCCTGCCGATCATTGATCATGGCAGTCATATCGTGCCGGTGATTGTCGGCAATCCGGTGCATACGAAAATTCTGTCGGACAGGTTGTTGTCCGATTACGGAATCTACGCCCAGCCGATCAATTTCCCGACCGTGCCGCGCGGCACCGAGCGGTTGCGGTTTACACCGTCACCTGTGCACGGACCCCGCGAAATGGACGCCCTTGTGCATGCGATGGACGGATTGTGGTCGCACTGTGCGCTGAATCGCGCCGAGGCTGCTGGGTAATACGTAAAAATTCGTGTTTTCCGTTGCCTTATGTTAAGCTTAGCGAAAGAACAGGTTAAATCCGAATCGAAAAACTGATTCCGGACAAAGGCCGTAGGCAAGAAAAAGACGGGACAGTTGGTATGATCGGGCGTTGGTCCTCCAAGAAAGCTATCGACGATGTAGCTGAACCCAAGGGGTTCGATGCATTCGAATTACGTCTTGGTGACGTCATGCGCGGTGAACGTGCGACGCTTGGTAAATCCCTTCTTGATGTCCAGCGCGAGTTGCGCATCAAAGCCTCCTATATTGCTGCCATCGAAAATTGCGATCCCGATGCGTTTGACACGCCCGGGTTTATTGCAGGTTACGTGCGGTCCTATGCCCGTTATCTGACGATGGACCCTGACAAGGCGTTTGCATCGTTCTGTGCCGAATCCGGTTTTGCCGTGGCGCATGGTATGTCTGCCGAAGCCTCCGTGATCAAAAAGCCCAGCTTTGAAGAGCGCAAGAAGCGCCCCTCGGAAGAAAACCTGTTTGCGCGTCCGAACACGCCCTTTACCCCTGTCGGTGACAGTATCTTCAGCCGGATTGAGCCCGGTGCGGTTGGCTCGATGCTGGTGCTGCTGGCCTTGATCGGGACGATCGGTTTTGGCGGCTGGAGCGTGCTGAAAGAAGTGCAGCGCGTGCAGGTTGCCCCTGTGGACCAGACCCCGATTGTGCTGTCCGACCTTGACCCGCTCGAGGGCGCGTTGCCCTCGGCACCCGAAACTGACGGACTGTCCGCCGCCCCCCGCGTTATGGAAGCGCCGCGCGCCGATGCGCTGGACCGCCTGTACCGGCCACAAGCGCTGGACCTGCCGGTTCTGGTGGCGCGCGATGCACCAATTTCCTCGATTGATCCGCGCTCTGTCGGTAATTTTTCCGGAAGCGCCCCTGCGGCAAACGGACAGGCGTCCAGCGATATCGACGGGGCTGTTCTGGCTGCATTGGCTGACGACACCAGCGTGAGCGGCGTCCCGCAAGTGCTTGAAGGTGACGCGGGTCTGGTCCGTATGGTCGCGGCCTATCCGTCATGGGTACGGGTCCGTGCGGCTGACGGCACCGTGATATTCGAGGGCGTTATGAACAAGGGCGACACATGGGACGTGCCCGCGACCGAAGAGCCCGCAACCCTGCGCACAGGCGAATCCGGTGCGTTGTATTTTGCGATGTCTGACGGTTGTTTTGGTCCTGTGGGTGCCCGCGGCAGCGTGACGTCGAACCTGCCGTTGCAACAAGCGGCCCTGACCGAACTGTATGCGCCGGTTGATCCGACAGCCGATACATCGCTCAGCCGGATGTTTGCCGATTTGGCGAGCTCCGAGATTGATCCTGCCGTTTTGGCCGCAATGCCCTGCCAGACGCGTTAAGCTGGCAAATACGGGGGCGTTGCCCCCGAACCCCCAGGAATATTTAAGGCCAAAAAGAAAACAGGTGCGGGGCCGGTTTTAGCCGCCCGTGCACAGCAGACCTGTTTTTATCCGGCATTGCGATTATGCCTTTGGGTGACTAGATTGACCCTGTCTGATCCCTTGCCAACAGGTGCGCCTATGTCCCTCAATCACATCCGTCCATGGCGCAATATTTACCGCCGCAAATCGCGCCAGATCATGGTCGGGAATGTGCCGGTTGGGGGTGACGCACCGATCACGGTGCAGACGATGACCAACACGCTGACCACCGATATTGCAGGCACGATTGCGCAGGTTCAGGCCGCCGCAGAGGCAGGCGCGGATATTGTGCGCATATCGGTGCCGGACGAGGCGTCGTCAAAAGCGCTCAAGCAGATCGTGCGCGAGGTGTCGGTGCCGATCGTGGCTGATATACATTTCCACTACAAACGCGGGATTGAAGCGGCAGAGGCGGGGGCGGCGTGTCTGCGGATCAACCCCGGCAACATCGGTGACGAGACGCGCGTGAAAGAGGTGATCAAGGCGGCGCGGGATCATAATTGTTCGATCCGCATCGGGGTGAATGCCGGATCGCTGGAAAAACATCTGCTGGAAAAATACGGCGAACCCTGTCCCGATGCGATGGTCGAGAGCGGGTTGGACCACATCAAGATCCTGCAAGACAACGATTTTCATGAATTCAAGATCAGCTGCAAGGCGTCGGATGTTTTCATGGCCGCCGCAGCCTATCAGCAACTGGCCGAGGCCACCGATGCGCCCATTCATCTGGGTATCACCGAGGCGGGCGGGCTGATTTCGGGTACGGTCAAATCGGCCATCGGCATGGGCAACCTTTTGTGGATGGGGATCGGCGATACGATCCGCGTGTCGCTGTCTGCGGACCCGGTCGAAGAGGTCAAGATGGGCTTTGAGATTCTCAAATCGCTGGGCCTGCGCCATCGCGGCGTGAACATCATTTCCTGCCCATCCTGTGCGCGGCAGGGTTTTGACGTGATCAAAACCGTCGAGGCCTTGGAAAAGCGGCTTGAGCATATCAAGACACCGATGTCGTTGTCGATCATCGGTTGCGTGGTCAACGGACCGGGTGAGGCGTTGATGACCGATGTGGGCTTTACCGGCGGCGGTGCGGGGTCCGGCATGGTGTATCTGGCGGGCAAGCAAAGCCATAAGCTTGGCAATGACGGCATGATCGAGCACATCGTCGAACAGGTCGAGGCGCGCGCGGCGGTGATCGAGGCCGAGGCCGCAAAAGAAGCTGCCGAATAGGCGCGGCTTTGTCTTTACAGTCGACAGGCCAAAGGGGCTTGGGTAGAGATAGATATGGTATCCGCTGTCGAGAAATATCCCACATATGCCGAGTTTTTCAGTGGCGGCGGCATGGTGCGCGCGGCGTTGTCCGGTGCGTGGGACTGCCGTCTTGCCAATGATATCGACGTGATGAAATGCCAGACCTACGCCCGCAACTGGGGCGATGCGGGTCTTGTTCAGGGCGATGTGGGCCAGTTGAACAGCGGCCTTTTGCGCCAGGATATCGACATGTACTGGGCCTCCAGTCCCTGTCAGGATTTCTCGCTTGCGGGCAAGGGGCTTGGCCTTGCGGGTTCCCGCAGCGGGACATTTTCTACCTGGGCCGATCTGATCGAGCCGGTGATCAGAAGCGGTTTTGCCCCGCGCATCATTGCGTTTGAAAATGTGACGGGCCTGATCACCCGCAACAAGGGCGCTGATTTTGCGGCTGTGATCCGGCGATTGGCCAAGCTGGGCTACCGCGTGGGTGCGTTGGAAATTGACGCAACGGCGTTTTTGCCACAAAGCCGAGCGCGTCTGTTTGTCGTGTGTTTGCGCGATGATCTGGCGTTGGACGGCTTGACGGTGTCCACGCCAGACGGGCCGTTTCATTCCGGACGTCTGGCCGCTTTCATCACGACCGCCCCGCGCGACATCGCGCGCAACTGGGTCTGGTGGACGCATACGGCGGTCACGCCGAAACCTGTGGCACTGGCCGATATTATGGATCAAAACCCCGATACCCCCTGGCTGACCCAGCGCGAAATCCAACGCCTGATCGCGATGATGTCTGATCCCAGTCGCGCGCGGGTGGACGCGGCCAAGCGTGCAGGGGGCCGCCAGATCGGGATGCTCTATAAACGCGGGCGCCCCGATGGCAACGGCAGTACACACCAACGCGCCGAGGTGCGGTTTGACGGGATTGCCGGATGCCTGCGCACGCCCGGTGGTGGATCATCGCGCCAGACCGTGGTGTTTGTCGAGGGCGATAAATTCCGCGCGCGGCTGTTGTCCTCGCGCGAGGCGGCACGGCTGATGGGGCTGGACGACAGCTATGTCATGCCGGAACGCTATAACAATGCCTATAAGGTGGCGGGTGACGGCGTGGTCGTGCCTGTGGTGCAATACCTCGACCAGCAGATATTCCAGCCCGCGTTACAGATGTCGCGGCTCAGGGAAGTCGCGTGAGTGCGGCGCAGGATTTTCGCAGCAGGGCGCTGTCGCAGCTGACCAACGAGATTGGCGTTTACGCGCTGTGCGATCTGGACGGGCAACCGATTTATGTCGGCCAGTCCATCAACGGCATCCGTACGCGGGTGCGCAGGCATCCGACCTCTGCCAGATCGGATGTGATTGCGAACCGTCAGATCGACGGCTGGGAAATCGCCTTTGTCTGGGCGTGGCCAGTGGCAGGCAAGGCGGAAGTTGCCCCTTTGAAAAAAACCTTGTTTGACCGGTTTGACCGTGAACAACCACTGATGAACGGCAAGGGGTTGGCGGTGACGGGAACGGTCGTAACGATCCCTGAAAAGCAGCCGGTCCAGATCATCGACGAGGGCGAACGGATAAACCGTCTGACCCCGTCACAACGCCTGCCACGTCAAATCCAACAGTACAATCTATTGGTCGACTACATCCTGACCGTCAAAAACGCACCGCACCTCAAGGTGTCGCTTGATGCGCATTTCCAGCGGTTGATCAAATATCACCAGACGTTTCTCTGACGCCTCAGCCGCGCTTTTCGGCGACGACGGCTTTCATCTGGTCATAGGGCAGATAGCCGCGCAGCAACTCGTCGTGCATCACGAAAGTGGGCGTGCCCGAGATGTTCAGCTTTTGCGCGAGTTCGCGTGTCGCTGCAATCTCGGCGGTCACTTCATCGCTGTCCATCCGCGCCTCGATGGCGTCTGCGTCCAGACCGAATGTTTCTGCGAGACGCCGCAGGGCGGGCAGGGTCACGTCACCGTTGAACGACATCAGCGCATCGTTAAGCGCGTGATAGCTGTCACCGCCCGCAATCTGTTTTGTGGCAATGGCAAAGCGTGATGCCAACACCGACTGTTCGCCTAAAATAGGCAGTTCCTTGACGATCCATTTGATATTACCGTCCGTTTCCAGCAACTTGGCAACCTCGCCATGGGCTTTCTTGCAATAACTGCAACGGTAATCCAGAAACTCGACCAGCACGATGTCGCCGTCAGGGTTGCCGCCGACCCATGAATAACCATCCTCGAAAATCGCCGCTGCATTGTCAGACACCAATGACAGATCCGCTGTCGCCTGTTGCTCTGCTTCGCGGGTCTGCAACAGCTCGACTGCTTCCATGATGATTTCAGGATTGTCCATCAGATAGGCACGGACCTCGGCACGAAACTGCGCGCGTTCGGCATCGGTCAGCTCTGTCAGATCCATGGCGCTTGCGGGCAATGCCATAAGGGCGGCAAAAGCGGGGGCAATCAGGCGGTGCATCATGATAAAAACCTCTGTTTGGGGCAGGACGGGTTGACGGATGTGGACGGACACGGGTTAAACACTTCCAACACTAGGAGCAAGACCATGCGCAATTCAACCCGGTCCGCCGTTGATCCCTTTATCGTGATGGACGTGATGCAGGCGGCAGCGGCAGCCGAGGCTGCGGGGCGGCATATTATCCATATGGAGGTGGGCCAGCCCGGCACAGGTGCGCCAAAAGGGGCGGTCGATGCGTTGACGCGCGCGATGGGGGACGGGCCGCTCGGGTACACTGTTGCATTGGGGTTGCCGGCGTTGCGGGCAAGGATCGCGCGGATGTATGGCGAGTGGTACAAAGTCGATCTTGACCCTGCCCGCGTGGTGATCACACCGGGATCATCGGGGGGATTTATCCTCGCGTTCACCGCGTTGTTTGACACAGGCGACAAGGTTGGTATCGGCGCGCCGGGCTATCCCAGCTACCGTCAGATCCTCAAGGCGCTGGCGTTGCAGCCTGTGGATTTACCGACAGCGGCGCACAACCGTTATCAGCCGGTGCCGGATGATTTTGCAGGAATGGATCTGGCCGGATTGCTGGTGGCGTCCCCCGCCAATCCGACGGGGACAATGCTGGACAAGGCGGCGATGGCAGCGCTGATTGACGCCTGCGCCGCAAAAGATGCCGCGTTTATTTCGGACGAAATTTATCACGGGATCGAATACGATAAAAAGGCGGTCACCGCGCTTGAGATCACCGATGATTGCTATGTCATCAACTCGTTTTCCAAGTATTTCTCCATGACAGGATGGCGTGTCGGCTGGATGGTGGTCCCCGAGGATCACGTCCGCGTCATTGAGCGCATCGCCCAGAACATGTTCATCTGCGCGCCGCACGCCAGCCAGATTGCAGCACTTGCGGCGATGGACTGTGAGGGTGAGTTGCAGGCGAATATGGACGTCTACCGCGCCAACCGGATTCTGATGCTGGACGGGCTGAAGGCGGCAGGGTTCACCACATTTGCGCCGCCGGAAGGTGCATTTTATGTCTATGCCGATGTGTCGGCCCTCACAAACGACAGCCGCGCATTGGCTGCCGAGATACTGGAAAAGGCAGGCGTCGCCGTGACCCCCGGTCTCGATTTTGATCCCATACGCGGCCATAAAACCCTGCGCTTTTCCTATGCCCGTAGCACGGCGGATATTGCCGAAGGGCTGACACGGCTTGCGCGCTTTATGGCCGCAGTTTCAGGCGCTGGTTTGCAGCTGTGATTGATGATAAACACCCTCGCAACAACACACCGAAAAGGTGACAGGATGCGGGCATTATTCAAGATCATCGCAGTTTGGCTGCTTTGTGCAACAGGTGCCAGTGCACAAGACCTGACAGCGCTTGCGCGCGTTGATCCTGCGCGCAGCGCGATCAGCGATGGCTGGTTCGGTAAGACCACGATCACACTGGGGCTAAGCCAGGGCGTGCCATTCCGAGTATTTTTGCTGGATGCGCCCGCGCGTCTGGTTATCGACTTCCGCGAGGCAGACTGGTCGGGGATCAAGCCTGCGGAGGTGCTGGTTGAGCCGGGCCGTATTTCTGCCGTGCGCTTTGGTGCGTTCCAACCCGGCTGGTCGCGGCTGGTGGCCGATCTGGCAGAACCGATGTTGCCGCAGCAAATCGGCATGCCCGTCAACAAGGACACCGGCACTGCAACGCTCGAGATCACCCTGAAATCTGTTGAAGCGACCGAATTTGCTGCCAAGGCCGGCACACCCGTTGATCCGGCGTGGACAGCGGCCCTGACCACCCCGCCAAGGGTGAAATCCGCGCATGACGACAGGTTTGTTGTGGTGATTGATCCCGGTCATGGCGGGATTGATCCCGGTGCCGAACGCGATGATGTGGCCGAAAAGGATTTGATGCTGAGCATCGCGCGCAGCATGCAAGACGCCCTCAAGCGCAGCGGTGTCGAGGCGGTATTGACTCGCGACGAAGATATTTTTGTGGCGCTTGAGACCCGCGTTGCCATCGCCCATCAGGTGGGTGCAGATGTTTTCATATCGCTGCACGCGGATATCCTGAGCCAAGGGCGCGCGCACGGCGCTGCGGTCTATATCCTGTCGGATGAAGCAAGCGATGTAGCAACAGAACATCTGGCGGCGCGTCATGACCGCTCCGACATCATTGCAGGGGCGGACCTGACCGGATCGGATGATCAGGTGGCGGGGATCTTGCTTGATCTGGCACGCCGCGAGACCGAACCACGCTCTGCCGAATTGGCGCGCGCGCTGGTCGAGGGCATGACCAGGGCGGGCGGCCCGATGAACAGCAAACCACTGCGCGAGGCGGGGTTCTCGGTGCTCAAATCTGCCGATATCCCTTCGGTGTTGGTCGAGGTCGGATTTCTCAGCTCGAAACGTGATCTGGCAAACCTGCGTGATCCGGTCTGGCGCGCCGTGATGGTGAATGCGATGGCCGATGCGGTGCTGGTATGGCGCGACATTGATGCGGCCCGCAAACCCCTGATCCGGCAGTAAAACACATCTACGAAATTGCGCGGGTTTCCGCCCCGAAATACCGTCTATGTGTTTTGACCCTGCTGCGGGTTTACTGTATGGCAAACATAATAATTCTGTCCAAAATGGTGGTATCTGCGTGTTCCGGTTTGTCCTGTCTTTTCTGGGGGGTATCTTTACAACCCTGACCATGTCTGTTGGCATGGGTGCGCTGACCATCGGTGCGATTTTCTGGATGTACGGCCGCGACCTGCCCAGTCACGAATCGCTGGCGCAATATACCCCTCCGACGATCAGCCGGATCTATTCGGGGCAGGGCCGCCTGATTGATGAATTTGCCAAGGAACGGCGGCTGTTTGCGCCCGCGGACTCCATTCCCGATCTGGTAAAACAGGCGTTTATTTCGGCAGAAGACAAGAATTTCTACACCCACGAGGGCTATGATCTGCGCGGCATCGGGGCGGCCGCAATTGATGCGGTGCGCACCCGCGGCAAGGATGTGCGCGGCGCGTCCACGATCACGCAACAGGTGATGAAGAACTTTTTGCTGTCCGGCGACCGTCAGGCCGAGCGCAAGATCAAAGAGATCATTCTGGCCGCCCGTCTGGAAGAAACCCTGCCAAAAGAGAAAATTCTCGAACTTTATCTGAACGAGATTTTTCTGGGTCAGAATTCCTATGGCGTTGCTGCTGCAAGCCAGACGTATTTTAACAAAACGCTGGGCGAACTGGCCCCGCACGAGGCCGCGTTTCTGGCGTCCTTGCCCAAGGCACCATCCGATTTCCATCCTGTGCGCCGCAAGGACCGCCTGCTGGCGCGCCGTAACTTTGTGCTGCGCGAGATGAATGAAAACGGGTTCATCACCGATGCGGCTTATGAAAGCGAGCGCGAACAACCGCTGCGGTCGGTGCAAAACGGTGATTTCGAGAATTTCAAAGCCGAACTGCCGCCGCGTGATTACTTCACCGATGAAATCCGCCGCCAACTCTCCGAAAACTTTGGCGAGGGCGAGTTTTTTACCGGCGGTCTGACCGTGCGCGCCACCATCGACAACGAGATGCAGCCGATTGCCGCAAACGCGCTGCGCCGCCAGTTGGAAGAGTATGACCGCGGTGTCGGCATCTGGCGTGGTACGGGCAAAACCATTCCGGTTGATCAGTTGGGCGACGAGCAGAGCTGGCGGGATGCGCTGGCCGATATTCGCTTGCCGCGCGACATTGATCTGGAAAGCCAATGGTATCCGGCGGTGGTGCTTGAAGTCGGCGAAAGCGATGTGCGCATCGGGATCGAGAGCGTCGGCGAGGATGCGGACGGTCACTGGATCCCTGCCAACGACGCGCAATGGGCCCGCAAGCGGCTCGAAAATGGGCGGCTTGGCGACAAGGCCCGCACTGCTGGCGATCTGGTCGCTGTTGGCGATGTGGTGCTTGTCCGCCAGATGACCGCAGATGCGGACGGGTCGTTCATCCGCTGGACCTTGCGGCAGGTGCCCGAGGTGCAGGGCGGCTTTATGGCGATGGACGTCGACACCGGCCGCGTGATTGCGATGCAGGGCGGATTTTCCTATCAGGCATCGGTGTTCAACCGCGCCACGCAGGCCAAACGCCAGCCCGGCTCAAGCTTCAAACCGTTTGTGTACGCCGCAGCACTTGATTCCGGTTATAGCCCTGCGACCATTGTGGTCGATGCGCCCATTGAAATTGACACACCGCAAGGCATCTGGCGGCCGCGCAATTCGTCGAACAAATTTTATGGCCCGACGCCGCTGCGCACGGGGATCGAACAATCCCGCAACCTGATGACGATCCGTCTGGCGCAGGAGGTCGGCATGGATGTTGTCGGCAGCTATGCCGAACGCTTTGGCGTCTATGACGATCTGGCACCGGTGCTGGCCAATGCGCTTGGATCACAGGAAACCACGCTTTACCAGATGGTTGCGGCCTATGCGATGTTTGCCAATGGCGGCGAACGGGTCGAACCCACGCTGGTGGACCGGGTCCAGGACCGCTATGGCCGCACGGTGTATCAACACGACAAACGCATTTGTAATGACTGCCAGTTGACCAGCCTTGAGCCGGGTGTGTCGCCACGGGTCATTTCAAACCGCGAGCGGGTGATGGACCCGGTGACAGCCTATCAGCTGACCTCGATGATGCAGGGTGTCGTTGACCGTGGCACCGCCAAAGGTGCTGTCAGTCTGCCAGTCCCGATTGCGGGCAAGACCGGCACAACCAATGATGCCAAAGATGTGTGGTTCGTCGGGTTTTCGTCCAACATCGTTGCGGGCTGCTATATCGGTTTTGACAATCCCCGCTCGCTCGGGCGCAGTGCGTATGGTGCGGGCATGTGCGGTCCGGTGTTCCAGAGCTTTATGTCGCAGGCCATCAAGAAATACGGCGGTGGCGCGTTTGCGGTGCCGGAAGGCTGTATCTTTATCAACATCGACCGTTTCACCGGCGCACGCCTGAGCGATGGCGCGTCGGGGGCCAATGTGGTGTCCGAATGTTTCCGCGAAGGCGAAGACCCGTTGTTTGGTATTGCCTTTGATGGCGGCTTTGCCATGGGGGCCGATTTGCCCTTGTTCGAGGAAATCGGCCAGACCGCACGTCAGGTCACAACATCCTCGGGCAAAAAAGCCGTGGTCGGCCCCAAGGCCAGCTTTGGCAGCCTGTCGTCGGGTGGTCTTTATTAACCACAAGGGGTGGGTTTCACCCACCCTACGGCTTGTTGTCGGCGCAGGGCTGGTTTATCCCGTCCTGAACCAATTTGAGGGCAGTCCACCATGCGCGCAGAGGCACAAAATACCGCCACCCAGATCGCGAAATCGCTGGAGTTGCTGGGGCAGCGGCTGAATGTGGAGACAGCCTCGTACCGTCTGGAAGAATTCAACGCCCGTGTTGAAGACCCCAAGCTGTGGGATGATCCTGAAGCGGCGCAAAAACTGATGCGCGACCGTCAGGCTTTGGTCGATTCCATCGCGACCTACGAGGGCATCAAACAGGATCTGGCCGACAATATTGAACTGATCGAGTTGGGCGAGATCGAAGACGACGCCGAAGTTATTGCAGATGCAGAAGGCGCGTTGAAAGCGCTGGCCAAGAAGGCCGCGCAGAAAGAACTTGAGGCGCTGCTGGACGGTGAGGCGGATGGTAACGATACGTTCCTCGAGATCAACTCGGGAGCGGGCGGTACAGAATCATGCGACTGGGCCAGCATGCTGGCGCGGATGTATGTCCGCTGGGCGGAGAAGAAGGGCTATAAGGTCGAGTTGCAATCCGAATCTGCGGGCGAAGAGGCGGGGATCAAATCGGCGACCTACAAGATCAGCGGCTTGAACGCATATGGCTGGATGAAATCGGAATCCGGTGTGCACCGCCTGGTGCGGATCAGCCCGTTTGATTCAGCGGCCAAGCGGCACACCTCGTTTACCTCGGTCGGGGTGTATCCCGTGGTCGACGACAATATCGAGATCGAAGTCAATCCGTCCGACATCCGAATCGACACCTACCGGTCCTCCGGCGCGGGCGGCCAGCACGTTAACACCACCGATTCTGCCGTGCGCATCACCCATGCACCGACGGGTATTGTCGTGACCTCGTCCGAGAAATCGCAGCACCAGAACCGCGATATCGCGATGAAGGCGCTGAAATCGCGGCTCTATCAGATGGAGCTTGACCGCCGGAATGCTGCCGTCAACGAGATGCACGAAAACAAGGGTGATGCGGGCTGGGGCAACCAGATCAGGTCCTATGTGTTGCAACCCTACCAGATGGTCAAAGACCTGCGCACCAATTACGAGACCTCTGACACCAAGGGTGTGTTGGATGGTGATCTGGACGGGTTCATGGGGGCGACACTGGCGCTGGCGGTCAGTGGCAAAAGCCGGGCGGAAGCGCAGGGCGACTGATTTTTATATGTAAGAAGATGGGGGCTTGGCCCCCAAACCCCCGAGTATTTTAAGCGAAAAGAAACAGGGTACTTGCGTGCCACATCAAATGTGGTTTTGGTCGTCAAATGGATATTTTAAACATGGACGCGCTGGCTTTGTCAGCGGCACTCGAGGCCAAATCATTCAGCTGCGCAGAGGTGATGCAGGCCACACTGGAGCGCATTGACGCGGTGAACGGCGTGGTCAACGCGATTGTATCTTTGCGCGACGGGGATGATCTGCTGGCCGAGGCGCGTGCCGCCGATGCGGCCCCGCGCAAAGGCTGGCTGCACGGTATCCCCATCGCGATCAAAGACCTCGCCAATGCCGCCGGATTGCCCACGTCACAAGGATCGCCGCTGTTTGCGGGGCAGGTTGTTGCAGCCAAGGATGATGTGATGGTGGCGCGTCTGCGCGCGGCGGGGGCGTTGATCATCGGCAAGACCAACACGCCGGAGTTCGGCCTTGGGTCGCATACCTTCAATCCGGTGCACGGGGCGACGTATAATCCTTATGATCCGACCAAATCTGCGGGCGGATCGTCGGGTGGGGCGGCGGCGGCACTTGCGGCGCGGATGCTTTGTGTCGCCGATGGCTCCGACATGATGGGATCGCTGCGCAATCCGGCGGGATGGAACAATGTCTACGGCATGCGGCCGACATGGGGGTCCGTGCCGTCAGAGCCTGCGGGCGATATGTTCTGGCACCAATTGTCCACCTCTGGCCCGATGGCGCGCAGCCCTGCGGATCTGGCGGCGGTGCTGGATACGATGACAGGTGCCGATCCCGCGCAGCCGCACGGGTTCAGCCCGCGCGATACCTTGCCGCAACTCGAGGCCAGGCTGCGGCCACAGCGCATCGGCTGGCTGGGCAACTGGGACGGCGCGTTTCCCTATGAAGACGGGATCGCGCAGATCAGCGAGGCCGCATTGGCGGCGCTCGCAGATATGGGCCACGCCGTCGAGACCACGGCACCGGGTTTTGATGCCGATGCTCTTTGGTACAGCTGGACAACACTGCGCTCGTTCTCGGTGACTGCGGGGCTTGGCGAGATATACGCCGACCCCGCCAAACGCGACTTGCTGAAACCCGCTGCGATCTGGGAAATCGAGCGCGGTCTGGCGATGGATGCGATGACGCTGCACCGGGCCAGCATGATCCGCTCTGACTGGTTTCGCCGCACCAACGCCTTGTTTGATGAGGTCGATGTGCTGGTGCTGCCCTCGGCGCAGCTTTGGCCGTTTGATGTGGAGATGGTGCATCCGACCGAAATATCCGGGGTGCAGATGGATACCTATCACCGCTGGATGCAGGTGGTGATCCCTGCGGGGTTGATTGGACTGCCTGTCGTGAATATTCCGGTTGGCTTTGGTGATAACGGGCTGCCCGCCGGAGTACAGCTGATCGGCCCGCGTGGCAGTGACGCGCGTTTGTTGCAACTGGCGCAGCAGTGGCACGCTGCCACCGAATGGCCGCAAAGACGCGCGCCAGAAAACTTGACGTAACCCCGAAACAGGCGGCAATCTGACGCCATGGAAACCATGACCACAAACCCCGACCGCCCGCATGGTGCCCCCGATCTGGGCAGGCCGAGCCTTGCTTTGTTGCGCAGTGCCCTTGGTGCAGGCTGGCGGGATTTTTGTGCGGCTCCGGCCTTTGGTCTGATTGCGGGTGCGCTTTGCGTGCTGGCGGGCTGGACAATGGTCGGCATTACAGTCGCATCCGGACACACCTTCTGGTTTGTGCTGGCGGTGTTCGCCTTTCCGATGGCAGCGCCCTTTGCGGCATTTGGCACCTACGAGGTGTCGCGCCGCCGCGCGCGAGGGGCATCAACGGGCGTCGTGGATATTCTCAAAGTGCTCTGGCAGGAACGTGGCGGTCAATTGCCATGGCTCAACGGGCTGATGGTTGTGATCCTGCTGTTCTGGTTCTTTCTGGGGCATATGACATTTGCGCTGTTTCTGGGCCTCAAGCCGATGACCAATATCATGTCGTCGGGCGAAGTGTTCCTGAGCCCGAATGGGTTGATGATGCTGGCAATGGGCACCTTGATCGGCGGCTGTTTTGCGTTGTTATTCTATGCGGCCTGCGTCATTGGCCTGCCGATGCTGCTGGACCGGGATGTGGATTATGTAACCGCTATGATCCGGTCTTTTAGCATGGTAATCGACAACCCGGTGCCGATGCTGGCATGGGCAGCACTGGTTGCCATTGCGTTATTTCTGGCGATGCTGCCGGGCTTTTTGGGGCTGCTGCTGGTCCTGCCGTGGCTGGGCCATGCATCCTGGCATCTTTATGCGGGCCTGAAAGCCAGCTGAACTGCAGGTTCACGCCCGTGTTTTACCAGTCGCGCCCGTAGCACAAGGCAATCGGCATGGCCCAGTTCCAGAGCATAAACATAGGCATGGGTCAGGTAGAAACACGCCGCATCCAAATCCTGCGCTTCGATACGGTCTGCGGCCGCTGTGTAAAGTTGCACCAAAGCCAGCCTATCGTCCGCTTCATGCGCCGCAAGCAGGCGGGCGTTGAGATCGTTCATTCAGCTGCCCGAGCCTTGCCCCGGTGGTTTTGCATCTGTGATGCGACCCAGTCGTGGAACATATGTGTCGGTCCGTCCATCGCCGGAGAGAACCGCCCGCCATCAAAGGTAACGGCATGACGACCGCGCTGCATGCCCTCGACGACAAAGACATCCTCGGCAAACACCTCTTTCCACAGTTGGGTGTTACGCGCGCGCAGGTCGATGTCGGTGTCACTGGCTGAATAGTAAAAGTGGATATGCTCGATTGTTTTCTCGATGCCCTGGGGCACCAGAATGATGGCAAAGGTGTGATCCCGGTGCACGCCCAGCAACACGTTCGGATAGACAGTGACATATTCTGCGGCTGTGTCCCATTTGTCGGAAATATCCGCAAAATCGGGAAAGCTCTTGCCGTCCTCGCCCTTGAGCTGGCGGTAGACCAGGGTGCCTTGGCCTGAATATTTACCCGCCGCCTCGATGTGATAATGATCCTCGAGGCGTGAATAGCTGTTCAGACCGGGGTGGACCCACGGCAGATGATAGCTTTCGCAGTAATTCTCTACAGCCAGCTTCCAGTTGCAGTTCACTTCCAGCTGGAACCGGCTGTTTTCGCCGCCATGATGCAGCGGTTTGTCAAATTCCGACCAGCGTGCCAGCAGGTCGCTGTGCGCATCCTCGAACGCGGGGGCGGTGCCGGAGATGTTGATGTAAATCACATCCATCCAGATGTGGCTGCGGATCTCAACCAGACCCAGCAGGCTGCGGTCGATGTCGGCATGGGTGTTCTGGCCGGGGCCGCCGACATGCGGTGTGGCGACCAGACGGCCATCGGTTGAATAGCACCACGAATGATAGGGGCAGCGAATGGCCCCTTCGATATTGCGCGGCTCGCTCACGAGGATCATGCCACGGTGCCGGCATGTGTTCTGGAACACCCGCACGTTGTTGGCCTTGTCGCGCACAATCAGCAGGGGCATATCGAGGAAAGTCAGGGGCACAGCGTCACCAACCTCGGGGACATCGGCGGCAACAGCCAGACCCGCCCAGTTGTCGAACAGGACCGCGTGTTTCTCTTCGTCAAAAATGCGCGGATCAATGTAATGGGCGTTGGGCAAACCGTTTGCCAGAGAGATCGGACGGCGCACATTGCCAAGGTCGGTTGCTGTGTCGGTGCGGGAATGATCCATGACTGCTCTCCTGATGCTGGAATGATCCTACGTCAGGGGTGTGCCTTGGTCGCCGCTGCCAGCGACCCGATTTTATCATTGGCGACATAGCGGCCAGCTGAAATCAGATGAACACTTCATCCGGCCGCAACAGCTTGCGGTGGTAGGGCAGCAAAGCGTCGCGCGTGCAGAAACCGGCGGCGCGGGCGGCAGGCAGTACCTCGCGCACGGATTTGCCGATGTATTCATAAACCAGCCGCGTTGCCCGCAAGCCATCAAGGGTTTCCGGAACAGTGCGGGTGACATAGCCTAGCCAGAAGTTGTTCTCGAATGACGCGACACGGCTGAGATAGTTGAACGATCCGGTCATTGATTTCTTGCGGTTGGCTAGGATGGCAATGCCGTCATCCTGCTGCATCACGATACCCCGAAATTCGCGGGCATCTCGGTGCATGGGCAAAAACTGCATCTTCATGGCCGATCTTGGCTCGAATCCGCGCAGAAACGTATTGCTGCCGTCGCGGCGGATATGGATAATACCGACGATGAACTGATCATCGGTGACAAAGCTGCGCCGCGAGAAACGGTAAAATCCCGACGGCAACATTTCTTGCGAAACATTGCTGGCGGCTGCGCCGACAAAGTCACGTAAAAACGGATTGGCGATCGGATCCTGACTGCTGCCGATCTCGCTGACGGGTTGCAACAAAACACGCGCATCAACACCAAAAAATGCGCAGATGCGCGACAGGACATCGGGTCGGGGAAAGCTTTCTCCCGACAGATAGCGGTTGAATTGTGTCCGGTTGATACCAAGCTGACGCGCAAGATCGGAAATCGAGGCGTATCCCGCAGAAAGCGAGCGTAAATTTGAGCCAAACATATTGCGAAGTTGCGCAGGTGATTGTGTCGCTTGGGCCATGATACCTCTAAAGTTGCGCCCGTTTTCGATTCTGGCAATGGGCAGTGGAAACATTCAACCGTTAAAAGCAAATAATGACGCTAATAAGCGTCACTGATGACGCGATTAAGCACCGACAACCTACGGATTGCGACACAAATTGCAAGCGCACGTTGCGGAATTAACCATGTCACAGGGCTACCCCTAGTTGTTAGCAAAGGAGGGGTGAAATCGGAGGTTGAGATATATGTTGGGAGTTGTACTTTGGAGTGACCAGACAGACCGCAAGGCGGTGTTCTGGTGTGAGGACCATGGTGATCTGGCGTATTATGAAGCGCAGGATGCCAGTCTGGACACTGCTGCCTTTTTTGATGCGGGCGATATGGTGCAGTTTGACGTCAAGGTTGACCAACGATTGCGCAAAGCGTCCAATGCGGTGGTAGTGCAGGAACGGGCCTGTTCCGGTCTGCCGGAAACGCTAAAGCGCACAGCACCTAAAATGTGTGAGCGGACACACAACCCCCAAAACATGACGTCTGCAAAAATCATTGCGTTCAGCCTGAAAGAACCGAGCATTCCGGCCCCTTTGCTTGCGCTCAAGGCCTGAGAGGGCAAAGCGTTCCGGCAGCCAAGATTACTCGCCCCGGGGCAGGGCCGCCACACCTGTGCGCGCGACGTCAGTCAGACCCAAGGGCCGCATCAGATCGGCAAAAGCGTCGATCTTGTCCGGCACACCCGTGATTTCGAACACAAAGCTTGTGAGTGTGCTGTCGACAACATTGGCGCGAAAGATATCGGCAAGGCGCAGCGCCTCGACCCGTGCATCGCCTTTGCCGACAACTTTGAACATCGCCAACTCGCGTTCGACCGATGGTCCTTCAACCGTCAGGTCATTGACCTTGAGGACTGTCACGATCCGGCCCAGTTGCGCCTTGATCTGTTCAATAACCTGAGGTGTGCCCGATGTCACAATGGTGATCCGGCTTAAGTGTCCGGTATGATCGACCTCGGCCACTGTCAGACTGTCGATGTTGTAGCCGCGCCCTGAAAACAACCCGATGACCCGCGCCAGAACACCCGGTTCGTTCTCGACCAGCACGGCAAGCGTGTGTTTCTCGATCACGTCCGAATAGTTCGGCTTGAGGTTATACGCCGAATGTGACGTGGAGCCTTTTTTGATTTTTAGCGCTGACATTTTATCGTTCCTTATCGTTCTGCATCGGAATTTTCGAAAATTCCGGCCCGTTTCCTTTGAAGAAAACGATTTATACCAACACCGACCCTTTTGCGTCGATCACACCTTGGGTATCCGCGTCGCCCAGCAGCATCTCGTTATGTGCCTTGCCGGACGGGATCATCGGGAAACAATTCTCGTGCTTTTCCACCAGACAATCAAAGATCACCGGACCGTCATAATCGAGCATCTCCATGATCGCGTCATCCAGATCGGCGGGGTCGGAACACAAAATGCCCTTTGCCCCGAAGGCTTCTGCCAGTTTCACAAAATCAGGCAGGCTCTCTGACCAGCTTTGCGAATACCGCTCGCCGTGCAGCAATTCCTGCCACTGGCGCACCATGCCAAGGCGTTCGTTGTTCAGGATGAACTGTTTGACGGGCAGGTTGTACTGCATCGCTGTGCCCATTTCCTGCATGTTCATCAACCATGACGCCTCGCCCGCGACATTGATCACAAGGGCGTCGGGATGTGCCATCTGCACACCGATTGACGCCGGAAAGCCGTAGCCCATGGTGCCCAAGCCCCCGGATGTCATCCAGCGGTTCGGATCCTCGAACCCGAGGTATTGCGCCGCCCACATCTGATGCTGGCCTACTTCCGTACAGATATAGCGGTCGTGATCCTTGGTCAGCGCCTCGAGCCGGGACAGCGCATATTGCGGTTTGATGACCTTGCCAACCTGCTTGAATTTCAGACAATCAATGCTGCGCCATTCGTCGATCTTTTTCCACCACTTGGCCAGTTCCACGCCATTGGTCTTGCGCCCGCGTGATTTCCAGACCTTCAACAGGTCTTCCAAAACATGACCCACATCACCCACTATCGGGATATCGCAGCGGATCACCTTGTTGATGGATGACGGATCAATGTCGATATGCGCCTTGGTCGATTTCGGGCTGAATTCGGGGATCGTGCCGGTGATGCGGTCGTCAAACCGCGCGCCGATGTTGATCATCAGATCGCAGTCATGCATCGCCATATTGGCTTGATAGAGCCCGTGCATCCCGAGCATACCCAACCATTTGTCGCCCGACGCCGGATAGGCCCCAAGCCCCATCAATGTCGAGGTGATCGGAAACCCCGTGGCCTCGACCAGCTCGCGCAGCAGTTGCGACGCGCCGGGGCCGGAGTTGATCACGCCGCCGCCGGTATAAAACACCGGGCGTTTCGCCTTTTCCATGGCTGCAACCAGTTCGGTGATCTCTTCCATGTCGCCTTTGACACTGGGCTGATAACGCGAGGTTGACGGCTTTTTCGGCTGGTAGGTGCCTGTGGCAAACTGCACATCCTTGGGGATGTCGACCAGAACGGGTCCGGGGCGGCCCGAGGTAGCCACATGAAACGCCTCGTGCAACACACCTGCCAGCTTGTCGGTGTCTTTGACCAGCCAGTTATGTTTGGTGCAGGGCCGCGTGATGCCAACGGTGTCTGCCTCCTGGAACGCATCAGAGCCGATCATAAAAGTCGGCACCTGACCCGTCAGAACCACCAGCGGGATGGAATCGAGCAGGGCATCGGTCAGACCCGTCACGGCATTTGTGGCACCGGGGCCGGATGTCACCAGAACCACACCGGGTTTGCCGGTTGACCGCGCATAACCTTCGGCGGCATGCACCGCGCCTTGTTCGTGGCGCACCAGAATATGCTTGATGCTGTTTTGCTGGAACACTTCGTCATAGATCGGCAGCACGGCGCCGCCGGGGTATCCAAACACGGTATCGACACCTTGATCAATCAAGGCCTGGACGATCATTTTGGCTCCGGTCATTTGGCGTGACATCTGCTGTCTCCGTATAGTGGTTCAGTGTTCGGGTTTAATCTTGGTATTCAGTCGTAAAGCGCATAAAAAAACCCCCGTTTGTGACGGGGGCGCATGGGGTCGAATATGGAATTTCCGTTACCGGCCCATGCGCGTATTTCCTAGAATGACGACGACGTCGATCATGACGTGAGGCTCCTTCAAGCGTTGGGGGACATTATGAGCGGGCTGCGGGCGGGTCAACAGGCAATTGACAGAAATTTATGTCTCTGGCGGCAAATATTTCGATATATTGTTTCGCCAAGGGCATCTTTTGCGCAATTAAGGTGAATTTGTTGTCGGTTGAGACGTCGTCCGAAGCTGTTTCAGGCCGCAAGATTTCAAAATGCGCTGCCTGTGCCCTGTAATACCCCGTGCTCCAGTGCATAGCGTGTCAGGCCCGCCGTGCTCGAAATCCCCAGCTTGCGTTTGATGTTTTTGCGGTGTGTCTCGACGGTGCGCACCGAGATATCCAGGTTTTGCGCCACATCCTTGTTCGACCGGCCTTGTGCCAGCTCCAGCAGGATCGTCTGTTCCCGCTCGGTCAGCGCCTCGCTGGCACCGCCTTGCTTGGGCGCGATTGACCCTTTGGCACCCGTACACAGATATTGCTGCCCCGCCATCACCGCATCAATTGCCAGCTTGATCTCGTCGGTTGGCACATCCTTGAGCAGATAGCCCATCGCGCCGTGACTGAGGGCCGAGGCAATGTATTCAGCGTTGTCATGCATGGTCAGGATCACGATGCGGGTTTCGGGGCGTTGTTCCAGCACAATCTCTGTTGCTGACAGACCGCCGAGTTCCGGCATGTTGAGGTCCATCAGGATCACATCGGGGGCGAGGGTCGCCAGCTGGTCGATCATATCGCGGCCATTGGACAATGTTGCGACGACATTGATGTCATCGTAACTCTCGAGGATCGACTGGATGCCTTCGGCAACCATCGGGTGATCGTCGACAATCGCGACCCGCGTTGCCGCTTTGGACATCTCATTCATAAAGTTGCACCTTTTTGTTGTGCCGCAGACGTTTTCTTGGGCGGCAGCAAATGGGTCAGCGGCACGGTCGCCTCAATTGCTGTGCCGCCCCCCAGCACCTCTTGCAGACGCAGCGTGCCGCCCAGCTGTTCCATCCGTTCCTGCATGTTGCGCAGGCCAAGACCTTGGGTGCTGGCCTGTTTACGCCCCGACAATCCCTTGCCGTTATCGCTGATTTTCAGCGTGCCGCCGCGCGTATGGCCGCGCAGGTCGATCTGAACCTTGGTGGCCCCTGAATGGCGCTCGATATTGGTCAGCGCCTCTTGGGCGATGCGGTAAAGCGCGATTTTGGAATCGTTGTCCAGACGGTTGCGAAACACCACGGTGTCGAAATGACAGATGATGCCCGTGCGGGTCTGGAATTCTTCCGCCAGCGTTTTGATCGCGGGGCCAAGTCCGAGATCATCCAGCACGCCGGGGCGCAGATCACGGCTGATCCGGCGCACCTCCGATATGGCCTCGCCGAGCGATGCAATGCCCTTGCCCAGGGGTTCGGCAGCGGTAACATCGCCACGCTCCAGCCGCCTGCGCGCCAGATCCAGTGCATAGCGGACACCGACAAGGATCTGGCTGATACCGTCGTGCAACTCGCGCGCCACGCGCCCGCGTTCTTCTTCCTGGGCGTCAAACACCCGCTGCGTCAGTTTTTTCAGCTTGGCATCCGCCAGCCTGCGTTCGCGCAGGTTCAACGTCATGCCGGTGCCGAACACCGCGAGCAGGGCGGTCAGCGTGATCGCCCCGATATAGACAAAGGTGCGCTGCACCCGCGCCTCGACATCCGCGCGCGCTGTGGCAACAGAGGCCAGCACATCGTCAATGAACACGCCGGTGCCCACCGCCCACTGCCACGACGGAAACGAGGTCACATAGGTGATCATCCGCGCGGGTTCGCCCGTCGAGGGTTTGGGCCAGAGATACGAATGATATCCGGCACCGTCGCGCGCGATGCGGATCAGCGTATCGACCACAGGTGTGCCTTCGCTGTCGGTCTGACCGGACCAGTTCTGGTTGATGCGGTCGGTCTGGCGCGGGCTGACCAGCGCTGTGCCGTCATAATCATAGACAAAGAATTGCCCTTCATCACCATAGATCATCGCCGATAATATCTGCGCCACCTGCGCTTTGGCGGCGGCGTCATCGGGTGCGGCAGAACCGTAGATAAAATAGAACCCGTTGCGGGCCTGTGTGACGTAATTGCGCAGCTCGGCCTTTTTGGCCTCGATCAGCTGGGTCTCAAGCGTGGCGATCTCGCGTTCGGCCAGCGCGCGCGATTGCAAGGCCACCAGTACCGCAATGGCGGCCACCGCCAGTATCAACGGCAATGCAGCCAGCAGCGTGAGCTTTTGACCATAGCTGGGAATGAAACGGGCAAATCGGGACATGAACCGATTCGATACGCCGATTCGTATTCGAATCAAAGGGCTGATGGCGGGCTTTGCGGGTGATGGTGTGTCTGTTAGCGCTGACTGCGTAATTCTGGGTAGGAATTATTCCATGATTTATCGAGCTTGGGGCAGGGGCTACGTAGTACTAGGTATTCCCAATCCTGAATCCATCGCTAAGGTGGCGACACTTGAAACGACCCGCGCGCCAATGTTGCGACGTGGGCATCCTATCTGGGAGGAGACCTTATGGACCGTCGTTCATTTCTAAAGACGTCTGCACTGGGCGGCACTGCCGCTGCTGCGACAACTCTTGCGGCACCTGCGTATGCCCAAGGCAAGCGTACACTGACAATGGTTACATCTTGGCCACGCGGTTTTGCCGTGCTGGATGATGCTGCCACATACCTGAACACAATGGTTGACGAGATGTCTGACGGCACCTTGACCATCGACAAAAAAGCCCCCGGCGAACTGGTTGGCGCGTTCGAAGTATTCGACGCCGTGTCCTCCGGTCAGGCCGACATGTACCACTCCGCCGATTATTATTTCATCGGCCAGCATCCTGCCTATGCCTATTATACAGCCGTTCCTTTCGGCGGCACAGCACAAGAGCTGACCAACTGGTATCTGCACGGCGGCGGTCACGAACTGCACAACGAGCTGGGCACGATCTTCAACCTCAAGGCGTTCCTTGCGGGTAACTCCGGTTCACAGTCCGGTGGCTGGTTCCGCAACGAGATCAACTCGGCTGCTGACTTTAACGGTTTGAAATTCCGTATGCCGGGCCTTGGCGGTCAGGTACTGGGCAAGCTGGGCGCATCTGTGCAGAACATCCCCGGCGGTGAACTTTATCAGGCGTTGTCCTCTGGCGCGCTGGACGGCCTCGAGTGGGTCGGACCGTTCGCGGACGAACGCGCGGGCTTCCAGGAAGTTGCCAAAGTCTACTACACAGCGGGCTTCCACGAGCCGGGCTCCGGTTTGACAGCGGCTGTTAACCTTGATGTCTTCAACGAGCTGTCACCAGCGCACCAGAAGATCATCGAATACGCAGCGATGGCGACAACGCATACCCAGTTGGCCGAAACACTTGCCAACAACGGTGCAGCACTCAAGCGTTTGCAGGCGCAGGGCGTAAAAACCATTCAGTTCTCCGACGATGTCTGGGATGCGTTTGGTGCGGCGTCCAAAGAAGTCATGGACGAGAACATGGGCGACGAATTGTTTGCACGCACACGTGCAAGCTTTGAAGAGTCGCTGACATCTTCTGCCGAATGGCTGTCAAAGTCCGACGCCTTCTACGTCGAGCAGCGCGAGCGCGTTCGCAACGCGGGCTAAGCCTTTGCTTTAATACGTCAGGGGCCGCGCATCTGTGCGGCCCTTGATGATGAACAAGACAGGCCGATGGGCCTGATAAAGGTGCAAAAGCACCTGTCACGACCGGGAGGGGACATAAATGGCTGAAGATGTAGTATGTTCGGGATTTTTCCGCGCAGCTGAGGGTGCTGACCTAAGCTGCCTTGATAAATTCCAAAGCGGTGGCGTGTTGCAATTTATCTTCGGCAACATACTGGAAGCCTTCTATAACTTCTTCGCCGCCCTGCTGAACCCCGGAATGTGGCTGGATTGGTCCAATGGTGAGGCGCTGATGCGGTTCATCTACTATGGCGGATCGGTCGAGCTGTTCTTTGTGGTTCTGGTCGGTTTTATGATTGTCACGGCTTTCGGGGTCTGGAACCGCGCGTTCATGTGGGGCTGTGTGCGCGCCCTTGAATGGTTCAACAACGGCGTTGGCCGGATTTTTGCCTGGGCCGGCCTGATCATGGTGTTGCAACAGATCATCATCGTGTTCATGCAGAGAATATTCACCCGGCCGGATATTTCCATCGGCTTTGGTATCCCGATGCAATTCGACATCTCGTGGTTTGCCGAAGAGCTAAAGCTTTTCAATGCCTTGGTGGTCTGTCTTTGCGTGTCCTATACCTTTGTGCAGGGCGGTCATGTGCGGGTTGACCTGTTTTATGCCGGCGCAAAATTCCGCACCAAAAAGATCATCGACATGTTTGGTGCCATGTTCTTTATGGTGCCTTTTGCCATTGTGACTTGGCTCTATGGCTGGTTTTTCCTGTGGCGCCATCTGGTCACGCCGAACCCGTCCGCGTCCGACAAGCTGGATCTTTTGCTGCGTAAGGCAAAACTGCTGAAATGGAATGTGGAAACCATCGGTTTCTCGCCAAACGGCTTTAACGGTTACTTTTTGTTCAAAATTCTGCTGGTGGCGTTCTGCTTTATGGTGCTGCTGCAAGCGGTATCGGTGTTCTACCGCAGCTGGTGCGAGCTTCGCGAAGGTCCGGAGAGCGAAAATAAATATCTCGACAAGGATACTCTTGGCGAGGGCGAAGAAGCCTTTGAGGGAACACACTGATGCTGTTTGGTATGGACGGGGTCGAAATTGGCCTGATCATCGTTTTTGTTTGCCTGTTTGGCGGCATCTTGTCCGGCTTCCCGGTGGCTTTTGCCATTGCGGGGGCAGGCATCATTTCCTTTGGCATCATCGCTGCGATGGACAGTGCAGGATTGCTGATCCATCAGGCGATTGACCAATCGAGCCAGGCCTACCGTGATCTTGTGAATTCAGGCATCAAAGCCGATACGATATCGGTGTTCCGATACCCCGAATTGCCCCGACTGGCGGAATCAGTCTTCCCGCTCGGCTGGGAAGTCGCTCTTGACCGCAACGTCAGCTTTATTGTGAACCGCATGAACGAGCGGGTTCTGGCGGGCCAGTCGATCGAGACGCTGCTTGCGGTGCTGATGTTTGTCCTGATGGGCATCACGCTGGAACGCTCCAAGATCGCGAACGACCTGCTGACCACAATGGCCAAAGTGTTCGGGCCTTTGCCCGGCGGTCTGGCCGTGTCGGTTGTGGTTGTGGGTGCGTTTCTGGCTGCCTCGACAGGTATTGTGGGGGCCACGGTCGTGACCATGGGTTTGCTGGCGCTGCCAACGATGTTGCGCAACGGCTATTCGCCAGAACTATCGACGGGGGTCATCGCGGCCTCGGGGACGCTGGGCCAGATCATCCCGCCCTCTATTGTTATCGTTCTGCTCGGCACACTTGCAGGCGATCTCTATTCGACCGCACAGGAAAAACGCGCGACTTTGGCGGGCTGTACCGATGCGTTGACCCTGCTGGGTGAACCTGCGGTGCTGTCTGTGGGCACATTGTTTCAGGCGGCGCTGTTGCCGGGTATCCTGCTTGCGTTGCTCTATGGGCTTTATGCCTTTGGCTACGCCCTGTTGAACCCCGAAAAGGCACCGGCTGTTGTGATGGGGTCCACCAACAGCGAGCCTGTCACGCGCAGCGAAGCATTTACATGGTTCCTTGGCGCTCCGGCTTTGTTGATTGTGGGCACAATAGTTCTCGGCAATCTGGGCATGGTAGGAAGCCAGTCCACCACAGTTTCAAGCTATTCCGATATCGGCGATTCAGCCAGCCTGCGCACCAATGTTGGTCCCGAATGTCAGGCGTCCATGATTGACCTGCACGGTCAGATCGCATGGGATCAGGCATTGGCCGAACAATCTGTGATCGACGACGCCGGTGGCATTGTGCAAAGCGAAAAGCTGACCGAGGACGCCTTGGCCGAGAAGCAGGCGCTCAAGATTTCGGACGCAGCGCCAATTGGCACCGGCGTGGCGATCATCCTGATCCTGCTGTCACTGTTCATGACCACGGCGCGGGGTGTGTCACCTTCATCGGACACGCGGCCGTTGATCATCGGGGGCATCGGCGTTGTGCTGACACTGCTGGTCGACATCCTGCTGGTCTCGCCCACGACCTCATCGGGCACGATGGTGGTACTGATGGCGATCCCGTTTGTGACGGTTATGTACGGCGTGGTCTATGCGACCAAGCTTTGCGTTAAGAACGAGCTGATCCGCGTGGTGTTTCCACCACTGGTGTTGATCATCGCGGTGCTTGGCTCGATCCTTGGCGGGATCACCAATCCGACACCGGCGGCAGCCTTGGGGGCAGGCGGGGCGTTGATGCTGGCGGCGTACCGCAAGCTGAAAGATCAGGACCGTTCGCCAAAAGTGATCATCTGGTCCACGCTGGCGATCATCGTCTGTATTCTGGTCGGCGTGAATTTTGATCTGCGCATCAATCAGGACGGCGTGACATTCGAGAACTGGATTGCGTTCTTTGTGGCTTATGGTGCGTATCTTTATGCGATCTTCGGTTTGCTGTTCTCGTGCTGGATTTTGTACACTTCTGGTGTGCTCTCTCCGGTGGTGCGCGAAACGGCCAAAGTCACCTCGATGGTGTTCACCATTCTGATCGGCTCGCAACTGCTGAACCTTGTGGTGATCAGTTTCGGCGGCGAGCATTACATCCAGCAGTTCCTCAAGTCGTTCGATAACGAAGTCAAAGTGTTCCTGATCGTCATGGTCGTGCTGTTCGTGCTGGGCTTTGTGCTCGACTTCCTCGAGATCATTTACATCGTTGTCCCGATCGTCGGCCCGGTCATTTATGGCGGTACGTTCGATCCGAAATGGGTGACGATCATGATCGCGGTCAACCTGCAAACCTCGTTCCTGACGCCGCCATTCGGTTTTGCGCTGTTCTATCTCAGGGGGGTTGCCCCACCAAGTGTCACGACCGCCCATATCTACCGCGGTATCATTCCGTTTGTGCTGATACAGGTCGCGGGTCTTGCCATCCTCTGGCTGTTCCCTGCGATTGTGACCATTGTACCGGACCTGATCCCTTAAGATTTGATCTATTAATTGCGCTAAAAAGACCGTGCGCTGGCAAAAGCGTGCGGTCTTTTTACGTTTCCGCAATCCTGATCCGGTAGAGACATAGTTCCGCCCGAATACTGCGCAACGGTATGGGGCCAGAAAGGGAACAGGGACATGGCCGACGCAAGATTTCAAAGCCGACTGGCCGCGCTCGAGGCCAATGCACAAGCCCTGTTCAACGCGCAGCGTGCTGCACACGACCTACCTAAATCACGCAACCGCAAGGAAAAGCTGGCCATCGCATTGGCGCATCTTGAACGGGGCGGGGTCACAGGGATTTATGCCTATGCACCGTTGTTCGCGCGTTGCGCCAGTTTCGGCGTCATCCTCAAGCCGCTGCATTACAGATCATTGGGCGGACTGGTAGCCTTTTTTATGTCCCTCGCATTGGTCATGGCGGTGTTTATTCTTGGCGTTGTGGCGGTGACGGGGACCATGCCGCGCCCGGTGCGCGGGATGATCGACGCGGGGCCGTTGGTGTTTTTCAGCGGCGCGTTCCTGTTCAGCATGGTATGCGCAGGGTTTCACAAATTAAAAGCGCGCAAATTACGCCTGCCGCAGTGGCGCGACATTTAGGCGGCAGTCTCTACCGTCTGCGATGTGCCAGATCGGGCAGGGCAATATTCGCCACCTGTTCGGCAATCGGATCATTGCTGAGCGGATGGCGATCAGGCTCAAAATTATCGGGATCGCGCAGCTTTTGCCACGCACCGCCCATGTAAATCTCAAGTCCTGAAAACTTGGCTTTATACCCCATTTTCTGGCTGCCCGGCACCCAATAGCCCAGATAGACATAGGGCAGGCCCGCGGCACGGGCGATTTCGATATGGTCCAGAATAATGTAATTGCCCAAACCGTCGCGCGGGCGGTCCGGCGTGTAGAACGAATAGACCATGCTGACGCCGTCGCCCAAAACATCTGTCAGACACACGCCAATCAATTCGCGGGTGTCCGGGTCGCAATATTCAATCACACGGCTGCGGATCGGGGTTTCCTCGACCATGGCGGCAAATTCGAACACATCCATATCCGCCATACCGCCATCCGCATGACGGCTGTCGAGGTATGCGCGAAACAGCGCATATTGATCCTCGGTAGCCCAGGGCGATGTCGCGCGCCGGATCAGCGATGACGAGCGTTTTATAATACGCTTCTGGCTTTTGCTGGGTTTGAACGCAGCCACATCGATACGAGCCGACAGGCAGGATGCACAGTCGGCACAAGACGGACGGTAAAGCACATTCTGCGAGCGGCGAAACCCTTGCGCAGACAGGCTGTTGTTCAACTCTGTGGCGTTTTCACCCTGCAGAGCGGTGAACAGCTTTCGCTCCATCCGGCCCTCAAGATAGGGGCACGGCTGCGGGGCAGTCACATAAAACTGCGGCGTAAGAGGAAGACTGTGGCGCATGGGATTCCGTTGCTGTGTTCGGTGATGATAGCAACGGTCCAGGGACACGCCAAGTCCCGTTTTGCCATTTGGTCAGGAAGTGCGCCGCTTGTTGACCGCCACCGTTCCCATCACCACATCCGAAAGCCCCTGTCTGCGGTCGGTCAGGCACATCATTATCACCGAGATCAGTTGCAGGGGGGCCATCGCCCAAGAAAACGAATATCCCAGCGTATGGACCAAGGCTGTGCCAAAATCAAACGGGGCATCGCGCAGGGTGCGCAGTTCCATTCCCATCAGGCGCATGCCCCATGTGGCCGATCCCGACGCCAAGGTCATCACGCGGTAGATGAACCCGACAACCAACACCAGAAAGGGGAAAAAGAACAGGCCTGTGAATGCCGTAAACGGCAGGATCAGCACACATAGCGCGATGATTACAATCATATCCACCACCCATGCCAGCAGGCGTTTGACGGGGATACCATCATAGAATTCGGGCTGCATATCGGGATCAGGGGTCTGGGTCATCTTGGCTTTCTCCGGGCGTGGCTTTGGCATGGGTTTACCCTCTGGCATGATACCAGAGGGCGGGTCAGGCGGGGCGCGTTACGCCTCGGCAGTGTCATCGCTGCGCTTGGCACGTTCGTTCATGAACTGGTCAAACTCTGCCTTGTCCTTGGCGTCACGCAGGCGTTCAAGGAAGCTCTCGAAGTTGGTCTGCTCTTCTTCCAACCGGCGCAGGGTATCGGCCTTGTAGGCGTCAAAGGCGGCGTTGCCTGTGCTGCGGGTCGGCATTGAAAAGCTGCGGTTGCGGGGTGCGCAGGATTTACCAGAAAACATACGTTTGCTCCATATCATATAGGCGAGAAGGGCGAGGCCGACCGGCCAGAAAAAGACAAAGCCGGCAATCATTGCGACGATCCAAGCGGCTTTGCCACGGTCATCCAGCCACCCTTCGGCGCGGGAAAACCAGCTGGGACGGGCGGAAAAACTACGGTCCGAGGTAAGGGTAGACATGTGTTTTGTGCCTTTCGGGTCAAGAGGGGCGGGCCTGATGGCCCTTGAAACAGTGAATGTGAATGTCTTTCACATGACCAAGATTGGTATTCACGGAGATTCTTGCAAGTGGTAATGTGAATGTTTTTTACATTAACTTTTATTATGCAGTAAAAACAGTAATTTGAAGGTGGAATATCTTATACAACTTGCTCATTTAAATGCCTTGGCGCAAGGTTGGAGCCATGAATACACGTTCGCTTGCCGCCCAAATCACCCGAACCCCGCGCATCTATAACCAGGATCGCGCAACCGATGCAGCACTTCATCTGCCGGATGCGGCACCTGAAATACGCGCGCTTGCGGTGGCGGCGGCGTCTTGTGCGCCGTATCTGCTGGGTCTGCTCGCCAAAGAAGCGGATTGGTTCTTAAAAGCGGTGGATAATCCCCAAGATGCCGTGGCCCGCACGATTGCGGGGGCAGCAGATTATGAAACCTCCGACCTTGCCAACACCTTGCGCAGGGGCAAACGCCGTGTTGCGCTGATGGCGGCGATGGCCGACCTTGGCGGCGCTTGGTCGCTTGAGCAGGTGACTGGCGCGCTCACGGAATACGCGGATGCCGCATGTGGTGCGGCCCTGCGCGCGGGGCTGGCCGCGCAGATCAAACGCGGCAAACTTCCCGGCATGACAAGGGACAATCTGGATGATTGCGCGGGCATGACGGTACTGGCCATGGGCAAGATGGGCGCGCACGAGTTGAACTATTCCTCCGACATCGACCTGATCTGCCTGTTTGACGAAACCCGCTTTGCGCCCGATGACTTCCACGATGCCCGCACCGCATTCGTCCGCGCCACGCGCAGTATGAGCGGGACGCTGAGCGATCTTACAGGCGAGGGTTATGTGTTTCGCACCGACCTGCGGTTGCGGCCCGATCCCGCCGTCACGCCCATTTGCATGGCGATGGAAGCGGCAGAGCGGTATTACGAATCTCTTGGCCGCACATGGGAACGCGCCGCCTATATCAAGGCGCGGCCCTGTGCGGGGGACATCAAGGCGGGTGAAAAATTCCTGCAAACCCTGCGTCCTTTTGTCTGGCGCAGGCATCTGGATTTTGCCGCCATCCAGGATGCCCACGACATGCGCCTTGCGATCCGCGAACATAAAGGGCTGGGCGGGCCGATCACACTGCCGGATCACAACATGAAACTCGGGCGCGGCGGTATCCGCGAGATCGAGTTTTTCACCCAGACGCGGCAGTTGATTGCAGGCGGCCGTGACCCCGATTTGCGGGTGCGTGGCACCTGCGAGGGTCTCAAGGTGCTGACCGACAAAGGCTGGGTGCCCGAGGATGTGGCGCAAACCCTGACCGACCACTACCGCGCGCACCGCACGGTCGAGCACCGTTTGCAGATGGTGCAGGACGCCCAAACCCATACGTTGCCAAAAACCGATGCAGGTTTTGACCGTCTGGCCTGTATGATGGACAGCGACACAGGCGCGCTCAAGGACGAGATCCACAGCCGCCTGAGTGAAGTGCATGAGTTGACCGAGGGTTTCTTTGCCGCGTCGCGCGCGCCCGTTGCCAAACCCGATATCGCGACCCACGCATTTGATGAACAGGTGCTCGCCCGCTGGCACAGCTATCCGGCCTTGCGCACGGATCGCGGGGCCGAGATATTCGAGCGCCTCAAACCCGGCTTGCTGGCACGCCTTGCCACATCCGCCAAACCCGACGAGGCTTTGCAGGCGTTTGACGGATTCCTTGCAGGCCTGCCTGCGGGGGTGCAATTGTTTTCGCTGCTCAAGGCCAACCCGCAACTTGGCGACCTGTTGATTGATATCGTCACCACCTCGCCAAAACTTGCCCGCCATCTGTCGCGCAATGCAGGGGTGTTCGACGCGGTGATCGGCGGCGATTTCTTCAGCGACTGGCCGGGGCAGACGGCTCTGGTCGCATCCCTGAACGACGAATTATCGGTCGAGGCTGATTACGAGGCGCGTCTTGATAAAACCCGGCGTTGGGCACGTGAATGGCATTTCCGTATCGGCGTACATCTGCTGCGCGGTTTGATCGGTGCCGATACCGCCGGTGTGCAATATGCCGATCTGGCGCGTGCGGTGCTGACGGTATTGTGGCCTGTGGTGATCGACCAGTTTGCCAGACGGTATGGCCCGCCGCCCGGGCGCGGTGCGGTGATCCTTGGGATGGGGTCGCTGGGGGCAGGGTTGCTGACCGCGACCTCCGATCTGGATATGCTGGTGATCTATGATGCGGACGGTGTTGACACCTCTGCTGGCAAACGCCCGCTGGCATCACGGCAGTATTACGCGCGTCTGACACAGGCAATGATCACCGCGATGACTGCGCCGATGTCGCAGGGCAAGCTCTATGAAGTCGATATGCGGCTGCGCCCGTCCGGCAACAAGGGGCCCGTGGCAACCAGTCTGGCAAGTTTCGAGAATTACCAGAAGAACGAGGCATGGGTCTGGGAACATCTGGCCCTGACGCGCGGTCAGGTGGTGGCGGGGCCAACAGCGCTTGCAGATGATGTGGAAAAGATGCGCCAGACGGTTTTGGCAGCCGGTCAGGACATGCAAAAGATCCTGCATGACGTGGCCGAGATGCGCGACCGGATTGCCGCCGCAAAAACCCCGCATGGCGTTTGGGATGCCAAGATCGGTCCGGGCCGCTTGCAGGATATCGAACTGCTGGCACAGGCCGGTGCCTTGATCGCGGGGCAGGCGGCGCGCGACATTCCGGCGGGGCTGGCGGCGGTGCAGGCCGCAGGCGTGATCACCCCCCCGCTCAAGGACGTGTTGTCCGATGCGTATGAAAAGTGCTGGGCGCTTCAATGTGTCACGCGGTTGCTGTCGTCCGCCCCGATCGACACCGAGACACTGGGGCAGGCGGGTGCATCATTCCTGTGCCGATCACTCGGTCGCGACACGATTGCGGATTTGGAGGCGCAGATGAACCAGACCTATACACAGGCGGGACGGATCATAGCGACGGCTTTGGCCCCCTATGCGGGACCATCGACACAAACCGACACCAATACCGGGAACACGGCATGATCAAAGGCGATGCAGACGACCCCAAAGGGTTGATCTACGAATCCTACCAGATCGACGGCATCCTGAAATCCGAATGTCGCACGATATTTCTGGATTGGGCGCTCAGCCTGCCGCTTGAAAACGATACCGGCAAAACCATCAAACGGCTGTTGGTACAATACGGGACAGATAACCCCGACCACCCGATGACCGAGGTGCTGAACGAGGGCCTTGGTGCCATGGCCGCACCGCGCCGCCGTGGCGGATGGCGCAGCCGGGTGCGCAATTAAAGCACTGCGGCCATAACATCTCCCTTTACACGGCGCGCGCCACACCGCACCACAGCCCGATGATTGCCTATCTTGCCCTGTTTGCCTCTGCGCTGATCGCTGCAACCTTGCTGCCGATGCAGTCGGAGGCCGTGCTGGTGGCCCTTCTGGTCGAAGGCTCGCGGCCCGTGACCGCATTGCTGCTGGTTGCCACTGCGGGGAATGTGCTGGGCGCTTTGATCAACTGGGCGATCGGCGGCTTTGCATTGCGATATAAGGACAGGCGATGGTTTCCGGCCACGGACGTGCAGCTGGCGCGGGCGACGCGCTGGTACAGCCGCTATGGCCGCTGGTCGCTGCTGGCCAGCTGGTTGCCGGTCGTCGGCGATCCGATCACCGTCGTGGCGGGCATCTTGCGCGAACCGCTGTGGTCATTCGTGATTTTGGTGACCGTCGCGAAAGCAGGCCGCTATCTTGTTTTGGCCACTGTGACCCTCGCCTGGCTGGGCTAGAGCGTGTTGCGTTCAATTGTATTCATACCCCGCAGCCTTGAAGAAGTTGTAGCATTCTTCCTCTGTGAAGAGGTTGCAGACATGGCCGACGGCCTGCCAGAGCGCATCGTATGTGCGGGCGGCGGCTCGTCGGATCAGGGCCTTGAGCTTTGCGAAAGCCGTCTCGATCGGGTTCAGATCCGGGCTATAGGGCGGAAGGAACAGAAACCACGCGCCGACAGCCTTCAGGGCCGCCGCTGCGGTCGGGCTTTTGTGCGATGACAGGTTATCCAGGATGATCACGTCGCCGCTCTGCAAGGTTGGCGCCAACTGGGTCTCGGCGTAGAGATCGAACATCTCGCCGTTCATTGCCCCATCGATGACCCATGGCGCATCCAGCCGGTCATGGCGCAGGGCGGCGATGAATGTCTGGGTTTTCCAGTGGCCGAAGGGCGCATGGTCGATTAGGCGGTTGCCTTTTGGTGACCAACCGGTGGTCTTGGTCATATTCGTCTTCAGCGAGGTCTCGTCGATGAAGCCCAATCTCGACAATAGGTTGCGCATGAAAGGCTGACGCCGGGTGATCCAGATATGGCGCGCCTGCCGGACATCAGGCCGCTTCTGTTCGGCGGCCTGGAGGTCTTTTTTTGTGTGTCAGGCCGAAGCTGCGCAGGACGCGCCAGACCGAGACGCGGTGGATCGTGAGATTGTGACGATCCGCCAGTTCCAACACCAGATCATCCAGTGTCAGGTCCGGCTTTGCTACCATCCGCGCTTCGATCCAGCCCCGAAGGCTGGCCAGCTTGCCATGACCGCCGCCATTGCCCTGCGCGCGCGGCTCCAGACCACCTGTTTCACGCTTCAGGATCACCATGTCGTTGACGAACTTCACCGAAACCCTGAACCGCGCCGCCGCCGCACGGTGGGAATGCCCTTCCTCCACAAAAGCGACCGCGCGCTCGCGAAGAGCCATAGGATGTGGCCTGCCCATATCATACCCCCATATCTGCTACGCAAACAGGGAATCACAGATCAAGTCCCGTGGGAATCCTGAATCGGATAGATCGCAACACGCTCTAAATCAAACCTCGCGCCAAACTCAAAACGCGAAATGGCCCCGTCAATACACTTATTTTGTCTCAAACCTGCCTTATTCTGCGTCCAATCAGGATGCAACGAAACATCTAGCGGGTTGAACGGGCACACCGTTTACGGCGCGGAATGAGGGACTGAAATGAAAACGCTGAACACACTGAAATTGCTTACCGCACTTGGCCTTGGCGTATTGGTATCTGCTTGCAGCAATACCCCCGATATCGCCAGCCGGAACGCACCCTTTGAGGTGACAGGCCCGATCACCTCAATGCCGTTCGCGCAATACCAGTTGCCACAGTCGATGCGTGTCACGGCCATCAATGTGAATGTGCCGCGCTCGCTTAAGGTGTCCGAGGCCAACAGCTATTATCCGCGTGGCGACATCGTTTGGCGTGGCGATCCTATTGGCGACCGCTACCAGCAGATCCAGTCGATTTACGAGACGGCCTTTGCCCAAGGCACAGCGGACATGAAAGGCGAGGCGGACGTGACGCTTGATGTCGAAATCCTGCGCTTTCATTCCGTATCCGAGAAAACCCGCTATTCCGTGGGCGGTGTCCATAACATGACATTCCGTCTGACAGTGCGCAGTTCGACCACAGGTCTTGCCTTGGCACCGGCGCGCGATATCGAGGCGAATTTGCCCGCATTTGGTGGCAACCAGGCGATCGAGGCCGAACGCCGTGGTCAGACACAAAAGGTCCGTGTGACCGGATATCTGGCACAGGTGATCCGTCAGGAATTGCAAAAGCCCACTGTCGGGGATGCACCGCGTAGCTAAGGCTTTGACCGCCGCTTGAAAATAGGTGCTTTCGCAAAGCATCCGAACCGATTACAGGGGGCGCTATGACAGCGCCCCTCACCCCATCCGCCTCCGCCCCCAATGACATGCCAGTGGTCCGTTTGCTGCCCAAAGCAAATGCGCGCGCCATCCGGCACGGCTTTCCTTGGGTCTATGCAAACGAACTGGTCACCGACCGTCGCACCAAGGCGCTGAGCCCCGGCACCATCGCTCTGCTCGAAGACAGCGACCGCCAGGTGATGGGCGTTGTGACGGTGAACTCCAATTCCAAGATCATCGCCCGCATGCTCGATCAGAACGCGGATGCGGTGATTGATCAGGCGTGGTTCGAGGCGCATCTGACCCGCGCGCTGGCGCTGCGCGCATTGATGTACAATGACCCTTACTACCGTCTGGTCCATGCCGAGGCTGACGGTTTGCCCGGTGTGATCATTGACCGCTTTGGCGACACCTGCGTGGTTCAAGCCAATGCCGCTTGGGCCGATGTGTTGATCGAGACACTGACCGCCGCCTTGATCGCAGTGACAGGCGTACGCCATGTGCTGAAAAACGCCGCTGGCCGGACACGGACGCTTGAGGGCCTTGATGATGTATCCGCTGTTCTGGCAGGCAGTGCGCCAGATGCGCCGATCCCTGTGCCGATGAACGGGGCTACCTATATGGCCGATCTTGTGGGCGGGCAGAAAACCGGATTGTTCTACGACCAACGCCCGAACCATGCCTTTGCCGCCAGCGTTTCACGCGGGGCGCGGGTGCTGGATGTGTTTGCGCATGTGGGCGGCTTTTCTCTCGCCGCTCTGGCTGCGGGTGCTTCATCTGCCTTGGCCGTTGACGGCTCTGCCCCTGCGCTCGAGCTTGCCACGCGCGGCGCAGACGCGATGGGGATGACCGACAAGTTCGCCACCCGTCAGGGCGACGCCTTTGATGCGTTAACTGCCTTGCGGGCCGAGGGCGCAGAATTTGATCTGGTGATCTGTGATCCACCCGCCTTTGCACCCAACCGTCAAGCCATGGAAGCGGGCCTGCGTGCCTATGAACGCATCGCACGACTGGCCGCACCGCTGGTTGCGGAAAATGGTATCCTTGGTCTGTGCTCGTGTTCGCATGCGGCCGATCTGAACCAGTTCCGCACCGTATCGGTACGCGGCATTGGCCGGGCAGGCCGGCGCGCCACCTTGCTGCACACCGGATTTGCCGGACCTGATCATCCGCAACTGCCGCAACTGGTCGAGAGCGGCTATCTCAAGTCGCTGTTCTTCCGCCTCTAAATAACATGCGCGTGCTGCTTGATGCCTGCGTGTTGTTCCCGACTGTCATGCGGGAGATGTTGTTAGGCGTCGCCGAAACTGGCGCGTACTCGCCACGCTGGTCGGCGCGTATCGTCGAAGAATGGGCCTTGGCCGCGCGCAAGCTAGGACCGCAGGGCGAGGCTTTGGCGCGCGGCGAGGTTGCCATGGTGAACGCGCATTTCCCGAACGCCTCTGTCAAACCTGCACCGGGCCTTGAGGCGCGGCTGTGGTTGCCAGATGACAACGACATCCATGTGCTTGCCGCCGCAATTGCGGGCCATGCTGATCTGATCATTACCAACAACGCCAAGGATTTCCCCCGTGGCATTCTGGCCGAGGAAGGTATATCGCGGGCAGACCCTGATGCGTTCTTGCTGGGACACTGGCAGGCACAGCCGGAAATGGTGGCAGATGTCGGAGCCAAAGTGCTGGCCGAGGCGCAGCGTCTGTCGGGCGAGGATTGGAACATACGCTCGTTGATGAAGAAAGCCCGCCTGCCGCGACTGGGCAAGGCGCTTTCGTCCTAGGTATTCCAGCGTTTCTGTAATCGGGTCAGGGCGGCCACACGCTCGTCGGTCTTCGGGTGCGAGAGCAGCCACGCGGGTGCTGCACCATGATTGGACTGGGTCAAGGCCTCCAGCTTTTGAAACAGCGATATTTGCGGCGCCACCCCGATGCCCGCCTTGGTCAGCAAGGCAGCGGCATAGGCGTCCGCCTCGTATTCATCGCCCCGCGACAGCCGCGCGGCCAGCAGTGTCACCAGCATATTGGCGATCCACGGGCCGATAAACGGGATGAACCGCCCGATCACCATCATCAACACGGTGCGAATGGCATTTTGTCCGGAAAAATCAATCATCCGGCGGCGTGAATGGCCCAAGGCGACATGTCCAAGCTCGTGCGCGATCACGCTGGCAAGTTCTTCGGCACTGACCTCGCCCGCTTTGAATTTATTGTAAAATCCACGGGTGATAAAAATCCGGCCATCGGGAGCAGCAAGGCCGTTCACCGGCTCTATTTCGTAGATGTTGACTTTGATACGCGGCAGATCGAGCGCCTTGGCCAACCTGTCGCTCATGCTTTTAAGGGCAGGGTCCATCAGCTCGGTTGATTTCGCATCCAGCTCCTTGGCCGTGCGCCACGCCGAAAAACGGTACATGGCAAGCCCGTAAAGCACGGCAAGCAAAATGGGGATCACGCGTATCATACACCTAATATGGGGGCGTTAGCGCGCGGGGCAAGCGGAGTTTGTGTGTATTTGAAGAACAATGAACGCAAAGGGTCACCATGCCACAGGCACCGATGCTGGGCCGCGAAAGGCCCAGCCGTGGAAGGGTGCGGGGCCGGTCAGGTGCAGGTTCGGGAAGCGTTCGAGCATCATCGGGACGGCATAGCCCGCCACAAGGCTGCGGGCGGCGGCGGCCCCGGCACAGAAATGCGGACCAGCCCCAAAGGGGATCGCGGCAGAGGTATTGCGGGTCAGATCGAAGGTATCGGGGCTGTCAAAGTGGTCCTCGTCGCGGCACGCTGACCCGAACATCAGGAACACCCGGTCCCCGACCTCGAAGGTCACATCGCGCAGAGTGTCGCGCTGCGCCACCATACGCGGTGCCATCTGGATCGGGGCCACAAGGCGGGTGTATTCGGAAAACGCGTCGAGACAGGTCGCAGCGCCGTTGTCGATCTGGCGACGCGCGTCCGGATGCGCCAACAGCGCCCACAACATCCCCGCAATCGCATCGCGCGGCTCGTTCTGGCCGCCGCCAATGATCACCTTGATGTTGGCACCGATGGCATCACGCGGCATGCCTGCACGCTCAAGCACGGACAGGATCGAAGGGTCGGGGATCCCGCGTAGTTCGGTCAGTCGTTTATCAATGGACACATCGACCGTAGCCGATGCCGCGAGCCCTGTCGCCTCGACCTGCGGGTTGGCGGCATAATTGGCGATGGCGTCGATCATCTGCTGGCTGGCGCTGTCCATCTCGGTGGGCGTCATATCTCTCAGCCCCGTCATCGCGCAAAGTGCTGCACCGGACACGGGGCTCGCATAATCGCGCACCAGATCGCAGCGGCCAAGCGGGGCGAGCCTTTCCAGTTGCGCTTCGACAATACGCTCGAAAACCGGTGCCCAGTGATCTGCCACCCTGCGCGGACTGAGTGCCGGAAACAATGCGCGCCGCTCTGCCATATGATCATCCCCGTCCTTGCGCATCATGTTCAGCCCCATGATCTGCTGCATCAATCCGCCGGGTTGTACGGATGAAAACACATGGGTGCGTTTTTCCTGAACGTGGATGTCGGAACGCCGCGTAAGCAGTGTCGCACCGAGTTCCGGGACAAAGGTGATCGGCGCATCGCGACGCATCCGCGCCAGCGCCGGATAGGGATCGACGGTAAAGTCGTTGATATTGATCCGGGTGACAGGCGCGTTGGACATGCAATCAAACCTAAGGGACTGCGGCAGCAACGCAAGGGACGATCAGCGCGTCATCGCCTTGATACCACGGCTTAATCCTTCAAGCGTCATCGGCACCATGACCTCGGGGCCGAACACCTCTTGCACCATCGTAATCGACTGGGTGTAGGGCCAGTACTTTTCCGGCACCGGATTGATCCAGAGATGGCTGTGCCAATGGTCGCGGGCGCGGGCAAGCCATGTGGCACCTGCCTCGGCGTTGTAATGTTCATTGGCCCCACCGACATAGGCAATCTCGTAAGGCGACATCGACGCATCACCGACAAAAATGCATTTATAATCAGACCCGTAGGTGCGCAGAATTTCATGGGTGGGCTGCTGTGCATCCCAACGCCTGCGGTTATCGCGCCACACACCCTCGTACAGGCAATTGTGGAAATAGAAATGTTCAAGATGCTTGAATTCGGATTTCGCAGCGCTGAACAATTCCTCGACCACTTTGACATGCGGGTCCATGGAGCCGCCCACATCAAGAAACAACAGCACCTTGACCGCATTGCGACGCTCGGGGCGGGTTTTCACATCAAGATAGCCGTGCTCGGCTGTGGCGCGGATGGTGCCGCCCAGATCAAGCTCGTCCTGCGCCCCGTCGCGTGCCCATTTGCGCAGACGTTTGAGCGCTACCTTGATGTTGCGCGTGCCAAGCTCGACGCTGTCGTCGAGATTCTTGAATTCGCGCTTGTCCCAGACTTTGACCGCCCGCTGGTGTCGGCTCTCGTCCTGACCGATCCGCACGCCCTCGGGGTTATAGCCATACGCCCCGAACGGCGAGGTGCCCGCAGTGCCGACCCACTTGTTGCCCCCCTGATGACGGCCTTTTTGTTCTTCCAGACGTTTCTTGAGCGTTTCCATAAGTTTGTCAAAGCCGCCCAATGCTTCAATCTCGGCTTTCTCTGCTGCTGTCAGATGCTTTTCAGCCATCTTTTCGAGCCACCCCTGCGGGATATCAACAGCTTCAAGAACGTCGTCCAAGCTGATGTTTTCCAAGCCTTTAAAGGCTGCCGAAAACGCACGGTCGAACTTGTCGATGTTACGCTCGTCTTTGACCATGGACACGCGCGCGAGGTAATAGAACGCCTCGACATCATAGGTCGCCAACCCTGCGGCCATGCCATCCAGAAACGCCAGAAACTCGCGCATCGACACGGGCAATCCGTGTCTGCGCATCTGCTCGAAGAAGGGCAGGAACATCTGCTTAGGTGCTTAAAATTCGGTCCAGAATGACCGTCAGGATCATACCGACGATCAAAAAGGCCATTGCAAAGCCGACCATATGCTGGGCGATATCCTTGCGGTTACCGCCGCGTTTTTTGGCGGTGCGCCATCCGAAAAATAGACCCAACGCACCCAAAACAATTACAATCATGAAACCTTGCCCGCTTTATCCTTTGAGCGGGTTCAGCGATGCAATCTCGCGCAGCTTGGCCCGCACAGCCCAGTCTGGACCAAAGCCGTATCGCGCCCAGCCGATGCTGTCCAGCCTGACGGTGCGGGCTTCGGCGCTGCGGTTTTCCAGATCCAGCGCCTCTGAGCGCAACAACAGCAATGTAGACAGCAATGCCGCGTTTTCACTGTCGCGTGCGGTGGCTTCATGTGGGGCAATCAGCCGCAAGGCCTCCGCGCCCTGACCTTTGCTGATCGCATATGCGCCAAGTTGCGTGGCCACATAGGCGCGGTGCAATGCGGTGCCCGGGGTGTTGGCATAAAAGCGGTCGGCGATCAGGTAATGTTTCTGCGCCGTGTCCGGATCGGTGTTTTGCAACACGCGGCCCATCGCATAATGCGCAAAAGCACGGCGGTTGTCCTGCCAGCCCATTGCGGCGGAAATACGGATGGCCTCGGCAGCGGCCGACTGGCGGCCTGAATAGGGAACCGAGCGTCCAAGGGCGGTCTGAACCGCTTTTTTCCACGCCGGTGGTGTGCGGGTGGCAAAACGGCCTTGTTGGGCATTGCCGCGCGGATTGATGCGCGAAAAGATGGCGGGCAGGGCGGCGGCAACCTGTCCGCGCGACATGCCCGACCGCAGGGCCGGATCGTAATAGGCGCGCAGGATCATCATGTCGAACCCGGTCAGCACGGTATGGACATTGTCGTCATTGAACACGGAATCCGGTAGGCGGTAGAGGTCATTAAGCGGCCCCAGCGCCTGTGCCAGTTCTTCGTGCAGGCAATCGCGGACTTCTTGCGGGCTGGCGTCATTGGGCAAAAAGATCGCCAGATGTTCGCGTTTGGTCATCAGACCCCAGTTGGTCCGCGGCTGGCGGCGCGCAGTTTTATAATCGGCAAGCGAGCTTACATTCGGGGCCACAAAACACGCGGCTTGGGGCAATACCTTGCGGATGTCGGCGCGGCTTACAGCCTCGATCGTGATGTTGGCATCTGCGTTTGTCGAATAGTTGATGTCGATTTTCGCCTCGGACCGCAGCCGCGAAATCAGGCGGTTCAGATCAGAGCCAAGCGTTTGTGGCGGGGAGCCGGTAACACGCACGGTGATCGGCGTCTCGAACCGCGTCAGCACGGGCAGGGCGCGGCCACTTTCCATCTGGAATGACAGCTCGATAAAATCGAGGGCAAGGTCATTATTGGACCGGATCGGTGCAACAGTGCGGGTCTGGCCAAAACTTTTCATCGGCGGCAAGGTGCTGTCAGAGATATCTGCGCGTGTGGCGACACCTGATTGCGAGGATGGAACGCAAGCGTTAAGCAGCATCACAAGTGGCAATACGATACGCGCTTTCACGTTAAAAGTCCTTTGCAAACAGGTGCTTGAACTAAAAAAGTACATCCCGCTGCCACGCATAAAGCGCGCACGGTGTGTGCGAATTGCATAATCATAACTGCCTGCCTGCCCTTTTTGAGCGTTGATAATAGGGTCTTTTCGCCCCTCATCCCGTCCTTTGTAGGGAGCAATTAAGGCAAAAGAGAGGCAAATTGGGCAGAATAAGGCACAGCGTTTCAATCCTGCAAGGGTTTGCGGGAATACACGCCTTAATTGAACGGATGGCACCGCCGTACGCTTTCAGATTATTTATCAATCGCCCTCAGAGCGCGGGTTTACGCAGCTTTACAAGCACCCCTCCGAGGGAGGCGCTTGTAAATTTCGCCTAACGTTGCCCCCGCGCCATGAACGCCAGACGCTCGAACAAATGCACGTCCTGTTCGTTCTTCAGCAGCGCACCATGCAGTTTGGGCAGGGCGCTCTTGCCGTCTTTTTTCAGATCATCCGCATCCATATCCTCGGCCAACAAAAGCTTGAGCCAATCCAGCACTTCAGACGTTGACGGTTTTTTCTTCAAACCCTGCTGCTCGCGGATCTCGTAAAACTGCGTCAGTGCCGTGGTCAGCAACGCCTGTTTGATCCCCGGATGATGCACCTCGACGATCTTTTTTAACGTCTCCATCTCGGGGAATTTGATATAATGAAAGAAACAGCGCCGCAAAAACGCGTCCGGCAGCTCTTTTTCATTGTTCGAGGTGATGATCACAATCGGGCGTACCTGCGCCTTGATGGTCTCGCCGGTCTCGTAGACAAAAAACTCCATCTGGTCGAGTTCCTGCAACAGGTCGTTGGGGAATTCGATATCGGCCTTGTCGATCTCGTCGATCAGCAGCACGACCTTTTCATCTGCCTCGAACGCCTGCCACAGCTTGCCCTTGCGGATGTAGTTTTTCACATCATGCACGCGTTCTTCGCCCAGCTGGCTGTCCCGCAGGCGCGATACGGCGTCATATTCATAAAGCCCCTGTTGCGCGCGGGTGGTGGATTTGATGTTCCACTCGATCATGCGCAGCCCCAAAGCGCTGGACACCTGCCGCGCCAGTTCGGTCTTGCCGGTGCCGGGCTCGCCTTTGACCAGCAGGGGGCGTTGCAGGGTGACAGCCGCGTTTACCGCGATTTTCAGATCATCGGTGGCGACATAATCATCTGTGCCTTGAAATTTCATAATCTTTTCAACCTCTCAAGGTGCGCATTATAATCTGATGCCTTTAAGCAAAATTCGCGGCCATTGTGTAGTGACAATCTTCAATGCCTCGGTTAAACGCTGCGAAAGGGAGTAATCCCAAGGGGAGAGACCTCATGATGTCAGCATTGAAATCCGTCGAGGGAACAACAATGAAACAGGAAGTTTTTCTGGCAGACGATTATGTGCCAGCAGCCGACGAGCCGTTCATGAACACCAAGCAGGTCGAATATTTTCGACGCAAGCTGCTGAACTGGAAACTGGAACTGCTTGCAGGCAGCCGTGATACCATCGAGGCGATGAAAGGCGGCACGCGGAATATTCCCGATGTCACCGACCGCGCATCCGAGGAAACCGACCGCGCGCTGGAATTGCGCACCCGCGACCGTGCCCGCAAACTGGTCAGCAAGATCGAAGCGGCCCTGCGCCGGATCGAAGACGGTGAATTCGGGTATTGTTCCGTGACTGGCGATCCGATCTCGCTCAAGCGTCTGGATGCACGCCCGATTGCCACGATGAGCCTTGAGGCACAGGAAAAACACGAGCGCCGCGAAAAAGTCCATCGCGACGAATGATGTGATCTGACAGGAATTTCAAAACGCCGGGGCAAACGCTCCGGCGTTTTGGCATCGGGAAATTGGCGGGGGAAATTGGCGGGGGGCATTAACCATCATGGATATTTCAAACGCGCTTGTGGTGGGCGGTGGCATCGGCGGGCTGGCCGTGGCCACCGCTTTGGCGCGGCGCGGTGTGGCGGTTACGGTTCTGGAACAGGCCAAACAGATCACTGATGTCGGTGCAGGCCTCCAGATCAGCCCCAATGGTCTGGCCGTGCTGCGCGATCTTGGTCTCGAAGGCCCCTTGCGCGGACGCGGTGCCGTGCGCGGTCAGGCAGTGATCTTGCGCGATTACAAGGCGGGTAAAACGGTTGCGCGGCTGGACCTGATGCGCCTGTCCAAGGACCAGCACTATTATTTCATGCACCGTGCCGATCTGGTCGATGTGCTTTTGAGTGCCGCCAAACGCGCCAACGTCAGCTTTGAGCTTGGCGCACAGGTGGCCACGATCCGCCCCGGTGTGCTGCCTGTGGTCCAGATGTCCGATGGCACCACCCGCAAGGCGGAACTGGTTATCGCCGCCGACGGGTTCCATTCGGTGGCACGCCCCGTCCTGAACGGTGCCGATCAGGCGACGTTCACGGGGCAGGTGGCGTGGCGGGCATTGATCCCGAACACGCTCAATCACCCTGCCCAAGCGCATGTCACCATGGGGCCGGGTCGCCATCTGGTCAGCTATCCGTTGCGCGGCGGCGATCTGGTCAATCTGGTCGCGGTCGAGGAACGGGACGCATGGGCGGCTGAAGGCTGGAACCATGCCGATGATCCCGCCCATCTGCGCGCTGCATTTGCAAGCTTTGGCGGCGATGCAAAAACGATGCTGGACGCGGTCGAGGATGTGACCCTATGGGGCCTGCACCGCCATCCGGTTGCGGCCCTTTGGCAGCGCGGCGGTGTTGCGATGCTGGGGGATGCGGCGCATCCGACCCTGCCATTTCTGGCACAAGGGGCAAATATGGCGCTTGAGGACGCATGGGTTTTGGCCGATCACATCACGCGCCTGCCGCGCGACCAAGCGCTTGCCGCCTATCAATCCGCGCGCACGCCCCGCGTCACCCGAGTGATCAACGCTGCCAACAAAAATGCCGCCCGCTATCATCTGCATCCCGGACCGATGCGCATGGCCGCGCATCTGGGCCTGCGTGTCGCAAGCAAGCTTGCACCGGGCCGGATGCTCGGTGCGTTCGACTGGCTTTACGGATATGACGTGACTGCCAAGCGCTGATTATTTCGCGCGCTGCACCATGCCGAACAAATCGCGCGGGTCTTCGGGATCGGCCAACAGGTCCAAAGGCTGAAACAGATTGGTCTCGGCAATCTGGTCGCGGACATAGCGCAGCGCCGAGAAATCCTCGATCGCGAAGCCCACACTGTCAAACAGCGTGATCTGCTTGTCATCAGTGCGCCCCTGCGCCTGACCGGTCAGCACCTGCCAGATTTCCGTGACCGGATGATCTGCTTCCAACTGCTGTATCTCGCCCTCGATGCGTGTCTGCTCGGGATATTCCACAAAAATGCCTGCGCGCCGCAGGATCGCAGGGGCCAGTTCGGTCTTGCCCGGACAATCGCCGCCAATCGCGTTAATGTGGACGCCGGCACCGACCATATTGTCGGTGAGGATCGTGGCGTATTGTTTGTCAGCCGTGCAGGTCGTGATGATCTGCGCGCCCAAAATCGCCTCTTCGGCGGTTTTGCAGGACACCACCTTTATCCCCTGATCCGCAAGGTTGGCCGCACATTTGGCGGTGGCGGCAGGGTCGATATCAAAAAGCCGCACCTCGTCGATGCCCGCAATCGCCTTCATCGCCAGCGTTTGAAACTCGGACTGCGCACCATTGCCGATCATCGCCATCACATGCGCACCTTTGGGGGCCAGCAACCGCGCCACCACAGCCGAGGTTGCCGCCGTGCGCAGCGCCGTCAGGATCGTCATCTCGGTCAGAAGCACCGGATATCCCGTCGCCACATCCGCCAGCAACCCAAAGGCGGTGACCGTCTGCAACCCGTCTGCCGTGTTGTTGGGGTGGCCGTTCACATATTTGAAACCGTAGACATCGCCGTCAGACGTCGGCATCAACTCAATGACCCCCACATCCGAATAGCTGGCCACACGCGGGGTTTTGTCAAACAACTCCCAGCGTTTGAAATCGGCCTCGATATAATCGGCCAGACCAATCAACATCGGCTCGACGCCAATATGGTTGATCAGTTTCATCATATGATCGACAGAAACAAACGGCACAAGCGCCTTGGCGGAGGGGGTCAGGTTGGTCATTTTGGGTATCCTAAATACAGATCAATACGCGCGGGTGGGTCGGTCGAACACGCGACGACCCAGCGCAGAGGCGGCCAGATCAACCATCAACGTCGCCGTGCGCCCGCGTTCATCGAGAAACGGGTTCAGCTCGACCAGATCAAGTGAGGTCATCAAACCTGAGTCGCTGATCATTTCCATCACCAGATGGCCTTCGCGGACCGTCGCACCGCCCGGAACCGTGGTGCCCACCGCGGGGGCGACAGACGGGTCCAGAAAATCCACGTCGAGCGATACATGCAGCAAACCGTTTGCCGCCTCGACACGTTCAAGAAACGCGGAGAGCGGCCGCGCGATGCCGGTCTCGTCAATCTCGCGCATGTCTACATGGGTCACTGCGGTTTGCTGCATATCTGCCCGTTCTGCCGGATCAACGGACCGCAGCCCGATGATGGCAATGTTTTCCTGTGGCAGCGGCTTATCGACCGCAGGAAACCCGTCAAAGCCTTTGCGACCCGTGACATATCCCAGCGGCGTGCCGTGCAGATTGCCGCTGTCGGTTGTCTCTGGCGTGTGGAAATCCGTATGCGCATCAAGCCACAGCACAAACAGCGGTCGGTCCACGGTTTCCGCATGGCGCATCGCGCCTAGAACGGTGCCCAGTGACAATGCATGATCGCCGCCCATGAAAATCGGCATGCCGTCTTTCATCACCGCCTCGCAGGTATCGGCAAGGCTTTGCGTCCAGGCAATGGTTTCCTCAAGCTGTACCAGCTTGGGGTGATCCTTGGGCGTAAACGGGGCAGGGGCGACATTTCCGTAATCGGTCACGCTATGGCCCAGACCGCGAATGGCCTCGGCCAGACCGGCTGTCCGGTAGGCGTCCGGCCCCATCAAACACCCCTTGCGCCGCTTGCCACTGTCCATGGGCGCGCCCACCAAAATGCAGTTTTGCTGTGTCATGATCCACTCCTGATAATTGTGTTACCCCGTCATACGCACCAGATCGGGGCATCAGCAACTATTCAAACTGACCGTATTGAAGTACTATTGATCAAAACGGAGGATAATATGGACGAAACGGATCACCGCTTGATCGCCGCCTTGCGCCACGATGCCCGCGCATCATTTTCTGATCTTGCCCTGACGCTGAACCTGTCACGCACCACTGTGCGTTCGCGCATCGCGCGTCTCCAGTCGCGCGGCGAGATCGTAGGTTTTGGCGTCGTGACCCGCGCGGATGTGATGCGCGATCCGGTGCGCGGTCTGATGATGATCGAGATCGAGGGGCGCGGCACAGAACGCATCACGCGGCAGTTGAACGGCATGCCCGAATTGCGCGCGGTACATTCCACCAATGGCCGCTGGGACGTGATCGTCGAGATCGGCACCAAAACGCTTGAGGATTTCGACGAGACATTGCACCGGATCAGGCGGTTGGACGGGGTTGTCGCCTCAGAGACCAGTTTGCTGCTCAAGACCCGTAAATCAGGTTAGGATTTGGGATCAGGCAGCAACGCCTCGATCTCGGCAAACCCCATGGCCTTGTCGGAATAGGTGAAACTGCCTTGCCCCATAATCTCGCGCGCCGCCTCGATAAATGCGCCATAGGCACGACGCGCAAGCGCGGACCCCACGCTGATCCGGCGCACACCTGCGTTGGAAAGCTCGGCAACCGTAAACGTCACACCGGGCATGCCCATCACCACATTCACGGGCTTGCCGACACTGGCACAGACGGTCCGGATCGCTTCCAGTTCCTGCAAACCCGGCGCATAAAGCACATCGGCACCCGCCGCCTCGAAGGCTTGCAAGCGGTGGATAATGGCGTCCAGATCATCACTGCCCCACAACAGCGCCTCGGCCCGCGCGGTCAGCACAAAATCATCCGGCAAGGCGCGCGCGGCCTCGGCTGCTGCGGCAATCCGGTCAACGGCGTGATTGACGTCATAGATCGGGTTGGCGGCATCGCCGGTATGGTCCTCAAGCGAGCAGCCCGCCAGGCCAATGCCAGCAGCCGCGATGACCGTCTGCGCCGCACTGGCCGGATCATGGCCAAACCCGTGTTCCAGATCGGCAGACACGGGCAGGGCGGTGGCCCCGACGATATCGCGGCAATGGTGCAGCACGGCGTCCCGCGACGCCTGACCCTCACGCAGACCCATGCCAAACGCCATCCCCGCGCTGGTGGTGGCAAGGGCGTCAAACCCCATCGCGGCCAGCATCCGCGCACTGCCGACATCCCAGGGGTTGGGAATCACAAAGGCACCGGAGGCATGATGCAGGTCACGAAAGGTCTGGGTCATTGGCAAGCTCCCCCAAAAGCGTCAAAGCGCCAGTTTAGGGGCAGGTGATACAGAAAGACAGGATTTATGCCCGCCATTTATGCCCGCCGCGCCGCCATGATCCAGATCACAACCAGACCCAGTGACAGAATACCGTTCCATCCTGCCATCGACAGGCCGAACATCTGCCAGACAATCTCGTCGCACAGCACCAACCCTGTGGGCGCGTCCATCGACAAAAGATCACTGCCGCCCATCGCCCCCATATCAAGCCCGCCGCCGGTGCAGGACTGCGGACCGGGCCACCATTTCCATTCGACACCGGCATGGAAAAATCCGATCCCGCTGGTCAGGGCAGCGGCCAACGCACCTGCCCAGATCAACAGACGCGGCCCGCCTGCCAGCAAAACCAGCCCGATTACAATCGCTGCCGCATGGGGCCAGCGTTGCCACAGACACATCTTGCAGGGCAGCAACCCGCCAATATGCTGGAACCCGTAAGCCCCCAGCAAAACCGCCGCCGACCCCAGTGTCGCGATCCAGATCAACATGCCCCTGCTCATAAGTATTTCACCGCTGCAAATCCGCCGACCAACAAAATAACTGCCAGAGTAAACATCAGCCCCAGCCGCTTTTCAATGAAATCGCGGATCGGCGCACCAAATTTCCACAGCAAGGCTGCGACAATAAAAAACCGCAGGCCACGTGCAAGGATAGAGGTGATGATAAAGGTCGCCAGCGGCATCCCCGTCCAGCCCGACATAATTGTGATGACTTTGTAGGGAAACGGCGTGACCCCAGCCACCAGCACGGCCCAAAAGCCCACCTCGTTGAAGCGACCGGAATATTCTGCCATCGCTTCCGCCTTGCCCATCGCCGCCAATATCGGCTGGCCAATGGATTCGAACGCGAGCGCCCCGATGGCATAGCCCAGCAAGCCGCCCAGAACAGAGGCGAAAAGGGCGATCCCCGCGATCAACCACGCCCGGTTCGGGCGGGCAATGATCATAGGGATCATGATGATGTCAGGCGGGATCGGAAACACCGAGCTTTCGATGAACGCCACAAACGCAAGAGCCCACAGCGCATGAGGGTGCTGGGCGAGGTTTAGGGTCCAGTCATAAAGACGTCTGATCATCGGGGGTGGCTCCGCAAGACTATGGGTCTGCAAGACCACTGCCGGTTGTCGGGGTCAAGGGCGCGTACGGAAACAGCGACACATTTGCGTGAAATTACTCTTGCTCCGCTTTGCGATGCGGGTTAGATGCAGCCGCGTGCCCGAGTGGCGGAATGGTAGACGCAGGAGATTCAAAATCTCCCGCCGCGAGGTGTGCCGGTTCGAGTCCGGCCTCGGGTACCACCTGATTTTTCAGGTCTCCGTTAAGTTGAAATACCTATGGATGTGTCTTTCAACCATAGGGATATTTCGAACTTCCGACATATCCCTACCGCATAACCAGTTGATTCGACGCGATATGGCAAGCGTCGGGCCTTTCGGGAACCAATCGCATTATTTTTGGGCTATTGTTCTGGTTTGGAAACAAATTATTCAGCGTTGTGCGGGGAATAATGGCAATTTCTAGACCCTCGCTTGGCCTTTGATTGTTTCCAAAACGGGAACAACCAATTCGCGTTTGACTTCAACGGCATTTCGCTAAGTTCCCATGTTTACAAGGGGAATACGCGGAAATTGCTCAGTATTTCTGGTCCGACTTTGGAAACAATCCATCGCCAAGCGCTCTTCCAGTACACGCATGACAAGAAAAATCTGTCAGGGCCCGAAATAATGCTGACACTTTTCAGACATTTTTGGCTTTGTTGTAGGGTAATGAATGAATATGAATGATCTTGCCCAACTGGGGGGCAATGATTGTAGGTCACGGGGGCGGCCACACTTCAAGCGCATTAATATATGTGCAAGTCGTGTATACGCTGCGCTGCCAAGCGTTCGTAAACACGGGATGAATTCAGGGGGTGCGCCCCATGAAGACATTTGCCTTAACGGGCCGGTGCCGGATTGTCGGTGCGCAGGTGTGTGTCGTCTGGACCTTACAACATTGCTCTGCGGGGTGATTGAGTTTGGCCGGAGTAATATTGAATGATTTGCGCTGTTTTCACACGACAAAAGACCGCTGTGATTTTGCGGCTTGCTTCCGGTTCTCAAACTCGGACGACATCCACTTTCGCCCCTATTTCCAGATCGGCCGCGTTGCGCGCCGCGCGCAACCCCGCTTAAGGAGACTTTTCCATGATTAGAACTTTAGATTTCAACGCATTCGCTGCCGGCACCATTATTGATGACGAATACGAGGGTGTCACCATTTCCGCTACAGGCGGCTCGGGTCAGGCGATGATTTTTGACAGCGCCAACCCGACGGGCGGCGATACCGATCTGGCCTCCGACACGCTTGGCGGTTTACTGATCATTTCCGAGGATGGCGATTCAACCGATCCTGATGACAATGCCTCTGGCGGTACGATCTCGTTTGATTTTGACAACATCGTGCGGATGAAGTCGATCACCTTCAAGGATATCGAAGAAACCTCCGGCCGCGGCACGATCATGAACTTCTACGCGGCTGACGGCAGCCTGGTCCAGAGCCAGTTTGTCGACCCAACCGGCGACGGCGGTGAGCGCACCGTGCAACTGAGCGTTCCTGGCACAGCCCGTTTTGAAGTCGTGTTTCAAGGCTCAGGCGCGATTGACAACGTGACGTTCGACGACCCCGGTATCACCCCGGTCGAAGGCGACGGGATCGTGACAAACGGCGATGAGGCCGCATTGATTGACACCAGCTATCTGGGTGACCCCGAAGGCGACCGCGTCGACAACAACGACGCGCTGTTGCCCGGCGAAGCGCCGCAGGACGACATCATCGACGCGCAGGGTGGCAACGACACCATTCTGGCCGGACTGGGCGATGATGACATCTATGCAGGTGCAGGCGATGACGTTGTGAGTGGCGGTGCCGGTGACGACCTGATCTACGGTGACCGCGAATTGGTGGCGGGAACTGTGGTTCCGGGTAATGATAACCTGTCGGGTGATGACGGCGACGACACCATTTTTGGCGAAGGCGGCAACGACACAATCACGGGCGGCGCAGGCAGCGATAGCGTGCTTGGTGGCGATGGCGACGATGTGATTGACACCGGCAACGGCAGTTTCCTGATCGACAAAGGCTATCCCGGTCTGTTCCCCGGCGAAGAGGGCACACCCGGCGCCGAAGACGACCGCGATTTTGTCGACGGTGGAGCGGGCAACGACACGATCCGCACCGGCGACGACCGCGATACAATTTTTGGTGGCACCGGCAACGACGTGATTGATGCCGGCATCGACGACGATCTGGTTGACGGCGGTGACGGTGATGACCGGATTGTCGGTGGCGAAGGCAACGACAGCATCCTTGGTGGTCGCGGCAACGACACGATCTATGGCGGCAATGACCCGCGGCTTGGTCTGGATTCCCTGAACATCGAGGACGATGGATCCAATCCGTTTGGCCCTGATCTGCGCCCCGACAATGGCCGTGACACGATTGATGGTGGCGACGGTGACGATGTGATCTATGGTGCGGACGACGACGATCTGCTGATCGGTGGCGCTGGCAACGACTTCCTTGATGGCGAAATCGACAATGACACGCTGCTGGGTGGCACAGGCGATGACACATTGGTCGGTGGCCAGGGCGACGACAGCCTCGACGGTGGTCGCGGAAATGACAGCCTGCTGGGCGGTATCGGCAACGACACCCTGCGCGGCAACCGCGAGGACGACTTCCTTGATGGCGGCGATGGCGACGATGTCCTTGATGGCGGTGGCGAGAATGACACGTTGTTTGGTGGCGCTGGCAACGACACGCTACAAGGCGGTCAGGGCGACGACGTGCTTGACGGCGGCGACGGTGACGACTCTTTGGACGGTGGTCAGGGCAATGATCTGCTCACCGGTGGTATCGGCAACGACACGCTGAACGGCAACCAAGGCAACGACACGCTGAACGGCGGCGACGGTGATGACCTTCTGACCGGCGGCGCGGGCATGGACAGCTTTATGGGTGGTGCTGGTAATGACACCATGGTCGGTGGCGGTGATCAGGACACATTCAGCGGTGTGAACGCAGGCGACGTGATCGACGGCAGCAGCGCTGGCATCGACCAGGATACCCTCGATCTGCGCGGGTCTGCCCCGGCGGGTGGACGGTTCTCGATCACCTACACATCGGATGACCGCGAAGACGGCATCGTCAACTACTTTGACGTTGACGGGAATGACGCGGGCCAGCTGGTGTTCGAAGAAATCGAAAACATCATCCCGTGTTTCACCCCCGGCACACGCATCGCCACACCAAAGGGCGAGCGCAAGGTTGAAGAGCTGCAAGTGGGCGACCGCGTGATCACCCGTGACAACGGTATTCAGGAAATTCGTTGGGTGGGGGCCCGCGATATGTCCGGTGCCGATCTGGAACGGGCGGCACATCTCAAGCCGGTTCTGATCCGTCAGGGCGCGCTTGGGAACGATCTTCCAGAGCGTGACATGATGGTATCGCCAAACCACCGCGTTCTGGTGGCCAACGACAAAACTGCGCTTTATTTCGAAGAGCGTGAAGTGTTGGTCGCGGCGAAACACCTGACCGGCCTTGACGGCGTCGACATCGTGGATGTGTCGCACACAACCTACATCCACATCATGTTCGACCAGCACGAGGTTGTTTTGTCTGATGGAGCCTGGACCGAAAGCTTCCAGCCCGGTGACATGACACTGGCCGGAATTGGCAACGCGCAGCGCAACGAAATTCTGGAGCTGTTCCCGGAACTGGCAACGGCCGAGGGGATCAAGGGCTATGCCTCTGCCCGACGCTCGCTGAAAAAGCACGAAGCGCAGCTTTTGACCGAGTAAGCGTCTTACAATGAAAGCGGCGCAGAAATACGCGCCGCTTTAAACGAATCGCATGTGGGGGCACATGCTCTAAAATATTCAGCTGTCTGTGATTTTTCGAATTTATAGGCAGAAAAACGGGGTGTGAAAACGCCCCGTTTCTTTTTTGAAAAGCTATTATTGCTGAATCTGGCAACGACTGTTTCCAAACGCGAAACACTCATGCGTAACTGTGATCAAATTTCCGCCGTATTAACCAACTTGCAGCTTGAGCCCGGCTTTTCCCCTAAAACTTTAATAGATATACAACGTATAGTAATGAGTGTCCGTGCGCACGGGCGTCTTGTAATCATCAACTCAGTTTGAGAGGTGCCACTGCCATGGCCGTCATCAATGGAACGTCGAATAACGATACGATTCAGGGTACACCTGAGGACGACCAGATCAATGCGAGCAATGGCCAGGATCTGGTCTCTGGCGAAGGTGGCAATGATTTCATCAACGGCGGCGAAGGCAACGATACGCTGTACGGGGATGCGGGCGTCGGCACTGCACCGGGTAATAACGCATCGCCGGTCACACTGAACTTTGACAGCAAGGTCTCGAACACGGGCAACAACGCCGTTGCGGGCAACAGTGCCGTGTACCGCGATGTGGCGACCCTAGAGGACGGCACATCGGTCTGGGGCCGGTTGGTGCTGGTTTCGTCATCGAACCCGAACATGCCGATTGACCTGACGGGGGGCACTGGTTTCGAAATACTACTGAACTCCGGCACAGGCTCAAGGGCATCATATGTCGGGTCCACCGCACGATTTCGTCTCGAGTTTTTCAACCCGGCGACGGGCCGTCCCGTGGCACTTAATTCAACGGCGACTTTCAACGATCTTGACCGCAATTCACCAGGTAATCAGGAATCCGTTTCCGTCGACGCCAACAGCTTTACGGCGTTCGGCACAGCGCCAAACACGTCGCTGAACGTCACAACCAGCGGTGGCCGGGTGACTGCGGCAGGCACCGAAGAAAACGATCCGAGCGATCAGGATGCGTGGTTCTCGGCGCAGTTCGAAAACCGCGAGTTCATCGAATTCACGCTCGAGACACGATCAACCCAATCCGGTTTTACCCTGTCCGGCGATCTTATTGATGACGCGGTTGTCACGCCGATTGAAGCGGGAAACGACACCATTCTGGGCGGCGGCGGTCAGGACCTGATTTTTGGTCAGGGTGGCGACGACAGCCTTGATGGCGGCAGCGGAAATGACACGCTGGATGGCGGCGAGGGCGATGATACACTTCTTGGCGGTCAGGGTCAGGACAGCCTGATCGGTGGCGCCGGTGACGACAGCCTTGATGGCGGTGTTGGCGATGACCGGCTTGATGGCGGGCTTGGCGACGATACGCTTGTGGGGGGGCAGGGCCAGGATTTCCTTGTTGGCGGGGCTGGCAATGACAGCATCGTCGGCGGCGAAGGCGACGACCGCAGCTTTGGCGGCGACGGCATGGACACAATCGTGTCCGGCCCCGGCAATGACCGCGCAGAGGGCGGTTTCGGCAGCGATACCTTCACGTTCACCGCTGGCGGCAACCATACAATCATTGGCGGTGAAGACCCCGATGGCACCGACATCGACCGTCTCGACTTTACCGGTGTCGACCGCGCCAGCTACCGGCTTATTCCCGGCGCCCCCGAAGCGGGCCGGATCGAATTTCTGGACACCAACGGCAACATCATCGGTCGCACAGATTATTCCGAGATCGAAGAGGTCATCATCTGTTTCACCCCCGGCACGCGCATTGCGACCCGTCGTGGCGAAGTGCCTGTGCAACAGCTCAAGACGGGGGATATGGTGGTCACGCGCGACAACGGCACCCAGCCTGTGCGCTGGGTCGGGCGGCGCAACCTGTCACCCGCCGATCTGATGAAGATGCCCGCCTATTTTCCGATCATGATCCGCGCCGGTGCGCTTGGTAAAAACACGCCGCTTCGTGACATGATGGTCAGCCCGAACCACAGGATGCTGATCGCGTCGGAACTGGCCGAGGTGATGTTTGGCGAACGTGAGGTTCTGGTTGCGGCCAAGCACCTGACCGGCATTGACGGTGTCGAGGTTATGCAGATGCCACGGGTCAGCTATATCCACGTGATGTTCGACAGCCACGAGGTCGTTCTGGCAGATGGCTGCTGGGCGGAAAGCTTTCAACCCGGTGATCTGTCGATGGCAGGGATCAAGAACGAGCAGCGCCGCGAAATTCTGGATTTGTTTCCGGAATTGGAAGAGGCGCAGGGCCTCAAGAACTATACTGCCGCCCGCCGTTTGCTGCGCGCGCACGAGGCACATCTGCTGACTTTGGAAACGCGCAACTGAACCGACGCAATACCGATGTGAAATCAATCAGCCGTCCGGCGCGCCTTGCGCCAGACGGCCCATTGTTCGGGGGTGTCCAGATCAGCGCGTGCGCGGTCGTCTGGAAGCGGGACCAGCAGGGTTTTGTCTTTGTACGCCGCGACAACCTCGCGCCCGCCACTGTCGCCGGTAAGCGCTATTAATCCAGCGAACAGATCAGACCTGAACACAACCGGATGCCCCGGCGCACCGCCCATGGTCGCACCGCGCCAGATCATATCCGTGCCCTTCAGATCAACCGCTGCTGCGACCTTTTCCAAGTCTTGTTTTTCCAGATCCGGCAGGTCCGCGAGCAACACCATCACGCAAGCTGTGTCGTCGGGTAAGGCGGTGATTGCCGCCGCCAGACTGGCGTTCATCCCTTTGCCTGCATCCGCAACCGGTAGCGGCGTGACATCAAGCCCCGCCAGCGCATCATAACGTGCATGCGGCGCAGGGGGCAGCGCCACAATCACCGCCTTGTCGGTGATGTCGCGGCACTTGAGTGCCTGATGCCGCAGCAAAGAAATGCCGCCCACATCCTCCAGCAACTTGTCCCGGCCGCGCATCCGGGTGGACCCGCCAGCGGCCAGCAGGATGATCGGAATGGAAAACACGGGGGGCCGGATTATCCCCGCATCCGTGCGCCATCGGGGTCAAAAAGCGGCTCTGAAATAACTGTCGCCGGACACATCTTGCCCAGTATCTCGATCTCGACTTTCAGGCCATCTTGTATCCGTTCGCGCGGCAAAAAGCCCATCGCAATAGATTTGCGTGCATGATGTGCATAGCCGCCCGAGGTGCAGAACCCGACGACGATGCCGTCCAGCCAGATCGGCTCATAGCCCTGTACATCGGCGTCGGTGGCCGCAACCTCGAAAGCGACCAGCGTGCGGGCAGGCGGCGTTGCACGCTCTGCCTCTGCCGTTTTACGACCAATAAACGCGGTGTTTTTCTTGAAGCTGATAAAGCGGTCCAGTCCCGTTTCGGCGGCGGTATAATCCGGCGAAAACTCCGACATCCACGACCCGAAGAATTTATCGAGCCGCAGCGACATCATAGCGCGCATCCCGAACGGCACCATACCGTGTTCTTTTCCCGCACCCCAAAGCGCTGTCCACAGCGCGCGTTGGCCCATCGGATCGCAATAAATCTCATAGCCCAGATCGCCCGTATAGCTGACCCGCTGCACGATACAGTCGACCATGCCCACGGTCATTTTCCATACGTCGAGAAATTGCATTTCTGCAATGTCGGTCAAGGTGCAGGCTTGCAAAACCTCGCGCGCTTTTGGCCCCGCAATCTGGAACCCTGTGCGCTGGTCCGAGATGTTTTCGACCCGCACGCCATCATCCATGTGCTGCTCGAACCAGCGGCTGTGAAACGATTGCGCGCCGTACGATGCGGTGAGCTGGAACTCTTCCTCCGAAAGACACGACATGGTGAAGTCACCGATCAGCTTGCCCTTTTCCGACAACATCGGCGTCAGCGACAATCGCCCGACCTGCGGCACACGGCCCGCCATGATCCGGTCCAGCCACGCCCGTGCATTTGGTCCCGTCACGCGATATTTGCCAAAGTTCTGCACCTCGTTGATGCCCACACCAGCTCGCACAGCGGCAACTTCACGCGCGGTCGCGTCAAAGGCATTGGAGCGGCGGAACGAGGGTGTCTCGAACGTCGGCTCGTCGCCGGTGGCAAAATAATTGACCACCTCAAGCCCGTATTGCTGACCCCAAACCGCACCCATACCGCTAAAAATATCGTACATCGGTGTGGTGCGCAGGGGCCGCGCCGCTGGCAGTTCTTCGTTGGGATAGGACACGCTAAAGCGCTTTTGATAGTTTTCGATCACCTTGGGCAACGTATAACCCGGTGAAATCCACTTGCCAAAGCGTGCGACATCCATCGCCATCACATCGCGTTCACATTCGCCCTCGATCATCCATTGCGCCAGCATCAGGCCCACGCCGCCACCCTGGCTAAAGCCCGCCATGACGCCGCAGGCCGACCAATAGTTGCGCATGCCCGGCACAGGCCCGACCAGCGGATTGCCGTCAGGCGCAAAGGTGAACGGGCCGTGGATGACGTTTTTGACACCCGCCTTTTCCAGATCGGGAAAGCGTTTGTAGGCAAAGTTGATGCTGTCCTCGATCTTGTCGAAATCATCCGCCAGCAAATCCTGACCAAAGCTCCACGGGGTGCCGCCCACGGCCCACGGGCGGCAGGTTTGCTCGTAGAAACCGATGCACAGACCCTTGCCCTCTTGGCGCAGATACGATTCCCCGGCAGGGTCCATCACATGCGGATGCTCGATCCCGTCTTTCATCATCTCGACAATCAGCGGCACGTCTTCTGTCACCAGATACTGGTGTTCCATCGGGTGCAGAGGGAAATAAACCCCCGCCATCGCCCCGACCTCGCGCGCCCAAAGACCGCCGGCGTTGATCAGATGTTCGGTGTGAATAGTGCCTTTGTCCGTCACCACATCCCATGTGCCATCGGCGCGCTGGTTGGTTTCGCGCACCATGCACTGGGTCTCGATCGTAGCCCCGCCCATTTTTGCCGCGCGCGCATAGGCATGCGTGGTGCCAGAGGGGTCAAGATGCCCATCCAGCGGATCATAAAGCCCGCCGATGATACCATCGAGGTTGGTGACGGGCGCGATCCTGGCGATTTCCTCGGGTCCGACAATCTCGGTATCCAGCCCCATGAACCGATGCTTGGCACGCTCTGCCAATAGCATATCGAACCGGTCCTGATTATCGGCAAGCGTCACACCGCCCACATGGTGCAAGCCACACGACATGCCGGTGATTTCCTCGAGCTCCTTATACAAACGAATGGTATAGCCCTGCAACGCTGCCATATTCGTATCACCGTTCAGCGTATGAAACCCGCCCGCCGCGTGCCATGTCGACCCCGAGGTCAGGTCAGAGCGTTCCACCAGCATCACGTCCGACCAGCCCAGTTTGGTGAGGTGGTACAAAACGGATGCGCCGACGACGCCGCCGCCGATAATCAATGCGCGAGTGGTGGTTTTCATAAGGGATGCTCCGTTCCTATGTGTTGGGCGAAACTTGCGCGAGAGGCCACCAATCTTCATGCGGATTCCCGACACGATATGTCGATTTTGGTGCATCGAACAAGGTCAGCGATCTTTGAGCCTTTAGTGCGGAAACATGTCCTATTTTGCAAAGCCGTCGTTTGTCCCTTGGTGCGCTGTCAAACAACGCTAGCTTGGAGGTTATGAATTTTGATTCCCTGATCCCGATGACGCTGATCCGCATGGCGCGGCAGTACACCCGCAAACTGTGGGTGCGCGTGGTGATCATGGGCTTGTTGGCTTTTGTGGCTTTGGGCGTGACCCAATTGCTCGAGGCGTTTATTCCCAAGGATATCGGCACCACCCTGACGGGCGAAGCCGCAGACCGTCTGCTTCAGATCATCGCCAATGCGATGCTTGCCGTGACCACGTTTTCGATCACCATCATGGTGACGGTTTACCGCAGCTCGTCCACACAGTGGACACCACGTGTGCACCGGCTGATCATCCAGGACCGCACCACGCAAAATACGCTTGCGGTGTTCATCGGGGCCTACGTCTATGCGCTGGTTGCGATCATCATGCGCGAATTGGGCATTTATGTGGATGAACGCGCGCTGGTCCTGTTTGTGATGACGGTCTTGGTGCTGACAGTGATCGTGGTCTACCTGATCCGATGGGTGCTGCATTTACAGACTTTCGGCAGCCTGATCGACACCACCCGCGAAATAGAGAGTGTGACACGGTCGATGTTCAAGGACCGTCTGGACAATCCCTGTCTGGGGGCCAATGCCCTGACCGGGGATGTACCAAAAGATGCCGACGCGATCCGCGCAGGTGAAAGCGGCTATGTCCAACACATCTATCCCGAGGCGTTGAATGAAGTCGCTGAGGCACATGGCGTCGAGCTGTATCTGATCAAGAATATCGGTCACTTTGTGTTTTTGAACGAACCGTTGGTCATGGTTACAAGGCGTGGCTCACCCAAAGACGACGATCATGATTGGGAGTCCTTAGAGGAATGCGTGCACGATAACATCAAGATCAGCGATCTGCGCACATTCGATCAAGACCCGCGTTTTGGACTTGTGGTGATGGGCGAGGTGGCCTCAAAGGCGCTGTCGCCCGGTGTCAACGATCCCGGAACAGCGATTGACGTGATCACCCGGATCGGTCGTATTTTGTCGGTTTACACCGACGAGGATACCAAGGAGCGCGACAATAAGCTCAAGTTCATCTACGTCCCACCGTTAGAACCCGAAGACCTGATCGAAGACGGGTTTGGTGCCTTGGCCCGTGATGGCAGAGCGGTGGTCGAAGTGCAGCAGCGCCTGCAATCTGTATTGTCGGGGCTGATGCGCCATCCCGATGATGGGCTGAGCAGCGCTGCGCGGGACGCCGCCGAAAACCACCTGCGCCGTGCACTTGCGTCTATCCCTTATGCGGCTGACCGTGATCAGGTACTGGCCTCGGCGCGGTCCGATATCCGCGATGTGATTGTGAACGAACGTGAAAGCGACAAGGGCACGTCCGACAAGATGGCAACAGGTTGATGCATTAGCACCCCCGCGACGGGACGTGTCGCGAACGAGCAATCCCGATGCCCGCGACCGGTCCAGATTGCAAACCAACGCAAACCAACTTCAGGATCATGCCCATGCGCACCCATGCCCAAGCCGTTGTCATCGGAGGCGGTGTTATCGGCTGCTCGATCCTGTATCACCTGACCAAGATGGGCTGGACAGACGTTGTGCTGCTGGAACGGTCCGAGCTGACGTCAGGCTCGACATGGCACGCGGCGGCCAACATTCACGGGTTGCACGACAACAACAATATCACGCGCATCCAGAACTACACGATGGACCTCTATAACGCGCTTGAGGCCGAGACGGGCCAGTCCTGTGGCGTGTTCCAGCCCGGATCATTGTATCTGGCGCAGACCGAAGCCCGCGAACACCAGTTGCGGCTGCAAGCGGCCAAGGCAAAATACTACGGCCTGCCGTTTCGCGAGGTCGACCGCGCCGAAGCCGAAGCCCTGCACCCGCTGGTCGATTACGACGGCATCCGCTGCATCATGTTCGAGGAAAACGGCGGTAACGTCGACCCGTCGGGTGTCACCAACGCCTATGCAACGGGCGCGCGGCAAAACGGGGCCGAGATTATCCGCTTTTGCCCTGTTACAGGCACCGAACAGCAACCCGACGGCACGTGGATCGTGCGCACGGACAAGGGTGATATCGCAACGCAATGGGTGGTGAATGCAGCAGGTCTGTGGGGCCGTGAGGTTGCGGCACTTGCAGGGTTGAAGCTGCCGCTGCAACCGACAGAGCACCAGTATTTTGTGACCGAGACGATTGCAGAGATTGCAGGACTGGACCGCCGTTTGCCATCTGTGGCGGACCGTGACGGGGAATATTACTTGCGTCAGGAAGGCAAGGGTCTGCTGGTCGGCGCGTATGAAAAAGACATGCGGTTCTGGGCCGAGGAAGGCACGCCGCAAGGCTTTGGTCACGAGTTGTTTGCCGATGATCTGGAACGCATCGAGGACAACATGATGCGCGCGATTGCCCGTGTGCCCGCAGTGGGCGAGGCAGGGGTCAAGCGTGTGATCAACGGCCCGATGATCTGGTCGCCCGATTCAAACGTGTTGTTCGGTCCGGTGCCGGAGTTGTCGAATTATTTCTGCTGTAACGGCATCATTCCGGGCTTTTCGCAGTCAGGCGGCATGGGATTGCTCGCTGCCGACTGGATCGTCACGGGCGAAACGCGCTATGATATGTTCGCCTGGGATATGGCGCGCTTTGGCGATTGGGCCGATGCGGCATTCACCAAGGCGCGCGTGCGCGACCAATATGCCAACCGCTTCAAGATCCACTTTCCCAACGAGGAACGCGATGCAGGCCGCGCCGTGCGCACCCGTCCCGCGTACAAGATGCAGCGCGATAGGGGCGCGGTGTTTGGCCTGAACTACGGTTGGGAACATCCGCTGTATTACGGCGATACTGTTGGTGCCAAGGACGAAACCCACGGCTTTACCCGTCAGGGATGGTGGGATGTGGTAGGGCGCGAATGCAGGATGCTGCGCGACAAGGCGGGCATCATCGACATCTCGAATTTCGCCAAATACTGCGTCAAAGGGGCAGGGGCCGAGGATTGGTTGAACGCGCTTTTCGCCAACTATATGCCTAAAAATGTCGGGCGATCCTGCCTCACCCCGCTGATCGGCGTGCGCGGCGGCATTGCGGGTGATTTCACGGTCACGCGGCTCGCCGAGGATGAATTCTGGATCATCGGATCGGGCATGGCGGAACGCTATCACCAGCGGTTCTTCAAGCAGGTGCCGTTGCCGGAGGGCACCACATTTGAAAGCCAGACGGTTGCGATGTGCGGCTTCAACGTGGCGGGGCCAAGGTCGCGCGACATGCTACAGCGCTTGACCAACACCTCGCTGGCCACAGCGGATTTCCCGTTCATGCGGTCGATGTGGATCGAGCTTGCGGGCGTCATGGTGCTGGCGCTGCGGGTCTCGTTCACCGGTGATCTGGGTTGGGAATTGCACTGCGCGACCGAAGATCAGTCACGTTTGTTCAAGGCCCTGATTGAAGCCGGAAAAGATGTGGGCGCAGGACCGGTCGGCAGCCGCGCATTGATGTCGCTGCGCATCGAGAAAGGCTACGGATCGTGGAGCCGCGAATATTCGCCCGAGTATTGGCCTCAAGAGGTGGGATTGGACCGTCTGTGCAAGATGGACAAGGACTTCCTGAACAAGGCCGCAGTAGCCGAGACCATGGCAAAAGCGCCGCGCGAACAGTTGGTGATCCTCGCGCTGGACGCTGCACAGACCGATGCGTCAAACGCGGATGCAACGGGTGGCGAGCCGATCTTCAAGGATGGCAAGGGGATCGGGCGCGTCACGTCTGGGGCGTACGGCTATTCGGTCGGGCAGTCGTTGGCGCTGGGATATGTGACAGGTGTGTCGGCGGGCGACACTGTCGATGTCATGGTGCTGGGTATGCCGCACAAGGCGACAATTCTGGCAGAGCCGCCGTTTGACCCGAAGGGGGAGAAGTTGCGGGGGTGAGGTGTTATGCGCTCGCGCTATTGTTGATCTTTTTAAAAAACCATAACCTCCATAAACATGGATTAAGCTAAGGAAATTTGTAATGAAAATTATCATCATTGGCGCGCGCGGGGCTGTTGGGAATACAGCGGTTGAGGCGCTCTCTGGCAGGCATGAGATCATTCAAGTTGGCAAGACCAGCGGTGACGTTCAGGTTGACATTGAAGATCTGTCAAGCATCCGTGCGATGTACGAACAAGTGGGTAAGATCGACGCGATGGTTTGTGCCGTTGGACATGGTCATTTTGGCCCCGTTCATGAAATGACAACAGATCAGTTCATGAAGGGCATCAACGGAAAGGTTATGCCGCAAGTGAATCTGGTTTTACTTGGCTTTGAGCATATGAACGATGGCGGTTCGTTTACCCTGACCAGCGGTGTCCTTAACCGTGATCCAATCCGCGGCGGCGCCTGCGCCGCTGCTGCCAACGGCGCAATAGACGGTTTTGTAAAAGGTGCTGCGGTAGACATGGTTAGAGGCATGCGCATCAATGCCGTCAGCCCTGAAGTGCTAGAAATTTCCCGCCAGAAGTACGACGGGTTTTTTCGGGGGCACCGCCATGTCTCGAATGAAGAGGTTGGCCTTGCCTATAGCAAAGCCGTCGAAGGCTGCATGAATGGTGAGGTGTTGATCGTCGAATAAGGTTTTACGGCGTTCATAGACTTTTTGAACCGGGCGCACGCTGTAGCCCTCTAAAGTGGCCTGATCTTCAACTGAGTGATCCGGTTGCCATCGCGTGCCAGCACCTCGAACCGATACCCGTGGAACGAGAACACCTGACCCGGCGTCGGGATCATCTGTGCCTCATGGATCACCAGACCCGCAACGGTATTGGCCTCGTCATCGGGCAAGGACCATTCGGTCGCGCGGTTCATATCGCGGATCGTCATGGCACCATCGACAATCAGATGCCCGTCCTCGGACGGCTTGACCGGATGATCGGCGTCGGGGTCGAATTCATCCGTGATCTCGCCCACGATCTCTTCGAGGATATCCTCAAGCGTGATCAATCCCTGCAAGGTGCCGTATTCATCCACGACCAGCGCAAAATGTGTGCGGCGGCGCAGGAACTGGCGCATTTGTTCATCAAGCGTCGATGTTTCGGGCACGAAATACGGCTTCATCACCACCGCAGCGATGTCGAAATCCTTGAGCGCTGCGGCGTCACCTTGTGGGCCGCCGATCAGCTTGTACATCGCGCGCAACAGGTCTTTGGCATGAATTACGCCAATGATGTTTTCCGGATCGCCACGGTAGACGGGCAGGCGGGTATGATTTGATTGCAAGCACTGCTCGAGGATTTCGGAGGGCGTTTTTGCCGCATCCACCATCTCGATCCCGGAGCGGTGCAACATGATTTCCTCGACCGCGCGTTCGCGCAGATCAAGCGCGCCCAGAATACGGTCGCGGTCCTCTTTCTCGACCACACCCTCGGAATGGCCAAGATGCAGGGCACCGGCAATCTCTTCGCGGACCGCCAGAATGTTGCTGTCGGGGTCAATGTCGACACCGAACAGGCGCAAAATACCGCGCACCAGGATCCGGACTGCGGTCACGAAGGGCGAAAACACCAGAACCACAATCGAAATCGGGCGTGATACAAGCGCGGCAGCGGTTTCGGCATTGCTGATGGCATAGGTTTTCGGCAGCACCTCGGCAAAGATCAACACCAAAAGCGTCATCACCAGGGTGGCCAGAGCGACCCCTGATTCACCGAATAACCGCGTAAACATCGCGGTGGCCAGTGATGCGGCCAGAATATTCACGATGTTATTGCCCAGCAGCACCGACCCGATCAGCCGTTCGTTGTCTTCGGTAATCTTGAGCGCGCGGGTGGCACCTGCCGATCCCTTATCGGCCTGCGCGCGCAATTTGCCACGCGATGCGGCGGTCAATGCGGTCTCGGACCCCGAAAAGAACCCCGACAGGACCAGCAGGAACAAAATGATGCCCGAGCTGATCCAGAAAGCGCTATCAAGCGTTGCAGTGCCGGTGTCCATTTGTGACAATATCCATCTGAAACAAGTTTATGTGGTTATGGGCATAGAGGCTGGGTCATTCAAGTGTGCAAGCAAGCGTTCAGACAAGAGGAAGTGTTATGAAGCATGATGATCTGGGCAATCTGGATGGACCTGTCGTGTTGTTCGGGGGGCCGTATTCGAATGTGCAGGCGCTGGATGCGATCTGTGCCATGGCCGCTTCGCGCGGCATCGGTGCGTCGCATATGATCTGCACGGGCGATGTTGTGGCCTATTGCGCGGCACCCGAGGCCAGCGTGCAGCGGATGCGTGATCTGGGGTGTCCTGTGATCGCCGGCAATTGCGAGGTGCAACTGGCCGCTGGTGCGCCCGAGTGTGGCTGCGGCTTTGATGCAGGATCGGCCTGTGATCTGCTGAGTGCGGGCTGGTACGGTTTTGCATCGGCCAAGGTGTCAAGGGGCGCCAAGACTTGGATGGGCACGCTGCCGGACTTTGTGACGTTCACCCATCAGGGTGCGCGATACGGCGTGGTGCATGGCGGCGTGACAGAGGTTGCCCGCTTTATCTGGGGCAGTTCGCCGGATGCAGTATTCCTAGATGAATGGATGGCGTTGGAGCGGTGCGTTGGTCCTGTGGATCACATTATTGCCGGCCATGCAGGCATTCCGTTCATCCGTAAAACCCCCAAAGGCCGCTGGATCAACGCCGGAGTGATCGGCATGCCGCCCCATGACGGGCGACAACAGACGCGCTACGGCGTGCTTGACGGTGGCGAGGTACAGATACACCGGTTGGACTATGATGTGGCGGGTGCGGTGCGCGACATGGAAAACGCAAGGCTGCCCGAGGGCTACAGGCGCGGCTTGCAGACCGGTTACTGGCCGTCCGAAGACGTCTTGCCGCCGGATTTACGGGTGCCGTCTTTGGCCGCACCCTTGGCCAGCGGATGATGTTCCAGCACCAGCTCTGACAGGCGTTCCTCAAGGACATGGGTGTAAATCTCGGTCGTTGCCACGTCGGCATGACCCAGCATCGTCTGGATCGCACGCAGATCGGCACCATGCGCCAGCAGATGCGTGGCAAAGGCGTGGCGCAGCGTATGGGGCGTAACCTTGGACGGGTCCACACCGCCCGCCACGGCAAACTCCTTGATCAAAAGGTAAAACCGGTGCCGCGTCAGATGGCCCGACACCCCGCGCGAGGGAAACAGGAACCGCGACACCGGCAGACGTTTGGCGGCGGTTGCATCGTCCTGTGTGTCACGCTCGACCAGCCACTCGGCCAATGCGATACGTGCAGGGGGTGACAGCGGCACCATGCGTTCCTTGCCGCCTTTGCCCATGATCAACAGCAAGCGCGGATCGCCACGTGTGGCGCTGATGGGCAGACCGACCAACTCGCTGACCCGCATGCCCGTGGCATAAAGCAGTTCCATCAAACAGGTGTTGCGCAGTCTGTCGGCAGGCGAGCGGCCCAGGGTGCGGGCCGCCTCAAGCAGGCGGTCGACCTCGGCCTCGGACAGGATTTTGGGCAGGCGTTTGTCCTGACCCGGGCCCGCAATCTGGATTGCCGGATTATCGGTGCGCAGCCCCTCTTCAAAGGCAAAGCGGTAAAGCTGCTTGATCGCCGACAACCGCCGCGCGCGGGTTGACTTGGCCAACCCCTGCGCATCACATTGCACCAGATAAGCCTCGACATCGGCCTGTTTGGCCTGTGCAAAATCGCCCTTGCGATGGGCCAGAAACGCATCGAAATCCTTGAGGTCACGACCGTATGCCAACTGCGTGTTGGTGGCCGCACCAAGCTCTGCGGCCTGCGCTTCGAGAAAGCCGGAAATCCAGTGGAATGTTGGTGTTTGCATGGCGTTAGCGGACAAGCAGCAGGGTTTGCAGCGCCACGCGGCGCGCGGTGTCTTCCAACCCCAAGGCGCGCAGGGTTGCCAGCGCATCACGCAGGGCAGAGGCATCGCCGCTGGCCCCGTCATGCAGCAGATCAAGCAGCACAAGGATGCTTTCGCCCAGACGTTGCTGGCGCACATTGGCAATCAGATCGGCACGCGGGACGGCCGTTGTGAATGCCTCGAATACCGCAAGGCGCATCGCATCATCCTTTGTCTCGTCGGGGGCGACGTCAGGCATTTCACCTGCGGCTATTGCTGTCAGCAGCGATTTGGTCGGCGCGCGTGCGGCGGCACTTTCATAGGAGGGGGACAGCAAACCGATCGTGAGCGCGATGTCTGCCGCCCGTCCGGTCAGGTCGATTGCGGCCAGTTGATCGGAAAACAGCGTCGCAAAAGACACCTCCAATCCGGCATCATGCATCGCGGTCCAGACCGGTGGCAAGGTCTTGGCCACCGCATCGGCGCTGCGGGTGTTCAGCGCTGCCTCGAAGCGTTGCAGCGCGACAACCCTGTCCCATATGCCACCCGATGCGGCGGCTTTTCGCTCTGTATATAGTCCCAGCAAACGGTTGTCGGGCAAGGCACCGGCACGGGTCAGCCGCTCTGCCGCTTCAAGCTGTGATTTCCATCCGGCAATATCGCGCAGGTCGGCAACCGCATAGGCGCGGGGCAGGTTGCCGGTGGGCAACGGCTCGCCGATGGTCTCGAACAACCGAAAACTAAGCGGGTCCATTATGCGCGGTGCGGTCAGAGGGGCTTCGCCCTCGAACGCCTCGGGGTTCAAAAAACGGTCCATCAGATCAAGTTTTTCATCGCTCATCAGGCCAAGTGCCTGCGCCGAGCCAAAGGTCAGCGCCGCATTGTCCCATTTGCCGCCCCGTGCGGCACAAAAAATCCGGGTGCCGTAATCTCGGGTCAGATGCGGTGCTGCGGTCAGCGTGGCACAGGCACGGTCCTCGGTGCCGCCCAGCAGACTGATCTGCATCCACAGATCGAAATGATCGGGCGAGGTGGTCACACCGGCCTGTTCAATCAGGGACAATGCCGGATCAAGCGCACCCAGCGTCACCAGCTTTTCAACCCGCGCCAGCGCCAGCGCATCACCTGCTGCCACACCGCCTTTGGGGGCCTGCGCATCCGCCAACAGGACGGTATAAAGCAATGCCTGTTCAGCGGGCAGGATAGGATCGTGCAGCTTTTCAATCTGTGCGATGATACGCGGCGCGTCACTTCCGGCCCAGATGTCGGCGGGCAGGCCTGTGACCGCCTTCGGCACCAGCCCGATCACGCGCGGGCCGCCTTCGCCGAGCGGCATCACTGTCACGCTTGGGGCTGTGCCACTTTTGGTGACGGGCGGTTCATCCTTTTTAGCGGCTTGGGGCGGACGCGTTCGCACAGGTGCTGTTGCATCGGGGGCCTGCGTGCCCAGCCAGTCAATCACCGACAATGGTGCATCGCCAACCGGCGCTTGTTGTGACTGGGCCGGTATCCCCAATGCCAATGCGGCGGACAACCCGAACCCGTAGCCCAAAGCGCGCAGTGCCCTGTGCGCCATGTTATTTCGCGATCAAAGTCATGGGTTCGCGTGTCTCGACGGGTTCGGGCGAAAAATCGACTCCGAAGAACGGCCCGACATAGGCATAGCCCACAAGCCCGATAAAGCCGAAAATCAAAAGAAAAATCAGCAGCTTGATCAGTTTGCCCATAGAAAATGCCCGTTCGTTTTTTGTATGCTTTGCCTATTCTATATATGGCCTTTTGCGCAAGATCACGTCATTCAGATGCAAATGAGCGGAATTGAGCACACACAAGCCGACGCAGGCGTATTGCCCCCCAGATATGTCTTGAAAAAGACGGTTGCTTTGGTGGGGATGATGGGGGCTGGCAAAACTGCGGTGGGCCGTGCAGTGGCGGTAAAACTTGCCGTACCGTTTCTGGACAGCGATGCGGAAATCGAGGCGGCAGCAAACGCAAGTGTGCCGGAAATATTTGCCCGCGACGGCGAGGGCTTTTTTCGCAAGCGCGAAACCGAAGTGATTTTACGCCTGCTGGATGAACAACGCGGTATTCTGTCAACCGGCGGCGGGGCATTTCTGGCGCAGGCCAACCGTGACAATATCGCCCAGCGTGGTGCGTCGCTGTGGCTCAATGCCGATCTGAACACGCTGTGGAACCGGGTGCGTCATAAAGATACGCGGCCATTGCTGCGCACCAAAGACCCCAAAGCCACGCTTGAGGCGCTCTATAAGGCACGGGTGCCGACCTATGAAATGGCCGATCTTTCAGTGATTTGCGCGCCAAAGCTGACCATTGACGCGATGGCCGAACGGGTGATCGAGGTGCTTTTGACCAGACCCGATGTGTTGGAGAAACGCGATGCGTGAGACAGTTCATGTCAACCTGCCGGGGCGGGAATACGATGTCGTAATCGGCCCCGATCTGGTGCCCGAGGCGGGCGCGTATATCGCCCCGTTACTGGCGCGCAAAAAGGTCACGGTCATCACCGATGCCAATGTGGCTGCCCTGCACCTCGATGCCCTGCGCGACGGACTGGCGGCGGGCGGCATAACCATGCAATCCCTGACGCTGCCTGCAGGTGAGGCGACGAAAAGCTGGCAGCAGCTTGGGGTGTGTTGTGATTGGCTGCTGGATCAGAAGGTAGAGCGCAGTGATATCGTGATCGCCTTTGGCGGTGGTGTTGTTGGTGATCTGGTGGGTTTTGCCGCCGCCATTTTGCGTCGTGGCGTGCGGTTTGTGCAGATACCGACGTCATTGCTGGCGCAAGTCGACAGCTCGGTCGGCGGCAAGACCGGGATCAATACGGGCCACGGCAAGAACCTGATCGGCGCGTTTCACCAGCCGTCTCTGGTGCTGGCCGATACATCCGTTCTGGGCACACTGAGCCCGCGTGATTTTCTGGCAGGCTACGGCGAGGTCGTGAAATACGGGATGCTGGGCGATGCGGCGTTCTTTGACTGGCTTGAGGAGAACGGCCCCGCGTTGGCGTCGGGTGATCGCACGGCGCAGGTCGAGGCGGTGCGTCGCTCTGTCCAGATGAAAGCCGATATTGTCGCGCGCGACGAGACCGAACAGGGCGACCGCGCACTGCTGAACCTTGGCCATACGTTCTGTCATGCGCTTGAGGCGGCAACAGGATATTCCGACCGCTTGTTGCACGGTGAAGGTGTGGCAATCGGCTGCGCACTGGCGTTCGAATTGTCCGCGCGTCTGGGATTGTGCAGTCAGGAAGACCCAAGTCGTGTGCGCGCGCATCTCAAAGCGATGGGCATGAAAACCGATCTATCCGATATTGCGGGTGAATTGCCGGATGCCGACGGGCTGCTTGGATTGATGGGACAGGACAAAAAGGTGGTGGATGGCCAGCTGCGCTTTATCTTGGCGCGCGGCATTGGCGATGCTTTTGTGACCGGCGATGTGCCGCGTGATGTGGTGCTGGACCTGCTGCGCGACGGGTTGGCTGCACGCTGATACATTTGCGCGCGCTCAGGATTTCCAAACGCGCGCAGTGTAAGTCTCGTACCTAAGTCGTTAGATCAGAACGGAATTTCATCGTCCAGATCACGTGACGATCCGCCGCCGCCGCCATTTCCGCCGCCGCCGGATGAAGACGGCCCGCTGTCATAGCCGCCACCCTGATCATAGCCGCCATCGCGACCGGAATCGTATCCGCCACCGCCGCCGCCGCCAGATCCGCCGCCGTCGCGTCCATCAAGCATGGTCAATGTGCCGCCAAAACCCTGCAACACCACTTCGGTGCTGTATTTATCGGCGCCGGACTGGTCCTGCCATTTGCGGGTCTGCAACTGGCCCTCGATATAAACCTTCGACCCCTTTTTCAGATATTGCTCAGCGATCCGCACCAGACCCTCGTTGAAAATCGCAACTGTGTGCCATTCTGTCTTTTCGCGCCGTTCGCCGGTGTTTTTGTCTTTCCAGTTCTCGGAGGTTGCAATGCGCAGATTGCACACCTTGCCGCCGTTCTGGAAAGACCGCACTTCCGGGTCACGCCCCAGATTGCCGATAAGGATCACTTTGTTTACTGAGCCAGCCATGTTGCCCCCTTGGTATTGTGTTTGCACGGAAGCGCCGAATCCATCGCCCCGCCTTCATCTGCTTGCTTATAACTTGCATCAGGCATGGTTAACACAAGGTTTCAGACCATTTTGCGGCAACCACAGTGCCAAATCAAAGGCTGGCATCAAGGATCAAGTTTGGTATAGTCACGCCAACCTTATGGGGTAGGGGATTTAAGCCGAATGTTCAGATCAACGTTTGTGGCCATAGCAGCCACTGCCGCATTACTGCTGACGACTGCGGCCCCTGCATCGGCAGACCTGTTTTCATCAAAGAACCGGCGAGACCTGTTCAAATCGCAAAAAAATCTGCTCGATAACCGTGCGTCAAAACAATATACCGCGTCGGTGCGTCTGCAACCGCCCACGGTTGTGACACCCACCAAATGGGACGACCAGACACCTGAATACCGTGGCAAGTATAAAGGTGTGTACCTTGCACTTGCCCGCGAGGCCGCCAACCGGCACGGTATTCCGGCAGATTTGTTCCTGCGCCTGATCCAGCAGGAAAGCGGTTGGAATGCAGGTGCTCTGTCGCACAAAGGGGCGATGGGACTGGCACAACTGATGCCAGCCACGGCGCGCAGCCTGCGGGTTGATCCGGCCAATCCATCCGAGAACCTCGAAGGCGGTGCGCGGTATCTCAAAACGCAGTACCAGACATTTGGCACATGGCGGTTGGCGCTTGCGGCCTATAACGCGGGCCCCGGGGCGGTGATAAAGTACGGCGGCATCCCGCCCTTCAAGGAAACCCGCAATTACGTAAAGGTTATCGCGGGTAATTGAGCCCGAGCTTCTGAAAATTGACGGTGGCTAGGTCATACGCATAGCATCCGTCTGGTGGAATTCTTTGGTCTGATCCGGTGTCGTATACATGTAAGGCAGCGGATTTTTCGTCTGCCCCTCATAACGGATCAAGGAGCATATAAATGTTCAATACGATGAAAAAACTGGGTCTTGCCGCAAGCGTGAGCTTGATTGCACTGACAGGTGCAGCAACTGCCTTACATGCGTGCGTTTCGTATTATTCAGCCGCTACAGGAATTTCAATCACCGGCTCCATTTCGGCGAATTTTTCATCCGACAGGTGGCACTTGACCTGATGTCCGTCCGCCATCGTGCGCATCGGCGGCACTTCTTTCTCGCACAGGTTCCCCGCTACTTGCGCCTTCCAGCGGCACCTTGTCTGGAACGGGCAACCGGGTGGCGGGTTCATAGCTGACGGGATGTCGCCCTCAAGCACAATATGCTTTTTCTTGACGCGTGTGTCGGCAATCGGCACCGCAGACAGCAGCGCCTCGGTATAGGGGTGATAGGGCGGGCTGAACACCTGATCAGTGGTGCCGAGTTCGACCACATGACCCAGATACATCACCATCACACGGTCGCTGAGATAGCGTACGATGCTAAGATCATGAGAGATAAACAGCAGCGTGGTTTTGTGTTTGCGCTGGATTTCCATCAACAAGTCCGTGACGGCCGCCTGTACGGATACATCGAGCGCCGACACGGGTTCATCCGCCACAACGATCCGCGCATCGCCTGCAAAGGCGCGCGCAATACCGACGCGCTGCTTTTGACCCCCTGACAACTGCCGCGGCATGCGCGTGGCAAATTCGCGTGGCAATTTCACCAGATCAAGTAATTCAAGCATCCGTTGCCAACGCTCTTTCTCGTTTTTACCGATCTTGAAGATTTCCAGCGCGCGCACGATCTGTCGACCCACCGACATGCTCGGGTTGAGCGTATCGAACGGGTTCTGGAACACCATCTGGATATCAGCCACATTTTGTGTGGTGCGGTTCTCGATCGGCACGCCACCGATATCCTGACCATCCAGATAGATATGACCCTCCGTCGCGGTCTCCAGCCCCATCAGCACCTTTGCAAATGTCGATTTGCCACAGCCGGATTCACCGACAATCGCCAGTGTCTCGGATTCGCGGGCCTCGAACGACAGGGTTTCATTGGCCTTGACCACCTTGGTATCGCCGCCCCCGAACATCGCGTTGGCCGCCACCTGATAGTATTTCTTGAGATTGTCCATTTTCAGAACCACCTCGCCGATCTCGCCTTTTGTCTTGACCTCGGCCAGCTGCAACGGTGCTTGCCAGTCGATTTCCCTGAATTTCACACAGCGGGTGTGATGACGGTCGTTGCCCGGCACAGGTTCCATCGGGATATAGCCCTGATCGCAACGTCCGGCCTCGAAATAATCACAGCGCGGGCCAAAGTTGCAGCCCGGCGGACGCTCGTGGGGCAGGGGGAAGTTGCCGGGAATGGCCACAAGGGGCCGCGCGTTTTTGTCGGCACCAGGCAGCGGGATCGAGCGGAAGAGCGCCTGGGTATAAGGGTGCTGCATTTCGTCGAACACCTCTTCGATGGTGCCACGTTCCACCGCTTCGCCGGAATACATCACACAGACGCGGTCGCAGGTTTCAAGGATCAAGCCAAGGTTGTGCGAAATAAACAGCATCGAGGTGCCGTATTTGGTGCCCAATTCCTTGACCAGTTGCACCACCGCCGCCTCAACCGTCACGTCAAGCGCGGTTGTCGGCTCGTCCAGTATCAACAACGACGGTTCCGACATCAGTGCCATCGCGATCACGATCCGCTGCTGCTGGCCACCGGAAAGCTGGTGCGGATAAGCATTCAGGATACGCGCGGGGTCGGGCAGCTTCACATCCGTAACCACCTGCAAGGCGCGCGCGAATGCTTCTTTCTCGGACATACCTGCATGGATCATCGGCACTTCGGCCAACTGCTTGCCGATCTTCATCGCGGGGTTCAGGGATGCCATCGGTTCTTGATAGATCATTGCAATCTCGGACCCGCGAATGCCGCGCAGCTCGTCATCGCTCATCTCGCCCAGATCGCGGCCTTTGAATTTGATCGACCCGCCAACCACGCGGCCGTTCTTGCCCAGATCCTGCATCACGCCCAGTGCCACAGTGGATTTGCCGCAGCCGCTTTCGCCCACCAGACCCACGGCCTCACCGGGTTTGACCGAGACCGAAAAATCCATCACCGCCGGAATTTCGCGCAGCCTTGTGAAGAACGAAATCGACAGCTTGTCGATCTCGAGAATAGGACCGTCATAATCCGTTTTAGGCATCTTATGTCTCCCTTAGAGGGGGCCAATTAAGAACTTTTTTATTTCTTTTTGGCCTTAAATATTCCCGGAGGTCCGGAGGCAGAGCCTCCGAACTGCTTCGTTTAATCAATCGCGCAGACTTTCTTCACGCAAACCATCTGCCAGCAAATTCAATCCCAGAACCAACGAAAGCAAAGCAATCGCTGGCGCAAGTGCCGCATGCGGATACAGTGCCAGCAAGCGGCGGCCCGAATTGATCGTGCTGCCCCAGTCCGGGCTTTCGGATTCCAGCCCCAGACCAAAGAAGCCAAGGGTGCCGAGCAGGATCGTCGTATAGCCGATCCTCAAACAGAAATCGACAATCAGCGGGCCACGTGCGTTAGGCAGGATTTCCCACAGCATGATGTACCATGCCCCTTCACCGCGCGTCTGCGCGGCTGCGACATAATCGCGGGTTTTGATATCGAGCGCCAGGCCGCGCACGATACGAAACACCGTGGGCGAGTTCACAAACACCACCGACACAAACACCACCAGAATACCTGCGTCGATGTTGAACAGGTCGACGGCGTTCGGCAGGCCCGGAACACGGTAAGTGCCCGCATCAATAATCGCGCCATCGGTACTGATCAGTGACAGATAAAGCCACGCCAACACTCCCAATACCACAATCAACAGCGGCGTCCGGAAGGTAGGTTGGGTGTAATACCGCGAGTTCAGCAAGATACCGACAAAGATCAGCGGAAAGATAAACAGGAACGCCGCCATATAGTTGGGGATACCCGTCTGCACAATTTCCGGTGTGACCAGCAAATAGAACAGCAAGATCACCGGAAAGGCGAGGATCAGGTTGGCCAGGAATGACAGGATCGTGTCCAGACGCCCGCCATAATATCCCGCAGGCAGGCCCAGCGTGATGCCGACCATAAAGGCAAAGAGTGTGGCCAGCGGTGCAATCTGCACCACGACCCAAGAGCCCTTGATCAGACGGCTGAACACATCGCGGGCAAGGTTGTCTCCGCCCAAAAGGAACCACATGAAATCGCCGTCTTCAGCACGCGCAAGCGGCTCACCGGGCAGTTTGTTTTTCATGCCCGAAACCTGGCTCAGGCTGTCGTGCGTGGTCAGCATGTCAAACACGCCGCCCATAATGCCAGTGAACACCCAGAACATGACAATCGCAAATCCGATCATACCCACGGTGCTGTCGAACAATTTGCCGTACAGGCCCAGCTTGCGCTTGAACTTGATCGACACCGCAAAGGTGACGATCAACGCGATCCAGACTGGCAAAAACTGGCGGGCCATGCCGCCGATGATCCCCGCCTTGGTGCCCATCAGAATTCCGCCCACGACATACACAAGGATCAAGGCGATCACCGCGTAAAACACGAAAGTGACAATCATGTTGATAAAGCCCGACGCACCGCTGTCGCCTGCCATTGTCCCATCTGCATGCACGGCACGGGTGCCAGAGACCGCAACGTAGGAGGCGATGATCTGCACCACGATCATCAGCGCAAGCAGGCCGATGGCCAGCAGAAAGATAAAGTTAAGTCCGCCTAGGGACCCGGTCCATGTCAATTGTTCCATGTCCATGCTCCCTTAAGATATACGAATACGCGGATTCAGGTAGACATAGCCGATATCCGATATCAGCTGTGTGACCAGAACCACGATGACGGAGACGACCGACACAGCCAGCAACAATTCAATATCGTTGTTGGATGCGGCCTCTACCAGTAGCCAGCCAAAGCCCTTGTAATTGAACAGCGTCTCGACAATGACCACCCCGTTCAGCAACCATGGAATTTGCAGCATGATCACCGTGAAGGGTGCGATCAGCGCGTTTCGCAGTGCGTGTTTCAGAACGATATCGCTGAACTTTACGCCCTTCAGCCGCGCCGTCCTGATATATTGCGCTGTCATCACCTCGGTCATGCTGGCGCGTGTCATTCGCGCGATATAGCCCATGCCATACAGCGAAATCGTCAGCACCGGTAAAAAGAAATTCCAGAAATTCGCGTCATCCATCGCAGAGGTGGCCGAGCCCAGAAACAATGTGTTGCTCTCGATAATCCCCATCTCATTCAGCCAGGGCGATATGCCAAACTGTGATGATGCCAACAGCGCGATAAAGATAACACCGGATACATATTCAGGCGTTGCTGTTGTCGCGATCGAGAATGTCGATAGCGATCGGTCTAATCTCGATCCTTCGCGCATCCCCGCCAGAACGCCGACAAGCAGTGCGGATGGAACCATCAAGACCAGTACCCAGAACATCAATTTACCCGTGAGCGCCAGTCGCGTCACAACAGTAGCGCTGACGTCCTCTTTAAACCGTGTCGAAAACCCCCAATCCCCTTGCAGGATACCACAGCGGGTGGGGCGATCTGCCTCGGGCGTGCCTTCGATAAAACAGCGGCCGAACACCTTGCCATCCTCGGTTTCCGTGACCCAGCCGGGCATGACCCCCAACCATTCGCCAAACTTGTCATAGGTCGGCTGCAAATAGCCCTGGTTTGTCAGATATGAGGTCACAGCCTCGTCGGACATCCGGAAATTGCCTTGGGTCTTGGCGAGTTTTTCGAGGTTTGGATAAAGGTTGGTCAGCCAGAACACAATGAAGGTCAGGCACAGCGCCGTCAGCAACATCACGCCCAGACGGCGAAGTATAAATAGTCCCATGAAGTGCCCCTGTTGAGTGGCTAGGCAGGTTTGTCCTGCCGGTTCTAGTTCGTCATCACGCCTGTTGTTTCAGGCGTCTTGTCGGTGTTTTCCCAAATGCGCAGGGCGTTGGTGTGGTTGATCGTCGGCGGCGGCACTGCATGTTCCTTAGACAAGTGCATCAGCGCGCATGTAATTTCCCTGATGATCAACGTATAAAGTTCCCCTGCACTATCACGCATGAACTTCCTAGGCAGGTCAACGCCAACTTCCGCCGTTTAGAAGTTATTTTGCGACATTAGCTATACGCAAAAACGACACTTTCAGGATGCTGGCCCCGGCTTTCCCGTGTCGGTTGGCAGTTTCGGACTGCGTAACTTGCTTGGCGCAAGGCCCGTGTGCTTTTGCATAAACCGTGTGAAATAGGCGGCAGAGCCAAAGCCCAAGTGGCGCGCGATATTCTGTGCAGGTTGTTTTGTCTCGGCCAACAGACTGCGCGCGGCATAGACCACACGTTCGGCCAACAGATCAGCGGCGGTTTTACCCGTTGCGGATTTGACGGCGCGCGTCAGATGGGTCGGCGTCACGTCCAGATCGGCGGCATAATCGGCCATTGTGTCACCGCTGGCATGGCGCGACACCACCATCTTGCAAAACCGCGCAGACAGCCGTGCGGCGGCATTGCGGCGGTCGGGGACATGTTCATCCAGCATGATCTGGCGGCGCAACCAGACCGACATCAGCGCTGCATATGCCTCGGCTGCGTCCTGACGCAAGGGTCGGGTGGAGTTTTGTTCACGCTGTGCGGCCTCGATCAGACCCGTCAGCTCCAGTTGCACCTGACCGTCGCGTATCCGCAACTGACGCGGAATTTCCGGCAGACGCAGCGGTGTGCCTTGCGGGATGACCACGACCTGGCCCATACCTTGCCGCCCCAGTTCAAGCGCAAACAGCGCACCGGCGGGGATCAGCAGCGCATTGTGCATGCCCAGGCCTCGTCGCTGGCCGTCCAGCAACACACGGCCCTGACCACGGGTGATCCACACCAGCAAATGATGCGGGCGGTCATGGGCAAGCAGGAGTTTCCAGTCTTGTCCGCCGGTAAGCTGCGTCAAGGTCAGGATCTTGATATCGGTATAGTTCATCATCATAAAGCATCGTATATTGTAAAGTGAAACAAGGGTATTTCCCCATATTTACCGCATAAACATTGCGATACGTCAATTATGGATGAGATCAATCCAGCCTGACAGAGTGCCATGTTGCCATTTTGCTGCGCATATAGGTGCGTTGGCGTTTGGCAAATTGCCGCGTCGCAATCACGGCGGCCGCTTTGGCCTGATCAAGCGTGATATCGCCGCGCAGATGTGCCATCAGTTCCGGCACACCGATGGCGCGGTGCGCCTGTAGCGTCGGATCATAATTGGGTAAAACCGCGCGCGCCTCGTCCAACGCGCCTTGGGCGACCATTTGGTCAAAGCGCCTTTCGATCCGGTTGTTCAACCAGTTTTTGTCCGCATCAATCACAACCGGAAAACAACGCTCAAGGGGCAGGGTGGCAGGGCCGGTATCATCCTGCCATGCCGCCAATCCGCGCCCGGTGGCCTGCTGGACTTCCCACGCGCGTTGCACCCGCGCCCGGTTCAATGTGTCGATCCGCGCAGTTGTTTCGGGGTCAATGCCTGCCAGCAAATCCTCAAGCGGTACGGTGTTGCCGCGTTCGCGGATTTCAGGCGGTGTTGCTGGGATGTCCGCCAACCCTTGCGTGAGCGCCGTAAAGTACAGCCCGGTGCCACCCACGATGATCGGTCTGGTGCCATTTAGCAATTCCGCGACCTCACGCAGCCAATGCCCCGTCGAATAGGCATCCGTCGCCGCGATATGACCGTACATCAGATGTAGCGCGCGGGATTCCTCTGCCACCGATGGCCGGGCTGTGATCACCCGCCAGCAGTGGTATACTTGCGATGCATCCGCGTTCACAATCACGCCGCCCTGGGCCTCGGCAATCTCGAGCGCCAGCGCGGATTTACCCGAGGCCGTAGGCCCCGCAATCAACACGGGCTGCCCGGGCGAGACCTGTTGCAGCACAGCGCCGTAGGCGGAATTTGGAGGTTTGGGCATTTCTTTTTCCACGATACAGACAGCGATGGATTGAACCTTGCCGCTATTTGCGACATTTTGCGCCAGATTGAAATGCGCAATGCCCGCCTTGCGCCCTTTTGCTGCTGGTCCCTGAAAGGTTCACCCCATGTCCGATGTTGTCAACACGTCCTCCTTCAACCGCGTCATGCTGAAAATCTCGGGCGAGGCGTTGATGGGGGATCAGGGGTATGGATTGCATCCGCCAACGGTCGAGCGGATTGCGCGCGAAGTGCAGAGCGTGCACGAGATGGGCGTCGAGATTTGCATGGTCATCGGCGGCGGCAACATCTTTCGCGGACTGCAAGGCTCGGCCCAGGGGATGGAGCGGACAACGGCGGATTACATGGGGATGCTGGCGACCGTGATGAACGCGCTGGCGATGCAGTCCTCGCTTGAAGGTCTCGGCATTCACACGCGGGTGATTTCCGCGATCACCATGAACGAGGTGGCGGAGCCGTATATCCGCCGCCGCGCCGTGCGTCACCTCGAGAAAAAGCGTGTCTGCATCTTTGCCGCCGGCACCGGCAACCCGTATTTCACGACCGATACCGCCGCGACCCTGCGCGCCAACGAGATGTCCTGCGAAGCGATCTTCAAAGGCACCAAGGTCGACGGCGTGTACGACAAAGACCCCGCGAAACATGCCGATGCGGTGCGCTATGACACCGTGAGCTATGACGATGTGCTGCAAAAACGGCTGGGCGTGATGGACGCAAGTGCAATTGCGCTGGCACGCGACAACAACCTGCCGATCATCGTGTTTTCACTGGACGAGCCCGGTGGCTTCAAGGGGATTTTGGCGGGCAAAGGCACCTATACGCGGGTGCAGGGGTAATCTGCACCGCAACTGCACCTACGCTGCTTGAAACCCCGCTGGCAATCTGACGCCAAGTTGTGTCATACTTGCGCCAAAGCCGTACAAATGGCCAATACCCTGAGGAAATACACCCATGGCAGACGAATTTCTACTTGATACCGACGATCTTGAACGGCGCATGGAGGGGGCCTTTGCGTCCTTGCGCACAGAATTTGCATCCCTGCGCACCGGTCGCGCGTCTGCGTCAATGCTAGAGCCTGTGATGGTGGATGCCTACGGGGCATTGACGCCGATCAATCAGGTCGGCACCGTCAACGTACCTGAGCCGCGTATGGTTACGATCAATGTCTGGGACAAGGCGCTGGTGGGCAAGGTCGAAAAGGCCATTCGTGAAAGCGGTCTGGGTATCAACCCGCAGCTGAACGGCACGATCATCATGCTGCCGATCCCCGAGCTGAACGAAGAACGCCGCACGCAGCTAACCAAAGTGGCCGGGCAATATGCCGAAAGCGCGCGGGTGTCCGTGCGCAACGTGCGCCGCGATGGCATGGACCAGATCAAGAAAGCCAAGAATGATGGCGTGCTGTCCGAGGACGACCAGAAGATCTGGGAAGACGAGGTGCAGGACATCACCAAAAAAGCCATCGCACGGATTGATGACCAGCTCGAGACAAAGCAAGCCGAAATTATGCAAGTCTAAACCTGTTTTGGGTGTAGATGCCTGATTTTTGAAAGACGCTGATATGAACTCCGCTGCCCATCCCGTTGCCCCGTCATTGTCGCAGATCGTCCCCGGCGGGCCGCGCCATGTGGCGATCATCATGGACGGCAACGGGCGGTGGGCGACGCAACGCGGCCGGCCGCGACTGTTCGGCCACCATGCAGGGGCCAAACGCGTGCGCGAGGTGGTCGAGGCCTGTCCTGATTTTGGCGTCGAATACCTGACCATTTTTGCGTTTTCGACCGAGAACTGGAAGCGTACGCAGGTCGAGGTGGCAGGCCTGATGAGCCTGTTTCGCCGCTATATCACCAAAGAAGCGCGCGCCTTGCAGGAACGCGGTGTGCGGGTGCGGTTTATCGGGGACCGCGTGCGGCTGGATGCGAAACTGATCAAACTGATGAACGAGCTTGAGGACACAACCGCGCAGAATGCCCGTGTGCATCTGACCATTGCGCTTAATTACGGTGGACGCGACGAAGTGGCGCGCGCCACGCAGAGGCTGGCACAGGATGTCGCAGACGGGCGGCTTGACCCCGCAGATGTAGATGAAGAAACGCTGCCAAAGTATTTGGACACCTATGTTTTACCTGATCCTGACCTTGTGATCCGCACCAGCGGCGAGGCGCGGATTTCCAACTTTTTGCTGTGGCAATCGGCCTATGCGGAATACGAATTTATCGACACCTTGTGGCCTGATTTCACGAAAGAGGAATTTGGCCGTCTGTGCGCGTCATACGGTGTCCGCGACCGCCGCTTTGGCGCTGTGAAAACCTGATCGGAGAGACGGATGGGCAAGTCACCGGAACAATGGTCTGATCTGACCGCGCGCATGGGGTCTGCCGCTGCGATGGTGGTGATCGGCCTGATCGGCATCTGGCTGGGCGGGCATGTGTTTCATGCGCTTGTCGCGTTGATTTGCGGTTTGATGGTCTGGGAACTGGTCGGCATGCTGCGCCCCGGTGTGCGCTATGTGCAGTTGCAATTGGGGGCGCTGACGGGCGTTGCGGTGTTTGCAGCGATTTACCTCCCCGTGGGCTTTGCGCTGCCGCTGCTTTTGGCACCGGCGATGATTGGCTTTGGCTATCTTGAGCATAATCGCACAATCTACATGTCTTACACCGTGCTGATCCTGCTGGCGGGCTACGGAATTATGCAGGTGCGCGATGACATGGGCTTTGGCTGGCTGATGTGGTTGGTGATGGTGGTGGTCGTGACGGACGTGGTCGGATATTTTGCGGGTCGCTATTTCGGCGGCCCCAAATTCTGGCCCAAGGTCAGCCCCAAAAAAACATGGTCCGGCACCGCTGCGGGCTGGGTGGGGGCCGCTGTCGTGGGCGCGCTGTTTTCGATCAATACGGATGTGGGCCTGCAACTGGTAGGGATTTCTATCGCAATATCAATGGCCTCGCAAATGGGTGACATCGCCGAATCCGGTCTGAAACGCACTATGGGCGTCAAGGACAGCTCGAACCTGATCCCCGGTCACGGCGGCTTGTTGGACCGTTTCGACGGGATGCTCGGGGCCTCGCTGTTCTTGCTGATCATCGGCCAGTTCATCGGCTTTCCCCCCGGTCTGGGCTGATCTGGCAATGCCGCGCCGCGTCAGTATCTTAGGGGCCACAGGGTCCATCGGGCAAAATACGCTTGATCTGATCCGCCGTGACAGGGGCGCATATGATGTGGTGGCGCTGACGGGGGCGGGCAATATCGCGCAACTGGCGGCAGATGCGATCGAGTTTCGGGCAGATGTGGCCGTGACAGCGCATCCCGGATTACTGCAAGACTTGCGCGCCGCGTTGAGCGGATCGGAGGTCGAGGCCGCCGCGGGCGAGGCTGCGTTGACCGAAGCGGCAAGCCGTCCTGCCGACTGGATCATGTCGTCGATTGTCGGTGCGGCGGGTCTGGCACCGGGGTTTGCGGCATTGGCACAGGGCACAACGCTGGCGCTTGCCAACAAGGAATCGCTGGTTTGTGCGGGGAAATTACTGCTTGAAACGGCGCGGGCGAACAAGGCCACAATCCTGCCGGTGGACAGCGAACACTCCGCGATCTTTCAGGCGCTTGTCGGCGAGGATATTGCGGCGGTCGAGCGGATTATCATCACCGCCAGCGGCGGCGCCTTTCGCGACTGGCCGCTGGAGAAACTGCGCCATGCCACGCTTGATCAGGCATCATCGCATCCCAACTGGGATATGGGCCAGCGCATCACGATCGACTCCGCGTCCATGTTTAACAAGGCGATGGAAGTCATTGAAACGCGAGAGTTTTTTGGCGTTGATCCGGCGCAGATCGAAGTGCTGGTGCATCCGCAATCCATGATCCACGCTCTGGTCGGGTTTCGCGATGGCGGTCTTATGGCGCATGTCGGCCCGCCCGATATGCGCCACGCCATCGGGTTTGCGCTGCATCATCCACATCGCGCATATTTACCCGTCGAGCGGCTGGATTTTGCTACCATCGGCAGGTTTGATTTTATGGCACCCGATGACGCCCGCTGGCCTGCCTTGCGCCTTGCGCGTGAGGTGATGCAAGCGGGCGGCATGATGGGTGCGGTATTCAACGCCGCCAAGGAAACCGCACTCGACGGCTTTATCGCGGGCAGGATCAATTTCACCCGTATGGCTGACGTGGTCGAGGACACAATGACGCAGATGGACATTGATAATAGCCTTATTAACGCCACCATGTCCCTTGATAACGTGCACAAAGTGGACCATTTGGCACGTAAGGCGGCAAAAGCCGCGATAGATAAAAGAGCAGGGTAGCGTTTTGGATATTATGGGCTTGTTGCCGCAATTTGGCGGATTGATCTGGACTTTGGTGGCGTTTGTTGTGGCGTTGTCGGTGATTGTGGCGATCCATGAATATGGCCATTACATCGTCGGTCGCTGGACGGGCATCAAGGCGGATGTGTTCTCGCTCGGGTTCGGCCCGGTGCTGTGGTCGCGCCCTGATAAACACGGCACAGTCTGGCAAATCGCGGCACTGCCCTTTGGCGGCTATGTGAAATTTGCGGGCGACGCCAATGCCGCATCCGGCAAGGATGAGGCGGCGATGGCCGCTGTGGCTGATGATCCAGAGGCCGCGCGCCACACCATGCACGGCGCGCCGCTGTGGGCGCGCACGTTGACTGTGGCGGCGGGCCCTGTGTTCAACTTTGCCCTGTCGATCCTGATTTTCTTTAGCGTGGCCATGACAGCTGGTGTTGCCAGTGACCCGCTGACTGTGGGGCAAATGCGCGGACTGCCTGATGCACCGCAAGGCTTGCAGGCAGGTGACGTTATTGCCGGTATCAACGGTGCGGCATTGCCCAGCACCGAGGATCAAGAGGCATACGGCGCGTTCATTGAAGACGTTCCGGTTGAGGAAGTGCTTGCCTATGATGTGATCCGCGACGGACGCGCGCTGACGGTGGACGGCCCTTATTTGCTGCCGCCTTTGGTCAATCAGGTGATCCCGCAATCTGCCGCCTCTGATGCGGGGCTCAAGGCGGGGGACGTGATCACCGCGATCGACGGCCAGCCGGTATTTGCCTTCCAGCAGTTGAAGACGGCGGTCGAGGCGTCGGATGGCACGGCACTGGCGCTGACGGTCTGGCGCGGCGGCGAGAGCCTTGAATTCACCATGACCCCCAAATCCACCGACGAACCGCAGCCTGATGGCACATTCGTCAAAAACATGCGCATCGGCATTGCGGGCGGTATGGCGTTTGAACCGGCGACGGATACACCCGGCGTGGGACAGGCGTTAAGCGGCAGTGTCGCAAATACCTACCGCATCATCACCGGATCATTGTCTGGCCTGAAACAGATGATCATCGGCAATATAAGCACCTGTAATCTGTCCGGCCCCGTGGGCATTGCCCAGACATCGGGTGCGATGGCAAGCCAGGGGGCGCAATCGTTCATCTATTTCATCGCTGTGCTGTCCACCGCTGTGGGTCTGCTGAACCTCTTTCCCATTCCCGCGCTGGATGGCGGACACCTCGTGTTCTATGCTTATGAAGCAGTCACAGGTAAACCGCCGAGCGATGGTGCGTTGCGTATCTTGATGACAATCGGGTTGTCACTGGTGTTGATGCTGATGGTCTTTGCGCTCGGGAATGATCTGTTCTGTCCATGATAGGCTGCTGCCGATGAAGCGTTTGATCCTTGTCCTTGGCGACCAGCTGACGCCAGCGCTGTCTGCGTTGAGCGAGGCCACCAAAGACGACATAATCGTCATGGCCGAGGTTGCGGACGAAACGGGGTACGTCCCGCATCACCCCAAGAAAATCGCCTTTGTGCTGATGGCGATGCGCAAGTTTGCGGGTCACTTGCGCGGGCAGGGCTATAATGTTGCCTATACCAAGCTGGATGATCCCGATAACGCGGGGTCGATCACCGGTGAATTACTGCGCAGAGCAGCCGAGTTCGGCACTGATCAGGTGATCGCGACCGAACCGGGTGAATGGCGTTTGATTGTGGCTCTGAACGAGGTGCCGCTTGAGGTAAAAACCCTGCCCGATACGCGGTTCATCGCGACCCATGCCGAATTTGAGACATGGGCCAAAGACCGCAAAGAACTGCGCATGGAATGGTTTTACCGCGACATGCGCCGCAAGACCGGATTGCTGATGGACGGCGACAAACCGGAGGGCGGCAAGTGGAATTTCGACCACGACAACCGCAAGGCCGCACCCAAAGACATCAGCTATTACGGGCCGATGAAATTCGAGCCGGACGCAGAGGTGATGGCGCTGGTGGCAGACCGCTTTGCGGACAACTTTGGCGATCTGGAACCGATGTGGCTGGCCACGGACAGCGATCAGGCCAAGCAGCATTTCGAGCGCTGGCTGCAAGACGCTTTGCCGTATTTTGGTGACTTTCAGGATGCAATGCTCAACGACAACCGGTTCCTGTATCACTCGGTTGTCAGCTTTTATATCAATGCGGGCCTGCTGGACGCGGTTGAGGTGTGCCGTGCGGTCGAGGCTGAATACAAAGCAGGCCGCGCGCCGATCAATGCGGTTGAGGGGTTCATCCGCCAGATCATTGGCTGGCGAGAATACATGCGCGGCATCTATTTCCTTGAAGGACCGGACTATACATCGCGCAACCTCCTGAACCATACCCGCGACCTGCCGCCGTTCTTCTGGGGTGCCAAAACCCGCATGAACTGCATCGCCAAGACGGTGGACCAGACCAGAACCGACGCCTATGCCCACCACATTCAACGCCTGATGATCACCGGAAATTTTGCCCTGCTTGCCGGCATCGACCCCGCCGATGTGCATGAATGGTATCTGGCGGTTTATGCCGACGCCTATGAATGGGTCGAGGCGCCGAATGTGATCGGGATGAGCCAATATGCCGATGGCGGCATTGTCGGGTCCAAGCCCTATGTGTCGTCAGGCGCCTATATCAACCGCATGTCGGATTATTGCAAAAACTGCGCCTATAAGGTGCTCGACAAGACCGGGGCGGATGCCTGCCCCTTCAACCTGCTGTATTGGGATTTCCTGATCCGGCACCGCGACCGGTTTTCCAGCAATCCGCGCATGGGCAATATGTACCGCACATGGGACCGGATGAAAGACGATCATAAAGACGCTGTCTTGAAAGACGCGGGCACATGGCTGGCACGGATGGAGGCGGGCGAGGGGGTTTGACCGCCTGCTTTATCCCTCGCAGGGTGACAGGGAGCAAAACGCCACAATCCCGCCACATTTCGTCAAACTCATGCCTTAATCTTTCGGTAATCTTCTGCCAACGCCAAAGGAGTGCGACATGCAGACGATTCAAAGTTCATACCGTGGCCTGAGCCTGTTGATGCAACTTAACTGGGATCGTGCCCTTTATGTGGCTACAATTGCTGTTGCATTGGCCGCAGGAGCCTATGTCGGATCGCTTTGATCACGCCATATTCGCTCTGCCGACCCACTGCATGATGTTTGACCCGTTCAAATAACTGCATAATGTAGTGAAAATTTACCCCGATAGTTTTGACAAACGTCGCCAACCTGCGTAGTCAGGACATCAATGATGTCTTAAGATTGGGTTAGAACCATGAGACTGGGGTTTGAAGGCTACGTACCTTTAGAGCAGGCTACGAAAAAAACACTGGTAAAGCTGATGCAGGGGGCCTCTGTTTGCACCTTGTTGTCAATGGCTTGGATGGCACCTGCCACGCCGGTGATGGCGCAAAGCTATCAATTCAACAGTGTTGAAATCAACGGCAACGAACGCGTGGGCGACAGCGCAATTCTGGCAAGGGCCGGAATCAGACGCGGCGCACCGGTAAGTGGGGGTCAGTTGAATGACGCCTATCAAAATCTGCAAAACTCGGGTTTGTTCGAGAGTGTTGCGATTGAGCCGCGCGGCGGCACGCTTGTCATCACTGTTGTGGAATTGCCCACCCTGAACCGCGTCCGGTTCGAGGGCAACAAACGTATCAAGGACGAAGTCCTTGCCAGCGTAATCTCGTCTACCGAGCGTCGCGTGTTCAATCCGGCGCAAGCCGAAGCCGATGCCGCAGCAATTGCCGAAGCCTACAGCAACGATGGTCGTTTGTCGGCGCGCGTGCAGCCCCGTGTGATCCGCCGCAGCCAAAACCGTGTTGATCTGGTGTTTGAAGTCTTTGAAGGCGACAACATCGAGATTGAGCGCCTGAGCTTTGTCGGCAACCGGATTTATTCTGACCGTCGACTGCGCCGTGTGCTGGACACCAAGCAGGCGGGCCTGTTCCGCCGTCTGATCAAGCGCGACACGCTGGTCGAAGGCCGCATCGAGGTCGACAAGCAGTTGCTGCGCGATTTCTATCTGTCACGCGGTTATGTCGACATGCGGACCTCTGCCGTCAATGCCGAGCTGACCGAAGAGCGTGACGGTTATTTTGTGGCGTTCAACATCACCGAAGGCCAGCAGTTCAAATTTGGCGAGGTCAATCTGATCTCTGAAATTCCGAATGTCGATGCGAATGTGTATCGCCAGATCGTCAAGGTTCGCCGCGGCGTCGTTTATTCACCGTCTCTGGTCGAAGCCGATATTGCCCGTCTGGAACGTCAGGCGATCAAGGACGGTGTCGATTTTCTGCGGGTCGAGCCGCGCGTCGAGCGTAACGAGCGTGATCTGTCGCTCAATGTTACCTATGTGCTGACACGCGGCCCGCGCATTTTTGTCGAGCGTATTGATATCGAGGGCAACACATCCACATTGGACCGTGTCATCCGCCGTGAATTTGATTCTGTCGAGGGTGATCCGTTCAATCCGCGCGAAATCCGTCAGGCGGCCGAGCGTATCCGCGCCCTTGGCTATTTCGAGACCGCCGAGGTCAACGCACGTGAAGGTTCGAGCGGTGAACAGGTCGTCGTCGATGTGGACGTCGAGGAAAAACCGACCGGGTCGCTGAACTTTGGCGGTGCGTTCTCGAACAACGACGGGATCGGCCTTGCTATTGGCTTTTCCGAGGCAAACTTTTTGGGTCGTGGCCAAAGGCTGGCGCTGAACGTTTCTACGGCTTCGCAGGCAACACGCTATGGCATCAACTTTGTTGAGCCACGTCTGCTTGGCCGTAATGTCGCGTTCGGTCTCAACCTTGACTACGCAGAAACCAAATCCACTTTTGCGTCCTATAACACCAATCGCTTGGTTTTCACACCCAGCCTTACTTTCCCGATTGGGGAAAGCAGTCGCTTGTCAGTGCGTTATAGCTATCAGGACATTGATTTGATTGACCGTGATGGCACTGGCCCGCAAACCAGCGGCACTGTGGTACAAAGTGAAATCGACCAGGGCTCAGTGACGGCTTCGTCGGTTGGGTATACCTATGTCTATGATACCCGGACCACGGGCCTTGATCCAACCTCTGGCGTATTGTTTGAGTTTGCACAGGATTTTGCAGGTCTTGGTGGTGACAGTAAATATGTAAAAACCACTGCAAAAGTGACCGGCGAAAAGAAGGTATTCAACGAGGAAGTCACTTTGCGTGCCACACTTGAGGGCGGCGCACTGGCATGGTCTGGTGCCAACAACAGCCGGGTTCTGGACCGCTTTATTTTGGGGTCGTCGATCATGCGTGGGTTTGAACCGGGCGGCATTGGTCCACGCGAAGTGACCGCGACAACGAATGATCCATTGGGCGGCAACCTCTATCTCGTGGCCCGGTTTGAGGCGGCTTTCCCGCTTGGTCTGCCAGAAGAATACGGCGTCAACGGTGGCTTCTTCTATGACGTCGGGAACCTTTGGGATCTGAGCGATGTGAGCACAGGCCTCGCGGCACCGGGTACATTGGTCGGCGAAAGCGGGTCCTTCCGCCATGTTGTCGGTGTGTCGGTGTTCTGGGATACGCCCGTGGGGCCGTTGCAGTTCAACTTCTCCAAAGCGTTGAAAAGCGAAGTTTACGACAAAGAACAGAGCTTTGAAGTTACCCTGCGCACGACCTTCTGATCGAATGTCCGGCCTGCGCGCCTTAGTGGTTTTGAGTGTGGCCCTTTGCGGGGCCACACCGCTGTTTGCCCAAAGCCAGACACCAACGCAGACACAAACCCAAACCCCGACGCAATCCGGCATTCCCGTGACGCGCGGCGTTATTATCAGCCCTATATTGACCATCGATTCCGACCGCGTTTTTCAGGAAAGCGCTTTTGGCCTGCGGGTCGCGAAAGAAATCGAGGTCGAGGGCGCAAAACTGGCAGCCCAGAACAATAAGATTGCGGATGATCTGGAAAACGAGGAAAAAGCACTGACCGCCAAGCGTGCCGGGCTGGCCCCTGACCAGTTTCGCGTGCTGGCCGATGCCTTTGATCAAAAAGTCCAGAAAATCCGCCAGGAACAGGCCGCCAAGAACCGAGCGCTGAATGCATTGCTCGACAAGGAACGCGAAGTGTTTTTGATTGCCGCCGCCCCTGTGCTTGAAAGTCTGATGCGTGACTCAGGTGCTGCGGTTATTCTGGATCGTCGCACTGTGTTTGTCAGCGCTTCGGCGGTCGAGATCACGGATGATGCCATTGCGTTACTGGATGAAACACTGGGCAGTGGCGGGGACAGGGTAAAGCCCTGACACTTGCCGAGCGCTGCCAGAATTGATAGCCGTTTGATATAAATTACAAATAACGGACAGCTCATGACCCAAGAGAAACAGCGCGCCGACATCCAGATGATCCAGCGCATCCTGCCGCACCGCTATCCCTTTTTGCTGGTCGACAAGGTCGAGGAAATCGACGGCACCGCCTCTGCGGTCGGATACAAAAACGTCACCATGAACGAGCCGCATTTTCAGGGCCATTTTCCCGGCACGCCGATCATGCCCGGGGTTACGATTGTCGAGGCGATGGCACAGACCGCCGGTGTGATGGTGGGCGTCGCCCTTGATCAGGTCGACAAGAACATGCTGATTTATTTCATGTCGATTGATAACTGCAAATTCCGCCGCAAAGTGGTGCCGGGGGACGTGCTGCGCATGGACCTCAAGACGTTGCGCGGCAAGGCGGGCGGTAAGATCTGGAAATTCTCGGGCGTTGCCACGGTCGAGGGCGAAATGGCGGCAGAGGCCGAATTTATGGCGATGCTCGATATCCCGAAAGACGCCCCTCCGAAAGACGCCGCATGAGCAACATTCACCCCTCTGCCGTGATCGAGGATGGTGCACAGATTGATCCATCTGCCAAGGTAGGTCCGTTTTGTGTGATCGGCCCCAAGGTCGTACTTCACGCAAATGTCGTGGTGAAAAGCCATGCCGTTGTCACCGGCCAGACCGAGGTGGGCGAGGGAACGGTGATCTTCTCGTTCGCGGTAATTGGTGAGATTCCGCAGGATTTGAAATTCAAAGGCGAGGCCAGCCGCCTTGTGATTGGCAAGCGCAACCGTATCCGCGAACATGTCACCATGAATTGTGGCACCGAGGGCGGTGGCGGTCTGACCTCGATCGGCGATGACGGTCTGTTCATGGCGGGCTGTCATATCGCCCATGACGCGATCATCGGGGACCGCGTTATTGTGGTGAATTCCGCTGCTGTCGCAGGTCACTGCATTCTAGAGGACGACGTGATCATCGGCGGCTTGTCAGGTATTCACCAGTTTGTGCGTGTCGGGCACGGGGCCATTGTCGGCGCGGTCACGATGGTGACAAACGATGTCATTCCCTACGGCCTTGTTCAGGCGCCGCGCGGTGATCTGGACGGGCTCAACCTTGTCGGGCTGAAACGGCGCGGCGTGGCACGGGCGGATATCACTGCGCTCAGGGCCGCATTCCAGATGTTGGCACAGGGCGAGGGCACGTTTCATGACCGTGCCCAACGCTTGCGCGAAGAAACCAGCAGTCCCTATGTGCAGGAAATCGTTGATTTTATCATGGCCGATACAGGCCGTCACTTTCTGACGCCGAAATGACGCCAGGATGAAATTGGCCCTGATCGCAGGAAACGGCGCATTGCCGCGCCAGGTTGTTGCCGCACAGGCGACGCGGCCACTGATCTGCGTCTTTGGCGACAGTGTCCCCGAAGGACTGACAGCAGATGTCACCTTCCGGCTTGAAACACTGGGCTCGCTGCTGCTTGATCTTGGCAATCGCGGGATCACACAGGTGTGCTTTTGTGGCGGCATTGACCGACCCACGTTTGATCCGACAAAACTTGACGCCGAGACCGCAGCGCTTGTGCCAATGATGCAAAAGGCGCTGGCCGCTGGTGACAACGGTGCCTTGCAGATCGTCAAGGATATCTTCGAGCAGACGGGGTTTGCCGTGGTTGGGGCCGATACTCTGGTCCCCGATCTGGTCGCACCCGCTGGTGTATTGTCCGAAAAATGGCCTGACGCCCAGATGCGCCGTGACGCTGCGCGTGGCGAAGCGGTGTTGGCGGGCATGGCCCCGCTCGATATCGGTCAGGCCTGTGTCATCGGCGATGAGCAGGTCTTGGGGATCGAGACGATGGGCGGAACACAACATCTGCTAGGGACGTTGCCTGACGCCGCGCGGCTTAAATCTGCAATCCTGTGTAAGGGCCCCAAAGAAGGCCAGATCAGGGAAATCGACATGCCCACAATTGGGCCTGAGACGATCGAGCAGGCCCATAAGGCCGGGCTGGCCGGTGTGGTTGTGGACGCGGGTGATGTGATCATTCTGGATGCAGAGCGATGCGCCGCCCTCGCAGATGAATATGGCATGGTGCTGTGGTCGCGGCGCGGGGGCGAGGGGTGAAGGTATTCATCCTCGCGGGCGAGCCGTCGGGCGACCGTCTGGGCGGGGCTTTGATGGCCGGACTGAAATCTCTGCAACCGGATGTGACTTTCGAAGGCATCGGCGGGCCGGAGATGGCCGCACAGGGTTTAGAGAGCCGCTTTGATATGTCGGAACTGTCCGTCATGGGACTGGCCGAGATTTTGCCGAAATACCGTTCTTTGAAAGCCCGGATCAGGCAGACAGCGGATGCGGTTCTGGTGATGCAACCCGATGTGATGATCACCATTGACAGCCCCGATTTTTCGCTGCGCGTGGCCAAACTGGTCAAAGCGGCAGGTAACATCAGAACCGTGCACTACGTTGCCCCGACCGTTTGGGCGTGGCGTGCGGGACGCGCCAGAAAGATGGCGCGCTTTATTGACCATGTGCTGGCGCTGTTCCCGTTCGAGCCGCCCTTGATGCAGGCCGCCGGCATGGCCTGTGATTTTGTCGGACATCCAGTTGTGGCGGAGCCTGTGGCGACGGAGGCCGAGGCGCAGGCGTTTCGGGCGCAGTCCGGTATCGGCTATGCGCCGATGCTGCTGGTGCTGCCCGGCTCGCGGCGCAGCGAGGTGGCGCGTCTTGGTCCGGTGTTTGGCGAGGCTGTGGCAAAGCTGGTCTATAAAAGGCCGACCTTGCGCGTTGTCATTCCCGCCGCCGTCGCCGTAGCCGAAGATGTGATCGAGATCACCAAAGACTGGGCCTTTGCACCGCTTGTTCTCGACCCGCGTGACCATATGCCGGATGTCGCTGCGGCCCGAAAACGTGCGGCTTTTCGTGCCGCAGATGTAGCATTGGCAGCCTCTGGCACCGTATCACTGGAGCTGGCGGCGGCGGGTACGCCAATGGTGATTGCCTACCGCATGCATTGGCTAAGCTACCGCATCATTCGCAGAATGGCGTTGATCGACACGGTAACGCTGGTCAATGTGGTGTCGGATACCCGCGTGGTGCCGGAGTTTTTGGGGCCCGAATGTACATCTGACAAGATTGCCGCAGGTCTGGTTCAGGTGCTGGCCAAACCGGATGCGCAGAGTGCCGAGATGGCGCTCACGATGCAGCGGTTGGGGGAGGGAGGCGAGGCACCGGGGATGCGGGCGGCAAAAGCGGTACTGGCGCGACTTTCGTTTCCGCAAACTCGCGACCTCTAATGAAGGGCTCTGCCCCTTAAGCTCACGTCACTAAATGAGGGGCTCTGCCCCTCAAACTCACATCACTAAATGAAGGGCTCTGCCCCTCAAACTCACGTCACTAAATGAGGGGCTCTGCCCCTCAAACTCCCCGGGAATATTTAAGACCAAAAAGAAAATGCAAAAGGCGGGTTCAGCCTTTGTGAATCCACCCACCACCAAAGATGCGCGTGCTCTCGGGGTCGTAGAACACGCAGGCCTGACCCGGTGACACGCCTTCTTCGGGGGTCAGCAGTTCGACTGTGGCGGTGGTGGCAGTCAAAGGACGCAGGATCGCATCGCGGGGCGGGCGGGTTGATCGCACGCGCACCATGATCGGCCATTCGGGTTGCGACATGAGGTCGGTATCGCCCAGCCAGTTGATTTCGCGCACTGGGATGTTGCGGGTGGCGAGCATGCTTTTAGGGCCGACAACAACTTCCTTGCGGTCTGCATCCAGCTTTACCACAAACAGCGGGTCCGCCAGACCGCCAATGCCAAGGCCACGGCGCTGACCGATGGTGTAATGGATCACGCCCTCATGCGTGGCCAGCACATTGCCCTCGGTATCGACGATATTGCCCGGATCGGCGGCCTCGGGGCGCAGTTTGCGGATCACCGATGCGTAGTCGCCGTTTGGTACGAAACAGATGTCCTGACTGTCCGGCTTCATTGCCACGCTCAACCCGTATTTTGCGGCCAGCGCGCGGGTGTCGTCCTTGGATGGCAAATGCCCCAGCGGGAAACGCAGGTAATCCAGCTGTTCGGGCGTGGTAGAGAACAGGAAATAGCTTTGATCGCGGCTGCCATCGGCAGCGGCATGCAGTTCGGCACCCTGACTGCCCATCTTGCGCTGGATATAATGGCCCGTCGCCATGCAGTCGGCCTCAAGATCGCGTGCGGTCTCCAGCAAATCCTTGAATTTCACCCGTTCATTGCAGCGGATGCAGGGCACAGGCGTCGCACCCGCCAGATAGCTGTCGGCAAATTCGTCGATCACAGCATCTTTGAACACGTTCTCGTAATCGAGCACGTAATGCGGAAAGCCCATTTCCTCGGCCACACGGCGCGCATCGTGAATGTCGATGCCCGCGCAGCATGCACCCTTCTTGGCCAAGGCCGCCCCATGATCATAAAGCTGCAAGGTAACGCCGACCACATCATAGCCTTCTTCGGCCAGCATCGCCGCCACAACGGAACTGTCGACGCCGCCCGACATGGCCACGACCACCCGCGTATCGGCAGGCGCTTTGGCAAAGCCCAGTGAATTGAGCGGCGAGGTGCGGTCGAGGGGCATGATCTATCTCCGGAACGGTATTACCTCCGAATATAGGAAAATGCGAACTACTCACAAGGGCAGGCTTCACCTCGCGTTAAGGCTGTTGCGGCAGATTGGGCGAAATAATGCGGGAAAGTGCTCATGTATCTGAAAAAAGTTGATGGACCGCGATCAGTGACGCTTGAAGGAGGCCGTGTGATGTCGCGTAGTGATCTGCCTTTAGCGACGACGCGCCGTTGGGTTGCCTCGCGCAAGGCGGCGGTGGTGCGGGGTGTCGTTTATGGCTTGATCACACAGGCAGAGGCGCTGGAGCGCTATCAAATCAGCGAGGACGAGTTTCTGGAATGGGTCCGTGCGGTCACAGAACACGGCGAAGCGGCCTTAAAAGCGACGGCAGTGCAAAAATATAGACAACTTTAGGTTGTTCATGTGTTAAGGTTACCTCTGTTAGCGAGTGGTTAACCTTTTTTGTTCACGATCCAGTCCAAGGAATGAAGCCGTTCGGGAGAGAACCATATGCGTGTACTGCTTGTCGAAGATGATCCAACCACCTCGCGCAGCATCGAATTGATGCTGACCCATGCGAATTTGAATGTCTACGCCACCGATCTGGGGGAGGAAGGCATCGACCTTGCCAAGCTCTATGATTATGACCTGATCCTGCTTGATCTTGATCTGCCGGACATGAACGGCCACGAGGTGCTGCGCCAGTTGCGCATGTCGCGGATTGAGACACCGATTCTGATCTTGTCCGGATCCGATGACACCGAAAGCAAAATCAAAGGTTTCGGGTTCGGGGCGGATGATTATCTGACCAAACCGTTCCACCGTGAAGAACTGGTGGCGCGTATCCATGCGATTATCCGGCGGTCAAAAGGCCATTCACAATCCGTGATTGCGACAGGTCAGATTGCTGTGAACCTCGATGCGAAAACCGTCAGTGTTGATAACGCGACGGTGCATCTGACGGGAAAGGAATACCAGATGCTTGAGCTGTTGTCCCTGCGCAAGGGCACAACGCTGACCAAGGAAATGTTCCTGAACCACCTGTATGGTGGCATGGACGAGCCCGAACTGAAAATCATCGACGTGTTCATCTGTAAATTGCGCAAAAAGCTGAGTGTGGCGACAGGCGGCGAGAATTACATCGAGACTGTTTGGGGCCGCGGTTATGTGCTGCGCGATCCTGAACCTGCGTCGATGGGGTTGGCCGTCAGCGCATAAACCCAAGGGACAACCAGAACGAACCCTCCAAAACCTGCTAGACCTGCCCCGTGTCGCCACCTATCTAGGACGTAAGGGCGACAATATGAGGGCAGGTCTTGTGACATCCGCGATTGCGATTGAGACGCTGACACAGCAACAGGCACGCGATGAACTCGCACGGTTGGCCAAGGTGCTGAACGAGGCAAATGCCGCCTACCATAGCCAAGATGATCCGGCGATTGACGATGCGACCTATGATGCGCTGAAACGGCGCAACGCAGCGATCGAGGCGCGGTTTCCCGCATTAAAACGCGATGACAGCCCCGGCGATCAGGTGGGTGCCGCCCCGTCAGAGGGGTTCTCGAAGATCACGCATGAGGTGGCGATGTTGTCGCTGTCCAATGCTTTTGATGAAAGCGATGTGATCGAATTTGACGGTCGAATTCGCAAATATCTCGGGATCGAGGCGCAATCCGGTCTGATGTATACGGCAGAACCCAAGATCGACGGTCTGTCGCTGTCTGTGCGCTATGAGGATGGCCAACTGGTCCATGCGGTGACGCGGGGCGATGGGGCAGTTGGTGAGAATGTCACCGCAAATGCCCGCACGATTGCGGATATTCCCCAAACCTTGAAAGATGCACCTACTGTTCTTGAGGTGCGCGGCGAAGTGTACATGAGCCATGCCGATTTTACGGCATTGAACGAAAGGCAGGCCGAAGCGGGAGGCAAGACCTTTGCCAATCCGCGCAATGCCGCTGCCGGATCATTGCGCCAGCTCGATCCGAACATTACCAAATCACGCCCTTTACGGTTTTTTGCCTATGCCTGGGGGGCTTTGTCCGAACCGCTTGGCCAAACCCAGATGGCTGCGATCGAGCGTCTGGGCGCTTTGGGGTTTTCGACAAATCCGCTGACCACGCTGTGTAATGGCCCGACCGAGATGATGGCGCATTACGCACAGATCGAAGAGCAGCGCGCGACATTGGGCTATGACATCGACGGTGTCGTCTACAAAGTTAACGATCTTGCCCTGCAAGACCGGCTCGGCTTTCGCTCGACCACCCCGCGTTGGGCGATTGCGCATAAATTTGCCGCGGAACTGGCGTGGACCGTGTTGGAAGGCATCGACATTCAAGTGGGCCGCACCGGCGCGCTGTCCCCTGTGGCGCGGCTCAAACCCGTAACCGTGGGCGGTGTCGTGGTGTCGAACGCGACCTTGCACAACGAAGATTATATTGCCGGTCTTGACAGCAAGGGACATAAAATTCGCGGCGGCAAGGACATCCGCGTCGGTGATCTTGTGCAGGTCTACCGTGCGGGCGATGTGATCCCGAAAATTGCAGATGTGGATATGTCCAAACGCCAGGAAAATACGGCAAAGTTTAGCTTTCCCGCAAAGTGCCCCGAATGTGGCAGCGCCGCTGTGCGCGAACCCGGTGACGCAGTGCGGCGCTGTACTGGCGGGCTGATCTGTCCGGCGCAGGCTGTTGAAAAGTTGAAACATTTTGTGGCGCGCGGGGCGTTTGACATCGAGGGCTTGGGCGCAAAACAGGTCGAACAATTTTACTACGATGGCTGGATCAGGGAACCCGCCGATATATTCACCTTGAAAGAGCGTTATGGTCAGGGCCTCCAACAGCTGAAAAACCGTGAAGGATGGGGTGAAAAATCGGCGAATAATCTCTTTCTTGGCATTGAGGATAAAAGAAATATCCCTCTGGGTCGTGTGATATTTGCGCTGGGTATCCGCCACGTCGGGGATGCCGCATCAAATCTGCTGGCCCTGCAATATGGCACTTGGGAGGCGTTCGAGGCGGCGATGGTTGATGCACAAAACTACAATGGTGCCGCATGGGACGATCTGATCGGCATCGACGGTGTGGGCGAGGTGATGGCAAAATCGGTTGTCAACGCGTTTGCGCAACCTGCCGAACGCGCGTCGATTGACCGGCTGGTGCAGCAATTGACAATCATCCCGGCAAAACGGCCCGACACCTCCGGCAGTCCTGTTGCGGGAAAGACGGTTGTGTTCACCGGCACGCTCGAAAAAATGACCCGCGCCGAGGCCAAGGCGCGCGCTGAACGCCTTGGCGCAAAAGTCTCCGGCTCTGTCAGTGCAAAAACCGATATTCTGGTCGCGGGGCCGGGGGCTGGGTCCAAGGCGAAAAAAGCCGCCGACCTTGGCATTCGGACGCTGGACGAAGATGGCTGGCTCGCCTTGATTGCAGACGCATGAAAGGACGGCCAGAAGCCCTGTTTCCGCTCTTTGCAGGGCTGGAAACGCTGGAAGGTGTGGGCCCGAAAACCGCGCAACTTTTTGAACAACTTGGCATCCGTGCGGCCCGTGACCTTTTGTTTACATTGCCTTATTCCGGCATCGACCGCGCACTGACCGGATCGGTAAAAGACGCCGTTCTGCCCGCAACCTTGACCGTGGCTGTGACAATCGGCACCCACCGCGCGCCCGCAAACAAGGGCGGGGCCTACCGGATACACGTCGAAGACGCGCACACCAGCTTTCAGCTGGTGTATTTCCACGCACGCGGCGATTTCTGGAAAAAACAAATGCCCGAGGGCGCGCGCAGGATCGTCTCTGGCAGGGTCGAGTTGTTTGACGGGATGGCCCAGATGGTGCACCCCGATTTTGTCGTGGCCGAAGATGATGCCGACACCATTCCGGCGTTCGAGCCGGTCTATCCGCTGACATCGGGCATCACGCAAAAGCTGATGTACAAGGCCACACGCGCGGCATTGTCGCGTGTACCGGACATGGCCGAATGGAGCGATCCGGGGCAGGTGGCGCAGGCCAAATGGCCCGGTTTTAACGCGGCTGTCAGCCTTGCGCATGATCCAAAAGCACTTTCCGATCTGGCAACCACAGCACCTGCGCGCGAACGTCTGGCCTATGACGAATTGTTCGCCCATCAGGTAACATTGGCGCTGGCCCGTCAAAAGGAGCGGCGCAAAAAGGGCCGTGCCAGCACCGGCGACGGTCATTTGCAGGCGCGCGTCATGGCCGCATTGCCCTATACGCCGACATCTGCGCAGACCCGTGCGATTGCGCAGATCACCGATGACATGGCCACGGGCCACCGGATGAACCGGCTGTTGCAGGGCGATGTGGGGGCGGGTAAAACCCTAGTCGCTTTCATGGCGCTGCTGCGCGCGGTCGAGGCCGCAGGGCAGGGCGTGCTGATGGCCCCCACCGAAATTCTGGCGCGCCAACATCTGCAAAGCCTGCGGCCTTTGGCTGAACAGGCGGGGGTTGTGCTGGAGATCCTGACCGGTCGGGACAAGGGAGCCGAGCGTAAAGCCAAGTTGGCGGCGCTGGCACGAGGCGATATTCAGGTGCTTGTCGGCACCCATGCGGTGTTTCAAAAAGACGTTGATTTTCATGATCTGCGCCTTGCAGTAGTCGATGAACAGCACCGCTTCGGGGTGCGGCAACGGCTCGAGCTGGGGCAAAAAGGCAAGCTTGCCGATGTGCTCGTGATGACCGCAACACCGATCCCGCGCTCGCTGGCGTTGGCACAATACGGCGATATGGATGTGTCGGTGCTGGATGAAAAACCACCCGGCCGTCAGCCCATCAAGACGGCATTGGTCAGCACGGAACGTATCGACGAGGTTGTCGTGCGCCTGAAATCAGCCATTGCCGAGGGTCGGCAGTGTTATTGGGTCTGTCCGCTGGTCGAGGAGAGCGAGGTCAGTGACCTGATTGCCGCTGAGGAACGGTTCAAACGTCTGCGCGCTACCTTTGGTGAAGGGGTTGTGGGGCTGGTCCATGGCCAGATGCCGCCCGCTGAAAAAGACGCGGCAATGCGGGCGTTCCAGACCGGCGAGACCCAGGTTCTTGTCGCTACAACGGTAATCGAGGTAGGCGTGGATGTCCCCAATGCCACGATCATGGTGGTAGAGCGGGCCGAAACCTTTGGTCTGGCGCAACTGCACCAGTTGCGCGGTCGCGTAGGGCGCGGGCAGGCGGCATCGACCTGCCTGTTGATGTACCAAGCGCCGTTAAGCGAGACGGGCCGCCAACGGCTCGAAGTGCTGCGCGAGACCGAGGACGGGTTTGTGATTGCCGAAACCGATCTGAGAATGCGCGGCACCGGTGATCTGATCGGAACCGCGCAATCGGGCGTGCCAAGGTTCCGGATTGCCGATCTGGAGCGGCAGGCGGGTCTGATGGCGGTGGCCCAGTCGGATGCGCGCAAGCTGTTGAACGATGATCCTGATCTGACATCTGTTCGCGGGCAGGCGACGCGCACCTTGTTATGGCTGATGCGACAGGACGAGGCGATCCGTTTGATATCAGTGGGTTAGGCTGAGTATTCTATTTTGTTCGCAAATGTTCTTATTTAGTTCTTTACAAGAGCTTAATTTAATGAGAACAAAGGAGCAACAAAACGGAGAGATACGATGACAACGCTCAGAACCCTCAAGTCCATCGCAACGCGGTCGCAAGATACCTTGTTGCAAGATGCCGCTGGTGCGGCTGCCTTGATCGTGATGCTTGTTGTCAGCCTGCATCTGCCCGCTTTTGTCTGATATCTGCCTGCGCTCTCATGCCGCTTACTTTTCGCATCCGTCCCAAATTGATGCGGTCGACTGATACTGCCTGTCTTTGTCGGCATAGGGGTTCGCCCCGAAAGTAAATCCGGGTCCCACATGGGAAACGCTTTCCTGCGCCGCCATCCTTACCGGATGCGCGGCGTTTTTTTGTGCAATCTATACGCTTGGTCTGATTATAATCCGGTAAGTTCGGACGTGACTGACGCTTGCTGCATCGCCTCTGCCAGCGCCTCGATACTCAGCAAAATGGACGCATGGCGGTTTTTATATGCGACTGCAGGTGTCAAAACCTCGAATCCGTCAAAAGGCGCGTCCGGTACAGGGCCCTGATTTTTCAACATTGCGCGCAACTGGTCGCGGGCCTTTTCAACCTGCGATGTCGTTGCACCCACCGCTGCCGCGCCCGAAATCGCCGCCGCCGCCTGACCCAAAGCGCAGGCTTTGACATCCTGACCCAATGCCGCCAACCGTCCATCCGCAACAACCACGTCAATTGTCACCGCCGAACCGCACAAAGGCGAGCGGCGCTTGACCGTTGCATCCGGCGCATCAAGGCGACCTAGATGCGGAATATCCGCTGCCAGCGCCAGAATACGGGCCGAATAGAGTTTTATAAGATCGGTATCGCCCGACATATGGTTTCCTTTACCGCTAAATCCTTACATAAACTCCAGAACCAAATATGCAAAAAACTTTTCTCAAAAGGAGGTGCCGCCATGCCATTTGACCCGTCAAGCCTCAGCTTCAATGAGGCCGGATTGATCCCGGCCATTGCCCAGGACGCGGACAGCCACGAAGTGCTGATGCTGGCATGGATGAACGTGCAAAGCATCAAACAGACCTTGGAAACGGGCCGAGTGACCTACTGGAGCCGTTCCCGGCAGGAGTTCTGGGTCAAAGGGGCGACAAGCGGGCATGTGCAGATGTTGGTTGATCTGCGGATTGATTGCGACCGCGATTGTCTGCTGCTGATGGTACAACAAACCGGGCCTGCGTGTCATACGGGGCGGCGTTCTTGCTTTTATACAAGTGTTACCGGCGACGAAGAGGTCGAATTGTCAGAGCCGATGTAAAGCTAATGTGATACATTACCTATAAGCGCTAAAGCCCAACCATAGAACGAATATCCTGTGGTGATCGTCCTTCGGAGCGGTACAGATTAATGGCCCGTGCATCATCGCGTTTGGCCAGCCTTTTGCCTGCCGCGTCACGGATCAGGCGGTGATGGTGATAGGTCGGCGTGGGCAGATCCAGCAGTTTTTGCAAAACCACATGAATTTTTGTGGCCTCGAACAGATCCTGACCGCGTACAACATGAGTGATCTCCTGTTCCGCGTCATCAATGACAACGGAGAGATGATAGGATGTGCCCATATCACGGCGTGCAATAACGATATCGCCGATCTCTTTTATAAGCGTTCCGGCATCAATTTCTATCCGGGTGCAGATGCCGCCAGTTTCAGTGAATGGTATATTAATATCAAGACATTGTAGCGCTTTTCTCATGTCCAGCCTCAAGGCCGTATTCAAAGGTCGTAACCCTGATCTGTCAGACAACGCCCGACAGGTGCCTGGATAAATCAGCCCGTCCGGACCGTGTAGCGGCACACCCTCCTGAGGGGCGGATGCGGCTGCACTGATATCGGCACGGGTACATGTGCAGGGATAAAGCAATTCGCGTTGCCAGAGCCGATCAAGAGCAGCGTCATAGACATGTTGCCGGTCTGATTGCCGCATCACAGGCTCTGGCCAGCTTAGGCCAAGCCATGCTAGATCATCGTAAATCTGCGCCTCCCATGCGGGGCGGGCGCGCGTGTGATCAATATCCTCGATGCGCAATAGAAACTCGCCGCCTGCTGCCATCGCCATATCATACGCTAAAATCGCTGAATACGCATGACCCAAATGCAGCGGTCCCGTGGGCGACGGTGCAAAACGTGTTCGGAAAATCAAATCTTTTCAATCACGTATACGTTGGACTTCAAGTTAATGCCGGGTAGATGTGGCCCATGTTCGCGAAACAACAGTGTCGCGGCCCCGCAGTCGGTCCACTCATTCACCCGCGCTTCATTGGCTTTGTCTGCAAGTGCGTGATCATTGAAGGAAAACACCAGCAATCCGCCTTTTGCCAGCCCGTTCATCAGCGTGTCGAATATCGCAATCGGGGCGGCACCGGCACCAATCACGCCAATCGCGGCGATTGCCGCATAATCGCCCGGTTGATGGGTGAAATCGGCACCCGCCTCGATCTGTTGCAAGGTTCTGTAAACGCCTTTGTCATTAGCCTTTGCCAGCATATCCGCAGACAGATCAACGCCGTCAATCGTGGTAAATCCGGCCAGTTTCAGCGCCAGACCGGACAACCCCGTGCCACAGCCGAAATCAAGCACAGGTTCAGCACTATCAGGGATATATTTCGCCAATGCCTCGGCACAACGGCCCGGCGTGGCATAGCCGTGCTCGCCCACCTCGGCCTCATAGCTGGCGGCCCAATTGTCATATAACACTCGGGTTTGGGCGGCATCGCGCGCGCCGTAGACTTGATCCAGAAATTTTTCACTCATGTAAAAAATCTACGAAGGTTATCGGGTTCCGTCCAGTATTAACTTTTGAGCCAGCTTTGCCAGTCTTCCTTGGCGCGGTCGGTATAGGCCTTGTAGCGGTCCTTGCGTCCACGGCGCCCGGCTTTGAGCCCCTCAACAGGCGGGAACAGCCCGAAATTCACGTTCATCGGCTGGAACGTCCTGGCATCTGCACCGCCGGTGATGTGGGTGATTAACGCGCCTGTTGCTGTGGTGTCGGGGGGCGCGCTGATTGCTTTGCCTTTGATCTCGGCCACGGCCATGCGCCCTGCCAGCAACCCCATTGCGGCGCTCTCGACATAGCCTTCTACGCCGGTGATCTGGCCTGCAAAGCGGATGTTGGGCTTTGAGCGCAGCCGCATCTGGTCGTCCAGCAAGGTGGGCGAGTTGATAAACGAATTGCGGTGGATACCGCCAAGACGGGCAAAGCTTGCGTCCTCAAGTCCGGGAATCGTTTTGAAAACATCGGCTTGCGCGCCGTACTTCATCTTGGTTTGGAAACCGACGATATTGTAAAGCGTGCCAAGCTTGTTGTCGCGGCGCAACTGCACCACAGCATAGGCTTTGACATCCGGCTGGTGCGGGTTGGTCAGGCCCACAGGTTTCATCGGGCCAAAGCGCAAAGTCTCGCGGCCGCGTTCGGCCATCACCTCGATCGGCAGGCAGCCGTCGAAATAGCCTGCGGTCTCGCCCTCTCGGAATTCGGTCTTGTCTGCGGCCAGCAGGGCGTCGATGAATGCCTCGTACTGGTCCTTGTCCATTGGGCAGTTGAGATAGGCGGTGCGCTCTTCCTCGGTCTCGCCTTTGTCATAGCGCGACTGCATCCATGCTTTTTCCATATTGATGCTGTCGTGATAGACAATCGGTGCGATGGCATCGAAAAACGCCAATGCCTCGGCGCCGGTTTCGGCCGCGATGGACGCTGCCAAGGCTCCGGAGGTCAGGGGGCCGGTCGCCACGATCCATTGCCCGTCTGACGGCAGTTCTGTGATCTCGCCGTATTCAACGGTAATATTTTCATGCGCCGTCAAGGCGTCTGTGACAGATTGCGCAAACGGGTCGCGGTCAACGGCCAGGGCGCCCCCTGCGGGCAGGCGGTGTTTTTCTGCTGTGGCCATGATCAACCCGTTTGCCGCGCGCATTTCCCAATGCAACAGGCCAACTGCGTTCTGTTCGCTGTCGTCTGAGCGGAACGAATTGGAACACACCATTTCGCCCAATAATCCAGTTTGATGCGCGAATGTGCCGACGTTCGGACGCATTTCGTGGATCACCACCTGAATGCCCGCGTTTGCGGCCTGCCACGCAGCCTCTGATCCGGCCATGCCGCCGCCGATGATGTGGAGTGTGTCTGTCATGATGCGCGATGTAGGGCAGGGTGCAGGGGTAAGCAACAGGCAGCCGTATTCGGGGCGCTAAAATATTCGACTGATGGGGGATTGGGTGATTTTTGGGGTCGCCGCTGCGGGAACGGTCGGTCAGTGAGAGGCTGACCTGGAGGGACCTTCCGCTGTTCGGCGACCCAAAATCACAAAGACGCTTTCGTCTTGCCCTATTGATGCCCCATTTCTGCCCGATTTGCCAGAAAAATCTTGAGAACAATTAACCACGAAATTGGAAACAATTTCTTGAAGACATCATTGTTGCCAGTCGGGCGTGCGCTTTTCAAGAAATGCGCTGATGCCTTCCTCTGTATCTTTGTGCTGCATATTCTCGACCATCACATCACCGGTATAGGCATAGGCCGCATCTATCGGCATTTCAAGCTGTTGATAAAAAGCGGCTTTTCCCAGTTTCACAGCAACGCCAAGTTTACCCGCAATCTGTTCGGCCAAGGCGCGCGTGGCATCCGCCAGCCCGTCCACAGGCACCACACGGTTGATCAGCCCCAACTCCTCGGCGCGCGGTGCTGTGATAAAATCACCTGTGGTCAGCATCTCGAACGCCTTTTTGCGTGCAATGTTTCGGCTTAACGCCACCATAGGGGTCGAGCAGAACAGCCCGATGTTCACACCGTTCACACCAAATCGGGTGTCTTGGGCGGCAACAGCCAGATCACATGTGGCGACCAATTGGCACCCCGCAGCGGTGGCAATGCCGTGGACCTGAGCGATCACCGGCTGTGGCATGGTCCTGATCCGTGCCATCACGGCGGCACAGCGGTCGAATAAATCCTTGAAGGCCGCCGCACCGCCATCTGGATGTGCGCGCATCGCCGTCATCTGGCGCAAATCATGTCCGGCACAGAACGCCTTGCCGGCACCGGAGAGGATCAGGGCGCGCACGGCTACGGTTCCGGCCAGATCATCCAGTGTGTTATGCAGTGCCGCCAGCATCTCGTCCGACAGCGCATTCAACCGCTCCGGCGCGTTCATCGTCAGATGCGCCACCGCACCATTTACCTCAACGTCAAGAATTGCCATCTTGCCCTCCGTCCCTGATACCGCCAACTCTAGGGCGTTCGGGTTGAGGAGGACAAGCATGGCCGTGAAAATGAATGCAGAAGAATTGACCGTTTTCATGCGCGAGGTCTTTGATCAGGTCGCAGACGATTTTGCGGTCGATCATGTGGGCGAGGGCGAGATCACCATGCGCTTGCTCACGGGCCATAGACATTTGCGCCCCGGCGGCACGGTGTCAGGCCCGTCGATTTTCGCACTGGCCGATGTTGCGGCGTATTTGGTGACATTGTCGATGATCGGGCCTTATGCACTGGCCGTGACCACAAATTGTTCAATTGATTTTATGCGCAAGCCGCTGGCCGATGTGCATCTGATCGCCAAGGCGCGGCTGTTGAAGCTGGGCAAGCAATTGTCGGTGTCCGATGTGATGATCTATTCCGAGGGGTCGGACAAACCTGTTGCACGGGCCAGCCTGACCTATGCATTGCCGCCTAAATCTATGGGGTGAAACGAAAAATGGGCCGGCATACACCGGCCCAAGTAGGAGAGGTCTGGAAGATCACCACAGGGATGTCATGATTTCCAGAACACGCGTGACGCCTCCGTTAAGGCTTCATCCCGTGTTAATCCGACGTCGCGCAACTGCCATATGTCCAACTGTCCTAGTGCCAGACGGGTGCGGCGGCGGGTGGCCCATTTTGTCACGCAGACCGCAAACTTGACCGCGATCAGGGCCGCTACCGGCAGATCTCGCGTGTTCAGGATGCTCATCATCTCTGTCGGATGGGTCGATGCGTGTGTCATGGGAAAAACTCCTTTATTCAATATTGTATTGACACAATGTAGCAATTCTTTACAAGTATTTGGTACAAAGTAAAATCACCGGATGCTAGGGAAACATTGTAATGGGTACAATTTGGCGACCTGAACTGGCCATCGGCGCCTCGCCCAAGTACAAAGCTGTGGTTGCGGCGATCCGCAGCGGTATTACCAGCGGTGAGTTGGCGGTGGGTGACAAACTGCCCCCTGTGCGTGACCTCGCATGGAAACTGGGCATTACACCCGGAACAGTCGCGCGGGCCTATACGGTGCTGACAGACGAAGCGGTGCTGATGGCCGAGGTCGGGCGCGGCACCTTTGTGGCAAGCCGCACGCATGATCAGCCTTACGTTCCCATCGAGATTGACGCGGTGGCGCATAACAGCCCGCAGGACCTGTACCGCGTGAATATGTTTTCCCCGGTGCTGCCCAATATCGGGCAGGCCGATCTGATCAAGGAACTGTTGGGGCAGGTGGCGCGGAACCCTGCATCGGGTGTCATGCATTATCCCACACGTCATTCGGCAATTCCCGCACGCGAGGCCGCTTTGAAATGGATGTCGGACACGCCTTTGGGGCCGGTCACGGCAGAGGATGTGGTGATGACCCTTGGCGGGCAGCACGGAATTTTTCTGGTGCTGCAAGCGGTGTTGAGCGGGCGGCGTCCGACTGTCCTGGTCGAAGAGCTTGCCTACCCCGGGTTTCGCCGCGCAGCTGAATTGTTGCGCGCCGATGTGGTGCCTGTGGCGATGGACGCGCAGGGTGTGATCCCCGAGGCGCTTGAGGCGGCAGCACGCGGATGTGACGGGCAGGTGCTGTGCACCTCGCCAGAAGTGCATAACCCGACCGTGATCAGCACACCGCTGGCGCGCCGCAAGGAGTTGGTCGCGGTGGCGCGGGCCCATGGTTTACAAATTCTGGAGGATGATTGTTACCGCATGGGGGATACGCGTGAAGCAAGCTACCGCTTGCTTGCCCCTGAACGCGGTTGGTACGTGTCGTCAATTGCCAAGACGTTAACACCGGCTGTGCGGCTGGGGTTTGCTGTGGCACCGGACGGCAGGGCGTCCGATCTGCGCCGCGCCAAGGAACACGGGTTTTTCGGGCTGCCGACGCCGATGCTTGATCTGGCCGCGCTGTTGCTGGGCGATCCGCGTGTCGATGGCCTCACGGCGCGGGCGCGGGATATTTACGGGGAATACATCCGGACCGCAGTGGATATTCTAGAGGGCTATGATGTGAACTGGCGCGCCGATGTGCCGTTTATATGGGTCACTTTGCCAAAGAGCTGGCGCGCCAGCGCATTTTGTCAGGCCGCAGAGGGGGTCGATGCGCCTGTGCGATCCGCCGAGGAATTTGCAGGCCGCGATGCGCGCACGCGCCACAAGGTGCGGCTTGCCATCAATGCGGGCGTCACGATTGAAAGCTTTGGCGCGGCGATCACGCGGTTGCGCAGCCTTTTGGACAATCCACCGGAGCAGATATCGGTGTGAAGTAATGGGGTATTATTATACCTATTTTATAAGCTGTTGTTTATGCTATATTTATCGAGAATAACGTCGCTTGACGCGACACCTGTTCCGTTTATAACGCAGCTTATCACATGAAGGCATCGCCCGTTTGGCACCGCTTTCACACCAAATTGGATACTGCGATGAAAACCTTTTCTGCAACACCGGCAGACATCGACAAGACCTGGATCATCATCGACGCTGAAGGCGTTGTTTTGGGCCGTCTTGCGTCGATCGTTGCCATGCGTTTGCGCGGCAAGCACAAACCGACCTTCACCCCTCACATGGATTGCGGCGACAATGTCATCGTGATCAATGCCGAGAAAATCCAGATGACCGGCAAGAAGCGCGAAGAAAACTTCTATTGGCACACAGGCCATCCCGGCGGGATCAAAGAGCGCACCAAGGCGCAAATCCTTGAAGGCGCACACCCCGAGCGGATCGTGACCCAAGCCGTCAAGCGCATGTTGCCCGGCAACCGTCTGTCACGCCAGATCATGACCAACCTGCGCGTCTATGCAGGCACCGAGCATGGCCACGAGGCCCAGAGCCCGGTTGTGCTGGACGTGAAATCAATGAACTCTAAAAACACGCGGAGTGCATGAGCATGGCTGACGAAATCAACACACTCGAAGATCTGGCCGAAGTTGCAGGCATCGCTGCTGTTGCAGAAGTCGAATTGGCCCCCCGCGAGCCCGTCCGTGACGCGCTGGGTCGTGCCTATGCGACAGGCAAGCGTAAAGATGCGGTTGCCCGCGTCTGGATCAAGCCGGGTTCCGGCAAGGTCACTGTCAACGGCAAGCCGCAGAACGAATACTTTGCACGCCCCGTGTTGCAGATGATTCTGGCACAGCCGTTCTCGATCACCGACCGCGTTGGTCAGTTTGACGTGGTTGCCACGGTCAAGGGCGGCGGTCTGTCCGGCCAGGCCGGTGCGGTAAAGCATGGCGTGTCCAAAGCATTGCAACTGTACGAGCCCGCATTGCGCGGTGCCCTGAAAGCCGCAGGCTTCCTCACACGCGACAGCCGCGTTGTGGAACGTAAGAAATACGGTAAAGCAAAAGCGCGCAAGAGCTTCCAGTTCTCCAAGCGCTAAGGTTTACGGATATTATTGGAAAGGGCCGCTCCTTGGTTGGGGCGGCCCTTTTTGTTTTAATGACGGATATTAAGCTGTGCGGAGAGCAAACTGCATTAATCTGGCCCAAGATACCAATCATCGAACCGCGAAATAGGTTCGAGAACGCGCGTGTACCCCTTGGAGGTTAGCAGTGCGTGAATATCGTCGCGCTGCGGCGCGTAGTTGTGTTCAACCGTCATTACCCGAAACGACCAACGGTCAAAGTCGAATGTACTAAGAATATCATATTCGCTGCCTTCCGTATCAATCGAGGCATAGTCGATGACGTCCGGCGCGCCATGTTCGCAGAGCAAATCATTTAGCGAGATCGTCTGAACGTCATAGCTTGTCCCGCGCAACTTGTATGACGGCTTAACAAAGCTGGAGATCGCCGAGTTTTCCCCGCGAGGGGCCTCGGTGAATTGCAAAGTTTCGCCGCTTGCACGCCAAACACAGCGTTCCTCGATTGTGCAGGCCCGATTTGCATGCAGATCAACGTGCCATCTGCGGGCCGGTTCAGCAAGAATGCCTGTCCAGCCAAAATTCTTTTCCATGAGCCAGGTGTTGTTCAATGAAACACCATCGGTCGCGCCGAATTCCAAAAAAAACCCGTCTTTCTTTGACCCGACCTGAACGAGGGCAAATATGTCCTGACGCAACTGAGACTTAGAGCTATCGAGTAAATCAATGCACGTATTTCTGTCCTTAGCATCCATCGCCTTGATGAAATTGAGGTCAAAATACCCGCTTTCGCGTTGCTTCAAAACTTTAAGGCGGTCTTTGCGGGTGATTGTTGCATTGCTGAATATGTTGGTCATGGAATTAGGCCTTAAAGGTTATGTTATTAATTGTTTATTCAGTTCACTGAATTCAAAGCAAGGGCTCACTCATCCGGCCGTACCAACCCCAAACCGCGCAAATATATTCCGATACCCGTCTCCAGCAGATCATCGGGTGGAAACGGCGAGGCGCGGCCGGGTGAATTTCGCGCGAAGAGCTCGACCACACCGTGGCTCATTGCCCAGATATGCGCCGAAAACATCGAGGCGGGCGGGCGCTTGTCGGCGGGGATGTGTTGGCTAAGGTCGGCGGCGGCTTGTTCCAGCACCCCGTTGGCGCGGTTGGCAACGGCGGCGAGTTCCGGTGTGCGGTTTACCGATATGCCGCTTTCAAACATTGCGATGTAATGGCCGGGGTATTTGCGCGCAAACGCAAGATAAGCGCGGCCCGTGGCCTCGAACGCTTTGAGCGCGGAAGGTTGGCCGGACTTATAGGCAAATTCCATGAGGTCCGAGAAAATCTCGTAGCCTTGCATTGCACCCTCGGCGATCAGATCCTCGCGACCCTCAAAATGTCGGTAGACGGCGGCGGGGGTCACACCGGCTTGTTTGGCGGCCTCGGACAGGGTGAATCCGGTCGGTCCGCGCAGCTCGATCAACTCGAGTGCGGCATCAATCAATGCCTGACGCAGATTGCCATGATGGTAGCCGCGTTTAGACATCCCAGACGTCCGGCCCGCCACAGATTTTTGTGTCGATCTCGCCAATGGCTTTGCCGTCTTTGTAGGGGTAATCGAACGCATGCAGCACCACCCGCATCGCATTGAGCCGTGCGCGGCGCTTGTCATCCGAGCGGATCACGGTCCAGGGTGCCGCGTCCGAATGGCTGCGGGTCAGCGTGTCGTTGATCGCAGCACTATAGGCGTCCCATTTTGACAGACCCTGTACGTCGATGCTGCTGAGCTTCCATTGCTTGAGCGGATCGCTTTCGCGGGCCAGCATCCGGCGCAACTGTTCGGCGCGCCCCACATTGAGCCAGAACTTGAACAGATAAATACCCTCGTCGACCAGCATCGCCTCGAACGGGTTCACCTGTCTGAAGAAATGCGCGCGCTCGGCGTCGGTACAAAAGCCAAAGACCGGCTCGACCACACCGCGATTATACCAACTGCGGTCAAAGAAAACCATTTCGCCCGCGGATGGCAAGTGTTTGATATACCGCTGGAAATACCATTCACCTTGCTCAGTTTCGGTGGGTTTTGACAGCGCCACCACCCGTGCGGCACGCGGGTTAAGGTTTTCGCGAAACCGCCCGATGGTGCCACCTTTGCCGGCGGCATCACGGCCCTCGAACACCATGGCAATCCGGGTGCCGCTGTCACGGACCCAGGATTGCAATTTGACCAGTTCGATTTGCAGCTTGTCATAGTCTTTTTCATACCGCTTTTTGCCCAGGCGGTCCGAATGTGGATACGAGGCCGTGAGTATATCGTCGTCTTCCGCACGGGCCAGTGCTTTGCGGATATCCTCGGGGGCATCATTTTTGAAAAACGCGCTGATTGCGCCGTCAAAGGGCAGGTCCATATCGCCTCCTGAAGGGTGTGCTTTGTATCCTATATGGGATGTTAAGGCGATTAACGCAAACCCGCACGTGTGGCGGCACGGTCGATTGCATCAACGATCATAGCGGGATCACTGTGATGTGGCATATGGCCCAGACCCGGCAACATGGTCAGCACCGCGTTGGGCGCGTCGTTGACAAAGACCTGTGCATGGATCTTGGCAGGCACAATCGTGTCTGCGTCGCCGTGGACCAATTCAACCGGCATGGTCAGGGTGCCATATTGTTTTTTCATCTCGACGATGTGCGGGTACAGCCCGTTGACCTGTTGCGCATTGGCACGGGTCGAGGTGCGGCGCAGGGTCAGCCCCGCACCGATATAATCCGCATAGCCTTCGGGCTGGGACTGCGGGGCAAATATCGCGGTCAGGCTGTTGTCCACAGCAGAGGAGGGCAGAAATGCAGTGACCAGCGGGATAAGCAATGCACCACCAATGGCCGAGCTGGATACCTGATAGACAAGGCCCAGATCACCGGGCCAAGGCTCCGATGCGGCCGATACCAGCACGAGGGCAGCCGTATCATCAGGGCGCGCCAGACCCCATGCCAATGCCACCGCACCGCCATAGGAATGGCCCAGCACAATCGGGTTTTGCACACCGATCAGGTCGGCTACCTTTTGCAAAAGGGCGGCCTGTTCCTGCGGTGTCTCGGAGGTGCTGTTCCATGCGCCGGAGTTGGCGGGCAGGCGGCCGGTCCAGCCCAGTCCCGGACGGTCAAAGGCGATGACGCGGTAGCTTTCGGTGAGGCGTTTCGTAAAATCAAAGGTAAAGTCGCGCAGATTGCCGCTGGCACCGTGGATCAGAACCAGATCGGGACCGGCTCCGCTGACATAGACATGCACAGGGACGCCGTCGATCATCAGAATCTCACCGATCGGCGGGTATTCAGCCTCGGCTTGGGCTTCGCGGGTGTGCGCACGCCACTGGGTCAGGGCGACAAGCCCGACGATAAACCCGATAAAAACAATCATTCTAACGCCCAATGTCTGACACCTCGAAGGGCGCGGATTGATAGATCTCGTTGATCCAGTTGCCATAAAGCAGATGGGCGTGGCTGCGCCAGCGGTTGACGGGCATGATGGCGGGATCGTTGTTCGGGTAATAATTGCACGGCACATTGATCGGCGTGCCGGCGGCAACATCGCGGTCATATTCCTGTTTCAGCGTGTCGCGGTCGTATTCAAAATGATTGAACACATAAAGCGCGCGGTGGGCAGCATCTTCGATCAGGCAGGGACCGACCTCGTCACTGCCCAGCAGCGTGGTCAGACCGGCATGCGCGTCGACCTCGGCCTGCCGCATCTCGGTCCAGCGCGAGACGGGCATCACACATTCGTCCGAGAACCCACGCAGAAACGGCGAGGCAGGGGCAAGGTTGCGGTGCCGGAAACATCCAAACGCCTTGGCGTCCAGCAAGTGTTTCTTGACACCGTGAAAGTGGTGGATCATCGCCATCGCACCCCAGCACACGCCAAATGTGGAATGCACGTTGGTCTGGGTCCAGTCCATCACGCGCACGAGTTCATCCCAATACGTGACTTCCTCGAACGGCATATGTTCAATTGGCGCACCGGTAATGATCAGGCCGTCATATTTTTGGTCGGTGATATCCTCGAACGGCTGATAGAAACTTTCCATATGTTCGGCGGTTGTGTTGCGGGTCTGGTGGTCGGACATGCGCAGCAGGGTCAATTCGATCTGCAACGGCGTGGCACCGATCAGGCGGGCAAACTGGTTTTCGGTCTGGATTTTCTGCGGCATCAGATTCAAAAGCGCGATGCGCAAGGGGCGGATGTCTTGACGCGCCGCAAGTTCTTCGTCCAACACCATCACACCCTCGCGGGTCAGCACGTCGTAAGCGGGCAGGGTCGAGGGGATTTTGATGGGCATGAAGCAGATTTCCGGTTGTTGGACGTGTCAGATAGGGCAGTGGTCACAGGCTGCCAAGGGTGGGGTGGATCACTTCGCGGTGTCCGGCAGTTCGTTGGCAATCAGGTCGACAAAATCGCTCTCGTTTTTCAAAGTGCCGATCTGGTCGGGGGTGATCGTCACGCCCCATTTCGACATCGCCTCGTAACGTGGCTGGCGATGCGACAACGCGCGAGCATAGGTCCAGCGGATGAACGCGTCAGGATCAACGTCACCTTCAAAGCATTTGTTTTCGCTTAAATATTCCTGCCAGACCTTCATTAAAAATTCGGGCTGATACGCCATCGGTTTGGGGGCTTTGTCAAAGCGGCGGATCAGTTCCTGGGTGTGGGCCGCATCGCCTTTGATCCAGACCAGCAGACATTCATCCGCCAGCGTTTTGAGCAGGGCATCATCAGGATCAGCCGCATCAACCCATTCACAGATTGACCCGCCGGTGTCACAGATAAAGTGGTCATAGCCATACAGGCTTTGTGCGCGGGCTGCGAAGTGGCCGGTGTCCATCAGGGCGGCAATCTCGGCCTGTTTGAAAGCGTCTTGGCGTTTGGCATATTCATCCATCGGCAATCCGCCTTTCGCGGGATCACCGGGTTTGCCCAGCCATGTGGCAACAGGCTTGAGGTTTTCAAAAGTGATGTTGGACGCGATATAGATGCTGTCGCTCAACAGCAGATCGCGCAGGAACGGCACTTTCATCGCCTCGGCCTTGGCGTTGTCCGCAATAATTTCGCCCAGATAGCGCGTGCCGATGCGGTAGTCGATGGAGTAGTGGAACCAGTTCCCTGATCCGCGCAACAGGCCCGACAGATGGGTTTTGCCCAGACCCGACATGCCGAACACCAGCACTTTGCGGTTGGGCGCGGCGCGCCAGTCGTTTGCAGTTGGGTAAAGCATGGACAGGTTCCGTCAAATCAGTGTTTTCCCTGACTACCCCAACCCCGCAGCAGACGCCAGATGCGGCCATCCAGCACGGCAAGTCCGAGGGCAAGCAACACAAATCCCGCATAGGCGGCAGGCCGCAGGGCCTCGTCGCGCAAGCTCGCACCAAGGACAATCGCCACAGGGGCGACCAACAATGTCACCAGCATCAGATTGCCACTGCCCGCCATCGCCAACACCCGGTAATAGAGCAGATAGGCAAACGCCGTGGCGACCAGCGCGTAATAGGCAATCGCGAGCAACGTGGGCGTTTGCAGGTTCAACGTCAAAGGCCCCTCGACGATCCACGCCAGCGGCAGCATGATCAACGTGGCACCCGTCACCATGCCCGCGGCTGCGACCTGCGGCGGCTGGCCGGACAACATCTTGCGCGCCCAGACACCCGCGAGGGCATAGGATACCGTGCCCGCAATCACGGCCAATTGTGCCAATGACCGAATGTCGAAATTGCGCAGGTTTTCTAGGCCGATGGCGGTGGCAACACCGGCAAAGCCCAGCATGACACCGACGGCCTTGCGCGTTGATATGCGTTCATCCGCAAAGAATATCGCGGCGGCAAGCACACCGAATATCGCGGTTGAGGCGTTCAGGATCGAGGTCAGACCGCTTTCGATATGCAACTGACCCCATGCCATCAGCCCGAAGGGGATCACGTTGTTGAGCATACCCATCACCAGAAAAGCACCCCAGACCCGTGGTTCGCGGGGCAAGGGCAGGCGCATCACGATAACCGCGATCCACAGAGCGACCATCGCCCATCCCACACGGTGCGCCACGGAAGTCAGCGGACCGATTTCATCAAGTGCCACGCGCACAGCCAGAAACGAGGCACCCCAGATCAGGGCAAGGATCAGCATTTCGACCCAAGCGCGCGAGGATATGGTTTTTTGCGGTGTCATGATGTGGGTCTAGCCGTATCACAGGACGGCGGCGACCCGCTTCTTGCGCAAGGTAAGAAAAAGGCCCGGAAAGCTTTTCAGCGATCCGAGCCCTTTTCGCATAAAATATAGTGCGGCTTAAAAGTTGTAGCCGATCTTGATGCCGACAGAGACGGCGTCGTTGTCGTTGAATGTGGCTTGCGGCACACCACTGGTGGTCGCACGGGCATCACCGATATTCGTGTAGCGCACACCAGCCGAAACATCCAGTCGATCAGTCGCTTGATATTTTGCACCCAGCGAGATGTACTTTGCACCATCTGTTGGCGCCAAGGGCGATACCAGATCGTCGCCATTCTCTCTTTGATATCCAACAGCAAGGGACCCTGACCACTGGTCATTGAACCGGCGACCAACACCAATTTCGTAGTCAGTTGAATCTTCAATTGTTGTCAGGCTTGTACCGGGAGGTGTATTGGCACCAAAAAACGCCGGTATTACGATTGTGTCACTGTAACGCGCATAGCGGATTGAGCCGAATACCAAGGTATCTTTTGCAACACCGGTTTGGAATTCTAGGTTGAGGCTCTCGGGCGTTTCTACTTCTGTAACACTGGGTGCCGCGACTGCAGCACCGCGAAATGTCTCGCGTGTTGGCAAGTCATGGGTGATTTTTGAGTTGTATGTCAGTGCAACACGCAAAGCGATTTCGGGCTTTTCATACGCGGCACCGATTACGAAACCAACGGCACCATCCGCATCAAAGTTCGCGCTATAGCCGTTCAATGTTGGTGGGGCTGCGGGACCATACCCTAAGCCACGCAAATCAACCTGTGCCTCAAGTTCTTGATATCGTATACCACCGTGAACGCTCATGTTGTCATTGAATTTATAACGCGCCAAAGCGGTCAAAGCGATACTGTCAACAACTGCCTTTGTCCCGCCATATGACGGTGAAGCTGGGTACAAGATGTCAGAACCATAAGGCTCGTCTACAATCAGAGCAAATGACCATTGGTCATTCAATTCATAGCGCAGGCCACCGCTGATGATGTTGAAGTTATCGGCGATATTTCCAACAGCACCACCACGTACATCAGTCCCATCAATGGTCGGGTTGGCCGTGCCAAAGCTTAACTCAAAACGGTTGCCGCTTTCAAAGATCAAACCGATGTCCTGATTGGACCGGTCAAGGCCGCCTGCATGTGCGGCGAATGCCGATGCTGTGAGGGCCGTCGTTGCCAGAATAAACTTTTTCATCGTCACTCCTCCCCAGAAGTTTACTGCCGCCGGGTACAATCACCAGTTACGTGCGGGCTGTGCTCTTTTAACGAAACTCAACCCCCCGCGGTCAATTGGTGACGCTAGGGCACATTTTGAAGTGACGGAGCGTTACGGCGCTTTTGCAAAAGTTTTGCGGGTCTCGAACCAGATATTGAGGTAATTGCCCGCAAAAATCACTGCCGCGCCGACAAATACCCAGATATCCAGCGCCTCTTGATACAAAAGCATGCCCAGCACCGCGATGACCGGCAGACGCACAAAATCAATCGGCACCACCACAGTTGCGGGCGCAATCGACAAGGCATTGGTCAGACAGAAATGCGCCAGCAGACCGCAGGCCCCGATCAGCGCCAGCAGAGGCAGGCTGGCAGCGTCGGGCAAGGCGATGTCGCCGTCATATCCGGCGGCAATCACACCAAACACCAGCTGCATGGTGGTCAGATAGAACAAGATGCCCGTGATGGTCTGGGTGCGGGTCAGGCGCTTGGTGAACATGATGGTCAGTGCGAAAAAGATCGCCGATGAGGCGGCGGTGATCACACCCGCATTGATCCCCTCGATGCTGGGCCGCGCCACGATCAGAATACCGATAAAGCCCATAATGGCGGCGATGGCCCGTATCAGGGTCAGTCGTTCACCCAAGATCAGCGGCGACAGGACAATCACCCAGAGCGGTGACGTGAATTCAAGCGCGAACACCTGCGCCAACGGAATGACTGTCACCGCATAGAACCACAGATTCTGCCCGGTGAAATGCGCCAGATTGCGCACAAAATGCAAGGAAAGGCGGTCGGCGTTGATCTGACGCCATGCCCCTGTCAGCCCCATCAGTGTCACAACGATCAGCACCCCAAAGATGCTGCGGTACATCATGATCTCGAAAGTATCGTACCGCCCGCCCAACTCGCGGCCCGCAATGGCCATAGCGGAAAACGACGCAATCGACCCGATCATCCAAAGCGCCGCGCGCAGGGTGGTGCTCATTTGGTCCGGCTTCGGGTCACATCATTCCCATTCGATCGTGCCCGGAGGCTTGGACGTGATGTCATAGGTGACACGGTTGATCCCCGGCACTTCGTTGATGATACGGGTTGCGGTTTCGCCCAGGAATTCATGGGTGAAGGGGTAATAATCCGCGGTCATACCATCCACGGATGTGACTGCGCGCAATGCACAGGCGAAATCATAGGTGCGTCCGTCACCCATCACACCCACGGTCCGCACCGGCAGGATCGCAACAAACGCCTGCCAGATTTCATCGTACAACCCGTGCTTGCGGATCTGGTCGATATAGACCGCGTCTGCCTCGCGCAGAATGTCGAGTTTGGGGCGGGTGATCACGCCGGGGCAGCGGATGGCAAGGCCGGGGCCGGGAAAGGGGTGGCGCCCGATGAAGCTCGCGGGCAGACCAAGTTCACGGCCAAGGGCGCGGACCTCGTCCTTGAACAGTTCGCGCAGAGGTTCGACCAGTTTCAGGCCCATCTTTTCAGGCAGGCCGCCAACGTTGTGGTGGCTTTTGATCGTGACGCTTGGGCCACCTGAAAACGATACAGACTCAATCACGTCCGGGTACAGCGTCCCTTGGGCGAGGAATTTGGCATCGCCGACTGCTTTGGCATGCTTTTGGAACACATCAATGAACAGCCGTCCGATGATTTTTCTCTTGGTCTCAGGGTCGCTTACGCCGTCAAGTTCACCCAAAAACAATTCCTGCTCGTCCGCGTGGATCAGTGGCATATTGTAATTGTCGCGGAACATCTTGACGACTTCTTCCGCTTCGCCTTTGCGCAGCAATCCATGATCGACAAAAACGCAGGTCAGCTGATCGCCAATCGCCTCATGGATCAGCACGGCCGCAACAGAAGAATCGACACCGCCTGACAGGCCACAGATCACCTTCTGGTCGCCAACCTGTTCGCGGATCGCGGCAATCGCTTCTTCGCGGTAGGCTTTCATCGTCCAGTCGCCTTTGAAACCGGCGAGTTTCACAAAATTCTCGTAGAGCTTCGCACCGTTCGGGGTGTGGTGGACTTCAGGGTGGAACTGCACGGCATAGAAGTTGCGGCTCGCATCGCCGGTGATCGCAAAAGGCGCATTGGGCGAGGTGCCGAACACTTCAAACCCATCTGCAATCTGGCTTACATGGTCGCCATGGCTCATCCAGACCTGTTCGCGGTCGGTCAGGAACCAGCCGTCAAAAAGCGGCAAGCGGTTCACCTCGGGCGTCACATAGGCGCGGCCAAATTCGGCGGTGCCGTGGCCACGCTCCACCTTGCCGCCAAGGCAGTGCATCATCACCTGTTGGCCATAGCAAATGCCCAATATCGGGACGCCCAGATCAAAGACCGACATCGGTGGCATCGGTGCGCCCTCGGCAAAGACCGAACTGGGTCCGCCCGAAAAAATCACCGCCTTGGGTTTGAAATCGGCCAGAAATTCATCCGTCACACTATTGAACGGGTGAATTTCGCAAAACACATTCAACTCGCGCAGGCGGCGGGCAATGAGCTGTGTGACCTGAGAGCCGAAATCAATAATCAGCAGGCGGTCGTGATCGGCGGGGGAAATGATATCTGTCATGCCAGTCTGATTATGCGCGGGCGGGCATGGTGGCAAGTGCCAGCGACATACCCCGATGCCCACATGTCGCTTTTTTCCCTGTCTAGCCGTTATCCGCGCGAAGGGTGTCACCCTAATGGGATAGTGACAGGGCAACAATTGGCTCGGGAAGGGATTATCATGGCGGAATCAGCACGGCGGGCACGGGGTGGCGGCGGGGCCGCACGGCGCGCGGAACGAAGTGCCGTGTCGTTCGAGACGGCAAAGTATATTGAGCGCAATATTCCCAATTACGAAGTCTTGACGGAAGAGGCGCTGGAGATCATCGAGCGCAATGCAGACATCATTCTTGAAGAGATTGGTGTGAACTTTCCCGACAACCCCGAGGCGCTGGAATTATGGCGCAATGCGGGCGCATCCATTGACGGCGACCGCGTGCGCATCCCGAAGGGCCTTGCGCGCGAATTGTGCAAGACAGCACCGTCCGAATATACCCAACACGCCCGCAACCCCGAGCGTAATGTTGTGGTGGGCGGCAACAACCTTGTGCTGGCACCGGTTTACGGCCCGCCGTTTGTGCGCGATGCGGCGGGTGGTCGTCGCTATGCCACGATGGCGGATTTCAATAAATTTGTGAAACTTGGCTATATGTCCAAGTGGTTGCACCATTCGGGCGGCACCGTGTGCGAGCCCACAGATATTCCTGTGAACAAGCGCCACCTTGATATGTTGTATGCGCATATGACGCTCAGCGACAAACCGTTCATGGGATCGGTGACAGAGCCCAGCCGCGCGCAGGACAGTGTCGATATGTGTGGCATCCTGTTTGGCAAGGAGTTTGTCCAGCAGAACACCGTGATGACCTCGCTGATCAACATCAACTCGCCGATGACATTTGACGATGTGATGATGGGCGCGCTCAAGGTCTATGCCGAGAATAATCAGGCCTGCATCATTTCGCCGTTCATTGTGGGCGGTGCAATGGCACCTGTGTCGGTGATGGGCACATTGACCCAAGTGATGGCCGAAACCCTGGCAGGTATTGCCTATAGCCAGTTGATCCGTCCCGGTGCGCCGATTGTGATGGGCGCATTTGTGACCTCGATCGACATGAATTCCGGTGCGCCGACTTTTGGCACACCCGAGGCCGCGCATATAACCTATGGCGCGGGCCAGCTGGCGCGGCGGATGAACCTGCCTTACCGCTCGGCCGGGTCATTCTGCGGATCGAAGCTGCCCGATGCGCAGGCAGCTTACGAGACGGCGAACAGCCTGAATATGGGGCTGCTGGCGGGTGTGAACTTTATGCTGCATTCTTGTGGCTGGCTTGAAGGCGGGTTGGTCAGCTCGTTCGAGAAATTCGTGATGGACGCCGATCAGCTGGGCGCGCTGCACCACATAGCCCAAGGCGTGCCGATGGATGACAATGCCCAGGCCATGGATGCGATTCGCGAGGTTGGACCCGGCGGACACTATCTGGGATGTGCGCATACCCAGGCCAATTTCAAGGCGGCGTTCTGGAAATCCGACCTGCTGGATTACAAACCGTTCGAGACATGGGAAGACGAGGGCGCGCGGGATACGCAGGCGCTGGCGGCGATCAGGGTTGAGAAGATGCTGGGCGACTACCAGCAGCCCCCGATGGACGCCAACGTGCGCGACGCACTGGACGCCTATGTGGCGCAGAAGAAAGCCGCAGAGCCTGACAGTTTTATGTAAGCTGGGCTTGCACAGTGACCGGATGCGCCAGTGGTTATCCCGCTGGCGCATCCGCATTTTGGGTGGCCTTGAGCACGCGCGCCTCTCCCACCATGGCAATCAGCACATCAATGTGCCGGATCAGGCTATAGCCCGCGTCTGACGCTTTGCGCTGCGTGTTCAACTCCGCTTCGATCTCGATCAGTCTCACCAGCGCCGGTGCGTGGCGCGGCAAAACCCCGTACCCCAGCAGACGTGGCAGGTGGCTGCAACGGCGGTAATCCTGCGCACCGATGCGCGCGGCGCGCATCATCAAACGGGGGCGGTGCAGGGTGTGAAGCATCGACAGAATATCTTGCATGACTGGTCCTTTATTGGTGGGGTTCGCATAGGCGAGAATCGCTGGTCTGCCCGCAGCATGGCACAACCCAAGCGGGTGTTGCGCCGTGCCATTGTTACCCGAACGCTGCTTTCATCACTGTTTATCATTTAGAAACAATGATGAAGAAACGGCGTTATTTTAACCAATAGGTAATAGATACACTCATAAGTTGTGTGGGTAAACCTGTAGATAACACTGTGGATAACTTTCCGTAACAGGAGACGAAAGACAGCATGGCAACCTCGAATTTGATGAATATGCCGGCGTGGGTGCCTGCGGGCGCGCTGCATTACGTGGCCCATACCGAATGCGGCCAGCCGATACGTGCTTTGGCGCGGGCGGCGGGGTGCCATGCCTCGACGGTTCTGCGCCAGATCCGCCATATCGAGGGCCGCCGCGACGATCCGCTGGTCGATGCGGCATTGCGCAAACTTGGATTAGCGCATGCGCCACAGACCCCGCAGACATCAACACGATCAGACAAGGAAGGCGCCCCAATGGGTAAACCGACACCGGATATTCTGCCAGACGAGAGCACATTAACCCATGAGGCGCTGCGCATCTTGAGCCGCCTTTGCGAAACCGGCGCCGTTCTGGCGGTCGCGACCGAGATGGACAAGGCCGTTGTTGTGCGTGATATGGCCAGTGGCGGCAGCACACGCACGGCTGTTGTGGCCTCGAATGTGGCGCAGGCCATGGCGCTGAAAAACTGGATTGCGGCAGGCAACAGCGGGCGGATCATCCGCTACCGCATCACCGCCGCAGGGCGTGCCGCTTTGGCCGATATGCTGACGCAGCAGAACGGCCCTGATCCTGACGGGCGTGGTTTTGCCGAAGCACAGGCCGGATTTGCGGCCGCTCCCAAGAATTGGGCCGACGATGACAAGGCCAATGTGGATGAGATGTCAACGTCACGTGCCAAATATACCCTTGCTGAGAGCCCCTTGGCGGGTCTGGCCCGGCGCCGCGATGCCAATGGCAAACCGTTTCTGCGCGACGATCTGGTGCATGCGGGCGAGCGTCTGCGCGAGGATTTCGAGCTGGCGCAGATGGGCACGCGGGTGACGCAGAACTGGGATAATTTTCTGACGCCGCGCAGTGGCGGTGCGCATAAAAGCGGGCAAATCTGCGACGCGCCATCAGCGGCACGGGCGCGTGTGGCCGATGCCCTGGCCGATCTGGGGCCGGGTCTGTCGGATGTGGTGCTGCGGTGCTGTTGTTATCTCGAAGGGTTGGAGACCACAGAAAAGCGGCTGGGTTGGTCGGCGCGCTCTGGCAAGATTGTCCTGCGGATCGCATTGATGCGGCTCAAGCGGCATTACGACGAGACGATCGGGCCAGGCGGGCCGATGATCGGGTAGAGGGTATTTAAGAAAGGGTGAAATAGGGTTTCTGTGCACTTTTGCGTGTGATTTTTATCTGTCTATGTCCGGTGTAAGAGCCGTAGACTAGTAGGTAGCAAAGCAAGGAGCCCTGTCATGAACGCCCAAGACCGCCGCGATGCTGCCGCCCTGTTGATCCTGCGTCTGGGGTTGGCGTGGTTCATGTTCTTATGGGCGGCCCACAAGGTCATCACCCCCAAACAATACCAGTCGCTGGCCAAAAATTTTGATGGTGTCGATCTGTCGATCAACCAGATCTATCTGGCAGGCGGTGTGCAGATTATTCTGTGTGCGCTCGTGGCAATCGGACTGTTCCGTTATGCGAGTTATGGCGCATTGGCGGTAATGCATTTTTATACGCTGACACGCCGTTGGGAAGGCTTCTTTGATCCCTTTGCCCTCAATGACAAAGGTTTTCCGATCAACCGCAATCAGGTGATTGATGTTGCAGTGATGGCGGCGTTTATCGCCTTGCTGCTGATGATTGCGCGGGATCATTGGAGTATAGGCGGTGCGCTGCGCCGTAAGATGGGCGCGCGGTGGTGGCAATAAGCCTCTTGCATGGCTGCATTGCGACGCATGGTCTTTTGTTCATGGCGCGATATGTTAGACAGAGATAAATCAGCCAGAGGTTTGACATGCGCGATCTGAAAATCCCCGAACAGCGTCACCCTGAAAAGGCGCGCAAGCCGGACAATGCCCAGCCGAAAAAGCCAAGCTGGATCAGGGTCAAGGCACCGGGCGGCAAAGGCTATGCCGAGACCGCCAAGATCATGCGCGACAACAAACTGGTGACGGTCTGTGAAGAGGCCGAATGCCCGAACGTTGGCGAATGTTGGTCGCAAGGCCACGCCACGATGATGATCATGGGCGAGGTCTGTACCCGCGCCTGTACCTTCTGCAACATCGCGACGGGCAAGCCGCCAGAGGATCTGGATGTGTTCGAGCCGGGCCGCGTGGCGGATGCGGTGGCTAAACTGGGGTTGAACCATGTGGTGATCACCTCGGTGGACCGCGATGATGTCAAAGACGGCGGGGCAGAACATTTTGCCCAAACCATTCGCGCCATACGCAAACGTGCGCCCGGCACTACAATCGAGATCCTGACGCCCGATTTTATCCGCTGTGATCCGGCGGTGCTCGAAGTGGTGGTCGAGGCGCGGCCCGATGTGTTCAATCACAACCTTGAAACCGTGCCGGGGCTTTACCCCGAAGTCCGCCCCGGCGCGCGGTATTTCCATTCCTTGCGGCTGTTGCAGCGGGTCAAGGAATTGGACCCGAGCATGTTTACCAAATCCGGGATTATGGTGGGCTTGGGCGAGGACCGCCAGTCTGTCATCCAGGTGATGGAAGACATGCGCGCCGCCGACATAGATTTCCTGACTGTCGGGCAATATTTGCAGCCGACCCCGAAACACCACCGCGTCGACCGCTTTGTGCATCCTGATGAATTTGCGGCCTATGAAAAGGCGGCGTATGGCAAGGGCTTCCTGATGGTATCGGCGACACCTTTGACACGCTCGAGCTATCACGCGGGCGATGATTTCGCGCGGCTGCGCGCAGCGCGCAATAAGAAACTCGGGGTCTCTTAAGGGACCGCCGGCACCGCCTTGAGATAGGCGGCGATGGCGGCGCGGTCAGCCTCGGGAAGTTGTGCCAGATTACTGATAACTTCGGCCATCTCGCCACCTGCGCTGTCATAATCAGGGGTGAAGCCTGATGTGAAATATTCCACCAGATCACCTTCTGACCATTCAAGCTTGGCGGATGTTATATTGGGTATTTCGCCCTTGCCCGACGGGTTCGGCGCGCCCGACAGCCATGCGTCCCGCTGCAAACCGCCCAATCCATTGCGCGGCGTGTGACATTCGCCGCAATGCGCCAGCCCCTCGACCAGATAACGCCCACGCGCGACCCGATCTGACACATCACCCGTCAGGACATATTCGTCCGGGGCAAACATTTGCTTCCACAACCCCAATCCACGCCGGATGTTGAAGGGGAACGACACATCATGCGCCTTGCTGGGCACGTCAGAGGCAGGGATTGTTTGCATATAGGCATAGAGGTTAATCACATCCTGCTGGTCCAGATGTGCATAAGCCGTGTAAGGAAAAGCCGGATAATAGTGCTGGTTGTCGGGGGACACCCCCTTGGTGACGGCGCGGGCGAAATCGGTGAGTGACCATGCACCGATGCCGTTGTCAGGGTCAGATGAGATGTTCGGCGCGTAGAATGTACCGAAATCGCTGGCAAAGGGCAGACCACCTGCCAGAACCAGCTTGGCATCGCCTTTGGCCCCGGGTGCCGCATGACAGGATACACACCCCGCGGCCGTGAAAACCAACTGGCCCGCCGCCACATCCGGCACCTGGGCCTGGCCAAAATTCGGATCAAGCGGCGCAGGGGCGGTGAGCACAAAAAAACCACCAGCCCCGACAGCCGCAAGGACCAATCCGGCTTTCAGAACGCGACCTTTCGCTATTTGCGGCAACAACGCTTAATTTTCGGGGCCGCGATACGTCTCGTGGCAGCCTTTACACGATTCGCCGATTGCGCCCATGTTTGCCTTGACGGCGTCAAGATCAGCGGCACCCATCATTGCAGCGCTGGCTTTTTCCAGATTGGCGAACTTCTCGACAAATCCGGCATTGTCGCTCCAGATATCGGGCTTGGCGCGTGATCCTTCGACAGCACCTTGCTCGGTTCCCTCCAACCACAAGGACGCAAGGTCGAACTTTGCCAGCATATTCAGATTTGTTGCCGCAGAATTTACCATCGCGGCATCAAACTCGGCATCGCCTTTTGCGATATCACCCATAATACCTGTATTATAGCTGACCATTTTCATCTGTGCATTCCGTGCTGCAACAGCATTTTTGCCGGCAGTTTCTGAATGGCTTGCGGCAAAGGCTGTGGTGGCAACAATAACGATGCCAAGGCCGATGGCGAACGGGGTGCGAAACGATAAAGTCATATGATCCTCCTGAAATTGCGCGCTGGCTTACTGATAATGTCGTAGCGTAACACAGGATGCTTTGACATTTCAAAACATTTGCGTGGATTGCAACGAGGTTCGAATTTGCACTTAAAACTTACGTGGTATCCGTTCTGCTGTGGCCCAATCCGGCCAGTACCCCAGCCATTCGATGCCCCAGATCGCAGCGGCCAGCACGATCACGCCAAACACCAGTTTGACACGTGCAGGCGAGGGAGGGTTGCGCACCCACCGCGACATCCGCATCAGCCATGTCGGGTTCATGTGAAACGCACCTTGCCGATATAGGGCAGGTTGCGGTTGCGTTGGGCAAAGTCGATGCCGTAGCCCACAACAAATTCATCGGGGATCTCGAAACCGGTCCAATCAGCTTTCATATCGACCTCGCGGCGGGTCGGTTTATCGAGCAGTGCAATGGTTTTCAGCCGTGCAGGTTCACGCGATTTGAGCAGGTTTGTGACATGGTGCAGGGTATGACCGGTATCGACGATATCCTCGACCAGCAGCACATCGCGCCCTTCAATTGCGCCGCGCAAGTCCTTGAGAATACGCACTTCCCTGCTGCTTTCCATGCCATCACCATAGCTGGACGCCTCAAGAAAATCGACCTCGATCGGCAGGTCCAACTCGCGCACCAGATCAGCGATAAACACGAACGAGCCGCGCAATAACCCCACCACTACCAGCTTGTCGGTGCCTTCAAATTCGTTGTGAATGTCGCGGCATAATGCCTCGATGCGGGCGGCGATGGACTTGGCCGAAATCATTTCGTCGATGACATAGGGTGGCGTTGTCATGGCTTTGCCCTTGAAATTATACCTAAGAACCGTGACATAGGGCTAAACTTGTCAGTAGCGGAAATCAATGCCTACCCATTCAGAGACCAAGCCGCTGCCCTATACCGCGCAACAGATGTACGATCTGGTGGCAGATGTGGGCAAATACCCCGAGTTCCTGCCCTGGACCGCCGCCGCGCGGGTCCGCTCGAACGAGGATCGCGGCGATCACCGCGTGATGGACGCCGATCTGGTGATCAGCTTCAAGGTGTTTCGCGAAAGGTTCACCAGCCGCGTTGTGCTGTGGCCGGGAAACAAGAAAATCCATACCGAATATCTGGACGGTCCGTTCAAAAAGATGCTGTCGAATTGGACGTTCGAGGATACGGATACCGGGTGCAACGTGCATTTCGATGTGGATTTCGAGTTCAAGAATGCGATTTTGCAAAAGATCATCGGCGTGGTGTTCAACGAGGCGATGACGCGAGTTGTGCGCGCGTTTGAAAAACGCGCAGCAGCGCTTTACGGCGCGGCGTCCTGAAGCGCATCAAGGATCATTTGCAAGGCATGATCGCGGGATTTGGCGCGGACAATTGCGCGGCCCAATGCGCCAAATTCCTGCGTTTGCGTTTTAACACCATCCGCCGTGGCCAGCGCGAAACACACGCGCCCCTCGGGTTTGTGATCTGATCCGCCGGGGCCGGCGATGCCTGTGACCGACACGGCAATCTGCGCGTTCGAGCGGGCCAGCGCCCCTTGTGCCATCTCGCGGGCAGTCTGTTCTGACACTGCGCCATGATCGACCAGCGTTTGTGCCACAACCCCCAGAAGGTCAATCTTTGCCGCATTGGTATAGGTCACAAACCCGCGGTCGAACATCACGGACGATCCCGCAAGTTCGGTCAGGGCTACGGCGACCATGCCGCCTGTACAGCTTTCTGCGCAAGCGACCATTATCCTCTTTTGTTTTGCTAAAGCAAGGATTTGTGCGGCGATACTCATGTGCCTAAGCGCCGTGATACAAGGCGGCCAGCACCAGCACGCCCACTGCGGCGAACACGCCCGCGAACACATCATCCAGCATCACACCCAGCGCGTCGCCACGCCGGTCTGCCCAGCCGATGATCCACGGCTTCCAGATATCCAATAGCCGGAACAGCGCAAAAGCGGCGATCCAACCGGGCCACATCGCAAGGATGCTGATCTGCATCGACCACGCCGCATAGCTTAGCGGCAACAGGGCGATCCACTGGCCGACCAGTTCGTCCACGACAATCTCTGACGGATCGTGATCATCGCTGTCTTTGGTCATCTTCGCAGTTGCCCACCAGCCTTTGAAAAACGCGGCGATCACGCCAATGATCAACAAGGGAAACCCGCCAATAATATGCACCAGCCAGGCATAGGGAAGGGCAACCAGCGACCCCCAGGTGCCGGGGGCGGGCCGGATATATCCGACACCCAAAAGCGTTGCGATCAGTTGCGGATATTTCATAATTTCACCAGTGTTGCTGTGGCCATGCACGCGATCCCTTCACCGCGTCCGGTAAAGCCAAGACGCTCGGATGTGGTGGCTTTGACCGACACGCGGGCGATGTCGATTTGCAGAATTGCGGCCATGATTTTGCGCATCTCGGCGGCATGCGGCCCGACCTTGGGATATTCACACACCAGTGTGCAATCCACATGGGTCAGGGTAAACCCCATCTCGCGCGCCAGCGCTGCTGCATGGCGCAAAAACACATCGCTTGAGGCCCCTTTCCATTGCGGGTCCGAGGGTGGAAAATGCTGGCCGATATCGCCCATCGCCAGTGCGCCATAGATCGCATCCGTGACCGTATGCATGCCGACATCTGCATCGGAATGGCCCACAAGCCCCTGATCATGCGGGATTTTTAAACCGCACAGCATCACATGGTCGCCCGGACCAAAGGCATGCACGTCAAACCCGTTGCCTGTTCGAATATCCATTATCGCCTCCAAAATACGTCTTGCCCGCGCGAAATCATCCGCAGTGGTAATCTTGATATTATCTGCATCGCCCGGCGTCATAGTCACGGGGATTCCGGCGGCGCGGGCGACTTCAACATCATCGGCAGCGGTTCCGTTATACGCCGCATGCGCCGCGCGGATCAGACCCAGATCAAAGCCTTGCGGGGTCTGTGCGGCAAACAATCCGCTGCGGTCTTTTGTTCCTGTGATCAGGCCACCGCCTGCTTGCCAGAGCGCGTCTGTCACCGCAAGTCCCGGTGCCGCCGCAGGACCAGCGTCAAGCGCGCGGATCACACCAGTGATCACGGCATGCGATACACAAGGCCGCGCGGCATCGTGGATCAGGACATATCCGCCGTCCCCCAACGCCGCCAACCCGTTGCGCACAGATGTGGCACGGTCTGCACCCCCGGTGGCGACGATCATGCCTTTATCAGTAAAATCACCAGCCTTGCCCATATCATCGGGGTGCAACACGACTGCGATGGTGTCTATCTCGGGGTGGTTCGCGAACGCCGCAAGCGTATGGTCAATCACGCGCCGGTCCCCCAGCATTTGCCATTGTTTGGGCATTTCGCCACCCGCGCGGCTGCCGCGTCCGGCGGCGACGATCAATGCAATTATTCTCATGGAAGCGGGGTCTTTTTCATTCCGCTGTTCTAAGCAAAGGCGGCGCGTCGCGCAATCTGTGGAATTTTACGCCTAAATTATAGGCACACTGCGGTACGATGCCGCAGTAATGCGCTATATTTCATTGAGGTTGCAGCACCTTGGCGCTAGACACACGCAACGCCGCATGGATTAAGGATTAAGCACGTGATGCAGCCGCCGCTGCCCTTTGACGCCGAACACCCCGTTTTTCTCGCTCCGATGGCCGGGATAACCGATTTGCCTTACCGTACTTTGGTGGCGTCTTTCGGTGCGGGGCTGGTTGTGTCCGAAATGGTGGCAAGCCATGAATTGCTGTGCCGTTCCCGTGGCACCCGCGAACGCGCCGAGCTTGGCGCTGACGTCGCAGGCACTGCCGTTCAGATCGCGGGCCGCGAGGCCGCGCCGATGGCCGAAGCCGCCCGCATGATCGAGGCGCAAGGCGCGCGGATCATCGACATCAACATGGGGTGTCCTGCGAAAAAAGTCACCAAGGGGGCATCCGGTTCGGCGCTGATGAAAACGCCTGATCATGCGCTGCGCTTGATCGAGGCTGTCGTGGGTGCGGTGAATGTGCCTGTGACGCTCAAAACACGTCTGGGGTGGGACGACGAAATGCTGAACGCGACGGACATTGCCGTGCGCGCAGAGGCGGCGGGCATCCGGATGATCACGATCCATGGCCGCACGCGGTGCCAGTTTTACAAAGGCAGCGCCGATTGGCGGGCGATCCGGCGTATCAAGGACGCGGTTGCCATTCCGGTGATTGCCAACGGCGATATTGTGGATGCGGCCACCGCGCGCCGAGCGTTGGATCAATCGGGTGCGGACGGTGTGATGATCGGGCGCGGTGCGCAGGGCAAGCCGTGGCTGCTTGCACAGATCGCGCATGAGATTTACGGCACAGCCGTGCCGGTTATTCCGACGGGTGCCGATTTTGTGGCAATGGTATCAGGGCATTACGAGGCCATGCTGGGGTTTTACGGCGCGCAGCACGGGATGCGCGGCGCGCGTAAACATCTGGGTTGGTACATGGACATCTGCGGCACGCCTGCGGACCTTCGACGTGCGGTGCTGACGTCAAAAACACCGACCGAAACACTGCACCTTATCGGACAAGCCATGCAGCCCGCGCATGTGTCGGCCGCCGCATGAATTCCGATCTTCGCATCTGGGCATCGCTTCCGGTTCCGGTGGTGATCATCGCACCCGATGACAGCATCGTTGACATAAATCCCGCCGCCGAAGGTTTTTTGAACGCTTCGACCAAGACGGTCAAGGGCGTGCCGGTCTGGGATATCATCGCGATTGACGACCCGTTCGAGGTTGCCTTTGCCCGGTCGCGCGAACAGGGCACGCCGTTGTTTGTGAACGATGTCGATGTGGGGTCGGGACAGCGCGCGCCGATGCAATGCGGATTGCAGATTGCACCGCTCGCAGATGCACCGGGGCATATGATCATGATGCTCACACCGCGCGAGCTTGCGGGGCGGATGACGCAAAACCAGACGGTAAAATCCGCGGCGAAATCCGCAATCGGCATGGCGGAAATGCTGGCGCATGAAATCAAGAATCCGCTGGCGGGCATCACCGGTGCGGCACAATTGCTGTCGATGAACCTGTCGCCCGAGGATCTGGAACTGACCGATCTGATTGTCGCGGAAAGCCGGCGGATCGTGAAGTTGCTGGATCAGGTCGAGCAATTTGGCAATCTGACAGCCCCCGAACGCCATCCTGTCAATCTGCACGATGTACTGGACCGCGCACGTCGCTCTGCGCTGCTGGGCTTTGGCGCGCAGATGAAGATCATCGAGGATTATGATCCGTCCTTGCCGCTGGCATGGGGGAACAAGGATCAACTGCTGCAAGTCATTCTGAACCTGTTAAAAAACGCATCCGAGGCGGCGGGCGAGGGTGGCGGTACTATCCGTTTGCACAGTTATTTCGAACATTCCTTTCGACTGCGCCGTGCCGATGGTACCGGACAATCACTGCCCTTGCAGATTGAAATTATTGACGATGGCCCCGGTCTGCCCGAACATATCAAGGGCGATGTGTTCGAGCCGTTTGTGTCGGGGCGTGAAAACGGCACCGGCCTTGGCCTTGCGCTGGTCAGCAAGATTATATCGGAACATGGCGGCTGGATTTCAGTCACATCCGTTCCGGGCCACACCGTGTTTCGCATATCCCTGTCCCGCGCCCCCAACCTACCGGAGAAAACCTGATGGATGGCACCGTTCTGGTCGCTGATGACGACCGCACGATTCGCACCGTTTTGACCCAAGCCCTGACGCGGGCGGGGTGCAAAGTGCATGCAACCTCGAGCCTGACCACGCTGATGCGCTGGGTGGCCGAAGGCAAAGGTGATTGTGTGATCACCGATGTGGCGATGCCGGACGGCAACGGGTTGGAAATGCTGCCCAAGATTTCTGCGGACCGCCCTGATCTGCCGGTAATCGTGATTTCAGCGCAAAATACCATTATGACCGCGATCAAGGCCGCAGAAGCGGATGCGTTTGATTATCTGCCCAAACCGTTCGACCTGCCGGATCTGATGAAACGCACGGCGCGGGCCCTGGACCGGGGCGGCGCGCCAAAGCGTGTGGCACTAAAAAGTGCAGAGGACAGTGAGGACGAGCTGCCGCTGGTGGGCCGTACCGCCGTGATGCAATCGCTTTACCGCGTGGTGGCGCGGGTGATGAACACCGATCTGCCGGTGTTGATCTGGGGCGAAAGCGGCACGGGGAAATCGCTGATCGGCAGGGCGCTGCATGATTATTCCGACCGGCGGAGCCTGCCGTTCTTGACGATCACCGCTGCCGATCTGCAAGACATCGAAGGCCCCGCGCGGGTGCTTGCACGGGTGCGCGGCGGCACGTTGCTGATCGACGAGATTGGCGATATTCCGCAGGAATTACAGGCCCGTATCGCCCGCATGATGGACACGCCCGGCGAATATGCCCCGCGTTTTCTGGCCACCAGCCAGACCGACATGGCGACCGCCACCAAAGACGGCAGCCTGCGCCGTGATCTGTATTATCGCCTTTCGGGTGCGACCCTGCATGTGCCGAATCTGCGCGACCGGGTCGAGGATATCGACCTGCTGGCGATGCATTTTCTTGACCGTGCCGAGGGGGGGGCAATTGACGCGCGGCGGTTGTCGGACGGGGCGAAAAAGGTCTTTGCCAACTATCCGTGGCCCGGCAACGTGCGCCAGCTTGAACATGCGATGCGGCAACTGGCACTCACCAGCCGCGCCTCAGAGATCAGTCAGGCCGAGGCCGAGCAGGTGCTGGGGGCACAGCCCGCGCCCGAGCCGTTACAATCAACCGCAAGTACCGAGCGTCTCGGGGCGTCGGTGGAACGGCATCTGCGGCGCTATTTTGATTTGCACGGCACATTGTTGCCACCTGCGGGGCTCTATGGCCGGATTCTGCGCGAGGTCGAGGCTCCGCTGATCGAGATCGCATTGGCCGCAACCGCTGGAAATCAGGCGAAATGTGCCGATCTGCTGGGCATCAACCGCAATACTTTGCGCAAGAAGATCACCGACCTCGATATTGAGGTGACACGCGGTCGTAAAATGATGTAAAAGAGCCACATAACCGTGGCCATCAGGCATCATGCCCGATCAGGACCACAAAATATGGCGGTTGGTGCAAGTGTGCACCACATCATTGTGAGGGTAGCGGGTGGCAACCCGGTCACGCAGTATAACACTTGAACGCCTCGGCCATCTGCGCCGGATCAAACGTGTACGCTCGATGTTCACGCTGGGTCTGGTTGTGCTTGGTCCGGTTCTGGCGATGGCCACCTATCTGGTGCTGGGCCCTCTGGGGCAAAGCGCCAACACGCCCGGTCTGCGCCTGATTCTGTTGGTTGATCTGGTCTATGTGTTGCTGATTGCAGCCCTCGTGCTGAGCCAGGTTGCCCGCCTGATCACAGCACGCCGCGCACAATCAGCCGGATCACGTCTGCATCTGCGGCTAACGGGCGTGTTTGCGCTGATGGCGCTTATTCCGACGGTGACTGTGGCGGTGTTTGCGGGTCTGACCGTGAATGTCGGGCTTGAGGGTTGGTTTTCCGATCGGGTCAGCGGCGTGGTCAGCAATTCACTTGCCGCCGCCCAAGCCTATGAGGCCGAACAGCGCGAAGATTTGATCGAGGACGCCATAGCACTGGCCCGCAGCATTGATCAGGCACGGCGCCAAGGAATAGTGCTGAGTGACAGCGAGTTGCTGGGCGAGGGCCAGCGTCAAATCCAGCGTGGCCTGCGCGAGGCATATCTGATTGATGGCACCGCACAGATCAGGGCGCGGGGTGATCGGTCGTATCTGTTTGATTACGAAGAACCGACCCTGCTCCAGCTTGAAGCAGCCACCGAGCAGAATGTACTGGTGATTGAAGACTGGCCCAACAACGAATTCCGCGCGCTTGTCCCGATGACGTCGTTTGTGGACCGCTATCTCTACGTCAGCCGCGATGTCGATGGCGAGATTCTGTCGCTGCTGGACGAAACCAAAGAAACCGTGCGGCTCTACCAGCAACTCGAATCCGACCGCGGTAAATTGCTGTTCGAATTTGCGCTGGTGTATCTCGCGTTTGCCGTGATCCTGATCCTTGCCGCTGTCTGGCTGGGTCTGTGGTTTGCCGAACGCCTGTCCGGCCCTGTCGGGCGTCTGACGGGGGCGGCACAACTCGTGGGTGCTGGCGATTTGAACGTGCAGGTCCGCGAGGAAGAAGGCGATGACGAAATCGCCATGCTGGGCCGGTATTTCAACCAGATGACCAAACAGCTCAAAGGCCAGCGCGAGACATTGCTGGACAACACCCGCCAGATTGAACGCCGCCGCAGGCTGTTTGATTCTGTACTCAGCTCGGTTACATCCGGCGTGGTCGGCCTTGACCCCGAGGGCCGTGTGACCTTTGTGAACCGCTCTGCGATGCGCCTGCTGGACTGGTCCGAAGAACAGCAGACATTGGCGATTTCCGTGGCCGTGCCGGAATTTGGCCCGCTGTTTGAGGCAGTGACCAGCGGCCCAAGCGAAGTGGCCCAGGGCGAAGTCAAAGTGTCGCGCCAGGGGTCACTGGAAAACCTGCTGGTGCGCATGGCAACGCGCCGTGCTGATGACGGGCGGCTTGAAGGCTATGTTGTGGCCTTTGATGATGTGACCGATCTGGTCAGCGCACAGCGGATGGCGGCATGGGGTGACGTGGCGCGCAGGATTGCCCACGAGATCAAGAACCCGCTGACACCGATCCAGTTGAGCGCCGAGCGGATCAAACGCAAGTTTGGCCGCAAGATGGAAGGCGACGACGCCGAAGCGCTGGACCAGATGACAGGTGTGATCATCCGCCAGACGGGCGATCTGCGCCGCATCGTCGACGAGTTCAGCAAATTCGCGCGGATGCCGGAACCCGAAACATCGCAGCAGGATCTCAAGCAACTGGTGCGCGATGCGGTGCTGTTGCAGCAAACAGGACAGCCGGGTGTCAAGATCCGCGCGGCGTTGCCCGAAACGCCGGTGATGGCACAGATCGACAGCACGATGATCTCGCAGGCATTGACCAATTTGATCAAGAACGCCGGAGAAGCCATTGAATCACTGCAGAAAAAAGGTGCGCCAGACGATTTGAAACCACAAATCCATTTGGCGCTGAGCGTGGATCAAACAACAATCCGGCTGACCATCGCTGACAACGGTATCGGGCTGCCCGAGGACCGCGCAGCACTGTTCGAGCCATATGTGACGACAAGAAGCGAAGGGACAGGGCTGGGCCTGCCCATCGTGAAAAAAATCATCGAGGAACACGGCGGCACGCTGACCCTTGATCATGCGCTTGTGTTTGAGGGGCAGAACCATTTTGGGGCCATGGCGGTGATCACGCTGCCACTTCTGGCCCCGGTAACGACAGATTAAGAGTGGAGAGATGCAAATGAGTGACATTCTGATTGTGGACGACGAACGCGATATCCGCGAATTGATTTCCGATATTCTGGAGGACGAGGGTTTCAACACCCGTCTTGCTGGCAATTCGGACGAGGCCATGGCCGCGATTAACCTGGAACCGCCCGCCTTGATGATCCTTGATATCTGGCTCAAGGACAGCCGGATGGACGGGATCGATATTCTCAAATCGGTGAAACGCGACAATCCGGACGTGCCGGTGGTGATCATTTCGGGCCACGGCAACATCGAGATTGCGGTCGCAGCGATCAAGCAGGGTGCTTATGATTTCATCGAAAAACCGTTCAATATTGACCAGTTGCTGGTGGTGATCAAACGCGCCATGGAAACCTCGCGCCTGCGCCGCGAAAACCAGAGCCTCAAGCGCCGTGATGTTACGAGTTCTGAAATGATCGGCACGTCTGCCTCGTTCCGCGCGCTGATTTCGCAGCTCGACAAAGTCACCAAATCAAACGGTCGCGTCATGCTGACCGGACCTGCGGGATCGGGCAAGGAAGTTGCCGCGCGCTATATCCACGCCCATTCGGCGCGCGCATCTGCACCGTTTGTCACCGTCAATTGCGCAGGCGTTGAACCCGACCGCATGGAAGAGGTGCTGTTTGGCCGCGAGGGGGCAGAGCGCGGCATCGAGCCCGGTCTGCTGGAGCAGGCCCACGGCGGGGTGATCTATTTCGACGAGGTCGCGGATATGCCGCTTGGCACGCAATCAAAAATCCTGCGCGTGCTGGTGGATCAACAATTCACCCGCGTTGGCGGAAACGACAAGGTGCGCGTTGACTTGCGGGTTGTGTCCAGCACAAACAAGGACTTGGATGCCGCAATTAAAGCGGAAACATTCCGTCAGGAGCTGTTTCACCGCCTCAATGTTGTGCCGATCGCGGTGCCGGCCCTGGAGGAACGTCGCGAGGATATTCCGCTTCTGGCCGAACATTTCATTGCCGAAATGCACAAATCCCAAGGGCTGCCGCAACGCGAGCTGACCGATGATGCCGTGGCATTGCTGCAAACGATGATCTGGCCCGGCAACGTGCGGCAGTTGAAAAATCTGGTCGAACGTGTGTTGATTCTGGGCGACGGCACCGGCCCGATCGAGGCCCGTGAATTGCCCGGCGAGGAAGATCACAGCGATGAAGAGGGACGGGTTGTACTGTCCGGCGCACTGGCAACCTTGCCGCTGCGCGAGGCGCGAGAGGCGTTTGAGCGGGAATACCTGCTGACCCAGATCAACCGCTTTGGCGGCAACATCAGCCGCACTGCCAATTTTGTCGGGATGGAACGCAGCGCGTTGCACCGCAAACTCAAGTCACTTGGCGTGGTGACATCCGCCAAGTCCGGTGTGCGTGTGGCGCATGTGGATGACGACGAGGGCGATGAGGACTAAGCTTTTCAGGCTTCTTTTCGCCCCAAATACTCATCTTTAAAATCGTCGGGAGCGCGAGGGGGAACGCCTCGCACCCCACCTCTCAGCGGGCAGCAAGCTACGCTAGAACATCCACGCCCTGCATCTTGAGAAAATGCAGCATGTCGATGAAAATCCAGTTCTCGGCCAGTTTTTCACCCTCGCGGCGATAGATATCGACCACCCTCATATCCGCGCGCACCGCATTGCCTGCGATCCCCATATATCCGCCCGCATTGGTCAGCGTCAGGTTCGGCCAGCCAAAGAAGCCGCCGTAATGACCCTCGGCCATCCGGCACAGATGCCCGTTAAAGGCGCGGTCCTTGATGTTGCGGCGAAACGGGCCTTGGTGTTGTTCGATATAGCGGTCGATTGTATAAGTAGCGCCCACACCCTCCGGCCCCCACCACAGCATATCCTCGGTCCAGTTTTCCAACAGCTCCTCGCGCGGGCTGCGCTCTTTGGGCTTTGCATTTGCGTCTGAGATCGACCCGATCATCCGGTCTATCAGATATAGGGTTTTTTCACCTTCCGCCGGATCACTTGAACCCGTCAACAAACCATCATGACTGCGTGGCCCCGGTTGTACCAGATGTGCCGCCGTCTGATCGGGAAAGCGGTTCACACCGGCTTGTGTCATCAGGTGCAGCAGGTCGCAGAACAATGCAGTCTCGACAATCTTGCCCCCCTCGACGCGGTTGAATTCGGCATAGCGCAGCATGGCAATCTTGCGGGTGGCGGGGATATTAAGAAACGGCGCATCAAACAGCCCCATCAGATGGCCCATCGACACCGTCCAGACCGATGCAAAACCGTCAATTTCGTTTAATCCGGCAAAGAAGATATCCTCGCGACGCTGCACATGTTTGAGGCTGCGCAGCAAGGGGGACCAGAATACATCTGCTGCTGCCTGCGGACCTGACTGGACGTTAAACGGATGCACCCCGCGCCAGAAGCAATCAGCAGTGCAGCGCTGTGCCAGGATATCCGCCACGGTATCGGGTGTGGCTTTTTCAAGTGCGGTGTAATGGGCCTGTACGAGGGCTTTGGCGTCTTGAAGGTTGGGCATCATCTGATCTTTTGGCTGTTTTTCATCCTCAACCTAATCGCTTGCACACGTGTGCACCAGAACAGATTAGCCCCTTGTGACAATCTGGAACGTCCCGTCCGGATTGTTGATCACACAAGAGTTCGCATTGAGCGGGGGCAGGGTTTGCGTGGCCCGCGCAGGTGCCGCCTTTGCGACGGCATCAGGGCAACGCGGAACAGAGACGGGCGCAAAGCCTTTGTCGGCCATGCATTGCACCTCGACGCGCTTGCGCAAGCCGTCGTTGGGATCATAGGTGACAGTTTCACCGGGCAAAAACCGGTCAGGGCCGTTAAAACATTCCCCGCAGCGTTGCAGGTCCGATGCCCCGGGATGCGTCGGGGCGGGGTGTAGCGCACTTGGGTCGAGGACGGCACCTTTTGCAGCGCCTGCGTCTCGCAGGCCAGCGTTTCGCGGGCGACGGCATCTACCGACACTCCGGGTTTGTAATAGCCGGTCAGCGACCCGCAGGCCGCCACCACAAATACCGCCGCTATGGCCATGGAAGTCTGATGTTTCATGATCCGATACTGCGCTTGTCCGCAAAGAAATGCAATTCCAATGACCCTTGCTTTGGCAGGCGTCATGGCGTCTAAGACGGGGGCAATCGGGTGTCTTGAAAGACAGCGGCCAAGCGCCCCGACAAGATGCACGCAACAAGGCTAAAGGTGCTTCATGAAAGTGATCATATGCGGTGCGGGGCAGGTTGGCTGGCAAATCGCGCGCCACCTGAGCGGCGAACAAAATGATGTCACGGTCGTCGACAGCAACGCCGATCTGGTGCGCCGCGCAACCGATTCGCTGGATGTGCAGGGCATCGCTGGCTTTGCGAGCTACCCCGATGTGCTGGACCGGGCAGGGGCGCGGGACGCCGATATGATCATCGCGGCAACACACTCGGATGAGGTCAACATGGTGACCTGTCAGGTGGCCCATTCGGTGTTCGGGATCAGCCGTAAAATCGCCCGTCTGCGCAGCCAGTCCTATCTGGATGCGATTTACTCCGATCTGTACCGCCGTGATCACATGCCCATTGACGTGGTGATAAGCCCCGAAAAAGAAGTCGCGGCCGCCGCCTTGCAACGCCTTGCCGCACCCGCCGCGTTTGATACCGAAGTATTCATGGACGGCATGGCACATTTGCTGGGCATCACCATCAGCGCCGATTGTCCGGTGATCAACACGCCGCTGCGCCAGTTGACTGATTTGTTCTCAACCCTGCGTGCTGTTGTCGTGGGCGTGCGCCGCGATGGCACATTGTTTGCCCCCGAGGCAAAGGACCAGCTGTTTGCTGGCGACGATTGCTATATCTTCAGCCACAAGGACGACATTCCGCGCACGATGGAGATCTTTGGCAAAAAGACCACCAAACAGGAACGTGTGGTACTGGTCGGCGGCGGCAATGTGGGTCTGACTGTTGCACTGCATCTTGAAGCGGGACCAAACCGCATCCGCACCAAGGTGATCGAGAAAAACCGCGCCAATGCCGAACGCGCAGCAGAAGCGCTTGAGCGCACAATCGTGCTTAATGGTGACGGTCTGGATGCGGCATTGCTGGCAGAAGCGGGGATAGCGCGGGCCGACGCGATGCTGGCGGTGACGGACGACGACAAGACGAATATGCTGGCCTGCGTCCGGGCCAAGGCCGAGGGCTGCCCCTATGTGATTGCCCTGATCAACGATCCGACCCTGGTGCCGCTGATGGCCCCTCTGGGCATCGACGCCTATATCAACCCGCGCGCCACCACGGTATCCTCGATCCTGCGCCACATCCGCCATGGCCGCGTGCGCGCCGTCTATTCGATCGGCGATGCCGAGGCCGAGGTGATCGAGGCCGAAGTGCTGTCCACATCGCCCATTGCGGGCAAACAGGTGTCAGAGATTGATTTTCCCGAAGGCGTGCTGATCGGTATGGTGCGCAAGGGCAACAAGGTGATGCGCCCGCTGGGATCGACCCGTATCGACGAGGGTGATGTGATTGCCCTTTTCGCGCTGGCAGGTGATGTGCCCAAGGTTGAACAGCTGATGCAGGTTTCCATTGATTTCTTCTAAGCAAAGTGACCTTCTTTTGAGTAAAAAGGACATCTTGACCTCGTGAACCGGCCAAACACCTTCCGCGATGAAGTCCTGCATCTGCCGCTGTTTCTGTTGCTGTTTGGTGTGGCGTCCGCGTCGATGATCGTGCCTGCGATTTATGGCATTGCGGTGCGGGATCATGACGGGTCGCGGGCGTTTTTCTATAGCGGATTGCTGGGCATGATTGCCTTTACGCTGATCGGCATCGCGCATGCCGGACGCAAACCGCGCCACGGGGCTTTGGGGCCGCTGATGTCCCTGTTTGCGGCGTTTGTTTTTCTGCCTGTGCTGCTGGCCCTGCCTTTTGTCGAATCCTTGCCGTCTACGCGTTTCCTGCATGCATATTTCGAAATGGTCAGTGCCATCACCACCACGGGTGCCACGATGTTTCGCGATCCCGAGCGGTTGACCGACACATTGCACCTGTGGCGCGCGCAAGTGGGCTGGATGGGCGGATTGCTGATGTGGGTGGCCGCATCTGCGATTCTGGCACCGCTGCATCTGGGCGGGTTCGAGGTCACGGCACAGGCCGAACCGGGCCGCCGTGAACGCGGGGACAGCACACGCGCAGCCCCTGTGGACCCGCGCCACCGGCTTGCACGGGTACTGCGGACGCTGGTGCCGATCTATACCGCGCTGACCTTGATCTTGTGGCTGTTGCTGCTGGCGAATGGCGAACGTCCGCTGGTCGCGTTGTGCCATGCGATGTCGGTGCTGGCGACATCGGGGATATCGCCGATTGGCGGGGTGCAAACCTCAAGCATCGGGGTGACAGGCGAGGCGGTGATGATGATGTTCATGCTGTTTGCGCTGTCACGCCTGACCTTTTCCAAAGATACGGTGACTGCGACGCAAGGCGGGCTTTTAACCGACCCCGAATTCCGCATCGGCCTTGTCATTGTGCTGGGCGTGCCACTGGTGCTGTTTGCGCGGCATTTTCTGGGGGCCTATGACGTCGAATCGATGCAGAACATCAGTCAGGCTGCCTATGCTTTTTGGGGGGCAATGTTCACAGTGATGTCGTTCCTGACCACCACGGGGTTTGTGTCAGAGCATTGGAGCGAGGCACAAAGCTGGTCCGGCCTTGCCACACCGGGTCTGATCCTGATGGGTCTGGCGTTGATTGGTGGCGGGGTGGCGACCACGGCGGGCGGGGTGAAACTGCTGCGGGTGTTTGCGCTTTATCAAAACGGTGCGCGCGAGATGGAGCGTCTGGTGCATCCCAATTCGGTCAGCGGGGCGGGTGCATCGGGACGGCGCCTGCAAAGCAACGGGGCCTTCATTGCGTGGATATTTTTCATGCTGTTCGCGCTTTCACTGGCGCTTGTCACCTTGCTTTTGACGCTGTCAGGCACCAGCTTTGAACAGGCATTGGTCTTGTCGGTCGCCGCTCTGTCCACCACCGGACCATTGACCGAATATGCAGCTGACGCACCCATTAAACTGATCGAGTTGAGCCTGACCGCCAAAGGCGTATTATGTGCCGCGATGGTGCTGGGGCGGTTGGAAACACTGGCGATTATTGCACTGCTTACCCCCGACTTGTGGCGTGCGTGACACGGCAGAAAGCCCTGCGGCGTCCAAAGCGAGATTTTTGGGCTGGAAACTCGTGCAAACGCGATACATACTCTGATTCAATATCGGCTGCCGATCCGCGGATGCCAGCAAGAAAAAAAGTGAGTACAAACTATGGCGAATGACAGGCAGAACCTTCAGGATGCATTCCTGAACCATGTGCGCAAGACCAAGGTTCCGGTCACGATTTTTCTGATCAACGGTGTGAAATTGCAAGGTGTGATCACCTGGTTTGACAACTTTTGCGTTTTGTTGCGCCGTGACGGGCAGTCGCAGCTTGTTTACAAGCATGCCATTTCAACGATCATGCCAAGCCAGCCGATCTCGCTCTACGAGGGCGAAGACGCCAATTGAGCCGCCCGCCTTTCCAGATCGACGAGACCGCAGGGCCCAAGGTCACGCGTGCCTGGGTGCTGCATCCCGAAATCAAATCGGACAATGACCGCCGCGCGCCTGTTGCTGCCCTGGCCGAAGCCGTGGCACTGGCACATGCCTTGCCCCAGATCGAAGTGGTTGGATCAAACATCGTCCCGCTGCGCACGATCAGCGCGGGTATGTTGTTTGGTAAAGGCAAGATCAAGGAACTGCACGACGCGATGGAAGAGGCCGAGGTCGAGCTGGTGCTGGTCGACGGCCATGTCAGCCCCGTGCAACAGCGCAACCTTGAAAAAGAATGGGGCGTCAAATTGCTGGACCGCACCGGTCTGATCCTCGAGATTTTCAGCGACCGTGCTGCCACCCGCGAGGGCGTGTTGCAGGTCGAGATGGCGGCCCTGAATTACCAGCGGACCCGGCTTGTGCGCGCATGGACCCACCTTGAGCGCCAGCGCGGCGGTTTGGGATTTGTCGGTGGTCCGGGTGAAACCCAGATCGAATCCGACCGCCGTGCGATTGATGACCAGCTGGTCCGGCTCAAGGACAAGCTGGGCAAAGTCGTGAAAACCCGCGCATTGCACCGCGCGGCACGTGCCAAGATACCTTATCCGATTGTCGCACTTGTGGGTTATACCAACGCCGGAAAATCCACTCTTTTCAATCGTTTGACAGGTGCGGATGTATTGGTCAAGGACATGCTGTTTGCCACGCTGGATCCGACGATGCGGTCGCTAGCCTTGCCCGATGGCCCCGAGATCATCCTGAGTGATACGGTCGGTTTCATTTCGGAACTGCCAACCGAACTGGTTGCGGCCTTTCGCGCGACACTGGAAGAAGTGCTGGCTGCCGACATCATCTGCCATGTGCGCGATATTTCCCATGCCGAGACAGAAGAACAGGCGCGCAATGTGCGCGAGATTTTGACCTCGCTGGGGGTGCCGGCTGAAACCCGCACGTTCGAGGTCTGGAATAAACTCGACCTGTTGCCCGATGATGCCCGCGACGCCGTGCGCGCGCGCGCGGACCGCAATGATGCCGTTCTGGCGATTTCCGCGATCACCGGCGAGGGTCTGGAAAACATGCAGTCTGTCATTGCAGAGGCGCTGCAAGGCGCTGTGCGGGTGGCGGATATTTCGCTTGGCTTTGCCGAGGGCAAAAAACGCGCCTGGCTTTTTGCACAGGAAGTTGTCGAGGCCGAGCGTCAGACCGACGAGGGTTTCGAGCTGACCGTGCGCTGGTCAGCCGCGCAAGAATCCCAGTTCCAGCGGCTGTAACCAATAATTTTCGAAAATTCTTGGCCGGAAAATTCGAATTTTCCGTTTGGTGCTTCATATGAATGATGAACATATGAAAAAGCCGGAGCGCGCCATGACCCTGACCATCCTCTACGTCACCACTTTTGTGATCTTTATGGGTCTCGATTATCTCGGGCTCAGCTATCTGATCAAACCCACGTTTCAAAAAGACATCGGCCCCTTGTTGCTTGATCAATTCCGCATCCTGCCTGCGTTGTTGTTTTACGCCTTTTATGTTGCGGTGTTGTTGTGGTTTGTGTCGTTGCCTGCTTTGGCCGAGAACAAAAGCCTGCTGTGGGTTCTGGGCAATGCCGCGCTGATCGGGGCGTTGGGCTATGGCACATACGAGTTCACGTCACTGGCGGTCATGAAAGACTGGACCTACACGATGGTCGCGACCGATTTCACATGGGGTATCTGCCTTACGGCAGTGTCGGCCACCGGCGGCGTCTGGATCACACGGGCGCTGACGTAAGATCGGTGAAATCCACGCGCGGGGTTACACCCATCCTACGCGCCGGTCTCTGACGCCCACCGCCACGCGCCGGGACGCAGATCATTCAGGTGCCAATCACCGATCTGGCTGCGGATCAGCCGCAAGCAGGGCAGCCCGACATATGCCGTCATACGCCGCACCTGACGGTTGCGACCCTCGCGGATGGTGATTTGTAGCCATGCGTCTGGCACGGATTTGCGAAACCTCACAGGCGGGTCACGCTCCCACAGCATCGCGGGCGGATCAATCAAGCTAACATCGGCAGGCGCGGTTTTACCGTCTTTCAGAACAACCCCTTTGCGCAGGGCGTCCAGCGCGTCCGCATCAGGTGCCCCTTCGACCTGCACCAGATAGGTCTTGGGGCGTTTGTATTTGGGGTGTGCAATCCGCGCCTGTAGCGCGCCGTTGTCCGTGAGAACCAGCAAGCCTTCGCTATCCTTGTCCAGACGCCCCGCCGGATAAAACCCGGGCTCCATGATATACGCCGACAGGGTGGGTCGCGCTGTGCCTTGTGTGCCTTTGTCAGTGAACTGCGACAGCACACCGTAAGGTTTGTTAAACACGATAACGCGGTTCATTTATTCGACCGGTTTCAGGATCGTTACACCCACTGCGGCGGCCCGCGCCAACCCTTCATCCAGTGACATCGGGATATATTCGCCGCGCCGCCAAAGCTGTGCCATATCGTCATAATATCGCGACAGGAAATGCCCAGACTGGCCGGTCGAGGTGACAAAAACTGACGAATCCGGATCGGCAAAGTCATACACACCGCGGTATCCCGCGCCGTGCACGTTGTTGAACGGGTCAGGGTCGGTGCCTTTGGTACGCCCGCGTTGCAGAGTGTTGTCACCGCCCGATGTGGACTGGCGGATGTTCACAAAATACCGCAGCACAGGTACATCGCCCAGCACCGGATGGTCATGTGTCGCCTGATGCGCATCGCCCCAGCGCAGGGACTCCAACTGCGGGCCCCACGTCTCGTTGATCCACAAAAGCGCATCATCCAGCGCCAGCCGCGCCATCTCGGGGCAAGTCTCGACCGGCGCGGATTGCAGCACGTCGCACCAGACGGCGGCACCGTCCACATCGCGGAATGCCCGTTCGATAAACAGCGGCTCAACGTGGTCGAACTCGTCGGCCAGCGGCCCCAGTTCGTCCTGTATCAACCGCGCCTGCAACGCGCGTATCCATGCCGCATAGATCAGCGGCTCGGGCAGATGTTCGTTCATTTCGCCTGACCAGCCCGCGAGCAGGGTAAGCGCGCGCTGGCGCTGGCGTTCGGGCGTACCGTCAGCGGCGGCTTCGCCGGTGAACCACAACTCGGAACCGATCAGCGGCAGCAGGGTGCGCGCGGTGAAACTGACCGTATCAAGTTGCGCCTCGATAAAGCTGTCGCGGGTATGGACCTGACGGTTTTGCATCAGCCGTTGCCAGCGTTGCACCCGCTGCGTGTCGCCCCACAGATAGGATATATGATTGGGAAACGGGCGGTCCACCGTCTTGTTGTTGGTATTGCCAAGGATACCGCCCGTGGGGGCCACAAATTCTGGGTTCGACGCAAAGGGCATCATGCCGTCCCAGCGGTTTGCCGCGATCCAGCCGGGTGTGGGCATGCGGCCTTTGCTTTGGTGATTTACATCGCGCTTTGGCACAGCGCCGATGGTTTTCATGGCAATATTGTTGCGGTCGGCCAGCGTCAGGTTTTGCGCAGGGGCCATATACCCTGACGCCGTCGCGATGCCCTCCTCGATGGTCTTGGACCCCATCAGCGCCATAGCCGCGGACAGCGAGGTGTCTGCCCCGCTGAGCGCAGTCCAGGCCACCGATGTGACATGTCCGGGCGGTGTGATGCTGGCAAGGTTGTAATGACTGCCGGGCAGGACCGGACCATTATCGGTCCAGCGCAGGGTGACGGTGACAGGATCGGCATCCTTGACCGTGATGATAGACGATTTTGTCTCGAACCGCTTGAAGCCGTCGGGTGTGCGGTATTGCTCGCCGTTGTCGGGGTTGATCTCTTCGATATAGACATCCTGATCATCGACATAGGCGCTGGTCAGGCCCCAGCCCAGATCGGCACTGCGCCCGGTCAGGATCACCGGCAAGCCGGGGATTGTGGCCCCGATCACACCGCCCGATGCCAGCTCCAGCCGCGCCAGATACCAGATCGACGGCGCGGTAAAGCCCAGATGCGGATCATTGGCAAGCAATGTGCCGCCAGAGGCCGACCGCGACGGGGCCGCGGCAAACGCATTGGACGCGCCCGCAAACGCCAGATGCTTGAACGGCGACAGCGGATGCGGATCAAGCGGGATGTTGGCGGCAAAACGCGTCACTCCCGGTGCAAGGGCTGCGTATTCGGGCAGCGCGGCAATGCCCGGCCCCGGCGCATCGGGCAGGATATCCGCCAGCCGCTTTTGATCGGGCAGGGCAAGGGAGGTCCGCGCGCGGATCACTTCGGCCTCCAGATGGCCGGACAGTTGCAGCGCCATCAGTTTGACGATCGCCACGGAATCAGCGGGGCGCCACGGGGCCATCGGTGCATTGAACATCATCATTTCAGGCGCGCCGCGCCCAAGCGCCTCGGAGTTGATCTGATCCAGCCGTGCGTTCACACCGGCGGAATACGCCTCGAGCGCTTGCAGGGTTTTCGGGTCCAGCGCATCTACTGACGAAACCGACAGCGAATAGATATCAAGGCGGCGCAACAAGGTGTCGATGTTCAGGGTGGCATTGCCGAACACCTCGCTCAGCCGTCCTTGGGCGGTGCGGCGCAGCATGATCATCTGCCACATCCGGTCCTGTGCATGGGCAAACCCGAGGCCAAAGAACACATCGCGGTCAGCCGCCCCGAAGATATGCGGCACATTGGCATTATCGCGCACAATCTCGACAGGGGCGGTCAACCCGTAAACCGAAACCTCGTCGTTGTAGTCGGGCAAGGACCGCGAGGCGAGCCAATAGACCAGACCCGTAACCACCACGCTCAGCACTATCAGCAACGCCGCAAGACGGATGAGCCAGCGAAAGATCAGGGCCATAAGATGCTCCGGGTTTTGGTCTCGCGCCAATTGACCAAGGCGCACGAGGTGATAGGTGTTGGCATCGCAATAGCGCAACTCAATGACATGTAAAAGCAGATCGGAACGACAGATGGCAAAGCTCGCATTTTTGGGACTTGGGGTGATGGGTGGACCGATGGCGGGGCATCTGCAAAAGGCGGGGCATGATGTAACGGTGTATAATCGCACAGGTTCCAGGGCCGAGGATTGGGTCGCGACGAACGGTGGCGCAGCCGCAAAAACGCCGCGCGAGGCCGCCAAGGGGGCGGATTTTGTGATAGCCTGCGTGGGCAATGACGATGATCTGCGATCGGTCTGTCTGGGTGATAAGGGTGCCTTTGCGGGTATGACATCGGGCTCGGTGTTTGTGGATCACACAACTGTGTCGGCGGCAGTGACACGTGAACTCTACGGTGCAGCGGATGCCAAACAGATCAGCTTTGTCGATGCACCGATTTCGGGCGGGCAGGCGGGGGCGGAAAACGGCCAGCTGTCGATCATGTGTGGCGGCGATCAGGGCGCGTTTGACCGCGCCTTGCCGGTGATGGAGGTCTATTCAAAGATATGTCGACGGATCGGTGACAGTGGTGCCGGCCAGATGACAAAGATGTGCAACCAGATTGCCATCGCGGGTGTGGTGCAAGGCCTGTCAGAGGCACTGCACTTTGCCGAAAAGGCCGGGCTTGATGGCCGCGCCGTGGTCGAGGTGATCAGCCAGGGTGCGGCCGGATCATGGCAGATGGCCAACCGGTACGAGACCATGCTGGACGACAAATTCGACCATGGCTTTGCGGTGGACTGGATGCGCAAGGATCTGGGGATTTGTCTTGATACAGCGGACGAGGTCGGCGCGAGCCTGCCCGTGACGGCCTTGGTTGACCAGTTCTACAAGGATGTGCAGAAACTCGGCGGCGCGCGCTGGGATACGTCGAGCCTGATCAAGCGGCTGCGCGCTATGGGGTAGGGCGCGGTCACCCCTCTGATTTATGGATCAAAGGGTGGTATCACCTTACGACCGCATGCGTTCAAAAGTCGGATCATACGGCCCGCTTTCGATGATGCGCGCCGGCGTTGGCACACCGATAATGTCTATTGTGACGTCGGTTTTATGATCCGCAAACGCGGGCTCCATGAAAGCGTAGGCTAGGTTCAATCCGGTCCGGTGGCCCCAATCGCCTGACGTCACAGTGCCGACTATCCGGCCACCCGCGCGCACCGATGCGCCGCCATGGGCGGGGGCGTCCTTGGTGTCGACCACAAGTGTGACCAATTTGCGCTGTGGTCCCGCTGCGATGCGCTTGGCCAGCGCTGCCTTGCCGACAAAATCGCCTTTGTCCATTTTCACAAAGCGGTCTAGTCCCGTCTCGAAAGGGTCAAATTCGGTCAGAATATCAGCCTTCCAATGCAAAAAACCTTTCTCAAGCCGCATCGAATTTACCGCCCGCGACCCAAAGAGTCGCAAACCATGAGCCTTTCCCGCTGTGCGCAAGGCGGCATAGGCGGCCGACAGATTCTGGTTCGGCACGTGTATTTCATAGGCCAGCTCACCCGAAAAGCTGATCGCAAGAACGGTGGCGGGCGCGATGCCGACATAAGCCTCGCGCACCGATAACCACGCAAAGGCCTCGCGCGACCAATCGCCCCGCGCCGCCGCTGATAAAACATCCCGCGATTTCGGACCTGCGAGCACCAGAATACTATGTGTGTTGGTCAAGGACTTGATCTGCACGTCTTCATCCGCGCGCAGATGGGTTTGCAACCAGTCCATATCGTGAACCTCGGAGGCGGCGGGAGAGCCGTACCAGACGCGGGCAGGCTGCGCGCCTGATGCGGGCAGGTTGGCAATCGTCGCCTCGCCCTTGAGCATACCTTTGTCATTCAGCAAATACCCCAGACCAACACGGCCCGGACGTTTGGTGACAGCGCCGCACATCATTCGGTCTAGAAAGCTGTGGACATCCTTGCCTGCCAGCTCGAAACGGTTAAAGCCGGACACTTCGGTCATGCCAACCCCCGATGAAATCGCGGCTACTTCATCTGCAACAACGGCATGGACCTCGTTGAATTTGAATCCCAGCGTTTCCTCGAAATCCGGTGACGGCTTGATATAATCAATCCGCTCCCAGCCGTTCACGATGCCCATTTCGGCACCTTCAGCCACAAACGTAGAGGTCAAGGGCGTGGTTTTCATCGGGCGGCCCGCAGGACGGTGTTCATGCGGGAAATGGAAGCGGAATTCATTTTGATAATCTTCAATGGCTTTGAGTGCTGTCAACTCAACCGTCGCGTGGCCCGCAAAACGGCGCGGGTCTGTGACCCAGGTGTCGTACTGCGCCTCGCCGTGCACGATCTGTTGCGCCAGCAGCCAGCCGTGACCGCCGCCTTCACCCAGACCTGCACGCAAGCCGATGATACAAAACGCATTGCGCTTGCCGGGGATCGGGCCCACCAAAGGCGCGCCGTCAATGGTGTAGGTGATCGGGCCGTTCACGACCTCGCGGATACCGGTTTCCATCAGCGCGGGCATGCGGGCAAATGCGCCTTCGAGCACATCTGTCACACGGTCCAGATCATCAGGGCAAAGGGCGTTGGTGAAATGCGGGTCAATTCCGTCCATCCCCCAAGTGCGGCAATCCTGCTCGTAGAACCCGATAAGCAGGCCATTCTTTTCCTGCCGCGAATAATAATCACTGATCGGGCAACGCAGCAGCGGGATACGGTGACCAGCCTCGGCAATTGCGGGGATGTCCTCGGTCAGAAAATACTGATGCTCCATCGAGGCGACGGGGTGTGAGACCCCCATCATCGCGCCGATCTCGTTACAGCGGTAGCCGCCCGCGTTCACCACGATCTCGCATTTCACATCGCCCTTTTCGGTGTGCACGGTCCATGTGTTGTCTGCGTGTTGGGTCAGGCCCGTGACAGGGGTATGGCGGTTGACCTCGGCACCGGCAAGCCGCGCGCGGCGGGCAAGTGCCTGGCAAAGTTGCGCAGGATCAATGTGGCCGTCCGTCGGATCCCAAAGGCCGCCCAGCAGGTTGTCTGTTGAAATCAGCGGATGGCGCCGCGCACATTCGGCCGCATCAATCACTTCGAATTCGACGCCCATGCCAGCGGCCATCGAGGTAAAGTGGCGATAGCCGTCCATCTGCGCTTGGGTGTTGGCCAGCCGGATGCCACCATCGCCGTAATTATACCCGACAGGATATTCAGGATCGTCCCGCAACTCTTTGTAAAGATTGATGGAATGGGTTTTCAACCCCACCATCGTCTGGGTCATGCCAAAGTTTGTAACCTGTGCGGCTGAATGCCATGTGGTGCCCGACGTCAGCTCGTCACGCTCGATCAGCATGACGTCAGTGAAGCCTTCCTGCGTCAAATGATACAGCGTCGAGCAGCCTGCAATGCCGCCCCCGATGACAACAACACGCGCCTGATCTCTCATGGTCTATTCCCCGTCTTACGCCTGATTGAGCTGGTGGCATCAAGACACAGTAAGGGGTGCAGTCAACATCATGTTGCCTGATTATAAGGGTTCCGAGAAAGATTTGGGCAATTACCCGCTGCACGGGCGATTTTTCAAAAAACTTATTCGGATTCCGTTCTGTTGCACTTAAGGAATGATGCGCGAGTATTTTGTACCCTGCAATGTGGCACCGATCCGCAGGCCTGCACGGCCAAACACGGCGGCCAATACCGGGGCAAGGGCGGTTGTGGTATCGGCCTCGACGCCATCGCCCTGGTCCGAAATCACATAGACCAGATCGGCACCAGCCGCCCAACCGGGCGAGGCGCGGAAACCGGTCAATGCATCCTGCGTCATGAAAAACAGCACATGCGCATATTGCTGCGCACCGATCTGCAAGCCGCCCGATGCCTTGGTCACGGAATAATAGTCAACGGTGGTGTTGTTCACCCGCAACGCGCCGCGCCCGTATGCGCCGCCAAAGCCGAGACCCGCCTCGGTCACCAGCGGCATGATCAACATGCCATTGGATTTTTGCGCAAGGTTCTGGGTGTTTGGATAGCTGCGGTACATCTCGGCCAAGGTCGCATCGACCCGCGCGTCGATGGTCGCGGACCCTCTGCTGCCCACACCATTGCCACATGCGGCAAGCGCGCCCATGGATGCCACAGCACCTACGGTGAACGCGCGCCGCGAATAAATCGGATTGCTCATGATAATATGCCTGTAATTGTTGCCTGATGCCAGTTTGCCCGGCTTGAGGGTGACTTTAAGCATAATATCGCTGGTTGTCATGTGTTTTGGGGTGGGATTGAGGAAATTGGGCGGATTGGTGCCTTTTATATGGGGATACGACCGCATGCCCCATCAATACCTATTCCGGCTCGCTCGCATCTGATTGTAGTTTAATTAATACCTGCATTGCCTTTTCGCTCATTTTTTCGGGTACGAAAACGTGGTCATGGTGAAATGCTGCAACCATATTGCAAGGAATGTTATGATCGGCCAATGCGCCAGATACAGCAGATGTTAGTCCCGTCCCCTCCAACGCGGAGTAGACTTTCAAAGTTATACACCGCATGGGCAACTCAATGTTCAGCCCGACTTTTTCCGCCAGATCGACAGGGATCAAAAGAGACATACCTTCATCCTCAAGAAAAACTGAAATGGCATCCGGGATAAGAGTGTTTGCCAAATCTGCATCGTCGGTCGAGACAAACACAAAGCTGCCGGACCTTAGGGATGGTTGCATTCCCGAAATCATAGCTTGCGCCGTTTTTGCGGTCTTTTGCTCTTTCACCGCCCCAACACCTTTGCCGCATCCGGCGCGAAATACGTCAGCACCCCGTCACAGCCGGCACGTTTGAACGCCATCAGGCTTTCCATCATCACGCGTTCCTCGTCAATCCAGCCATTGCCAGCCGCCGCCTTGATCATCGCGTATTCGCCCGACACCTGATAGGCGAACGTCGGTGCGCCAAACGCATCCTTAACGCGGCGGCAAATGTCGAGGTAGGGCAGGCCGGGTTTGACCATGACCATATCGGCCCCCTCGGACAGATCACGCGCAACCAAGCGCAAAGCTTCGTCCGAATTGGCCGGGTCCATCTGATAGGTTTTCTTGTCCCCGGTCAGCGCGCCCGAGGCCCCGACAGCATCACGGAACGGGCCATAAAACGCCGACGCATATTTGGCAGCATAGCTCAGGATCATCACATCGGAATGACCCGCACCCTCAAGCGCTGAGCGGATCGCGCCAATGCGCCCATCCATCATATCGGACGGCCCGATGATATCGGCGCCCGCATCCGCCTGCGCCAGCGCCATCTTGACCAGCGCCGCAACGGTGCGGTCATTGACGATAATACCGTCCTCAACGAACCCATCGTGGCCGTTGATGTTATAGGTGTCCAGCGCCACATCGCTCATCACTGCCATCTGCGGCACGGCAGCTTTGATCGCGCGGATCGCACTATTGGCGGGGTTTGCCGGATCCCACGCACCTGCGCAATCCTCGGTCCGGTCCTCAAGCCCGGTATAGGGAAACACGCACATCGCGCCGATCCCGAGATCAGCAGCCATTTTTGCGGCCTCGGCCACTTTATCGACAGACCGCCGCATCACACCGGGCATCGACGGCACGGGTTCCTCAATACCTTCACCCTTTCGCACAAACACGGGCCAGATCAGATCCTCGACCGACAGCGCATTTTCGCGCACCAATCCGCGCAAGGCAGGGGTGGCACGGGTGCGGCGCAGGCGCGTGGCGGGAAACGGGGCGTGGACAGGGTGCATGCAAAAATACCTCAAATCTGTATCCTCAAGGCTTGGCATGAAAAATCACACGCCTCAAGGGTAGGAATTGCCGCAAACCCCCGCTAAGAGGTGCTGACTTTGCCCTGCGTGGGCGCTGAATGGACGCCGCACCTTGGATTGGTACAAAACGCTTTTTGAGTTGATCGACATGCGGTCTTTCTCGAACCTGTGGTTCTGGATCGTGCTCGCGGTTGTGTGGTCCACGGCCAGCCATTGGGTGCTTGGCGTGCCGTTCGACATGGTACAGCGCGCGCGCCGGCAAAGCGAACAGGCGCAGGTCGACCTTGAAGATATGGTGCGCATCATGGTCAACCGCCTGATGTATATCTCTCAGGTGTCGGGGTTGTGGCTGCTCGGGTTTGGCTGTTTCGGGCTGACCATGCTGGCGCTGTTGGGGTTCTATTACCGGATGGAATTTGCGCAGGCCGTGTTCTTGCTGGCGCTGCCTTTGTCGATTGTCGGCACTTTGAGTTTGTCCACCGCGCGGCTGATCCAGCTTGAGGATGCGCGCGGCGAGCGTCTTCATAAACGTCTGATGCGGCACCGTCTGTACACCCAGATCATCGGGATGGTCGCAATTTTTGTGACCGCCCTGTGGGGCATGTATCAAAACATGGCAATCGGCCCGCTTGGTGGTTGACAGCGCGCCCGCCTGCGCCAATTGAGGGCGAATGGTCAACATCCCTAAAATAACCCTGTCCGGTGCCCCCGAAGGTTTCGACGCACGCGCAATACTGGACGAGATTGCGAGGAACGGCGTGCCTGTTGTCCATGTGGCGCGCGACGACAAACGTATGGCGGCAATGCAGGCGGCGTTGCGATTTTTTGCGCCTGATATGCCTGTGATCACCTTTCCCGGTTGGGATTGTCTGCCCTATGACCGCGTCTCGCCCAACGCAGATATTTCCGCGACACGCATGGCCACACTTGCGGGGCTGGTGCAGGGGATGCCGGACACCTTCGTTCTGCTGACCACGCTCAATGCCGCAACCCAGCGGGTGCCTGCGCGTGCCACCTTGCGGGATGCGGCGTTCAGCGCACGGGTGGGCGACCGTATTGACGAGCCGGCGTTGCGGCATTTCCTTGTCCGTATGGGGTTTGTGCAAAGCCCCACTGTCATGGAACCGGGTGATTACGCCATTCGCGGCGGTATTATTGATATCTATCCACCGGGCGACATGGGCCCTGTGCGGCTTGATCTTTTTGGCGACACGCTTGACGGCGCGCGACGGTTTGATCCGGCGACACAGCGCACCACAGAAAAGCTTGATCTGATAGAGCTTGCCCCCGTCAGCGAAGTCATTTTAGACGAGGCGGCCATCACGCGCTTTCGCCAGAATTACCGTATCGAATTTGGTGCTGCGGGCACCGATGACCCGCTGTACGAGGCGATTTCGGCAGGCCGTAAACATCAGGGTGCCGAGCATTGGTTGCCGTTTTTCCATGGCAACCTAGAGACGCTGTTTGCCTATGTGCCGCGTGCCACAATCACGCTCGATGACCAGTTTACGCCAACCCGACTGGCCCGCTGGGACAGCATTGCGGACCAATACGAGACCCGCAAGATCGCGATGGCGAGCCGTTCCAAGATGGACAGCGTTTATAAACCCAGCCCGCCCGAGGGTCTGTACCTGACCGACGCGGCATGGCTGCTGGCCACCGCCGATCACCGCATGATCCAGTTCAACCCGTTGCCGCAACCCACAGGCCCAGGTGTGCTGGATGCGGGTGCGCGGATCGGGCGCAATTTCTCGCCTGAGCGCCAGCAGGAATCCGTAAGCCTTTTCGGGGCCTTGGCCGCACATATTAAAGTGAAACTGGCAGATGGCCCTGTGTTGATCGCCAGCTATTCAGAGGGCGCGCGCGAACGTCTGACGGGATTGATCGAGGACGAAGGGCTGGCCGGGGCGATCCCTGTCCCCAATGCCACGCGCATCGGCAAGCGCGGCTTGCATCTGGCCGTCTGGGCGTTGGAGCACGGCTTCGAGGCACCTTATAAAGACGGCAAACTCACGGTTATTTCCGAGCAGGACGTGCTGGGCGACCGCCTGATCCGTGCGCCAAAGCGCAGACGCCGTGCCGAGAATTTCCTGACCGAAACCCAAAGCCTGACACCCGGTGATCTGGTTGTGCATGTGGACCACGGCATTGGCCGTTATCTGGGCATGGAAGTGATCACGGCGGCGGGTGCGGCGCATGAGTGTTTGTTGCTGGAATACGCCGAAAACTCCAAGCTGTACCTGCCGGTCGAGAACATCGAACTGTTGTCGAAATACGGCCATGACGAAGGGCTGCTTGACAAACTGGGTGGGGGCGCGTGGCAGTCCAAGAAAGCCAAGCTCAAGGAACGGATCCGCGAGATGGCGGACAAGCTGATCCGCATTGCGGCAGAGCGTGCCTTGCGCCGCGCGCCCGTGCTTGAGCCGCCGCCGGGCATGTGGGACGCGTTTTCGGCGCGCTTTCCCTATACCGAGACCGATGACCAGTTGAGCGCCATTTCGGATGTGATTGGCGATCTGACCAGCGGCAACCCGATGGACCGGCTGATCTGTGGCGATGTGGGTTTTGGCAAAACCGAAGTGGCGATGCGCGCCGCTTTTGTTGCGGCGATGTCCGGCGTACAGGTCGCGGTCATTGCGCCCACGACGTTGCTGGCGCGGCAGCATTTCAAATCATTTGCCGACCGGTTTCGTGGATTTCCCATCGAGGTGCGCCAGCTTTCCCGTTTTGTCAGCGCCAAGGACGCCGCCGCCACCCGTGACGGCATGGCACGTGGTACGGTGGATATTGTGATCGGCACCCATGCGCTGTTGGCCAAGGGTATCAGGTTCAAGACCCTTGGGCTGTTGGTGATTGACGAAGAACAGCACTTTGGCGTGGGTCACAAAGAGCGCCTTAAATCGCTGCGCACGGACATTCACGTACTGACCCTGACGGCGACGCCGATACCGCGCACCTTGCAGCTTTCCCTCACGGGCGTGCGCGACCTGAGCATCATCGGCACGCCGCCCGTCGACCGTCTGGCGATCCGCACCTATGTGTCCGAATTTGACGCCGTGACCCTGCGCGAGGCGTTGTTGCGCGAACATTATCGCGGGGGGCAGTCATTTTACGTGGTGCCACGGATCAGCGATCTGCCCGAGATCGAGGATTTCCTGAAAACCCAACTGCCCGAACTCAGCTATATGGTCGCACATGGCCAGATGGCGGCGGGCGAACTTGATGACCGGATGAACGCGTTTTACGATGGCAAATACGATATCCTGCTGGCCACCACGATTGTTGAGTCCGGCCTCGATATCCCCACCGCGAACACGATGATCGTGCACCGCGCCGATATGTTCGGTCTGGCGCAGCTTTACCAGATCAGGGGCAGGGTGGGCCGCTCCAAAACCCGCGCCTATGCGTATCTGACCACCAAACCGCGCGCGGTGCTGACCAAGACCGCCGAGAAACGTCTGCGGGTTCTGGGATCGCTTGATACACTTGGCGCGGGCTTTACGCTTGCCAGCCAAGATATGGACATCCGCGGTGCGGGCAATCTGCTGGGCGAGGAACAATCAGGCCAGATGCGCGATGTGGGCTTCGAGATGTATCAAAGCATGCTGGAAGAGGCGATTGCCAAGATCAAATCAGGTCAGATGGAAGGCCTGTCCGAGGCGGACGAGCAATGGGCACCGCAAATCAATCTGGGCGTGCCTGTGCTGATCCCCGAAGCCTATGTGCCTGATCTGGATGTCCGCCTGGGTCTTTATCGCAGACTCAGCAGTTTGAGCACCAAGGTCGAGTTGGAAGGTTTTGCCGCCGAACTGATCGACCGTTTTGGCAAGCTGCCGCGCGAAGTGAACACTTTGATGCTGGTCGTGCGGATCAAGGCGATGTGCAAACGCGCAGGCATCGCGAAACTGGATGGCGGGCCAAAGGGGGCTACCATCCAATTTCACAACGACAAATTCGCCTCGCCCGAGGGGTTGGTCACGTTTATCCAGGATCAGCGCGGGCTGGCCAAGGTCAAAGACAACAAAATCGTGGTGTGCCGGGATTGGGGTACGGATGTGGACAAGATCAAAGGCGCGTTTGCGATTGCGCGTGATCTAGCAGAGCATGTGATTGCCAAGGAAAAAGCGACCGCAAAGCGCGGTTGACAGTGGTCGGCTTTATCCCGTGCGTTCGTCTAGACCGGCATGTTGTTGAACATGTCGTCCTCATCCTCGGTGATGCGTGAAAATGTCGTGATTGCAGGGGCAAGGATGCGGCGCAAGCGCTGTGCAGCATCGGCTTTTTCGGCATCACTGACACTTGGTATTTCGCGTTCCAGAAGCGCTATTGTTTTTTCCAAGGTTGTCGGGGTCATGGCAGTCTCCCTTATCACTCAGGTTAAGCTGATCATCAGGTAGATCGGGCAATATATGGTATCGGCACGTCTCGTTTTCCTGATGTATATGATCATAGCAGAATTCGGGCGGTGCGGTTTGATTTATATCAACCGAGACGTGAATTGCGCCCAAGTAAGCGGAATATATAAACTTTGGTCAGCATAAAATCGCCAGTCATCATTAGCCGGCACACGTTATTCGGCAGGATCCGATTCTAGAGGCATTGCTACACGGCCCATCCGCATCATCAAGATGAACCCGAGTATCGCCATCACCAGAATGGACCCGACCAAGGGGCGCGGTGTGCCGTCGAACATTGTGCCAATCGGGATTGCAATCAGGGCCGCAACCACCACCGACACCGCCCCCGTGACAGAGGCCGCCATGCCCGCGATATGGCCCATAGGTTCCATAGCGATGGCATTCAGGTTGCCCAACGTGAGACCGGCCTGACAGAACATGCAGGTTTGCCAGATCACGAAAGCAGCAAAACCGTAAGGCTCGGGCAGTGCAAACACACCCAGCGCCAGCATCGCGCCCGACAGAATAATCTGCGCACCAAGCGCAAGTGTCACAAGCCGTTGCATCCCGTAGCGCACCACCAGCAGGGCATTGAGAAAACTCGCTGTGCCTGCGACCAGTGCAATACCGCCAAACCAGAATGGAAAGCTGTCAGCGCGGTCAAAGACATCCGCATAAATCGGTTGCACCATCATCAGCGTCACAATCAGCATCGCCATGGCAAAGGTCTGTACGATGATCGACAGGCGCACGGTGGGGTGGCTGAACATCTCGACAACGGCGGCCCAGATCAGGCCTGGTTTCAACGGGCGACGTTTTTCAACCGGCAATGTTTCGGGCAGGCGAAGGGCCATCCATATCGCGACAATGATCGCAAAAACGATAAACGCCAGAAAGATGGCGCGCCATCCGGTCACCGCGATGATCAGCGCACCAAGCGCAGGGGCCAGAACCGGCACCAGCGTAAAAACCATGATCACAAACGAAATGATCTGCGCCATTTCACGCCCCGAGTACAGATCACGGATGATTGCGGCAGATACCACACGCGGGCCGGATGCCCCCAAACCTTGAAAGACCCGCGCAATCAGCATCACTTCGAGGGTATCACTGGCCCATGCCACAGCAGCGGCAGCGATATAGATGGCCAGACCCAGAAAAATAACCGGACGGCGGCCATATGCATCCGACAGCGGCCCCGCAATAAAGGTGCCAAGCCCCATGCCCAGAAAAAACGCGGTCAGGATCAGCGGCGCACGGGACAGAATGTCTGGTGAAAGCTCTGCCGCGATTGCCGGCAAGGCAGGCAGCATTGCATCCATCGAAAACGCAATTGTGGCAAACAGCAATGCCATCATCGCAACAAGTTCAACACGGCTTAACGGGGGGGCCTTGTTCGGGTCGGATTTTAATTCAGAAGAGTGAGGCGACAACAGAAAGCTCCGACAGGTTAGTCGGCACAATATGACGCGACTTAGCGTCAAACCTAACCTATGGTTGCGAGCCGCACAACGCCCAAACGTGATTTAAGCGGCTGCAATCTGTCGTTTGTCCAAATGATATGCAGTGTTTTCAAATCCTGACATGTAGAGAACATTTGTAATATCGCGCAAACTGTCAAACTGGCCCGACAACGTATCACTGACCACCAGCAACGACACATTGTAGTTCACAATATCGGACTGGTGTTGATCATTTCTTTCGTGGCTGATCACCCGCGACACATAGCGACAGCTTTCCAACATCGCGCGCCGCGTCTTAAACTTTTGTGAACACAAGGTATGCTCAAAATCTACCAGCACATCCGTGGCGCAACCGACAATCAGCTCGTCACCCATTACAGATAATTTCCGCAACAGGTGGGCATGGGTCCGGTCAAAGCAGTCAAAGCGACCGTAAGTCAGCACAACGCGGTGCCGCGATATGATCGCGGTCATACGGGAACCGTTTTTGTGGAAGCCTTACTTGCCGGACCGGTTTCATTGCGCCACACCGCCTTTATGCCGCGCGCCACAGTGTTTTGGTCACCGGTGTTCTGAAACGATCGCCCGAAAGCCCCGACTACAACGCTGCGCCCATATGTAGATGCACGTATTGTCACCACCGCGTCCGGTGTTGCCTGTTTATCTGCCATTTTACCCGCTCAATACATCTTGGATGGGGGCTTTTGCCCCTCATTACAGATCAGACTAGGCCAAGTCCCGCTTGGACGCAAAAGGAAACTGCACACGGCAGGTCAACACCTGCGCGTTCGGGCGTTATTGCGGCTACCCTGCAAGTTCCGCGATCACCTGTGCCCAAAGTTCGGGCGGTTGCGCGCCCGGCACTGCATGTTTGCCGCCAACGATAAAGGTGGGCACCGATGCGATACCCATTTTACGGCTGTGCGCATCGCGGTCCGCGATATCCTGCGCGTCCACATCGGTCTTGAACAGTTTTGCTGTCACAGCGGCGTCCATTTCGATGCTGTCTGCAATATCGGACAAGACCTCGACATCGCCGATATCACGCGCATCGACAAAATATGCTTTGAACAGCGCAGACACTGCCGCTGTTTGACGCCCTTCGATCCCCGCCCAATGGATCAGGCGGTGGGCATTCAGGGTGTTGGGCGTGCGCTGCATCGCCTCGAAATTGATCGTCAGTCCGGCTTTCGCGGCATGTTCGACCACGGGCGCATAGGCCCGCACAGCGCCTTCCTTGCCGCCGAATTTGCCCTCCAGATAGGCGCGGCGGTCCATTCCTTCTTTCGGCATGTCGGGGTTCAACTGGAACGGATGCCATTCAATGACAAACGGATGATCCGGATGACCCGCCAGGGCGCGGTCCAGATGGGCCTTGCCGATATAGCACCAGGGGCAAATCGGGTCGGACATGATATCGAGCTTGATCGGGTCACGCATGGTTCTGGGCCTCATTCTCGCGGGCACAGGGGGATGCGCCGGATTGGCTTACGGCATAAACGCGCAGTGCGGTGCCGTCCAGTGTCCGTTGCTCGGTCTGCGTTGCAAGGTACGGCGCGGGCGGATATAGCCGCATCATGACTGCGCAAACGCCAAAATCCATGATCCAGATCGCCCGCCAGTCGGGCGAACATGACATCGTGCCGCCCGTTGATCTGGGCGCACGGGTGCGCGAGTTGCGCAAGGCGCGCAACTGGACGCTGGAACAGGCGGCAAAACAGGCGGGGCTGGCGCGCTCAACCCTGTCCAAGATCGAGAACGGGCAGATGTCGCCGACCTATGAGGCGCTCAAAAAGCTGGCCGTGGGGTTGGAAATATCGGTGCCACAATTGTTCACTCCGCCCGCTGCCGACCAGATCACGGGTCGCATGGCCCTGACCAAATCGGGTGAGGGGTCGGCAAAGGCCACCACAACCTATGAGCACGAGTTGCTGGCGGATACGCTGCGCAAGAAACAGATGTTGCCCTATCGCGCGCGCATCCGCGCCCGCAGTATGGACGAATTTGACGGCTGGGTGCGTCACGACGGCGAGGAATTTCTCTATGTGCTCACAGGTGTGGTGCGCCTGTTTACCGAATTCTACGAGCCCGTCGATATGCGCCGAGGCGACAGTGCCTATTATGACGCGACCATGGGCCATAATGTGATCTCGACCAGTGACGAGGACGCGACAATCCTTTGGGTCACATCGCTGGTCTAATCCTCGAACAACGCCTTCAGCGCGAAATGCCCGATCCCGACGGCAACCAGCTGCGCCACAATAAACGCCGGAATATGCGCCGGATTGATCCCCGCGAATGTATCGGAAAAACCGCGCGCCAGTGTGACCGCAGGGTTGGCAAAACTGGTCGATGCCGTGAACCAATAGGCACCCGTGATATACAGTGCCACCAAGGTCGGCACCGCGTCGGCGCGGGCTTTGAGACCGCCAAAGATCACCAAAAGCAGCCCGAATGTCGCGATCATTTCCGACATCCACTGCGCTCCACCGGTGCGGTGCAGGGTCATAGACCACTGCCAAAGCGGCAGATCAAACATCAGATGCGTGGCCCAGACGCCGATGATGCCGCCGGCGACCTGCGCGATCACATAGCCCGGCACATCACCCCATGGCAGTTGCCCGCGCAACGCAAAGGCCAGCGACACCGCCGGATTGAAGTGCGCGCCTGAGATTGGCCCCAGCACCGTGATGATCACATAAAGCATACAGCCCGTGGCAATTGCATTGGCCAGCAGGGTGATGGCCAGATTGCCCTGCGCCAGTGACGCACCCATGATGCCGGATCCGATGACCGAAATCAGCAGCAAAGCCGTGCCAAGCGCTTCGGCGGCGAGCCTGCGGGTCATGCGATGTGTCCGCAGGCGGTCAGGTGGGCCGCAAGCTCGGTGCGGTCCATGGTCTCGAAAGGTGCCGCCAGAAACGCATCTGAGCGCCGTTTCAGGATATCAAAAGCCTGCGCAAACGCCACCTCCGCCTGCGCAGGCGACGCGGCGGCAGGATCTTCCACACCCCAATGCGCGCGCAATGGTGTGCCCGGCCACATCGGGCAGGTCTCGGCGGCGGCAGACCCGCAAACGGTGATCACGATATCCATTTCAGGTGCATCCGCCACTCCAAACTCATCCCAGCTTTTCGATCTGAATGCGCCGGTCTCATGCCCTTTTTTCCTCAGCAGTGCCACCGCATGAGGGTTTACTTTGCCCGCAGGCTGGCTGCCTGCGGAAAACGCGGTCACGCGGCCATCTGCGTGATGGTTCAACAGCGATTCGAGCAGGATGGAGCGGGCGGAATTGCCTGTGCACAGGACCAGGATATTCATGATGTTTCTTTCTGGAGGCCGATGTCATCAACCGCATGTTGCAAGGAAATACGTGAAAGCGATGTAAAAGGCAGGCTGACAAAAGCGGCAATTCTGTTGCGCAGCAGGCCATATGCCTGTTGGAACGCCAGTGCTTTTTCACTGTCGCTGCCCGTGGCGCTGGTCGGATCGGACAGCCCCCAATGTGCAGACATCGGTTGGCCGGGCCACACAGGACAGGCTTCGTTTGCCGCGTGATCACAGACGGTAAAGACGAAATCGAGCGGCGGGGCGTCTGGCCCCGCGAATTCATCCGTGGATTTTGACCGCAAACCCTGCGTCTCAAACCCCTTTTGTTCCAGCAACGCCAACACCCGCGGATGCGGGGCATCGCCGGGCACAGTGCCTGCCGAATAGGCTTTGAACCTGCCATCGCCGACAGTGTTCAATATTTGCTCTGCCATGATCGAGCGGGCAGAATTTCCTGTGCAGATAAAAAGCACATTAAAGGGGCGGTTGCCCATCTTGTTGATCCTTTCATCAAAGGCGGATGTATCTGGCAGGCAAAGGTCGGGGCGGTTGTTGCAGCATGTCGCGAACAACCCGCGCATCAGCAGACCGACCTCGTTCATGGCAATACCGTAGCGCACCTGTGTTCCCGTGCGCTTGGATATGATCAGCCGTGCTTGGGCAAGGCTGGCAAGATGCACAGAGCAGGTGTTGGCCTTCAACCCCAACGCCTGCGCAATCTCGCCAGAGGGCACCAGTTGCGGATAGCGCCGCATCAGTAACTGAAACACACACAGCCGTGTTTCATGTGCGAGTGCCTGTAATTGAGAGTTTAGTATTTCCATATTTCATGAATTATGGAAATACAACTTCCTGCGCAAGTGAAGTTTTTGTAACATTCAGCCTTTCGGTTCCCACCACCAGACCTCGGGCATGAAATTCGGGCCATCGCCGTAGATCGGCAGGACATCGGGGTATTTCATCTGTGCATCATGCGCGATCAGCCCTTCGTCGTATTGCCAGAACGGAATGACATAGCGACCCGCCGTCAACACACGGTCCAAGGCGCGCACGGCATCGGTGAAATCATCCGCATCCCGCGCTGACAACATAACGTCAATCAGCGCATCAATCGCGGGTGATTTAACGCCCATCAGGTTGCGCGATCCGGGCTCGTCTGCGGCGGCGGACCCCCAATAAAACTTTTGCTCGTTGCCCGGCGACAGCGACAGTGCACGGCGGAAGGTGGTCATGTCGAAATCAAATTCGTTGGTACGCGCCACAAATTGAGCGTCGTCCACAGATTCGATTTCGGCGGCGATACCAAGGCGTTTGAGCGCTTGCAGGTAAAGCTCTGCGATTGCCAGATCCTGACTGCTGCCTTTGGACATCAGGATTTTGAACGCCAATGCCGTCCCATCCGGCCCGCGCATGGTGCCATCGGCGGCAGAATATCCCGCTGCCTCAAGTTGTGCGAGGGCTGCCGCGATACCCGCGCGGTTGCGCGCCGATCCGTCCGCAACGGGCAGGGCATATCCTTCAATCGTGCCGGGCAATAGATCGTCCGTGAACGGGGCAAGCAAATCCGCAACCTCGGCAGGGGCCGCACCCGGCTGCATCGCAAGTTGCGAGTTGGAATAATAGGACGCGATCCGGGGCAATGCACCACCGGTCAGGGTCTCGTTGATATATTCAAAGTTGAACGCCGCAATCATCGCATCGCGCACCCGCCAGTCGTCAAACGGCGCGCGGCGGGTGTTCATCACGAAACCCGTCATGCCAGATGGCTTTTGATGCGCAAAGGTCGATTTCACCACATCACCACGTGTAATCGCGGGAAAGGTATACTGGCTGGTCCATGTTTCGGCATTGAACTCGCGCACAGCGGATATTTCACCCGCCTTGAACGCCTCGAAGAGCACGTCGGCATCGCCGTAAAAATCAATGATGATCTGATCAAAATTGTTGCTGCCCGCGCGGAACGGTATATCCGCCCCCCAATAATCTGGGTTGCGGTCCAGTGTGACGCGGCTGCCTGCCTTGTAACTGCTGACGATATAGGGCCCGGACCCGATCGGCACCTCTTCGAGCGGCGCGTTGGCAAAATCCTGACCCTCCCATTGCGCCTTTGACAGGATCGGCCGCATGCCAGCCAACAACGCCAATTCGCGGTTGTCGGTGTTAAAGGTAAAGCGGACTTTGTTCGGGCCGGTCTGCTCGATCTTTTCGATCTGCGACCGCAATCCGTGGTAGCGCGGATGCCCCACAGTGCCGAGGGTGTCGTATGAGAAAATCACATCTTCAACCGTAACGGGTGATCCATCAGAGAATCGGGCCGAATCGCGCAGAGTGAATTCGACCCAAGAACGGTCCTCGGGTGTCTCGATTGTCTCGGCCAACAGCCCGTAAAGTGCAAAAGGTTCGTCCCAGGAACGGCCCATAAGGGTCTCATGGGTAAAAAAGGGCAGCTGCCACGGTGAGGTGCCTTTGCGCACGTAGGGGTTGAGGCTGTCAAAGCCGCCGGTGTTGCCCAGCGTGATCTTGCCACCCTTGGGCGCATTTGCATTCACATATGGCAAAGACACAAAATCCGGTGGTAGAGCAGGGGCACCATACATAGATATCCCGTGCGAGGGTTCTGCGGCAGCATGTCCACCCCAGAGAATCCCGCTTAATCCGAGACCGAGAATCAGTGAACTAATCCCTGCAACGCCCCGCATTTTTTGGAAAATATCTTTTGCCATTTTCGCAACAATCCTGCCTTGCCCTTGTTTTATGGGCCAATTCTTAACGGGGGATGAAACGCTATACAAACTTTTAACTTGGCGTGCGGCGACGGAACGCTTATAAGTAACTCACTGCTCGATAGGTTTCTTGCCTGTATGAAACCTGCCTCAATAACTTAACGCCAGCTTCGTGCTGGCGTTTTTTTTTGCCCACAAATTAAGCTTGATGAGACGCAACGCCGCCACCATCCACGCTTTTGTGCGTTCACTTTGCAGCTGCGGCAAGGCATGATGCACGCGCAGCATGATAAATCGGAGAATTCCCATGGCCTATACAATCGACCTTTCCGGCAAAACCGCCGTCATCACCGGATCAAATTCCGGCATCGGCCTTGGCATTGCGTGGGAGCTGGCACGCGCGGGTGCGGATATTGTGCTGAACTCGTTTACCGATAACGACGAGGACCATGCGTTAGCCAAAAAAATCGCAGACGAGACAGGGGTGAGGGCGCGGTATATTAAGGCCGACATGTCCAAAGGCGACCAATGTCGCCAGTTGATCACCGACGCCGGCAAATGCGATATCCTTGTGAACAACGCGGGCATCCAGCATGTTGCCCCGATCCCCGATTTTCCGGTCGACAAATGGGATGCGATCATTGCGATCAACCTGTCCTCGGCATTTCATACCACCGCCATCGCCTTGCCGATGATGCGCAAGGCGGGATGGGGCCGTGTGATCAACATCTCGTCTGCGCATGGATTGACCGCATCGCCGTATAAATCCGCCTATATCGCGGCAAAGCACGGCGTTGTCGGACTGACCAAGACCACAGCGCTTGAGACAGCAGAAGAGGACATCACCTGCAATGCCATCTGTCCCGGCTATGTCCTGACCCCGATTGTGGAAAAGCAGATCCCCGACACGATGAAGGAATACAATATGACCCGCGAAGAGGTGATCGAGAACGTCATGCTCAAGCGCCAACCCAGCAAGGAATTTGCCACCGTTGAACAGATGGGCGGCACCGCTATTTTCCTGTGCTCGGACGCAGCGGCCCAGATCACCGGCACCACAATCAGCGTCGATGGCGGCTGGACAGCGCTGTAAAGCGCCCCGCCTTAAAAATAGATCACCAATACCCTGTCAGGCTTCGTCTTTTCGGGACAATGGCGATAAATGAAAGATTAAATTAAAGGCGGGACGCATTAATGGCCAAAAAACGTATCAATCTGGCGCTTCAGGGCGGCGGCGCCCATGGTGCATTTACATGGGGCGTGCTGGACCGTTTGTTGCAGGACGACGATATCGAGATTTGCGGTATTTCCGGCACTTCGGCGGGGGCGCTGAATGGCGCAGCCCTCAAGGCGGGCATGGTCTCGAATGGCCGTGACGGTGCGCGCGCGAACCTCGAATGGCTGTGGATGCAGGTCGCAGGCGTCAGCGATCTGCGCATGACCCACTGGATGGCCCCGTTTGGCGTTGGTGCGATCAGCCAGATGATGGAATTTTCCCCGATGGCGGCATGGTCAAGTGCTGTCACCAACACGGTATCGCCATATTACTATGGACCGTTTTACAAAAATCCGCTGGCAGACATTGTTGCAAAGTTCGATTATGATCATGTCTGCAACGCCACGGCACCGTATCTGTTCATCTGCGCCACACGGGTGCGCAATGGCAAGATCAAGGTGTTTTCGGGCACCGAGATTGGACCGGATGCGCTGATGGCGTCCGCCTGCTTGCCGACAGTCTTTCAGGCGGTCGAGATTGACGATGCCAGCACCGGACGGCGCGAGGCGTTCTGGGATGGTGGCTATACCGGAAATCCGGCACTGTTTCCGCTTTTTAACAAAGACCTGCCCGAAGATATCGTGGTGGTGAACATCAATCCGCTCGAGCGCGATGATATCCCCAAAACGCCGCAGCAAATACAAAACCGCATCAACGAGATCAGCTTTAACTCAAGCCTCCTGCGCGAGCTGCGCGCCATCGAGTTTGTTCAACGGTTGCTTGAGGATGGCTCCATCCCGTCGGGCAAGATGGCACGGGTGAATATCCACATGATTGCCGATGACGACCTGATGGAAAAGCTGTCGGTGGCCACGAAGATGACACCCAACCCGGCGGTGATCGCCAGTCTTAAAGCGGCGGGATTTGATGCCGCGGACAAGTTTCTGGAAAATCACGGTCAGGACATTGGCAAGCGCAGCTCGATCAACCTGTCGCATATGTTCAATTGACGGGTTCGTCGGCCTTTTCGTCTTTGGCCTTGGCCTCTTCCATAAGCTCTACCAGATCAGGCGGGCCATCGGATGCGATGACACCACCGGGATAGACCAGTCCCGCTGAAATCACCAGTTTGGCAGCATCCTCGACGCTCATATCCAGTTCGATCACGTCTTTTTTCGGCACAAACAGCAAAAAACCCGACGTCGGGTTTGGCGTTGTCGGCAGGAACACCGACGCCATCTCGCCATCCGCATCGGTTTTGAGCGCAATTTCCCCTTTGGCGACCGTCGAGATAAAGCCAAGTGCCCAGATGCCGCGCCGCGGGTATTCGATCAGGCAGGCTGTCTCGAAGCTGCGCTCGGACTGGGCGAATATGGTCTCTGATATCTGTTTGATACCGGAATAGATCGTGCGCACCACCGGCGTGCGTTCCACAAGGCTTTCGGCGAATTTGATCAAGGACCGGCCCAGCCAGCCCTTGGCCATCACACCGACAATGATGGTGAAAACCAAAAAGATCAAAACACCCAGACCGCGCACGTTGATCTGTGACAATGGATCAAGGCCAAAGAAATCCTGGATCATCCGGTCGGGATGGTATGCCTTGGGCACCAGCGGCAAAACCCAGCCGTCAATCCAACCGACAACGGTCCAGATCAGCCAGATCGTCAGACCCACAGGGGCAATCACCACCAACCCGGTCAGGAATGCCGCGCGCAGGCGGCCAATCACACTGCGGCGCGGCGGGGTCGGTTCGGTATCAAAAGGCGTATTCATTGTTGGGTCATGTCCGGTTTAACTTCACGCATAGCTATGCGCTTTGCCTACATGCTACAATGGCAAGGCAGTCAGCGTTGTGTATTAGAATGATGTCGCGCTTAAATGTGCGGCAATCCTGGCGGCCAGCCTTGCGTTGTTGCGCACCAAGGCGATGTTTGCCGTCAGGGACCGCCCCTCGGTCAGCTCGAATATGCGTTGCAACAGGTACGGCGTCACCGCCTTGCCCGTGATGCCGTGCGCAGTGGCATCCGTCTGCGCGCGCGCGATCACCGGGGCCAGATCAGCGGCGGGAATCTCATCGGCTTTCGGGATCGGGTTTGCGATCAACTGCCCGCCGGGCAGGCCCATTGCAACACGGGTCTGATGCGCCCGCGCGATTGTAGCGGGATCGTCCATGCGCAAGGGTGCCTTGAGCGGCGATGTCGCACTCCAGAATGCGGGAAAGCTGTCTTGCCCGAACGCGATCACCGGCACGCCTTGGGTTTCCAGCACTTCGAGCGTTTTGGCCACGTCCAGTATCGCCTTGGCACCCGCCGCCACAACAATCACGGGCGTCTGGCCCAGTTCCATCAGATCGGCGGATATGTCAAAGCTATCCTCGGCGCCTTTGTGCACGCCGCCGATGCCACCCGTGGCAAACACATGGATGCCCGCCAGATGTGCCGCAATCATTGTCGCTGCAACAGTTGTGGCACCGGTTTTGCCCGCTGCGATACACACCGCCATATCGGCACGGCTGAGTTTTGCCACGCCTTTGGCCTGTGCCAGCTTGCCAAGCTGGTCATCGTTCAACCCGATGTGCAGCACGCCCTCGATCACCGCGATTGTTGCAGGTGTGGCACCCGCCTCGCGGATATCCGCCTCGACCTGACGCGCCACCTCGAGGTTTTGCGGATAAGGCATGCCGTGCGTGATGATCGTGCTTTCAAGCGCCACAACCGGCGTGCCGGCGTTGCGGGCCTTGGTTACTTCATCGCTGAACGTCAGGGGGAAATTACTCATATCTTGGTCTCTCCGGATACATAAAGGGCGGCAGCTTGCAAGGCGGCGTGCAGCGCGTCAGCAGCATCGCTGCCGCCAAGTTCAGCCGCGATATGGGCGGCCATGAAGGTATCGCCAGCTCCCGTGACACGGGCGACATGTACCGTTGGCGGGCCTTGTGTGATGAGATCCGGACCTTGCGCCACGGTCGCAGCATTGCCGCCATCCGTAACCACCGCACGTGCAGCACCACGTGCCAGAAGTCCCGCTGCGGCGGATGCAGAATCTGCAAATTCTGCCTCGCAAAGCAATCCCGCTTCTTCGAGGTTGACATAAAGCGTGCCGCGCCCCGCCTGCATGAACGGGCTGAGCCGCAAGGCCTTGCCGGGGGACGCGGGGGCCACGCGTAAATCGGCCTGCGCCATCAACGGGCTGCGCGCAATTTCAGACAGCAGGGCAACGGTCAGATTACCGTCCAGCGCAATCGCACCCGTATAGGGCGCGGGCAGGGTGCCATCCGAGAGCGGTCGCAAAATCTTGTCGCCTGCCTGTTCCAGCGAATGGGCATCCGCAATCGCCGCGATCAACCCGTTCGATCCCTCGACAGCCATATAGCGGTCCGTGGGCAGATCATCGGAGCGGTAGATATAATCGGTGATCAGGCCGCGCACAGCACAGGCGGCGATCAAGTCGTTCCCCTCGGCATCGCGGCCCACAGCGCTTAGCAGCGCGGGCGTCAAACCGAACCGCGCCAGCGCCATCCCGATATTCAGCGCCACACCGCCCGGCAGTCGCGTGATTCGGCCCGGCATGTCGGAGCCTTGCCGCATCGCGGCCTCGGAGCGGCCGATCACGTCCCACAACACCGAACCGATGCATAAAATATCAGGTGTCTTTTTCATGTCCGCGACTTAGCCGTCTGCACGGGGGGCATGCAAGCAGGCTTATTCTTGTTTGATTTATTCTACTTGTTTGCTTTATTAGGGCACCGCAAATGTCAGTGCCGCCCAGAGGGTTTCCCAAACTGGCGTATCTGCATCTGCACCCGCGTCAGGGGTTTGGCGCAACAGCACAGCGTCGAACAGATAGTCATGTCCGGGGGTCACAGCAATCGTGGCCTGGCCCTGCGCGTCTGTGCGGTGCAAAGTGATTGTGACCACATCATCGGGCGCGCGGTCGAACACCTCGACCTGCGCATCGGGGCGCGGCGCACCCTGATAGGTCAGCGCCACTGACATCTGCCCGTCAAAACCCGCCGCATAAGGGTTTGTCAGTGCGATAAATTCGGTCTGCAAGCCGAATGCCATATCACTGCCCGCGCCATTGCCCACGCCAATCAGGGTCTTGATATGGCGGGTATAGATTTCCTTGAAATTTTCCTGTGGCCAACCGTTGGCAATATGATCGGCCAGTGCGGTTTTGAAATCCTTGTGTTCGGTGAAAGCGACGAATTTCGGCCATTCTTTGTAGGTCAGTTGCGACGGCGCGGTTTCATGTACCACCACCAGCAGGCCGTCAGTACCCAGCGGATCAAGCTGGACAGCAGGCGCATCGCCTGAACGCGGTGTCATTGTGGTCAAGTCGCCATTGAACATCCGCTCGAACCGGACACTGCCGCGGTCGAAAAAAGCCAGGTTAATGCCCTCAAAATTCTGGCCATTTTTGAAGTTGGCTTTTATTGGATCGGTGCTGGCCACTTGATACGCATCGGGTTCGATCCAGTATTCATGCGCAGATGCAGGATTAATCGGTAACGCAATCGCGGTAACAAGTAACAAACGGGACAAAAACATGGGACACACTTTCATTTTGACTAAGACTAAGCTGGCCTTGTTGGGCATATTGTCAAGCATGCTGTTGTGGTGTGCCGGAAACGTGCTGGCCCATGAGATACAGCCGACGATCGGGGATATCACGGTTGCGGACGGGCAACTGACCCTTGACCTGCGCCTGAACGTCGAGGCGTTTCTGGCTGAAATTGATCTCGACGAGCTCGATGATACCAATAATGCGGTCAATGCAGATGATTATGATGCTTTGCGTGCCTTGCCGGGCGACGAGATCGCAGCACGCGCGCGGGATCTTTTGTCGCGCTGGAACGCGGTGCCGATTGTCAGGGTTGACGGAGAGCCGGTCGCGTTGACATCCACCAGTCTGGATATTCCGCAAGATGTGGACATCGAATTGCCCCGCATTTCGACATGGCGTTTGCAGGGCAATGTGCCCGCAGACGCAGGCGAGGTCACGGTGTCATGGCCCGATGGCGGCGGTGCGATGGTCCTGCGCCAGCAAGGGGTGGACAGCCCCTTTACCGGATATCTGAACGGCGGCGAGGACAGCCCCGCAATTGCGCTTGGCGGTGGTGGCGCACAGACATCATGGCAGGCATTTGCCAGCTATGTGCCTGTCGGTTTTGACCATATCCTGCCCAAAGGGCTGGACCATATCCTGTTTGTGCTGGGCCTGTTCTTTTTGTCAACGCATCTGCGTCCGCTGATCTGGCAGGTGTCCGCGTTCACACTGGCGCATACGGTCACGCTGGCCTTGGGCGCTGCGGGCTGGGTGTCTGTGCCGGGGTCTATTGTCGAGCCGCTGATCGCCGCGTCGATCACCTATGTTGCCGTCGAGAATATATTTACCTCCGGCCTCAGCCGTTGGCGCCCTGTGGTGATCTTTGGATTCGGGTTGCTGCACGGGCTTGGCTTTGCCTCGGTGCTGGCCGAGTTCGGATTGCCCGAGGGGCAGTTTATTCCGGCGCTGATCGGGTTCAATATCGGGGTCGAGTTGGGCCAGTTGACGGTGATTGCCATCGCCTTTGTGCTGGTCGGATGGGCAATCAGACGCACATGGTATCGCCGTGCCATTGCGATCCCTGCATCCTGCGTGATTGCGGTTGTGGGGGCGTACTGGTTTGTCGAGCGGGTGTTTTTGTAAAGGTAAGGTGGGGTCAACCCCACCTTACGCCACCTAAGTCAGGACATCGCCGCAATCAGGGTTTTCAGCGCCTCTGCCGGATCGTCGCCCTGCCAGACCTCGGGGCCGAACCCGAAGAAATCCGTATAAGGTGCCAGCGCGCGCACCATATCCACATCCAGCGCGCCCTCGGCCACCACGGGCACTTCGATCACCTCTGACCACCACTGGAACAGGTCGGCCTCGGCAAAGCTGCCATCACCGAGCGCGCTTGCTTGCACCGGACCAAAGCTCACGTAATCCGCGCCTGCTTCGCCCGCCGCCATGCCCTCGTGACGCGAGGTGCCACAGAACGTGCCGACAATCGCATCCTCGCCCAACTCCTTGCGGGTATAGCGGACGGATTTTGCCGCATCGACCAGATGCACACCGTCCAGACCCAAACGCTCGACCAGCAACAGATGATCGGTGATCACCAGTGCGACATCGCGCGCATGTGTGACCTCGCGCAGGGCATCGGCGGCTTTACTCACCCGCTCCTCGTCCTTGGAGGACAATGCCAAACGGACGCAGGCGACGGGGTGCGCATCCAGAACAGCGGCCAACAGGCCCGGAAAAGTGCCGAGCTCGATTTCGGGTGGCGTGATCAGATAAATCTGCGGCTGCTGGGGCGTGTCCATGCGTGTCGTCCTTTGTAGGTGTCGGGTCTGTCCCTAGCCCAAGGCCGCCAAAAAGAAAATGACTATTGCGGCGGCGGGCCTGCCGGTTCTTGCGATAATCCAAAGTCGCGCGTATGAGGCGGGCATGACAAAACCCGCACGCCCCCCCATGATCCCTGCCTTTGTTCTGGTGCGCCCTCAGATGGGCGAAAACATCGGCGCAGCGGCACGGGCGATGTGGAACTTTGGCCTTGATCACATGCGTATCGTCGCTCCGCGCGATGGCTGGCCAAACCCGGCAGCAGACGCAATGGCCTCGGGCGCGGGGCGGTTGCTGGACGCGGCGGTGGTGTCCCCTGATCTGCCAAGCGCGCTTGCCGATTGCGACTATGTCTTTGCCACCACGGCGCGTGACCGCGACCTGACCAAGCCCGTGTTTTCGCCCGAAGCCGCGATGGCGGACGCAGCCGCGCGCATTGCGGCTGGGCAGCGTGTTGCGGTGCTGTTTGGCCCTGAACGCGCAGGGTTGGAAAACGACGATATCGCGCGGGCCAATGCGATTGTTTCGGTGCCGGTGAACCCCGCGTTTGCCTCCCTGAACCTTGCGCAATGCGTGCTGCTGACGGGTTATGAATGGATGCGCGCGCAAGGTGATGTGACGCCACTAACGGTTGAGATGGCGGGTACCGACTGGGCCAACAATTCCGAGATCGAACATCTGGGCGCGCATTTCGAAGAGCGGCTGGAAGATGCGGGGTTTTTCTACCCCGAGCACAAAGCCACCTCGATGAAGCTGAACCTGCGCAACATGTGGTCGCGCATGCCGCTGACCCGTGCCGATGTCCAAACCCTGCACGGTATGATGCGGCAAATGGTGCGCTGGAAAGAACGCGATTAGCGCCATATCAGACGTAAGGTGGGCGCAGCGCCCACTTTACTGGTTACTGGACGTTCCGCCCTGCGTGGCCTACCACTCGGGGCAGGCAAGAAGACGAGGTGCGATATGGCACAAAAACGCAAATTATTTGAAGAAGTCGGCACAGCCGGGGCCACGCGTCCGGTGGTCGAGACCGGTGTGATCGACCGTGGGCGTGGCGGCGCGCGCGGTGCGATCCGCGTCTGGCTGATGATGCTTTTTGCACTGGTGTTTATCATGATTGCTGTGGGCGGGGCGACGCGGCTGACGGATTCGGGGCTGTCGATCACCGAATGGAAGCCCTTTACGGGGGCAATGCCGCCACTCAATGACGCCGATTGGCAATCAGAATTTGCCAAATACCAAGAGATTGACGAATTCCAGGTGCAAAATTCATGGATGCAACTTGCCGATTTCAAACGCATCTATTGGTGGGAATGGGGCCACAGACAGCTGGGTCGCGTGATCGGATTGGTCTGGGCAATCGGGTTTTTCTGGTTTCTGGCACGCAAGCAAATCCCTGTCGGCTGGACAGGGAGATTGCTGTTACTCGGTGCATTGGGTGGCGCGCAGGGCGCGATTGGCTGGTGGATGGTCGCGTCGGGCGTGACCACCGGGGCAGGGACCACAGATGTGGCCAGCTACCGCTTGGCGACCCATCTGGGGCTGGCTTTTGTCATTCTGGGCTTTATCACATGGTACATCTTGATGATGGGCCGGACGGAGCGTGACCTGATGCAGGCGCGCCGCGCCAAAGAGGGCAAGCTTTATGGCCTGTCCACAGGTCTGCTGCACTTTACCTTCCTGCAAATCCTCATTGGTGCTTTGGTCGCCGGCATCGACGCAGGTCGCTATTTTGTCGATTGGCCGCTGATGCAAGGCCAGTTTTTTCCACCCGACGCGTTCAACATCACGCCGGCATGGCGCAATTTCTTCGAGAACCCCGGTCTTGTGCAGTTCATCCACCGCATCACGGGCTATCTGTTGTTTGCGTTTGGGATCGTGGTCTGGCTGCGCGGTTGCAAATCCGCACATGGGGCAACGCGCTTTGCGTTCAACGCTGTGATGGCTGCACTTGCGTTGCAGGTGATCTTGGGCATCGTCACTGTGCTCAACGCCGCCCCCGTTCACATCGCCTTGCCACATCAGGCTTTGGCCGTGGTTCTGTGGGTGCTGATCCTGCGCGCCCGTTTCCTGAGCGCCTTTCCCATTGCCACATCCCTAAGAGGTAAAACAACATGACTGCATATGATGACCTGATGGCGTTCCAGCGCGAGACGGAGGCCTTGGGCCAAGTCGCAGGGCGTCTGGGCTGGGATCAGGAAACCATGATGCCGCGCTCTGCCGCACCGCAACGCGGTGAAGAAATGGCCGCAATGGAGGGGGTACTGCACGCCCGCCGCGTGGACCCGCGTGTTGGCGACTGGTTGTCCGGAATTGACCACAAATCCCTCGACGATGTGGGCCGCGCCAACCTGCGCCATATCCAGCGCAGTTTTGACCGCGCGAGCAAAGTGCCAGCACAACTGTCTGCCCGTATCGCAAAGGTCACATCCGAGGCGCAAGGCATCTGGGCCGAGGCGCGAGCGGCGGATGATTTTGCTGCGTTCGCCCCGACCCTGACCGAGGTGATCGGATTGAAACGCGAGGAAGGTCAGGCCCTGTCCGCTGGCGGCAATGTCTATGATGCGATGCTGGCCGATTACGAGCCGGGCACCACAGGCGCGGAGCTGGAAGCGATGTTTGGCGCGCTGCGCCCCGCGTTGACAGAGTTGCGTGCTGCTGTGCGCGAGGCAGAAGCACCGCCTGTTCTGGAAGGCATCTATGACGAGGGCGCGCAGATGAAACTGACGCGCCAGTTGGCCAAGACCTTTGGCTATGACATGAGCCGGGGCCGTGTGGACAAGGCCGTGCATCCGTTTTCAAGCGGATCAGGCTTGGACGTGCGCATCACCACGCGCACCAACGCACTGGACCCGTTCAATTGCTTCTATTCCACGATCCACGAGGTCGGCCACGCCGCATACGAGCAAGGCATTGATCCAGATTATCTGCTGACCCCCTTGGGGGCGGGTGTGTCGATGGGCGTGCATGAAAGCCAAAGCCGGATTTACGAGAACCAGCTGGGCCGCAGCCGTCAATTTACCGGATGGCTTTACGGTCAGATGAAAGAAGCGTTTGGCGATTTTGGCGTGAGCGATGCAGAGACGTTTTATAAAATCGTCAACCGCGTCTCGGATGGCTTTATCCGCACCGAAGCCGACGAGTTGCAATATAACCTGCATGTCCTGATGCGCTTTGATCTGGAACGCGCGCTGGTCACTCATGATCTACAGGTCGATGACCTTGAGGCGGCGTGGAATGACCGGTTCGAGGCGGACTTCGGCTATGCCGTGGACCGTCCGTCAAACGGGGTGTTGCAGGATGTGCATTGGTCGGTTGGTCTGATCGGGTATTTCCCGACGTACAGCTTGGGCAATGTCTATGCCGGGTGTCTGTATGACGGGCTGCGTACGGCGGTGCCGACGCTGGATGATGATCTGGTTGCCGGCAATACCGACAATGCAACAGCGTGGTTGCGCAGCACTGTGCAGACCCACGGCGGTTTGTATGAACCGCGTGAAGTGATTGAGCGGGCGTCGGGGGCGGCACCGTCAGAGGTGCCGTTGCTGGCGTATTTAAAGACCAAGTTTTCCGATATTTACGCGCTCTAAAATATTAAAAAAGGCGAAGATGCATGTGCTGCATCTTCGCCTTTAATGTCTTGAGTGCGTTAATCGTTCTGCAGAAGTATTTGAGAAAGGGTGAAACTGTAAGAGTTTAGCTCTCCGCTTCGCCCTCGATCACATCCTCGTCAGCCTGATCGGCTATCCAAGCCACGCTGACTACAACTTCGCCTTTGCCCGTGTCGAACACTTTGACGCCACCGGCACTGCGCGAGCGGAAGGATATCCCCTCTACCGGCACGCGGATCGACTGGCCTTTGGAGGTGGCGAGCATGATCTGGTCGTCCATTTCCACAGGGAAGCAGGCGACGATATCACCGCCGCGCATCGCTTTGTCCATCGCCGTCACCCCAAGGCCACCGCGCCCGCGCACAGGGTAGTCGTGGCTTGAGCTAAGCTTGCCCGCGCCCTTGGCGCTGATCGTCAGGATCAGATTTTCGACGGCTGACATTTCCACATAACGCTCGTTGGAGAAATTCGGATCAGCAGGTGCTTCGTCTTCTTCCCCCTCGGCATCATCGGCCAGTCCCGCCATGGCGCGGCGCATTTTGAGGTAGGCCGTGCGTTCCTCCGAGGTCGCATCGAAATGCCGGATGATCGACATCGACACGACTTTATCGTCGCCGTTCAGCTTGATCCCGCGCACCCCGACCGAGGCGCGCGAATTGAATATCCGCACATCTGTCGCGGGGAAACGAATGGCGCGGCCAGAGTTCGTTGTCAGCATCACGTCATCATCATTGGACGCAATCCGCGCGTTTATCAGCGTGGTATCGGCATGATCATCCTCGAATTTCATCGCAATCTTACCATTGCGCATGACGTTGGTGAAATCGGACAGCTTGTTGCGCCGCACAGTGCCCGCAGAGGTGGCGAACACCACCTGCAAATCATCCCAATCTTTCTCGTCGCGGTCCACGGGCATGATGGCGGCCACGCTGACGCCGACCGGGATCGGCAGGATATTCACAATCGCCTTGCCCTTGGCGGTGCGCCCGCCCTGGGGCAAACGCCATGTCTTGAGCTTGTAGGACATGCCATCGGTCGTAAAGAACAACAGCTGCGTATGGGTATTGGCCACAAAAAGGGTCGTCACCACGTCCTCTTCTTTGGTGGCCATGCCGGACACACCTTTGCCGCCACGGCGCTGGCTGCGGAAATCGGCCAAAGGCGTGCGTTTGATATAGCCGCCGGATGTGACCGTCACGACCATTTCCTCGCGCGCGATCAGGTCTTCGTCTTCCATATCGCCTGACCAGTCGACAATCTCGGTGCGGCGCGGGACGGCGAACAGGTCGCGGACTTCTTTCAACTCGTCCGATATGATCGCCATGATGCGTTCGCGGCTGCCCAGGATTTCTAGGTATTCCTTGATCTTGGCGGCGAGATCTTCCAATTCATCCGTGACTTCCTTGACACCGATCTGGGTCAGACGTTGCAGACGCAGTTCCAGAATAGCACGCGCCTGAACTTCGGACAGGTTATAGGTGCCATCGTCATTGGCGGTGTGGGTCGGATCGTCAATCAAGGCGATATAGGGCAGGATATCGCGCGCAGGCCAGCGCCGGGTCATCAGTTTTTCACGCGCTTCGGCGGCATCGGCGGACGACCGGATGGTCGCAACGATTTCGTCAATATTGGTCACGGCAACGGCCAGACCACACAGGATATGACTGCGTTCGCGCGCTTTTCGCAGCAAAAACGCAGTGCGACGCGCCACCACATCCTCTCGGAAGTCGATGAAGGACGTGAGGAAGCGGCGCAAGGTCAGCGTTTCGGGCCGACCGCCGTTCAGCGCCAGCATGTTACAGCCAAAGTACGTCTGCATCTGGGTGAAACGGAACAGTTGGTTCATCACGACCTCGGCGGTCGCATCGCGCTTCAACTCGATCACCACGCGCACACCGTTGCGGTCGCTTTCGTCCTGCACATGGGCAATGCCGTCGATCTTTTTATCGCGCACCTGCTCTGCAATCTTTTCGATCATCGAGGATTTGTTGACCTGATAGGGTATCTCGTCAATGACAATGGCCCAGCGGTCTTTGCGAATTTCCTCGACCCGGGTTTTGGCACGGATGATCACCGATCCGCGGCCCTCGAGGTACGCTTTGCGCGCGCCCGTGCGGCCCAGCATAATGCCCCCTGTGGGGAAATCAGGACCGGGGATATAGTCGATCAACTGCTCTGAGGTCAGATCAGGGTCCAAAATCAACGCCTGACAGGCATCAATGACCTCGCCCAGGTTATGGGGTGGAATGTTGGTGGCCATGCCGACGGCAATACCGCCCGCACCATTGACCAGCATGTTGGGAAAGCGGGCAGGCAGAACCGAGGGCTCGCGTTCCTTGCCGTCGTAATTGTCCTGAAAATCAACCGTGTCTTTATCAAGGTCACTGGTCATGTAGGACGTGACCTTTTCCAGCCGCGATTCCGTATAACGCATCGCCGCAGCACTATCGCCGTCCATCGAGCCGAAATTGCCCTGACCATCGACAAGCGTCAGCGACATCGAGAAATCCTGCGCCATCCGCACCAGCGCGTCATAGATCGCAGAATCCCCATGCGGGTGATATGAGCCCATCACGTCGCCTACGGATTTCGCGGATTTTCGGTAGGTTTTATCGTGGGTGATACCCTTTTCGTACATCGAATAAATGATGCGGCGGTGGACCGGTTTCAGGCCATCGCGCAGGTCGGGAATGGCACGGCTGACAATGACCGACATGGCATAGTCCAGATAGGACGTGCGCATTTCATGTTCGATACTGACCGACGGCCCGTCATAGACAGGGCGCTGGGGCGTGTTTTCATCATCGTTTTCAGGGACTTCTGGGGTGTCGTTCACGTGTATGGCCTAGCTTTTTCACTGCTCTATATCTTGGGGTCCTGTATAGCAGATGCGCGATATAAGGTGCAATGCCTGTGGCAAAAACGGCCAAGGCTGGATATGGAGATTAGATTAAGTCATTGATAACGTTTAAAAGTTAATACAGGCATTCAAGCTGAACAACTTGCCCCGCCCAGAACACAGAATTTCGCGCAATGCGGATGGTTGAGCGACACGTCGCGCTCTGCCTGCTCCAACGTCTCGCCCAACTCGAACTCGGGTGCATAGGGCAGCAAGGTACAGGCCAGAACCGCAGGCTTTTGCGCGCCTTTGCGCTTGACCACCATACGCGACGAGGCACACATGACCGCATCGGGCGAGATGTCCAGAATATCCCAGCAGGCGGTTGTAATCTCGGGAACTTCGACACTTGCGTCCATTTCGGGGAACAGCACGGTCATACCGGGGTTTTGTGCATCGATATCAAAGCTATGCTCGGTGTAAAACGCAGCATAGCCCGTGCGGCTGTCGGCATCGCTGTCGCCAAACATCGACCGTCCGGCAACAGCCATGGTGAACCCATGGTCGCGCAGCCATTTCATACCTGTGAGGGTCTTTTCAAACGCACCGGTGCCGCGCTCGGCGTCATGTAAATCGGGCCGAAAATGATCTACCGAGACGCGCAGTGTCATTTTACCGGGATAGGCGGCTTGCATCCGCAGCAGGCCCTTTTGCATGGATTTGCGCATCATCGGACGCATCGCATTGGTCAGGATCAACACCTTGAACCCGCGCGCCAATGCGGCCTCGGATATCTCGATCATCTGCGGGTTCATGAACGGCTCGCCGCCGGTAAAGGCGATCTCTTTCACCGGCCATTTACGCTCGGTGATCTGGTCCAGATACTGAGTAACCTCATCCGCCGTTATATACACCAGCGCATCATTGGTCGGGCTGCTTTCGATATAGCAGTTCAGACATTCGATGTTGCACAGCGTGCCGGTATTGAACCAAAGCGTCTGCGGATCTTTGAGGGCCACCGTTGCACGTGCCTCGCCCTTGGCGGTGATGTGCGGGTCTTGAAATTTACCGGAATTTGCCTCTGCCTCGTTTGCGTGCAAATCTCTCATCGCTAAGCCTCGTACCTGTTACACCTAATTCTGCCTGTGCTACGCGAGTTATTTGCGACATAAAAGTCCCACGGTGCCAGCGCACAGACTTGTGAAGTGCTGGAAATAGCGTATGTTTGCGCTAACAGAAGCCCTTTGGGCGAAGGTTTAGAGGTACCACTATGGTCTCACGCGTCATCCCGGTCGATCCGTTTGACCTTATCATTTTCGGCGGCACCGGCGATCTGGCCCGCCGTAAAATCCTGCCCGGATTATTCCGGCGGTATTGTGCGGGGCAGATGCCAAAGGATGCCAGAATCATCGGGGCCGCCCGTCAGGATATGGATGCGGCGGCATACCGCACCATGGTCTCGGAGGCGATTGCGGAATTCGATGGCGACTTCAAATGCGATGGGGCCACGCTGGATGCGTTTCTGGGACAGGTCGATTATATCGCGATTGACGCACGCGGCGACACGGGCTGGTCCGAGCTTGCTGAAAAGATGTCCGGCACAGGCAGGGTCGAGGCCTATTATTTCTCGGTCTCGCCCGCGCTGTTTGGCGATCTGGCAGAGCGGCTGCAAAAATGGGGCATGGCAGATCAAAACAGCCGCATTGTCGTGGAAAAGCCCTTTGGCCGTGATTTGGAAACTGCCCGCGCGTTGAACAAAACGCTGGCCGCATATTTCGCCGAAAGCCAGATTTACCGCATCGACCATTATCTGGGCAAGGAAACCGTGCAGAACCTGATGGCCGTGCGCTTTGGCAACATGCTGTTCGAGCCGCTCTGGAACGCGCAATATGTCGATCACATCCAGATTACGGTGGCCGAAACCGTGGGCGTCGGGGGCAGGGGCGAGTATTACGATAAATCCGGTGCGATGCGCGACATGGTGCAAAACCATTTGATGCAATTGTTGTGCCTGATCGCGATGGAACCGCCCGCGCGGTTTGACCCCGATGCGGTGCGCGATGAAAAGCTCAAGGTCATCCGCGCGCTTGATCCTGTGGCCCCGCATCATATCGCGCGGGGGCAGTATCTGGCACAAACCGGCAACGAAGAGGAAAACCCCGATTACCGTACGGCAGTGGGCGATCCACGCTCGCGCACGGAAAGCTTTGTCGCCCTCAAGACCCAGATCAGCAACTGGCGGTGGGCGGGTACGCCGTTTTACCTGCGTACCGGCAAACGCATGTCGACGCGCAGTTCCGAGATCACTGTGGTGTTCAAGGAAACCCCGCATTCGATCTTTTCCGAGGACGCGGGCCGCCACCGCAATGTGCTGTCGATCCGGCTGCAACCCAACGAGGGGATCACCCTTGGCGTGACTATCAAGGAACCCGGACCGGGCGGCATGCGTTTGATCGACGTGCCGCTTGATATGACGTTTGCGGATGCACTTGGCGATCAGGACGCGGACCACGTCGACGCCTACGAGCGACTGATCATGGATGTTATAAGGGGCAACCAGACCCTTTTCATGCGCGGCGACGAGGTCGAGGCGGCGTGGCATGGACCGACCCGTTGATCCAGGGATGGGAAGCGCGCAATGACGTGCCAAAGCCCTACGACAGTCCGGCTCGGACGGGCCGGGTGTATCGGACGAATTGATGCGGCGGGACGGTCGTAACTGGCGAAAGGTATCGTTGTGAACATAGTCGAATATGCCGACCCAGAACTGCTGGCGATGGATGTTGCCAACGTACTGGCGGGAGAGTTGAAGAACGCGTTGCTGGTGCATGACTTTGTCTCTTTTGCGGTGCCCGGCGGCACGACGCCGGGGCCGGTCTTTGATCTGCTAAGCGCGATTCATCTGGACTGGGACCGCGTGCATGTCATGCTCACAGACGAGCGTTGGGTGCCACAGGATCATGCGTCCTCGAATGCAGGGCTGATCCAAAAGCGCCTGCTGGTTGACCGCGCCGCCGCCGCAACATTTATCCCGTTTTACCACGCCGGACTGGATGCAGCGGCAGGCAGTGCGCAAGTCGCACAGAGCCTTGCCTCAGAGCTTCCACTGTCAGTTCTCATGCTCGGCATGGGTGCAGACATGCACACCGCCTCGTTGTTTCCGGGTGCTGAGGGTCTTGATGCGGCGATGTCAGATGATGCCGCCTTGCTTTGTCCGATCATGCCCCATGGCCACGACATTGCCCGTGTCACCTTGCCGGCCCATGTTCTGCAGGGGGCAATGGCCAAACATGTGGTGATCTTTGGCGCTGAAAAACGTGCAGCGATCGAGGCTGCACAATCCTTGCCACCGGCACAGGCGCCCATCGCTGCGGTGCTGGACGATGCAACCATTCATTGGGCGGAATAATTCGTATGAACATCTGGAAAAGCCTGAAAAGCCGCCAAGCCGCCGTGAAAGAACGGCCTTTGCTGGCGTTGTTCGAGGAACAGGACCGCGCCGCCGATTTTGTCGTGCAAACCTCAGGCATGCGCTTTGACTATGCCAAAACCAACATCGACCGCGACACCCGTGCCGACCTGATCAAACTGGCCGGGGACGCCGGTCTTGCCGCCAAACGAGACGCGATGTTTGCCGGGGTTGCAATCAACCAGACCGAAGGCCGCGCCGTGCTGCACACCGCCCTGCGCAATCTTGATGGCGGCACAGTGATGGTGGACGGCAAAGACGTGATGCCCGGTATTCTGGACACACTTGCCGCGATGCGGGCCTTTGCCGATAAAATCCGCGCCAGTGACATCACCGATGTGGTCAATATCGGCATCGGCGGTTCCGATCTGGGCCCCGCGATGGCGACCGCAGCGCTTAGCCCCTATCACGATGGTCCGCGCTGCCATTTTGTGTCCAATGTCGATGGCGCACAGATTGCCGACACCCTGCGCGGATTGGACGCCAAAACCACGCTGGTCATAGTCGCGTCCAAAACATTCACCACAATCGAGACGATGACCAATGCCCGCACCGCGCGTGCATGGATGGTGGATCATGGCGGCGACCCCAAGACGCAGTTCGCAGCCCTCAGCACGGCGGCAGACAAGACCGCCGACTTTGGCATTGACCCCGCACAGGTGTTCGGTTTCGAGGATTGGGTTGGCGGGCGCTATTCGGTCTGGGGGCCGATTGGCCTGTCATTGATGATTGCCATCGGCCCCAAAGGCTTTGACGCCTTCCTGCGCGGGGCACAGGCCATGGACATTCATTTTCAAGTGGCCGAACCGCTTGAAAACATGCCCGTCATGCTGGCGCTTGTCGGCATCTGGCACAACCAGATCTGCGATTACGCCACCCGCGCGGTGCTGCCTTATGATCAGCGCCTCGCGTATTTGCCAAGCTATCTGCAACAGCTTGAAATGGAATCAAACGGCAAATCCGTTCAGATGGATGGCAGCGCGGTCGACCATCACACCGGGCCTGTCGTCTGGGGTGCGGCTGGCACCAACGGCCAACACGCATTTTATCAGTTGATCCATCAAGGCACGCGGGTGATCCCTTGCGAATTTATGGTCGCCGCCAACGGCCATGAGCCTGACCTGACCCATCACCACCAACTGCTGGTCGCCAATTGCCTTGCGCAATCGGAAGCCCTTATGCGCGGGCGATCCCTGTCCAAGGCCACCAAGATCATGGCAGCCAAGGGTCTCACGGGGTCCGAGCTTGACCGCCAGGCCAGACACCGTGTCTTTCCGGGCAACCGTCCATCGACCACATTGGTCTACCCGCTGCTTGATCCCTACACCTTGGGTCAGATCATTGCGCTGTACGAGCACCGTGTGTTTGTCGAGGGTGTAATATTGGGCATCAATTCCTATGACCAATGGGGTGTGGAACTGGGCAAGGAGCTCGCCACCTCACTACAGCCTGTTGTGGAGGGGTCAAAACCGACGGATGGCAAAGACGGGTCGACCGCAACGCTCGTGGATTACATTCTCAAACACCGCAATTAATCCGAGTTCTTTTCGCCGCAAATACTCGGGGGAGTTTGAGGGGGCCAAGCCCCCTCATTTCTAAACCAGATCAGGCGCATGCCCGACGCGATTGGCCAACCGGGCCACCGTCAATCCCTGCACAATGATCGAAAAGATCACCACAATATAAGTACAGGTCAGGATCAACGGCTTCCACTCGCCCTCGGGCAATGACAACGCCAGCGCCACAGATATCCCGCCCTTAAGCCCGCCCCATGTCATGATCGGCGTTACCCCCGCATCGAACGTACGGAACGGGCGCAGCAAGGTGATCGGCACAATCACCGCAACCAGCCGGGCCAGCAATGCGATGAAAATCGTCGCGATACCGGTCAGGATCATATCACCGGAAAACGCCACGGCAAACACCTCGAACCCGATCAGCAAGAACAGCACCGCATTCAATATCTCGTCGATCAGTTTCCAGAACCCCTCGACATAGCGCCGCGTGATTTCGGACATGCCCTTGGCAGAGCCCACATCACCGATCAGCAAGCCGGCACAGACCGCCATGATCGGGGCCGAGACATGCAGCCAGACCGCCAGTTCATAACCGCCAAAGGCAAGGCCCAGCGTCAGCAACACCTCGAGCGAATAATCGTCGATCCGGCGCATGACCCGAAACACCATCCAGCCCAGCACCAGACCCAGAACCGCACCGCCCACGGCTTCCTGAAAAAACAACAGCGCCGCACCGAGCAATGGATCACCCTGATTGCCACTCTCCGCACCACCGGGAAACGCAAGCCCCACCAGCACCAGAAACACCACATATCCCACGCCATCATTGAACAGGCTTTCGCCGGCAATCTTGGTTTCCAGTGATTTGGGCAGGTCCGCCTCGCGCAGCACGCCCAGCACCGCCACCGGATCGGTCGGCGAAATCAGCGCCCCGAACACCAGTGCAATCAGCAAAGGCATGCCTGTCAGCCATGAAAAACCGAAACCGACAATCACGGTTGATAAGGCAATGCCCAATGTGGCCATCAGGAACACGGGCACCCATTCGGCGCGCAGATCGCTGAGCTTGACGTGCAATGCGCCCGCAAACAACAACAGGCCCAACATGCCTTCCAGCAGCGCTTCGGAAAAGTCGATGCCGGTCACGATACCGCGCACCGTCGGGGCGATCTCGAGCGAGGGCCATAAAACATCAAGCGCCAGCAAGCCGAACGAGGCCAGCAGCGACACCACCAGAATGCCGATGGCAGAGGGGAGTTTGAAAAACAGATAATTGATCGCACCGAACCCGCCCGCAAGTACGATCAAAAGCGAGGTGATTTGTAGAAAATTCATCAGTTTCTTTCCGGCGCGGATGGGCGGCGCGCCCAATTCCGTGTGATGACGTAGGGTGCAGGCGTGCTGCACCTTACGTCATGGTTTGAGGTCGTATGTCACCCACATGGTGCGGGTTGCAACCTTGTCGTACACGCCGCGCCCGCGATAATTGTCATCCGCCGTGATCCAGCGCACCACACCCCAGCCCTTATGGCGCGCGATGTCTGCAACCCCTTGGATCAATGCATCCGCGGCCCCCGATCCCCGCGCGTTCGGGTCAACGTACAGATCATCGAGAAAGCAGTTGGTGATCGCCTTAAGCTGGCTGACAAACGGGCGAAAATGGGTAAACCCGATCACCTTGCCGGTGGCGTCCTCGGCGACAAGGGAATTGCTGGTATGATCCGCATCCATCAGCCAGCCCCAGACCGTCTCGCGCATCGCCGCGGTCTGCTCCACTTTGTAAAACGTCGCATAGCCCTGAAATAATTCTTCCCAGACGGGTCGATCAGCGGCGGAGATGGGCCTTATTGTAACGCTCATGTTCTATTCCTCGAAAATGGCTTGATCCACCACACCGAACCGCGTGCGCACCGCCGCAGGGATCGAAAAGCGCGCTGATCCATCCGGCGTCAACAATACAATCACACAGTCAAACGTCGCGCGCAGCGTGCCGCCCGACCACAACTGCTGGCGCAGCGTGAACGAGGTGTTGCGGTACGCGACACAGCCGCAGGTGGTGACGTAATTCTCGTCCATCCGCATCTCTTGCTTGTAATGAATGGTCCCCGACCGGATCACGATGCGCGGATCGGTGGCATTGTCAAACCCCGACAGGCCCCAATCCTGCACATAGCGGATGCGCAACCGCTCGAACCATTCCATGTAGACCGCGTTGTTGACGTGGTTCAGCGCGTCCAACTCGGAAAACCGTACCTGATCGGCCATCGCCAGCGGCTGCGGTGGGTCAATCCCAAGCGTGCGTTGCTGGTCGGCAGACAGCGGGGTGTGGTAAATTAAATCCATCCCAATTCTGTAGGCCGCGCACCGCGCGCTTGCAAGTGCATGGCGCTTTGTCCAATCTCATCGCAAACCCAAGGGAGGACCGGATATGCTTGGCCAGATGATGACACAACCGCTGTTGATTTCGAGCCTGATTGCCCACGCCGAGCGCTGTCACAGCGACGGTGAAATCGTATCGGTGAACACCGGCGGCGGGGTCGAGGACACCACTTGGGGGCAGGTGGGTGCGAACGCGCGCCGCCTTGCCAGCGCTCTTGGCAAACTTGGTCTTGCCCCGCACACCCGCTGCGGCACGATTGCCTGGAACAACCGCCGCCACCTCGAGATTTACTTCGGGGCATCGGGTGGTGGTTTTGTCTGCCATACAATCAACCCGCGACTGTTCCCCGAACAGCTGGTCTATATCCTGAACCACGCCGAGGATAAGGTGTTGTTCATCGACAAAACCTTTGTCCCGCTGGTGGCCGCGATCCGCGACAAACTGGATCATCTGGACCATATCGTCTTGCTGGAAGCTGTCGTTGGCGACGCCGCTGACACTTTACCCGGCCTCATCGCCTATGATGATCTGCTGGCGACCGGTGATGCGGGGTACGCCTGGCCTGATCTGGATGAACATACCGCCTCAAGCCTTTGTTATACATCGGGAACTACTGGGAACCCCAAGGGTGTTCTGTATTCCCACCGCTCCACCGTACTGCACAGCTTTGGCTCGAACCTTGCCGACAGCATTGCATTTTCAGCGATGGATGTGGCCCTCATGGTGGTGCCGATGTTCCATGTCAACGCCTGGGGGTCGCCCTATGCCTGCGCCATGGTCGGCGCGCGTCTGGTGCTGCCGGGGCCAAACCTGGACGGACCATCATTGGTCAGCCTGATCGACGCGCACAAGGTGACGGTGGCGCTTGGCGTCCCGACCATTTGGCTGGGTCTTCTGGGCGCGGCAAAAGCGGCGAACAGCACACTATCCAGCCTCAACCGCACTGTCGTAGGTGGCTCTGCCTGCCCACCTTCGATGATCGCGACCTTCCGCGACACGTACGGCGTCGAGGTGATACACGCTTGGGGCATGACCGAAATGTCGCCGCTAGGTACGGTGAACCAACCGCTTGCCAAGCACTGCGATTTGCCTGCCGCAGACCTGCACCGCTTGCGCGAAAATCAGGGCAGGGCGGTGTACGGCGTCGAGCTTGAAATATGGGACGAAAATGGCAAACCACTGCCTCAAGACGGCAAGTCCCAGGGCGCGCTGATGACGCGGGGCCATTGGATCCTCGACGCCTATTTCCGCACAACATCTGACGCGACACTGACAAACGGCTGGTTTGACACCGGCGATGTGGCGACGATGGACGCGGACGGCTATGTCACGATCAAGGACCGCTCCAAGGATATCATCAAATCGGGTGGAGAATGGATCAGCTCGGTCGAGTTGGAGAACATCGCGATTGCACATCCGCACCTCGCCGATGCCGCCGTGATCGGGGCGAAACATGCAAAATGGGATGAACGTCCCGTGCTGATCGCGGTCAAACGCGAGGGGGAAGACCCGAGCGAGGCCGAGGTGCTGGCGATTTTCGAGGGCAAGATCGCCAAGTGGCAGACGCCGGACAAGGTGGTGTTCACAGACGTTTTGCCGCGCAACGCCACGGGTAAAGTGCTGAAGCGGAACTTGCGGGAAGAGTTTGGAGATGTGTTGATGGGGTAGGATTGGAGCGGGTAACGAGAATCGAACTCGTAACTAAAGCTTGGGAAGCTGCCGTGATACCTTTTCACCATACCCGCGCGCCTTTTGCGGAAATAGGCTGCGACGGATCGGAGGTCAAGGGATCATGGGGTGCGGTTTCACGCGCCGCGCCGTGAAAAAATTGATCTGAGCTGGAATCCGTAATCCCTCTGGCCCGTCAAACGGCGCGAAAACGTCTTGCAGCATCTCACCAAGTGCTGCGATCTGTGCCGCATCAGCGTTAAAGTGACTGATTGCGGTGTTCGCGGGTCCAATGCGTAACACCATATCCGCAAAATCCGCCAGACTGCCTTGGGGCGTCAGCATGATGTCCGCAGTATCGCAGGCCACATCCGCCAAACCCGCCTTGGTCAGAATATCCAGCACACGGGCAGGATCGCGAAAGGCAAAGGGGCCGGGCAGATCGGGATCGGCCTTTGGTGGCGCGCCGATAATGCTGCGCGCGGCCTGAGCGGGATAGGTGAAAAACGGGTTTTCCGGGATCTGGCCCCACGCGGCAAAGCTCACATGGCCACCGGGTTTCAATGCGCGCGCCATGTTTGCAAAGGCCGCAACCGGATCAGCAAAGAACATCACCCCGAACCGCGAGACCAGATGATCAAATTGCGCAACCGGGAATTCATGGGTCTGCGCATCTGCCTCGACAAAGGCCACATGGTCCAGACCCCGAGCGCGCTCTGCGGCACGCGCCAACAAGGGCTTTGATATATCCGCACCGACCACGCGACCGCTTTTCCCCACCAAACCCGCGAGGTGCAAGGTGCTGTCGCCCGTGCCACAGCCGGTATCAAGCACGCCTTGGCCCGGCTTGATACCTGCGCGCGCAATCACGCCGTCAAGAACGGGTTGGAAAAGCGCATCCAGAGCCGCTTCAAACCGCAGCCATTTCGGGCCAGCGGCGTCGCTCCAGAAATCGCGTTGGTCTGTGTTGGCCTCGGTCATGTCGTGTTTATCCCCTGCGTCTGCGCCGTCCACCACCTGCACCATCACCACCGCCGCCTGTGTTGAATGTCGCCGTGGGCAACGTCACAATACTATTCAAAATCGGAAACGGCTCAACCGCATTTGGTATCGCAGAGGCGTTCACAAAATGCTCCTGAAAGCGTGGCTCGATGGCGGTCTCGACCTTATGGATCGCGCGCACGGTTTCCTCGATCTCGGCCCGTGTGTCTTTGTTGAGCAAGGCAATCCGCGCGCCGGTGCCCGCCGCATTGCCCGCCGATGTGACCTTGTCGAGCGGCGCATCGGGGATCATGCCCAAAATCATCGCATGCTTAGGCGAGATATGCGCGCCAAAGGCCCCCGCCAGAACGACGCGGTCCACCTTGTCGACACCGAATTTGTCCATCAACAAACGCGCGCCGGAATAAAGCGCCGCCTTGGCCATCTGGATTTCGCGGATATCGCGGTTGGTCACGGTGATCTTGGGGCCACCGGATGCGGTGCCGTCATAAACCAGATAGGAATTGGTGCGCCCGTCCTGAAACACATTGGCCGATCCGGTTTGCTCGGACGTGCCGATCAGGCCGGGTGCGTCGACGATGCCGTGCACGCGCATCTCGGCGACCATTTCTATAATGCCGGACCCGCAAATACCTGTGACGCCGGTGGTGGCGATGGCATCCGGGAATGCGGGATCATCCGACCACAGGTCCGACCCGATAACCTTGAACCGCGCAACCTTGGTTACGGGATCAATCTCGACCCGCTCGATTGCGCCCGGAGCCGCACGTTGGCCCGACGAGATTTGCGCGCCTTCAAAGGCGGGTCCGGTGGGCGATGAACAGGCCAGCACTTTGTCTTTGTTGCCCAGCAGGATTTCCGCATTGGTGCCCACATCGACCACAAGCACCAGATCTTCGGATTTGTCCGGTGCCTCGCTCAACGCCACGGCTGCGGCATCGGCACCGACATGGCCCGCGATACAGGGCAAAAGGTAGACCCGCGCAGACGGGTGGATGTTGAGGCCCAGATCGCTGGCCCGCAGGCGCATCGCGTTCGATGTGGCCAGCGCAAAGGGTGCCTGACCCAACTCGAACGGATCAATGCCCAAAAACAGATGGTGCATCACCGGATTACACACAAACACCGCATCCACGATCAGGTTTTTGTCAATTTCCGCCTCGGTCGCGATCTGGGTGAAAAGACCGTTCATCCCCTCGCGCACCGCTGCGGTCATTTCTTCCGCACCGGACGGGTTCATCATGGAATAGCTGACCCGGCTCATCAAATCCTCGCCAAAACGGATTTGCGGGTTCATCACACCGGATGATGCCACAACGACGCCGGTTTGCAGATCGCACAAATGCGCCGCGATGGTGGTCGAGCCAAGATCAACCGCCAGCCCGTAGACCGTGCCCTCGTAATATCCCGGCCATATCTGCATGATGCAGGGCGGGTTTTCGGCATCTCCCAGATTGACGGCAACAGTGACTTTCCAATCACCCTTGCGCAGAACCGGTTGCATGGTTTGCAGGATATGCAGATCCGCCACGACCTTTTCCAAATTCCACTGGTCGCGCAACGCCTCGTTCAGACGTTCCAGATCACCGGACGGTGTGTGCATGTCAGGCTCTGCCACCTCGACGTAAAACAGCTTGGTCGACGGGTTCAGCGTGATCTCGCGCGCCTCGGCCCGTTTGCGGACCACTTGTTTATGCACCTGGCTTTCGGGTGGTACGTCGATCACCACATCACCCTGCACCGCTGCCTGACAGCCCAGACGCCGCCCGTCGATCAACCCGCGCTTGTCCTTGTAGCGCTGTTCGACCGAGTTCCATTCCGACAAGGCATCATCGCGTACTGTCACTTTGTGTTTGGAAAACTCGCCAAAACCGGGTGTGATCTGGCATTTCGAGCAAATTCCGCGTCCGCCGCAGACAGAATCCAGATCGACACCCAGCTGGCGGGCAGCGGTCAGAATTGGCGTGCCAACCGCAAAATGGCCGCGCTTGCCCGAGGGCGTGAAAATAACCAGTGGATCGTTGCTCATAGCTGCCTGTCCTCAAACACTTTTCGCCAACATAGCGCCAAGTGCGGCAGGCGAAAGGTGATCAGCGGCAAATAATGCGTCGCGCGCGCCATCTTGTCTGTTTGACTGCGGTGACGGAGCCCTAGCATCGGCCCTTGGCATCTGTGCGCATCCGTGAAATAGCAAACCGCCAAATGAACCCCGATAAACCCGAACCCCAGAGGTGTATGATGGAAATTCGTGAGGCACTGACTTTTGATGATGTATTGCTGGTTCCGGGCGCGTCCTCGGTGCTGCCCTCGACGGCCGATACCCGTACGTTTGTCACCAAATCCATCGCATTGAACATTCCGCTGCTCAGCTCTGCCATGGACACTGTGACCGAAGGCCGCATGGCCATTGCGATGGCACAGGCTGGCGGCATGGGGGTGATCCACCGCAACCTTTCCATCGAACGGCAGGCTCAAGAGGTCCGCCGCGTGAAACGCTTTGAGAGCGGGATTGTCTATAACCCGATCACACTGACGCCGGACCAGACACTTGCAGACGCCAAAGCACTGCAAGAGCGGTACAATGTGACCGGATTTCCGGTTGTTGACGCCGCGGGGCGTGTGGTCGGGATCGTGACCAACCGCGATATGCGCTTTGCCTCTGATGACCGCACACCTGTCAAGGCGATGATGTCGACCGATAACCTTGCTGTCCTGCATGAACCTGCGGACCGCGAAGAGGCGATCAGCCTGATGAAGGCGCGGCGCATCGAAAAGCTGCTGATCACCGACAAGACCGGCAAGCTGACCGGACTGCTGACGTTGAAAGACACCGAACAGGCGGTTCTGAACCCAACGGCCTGCAAGGACAACCTTGGACGTCTGCGTGTGGCTGCGGCGACAACGGTGGGCGATGCGGGGTTCGAGCGCTCGCAGGCCCTGGTCGATGCCGGCGTCGACATGATCGTGATCGACACCGCACATGGCCATTCCGAAGGGGTCGCGCGCGCCGTTGAACGTGCAAAAACCCTAAGCAATGATGTGCAGATCGTTGCGGGCAATGTTGCCACTGCTGCCGCTACACGTGCGCTGATTGATGCAGGGGCGGATGCGGTCAAGGTGGGCATTGGCCCGGGCTCGATCTGTACCACGCGCATGGTCGCAGGTGTCGGCGTACCGCAACTGACCGCGATCATGGATTGCGCGCAGGCGGCGGGCGATATTCCGGTAATTGCTGACGGAGGCATCAAGTTTTCAGGCGATTTTGCCAAAGCCATCGCGGCGGGTGCCTCTTGTGCCATGGTCGGCTCGATGATTGCGGGCACCGACGAATCCCCCGGCGAAGTGATCCTGTATCAAGGCCGCAGCTTCAAAAGCTTTCGCGGTATGGGCAGCCTTGGTGCGATGGCCAGCGGATCGGCAGACCGCTATTTCCAAAGCGATGCGGCCAGCGACAAACTGGTCCCCGAAGGCATCGAGGGGCAGGTGGCCTACAAAGGCAGTGCCGCCGCTGTGGTGCACCAGATGGTCGGCGGATTGCGCGCCGCAATGGGATATACGGGATGTGCCACCGTGGCAGAGATGCGCAAGAATTGCACTTTCGTCAAGATCACCGGCGCGGGCCTCAAGGAAAGCCATGTGCACGATGTGCAGATCACGCGGGAATCTCCAAACTACAGGGTGGGTTAAGTGTTTTATTTCAGCGCAATGCGAGACGGTATTAATGTGATACACGCGCAATGACCCCCGGTGCACGTGTCTCTGCGGCCATCGAAATCCTTGATGATATGGCGGGCGGTCTTGCCGCTGAACAGGCATTGACCCGTTGGGCACGTCGCAGCCGGTTTGCAGGCTCCAAAGACCGGGCTGCGATCCGTGACTATGTGTTCGATGTGCTGCGCGCCCGCAAGATTGCAGCGTATTATGGCGGATCTGACAGCGCGCGGGCGCTGATGATCGGCCTGCTGCACCATCAAGGTGCTGATATTGGATCATTGTTCGATGGCCAAGGCCACGCGCCCGTCCCGTTGAGCGAAACCGAGGCGGATTTTCCTACAAAACCGGCTTCCCGCGAAATCCTGTGGAACCTGCCTGATTGGCTGATCCCGCTGTTCGAGCAATCGCTGGGCGACGCGGCCGAGACAGCAGCACTTGCGTTACAAAACCGCGCACCGATCACCTTGCGGGTCAATCTGGCCAAAACCACGCGCGAGGCGGCGATCAAAATGCTGCGGGACCAAGGCATCGAGGCGGTGGAAAATCCGCTCGCCGCCTCTGCTTTGACCGTGACGAACGGTGCGCGGAAAATCCGAAACTCTCCTGCTTATTCAGAGGGTTATGTAGAACTTCAGGACGCCGCCAGCCAGGCAGTTGTTGCTGTGCTGCCCGAGGGCGGCAAAGTGCTTGATTACTGCACAGGCGGCGGTGGCAAGGCATTGGCCCTTGCCATGGACACCACCCGCCACGTGTTCGCCCATGACATCGACACCTCCCGCATGGCCGACCTGCCCACCCGCACAATCCGCGCCGAGGCGGGCGTGGTGCAGATTGATACCGATGATCTGGAAGCACATGCCCCTTATGATGTGGTGCTCTGTGACGCGCCGTGTTCGGGTTCGGGTGCTTGGCGCCGCGCGGCAGAAGGCAAATGGACGTTAACGGCTGACCGGCTTGCGGCGCTTATCCATATTCAGGATGACATATTGGATGTCGCCGCCAAACTCACGGCACCTGGCGGTATTCTGGCCTATGCCACCTGTTCGGTCCTGAAATCCGAGAACGAGGACCGCGTAGACGCGTTCTTGAGCCGGCATCCTGCCTGGAAAGTGACACATTCGGATCGCTACGGCGTCGATGAACACGGCGACGGCTTTTACACAGCACACTTGACCCGCGCGTAACTCTGCGCATATTCAACCAATGGGTGCAAAGTGCGGGGTGGTTAAAGGCTGATTAACCCTTGATGCGCGACACTGTTGGTACGATTCGCGCAGATCGGGGACGCATTGACTATAGATACCAATATGACCATCGGACAAGAACAGGGAAAGACACCATTGCGCGCAGGGCGCGGCAGGGTGTTGTTGCTGCTGGCGTTTGTCCTCGGGGTTTTTGCTGTGATCGCCCCGGATCAAGGGGCCAAGCTGGGACTTGTGGCCAGTGCCATGTCGATTTTCACCGCAGCGATCGTATCGGCGGTTTTTGCTAAGCTCGGAACCCGCAAACAAATAAATACATTCGATGTAATCGCAAATTTTATCGCCAAAGACACCGCACCGGCGATTGTCGCCACCCGTGACGGCAAGGTTGTGTCACAAAACGCTGCCGCCCTTGCGCAGTTCAATGCCAAGGGCGCCGAAACAATGGCGCGCGTCCTGGATACGCAATTTGCCAACCCCGCAGGTATTCTTTTCAGGCTCCAGACCCGCGCAGACCAGACCGGTGCCGCCAGCGAAGACATCATCACGCGCAACGGTCACATCAGGCTGTCGGTGCATGAAATGCACGATGACGGATATGTCTGGCGGATCGAGCAGATTACCACCCGCGATGCCCCGCAAAACCCCCGCGATACGCTGCAATTGCCGATGCTGATGATCGGGCGGGGCGATGTCATCTTGTTTATGAACGACGCCGCACGCCATTTGATCGGGGCCCGTGTCAAAACGCTGGACCGGGTGTTTTTCAACCTGCCGGTCGTGCAGGGTATTCCGCTCGAAATCACGACGGCGCAAGGCCCTGAAAAAGCGGTGGCGGTCGAAATGCCTGCGGGCGCAGGGCGCAGGGCGCTGTATCTGTTGCCAGCGCCGGAGGGTCAGAATGCCAACAAAGACTGGCAGGTTTTTCAGGATCTTCCCGTCCCGATGATCAAGGTCGCCCCCGATGGGGCGGTTCTATCGTTCAACCGGATGGCATCCGAACTGATAGGCGTTTCGCTGGTTGCGGATATTCATCTGTCAAATCTGATGGAGGGGTTGGGTCGTTCGATATCGGACTGGCTGGGCGATACACTGGCGGGCAGGTCCGTGCAAAAGTCCGAATTTTTGCGCCTGACCCGCACCGACCGCGAGGTGTTTGTGCAGGTCACGCTCAACCGCATCACCGAGGAAGGTAAGCCCGCCCTGATCGCCGTACTGCACGACGCGACCGAGTTGAAATCGCTTGAGGCGCAATTTGTACAAAGCCAGAAAATGCAGGCCATTGGTCAGCTTGCAGGCGGCGTGGCGCATGATTTCAACAACCTGCTGACCGCAATTGCCGGCCACTGCGACCTGCTGCTGTTGCGGCATGATCAGGGGGACAATGATTATGCCGATCTGGTTCAGATCAATCAGAACGCCAACCGCGCTGCTGCCCTGGTCGGCCAGTTACTGGCCTTCTCGCGCAAACAGACGCTGCGGCCCGAAGTTCTGGACATTCGCGACACGCTGGCCGATCTGACCCATCTGCTGAACCGTCTGGTCGGTGAAAAAGTCACCCTGACGCTCAGCCATGATCCGGTCCTCAAACCGATCCGCGCCGACAAACGCCAGTTGGAACAGGTGTTGATGAACCTTGTGGTCAACGCCCGTGATGCCATGCCTGCGGGCGGAGAGATCAGGATTGTCACGGAATATACCACGCTTACGGAGCCGCTGGTGCGCGACAGGGTCAGCGTGCCTGCGGGGCAATATGTGACAGTACAGGTCAGCGATGATGGTGTCGGCATCCCGCCTGATAAGCTCCAAAAAGTGTTCGAGCCGTTTTTCACCACCAAGCGCACGGGCGAGGGCACGGGGCTGGGCCTGTCGACGGCCTACGGCATCGTCAAGCAAACGGGTGGTTTCATATTCGCTGATTCTATTCTTGGAACCGGGACATCCTTCACGCTCTATTTTCAGGTCCTCGAAATCTTGCCGAAAAAGGCTGTTCAGGCTGTTACCAAACCGCATCCCGCCCCCACGAAACATGCCGGGGGTGTTATTTTGCTCGTCGAAGACGAAGCACCTGTGCGCGCCTTCGCCAGCCGCGCCTTGCGGTTGCGCGGATACACGGTGCTTGAGGCAGATTCGGCCGAGGCCGCACTCAAAACGCTCGAGGACGAGAGCCTGAACATCGACGTATTTGTAACGGACGTGGTCATGCCCGGCATGAACGGTCCGAGTTGGGTGCGCGAGGCGCTTAAAAACCGTCCCGATGTCAGAGTGGTGTTTGTCTCCGGCTATGCCGAGGACAGCTTTGGCGAGGAACAAAGCAAATTCCCCAATTCGGTGTTTTTACCCAAACCGTTTTCGCTCAATGATCTGACCGATACCGTACACCGTCAGTTACATTAAAGCTCAGGCAATGCTGTGATAAAGGTCATATTCGTCCGAAAACTTGCGTTTGAACCGCGCCTCGACATCCGGCGACAACTCCAGCGTCATCTGCGGTGATACATTCTCGCGGGTCAGGTTCAATTCAACATCCAGCCGTTCCTTAAGGAAGGCTTGCAAACGGGGCTGGTCCTCGTATTTGAAATAATGGGTGATCGACGTGCCATTGGGCTGGCTTTTCATAAAATTGAGCTGGCTGCCTACGTCTGCAAATCCGGGCTTGTCGCCTTTCATATAGGCCAGAATGAAATCATCAAAGCTGATGTCAAAAGTGCTGTTGGGCTTGCCCTGCATGAACGGGCGTTGCCTGTACCGATACCAACTGCCCAGCCATGACACTGGTTCGCGCATCACCGCCATCAACTCAAGCTCGGTGTCGCAGACTTTCAAAAACATCGGTCTGATAAAGCGGTTGTAGCGATAGACAGGCGCATGTTTCAGCATCGGCGGCTCGGATATCACCATATCCGCGCGCGGGGCCAATGCCGCTTCATAGGCGGTGGTCCCGGTTTTAGGCACCGATAGAAACGCCAGCCGCTCTTTAAAGAAAACAAGCACTTAGGAAAAAACCCCGCATCATTTCATCTCATTTCAATCTGTAAACTACTTCTTAACCGGAATGGGAAAAAGATGGGGAATGAAATAAATTGATTGAAATGTTCTTCTTTTGGTCCCATATGGAACATTAGAAGAACAAAAACCCAGGGGCCCATCGGCGATTGTGGCGGGCCATACAGTGTGACACTAAGGGAATAGGCATCATGGCAACGGCAGATCTTTTGACAATGGACAGTAAAAAAACCGCGGAAAAGCAAAAGGCGCTCGACAGCGCGCTGGCGCAAATCGAGCGTCAATTCGGCAAAGGCTCAATCATGAGACTGGGTGCCGAGGGCGCGATACAGGATATCACCGCCAGCTCGACAGGCTCGCTTGGCCTTGATATCGCACTGGGCATCGGTGGTTTGCCGATGGGGCGGATCATCGAGATTTACGGGCCGGAATCATCAGGCAAAACCACGCTGACCCTGCATTGCATCGCAGAACAGCAAAAGGCCGGCGGCGTCTGTGCCTTTGTCGATGCAGAACACGCGCTTGATCCGCAATATGCCAAAAAGCTGGGTATCGACATTGACGAGCTGCTGATTTCGCAGCCCGATACCGGCGAACAGGCGCTTGAGATCACCGATACGCTGGTGCGTTCGGGGGCTGTTAACATGGTTGTGGTTGATTCTGTTGCGGCCCTGACACCTAAATCAGAGCTTGAAGGGGATATGGGCGACAGCAGCGTCGGCGTTCAGGCTCGTCTGATGAGCCAGGCCATGCGTAAACTGACGGGCTCGATCAGCCGCTCAAACTGTATGGTTATTTTCATCAACCAAATCCGCATGAAGATCGGTGTGATGTTCGGCTCGCCCGAAACCACATCCGGTGGCAATGCGCTCAAATTCTATTCCTCCGTGCGACTTGATATCCGCCGCATTGGCGCGCTCAAGGATCGCGACGAAGTTGTCGGCAACGCCACCCGCGTCAAGGTTGTGAAAAACAAGGTCGCCGCCCCGTTCAAGATCGTCGAATTTGACATCATGTACGGCGAGGGTATCTCCAAGGTGGGCGAATTGCTTGATATGGGGGTCAAGGCCGAGATTGTCGATAAATCCGGCTCCTGGTTCTCGTACGGGGATGAGCGGATCGGGCAGGGCCGCGAAAACGCCAAAGCATATCTCAAAGACAACCCCGCGATGGCCGACGAGATCGAAGATAAGATCCGCGCCGCCCACGGGCTGGATTTCAACGGCTCGGAAAACGAGGATATCGACATTCTCGAGGCATAATCGCCGTATTCAACCGGGATACTGTTGAAAAGGGCGCGCCTGCAACTGGCGTGCCCTTTTTCGTAGAGCCAAGCTGTGGACAGCGCGCAGGTGCAGGGGTATTTGAAACCGACACTTGCTCCGGAAGGCCATGCCATGAAGACGCTCAACGACATCCGCTCCACCTTTTTGTCCTATTTCGACAAGCAGGGCCATTCCGTTCAAGCATCGGGGCCGCTGGTGCCGCGCAACGACCCCACGTTGATGTTTGCCAATTCCGGCATGGTGCAGTTCAAAAACCTGTTCACCGGTCTGGAAACCCGCGACTACAACCGCGCAACCACCGCGCAGAAATGTGTACGCGCAGGCGGCAAGCACAACGATCTGGACAATGTCGGCTATACCGCGCGCCATCATACCTTCTTCGAGATGCTCGGAAATTTCAGCTTTGGCGATTACTTCAAGGCCGAAGCAATTGCTTTTGCGTGGGAATTGCTGACCCGCGATTTTGGCATTGATCCCACACGGCTGTTGGTCACGGTGTATCACACCGACACGGAAGCCGCGGATATCTGGAAAAAAGTCGCGAACCTGCCCGACGAGCGGATCATTCGCATTGCCACGGATGACAACTTCTGGCGCATGGGGCCAACTGGGCCGTGCGGTCCGTGCACCGAGATTTTCTATGACCACGGCGATCATATTCCTGGCGGCCCCCCCGGCAGCGCTGATGAAGACGGTGATCGGTTCATCGAAATCTGGAACATCGTTTTCATGCAGAACGAACAGTTCGCCGATGGCACCATGCGCCCGCTGGACATGCAATCCATCGACACCGGCATGGGGCTGGAACGTATCGGTGCGCTGCTGCAAGGTAAGCATGACAATTACGACACCGACCTGTTCCGCAGCCTGATCGAGGCGAGCGGCCATGCGTTGAGTGTGGATCCATTTGGACCCGGTAATGTGCACCACCGCGTGATTGCCGACCATCTGCGCTCGACCTCGTTTTTGATTGCCGACGGGGTGATGCCCGCCAGTGACGGGCGTGGATATGTCTTGCGCCGGATCATGCGCCGCGCGATCCGGCATGCGCATTTGCTGGGGGCCAAAGACCCGCTGATGTACAGGTTGGTGCCTACTTTGGTGCAGCAGATGGGCTCGGCCTATCCTGAACTTACCCGCGCGCAGGCGTTGATCACAGAGACGCTTGAGCAGGAAGAAACCCGTTTCAAAACCACATTGGAACGTGGATTAAAACTGCTAGAAGACGAGGTCAGCGCCTTGCCAGAGGCGGCCAATCTTCCCGGTGAAACCGCCTTCAAACTTTATGACACATTCGGATTTCCGCTTGATCTGACGCAGGACGCGTTGCGAGAGCAGGGCCGTGCTGTGGATACCGACGGTTTTGATACGGCGATGGCGGCTCAGAAAGCCAAGGCTCGTGCGGCATGGACAGGCTCGGGCGAGGCGGCGGATGCGACCGTATGGTTCGACGTCGCCGACAAACATGGGACGACTGATTTTCTGGGCTACGAGTCCGAAACCGCCGAAGGTCAGATCGCCGCAATCATTCTCGGCGGGGCGATTGCAGACACCGCATCCAAAGGCGACAGTGTCCAGATCGCCCTGAACCAGACGCCGTTTTATGCCGAATCCGGTGGGCAGGTCGGCGATACCGGCGTCATCAAAACCGGCACCGGCACCGTGACCATCACCGACACCCGCAAAACCGCTGGGGTGTTTGCCCATATCGGCACGGTCACGCAAGGCACCATCACTTCAGGCCAGAACGCTGTTTTGACCGTGGATCACAGCCATCGAAGCGCCATTCGTTCCAACCACTCTGCGACGCATCTTTTGCACGAAGCATTGCGCGCCGCCTTGGGCGATCACGTGTCACAACGCGGATCGTTGAACGCGGCAGACCGTTTGCGCTTTGATTTCAGCCATACCAAGGCGCTCAGCCTTAACGAGTTGGCGCGCGTCGAGGCCGAGGTGAACGCCTATATCCGCCAGAACGGTGTCGTCGAGACCCGCATCATGACCCCCGATGACGCCCGCGCGATCGGCGCACAGGCGCTGTTTGGCGAAAAATACGGCGATGAGGTGCGTGTTGTGACAATGGGCCGCAATGACGGGTCAGGCAAGGGCACCGACAAGGCGACCTATTCGATTGAACTGTGTGGCGGTACGCATGTAAGCCGCGCGGGCGATATCGGAGCGTTTGTAACACTTGGCGACAGCGCCAGCAGTGCAGGGGTCCGCCGGATCGAGGCGCTGACGGGGCAGGCGGCGATAGACTATCTGCGCAGACAGGATCACCTGCTGGCCAAGACAGCACTTGACCTCAAAGCGTCACCCGCAGACGTGCCCGACCGTGTGCGCGCGCTGATCGACGAACGCAAATCGCTGAGCAATGAAGTGGCCCAATTGCGCCGCGAGCTTGCCATGTCCGGTGGCGGTGCGGCACCGGTCCAAGCCCGCGATATCGGCGGCGTAAAATTTATCGCACAGGTATTGTCGGGTGTGACCGGCAAGGATTTGCCCGCGCTGGTCGATGAACATAAGGCCAAACTGGGCTCGGGTGTGGTACTGTTGATCGCAGATGCGGATGGCAAGGCTGCGGTGGCTGCTGGGGTTACGGCTGATCTGACATCACAAGTCTCGGCGGTCGACATCCTCAAGGCGGCTGTTGCAGCGCTTGGTGGCAAGGGCGGCGGTGGCCGTCCGGATATGGCACAGGGCGGTGGCCCGAGTGCTGACAATGCAGAGGCGGCGTTCGCTGCCGCAGAAACAATTTTGAAAGGATAGACCGATGGGCGCACTTTGGATTGCACATGTCACCGTTACCGATGAAGAGGCTTACAAGAAATACGCCGCGGGTGCGACAGTTGCGATTGCCGAACATGGCGGCGTGTTTCTGGCACGCGGTGGACGATTTGTTCAGCTTGAAGGCAAGGAGCGGCCCCGCAATGTCGTTGCACGTTTCCCGGATGTTGAAACAGCTGAAAAGTGTTATCATTCAGAGACATATCAGGCGGCATTAAACCACGCACGCGGCGCGTCGGAGCGTGAATTGATGATCATCGAGACCAACGACTAGCGCCAATTGTTTTCTTTTTGGTCTTAAATATTCCTGGGGGAGTTTGAGGGGGCAAAGCCCCCTCATCATTTAGGTATCAAGCTGACTTCGACATCCGCTTGCGTTCATGCGGGTCAAGATAGCGCTTGCGCAGACGGATGGCGTTTGGCGTGACTTCAACCAATTCGTCATCATCGACATAGGCAATCGCCTGCTCCAGTGACAATGTCACAGGCGTGGTCAACCGCACCGCTTCGTCCGTACCGGAGGCGCGCACGTTGGTCAGCTGCTTGCCCTTGAGCGGGTTCACTTCCAGATCATTCTCGCGGCTGTGTTCACCAATGATCATGCCCTGATAAACGTCGGTTTGTGCGCCGATAAAGAACTTGCCGCGATCTTCAAGCTTCCACAGCGCGTAAGACACAGCTGTGCCGTTTTCCATCGAGATCAGAACGCCCGCGCGGCGGCCCGGAATTGGCCCCTTGTGCGGTGCCCAGTCATGGAACACGCGGTTCAGAACACCGGTGCCGCGCGTGTCGGTCAGGAATTCACCGTGATAGCCGATCAATCCACGCGAGGGCACCAGTGCGACGATGCGGGTTTTGCCTGCACCGGCGGGTTTCATCTCGACCAGTTCGCCTTTCCGGACGCCGGTGATCTTTTCGATCACGGCACCGGAATATTCGTCATCCACGTCGATGGTGGCTTCTTCAATCGGCTCGTGACGCACACCGTCGATGTCGCGAAACAACACCTGAGGGCGCGAGATCGACAGCTCGAAACCCTCGCGGCGCATGTTTTCGATCAACACACCCATCTGCAATTCACCACGACCGGCCACTTCGAACGCTTCACCGCCCGGTGTATCGCTGATCTTGATCGCGACGTTTGATTCTGCTTCTTTCATCAGTCGCTCGCGAATGACACGGGACTGGACTTTCTTGCCATCACGACCCGCAAGCGGGCTGTCGTTGATACCGAAAGTCACTGTAATTGTCGGCGGATCAATCGGCTGCGCTGGCAGACCTTCGGTCACGGAAGGGGCCACGATTGAATCTGCAACAGTAGCCTTTGACATCCCCGCGATCGACACGATATCACCCGCCTCGGCCACTTCAATCGCCTGCTGGCTTAACCCGCGAAACGCCATGATCTTGGTCGCGCGGAAACTTTCAATCAACGTGCCATCGCGCGACAGCGCCTTGACCGTCTCGCCGGCCCTAAGGCGACCGGTTTCAACGCGGCCTGTCAACATCCGGCCAATGAACGGGTCGGCACCCAATGTTGTTGCCAGCATGGTGAAAGGCGCGTCGATATTGGCCAACTGCTTGGGCGCCTTCACATGCTCCACAATCAGATCGAACAGCGCCGACAGATCCTTGCGCGGACCGTCAAGCTCCATATCGGCCCAGCCATTGCGGCCCGAGGCGTACATTGACGGGAAATCAAGCTGATCATCATCCGCACCAAGGTTTGCGAACAGATCAAAACATTCATCCAGCGCGCGATCAGGTTCTGCGTCGGACTTATCGACCTTGTTGAGCACAACAATCGGGCGCAGACCCAGCGCAAGCGCCTTGGAGGTCACAAATTTGGTCTGCGGCATCGGGCCTTCGGCGGCGTCCACCAGCAATACAACACCGTCCACCATCGACAGGATACGCTCGACTTCACCACCGAAATCGGCGTGGCCGGGGGTGTCGACGATGTTGATCCGGATGCCTTTCCATTCCACGGATGTCGGCTTGGCAAAGATCGTGATTCCGCGCTCGCGTTCCAGATCGTTACTGTCCATGGCGCGTTCAGTTGTCGCCTGGTTTTCGCGGTACGTACCGGATTGTTTCAACAATTCGTCCACCAGCGTTGTCTTGCCGTGGTCAACGTGTGCGATGATTGCGATATTACGCAGGTCCATTGGATCAGCCTTCATGTCATGAGTTGCAGCCCCCTACCGTGCAACCGCAGCAAACGCCAGTGAAAAAACAATCGCCTGTGTTCAGGGGCGCATAGACGCTATTTAGGCCCTAAGTTTAATGCGGTGTCGCGCTTGAAAAAAGGTGGATTACGGCAATACCGCCGATGATCATCAACAGGCCGATGATTGCGGGCAGATCAAGGCGTTGTCCAAAAACCGCAAAGCCGATGAGCGCAATCAGAATGATCCCAAGGCCCGACCACAGCGCATAAACCACGCCCACCGGCATCACCTTGAGGGTCATCGATAACAGATAAAACGACACCGAATAGGCCAGCACAACCAGTACCGATGGCCACAGCCGCGTAAATTGTTGCGAGGCTTGCAGGGCGGTGGTGCCAATGGTTTCAGCCAGAACCGCAAGGGCAAGGATCAGATAGGCGGGCATAACGGGCCTTTCACAATGGCAATTGGGTGGTTTCCTTGATCTCTTCCATCACGAAACTGGCCGAGACATCGGACAGCGGCACTTTGCGGATCAAGGTCTGATACAATTTGTCATACCCCGCCATATCCGCAACCCGCGCGCGGATCAAATAGTCCAGATCCCCGGTCATGCGGTAGACGCCCAGAATTTCGGGCATATCATGGGTCGCCTTGGAAAACGTCGCCAGCCAATCAGGCGCATGGGCGTTGGTGCGGATCTGCATGAACACGGTCAGGCCCAGCCCCAACTTGCCCGCATCCAGCAAGGTCACGCGCCCCTTGATCACGCCCGCTGCCTCAAGCGCGCGAATACGCCGCCAGCAGGCGTTTCGCGACAGGTTCACGGCCTCGCCCAAAGTATCCAACGATTGACCCGCATCGCGCTGCAATTCTTTCAGGATACGGCGGTCTACTTCATCAATATTCAACATATATGCAATTATTACGGGATAACTTCCCACGATCAAGCAAAATTGCCTTATCTTTGGGAAAACATCACGGCCCCGCTCGCATAATCTATGAGAAATCAATGCCAAAAAGGAACAAACCGATGATCGCACGTGTATTTCTGGACCATCCCGCAAAAGTCAACGAGACATTCTTTGAACATATGGCGTTTGCAATGAAATTCTCGGGCCTGTTGTTCATGGCGGGCGGTGCTGCGCTGGTCCATGCGTTTATCCCTTGTCTGTGCGAGAAAACCGCGAGCGGCATCATCGCCAAGCTGTACGCCCGTACACACAATCGCGGCCAATAAACATGTGTCGTTGGGCGGCTTGGCAGGGCCAACCCCTTTACCTTAGCGAAATTCTTACCGCGCCGGATCATTCGCTGATCCACCAATCGCGCGAGGCATCCAAGTGCAAGACCGCGATCAATGCGGATGGCTTTGGGCTGGCGTGGTACGGTGATCGGCCAAACCCGGGGCTGTACCGCGATGTATACCCCGCATGGTCCGACCCAAACCTGAAATCGCTGGCCGAACAGGTGCGCGCACGGTTGTTTCTGGCCCATGTCCGCGCGTCCACCGGCACCGCAACCAGCCGCAACAATTGCCATCCGTTTGTTCAGGGCAACTGGTCCTTCATGCACAACGGTCAGGTCGGTGGCTTTGAGGGCTTTCGCCGTCACGCCGAGGCGTTGATCAGCGATGATCTATATGCGCACCGCAAGGGGGCCACCGACAGCGAAGCGTTGTTTCTGGTCGCTTATGGCTTGGGCCTTGACGGTAATCCGCACGCAGCACTCGAGACTGCCGTTGCCAAATTCGAGGCATTGTCACGCACATCAGGCGTCGGTCCGCACATCAGAATGACTGCCGCGATGTCAGACGGTCAAACGCTTTACGCTGTGCGCTATGCCTCTGACGATCTGGCACCGTCCTTGTTCTATCAATGGAATGCAAATTGGCAGGGCTGGGCAGTTGTGTCTGAACCCTATGACACCCGCTTTGGCGATTGGATCGAAGTGCCCAAGGGCAGCTTTTGCAAATTCACACCGACGGAGTGCGAAATTATCCCGTTTATGCCATCATTACTGAGTAAAGCCGCATAGTTTTGCGGCAGCGTTAACGATTAAAAAAGGGGCCACATCCCTGCGGCCCCTTTTTCAATTTTATCCCTTGAGGGCTTTGTTCAGGTTCTCGTCCACCTTTTCCAGGAAACCCATCGTGGTCAGCCATTTCTGGTCCGGCCCCACGAGCAACGCCAGATCCTTGGTCATGTCACCGCTTTCCACGGTATCCACGACAACCTTCTCCAGTGTTTCGGCAAAGTTGATCAGCGCGGTGTTTTCATCCAGCTTGCCACGATGCTTCAATCCGCCCGTCCATGCATAGATCGACGCGATTGAGTTGGTCGAGGTTTCCTCGCCCTTCTGGTGCTGGCGGTAGTGGCGCGTGACGGTGCCGTGTGCGGCCTCAGCCTCGACCGTCTGGCCATCTGGCGTCATCAGGACGGAAGTCATCAGGCCAAGCGAGCCGAACCCTTGGGCAACCGTGTCAGATTGTACATCGCCATCGTAGTTCTTGCAGGCCCAGACATAGCCGCCGTTCCATTTCATTGCGCAGGCCACCATGTCGTCGATCAAGCGGTGCTCATATGTGATGCCGGCTTCTTTGAATTTATCGGCAAATTCAGCGTCGAAGATCTGCTGGAAAAGCTCAAGGAAACGGCCGTCGTACTGTTTGAGAATGGTGTTCTTGGTGGACAGGTACAGTGGCCATTTCATCCCAAGCGCATAGTTCATCGAGGCGCGGGCAAAATCGATGATCGACTTATCAAGGTTGTACATCGCCATGACGACGCCGGAATCCGGTGCATCAAACACTTCATGTTCAATCTCGGTGCCGTCTTCGCCAACAAACTTGATGGTCAGCTTGCCCGCACCGGGAAATTTGAAATCGGTGGCGCGGTATTGGTCACCGAATGCGTGACGCCCGACCACAATCGGCTTGGTCCAGCCCGGCACAAGGCGCGGCACATTTTTGCAGATGATCGGCTGGCGGAAAATCACACCCCCCAAGATGTTGCGGATCGTGCCGTTTGGCGAGCGCCACATTTTCTTGAGGCCAAATTCCTCAACCCGCGCTTCATCCGGAGTGATGGTCGCGCATTTGACGCCGACGCCGTATTTCTTGATCGCATGGGCGGAATCAATCGTGATCTGGTCGTCCGTATCATCACGCGCCTGAATGCCCAGATCATAATATTTCAGATCGACATCAAGGTAGGGCAGGATCAGTTTTTTCTTGATGAAATCCCAGATGATCCGGGTCATCTCGTCGCCGTCGAGTTCGACAACGGGGTTTGCTACCTTAATCTTGGACATGGTGTCTTCCTTGTTTCATGGGCGTTTAGGCTGCGTTTAGCGTATCTGGGCCAAAAGGGGAAGTCGGTATACCGTTGTATGCCGAAAATCATTGAAGGTTTTGACGCTCCTGAAAGAAAGACCTGATGCGGGCTTTTGCAAACGCCCAAAGCCCCGGTGCACCGATGGCAATTTTTGTCCCAACCTTCTGGGCAATCTGGCCTTCGCTCACGTTATATTGCGTCCAGCTGCCGCCGCCAGATTGCAGGTTCTGCATCGGGGGCTGGAATCGGTCCAGCGACTTTGCGAACTGTGCAGAAGGGGTGGCGGCCGTCTCGAACTCCTCCCAGATCGCACGAAGATCGTGGCGTATGTCATTGGGAAGTAGTCCAAATATACGGCCGGCGGCAATCTGCTCCTGAGCTGCGACAACGTCCGCATCAAAATCGCCAAAGATCGGGTTATCGCCTGCATCAATCTCGACCAGATCATGCAGGATCAGCATTTTGATGACCAGACTAATGTCCACGTCCGGTCCCGCCTGATCCGCCAGCACCAACGCATAGAGTGTTAAATGCCACGAATGTTCAGCGGAATTCTCATACCGCGACGCATCGCATAGCGTGGTGCCGCGCATGACCGACTTGAGCTTGTCCGCTTCATTCAAAAAAGCGATCTGCTGCTCAAGCCGCGCTGTCATTCAGGTTTTGATTGCTTTGCCTGAAATTCCATCAGGGTCTTTTTCAAAAACGCACGGCCCTGAATTTCGGCCATGCGGGTACGGATCGCGGTCAAAAACGCTTCTTCCAGCGTTTGCGATGACGCCCCAAGCACGTCACCCACTTTCATGAACAAGCGGTCTTCTCCGGTTCTGGCCTGAACCGCCAGACATTCCTCGGCCAGCTTGTTGGCCATTTCGATGACAGCAGGATCGGCCATCAGCGTGTCGTCTCGGTCAGGCGACGTTTGACGTAGTCGGTCGTCGAGGTAATCAACGTGTCCATATGCGGCTCTTCAAAGAAATGTCCGGCACCCTCAACTTCCTGATGGGTGATGGTGATGCCTTTTTGCTCGTGCAGCTTGTTCACAAGGTTCACCGTATCGGGTGGCGGCGCCACGCGGTCGGCTGTGCCGTTGATCACCAGACCAGATGCAGGGCAGGGTGCCAGAAAGCTGAAGTCATACATGTTCGCGGGCGGTGCCACGGAGATAAAGCCGGTAATCTCGGGGCGGCGCATCAAAAGCTGCATCCCGATCCACGCGCCAAAGCTGAAACCGGCAACCCAGCAATGTTTGGAATTGTTGTTCATCGACTGCAGGTAATCAAGTGCCGATGCCGCATCAGACAGCTCGCCAATGCCCTGATCATATTCGCCTTGGGAACGACCCACACCACGGAAGTTGAACCGCAGAACGGTAAAGCCCATGTTATAAAAGGCATAATGCAGGTTATAGACAACCTTGTGGTTCATCGTCCCGCCAAATTGCGGGTGCGGATGCAACACGATGGCAATCGGTGCGTCACGTTCTTTTTGTGGATGATAGCGGCCTTCCAAGCGGCCTTCGGGTCCGGGAAAAATTACCTCGGGCATATGCGTCCCTGCGTGTGGGCTCTTATTGTGCTGCGCAATAGTTGACGAATTCGCTCAGGCACCTTAGAACGGTTCTAATCTGGGGTCCGCATCATATGCGGGGCTTGATCCAAGCACTTAGGCATTTCGCGCGCCCGCGTCAATCAACGCGCGGCAAATGGGGAAATCGGACATGAAGCTGTCAACCAAAGGACGCTACGCGATGGTCGCACTGGCCGATATCGCCTTGCAGCCGGGCAATGCTTTGGTGTCCTTGGGTGACATTGCCGAGCGCCAGTCGATCTCCTTGCCCTACCTCGAACAGCTTTTTGTCAAACTGCGCCGTGCCAAGCTGGTTGTGTCCGTGCGCGGCCCCGGTGGCGGTTACCGTCTGGGTCGGCCTGCCTCGGAAATCCGTGTGATTGATGTGCTCTCTGCCGTCGATGAAACCCTTGATGCCATGCACAAGGGCGCAGGGGTGTCGGGCGGATCATCGGGCAGCCGCGCCCAAAGCATGACCAACCGCCTGTGGGAGGGGTTGAGCGCGCATGTTTATGTGTTCCTGCACCAGACACGGTTGTCGGATGTGATTTCGAACGGGCTGGTGCCATGCCCCGCCGTGCCGAACCTGTTTGCCGTGGTGGACGAGGTGGTGGACGCATGAGCCGGGTCTATCTGGATCATAACGCGACCACGCCGTTGCGGGCCGAGGCGCGCGCCGCCATGATTGCTGCGATGGATGTCGTGGGCAATCCCTCAAGCGTGCATGCCGAGGGGCGGGCGGCGAAAATGCTTGTTGAAAAGGCGCGCGGGCAGGTGGCCGATTTGGCGGGGTGTGACCCGGTTGACGTGATCTTTACCTCCGGAGCCACGGAAGCGGCAGCGCTGGCGATCCCTGAGCATGCAACGGTTTCCTCGGCCGGGGTTGAGCATGATGCCGTTCTTTCGTGGGTTCAGAAGGAAGGCGTCGACCTGACAAGATTGCTGGACGTCGGCGCGAACGGCGTTCTGACAGGGACAGCCCGAAATGCGCCCTTTGCCGACGCAATCTGGGATGACGTGGTTGCCCTGCAAGCGGCGAACAGCGAAACGGGCGTGATGCAGAACACGTTAAAACATGCGCAGGCGATCTGGGCATTAAAGCGGTCCACGCTGATCCTTGTCGATGCGGTGCAGGCCTTGGGCAAGACGCGGTTTTCGATGTCTCATTCTGGTGCGGATTTCATCCTATCCTCGGCACATAAACTGGGTGGGCCTAAGGGCATCGGCGCATTGATTGTGAAACACGGGATTGATGTAAAACCACGTCTTTTGGGTGGGGGCCAAGAAATGGGTCGCCGGGCTGGCACCGAAAATGTCATCGGCATCGCCGGGTTTGGTGCAGCGGCGGCGGCCGCCGCCCGTGACGTGGCGCAAGGCCGCTGGGAAGAAATCGCCGAAATGCGGGATTTATTGGAAGGTGCCCTTGAGGCTTCCTCAAAGACGACTATTTTAGTAGGGAAAGGCGTGGACCGCCTGCCAAACACCTCCTGCATCCTGACGCCGGGATGGAAAGGCGAAACGCAGGTCATGCAAATGGACTTGAGCGGTTTTGCAATTTCGGCGGGATCCGCCTGTTCCTCGGGCAAGGTGCGCGCAAGTGCCGTCTTGCAGGCGATGGGATATAATGAAACGGAGGCCGCAAGTGCGATCCGCGTGTCGCTGGGCCTTAATACGAAACGCGACGAGATAATGCGGTTTGCCGATGCGTGGGCCGCAAAGTTGAAGAAACACGCACAGCGGGCCGCATAGCGTCGGCAGAACGGGATAAGGAATATGACTTTGGATACTGTCATCACAGATCAACACGACGTCGCAAAAGAAGGCGTTGATCAGGAAACCGTGGATGCCGTGCGTGAAGTGGGCGGGGCCTATAAATACGGCTGGTCTACCGACATCGAGATGGAATATGCGCCCAAAGGATTGTCGCCCGACATCGTCAAGCTGATCTCGGAAAAGAACGAGGAACCCGAATGGATGCTGGAATGGCGTCTGGCTGCTTACGAGCGCTGGCTGACCAAGAAAGAACCCAACTGGGCGATGGTCGATTATCCCGATATCAATTTTCAGGACCAGTATTATTACGCCCGCCCCGTCAGCATGGCGATCAAGCCCAAGTCGCTGGATGATGTGGACCCCAAGCTGCTGGAGACTTACAAGAAACTTGGTATCCCCCTGAAAGAGCAAGCCATTCTGGCTGGCGTCGAGGGTGCCGAGGAGATGTCTGACGCGCCGCGCAAGGTGGCAGTAGATGCGGTGTTTGATAGTGTGTCCGTCGGCACAACCTTTCAGGACGAACTGTTGAAAGCGGGGGTGATTTTCTGCTCGATTTCCGAGGCGATCCGCGAACATCCTGAGCTGGTGCGCAAATATCTTGGCTCTGTCGTTCCGGTAAACGACAACTTCTATGCCACGCTGAACTCTGCCGTGTTCTCGGATGGCTCGTTTGTTTATGTCCCGCCGGGCGTGCGCTGCCCGATGGAACTATCGACCTATTTCCGTATCAATGCGGAAAACACCGGCCAGTTTGAACGCACGCTGATCATCGCCGACAAGGGCTCATATGTGTCCTACCTCGAGGGTTGCACAGCACCGCAGCGCGACGAGAGCCAATTGCACGCCGCCGTGGTCGAGATCATCATCGAAGAAGACGCCGAAGTGAAATATTCCACCGTGCAGAACTGGTATCCGGGTGATGAAAACGGCAAGGGCGGCATTTATAATTTCGTGACCAAACGCGCCGATTGCCGGGGTGACCGGGCCAAGGTGATGTGGACGCAAGTTGAAACCGGGTCTGCCGTGACATGGAAATACCCAAGCTGCATCCTGCGCGGCGACGATTTACAGGGCGAGTTTTATTCCATCGCCATCGCCAACAACATGCAGCAGGCGGACACCGGTACAAAGATGATCCATCTGGGCAAGCGCACCAAGTCGCGGATTGTCTCGAAAGGGATTTCTGCCGGCAAGGCGCAGAACACCTATCGGGGGCTGGTGTCGATGCATCCCAAAGCCACAAATTCGCGCAATTATACCCAGTGTGACAGCCTGCTGATCGGTGACAAATGCGGGGCGCATACCGTGCCCTATATCGAGGTCAAAAATAACTCGTCACGGGTTGAGCACGAAGCGACCACATCGAAAGTCGACGATGACCAGTTGTTCTATTGCCGCTCGCGCGGGATGGACGAGGAAGAGGCCGTGGCATTGGTCGTAAATGGATTCTGCAAGGACGTGCTGCAGGCGCTGCCGATGGAATTTGCCATGGAAGCGCAGGCGCTGGTGGCGATTTCTTTGGAAGGCTCTGTCGGTTAATGAACCGGGTCCGAAAAACCATTGACCTTGACGCAATCCGCAAGGCGATCCGCAAGGGGCGCCCTGTGGTGATTTCCGATATTGATGTCGCAGTTTGTGAAATCCACGGGCATACCTTCCGTTTTGCCTCCGACCGGATCGAAGACCCGATCCAGCGCAGCAATCGCAAGGGGATGTTTTACGAAGAACCCGAACTGGCGATGATCAAGGCGCATTTTCCGCAAGGCGGCACTTTTGTCGATATCGGGTCAAACATCGGCAACCACAGCCTGTTTGTCGCGGCATTTCTACAGCCGAAAAAGATCATTCCGTTCGAGCCGAACCCGCTGGCCTACAAATTGCTGCTGGCGAATGTGGTGTTGAACGGCCTCACGCATGTGTTTGATCTGCGCCACATCGGGTTCGGACTGTCGGACCAGAAAGCCGGCGGGTTTGCGATGTCAAGACAGGCGCGCAATCTGGGCGGAGCCAAGATGTTGTCCGGCCAAGGCGAGATTGAAACCATCACCGGCGACGAAGCACTGGCCAATGACGCGCCTGATTTTCTGAAGATCGACGTCGAGGGCATGGAAATGCTGGCCTTGCGCGGACTTCAGGCCACCATCACGCGTTGCGCGCCGATGATCCTGATCGAGGTGGATCAGGCAAATTACGAGACCTTTGACGAGTGGGCCAAAGATCAGGGATACGACGTGCTCGACACTTTCCAGCGCTATCCCACCAACAAGAATTTTCTGCTGCGCAAGCACCAGACGGGCTGAACTGCCCCGACATATTTAGAATAAAGGCGCCCCGCGCCACCAAGGAGAACAGACATGCTGAGCATCAAGAACCTGAATGTGAAACTCGAAGACGAAGACAAGCAAATCCTGAAAGGTCTTGATCTTGAAATCGAAGCCGGCAAGGTCCATGCGATCATGGGGCCAAACGGGTCTGGTAAATCGACGCTCAGCTATGTGTTGTCCGGCAAGGGCGGCTATGAGGTGACGAGCGGTTCCGCGACCCTCGAAGGCCACGACCTGCTGGCTATGGAGCCCGAAGAACGTGCCGCAGCCGGTCTGTTTTTGGCGTTTCAATACCCCGTCGAAATCCCCGGTGTGGGCAATATGACCTTCCTGCGCACAGCCGTGAACGCACAGCGCAAGGCGCGCGGTGAAGAAGAAATGTCAGCCGCCGAATTCCTCAAAGTCGTGCGTGCCCGCGCCAAGGAATTGCACATCGACGCCGAGATGTTGAAACGTCCCGTCAACATGGGCTTTTCGGGTGGCGAGAAAAAGCGCAATGAAATCCTGCAAATGGCGATGCTGGAGCCGAAGATGTGCATCCTTGACGAGACGGATTCAGGTCTGGATGTCGATGCGATGAAACTGGTCGCGGAGGGCGTGAATGCCCTGCGCAGCAAAGGGCGCAGCTTTCTCGTGATCACCCATTACCAGCGCCTGCTTGATCATATCAAACCGGATGTTGTGCATATCATGGCCGATGGCCGGATCATCAAAACCGGCGGGCCGGAATTGGCGCTTGAGGTCGAGAATAACGGCTATGCTGATATTCTGGCCGAGGTGGCGTAATGGCTGCTGCACTTGAAAAAGCGACCCCGCTCGCGGCGATGATTGACGGGTTGACCATGCCCGCGAAAGGCTGGTCTAAATCCGCACGCGAGGATGCGCTGGCGCGTCTGCATGCCACGGGCCTGCCTGTGCGGCGTGACGAATATTGGAAATACACCCGCCCCGACACCTTGACGCAAGCCACCCCCGAACCTGCCGCTTTGTTCCATAATGACGAGGGTCTGATTTTTGACGGCATGGACCGGCTCAAAGTCGTATTTGTCGACGGTATTTTTGACGCTGACGCCTCTGACGATCTGGCGCTGGAAGGCATCACAATCGAGCAGCTGTCCAAGGCGACCAGCGATCTGCACTGGGCGCAGGGTCTGTACGGCACGCTTGAAACCCGTGGCCAAACGCCGGTGGCACGCCCCTTGGCGGCATTGAATACCGCCTTTGCGACCGATGGCGTTTTGATCCATGTGACGGGTAAGCCAAGCAAGCCTGTCAGTTTGATTTATATCCATAATTCAACCACTTCCGACGCGATCCTGCACCATGTTATCAAGCTGGATGAAGGTGCTGCGCTGACCCTGCTCGAAAACGGACCAGCCGCTGCACGCTTCAACAAAGTCATGGAAGTCGAGGTCGGCGATAACGCCGAATTCCACCATGTCCGGTCGCAGGGCCGCGATCATGAACGCCGCGCGGCCACACATATCTTTGCACGGTTGCATACGGAATCGTTATTCAAATCCTTCACTTTGACGGTAAACGGCGTGCTGACACGCAACGAATGCGTCGTAGAATTGACCGGCGATGATGCGTCTGCGCATGTCGCAGGCGCCTGCGTCGGCGACGGTAATTTCCACCACGACGACACCGTTTTCATCACCCACAATTCGCTCAATTGCGAAAGCCGTCAGGTGTTCAAAAAAGTCCTGCGCAACGGCGCGACGGGCGTGTTTCAGGGCAAAATTCTGGTCAAGGCAGGGGCGCAGAAAACCGATGGCTACCAGATCAGTCAGGCCTTGCTTCTGGACGAAGACAGCCAGTTCCTCGCCAAACCGGAGCTCGAGATTTATGCCGATGATGTGGCCTGTTCACATGGCTCGACCACCGGTGCAATCGACGAGGATGCGCTGTTCTACCTGCGCGCACGCGGCATCACCAAGATCGAGGCGACCAATCTGCTGACGCTGTCGTTTTTGGCCGAAGCGGTCGAGGAAATCGCGTCAGAAGACTTGCGTGACCAGATCCACGGACGGCTTGTGGCATGGCTGGGCCGTCACGTCGTCTGATGGCACTGACCCGCGACATCATCGCCACCTACCGTGGTCCATCACAGGTCGTGCGCAGATTTCTGGCGCAGGGCCGCAATGAAGTGCGCGCCTTGTTGTTTTTGCTGATCGCGGGATTGCTGATCTTTGTTGCCGCCAGCCCGTTCCAGGCCCGCGAGGCCCAGATGGATCCCGATGGTCCGCTGTCCGTGCGCTTGTATTGGAGCGCGTTTTTATGGATATTTATCATGCCCTTGCTGATGTATCTCTTTGCCGCTGCGATCTGGGGGATCACGAAAGTTGCAGGTGTCGGCGTGAGCGGTTTTGCAATCCGCCTGACCTTGTTCTGGTCGCTGCTGGCCTCTACACCCGTCCTGCTGCTGTTGGGCATGGTTGCCGGGCTGATCGGGCCGGGTATACAGTTGCAAGCCGTTGCACTGGTCTGGCTGTGCATCTTTGGCTGGTTCTGGATTTCGGGCCTGCTTGCCGCAAAAGGGATGCCCGCATGACAGGTGACGCGTTCTATCCCTTGGTGCAGACAACCCTGCGCACCCCGCGTCTGGCCGCACAGCAGATCATCGGCTGGCAGTTAAGCCGCGATGTGCTCTGGACGGCCCTTGCGCTGGTTGCGGTCCTGAACACCTTTGTCATTGTCCTGCTCATTCAGGTGGCGCAACCAGATGTGCCATTGCCCGGCTATTTCAAAGCCCCCTTGGTGCTTTATGTCCTGCTTGCGGGCATATTGGTGATCTATGTGCACGCGATTTACTGGGCGGGTCTGGCCATTGGCGGGCAGGGTGCCTTGGGCGATGTGCTCGCCCTTGTGGTCTGGCTGCAAGTTGTGCGCGCACTTGCCCAGATCGCTGTGCTGGCGCTCACGATCCTCGTGCCATCGCTGGCGGTGGTCTTGTCATTGACCATTGCACTCTGGGGTCTGTGGATATTGCTGAGCTTTATCAGCACGGCGTTAAGCCTGCCGACACTTGCACATGCGCTTGCGGTGCTGATCATCGGTGCGGTTGGGCTTGTTATCGGCATGGGAATTTTGTTGTCGGTGATCGGGTTGGTCACACAAGGAGCATTGAGCAATGTATGATATCGACCTGATCCGCAGCCAGTTTCCGATCCTGTCGCGCGAGGTGAACGGCAAACCGCTGACCTATCTCGACAACGGTGCGTCAGCCCAGAAACCCCAGGTCGTTATCGACGCCATCACTAATGCCTATGCACATGAATATGCCAATGTTCACCGTGGGTTACACTACCTTTCTAATCTGGCGACCGAAAAATACGAATCCGTGCGTGGCACAGTGGCCAGGTTCCTGAATGCCGCTTCCGAGGACGAGATTATCTTTAATTCCGGCACCACCGAGGGCATCAACACCATCGCTTACGGGTGGGCGATGCCGCGCATGCAGGCGGGTGACGAGATTATCCTCAGCGTGATGGAGCATCATGCAAACATCGTGCCCTGGCATTTTCTGCGCGAACGCCAAGGCATTGTCTTGAAATGGGTCGATGTTGATGCGCGCGGCGCGCTTGACCCGCAGGCGGTGATTGACGCCATCACGCCCAAGACCAAACTGATCGCAATTACGCAGCTTTCCAATGTGTTAGGCACCAAAGTTGATGTAAAGACCATCACGGCGGCGGCCCATGCCAAGGGTGTGCCGGTTCTGGTTGACGGCTCGCAAGGTGCGGTTCACATGCCGGTTGATGTGCAGGATCTTGACTGTGATTTCTACGCCATCACGGGGCATAAGCTCTATGGTCCGTCCGGTTCCGGTGCGATTTACGTCAAGAAAGAACGCATGGCCGAGATGCGCCCGTTTATGGGCGGCGGCGATATGATCCGCGAAGTCACCAAGGATACCGTGATCTACAACGATCCCCCGATGAAATTCGAGGCGGGCACGCCGGGCATCGTGCAAACCATCGGCTTGGGTGTGGCACTCGATTATATGATGGACATCGGTATGACCAATATCGCTGCATATGAGGATAAGGTGCGCGACTATGCGGTGTCAAAACTGAATGGCCTCAACTGGTTACAGGTCCAGGGGACGACGCCCGACAAGGCCGCCATCTTCAGCTTTACGCTGGACGGCGCTGCACATGCCCACGACATATCGACAATCCTCGATAAAAAGGGTGTGGCTGTGCGCGCAGGACAGCATTGCGTCGGTCCGTTGATGGAGCATATGGGCCTGAACGCCACCTGCCGCGCGTCCTTTGCGATGTATAACACCACGGCAGAAGTCGACGTGTTGGTTGATGCGCTTGAGTTGGCGCATGATCTGTTTGCCTAGAGACTGAATTCGCGATTGCAGGGGTGCGGCTGTCTGTCTATACCCGCGACATGTGGACCCATAGCTCAGCTGGATAGAGCGCTGCCCTCCGAAGGCAGAGGTCGCTGGTTCGAATCCAGCTGGGTTCACCAATTTCACCAGAAATTCCTTTCAACATTGATGCGTCAGATTTTGCTAAAAGCATTTTCGAATGCAACATCCTGTCAAAATCTCTGGCCGAACTGGATCATCTCATGCCGTCCTACGTCCCGCCGTCTCATGATCTTTTGTCACTCTGGCTCAACCGCGCGGGAAGGGTGCTTTTGGCCATCCTCTTTTTGCTCGGGGCGCTGCAAAAGTGGATTGATCCGGTCCCCGTAATGGACATGATCGCCAGCGTCGGTTTGCCACCTGTTACTGTCTGGCTGGTGGCGGCTTTCAATTTTGTGGCGGGCATTTTGTTGATCGCGGGGCTTTACCTGCGACCGCTCGCACTGACGCTGGCGGTCTATTGCATGATCACCAGCTATTTCCACTTCATTCCCGCCGATGGCTGGCAGATGTCGATATTCGTCAAAAACTGGGCGATTGCAGGCGGGCTGCTTTGTCTGGCAAGCCAGCACAGGGCAGGGGCACAGTCATAAAAAAAGCGCCCGAAGGCGCTTTGTTTTTAAACCTGCAAAAGGTAGCTAAATCAGCCGCCCCAGCTGCGGACAACGCCGCAGTCCATGTGGACAAAGTTGGACCCTGAATACCGGCCAACGCCGCCGCCATTACAGGCAACCGCCGCGCGCGCCATCTGGCTGGTCGAGCGTGAGGACAACCGCAAATCTGCTGCCTGACCGCTCATGTGGAGAGAGTTTCTGGCGACACCGCTCGAACGGGAACGCAACATCGCATTGGTCTGCGGACTGCGGTAGCCGGAGAGCAACATGTAGGGTTCATTGACGTCAAGCAGGTTATGCGATGCGGCCATGATATCAACTGTCCGCAAGTCTATGGATTTCACGCCATCTGTTCGCCAGTCCCGCATGAAGTAATTCACTTCAGCGACCGCGTCCTTGATGTACTGGCCTTCGATCCAATAGATCATGTCGATGCGTTCACCGGTACGGCCCGAATACATCTTGATCCGACGAATATCACCAGCACCGCGCAGAAAACCTGCAGCACTTGCGAATGTTGGTGCTGCTGCCACTGATGTCGCTGCGAATGCGCCAAGAAGGGCGCGTCGGGTCATACCCGAAGAGCTTTTGCCTGTCATGTGTCACTGTCCCGTCGTCTATATTAAAGTCATCTGCCTAAACTTGACCCGCGATGTTACGCGGGCACCTTATCTCATCCCCAGATGCAACATCTGTATGGCATAGCGTGATTCTTGAACCAAGTGCTGAATCCGAAAGGTTCCATCTGCCTGCAAATTTAGGCGAATTTTTGCGCACATTTTGACCATTTATTTATCAATGCCCTGAAATACGGTGGTTTTTACGCATCATATCGCTGCCTCTTTGCGGCATAATCAGAAATGTGAGTGGACTTGCCGCGCGACATTCCGGAAAACCGATAGAACAAACAGTGGTCGTTCAATCACGGGAGTAGTTCATGTTACGCGAATCCGCAAAGTTACAATGCAGGGGCTTTTTGTCGGCCTTCCTCGTGATAGCAGCCGTTGTTTTTGCACCTGCGCCCGTTGCCGCGCAACTCACCGCCTTCAAACAAGCGGTCGCAGAGGCCGCATCAAGCGATACGGATATCGCGGCATTTTACCAATCCAATGATTACCAGCCAATCTGGACCGGTTCGGGCGACGCTGACCGCAGCCGCCGCGCCGAATTGCTGCGCGCCGTTCAATCTGCTGGAACGCACGGGCTTCCCGTTGCGCGTTATGATCCCGAAGGCTTGATGGCTGTCCTGAAATCCGTGCGCTCGGCCCGTGACCGCGGTCTGGCCGAAGTCGAGATGAGCCGCGTATTCTTGCTCTATGCCCGCGACATCCAGACCGGCGTGCTGATCCCCAACAGGATTGACAGCACAATCGTCCGCGAAATCCCCTACCGCGACCGCACCGCCTATCTGACAGGTCTGGTTGCGGCGAAACCCGCTGCATTCTTTCGCGCGTTGCCACCCCGCAGCCTTGAGTACAATGCGCTGTTGAAAGAAAAGATGGCGATGGAACGCCTGCTTGCGACTGGCGGCTGGGGTCCAACCGTGCCCGCCGCAACGCTTGAACCCGGCGAGCAGGGTGCAACAGTTGTGGCCCTGCGCAACCGTCTGATCACGATGGACTACATGGGTCGCTCCAATAGCATGGTCTATGACGCCGCTCTCACCCAAGCCGTTCAGCAATTTCAGATCGACCATGGTCTGAATGCCGACGGCAAGGCTGGTTCTGAGACCATGAAACAGATCAACGTCGGCGTTGAGCAGCGGTTGCAATCGGTTATGGTCGCACTCGAGCGCGAGCGCTGGTTCAACACCGAACGCGGCAAGCGTCATATCCTTGTCAACATCCCCGATTTCACGGCCAAAATCATCGACGACGGCGTTGTAACCTTTCAGACCCGTACCGTGGTGGGTGCAGATACCAGCGACCGTCACACGCCCGAGTTTTCCGACGAGATGGATCATATGGTGGTCAACCCAAGCTGGTTTGTCCCACGCTCGATCGCCACCAAGGAATATCTGCCGGCCCTGCAACGCAACCGCAACGCGGCCAGCCATATCGAAATCACGGATCGCAACGGGCGCAAGATCAACCGCAGTGCGGTGAATTTCGGCAATTACACTGCACGGACTTTTCCGTATTCGATGCGTCAGCCGCCCAGTGAGGGCAATGCGCTCGGTCTGGTAAAGTTCATGTTTCCGAACAAATACAACATCTACCTGCATGACACGCCCGCCAAAAGCCTGTTTGCCCGCGACGTGCGTGCGTTCAGCCATGGCTGTGTCCGGCTGGCGGACCCGTTCGATTTTGCATATGCCCTGCTTGCGGCGCAATCCGATGATCCCGAGGGCGTGTTCAAGACCGCTCTGCGCACGGGCCGCGAGCAACGTATCAATCTGGTGAACCCTGTGCCTGTGCACATCATCTACCGGACTGCCGTGACCAACGCGCGTGGCCACACCGAATACCGTGCCGATGTCTACGGGCGTGACGCCAAGATATGGGACGCCTTGTCAAAGGCAGGGGTGGCGCTGGCGGGCGTTCAAGGGTAATTCTGCCCCCGAAACATCGGGGGTATCACCATGACCTATACAGTTCAGCAGATCGCAGCGGCCCTCGGGGCGCAGGCGGTTGGCGATACCTCCCTGACCATAACCGGCGCAGGCGAGCCGCAACTTGCCGGTCCAACCGTGCTTGCGCTCGCGATGGCCCCCAGATACGCCAACGGGATCACCCAAGGGGCTGCACAGGTTGCAATGCTGTGGGACGGGGCGGACTGGCAGGCCCTTGGCCTGAAAGCTGCGATATTTCCCGCGCGTCCACGCTATGCCATGGCAGGCCTGACCAAGCTGCTCGACCGTGGTCAAGGATTTACCCCGGGCATCCACCCTTCGGCCTTGATTGATCAGACTGCACAGATCGGCGCAGATGTCAGCATCGGCCCGCTTGCCATCATCTCGGCTGGTGCACAGATCGGTGCGGGCAGCATCATCGGCCCGCATTGCTTTGTTGGCTGCGATACGATCATCGGCGCAAGTGCCTATCTGCGCGAACAGGTCAGCATCGGCGCACGGGTGACAATTGGTGACAACTTTATGGCGCAACCCGGTGCGCGCATTGGTGGCGACGGGTTTTCCTATGTCACGCCCGAAACCAGTGCCGTTGAAAACGCCCGCCACACCCTTGGCGATCAAGGCGATGCGGCGGCCCAAGCCTGGACGCGCATCCATTCGCTGGGGGCTGTGACCATCGGCAATGACGTCGAGATCGGCATGGGGGCGACGATAGATAACGGCACCATCCGCGACACGTTTATCGGCGATGGCACCAAGCTCGATAATCAGGTCCACCTTGGCCATAACGTGGTGATCGGACGCAATTGCCTGATCTGCGGGCAGGTCGGTATCGCCGGATCCGCAGTGCTGGGCGATAACATCGTACTTGGCGGACAGGCAGGTGTCAGCGACAACATCACCGTCGGGGACGGCGTGATTGCAGGCGGCGGCACCAAACTGATGTCGAACGTGCCTGCGGGGCGCACCATGCTGGGGTATCCCGCCACACAGATGGACCGGCAGGTTGAAAGCTACAAGGCGATGCGGCGATTGCCGCGTTTACTGCGTGATGTCGCAGCTTTGAAAGATGCGGTTTTCAAATCAAGCTCGGATAACTAGATCACCCTCAAGACATGCGGCACGGATCAAGGAAACACCCATGAACATCAACGACCAGGTGATCGCAATCATCGCGGAGCAGGCGGTTCTTGAACCCCGCGATGTCACTCTCGACAGCACACTGGAAAGCCTTGGCATCGACAGTCTGGGCTTGGTCGAGAGCATCTTTGCGATCGAGGAAGCCTTTGACATCTCGGTGCCGTTCAACGCCAATAACCCGTCCGAGTCCGATTTCGATATCTCGACCGTGGCCACGATCATCGCGGGCATTGAACGGCTGAAGGCCGAACAGGAATAACCCATGAAACGCGTGGTCATCACCGGGGCAGGGACGATCAATGCGCTGGGTCATTCGGTGGCTGCCACCATGACAGCCATGAAAAATGGTGTCTGCGGCATCGGCCCGCTGGAGTTTCGCGATGTGGACCGCCTGCAAATCCAGATCGGCGGTCAGGTGCGCGGGTTTGAGGCCGAAGCGCATTATACCCGCCAGCAACTTTCGCTCTATGACCGGTTCACACAATTCACGCTGGCGGCGGCACGCCAAGCGATTGAACAATCGGGTTTGAATTTCCAAGGTGCACTGGCAGAAACATCAGGCGTCATCCTTGGGACGGCGGGCGGCGGTGTCTCCACCTCGGATGACAATTACCGCGCCGTGTATGAGGAAGGCAAAAACCGCGTACATCCCTTTGTCGTACCCAAACTGATGAACAACGCCGCTGCCGCCCATGTCAGCATGGAATGGAACCTCATGGGGCCGTCCTTTACCGTCTCGACGGCCTGTGCCTCGTCGAACCATGCCATGGCGCAGGCGTTCTCGATGGTCCGCTCCGGCATGGCACCTGCGATGGTCACGGGCGGATCGGAATCCATGTTGTGCTTTGGTGGCGTCAAGGCATGGGAAGGTCTGCGCGTCATGTCGCGCGATGCCTGCCGTCCGTTCTCGCTGGGCCGCAACGGCATGGTACAGGGCGAGGGCGCGGGTGTCTTTGTGTTCGAGGAATTTGAGCACGCCAAAATGCGCGGTGCCGACATCCTGTGCGAGGTCGCTGGCTTTGCCATGACATCGGACGCGAGCGACATCGTAATGCCCTCCAAAGCGGGTGCTGCCCGCGCCATGGCCGGTGCGCTGCGTGACGCTGGCATCAACCGCGACGAGGTCGGCTATATCAACGCCCACGGCACCGGCACGGCGGCCAATGACAAAACCGAATGTGCGGCGGTGGCGGATGTGTTTGGCCCCCATGCCCACCGCCTGATGATCAGCTCGACCAAATCCATGCACGGCCATCTGATTGGCGGCACGGGTGCCGTTGAAGTGCTGGCCTGTATCATGGCGCTGCGGAACGGGGTGATTGCACCGACCATAGGATATCTAGAGCCTGACCCGGACTGTGCGCTCGATGTGGTCCCGAACCAGGCCCGCGATGCAAAGGTGTCCGTGGCGCTCAGCAACGCGTTTGCCTTTGGCGGCATGAACGCGGTCCTGGCATTTCGCGCGGCACCTTAACGTCTGGACCCCTTAACGTCTGGACCGCCCGCGCAAATAAAAAGACCGCCCCGAACCGGAGCGGCCTTTGAGTATGTCGCGTGAGGTATCAGGCCTTACTGTTCGATCACTGATACCTTGTCATATCCGGCGGTAAAGCCTTCAAGCGACAGCTCCAGTTCGACCTTCTGGTCGGTGGCCAGTGCAGGTACGATGGTAATCTTGGCCAGCTTGCCGCGCTTGTAAGCTGCCACATCTTCCGCAGTCAGACCCAGACGCACGTAGCAGCCCACAGGGTTACAAAATGCATAAGGATAACGCCGCGCAGCACCGCCATCGACAGAAATGTTCAACTGCTGGGGCAGGGCGGTTTCCAGTGGCACGATAATGGTCGCACCGGCCTCTGCCTTGCCGCCGGGGGCCAGACGGAACAGCGACACCTCGGCAATTGGTGCACCTTGGCCATCGTCAAGCAATTGGTACATCTGGCACGGATCAACTTCCTGCTCCGTCTTGATGCAACGCATTTCCCACGCGCCAATCACTTCTTTTGTATAGGGCTTGCCCAATTCGGGGTCTTTGTTCGCATCCTCGCCAAGGCTCAGCTGGCTTTCAACGTCTGCTGCGGTGGCCGCTGTCCCGTCGGAAGGTGCCGCTTCTTCGGTGGCGGGTGCCTCGGTTGCAGGTGCCTCGGTCGCGGGGGGCTGCGTGGCGGTCTGGGCAAAAGACGCAAGCGGCGTCATAAATGCAAGAGCTGCACACAGGGGCAGGGTTGTGAAAAACTTGGTCATATCCGTTCCAGTCTTGTTACGTTGCAGCCCAATACCATGACCGTAAAGCATTGTCAGCGTGGATTGCAGATTATTGCGCATTTGTAGGAAGCGTACATTTGCCTGTCCAATGGCAAAACCATCCCAGCCAATGAAAAAGAGGGCGCAAAGCACCCCCTTTATCAACTTATCGTTCTCCCCGTCGGACTTGGCCAACTTATTGAGCAGACGTTACGAAAGGTTAAGCTATCGGTCAACAGAGAAAATAGCGACGTCTGTTCACTTCTTTTTCCCCCTGTCTTTGTCCGTAAAAAAAAGGCCGTACCCGAAGGCACGGCCAGTCTGACAGGGAGGAAACGTCACCCCCGTGATCGCGGACACGACCACAAGGGCAACAAATAGACTATGGCGTGCAAAGGTTAAGTTTGTATGCTTTGGCGGAACGGATAAGTGCCGGACCGGCACGAGGGGATATTTACAGTGACGAATGACATCTTTATCGGCGGCGGCGGCACGGATTACGAGACGCAACAGTTCTTGAGCATCGGTTACGCCAACCGGCACGGGTTGATCGCAGGGGCCACAGGCACCGGCAAAACCGTGACGCTGCAAATCCTCGCCGAGGGCTTTGCCAATATGGGCGTTCCGGTGTTTTTGTCGGACGTGAAAGGCGATCTGTCGGGTCTGGCCAAAGCCGGGAGTGCCGACCACAAGCTGCATGTTCCCTTTACCGAGCGCGCCCAAAAGATCGGCTTCGAAGACTACAGATACGAGGCATTTCCCGTCACCTTCTGGGATCTGTTCGGCAAACAGGGCCACCCCGTGCGCACCACAGTCTCCGAAATGGGTCCGCTGCTGCTGGGCCAGTTGCTGGGCCTGAGCGAAGCACAGGAAGGCATCCTGAACATCGCCTTCCGCGTCGCGGACGAGGACGGTCTGCCGCTTCTGGACCTCAAAGACCTGCAAGCGCTACTGGTCTGGATTGGCGAGAACGCATCGGATCTGTCCTTGCGCTATGGCAATGTCTCGACCGCCTCTGTTGGCACCATCCAGCGCCGTTTGTTGGTATTGGAAAATCAGGGCGCTGCGGACCTGTTTGGTGAACCGGCCTTGGCGCTCAGCGATCTGATGCGGACCGATACCGACGGGCGCGGCTTTATCAACATCCTCGCCGCCGACCAGCTGATGCAGGCCCCGAAACTCTATGCCACCTTCCTGCTCTGGCTGCTGTCGGAACTGTTCGAAGAACTGCCCGAGGTCGGCGACCCCGAAAAGCCCAAACTGGTGTTCTTCTTTGACGAGGCGCATCTGTTGTTCGAAGACGCGCCCAAAGCATTGGTCGACAAAGTCGAACAGGTCGCCCGTCTGATCCGGTCCAAGGGGGTGGGTGTCTATTTCATCACCCAAAACCCCGCAGATGTTCCAGACGATATTCTGGGCCAGCTTGGCAACCGCGTGCAGCACGCCCTGCGCGCCTTTACCGCCAAAGACCGCAAGGAGCTGCGCATGGCAGCACAGACCTACCGTGAAAATCCGCGTTTCGACACCGAAGAGGCGATCCGCGAGGTTGGCGTGGGCGAGGCGGTGACATCGTTCTTGCAGAAAAAAGGCGTGCCGGGAATTGTCGAGCGGACCCTGATCCGTCCGCCATCCTCGCATCTTGGCCCGATCGATCCGGCCGAGCGTGCAGCCCTGATCGCGGCGTCACCGATGGGCACGAAATACGCCACAAGGCTGGACCGCGACTCCGCATTTGAAATGCTGCAAAAGCGCGCAGATACCGCTGCCAAAGAAGCAGCCGTCGCCGAGGAAGCAGCCAAAGCTCCCGAGGCCACACCGTCCTTGCGGGAATTCAACAGCGCACGGCGGTATGCGGGCAAAGGGGTTGAGCGTTCCACCTCGCGCGCGCCGCAACGGAAAACCGATGAAGGTTTCGGCGGGGCCATCGCATCGGTTGTGATCAAAGAACTCAAAGGCACCACAGGCCGCCGCATTGTGCGCGGCATCTTGGGCGGATTGTTTAAGGGACGCTAAACCCCATTTCATTGTTCTGAAAATACACAAATACAGCATCAACCCAGCCACAAAGGGTCGGGTTGATGCACTTATTTTTCCGGAATCAACCCGCGCGGGCTGAACCGCAGCACCAGCAGCAACACCATTCCCATCGTCAGCAAACGCATATGCGCCGCACTCTCGATCAGATGCGCCTTGAGCCAATAGCCGTCCGCCATGCCATAGGTGATGACATTCATCAGCCACAGGCCCATCGGCTCAACCTGCACCCACAGGAACCAGATCAGGAAACCGCCCAGCACCGCGCCAAAGTTGTTACCTGAACCGCCGACAATCACCATCACCCAGATCAGAAAGGTAAAGCGCAGCGGCTGGTAGGTGCCGGGCGTCAATTGCCCGTCCATCGTGGTCATCATCGCGCCCGCAATCCCGCAGATCGCAGAGCCCAGAATGAACACCTGCAAATGCCGGGCGGTAACGTCCTTGCCCATGGCTTCCGCCGCGACCTCGTTGTCGCGAATTGCCCGCAACATCCGGCCCCATGGCGAATGCAACGCCCGCTGGCTCATCCACATCAGGATCACCAGCACTGTCGCAAAAAGCGCGATATAGACCACCTTGACCCAAAGCGTCGACCCTTCAACCGGATCAAACCCGAGGCTTGCAGCAGTCTCGACAAAGGATGCGCTGTTTTGCAGATCAATCTCGTAGGGCACCGGTGCGCGTGGAATACCGATCACGTTCTTCACACCGCGCGACAGCCAGTCTTCGTTCTTGAGGACGGCAATGATAATCTCGGCAATCCCGAGCGTCGCAATCGCCAGATAATCCGACCGCAGCCCCAGTGCCGTTTTACCGATCACCCAAGCGGCCCCCGCCGCAAACAACCCGCCCACTGGCCATGCCACCAGCACAGGCAGGCCAAGCCCGCCAAGGTAACCTGTCGCCGCCGGATTGATCGCCTCGACCGCCTCGACGGCAGGGTCCAGCAGGTCGCGGAACACGAAAAACCCGACAATCAGCATCGCCAGTGCGCTTAGGTTGCGCAGCCAGCCTTTGGGCAACACTTTGGTGAGAATTACGGTGGCAAAGACGGTGCCCGCCCCCAGCAAAAGCGCTACGATAATGCCACCACCGCCCGCACGCATCGCCCCTTGCGTAGGTTCCATGCCGATCAGCACAGCGGCCAAACCACCCAAGGCGACAAAGCCCATGATGCCGACGTTGAACAGCCCCGCGAACCCCCATTGCAGATTCACCCCAAGCGCCATGATGCTCGAGATCAGACCCATCGCGATGATCAACAGCGCCGAGTTCCAGCTGCTGGTGAACCCGACATAGGCAATCATCCCCGCAAGCAGCGCAAACAAAAGGGTATTTTTCTGCATCGTGCTCATGTCGATTGTCCTTTGAAGAGACCCGTGGGCTTGATCAACAGCACGATCAGCAAGATCACAAAGCTGACCGCGAATTTGTAATCGGTGCTCAAAAGCTGCACCAGACCGTCCGGCTCAAGGCTTTCGGGCATGGCATATCCCAGCACCTTTTTCCACGCATAGGTGATGGTGACTTCGGAAAACGCGATTACGAACCCGCCTGCGATGGCACCGAGCGGATTGCCGAGACCACCGACAATCGCAGCGGCGAAGATCGGCAGCAACAGTTGAAAATAGGTGAAGGGCTTGAACGACTTATCAAGGCCATAAAGCACACCTGCGATGGTCGCCAGCGTTGCCACGATGATCCATGTGATCATCACCACCCGTTCGGGGTTGATGCCCGAGAGCAACGCCAGATCCTCGTTATCCGAATAGGCCCGCATGGATTTACCCGACCGCGTTTTGTTCAGAAACCAGAACAACAGCGCCACAACGATGATTGCTGTGATCACCGTAATCGCCTGCGTAGTCTTTATCGACAACCCTTCTTCAAGTCCCGTCAGATTCTTGAAATCACGTGCCGAAATGATAAAGCGTTCGCCGTCGAGGAAATTCTGATCGTCCGCGCCAATGATGAATCGCGTGATGCCGTTGTAGATGAACGTGATACCCAGCGAGACGATGACCAAAATCACCGGCTTTGCCTTTTTCTGGCGGTAGAACTTGTACACCACGCGGTCGGTCCCGAGCAGGAGGCCAATCGCGAACAGGATGCCAAAGGGCAGGGCGAGCAGCGCTGTCGGCAACACCCACAGATGAATGCCCCAGCTTTGAAACAGCCACGTCATGAGCACGGTCGCCATCGCGCCCATTGCCATCGTGTCGCCATGGGCAAAGTTGGAAAACCGCAGGATACCGTAGACAAGGGTTACTCCGAGCGCGCCGAGGGCGAGTTGTGAGCCGTAAGCGATGCCGGGGATCAGCACGTAGTTCAGCAGGGCGACTATTGCGTTGAGTAGGTCCATTAAGTTGCATCTCCACGGGCGACCAGTTTCGCAAGCGATCTGGATATTTCAGTTATGACACCAGCCGCGATGCCAAGACCCACGGTATAAAAACCTTGGTCAATACGTTCACCTGAGCCGGTATTCGAAGAGAAATATCGACCGGACAATTCTGGATTTTCGGCAACGATAAAGCCTGACGCAATTGCAAATACGCCGAGTAGAATGAGGAGAACGGCAACAACTGTGCCAATTTTTGTAAAAATCATCCCCCTCAGCCCCCCAAAAAGCTCTTGCGCACTTCAGGGTTCGCCAGCAATTCCTTGCCCGTTCCCGTGTACCCGTTCGCCCCCTGCACCAGAACATAACCCTTATCGGCAATCTCCAACGCCTGCCGTGCGTTCTGTTCCACCATCAAAATCGGGATGCCCGTGCGGGCCACTTCGATGATCCGGTCAAACAATTCATCCATCACAATCGGCGACACACCCGCAGTTGGTTCATCCAACATCAACACCTTGGGCTGCGTCATCAGCGCGCGGCCCACGGCGACCTGTTGGCGTTGCCCACCTGATAATTCACCCGCCGCCTGATAGCGTTTGTCTTTCAAAATCGGGAACAGGTCATAAACCTGCGCCAAGGTATCGCGAAAATCATCGGTGCGAATAAACGCGCCCATTTCCAAATTCTCTTCGACCGTCATCGAGGTGAAGATATTCGAGGTCTGCGGCACGAACCCCATGCCTTTGGCCACACGCGCCTGTGGTGACAGCCCGGTGATATCCTCACCGTCCAGCCGCACATGCCCCTTGCGCATGTCGAGCATGCCGAACACCGCCTTCATGCCTGTCGATTTGCCCGCGCCATTGGGGCCGACAATCACGGCAATCTCGCCACGGTCCACCGCAATGGTGCAATCGTGCAAAATATCGGGACCGTTGCCATATCCGGCGGTCATATTCTCGCCGATCAGAAACGGGCCGCCGGGCGAGGCATATGTCGCACCCGATGATTTCGGCATCACACTGCCCTGACCTTTGGCATTGCCCACCGACAAGTCTTTGTTGCCACGGTCACTATACGGATCGCTCATGCTCAGCCTCCCTCATTTCCGGCTTGGGGCCGCTGGTAATCATCTGCGCAGGATATTTCATCGGCACAGTTGTCTTTCAACAAAACCAGAATATCGCGTGACATCTGGTCCATCTCGGAAAGCTCGGTCGTCTCTGGCGCATCAAGGTACAGCATGATCTGGCGGCTGCCCACCTGGGTCAGCATGACCGCACTCATAAACGCCGTGACTTCAATCTCGTCGCGCTGGATCGACCGCACCGATGTCGCATCGCCAAGCGTCACACGGTCGGTGAGCAACGTCTCAAGCGTGATATGCCCGTCATCCGCAACCGCTTGTTCATAGGTTTCAAAGCGTTCTTCGAGCGTCGATATATCGTCGCCAATCTCGAAGCCCGGCCATTCTTCGGAAAACGCCAACACCAGTTCGCCCAAAAACCGCGCGGTGCCGTCGCCGGCGGTGTCCCACTCGGCGGTCTCCCACGGGGTGCCCCGGTCACACATCCAGACGTGCTGGGACAGTTGCGCACAGGCCGATGCAGCATGGGGCAGAGCAAGGGCGGCCACAGCCCCCAGCAAAAATGCGCGCAATGTCATGCGCCGACTTTCGCTTTGTTCTTGAGACCCGTGCCCAGATAGGCCTCGATCACCTGTTCATTGGCCTTGATCTCGGCCAGCGTGCCTTCGGCCAGCACATGACCCTCGGCCATACAGATCACCGGATCACACAGGCGGCCGATAAAATCCATGTCGTGCTCGATGACGACAAAGGTATAACCGCGTTCCTGATTGAGCCGGATAATCGCGTCGCCAATCGTGTTGAGCAGGGTGCGGTTCACACCCGCGCCGACCTCGTCCAGAAACACGATCTTGGCATCGACCATCATGGTACGGCCAAGCTCCAGCAGCTTTTTCTGCCCGCCCGAAATCTGGCCTGCCTTCTGCTCGGCCAGATGCTCGACGGTCAAAAACTCAAGCACCTCATCGGCCTTGGCCCGCAACGCGCGTTCCTCGTTGGCGATCCGCTTTGTGCCAAACCACGTATTCCACAACGTCTCGCCCGACTGGTTGCCGGGCACCATCATCAGGTTCTCGCGACAGGTCATGGATGAAAATTCATGCGCAATCTGGAAGGTGCGCAGCAGGCCCTTGTGAAACAGATCATGCGGGGCCAGACCGGTAATATCTTCACCGTCCATGAAAACACGGCCCGAAGTTGGTTTAAGAACGCCTGCGATCACGTTGAAAAGTGTGGTTTTTCCCGCACCGTTCGGTCCGATCAATCCGGTGATTGAACCGCGGTCAATCGTCAGGCTCGCACCGTCAACGGCGTGAAATCCGCCAAAATGCTTGTGCAGATCCTCGACCACAATCATGTGTTCGTCTGTGTGGCTCATGCGTCCATCCCCGTGGTGTCGGTCCATTTTTGGCCGATCATTCTTTTGGTCGTTTTACAAAGAGGGTGCAGCCTGCATCACTGCGGGCTGCACCCTTTCTCAGGTCAAGATTTACTTGAAACCGATGGTTTCGTTCTTGCCGTCTTTCACTTCGATCATGCGGTAGGTGCCCGCAGATTCGCCCGGTCCGATCAATTCAACCGCAGACGCACCAACATAGTCGATGTCTGTGCCGGCTTTGATCAGCTCAAGCGCTTTGCCCAATTCGCCGGGATAAATTTTCTCGCCCGGTGCGTTGGCCACTTCGAGGATTTTTTCCTTGTAGACCGCAGGATCGGTTGATTCAGCCGCCTGCATCGCCAGCAGGAACAGCGCCGCCGCATCGTACGATTCAGGTGTGTAAGGCGATGTGGCGTCAAATGCGTCGCCCGCCATTGCAACCAGCGTGTCGATGCCTTGGCCTTCGGAACCGGCAATCTGACCGTATGACCCGTTCAGGTCGGGGCCGATTGTGACGGGCAGGTTTTCACCGATCATGCCGCCGGGCAGACCGAATTGTTCCCACGCACCCGCATCAAGTGCGGATTTGATGATGCCCGCGCCACCTTGGTCAAGGTAGCCCGCAACAACCAGCAGATCACCACCGGCAGAGGCCAGCGCGCCCACTTCGGCAGAATAATCCGCTTTGCCGTCTTCATGTGCGGCCACGATGGTCACTTCACCGCCAACAGCCTTGAACGAGGTTTCAATCGCGTCCGCCAGACCCTTGCCGTAATCGTTGTTGGTATAGGTCAGCGCAATGGATTTTACGCCACGCTCTTGCAGGATTTCCGCCATGACTTCGCCTTCACGGGCGTCAGATGGCGATGTGCGGAAGAACAAGCCGTTGTCTTCCATTGTGGACAGACCGGGGGATGTGGCGGACGGCGAAATCATCACCATGCCGTTCGGAATGGCGACGTTCTGCAACACCGCACCGGTCACGCCGGAACAATCCGCGCCAACCAGACCGCTGACACCTTCGGCGATCAGACGCTCGGCGCCCGCTGTGGCCATACCGTTGTCGATGCAACCGCTGTCGGCGCGCACGGATGTCACCTTGGCACCGTCCAGCAGCATACCGCTGTCGGTAACTTCTTTCATCGCCATTTCGGCGCCCGCAGACATCGGGCCGGTCAGCGATTCAATCGGGCCGGTAAACCCAAAGATGATGCCGAGTTTGATTTCTTTTGCGTGGGCATCTGCAAATACAGGTGTCGCCAGCAGTGCCGCAGCCGTTGTGGCCATAAGCATCTTTTTCATGAGTATCTCCCTTGTTGGAACATGATGTTCGGGCGTGAGGTTAGGCGGTAGATTGTTAAAAGAAAAGAGCTATTTCTATGCCTACATCCATTGCCAACACCACATATGCGGCGCTTTGGTGGAATTTTCCGGTCCAGTGACTACATCTGATAAAACGGGACCAACCACAGGATGAAAATTATGCTTTTTGCGCGAAACTTTCACTTTGCAGTTCTGGTAACCGCCCTCACGCTTCCTTTGGCGGCGCAATCGGAAACCGTGTTCAGTGTCGAACCTGTGGTGACAGGATTGTCAGACCCGTGGGCTGTGGCACCGTTGGCGGATGGCGGTGTTCTGGTCACGCAAAAGGACGGGCAACTGCTGCATCTGCGGGACGGCACCCAAATCGAGGTGGCGGGCGTCCCCGAGGTTTCAACCGATGGGCAGGGTGGATTGCTCGACCTGACACTGGCGCGCGATTTTGCACAATCGCGGGTGTTGTTTCTGACCTATGCCAAACCGCAACCCCGTGGCGGCAGCGGCACGGCTCTGGCCAGCGCACGCTTGTCGGACGATGGCACGCAACTGGAAAACCTGACCGAATTGTTCGAGATGGCAGCGGGCAGCAGCGGCGGGCGGCATTTCGGATCGCGCGTGGTCGAGGCGGCTGATGGCACGCTTTTCGTGACCATTGGCGAGCGTGGCGACCGCCCTGCGGCCCAGGACAACTCGCGCCACAATGGCACCATCATCCGTGTGAACCGCGACGGATCTGTGCCGCAAGACAACCCTTTTGTCGGGCAGGAGGGCATTCAACCCGAAATCTGGTCATACGGCCACCGCAACCCGCAGGGTGCAGCGATTGACCCCCAAAACCGTCTGTGGGTGTCAGAGCATGGTGCGCAAGGCGGTGACGAGATCAATCTGATCGCCAAGGGTGCCAATTACGGCTGGCCTGTGATTTCGTACGGGCGGCATTATTCAGGGGCCAAGATTGGCGAGGGCACCGCCAAAGACGGCATGCAGCAGCCTGCACTCTACTGGGATCCCTCCATCGCACCTTCGGGGTTGATGGTCTATTCCGGTGATGTTTTTGCGGAATGGGCGGGCGACATCTTTGTCGGATCGCTCAAGTTCGACTATATCGCGCGGATGTCGGGTGATCCGCTCAAGGAAGTCGAACAGATCAAGACCGATGAAACCCAGCGCGTGCGCGATATTGTCGAGGGGCCGGACGGCACCATCTGGTTCATCTCGGTCGGGCAGGGCGCAGTCTACCGGATCGTTCCAGAACAATAGTGTCTAGATCGACAACCGCGCCGCATGCGAACCACGCTCGCGGTAGGGCGTAGTGTCATAATGCGCCCGGTAGCATTTCGAGAAATGCGAGGGCGAGGCAAAGCCGCAGGCAAGCGCCACGTTGATCACCGACATATCGGTCTGCATCAACAGGTTGCGCGCTTTTTGCAGGCGCAGTTCCATATAATAGCGTTTGGGGCTACGGTTCAGGTAGCGCCGGAACAACCGCTCCAGCTGCCGCGTCGACATGCCGACATCGCGCGCCAGCACCGAGGGGCTGATCGGTTCTTCGATGTTGCTTTCCATCATCTGAATGACCTGGCTAAGCTTCGGATGCCGCACGCCGATGCGGGTCGGCACCGACAGTCGCTGGGTATCCTGATCGGTGCGGATCGAGGAATAGATCAACTGGTCAGCCACCGCATTGGCGGTATCTTCGCCCAGATCATCGGCAATCAGTTTGAGCATCAGGTCAATCGACGATGTGCCACCCGCCGTGGTCAACCGGTTGCCATCCACGACAAACACCGACTTGGTCAGTTTCACCTCCGGAAATTCCTCGGAAAAGCTGTCCTGGTTTTCCCAGTGGATTGTCGCCTTTTTACCATCAAGCAATCCGGCCTTGGCCAAAGTGAAGGCAGAAGTACACAATCCGCCCACCATCAGCCCTTTGCGGGCTTCGCGGCGCAACCAGCCCAGCAGCTTTTTGGTGGTCGCGGCCTGCACATCAATGCCGCCGCAAACCAACACGGTATCGTCCCGAGACAGCTCGTCCAGATCGCCATCCAGCGCAAAGATCGCTCCGGCAGAGCAAGGCATGGTGTCGCCACCCTCGCCAATGATCCGCCAGCTATAGGCCGTGCGCGCAGCCATGCGGTTGGCAATGCGCAGACACTCAACAGCCGAGGCGAAACTGAGCAGGGTAAAGTTGTCGAGCAAAACGAACACAAACCGGCGCGGCTTGTCGGCTGCGGGCGGGATACGTGTGGCGGGGCGCGGCTCGGACATCGCGGCGTCTTTCTCTGTATGATCAGGTCTACCATGCGCCATTCGCGACACGACCTGCCGCAAACCTTGCTCATGGGGGTCTGCAATGGTCAAGGGGGCGAATTTCGGTTCTGGTCACTTCTAAGTGGTTTTTGTATAGGAACGGTTCAAGATAGCGCTCACATTGGCGCGCATGACCGAGGAGACAACCAAATGACCAAGTGGAGCACCGCAAGCTGGCGCGATAAACCCCGTATCCAAATGCCGGATTATCCGGATCAGGCGGCATTGAAGGCGGTTGAGGCACAATTGGCGCGTTATCCGGTTCTGGTATTCGCAGGCGAGGCGCGCAAGCTGAAAAAACATCTTGGTGCGGTCAGCCGTGGTGATGCGTTTTTGTTGCAGGGCGGCGATTGCGCCGAAAGCTTCGAGCAGTTCAGCTCGGATGCGATCCGCGATACCTTCAAGGTCATGCTGCAAATGGCGATGGTCCTGACCTACGGTGCCAAGGTGCCTGTGGTGAAACTGGGCCGCATGGCGGGACAGTTTGCCAAGCCGCGCAGTGCGAACATGGAAACCGTGGGCGGTGTCGAACTGCCAAGCTACCGTGGCGACATCATCAACAGTCTGGAATTCACGCCCGAGGCGCGCATCCCGGACCCGTCCAAGATGTTGCAGGCCTATACCCAATCCGCCGCGACCCTGAACCTGTTGCGCGCGTTTTCAACGGGTGGTTTTGCCGATATGAGCCAGGTCCATGCCTGGACGCTTGGCTTTACCGATGCCGACGATGCCGCGAAATACCGCGAAATTGCCACGCGCATTCAGGACACGCTGGATTTCATGAAGGCGGCGGGCATTGATTCCAGCACCACGCATGAATTCTCGACCGTCGAATTCTACACCAGCCATGAATCGCTGTTGCTGGAATATGAGCAGGCGTTGACACGGGTTGATTCCACCTCCGGCAAGTGGCTGGCAGGATCCGGTCACATGCTCTGGATCGGGGACCGCACGCGCCAGCCCGACGGTGCGCATGTCGAATTTGCGCGCGGTGTGCAAAACCCGATTGGTCTGAAATGCGGCCCGTCCATGGAAGTCGACGATTTGAAAAAACTGATGGCAACGCTGAACCCCGACAATGAAGCGGGGCGTCTGACGTTGATTGCACGCTTTGGTGCGGGCAAAGTCGGCGATCATCTGCCAAAACTGATCAAGGCAGTCGAGGCCGAGGGTGCCAATGTCGTCTGGACCTGCGATGCGATGCACGGCAACACGATCAAATCCTCCAGCGGCTATAAAACACGTCCCTTCGAGTCAGTCCTGCGCGAAGTGCGCGAATTCTTTGGCATCCATGCCGCCGAGGGCACCGTTCCGGGTGGTGTGCATTTCGAGATGACAGGTCAGGACGTGACCGAATGTACCGGCGGGGTGCGCGCGGTCAGTGACGAGGATCTGTCGGACCGCTATCACACCGCCTGCGATCCGCGCCTGAACGCCAGCCAGTCGCTTGAACTGGCATTTCTGGTGGCCGAAGAACTGTCAGCGCGCCGCGATGCGCAACTGGCACAAGCGGCGGGATAAAATGCGCGTGGGGGATGCGCCCGCGCCGAGCCAGACCGAACAACAACGCCGCTGGAATCCTGCCCAGCGGCGTTATCATGCGTAATACCTGACTTGCTGATAAATTTTGGCGCTATAGCACTTTCGAAAAACCCTGAATCACCTAACGCTGCCTGAAATCAAAGATTTCAACGCGTTAGGTGATGATCCGTATTTCATGTATTTCGAGAAGTGCTTTAGTCGTCTGACTTGACCAGCCTCAGATAATGCGGGCGGGACTTGCCGTTCTTACCTTTGAACGGGACTGTCGGCGCGTTGAACCCCGGTGCCACCGCAGGCCGCACCGGCGTGTGCACCGGACCGTTGACCTTTTCCCCCGGCACAATCGTACGCACAATCAGCTTGTCGACGTCAAAACGCCGCGGGGCCACGCCCAACTCCCCATGACTGACCAGACAGCCAAGCGCGCGGCTGACATCGCCCAGATCGCTTTCCAGCGGCAGCAGGACCATCCGCGCATCCAGCTTTGCACGCCCGCCACCGCCCGGCGAGGTCAGGTGCAGCATCGCGGTCGCAGGGGTCTGGAACACATCCTCGAGGGTATCGGCAATCTGGCGCCGCGCGTTTGGCGAAAACAGCGAGGTCAGGGGCATGCCGCGCACTTCCATGCCCATCAGATCGCTCAGATGACCGCCCGCCACCCGCATCCGTGCGATACCCGGCGCGATGCGTTCCAGAATAAACGCATGTTCCAGCGCCGCCTCGATGCCGCGCGGGTCGATCTGTGCGCGTTTGGGCAACAGATGCGCGCCGCGCAACGCCTCCCAATAGGCCTCGACCTGCGAGATCACGCTGAAACTGGTGTCGGGTTGATACTTTGACATGGCTACAACATTTTGCGCGCTTCGGTTGGACTTGTCCATCAGCGTTCACCTTACCTTTACTAACTTTTCAGCAAGGTCACAGCGTTTGGGCTGCAATCCTTACCAATGTCTTAATAGCGCGCCTTTTAGACAATTGGTGCGCTATCTGGACGGCTGGTTAACCGGTTAATGAACGCAGCATTGTCTTGCCGGACTTGATCCCGCCGCCGGTTTCGCCCTATTGCACAGGGGCAGGTCAGACAAAAAGGGTGCCGCTTCATGATCAGGTCAATGACAGGTTTCGCCTCTGCCAGCGGTGCGGACGCCCCCTTCAGCTGGGGATGGGAGGTCCGCTCGGTCAATGGCAAGGGGCTTGATCTGCGTTTGCGGGTGCCCGATTGGGTCGAGGGGCTTGAGGCGGGTCTGCGCAAAAAGCTGGGGTCAGTGGCGCAGCGCGGCAACATCACCTGCAACCTGCGCCTGATCCGGGAGGACGGTGGCACAGCGCTGAGCGTCAACGCAGGTCAACTTGCATCGGTGCTGACCGCATTGCACAATATCGAACAACAGGCGATGGATGCGGGCGTGTCGCTCGCCCCGTCCAAGGCCACCGATATTGTCACAATGCGCGGTGTGCTGGAACAGGCACCGCAAGACCAAGACACAGCCGCGCTATGTGCAACTTTGCTGGCGGATTTTGATGGCATCCTTGCTGATTTCGATGCCATGCGGCAGGCCGAAGGTGCTGCACTGGCACAGGTGCTTGACGCCCAGTTGAGCCAGATTGCAGAGCTGACCGCGCAAGCCACAACTTTGGCAGAGACCCGCAAGGACGAGATGGCCGCCACCCTGCGCCGCAACCTTGCCCGCGTGCTGGAAAACACCGATAACATCGACGAGGCCCGCCTGACGCAGGAACTGGCCCTTATTGCTGTGAAATCCGACATCACCGAAGAGATCGACCGCCTTGGTGCCCATGTCACTGCCGCGCGCGACCTGCTGGGGCAAGGCGGCGGCGTGGGTCGCAAGCTCGACTTTTTGATGCAGGAATTTAACCGCGAGGCCAACACACTGTGCTCAAAGGCGCAAAATACGGCGCTGACAACCGTTGGTCTGTCGCTCAAGGCGGTGATCGACCAGATGCGCGAACAGGTGCAGAATGTGGAGTAAGACATGAGCGACCGCCTTGGACTGCTGATCATCCTCAGCTCGCCCTCGGGGGCTGGTAAATCCACGCTGGCCCGCAAACTGCGAGACTGGGACGGCTCGCTGCAATTCTCCGTGTCCTCAACCACCCGCGCACCGCGTCTAGGCGAGGTTGAGGCCCGCGATTATTATTTCACCACACAGGAAAATTTCCGCACCTCCGTCAACAAGGGTGACATGCTGGAACATGCCCGCGTGTTCGGCAATTACTACGGATCACCTCGCGCGCCGGTGCAAAAAGCCATCGACAACGGCCGCGATGTATTGTTCGACGTCGATTGGCAAGGCGCGCAACAGATCAGCAACTCAACGCTGAAACAGCATGTGCTCTCGATCTTTATCCTGCCCCCCTCCATTTCGGAACTCCGCCGCCGTCTGGTGTCGCGCGGTCAGGACAGCGCCGATACGATTGCCCTGCGGATGTCGGAATGCTGGGACGAGATCAGCCATTGGGACGGCTACGATTATGTGCTGGTCAACGACGATCTGGTCGAGACGCAAAAACGGCTCGAGGCGATCATCACCGCCGAACGCTTTCGCCGCTCGCAACAACCAAAACTGCTGGATCACGTGCGCAAACTGCAATCCGAATTCGAGGATCTATCATGACCGTCTATGCCTTGGGCGACAAAACCCCGACAATCGACACGGACGCATGGGTGGCACCCGACGCCAATGTGATCGGCAATGTCGTGCTTGAGGCGGGCACATCCGTCTGGTTCGGCTCGACCCTGCGCGGTGATAACGAGGTCATCCATGTGGGCGCGGGCAGCAATGTGCAGGAAAACTGTGTGTTCCACACCGATATCGGCTTTCCGCTGGTGATCGGAGTGAATTGCACGATCGGCCATAAAGCCATGCTGCACGGCTGCACCGTCGGGGATAATTCCCTGATCGGCATGGGGGCCACAGTGCTGAACGGGGCCAAGATCGGCAAGAATTGCCTGATCGGGGCAGGGGCGCTTATTACAGAAAACAAGATCATTCCCGACGGGTCGCTGGTGATGGGCGCGCCCGGCAAAGTGGTGCGGCAACTCGATGACACGGCCATTCAGGCGCTGACCGCCAGCGCGCTGCATTACGCGCAAAACGCCGCGCGGTTCAGCCGCGACCTCAAGCCGCTTTAGGTGATGTCAGCGCCACAGCCCCTGTCCGATGTGCTGGCCGCCTTGCCGCTGCCAACGCTGGCCATCGACAAATCCGACCGGATCATCGCCCTTAATAGCGCTGCGCAAAACCTGATCGGTGCGGGCGCTGCCGGGCGGCATTTCATCACCGTGCTGCGCCAGCCGCAACTCGTCGAGGCGGTCGAGCAAACACTGATTGATGCCACCGCCCGCACCGCGACGTTTCTCGCAGGTGATGCGGGCAGCAGCACAACCTATGATGTCTCGCTCGCTGCGATGGGCGACACCGGCACCGTGATCCTGAGCTTTCAGGATGTCACTCACCTGACCCAAGCGGGCGAGATGCGCCGCGATTTTGTGGCCAATGTCAGCCATGAATTGCGCACGCCCCTGACCGCCCTGATGGGGTTCATCGAAACCCTGAACGGCCCTGCACGCGATGATGCACCCGCGCGCGCGAGGTTTCTGGGGATCATGATGGGCGAGGCCGAACGGATGAATCGTCTGGTCGGTGATCTGTTGTCGCTCAGCCGTGTCGAGGCCGAAGAACGGGTGCGGCCCACACTGCGGATCAATCTGGCAGATGTCTTGCAGAGCACGATGCGCAATCTGAACCCGCTTGCCGTGGACAACGATGTGACGCTGGCACCCGATCTGGGAACGGAACCGCTGACAATACGCGGCGATGCCGACCAGTTATTGCAGGTATTCACCAACCTTGTTGAAAACGCGATCAAATACGGCGGCGCGGACAAAACAGTCGATATCAGCGCCACGATCAACCCGAATGATCCGGCCCTTCGCATGCCCGCCATTCGCGTAACAATAGCCGATCATGGCCCCGGGATCGATGCCGTGCATATCCCCCGCCTGACAGAGCGGTTCTACCGCGCCGACAGCCACCGCAGCCGTGCATTGGGCGGCACGGGGCTGGGCCTGGCAATTGTGAAACATATCCTGAACAGACACCGCGGACGGCTTAAAATCACCAGTGTTCTGGGGCAGGGCGCGCAATTTACGGTCATTTTACCGCTAGATGTTGTGTAGATGCAGGTTATCCACAGCTAATTCCGGCAAAACAACCCGCTGTCATAAAACTGTAACGAACTTGTCACAAAAGCATAGCACGAGGCCCCTAAACGGGCCGCAAGATCACCATGGGGGTGATTGAAAAGACTGCTGACAGGAGACATCATGTCACTCGTAAAAATCACAACATCCGCGTTGGCCATTGCCGCCGCATCCGCCACGGTCGCCCATGCACGCGATCAGGTGCAGGTTGCCGGTTCTTCAACCGTGCTGCCCTATGCCTCCATCGTTGCCGAGGCGTTTGGCGAAAACTTTGATTTCCCGACACCGGTTGTTGAATCCGGCGGCTCCTCTGCGGGCCTCAAGCGGTTCTGTGAAGGGGTGGGCGAAAACACCATCGACATCGCAAACTCCTCGCGCCAGATCAAATCAGGCGAGATTGAAGTTTGTGCCGCCAACGGTGTGACCGACATCATCGAAGTCCAGATCGGCTATGACGGCATTGTCTTTGCATCCGATATCGCGGGAGCCTCTTTCGCGTACACCCCGCAAGACTGGTACAAAGCCCTTGCCGCCGAGCATTTTATCGACGGTGCCTTGGTCCCAAATACCTTTACCACATGGGATCAGGTGAACCCCGATTTCCCGGCTCAGCCCATTCAGGCATTCATTCCCGGCACCAAGCACGGCACCCGTGAAGTGTTCGAGGAAAAAGTGATCCTTGCTGGCTGTGAAGAGGGCGGTTTCCTTCAGGCGATGCTTGACAGCGGCGTCGACGAAGATACTGCAGAGGGCAAGTGCATGGCGATCCGCACCGATGGCAAATCGGTCGATATCGACGGCGACTACACCGAAACACTGGCCCGCATCGAGAGCAACAAAGACGGAATCGGCGTGTTCGGTCTGGCCTTCTACGAGAACAACACCGACAAATTGCAGGTTGCAACCATGTCAGGTGTGGTTCCGTCCACCGAGAGCATCTCGACCGGCGAATACCCCGTGTCGCGCCCGTTGTTCTTCTACGTCAAGAAAGCGCACATCGGCGTGATTCCCGGCCTGAAAGAATTTGCAGAATTCTTTGTCGCGGATGAAATCGCTGGCCCCGATGGCCCCCTGGCTGAATACGGTCTGGTGTCCGATCCGGCACTGGCCGAGACGCAAGCCGTGGTTGCGGACGAAACCGTGATGGCTGGCGGCTCCTGAGCCTTTGCCTTTCTGAACATTCCCAGGGGCCGCATGACATGTGCGGCCCTTGCTGCTGAAAGGTCGCTTTGCTAGGTGATCTGAATATACCGGGGCGGAAGACAAAGACCATGACAGCCACATTTCTAGGCCTGCCAACAGCTCTTGCACTGACACTGGCCGTTTTGGCGCTCGCCCTCTTGGGCTATATCGCGACCCGCAACCGGGCTATGTCGCGCGCGGGCGGCGATGCGCGCAACCTGCACTCTCTCCCGAATTATTACGGCATGACGGCGGCGATGTTTGCCGCTGTACCCGCGCTTGGTGTCATGGTGATCTGGCTTCTGGCACAGCCTATGGTCGTGCAAAACGCGGTGCTGCCGCTGATCCCGGTGGGTGAAGCGACAACGTCCGGCACGCAAAACCTGATCCTGTCCGATGTCGGCCGGGTTGCCGACGGTCTGGATGTCGCCGTGGCGCAAGGCGCGCTGAATGCTGCGGAAATAACCGCGATGGCGAATGATCCCTCAACCCTGCGGGCCACGCTTGGCAATGTCGGTGTGGCGCTGGGGTCAGAGGTGGAACCCTATATCCTCGCCGCCGCCCAGAAATCCCGTGCTCTGTCATCTCAAGGACGGCTCTGGATGGTTGGCACTGTGTTGGTGCTGGCGGTCCTTGGTGTGGGGCTTGCCCTGCGCGCTGCGGACCCCGCATTTCGCGCCCGTAACGTGGTCGAGCGGGGCATCATGGTGCTGCTGGTTGTGGCCGCATCGCTGGCGATCCTGACCACTGTGGGAATCGTGTTCTCGATGCTGTTCGAATCGATTAATTTCTTCCGCCTGCATGACTGGAAAGACTTTTTTCTGGGTCCGAAATGGGCACCCAATTTTCGCGGCAACAGCGAGTTGTCGATCCTGCCGCTGTTGTGGGGCACGCTTTATATCTCGATCATCGCACTTTTGGTCGCCGTACCCATCGGCTTGTTTGCTGCGATTTACCTTAGCGAATATGCCAACAGCAAGGTGCGCGCCTTTGCCAAACCGCTGCTGGAAATTCTCGCTGGTATCCCGACAATCGTGTACGGTCTTTTCGCGCTGTTGACGGTTGGTCCCGCATTGGTGCGCATCTTCGGGCGCGGCGACGCGGGCCTGCTGGGTGTCGACTGGATGTCCGGTGCCACCTCGGTGCTGACGGCCGGGCTGGTCATGGGCATTATGCTGATCCCGTTTGTGTCGTCGTTGTCCGACGACATTATCAACGCGGTCCCGCAATCGTTGCGCGATGGCTCTTTCGGCCTTGGTGCAACCCATTCCGAGACCGTCCGTCAGGTTGTGCTGCCCGCCGCCTTGCCCGGTATCGTCGGTGCCATTTTGCTCGCCGCCTCCCGCGCGATTGGCGAGACCATGATCGTGGTTCTGGGGGCAGGGGCGATTGCCCGTATATCCGCCAACCCCCTCGAGGCGATGACCACGATCACCACCCGCATCGTGAGCCAGCTTACCGGCGACACTGATTTTGCCAGCCCCGAAACACTGGTGGCCTTTGCGCTGGGTCTGACGCTGTTTGTCCTGACCCTGGGGTTGAACGTTATCGCCCTTTATATCGTGCGCAGATACCGGGAGCAGTACGAATGAGCGACATGACACATCCGACAAAATCCCTGCTGGTGCAGGACGCGCGCACCCGAAAACGCAACCGGGCCGAAACGCGGTTCAAGATGTACGGCATGGCTGCCATCGCCATGGGTCTGCTGATGCTGGTGATCTTGCTGGTGACGATCATTGGTCGTGGCACAGGTGCGTTTCAACAGACATTTGTGACGCTTCCGGTGGAATTAAGCGCTGACAAACTGGACAAGAACGGCAACCGCAACCTTGAGGATATCAAAAAGGTCTCAACCTTTGGCTATGCGCCGTTGATGAACGCCGCACTTGAGGCCAAGGTCGCACAGGCAGGCATTGAAACCACACTGAAGCCCAAGGCGATGGCCGATATCCTGTCAAAAGACGCCGCTGCCACCCTGCGCGATTATGTTCTGGCCAATCCGCAGATGATCGGCGAAGTGGTCGATTTCAAGTTCCTCACCAACAGCCGTGTCGATGGATACCTCAAAGGCCGCGTGACCCGCGACAGCATCTCCAATGACAAGAATATCAATGTGGCCCAGCTTGATCTGGTAGACGGGCTGGTCGCCGACGGGGCGCTGCAAAAACAGTTCAATCTTGCCTTCATCACTGGTGCCGATGCGTCTGACGCGCGACCCGAGGCCGCTGGCATGGGCGTGTCGATGATCGGCTCGCTGTTCATGATGCTGGTGGTGCTGGTGCTGGCGCTGCCGATCGGGGTTGCCGCGTCGATCTATCTCGAGGAATTTGCCCCGAAAAACTGGATCACCGACGTGATCGAGGTCAATATTTCGAACCTTGCCGCCGTGCCGTCGATTGTGTTCGGTATCCTCGGCCTTGCCGTGTTCATCAACTATATGCACCTGCCCAACTCCGCACCTCTGGTCGGGGGGCTGGTGCTGACCCTGATGACCTTGCCGACGATCATCATCTCGACCCGCGCCTCGTTGAAATCCGTACCCCCGTCGATCCGCGATGCGGCCTTGGGGGTAGGGGCGTCAAAAATGCAATCTGTGTTCCACCACGTCCTGCCGCTTGCCGCACCCGGTATCCTCACAGGCACCATCATCGGTCTGGCGCAGGCGTTGGGTGAAACCGCACCGCTGCTGCTGATCGGTATGGTGGGTTTCATCGCCTCGAACGCGCCTGACAGTATATCATCCGGCCTGCTTGACCCGAATTCGGCGATGCCGGCACAAATCTACGAATGGGCCAAACGCGCCGATCCCGCCTTTTACGAGCGCGCATGGGGCGGTATCATCATCTTGCTCGTCTTCCTTGTCACGATGAACGCAATCGCTGTGATGCTGCGCCGCCGCTTTGAGCGACGCTGGTAGATGTAGGACATAGACATGAAAGATACCTTAATTTCGGAGAATGACGTGAGCACAAATACCGTCAAAATCGCGGCCCGCAATGTGCAGGTCTATTATGGCGACAACCACGCCATCAAGGACGTGAACGTCGATATCGAAGACAAAACCGTGACCGCGTTCATCGGCCCGTCCGGCTGTGGTAAATCCACTTTCTTACGTTGTATCAACAGGATGAACGACACAATTGATGTATGCCGCGTGACCGGCGACATCCTGATTGACGGCGAAGACATCTATGACCGTTCGGTTGATCCGGTACAGCTGCGTGCCAAGGTCGGCATGGTGTTTCAAAAGCCGAACCCGTTTCCGAAATCCATCTATGACAACGTGGCCTACGGCCCCCGCATCCATGGTTTATCCCGCAATAAGAGCGAGTTGGACGACATTGTTGAACGTGCTTTGAAACGTGCCGCAATCTGGAACGAGGTCAAGGACCGACTGCAGGCGCCGGGTACGGGCCTGTCAGGTGGCCAACAGCAACGCCTGTGTATTGCGCGCGCTGTCGCCACCGAACCCGAAGTGCTGCTTATGGATGAGCCATGTTCCGCACTCGACCCCATCGCCACCGCGCAAGTCGAGGAATTGATTGACGAATTACGCCAGAGCTATTCCGTGGTGATCGTCACACATTCCATGCAGCAAGCCGCACGGGTCAGTCAGAAAACCGCGTTCTTCCACCTTGGCAACCTCGTGGAATTTTGCGAAACCGATAAAATCTTTACCTCGCCCGAAGACCCGCGCACAGAATCCTACATCACCGGCCGGATTGGATAATATCATGTCAGATCAACATATTGCATCGGCTTTCGACCGTGATCTAGAGGGGGTTCAGGCCCAGATCATGAAAATGGGTGGCATGGTCGAAGACGCCATAAAACTCGCCGCACAGTCGCTGGACACACGCGACGAAGAACTGGCTGAACAGGTGCGGGCAGGCGACAAGGCCATCGACGCGCTGGAAGACCTGATCAATGAGCGTGCCGCCCGTGTGATTGCCCTGCGTGCGCCCACCGCAATTGATCTGCGCCTGATCCTGAGCGTAATCAAGATTAGCGCAAGCCTCGAACGTATTGGAGACTATGCAAAAAACATGGCCAAGCGCACCGGCGTTCTGTCGCAAATTGCCCCCGTGAATGATAGTGCCGGTTCTATCCGCCGCATGGCGCGCACGGTAGAGGGCATGTTGAAAGACGCGCTTGATGCCTATATCGGGCGCGATGCAGCGCTGGCGATGGATGTGATTGCCCGTGATGAAGACGTGGACCAGATGTATAATGCATTGTTCCGCGAATTCCTGACCTTCATGATGGAAGACCCACGCAACATCACGGCCTGCATGCACCTGCATTTCATTGCGAAAAATACCGAACGTATGGGGGATCTTGTGACCTCGATTGCCGAACAGGTGGTCTATCTGGTCACCGGCCAACACCCCGAAGAAGCGCGGCCAAAGGCAGACGACACTTCAATGGTTCCAAAGGCTTAGAAGATGTCCTTCACGCAACCTCAAGTCCTTGTGGTAGAAGATGAACCGGCGCAGCGCGAGGTCTTGGCCTATAATCTCGAGGCCGAAGGATATGCCGTGAGACGCGCGGAAAACGGCGAGGAAGCGATGTTGCTCGTGGCCGAAGCCAAACCGGATCTGATCATTCTCGACTGGATGATGCCTTTGATGAGCGGCATCGAGGTTTGCCGCCAGATCAAGACCCGCGATGAGACCCGCGACATTCCAATCATCATGTTGTCAGCCAGATCAGAAGAAGTCGACGCCGTGCGCGGATTGGAAACCGGCGCCGATGACTACGTTATAAAACCCTATGCAATCAAAGAGTTGATGGCACGCGCTCGCACACAACTGCGCCGCTCGCGACCATCTGCTGCGGGTGCGGCACTGACATTTGCCGACATCACGCTGGACCCCGAACGCCATCTTGTGCGGCGCGGGGAGCATGATGTGAAACTGGGACCAACCGAGTACCGCTTGTTGGTCACGCTGCTGGAAAAACCGGGCCGTGTCTACAGTCGCGATCAATTGCTCGACCACGTCTGGGGCCGCGACATTTACGTCGACACGCGTACAGTCGACGTTCACATCGCACGGTTGCGCAAAGCGCTGACCAGACATGGGGGTGACGACCTGATCCGCACAATACGTGGCGCAGGGTATGCGTTAGGTTAGGTCACTAAGATCATGATTTATTGTATTATAGTTCATTGATCAGCTTGAAGTTTCATTTTGGTAATCCCTCTAATAATTACATAATACTGATTATGGGTAATTCTTATGTAGCCGCAAAGCGATAATGTCACCCCAGAGCAAAGCAGAAGTGTCACTATGTCCTCAAAAACGTTTGAGGGAGATTGTGCATGGGATGGGTGATGATGAGCGAGCGCGAGTTGAACCGTGTGGAAGTTTTGGCGCAGGTTGATGATGGCCGGCTGAGCGTCGACAACGCGGCGAACATGTTGGATTTGACGCGTCGGCAGATTTTCAGATTGCTGAAGCGATACCGTCAGGCTGGCGCAGCAGCGATCCGGCACAGGTCACGCGGGCGTACTCCGAACAACCAGATTCACAGAGCCAAGCGCGACTATGCGCTGTCTTTGGTCAAAGAAAGCTACGCGGATTTCGGGCCGACATTGGCGGCGGAGATGCTGGCCGAACACCACGGCTTCAAGGTGTCGCGGGAGACACTGCGCAAATGGATGCAGGAAGATGGCATTTGGTTGTCACGTAAACAGCGGCGGACGTTTCATCAGCCCAGATTGCGCCGGGAATGCGTTGGTGAGTTGATCCAGATTGATGGCTCAGATCACAGGTGGTTCGAAGATCGCGCGGGTCCGTGCACCCTGCTCGTCTTTATCGACGATGCAACCAGCACCTTGATGGAACTTCGGTTTGTGAAGTCCGAGAGCACGTTCAGCTACTTCGAAGCACTGGAAAGCTATCTCCTCACACATGGTCGTCCCGTCGCGTTCTACAGCGACAAACACACAGTGTTTCGCGTGGCCAAGGAAGACGCCAAAGCTGGTGCGGGTATGACCCAGTTTGGGCGTGCCTTGAATCAGTTGAACGTCGAGATTTTGTGCGCCAACAGCAGCCAGGCCAAGGGTCGCGTCGAGCGTGCCAACCGGACCTTGCAAGATCGGCTGGTGAAGGAACTACGGCTGGCAGGCATCTCTGACATGGAAGCTGGGAACGCTTACTTGCAAGGCTTTAAAGAACGCTACAACGCGCAGTTTGCCAAAGCACCGGCCAAGCCTGACAACCTGCACCGCGCGCTCAATGTCGAGCCGGATCGGCTCGATGAAGTGCTGTGCTGGCGCGAGAACAGGTACGTCGGCAAGCAGCTGACGTTTTCCTATGACCGCAAGCGGATCATGCTCGAAGAAAGCGATGTGACGCGCGGCCTTGTGGGCAAATACGTAGATACCTATGCCTTCGTGGATGGCCGGTTTGAGGTGCGTTCAAAAGGCCGATCCCTGCCCTACAAGATCTTCGACATGGACCAACGGGTCACTCATGCCGCCATCACCGACAACAAGCGCCTTGGTGCCGTGCTCGAACATATAAAAGACATGCAAGATAAGGCCCCGCCAAAATATCCAGTAAGGACAAATTCTGAGAAGATGGGCTATAGACCAAACGGCAAGCGGCAAGGTCGACCTTCGGGGTCAAAGGCAAAGAGGCAACGAGATGAAGCAAATCAAACTGCGCGTAGTATCTGACAACGGCGTCGAGGCGACAATTTCGACCGACGGCAGCCAAGGCGGTGTTGAGGATTACTATTCTGTTGTTTCAGTGGAAGGCTTCATGAAGGACAAGAAGGTCTACGGTATCGACCCGGTGCAATCGTTTGTGCTGGGCCTCAAACTGATCGAAGACCTGACAACTGACAAACGCATCGGCGATGACGAAGAAGCGGCAATCACCCCCGGCGCATCATGGCGTATTGAGATCATCGAAGACTAACCCCGCAAGGCTTACCAACCCTACGATATATGAGGTCTCCGGGCTGCTAAGCCTTGCTACCGTCAGCGCCCTTGGTGACACTTCTGCTTTGCGCAACCAGTGACATTTCTGAATGGCGTTTACATCTTATCATGAATGGGCTTGAGATCTGATGGAACCGAATTGAACCCCCAGTTGTTCGCTACCAAGACATGGAACAACGCAATGTTCACCCCGACATGTCAACGATGAGAGGGTCAGTGCACCATGCCTGATCCATCACTTGATATGGAGGTACGACAATGAGATACACCCCCCTCGCTTTTGCGACAGTCCTTGCCTGTGCAACAGCACCCGCCCTGGAGGCGCGCGTGGCATTTTCCAGCTCAGCGATTTCCGCGCTGACCGTGCCATCCGCCCTTGGCGCTCAAGCCTCGGACAATCACATCGTCAAAATCAAGAATGACAAAGACAAGGGCCAAAAGAAGGCCAAGAAAGCGAAGCAGAAAAAACCCAAGCACGCAAAGAACGACAAAAAAGCCGATAAGCAACAGAAGGCCAAAGTTAAGGTTAAGCGCTCGAAAGATGACCGGACACGCATTTCTAACGAAACCCTGACGATACGCGCACCTCAGGGTCGCGATATGAGCGTGCTGCTGGGGGCCGTTCCGCTTGCGCTTTTGGGTTCGGATGTCATTTTCTCGGATGTGCCCGATGATCAAATACTTACCTATCGCAACTGCCCACCGGGTCTGGCCAAGAAACACCCGCCCTGCGTCCCCCCCGGTCTTGCCAAAAAGGGTGTCACCTATGACGAGTGGGTGGGATACGACGACGACCGGCTTGACGAAATCTATCTGGATCGGCGTCAGGAATATCTGGATCGGGACATCGTGCTCGACGATGGAAACCTACTGCTGAGTTCAGACCAGATTGCATCGCTTTACGGGTTGCGTCCGACGCCTTCCGGTAAACGCTATGCGCTGATTGATGGCCAGCCGGTGTTGCTGACCGACGAGGATTATACCTCGCTGCTGCGGATTAACGATATGGCGCGTGTTGAAAACCTGCCTGCCGGTCTGCGCATCGCGCCGACAGCGGCGCTGACACAGAATGAATTGCGCCGCACCTACAAGTTGCCGGAGCTTGAGCCGGGATATAACTACGCCGTGGTAAATGGTGAGCTGGTGACGTTGCAGGACAGCGCGTTTGAAACGTTACAGTTGATCCGGATCGCACGCGCGATCTTTTGATCTGATCTTTCCTAACTTTTTGAAAATAAGGGACAATGAGAGATCGAGCAATTTGAGTTAAACCTGCATAAAACGACGCGTGATTGAAAGACTTAAACAAACCTGCGCGGCAAAGGCTACCACGAAATGGACCAGTTGCCGGGCTGTTAAGACGGCATTTGACGTCGATTTGTGACCACTTCACTGCAACCCACAGAACGTCTCCGGGAGGGCGAACACTAACTGGAGCCTTCAAAGAAAATCCTATGCAATTGAGATAGCGGAAAACGTCGCAACGCCCCTTGCGAGGCCATCCGCTTGGGAAGCGATCAAAACCCCCTCGCCCCTCAAGGTTCGTCCGCTTGACAGCGCAGAGACGCAGCGCCATCACAAGCAGGAAGTTCAGGAAAGCATCCGCAGATCATGATCATACCCTCAGGCAAGGTTGACCAGTTACACCATTGGCAAACGGTTCTGGCGCAGTATTGGGGCATTACCGCCGATCTTGTCCGGCTGGACGGTGAATACGATCTGAATTTTCTCGCCAAAACCGCATCGGGTGATGGATTTATTCTCAAGGTGATGCGCCCCGCGTGTGAGGACTGGCTGGTGGATATGCAGGTCAAGGCGTTTGACCACATCGCCAACCGCCAGCCCGACCTGCCCTGTCCGCGCGTTTTGCGCGCAAACAGTGAAAAGCCGTTTTTGCGCCTCGCTGACGAAGACGGTCGGATGCGTCTTGTCTGGCTGCTGAACCAGTTGCCCGGCCAGTGTTATGCAAACGCGCATCCGAAAAACAATGCGCTGATCCACGCGGTCGGCCATGCGTTGGGCGGGATGGCAAAAGCGCTGTCCGATTTCCAGCACAACGGTCTGGCGCGTGATTTCAAATGGAACCTTATGCAGGCGGACTGGATCGAGGATCAGCTGTCCTGCATCACCGACCCTGCGCGCCGCAAGATTGTTGAAGGGATAACGCTAGGTTTTACAGCGCTCCTGCCCGCGCTGTCGCACCTGCCCAGACAAGCCGTCCACAATGACGCCAATGATTACAATATCCTGATCGCCGGCACGCTGAACGAACCGCGCATTGTCTCGGGCCTGATTGATCTTGGCGATATGTGCACGACGGCGCGGGTCTGTGATCTGGCGATTGCGGCGGCGTATATTGTGCTTGACCATGATGCACCCGAGGCCGCGCTGGCCGCACTGGTTTCGGGCTATCACGCAGCCTATCCACTGACCGCAGATGAGGTGGACATGGTCTGGCCCCTGCTGCGCATGCGGCTGGCGGTCAGTGTGGTAAACTCGACGATGATGGCTGTGGCGACACCCGATGATCCCTACGTGACCATATCTCAGGCCCCTGCATGGCGGTTTTTACAAGGCTGCATCCTGCACGGCGGATTGCTGAATGCCCGCCTGCGCGCCGCCTGCGGATTGCCTGTGGTGACAGGTGCGGACCGCGTAATGGCATGGCTGGATCAGGAACGCGGCACATTCGCGCCGTTGATGGGTCAGGACATCGCGCAGGCCCCGATGGGGTCATTGTCGGTCGAAAAATCGCTCTGGCCGCAGAACCCGTTTCATATGCCACTGTCCGAGGCGGCCCGTGTCGGCGAGGAATTCGAGGATCAGGGCCGCATCTGGCTGGGATACTATCATGAGCCGCGTCTGATCTATGCCGAACCTGCGTTTCGCAATGGACCATGGAAAGCCAGCGACAGACGCACAGTTCATCTGGCCGTCGATGCCTTTGCCCCTGCGGCCACGCCGATGTTTGCGCCCCTGCGCGGCGAGGTTTTTGTCGCCGAATACCGCGCGGGCCATCTGGATTACGGCGGCGTGATTATTCTGCGCCATGAAACACCCCGGGGCGATCCGTTTTATACGCTCTACGGCCATCTTGATCCCGAATTTCTGGACCGCCTGAAACCCGGTCAGGTGATCGAAAAAGGTGCCGAATTCTGTCGCTTGGGTGCACCAGGTATGAACGGGGGCTGGGCACCGCATGTGCATTTCCAGCTTGCGCTGACCACCGATGGCATCGAGGCCGACTGGCCCGGCGTGGGCGACCCCGACGAGATGTACATGTGGCGCGCGATCTGCCCCAATCCGGCGGCACTGCTGAACCTGCCCGATGACAAGGTACACTATCATCCGACCCCAAAGGCGCAGGTGCTGAACCAGCGCAAAGCCCGCTTTGGCGGCAACCTGACCCTGACCTATCGCGATCCAATCATGGTTGTGCGCGGCTGGAAACATCATCTGTTTGACGAATGGGGCCGCCCCTATCTGGATGCCTACAACAACGTCCCCCACGTCGGCCACGCGCATCCGCGTCTTCTGGCAGTAGCAGCAGACCAACTGGCCCGTGTGAACACCAACACCCGCTATCTGCACCCTGCCCAGACCGCCTTTGCCGACAAGATACTCTCGAAATTGCCCGACTCTCTCGAAGTCTGCTATTTTGTGAATTCGGGTTCCGAGGCCAACGAACTGGCCTTGCGGCTGGCGCGCACGCATACCGGTGCAAAAGGCATGGTGACGCCCGATCACGGCTATCACGGCAACACCAATGACGCGGTTGCGGTCTCGGCCTACAAGTTCAACAAGCCCGGCGGGATCGGTCAGGCCGATTGGGTGGCGCTTGTGGATGTTGCGGATGATTACCGCGGTGCCTACCGCAGGGACGATCCCGACCGCGCGCAGAAATTTGCGGATCTGGTTGATCACGCGATTGCGTCCCTCAAAAGCGGCCCGCACGGGTTGGCAGGTTTCATCGCCGAAACTTTCCCCTCTGTCGGCGGGCAGATCATCCCGCCCCAAGGCTATCTGGCCGCTGTTTACGCAAAAATCCGTCAAGCAGGCGGCGTGTGTATCGCCGACGAGGTCCAGACAGGTCTGGGGCGATTGGGCGAATATTATTTCGGCTTTGAACACCAAGGTGCCCTGCCCGATATCGTGGTGATGGGCAAACCGATCGGCAACGGCCACCCTCTGGGCGTAGTGGTCACGACACGCGAAATCGCGGACAGCTTTGACAACGGGATCGAGTTTTTCTCGACGTTCGGCGGCTCCACTTTGTCGTGCCGCATGGGCAAGGAAGTGCTGGATATTGTCGATGACGAAGGCTTGCAGCACAACGCCCAACAGATAGGCACGCTGCTGAAAAACGGGCTAACCGCACTTATGACAAAACACGCCTGCATCGGTGATGTGCGCGGCATGGGGTTGTTTCTGGGCGTGGAACTTATCCATCCTGATGGATCAGAGGCGACCGACATCTGTACTTACGTGAAAAACCGGATGCGCGATTACCGCATATTGATCGGCAGCGAGGGCCCCAAGGACAACATCCTGAAAATCCGCCCGCCCCTGACCATCGAGGCCGAGGATGCAGAGATGATCATCGCTGTGCTGGATAAGGTGTTGCACGAAACCGGCGGTTAAATGTTGTGCAGTGTGGTGCCGGATCTACGCTATTTCTTGCGCCGCATCCTGAGCAGGGTTTTGATCCGTGCGCCGAGGGTCTTTACATTGGGTACGGACAGAATACCCAAGTGATCGCCCGGCACATCGGTCAGATCAAATCCGCCTGCGGCAATCTGCGACCAGCCAAGTCCGGTTTCAAGCGCGCGTTTGCTGTCAAATCGGTCATCCGCCGCCCTGAAAATTGTCAGCGGTCTGGCATAGGGTTTCGGGTCATAGGCATCAATGGCAATCATATTTGCCGCGACAAAATCTGCGACACCCCCGATGTCCATGCCTGCACCGTCACCGACCGCACTGTCATTGGATTGCAATCTGGCATGGGCTGCGCGCTGCATGCGGGCTTCGCGCCGCGCGGCAAGATGCCCCGCAAGATAGGGCCATCCCCGACGCAAAAACGCGCTCATGTGCACGCCGATCCGCGCCATCGGGCCGATGCGCGCGCGGCCCCCCGGCCCCTCGGCATCCAGCAGGATCAATGCCGACACATCGCGCCCCGATTTCAGCAAAAGTTGCGCCAATTCAAGCGTGACATAGCTGCCCGCAGATACCGCAATCAATGACAGCGGGCCTTGCGGATAATGCCGCTCGATCTGGCGCAGATAGAACTGTGCAATCTGCGGCACAGTTGTCGGAGTTTTTTCCGTCAAAAGCCCCACGGTCAGTCCATAGACAGGCTGCGTGTTGCCCAAAACGTCCGACAGCGGGCGAAAGAACGATCCGTTATCGCCCAGCACATGCACGGCATAAAGCGGTGCCAAATGCCCGTTCGTCTGGATCGGGATCACAACCAGCGGATCGGGGTTGCGGTCTTGCAAGGCGCGCACCACGCCTTGCGGTGTCGGATCGTGATACAGGGCCGTCGGTTCAAGCCGCACGTCAAAGCTGCGTTCCAGCTCTGGCATCAGCCGTAGCAACGACAATGAATCGCCCCCCGCATCAAAGAACGACGTTGCAGGCCCCACATCGTCATTTTGCAGGATTTGCGTGAAAATGTCCGTTACTTGTTGCACCTGGGGATTACCGGCGTCCACAATCCGCTCCTCCCGCCTCGCAGGGGCATCTGGGCGCGGCAAACGGGCCACGTCAAGCTTGCCACCGGGGGTATGCGGCCATTCGGTCACGGCAACCGGAACCGGCTGCATCTGTGGTGGCAAGCTCGTGCGCAGCAGCGCCCTGACCGCATCGGGTGCAGGCGCCTGCGCCCCGCTGTGTGCCGAATACCACGCCACAAGTTGCGGCGGGCCAGAGGGCGCAGACACAAGGTCGGCATAGGCCCGCCCGACCCCGTCCTGCATCAAAAGCGCGTCCTCGATCTGGCCCGGTTCAATCCGGAACCCGCGCAGCTTGATCTGGCGGTCGACACGGCCCAGATAATGCAGCATCCCGCCCCGCCACATTACGCGGTCGCCTGTTGCGTAAATCCGCCCTACCTTTGCGTCATACACTGCCCTTACAAAGCTTTGCGCCGTCTGGTCAGGGTTGTTGATATACCCTTGCGCCACAGCAGGCCCCGAAATGAACAATTCGCCTTCGACCCCCTCGGGCACCAGTGCGCCATCCCTGGACAACACCCAAGCGCGCGCATGCGGCAACGGAACGCCAATCGGCACGCTGTCAGCAGTCGGATCAAGCGCCACAGCGTCAAAGGTGGTGCAGGTGATTGTCGCCTCGGTTGGTCCATAGCCGTTGATCCAGCGCAGATCAGGCAACAGGGCGCGCCAGCGTTTCAGCGCCGCAAGCGGCACCCGTTCGCCCCCCACAATCACCAGCCGGATCGCCTTGGGAAAGTCATGGTCAAACCTGTCCAGCACCTCGGTCAGGGCGACCCAGAACCCCGTCGGCAGATTGACCACCGTGATCCCAAGTGCGTGCGTATGGTCCAGAAACGCTGTCACCGATTGCGTCGCCGCGTCACTGCGCAAGACCAGGGTGGCCCCGGTGACCAATGTTGGCACAATCTCTTCGAGCGCCACATCGAAACTCAGGGCTGCAAACTGCAACACCCTGTCTTGGGGCTGCAATTCATAGTGCCCGATCACCGCAGATGCATGAGCACCAAGCGATCCGTGTGTGACCATCACGCCCTTGGGCCTTCCCGTCGATCCGGAGGTGAAGATCACATAGGCAAGATCGTCAACGCGGCGCCCCTGCCCCTGCACGTGACGGACCACCACAGGCCCCGTCTCCAGATCAGCGATTCCACGTGTCTGCGCGTCAAGCTGTGGTGCGGTATCATCCGTCAGGATCAGCCGCGCACCGCTGTCCACTGCGATGATGTCCAGGGTCTCGGACGGATAGCCCGGGTCCATCGGCACAAAGGCTGCACCGGCTTTCCAGATTGCCAGCATGGCCGTAATGAACCCGACGCTGCGGGCCATGCAGATGCCGATGACATCGCCGGGCTTGACCCCTGACGCCACCAGATTGCCCGCCAGTATATCCGCAGCAGTATCAAGCGCACCATATGTCATGCCCGTGCCGTCCGGCCCGATCACCGCCATCTCGTCCGGCTGGCGCCGCGCTGTCATCTCGAACCTGTCTATCACGGTCGCGGCATCGGCACCTACCGGCGCATGAGGCCCCGCCAGTTCGGTGAGACGCGCCACCGCGGCACCGTCGAGCATGGATATGGCCCCCAGCAAAGTGTCAGGCTGTGCATGCCCCATCGCGACCAGTAGCTGCCGCATGTGACCGGCAAGCCCCGCGCCTTGCGGGACCAGCGCCGGATCGTATTCGACCGTAATCTGCAACCTGTCGCCCATATAGGCCGCGACCGACACCGGCATATCGCCTTCCTCGAACAGCTCTACTTTGCGCTGCATCCAATCGGGGTTGCGCGTCTTGAGTTGTGCGTCGAGGGTAGCTTGATCGAACATCACCACCGTGTCAAAAATCTGCCGCCCCTGCGGGATGCCAAGACGCCGCCGGACCCGCGTCAGCGGCGTATGTTCAAACGGCCTGACCGCGATCTGCTCGGTGTGCAGTTGTTTCAACAGGCCGCCCAGCGTGAGCGCACGGTCCAGCGTCACACGCACCGGCACCGTCGTGATAAAACACCCCGCCGCATCCGCCGCACCCGCCACCAGATGCCGCCCGTTGCGGGTGTTGCCAAACACCACATCGCCCTGCCCGCTGACCCGCGCCAGTACAATGCCCCATGCTGCCAGAACCACTGTGCTTGGTTTCACTTTGGCGCGGCCTGCCAAAGCTGCCACGGCTTTGGTCTGGGGCACAGTCAGGTGCAGCGTTGTCTCGACCTTGCGCACAGGTTTCGCATCCGGGTGCCGCAACCCTTCGCTGCCTTCCCATCCGGCAAGCGTGTCGGCAAAATGCGCCTCGCCCGCTTCATGGGACATATCCGCCAGTGTCCGGCAATGCGTCTCGAATACATTTTGCGGCAGCACCTCTGCCACAGGTGTCACATCACCCGATCGTATCCGGTCATACCGCTGGAAAACCTCGTCAAGCAGCGGCGCAAAGCAGCGACCATCAAGCAAGCTGTGAGGAAAGGTCCAGACCAGTACCGATTGCGCAGGTGCGATGCGCAGGATCGCAATCCTGAATGCAGGCGGTACGGTGGCTTCGACGCCCTTTGCGCGGTCCTCGGCCAGAAATTCGGCGACAAAATCCTCCGCAACAGCCTCGCGCCCGTCATAAACCACGGGAACAACCTGTACCGACGACACAGGCCGTTGCGTTGGCGCACCGGATGCAGCCGTATTGATGATATTGCGCAGAGCCGGATGCGCAACGGCCAGTTGCGACCACGCACGCCCCATCGCCAGCACATCCAGATCGCCGGACGGCATATGCACCACAATCTGTTCGACATATTGCCAGACACGCTGCGTCAGCGACGCAGAGGCATACATCGTCTGCTGGAGGGGTGTCAGGCCATACGACGGCACCATATCACTGCTGTTCCGGTGCATTGGCCCTCGAATAAAATGCTTCCTCGATGTTTTAGCGAACGCCGGTAAATTTGGCAATAAAAGTTGGCAATCATTTGAGGAGGTTAAAGAATTTCGCCTGAACCGTGTACTCAGGCGTTTTGATACGCATAGCAGACTGGACACACCGGCACTGCACACGTTAACTGTGTATGAATAAAGAGAGATTTACCATATGCCTTCCGTGCTTGTCCTCAATGGTCCCAATCTGAACCTGCTTGGCACCCGCCAGCCCGAGGTCTACGGGACCACAACCTTGGCGGATATCAATGCGCTGTGCGAAAATGCGGCGCAGCGTCTGCGCCTGTCGCTGACGTTCGAGCAGACAAACCACGAAGGCGCGATGATCGACACGGTCCACGCGGCCAAAGGCAGGCATGACGCGATTGTGCTGAATGCGGGCGCCTATACCCATACCTCGATTGCCCTGATGGATGCCATCTCGTCTGTCGAAATCCCCGTTGTCGAGGTTCACCTGAGCAATATCCACGCCCGCGAGGCGTTCCGGCATAAATCCTATGTGGCCCCTGTGGCGGTGGGTCAAATCTGTGGATTCGGTGCCAAGGGCTATGTGTTCGCCCTCGAGGCGATTGCAGAAATGTTCGGCGATACATGAGCTTACGCGCGTATCTTCATTCGATTGCGCGCTGTCCGGCGCTTGAGACGCTTTGGGATGCACATACGCAAAAAATGGCGGAATACGGGTTTGACCGCCTGATCTATGGCTTCACCCGCTACCGGACATCCAATTCGCTTGGCGATCCCGAAGATTTCGTGATCCTGACCAACCACAGTCCCGAGTATACCGAAGGATTTTTGGGCGGCGGATTGTATTTTCACGCCCCCATGGTGCATTGGGCGCTGGCCAATGACGGCGCATGCAGCTGGACAGTGCTGCATAAGATGGCAGAGAGCCGGACCATCACGCCCGCCGAGCAACGGGTTATTGATTTCAACCGTAAAATGGGCGTGCATGCGGGCTATACCGTTAGCTTCAAATCAATCTCGAACCGCTCGAAAGGGGCGATTGCCCTGACCGCCAGACCGGAAATGAGCCAGAGCGATGTCGATGCGGTCTGGGCCGAGCATGGCAATGACATCCAGCTGATGAACGAGATTGCGCACCTCAAAATCCTCACCCTGCCCTACAGCACGCCGGGCCGTGCGCTGACCAAGCGCCAGCGCGAGGCACTGGAATGGGTGGGTGACGGCAAGACCATGCAGGACATTGCCGTGATCATGGGCCTGACCGCTGCAACGGTGGAAAAGCACCTCCGCCTTGCCCGCGATGCGCTGGCTGTTGACACAACCGCGCAGGCCGTGCTGAAAGCGGCGTTTGCAAACCAGATGTTCATTCTGGACGCCTGATTTCCGATGCGGCCATATACGTGAAAGCTGTTGCTGCGACTTATCCTTGCGGGCCACCCACGCTGCCCGATTCCAGCCATCCACGATCCGCAGGATCAAGGGCTGCATCCATTGCGGCGTCATATGCATCCATCTGGGCATTCGTCAGTTTACCTTCCCATTTGCCACTGGTGGCGCTGTGGAAAAAGTCGGAATCCGATTTCATAAATCCTTTTCCGCCCGACGGCGCATAGCGTTCCGCGTGGGCTTTCATATTGTCGAATGTTGCCGCCTGCACCAGGTGCGACATCGCATCTGGCGGGTGTGATATACCCAAAAGCCGGGCTACGTTTGCCATTGTCCCTGCCAGATCACGGCTCATGTCGGCATAGTGAAACAATGTCACGTTCGGGTGGTCCGCCCGTTCAAGCGCTGCTTTATAATGATGTATAATATGCGCAAGTGGCATCGCGTCCATGTCATTGCCTTCGATCCCGCCATCCATAAAGCGCCGAAAAATCACCTCTGTGTCTTCATCCTCGGGATAGAACAGCTCGAACCCCTTTACCGGAATATTGCGCACATGTTTGCGGTAGGAAAAATGCGCATCAAGCGGATGACGGTAGACCAGCAGATACTGTCCGTCGTCACGGTAGGGCACGCCGTCCAGAGGGGTATGGCTTTTGACGCTCCGGCGGTGCGGCATCGCCTCAAGCTGTGCGGCGACCTCGTCCATCTTGCGGATGCGGATATTGACCCATGGCATTTTTACCGAAAGCCCAGTCTCGACATCCGGATCGCCCGAAAACAGCAGTGCCACGATGGTCTGCATCCACGTGGTGCCGCATTTGGGCGGGGTGACAACGTAGACGTCATCGGGGCGGGCGTGAAATTTCTCCCGGCGGCGGTTGTCGGTCAGCGGGCCTAAATAAAGTTTGCGATCTGACATTTTGAAAAGCCTTTTGTTGGAATGAACAAAGCTAAGCGTCTTTCAAACAGTCAGACAATAAAAAACGGGGCGCATCGCTGCACCCCGCTTTAGGTCGTTTCAAATTTTAGGTCGTTCAGCCTTTGGCGGCTTTTGCAACTTCGGCTGCGAAATCTTCACGCACGACTTCGATGCCTTCGCCGACTTCAAGGCGCACGAAACCCGTGATCGTGGCACCGGCTTCTTCGGCTGCCTTGCCAACAGTCAGATCGGGGTTAACCACAAACGCCTGGTTCAGCAATGTGACCTCGGCCATGTACTTTTGCATACGGCCCACGATCATTTTCTCGATCACGGCTTCGGGTTTGCCGCTTTCGCGCGCGATGTCCATCTGGACCTGTTTTTCTTTCTCGACCACGGACGGATCAAGGTCTTCTTCGGACAAGGACGCAGGATTCACCGCCGCGATATGCATCGCAACCTGTTTGCCAAACGCCGCGTCGCCGCCGGACATGGCAACCAACACACCGATTTTGCCCATATCGGGTGCGGCTGCGTTGTGCACATAAGACACAACCACATCGCCCTCGATCGACGCCATACGGCGCACGGACATATTCTCGCCGATCACGGCAACCGCGTCAGTGACGGTCTGCTCGACAGACTTGCCACCCATGTCAGCCGCTTTCAGCGCGTCCACATCGTCAGCCTTGATCGCAACATTGGCAATGCCCGACACCATTTTCTGGAAGTCGGAGTTTTTGCCGACAAAATCGGTCTCGGAGTTTACTTCAACCGCGATGCCGCGCTTGCCTTCAACCTTGACCGCAACCAGACCCTCTGCCGCAGTGCGACCGGATTTCTTGGCCGCTTTGGCCAGACCCTTGGTGCGCAACCAGTCCACAGCCGCCTCTATGTCGCCGTCTGTCTCTGTCAGCGCCTTTTTGGCGTCCATCATGCCCGCGCCCGTGCTGTCGCGCAGTTCTTTGACCATTGATGCTGTGATAGCCATCTTGGATCTCCTGTTTGGGAAATGAATGTGTTGGGGCAGGTCCACCCTGCCCCATATTTAAGACCGTGTCAGAGTTACTCTGATACCTTCTCGGCGGCTTTCGCCTTGGTCTCTTTTGTGGATTCGAGGTCAAGAACCGCGTCCTTGGACATCGCGTCGTTGGAAACGGACTCTTTTGATGCATTGCCAACTTCGACGCCTGTTGACGCCTTGGCAGGTGCTTGCTCAACCAAAGCTTCCTCGACTGGTGCCTCTTCCATTGCACCCAGATCAACGCCTGCCGCACCCAGTTGGGCCGACATGCCGTCAAGTGCAGCGCGTGCCGCCAGATCGCAATAGAGGTTGATCGCACGTGCCGCATCGTCATTGCCCGGGATCAGGTAATCAACACCGTCCGGCGAGCAGTTGGTGTCAACCACGGCCACAACCGGAATGCCCAGCTTGTTGGCTTCGGCAATGGCCAGTGCTTCTTTTTTCACGTCGATCACGAAAATCAGGTCGGGACGACCGCCCATTTCGCGGATACCACCCAAAGATGCCTGAAGCTTGCCTTGGTCACGTTCCATGCCAAGACGCTCTTTCTTGGTCAAACCGTCAAAGCCCTGCTCTGACTGCTCGTCGATGTGCTTGAGACGCTGAATAGACTTGGAAACCGTCTGCCAGTTGGTCAGTGTGCCACCGAGCCAGCGGTGGTTCATGTAATATTGTGCGCATTTCTCTGCGGCTTCGGCAACAGGCTGTGCAGCCTGACGCTTGGTGCCCACGAACAGGATGCTGCCGCCCTTGGCGACGGTATCGCGGATGACCTGCAACGCCTGATCCAGCATTGGAACAGTCTGTGTCAGGTCCATGATGTGAATGCCGTTGCGCGCGCCGTAGATGTACGGACCCATACGAGGGTTCCAGCGCTGCGTCTGGTGGCCAAAGTGTACGCCTGCTTCAAGCAGTTGGCGCATGGAGAACTCAGGAAGAGCCATGTCTTTATTACCTTTCCGGTTTAGCCTCATCGGGGGTATGACATCGTTGTGATGCCAACCGGCGGACGTCCTTGGGATTTCTCCCCAAGTATGCCCAACCCCGACTGCGGGTTTAAGTGGATGTCCTATAGTGTGGCCATCAGGGGGACGCAAGCGCGCATTTATCCTTTGACAGCAGCTATAACCTGCTCTTTGCTGAAACCTGCAAAACCAGAGGGACGCAACTAATCCTGTGCCTTTTGCGTTATATAAAAAATAGACCTAACGGGGAAAAACCAAATGAACATCTTTACCACCGCCATTGCGGCCTCCTTTCTTGCTGTTGCGGCACATGCCGAACCCTTGGCACTGACACCGGCAAACCCGCAACCGGACGCGGGTGCACTGAAACCCGGACTTGCGGTGTCATACGCTTATGAAAGCGTGCGCACGCTGGCCGAAGCCGCCGAGTTTCTGGACGACGCGCGCGGCGGTCCGGCCCTCAGGGGGTTGTCTTACGCGGACAACAACGAGGGTGATCTGACCCTGACCGCAAAATCCTCCTCAAAGGTGATTGCCGCGATCAGCGGTTACATCAAATTCGACGAGGCCGGCACATTTGAAGTCGACACACTCAGCAACGATGGGCTGGTCCTGACCATCGGCGGGCAGGAAGTCGCATTGTATGATGATGTTCACGGCTGCGAGCCCTCTGGCGTGACCGAAGTCTCCGTGCCGCAAGCGGGTTGGTACGCGCTTGAAGCCACATATTTTCAGCGCAAAGGGTCGGCCTGTCTGTCGATGGATTGGAATGTCGGTGGCGAATTGGGCCAAGTGCCAGACACGGCCTTTGCTCACATTGATTGATCTAAGCGTTTAACGCTTTGACCAGACCCGTCGAATGGGCCGCCTCCACGGCCCGTTCGCACGCCAATGCCAGCGCTTTGCGATCCGCATAATCCGCAACCAACAAGGGCGTGTGGTAGATCACCGTAACATTGCCCTGTCGTGCAGGCGCAAGCGTGGTCAGCAAATGCGCCCCGAATGACATATCACCCCACCAGCCATAAAACCGTGGATCCGTACCTGCCGGGCTTTTGTAAATCACGGTCACAGGCTGCACAGATATCGCGTCGTGCAGATTTGGCTCAAAAAATGCCTGAAACAATGTTGTCTTGAACGGCAACACCTGCAAGCCATCGGTGCTTGTCCCTTCGGGGAAAAACAGCAGTTTATGGCCCGCCAGCAACCGTGCCTCGAACAGCTTGGTCTGTTCGTGCGCCCGCGATGGATTACGTTCAATAAAAACCGTCCCCGTGGCGCGCGCCAGCCAGCCAATGCCGGGCCATGCCGCCACTTCGGATTTCGAGACAAAGTATATCCGCTTGGCGACATTAAGCGCAAAGATATCCAGCCACGAGGTATGATTGGCCACCACGGCACCGCGCGCCGTCATCGGCGTGCCGCGTACATGATGCGCTATGCCCAGCACAATAAACGCTCCGCGGCAGACAAACTGCGTGATATGCGGCGTCCAGGGGCGATCAAGCCCGTACATCGGCCGCTCGATCAACCGCACTGCCAACAGAACAAGCAGCCCGCCAAACACCAGCGCCGCCAGCAGCACAGCCCGCAAAGCCACCCGGACCCACCCCGTCCACGTTATCTTGGGCATCACTGGCAATTCACCGGAATCCCAAGCCTGCATTACCGTACTGTCCCGCCATAAATCCGCGCCTGACGCTGGCTCATCTGTCTTGTATCCATGATCAGACAGACGTCCACAGTATTGAAGGCATGGTCAACATACGCCCCCTCGCCTACACAGCCCCCAAGCCGCAGATAGGCTTTGATCAGGCTGGGGATCTGCACCATCGCAGCACGGCGGTCCAGATCAGCTTCGTCTATCAAATCCATGGTTTCAAACGATCTTTCCAATGCGCGCACCCGCAATTCAGGTGGTGCCAGATGGCGGTGATGCAAAAGCGACAGCGGCTGCGCCAAAGCGGCAATATCGGTGCCATGAAAACTTGCCACGCCAAACAGCACCTCGACCCGGTGATCGGCCACGTACCGCGCCAGCGCCGACCACAGGTGATGCATCGCCATCCCGCCGCGCACATCCGCATGCAGACAGGACCGCCCCAGTTCCAGTATCCGCCGCCCCGATGCGCGCAGCGGCGTCACATCGTATTCGCCTTCGGAATAATACCGCCCCGCCGCCTGTGCCTGCTCGGGACGCATCAGGCGGTAGACCCCCACAACCGCGTCAGAACCGCTGTCACACAGCAACAAATGATCAAAAAACGGATCCAACGCGTCCCGCTCCAGCCCCGCCGCATGATCGACCAAGGCACCACCCCCGCCCAGTTCGGTCACAAACACCTCGTAGCGCAACCGCTGCGCGGCACGCAGATCATCGGGCGTTACCGCCAGTTTTACGTAAAACTCAGATGCAGCATCGGGGGCCATCGGTTTGGTGCACCCCTCATGATGCCTGTTTTCGCGGTCTTACCATTCAAGCACCCAAGTGCAATATGCGCAACACTCGGAGCTAAATTGCAGCACACATGCATAAGTTGTGTTGACGGTTTCTATTCGCGCATTAATCTTAAATTAAGGTCGGTCATCAAAGACAGGCATCAATCCAACGCGAAAGCTGTCTATGACCATTTTACCTTCGTCGCGAAAATTAACCGTTACCTTGCCTGAAATATTGCTCTGCACCTGCCCCACGCCCCAATCGGGTTGCCCCGGATGGCGCACCAGCATGCCGGGCGTCAAAATGGCGTTCAGATCGTCCATGATCACTCCTGAATTTGGGTTGCGCGGATGATGGGGCAAGACAACCATAATCTCGCCACCCTGATCGGCAGCCGCATTTGCCATGATCTGATATCGCCGATCGGGGCGATCAACAATGGGCTTGAGCTGCTCTCGATGGCAGATAACCCTCCCGCAGGGCCCGAAATAGACCTGATCGGCACCAGTGTCGGCAATGCCAGCGCACGGATCCGGTTTTTCCGCATCGCTTTCGGGGCGGCGGGCCAACAAATGGTCGGCACCTCCGAAATCACCTCGATCTTGCGCGATCTTTATGACGGCACCCGCATGTCGCTGTCGTGGCTTCCGCAAGAGCCGCAGCCGCGCGCCTCGGTAAGGCTGGCCTTTCTCGCGATCATGTGTCTGGAGACCGCCATGCCCTTTGGCGGACGGGCCGAGGTGTCAGAGGACGATGGCACATGGGAATTAAAGGGCATCGCGGATAAACTCAATCTCGATGCCGCCCTATGGGGCCTGTTGGCGGACCAAACGGCCGATGCAACCCTGCAACCGGCCCATGTGCAATTTGCGTTGTTGCCAAATGTGGCGCGCGATGACGACAGGCAGGTGGCCTCGACGTCAACCGATACCAGCATCACCATCACCTTCTAAGACTATCCGCGAATAGCCCCGTCGCCGGTGACCAGATACTTGAAGCTGGTCAATTGCGTTGCCCCCACAGGGCCGCGCGCGTGCATTTTGCCGGTAGCGATACCGATCTCGGCACCCATGCCGAACTCTCCGCCATCGGCAAACTGCGTCGAGGCATTGTGCATCAGGATTGCGCTATCCAACTGGGTCATGAACTGCCGAGCAACACTTGCGTCTTCCGTCAGGATACAATCGGTGTGGTTCGAGCCGTATTGCCGGATGTGTGCGATGGCACCGTCCACATCTTTGACCGTTTTGGCGGCGATGATCATATCAAGATATTCGTGGCCCCAATCATCCTGCTGCGCTGCAACCGTTCCCTCGATAAACCCGAATGTCGCATCAACGCGCACTTCGACGCCCGCATCCATCAGCGCACGGATGACCCCTTGCCCGATGGTTTTTGCGATGCCCTCGTGGATCAGCAGACATTCCACTGCACCACAAATCCCCGTGCGCCGCGTTTTGGCGTTCAGCACCACACGCAACACCTTTTCAGGGTCCGCATCCACGTCGATATAGATGTGAACGATGCCTTCCAGATGGGCAAACACCGGCACACGGGCCTCGCGCTGCACCAGCCCGACAAGGCCCTTGCCGCCGCGCGGTACAATCACGTCGATACAATCGGTCATGGTCAGCATCGCAGAAACCGCAGCCCGGTCACGCGTCGGCACCAGCTGAACCGCATCCTGCGGCAGGTTGGCATCGCGCAAGCCCTGCTGGATACAGGCATGGATCGCTTGCGACGAATGGAACCCTTCGGACCCGCCGCGCAAGATCACGGCATTGCCCGCCTTGAGACACAGTGCAGCGGCATCCGCAGTGACATTGGGCCGCGATTCATAGATCACGCCGATCACCCCCAATGGCGTGCGCACACGCTGGATATGGATACCTGACGGCTGGTCCCATTCCTCCATCACGGCACCCACGGGGTCGGCCTGTTCGGCCACAGCACGAAGCCCGTCGACCATGCCGCAGATACGGTGCTCGTCCAGCATCAGGCGGTCCATCATCGCCTCCGACAGCCCCTTGTCGCGGCCATACTCCAAGTCCTTGGTGTTCGCTGCGATAATGTCGGCGCGACTGTTCCAAACGGCCTCGGCGGCCCCGATCAGGGCGGCATATTTGCGCTCGGCGCTGGCAGTGGCCAAAGCGGTCGCGGCTTGTTTGGCACGTCGTCCGATATCCGACATCAAATCGGGAATATTATCTATATTTTCCATATACCTGCACCCGCTTTTTAATCTGTTATTTAAATCGCCATATCATCGCGGTGGATCAGGGATGCCCGCCCCGGATAGCCAAGTATCGCCTCGATCTCGGCCGATTGATGGCCTTTGATCTGCTTTGTCTCGGCGGATGAATACCGTGCCAGACCGGACCCGATCCGTTGGCCATCCGGCCCGATAATATCAATCGCGTCACCGGGCGCAAAATGTCCCGACACCGCAACCACACCCGCAGGCAAAAGGCTTTTTCCACGCTCTAGCGCCGCAATTGCCCCGGCATCAAGCGTCACATTTCCGCGCGGCTTCATTGCGGTAATCCAGCGTTTGCGCGCGGCTTGCGGGTTTGTATGGGCGGTAAACCATGTGGCGTTCGCACCATTCTCCAATGCTTTCAACGGGTTCAAAGGCGATCCTTCACTAATCGCCATCGCACATCCCGCCGCGGTCGCGGTCTTGGCCGCCATCAGCTTGGTTTTCATCCCGCCTTTGGACAGGCCAGACCCCGCATCCCCCGCCATCGCCTCGATTTCAGCTGTGATTTTATCTATCGTATCATACCGCTTGGCATGCGGATCCCCGGATGGATTGGCTGTGTAGAACCCGTCCACATCCGACAATAAAATCAGCTGATCTGCGCCCACTGTTACGGCAATCTGCGCCGCCAGCCGGTCATTGTCACCAAACCGGATTTCGTCGGTGGCAACAGTGTCATTCTCATTCACAATCGGCACCACACCAAGGCTCAGCAGCATTTCCATGGTGGCGCGGCTATTCAGATACCGCCGCCGATTTGCGCTGTCCTCCAGCGTCACCAATACCTGCGCAGTGGTAATACCATGCGGCTCCAACACTTCCTCATAGGCGCGCGCCAGCCGGATTTGCCCGACAGCCGCCGCCGCTTGCGATTGTTCCAGCGCCAACGTGGTCATCGGCAGTCTGAGCACACCGCGCCCGAGTGCGATCGACCCCGACGACACCAGAACCACGTCTTTGCCCAGCGACTTGAGCCACGCCACATCCTGCGCCAGACTTTTCAACCAGTCAGCGCGCAGAGTGCCGCTTTTGCGGTCGACCAGCAATGCCGATCCGATCTTGATCACGACACGTCTGGCAGCACTTAAGGTTGCCATGGGGCCTCTACCTCGTCCGCCTCTGTCACGCGGTAGCGCAGGCGGTCATCGTCGATCTGCCCCCGCAAGGCGCGCAGCACGTCCGTGACACCCTCGCCCGCGACACCAGACATCATCATCACATCTGATCCGCTGACTTTCTTTAGCTTTTTCAAGGTACTTGCGCGCTCATCTTCATCCAATGCATCAACTTTGTTCAACACCGTCACGCGTGGTTTGTCCGCCAGATTGCCGCCGTATTTTTCCAGCTCGGTAATGATCGTCTTGTAATCCTTGGCAATGGTTTCAGACGTGCCATCAACGAGATGCAAAAGCACCGCACAACGCTCCACATGGCCCAGAAACAGATCGCCAAGGCCGCGCCCCTCAGAGGCACCCTCGATCAGGCCAGGAATGTCGGCCACCACAAATTCGGTATTGTCCACGCCCACCACACCAAGGTTCGGATGCAGTGTGGTAAAGGGATAATCGGCAATTTTGGGCCGCGCATTGGATGTCGCCGCCAGAAACGTCGACTTGCCCGCATTGGGCAAACCCAGCAAGCCGACATCGGCAATCAGTTTCAGACGCAACCACAAGGTCCGCTCGACGCCGTCCTGACCGGGGTTGGACCGGCGCGGTGCCTGATTGGTCGCAGATTTGAAATGCAGGTTGCCAAAACCGCCATTGCCACCGCGCGCCAGCTCGACCCGCTGGCCCAATTCGGTCATATCGACCAACACGGTTTCCTGATCCTCGTCCATAATCTCGGTGCCCACGGGCACGCGCAGGATAATGTCATCGCCGTTCTTGCCGGTGCGCTGCCGCCCTGCACCGGGCTGGCCGTTCTTGGCGAAAAAATGCTGCTGATAGCGAAAATCAATCAGCGTGTTCAATCCGTCCACCGCCTCGGCCCAGACCGATCCGCCACCGCCACCGTCACCGCCATCGGGCCCACCGTATTCGATGTATTTCTCGCGCCGGAACGAGATACAGCCCCCGCCGCCTGCGCCGGAACGGATGTAGACTTTGCACAGGTCGAGGAATTTCATCGCATTGGCCTTTGGATAGGGACTTACAGCTTACGGCTATAGGTCCAAGTGGGTACGGCAGCATCGCGCGCCAGACAATAGGTTTCGGCATCACCGAGATAGACAAATCCGGCGTTGGTCAACACTTTCGCGGACGCAGGGTTGTCATGATACACCGAGGCAAACATCGCGGCATTGCGCAGCGGGTTGGTGCTGACCAGCGCCTGCACCGCATCGGAGGCCAGATGGGTGTTCCAGAACGCCGGTGCCACCCAATATCCGACCTCGGACTGGTTGCGGTCCAGACGGGTCAGGGAAATTACGCCCATCACTTCCGCACCGCCGGTTTTCAGACCGTCCATGACCCAGACATCCTCGTCGCGCGGCTCTTTCATGGCGCGGGTCACGAACGCCTCGATTGTGCCGGGGGGCAGCGGATGCGGGATGGTCGAGGTGGTCATCGCAACACGCGGATCGCTGGCATACATCTCGATCAGACCCTGATCGGAGCGCTGCAAGGGGCGCAGATCAAAACGCCCGGTCTCGATCACCGGCTGGTTTACGATAGGGTCTATTTTCATTGTCATGTTCCTCCTCCGAACACGGCTGTGTCTGTTTGCCCTGCAAACAAGACGAAAAGCACAGAGGCAACGGTGAGCGCCGCCAGTGTCCACATTAAATAGGGTTCGCCGCGCGTTCCCGCCACGGTTTTGGCAATCCGGTCGCCTGCAAGGGTCCACATCGGGTGCAGAACGATCTGACACCCTAGCGATACCGCAGCAATTGTAACCGTTGCATTAAACGGTGACGTACCCGGCGCCACAAAAGCGGTAAAACTGCTGACCGTCATGGCCCATGCCTTGGGGTTCAGCGGATGAACGATCAGACCAGCAACAAATCCGGGAGCCGTATCCGGTCCCTGCCCCACAGCCAGCCGCAGGTTTGCCACCTTCCACGCCAACCAGATGATATAGGCGGCAGAGGCATATTTCAACAGCGTGAACAGGAACGGTGCAGTATCGGCCAGCCCCATCAGCCCGAACCCGATCGGCCAGATGATCATTTGCTTGCCAAGCACCACGCCCCCCACAAACGGCAGCGCCGCGCGAAACCCGTAGCGCGCACCGGTGGCCATCATCGCCATATTTGCAGGACCGGGTGTGGCAATCTGCGAGACGGAAAAGAGGGTCAGCGATGGTATGGCGACGCTCATGATGTCACCCCGGAAGGACCAGCATCAGATTTCAGCAGCCCCATGATCACATCATCATGCCACACACCGGCGATACATCCGGCCTCGCGCTCGCGGCCTTCCTCGACAAATCCCGCTTTTTTGAAAGCGGCGATGGCGCGGGTGTTATACCCCACCACCCGCAGGCTTAACCGGCGCAGCAAGAGCGGACCAAACGCATGGGCCGCAAGCAGTCGAATGGCGGTCGTACCGATACCCTTGCCCAGATATTTAGGGTCCAGAATACCCACAGCGACCTCGGCCCGCAACAAATGCGGGATCACAGAATGCAGCCGGACAGCACCGATCATCCGGCGACGGTATTCGATGATCCATGCCAGCGGTTCGACCTGCTGGGCATTCAGCCACGCGGTCGCATGCGCCTTGGTGATTGGAAACACATAGGCGGGATCGGCCCCGAACATATGATGGATCGCGGCGGTATTGCCCAGTTTGAACCGTGCCTTGGCATCCTGCGCGCGCGGTCCGCGCAGGCACAGATGGCCTTGCTTCAGGGTCGGACGGCTGGAACTGCTCTGCATGGCACCGCTCCTTTCTGAAACAAGTGCTGGGATGGAACGTCAAACAAGAACGAAAAAGGGACCGGCACGAACGCCGATCCCCCGAATTTTTTTAAAACCTTGCGAGGTGCGGCTTACTCTGCGGCCTCTGCCATCGGGAGAACCGAAATAAAGGTACGGCTTTTCAGACCCTTGTGGAACTTCACGTTGCCATCGACAACAGCAAAGATGGTATGATCCTTGCCCATGCCCACGCCTTCGCCCGGCCAGAATTTTGTGCCGCGCTGACGCACAACGATGTTGCCGGGAATAACGGCTTCGCCGCCATACTTTTTCACACCAAGTCTGCGACCCGCTGAGTCGCGACCGTTACGGGATGAGCCGCCTGCTTTTTTATGTGCCATTTGGTCTCTCCTTAACCTTTTGCGAGTTTCTTGGCCTGCGCGACCCAATCGTCACGCTCGATACGGCCTTTGAAATCCAGTTTTTCGTCCATCTGCGTGATATCCGATGCGGACCAAGCAGCGATCTGGGCGTATGTGGTAATACCCTCGGCATGCAGCTTCTTAACCATAACCGGGCCTACACCGGAAATCTCGCTCAAGTCATCGCCACCCTTGGTCGCTTTGGCTTTCGGGGCTGCTGCTTTTTTCTCGGTCTTGGCGTCTGCCTTGGGCTCTGCCTTTTTGGGCGCGGCTTTCGCGGTCTTGACGGGCTTGGCTGATTTTTCATCCGCTTCGCCGGTCTTTACGCGCTTTTTCATCTCGGCCTGATCACCACGGTTGAACGTGTAACGCTCATTGATCGCGGCAACGGCTGCGGCGCTCACGGAGCCTGTGCCAATCGCGGCTTCAACGCCTGATTTGCCAGCGCCTGATGACAGAATATCCGTGATCTTGACCAAAGTCAGCTTTTGACGATGACCCTTGGTGCGCTTGGAGGAGTGCTTACGGCGGCGTTTGACAAAGTTGATCACCTTGTCGCCTTTGATCTGGTCGACAACTTCGGCTTGCACGCCTGCGTCCTCGATCATCGGCAGGCCCAGAACCGGCTTGTCGCCGCCCAGCATCAGAACGTCGTTGAATTGTACTTTGTCGCCGGCATTTGCCGCAATACGTTCAACCCTAAGCATATCGCCCGAGGCCACTTTGTATTGCTTACCGCCAGTCTTGATGACCGCAAACATTGCGTATTCCTTCACTTTGATCCGCGTTCTGTGGTCCCCGCTATGGGCGTTTTTGAAGTGACCCGAACAGTCGCTCCACCTCGAACAGCGCGCCCATGGGGCGTCATTAAAAAAAACCGGCTGCAAGGAAACCCTGCCCGGATGGGCGGCTTATCGGGGCAAGCCGTGCCCAAGTCAAGCGTGATTCCCATATTATCTGCGGATCTTTGCCCGTCATCCTCGCATGTATGCGGCGCGACCCCGCCTACAATTCCTCGGCCATCATATTCATCGCCACCGCGCGGCCCAAGGCGTATGAAATATCCTCAAAGGCTTTGCCAAACCCGTCAAACAGGCCACGGTTCAGCGCCTGACCTGCATCCGTTCTGGAATAGGCGACATAGGCCTGTAACTCTGCATCGCTGAGCGGGGAATAGGCCATCAACAGATAGCCATAGAGCCACGATTCCGTGTCGGCGGTAATCTCGTCGACATCTTTTGCCACATCTTTAAGGATTTCCTCGTCACTCATCTCGGTGGCTTGGCCCTCGGCAAGACCGCGCAGGAATTGATAGTTGGCGTTCATCGCAGAGGTGACATTGCGGTTGACCATATCGCCACTGTCGACAAGTTCGGTGATCAGGGCCAGCCGCGCATCGTCTGTCCCCTCGATCTGCGCAAAACGGGCGCGGGCGGCTTCTTCGATGCTGTCATCGACAATGGCGGCGCGCGCGGAATTTTCCAGCGACACAATTTTGGTGCCCAGACCGGAGGCATAAAACGTGATGCTTTCCTCAAGCCCGCCTGCAACGTCGGGGCCTTCCAGTTCATCCTCAAGCGCGCGGCGCACGCTCTCGACCACGCGGGCCGTGTCATAGATGGCATCAATCTGAATCTGCCATCCCGCCCCGCCGCGCCCGTCCAGCATTTCTGCGTTCAATTCTTCCGCGTGGATGATACCCTCTTCACGCAGGATCAGTGCGACCTCGGGCAGCTGGAGCACATCAACCAGCACCGTCATTCTGGCGTCGGCAAACGCAGGTGTTGCGGCCATCGACAGAACCGCGCCCGCAACCAGACCAAACCGACGCAATACCGACGTGATACCGGTGTGTTCCGTAAAGCCGTGCATGGTCATAAATCCTGACTGGGCTGCATATCCGCCAAGCGCCCGGCGACCGCTTCGAACCGGTTGGCCATGATCTCGTATTGCACGGCATTCATCAGCGCATAAACCTCCTGCATTTGCGGATGCTCAAGGGCATCGGCATAGGCCGCCACCTCGGCGTCCGAGAACGCCTGATAGGTATAGGCTGCCGATGCCAGCGCGTTTGCCTTGATCGTTGTGCGCATCTCGTCTTGCTGGCTGCGCATCGCCTCGCGCAGGTCCGGCTCTTCCATCCGCAACTCGATCACACCCGCCGCGGCCGCCGCCAACAAAAATCTGATCTGCACTTCCTGTATTGCATTGATCGACGTGTCCTCGACGTTCGACGCGCTGTTCAGCCGATTGAGAATATCTACACGCGGGCTGCCGATACGGACCAGACCGTCAATAATCTCGGTCCCGGTCTCGGATTTCAGACCGTCTTCCTCGACCATATGCGACTTGTTTTCCACCTCGACCAGCCGCTTGCCGAGATCGGAGGCATAAAAGTCAGCCGCATGGTTCAATAACGGATCGCTGAGGGTATTGCTCAATATATCAACCGCCATATCGTGCATGATTTCGGTGGCAAACACCTCTGCCACCAGCCGCGACCATTCGGAACCGAAATCATCCGCGCTCATCCCCAACATCTGCGGCGCTGAATCGGCGGACAACCGGATGCTGTCCAAAGCAACATCAAATCCGGTCACCACCAGAAACGCCTCGACCCGCTTGGGGTCGGCGGCCTTGGCGGGCGTGGAAGTACTGGCAAAAACCATAAGTGCCAAAAGGCACAGGGCAGCAAACGGGAAGTGGTAAAAAGCGCGCATGTAGATCTGTCCTTGCATTGCGGGTTGCAGCAGACATTAAGTCATCTGCGGCCGAGGGCAATGAAATTTCCCGTGACGCCCGCAGATGCGCAAAACCCCACTTGCCTGCACCCGCAAACGCCATTAGACGGGCGCCGGTGACCCCCGCGGAGATGTGCCGGAGTGGTCGAACGGGACGGTTTCGAAAACCGTTGAGCCTCTAAAGGGTTCCCAGGGTTCGAATCCCTGCATCTCCGCCAGTTTACCTTACTTGCCGTCCAACATCCCAAACACCTCATCGCGGTCCGACAGGACCAGCAACAGCGCGATATCATCCGGCTTCAAAAGATCAAGGATCATGCGAGCTCCTGTCGCTGGGGTGTCCGCATGGTCGATCTGGGTCGGGGCAAGGCCCCCCATACATCCCGCTGCTGTCATCAGGTCAGGCACATCACCGAAATCACGCCCCCGCAGATGCTTGGGCAACTCGGCTGCGATAAACATATCAGGCTTGAACGCCAATGCCGCCAGTGTGCCCGCCGAGATGTCGGCGTCTGATCTGTCACCGGGATGGCTTTGCATCAGATACCGTCGTGTGCCGGGCAGTGCAGCCAATGTGCCCGCAATGGCCGAAATCGAATGGACGTTATGGGCAAAATCCACAAACACCCGCGCGCCGTTATAGGCAAATTCGTTGCAGCGGCCCGGGTTGTCCTGCGCGTCGGGTTTGAAGCCTGCCAGTCCGGCTTTGATCGCCGCCAACGGCATTTCCAGCGCGACAGAGGCGCAGATTGCCGCCAAGACGTTGTGAATGTTGTATTTTGCAGCCCCGCCCAAGGTGATCGGCGCTTGCGCTACCTGCATCACGCTGATGGGGGTCGTTCCATCGAAATAAATCAGATCAGGCCCGTCTTTATAGGCGCAACGCCCGCCGCTTTTGTGCGCGCTAACGATCTGGGGTGCGTTTGGATCAAGCGAAAACCAACAGATCGTTTTGTCCACCTGAACCGCTTCAACCACACTCACCGGATCATCGGCATTCAGCACCAGTATCCCGTCCGCAGGCAGGGTCCGGTGCACGGCAAATTTCGCCTGTGCCAATTCCGCGACAGTGTTGACGCCGTATTCGCCCAAGTGATCACGCGCGACGTTGGTGACGACCGCCACACGCGCCCGTTTGGTCGGCAACCCCCGCCGCAATATCCCGCCGCGCGCCACCTCGAGACAGGCGACCTCAACCCGGGTGTCGCGCAGCAACATGCGCGCACCGCCGGGGCCGGAATAATCGCCACGGTCCAGAATATCACCGCCCACCCGCACCATATCAGTCGAGGTAAGCCCCGCCATTTTGCCCGCCGCAAGCGCAATCGCGGTGCACAGGCGCGTTGTGGTGGTCTTGCCATTGGTGCCGGTGATAAAGGCCACGGGAATGTCGTACAGCGCGGTCCAATCCACCACTTCAGGCGCGGGTAATGCGCCCACATCCCAAGTCTGTGACCCCACGCCATGCCCGATCGACACGGCATCATCATCACACAGGATATCGACGCCATGTTCCGCTGCGGCATGGATCAGTGCAATCAGCGCCGGATCGGCCTCTTGCAGCATCACCTGTTTCAGGTCAGCGATCATCGCGTCAAAGGATTTTGGCGCAATACCCGCCAATTCCGCTGCGCAAAAGTGCCACGCGGTCTGCGCGACATAGATCGCCGAATAAAGCTGGTCCATGCGCGCCGACACAGCGACATTCACCCCGCCCTGAAAGGCCCGTGTCGTGACATGCTGATCCTGCCATCCGCAGGCGTCCAGAACGCGGCGGGCATGACGTGTCCACGCCTCCGCAACCGCCCCGCCTTTCACTTCGGTAAAAACGTCAATGATCGCGCCGGGATGATCCCACAGCATCCCCGGCCCGGTCAGGCGACGCGCGTCTGATACGCGGATACCGTCCAATTCGGCGCTTGTGATCTCCAGTGCATCTTCAAGGGCCTCGATGCGGTCCATTACAGCGCCCCCGCCCTAGTCCGCATCTTCGACGTGATCCTTGGCCAGCAATACACCGCGCGCGTCGCTTACGATGTTGTGGTCGCTGTCAAATACGTCCTCGAAGGGGGTCGATTTGGGCGTGGCGGCGAGCGTGGTCTCTTGTACCGCCTCGTCCGGTTTGGGGGCGTTGAAATAGATGATCTGCTTCCAGCAGCGCGCCGAATTGTCGCCAAAGATCACCAAAAGATCGCCGTGGGCCGCCATCTCAAGCCCGGCTTCTATGGCTTCGACTTCATCCGGGATCACGGTGATCGCATCTTCGGTCACACCGTTCTTGAGCAATTCCACCCGCAGCATTTGCGGAATTTCATCCGGGCCACGACGTCGGCGGTTGTCGTCGGCTTTGCAAATGTAGTGGTCGAAATGTCCGGCAAGAATACGCGCGGCATCGGCCACATCCTGATCGCGCCTGTCGCCCGGCACTGCGACAACCGCAATGCGGCGACCCTTGACGTCCAAGCGGTCGGCCAGATCGGCCATCGCCCCGAACGCCGCCGGGTTGTGCGCATAATCCAAGATCACCTTGAAGGGGTGTTCATCAAAGACGTTCATCCGCCCCGGTGCTTGGAAGTAACTGGTATCAAAGGTCCGCAAGCCGTGGCGGATGTTGTCGAGATCCACACCAAAACAATAAGCCATCGCGGCAGCAAACATCGCGTTCTGCACATTGTGCATCGCCTTGCCTTCAAGCGTGGCGGGGATCAGATGCGACCAGAGCACCGGCATGTGCAGGCCGTTGTCATAGATCGTTAACATGTCGCCGTTCATCGCCGCCTCGAGCACGATCGCCTTGCCGCCCGCCTTGATGTGATCTTTGACCAGCGAATGACCGGGGTTGGCGGTGACATAAAGGATTGATTTCACATCGGCATAGGGGGCCATTTTCAGGCAATTGATATCGTCGGCATTCAAAACGGCCACGTCCGTCGCGCTTTCAATCACCACCCGTTTGACGACGGCCAATTCCTCAACCGTATTGATGCCGCCCAGCCCCAGATGGTCCGCAGAGACGTTCAAGCATGCCGCCACGTTCGAGCGTTGGTAGCCCAGACCAGAACGTACCAAGCCGCCCCGTGCGGTTTCCATCACGGCGAAATCAACCTTTGGATCACGCAACACCATTTGCGCTGATTTCGGCCCGGTCATGTCGCCTTTGACGCTCAACTTACCATCGACATAAACCCCGTCCGTCGAGGTCAGGCCGACGATCTTGCCGCTGGCTTTCATGATATGCGCCAACATCCGCGAGGTGGTGGTCTTGCCATTGGTTCCGGTGATCGCGGCAATCGGGATGCGGCTTTCCTGACCCAGCGGGAACAGCATGTCGATCACCTTGCCCGACACATCGCGCGGCTTGCCCTCTGACGGGGCGACGTGCATGCGAAAACCTGGGGCGGCGTTGACCTCAACAATGGCACCGCCGATATCCTTGTAGGACTGCGTAATATCGTCAATCAGAAAATCGACACCGCCCACATCCAGCCCCACAGCCATGATCGCGCGTTCAGCCATATCGCGGTTGTCAGGATGCACCACGTCCGTCAGATCAATCGCCGTGCCGCCCGTGGACAAGTTGGCGGTTGAGCGCAGATAGAACAGCGCGTCCTTCGGCAGGACCGTATCCACCGTGTGCCCCGCATCTTCGATCAGCCGCTTGGCCTGATTGTCGATTTCCAGCATGGTCAGCACCTTCTGGTGTCCAATCCCGCGCCTTGGGTCTTCGTTCACCAGATCAACCAGTTCTGCGATGGTTCGCACCCCGTCGCCCACAACATGCCCCGGCACACGTTTGGCAACAGCCACCAGTTTGTTGTTCACAACGAGCATGCGGTGGTCGAACCCGGTGACAAAACTCTCGACCAGAATGGCGCGGCTTTTGGAGTGTTCTTTGGCTTCTTCAAAACCCGCCTCGACCTCGGCGTCTGTGCGCAGGTTGATCGACACGCCACGCCCGTGGTTGGCATCGAGCGGTTTTACCACAACCGGATGCCCGATGGTTTTCGCCGCCTCAACCGCCCCACGCGGGCTATAGACAATGCGCTGTTGCGGCACCGGAAGACCCAGATCATTGAGCAGGTTATGGGTGTCTTCCTTGTCGCAGGAAATCTCGACGGCGATGTGCTTGGTTTCGGAGGTAATGGTCGCCTGAATACGGCGTTGGAATTTGCCGTGCCCGAATTGGACAAGCGAGCCTTCGTTCAGGCGGATCCAAGGAATGTCGCGGTCCTCGGCGGCCTTGACCAGCGATCCGGTCGAGGGGCCAAATTCCTTACGCTGGGCGTGCAAAACAAAGCTGCGCAGCTCGTCGTCCCAATCAAACTCAGGATCGAATTTATAGTCGACCTTGACCTGCAAATCATCCGGCAACAGATGCATCAGCAGCTTCATCGCCAACTCGCCCGCCGCCAGACCGACATCACGCTGGCGGTACTGATAGACCATGTTGTAATGGCCGACCTCGCCCGTGCCGCGGGTCCGGCCAAAGGTGACTTCCGTGCCTGCCTCGCTTTGCAACTCGAGCGCGCAATGTTCCCAGATGTGGCCCATCCACGTGCCGCCATCCTCGCGCAGACGGCGGATAAAACCGCCCTCGACCCCATGCGAGCAGCCGTGTTCACCCAAACCCGGCAGTGCGGCAATCAACCCGTCGATGAAACCCTCGCCGATTTTGGCAGAGGGCCAATCCTCAAGTACACCCAGATCAATAACATGGCGTATCACCGGAAAACCCGCCCAGACGTTCGGGCCGACAAAGACGTTGGTCGAGACTATTTTCACGGGATGTCACCTCATATGGGAATTGGGGTCGTTTCAGTCAGATGTGTCGCTATGCTCTGCGGGCAAGGTACAAAAGCCTGCGTTTTTGTCCGGCGGATAGGCGAGATGGGCGTTGAGGTCATAACGGCACCCCTCGCCCAGAACGTCAAGACGCAGTCCCAGCAAACTCAGCGCCTGCCCCGGGTTTGCATCCCACATCGACGAATGGGTCATATGGCTGGCATCCACCACCGTGACCGTGCCGCTGCCCATGACCTCGAACACATTGTCGGGCCCGATAAATGCGGCGGTGTCCTCGTCAATGCCAAGGCCCATCAGGAACGGATTGAACGACGATGCGGTCAACAAGCGCCCAAGGCGGTTGCGCTGGGTGAAATGCTGGTCGATGATCACTGCGTTGGTCAGGCCAATGCCGGGGGCCAGCGTCACTGTGCCCTCTGCGGGGCTCTCGTTGCCTTGGCCACCGGCAACCATGTGTTCCGACATGATCGACGCGCCTGCTGAGGTGCCCGCAACCGGAACACCCGCGGCATTGCTGCGTCTGATCTTTTGCACCACCAACGTGCCGCCAAGGATCGCAGACAAGCGCAACTGGTTGCCGCCTGTCATGAAAATCCCCGTGGCGTCATCGAGCATCTTTGAATACTCGGGGTTCTCGCAATCGGCACGGGTGTTGATCGGCAAAAATTCGACCTTGCCCGCCCCAAGCTCGGTAAAGATGCGGTGATAATCGGGGCCGGTCTCCTCGAGCATCGAGGCGGTGGGAATGACCACGATAAACGCGTCTTTGCCGCCCGAGAGCTCGACAAACTTGCGGTGGATCTGCATTTCCTTGACGCGGTCCTCGCCCCCGCCGATGGGAATGATAAAGCCGCGTTTTTGGGTTTCGCTGACAGGTGCTGGGCACATAGGGGGTCGCTGTCCTTTGGTGGTTTTTCGGCACATCGTGCTTTTGATTGGCATCCCTATGCCACCCCCGTCCGGAATATACCACGCCTTCTGTTAGGATACCGATCCCGCGCGGTCCCAAGCGACGCGGATGAGTTAGCTTAACCGCGCGGCCAGCCGCCCCAGCATATCAATACACGCCGACATCTGGCTGATCTCGATATACTCATCAGGCTTATGCGCCTGTTCGATCGAGCCCGGCCCACAGACCAGCGCATCCATCCCCAGACCCTGAAATATCCCTGCCTCGGTGCCGAAAGACACCACATCGGTGCCGTTCGCCCCCGTCAGTTCCATCACCAGATCACGCGCGGCATTTTGCGCCATCGGTTCCAGCCCCACAGTATCCCCGATGGTCTGCGTGATGATATCCGCGTCCGGCCAGACCGCGCGCATTTTGGGCAACAACACATCCTCGCAATAGGCCTGCATTGTGGTTTTGACATGGGTCAGATCACCGGATTGAACGGGTCGCGTTTCCCAATCGACACGCGCCAGACCGGGGATCACATTATGCGCGATGCCGCCGTGCAACCCGCCGATATTAATCGTGCTGTAGGGCGGATCAAACGCGCAACCCGCCGGTGCACGAGCCATAAGTTCGGCGCGCATGTCCATCAGGCGGTTGATATAGCGCACGGCATATTCCACAGCATTGACGCCCAAATCCGGCTGCGAGCCATGCCCGGCACGGCCCGTAAAATAGGTGGAATATTCGCAGCATCCCTTATGGCCTTCAATCAGGCGCATTTCCGTCGGCTCTCCGATGATCGCCAGCGAGGGTCGGTCGGCGCGGTCGGCCAAATGCTGCGCGAGGTCTTTGGCCCCCAGACATCCGGTTTCCTCGTCATAGGTAAAGGCAAAATGGATCGGCCTGCGCGTGGCGGCGTGGGCAAAATCGGGGGCAAGGGCGATGCAGATGGCAATAAACCCCTTCATGTCGCAGGTGCCGCGCCCGTAAAGCCGCCCGTCTTGCGCCAACATCGCAAACGGGTCGCTGGCCCATTGTTGCTCGGACACCGGGACCACGTCCGTGTGCCCCGCCAGCAGGATGCCGCCTGCCCGCTCCGGCCCCAGCGTGGCATATAGATTCGCCTTGCCGCCCGCCGCGTCGTGATAGCGGGTGATCTGCGCGCCCGCGTCCTCTAAACGCTCAGCCAGATAGTCAATCATCGCCAGATTACTGTCCGTCGAGACGGTTGGAAATTCTATCAGATCGCGCAGGATCTCGGTGCTGGTCTCAAGGTAGCTCACGGCATCAGTCCTTGATGAACAGCTTGCGTTCGATGTTGCAGAACGTCTCTGCGGGGCCGTCCTCGGTGATCAGGATGCTTTCGGTGATCTCAAGCCCCCAGTTGTCCATCCACAGGCCGGGCATGAAATGGAATGTCATCCCTGCTTGCAAAACGGTTTCGTCCTCGGGCCGCAGCGACATGGTGCGTTCGCCCCAATCGGGCGGATAACTGAGACCGATGGAGTAGCCACAGCGCGCACCCCGCTCGATGCCTGCGCGGTCCATCGCATCCCCCAAGGCATTGGCGATATCGCAGGTCCGGTTGCCCGCCCTTGCCGCCTGCAATCCAGCTTCCAACCCCTCTACCACCGCTTCTTCCCCGCGTTTGATATGATCGGGCGGCGTGCCAAGAAACACGGTGCGCGAGAGCGGCACGTGGTAGCGTCGATAACATCCTGCGAGTTCAAAGAACGTCGCCTCGCCCGTTTTCATCTCATCACCATTCCACGTCAGATGCGGTGCAGCGGCGTCGGACCCGGACGGCATGAGGGGCACAATTGCAGGATAATCGCCCCAGATATCATCCACGCCTTTGATGCCTGCCGCGTAAATCTCTGCCGCCAGCTCGTTCTTGCGTACACCGGGTGCGGCAAGCTCCAGCGCCAGCTTGGTGATCTTCTCTGATATCTGCGCGGCCTTGCGCATGAAGGCCAGCTCTTCGGATGATTTAAGGGCGCGTTGCCAGTTGACCAATGCCGTTGCATCGGTGATCTTGGCATCGGGCAGTGAGCTTAAGAGTGTCGTATAAGCCTTTGCGGAAAAGTAATAATTATCCATCTCCACGCCAATCGTACCAGATGCTGATCCACGCGCCTTGAGCTTGTCGGCCAAATCCTGCATCGGGTGCCGCTCTGTCGATTGCACATAGCCGTCCGTGTAAAACTCGACATCCGTCGCGTTCAGATCAACAGTGCGCACTGCCCCGTTGGCGTCCTGACGTCTGCCCCACCAGAACGCCTTGCCCTCCAGCGGGACAATCACCGCCTGATGCACATAGAACGACCAGCCGTCATAGCCCGTCAGCCACGCCTGATTGGACGGGTCCGTCGCAATCAACACGTCGAGGCCCGCCTTAGACATGGCTCCGCGTGTCAAAGCCAACCTGCGTTGGTATTCAGCGGGCGAAAACGGAGTCGGGTTTGCATCACTCATCGCAGGTATCCTTTGCAATCTGATCAAAGGTTCCTTCATCGCCCCGCATTTCACAAATGAAATTTTGCCATTTGACAGAATCTCGCAGGGCGCTTAACGCTTGCGCCATATGGCCTGCGATGGCGTCGCACCCCAGCCATACCCTTGGCCAACCGGCCTTACATCCTGCACGCCCGGATATTTTTTGTTTGATCGGCCACATTGTGCGCCCGGTCTGAATCGAGGATACTTGGATGACCCAGACCACTGATATCAATGACCGCGTCAAGTTTTTCACCAGCCATAATGGTGAAAAGGCCCCTCTGCCGTTCTCGGATGCGGAATATATCCGTCGCCTGTCAAAATTGCGCGAGATCATGGCAGAGCGGGACATCCCCGCCGTGCTGATGACCTCGATGCACAACATCGCGTATTATTCGGGTTTTTTGTATTGCAGCTTTGGCCGCCCGTATGGCTGCGTTGTAACCATGGACGCCTGCACCACCGTTTCTGCCAACATTGATGCCGGCCAGCCGTGGCGTCGGTCGTTTGCGGACAACGTGATCTACACCGACTGGACGCGCAACAACTATTGGCGTGCGGTGGCGGACCTGATCAAGGGCGCAAAGCGTCTCGGCATCGAGGCCGACCACATGACGTTAGCGTCCCGTGACACGCTGAACGACATGCTGGGCGCGCCCGAGTTGATTGATGTAGCCCCCGCAACCATGGCCGCGCGGATGATCAAATCGGACGAGGAAATCGTGTTGATCCGTGAAGGTGCGCGCATTGCCGACCACGGTGGTGACGCAATCCGCGCCGCGATCAAGCTGGGCACCCGCGAGATTGATGTGGCGATGGCGGGGCGTGATGCAATGGAATTGGAAATTGCCCACGCGCATCCAAATTCGGAAATTCGCGACAGCTGGGTCTGGTTCCAGTCTGGGCTGAACACCGACGGCGCGCATAACCCTGTGACCACCCGCAAGCTGGAAAACGGCGATATCCTCAGCCTGAACACTTTCCCGATGATCTCGGGATATTACACAGCGCTCGAGCGGACGTTGTTCATGGGCGAGCCGGACAAAGCATCGCTGAAAATGTGGGAGGCGAACGTGGCCGCCCATGAGTTGGGCCTGTCATTGATCCGCCCCGGTGCGACCTGCTCGGGCATCTGCGAAGAGATCAACCGCTTTTTCGCCGATCAGGGCCTGCTGCAATACCGCTCGTTCGGCTATGGGCATTCATTTGGCATACTGTCGCATTATTATGGCCGCGAGGCAGGCCTTGAACTGCGCGAGGACATTGATACGGTGCTGGAACCGGGTATGGTCGTGTCGATGGAGCCGATGATCTGGATCCCGGAGGGCACACCCGGTGCGGGCGGCTACCGCGAGCATGACATCTTGGTCGTGGGCGGCAACCAGACTGAAAACATTACGAAATTCGCCTATGGACCAGAGGCGAATATCATTGATTAAGAGGAAACGCAGGCATGCTGACAAATGATGTATTGGACAAATGGGACCGGGAGAGTTTCTTTCACCCCTCTACACATCTGGCACAGCATGCCCGCGGTCAAAGCGCATCGCGGATCATAGACGGGGCGCAAGGCAGCCACATTATTGACCGCGATGGCAACCGTATTCTGGACGGTTTCGCCGGGCTTTACTGTGTCAACGCAGGCTACGGGCGGCGCGAGATTACCGATGCGATTGCGGCACAGGCACAGCAGTTAGCCTATTACCATTCCTATGCAGGTCACGGCACTGAAGCGTCGGTTACCTTGGCCAAGATGGTTATGGACCGCGCGCCCGACCACATGTCAAAGGTGTATTTCGGCCTCAGCGGATCGGACGCCAACGAGACCAACATCAAGCTGATCTGGTATTACAACAACATCCTTGGCCGGCCCGCGAAGAAAAAGATTATCAGCCGCTGGCGGGGCTATCATGGCTCTGGCCTGATGACAGGGTCACTCACGGGTCTTGGATTTTTTCACAACAAATTCGATCTGCCCTTGGCGGGCGTGCTGCACACCCAAGCGCCTGATTTCTTTCGTCGCGATGACCTAAGCCAGACCGAGGCCGAATTTGTCGCCGACTGCGTGCAAAAGCTTGAGGATATGATTGCGACCGAGGGTGCTGACACCATCGCGGCGTTCATTGGCGAGCCTGTTTTGGGCACAGGTGGCATCGTGCCGCCACCCGAGGGCTATTGGCCCGCCATTCAAGCCGTGCTCGACAAACACGACATCTTGCTGGTCGCGGATGAAGTGGTTACGGGGTTTGGCCGCTTGGGGTCGATGTTCGGCTCTGACCATTACGGCATGAAACCTGATTTCATGACAATCGCCAAAGGTCTGACATCAGCCTATGCGCCGATGTCGGGGTCGATCGTGTCGAAACGCGTCTGGAAAGTGCTTGAGGATGGCACGGATGAGCACGGCCCGCTCGGTCACGGCTGGACCTATTCGGCGCATCCCATCGGGGCCGCCGCCGGTGTGGCAAACCTGACACTGATTGATGACCTGAACCTGATTGAAAACGCAGCCACCGTCGGGGCCTATCTTAACAAGGGCCTCAGGGATGCGCTGGGCGATCACCCTCATGTCGGTGACATTCGCGGCGACGGCATGTTGTGTGGTGTGGAGTTTGTCAAAGACCGCGCAAAACGGACTTTCTACGCGCCGGACGAAAAGGTCGGTATCCGGATCACGGCGGCGCTCCTGGCCAAGGGCGTGATCGGGCGGGCGATGCCACAGGCCGACATCCTTGGCTTTGCCCCGCCATTTTGCCTGACCACAGCCGAGGCAGACGAAATTATCGACAAAACAGGACAAGTGATTGCTGAAACCTTGGGCAAACAGTGAAAATCACCGCCTGATCGGGTAAATTAAGGAATGGTGCAAAGTGTAACCTGTTGCAAAACCCACGTTCCTGTGTTCTCTTTAATAACAATCTGACATCAAGTCGGAACATAATCACCTGGGGAGGTGTCGCTTGTCTGAAAAAGCCACTCACGACGGTTTCGTCGTATTTGATCGCGTGCAAAAGAGTTATGACGGCGAGAACCTCGTTGTCAAAGACCTGAACCTTTCAATCGGCAAAGGCGAATTTTTGACAATGCTTGGGCCCTCGGGGTCCGGAAAAACCACTTGCCTGATGATGCTTGCAGGGTTCGAGACAGCCACACACGGCGATATTCTGCTGGACGGCAAGCCGATCAACAACATCTCGCCGCACAAGCGCGGCATCGGCATGGTGTTCCAGAACTATGCGCTTTTCCCCCATATGACGATTGCCGAAAACCTCGCCTTTCCGCTTGAGGTGCGCAAAATGGGCAAATCGGAGCGTGAGGAGAAAGTGCAGCGCGCGCTTGATCTGGTCCAGATGGGTGCCTTTGGCGGCCGCCGTCCTGCGCAGCTTTCGGGTGGTCAACAGCAGCGGGTCGCGCTGACCCGTGCCTTGGTATTTGAACCCGATCTGGTGTTGATGGATGAACCGCTGGGCGCGCTTGATAAACAATTACGCGAAACCATGCAGTTTGAAATCAAACGGATTGCCGACAATCTTGGCATCACGGTGGTCTATGTGACCCACGACCAGACCGAGGCGCTGACAATGTCGGACCGGGTCGCGGTATTCGAAGACGGTCGTATTCAGCAACTGGCCCCGCCGGATCAGCTTTATGAAGAGCCGCAAAACAGCTTCGTTGCGCAGTTTATTGGTGAAAACAACACCTTGCAGGGCGTCGTTAAAGAGATCAAAGGCGATATCGCCCTTGTTCAGCTTGATGATGGCAGCCTGATTGATGCCAAGCCCGTCAACGTCGGAAAAGCCGGCGAACGCACGCAGGTGTCGATCCGCCCAGAGCGCGTCGAGATCAATCCGAAACTCGGCAAAAACGCGCATACGCTCAAAGCCGAAGTGCTTGAGTTCATCTATATGGGCGATGTGTTCCGGACCCGCCTGCGGGTGGCCGGAAATGATAATTTCATTGTTAAAACCCGCAACCGTGCCGATCAGGCGCGGCTGGTGCCGGGCACCCAGGTCGATATCGGCTGGTTGCCTCAGGATTGTCGCGCGCTGGATGCTTGATTGCGCAAGCACGTGTCATGTCGCCGCCCCTCGGGGCCAAGCGATTCAAGAAAGGGCAGTGATCAAACCCGGTGTCACTTGCCTTTCATACATAACCGGAAAAAATTGGGAGACCTCCAAATGAAAATGACCAAAATGCTCTTGGCCACCACAGCACTTACAGTTGCTGCCGGAATGGCCAACGCCGACGGCCACATGGCCAATTCCATGACCATCGTGTCCTGGGGCGGCGCATACCAGAACAGCCAGCTTAAGGCCTATGTCGAGCCCTATCAGGCGATGAACCCCGATGTTGAAGTGATCTGGGACGAAAGCGCGAACGAAGGTGTTGCCAAACTGCGTGCGATGGCCGAAGCCGGCAACATCACATGGGATCTGGTTGATGCCGAAGGCCCGGACAGCCAGCGTCTTTGTGACGAAGGTTTGGCCGAGGAAATCAACTTTGACGAAGCCCTCGCCGCAGGCGACGATGGCAGCACGCCAACAGACGATTTCGGCACATCCGGTTCGTTGATCAACGATTGCTTTATTCCGCAAATCGTTTTCTCGACCACTTTCGGCTACCGCACCGATGTAGCGGCCTGGAATGGCGCCACACCGGACAGCGTTTGCGCGATTTTCGACACCGAAACATTCCCCGGCAAGCGTGCGCTTGAAAAGCGTCCCAAGAAAAACCTGGAATGGGCATTGATCTGTGACGGCGTTGCCAAGGAAGACCTGTACACCGTGCTGGACGGCGAAGGCGGCGTTGATCGCGCGTTGGCCAAGCTCGACACCATCAAGGATGATGTTGTCTGGTGGTCTGCCGGTGCCGACACGCCACAACTGCTGGCCGACGGCGAAGTTGTGATCGGTTCGACCTATAACGGTCGTCTGTTCAGCGTGATCGAAGAGCAAAAGCAGCCTGTTGCCATGCTCTGGGATTATCAGGTGTTTGATTTTGACGGTTGGGTTGTTCCTGCCGACATTCCGGATGACCGCAAAGCCCGTGTTATGGACTTCCTGAAATTCGCAACAGACACACAGCGTCTGGCGGATCAGGCCAAGTACATCTCTTACGGTCCTGCACGTGGATCTTCACAAGGTCTGGTATCTACGCACGCCGATCTGGGCATCGAAATGGCACCACACATGCCAACAAACCCTGCGAACCAAAAGAACTTCTTGGTGAACAACATCGAATGGTGGTCCGACAACCAGGACGACGTTGAAGCACGCTTCCAAAACTGGCTCGTCCAGTAAGCGACCGCTTTACAGAACTGGCGGGGGCCTTTCATCGGGCCCCCGCCCCCCCCAATTCAGGATTTTTCCGCCATGCCCAAAGGCTATATCATCGCCCATATCACTGTGAACGATCCGGACGCCTATGCCGAATACGTCACACGTGACACGCCGATCCTGACCGGTCTTGGCGGGCGGTTCATTGTCCGGGGCGGACAGGCAGAGGTGCGCGAAGGCACGGCGCACACCCGCCATGTTATCATCGAATTTCCAAGTTATCAGGCCGCCTGCGCCGCCTATGACGATCCCGCATATCAGGAGGTCGCCGACATCCGTCGCCGCACCGCCGACAGTACAATCATCGTCGTAGAGGGTGCCGCATGACCAATTCAACGGACGTAACCGACAGCTCGGGCCGCATTTTGGCCGCTGACGGCAGCTCGCTCAAACGCAGCCTGAACAAGGCGCTGCGCCGTCAAAAACTGCGCGCCCTGATGTTGATCGCCCCGCTGCTGATCTTTGTAATGTTGACGTTTATTGCCCCGATTGCCGATATGCTCTTTCGCTCGGTCGAGAACAATATCGTCGGTGATACGCTGCCGCGCACCACCACATTGCTGGCCGACTGGGACGCCACGACCGGCGAAATCCCGTCGCCGCCTGTGTTCAAGGCCCTTTACGAGGATATGTTCATCGCGGCGGAAGAGAAAATCCACACCCGCCTCGGATCGCGTCTGAACTACGAGCTGACCGGCGTGTCCTCGATGTTCCGCAAGTCGGGCGGCAAGGTCGAAGATATGGCAGAGGTCTATCAGGACCAGTTCACCGCGTTGAACGCCTATTGGAAGGACCGCGACAACCTGCTTGCGCTGTTCGGCTCTGACGCATGGCTGGCCGACATTCAGGCGTGGGATCCGAAAGACAAGGACGCACAGCCGTTGTTCGAGGTGCGCGAAGAGATAGAGGCGCTGTTGCCGCATGCCGCCGAGATTTACACAACATTTGCCGATTTTGTGCAGGTCGGCGAAGGGGATAACATCCTCAAGGAAAAGCCTTGGGCGTTGATCCATTCCGCGCTTTATGATGATCTGATCGCTGGTGCGGATGTTGCCGCCTACTCCGGTCCCGGTGCCGCCGAGCTGCAAGAAGCCGCCGCCGCCGTACCGGCCTTTGAGACCGTGGATTTCACGCAGGCCTTTGTCAAAGCCGACCGCGATTGGGATGAATTCAGGGTCTGGAAGACCATCCAGACCTACAGCCCCGCCTATACCGCCGGTTATTTCCTGAACGCGGTCGACATGCAGAACGGACTGGACGGACCGGAAATGCGCCCCGAGAACCAGCAAATCTATCTGCTGCTGTTCTGGCGGACGCTGGTGATGTCGGTGACAATCACCGCCGCCTGTATCCTGCTGGGATACCCGATTGGCTGGATTCTGGCCAACCTGCAACCGCGTACTGCAAACCTGTTGATGATCCTCGTGCTACTGCCGTTCTGGACATCGCTTCTGGTGCGGACGAGCGCCTGGAAGGTGATGTTGCAGCAACAAGGCGTGGTGAACGATACGCTGGTCTGGCTGGGGGTGGTCGCAAATGATGACCGCCTGCAACTGATCAACAACCAGACCGGCACCATCATCGCGATGACGCATATCCTGCTGCCGTTCATGATCTTGCCGCTGTATTCCGTGATGGCGACGATCCCGCCGACCTATTTGCGCGCCGCCAAGAGCCTTGGTGCGACCAACTGGACTGCATTCTGGCGTGTGTATTTTCCGCAATCTGTGCCCGGTATCGGCGCAGGGTCAATCCTCGTGTTCATCCTGTCGATTGGTTATTATATCACGCCTGAACTGGTCGGCGGCACATCGGGGACGTTCATCTCGAACAGGATTGCCTATAACATTTCAAGCTCTCTGAACTGGGGACTTGCCGCTGCATTGGGCGCGATCCTGCTCGCGGCGGTCATGTTGCTTTACTATGCCTATGACAAGATCGTCGGCATCGACAACGTCAAGCTGGGAGGGTGATCAGATGGCCACTTTAACACCGATTTCACGCACTCCGGTTAATTTCTACGTGTCCGTTGCCGCCGCATTCGGCGCTTTCGCAGGGCTGCTTGTCGGCACGGCACAGGGCAGCGGACTTATCGGTTTGATTGTCGGGGCCATATTGATGGGCGCAATCGCGTTTGTCCTGACCCGGCTGATCCCGAACGAGCGCGCGGGCCGCTGGGGTCTGTTCATCCTGATGGCGATTGCCGGTTTCTGGGTCGGTTTCATCCCCGGTCTGGTGATTGGCGGTGCGTTCGGCTGGTTCTTTGGCTGGCTGACCTTCTGGCTCTACGAAGGGCGTTATCGCGGGCATCTGGCCCCGTATCTCACCTCCGGTCAGGTGCTGTGGCATTATACATTCCGGGTGATCTGTGGCGCGATCTTTATCTTTCTGATCACCCCGATCCTTGTGGTGATGCCGCTGTCGTTCAACGCCGAGAATTTCTTTACCTTCACGCCTGAAATGCTGCGATTCGATCCGGAAGGCTATTCACTGAAACATTACCGTGATTTCTTTAACAGTCCCGACTGGCAAAAAGCGGTTGTGAACTCGATCCAGATTGCTCCGGCGGCGACTTTGCTGTCGGTAGGCTTTGGCACCCTTGCCGCGATTGGCCTCAGCCAGCCGCATGTGCCGTTCCGCCGCGCGATCATGGCGATCCTGATTTCGCCGATGATCGTGCCGCTGATCATTTCCGCGGCCGGCATGTACTTTTTCTACAGCCGTATCGGTTTGCAAGGCACCTATATCGGTGTGGTTCTGGCGCATGCCGCCCTTGGTATTCCGTTTGTGATCATCACGGTCACTGCCACGCTGGTAGGGTTTGACAATTCGCTGACCCGTGCTGCGGCCAACATGGGCGCGAACCCGATCACGACGTTCTTCAAGGTGCAGATGCCGCTGATCCTGCCCGGTGTGATTTCGGGCGGATTGTTCGCCTTCATCACCTCGTTTGACGAAGTTGTCGTGGTGCTTTTTGTCGGCTCCGCCGGACAAAAGACGCTGCCATGGCAGATGTTTATCGGCTTGCGCGAACAGATCAGCCCGACAATTCTTGCGGTTGCGACCTTGCTGGTGATCATCTCGGTGATGCTGCTGACCACGCTTGAACTGCTGCGCCGCAGATCAGAGCGCCTTCGCGGTATGTCACCGACGTAAAAACTATCGTGGGCGTATGTTTAGGGTCAGTAATGGCCTTGACGCCGCCCCCGCACCGCCACCACGCTGCCCCATTCATGATGTAAACAAAGGGTTCATCTGTACGAGGTAAACATCTGATCATGTCAGATTTACACAGCCCATCCCATTCCCGCCACGCCCGCGTGTTTGAATTGTTGCAGCAAACGCAACGGGCCAATGATACCATCGACCGGATAAAAATCAGAACGGTGCAGGACGTGGACGAGACTGTTGCAATGCGGCTTCGCGAAACAGCGATTTATTCGCTGCGCCATCCGGTCTACCGCGCCTCACCTGACGGTCTCAATCGTCCTGCGCGCCGCGAAACCCTGTAGCGACCACGAATTTTTCCGAACTGTCGGACCGGCTGGCCGGAGGTTTGAAGTTGTGAACCTTGGTGAATCGCTGTTTCAGCAGCTTTTGCAGATCACCTTCCGCGCCCCCTGCCAGAACCTTGGCGACAAAGGTGCCGCCCTCTTCCAGCACATCAAAGGCAAAATGCGCCGCCGCCTCGCAGAGCGCGATAATACGCAGGTGGTCCGTCTGTTTATGCCCCGACGCAGACGCGGCCATATCGGACATCACCACATCGGCCTTGCCGCCCAGCCATTCCTTGACCTGTAGATCGGCATCATCTGCCATGAAATCCAGCTGGTATAATTCGCAGCCCGCAATCGGCTCCATCTCCTGGATATCAATACCAAGGATCGTGCCCACCGCTTTGCCGCCGCGTTCCGCCAGCACATTGCAGCGCTTGACCGCAACCTGACACCAGCCACCGGGCGCGCAGCCCAGATCGACGATCCGTGCGCCGGGCACCAGAAAGCGGAATTTGTCATCCAGCTCCAGCATCTTGTAGGCCGCACGCCCGCGATAGCCCTCGGCGCGCGCGCGTTTGACATACGGATCGTTCAGCTGGCGTTGCAGCCAACGGGTCGAGCTTGTCGTGCGCCCGCGTGCCGACTTTACCTTGACCTTGAGGTCACGTTCACCGCGACCGGAGGTGTTTTTGCCATCAGGAGTTTTGGCCATCAGTAGTCACCTTCTTCCAATACGCCATCGGCGCTCATTTGCGCATATAGCAGGCCTTCGCGCAGACCGCGATCCGCAACTGACAATCTGTCCGTGGGCCAGCAGCGCATCAACGCCTGCAGTATCGCCACGCCCGACATGATCAGGGCCGAACGGTCCAACCCGATGCGCGGATCGGCGCGCCGCCCGATGGGCCCCATCGCAAGATACGAATGGATCACCTTGTCGATTTCCTGGCTGGTCATGCGCAAGCCGTCCACCTTGGTGCGGTCATAGCGTTTCAGTCCCAGATGGCTGGCAGCGACGGTCGTTACCGTGCCCGAGGTGCCAACGATCTGGAACCGCTCTTGCGGCTGCGCAGATTGATAGGGGGTGAAATTGGCTAGATTTTCCTCGAAAAACCATGACATCAACGCGAACCGCGCTGCATCATCCTCGACGTCTGAAAACTGGTCGCGCAGGGTTGCGACACCCAGAGGTACGGAAATCCAGTCGACAACTTTCGCTGCCGGAATATCGCTCAACGCCTGCGTGAACCCCGAATGCAGCCGCATGATCGACTGCGCACGGTCCGCTTTGGGCACATGTTTGATGTCGATCCAGACCAGTTCGGTCGACCCGCCACCAATATCGACCACCAGCAGGTTCTCGGTCTTGCGGTTGACCAGTGGTGCGCAGGAAATCACTGCCAGCTGCGCTTCCTCCTCTGGCCTGATGATATCCAGACGCAGCCCAGTCTCGCGGTGGATGCGCTTCATGAACTCTTCACCGTTGAGCGCGCGGCGGCAGGCTTCGGTCGCGACCAGACGCATACGGCGCACTTTGTTGCGGCGTAATTTCTGCTGACAGATGCGCAGCGCCTGAATTGTGCGCGCCATTGATCCGCGCGACAATCGCCCGGTTTTTTCCAACCCCGATCCCAGTTGGACCGACTTGGAAAAGCTGTCAACCACATGAAAACCGCTGCCCCTGGGCTGCGCAATCAACATGCGGCAACTATTTGTGCCCAGATCAAGGGCCGCGTATAGCTCTGATGATCCGGGCGGAACTGGCGCGGGGCTCAGATCCGGTATCGTTTCCTTTTCGAGCGCCCCCGCACCTTTGGGACGCTGTGGCGCCATGGTTTGCGCCTTTCATATCGAGTTGGATTTAACGTAGTGGTTGGCGCGGCTTCGCGCAAGCGGCATCGCGTGACACGATAAACCCGAAGCACTTTCTCATAATCTTTGTGAAGAATTCGACCCTGCGCGACCCTCGCTGTTCAGCGGGCTTTGCCCTACAGTCACCTGTGCGTCGCGGACAGTGCGTGTATCGTCGAAAAACGCCATCGGATGCCTGCGGCCTTCCAGTACAGAAGGCGCAGAGATGTCATCGGGAAGGGGAATCATCATGCCACAGGTCGTCATCGTGTACTGGCGCGATATTCCTGCGCAGGTCATTGTCGGCAAAGGCCGTCGTGGCGCAAAACGCCAGCTTCCCGAACGGTTCGAGCAGGCGATTGACCGTGCTGCGATGAAAACCAACGCGGGCGACACCGATGCCTATCTCGCCGAATGGCGCAAGGCCGACCCGGTCGAAGTTGCAGGCGACAGCGATGACGCCGTGGCGGACGCCGAGCTGGCCCGCATAGACGCTGAATTTGACCGCGCCCGGATCAAGGCGCTGATTGACAACGACGGTTGGGCCTGAGCGCGCCCCATGTTCAAGGATAACATCATGTCATTGCTGAATTTCCGCCGCAAACCGGCACCCGCCCCCGTCCTGCCCACCGCAGAGATCGAGGCGTTCTTGCAGGATTACTCCATTGAGGTGATGCCGCGCACCGCCGAGAAGGTTGAAGATTTTACGGCGCTGCTGCCCGCCGCGACCCGCGTTTATGTCGCCCATATCGAAGGCACGCCGATCGAGGACATGGTTGCGACCGCCAAGCGCCTGAATGCTGACGGCTATAAGGTCATGCCGCATTTCCCCGCGCGCATCATCAAAGACAAGGCGACACTGGCCGATTGGATTGCGCGCTATCAGGGCGAGGCTGACGTCAAACAGGGGCTTATCCTCGCGGGTGGTGTGACGACCCCGCACGGCGATTTCAGCGACTCTATGCAATTGTTGGAAACGGGTCTGTTTGATCAGGCCGGGTTCGAGCATTTGCATGTTGCGGGCCACCCCGAGGGCAACCGCGACATTGATCTTGATGGCACCCGCCTCAAGGTAGATGATGCGCTGAAGTGGAAAAACGCGTTCCAGACCCGGACCGACGCCAAGATGGCCATCGCCACACAGTTCGCATTCGAGGCGCAACCGATCATCGAATGGGCCGACAGCCTGAAACATGCGGGCATCACCTTGCCGATCCACATCGGCATCGCTGGCCCCGCCAAGTTGCAAACACTGATCAAATTCGCGATTGCCTGCGGTGTTGGCGCGTCGCTGAAAGTGCTGCAAAAGCGTGCGATGGATGTCACCAAGCTGCTGTTGCCATACGAGCCCACAGATGTGATCACGGAACTGGCCCTGCACAAGGCGGCCAACCCTGATTTCAATGTCTCCCATGTGCATTTTTTCCCGCTGGGCGGGATCAAAACCAATGCCACATGGGCTATCGAGAATGGTGGCACCGCCGCCACGCCTGCAAACGTTTCCTGAAGGACCGCATTACATGACCCGCACCATTGTCGAATCCAAAACCAAAACCGCCATCATCGGCTTTGATCAACCGTTCTGCGTGATCGGCGAGCGGATCAACCCAACGGGCCGTAAGATTCTGGCCGAAGAGTTGGAACGCGGCGATTTCAGCCGCGTCGAGGCGGATGCGATTGCGCAGATGGCAGCGGGTGCAAACATTCTGGATGTGAACTCGGGCGCGGTGTTCTCCAACAAGATGGCCGAAGACCCACGCTATGCCGACAACAACTTTGTCGAGCCGATGTTGATGCCCGAAATGATCAAACGTGTGCAGGCAATTGTTGACACGCCGCTGTGCATCGACAGCTCGGTCCCCGGTGCGCTTGAGAATGGATTGAAGGCCTGTGAAGGTCGCCCGCTTTTGAACTCGGTCACTGGCGAAGAAGAGCGTCTGGAACTGGTGCTGCCGCTGGTCAAGAAATACAACGTGCCGGTCGTGGCGATTTCAAACGACGACACCGGCATTTCCGAAGACCCCGATGTGCGCTTTGCCGTAGCCAAAAAGATCGTCGAGCGCGCCGCCGACTTTGGCATTCCGGCCCATGACATCGTCGTTGACCCGCTGGTGATGCCCATCGGTGCGATGGCCACTGCCGGTCATCAGGTGTTCACCCTTGTGCGCCGCCTGCGCGAGGAGTTGGGCGTCAATACCACCTGTGGCGCGTCCAACATCAGCTTCGGACTGCCCAACCGTCACGGCATCAACAATGCGTTTCTGCCGATGGCAATGGGCGCGGGGATGACCTCTGCGATCATGAACCCGGTTGGCCTGCCCGTGAATGCCGCCAAGATCGCCGAGAAAAAGCTGGAGATTGCAGCAAGCGGTATTATCCTGCCCGAAGACATGGACGACGAAGTGTTTGTGCAATTGTTCGGCATGGGATCGACCCTGCCCCGCGCAGGCAAGGAAATGGAAGCCATCCGTGCGGCGAATTTCCTGTTCGACCGTGACCCGCACGGCGGCGACTGGATCAAGTTCAACAAGATTGCCCCCAAAGCCGGCCATGAAGGCCGCGGTCGCGCGGGCCGTGTCGGTGGGCGCAAGCGCGGTTAAGCCCCGACGTTCAAGAATTACAAAAAACCTCCAGCGCAGCACTGCGCTGGAGGTTTTTGTTTACTCTGGTCACATCAAATCGCCGCTGCAATCGCCTCTGCATGCCGCTTGATCGCATCCATATCGCCCATCTTGCCCGCAGGCCGCATCGAAAGCCCCGCATGGCGTGGATGGATATGAAAATGCAGGTGAAATACCTCCTGCCCGCCCGCGTCTTCATTGAATTGCTGGATCGTGATGCCGTCCGCCGCAAATGCCGCCTTGGCCGCGGTCGCAACCTTTTTAACGGTCGCCATCACCGCCGCCAGTTGCGCATCCGACGCGTCCAGCAGATTGCGGCAGGGCGTTTTGGGGATCACCAGACAATGCCCGTCGGTGCGTGGCATAATATCCATGAAACAATAGGTATCATCGTCCTCATAGACTTTGAAACTGGGGATTTCACCACGCAGGATTTTGGCAAATATATTCTGGTCATCATAGGCTGGCATGGGCGGCTCCTGTTGGCGGGATGTGTCCAGCCTATCACGCGCGGGCGGTTAGCTGTAGCGCAATTTACGCTCTGTGAGCCGCAACAGAGCCTTGGAATAGACCCGGTGCAGCGGGATCAGCAGTGTGGTGAGGCGGCCCAAGGGTTTGCCCGCCTGTGCCACAACAGCAGACCCAAAGATCAACCGCGTCACGCCGCCGTCTTTGGCTGATATCGCAAGGTAGGACCGGGTGTGGCCGGAGGTATCACAGAGCAGGATTTGTGTCTCTTCGCGCCCCTCAACTGTCCAGGCGGCAAAATGGTCTGCGCCCTGTGCCAACGCCTGCGCATCTGCGTCCCCGATGCGCCGCCGCAGCGCGACAGTGAGCACCATACGTTCAAGCTTGAACAGCCATGTGGTATAAAACGCCTCGATGAAATCAGGCAATGTCACCACACCGGGCGACATCACCTCGAAACAATCGGTATAGGTCGCACCCCTGCCGACATAAGGGTGCAACAACGCATCCTCAGGCACGGCACAGGCGCGCGCAATCATGCGTTGACGTCAACCACAACGCGGCCTTTGACCTGACCTTTCAGGATGTCCGCGCCCAATTTCGGCAGATCACTCAGCGTCGCGGGCTGTATCATCGCCTCGAGCTTGTCCATCGGCAAGTCTTTTGCCACACGTTCCCACGCCCGCACACGGTTATCGTACGGCTGCATCACTGAATCGATACCGAGCAGGTTCACACCGCGCAACAGGAAAGGAATGACGGTTGCGGGCAAACCAGCCCCGCCCGCCAGTCCGACCGCCGCCACCGAGGCACCGTATTGCATCTGGCCCAGCACCCGCGCCAGCATCGCGCCGCCGACTGCATCGACGCACCCGCCCCAGACTTCTCCCTCTAAGGGTCGTTTAACTGTCTCGGCAAGCTCTTCACGCGCAACAATCTGCGTGGCCCCGAGCGACATCAAATAATCCGCTGTTTCCGGCCGCCCGGTGACACCCGCCACCTTGTGCCCCAGATTTGCGAGGATCGCTGTCGCAACCGACCCCACGCCACCCGCAGCACCACAGACCAGCACCGGACCATCCTTGATCCCGTGGTCTTCCAACGCCATCACCGCCAACATCGCGGTGAAACCCGCAGTGCCCACAGCCATAGCGCGGCGTGTATCCAGACCCTTTGGCAGCGGCACCAGCCAATCGGCCTTCACGCGGGCTTTCTGGGAATAGCCCCCCCAATGCGCCTCGCCGACGCGCCAGCCGGTCAACACAACCTTGTCACCGGGTTTGTAACGATCATCATCCGACGCTTCGACCGTGCCTGCAAAATCAATGCCGGGGATATGCGGATAATTTCGCACCAGCCCGCCGCCCGGTCCAATACACAGACCGTCTTTGTAATTCACCGTCGAATATTCAACCGCAACAGTCACTTCGCCGCTTGGCAGTTGGTCCAGATCCATCTGCGTCACAGCGGCATGTGTCTTGCCCTCATCGTCTTTCGTCACAACCAATGCGTTGAACATCATAGCTCCTTTACTCTGCGGGTCCGCCCCGCTTCATTGTTCTTCAAATACACAAAAGACCACAGCGCATCGCGCGCTACAGCCAGAATTTATCGCAAATCTTCGCATCGCGCATACCGTCCGGCGTTTGAACCTGCACTGCGGTGCCCGCATCCCAATGGGTCATTTTCACCATGCCTATGGCGACATTCACGTCAAAATCCGGTGACCACGCCGCCGATGTGACCTGACCCACGGGCTTGCCACCGACCAAAACCGGCCATGCCCGGTCACAGCCCGGCACTTTGCCGCCTTCAATTGCAATCGCCCTGATCTGCTGGGTCGGCCCTTCTTTGGCGACCCGCAGCAAGGCGTCGCGGCCAATACAGCCGATCGCGGTCTGGGTGTCGCAAAACTTGCCCAACCCACATTCATGCGGTGTGTTGTCGTCGGTCATGTCATTGCCATAACTCAACAATCCGCCCTCGATCCGCTCGATCAGATTGGGACAGCCCGCGCGCACATCCAGATCCTTGCCCGCCTCGAACAGCGCGTTCCACAGCGGCATACCGATATCGCTGCCTTCGACGTAAATCTCGAAACCGCCCTGCTTGGAATACCCTGACCGCGCCACAACCAGCGAGCGGCCTTGAAAGTCGAACATGCCAAAGCGAAAGAACTTCACATCCCGCACGCCATCACCAAACACCCGCGCCATCAGATCATCGGCATGCGGGCCTTGCACGGCGAGCGGGCTGACATCGGGCTCGTCAATCAACACATCAAGCCGGTAGCCATTGGCGATGCCCTTGACCCAGAGCATAAGATCACTGTCGGCAATCGATATCCACCACCGGTCCTCGGCCAGTTTCACCGCCACGGGATCGTTCAACATACCGCCCGTTTCATCCACGATCGGCACATAAAAACACCGCCCCGGCAGCATACCGCGCAGATCGCGAGGGGTCAGCATCTGCATCAGCTTGGCCGCATCCGGCCCGCGCAATTCGACCTGCCGCTCGCAGGCGACATCCCAGACCTGCACGGCGGTCTTGAGGTGGCGATAATCAAACTCGATGCTTTCAAACACCGTCGGCAAGAGCATGTGGTTATAAACGGTGTAGCCTTTGACACCTGCGGCCTCGACACCGTCGGAAAACGGGGTGCGGCGCAGGCGGCGGGATTGGGAAATGAGTGCCATCAAGGGTTCTTTCAAAAAAGCGGCGGGTTAGCTTGGGGAAGGTCGCGGCGCGCCGCTGCGTGATCTGATCACGCAGCGGCGCCTTTCCAGTCAATCGGGCAGATCTCTGCGGATTTATTACCGAAATCCCAGATCCGGCCATAGTCGCGCACCTTGGATTTGACACCGCGTGCCGCGATGATGTCAGGGCCCATCCAGTATTTCGAATTGGTGATCATAACGGGATGTTCCGCATCATTGCCGCCGATCATTTCGATCTCGCCGTTGATCTTGCGACCGATGTTGATGATGCGCTTGGTGCCTTCGCGAATGATCTCGACGGGCGCGCGTTCGGCCCCGATGATCTCGGACACCAGCATGGTGAACAGACCCGTTGTGCCGCCCGCCGCACCGCTGAAAATCTGCAAAATCCCGTTGTAAGCCGCGTCCGTCGACCGCTCGTCGACATAGGCCGCCACGCGCCAGTTGCCCTCGCCCATACGGCCCGGGATATCGACCAGCAAGCCAACATTGAGACCGGCAAGGGATTCACCTTCAAAATGGCCTTCGTCAATGGCGATGCCCATCCACGCGTGGCAATGCCCCTCTGTGGGGGGGTGCGCGCCAAGCGATACCACGCAAGGACAGAACAATTCGCACGAGCAGTTCAGGAACAATTCGCCCTTTACGGCCCAATCGGTCGGCTTCATCTCTCTGTTCGGCATTTTTTATCCTCCGGTTATTGCTGAAATAAAGGGCCAGCCTGCCACGACGCCTGCGCCGATGATCAGGATCACCCCCATTGGTTTGATGACATGATGGCCAATCTGCGGCAGTTTTTCCAGCACCATAAACAATGTGGCCAGCCCCATCCACGCAAGGTTCATCACCCCGCCCGCAAACCCGAGCGCCATAAATCCCCAGCAGCACGCCGCGCAATACACGCCAAGGCCAAGCCCCATACGCAAGCCGCCGCCAAATCCGGCGCGCCAATGGCCGATGAAATACATCATCGGGGAATGGCACACGCCATGGCAGATTTCCTTGGCGCGGGTGAATTGAAACAGCCCCACCGCCAGCAACAATGCCGCAGCCAACCAGCGTGACTTGGCGATGCCCAGCATGTCGATGATGCCCGCATACAACAGCGTCAGTTGGACCGCCGCAATCAGCGCTGCAAAGCACAGCCAGACCGCAAAATACCCCAGCAGAACGCCCAGCCACCCTGCCCGCGTGCCTGTGGCACTGACCATCAAATCCTCGTAGCTGCGCAAGGTCGGCACCATCGTCGGCAGCATCATCGCCGCCATCATAGCACCCCACATCACGAACAGCGGGCCAAAGTTGGCCATCGGCATATACATCGGCATGCGCGGGTCCATCGCGCGCATCGCATTGCCGATCTCGCCGGGACGGCCAAACAGGTCGATATCCATCTGCATCGCCATGCCGTACATCATCCACCACGCCAACAGCACCAGCCCGAAAAAGGTCAGCCACAGGGAGGATCGAAGGACAGGGTTCATGCGGGGATCCGATTCATCTTGCTTGCGAAATGAATGTCAGACATTTAACCTTCCGGCAAACATTAAATGTAAGACATATGAAAATTGACCCCGCAAATCCGGCTGACCTGTCGGCTCAAATCGCCACTGCGATCCGCGATGCCATCGTCGAGGGGCGATTGATTGTCGATGAACGCCTGCCCTCCGAGGCGGAATTGTCAGAGCAGTTTGCGGTGTCTCGCCCTACGGTGCGCGAAGCGCTGAAACGTCTTGCGGCACAATCGCTGATCCGTACACAGCGCGGTGCGACCGGTGGCGCGTTTGTGGCGCGGTTGAGCTTTGAAGCCGCCCAAGCCCAGCAGATCACCACATCAACCTTGCTGATTTCGATGAACGAAGTCAGTTTTGCCACTGCCTGCGAGGCGCGCTATGCGCTAGAGCGAGCCTGTGCCCCGCTGAGTGCCGCGCGCCGCAGTGCCGATCACCTTGCCACGATGAGGGCCGAGATCTTTCGCCAAGGGCAACCCGGCCTGACCGACGAGGCGTTTTGCGCCTCCGACGTGGCGTTTCACCGTGCACTTGTGGATGGCGCTGGCAATCCGGTGCTGAGCTATCAACTCGCCGGTGCCGTAGAGGCGATGCAGCCCTTGATGAACATGATCACATTCAGCGGTCGCGACCGTGCCCGTATCATCAAACTTCACACCGATATTGCCGATGCAATCGAGGCCGGTGATGGTGGGGCGTCAGCCGAAAATCTGACCGCGCTTGAGGTCGAGACGCAGACATTGGCGGAAAATGTCTTTGCCAGTCGCAGAGCGCACGTCAAACAACCAAAAAGGTCAAACCCATAGAAAGTTTTATCGCAGATTTCGGTTTGATCGCGATCTTTCTGGGTTGTTTTATCGAGGGGGAAACCGCGGCCATCTCGGGGGGTGTCATGGCGCACCACGGGTTTTTTCCACTGTGGCAAGTCGTGATCGTCGCATGGGTCGGCGCGATGTGTACCGATTGCGGAATTTTTTATGTCGCCCGCAGATACAGCGGTCACGCATGGGTCAGCCGGCAAATGGCACGCCCTGTGGTGGCCGGCGCTGTCAAAGGTGTGAACCGCAGCCCGCGCACCCTGGCCAGCGTGTTCCGGTTTATACCCGGCATGCGCCTTATCGCCCCGTTGGTGCTGGCCCAGTCGGAAATCAGGTCATCGGTATATGTGGCCCATGTCGCTATCGCCGCCTTGATCTGGTCGGCGTGTTATTCGATCTTTGGCGTAGTCATCGGCGAATTTCTGGCACGGATGTTTGAGAGCATCCCCAGATCGACGCAGATCATTGTGGTGGCGGTTGTTGTGACAGTGATCGCAGCGGCGGCGGGGTATTGGCACATGCAGCGCGATCGCACGCGCTGAAATACGGCACGAACACGCTTGGCCCCTTGAAAGTTTGATGCATCTGGCCCATATTCAAACTGTCCTTCGGGACTATGGACATAAACGCGCATGTAATAAGCGGTTCGGACCCGGGGGCGGTACCCGGCGACTCCACCAACATCCTTTATTTGGGGATCACGGGGTCGAAATAGGATCGACGAACGTCTAAAGATGTAGCTTTGTTTCGGCTGACTGCCACCGTTATCGGCGTAAAAAGTACAATTGCAAATAACAATAGTGCTCCAGTTGCGATGGCCGCGTAAGCGGTCCTAACGACTGAAATCTAAGTCCTTGGGTTTAGCGACTTAAGGCGGGGTTCGCAGGCACCTGGCAACAGAAGCCTGCACTTTCACCCCCTTTTAATTATTTAACTCATGGGTTTACATGCGTATCTTGATGTTGCTGTCACTGTGCATATGCGCAATCGCCACGGCCCCGTTGGCCGATGAAAAGGATAAAGTAATGGACCTCGCACCGGATTGGGAATTTGTCGGCGACACCGTCATGGGCGGCGTCTCCGAAGGGGCCGTGACAAAGGCTGAAATCGCGGGCCGCCCTGCCACACGGCTTGTGGGTCGTGTATCGCTCGAAAACAACGGCGGCTTTGTCCAAATGGCGTTTGATCTGCAATCAGAGGGCGGCGCGCTGGATGCGTCCGACTTTACCGGGATCGAGATCGAGGTTTTTGGTAACGGGGAAAAATACGATCTGCGCCTGCGGACGACTGCACTGACGCGGCCCTGGCAATCATTTCGAACGGATTTTGTGGCACCCGCGGAATGGACCACCCTGCGCATTCCGTTCAGCGAAATTGTCCCCAACAAAACCGACGCACGTTTTGACGCCGCCGACCTGCGCCGCATCGGCATCCTCGGCTATGGTCGCGAGATGGAGGCAGACGTTGCCATCGCCGCGATCCGGCTCTACCGCTAAGGCTGGACACCGCCAACACTTGACACTGGCAGCCAATTCCCGATGCTGTGCATTATGGGGATGTCCGCGAACGCCCCGTGAGGCGCCAGCCAGAGGTTCGCATGTTTTCCCTTATCCAAAGGATGCATGCCATGGCTGCCCCGAACGAAATTACAGTTCCTCAACTATTACGCCTGATCGGAACGCTTGATTGCCCGATTATTGTTGATATTTCAATTAATTCCGACTTTGAGGATGATCCCTACCTGATCCCCGGATCATTCCGTCATCCGCATACTGATATCGCAGGGTTGAAAGATCGACTGGGCGGAAAGCCCTGCGTTGTGATCTGCCAAAAAGGGATCAAGCTCAGTCAGGGTCTGGCGGCGCATTTGCGTGCCGACGGGCTAAAGGCCGAATATCTTGCGGGGGGAATGCAGGGCTGGCGCGACCACGCAGCGGCACCCCGCATCCCTGCCGCAGCCCTGCCTGCACCTGTCGATGGCGCAACGCTGTGGGTCACGCGCCATCGCCCCAAGATCGACCGCATCGCCTGCCCCTGGCTGATCCGGCGCTTTGTCGATCCGGCTGCGCGGTTCTTGTTCGTATCCCCCGCCGAAGTTTCTGGCGTGGCAGAAAGGTATAATGCGACGCCGTTTGACATCGAGGATGTGTTTTTCTCGCACCGCGCCGAACGCTGCACCTTTGATACGATGCTGGACGAATTTGGTTTGCACACCGATGCGCTTGACCGTCTGGCAACCGTTGTGCGCGCCGCTGACACCAACACCCACGACCAGTCGCCACAGGCGGCGGGATTGTTGGCAATTTCGGTTGGTCTATCGCGGCAATACAAGGACGACATTGCACAGTTGGAGGCCGGTATGGCGATATACGATGCACTTTATCGCTGGGCGCGTGACGGCAATGAGGAAGGCCACGATTGGCCTGCGGACCGCCCATCATGAGCGCGCCAAGCTGGCGCGAGATGTTCCGCGTTTACGGACGGATCGGTTTGCTATCCTTTGGTGGCCCTGCCGCGCAAATCGCGCTGATGCACCGCGAGCTGGTCGAAGAGCGGCGGTGGTTAAGCGAAGCCACCTATCTGCGCGCGCTGTCGTTGTGCATGCTGTTGCCCGGTCCCGAGGCGATGCAGCTTGCCACCTATGCAGGCTGGCGGATGCGCGGTGTCGCGGGTGGGTTGCTGGCCGGATTGCTGTTCGTGGTGCCCGGTGCGCTGGTGATTGCCGTGCTGGCGCTGGGGTATGCCACTTACGGACAACTCCCCTTGGTGCAGGCGGCGTTTCTTGGCATCAAAGCGGCGGTCATTGTTGTGGTGTTCCAAGCCCTGCGCAAGGTTGCGGGCAAGGCATTGAATGGCAGCCAAGGGTGGGTGCTGGCGGTCCTGTCGTTTCTCGCGTTATTCGTGCTCGGCCTGCCCTTTCCGCTGATCATTCTGGCGGCAGGCCTTTGGGGCATCTGGCAGGGCAGCGCTGTCATAAGCGACGTCGCAACACCGCCGATCCTGACGGGCCATGCGCCACGCACCATAGCGATCTGGGGCGCACTCTGGGCGACGCCGCTGCTTGTGCTCTGGCTCCTCGGTAATGATTTCCTGCTGCAACTGGGGCTGTTTTTCTCGAAACTTGCCATTGTCACCTTTGGCGGGGCCTATGCCGTGCTGGCCTATATGACGCAAACCGTGGTGCAGGATTACGGCTGGATCACGACGGATCAGATGATCGATGCGCTGGGACTGGCCGAAACCACGCCGGGACCGTTGATCCTCGTGACTGAATTTGTGGCCTTGCTGGCAGGTTTTGCGCAAACGGGGGTCACTGGGGCCATCGCGGCGGGACTTCTGGCACTCTGGGTGACCTTCACCCCTTGTTTTTTGTGGATTTTCCTCGCCGGGCCATATCTGGAACGGATATCGGCGCAGCCCCGCCTCGCGGGTGCATTGCAAGCCATTACTGCCGCTGTGGTTGGCGTGATTGCAAACCTGTCGGTCTGGTTTGCGCTGCATGTGGTGTTCGATACCGTCCGCCCCGCCGTCTGGATGGCCTTGCCCGCCCCGGACATCAGCAGTTTCAACGCTTTGGCAGCATTTTTCACGCTGGCGGCTGCGGCTTTGATGCTGGTGCTCGGGCGGGGATTTGTCACCACAATGACCGTGCTGGCGCTTGTCGCACTGGGTCTTGCACTGCTGTGAATAAGGCCCCTTTCCCTTGGCAATAAATGCCGTATGCTGAAGGTGACTTCGCCAAACCGGAGAGAGTGATGGGCCGCGATATCGACTATGGTAATCTGATGCACGAAGCCATGCGGGGATTGATTCGCAAGGTTTTGCTGGACGTTGCCGAGCGCGGACTGCCGGGCAACCACCATTTTTTCATCACATTCGACACCACCCACCCTGACGCAGAACTGGCCGACTGGTTGTCTGACCGCTATCCCGGTGAGATGACGGTTGTGATGCAGCATTGGTACGACAAGCTCGAGATCACCGATGAAGGTTTCAGTGTGACGCTCAACTTTGGCGACGCACCCGAGCCGCTTTATATCCCCTATGATGCGATCCGCACTTTTGTGGACCCGTCCGTCGAGTTTGGTCTGCGCTTTGAAGAGCAGGACACAGACGGTTCTGCTGCGGCAGGGAAAAAAGCGGGCAAAGACGTTGATCTAGAGCATGTGCACGAACACGAGTTGGAAGTTGAGGCAGAGCCGGTAAAAGAAGCGCAAATCGTGTCGCTGGATGCGTTTCGTAAATAATCGTGTCACTGGACGCGTTTCGTAAATAGTCGTGTCGCTGGATGCGTTTCGCAAGTAAGTCGCACCCCGCTGATTGCGCAGGTGCGCGCACATCGCTAAACCCCGTTTGAACATATTTGCCAGATGAGGAGCCGCACGATGGCCAACACCCGCACAGAGACCGACAGCTTTGGCCCCCTGGAAGTGCCATCCGACAAATACTGGGGCGCGCAAACCCAGCGATCAATCATGAATTTTCCGATCGGCTGGGAACGTCAACCGGTTGCAATTGTGCGTGCTCTGGGCGTGATCAAAAAAGCCTGCGCCGAGGTCAATCTGGGGTTCGGTGATCTGGATGCCGACTTAGCCCCGCATATTCAGGCCGCAGCGCAAGAGGTGATTGACGGCAAGTTTGATGATAACTTTCCTTTGGTGGTCTGGCAGACCGGGTCAGGCACCCAGTCGAACATGAACGCCAACGAGGTGATTTCGAACCGAGCAATCGAAATGATGGGCGGTGAAATGGGGTCCAAGAAACCTGTGCACCCCAATGATCATTGCAACATGGGGCAATCCTCGAACGACACGTTTCCGACCGCGATGCATGTGGCGATTGGTATGGTGGCCCGCGATACCTTGCTGCCGGGATTGCGCAAGTTGCACGCCGCTTTGGCGGCAAAATCCGAAGAATTCAAAGACATCATCAAGATCGGCCGCACCCATACGCAAGATGCAACCCCCCTGACGCTGGGTCAGGAATTTGGCGGCTATGCCCACCAGATGGCCAAAGGCATCGCCCGCGTCGAGATGTGCTTGCCCGATATTTACGAGTTGGCCCAAGGCGGCACGGCTGTGGGTACAGGGTTGAACACCCGCAAGGGTTTTGCCGAAAAGGTCGCGCATGAGATTGCGGCGATCACGGGTTTGCCTTTTGTCACCGCACCAAACAAGTTCGAAGCGCTGGCCGCGCATGACGCCATGGTGATGTTTTCCGGTGCGTTGAAAACTGTTGCCGCGTCGATGTTCAAGATTGCCAACGATATGCGCTTGCTGGGGTCCGGTCCCCGCTCGGGTCTTGGCGAATTGATCCTGCCGGAGAACGAGCCGGGATCGTCAATCATGCCGGGCAAGGTGAATCCCACACAGGCCGAAGCGCTCACGATGGTATGCGTGCATGTCATGGGCAACGACGCCGCCGTTGGCATGGCCGGATCACAGGGTCATTTCGAGCTGAACGTTTATAACCCGATGATGAGCTATAATGTGATCCAGTCGATGCAATTGCTGGGGGACGCGTCCAGCAGCTTTACCGATAACATGGTGGTTGGCACGCAGGCCAATATCGAGCGGATTGACAAGCTGATGAAAGAAAGCCTGATGCTGGTCACGGCACTGGCCCCCACCATCGGCTATGACAATGCCACCAAGGTCGCCAAGACCGCCCATAAAAACGGCACAACCCTGAAAGAAGAAGCGATTGCGCTGGGGTTTGTCGATGCTGAAACCTTTGATCGGGTCGTGCGACCCGAAGATATGATAGGACCAAAATGAGCGCCCCTGTAAACCTGAGCAAAGTCAAAAAAGAACGCAACCGTGCCTCGCGCAAAGCCCGCGCGGATGAAAATGCCGTGGGTTTTGGCCAGACCAAAGCCCAAAAAGAAGCGCTGAAAGCCCGCGCCGAATTGATCGCGCGTAATCTGGAAGCGCATAAACGCGAGACATGAGCGGGCGGCCTGTCAAACATTCGGTGACACTGCGCGGGCATCGCACGTCGGTGTCACTGGAGGATGAATTCTGGCGGGAGTTTCGCAGCATTGCGGCACAAAAAGACCTGCCGATCAATGTATTGGTGGCGCAGATTGATGCCGCTCGCGGGGTCGATATGGGTCTGGCGTCGGCGATACGGGTCTATGTGCTCAATGCGTTAAAGGATCGTTTACCTTGAGCGGGGTAGAATCGGCGTATGAACCTGTTAGCTCCCTTATCCCCAGACGCGTGGGTCATTCATGTTTTCAGCGCAAAAGCAGCGCGTGAAGGCGGTATTGTGCGCCGCAAAATACGAGATATCGAGAAATACGTGGGTCGAGATGCTTTTGAGAAAGAGCTTGTCCGTCGAGGGTATCACGCTGTTGAAAACTCGGGGCAATTGGTAATCTTTTGCAATCAAGAACTCATACGCATCATTTTATAGCCAATTTTTTCGAAAAAATTGCTTCGGAATTTTCGAAAATTCCGACTCTTTATGCCACAGACGCTTCGTAAATCTTACCAATATTTGCCCCCAAAGCTGCATTAAACTCGGCATCCGTCATCTTCACATTCAACCCTTCGGTCAATGCCCGCGAAAAACTTGCGATCATCCCGCTGTTCTTGCTTAGCCTCGCGCAAGCCTCGTCCGTTGAATACCCCCCCGACAGTGCCACAACCCGCAACACATTTGCATGCGCCGCCAGCCCGTCATACTGCCCTGCACCCTCTGGAATCGTCAGCTTGAGCATCACCATTTCACCTTTCGGCAGGCCGTCCAGATGCGTCAGAATCGCATCGCGCAGCATGTCCTCCGCTGCGGCCTTGCTGGTCGAATGAATATTCACTTCCGGCTCAAGAATTGGCACCAGCCCTGCCTCGCAAACCTGTTTGGCAACCTCGAACTGTTGCGCGACAACAGCGGCAATTCCCGCCTCGTCAGCCTCGTGAACAACGGACCGCTCCTTGGTGCCAAAGATGCCCGCCTTTACCGCACGCGCCAAAAGTGCATCCAGACCCGCCATCGGTTTCATCAGTTGCACGCCCTGCGCAGTCTCTTCCAAACCCTTGTCGATTTTCAGAAACGGTACAACACCACGGTCGTTCCACAGCACCTCGGTCACAGGCTTACCGCCGATCGTTTCGTCCATCGTGCGCTCGAACAGGATCGCACCGATCACTTTGGCACTGGTGAAGCCGTCAGCCAGAATGATCCGCGCGCGCATGTCATGCATTGCCTGAAACATCTGCACGTCACCGGAGTAATCGCCGGGTTCAACACCGTACAGGCTCAACGCTTTGGGGGTAGAGCCGCCCGACTGGTCCAAAGCCGCAATAAATCCTTTGCCACTTTGAATCTGTGTTTTCTGCGCTGCGTTGATTGCCATGAAATTTAACCTGCATATTGATTCCGTTCCGCTTTGTATAAGTGAGGACGGGCCGGGTTCATAGAACCTACCGCCGCTCCAGACGCAGCCATATGCCATGATCCGATCGCACCGTCAGATGCGCCACAGGCACGGGCACACGGTCCGGCAGCGCGACAACGCGGTAATCGCGCAGGAGACGCGACAGGATCAGCGGCCCCTCGACCATGGCAAATCCCGCACCCGTACAGACGCGCGGCCCGCTTGAGAACGGAATATACGCCTCGCGGCCACATTTGCGGCCATTCTCGGTCTGCCAGCGGGTCGGATCGAACCCATCTGGATTGTCCCACAACCGCTCGTGACGGTGCAGGTGCCAGGGGCTGAGCACCAGTTGCGCGCCGGGTTTGATATCACGGTCGCGAAACCGCTCGGGACAGGTGTTTTCACGCACCATCATCGGCACAGGGGGATACAATCGCAGCGCCTCGCGGAAAACATCACGGCTGAGCTTCAGTTTCGACATCACAGAAAAATCACATTTCTCCAATGCCTGCGCTTCCTCGGCCAGCTTGTCCTGCCAATCGGGATGCGTCGCCATCAGATAGAATGTCCACGCCAGTGCCGATGCGCTGGTCTCGTGGCCTGCAAGGAAAAATATCGCGACCTGATCGACCATTTCATCCGTGGTAAAACGCTCGCCTGTGACCGGATCGGCAGTGGTCATGATCTTGGTCGCCAGATCATCCGGCGCTGTGCCTGCCTCGATTTCAGCCATCCGCGTGATGGTCAGCTCGGTGATCAGCTTGCGAATTTTTGCTGCACTGTCGCGCGTGCCTTTGCGAAACAGACGCGGCATCCAGCGCGGCAGCGGAATGAATGCCGCGATGTTGAGCAAGGGTTGCGAGCGTTGATAGGTTTTGAATTCATCAAACACGGCCCGCGCAAGATGATGTTCGATCGGGATCGAGAACAGCGTGCGAAAAATCACATCTGCGGCGGCATGGCTGGTCTCGACCTCAATCTCGATCACCTGACCCGTCTGCGTATCCAGCCGCGCCGCTGCCGCCTCGGAGGCATCCCACATGGCCGGAAATGTCTCGCGCAGGCGCCCGCCTTCAAACGCCGGGTCAATGATGCGGCGCTGGCGTTTCCACGTTTCGCCATTGGTCAGGAACACCGAATTGCCCAGCAAGGGCCGCAAGCCTTCGCTGATCCGGTCTGACTTGGGGAAATCATCGGGCCGTTCTTTTAGGATGGTTTTCACCAAATCGGGCTGGTTCATCAGATAACTGCGGAAAAACGGCGTTTTGAATTCGGCCATCCACGCGCGGTAGAGCCGTGCAGGCTGGGCTGATAAAATATCCGCGCGAAACAGTTTGGCATAACGCCACAGCGATACCTTGTCGGGCCTGCTCGGGGATTTTGGCGGAAGGGTCATGCCGTTACAGACGTGTATTTGCTGACCGCATGGTCGATGCGCGATTTTGACGGTGCGCGACCGGCGTAGCGTTGGGCAAGCGTCATCGGGCCTGCGGTTATCTGAAAATAATCATAGTCGCCGGGGCGGTCAAAGGCGCAAAGATATTGAAAATGCAGGCGAAAAAACTTCCAGCGCAATTCTTTCCACCGTGCGGGGCTAAGCGTCTGGGTGAAGGCCGCAGAAAACACCAAGGGCCATTTCTTGTCTGCCGGGGCCACGCCGGACACCGAAACCGGATCACACAGCGCAAAGGCGCAGCCGTCGCCGGGGGCGGTGACGTCCACCCACGTCAGCTCGTCTCGTGCAGAGAGATACTTTAAGTCCGCACGCAAACGGTGCGCATCTGGCAGAAACGACACCATTGGTACAACTTGTCCCAATGACAAAAACGACAGCGCAGGCCCGCCGGCAGGCACCCTGCCCGCGCGGATCAGATCCGCCAGGATCGACACGCCCAGATGTGCGCCAGACGAATGGCCGACGATCAGCACCTCATCCACATCTGCGGTCAGCGCTTTTGCTATCATATCGCCAAAAACCGCCATTCGCGTCTCAAGCTCCGGTGGAATAGCCCCGCGCGAGGCGGCGGAATAGGCATAGTCGTGCATCAGGTAATAGGCAAAAAACTTGCCATCTTTCTTCTTGAACCAGCGCAGCACGATAATGACACTGCCCAGAAAAATAATCGGGCATAGGATGAACATAGTGACCAACGTTGCCGTCTCTCCGGTCGAATAGGCCATGGACAAGAATATCACCGTGGCGGCGGCCAGCGCCAGACCGGCGGCAATCGCCAATGCCAGGATCAATTGCACCAGCAACATCCCCACCGGATACAGCGCCGCAATCACTGGCCCCTTGCGCAGTTTCATCAACCGCCACAGCGCGCCGGACGCGATATAAACCCACGCGGTGCGCATTAATTGCAGGTACGTCGCAGGAATGGATGTGCTCATGCTGTCGCGCACGATATCGGACCAGACCAGCACGTCGACATCGGCATCAACATGAATACCGTCCATTAAGCCTTTGACATGCCAACCATAATTTCCGCCCGCCTGTTTCGGTGCCAGGCCAATCCCGTACCCCGAAATGGCCGCCTGATCGGCACCTTCCTTGCGATACAACTCGCGGTAACGGCGCGGATGAATCGGATCATAGCCGGGAATGTAGAATACCCTGCGCTGCCTGACAGGCGCGCGCGTGTCCTGATCTGATGTCTGATTGCCCATAACCGCCCTCTTTGCCGCATTGCTACCCGCGACTTTTGGCAAGAGTAAGGCGGTTTAGCCCAATGTGGCAAGGCTCGGGAATGTCTCGAGCAGCCAGAACGAGAATGTCGTAAAGGCCCCCGTCAGCAGGGCCAGCCCGACGATGACCAAAAGCACACCCATGACCCGCTCGATCAGCTTCATGTGTTTTTTCATGCGGTTCATCAGCCCCATCGCACGGGTGATGAACATCGCGGCCAACAGGAATGGGATACCTAGCCCGGCGGCATAGATCCCCAACAGCAATGTGCCCCGCGACACCGACGCCTCTGACGCGGCAAGCGACAGGATCGCACCCAGCTGTGGCCCGATGCAGGGCGTCCAGCCAAAGGCAAATGCAAGTCCAAGGATATAGGCACCAAAGCTGGACCCGCCTTTGTCGCCTGCATCGAGACGCGCTTCCTGATCCAGAAAGGGGATACGGAACAGCCCGAGGAAATGCAGGCCAAAGACAATTACCACAACACCCGATATCTGCGCGAACAGCACCTGATTTTGCAGGAAAAACGCCCCGAACACCGATGCGGTGAACCCAAGGATCAGAAATACCGTGCTGAGCCCCATCACAAAGAACAACGCGGCCACCGTGGCGCGGCGGCGCGAGGCGGCAACACTGGACATATCGTTCAAGGATACACCGCTCATATAGGCCAGATAGGGCGGCACAATCGGCAAGACGCAAGGCGACAAAAAGCTGATCACACCCGCGACAAGGGCTATCAGCATGGCAGGAAGCAGGCCTGCGTCGATGAGTTCGATACCAAACATGGGTTAACCTCTAGCGGTGATGCGGCGGGCCGTCACGCCCTGTCGCACACCGCGTCGGTCACAAGGCTGTGGACGGGGTGTAACATCTGGAATATCCCGAGTGCATGGACATACATGATCTTGATGCGACCGGGCTGCTGTGCCCCCTGCCCGTGCTGAAACTGCGTAAACGGATGGCGGCAATCCGTGTTGGCGACCTCATGCGGTTGCGCGCCGATGATCCTGCGGCGGTGATCGACGTGCCGCATTTTTGCGCCGAGGCGGGTCATGCTTTGGTGGAAACCACGACCGAGGGTGCCACACAGATTTATCTCGTGCGCAAAGGCGGCTAACGCAAAAGGCAGGCCCGAAAGCCTGCCTTTTAATCCCGATACAATCAGCAGCTTAACCGCCGAGCGACCACCAGCCTTTGCGCTTTTTCTCCGCAGGCTTTTCCGGCGCAGGCTCGGGCGCGGGCTTGGCTGCAACAGGCTCCGGTGCCGGTTCCGGCTTGGGCGCAGGTTCTGCTGGCGTAGGTGCTGCAACCGGATCAGCTGCCATTTCCGCTTTCGGCTTCGGCTTGGCACGGCTGCGCGGCTTGGGCTTGGGCTTGGGCTTTTCTTCTGCCGTATCTGCGGTGGTGTCCACCTCAGGCGCATCCTCTTTGGCTTCGGCCTTTTCAACCTTGGGCTTGCGCGCACGGGTCGATTTGGCCTTGGGCTTTGGGGTATCCTTGGCTTTGGCAGTGTCCTCTACACCTGCGGATATTTTGGCATCTCCATCAGCTGCGCCTTCGGCCTCGACCTTTGCTTTGGCTTTGGCGGAAGTTGAACTGCGCGATCTGCTGCGGCTGGTTGGCTTTTTGGGCGTGTCAGCGGATTGTTCGCCATCTGAAGCAGAGGGTTTGGCATCGGACGTTGCTTGCACAGCATCATCATCGGCCGGCTGGTTTCCACCTTGCGACTGGCCTTTGTCATCACCATTCTGGTTCTCGCCATTCTGGTGTTCGCCGTTGCCGGATTTCTTGCGGCTGCGACGACGACGACGGCGGCGCTTGGGCTTGCCTTCCCCATCACCTTGATCATTTTCATCACCCTGCGAATGACCGCCATTCTGACCGTTGCTCTGACGGCTGTTGTTGTCATCACTGCTGTGGTCCGTATTCGGAGCCTCCGGCGCTTCATCCTCGTCGTCGGATGTGTCCGCTTCATCCTCGTCGATCTGATCCATCAAGGATGTATCAACCGACACGATATGCGCGGATGCGGGCGGCACCACGCGGGTTGCGGTCTTGAACTTTTCGAGGCTGAAATCAGGGCTGATCAGCGATGGATCACCTTCGATGCGAATCGACAGACCGTAGCGCACTTCGATATGGGCGATGTGTTCACGTTTCTGGTTCATCAGGAAATTGGAGATGCCCACCGGTGCCTTGATCAGCACTTCGCGTGACCTGCGCCGCGTGCCTTCTTCTTCGATCTGGCGCAAGATAGCGAGGGCGAGGTTATCATCGGACCGGATCAGACCGGTGCCGTGACAGGCATGACAGGGCTGTGTAGTCGCCTCGATCATACCGGGGCGCAGACGCTGGCGCGACATTTCCATCAGGCCAAAGCCCGAAATGCGGCCGACCTGGATACGGGCGCGATCGGTTTTCAGCTTGTCTTTCATCATCTTCTCGACGGAGGCGTTGTTTTTACGCTCGTCCATGTCAATAAAGTCGATGACAATCAGCCCTGCAAGATCGCGCAGACGCAACTGGCGTGCAACTTCTGCTGCCGCCTCAAGGTTGGTTTTCAACGCGGTCTGTTCAATCGAGCCTTCTTTGGTCGCACGGCCAGAGTTCACATCGACCGCCACCAAAGCTTCGGTCACGCCAATCACGATATAGCCGCCCGAGGGCAATTGAACGGTCGGGTTGAACATACCCGACAGATACGCCTCGACCTGATAGCGCGCGAACAGCGGCAGGTTCTCCTGATACAGTTTCACGTTTTTGGCGTGGCTTGGCATGATCATTTTCATAAAGTCTTTGGCGATGCGGTAGCCGCGCTCGCCCTCGACAAAAACCTCGTCGATGTCGCGGTTATACAAGTCACGGATCGAGCGTTTGATAAGATCGCCTTCTTCGTAGATCTTGGCGGGTGCGATGGATTTCAGCGTCAATTCGCGAATCTGTTCCCACAGGCGTTGCAGATATTCATAGTCGCGCTTGATCTCGGCTTTGGTGCGTTTGGCACCCGCTGTGCGCACGATCAGACCGGCACCGCGCGGCACTTCGATTTCCTGCGCGATTTCTTTCAGCTTTTTGCGGTCCACGGCATTGGTGATCTTGCGGCTGATGCCGCCGCCACGCGCAGTGTTGGGCATAAGCACGCAATAGCGCCCTGCGAGCGACAGATATGTGGTCAGTGCCGCACCTTTGTTGCCGCGTTCTTCCTTGACGACCTGAACCAGTAAAATCTGGCGGACTTTGACAACTTCCTGGATTTTATACCGCTTGGGCCGTGGCTTGCGCGCGGGGCGGATATCGTCGCTGTCATCTTCATCCGACACAGATTCGATGCTGTCATCCTTGTCGGATGCGGTGACCGCATCGTCGTCGTCGTCGTGATCGTCGTGAACGTCGTGATCATCATCGTCATGATCATCATCGCCCACTGCTGGCGTTTCTACAGGTGTCTCTGACACCCGCTCCATCGGTGAGGATGCGACATTGTCATCCACTTCGACCTCGTCGTCATCACTAAGATCGACGGTTTCCATACCTTCAATTTCGGTCGACGTGGTTGCATCACCGCTGGCGGTATTCTCGGCCTTGGGCTTGGAACGGCTGCGCGAACGCGAGCGCGATGACCGCTTGGGTTTTTCCTCGTCGGCGGCCTGCTGTTCGGCATAGGCGCGCTCTTCTTCCAGCAGCGCCTGACGGTCGGCCACGGGAATCTGATAATAATCAGGGTGAATTTCCGAGAACGCGAGGAAACCATGGCGGTTGCCGCCATAATCCACAAATGCAGCCTGCAACGACGGCTCGACCCGTGTTACTTTGGCAAGGTAGATGTTTCCGGCTAGCTGGCGTTTGTTTTCAGATTCAAAGTCAAATTCCTCAACCTTGTTTCCATCAACCACAACAACGCGCGTTTCTTCGGCGTGGGTGGCATCGATAAGCATTTTCTTAGGCATAAATCCAATTTGCACAAAGCCCGCGAAACCAATGATCCTGGTGGAGCAAGAGTCTGCGGGGTGTGTCTTGTCAGGGCGATATGGGACGCGGGCCGCAGTAGCCAAAGCACAACAGGGCCGAAGCCGGCCTGCTGTCGTCTGCTCTTATCTACTGCGCGCGTCATCGCGGTTCTTCTCCGACATGAAGTCAACCAACAGTCGCTTCATATCCATTAATTTACTGTGTCTTTTCAGGAAATAACCCCGTCAAAGAGCCAGCGGTTCTTTGGCCATTTCTGACCCAATCGGTCTGCCTTGCACCTCAGTTGAGGCCTGCAAAAACAGCGAAACTCTAAGGACGGGTACGACGCTGCTTCGCGTCACTCCGCCTTGGGTCTAATTAAGAGGTTTGCAGGCCAAATGACAATGGGCAATTGCGGATAAGCCGGATCAATCCGTATTAATACGTAGAGCTACCCGCACATCGCTTGACAAAAATGTGATTGCTGCGAGACACTGATGGCTGTCATGCCGGTCTGCCCGGTATGGAATTTGCAATTCTGCCGCAGGATACCGCGCGGCTGCCAATAGCCAAAGGAACTACCTTGATGCGATATTTTCTGCGCTCTGCCCTCTGTCTGACCCTGCTTGTCGTTGCCGCCTGTGACGAAGTTGCTGTAGCGGGCGACCCTGTGGCTTTGGCTGAAGTGCGCGGACAAAAATCATGCGTTTCAGCCGTTGCCAAAGAATCAGGCAATGCCGGTGCTGTTCTCAACACCACGCGGCCCGTCATTGAAACAGACCGCTATATCGTGGATGTGCCAAATGCCAAAAGCTGGGTTTGTGTTACGGATGCCGACGGCAATGCGACGCAGATTGTCGAACAGCAAACGGGCTGATACCGCCCTGACCCCTGAGCGGTCAGAGGTAATCTGACCGCTGCAAAGTATACTTTGCCATCTTTTCGTTCAACGTCCGGCGCGGCAGGCACAATTCGTCCATGACGGAGGCGATTGATCCCTTGTGACGCCGCATGGTGTTGTCGATCAGCATACGCTCGAACGCTTCGACATATTCCTTCAACGGTTTGCCCTCGGTGGTCATCACGGGCTGCATGTCATCATGATCCGACATCAACAACGACGCGATGGTCCCTGACCCGCGCCGCGATTGCAGCACCGCGCGTTCGGCCACATTGATCAACTGGCGCACATTGCCGGGCCACGGGGCCTGCAACAATTGCGCCGCTTCCTGCGCTGAAACCTGTGGCGCGTCACAGCCGTATTCATCGGCAAATTGATCCGACAACCGCGTGAACAGCGTCAGGATATCCTCGCCGCGCTGGCGCAACGGGGGCACGGTGATGCGCAATGCGGCCAGACGGTAGAACAGATCGGACCGCAGAGCGTCCTCTGACGTGCGCCCCGCCTCTTGCAGGTTCGAGATCGCCACGATCCGCGTTTCCGCAGGCGTGCCCTGCTCGTTGATCACACTCAGCAATCTAGCCTGCAATGTCTCTGACAGCGCTTCGATGTCTTCCAACACCAACGTCCCGCCACGCGCCTCTTCAATCGCTGGCAGTTGCGCATCCTCGGGCTGCATCGGGCCAAACAGGCGTTTCGACAAAGCGTCTTCTTCAAAGGCACCGCAAGAAACCAGCACAAATTTCTTGCCTGCCCGCGACCCGACTGCGTGCAAGGCATGCGCGACAAGCGTCTTGCCGGTGCCGGTTTCCCCGTCGATCAGCACATGACCATCGGCCTGCCCCAGATCCAGAATATCCTCGCGCAGACGCTCCATCACCGGCGCGCCGCCGATCAGTTTTTTCATCAACTGACCGCCATCGCTTAATTCACGACGCAGCGCACGGTTGTCCATTACCAGCCGCCGCGCGTTGGTGGCTTTCTTGGCAAGCTCGCTCATCCGGTCGGGGTTGAACGGTTTTTCGAGAAAATCGAACGCGCCCACGCGCATCGCCTCGACCGCCATCGGCACATCGCCGTGACCTGTGATCATGATCACCGGCAAGGCACTGTCCGAGCCCATCAGCTTTTTCAGAAACTGCATTCCGTCCATGCCCGGCATTTTGATGTCGGAAATCACGATACCCGGATAATCCGGCCCCAGCGCTTTGAGCGCATCCTCGGCACTGGCAAAGGTTTCGGTGTCATATCCCGAAAGCGCCAGCCACTGCGAAATCGACTGGCGCATGTCCTGTTCATCATCGACGATTGCGATCTTCATTGCCTGTGCCATGTGTTACTCCGCCGCTTCCAAATTTGTTTCCAGCCCCAGAATGGGCAATTGCATTTCAAATACCGCACCGCCGGTTTGCCCGTTGCGGGCCGTCAACCGTCCGCCAAGGTCGTTCACGATTCCCGATGAGATGGCAAGGCCCAGCCCCACGCCATCACCGGGCTGTTTGGTTGTATAAAACGGCTCGAACAGCGCATCTAGGTCTTCGATACCGGGGCCATTGTCACGCACGGTAATTGTTGCCGTCTCACCCGCCGACAGAATGATATCCACCTGCGGGTTCCGTTGTGATTTGGTGGCATCCAGCGCATTGCGCAAGAGGTTCACCAGAACCTGTTCAATCCGCATCCGGTCGCCCATCACCAGTACGGGTTCATCGGGCAGGATACGGCTGATCTGGACATGGCGCTGGCGCAACTGCGGTTCCATCATCGACAGGCTGCTGGCAAGCGCCGCACCCATATCCACAGGGCTGAACGCCTCTTGGCCCTTGCGCGCATAGGACTTGAGCTGGCGGGTGATGGCCCCCATCCGCTCGATCAGATCGTCGATGCGCCCGAACGACGACAATGCCTCTTCGGGGCGGTTGCGGCGCAGCAACAATCGCGCGCCTGCAAGATAGGTTTTCATCGCCGCCAGCGGTTGGTTCAATTCATGACTGACCGCCGCCGACATCTCGCCCAAGGCGGCGAGTTTGCTGGATTGTTCCAGCGTCTGTTCGGCCACGGCAAGCGTTTCCTGCACCCGTTTGCGTTCGGCAATTTCCCGCTGCAATGCGGCGTTCAATGCGCGAAGTTTGGCCGACTCGCGTTGGAAAATCGCCAGCCTGCCCGCCGTGCGGCGGCTGAGGAAATAGAACGTCAATGCCAGCAGGATCGCAAAACCCATGACTTCAAGCGCCAGCACCCCGTTCACCCGCTCGCGGACGCTCTCATAGGTGGTATAGCTTGTCATCCGCCAGCCGCGAAACGGGATTTTGTTTTCCAAACGCATCACCGCCTCGCCCTGCATATAGGCGTCGGGCGGCAAGGCGGTCCAGTCGGCTGTCGCTTTGATCGCACGCTCAATGGCGTTCTGCGGGGTATGGTCGGCCAGCGCTTCGGGTTCGGTCAGGCCGCGCCAACGCGCAGAGGTCGCCAGAATGATCTGGCCCGCGCTGTCCATCACGATCACAGCATCCGAAATTCCGGCCCACGCCCGCTCGAACTTTTGCAGATCCACCTCGACCGCAATCACGCCCAAGGTTGTGCCCCCGTCCTGAATACGGCGCGAATACACAAACCGGTATCCGCCCGCCTCGCGCTTGATCGTGCTGAATATCGTCGCATTTGAGCGGATCGCATCGACAAAATAAGGCTCCGAGCGGTGCGATGACCCCAGATGATTGCGGTCCGTGGCAGCCACCGTGCGCCCGTCAAGATCATAAAGCATCAAGGACGCAGCCCCGATTTCATCGACAAACGAAATCAACCGCTGCGTGGACAAGGAATAATTTGCCGTATCCAGTGCCGTGATCAGTGTCGGGTCACGGGCCAAAAGTTGCGGCACAATCGCATTCTGGCGCAATTCGGCCAGCAGATTACCACTATACAGCGCGATCCGCAGTTCAGCGCGGCTTTTGGTGCTTTCGGTGAAACGGCTGGTCAGAAGGTTGTTCGTTACCGATATTGTCACCACCGCAAACACCATCAGAATGGCAATCGCGATCCTGACCCGCCAGGACACGGTCAGCGTGGATTTTTGCTCGGGGCTATCGGTCATAGGCGCAATCTACGCTGACCGCGCGTTGCACTCAAGTCACGCTGTGATCAGCGCGCCTGCCAATGCGCGAAAGAGCGCTTGTCCATCCGTGCCGCCATGCCCTGCGTCCGCCGCACGCTCGGGATGCGGCATCATGCCCAGCACGCGGCGGTTTTCCGACAGAATGCCCGCGATATCCGCCTGTGCCCCATTGGGGTTATCGGTATAGCTGAATGCGATGCGATCCTCGCCGTGCAGCGTTGCAATTGTCGCGGCATCGGCAAAATAATTTCCGTCGTGATGCGCAATCGGAATGTCGATCACATCGCCCGCAGTGTAGCCGCTGGTGAAATCGCTGTCCGATGTTTCGACCTTGAGGCCTACGGTCCTGCAAATATACTTGAGCCCCGCATTGCGCAGTAACGCACCGGGCAACAATCCGGTCTCGGTCAGCACCTGAAAACCGTTGCAGACCCCCAGAACATACCCACCGCGCTGCGCATGTGCCGCCACCGACTTACAGATCGGTGAATTGGCGGCAATCGCCCCGCAACGCAGATAATCACCATAGGAAAAGCCGCCGGGTATCCCCACGATATCAATCCCTTGCGGCAGTTCGCTGTCCTTGTGCCATACCATTTCAACGTCCGCACCTGCGGCCTTGAACGCCACCGCCAGATCACGGTCACAGTTCGATCCGGGAAACACAACTACCGCGGCGCGCATCACATGATTTCCTGCGTGTGTACCATCACGACATCTCCACCGTGTAGGATTCGATTACCGTATTCGCGAGCAGCTTTTCGCACATCGCGGTGACGTCGGCCTCCGTGGCACTCTCCGCCAGATCAAGCTCGATCACCTTGCCTTGACGCACGCCGTTCACGCCATCAAAGCCCATCGCCCCCAGCGCATGGCGCACGGCCTCGCCCTGCGGGTCCAACACGCCATTCTTCAACATCACATGCACCCGTGCTTTCATGACGCCATCTCCCGCTTCATTGTTCTTAAAATACACACAAGCAACATCCGCCTCAATTGATCAACGTCGGTTTTGTGATCGGTGTAGAGGTCTTGGGCATCACGCCCAAACGCCGTGCAACTTCCGTGTAGGCATCCGTCAAGGATCCCAGATCACGGCGGAACACATCCTTGTCCAGATGACGACCCGTCTCCATATCCCACAAACGGCAGGAATCGGGACTGATTTCATCAGCAACAATCAGACGCTGGAAATCACCGTCATAAACGCGGCCGATCTCGATCTTGAAGTCGATCAGCTTGATTCCGACCGCATACATCACGCCCGACATGAAATCATTGACCCGCAAAGCAAGCGACAGGATATCTTCCATATCCTGCTGGCTGGCCCAACCGAATGCGGCGATATGTTCCTCTGATACCAGCGGGTCGCCAAGGGCATCATCCTTATAGCAATATTCAACAATCGGGCGCGGCAGTTGCGTGCCTTCCTCGATCCCCAACCGCTTGGACATGCTGCCTGCCGCATAATTGCGCACGACCACTTCAAGCGGCACAATCTCGACCTGACGGCACAGTTGTTCGCGCATGTTCAGGCGTTTTATGAAATGCGTCGGCACGCCGATCTGGTTGAGGCCCGTCATGAAATACTCGGACAGACGGTTGTTCAACACGCCCTTGCCCTCGATCACATCCTTTTTCTGCGCATTGAAGGCGGTCGCATCGTCCTTGAAATACTGCACAATCGTGCCCGGTTCCGGACCTTCATACAGGATCTTTGCTTTGCCTTCGTAAATCTTCTTGCGCCGGGCCATGGGCGTCCCCTTCACCGTTTCAACGGGGGTCATCCCACGCCGCTTGCAGTCTCATAGTACACCCCCCGATATGCTGCAAGGTTTTGCGGCCATAAGGGGTTGCACTTGCACTGCGGGGCCGGACCCCTCATATAATAATTCAACATATCGCCCCCAACCGGAGACATAGAATGAGCAACTTTAGCGACCGCGAAAACGCCTTTGAGAATAAATTTGCCCACGACGCCGACATGCAGTTCAAGGCCGAAGCGCGCCGAAATAAGTTGCTGGGCCTCTGGGCCGCCGATCTGATGGGAAAATCCGGTGATGACGCTGCCGCCTATGCCCGCGAAGTGATCGCGTCCGATTTCGAGGAAGCCGGCGACGAGGATGTGTACCGCAAGGTGTCCGGCGATCTGGGCGACAAGGCGGACGAGGCAACGATCCGCACCAAGATGGTATCCCTGATGGCAGAAGCCAAGGCCCAGTTGCTGACAGAAATTAAATAATACAGCAACTTACACGCTGAGTTTAATCTAACAGACGCGCCTGTCATCCATACGACAGGCGCTTTTTTACGTTCGGATGTGGGGCGAACGACGCCGCTGCCCCCAATAATTTCATAATCAAAATGAACATAATGAGGTTGTCGTAAAGTTGGCATCGTGACATCAGGTAAAATTGATTTTGATACCACCTGACCGGAGCCCCCCATGTCCAACGCCTTTACCAAACTTCTCGCTGAAAAAGGCACATTGCTGGCGGATGGGGCCACCGGAACGAACCTGTTCAACATGGGCCTTATGTCAGGCGACGCGCCCGAAATGTGGAACACCGAAGAGCCGAAAAAAATTCTGGCGCTTTATAAAGGGGCAGTGGATGCAGGCAGCGATATTTTCCTGACCAACAGCTTTGGTGGCAACGCGTCGCGCCTCAAACTGCATGGCGCACAGAAACGCGTGCACGAATTGTCCCGCGTCGCCGCCGAACTCGGCCGCGAAATCGCAGATAAGGCGGGTCGCACCGTGATTGTTGCAGGCTCCGTTGGCCCCACAGGCGAGATCATGGAACCTGTCGGCACGCTTTCCCATGCCTCCGCTGTCGAGATGTTTCACGAAACCGCCGATGGCCTCAAGGCAGGTGGTGCCGACGTCGGCTGGTTGGAAACCATCTCTGCCCCCGAAGAATACAAAGCCGCCGCCGAAGGGTTCGCACTCGCCGGTCTCGACTGGGTCGGCACGATGAGTTTCGACACCGCCGGACGCACGATGATGGGCCTGACGTCAGAGGGCATGGTCGCCATGGTGCACGGGCTTGAGAACCCACCGCAAGCCTACGGCGCCAACTGCGGCACGGGTGCGTCCGACTTGTTGCGCACCGTTCTGGGGTTCGCGGCCAAAGGCGGGCATCTGCCGATCATCGCCAAAGGCAACGCGGGTATCCCCAAATACCACGAGGGCCACATCCACTATGACGGCACACCCGAGTTGATGGCCGAATACGCCGTGATGGCGCGCAATTGTGGGGCGACGATTGTGGGCGGTTGTTGCGGCACGATGCCCGAGCATCTGGTCGCAATGCGCGAGGCGCTTGATACGCGGGCCAAGGGCGATGCGCCCTCTTTGGAAGAAATCGTAGCAGCACTGGGTGCGTTTTCGTCAGAGAGTGATGGCACCGATGGCAAAGGTCCAGTGCGCGCAGAGCGCAAGGGGCGGCGTAGGGGGTAGTCGTGGGGCAGAAGTTGGCTGTTTGACCTCTGCAACGTCTGCTTTGAGCCAAGCCTCACTCATGCGGCGTGATACACGAATTTGCTGTACTGCAAAACAGCCAAAAACCTTCAACAACATTATGGGTTTTGAACGGGGTTTGTGGCAGCAATAAAACGAGGGGTCTGTTAATGTGCCAGAAAGGAGGGTTTTTGGACGCTTTTGAATACCCACTGTGTTCCGAAAGATCATATAAGGGAAATGCTTGGATGCGATGTTGGCTACGATGCGATGCTAGCGTTAAGTCCGATCACGCCAATGAGGGTGATCGTTGCGAATGCGATCCGCTGAACTGTTGCTTCTTCACCAAACCAGAAGACGCCAAGCGCAACGGCTGCGACAACCCCCATAGCTGACCAAGTGATATAAACGATGGTGAGATCAAGATGCTTTAGTGCCAGAATAAGTGGGACATTCATCAAGCCGTAAAACAGGAACGCCAGCCCGCTGGGGACTGGATTCTCAAACCCGTTCGATAGCTTGAGGCAGAAGGTGCCTGCGATCTCCAACGCGATAGCGCAGGCAAGGTAGAGATAGGCCATCAGTCTTTCCTTTCATCGGATAGCGAGAAGAGATCGTGGACTGAGCAGTCGAGTGCATTAGCAAGTTTTAGAGCAAGGACCGTGGACGGGATGAAGATTCCATTCTCGACCGTATTCACGCTTTTGCGTGAAACGGACACTCGTTCGGCCAGCTCACCTTGAGTCCATCCGGCTGATTTGCGCCGTTCGGCGAGGCGGTTGGTGAGTTGAGGATGGTTCGGCATCAGCGGCCAATAAAGTCAAATACGCTGAACAGCAGCAACTGCACTGCGCCAACAAGAAGCGCAGAGGCCACAAACCCTCTCAACGGGTCAAGGCCGCCGAAGATAGCGAGGGCAATACTCGGGAAAATGAGGATGATCGCAAGGGTGTAGGCCCATTGCTGTGAACGAGCGTAGTCAGCTTGGACTACCTCGTCCCACAGAACGAGCTTACCACTGCGGCCTGCGAACGCACTAATCATAAAGATGATTGCAAAGAGCGCACCAGCCACGGCACCGGACCACGCCGCAAGCTGGACATTCTCAAGCACGCCAAAAAAGACCGCCGCAGCAAAACCAGCTAAGAGCGTGCCAGCCGCTGCGACGGCAATGTTGCGGAGAGTAGAGAGGGTCTGAAGCCGTGCTGCATTCATTTTGAACCTCGTTGATTTTGTAACCTTAGCTACTCACTTAACTCATACAAGAGGGTAACGTCAAGGTTACATCTTCAAACTACTGATGCGAACCAGCAAACGAAGCAACATTGACGATCTGAGCATTTGGTAGAGCGCGACCCGCAGCATGCGTTCACTCGGCTCTTATCCGACATTCTCACCTTCCAAAAACGACCGTTTGTGGAACGGTATATTTAAGCGGATATCTAAGAGTTTGATCGGAAATGAGTTGAGTGAATTCAGTAGGTTGTGATTCTGTTCGGTTGGAAGCTGAACGGAGATCAAAATGGCCTGGACTGAATTCACCCGAAAACTACATGAGCGCGATACGCCCCGATATTCAAGTGATGTAACGGATGTGGAGTGGTCGATAATAGCGCCATTTCTGCCCAGCCCCAACCATCTTGGCAGGCCGCGCGAAGTTGAACTGCGCGGTGTGTGGAATGCGATCCAGTACATCGCATCGGCGGGGTGCGCATGGTCGCTTTTGCCAAAAGACTTCCCGCCAGTATCGACGGTTCGATACTATTTCTACGGTTGGCGCGACAACGGTCTGCTGGCCGAGATTAATCGGGAACTGGTTGCACTGGCGCGTGAAACTGAAGGTCGGAACCGCCAGCCAGCAGCGGGTGTGATTGATAGCCAAAGCGTGAAAACCACTGAAAATGGCGGGATATGCGGCTATGATGCTGGCAAACGTATCAAGGGCCGCAAACGTCACATCATGACCGACACCTGCGGGCATTTGATTGCACTCCGCGTTCATTCCGCCAGCATTCAGGACCGTGACGGCGCACCGGCGGTGTTCCATCAACTGGCCCGGGAGGCTCCAAAGCTGCGCCATGTTTTTGCGGATGGAGGCTATGCCGGGCCGAAACTGCGCGATGCTCTGACCAGTATTGGCCGCTGGGTCATTCAGATCGTGAAACGCTCCGACACCGCCGAAGGTTTCGAGGTTCTGCCCCGTCGGTGGGTTGTCGAACGCACTTTCGCCTGGCTCGGAAGATGTCGCCGTCTGGCAAAGGATTGGGAGAGAACAATCGAAAGCGCCGAGGCATGGGTTCTCATCGCTCACATCAGGCGTATGACAAGGGTGCTCGCAAGAGATTGAAATGCCTCAGCTCATTTTGAATCGGACTTTAAGCAAATTGAATCAAGGTATCCAAAGTCCGTCTGGTAGCCATTGAACACCCCTCAAAACAACACCCCCTGCGCTGTCTGCCCCCTTGGTGCCCGAAACAAATCACACCGCATCGGTGGCGCTTTTTCATTCAGCCCCAATCGCTTCACCGCCACCCTGAACCGCTGTGCCACCATCTCTGCATAAGGCCCCTCGCCGCGCATCCGGCGGTGCCACGTCGCGTCGTATGCCTTGCCCCCGTGCATTTCGCGCAACCGCGACATGATCCTGCCCGCGCGATCCGGATAATGCAGCGCCAGCCAGTCCTGCACCAGCGGCGACACCTCGCGCGGCAAACGCAGCATGATCCAGCTGGCGTGGCGCGCGCCTGCATCGCGGCCCAGTCGCAAGATCGCCTCCAGCTCGGGATCGGTCAGCGCCGGGATCATCGGGGATGCCATGATCCGCACCGGTATCCCCGCACTCGCCAAGGTCCGGATCATCTGCAAACGCCGCTGCGGTGCGGGTGCGCGCGGCTCCATCAAACGGCTCAATTTTGCATCCAGTGTGGTCACCGAAACCCCCACGCGCACCAAGCCGCGCCGCGCCATATCGCTCAATATATCAATATCGCGCTCGATCAGACTTCCCTTGGTGACAATCGCCACCGGATGATTTGCATCCGACAACACCTGCAAACACGCCCGCATGATCTCGTATTTTTTCTCGATCGGCTGGTACGGATCCGTGTTGGTCCCGATGGCAATCGGCGCGACTTTGTACCGCTTGGCAGCCAACTCGCGCTTCAAAACCACAGGTGCTTCCGGCCGCGCAATCAGCCGTGTCTCGAAATCCAGGCCCGGCGACAGCCCCAGATACGCATGGCTGGGCCGCGCAAAACAATAGACGCAGCCATGTTCACAGCCGCGGTATGGATTGATCGACCGGTCAAACGGCAAATCCGGTGAGGTGTTATAGCTGATCACCGACCGTGGCACCTCGATAGTGGTCTGCGTGCGCAAGACCGGCAACACCTCGTCGCGGGCCCATCCGTCGTCGACAACCTCGCGGCTGTGACGCTCGAACCGGCCCACATGATTGGTGCCAGCGGCGCGGCCTGCGATTTTGTAGTGGCGGTCTTCTTTATCCATTCACAAAAGTTAGAACAAAGTGTGAACTTATGCAATATGGAACCGCTAATCCCTTGTCGTGACACCCGTTTCCACGCTAGGATTTTCAGGAACGAGGTCGCACAATATGCGGCCAATGTCGCAAAATGTGTACCCGGATGCGGCGTTCCGTGACAAAAGGGCTCAAAGCGTCACGCATTTGCCAACAACCTGCAAAGACAAAGCAGAAGGAAAACCCCATGTCAGACGAAGAAGATATCATCCTGGCCGACCTCGACGACGAAGAACTGGTCCAACAGATGTTTGACGACCTGTACGACGGCCTCAAGGAAGAAGTAGAAGAAGGTGTGAACATCCTTCTGTCCCGCGATTGGGCCCCTTACGACGTTCTGACCAAGGCGCTAGTCGGCGGCATGACAATTGTTGGCGCGGATTTCCGCGATGGCATCTTGTTCGTGCCAGAGGTTTTGTTGGCCGCAAACGCGATGAAAGGCGGGATGTTCATCCTCAAGCCGCTGCTGGCCGAAACGGGCGCGCCGCGTGTAGGCAAGATGGTGATCGGCACTGTCAAAGGCGACATTCACGACATCGGCAAGAACCTGGTCGGCATGATGATGGAAGGTGCGGGTTTCGAAGTTGTCGATCTGGGCATCAACAATTCGGTCGAGAAATATCTCGGCGCGATGGAGACCGAAGGCCCTGATATCCTTGGCATGTCGGCGCTTTTGACCACCACGATGCCCTATATGAAAGTTGTGATCGACACGATGATCGAACAGGGCATCCGCGATGATTATATCGTACTGGTCGGTGGCGCGCCGCTGAACGAGGAATTTGGCAAGGCCATCGGTGCCGACGCCTATTGTCGCGATGCCGCTGTGGCGGTCGAGACGGCAAAAGAATGGATGTCGCGCAAACACAACAGCGCCAAATCGGCCTGAGACACGCTTGACCCGCAATCAAAGGCCACGCGGCAACGCGGGGCCTTTTTTGTTTGATGCAGGACGCCTATCTTAAGGAATGAAAGGATCGCTCATGCCTGTCCAACGCTTTATCATCCTTATCCTTGCCGTATTGGTTGCCGCCGGTATTTCCGTATGGCTACTCACGCTGGGCGGCCCCGGTATCATGATTGCCGCAATTCCCGCCTTGCTGATCGCGGCACTGGCGGTCAGAACCCTGCGCAAATGAAGGTATCGCCAACCAAAGGCCGCATCCTGCTGATTGCCTGCGGCGCGCTGGCGCGTGAAATTCTGGCGCTGAACAAAACGCACGGCTGGGACCATCTGCACCTGCACTGCCTTCCCGCCATTCTGCACCACACACCTGATAAAATCGTGGCGGCTGTGGAAAAGATGGTGGCGGAACGGCGGGGTGATTTTGACGATATCTTTGTGGTCTATGCCGATTGCGGGACCGGTGGATTGCTGCAGGCCGCCTGCGACCGGCTTGGCGTGCAGATGATCGCAGGGCCGCATTGTTATAGCTTTTTTGAAGGCAACGATGCTTTTGCAAAGCTTGACGAGATGACCGCGTTCTATCTGACCGATTTCTCGGTGCGGCAATTTAATGCCTTCATCGTCAAACCACTTGGCCTCGACCGTCATCCCGAACTGCGCGACATGTACTTCGGGAATTATGAAAAAGTCGTCTATCAGGCGCAGGTCGATGATCCCGATCTCGCGGCCAAGGCGCAACACTGCGCCGACATCCTCGGCCTGCCGCTAGAGCGCCGCTTTACCGGATACGGCGATCTGAAAACCGCCCTCGCATCCCTCCCCGTCTAATCTCTTTTTGGTCTTAAATATTCCTGGGGGTTTGGGGGCAAAGCCCCCATCCATCAAACTTGTGCCGCCGTCTCGTTGATCCGCTCGATCATCGCGCGCAGACCGTTCGAGCGTTGCGCCGACAAATGATCATTCAACCCCAAACGTCCCATTTCAGCCCGCGCATCCACTGCCAGAACCTCGGCCGCCGACAACCCGTTATACAGCGTCCGCAACACCGCAATCAGACCAGACACGATCATCGCGTCACTGGCCCCGTCAAAATGCAACTTGCCACCGTCAAAAGTCGCATGCAGCCAGACTTGGCTGGCACATCCGTCCACCTTGGTCGCAGGCACGCGCAACGCTTCGGGCAAAGGCGCCATCGCTTTACCTTGGTCAATCACATGACGATACCGGTCTTCCCAATCCTCCAGAAACTCGAAATCTTCGACAAGCTCTTCAAATGCGGGCGTGGCCATCGGGGATTGGTCCTTTTTGGTAACATACGGATGCCCCAGAGGTAGGGTTGCGCCCGCAAAAGGTCCAGCCCCTTCCCAAGCGCCATGTGATAGGGTAGTCAAAAGAAACACATATTTCTACGGGCAGACCTATGCGCAAATCCATCTCGATCCTGTTGATATCCACCCTGACTTTGACCGCTTGCGGGACTGTGCGTGACAGCAGGATCAACCCGTTCAACTGGTTCGGCCAATCGCGTTCCGAGGCGATCAGCACAACCAAAAACACCAACCCGCTGATTCCCGAAAAACGCGGTGTTAGTCTGTTCTCGGGATTGCGCGAGCAAGAAGCCGAGTATATCGGGCGCCCGTTTGAACAGGTCACAGACCTGACGATCGAGCGTGTTCCGGGTGGTGCGATCATTCGCGCCACAGGGCTTGCGGCACGACAAGGGTACTACTCCGTACAATTGACACCTGCGAACGACGACGAATTGCCAGTGGACGGTGTGTTGACCTACCGCCTTGAAGGGGTGCGTCCGGACAAGAATACCAATGTCGGCACCGTCCCCACCCGCGAGGTCATCGCGGCCCGCAGGCTTACCGATCAGGAACTCAACGGCGTGCGCAGTATTCGCGTCGAGGGCCAGTTGAACGCCTTGGTCAGCCGCCGTTAAGCGGCTGACCTGATCGCATTTACGCCTTTGCGGCTGTCACGATAATCTCGACTGTAAATTCCGGCTTGGCGAGTTTCGCCTCGCCGCAGGCGCGTGCCGGCACATGACCTTGCGCTGCCCAGGCATCCCACACACCGTTCATCTCGGCAAAATCATTCATATCCGCCAGCCAGATAACCGCCTGCAAAATCCGCGTCTTGTCTGATCCGACCTCGGCCAAGAGCGCATCAATCTGGTCCAGACAATCCTGCGTCTGCTGTGCCACGCTGGCCCCTGCCGTGCCCACCTGACCTGCCAGATAGATGGTATCGCCATGCTCGACGATCTGGCTCATGCGGTGATTGGAATGGTGACGCTTGATCGTACCCATGTTTGAAATCCTTTTATTTATCAGGCGATTAAAGCCTATACTTCAACTACTTTTACCGTGCTGCCTTGTGCAGTCAGCGCAATCTTGCCTTCGCACAGGCGCAGCGCATCATTGCCGAATACTTCCAGACGCCAGCCTTTCATCGCGGGCATATCGCGCAGCCCCCCCGCGATCCCGTCCAGATCGGACGCCGGCGCAATCAGCTTGGCCGCCACCCCCGCAGATTCGGTTTTCGCCTTGAGCAACACGCGCAGCAGATCCGCCAGCGCCGGGTTCACTTGCAGCTTTTCACGGCTGCGGTCGGGTTGCGGCATGTCACCCGGTTTGCACTCAACGCCTGCCTTGACCCCGCGCAAAATCCCTTCGGCAATGTCGCCCTTGCGCGCATCGCGCAGCAGCAGGCGCGCGCGGTTCAATTCGTCCATCGTGCCCGGTTTCAGGCTGGCAAGCTCGACCAGCGCGTCGTCTTTATACACCCGGTTGCGCGGCACATCGCGGGCCTGCGCATATTCCTCGCGAAACGCCGCCAACTCGCGCACGATGGCCAGAAATTTGGGCGAATTGGTGCGGGTCTTGACCCGGTTCCATGCCTCGCGCGGGACCGCCGCATAGGTGTCGGGGTTGGTCAGAATCTCCAGTTCTTCCGCGACCCAATGGCTGCGATTGTTCTTTTTCAATGCATCGGCCAGAAATTCATAGACCTGCCGAAGATGCGTCACATCGGCCAGCGCATAGGTTTTTTGTGCATCACTCAAAGGCCGGCGCGACCAGTCGGTAAAGCGCGAGGTTTTATCGACACCTGCATTGGCGATCTTGCGCACCAGCGTCTCATAGCCAACCTGTTCGCCAAATCCACACACCATCGCCGCGACCTGCGTATCGAACAGCGGCTCGGGAAATACTTTTGCATCGACAAAGAAAATCTCGAGGTCTTGCCGTGCCGCATGAAATACCTTGACCACCGATGTGTCGCGAAACAACTCATAAAGCGGCTCAAGCGATATACCCTCGGCCAGCGGATCCACCAGCACGGCACCTTTGTCGTCCGTGCCCGGCATTGCAAGCTGCACCAGACACAGTTTGGAATAATAGGTCCGCTCGCGCAAAAATTCGGTGTCGACGGTGACGTAATCGTGCTTGGCGGCCTCGCGGCAATAGTCGGCAAGATCGGCGGTAGTGGTTATGGTTTTCATAAACAGACTTTGCAAAATGGCGTGATGGCCTAGGCGTATAGGAAGCGCACAGGATTGACCAGTCAGCCGTTCAGGATCAGCGGTGTGCGATCCCCTGCTGCAAAACGGCGCAGCACGGCAGGGTAAAGGTTATGTTCGAGGACCAGAACACGTGCTGCCAGCGTATCGGCCGTGTCATCGCCGCGTACATCCAGCGTCGATTGCCCCAAGATCGGCCCATCATCCAGTGCGGCGGTTACTTCATGCACGGTGCAGCCATGCGAGGCATCCCCTGCCTCTAGCGCACGCGCATGGGTGCGCAGCCCTTTGTACTTCGGCAGAAGTGACGGGTGAATATTGATCATCCGCCCCGCCCATGCATCGGTAAATCCAGCGGTCAACTGGCGCATGAAACCCGCAAGGCAGATGATGTCGGGGGCATGTGGTTCAAGTGCGTTTGACAGCACAGTCTCGAACGCCGCGCGGTCGTTGCCAAACGGGCGGTGATCGACAACCACAGTATCAATCCCCTGTTCTTTCGCCCAAGCGATCCCGCCTGCATCCGCGTTGTTTGATATCACCGCACACACACGCGCCGGATGGTCGCCCGTCATGCTGCCCACCAGCGCGCGCATGTTCGACCCGCCCCCGGAGACAAAGATCGCGACCTGTTTGGTCAAAGCAGTGACCCGTTATAGGTCACGCCCGCGCCTTGGGTAATCGTGCCAATCACAATCGCGGCGTGCCCGTCGGTCGCAAACGCCGCGCGTGCCGCGTCAACCTTGTCCGCAGACACCACAGCGATCATGCCCAAACCCGCGTTAAAGGTCTTGAGCAGTTCCGCCTCGGCCATGCCACCGGTTTTTGCCAGCCACCGGAACACGGGCGGCAATTCCCATGCGTCCAGATCAATTTCAGCACCCATGCCACCCGGCAACACCCGTGGCAGGTTCTCGGTCAAACCGCCGCCCGTGATATGGGCCAGTGCCGTGACACAATCACCGCGCAACGCAGCCACAGCACCTTTGACATACAGTTTGGTGGGCGTCAGCAGCGCCGCACCCAAACTGCCCTCGCCAAACGGGCTGGCATCATCCCACGCCAATCCGCTCACCTCAACAATCTTGCGCACAAGGCTGTAGCCGTTGGAATGAACACCGTCGCTTGGCAGGCCCAGCAGCACATCGCCGACCGCCACGTCACGCGGCAATTCAGTGCCGCGTTCCATTGCGCCCACGGCAAAACCCGCCAGATCGAAATCGCCCGCATGGTACATCCCCGGCATTTCTGCCGTCTCGCCCCCGATCAAAGCGCAACCCGATTGCACGCAGCCCTCGGCAATACCTTCGATGATGCGCGCGGCCTGATCCAGCTCCAGCTTGCCTGTCGCGAAATAGTCGAGGAAAAACAACGGCTCCGCCCCTTGGCAAACCAGATCATTGACGCACATCGCCACCAGATCAATGCCGATGCTGTCGACATTTCCGGTATCAATCGCGATGCGCAGCTTGGTGCCGACACCGTCGGTCGCCGCCACCAGAACCGGATCGACAAACCCTGCCCCTTTGAGGTCGAACAGCGCGCCAAACCCGCCCAGACCCGACATGACACCGGGGCGTGACGTGCGTTTGGCCGCAGGTTTGATCCGCTCGACCAACGCATTGCCTGCATCAATATCGACACCCGCGTCGGCGTAGGTGATCCCGTTCTTTGTCATGCTCGTTCCCCGGTTGTGACATCGTGACGCCGCGATACCCTACCTGCCGCATTCAGGCAACCGCTGCGTCTTGCCAAAACGGGAGGCCAGGGCCCCCCGTTGAATACGCTCAAACCCAGAAATCGGGATGTGACATTTTCAGTTCGAGACAACCTGAAATTCAACGCGGCTGTTGGGTAATCCCGGCTGGCCCGCGATATCGACAGAATATGAGGGGGCTGCGATCAACAGGTGGTCTTGCGAGAACCCCGCCGACACCAATGAGCTAAGCACCGCCAAAGCGCGCAGCCGGCCTGTCGAGACCGTCTCCCGGCTGCTTGGCTCGTCGGAATGCTGACCGATGATGCGCAGCCATGCGCCCTCGCAGTTTTCAACCGCTGCTGCCAGATCATAGACCTCTGCCATCTCGTTGCTGGCCGCAGTGATCGAGCGCGGCTCGTAGAAATGCCGGATGCGTGCAGCCTTGCTTTCCAACTCTGATACGCATTCGGCTGACGGTGTCTGCCACGGCTGCGCACTGGTGTTGAAGCTAACCCGTTGTGCCGTCTGTACAACCGAAAATTCGACGCGGCGGTCATAATACGCAGGGCTTTGTGTCCCGCGCAGGTTCGACGGCTTTGTGTCGCCATAGCCGACAGCAACGAATTTCGACGTATCAATACCCGAGGCGGCCAGACGCGCAATCACAGCCTCGGCGCGACGTTCGCTTAGTGCCTGATTGATGACCGGATCACCCGAAGGATCGGAATGGCCTTCAACTTGAATGGTCAGCCCCGGACAATCAGCCGCGACCAGCCCGATCAGACGTACCGATGACAGGCCCGCATCTTCCGCGCTCAATCCGCCGGTTGGAAAATATACTTTTGCCGATGCGGCCAGCGATGCAAGATCATTCTGACACTGGTCGTTTGCGGCCAGATTGGCCTGTGCAGTGGTAAAGAATTCAGCCGCCCCGCTTGGATCAAATGCCGCAACGGTGACCGGCTCTGGGGTAGGCTCTGTCGCCTCGGAAGTTAGCTGAACCAGATCAAGCGGTGCATTGCGCGACACTTCCATCGCCTCATCCTCTGCGTCCTGTTCGGACGCCGCACGATTGGACGCCTCCAACGCCGCGAGAACCGTGGAGTTCAGCGCCGTCACCCGACTGTTCTCAGCCGCCTCTGCCTGTTCATTGGTGTCAGCACCGAAAAACGAAAACACACCGTCCGATTTCAAAAGGCCGACACCCAGCACCATGATCGCCACGGTCGGCGCAAACCACGCAATATTTTCTTTAATAATTCTCATTCAGCTCAAAGCCCCCACTAAGTCTTGATATATTCCAACCCCGGTCAGCAGCATTTCGCCGACACTTACCCTGTATAGGGTAAGTTACCCGCTTGGGGTCAACATGAAGTAGGCCAATTGGGCAAACAAATGAAAATTTGCGATATTTGGCGCGCAAACGGCAAGGATTAGTGCGCGAAAGATTATGAAATTTGAAGTTTTCCACGTTCCGCATCAAAAACCGCCAACTGTAGACGAACCCGTCAGCCGTAATGTGCATCACCCCAGCGGTTGATGCAGAACAGCGCAGTTGACAACAGCCCCTAGGTTTCGATCAATATCGCGCATGGGCGACTGGTTTATCAGAGTTTATACAGACTTCTTCGGAAGCGATGTCGCTGTGGCGCCTGAATACCTGATCGTGTTCATCATCACCGCGTTCGGGGTCTGGATCTGGCAAGGTCGCAAAGGCGGATTCTGGCGCTGGCTTTTCCCAAAGGACATATGGCGTCACAAATCGCACCGTATTGATATCTGGCTGTTCATATTGGGTCGGGTCATGGTCGCCGCCGGGCTGTTCGGCCGGATCAGCGCCACAACGTTGGTCGCAGGTGCGACAGCCGGCATGCTCAAGCAGATGCAATTGACGCAACCGGATGCATCCACATCGCCCTGGATCGTGGCATTGTGCATGTGGCTGGCCTATGATTTTGCCAGCTACTGGATGCACCGTGCATATCACGGCTATGGCTATATCTGGCCCCTGCATGCCGTTCATCACAGCGCCGAGGTGCTGACACCGTTCTCGGCTTACCGCCAGCATCCGCTGGCAGTTGTTCTGTCCAGCACTGTCGTGTCGGTTTTTGCCGGCGTGGTACAGGGCATGGTGATCGCATGGCTTCAGCCGGATATGACGCTGGCCTTGCTTGCAGGCATCAACGCGTTTTTTGTGCTGGCGGTTCTGGCGATGGGGAACTTTCACCATTCCCACATCTGGATCAGCTATGGACCGGTGCTGGAACGCCTGCTGATTTCGCCTGCACAACACCAGATCCACCACAGCACATCACCACGCCATCACAACAAAAATTTCGGCCAGACACTGGCCCTGTGGGATTGGATGTTCGGCTCGCTCTACCTGATCCGCAACCGCGAGGAGTTGGTATTGGGTCTTGATGATCCTGCCGATGAGCCGCTGATGACGCAGCGCATCGGCCCGATTTTATGGGATCCAATTCGCAGGCTATGGCGCAAACCGCGCGCCAAAAGCCATAACTCCTGAGGGTTTCAAAGAAACCAGCGCCTTTCAGTCCGCCAAAGCGCTCACTCTTCTTCTGTGTCGGTCCGGCTGCCCAGTATCATCAGCGTTATAATCGCCAGAAGTCCGACAGCGATGATCGCACCGCCGTTGTCACTTCCGCCACCCGGAGCGGGCGAAATAACAACCAGTTCGCCAGCACTCGCAGCGCTTCCTATCAGGCTCAAGCCCAGAACCGCAGCCATCACATATTTTCTCATCGTCATAATACGTTGCCTTTGTTGAAGCTAATAAGGCCAGTATTCGCACAATCCACCGAATAGAAAAGCAATTTTTTCACACGGTGTCTTGCAGTTTTCACATCATCTGATAGCACCTCACCCGTGGCGGGCCTGTAGCTCAGTTGGTTAGAGCAGAGCGCTCATAACGCTTTGGTCGTAGGTTCGAGTCCTACCGGGCCTACCACTTTGAATTCACAAATGTGAATTCAAAGCGTGCGAAAAGTGACATCAAAGATGTGACAGCGCACTCGGCAGTTATACTAGGCACCAATTCCAAGCACCGTTGTAAGGCTCAAGCGCCCCAACCGACACCCCTCAGCGCGTCGCACTCACATGCCAGTTGATTGTCATTTCAACGACAGTTTCCCCGCTGGCATCCTGAATATCGACTGCTACATCAAACGCAACCTTACCCTCGTCTGCAATGGTCTGCATCAACGCGGCCCCTGGGGATGATGTCTTGGCATGTGCCGTCAACGTCCCCTTGGCGATCCGTTTGAACACCAGCCCCGCTGTTGCCGCCACAGGCCGCATCGACAGGATCACCGGTGCCAGCGCACCCGCCATCGCCGCCCCCGATGCAGCCTCTCCCAGTGTAAACATCGCCCCGGCATGGACCGAATTGATGTGGTTGGACACCGCATCGCGCTGCACCAGTTCAGCGCTTGCCCTGCCATCACCCACCTCGATCAGCGTGATGCCCACGTGATTCTGAAACGGCACGATGGTGCCGAGTTGTGCTTTGATCATGTCGTATGGGGTCATGTGTAGCGCTCCATTCATCTGCGTTTTGAGCAGGTTACAGATCACGCACCCCTGGACAATCGTACCGCTACGTCAGCACCCTTACCGCGCAATCACGATATCCGCCCGCAGACCGCCCAGACGGGCCGATTCCCCCAGCCGCAACACACCGCCATGCGCGCGCGCGATGTCTGTCGCAATGGCAAGGCCAAGCCCGACACCGCCGCCCTTGTCCTGATTGCGCGCAGGGTCCAGCCGTGTAAACGGCCGCGTCGCCTCGACACGGCGATCCTCGGGAATACCGGGTCCATCATCCTCGACGCGTATGCGCAGGGTTTTGTCGGACAGCATCACCGACACCTCGGCGCGTGCACCGTACCGCACCCCGTTCGAGATCAGATTGTCCACCGCGCGGCGCATCGCGACCTTGCGCAGCATCACCGTGCCAGTGCCCTCGCCCTCGGCCTCGAGCACTGTGACATCGCGCCCGCCGCGCTGTGCCTCTTCGACAAGATCGCGCACCAGCGCATGCGGGTCCACGTCTTCCGGCTCCCCCTCGCCTGCACCTTTGGCAAAGCTCAGAAATTCATCCAGCATCCGCTGCATATCATCAACGTCCTGCAACAGCGGCTCTGCCTCGGCATCGTCCAGCATCGAAAGGCCAAGCCGCATCCTTGTGAGCGGCGTACGCAGATCATGACTGACCCCCGACAACATCAAGGTCCGTTGCTCGATCTGGCGCTCGATCCGGTTGCGCATGTCCAGAAACGCATTGCCCGCCGCGCGGATTTCAATCGAACCTGCCGGCGAATACGGCACATGCCGCCCGCGCCCGAAAGCCTCGGAGGCACGCGCAAGCCGCTTGATCGGGCGCAGCTGGTTGCGCAGGTAAATCGACGCAATCAAGGTCAGGACAACGCCAAAGAAAATGGTATAGACAAAAAGCTGGTGCGGATTTGACGCCGACATCCGGCGGCGGTCAAATCCGATCTTAACAGGACCGTTTTTTGACCCGATGTACAGGTTCACAAATCCATCAACCCCAAGGTCCACGGCACGCAAGTCCGGTAGTTGCTCTGACAAGAGCGAGATCATCACGCGCCCTGAATAATCATACCAAGAAAGGGTGTTCTTGTCCGGCACATCAACGGGATCAACCGGGCGGAGCATCATTGCCAGCGGCTGGGTAACGGGCCGAACTTGTGCGCGGATCGCACCTGCGTTGGCGGCTTTATCAACCTCGCGCATCACCAGATTGATCTCGCGCAGTACTGTATTGGTCATCTGCGTGGTGACACCCTCGAAATGGCGCTGCGCAAAGATCACCGTGACGACAAGCTGCAAGAACACCACCGGCAACAGCAGGATCAGGGCAGCACGCCCGTAAATGCCGCGGGGCATATACCGTTTGAGCCAGGCAAAGAACATGGCGTAAGCTTAGCCAAGCTGCCCCCCTTGCGAAAGGCCAAACCATGCGTACCCCTGACGACTTTGATCCCGCGATTGGCGTGGCCGAAACGCTTGAGACGGGTCTGCGCCGCATTGTCGCCCCCAACCCGTCACCGATGACCTACCGTGGCACCAACACCTATCTGATAGGGCAAACCGCACTGGCCGTGATCGACCCCGGCCCCGCAAGCCCCGCGCATCTTGACGCGATTCTGGCAGCCGTGCACCCGGGCCAGCACATCAGCCATATCATCGTGACCCACACCCATCTGGATCATTCTCCGCTGGCGCGCCCCCTCGCAGGTCGCTGCGCCGCGCCGGTTCTGGCCTTCGGAAATGCGACAGCGGGCAGATCACGGGTCATGCAACAGCTTGGCGGTAGCGGTGCTGTGGGGGGTGGCGAAGGCATCGATGCGGGCTTCGAGCCGGATCTGGTTTTGCACGACGGCCAGAAGATCAAAGGTGCGGGCTGGACGCTTGAGGCCCTGCACACCCCCGGCCATATTGGCAATCACCTGTGTCTGGCCTGGGGTGACGCCTGCTTTACCGCAGATCACGTGATGGGCTGGGCCTCGTCGCTGGTGTCGCCGCCCGATGGCGACCTGACTGATTTCATGACCTCCTGCGCGCGGCTGCAACAGCGAGACTGGCGCGTGTTCTATCCCGGCCACGGCGCGCCAGTGCATGAAACGGCCGCGCGGCTGGCGTGGTTGCTGGCCCACCGCAAAACGCGCGAGGCCGCCATTTTGACACATCTGGAGTCCGGACCCGCAACCGCCCGAACGCTTGCGGCCCTGATCTATACTGACACGCCAGCTGCACTACAGGGTGCCGCAGCCCGCAATGTGCTCGCGCATCTCATTGATCTTTATGGTAGATCCGTTGTTGCCCCCGCTGGACCTTTGACCGCTGATGCGCTCTTCCGGCTCTCATAGCGCCACATCGGGAAAAATCACGGTTTCACCCCAAAACCCTCTGGACGCGCGGAATCCCCGCTGCTATATCGCCCAGACCGTTCCGACGTAGCTCAGCGGTAGAGCAGTTGACTGTTAATCAATTGGTCGTAGGTTCGATCCCTACCGTCGGAGCCAATTCACCTTCTAAGTGTTTGGTATTGCTCACCTTGGGCCCTTATGGGTCCGAGGGTGTGGCATCGGGGTGTTCCATCCCACTGTGGCCTTTCTTTGTCTGCTTTTCGCGAACGGACAAAGAATATGCAAACACTTCCCCATTTAGGCAAACGCGGTAACGTCTACCAATGGCGCCGCAGATCACGCCGACAATCCACAGGAATCGTCGACCTGAAGCTCTCTCTGGGGACGACAGACCTCCGCACGGCACATATATTGTCCCGCAAGATCAGCGCGGAGAGTGATATTGTAATGGAACAACTGGCAGACCGGCAGATTACGCCACAGGACGCACGGGCGTGGCTGTCGCTTGTTGTGCGTCGCGAGCGTGACAAAATCGAAAAGCTGAAAATGATGCGGCGGTTCGATGCGGACAATCCGGATGATGACCTTCGGCACGATGAGGCAACCCGCACGGTTTGGCAGCACATCGCTTCTAGAGGTCTGAATGCCCCTTTTCCAAGGGAGGTAGCTAATGACGGTCTGTTGAACCGCTATATCGACATGTTCCGCGCTGATCTGACCAGCGATGTGCGCACGCGTATTGTTGCCCGCGATTTCCGTGAGCTTACCGGTCATCAGGATGTTTCTGCATTTCAAGTCATAACGCTGATGAACCTGCTGATTGAGGGCAAAGCCGCAGCGTGGGGGCGCCACGAAAGCATTCTTTTACCTTTAAGAGTCCGATTCAAAATGAGCTGAGGCATTTCAATCTCTTGCGAGCACCCTTGTCATACGCCTGATGTGAGCGATGAGAACCCATGCCTCGGCGCTTTCGATTGTTCTCTCCCAATCCTTTGCCAGACGGCGACATCTTCCGAGCCAGGCGAAAGTGCGTTCGACAACCCACCGACGGGGCAGAACCTCGAAACCTTCGGCGGTGTCGGAGCGTTTCACGATCTGAATGACCCAGCGGCCAATACTGGTCAGAGCATCGCGCAGTTTCGGCCCGGCATAGCCTCCATCCGCAAAAACATGGCGCAGCTTTGGAGCCTCCCGGGCCAGTTGATGGAACACCGCCGGTGCGCCGTCACGGTCCTGAATGCTGGCGGAATGAACGCGGAGTGCAATCAAATGCCCGCAGGTGTCGGTCATGATGTGACGTTTGCGGCCCTTGATACGTTTGCCAGCATCATAGCCGCATATCCCGCCATTTTCAGTGGTTTTCACGCTTTGGCTATCAATCACACCCGCTGCTGGCTGGCGGTTCCGACCTTCAGTTTCACGCGCCAGTGCAACCAGTTCCCGATTAATCTCGGCCAGCAGACCGTTGTCGCGCCAACCGTAGAAATAGTATCGAACCGTCGATACTGGCGGGAAGTCTTTTGGCAAAAGCGACCATGCGCACCCCGCCGATGCGATGTACTGGATCGCATTCCACACACCGCGCAGTTCAACTTCGCGCGGCCTGCCAAGATGGTTGGGGCTGGGCAGAAATGGCGCTATTATCGACCACTCCACATCCGTTACATCACTTGAATATCGGGGCGTATCGCGCTCATGTAGTTTTCGGGTGAATTCAGTCCAGGCCATTTTGATCTCCGTTCAGCTTCCAACCGAACAGAATCACAACCTACTGAATTCACTCAACTCATTTCCGATCAGACTCTAAGCACCGTTGCGGATCAGATGCTTGACGAAGATCACGGCCTGATGGGTCCAGAGTTCTCGAATTTACCAATAAGCGCATCCCAGCCGGACGAACAACTGCATCCATCCACTGCACCGGTGGCAGAGCACGCACCCGCTGTCGTGCAGATTGAAAACAACGAGGATCCCACAGCTGAACCGGTTCTCACCGAAGTGGGGGCATTAGATCCGAGCATTTCCGCTGTGGTCAGACATATGAATGAAATCAAACGCACCGAAAAAATTGAAGAAAAGAACCTGCGGCAATATGAGAGCTTCGCCACTCCCCGGTGTCACCTGACATCGACGCAAGCAAGCGATTGTTTCGATCCAGACGTTGGGTCCGCGACTTTTTTGAAGCATACAGCGCTAAAAGTGGGGACTATGTAGAGGTTTACGGGACGAGACCATACCGCGTTCGAGTAAGGCTGTCGAAAAGCGACTCTGAGCTACCCCCAGAAATGCGGACACTGACGTAAGCTACGACTTGTAACCTGCTGATCTTTAATATGAAGGAGATCAGATATGTCGAAATGAAAGCAACTTCACACTAAGATCAGGGCCAAGACGGCACTGGAAGCACTGAAGGACGAGGAGACGGTCAGCGAGTTGGCCAGTCGATTTGGCGTCCATCCTGCGCATAAGATACGTCCCTTACGGCGTCGCTATGCACGTCTCCTAGGAAGACCGCAGAAATCAGGCAGGCTGTCCCAATCTGGCGATTAGGCGACACAAGCGGACGGGTCTGAATGACACCGTAACCGCCCGATTGGCACCGCCTGCTTGATATTGGCCTGATGGTTTAAGAGTTTGATCGGAAATGAGTTGAGTGAATTCAGTAGGTTGTGATTCTGTTCGGTTGGAAGCTGAACGGAGATCAAAATGGCCTGGACTGAATTCACCCGAAAACTACATGAGCGCGATACGCCCCGATATTCAAGTGATGTAACGGATGTGGAGTGGTCGATAATAGCGCCATTTCTGCCCAGCCCCAACCATCTTGGCAGGCCGCGCGAAGTTGAACTGCGCGGTGTGTGGAATGCGATCCAGTACATCGCATCGGCGGGGTGCGCATGGTCGCTTTTGCCAAAAGACTTCCCGCCAGTATCGACGGTTCGATACTATTTCTACGGTTGGCGCGACAACGGTCTGCTGGCCGAGATTAATCGGGAACTGGTTGCACTGGCGCGTGAAACTGAAGGTCGGAACCGCCAGCCAGCAGCGGGTGTGATTGATAGCCAAAGCGTGAAAACCACTGAAAATGGCGGGATATGCGGCTATGATGCTGGCAAACGTATCAAGGGCTGTTGATTTGCGTTGAGAACTGACCCGGTAGCCCCATAAATTTTCACTGAGAACTGACCCATGTAACGACGCTACCCTGACGCATTTGTTCGGGGAGATATGGAGTGATCGACATGGGATTTTTAAGTGTCATTCGACGTTGGGCATTACGTGAAGGGATGCCAATTCGTGAGATAGCCAGGCGTACTGGTCTGTCTCGCAATACCATCAAGAAGTACCTGCGAGAGGGCGCTGTTGAGCCTAAGTTCAAGGTACCCAAACGACCGAGTAACCTTGATCCGTATGCGGATCGTTTGTCTGCATGGTTGTTGGCTCAGACACGCAAATCGCGCAAAGAGCGGCGTACTGTGAAGCAGATGCACGCCGATTTGGTGAAGTTGGGCTATGCGGGATCCTATGCGCGCGTGGCCGCTTTTGCCCGTGCATGGCGTGAAGACCGGCATCGTGTGGAGCAAACAACTGGACGCGGCACGTTTGTACCACTGGTATTCCAACCGGGTGAAGCGTTCCAGTTCGATTGGAGCGAAGACTGGGCCACCATCGGAGGTGAACGGGTCAAGCTGCAGGCGGCCCACACGAAGCTCTCGCACAGCCGGGCTTTCTTAGTGCGCGCCTATCCATTGCAAACACACGAGATGCTGTTCGATGCTCATTGGCATGCATTCCGCGTGTTTGGCGGCGTGCCTGGGCGCGGTATTTATGACAACATGAAGACCGCTGTTGATCGCGTTGGCCGTGGCAAGCAGCGCGACATCAACGCCCGTTTCAAAGCGATGGCCAGTCACTATGTTTTTGAACCTGAGTTCTGCAACCCAGCGGCAGGTTGGGAGAAGGGTCAGGTCGAGAAGAACGTCCAGGATGCGCGCAATCGCATGTGGCAGATCATGCCTGTCTTCAAAGATCTGAACGAGCTGAACCAATGGCTGGAAGACCGCTGTATAGCCCTTTGGGTTGAGACTTCGCACCGGGATCTGCCGGGCACCATTGCCGACGCTTGGGAAGCGGAGAAGCCGATGTTGATGGCATTGCCGCCCGCCTTCGACGGCTTTGTAGAACACAGTAAGCGAGTGTCGCCGACATGTTTGATCACTTTTGAGCGCAATCGCTACAGTGTGCCTGCCAGCTTTGCCAACCGGCGCGTCAGCTTGCATGTTTATCCAGAACGGCTGGTTATTGTGGCCGAGGGGCAAACCGTTTGCACACATGAGCGCATCATAGATCGGTCGCACCGCAGGCCCGGTCGTGTTGTCTACGACTGGCGTCACTACCTTGCTGTAATCCAACGCAAACCCGGCGCTCTGCGCAACGGAGCACCGTTCATTGAGATGCCAGGGGCCTTCCACAACCTACAAAGTCACATGCACCGCAGAGAAGGCGGTGACCGCGAGATGGTCGATATCTTGTCATTGGTTTTGCACCATGATGAGAATGCCGTTCTGTGTGCCGTAGAATTGGCGTTGGAGGCTGGCGTGCCAACCAAGACCCATATTCTGAACTTGTTGCACCGGCTGATTGATGGAACGCACACAGATCTTCCAGAAGTCGATCCACCTGATGCACTCGCGCTGGAAACAGCGCCAAAGGCAAACGTGGACCGCTATGATGATCTGAGACAGGTTGGGGGCAAGTACCATGCGTCATGACCCAGCAGGAGCCTCAATCGTGATCATGCTGCGCAGTCTCAAGCTCTATGGCATGGCAAATGCGGTAGAAGATCTGGTTGCCCAGGGCGGGCCTGCTTTTGAGGCCGCAACACCTATGTTGTCCCAACTGCTCAAAGCGGAGATTGCCGAACGGGAAGTGCGCTCAATCACATATCAAACAAAGGTGGCCCGCTTTCCGTCGTACAAGGACCTCGCTGGCTTTGACTTCAAATCCAGTGACATCAATGAAGCGACCGTCAAGCAACTGCATCGGTGCGAGTTCATGGAGAACGCTGAGAACGTCGTGCTCATCGGCGGGCCTGGAACGGGCAAGAGCCATGTCGCGACCGCCATCGGTGTTCAGGCCATTGAACATCACAGGTGCAAGGTCCGCTTCTACTCAACCGTCGAACTGGTCAACGCGTTAGAACAGGAAAAGGCGCTCGGCGAAACCGGAAAGATGGCAGAGATGATGACCAAAATTGATCTCGTGATTTTGGACGAACTTGGCTACTTGCCGTTCAGTCCATCCGGCGGCGCACTGCTGTTCCATCTGCTGAGCAAACTCTACGAGCGAACCAGCGTCATCATAACCACCAACCTCAACTTCTCAGAATGGGCACAGGTCTTCGGAGATGCAAAGATGACAACCGCGCTTCTGGATCGCCTCACACACCGCTGCCACATCCTGGAAACTGGAAACGACAGCTACCGCTTCAAAGCCAGCTCAGAGGCTGCAAAGAAAAAACGAAAGGAGAAGCCAACATTGACCAACACATAAACGCTGATACATAAACAGGTGGGTCAAATCTCGGTGAAAATACCGGGTCAGTTCTCAACGCAAATCAACACAAGGGCCGCAAACGTCACATCATGACCGACACCTGCGGGCATTTGATTGCACTCCGCGTTCATTCCGCCAGCATTCAGGACCGTGACGGCGCACCGGCGGTGTTCCATCAACTGGCCCGGGAGGCTCCAAAGCTGCGCCATGTTTTTGCGGATGGAGGCTATGCCGGGCCGAAACTGCGCGATGCTCTGACCAGTATTGGCCGCTGGGTCATTCAGATCGTGAAACGCTCCGACACCGCCGAAGGTTTCGAGGTTCTGCCCCGTCGGTGGGTTGTCGAACGCACTTTCGCCTGGCTCGGAAGATGTCGCCGTCTGGCAAAGGATTGGGAGAGAACAATCGAAAGCGCCGAGGCATGGGTTCTCATCGCTCACATCAGGCGTATGACAAGGGTGCTCGCAAGAGATTGAAATGCCTCAGCTCATTTTGAATCGGACTCTCAGCTCATTTTGAATCGGACTCTAAGACACGTGCATAGCGACGTCGTTAGTGACGTGTCTTATGTGGAGGGTGTCATGCGGGGCGAGGTTCTTGGTGTTGAGCGGCGGCGACGATGGAGTGATGATGACAAGATCTTGATTGTCTCGTCTGTCGGGATCGATGGTTCAACGGTCACACAGGTGGCGCATCGCTGCGATGTGACCCGGCAGCAGATTTACAGATGGCGTCATGAGTTGAAGAAGAAAGGGCTGTGGCCGCCTGACGAGGGTACTGTCTTTCTGCCGATTGATTTCCAAGTTGCAGAAGCAGCCCCTGATCCGAAGCCCGCTCCAGCTGTGCGGCTTGAACTTCGCTTGCAGAGCGGACGCTGCCTGCGGTTTGACAGTACGATGGATGAGGCAGTGCTGACACGATTGATCCGAGCGGTAGAAGCAGCGTGATTGGTCCAGGAACTGGGGTTCGGGTTTATCTGGCATGTGGTGTTACGGATATGAGGAAGGGCATCGCGGGTCTTTCCGCTCTGACCCAGGATGTGCTGCGGCAAAAGCCTACCAGTGGTGCGGTGTTCGCGTTTCGTGGGCGGCGTGGCGACCGGTTAAAGTTACTTTACTGGGATGGCCAGGGGTTCTGCCTGTATTATAAAGTTCTGGAACGAGGGCGGTTTGCATGGCCGAGCGCCAAAGATGGTTCTGTCCGTCTGACCTCGGCGCAGCTGGCGATGCTCTGGGAAGGCATCGATTGGCGGCGTCCTGATTGGGGATCTCCGCCTGCGCGTGTCGGGTGATTTTGTCGCTCAATTCCCCATATTTATATGGTGCTTTGGCCTTATTTTTGGTAATCAGGCGGCATGTCAAAGCATGCCGAAAACCTTCCCGATGACCCAGCTGTCTTGAAAGAGATGATTGCGGCGTTGCAGGCAGAAAACGCCAAGATCTCGGCGACGCTGAGGGTTCATGACCAGCTGGTTCAAGCCCTGCGCCTACGGATCGCCAAGTTGCAGAAGCTGGCTTTTGGCAAATCCTCGGAGAAGATCGAACGCGAGATCGAACGCGAGATCGAGCAACTGGAACTGGCGCTCGAAGACCTGTTGGTCGCTGTGGCCGAGGAAGATGACGCGCCCATCGATGAGGGTCAGGATGAACCGTCGCCAGAGAAATCCGCTGCGCCCGCTTTGCGTCGTCGTCCACGCGTCTCTAATGAAACTTTGCGCGAACGTCGCGAACTCGATCCTGGCACCTGCTGCCCCGACTGTGGTGGTGATCTACGTGTGGTGGGTGAAGATGTCAGCGAACTTCTCGACATGATCGCTGCGCAGATGAAGGTTGTGCAGATCGCCCGGATCAAGAAGTCCTGCCGTCGTTGTGAAAAGATGGTGCAGGAGCCTGCGCCAAGCCGCCCGATCCCCGGCAGCATGGCAGGGCCAAACCTGCTGGCGCATGTGCTGGTGTCGAAGTTCGACGATCACCTTCCTCTGTATCGCCAGCACGAGATATTTGAGCGCATGGGGGCCGACATTCCCGAAAGCACGCTCGTCGGGTGGTGCGGCCGGGCCATGAAGAGCCTGTCGCCGCTGATCGAGAGGATCGAGGTGGACATCATGGGCAGCGATTTGCTGCATGCCCCCTCTCGGCAGATTGCTTCGCAATCGCCTGCCGGGCGATGGACGACACACCCATCCGGGTACTGGACCGCTCAATGCGCGACAAGGGTCTGGGCAAAGGGGTCAGATAAGGCCGGATCCGGGTTTACGTACGCGATCAACGTCCTTGGGCCGGTGCATCACCACCTGGTGCTGTCTATCGGTTCGCACCGAACTGGAAGGAAGAGCATGTTCTTGATCATCTGGCCGATGCCCGCGGCATTCTGCAAGCCCCCTCTCATGGTTTGCAAGCAAACCACTGCCGGGCAATGGACGGCTACAAGGGCTATGCCAAACTTTACGCGCCGGGTCCTGATGGCACGCGACGTTTGCGGAGGCGGCCTGTCGGGCACACCTGCGGCGCGACTTCCATGACTTTTGGACATCGACAAAATCCGAGATCGCCCGCGAGGCACTCGATCGGATCGGTAAGCTCTACGACATTGAGCGCGACATCAACGGCCAGCCCGCTGACGTCCGCCATGCCGCGCGTCAAAAGCTAAGTCAGCCGAAAGTTGAAGCCTTCTTTGCCTGGTCAGAACAACAACTACCGCGCATTCCGGGCAAGAGCGAACTGGCCAAAGCCTTCCGCTATGGTCTGAGCCGTCGGGACGCCTTCAGCCTCTTCCTGACTGACGGCCGCATCGCAATCGACAACAACCCGGCCGAGCGCGCCCTGCGCCCGATTGGAATAGGGCGGAAAAACTGGCTCTTCGCAGGGGCTGATACCGGCGCGAAAACCCTAGCTCGCGCCATGACCATCATCGAGACCGCCAAGCTCAACGGCCTCGACCCGCAGGCCTACCTTGCTGACATTCTCGACCGCATCCACGATCACAAGATCAACCGGCTCGACGAGTTGCTGCCATGGAATTGGGCACCCTTGGCCGTTGCCCATCCAGAGGCCGCTTGATGGCAGTCATCACCCATGTCCGCACAATCAACCACGTCGCCAGAATGCTGGGCGAAGATGTCGAGCTGCTCGAAGCCATCATTCGCAACAACGACGACAACCTAACCTACGACAACATCGTCAGCGTTTACGCCAGCCCCGACGAAACGCTCACCGCCCTGACCGATGACGGGGTCGAAGAACTGAGAGACATGATCCAAGCCGCTCGCATCAACACCAAAACCTGGCACGAATTCCTTGATGACTTCGTCGATGACGCCGACCTGGTTACCCAGATCAAGGCAAAGTCACCGCGGTAGCAATGGAGCGGTTACTGACACCGCCGAAGGCAGCAGCTTCACCCATTACTCGTAAGGGTTGCGCTCTATGAAGAAGTTATGGAAAGTCTCTTTGATGCCGCAGGAGCGACTTGCATAAAACAAAGGGCTACCTTCATGAATAACCCTGATAGATCGGTTGAAGGTCAATTTTTTCGTGTCACGCAGTGCCCTGATGTATCCTCGCTCTCTCCCGACGATCACGACCCGGAAACGCATCCTCTGTATAAGGTTTTGTTTCAAGACAGCCAGAACAGCTATGCAGTATTGGATGCGGCAATCGTTCCCAATCTTCCTGAACTGCTGGAAACCAGCGGCTTGAAATTTCGTTGCCTTTTTTCGGGAGAGGCTGAAGCTGAGCTTGGATCGGTAGCACCATGGCTCATCGCACTGGAGAGAGAAAGCGCGTTTGTTCGCAATCTCCTTATGGACAGCGACACGCCCGCGCCTTGGCACTTATGGGGATATGAGCCCGGGATTTTCATCCAGAGCGCCGAGAATTTTGAGCTGGTATGGCGGCATTTGCGAAAATTCATCAGAGTTCAGGATGAAATGGGGAAATGGTTCCTCATGCGTTTTTGGAGCACGGATTTTTTAGTGCTTCTCCTACGACAGCCCCGCGCTGATCAGATGCCATTCTTACAAAGCCTGTTGCGACCCGGTATCATATCGGCAATTTTTGGACATAATGTTTTTGACGAGGTCTTTAAGGTAGAAGTCATGCAACGGAGCGAAGCTAGTCCATTGCCTCCTAAACCCTATTTCTACCGCGACCTGATCAATACTCTTGGTCCGGCGCTGGCCAATCGCCGTAGTGCCCGCGATTTCGCAAGAGATTATCCAGCTCTCTTCAATGATGTACAAATGAATGAAATCAGGCTGAGGATTTATCATGCCCGCGCAACAGCTACTGCTATGCGAATTGATGCAGAGGGGCTTGTTGGAACATTTATTCTTCTCGGCGTCGTATACGCGCCAATGTTCTGGGAAGATCAAGGATTTCTATTATACTGGAACCAGAGTCGATTGCAGCCTAACTCCCGTTTCAAAGCATATCTAGCTGCATTGAAGTCACAAACCGCATACGATGTGCCCGAATTCAAAGCTTGGTGGTGATTTAATGGTTGTTCCTCTCGTCATGGCAGCAGCATATGGTAGCGTTCTTCTGGTGGGCGCTGCGGTGTATCATCTCCAGAACACTCCAGCTGGCACATTTCGCCCCGGCACACGCACACCTACCCAGCCCGCTCCTGCGCTACCGCAGGAATTCGAGGGATTTGGCAACAACTCTGATACGATTGACCCTCTGACTCAACAGCTTGAAGACTCATCAAATCTTGGTAGCGCAAAAAATAATATATCAGACCTACAAAATGCGATGACTGCTGAGGCAACAGACACCTGCGAAAACTGCCCTATTTGTGGTTTTCTCAGCGGATCAAAAGCAAACGCAGCATTTCCGTTTCTGCCTGCGATGGACTACCAGCACCGTGTTTCAACAATGATGGGGGGCGGTCAGCCACTCCTACAGTTTTGGCCAAATGTGCCCCGAATTGAAGAGTGGGCGCTTGCTGATCCAGCATCGGGCAATGGACGTCGGAATTTTGATGGCTTCAATCAGGTGTTGTGTTTTTTGATTGAGGCCAAGATGGGCTATGGTCGGTATCTTGGGAATAATTCGGTCTATTTGCCAACACCGACAGGCACACCCATTAACAGCCTGCCCATTCTGGATGACGCGACCTCTATGGCACGAATGGCCAGTGTAGCCAGACAGATGCAACGGCATAATGCACTAGCAATGACCTATCCCGCGAGAAGTTTCGATCAGTTCCGCCATCAGGTCCATTGGTTTTGCAGCAATCAGAAGCTAAAACTGTTTTGTTATGGAACAAAGATCGCAAGTGGACTTAACCGAATTCACGTTCACTATCTGCCTGTCGGGCTTTTACCGGCGAGCATTTGGAGATAATTATGCTTGATGAAATCCTGGAAATTACCGGCTGGTTCGAACCAAGATTGGAGGATGATCGGGAGAACGTGAAAAATGTTCAGCTGCTGATATCCAATCTGGCAGATATCGCTCCCATATTTACGGGATTGATCTCGAAGAATGATCCGGATGATCCCGGCATTGATTTTCTAAATCCAACCATGCCAGATCGGTTCGTAAAATGGCACGCCAAATTCTCAGATGACTTCCCGCAAGATGCAGAGATCAAGCTTATCGTCGGCGCGAAACCGTTCTTGGGACCTGAAGGGGAAACCGTTTCCAGTTACCGTGTTGTTTTCACCTGGGGAGATCAAGCTGGTTTCGACACGCTGAAAATTTCCATTCCGATGCGTTTCAACGAAAGCCCGGACATGGTAGCTTTTCTAACCGAAGTCGTGAAAGCCATCACAGCATGGCGCACATGTTCACTGACAACAGCCCAACCGAGTGCCCTGAAAATGACAGGGAAACTCTTTGATGACAGCCATAGCGTTGGGTTTGGAATTTGGTTGCCAAAGCTGACGCCCGATATTGATTTGAGCGATGCCCACAGTGTTACAACCGTCAACGGCGGATTCATGATCATAAGTTTTGGCGACATGTTCAATTTGGCAAACAAGGCCGCGCTAGATCGAGTTCACAGAATTGACGGCCATCTGATGGAAAACGGCGACTTGCCTGGATTGAGCCGGTTCCAGTTGCCAATCTGAAGCCTCGCCAGCCCTACTCTGGAGATGCTCCTCTTGGCTCTACGCAAGGCATCTTTGAAAACTGCGCCTTTGAGAGAAGTTAAATCGACTTACCAGCCAATATGGAAGTCTTTCGGCTGTGCAATTATTGCATTGTCTCAGTTGCCATTTACTGGAGCACGAAACAGAACAGAAGCAAGGTTGCAGCACCATCGACGGCGAATACCGTATTTTGAGGTAGTTAGCGTTCGCGCCCAGCGTTTTCGTTCCAATGGATCATGGAATTGAGCCTCGTCCAACGTTGTCATGCAGCAGCGAAAACAAGACATAAGCGTTGTGTATTTCATTAATTTATGACGATATCCAATCTCTTGTCGACAATCAAAATCTGTGCTTAGAGTGTGGCATCATACTGTGGCATCACCCGCAGACATAAAAGACATAAAGCTATGTATATCAAACGCTTAGATATATACTGAAATAGCTCCGTTCCCTACCGTCGGAGCCATAGATTTCAAGGGCTTGGCACACAATTGCCAAGCCCTTTTTGCGTTTTGCCGTAAATTTCCATAATGCACTTTGGAAAAGCAGAACATCACTTGTGCGCCGGCACCGATCCGGGCAATCGTGATCCTGATGACTGACCCGAAACCCATAACCATCCGTTCCGGTTTGCTGAACGCTACGGTCCTGCCGCGCGGGGCGGCGCTGGTGGGTGTTCGGTTTGCGGGCGAGACGCGAAATCTGGTGATCGGGTTTGCCGATCCGGCGGACCATATCAATGTTCGGATGTGCGCAGGCTCGCTTGTCGGGCCGATTGCCAATCGGGTGCGGGGCGGGCGTGTTGCGCTGGACGGGACGACCTACCAGATGCCGGTCAATGAAACGAGCAATTGCCTGCACTCCGGCCCAAATGGGTTGCACAGCCTGCTTTGGCAGATTGATGCGCAAACCGGCGATAGCGTCACCCTCAAGACAACTTTAGCTGACGGGGCCTGCGGCCTGCCCGGTACACGCGAAATTTCGGCGTGTTACCGGATCACCGACACGACCTTAACGCTGACTTTGAAGGCGACCACGGATCATGCCACCCCGATGAACATCGCATCGCATCCGTATTGGAACCTGGACGGGCGCGCGGATGTCGGCGGCCACCAGATCAAGGTGCATGCCGCGCAGTATTTGCCGACAGATGGCCAAGGGTTGCCGACAGGCGAACAACGCAATCTTGCAGGAACTGATTTTGATTTCTCGAACGACACACCTGTGCCGCTGACCCCAGACCTGGACGTCAATTTCTGCCTCGCCGCTGCACCTTACGGCACACCGCAACCCGCCATCACCCTGACAGGCAGCGACGGCACACAGCTTGATATCGCCACAACAGCACCGGGTGTGCAGGTCTATGCGGGATCAAATATTCCTGAAAAACAAGTCGGTATGGCGGATTGCCCGCCGCTTAAACCCTATAGCGGAATCGCACTCGAACCACAGCATTGGCCCGACGCACCGCATCATCAACACTTCCCGCAGATCACCCTGCGGCCCGGCGAAACCTACACCCAGACCACGCATTTCAGATTAACAAAACCTTAATGCCGCCCTGATATTGCCATAATCTTGCGGCATCGTCATTCAGCGCAGCAGGCGCATCCGGCCTGCGACCCGAATGAGGAGATGCCGAAATGGCCCGTCTTGATCGCAGCGAACCAATACAAAAACCCGCACCCCGACCCGTGCCGGTTCGACACCCTTCGGGCATAGCGGCACGTCCCCGCCCGACACCGGTGATCACGGATTACGCCAGCCTTTGAGGCTGACAGTGACACTCGGTCCTTCTTGTAAAGCTGCTGCCAGCGGTTTAACTGATCCTTTATGGAATTTGACAAACACCCCCACGCCGCTGACCTGGCCCGTCTGCGCAAACTGGCGCAGAGGATGGACAGCGCCTTTCGCTTGCCGGTTTTGGGTGTCCGTATTGGCTGGGACGCGATCATCGGTCTGGTGCCGGTCGCGGGCGACGCCCTGGCGGTATTGCCCTCGATCTACATCATGCGCGAATGCCGCCGCATGGGCGCGCCAAAACCACTGATCGCGAAAATGGTGGTGAACACCGGAATTGATTTTGCACTCGGTGCCATTCCGCTTGTCGGCGATGTATTTGACATCGGGTGGCGGTCAAAAACCCGCAATGTGAATTTATTGCACAAACATTTGGCCAAACAGACGTCCAATCTGCCGGATATCCCGTTGCTCGAGCAATAAAAAAGGGCCGCATCGCTGCGACCCTTTCTTGAATCTCAACCTCGTGGGATTAACCGACCAACTCCAGACCGGAAAAGAAATACGCAATCTCTTCGGCGGCTGTCTCTGGCGCGTCTGATCCATGTACGGAATTCTCGCCAACGCTTTGCGCAAAATCAGCTCGGATTGTACCGGCTGCGGCGTCGGCTGGGTTGGTCGCACCCATCACTTCACGGTTCTTGGCAATGGCGTTTTCGCCTTCCAGCACTTGTGCAACGATCGGCGCAGACGCCATGAATTCACACAATTCGCCGTAAAACGGACGCTCTGCGTGGACTTTATAAAATTCGCCCGCCTGCGCCATTGTCAGGTGAATACGCTTGGATGCGACAACGCGCAGACCTGCGTCCTCGAATTTTTTAACGATTGCGCCTGTGAGGTTACGCTTGGTTGCGTCCGGTTTGATGATCGAAAATGTGCGCTCAAGTGCCATGTGGCGTGCTCCTGTGGGTGTTAATTTGGGCGCTCCCTAGCATGGGGTCCGGCACATGAAAAGCTGTGATTGACGCCGCTTGTTCGTTGGTCCACACCGCGCCCATGTTACGCATCTCAGAAATCAACTATTCCATCGAAGGCCGGCCTCTGTTCGAGGAGGCCTCAGCCGTGATTCCCGAAGGCCACAAAGTGGGCCTTGTCGGGCGCAATGGCGCTGGCAAAACCACGCTGTTCAAAATCATTCGCGGTGAATTGGGTTTGGACGCGGGTGCAATATCGCTGCCATCGCGGGCCAAAATCGGCGGCGTGGCACAAGAAGTGCCGTCGTCCGATGTGTCGCTGATCGACACGGTGCTGGCCGCCGACACCGAACGCGCCGCTTTGATGAAAGAATCCGAGACTGCGACCGATGCGACCCGAATCGCCGACATTCAGGCGCGTCTGGCCGACATCGACGCATGGTCCGCCGAAGGACGCGCCGCGTCGATCCTCAAGGGCCTGGGCTTTGACGACGAAGAACAGCAGATGCCCTGTTCTGAGTTTTCCGGTGGCTGGCGCATGCGCGTGGCCTTGGCTGGCGTGCTCTTTGCCCAGCCTGATCTGCTGCTGCTGGACGAGCCGACCAACTATCTCGACCTTGAGGGCGCTTTGTGGCTGGAAAGCTACCTCGCCAAATACCCCCATACGGTGATCATCATCAGCCACGACCGCGGCCTGTTGAACCGCGCGGTGAACGGCATTTTGCATCTCGAAGAACGCAAATTGACGTTTTACCAAGGCCCTTATGACCAATTCGCCCGTCAGCGTGCCGAACAGCGTGCTGTGCTGACAGCGATGGCCAAAAAACAACAGGCCCGCAAGGACCACATGCAAAGCTTTGTGGACCGCTTCAAAGCCAAGGCATCCAAAGCGAAACAGGCGCAATCGCGTCTGAAAATGATCGAAAAGATGGACATGATCACCCCACCCGAGGAAGTGGCACGCAAGGTGTTCACCTTCCCCGAGCCTGAGGAGCTTTCGCCCCCGATCATCAACATCGAAGGCGGATCAGTCGGCTATTCCGACGGGCATCCCGTGCTGTCAAACCTCAACCTGCGCATCGATCAGGACGACCGTATCGCACTGCTGGGCAAGAACGGTCAGGGTAAGTCGACACTGGCAAAATTGCTGTCGGACCGGTTGAAACTGATGGGCGGCAAACAGATCAATTCCAACAAACTGCGCGTGGGTTTCTTTGCCCAGCATCAGGTCGACGAACTGGTCATCAACGAGACCCCTTTGCAACATATGCTGACCGCGCGTCCCGGTGTGATGCAATCGAAACTGCGCGCGCAAATGGCGGGCTTTGGCCTTGGCCCGGATCAGGCCGAAACCGAAGTAGGCCGCTTGTCCGGTGGTCAAAAGGCGCGGTTGTCCCTGCTGCTGGCCACCCTGCACGCGCCGCACCTGCTGATCCTCGACGAGCCGACAAACCACCTCGACATCGAATCGCGCGAGGCGCTGGTCGAGGCGCTGACCCGCTATTCCGGTGCCGTGATCCTTGTCAGCCACGACATGCACCTGCTGTCGATGGTCGCCGACCGTCTGTGGCTGGTGTCCGATGGCACCGTCACGCCCTATGACGACGATCTTGAGGAATACCGCAAGATGCTGCTGACCCCGGTGAAGCCGGTCAGCAAAAATCCAGGCAAAGCCACCAAACAGACCGAAAAGCCCAAACGCGCAACACGTGATGAAGTGCTTGCCCTGCGCGCCGAGGCTCGCAAATCCGAAGAACGCGTGAACAAAATCAACGACATGCGCGACAAACTGGCCAAGAAACTCGCTGATCCCGCACTTTACGAGGACACCAAAAAGGGTGAGCTTGAGGTCTGGAACAAGAAATACGCCGAAGTCATGGGGGCGCTTGATCGCGCGGAATCCCTGTGGATGTCCGCACTCGAAAAACTCGAAAAAGCTACTGCCTGATTTCTTTTTGGTCTTAAATATTCCCGGGGGTTTGGGGGCAGAGCCCCCATTTAACAATAAGGTTTGGCGGCAGAGCCTCCAATCAACGCCTATGACACTCGACACCGCCTATATGATCACCGCCCTCGTCACGATGTTTGTCGTGGTTGATCCGATTGCGATTGCCCCGCTTTTCCTCGCTCTGACCCCCGGCATGACCGATGCACAGCGCCGCCGCATCGCATGGCGCGCCTGTATCATTGCGGCCATTGTCCTGCTCATATTCGCGGCCTTCGGCGAAGCGGTCTTGGGCTTTATCGGCATCTCGATGCCGGCGTTCCGCGTGGCGGGCGGGATTTTGTTGTTTATCACCGCGCTGGACATGCTGTTCGCCCGCCGTACAAAACGCCGCGCGGACACTGCGGAAGAAGAAGAGCACAACGATCCCTCCGCCTTCCCGATTGCCATTCCGCTGATCGCAGGCCCCGGTGCGATTGCCACCGTTATCCTGCTTACCGGCGAAAAACCCGGCTGGGAAGGCTTGCTGACAGTCACCGGCATCACGCTGTTTGTGCTGGTGGTGATGGCGCTGACCTTGCAAGCCAGCGGCTATCTGGAGCGTGTGGTCGGCAAATCCGCCATCAACGTGCTGACCCGGCTGCTCGGCATGCTGCTCGCTGCTTTGTCGGTACAATTTGTGCTGGATGGACTGAGCGCCTTTGGCTTTGGTCCTACTGCGGGCTGACAAAGCGCCACGCCGCCCCTATATCATCTGCAACCAACCGCGAGGGACAGATGGAAGACTTCGACACAATGCGCCTGATCTATCTGATTGTCCTGCTGGCGATGGTTGCGGGCTGGTTTTTCATGCAAACCCGCGAGGGGCTGAACAAAACCCTGCAACATGCCGCCGTCTGGGCCATGATCTTTGTCGGCGGGGCCGCCGCTGTGGGTCTGTGGCAGGACATCAGCAAACCTGGCGCGCAATCGCGCATATCCGACAGCGGCCAGATCGTAGTGCCACGTGCCCGCGATGGTCATTATTACCTCACGGTCCAGATCAACGGCGCCGACCTGCGGTTTGTGGTTGATACAGGTGCCACCGACATGGTGCTGACGCGGGCCGATGCCAGCCGCGCAGGTCTCGACCCTGATCAACTCAGCTATCTGGGCCGTGCCAATACCGCCAACGGCGAAGTACAAACCGCCTTTGTGCGCCTTGATACGGTGCAGCTGGGCGATGTGACCGATCGCAATATACCTGCCGTGGTGAATGGTGGCGAGATGGAGCAAAGCCTGTTGGGCATGGGCTATCTGCAACGCTGGGGCCGTTTGGAGATTGCCAACAGCGAGTTGATCCTGACACGCTGACGAAAGGTGCAGCGGGGCTGCACGTTACCGCGTGATATGTAAGGTGGACGCCCCGTCCACCCCGGTCACGTCTCCGCTTTCTTTTCCCAACGCCCCGATTCCTCGGACCAGTATTGCGCGGATGTACCTGCGTCTTTCAACGCCTTCCACTGCCCCCGTGCTGCGTTCAGCGCCACCGCGTCATTGCCATCAAACAAGATGCACACCCGCTCAAGGCTTGCCACTTCTTGCGCGCTGACCTCCGCCCCCTGCACCGCCATCACACACTGCGGCGCATTGGCAGCGTCAGTCGATGTCGTCAGCAACACCGGCTGATCCGCATCCTGCGCCCCACCGGCCAGACCATGCGGCAAAAACCCGTCCTGCGGCCCAAGCCACAAGGCCGCATCCAACGCCTCCATCCCTGCGGGGTCGGTGCCGCGCACTGCGACTTTCCATCCGTTTTCCAGTGATTTGGCCAAAAGCATCATCAACGTATCCGCCAAGGGCCGTCGCGTCAGATGATAGAAATAGGCGGCACCCATTCTTGATTAATCCTTCTCGAACATATCGGATACCAGCCGGTTCAGCGCCGACACACCCCAGCCCGTGGCCCCCTTGGGTGCCAGCGTTGTATCCGTCTTGACCGACGCCACACCCGCAATATCAAGGTGTATCCACGGCATGCCATCCTGCACAAACCGCTGCAAGAACTGCGCCGCCGTGATCGACCCCGCCGCACGCCCGCCGACATTTTTCATATCCGCGATCCGGCTTTTCAGCAGATCGTCATAGGCCTGCCCCAAGGGCATCCGCCACGCGCCCTCGCCTTCGGTCTTGGCCGCTTTCAGAAACGCATTGCAGAATGCATCGTCATTGGAGAACACGCCTGCATTTTCATTCCCCAGACCCACGATAATCGCACCGGTCAAAGTCGCCAGATCAATCATCGCTGCCGGTTTGAACCTTTCCTGCGCGTACCACATCACGTCACACAGAACCAAACGCCCCTCGGCGTCGGTATTGATGACCTCGACCGTGTCGCCCTTCATTGAAGTGATCACATCGCCGGGGCGCACCGCGTTACCGGACGGCATGTTTTCAACAATCCCGACCAGCCCCACCACATTTGCCTTTGCCTTGCGCAGCGCCAGCGACCGCATCACACCCGCGACCACACCGGCCCCGCCCATATCCATGGTCATGTCTTCCATGCCCGCACCGGGTTTCAGACTGATCCCGCCCGTATCAAAAACAACGCCCTTGCCGACCAGCGCCAGCGGGGCGTCATCCTTGGCCCCGCCATCCCAGCGCATCACCACAACATGGCTCGGGCTGTCCGACCCCTGACCCACACACAAAAGTGTACGCATTCCGAGGCTTGCAAGCTGATCCTCATCCAGAACCTCAACCTTGAGGCCGAGTTTTTCCATATCTGCCAACTGGTCCGCAAACGCCGTTGTGGTCAACACATTGGCAGGCGCATTGGTCAGATCGCGGGTCATAAACGCACCTTGGGCAATCGCCATCAGGCGCACTGCGGCCTCTGTTGCATCATCGGGCTTGCTGCACATCACGCTGACAGACCCCTTGCGCGGCTCGGCTTTGCTTTTCTGCGCGTCATAGCGGTAATCGCGCATCGCCATGCCAAAGGCGAGTTCGGCCACACGCCGCGTCCCGGCCGCCAGCACCAGCACGTCCGCCTGACCGCGCAGCTTGGCCAAGGACGCACCCGCGCGCCGCGCAATATGCACATCCGCACCTTTGGGCAGGCACACAACATCAATCGCCTCTGCCGCAAGCCCAGAAGGATAGGCCATCGACACAGCATCACCTTTTGCCAGCTTGGTAAACTGCGTGCCCTCGACCAGCCGCGTCAACGCCCCGCGCGTCAGCTTGTTGATCCGCCGCGCGCCTGCATCCATCCGCCCATCGGGATCAATCAGCACAGCAATCCGGCCCTCGTGGCCTGCGATCTGCTCGATATCGGTTTGCGTAAAAGTGACGGGGGTCAGTTCGGTCATTGCAGGTGCCTCGGGTTTGGTTTTCACACCCGAGACCTAACCCGCTGCTCCGCCTATGACCAGATATCAGTTTTCGTACATGGAATTATGCAGTAGAGTGTCAAAAACCGCCGTAAGAGCATCTTTTGAGGGGATCGCAGTGGCCAGATTTGACCGCTATATGCTGTCGCAGCTCCTTGTGCTGTTTGGCTTTTTTGCGCTCGTGCTGGTGGCGGTTTTCTGGATCAACCGCGCCGTTATCCTGTTTGACCGTCTTATTGGTGACGGTCAGTCCGCCCTTGTTTTCCTCGAATTTACCTCCCTTGGTCTGCCCAAGCTGATCACGACCGTGCTGCCCATCGCGGCGTTTGCAGGGGCGGTTTATGTCACCAACCGGATGACATCCGAATCTGAAATGACCGTGCTGCAATCGACCGGCACCGGACCTTGGCGTCTGGCGCGTCCCGTGCTGGCATACGGGCTTTGTATCGCTGTGATGATGTCGATCCTGACGCATTTTCTGGTGCCGATGGCGCAATCGCAACTCAACCAGCGTGAAAGCGAGATTTCCCAGAACATCACCGCGCGGCTTTTGACCGAAGGCACGTTTTTGCACCCCACCGACAATGTCACCTTCTATACCCGCCTCATCGACGAGGATGGCGTGTTGCGCGATGTGTTCCTGTCGGACCGACGCACTGAAACCGAAGGTGTGATCTATACCGCTGCCGAGGCTTATCTGGTGCGCAATGGCGCGGGCACGACCCTGATTATGGTCGACGGTCTGGCACAGCGCCTCAACAATATCGACAAACGGCTGGCCACGGCCAAATTTCGCGACTTTTCCTTTGATATCTCGGCTTTGGTGCGCAAAACCGCCACGGGCGCGCAATCCATCCGCACCATGATCACGCCTGACTTCAGCTCGGACCGGGCGTTGATGTCGGAACAGACCGGATCGTCACTTGGCGACATTGCCGAGGAGTTCCACTCGCGGTTTGCGCAGCCGCTGTTTTGTATCATCGCGGCGCTGATCGGGTTCTCGACACTGATGGTGGGCGGGTATTCCCGCTTTGGCGTGTGGCGCGAGGTGGTGATCTCGTTCGGCCTGCTGATCGCCATTGATGGCATTCGCGGCGTTCTGGTCGATCCGGTGCGCAATGATGCATCCGCCTGGCCACTGATGTATCTGCCATCCGCAATCGGGGCTGTGCTGGTTCTGGCGATGCTTTGGCAAGCGTCAAATCCGAACTGGACGCGCCGTTTGCGCCGCAAACAGGTGGCACAATGATATTGCACCTTTATTTTGCACGTCGCTTTGCGGTGGGCTTTTTCATGATCACGGCGGTGTTGTTTGCACTGGTCATGCTGGTGGACGGCGTGGAACAGGCGCGCAAATTCGGTAGTTTTGACATCGGCTGGCAAAAAATCATGGGTCTGACCCTGTTGAATGCGCCGCAAACAATTAACCTGATCCTGCCGCTGATTGTGATCCTTGCGACGATATCCTTGTTCATCTCGCTGGCACGGTCCTCTGAAATGGTAGTGACACGGGCGGCGGGCCGGTCTGCCATGCGGGCGCTGATTGCCCCGATGATGGTGGCGTTTATCATCGGCGTGATGGCTGTGAGCATGCTCAACCCCATCGTGGCGGCGACCGGCAAGCGGTATCTGCAATTGTCCGAAAGCTACCGCACAGGGGGCGCATCTGCGCTGTCGATCAGTGACGAAGGCCTGTGGCTGCGCCAAGGCGGCAGAGCCGGACAAACTGTGATCCGCGCATGGCGGGCCAACAATGACGGCTCTGTCCTTTATGACGTAACATTCCTGTCCTATGCGCCCAATGGCGGGCCACAACGGCGGATCGAGGCGGCAAGTGCAGCGCTCACCGACGGCGGCTGGTCTTTACGGGATGCCAAATCATGGCCCTTGCAATCGGGGATCAACGCCGAAGGTAACGCCCAGATTTACGAGACCCTGACCATTCCGACGACACTCACGCCCGAGCGTATCCGCGAAAGCATCGGCGAGCCTGCGGCTGTGTCGATCTATATGTTGCCTGAATTCATCCGCCAGCTTGAACAGGCCGGTTTCAGCCCGCGCCGCCACAAAGTGTGGCTGCAAACCGAACTTGCGCGGCCATTTTTTCTGATTGCGATGGTTCTGGTTGCGAGTGCCTTTACCATGCGCCATACCAGATTTGGTGGTACAGGGGTCGCTGTACTGACATCTGTGCTATTGGGGTTCGGTTTGTATTTCATTCGCAGCTTTGCGCAAATCCTCGGCGAGAACGGTCAAATTCCGGTCATACTTGCCGCATGGGCACCGCCCGTGGCTGCCATTCTGCTGGCTCTTGGTCTTTTGTTGCACGCAGAGGATGGCTAGGCGTATGCGGTTTGTCCTGACATTACTGGCGGTGATGGCGCTGCCTTTGGGTCTTACGGCACAGCAGGTCGCCGAACCTGCTGCTGTGCTGGTGGCCGATCAGGTGTTCATCACACGTGACCGCACGCTGGTGGCCCAAGGCAACGTCGAGGCGTTTCAGGGCGATACGCGCATTCGCGCGAAATCCATCCGCTACAACCAGCAAACCGGCGCGCTGGTGATCGAGGGTCCGATTGTGCTGTCCGAGGGCGACGAGACCATCATTCTGGCTGATGCCGCCGAACTGGACAGTGGTTTGCGCAACGGTCTGTTGACGGGCGCGCGGCTGGTCCTGAACCAGCAATTGCAATTGGCCTCTGTGCAACTCAACCGCGTTGATGGCCGCTATAGCCAGCTTTATAAAACCGCTGTGACCTCGTGCAAGGTCTGTGAGAACGGCGAGGCGCCTTTGTGGCAGATCCGCGCAAGGCGCGTGATCCATGACAAAGTTGAACAGCAGCTTTATTTCGATGATGCGCAATTCATGATCCGGAACGTGCCGGTGTTCTACTTGCCACGCCTGCGCATGCCGGACCCGACACTGGAACGGGCTTCCGGTTTTCTGACCCCGTCGATCCGCACCACATCGCAACTGGGCACCGGGGTCAAAATTCCGTACTTCTTCAAAATCGGCGACCGCCGCGATCTGACCGTAACGCCCTATCTGTCGAGCGCCACCAAGACGCTGGAATTGCGCTACAGGCAGGCGTTCAGAACCGGACGGATCGAGTTTAACGGTGCGGTATCGAGGGACGACCAGCGGCCCGACAAAAACCGGGGCTATCTGTTTGGCAAGGGTGATTTCGATCTGGCGCGCGATTACAAATTACATTTCGAGATCGAAGCTGTTGGCGACATGTCCTACCTGACCGAATACGGATATTCCGGCAAAGACCGTTTGACATCCGAACTGACCGTATCGCGCGCGCGCCGCGATGAATACGTCCGCGCGAGCCTGTTCAATGTCGAGAGTTTGCGCGTCGCCGATGATAACAACACCCTGCCGACACTCGTGCTGGACGGCGAATACGAAAAACGGTTTTTCCCTGTCAGCCTTGGCGGCGAAGTACGTATGGCGCTTGTGGCCCACAGCCACAGACGCAGTTCTGACCGCAGCACAGATGGTGATGGCGATGGAAATGCTGATGGCCGCGATGTCGCGCGGATCAATGGTCAGGTCGACTGGCTGCGCCGCATGACACTCCGCTCCGGTCTGGTGGCCGATGTGACCGCCGGGTTCAGCTTTGGGTTCTTTGACATCGCACAGGATGCCGCATTTGCGCAAAACCATACGGATTTTGCCCCCCATGCGTCCTTTGCCCTGCGCTATCCCATGGTGCGGCGCGGCGCAGCCGATGTGGTGCAAACACTAGAGCCGTTGGTGCAGCTGGGCTGGACCGGCGGCAACCGGCTGGATATCCCCAACGACGAAAGCACACGTGTCGAATTTGATCAGGGCAATCTGCTGGCGCTGTCGCGTTTCCCCCGTCCCGACCGCCGTGAACGCCATAGCGTTGCAGCCGTCGGCGTGAACTGGTCGCGGGTCGACCCGACCGGCTGGGATGCGCATCTGACATTGGGTCAGGTGTTTCGCGAAAAGGCAGATGTGGATTTCACCGCCACCTCGGGTCTTGCGGGCACCAGTTCTGACTTTTTGCTCGCGGGCCAGCTCAACTCTGCAAACGGTGTCTCTTTCACGGGACGCAGCCTGTTTGATACCGAATTCAAGTTCGCCAAAGCCGAAGTGCGCGGCGATTGGGAGTTTTCCAAAGGACGTCTGGGCGGCAGCTATATCTGGCTGGACGCCGATGTGGCCGAGGACCGCCCGCAGGATATCTCGGAAGTCACGCTGGACGGCAGCTATGATATCAGCAGCGCATGGTCGGCCAGCGCCGATTACCGCTTTGATGTGGCCGATGACCGCTCTGCAACAGCAGGCTTTGGCCTGACCTATAACAATGAATGTGTGACGGTCGACCTTTCGGTCAATCGCCGCTATTCCTCATCAACAAGTGTTGAGCCCTCTACCAATATCGGGTTTAACATCGGCCTAAGGGGTTTTGCCGCCTCAACCGGAAAAGAAAGATACGTGCGCTCATGTCGGAAGTAACAAAGATGAAATTCTCACGCCTGATCCGGTGTTTCGCCACTTTTGGTCTGTTGGTCACGCTGGTACATCCCGCCACCGCACAAGACCTGTTTGCGCAGGTCGCACGGGTGAACGATTCTGTGGTGACAGAATTCGAGGTGCAACAGCGCCAGCGTTTCCTGCAATTGCTCAATGCGCCGGGGTCCGACCGTAAAAGCGTTGTGGACGCCCTGATCGACGACCGTTTGCGCGCCGCACAACTGCTTGCCGCGGGCGGTGTCTTGTCCGCCGAGCAGGCCGCAACCGGCCAAAGCGAGTTTGCCGCACGGGCGAACCTGAGCACCGAAGAATTTGTCACCGCGCTGGGTCAGGCCGGTGTCGACCCCGAAACATTCCGCGATTTTGTGAACGTCTCGTTGTTGTGGCGCGATTATATCCGCGCACGCTATGGCAATACGGTCACAATTTCCAACGCCGAGATTGACCGCGCCTTGGGTGCCAGCACATCAGGCACGGGCATCCGTGTGCTGCTGTCCGAGATTATCATTCCCGCACCGCCACAGAATGCCGCAAATGTGGCCGCATTGGCCGACCAGATTTCACAGACCCGTTCCGAGGCAGAATTTTCGGACTACGCACGCCGATATTCCGCCACCGCATCGCGCGGCAACGGCGGACGGATGCCTTGGACCGAACTTGATAAACTGCCACCCTCGCTGCATGCCATCCTGCTGGCGCTGGCCCCCGGCGAAGTAACGGCACCCCTGCCGATCCCCAACGCCATCGCGCTGTTCCAGCTGCGCGGCATCGAGGAAACCGGCAAGGCGGCGCAGACCTATTCTGCAATTGATTACGCAGCCTATTACATCGCCGGTGGCCGCACCGAAGAAGGGCTGGCGCAAGCCGCAAATGTCCGCGCGCGTGTCGATCAATGTGATGACCTTTATGCCGTGGCAAAAGGCCAGCCCGCCGAAGTGCTTGAGCGTGGACCGAAAAAGCCCGCCGAAATTCCACAGGATATCGCCATCGAACTGGCAAAGCTTGATCCGGGTGAATCCTCTGTCGCCCTGACCCGCTCGAACGGCCAGACTTTGATGTTTCTGATGATGTGCAGCCGCACCGCAGAGGTAAATGCCGAAGCCGACCGCGATGCGGTGATTAACGCACTGCGTACCGCCAAGTTGCAGGGCTATGCCGACCAGTTGATCGAACAGCTGCGTGCAGACGCCCGTATTACGGTAAATGAATAACGCAGCCCGGCCTGTTGTCATCTCGTGCGGCGAACCGGCGGGCATCGGGCCGGAAGTTGCCGCGCGCGCATGGTCGGCCTTGCGCAGCGACATTCCGATGCTCTGGCTAGGCGACCCGCGCCACCTGCCCCGCGACATTCCGCACCTCGTGATTGCCTCGCCGGATCAGGCAATTGACGTTTGCGCAGACGCGCTTCCGGTTCTGGCGTTTGATTTTGGCAGCGCCGCCACCCCCGGTCTGCCGCAACCCGCCCATGCGCAAGCCGTGATCGACATGATTGCCAAGGGTGTGGCGCTTGTTCGTGACAGGCATGCATCCGCCCTGTGTACCGCGCCCATTCACAAAAAAGCGCTGATAGACGGAGCCAACTTTGCCTACCCCGGCCATACCGAATATCTCGCGGCCCTTGGCGGTGCAGGGGACGTGGTGATGATGCTGGCGTCCGACCAGTTGCGCGTGGTGCCTGCGACAATCCACATCGCGCTTGATCAGGTGGCAGCACAACTGACCCCGCAAAAACTGCGCCGGACCATCGAGATCACCCATGCCGGACTGCGCGACAGTTTCGGTATCCCCAAACCCCGCCTTGCCATCGCGGGCCTGAACCCGCACGCGGGCGAAGGCGGTGCAATGGGCACACAGGAGCTTGACTGCATCGCCCCGCTGGTTGCAGAAATGATCGCCGAAGGGTTCGACTTGTTGGGTCCGCTGCCCGCCGACACGATGTTTCATGCCGCTGCGCGTGCGCGCTATGACGCGGCGATATGTATGTACCACGATCAAGCCCTGATCCCGATCAAGACGCTGGACTTTGACCGTGGCGTTAACGTGACGCTGGGCCTGCCATTCATCCGCACCTCGCCTGACCACGGCACCGCATTTGATATCGCGGGCAAAGGCATCGCCAACCCGACCAGCATGATCGAGGCCCTCAAACTGGCCCACCGCATGGCGGCGCGCACCCCATGACCTTTCATTGTTCCAAAAATACACAAACTCCCAACCCGCTTCACCGCGCAGGTCCAGCAGGATGAGCACAATCGACACCCTGCCGCCGCTGCGCGATGTCATCGCCACGCATGCGCTTTCCGCGCGCAAATCGCTGGGCCAGAACTTCCTGCTCGACCTCAATCTGACCGCGAAAATTGCGCGGCTTGCGGGTGATATGACCGCCTGTGATGTGCTCGAAATCGGCCCCGGCCCCGGTGGCCTGACGCGCGGGCTGCTGGCTCAGGGGGCGCGCCATGTGCTCTCGATCGAAAAAGACCCGCGCTGCCTGCCCGCATTGGCCGAAATATCCGCCGCCTATCCCGGCAAGCTGACCGTGATCGAAGGCGACGCGCTTGATATTGATCCGCTGGCCCATCTGACACCCCCGATCCGGATTGCGGCCAACCTGCCCTATAACGTCGGCACCGAACTGCTGGTACGCTGGCTGACCCCGCCCGCGTGGCCGCCGTTCTGGCAAAGCCTGACCTTGATGTTCCAGCGCGAGGTTGCTTTGCGCATCGTGGCCGAGCCGGGATCAAAGGCCTACGGGCGTCTGGCCCTGTTGGCCCAATGGCGCGCCGATCCAAAAATCGTCATGCAGCTGCCACCCGAAGCCTTCACGCCCGCGCCCAAAGTATCTTCCGCCGTTGTGCATCTGACTGCCCTGCCGGAACCGCGCTTTCCGGCTGATCCGGCGATCCTGAACCGCGTGGTCGCCGCAGGGTTCAACCAGCGCCGCAAGATGCTGCGCGCGTCTCTCAAAGGTGTGGCACCTGATATCGAGGATCACCTGCGCGCAGCGGGCATCAAACCCACCGACCGCGCCGAGCAGATCCCGCTCGAAGGCTTCTGTGCCTTGGCCCGCGAAATTGAAAAGTTGGGCAAGTCATGATCAGGCTGATATCTGCTCTTGCTGCATTGATCCTTTTGAGTGCCTGCGCCACGGGTCACGGCAAAGACGGTCCGCCGCGCGGTACGCAGGCCGACATCGCCGCCCTCGCACAGTCGCTCCGCGCGCTTTCCCCTTCCGTTGACCCGTCCGAGGCGATGCGCGCCGCGCAAATTTCCTATGAATACTCCCACCGACTTGCCATCGCCTACGAGATCACCGATCCGCCGCTGCGGCATAACGCAAAGGTCAATCGCGGTGAAAAGCCCCGCGGCCTGTGCCGCCACTGGGCCGAGGACATGGAAGTGCGCCTGAACGCCGAAGGGTTTCAAACACTCGAAGTCCACCGTGCCATTGCGAACGCACAGCACCGGTTCCTGATCGAGCACAGCAGTGCGGTGATCAGCGCGCGTGGTGATACGATGGAGCAGGGCATCGTTATCGACCCGTGGCGTATGGGCGGTGTGCTGTTCTGGGCGCGGGTGCCGGATGATCGCAAATATCCGTGGCGACCGCGGTTCGATGTGCAACGTGACAAAGGTCTCGTGCGCTACGCCAGCCCTGTGTCAGTGGTGCAATAACACTTAAATCCCTCAGTCCTCTTCCCGCCGCACCGGCATTTCCTCGATCAAGCGCGTCTCGAGCAACTGACCGTTTGCATACAATATGGGCGTCGCCACCGCCGCGATACTGCTGTTGAAATCGCGCAGCGCCCGCAGGGTTTCGAGGTGGATATCACTGCTCTCCACGCTCAGGGCCTCACCAGATTGCAACCGCCTGAAATGGCGCTTGCGGCTCTCGCGCTCGGCGCGTTTCATTTCGGTCTTTTCCATATTCAGCAACCGCGCGGATTCCAGATCATCCGAGATCAGCACATTGGAGGCCAGCTTGATGTTGGCCGATATGCTCTCGTGCATGGACTGCAATTCGCCCCAGCCGTCCTTGGAAAATCCGCCCTCGTTGCGGTTCAGCTTGCCCGCCAGCACACAAAGCCGGTCAGCCACAACATCGCCCGCATCTTCGAGCCGGACCGCATATTCCAGCATGTCCCGCGCCGCGCCGCCGGTTTTCTTGTCCATGATATCGGTGGGCAGGCCCGCCACAAATCCGCGTATCCGGGTCAGACAGCTGTTGACCTGATCATCCAGCGCCTGAACCGCCCTGATCTGGTCCTTGGCCCCTGTGCGGTAGATCGTCATCACCGGATGGAACATCGCCTCGACCAGTTCGGACATCCGCAACAACTCACGCTTGAGCGACGACAACGCCTGTGCCGGTGTGCCAAAGTTTTCCGGGTCCAACACGGTTTCAGGCCGCGCGATTACGGTGGGACCGGACAAAATCTGATCCGGTATCAACCTCTCGAACGGTGCGCGCAGCATCCCGCAGAACGGCAGCGCCAGCACAAGCAGCGAAGCGTTGAACGCAATATGTGCCATGATCAACGCCTGCCCGCCGTATCCCGCGCCAAGGCTGTCAGTGTTCAGGATCAGGTTCTCCGTGAATAAAATCACCAGCGCCCACAGCCCGCGCAAACCGAGGTTGGCAAACACGATCCGGCGCGCGGGCAGCGCCATACCACGTGTCAGCCAGACGGGAATGAATGCACTGCCCAGATTGGCCCCCAGCACCAGCGACAAGCCGGCCGCGAACGGGATCGCGCCGACCTGCACGAGCGTGACACACATCAGGATCGCGGCAACCGAGGAATGCAGCAGAAACGCCAGCGCCGCACCGACGATAAAGGCGGTGATATAATCGCGCGCCAGATACTCCGAAATCGCAGGCAGAAACGCGCTGTCACGGATCGGGTCCATCGCTTCGCGCAGAAATTGCAGCGACACCAGAATGAGGGCAACGCCCATCACAATCCGCCCCGCCTGCCGCCATTTTTTGGCTTCGGTTTTGACAAACAGCCAGCCGCCTACCGCCAGCAATGCAGGGACAAGCCAGTCAAGGTCGAACGACAGGAACTGGATGATCAACGCAGACCCCAGATCACCGCCCAGAACAATCGCAAGTCCGGCGGCAAAAGCCAGCAATCCGCTGGCGGCAAACCCCGTGGTCAGCAGCGCCACCGCTGCCGAGCTTTGCAGGACAACAGCCATACTCAGCCCGACCAGACTGGCCCGCACGGCGCTTTGCTGGCCTGTCATCAACCGTTGAAACGACGCGCCATAACTGCGCTCGATGCCGGTGCGCACCAGACGCACGGAGAATAACAGCAGCATCGTGGCCCCCGCGATGCTGATGAGGAATGTAATGATGGTCATGCGGCGGTGTCCTGTTGGTCCGCCAGATGCACCTTGATGCCCCAGCCTTTGAGGGCGGCGGCAAGATCTGGCCGCGGTGTCTGGTCGGTCACAATCTCGTCCACAACATCCGCCTCGAATCCTACGTGGGGTGCTGTCTGCTCGAACTTATGATGATCCATCGCCACCATGACCCGCGCCGCACATGCCGCCGCCACAGCCGCCAGATGCGCCTCTGCCGTTTTGATGTATAAAAAACCGCGCTGCGCGCTCAACGCATCCGTGCTCAGCACCGCCAGATCAAAGGCAAACCGCCTGCACTGTTGTTCCGCGACAAATCCGAATGTACCGCGTTCATCGCTTTGCATGTCGCCGCCCAGCAGATGCACATGGTTGGCATTATGGCCCGCAAGCACCTGCGCCACGCCAATGGAGTTGGTAACGACCGTCAGATTGAAACGGTCGCGCAGTTTTTCGGCGACAAAGGCGGTGGTTGATCCGACATCAAGAAACAGGGTCATCCCGTCTGTCACCTGTTCGACCACGCGTGTTGCGATGGCGCGTTTTGCCGTTGCGTTTCTGGTGATCCGGTTGAAAAAACCCGGCGCATCGCGCGGCCCCGCCAGATAGGCACCGCCGTACATCCGCTCGAGCACGCCGGACTTTGACAGCGCCTTGATGGTTCGCCGCACCGTTTCCTCCGAGACATCCAGCGTCTTGGCCAACTCCGAGCAGCGCGCAGAGCCGCCCAAACGGTGCAGGGCCTCGATCAGTTCCAGTTCGCGGTGCGAATGTTTGACGGGTTCGTTCATACTGCCGATTTTTAAAATTCATATTTTCCACAAACTCCCACAAGATTGACCGATATTACAGCGAAATCTGTAGATACTTCCATATAATCAGTCACAAACGCCCTGAACCAGCATGCTGTCTCTTCACAATCTGCATTTTCTCGGCCCTAACTGTGCAAACCACACGAAAAAGAGCATGCAGTATGGCCGACCCCAAAAACGTCCTGTTTATCGTCATTGACCAGTTGCGCGCCGATTGCATTTTCGGGGCGCTGGCCGATCACATCGACATCCCGAACCTGCGCGCCCTGATGGCGGATGCGGTGACGTTTCACCGGCATTTTTCCGTGGTGAACCCCTGTGGCCCGTCACGCGCATCGCTGCTGACCGGACAATTCGCGATGAACCACCGCTCGGTGCGCAACGGCACGCCACTGCGACATGATACCCCCAATGTGGCAACCGAAATGCGCAAGGCAGGATATACGCCGCTGCTGTTTGGCTATACCGATACGTCGCAAGATCCACGCGCCTTTGACGCCGGTGATCCGGCAGTGCGCAGTTACGAGCATCCGATGAACGGCTTTTCCGAGGCGCTCGAGATGCGCTTCGAGATGTCCTATCCGTGGCGCTCGCACCTGATCAACCAAGGGTATATTTTTGACAGCTACGCGGATGTTTTCAAACCGGTATCCCCCACGGGCGATGCCCCCAAGATCAACGACCCCGCGCTTTACCGCGCCGAGGATAGCGACACCGCCTTTCTGACCGACCGCTTTCTGGCGACCATGCCCGCTTACAAAGGCACCAACTGGTTTGCGCATCTGACCTATATCCGTCCGCACCCGCCGCTGGTGGCACCCGCACCCTATAATGCGATGTATGATCCGACGACGATCCCGATGCCCGAGCGGCATAATGACCCAAAGGACGAAGCCGCCCAGCATCCGTTCTTTGGCCCGACCCTTGCGGCCAAGACCCCTGCGGGCAATGTCGTGGGCTTTCCCGATCTGGAACCGACCGACGAAAACATCCAGACTTTGCGCGCGATCTATATGGGTCTGATCACCGAAGTGGACGCGCATATCGGGCGGGTCATGAATTTCCTCAAAGACAGCGGACAATACGACGATACATTGATTATCGTCACCGCAGACCACGGCGAAATGCTCGGCGATCATCACGCATGGAGCAAATTTACCGTCCATGATGCTGCGTTCCACACCCCTCTGATCATCCGCCAGCCGGACAATGCCGCGCGCGCCGGTGCGGTTGTGATGCAACCCGTCGAGACGATTGATATCACCCCCACCATCCTTGATTGGGTCGGGCAGGATATTCCGAACGCGGTGGACGGGCGGTCGTTGTTGCCCCTCCTGCGCGGCGATATCCCGCAAGATTGGCGGCGCTATTCGTTCTCGGAACTGGATTTTTCGGAGCCGACAGCACCCACTCTTTGGGAGCGCACCCTTGGCACCGGACCCAGCACATCGTCGCTGTCGATCCTGCGCGAAGAGCGGTTTACGCTGGTCGAATTTGCCGCCGCCCTGCCGCCGATCCTGTATGATCATCAGGCGCGCGGCGAGATGCAGAATGTGGCCGAGCTGCCGGATTACAAAGACGAGGTGCACCGATTGAGCCGCCTGATGCTGCGCCACCGCATGCGCAACATGGACCACACGCTGTCACTGGTCACGATCACCGAGGATGGCCCGCGCGAGGTCAAGCGGCATTAAATCATAGGTCGAGCGGGAATATCGGACGCGGCACGTTTTTATACGGCAGCGAGGCATAATCAAGCGTGGCAAGCGCGCCGCTGTCACAAACAATGATCCGCCCCGCGATAGGTGCAAATGCCGCGCGAAAATGCTGCATCGACTTGAGAGCGACAACAGACTTCGTGGCCGGATCAATGCCGAAGGTCTGGAATTGTTTCAGGTCCAGCATCTGGTGCGGCAGGCTCACGATCAGAATGTCGATGCCTGCCACCTCGATCACGGCAGTAGGGCCAAAGTCACGCTCAAGCCCGCCAAGGATCGGACCACTGCCAATCACCCGCCCCTCGCCTGTCCATTTCAGGATCCCTGTCACAGTGATCGGGCCGCCGCCAAACTCCGGAGCAATCTTGCCGCCGATGTCCAATGTAACCTCGGCACCGACGGGGTACGGGTGCAAGACTGACGCGGCATCCGGATCAATCAACGGGCCGAAACAGGCATCCTGCACCCCCGCCGCCAGCATCGCCGACAAGAGCGCCGTGGCATCGCCATACGCCCCCGCACCCGGATTGTCGGCGTAATCCGCGATGACCAAAGGTCCGCCGCCCGCTGTCCATTTCTGTGCGGTATCCGCCGCCTGCGCAGGCGTCATATAGGTGTTCAAAACCTGGTGCCGCCGGTCCCAGATGTCATCCGCCAGTGTCTTACCAATCAACCGGTGCGCGGCTGTATCGCCGTCACAAGCTACCAATACGGTCGGACCGACATCGGCAATATCCGCACTGGCAAACCCGCCGTTGATGCTGATCGCATAGACACCTGTGCGCGCCTCGAACGCGCGAGCCAAGGCATGACGGTCGATCATCGGGCCGATGTCGGTACGCCCGCCGTTGACCTCCTCCAGCATGGGCCGGTGAAACCGCAGGGTGCGCGGGGCAATCTCGCCCGTCATGGTCCGCTGCAAAAGCTCGGCGGTGCGTATACCCGTCGCGCGCAGGTCGACATGCGGATAGGTGGTGAACGACACAAGGATTTGCGCCAGATCACACATGGCAGCACTCACATTCGCATGCGGATCCAGCGTGACGGCAATGGGGATATCGGGCCCGACCACCGCACGCAAAAGCCGCAAAATCTCGCCCTCGCCGTCCTCGCGAAACTCCGTCACCATGGCCCCGTGCAGCATCAGGAAGATGCCGTCCCAGTCGCCTTTGGCAGCTGTCAAAAGCGGGGCCGTCAGCGCGTCGAACGCGCCTCGCGTCACAATCCCGCCCGGCCCCGCAGTAGCGCTGATCACATGGGTGATATCCCATCCATACACCCGCGCCGTATCCAGCAACCCGGCAAGTTCGGTATTGCTGTCCCCGCGCGCCGCAATCGCTTGCGGACCGTCCAGCAGAAACCGGTCCCGAAAGCTTTGCAAGGTGGTGGGGCGCAGATTGAATGTGTTGGTCTCGTGGGCAATTTCGGCGCTCAGGACTTTGAAACTCAACGGTGTGATCCTTTATGGCTTTTTGTCGGATGTGTGCGGGGCCTTATCACCGCACAGATTTTTCTTCAGATCTCGGAATCTTCAGTGAGCGACAGAGCAGCAAATGGCGCGATAGGATGAGATGGCCTCAGATCAGTACAGCTTGCAAGACCAACGTCGTTCATTGACTCATTGCACGTAATAATACTTACTTTGCCAATCTGGGTGGGAATTTATAATGTCAAATCCCTTACGCACGCCTGATGGAAAAGTGGCCACTCGCATAGGTGGTGTCACAAAAGTCTTACGAGAGCGCGGTAGGTGACAGAGTCTAAACTGACCGGAACACAAAAAAGGGCAAAACGCCCGCGCGGTCCAGGTTTGGATACGCAAAACACAACCAACAAGGAGACACCGATGAAGAAGATCCTTTTGTCCAGTGCGGCACTCAGCGCGTTTGCAGGGGCCGCCATGGCCGCCACCTGCCCCGCTGTGACCGTATCGGACCCGATGGGAATCGCCGCTGGCGCGTACCCGCAGCAATACGAGTTGTCCGAATTTCAGCAGCTTGGCGATTGTACCGTCGAGATGTCCGAGAACCCCGATATCGGCGCGATGAACGCGCGTATCCGTGGCAACCCCGACATGCCCGCATTGGCAGACCGCATGCCGTCTGAACCGCTGGTTGTAGCGCCCTACGAGGCGATCGGCACCTACGGCGGCACGTTCAGCGCAATGTCAAACGCGACTGAGGCAGGCACATCCGACTTTATGTCCGTGCGCCACGTCAATCTGGTGCGCTACTCCGATGACCTGACCACCATTGTGCCAAACGTGGCCAAAAGCTGGACGTGGAATGACGATTACACACAGCTGACTTTCGTGCTGCGCGAAGGCCACAAATGGTCCGATGGCCAGCCGTTCGGTGCCGAGGATGTCGCTTTCTGGTACAACAACCTGTCGCTTGATCCCAAGGTGATCGAAAGCCCGAAGGACTATGTTCTGTCCGGCGGCGAGCCGATGACAGTCGAGGTGATCGACCCGCTGACCGTGCGGTTCACGATGACCGCACCCAAGCCCGGTTTGCTGGACCATTTCGCAAGCCATTATGCGCAAGGCTTTCAGGCCAAGCATTTTCTGGGCCAGTACCACCCCGACATCAACCCCGATGCCGATACACTGGCGCAATCGCTGGGCTTTGTTGACGGCTATGATCTGATCAAGGCGTATTACGGCAGTTCCGACTGGATGGACACACCGACACCGATGTTGGCACATCCTGACAAGGTCGCAAACCTGCCCCTTGATGCGGCCCCCACACTGGAAAGCCACATCGTGATTTCCGAGACCACAGAGGGCCGCAAGTTTGTCGCGAACCCTTACTATTATATGATCGACACGGCGGGAAACCAGCTGCCCTATATCAACGAAATGGACGAGATTTTTGTTGGCGAAAGCGAAGTGCGCCTGCTGAAACTGGTCAACGGCGAAGTTGATTACAAAGCGCAGGCCTTGCAGACCGACTATGTGCCGCTGCTGTTGGAAAATCAGGAAAAGGGCGGCTTTCGGGTTGATCTGAAGCCTGACATCACGATGCCGACCTTTGCCTTCAACGTGACGTCGGAAGACATGGAAAAACGCAAGGTGTTTGGCGATCTCAAGTTCCGCCAAGCGATGTCGGTTGCGATGAACCGCGACGAGATCAACGAGGTTGCGATGTTCGGCCTTGGCACACCGCAGCAGTATGTCACCTTCTCGCCGACGCCTGCGTTTGTGACACCGGAATGGGAACAGTATTTCGCCCAGTATGATCCGGAAATGGCCAAGTCATTGCTGGATGAAATCGGTGTTGTCGACAAAGACGGCGACGGCATGCGCGAATTACCAAACGGTGATCCGCTGGTTCTGAACCTGCAAGTTGCAACGCAAGGCATTTCGATCAAGATCGTCGAACTGGTGGGCCAGTCATGGCGCGATGTCGGGATCAACAACACGGTCAAGGAAGTCACGACAGACGAGTACCGCTCTTCGCAGTCTTCCAACCAGCTTGACGTGACCATGTTCGAGAAATCCGTGCCTTTGTCAGTGGTACTTGGCAACGGCGAGATATTTATCCCGCCCTATGACAACTACTTCAACATGCGCACCGCGATGCTGTGGGGCGAATGGGTCGACAGCAATGGCGCGTCAGGTGTGGAACCACCGGAATTTGCCAAGACCATGATGGATGACGTCAAGGCGTTTCAGGCAACCCCCGTGGGCACCCCTGAATCGGACGCTCTTGGTCTGAAACTGGTCGAGAACATGACCGGAAATCTGTTGTTCATCGGCACCGTGAAAGAGCAAAAGCCGCTGTATTTCTCATCAGCGCTCAAGAACGTGACCGATTTCAAAACCGCATCCTATGCGTATTACCGGACCTACCCTTACCGTCCGTCGCAGTGGTTTCTTGAAAGATAATCCGACACAAATCTGATCTTGTTGCGGGCCATCTCTTTGGCCCGCAACCCAAAACAACAGACCCCGAACGGGTCGAACATGGTGTGGGGCGCAAAATCTGATGGTGCAGTTTCTTCGATTTGCGGCAATCCGCGCCTTTCTCGCCTTCATCACGCTCTGTCTTGTTTCTTTTATTGTATTTTCCCTGATGGAAATGGTGCCGGGCGATTGTGCCGAACGTTATCTGGCGTTCAAAAACTCGCAAGGCGCGCAGATTTCCATCGCCGACATCGAAGCCGAACGCGTCCGCCTTGGTCTCGACCGTCCGTTCCTTGAACGCTGGGTCAAATGGATATTCGGTGCCTTTCAGGGCGAATTTGGCGACAGCTGCATCCTGCGGCTCGATATCAGCCAGCTTTTGGGCCAGAAAGTCTGGCTTAGCATCGGTATCTGCCTTGGCTCGCTGCTGCTGGCCTATGCCATCGCGATCCCTGTGGGCATAATCGCGGCGACCTCGCGCAACCCTTTTCTCAACAACGGCCTGCGTCTGGTCAGCTATCTGGGTCTGGCGCTGCCCAACTTCCTGTTGGCGCTGATGATCATGCTGTTCTCGACGGTGATGTTCGGCAACAGTTTGACAGGCCTGTTTTCACCCGAATTTCGCGATGCCGCGTGGGATTGGGCACGGGTAAAGGATTTCCTCGGCCACGTCTGGCTGCCTGTGTTCATCCTTGGCTGGTCCGCCACCGCCTTTGCGATCCAGACGGTGCGCGCGCTGATGTCCGACGAGATCGGCAAGCTCTATGTCACCGCCGCCGCCGCGCGCGGGGTCTCTGGCCGCCAGTTGCTGATGCGGTATCCGGCGCGACATGCGCTTAGTCCGATCATAAATTCACTGGGGTTCGATTTGAACCGTATCTTTAACGAACTGCCGATTGTCGCCCTGATCCTGACCCTGACCGAAGCAGGTTCCCTGCTGATCGAAGCGCTGGCGCGGTCCAACGACCAACAGCTTGCGGGTGCCATCATCTTTTTCCTGACAGGTGCGATCATCGCCATCAACTTTATCACCGATATCGCGCTGGCCATCGTCGATCCGCGCATCCGCCGCAGTATTCTGGGATAATGACATGAGCAAAGCCAACATCTATGACGCCGCCGTCGACCAGTCTGCCAAGGATGCCTATTTCACTGCCTCGCAAGGCCAGCTGATCTGGACGCGGTTCAAGAAACAAAAGGCCGCAATGGTCGGCGCGTGGGTATTGGTGTTCCTGATCCTGTCGGGCATGTTCGCGCCGTTTCTGACGCCGTATGACCCCACAATCGCGGGCCGCGACAAGGATTACCTGAACGGCGCGCCGACAATCCCGAAATTCTGCGATGACAACGGCTGTTCGCTGCGCCCGTTCATCTATGCGGTTGAGCGTGAACGCTCGATCCAGACCAATTTCCGCTGGGTCACGACCATCAACACCGACAAGCGTCACTATGTGCAATTCTTTGTCGAAGGCTCTGAATACAAAATGTTTTTCATGACCTTTGACACCCATCTGTTCGGGGTGGACGAAGGGTATATCCATCTGTTCGGCACGGATTCCACCGGCAAAGATATCTTTTCACGCACGTTTCACGCCATCAACACGTCGCTGGCGGTCGGCACGATCGGGGTGTTCATCGCCTTTGTGCTGGCGCTGGTGATTGGCGGCATATCGGGGTTCTACGGCGGTGCGGTGGATTCGTTCATCCAGATGGTGACGGACGCGGTGCGCACCATTCCGGCGATCCCGCTGTTCATGGCTTTGGCGGCCTTTATTCCCGACACATGGAGCGCGGAGGAGAGGTTTTTCTTTATCTCGCTGATCCTTGGTCTGATCGGCTGGCCGACGCTGGCGCGGCGCGTGCGCACGCATCTGTTGACCGAGCGCAATCAGGAATACGTGCTGGCGGCACAGCTTTGCGGGGCCTCGTCCGGTCATGTGATCCGCAAGCATCTGCTGCCCAGTTTCACCAGCTATATCATTGTCGATCTGGTGATTTCCTTTCCCTATATGGTGCTGTCGGAAACCGCGCTCAGCTTCATTGGTCTGGGGCTTAAAGATCCGGTGAATTCGCTTGGCGTGATGCTGCAAAACGTCACCAGCGCCGATGTGCTGCTCAATTATCAGTGGTATTTTATCCCGGTGATCTTTTTCATCGTCCTTGTTATGGCCTTTGTGTTCGTCGGTGACGGATTGCGCGATGCCGCCGATCCCTACGGAGACACCAAGAAATGAGCCGCCTGATTGATGTCGAAAACCTGACCTTGCAATTTGACACCGACGAGGGGCGCATCACGGCTGTCGATAACGTATCGTTCAGCCTTGATGCGGGCGAAGTCATGGGGCTGGTCGGGGAAAGCGGCTCGGGTAAATCCGTGACTGCCAAGTCGCTGATGAAGCTGAATCCGCGCAATGCGGTTTACGGCCCCGATACCAAGATTACGCTGCACCTTGAGGACGGCCCGGTTGATGTCATGTCCCTGCACACCGATGCGCAGATGAAAGTTGTGCGGGGCGGGGCGATATCGCTGATCTTTCAGGAACCGATGGCAAGCTTTGCGCCCGCGATTTCAATCGGCGACCAGATGGTCGAACAATTGATGATCCACACGGATTTTTCCAAGGCTCAATCGAAGGAACTGTCCATCGAAATGCTCGACCGTGTCGGTATTTCCGACCCCTCCACCCGCTTTGGCCAATATGCGTTCGAGCTGTCCGGGGGCATGCGCCAGCGCGCGATGATCGCTATGGCGCTGTCCACAAAACCCAAGTTACTGATCGCGGATGAACCAACAACAGCGCTTGACGTGACCATTCAGGCGCAGGTGATCGACCTGATGAAAGACCTCGTCAGCGAATTTGGCATGGGCATCATTTTCATCACCCACGACCTAGGGGTGATCGCCCAGACGGCAGACAAAGTTGCGGTGATGTACCTTGGCCGACTGGTCGAACAAGGCACCGTGCGCGACGTGATCCGCCGACCGGCACATCCTTATACGCGCGGGTTGCTGGCCGCCCTGCCCACGCTAGATGATATCGACGCGCCGCTGACCCCGATCCCCGGCGACATCCCCTCGCCGCTCGAGCGGCCATCGGGATGTGTCTACAACACCCGCTGTCAGGAAGTGATCGGGCCGCGCTGCGCGCAGGAAATCCCGCAGTTCTCGCGCGTCGATACCGACCATGCCGCCGCCTGTCACCTGTATGATCCCAAGGAAGACGCCGCATGAGCCAGCCTCCTCTCATCGCCGCCAAGAACCTGTCGGTACATTACGCCCTGCGCGGCAACCTGATCGGCCCAAAGCCTTATGTCGGTGCAGTCGAAAACGTCAGTATAGACATCGCCGCAGGCAGCTTTTTCGGCCTTGTCGGCGAGTCTGGTTCCGGCAAGACCACCCTTGGCCGCGCCATGCTGCGGGCGGCACCGATTACGCTTGGCGATGTGCATTATGATGATGGCGAGGTTTCATACGCGCTCAAGAGCTTGGGCAAACAAGACCTCAAAGAATACCGCAAACGGGCGCAGCTGATCTTTCAAGACCCCTATGCAGCCCTTAGTCCCCGCATGACGGTGCGTGACATCATCGCCGAACCGCTTGAGGTGATGGGCCTGACCAAATCGCGCGCAGAAACAGATGAACGTGTCCGCGAGATTGCCGCAAAATGTCGCCTCAACGTAGAACACCTGCGTCGCTTTCCGCATGCGTTTTCGGGCGGGCAACGCCAGCGTATCTCAATCGCGCGCGCGCTGGTATCCGGCCCGAAATTCATTGTCGCAGATGAAAGCGTCGCCGCCTTGGATGTATCTATTCAGGCCGATGTGCTGAACCTGCTCAAGGCGATCCAAGAGGAAATGGGGCTGACGTTTTTGTTCATCAGCCACGATCTGAGCGTCGTCGCCCATGTCTGCGACCATGTTGCCGTGATGTATCTGGGCCGCATCGTCGAGACTGCCCCGACCCGCACCCTGTTTGCAACGCCACGCCACCCCTACACGACCGCACTTTTGTCTGCGATCCCGTCACTTGACCCCGATGACCGCGGCCGCGCGCAAAAGCTGGAAGGCGAGATCCCCTCGCCCACCAACCCGCCACCGGGATGCAAATTCCAAACCCGCTGTCCGCATGCGATTGACCGCTGCCGTGTGGAGGAACCGCTGTTGGAAAACGCGGGCACCGAACATCAGGTTGCCTGCCACCGCTGGCAGGAACTTAGCCTTTAGAGACAGGCCATAAGCAGCTTGGTGGTGTTCTGTTTGGTCATCTCGACCGGGTTACCGCCTGTGCTGGGGTCTTTCAAAGCGCCCGCCACGATCCGGTCTATGTCAGGATTTTCGATGCCAAGGGCGGTCAGGCCTTTGGGAATGCCAAGCGAGGCGTTCAAATCGTCGACATAGGCACAGAACCCGTTAAACCCGTCGTCAATGTCGAGATAGCGCGCCGCCTGCCCGATCAGCACGGTGATCGCAGGTTTGTTGAATTGCAGCACCGCCGGCATGCAGACCGCGTTTGTGGTGCCGTGGTGCGTGTGGTACATCGCGCCGACGGGATGCGAGAGCGCGTGTATTGCCCCCAAACCTTTTTGAAATGCCGTGGCCCCCATCGCCGCCGCCGACATCATATGCGCGCGCGCTTCGATATCGGTCCCATCTGCATAGGCGCGCGGCAGATATTCCTTGACCAACCGCATCCCTTCCAGCGCAATACCTTGGCTCATCGGATGATAATGCGGTGAACAGAACGCCTCGACGCAATGCGCAAAGGCATCAAGGCCGGTGCCAGCCGTGATCATCTTGGGCATGCCAACGGTCAGTTCGGGGTCGCAAATCACCACTGTGGGCAGGAATTTGGGATGGAAAATGATTTTCTTTTCCTGAGTTTCAGAGTTGGTGATGATCGACGCGCGGCCCACTTCCGATCCTGTACCAGCCGTGGTCGGCACCGCCACGATGGGCGCGATCGCATCCGCATCCGCACGGGTCCACCAATCGCCGATATCCTCAAAATCCCACAAAGGTCGGGTTTGCCCTGCGAGAAACGCAACCAACTTGCCAAGGTCCAGACCAGAGCCGCCGCCAAAGGCAACCACACCGTCATGGCCACCGTCGTTGTACGCCTTCACGCCCGCCGCCGCGTTCTTCTCGTTCGGGTTCGGGTCTACATCGGCGAACATTGCACGGCCCAGTCCCGCCGCCTCGAGCAGGTCCAGCGTTTTGGTGGTGATGTCCATCGACGCAAGGCCACGGTCGGTGACCAACAGCGGTTTTTTGATGCCCGCCGCCGCACAGGCATCAGCGATTTCAGAAATACGGCCCGCGCCGAAACGGATGGCGGTCGGATAGGACCAGTTAGCTTTGATGTTCATCGTGTTAAACTTTCTTGAAGTGGTATGATTTGGGGCGGGTCAGGTTCTGATAACCGATCACCGACAATCCACCCCCGCGTCCCGTATCCTTGCAGCCGGTCCAGCACAGCGCCGGATCAAGGTAATCGGCGCGGTTCATGAACACCGTGCCGGTTTCGATCTGGTCGGCGATAGCCATGGCACGGTTGCGATCCTGGGTCCACAGCGAAGCGGTCAAGCCATAGTCGCTGTCGTTCATCAACGCGATCGCTTCGGCGTCACTTTTCACAGGCATTATGCCGACCACGGGACCAAAGCTTTCCTCGCGCATCACCCGCATATCATGGGTCACACCTGTCAGGATTTGCGGCATCAGATACGCACCGCCATCTTGCGGAAAATGCGCCGGATCAATATGGGCCACGGCCCCCGCCGCGATTGCCTCTGCCGTTTGGCCGCGCACATGCTCGGCAAACCGCGCCTGCGCCATCGGTCCAAGTGTCGTTTCCGCGTCCAAAGGATTGCCGAGTTTATACCCGTTCACAATTGCGACGGCTTTCTCGACAAAGGCATCAAAGAGGCTTTCATGCACATAAATCCGCTCGATCCCGCAACAACATTGCCCGGCGTTGAACATGGCACCGTCGATCAATGTATCGACCGCCGCATCAAGATTGGCGTCTTCCATCACATAGCCGGGGTCTTTGCCGCCCAATTCCAAACCCAATCCGGTGAACGTGCCGCTTGCTGCGGCTTCCATCGCTTGGCCGCCCGCAACCGATCCGGTGAAATTCACAAATCCAAAGGCGCGCGCCGCGATCAGGTCAGAGGTCGTCTGGTGGTCGAGGAAGACGTTTTGAAATACGTCTTCTGGGAATGCCCGCGCTATGAAAAGCCGCCGCCATCCGTTCGCCCACCAGCGGGGTCTGCGAGGCGTGTTTGAGCACCACTACATTGCCCGCAATCAACGCGGGCGCGACGGTATTGATCGCGGTCATGAACGGATAATTCCACGGGGCCACGACCAGCACAACGCCGTGCGGAACGCGCTTGATCAGGCGGCGGAATGCATCGCTGTCCTCGATTTCGATGGGGGCCAATGCCTCGGCTGCAATCTCGGCCATGTAACTGGCGCGCTGGGTAAAGCCGCCAAACTCGCCGCCATAGCGCACAGGACGGCCCATCTGATGTGCGATCTCCGGCACGATCTCGTCATTCATTGCGCCCACAGCTTCGACACCTGCCAGCACCAATGCGATGCGGTCCTCCAACGGCCGCGCCGCCCATGCCACCTGCGCCGCCTTGGCGCGCGCAACGGCATTATCTGCGGCCGCGCGCGACAGGGTTTCACGCGTCGCATAGACCGATCCATCAATCGGTGACACACATTTTATCGTCATGGTTTAAGCCCTTTCAAAACCGCGTGCGATTTCCCAATCGGTGACAACGCGGTCAAATTCTTCCAACTCCCACGTCGCAGCATGGGCGTAGTGGTCAACAACATCGTCCCCCATTGCTGCGCGCAACATATCCGATCCAAGCAACGCATCACGGGCATCGCGCAGGGTGCGCGGAATGTGCTGCGATGTCTTGTCGCCATAAGCATCGCCTGCAAAAACCGCAGGCAGTGCCAGTTTTTCCTCAATCCCTTTTATACCTGCCGCCAGCATCGCGGCCTGTGCAAGATAGGGGTTCATGTCGGACCCCGGAATCCGGCACTCCACCCTGATACCCCTGGTCCCCTCGCCGCACAAACGATACGCTGCCGTACGGTTATCAACCGACCAGATGATCCGCGTCGGCGCAAAGGTGCCCTTGGCAAAGCGTTTGTAGCTGTTGACATAAGGGGCCATAAAATAGGTGTAATCAGCGGCATAGGCGATCAAGCCAGCCATGTAATGATCCATCAGTTCGGATTTGCCGTGTGGGCGGTCCGCATCGTAAAACGCAGGCTTGCCATCTTTCCAAAGCGACTGATGCACATGGCTTGATGAACCAACCCGTTTATGATGCCATTTCGGCAAAAACGTCGCCGCATGTCCCTGCAGCCATGCGATTTCCTTGACCGCATGTTTGGCAATTGAGTGATGATCGGCACAATCCAGCGCCTCGGCGTATTTGATGTTCAGCTCTTCCTGCCCCGCCTCGGCCTCGCCCTTGGACCCCTCAACCGGGATGCCCATCGCATAAAGGTGATTGCGCAAGGGCCGCATCACGGCTTCTTCCTTGGTGGTCTGGAGGATATTGTAATCCTCGTTATAGGCGCTGATCGGCGTCAGGTCGCGAAAGCCACCTTTGGCAATCTCGGCAAAACTTTTCTCGAACAGGAAAAATTCCAGCTCGGTCGCCATCGTTGCGCTGAACCCCATGTCCGCCAGCCGCGCGATCTGTTTTTTCAAGATGGCGCGGGGTGAATGGGCAACCTCGTTATGGTGGTGATCCAGAACGTCACACAGCACCATTGCCGTGCCTTCAAGCCATGGCACAGGACGCAACGTGCTTAAATCCGGCTTCATGATATAATCGCCATAACCCTGTTGCCAACTCGTCGCGGCATAGCCATCGGGCGTGGCCATCTCAAGGTCAGTGGCCAACAAATAGGTGCAGCAATGCGTCTCATCATGGCCGCTGTCGACAAAGGCCTGCGCATGAAAACGCTTGCCCATCAGCCGCCCCTGCATGTCCACGATGCAGACAAGAACGGTATCAATTTCGCCGTCTGCGACGCGGGTTTTCAGCTCATCGAAACTTAGGGTGCCGGGCATAATACGTCCATTCTGGTCTGGGTTGAGGGCCGCATTAAACGGCCCTCAAATGTTCATTACGTGTAACGGTAAGGCCGTCCAGCCTTGACCATATCGGCGTTGTACTTCTTGAAGATGTCGACCACACGCCGTTTCACGTCCGATTCCGCCGCGATCTCTTCCCAGAATACCTGTGCCGCGTCCTCGACCGTCTGCCATTCCGCATCAGGGATCGTGGTCAGTTTCAATTTATCGCCATTCACGCGCAGGTTCGCTTCACCCCCCCAATACCACCACTGGCGGTAATAATGCGACTGGTCACAACAGACGCGGAACAGGGTTTGCAAATCCTCGGGCAACTCGTTCCAGCGGTCCATATTGGCAAAGAACGAGCCAGCCCAGGCACCGGAAATGTTGTTGGTCAGGAAGTAGTTGGTCACATCTGCCCAGCCCACAGTATAATCCTCGGTGATGCCGGACCACGCGATGCCGTCCAACTCACCCGTCTGCACCGCAACTTCGATATCTTCCCATGGCAGGTTCACGGGCACGACACCAAACTGGGTCAGGAAACGGCCCGCGGTCGGGAAGGTAAAGATGCGCTTGCCTTCAAGGTCTTTCAGGCTGTTGATCGGGTCTTTGGTGGCGAAATGGCACGGATCCCATGCCCCCGCCGAGATATGTTTGACGCCGACTTTGGAATATTCTTCGTCCCAAATTTCGTTCAGGCCGTATTGGTTGAACAACACAGGCACATCCAAAGAATAGCGCGATCCAAACGGGAAATAGCCGCCGAACACGGTGACTTCGGTGGGTGATGCCATGCTGTCATCATCCGACTGTACCGCATCAATTGTGCCGCGCTGCATCGCCTGGAACAATTCGCCCGTGGGCACCAATTGGTCTGCAAAGAACAATTCAATCTGCATGCGGTCGCCGGCAATCTTGTTGAACATTTCAATCGCGGGCACGATCACCTCGGCGGCCAATGCTGCCCCCGCATAGGTTTGCATCCGCCATTTGATGGTACTTTGCGCCAACGCGGGCGTGGCCAACATGGCGGGGCCAGCGATTGCCGCACCTTGGATAAACTTACGTCTCGAAGTCATGTCTTTTCTCCTTGGTTGGGGTTAGGCCACCTTTTGCGGCGGCTCTTAGGGTTGGTTATACACATATTCAGGCAGCCAAAGTGCGATGCCGGGGAACACCATGACCAGCACTAGCGCCAGCACCATGATCATCACAAACGGCGTAATCGACGCATAGATATCGCGCAGTGATATTTCCGGCGGTGCCATCGCCCGCATCAAAAACAGGTTATAGCCAAACGGCGGCGTCATATAGGCGATCTGCGTGGTGATCGTATAAAGGATACCATACCAGATCAGATCAAAGCCAAGCTCGCCGACCAGCGGCACATAAAGCGGGGCTACGATCACCAGCATCGCGGTATCATCCAGAAATGTCCCCATCAGGATAAAGCTGAGCTGCATCAGGATCAGGATCATCCAGGGGGAAAGGTTCAGCTTTTCGGTAAACACGCTTTCAATCGCCTTGACCGCGCCCAGACCGTCAAAGACCGCGCCAAAGGCCAGTGCAGCAAGGATGATCCACATGAACATGCAGGTGATCCCAAGCGTATTGCGCACCGAATTCTCGAACACCTCGCGCGTCATGCGACCCTTGAGAACCGCCGCCACGAAAGCCGCCATTGCCCCAATAGCCGAGCTTTCGACCAGCGAGGTCCAGCCGTTCACGAACGGCACCATCATCACCGCAAAAATCGCCAGCGGCAGCAGGCCAGCGCGCAACAGTCGCAGCTTTTCGGCGCGTGGAATATCACGCTCGCTTGCATCCAGCACTGGCCCCAGCACCGGATTAATCCGGCAGCGCACCACGATATATATGATGAACAACCCCGCCATCATCAGCCCCGGCAATACGCCCGCCAGCCACAATTGCCCCACAGGTTGCCGCGCGATCATCGCGTAAAGCACCAACACAACCGACGGCGGCACGAGTATTCCCAAACTCGACCCCGCCTGGATTACCCCCGTGACCATGCGTTTGTCATAACCACGCTTGAGCAATTCGGGCAGCGCAATGGTTGACCCAATCGCCATGCCCGCCACGCTGAGGCCGTTCATCGCAGAAATCAGCACCATCAGACCGATTGTGCCAATCGCCAACCCGCCTCGCAAACCGCCCATCCAGACATGGAACATCCGGTAAAGATCATCGGCTATTTTGCTCTCCGACAGCACGTACCCCATGAAAATAAACATCGGCAGTGTCAGCAGCGGATACCATTTCATCAGCTTCATCGCCGCCGAAAAGCCGATATCAAACCCACCCTTGTCGCCCCACAAAAGCAATGCGGCAACCACGGCGATGAACCCGATTGCACCAAACACCCGCTGCCCGGTCAAAAGCATCAGCATCATCGAGGAAAACATCAGCGTGGCGATCATTTCATAGGGCATCAGATCGCCTCGCCCTTAAGACGCAATACATCTTTGAGAAGTTCAGACACACATTGCAGCAGCATCAGAAACAATCCCAAAACCATGATTGCCTTGATCGGCCACATATACGGGCGCCATGCGGTCGAGGACTGCTCCATCCTTCCAATTTTCTCTGATCCGGTGAGCAACCCACCCAGAAACGAAAACGGCTCCGTCCCCCAATAGCCCAGTGAATAAGCGGTGGAACTGACCGCGCCGTAAAGAAGCACAGCGAGATAGAAAATCAAAAATAACACTGTGAACAGATCAAACCACGCCTTCTTGCGCAGCGACCATTCGCCATAAAGCAGGTCCATCCGCACGTTCGACCCCAGTTGTATCGAATATGGCCCGCCCAAAATATAATAGCCGACCATCACAAACTGCGCCATTTCCAGCGTCCAGAGCGAGGGCAGGAAAAATGCCTTGCTGATCGACGACCACAGCAAAATCGCCATCAGCACAAAGATGCCGTACATGACGATCCGACCCATGCGGTAGTTCACGGCGTCCACCGCGCGGATGTATCCGCGCATCAGGCCCGACATTGCACATCTCCGGCCACATTCATCTGCACGCAGGCGTCCGCGATCCATGCCGCGATGAGATCACCCATGGCGGTCTGCTGGTCTGCGGTCGCAATCAAATCATTGCGCACTTCAAGCATGACATTCAGGTGTCCGCCGTTCGCCCCATGTTTTTGCAAACTATGCGTCACGCCATCATCAGGCCCGTAGGGATCGTTGCGCATCACCTTGGCCGTGGTGTGGGACGCGGCAACCCCCAACATCGCATCCGCGAGCCGTGTATCGCGATCATGCAGGACACCGATTTCAACGGCGCGGGAAACACCATGATACACTGGCGTAAAGCTATGGATTGTTACAATTATAGGATTGTTCACAGCCGCAACCGCCTTGGTGACAGCGCTGTGAAACGGGTGGTAAAACATATCGACACGGCTCTGGCGCGCCGCATCACTCAGGCCGCGGTTGCCCGGCACCTCGATCACTTCGCTGCGTTCCGGCATCGCCCCGATGGCCTCTGGCGGACGGTTGCAATCATAGACCAGCCGCGACACCTGTGCCGCGATCAGCACCGCATCAAGACGCATTGATATCTGCGTCGCGACCGCCAGCGCGCCGGGATCCCATGCCGCATGGCTTTCGCGATCCTGTGATGACAACCCCAACCCATCGAACGATGGCGGAATATAATGCGACGCATGCTCGCAGATCAGCACAACTGACGACGCACCCGTGGGGTTCACCACGGTGGCATTTTTCCCGGTTGTATCAGTGTTCGTGTACAGCATCGCCCCTCCAGCCAGATAAACGTCTTGCTTTATATCACAACTGTCAACACAATTATGGAAGATATATAACACACCTAACCGTGTTGTTATATTTTCGATCAAAAAGGCGGCATGGCTTATGAGCGACGACAATCTGACCATTTCGGACCGCATCCAGAACCAGCTGGACGACCTGACCCGCGCCGAGCGGCAGTTGGCCCATTCGATCCTGGAAAATTATCCGGCGTCCGGTCTGGGACCGCTCAGCGCGCTGGCCAAAGACGCCGAGGTCTCCGTGCCGACCGTCGCGCGCATGGTTCAAAAACTCGGCTTCAAAGGGTATCCCGAATTTCAGACCGAACTGCGCGAGGAACTCAAGGCCAAGGCAAAGAACCCCATTGCCAAACATGACAGCTGGGCCGAGGGCGCACCATCGGGGCACCTGTTGAACCGGTTTACCGATGCGGTGATCGACAATGTGCGCCACACGCTGGGCCAGATTGACCCCGCCGCATTTGACCGCGCCTGCGCCATGGCCGCCGATGCGGGCCACCATCTGTATATCGTTGGCGGGCGCGTGACACATACGCTGGCCGAATATCTGTTTCTGCACATGCAGGGTATTCGTCCGAAAATCACCCATATTCAATCCACATCAAATGCCTGGCCGCATTATCTGCTGGATGTCAAAAAGGGCGATGTGTTCATCATCTTCGACATGCGCCGTTACGAGAACAACACCCTAAAACTTGCAGAAATTGCCCATGCAAAAGGCGCGAAACTGATCCTGTTCACCGACCAGTGGCGCTCTCCGGTGCATCAGTTGTCCGAGGTCACGCTCAGTTGTCGCATCGTTGTCCCCTCCGCGTGGGATTCGGCGGTCACACCGCTTTTGTTGCTCGAGACAATGATTTCGACGGTCCAGAACCTGCGGTGGGGCGACACCAAAGACCGCATCGAGGCGCTGGAAGATATGTTTGACCAGACCAAACTGTTTCGTAAATTCACGTGAGGTTTAATGGAGCGGTGGAGCCGCGCCAAGCGCCTTGATCGCCCACTCCGGCAAATCACCGCGATCCTTGCCCCGTAATGGCGGAAAGAACCAATCGGTCAGAACGTCATGCATATCGACCAGCCGTTGAACCTCGGGCTGGCGCACCGTCAGCACTTGGGCGAGCCGCCGCAACAGGCCATAGCGATCCGCTGTTTCGATAACGATCGGGGCGGTTTCAATGACGGTGGAGGGGTCCAGATTCAAGTCGACGGGCCAATTGGGAACGTCTTGATGGATCAGGATTTCAAGCGTGTCGAGCGTTTCCGCATCCGCAGCACGCAAACATGCCGTCAAAGGCTCATAAAGTTCCGGCGACAGACCGCGCAGCAGTCTTGCGGTGCTTTCCTTCATATCCTCGAACAGGTCGGTGGAAAGCTGGAACCGGCTGAATTTAATAGCACTGTAAACCTCTTGAATGTCGCGTAATCTTAGCTCTGGTTTCGCCAGTATTTTCTGTGCCAAAGCCAGAAACTCGCTACTTTCAAGGTGATCTGTATCAGGCTGCAAGCGGTCATGGAACGGTTCCGCTGCAAGAGCAAGCGCTTCAAAACTTCCCAAAAACTTCCACTTATTTCCCTCTGCCCAATCAAAAACTTTAAAGGCAAGCTGCCGGTATGCAAACGCGTTATTCACATCGCCGATATAGCGCACAAACTTCGTAACGATATCTCGTTGATCAACGCCGCTTTTTCCCACCATGGCAACAGCCTGCCGTAGCTCGTGAAACGGCGCGTCCTTGTTTGCCAGAAAATTGGGATCAAATTCAGACAAACCAAAGTCCTGCGTCGCCCCAACCAGCAGAACTTTCCACAATGGCGTCAGCGTCACATCCTTTTGCGCCAGCTCGTCAAACCGACGCGCGGCAGTGCCGTCATCCTCATCCAATGCGCGCATATAGAGGCTTGCAAGCGCCGCAACTCGGTCAAATTCAATTCGGGCAAACGCATCTGCGATCTCGCGTTCCATACGGGCGGCGGAGGCGGTTGTTTCAGGCTCGCTTGAGGCGGATTCCACGGGTGGTGTCGATGGTCTAAATTTATCCTTTGCACCACGCCCGACCTTGCTTTCGGTGCGGTACATGCGGCTTTCAACCTGTTCGAACAGATCGCCACCAAGCGTCCCCTGCTCTTCTACGCTGACCTCGATATCCAGCAACGCCTTGATCAACCCCCGCCATTCCAGCGGCATGGTCTCGATGTCCTCGCCCAGTTCCAGTTCAATTTCGCGGGCGTCGTCCACGCTCAACTCGACAGTTCCATAAGGGGCCACAAACGAGGCATAGTAAAATCCGTGCGCGCGGCGCAGGCGTTCGGGCAACGCCTGCCAGCGGACGCGCGCAGCCGTGTCATCCTGTGCCGGGCCCTCGCGGAAATAACGCGCAGCGCGGGCGCAAACGTCAAGGGCACGCGCGGTCAGCTTTTCCTTTTTATCGCGCTCGGGTGCGCTGTCATTGCTGCGCGGCTTGGCAAACAGTCCCGGCAACATCAGACGCCGCAAATCGGGACGGTGGCGCAGATCAAATCCCTGATCGTCCGCTTCGACCAGCCAGTATTCCCGCTCTAGCGCCTGTTTCAGACGCTCGGCTTCGGCCTGCGATATCGGCGTATCCGGATCATGATCCACGGCCATCACCGCCAGCACTTCGCGGATCAGGTCGGTGTTCAACTGCCGCAGCACAAGGCCGGGATGCGCCAATGCGCGCACCTCCGGGTTGCTGATCCGCTCCAGAATGCGCTCGTACAGGAACACTTGGGCAAATTCGGCCTCGAACTGGCCGTTCTGCTGGCCCAACTCGCCCAACAAGCGGTCGATTTCTTCCGGACGGGCGTGGGCAAACTGCACCAGCATCAGCATGGCCAGCGGATGGCCCTTGAGGATCTGTGCGATGCGCAAATGCTGGTCCGGATCAATCAAGGGTGTTCCGTCCGGCCCGGCCAACCGCGCGTCTTCCTCCGAGAGCAGCTGTTGGCCTGCGGCAGGGGTGATACCGCTCAACCGCATGCGCCGCTCGGGTCCGCCAAAGCGTGCCGCCATTTGCTCTTCGTCCAGCGGCTCTTCGCGGCCCGCAAACAAACTGCGCACCAACGGCAGGCTACGGCGCAACACCTCTTCCAGCCGCAACACAATTTCCACGGCGCTGCCCCCGCGCCGGTCCAGTGCCTCGAAACTGTCAAAGGCAATCGCTATCGGCTGGTGGCGCAGCGGGGCGGCCCAGTTTTCTTGCAGCGCTGTGATATGCGCGGCGGCAATACCCGACATCTGCCGGTCAAACGAAGCATCAAGCGGGATTTCGGTCAGTCCGTAGCGCATATCGCGCAGGCCGTCGCCGACCTCTTTGGCGATCCGTGGCGGAAACCCTTTTTCATAGACCCCCACCGCACATTGTCGCAAAATCTCCATGAGCAATTCAACAGGTGAACCTGCATTCAACTGGCGCCGGTCAAAATCAAGCGTCACTGTGAGCGGACCGTCACTGCGCAGCTGCCAATACCGGAACAGCCGGGCATGCAGGGCCGATTTACCGACGCCGCCAATGCCCGACAAGAATACGGGGCGGTCATCATGCGTATCGTCCATACTGCGCAAAAACCGCGACAGGTTGCGCCGCTCGGTCTCATAGCCGAAGTGGCGGCGCGGCAAAACGATCAGCAAATCGCGGCGTTGACGCAGTTCGGCAATATGGCGTTTGACCTCGCTGCCGATCGCCCCCAGCGCATCCACATCGACGGCCGGAGATTGCTGCGCAAACTGCACAGCATCCAGCAACAAACCGGCGCGGCGCATTTCGGTCAGCACGCTGTCTTCGTGATTGCGGCCATAGCTGCTGGTTTCGACCACCACTGGGTTTCCGCCAAGCAGATCGCGCAGGAACCCGGCAAAACTGTCATCACGCCACGCTGGCGGAGCATCCTCGATCAGACGCCGTACCTGCGCGCGACTGACCAGTTGCGGCAGAATGGCAAGCCGCGCATCGGGCTTGATCTGCCAGCCGTACGCGGGCATCAGCACCTCGGTCACATAAGCGCTCAACTCCCGCCAGAGCGCTGCGCGGTGGGAAGGTGAAGCACCGTCAAGGCCAAGGGAGGTGCCCATGTCCTCGGGTGTGAAAAAGCCCGATACCGCGCCCAGTTCAACCGCGCGTCTGCATTGTGGGGACATCATGGTGTGCCCCCCTTGCCTGTTGCCGGACCAAACGACCGGTCCGCCGCGGGATTGACATGTTTGCCCACAAACTCCGACAGCGCCTCGAGCGGGGCATCGCCCACCGCATAAGACGTGATGATATCGGCCAGAAAGGTATAGGTCTCGTCCAGCATATTGACGTTGCCGCGACCGCGTTCCTTGAGCCAGTCGATGAATTTCAAATCAAGCTGTTGCAGATCATCGGGCACGATCCGCGTCACAATTTCGTTTTGCGCATCTATCCCCGAAATCGCCACCCCTTCGGGCAGGCCGATCAGCACAATCCGCAAATTCGGTATTTCATCAACCTGATCGTATAGCGTCGCCAGAAACTCCCTGCCCGAGGCATCCGAGAGGCTGTGTTTGTCCAGATCATCCAGAACAATCCAGACCGATTGGTTGGGCAACCGTTCTTGAATTTTGCGCCCGATGAAGGACACCAGCCGCCGCACATAGGCAGGCGTTGTTGTATCAGGCGCGTCTGGCAGATCACCGACAAGATCGTCGGCAAAGCTGCGCAAGGCATCTGCCGCCATGCGCTGCGCGTCGACTTTGAGATCACCGGCGCGAAACAGGATATGGTGGTGCTCGGGGCCGCGAAACATCGCCTTGATGATCTCTGCGGAAAACGTCTTGCCGGCACGGCGCAGCCCGCCCGCCTCGCCCGCCAGATCGACCCGCATGATACGCTTGGTGTCCGATGTCCACAGTTCCGTCAGCGCCTCGAAAAATGCCGCCCGACCGAATACCGGCCTTGTGCCATCAATGCAGCCCGCGTTGGGGCGCAGGGTGCCGGGGTCGGACACCTGCGCCAGCTTGCCCGCAGCATCAAGCGATTGCGCAATCTCGCGCAGTCCGATTGCCACATTCAGAACCTCGTTTACCTCGTCGGGTTTGGCAGGGTCAGGCGGAAATTTCGCGGTGAGTGCCAGATAATGCAGCCCCATCGGATTACCGTCCTGATCCAGTATCAACCCGCCAGATGACCCGCCGACAGTCGAGGCGGTGTGAAAAATCCGGTGGCCGAAGTCCATCGCAAATTTGACCTGTCCGCGTGTCAGCGTATGTTCGCGCGCGGCAGGATGGTGAAGCGCCCAGCTGCCCGAGGGCCGCCGCCGTTTGGCGGGATCAAGCCTGTACCAACCGCGTTGCAGACCGGGCGCGCCCTTGAGCCTGATCACTGCATAATCAAGCTGGTTCTGCACCACATCCAGCCATGTCTTGCGCTTGTCCCGATCATCCCACCAATACTCCTGATCCGGCCCCGGATCGGCAATCATGCCGCGTGCGATGCACCAGTCAGGCGCGGGAAAATAGACCGAGCTTGCCGCCTGTGACAATGCGGTCGTCTCCGAGAAATCAAACTGGATTTTGAGGGCTTCGGTGTTTTCGACGTCCTCCAGACGGTCCTGCACCCCGTCGACTACATGCAGATTGGTCAGGACCGCCGAAGGGCCTATCAGAAATCCCGTGCCTGTGGTTGGATCGCCCTTTTTATCAAAAGTCCGGATCAGACACATGCGCCTGCGTCCATGCAGCAAGGCAGGCAGCAAAGTGCCCGGATCGCTCCAGAAATCATCGGGGACGGTCATCGCTTCCTGCGTGCTGCGCTGTAGGTTTGCGTGCAAAAATTTGAGGGCCGTATCCGGGGTCAGACACTCAAGCGCGCGCGCGATCAGAAGGGTGCGGCCCAGCGTGATCTGGCGACTGGCAGGCAATTCGGCAACATCCAGTGCGGCACCCGTTTCAGGATCGGCAAACAGGGCTGCGTTGTCTTTGGTCACACGGTCAAATGCCTCCGGATGATGATCCGCGAGGGTCGCAAGCCAACCGGATACAAACCTGAGCTGATGGTCGAACAGCCCTGCCCCGACCATGGCGCAAAAACACGGATGCGCCAGATCGGGTGTGCCAAGCGCTGCCAAAGCCAGCTGCATCGCACCTGCGTTGCTGGTGCGGTCCGGTGGTGGATTCTGGTCGGCACAGGCCTCGAATGCGGACATCACCGCATGGATAAAGTTCGCAGGACCGTCGGGCAGCATGCTGTCCGACAGCCAGTTGTTGTAAACCGCCTCGATACGCGCCCGCGTCGGGGACAGGCCCGCAAGGACCGGCACCAGTTTTTGATAAAGCGCAGGCGTATCAGTCATCACAGTCCCAGTCACAGTCCCCGTCACAGTCCCCGTCACACCGGCAGAAACCGGGTCTCGAACACACCGTCACCCTTTGTGCGGATCATCTCGATGTCATGGGCGTAATTCGCGGCAAGGCTTTCGCCGCCGAAATGCAGCCCGCAGAGCGGCATATTGGCGTGCAACGACAAGACGACCGAACCGGAGCTGCCACCGAGCGTCGTCGCATCATGGGTAAAAGCCCAGCCGTTCGGGTCAAACTCGACCGACCCTGCGCGCTGTACCATCATGCCGGGGCTGATGTATTGCACACCGTACCGGTCCCCGAATAATTCCTCGATGCGGTCCCAGAACCGGTCATGCAGCGCAGGATCATCCAGCGCGCTTGGTCCCGCCATACGGTTTTGCGGCTCAAGCGGATAGCCCGAAACCATCAAACGCGTAAGATCAGCGGCTGTTGTCCCTGATGTGCCTGCGGGCATCGGGAACGGGGCATCACCGCCGCCATTTTCCATTGTCATTGCCATGACCGCCACATCCAGCTTTGAGAGGTCCATCCGCCGCCCGACTTTATGCCGGCCCGCCGACATCACCGACGGCAGGGCAAACCGCGTCGCCTCGTCCTGTGCTGCGGGGTCAAAGATAATCGACACCGGCCAGCGCAGCGCAAACCGCGGTACACCGTCGCGGGTCGGCATCAGAACCGCAAACAGGTCAATCACATGGCGGTTGGTCAATACCCGACCGTCACCAATCAAAATACCTGTCCCTACAGGGGTCCATTCACCGGGGTTGACCTGTACATCAATGCGCCCCACCGCGTCGGTCTTTTCGCGCCATGTGGCACGGGTTGGCACGATATGATCCCGCCACATGCCCAAAAGCGGATCGTCAATTTCGCTGCCATCCGCATGAAGCCGGATCGCGGGGCGCCCCGTGAGCCGCACCAGCGCTTCGAGAACCGCATGGGTCTCAGCCGCAGGCAGACTGTCCAGATCATCGCCCGAGGTCAGCGCGTCCACCACGGGCCGCATCCGTTTCAGGGCGCTTGCTTGCACAGCCGCGTCGGCGGTCCCTGTGCGCGAGGTAAAACCGGCCTCGGCCTGTTCAAGCAGTGCGGCCGCGCCATTCCGGCGCAATCTGCTTAACGCAGCCCCATCATCAACCGCCGCCGCGCTTTCCAGACCGCTGGTCTGGGTCGCGGACAACCGGCGCAGGCTTGCCTGAAGTGAGCCTATCGGCGGCGCGACACCCCCAAGGACAACAGGTGCCGCCAGCGGTATGCGCGCTTCTGTCCGGTCGACCGCAGCGATCAACGCCTGCAATCTGGGCGAAGGTCGCATAAACCCGCCGCTTTCGGACAGAACATGCGATACCCCTGCCTGCCGCATCAACCGGTCGGACGCGATGAAACCGGCTTCGACCTCCAACCCTGTACCTTCGAAATCATCGCCGAAAACCGCCAGCGCAGGTCCACCGCTTTCCAGTTGCGGCATCACCCCGATCCGGTCCGGTGCGAGATCAAGCAAGGCCTGCGCATCGACAATGCCACTGCCCATGCGCGCCTTGTCCCATCCGGCAGGCGCATCGGCGCTCTGGCGCAGGGCGGCACGAAACAACTCTTGCAACGGCATGCCCCGCGCGCGCGCAACCTGTCGCAGACGCTGCACGCCAAATCGCTGCAACCACAGTGCCGCGACCCCCGCCGTCATTGCCGTGGCAAAGGTCGTCCCTTGGGCCAGCGGATCAACCGCCCGTAAGGTGCCTGCGCCAACAGCTCCGGCGGTACGCAACGCTTTATGCACATTCTCGGCTGGCGCGGACACATCAACCGCATCCCCGCGACACGATCCGACCCAGCGTTTTTTGTTGCGCGTGATGCCCGCAACCGTGATGACGTTTCGGTCCCATCCGGGATAGACGACAAAGCCGACGCAGTTTCCTGCCGCTGCAACCACGATCATATCTGCCGCAACCGCACGCGCGACTGCACGGCGCAAGGCAAGTCCCGGTGTCACGGTGCCCAGCGAAATACTGACCACGTGACAGCCCTGTGCGCGGGCATGGTCGATCCCGCGTGCAACCGCCAGTCCCAAGCCGAAAACAACACCGTCAACCACACGGATCGGCACCAGCTCTGCGCCCGGTGCGGTGCCGTTTATCCGCAACGACGCGCGGCTGATCATCACAGACGCCGCCCCTGTGCCATGACCGGGCGATGCCATCGACGCGCGCAATGGATCGGTCGGATCGCCGCCGCCCTCGACAAAGTTTGCCCCGCGCGACGTGTTCAACGCGCCTGCCAGTTCGTCATGCGCGGCAACACCGGTGTCGGGTTGCCCGACCCTGATCCCTGCCCCCGTGACCGCATGCGCAGCCATGGCGCGGTCCACCTTCATCAGTTTAAGCGCCCAGTCGGGATCGCTGTGCGCGCCCGCACCGGACCGGCAGATCGCATCCACCAGACCGCCAAGGGATTCCGTTTGTGCCCGCGAAGTGTTGAGGTCGGTGTATTGCGGCCCGGTTTCAGGCTCTGCCGCGACAAGCGCCAGACGGCTGCGCAATTCTTCGGCCAGTTGAAACAGAAAATCTGGTGCCTGATCATTCCCGATGCCGTTGAACGTCAACACCAGCAACGCGGGGTCTTCTTCCGACATCCGGAACAGGGAAAATCCGTCCCCTTCCAAAAGGTCGGCGATGCGGGTTTTTTCAGCGTCCACATCAGGTGGCGTGGCATAGACCAGCAAGAAGCCCAATACATCGCCCCGTAACATTTCACTATCCGAGTTTTGGCCAACCGCAGCAGCCGCTTTGAGGAAATCCAACATAATAAGTAGCCTTTCAAATAAAACAGGCCGATCATTTAATGATCAAAGACTACACGCGGGGCGGGAGTCGTCAAAGAAAATTCTGCGTAGGTCAGGTGGCGGCAAAATTCATACCAAGCCAGCCGATCACCGCTTTTGATCAATCACAGGCAGAAACATACAACTTGGCGGGGAACCTGTTTCATGATAAATAATCTTCATATTTGAATCGGCCTTTTTTATATTCCCTCATTTCTGAAAGGACTGGCCATGGCCGTTCGTATTCGTAAAAGTGTGTATTCCCTTGCCAATAACGATGCCGCGCTTGATTGGTATGCCCAAGCTGTAGGCGCGATGAAAAACCGTGATTATCTGGACCCGACAAGCTGGTGGTACATGGGTGCCGTGCATGGCAACCCGAACATGACACCACCGCCTGACGGCGCAACCTTTTGGGATCAATGCCAGCACCGGACCTGGTATTTTCTGCCCTGGCACCGCGGCTATGTCGCTGCGTTCGAGGCCATGATCGCCAAGGAAGTTACAGCCCTGGGCGGACCGGACGACTGGGCCTTGCCCTATTGGGATTATTCCCAAAACCTGACTGTCAATCCGGACGCCCGGACACTTCCGCCGCAGTTCCGGCCCCGGTTTCACACCGACGGGACCGAGAACCCGCTGTGGGCACCACGCAACATGTTTCCCGACGGGTTTTTCGGGTTAAGCGATTTTGATGTTGATCTGGGGGCACTGGCTGATCCGGTTTTTACTGACCCTACCGGGTTCGCGCCGGGTTTCGGCGGCCCCGCCGTGTTGAAAAACGTATTCGGCACCATAAACGGCGAGCTGGAAAATATTCCCCACAATGTGGTGCATGGTCGGATAGGCGGCTGGATGGGCAGCACGGATACCGCTGCTTTCGACCCGATATTCTGGCTGCATCATTGCAACATCGACCGACTTTGGGATGAATGGCTGGTCAGCGACGCCATGCATTTCAATCCGACCGATACAGCCTGGTCCAGCGATGTGTCCTTTGACATGCATGACGGCGACGGAAACCCGTTTACCTATACGTCCGCCGACACCGAGAACACGACCACTTTCATGCATGGCTATAAATACGACAGCATCCCTGTACCGTCTTTTTCCATACCGTCACCTGGACCCACAGAAGGAGACATCATTTTGGCCGAGGTTGAACCCGAACTGGCCGGGACATCGCGTGGTCCGGTCAAACTGGAAAGCGGAGTGACCCGCGCGCCGGTCGACCTGTCCACCGACGGATTGACCAAGTCCTTTACCGAATCCGCGCTGCCCACACCGATAAAAGTGTTCCTTCGCCTCGAGAACGTGCGCGGCACGGGGGTGCCGTCGGATTACGAGGTTTACGTCGATATTGACGGCGACGCAGTGGAACCTTTGCGTGTCGGAACGCTTGGCACCTTTGGTATCAGCAAGGCGAGTTCACCCGACAGCGCACATGGCGGCAACGGCATTACGCAACTCTACGAGATTACTTATGCCGCCGACAGATTGAAGCTGACCGATGCCAATACAAGCGAAGTGCAGGTCAGCTTTCGTGAAATCGAACGCGGCCCGCAGCCCGAGGCAGGCCTGATGCAAATTCCGGGCGCAAAGATGCCCGACCCCGAAGAACCCGGCGTCGAAGTGGGCCGTATCGCGATCTATTTCGAGTAACCTTTGATGACCGGTCAGACGGCGACCCTAAGCGCAACCGGCACATTCGGGCACTATCGCCGCGTGTCGGGCAATGCTGTGGCGTTCCGGCTTTTGTTACTCTCCGCAGCGGGCTGGATGGTTCTGGGGTATCTGTCAACATCGGGCGACGGTCTGGCGCTGTGCCTGTCCGCGCCTGCCACTCTGATCGACGGTTTCCTGTCGGGACTGTCCGCACAGATGTTTGCCATCTCGCCCGCCCTGCTGGTTGGCGAATGGGTGTTGATGATACTGGCGATGATGGTGCCGCTGGCGGTGCCACATCTGACCATTTTCTGCGCCCGGCTGTACCGCCCGATGCAACGCCCCGCACTGGCCGCAGCCCTTGCAGGGTTTTTGCTGGTCTGGGGTGCCGTGGGAATTGTCGTCATACCCCTTATGGTGGCCTTACGGGCCGTGGCGATTATCGAAGGCTTCGCATGGGTCGTGCCATTGCTCGCCTATGGTGCCGCAATCTGGTGGAGCTATGCGCCCGCGCGCCTTTGGGCATACCGGCGTTGTCATGTGGTTCCGGTCGTCTATGGCAAGGGCCGCGATGTCTACTGGGCCGCGTTTGCCTACGGGCTGCGACTGGGCGGCTGGTGCAGCCTGACTTGCGGGCTGGCGATGGCCGCACCGATGTTAAGCGGCCAGGGGATACTCGCGATGGCGCTGGTGACACATGTGCTCTTGAAAGAACGGCTTTCGTACCGCGTGACACCCGCGCAAACCGCAGTGCCCCTCGTGCTGATCGGAGTGATGACCGCGTTCTAGGGTGCGCCATCTATCTGCAAAACCTGAGCAGGATCACTATGCAAGTGTCGGACTTGCGTGCCGGTCAACCGCCACCTTTCACATAAATTCGGCGCACTCAAAATGGCCTCCCTGCCCTGCAGTCAGGGAACAAAGCGTCTGCCATATTATGGGCTATTCAGTTTTCTATCCGGGCACATTCTATACTGGGTTGCGAATTTTCCCCTATCTTGCTGGAAAGAAAGGAGAGTGAAAGATGGCGCATACAGAGCTAAACCTGCGCGAACGGCGCGCGATTGAAGATATGTTGAATGCTAAGATGCCAGTGCGTGAGATCGCAGCTGAGATCGGCAGGCATGTGTCGACGATCTATCGAGACATTAAGCGCAACGGATACACCGATGAAGAACTGCCGGAACTGAACGGATACTACGGCGTGGTGGCGCAACGATCAGCCACTCAAAGACGTGCGCGACGTCGCAAGCTAGTGCGTCTTGTCGGACTTCGCAAAGCCTTGATTAGGCAGCTGAAGGAAGGTTGGTCGCCAGAACAGATCGCTGGACGTTTGCAGTTTGAAGTCCAAACCGTGCGTGTGAGCCACGAGACCATCTACGCATATGTTTACGGTCCAGATGGTCGATCAAAGGAACTCGCGCGACTTCTCCCCAGCCGCCGCAAGAAACGCAGCCCACGATATGCCAGACGGCCCAGGGGTCAGGTATTTCCGCCTGATCGCTCCATTCATCAACGCCCAGAACACGTGAAGACCCGTGAGACATTTGGAGAATGGGAAGGCGATCTGATGATCTTTGAACGGGCCCAAGGCAAGATGAACGTGGCTTCGCTGGTCGAGCGCAAGACCCGCTTTGCCGTCCTGTTCCGCAACAACGACCGCAGTTCGACGCACTTCATGAGCAAGCTGATGAATGTGATCGAACCCCTGCCCCAACCCGCACGCCGATCGATCACATTTGATCGTGGTTTTGAGTTCCGTGAATGGCGCAAGCTCAAACCAGGGATCGGTACCGAGGCCTGGTTCTGTGATCCTCAAGCGCCGTGGCAAAAGGGCTCGGTTGAAAACTTGAACAAACGTGCGCGGCGATACCTACCAAGAGATGCGCCAGTCGCCGCGCTCTCAAATCGAGATATGAAGTCGATTTGTGATCGCTTGAACGGCACTCCCAGAAAGTGCCTTGGATGGCGAACACCAACTGAAGCCTTCAGGGAAGAACTGATGAAACTGAGATAGCGGAAAACGTCGCAACGACCCTTGAGAATCCACCGGAAAACGACCAGTTGCTCGTGTGCGAAAACGATCACGCTGGAATGACATAATAATTTATATCATATTTCGCGCGACCAAGTCTCTGGCCCTTGGATGAAAAGTGCTTTAGCCCTTCGGAAACGAATACTTTGTAAAATAGACGATACCTTGGATTGCGCAGGAAAAGTACCGAGTATGAATGTGACGCACAACATTGCGCAGTTCAAAGCCCAACATATCGTGTTTGCACAGGATTGGGTACAAGACACCTCGATTGAGTGCCCGAGAGAGATTACAGCATTGTTAGCAGCTGACGACAAATTGCAGATATTTGCGATCTTTGACGGGACACGCAGGGCAAGTGTCCGGGGGTTGAATGATCTCGATACGCTCCCTCCGGAAGTCGCGGCAGCACCCTTATTCAAGCCCGACACCCCCGAGGGCGATGCCGGACCATGGCTGCTTTCGTTCGGGCGTGCGCAAGGTGTGCAGGCATCGGTACTGCGCGACCATTTTCGCAAGTTTCAGGGATTTGGTGTCGGTATATTGCTGTTGACCAGTGCCACAGAACCTGAATTGCGGTCGCATCTGCGGGGCCTGATGAAGGTTGCAAAGGACGCTGAAGCGAAAACAATGCTGTTTTTCAGGTACTGGGATCCGGTCACAGCGAATGAATTCCTACCGAGTCTGGCTGCGCAACCTGCCCGTTTGGAACGGTTTTTCTATACCCAAAAAGGAACCCCGATCCATTTCTTGGCAGAGCATGGAGCCGACGCATTAAACATGTTTCAGGTTTCGGGGCCGGCCAGAGCACCGGCTGCGCGCACACATTTTACCCTTGCGGAATGCGACGCGCCGGTTATGGCCCGCATCGTAAGAATTGCCCTGGCAAACAACCTGTCCCGCTGGCTCAAGCGCGACTATGCGAGCGAACTTTTCGCCTCGGCATCTCATAGCGAGCTTGGCCCCCATATTCTGCGAGAAGGTCAGCGTTTCGGCTTCACGCGGCAGGATGAATTTTCCTATCTCGGGCATCTTATGGTTCATCTTGGCGGATGGTTTCACCAAAGCGGGCAAACCCCCGCATTATTGGCCATTCTGGAAAGCGATGCCCGCAGCAAACACATCCCTCTGCGCGCCGCTTTTACAGATGCCTGGGCAGGCTCGTACCGCGCTGTGCGACGGGATTTTTGCGACAAATTTACAGCGGACCCGCAATTGGCCATCGTTGACGGGGACCAGATCACTTTATGTCCGGACGGAAAGGTGCTTGCTGCGCGCCTGCACGCGCATATCCCCATCAACAGACAAGGGCCGTTCCGACAGCTTTGGAAAAAGTCGCAAGATTCTTTGGCGTTGGCGGGTGCTCCGGACACACATTCGGATCGCCTCGCCTTCCTGAGCCTGTTTTGGGGCTATAGATTTTACGAAGATCCTTTCCTTGGCCGCAAACACCCGCCACAATCCGCGCACGAATGGGACACAACATGCAACGACTTCTGGAAGGCACTCGCCCATGACTGATCCGTCTCCTGACGCCAGCGGAACGCCTCCTTCCGGCAATCTGTCTCCTGTGGCCACATGTTGTCCGACAGTCAGTACTTTCGAGGGGTCGCCCCGGCCCGAGAAAGTGCGGGGGTTCGATGCGCGCACAAATCTGGCACAGACACGCGGGGCGGACGAATACTGGATTCCGCCCGACGCGGCAAAAACTGCCCCGTCCAATCGAATGACCCAGGATGGCGCGGCATGGGTGTCTGTCATGATCGACGACACAACCGAGGTCGAGGTCTCGTTCGAAGGGCACACGACAAATGCCTGTATCGCCAACAGCACATTCGACGTGACACCCGGCGGCATCGTCCAGGTCTCCCCGACCCGCGCTTCCGCGTCAGGCATGGCGCTGACCTTGCGCGGATTAGCTGCAGGTGAGGCAACAGTAAAAGTCACCTGCGACGGCGAGGATATCGGGTGGTTCCATGTTGTGTGCTATCGAGAAATCATAATCACTACGACCATAGGCTGCATCAAGACGCCACTGTCACGCTCGGTTTCCTATTCGGCGAGTGCTTTGTCGATGATGCTTAACCGAACGTACAATGCGGCTGGCATTATCATCGACCTGTTGGACATAGGGGTTGTTGACCTTTCGGGTATTCCCGCGGTCACAGCCGTTGAAGAGGGCTTGCGTGCCATTGTTCCAGAACCCTATTACAGTGAAGGCTTTGGTGAAGTTCAAGGGACACGCGCATTTCTGGGTTCACCCGATGGATCATCTTTGGCCAATATCGGCCTTATCGCCAGAATGGCAATAGGGCGGTCGGCAGCGGTCAGTAATCGATATCTGTGGTTCTTTGTGCCAGATGATGTGCCATCTCGCTACAACGGTATAGTTCCAATGTTGCCAGGTGAGTCCGGTTTTGTTTTCAAGGATTTTGCCGGTGCGAACGGTGGACAGACGATCGACGATAGCTATGCCGTGCTTGACCATGAATTCGGCCATACGCTGGGGCTGCTTCATCCAGACGAGCCAACTATTGGCAACCAACTGCCTGGCCACTTGCTCGCGTCGTTGGGTCGACCGGTTACCGCCGAACCCGGAACCAATACCGAACCACCTATCGTTCCGACCCCTCGTGCCTTCGACCCCAAGAATATCGGTAAGATCATGCAACGCGATCCTTTGAATCTGATGGGGTATTGGCCCAATTTCAAAGAACAAACGTTTTTACGCAAGAATCAATGGGATGCGGCCCGTGCCATTGCGGCCGGATTATAAGGAGGAAGAGTGATGGATTACGTAGACCTCTTGAAAGACCAATGCCCGCCGGCGATTGTTCAATATGTCCTCAATTCGGACTTGTCCCTCGGCAGGACGCGGCCCTGGCCTGAAGTCGGCTTTGGCAAACCGGACGTTACCGCTGGCTGCCGTATTGCTGCTCTGTTGTATCGGAGCAGCGTGTTGCCGCGCGACGTTGGTTACAGGATAGCCGATTACGTGATCGCGGACACGCTCATCTACTACGATCAGATTTCCGCTGCGGACCGTCCGACCTTACTCGGGGCTTTGCGTAAGTTGGCGCAGGAAGAAGAGCTGCCGTTTGGATTCTATTCCATGATCACACGTAACCGGATCGATGTCAGAGACGTCTTGCAACGGCGCTTTTTAACTCTTCCTGCACCTGAAAATGCTACGCCAAAAGAAAACAGCGAAGCGTTCGCCTATCTGCAATATCTAGTGGCCATGGGAAACGAGACAGTACTTCCACGGATGATTGAAGCGTTAAAGATCGAGCCAGCCCCGGGTTGGGTCATGATGCACCTTGATCGAATGGAACAACTGAGACTGCCGCAATCAGACCAGATATTGCGGGAATTTATCGATGACCGGCGTCAAGCCCTGTCAGTATTTGGTGACCCTGGTGTCGTCATCGCAAATTTTGCAAGACTGCGCCTGAACCTTCCCCCTCTCGAAGGCCCCTTCATACCGCTGGATAATCTGGGCAATCCATATCGACCCTAGAATTCCTTTTGATAGGGGCGGCGGTTTCAAAGGGATCAACCCAAAACTTTTTTCCGCCGCTCAAGGCCTGCGTTTTATCATGACCAAAGGCTACGGGACCGCCCTGCCCGCCTCAAGTCAAATCCTTTTGACAGATCCCTGCGACCACCACGAAGACGCTCGCCAAGTTGCCCGCGCCATTGCCAAGACGAAACAATATGCGATTTCGATGCGGTTGGGAAAGAAGGTTAAGATGCACTTTGCGCACCTCAAATGCGTTCTTTGGCTTCCACAGAAGCGGCGGAAAACGGACGTTTTCTGCGGTTTCGGGCAATGGCTGCGTTCGGTCGTGTGAAATCATGCTTTAGGGGGACTTCACATTCTACCCCAGGCGATCTGCGAACTCGGTCAACAGTTTATGTTTAAGGATTTTACCTGTCGGAGCGGCGGGCAGTTCTGTCGCCAGAATGATCTGCGAGGGCCGTTTGTAGCCTGCAAGGCGCTCCTTTACGAAGGCCTTCAGTTCTTCGACGCTGACGGTATCGCCCTCGGCGATCTGCACGAATGCCAGAACCTGTTCGTCACCACCCGCCATGTGCCCGATGACCGCAGACTGGATCACCCGTGGATGATCGTTCAGCGCGGCCTCAACCTCGGGGGGGTAGACGTTGAACCCGCCGTGGATGATCAACTCTTTTGATCGCCCCAGAATGTGCAGGTGTCCGTGTTCGTCGATCCGGCCCAGATCGCCGGTGCGCAGCCAGCCGTCTTTGTCCAGTACGCGGGCTGTTTCTTCAGGATTGCGGTAATAGCCTTTCATCACATGGCCGCCACGGGTCAGGACCTCGCCAGACCCTTCGGACCCGCCCTGCACAGTGTCGTCTATGCGCACTTCAACACCCGGCAGCGCAGGGCCGGTCGAGGTGTCAGATGACCCGATCGGATTTCGCGTGGCACAGACGCCGGCGGTGGTTTCGGTCATACCATAGCCGTTTTGCAGCGCCACACCATAGAACGCCTCTGCCTTGCGTTTCCAGGTTGGATCAAGCGGCGCCGCCCCCGAGGACACATAGCGCAACTGGGCCGACGCCAAGGCGGTCAGACCTTGTTCGCGGGTATACTGCATCAGCAGTGCATGCATCTGTGGCACCGCCGACAAAAGGGTCACGCCGCCCTGTAATGCCGCAAACAGCTTGGCCGCTGAAAACCGCGCTTCGAGTTGCACGGCAGCACCCGCAAAGCAGGCCGCAGTCACCACCGAGGCCAAGCCGAATACATGGGTAATCGGCAGCACACCATAGATCAGGTCGTCAGGTTTCATTTGGCGCAGGGTTGCCGAAGCCATCCCACCGAAACGCACGTTGTCATGGGTCAGCATCACCCCCTTGGGATCGCCCGTGGTGCCCGTGGTATAAAGCAGCACGGCTACATCGCCGAGCGCCGGATCAGGGGCGCTGTCGAAAGGTGTGGCGAGGTGAATATCGCCAAAGGGGCCGCTGACGGCCTGAGCGCCGAGGCGTTCGGCGTGGGTCGCGGCGTCCATAGATGCCGCACTTGTGGTGACCACGGCGGCAGGGGTGGCATGATCAAGGATACGCGCGACCTCGGCTGTGGTCTGGCGTGCATTGAACGGGATAATCACCGCGCCCATTTTCCAGCAGGCGAACAACATTGCTACAGCCGTGGCGCAATTCTCCGACAGCATCATCACACGGTCGCCCGCCCGCACCCCTGCTTGGGTCAGCATTGCGGCGGCGGCTTCAGCGGCAAGGTTCAGGTCTGCATACGTCCAGATGGTCCCGATGCTGTCTATCAGCGCCGTGGCCTTGGGGCGTGCTGATACCTGTTGGTTTAAAAATGCGTCTACCCGTGCCATTACTCTGCCGCCTTCCGAATGTGCATAACCTGCCCGGTTTTGCGATATGCCGTCTCTGCCTCTGCTTCGATCCGTGCGATGATGTCCGCCATCGGCTCAACCTTGTCTGTCAGGCCAAGCGCATGACCCGCCGACAGCATGCCCCGGCTCACGTCACCCGTTTGATACGCCTTGCGCCCGATCTGCCCCGAGACCAGCGGGAGCAGGTCCTGAATGGTCACTTCGGGGTTTTCGGCCTCCATGCGGGCCACCTCTGCCGTGGTCTCATTTGCAAGCGTGCGGATGGTGTTGCGCACCGATCCCATCGTCAATGCGGTATCGCGTTCGGTGGCATCCACCAGCGCCTGTTTGTAATCTGGGTGTGCGGTCAATTCCGTCGCGACCAGCAGCCGGGTGCCCATAACGACGCCCGATGCGCCCATGGCAAGGGCGGCGACCAATTGCGATCCATGCCCGACGCCGCCGCCGATCAGAAAGGGTATTTCCAAATCACGCCCCGCCATCGCCGCGTTCACAAATGATCCGATCATATCCATGCCCGGATGCCCGCCGCATTCGGCACCCACAATCGACACCATATCAACGCCAACGCTTTGCGCTTTGACCGCATAGCGCACGGCGGGAACCTTGTGGATCACAGTCAGGCCAAGATCCTTGAGCAGTGGCATGTAGGGTTCGGGGTTGCGGCCTGATGTTTCCACCACTGTGACGCCTGTGTCAGCGATCAGACGAAAGATATCCTCGGTCTGGTCGTCGTGCACCAGCTTGGGCAGCATTGAGACATTCACACCAAACGGCAGGTCGCCGCAAAGGTCGCGCGCCTTGGCGATTTCTGCACGCAACGCATCCATATCGCCACCAAAGCTGGCGGCTGTGACGAAGCCCATGGCCCCTGCATGGGCGGCAGCGGCAACATAGGGGGCATCCCCCAGCCATTGCAGGCCGCCCGCGAGAATGGGCAGCCGGATGCCGAGGCGGCGGGTGACGTCGGTGTCCCAGTTAATCATGCGAAATGCGCTTTGCGTTTTTCGAGAAATGCGGCGATGCCTTCAGCCGCTTCATCTGCACCTGCGGCATGGGCCATTGCGTCCCGTTCGGCGTCCAGTTGTTCAGCCTCGGACGTGTCATAGGCTTGCGCCACCAAGTGTCGGATCACGCTTTGTGCGTCTCTCGGCCCCGCCGCAAATGTATCGGCAAGCGCCTGCGCCTCGGCCAGCGCATTGCCTGTGTCACAGATACGGCTGACAGCGCCAAGGTCGGCAAAGCGGCTGGCCATGACCGGACGGCCCATCAGGCACATTTCCATCGCCAATTGGCGGGGGATCATCCGCGCCAGTGATGCGGTAAGCCCCGCGTCCGGCACCAGCCCGGCCTTGACGTAGGCGGCAGTAAACTTGGCATCTTTTGTCGCAACGATCAGGTCACAGGCAAGTGCCAACGAAAGCCCCGCACCCGCCGCACCGCCCTCGACCGCGGCAATGATCGGCACCGGACATGCCCGCATTTTCCGGACAAGATCATGCAGGGTATCGACCCTCTCACGGCGTTCCGCCTCGGTCAGCTTGCGCCGCTCGATCAGCACATTCATATCGCCGCCCGCGCAAAAGAAATCACCCCGCGATGTCAGGATCACCGCCCTGATGCGCGGCTCATTCGCAAGCTTCAACGCATGCGCCAGTGAACCGTAAAGCGCGGGCGTCAGCGCCCCCCGCTTGTCCGCATTGCCGTTCCATACGATCAGGCGGTCACCCTTGTCCTCGACATCCACAGTCATTTTGCCCCCCGTTTGAACACACCGTTTGCACGTGACAAAAGACGGTCCTCCGCATCGTAAAGCAGGGCCTCGGCAAACACGATTTTATAACCCCCACCCGACACCCGCCCACGCGCCGTGACCGTTCCAGCCGAGACACCTGCGATGTAATCAGTGCTCAGCGACAGGGTCAGCACCGGAATAAACGGCCCGTCCTGCGCCAGATGTCGTGCACATGCAAATCCTGCGGCCACGTCCAGCAGCAGTGTATGCAAGCCGCCGTGCAGCACGCCCGACACGTTCAGATGATGCGGCTGCAACGCCAGCGTAATCCGCGTACTGCCGTCGGGGGCGCTCAGATCAGAGTGGAACCCGATAAGCCCCGAAACCCCGCTTGGAGGTGCGTCATGCGGCGGAAAGGGCAATGAAACGCTCCAGATGATGATCGGTGTCGCCAAAGCGGTGGTCGGCCATGACGATGCGTTTTGCGATATGTGCGAGTTCATATTCCTGCGTCATCGCAATACCACCGTGCATCTGGATGGCGTCCTCTGCCACCAACCGCCCCACGCGGCCCATCAGGTTCTTGGCCGCCGATATGTACCGGTCGCGCAGTGCCGGGTCGCTGTCGAGATGTCCGGCTGCGTTGATCACCGCCGAACGTGCCTGTTCCATCTCGATCAGCAGGTCGGACATGCGGTGCGCCAAAGCCTGAAAGCTGCCGATGGGTCGTCCGAATTGTTTTCGCGTCATCAGGTATTCGCGGGTCAGGATACAGGCGGTTTCCATCGCGCCCAGCGTCTCGGCGCTTTGCGCGACACAGGCGGTTGCGATGCGCTGCTTGATGGCATCGGCGGCTGTGCCAGCCGTGCCCAAACGTGCGTCTGCTGAAACGGTCACATCATCCAATGTAACCTCTGCCGCGCGGCCACCGGCCAACAATGCGTAGCCCTGAATGATCAAGCCTTTGGCATCCGTGGGAACCAGAAACAGCGACAGGCCATCGTCTGAATCCAGATCGCCACTTTCACGGGCGGAAACCACCAGCATGTCGGCAGCCTCGGCATTCACCACAATTGCCTTGCGCCCGTTCAGCGTAATAATGTCGCCGTCCACTTTGGCGGTCGTGGCAACACGCGTCAGGTCATAACGGCTGTTCGGCTCACCATGGGCAAAGGCCAGATGCAGACCGCCGCTGATGAGCGTGTCAATGTGCGACCGTTGAGCGTCGCTACCCAGATCGGCAATCAACCCACCTGCAAGGATCGCACTATCCATGAACGGCTCGACCACGCCTGCGCGGCCAAATTCTTCGAATACCACGGCGATATCGAAACCAGCGCCGCCAAAACCGCCCTTATCTTCGGTAAACAGCGCACCGATCACGCCAAGCTCGGCCAGACCAGACCAGATATCAGCAGACATGCCACTCTCGCTTTCCAAAATATTGTTGCGCGTGGCGGTGTCATATTTGTCGCGCAGGAAACGCCGCAGGCTGTCTTGCAGCATTTGACGTTCTTCGGTCAGATCAAAGTTCATTGCCCGCCTCCCAATGTGGTTTTTGCGATGATCTGGCGTTGGATTTCATTAGAACCACCAAAAATCGACAGCTTGCGGTTGTTGAAATACTGCGCCGCCACAGGGCCGGCTGCCAATGGATCGGGCAAGGCCGCGTTTGATCCCTCAACCGCCTCAGATGCAAAGGGCATCGCATAAACACCTGCCGCACGTCGTGCCAGATCGTTGATTTCCTGACGGATGATTGTGCCCTTCACCTTGAGCATCGAGCTTTCTACACTGGGGGCCGTCCCTGCCGCCGCTTTGGAGATGATCCGCAAGTTGGTCGTGGACATGGCCATCAGATCAATCTCGACCTGTGCGACCCGTGCGGCGAAATGCGGGTTTTCGATCAGGGGTTTACCCCCCGCCATCTCACCTTTGGCAATGCGTTTGACCGCCGCTAAACCGGCTTGGGAAAACCCGACACCCGCAATATTCGTCCGCTCGTGGGTCAGCAGATACTTGGCATAGGTCCAGCCCTTGTTTTCTTCTCCCACCAGATTTTCCACCGGCACCTTGGCGTCCGTAAACCAGACCTCGTTCACCTCCGCGCTGCCATCCAACAACACGATGGGGCGCACTTCGATGCCCGGCGTTTCCATGTCGATCAGCAGGAATGAAATGCCTTCTTGCTGTTTGACGTCCTTGTCGGTGCGCACCAGACAAAAGATCATGTTGGCGTGCTGGCCGAGCGTGGTCCAGGTTTTTTGACCGTTCACGATGTAATGGTCACCGTCCTTGACGGCGGTGGTTTTCAGGGATGCCAGATCGGATCCGGCACCGGGTTCGGAATACCCCTGACACCACCAATCCTCACCCGACAGGATGCGCGGCAGCCAGTGGTCCTGTTGTTCTGTGGACCCGAACTTCTGCAACACAGGCGCCAGCATCGACAAGCCGAACGGCACGATGCGTGGGGCGGATGCGGCGGCGGCCTCTTCCTCGAAGATATGCCGCTGCACTGCATTCCATTCGGCGCCGCCAAATTTCCTGGGCCAGTTCGGGGCCAGCCAGCCCTGATCGTTCAGAATTGCGTGCCAGCGTTCATGGCCTTCCTTGCCAAGTTCCTTGCCGTTTCTCACTTTGTCGCGCAGATCATCGGGCAGTTTTTCATCCAGAAACGCCCGCACGTCCTCGCGAAATTTCTTTTCCTCGTCAGAATAACTCAGGTCCATTTTCGGTCCCCTTACGAATAGATTTCAAACAGGCCTGCGGCACCCATGCCGCCGCCGATGCACATACTGACCACGCCCAGTTTCGCACCGCGCCGTCGGCCTTCCAGCAACAGGTGTCCCGTCATGCGCGCACCGGTCATGCCAAACGGATGACCGATCGCGATTGAGCCACCATTGACGTTGAATTTGTCGGGGTCGATGCCAAGTTTGTCACGGGAATAAAGGCACTGCGATGCGAACGCCTCGTTCAACTCCCACAAGTCGATGTCGTCGACTTTCAGCCCGTGACGCTCCAGCAGGCGTGGCACGGCAAAAACCGGGCCGATGCCCATTTCGTCAGGCTCGCAACCCGCAACAGCAAACCCCTTGAACGCGCCGAGCGGTTCCAGCCCTTGTTTTTCCGCCTCTGCACTGTCCATCAAGACCAATGCCGCAGCACCATCCGACAGCTGGCTGGCGTTGCCAGCGGTCACAAAATTGCCCTCGCCGCGCACGGGTTGCAAGCCGGCAAGACCCTCAAGCGTGGTGGTCGGGCGGTTGCATTCGTCGCGGTCGACTGTGACCTGATGAGTAGTGATTTCCTTGGTTTCCTTGTCCTGCACACCCATGACCGTTTCCATCGGCACGATCTCTTGACCGAATTTGCCGCTGTCTTGCGCCGCCGCGATCAACTGTTGTGAGCGCAGGGCATATTCGTCCTGATACTCGCGGCTAAGGCCGTAGCGTTTGGCCACGATATCTGCGGTTTCGATCATCGCCATGTAGACAGCGGGTTTGTGCTCCAGCAGCCACGCTTCCTTGACCGAATTCACCTGCGGTTGCACCATCGAGATGCTTTCGACCCCGCCCGCGACCATCGGGCCTGCACCTTCTTGGGTTATTGCGTTCGCGGCCATCGCGACCGTCTGCAACCCGCTGGAACAAAAGCGGTTCACGGTGACACCTGATGCACTGACAGGCAGGCCCGCGCGCAAGGCGATCTGGCGGGCGATGTTGCTGCCCGTGGCGTGTTCGGGATAGCCGCAGCCGATCATCACGTCTTCGATCTGTGACGGGTCGATGCCAGCGCGCGATACCGCGTGTTCCACGACATGTCCGCCCATAGTGGCACCATGCGTCATGTTCAGTGATCCGCGAAAAGATTTTGCCAAGCCAGTGCGGGCGGTCGAGACGATAACAGCTTGTTTCATTATACAGTTTCCTTGTTCAGATCATCAAATGTGCGGCCCTCGGCCACCAGTTTTTCCAGCAGCGGCGCGGGTTGCCAGAACCACGCATCGTCTTGGGCATAGGCTTTGATATCGGCCAGAACCGCATCGAGACCCTGAATGTCAGCCCACTTCAGCGGCCCCCCCCAGTAGCGCGGGAATCCGTACCCGAAGAGCAAGACCATATCGACATCAAGCGGACGGCGCGCGATGCCTTCGCCAACGACCTTGGCACCCTCGTTGACCATTGCACACATGTAGCGGCGGACGATTTCGGCATCGGTAAAGTCGCGCGGGGTGATGCCGCGCTCACGCTGTTCTTCCGTGATCAGGCGGATGATTTCGGGGTTTGGAACCCCACCGCGTTTCCCGTCTTCGTAGATGTAATAACCTTGCCCGGTTTTTTGGCCGAAATGGCCCTGCTCACACAGACGGTCGATATAGGTCGGGACACGCTCATCGGGGTGGCGGTCTGGTGCTTTGCGTTTGCGGGTGGCCCAGCCAATGTCGAGGCCCGCAAGGTCGGCCACGGCAAACGGCCCCATCGCAAAACCGAAGTCGGTCAGTGCAGTGTCGATCTGATAGGGCGACGCGCCATCCAGCACCATATGATCCGCCGCCGTGCGGTAGGTTGCCAAGATGCGGTTGCCGATGAACCCGTCACACACACCTGCGCGCACAGATGTCTTGCCAAGAGCCTTACCGAGCGCGAACCCGGTGGCCACAACTTCTGGTGCGGTCTTGTCCGCAACGACGATCTCAAGCAACTTCATCACATGGGCAGGTGAGAAAAAGTGCAATCCGATCACGTCGGCCGGCCGCGAAGTGCTGGCCGCAATTTCGTTCACATCCAGATAGGAGGTGTTGGAGGCAAGCACACAGCCCGGTCTGCACACCACGTCCAGTTTGCCAAAGACTTCGCGTTTGACGTCCATTTCCTCGAACACCGCTTCGATTACCAGATCGGCGTCTTTCAAACTGTCGTAGTTCTGCGATACTTCGAGCGCGATTGTGGTGAGCGCGTTGTATTTCTCTTCCGTGATCTTACCGCGTTTCAGCGCACCTTTGAGATTTCCTGCAATGCGCCCATGTGCGGCCTTGGCGGCCGCATCGGACATTTCGATCAACACGATATTGAATCCCGCCAACAGGCAGGCCGTTGCAATGCCGGCACCCATCGTGCCGCCGCCAATCACGCCGATGGTTTGCAGGGCACGGGGTTCAACCCCCTTCAGTTCTGGCAGGTTGCCGACCGCGCGTTCGTTGAAAAACGCATGGATCAGACCTTTGCGCTGGTCGGTGTCCATCAGCTGCGTGAACAATTCTCGTTCGCGCGCCAGTCCTTTGTCGAATGGCATTTCAGATGAGGCTTGGATCGCGCGCACAGCAGTGGCCGGGCTGATCTGCCCTCGGCCTTTCTTGAGCACCGCATCATAGGTGGCGTCCCAATCCATTGCTCCCGGTCCGGGCATTTCGCTGACGGGTCTGCGTGGCGCATCGCTTTCCAGCAATTCGCGCGTGTAGGCCAAACCGACCTCTTCGGGGTCGCCTTCGGTCACGCGGTCGACGATGCCTAGCTCCAATGCCTCGTCCGCCTTGATATGCCGGCCCGTCGTGATCGCCTCAACGGCTTTTTCGGCCCCTGTCAATCGCGGCAACCGCTGCGTACCACCAGCACCCGGCAGGATACCCAGATGCACTTCGGGCAGGCCGACGCGGGCGGATGGTTGTGCGATGCGGTAATGACACCCCAGCGCCACTTCCAAGCCGCCGCCCAGACTGACACCGTGCAGGGATGCCACCACCAAAAGCGGCGATGCCTCAATCCGGTTGCACAGATCGGGCAGACCCGGTTCTTGCAACGGTTTGCCGAATTCCTTGATGTCCGCGCCTGCGATGAACGCGCGGCCATCGCCGACCAACAGCACGGCACGCACATCATTGTCGGCCTCTGCGCGGTCCATCACATCCCACAATCCCTGGCGCACAGCGTGCGACAACGCGTTCACAGGCGGGTTCTGAATGCGCAGAACGGCGATGTCGTTGTGGCTGGTGTAAACAATCATATCGGTCATCAGTGTCTCCTTAAAAATCCTTATCCGCGCCGGGTCAGCGACGGTGAGCGACCCAAGCGGTGCTCGATCCCGTTGACCACGCCGCGCAGGGCCGGGCCAACCTCGTCAATGATCCGCGCATCAGGCAGGTCCTCTGGCAGCGCGCCGCAGGTAAAGGCCACGGCCTCGCCGAACTCTCCTGCATAATAGGGCACGCTGACGGCGCTGACAGTCCGGGCATATCGGGTGTCGGTCGGGGCCATCACAAAACCGCGGCCCAGCAGTTGATCATAGCCGTCGCGGCGAAATTTGCGCATCGCATCATCAGGGTCTGTCGCGTCAAAGCGTTCGTCATCAAGGCTCGCCATCACCGCCAGACCCGAGGACGATCCAAAAACCGGGATGCGGTGACCGGGTTCCAGCCATATGGTCGAATGTTGTGCCGGCCGCCACGTCCGAACCAGCATCATGCGCATCCCGTCACGCACTGCAATCAACGCAAGTGTCCCGGTGTCGTCGGCAAGTTGCTGCATCGCCTCCGATGCCGCGTCGACAAAGCTGACGGCAACCGATGCAACCGACCCCAATGCAATGGACGCCGGGCCAAGACGGAACCGATCGTTGCGGCCGCCCCGCGTAAGATACCCCAACTCTGCCAGCGTATAGGTCAGACGCGAGACAGTGGGCTTGGGAAGCCCCGTCCGCTCGGCGATCTGCGCATGTGTAAGACCATTATCGCTGGCCCGAAACGCCCGCAAAACGCCCAAGCCCCGTGCAAGGGTGTTGGCGAATTTACGGTCGGATTGCGTGGGCTCGGTTTGGTCGTTCATCGTGCCGCCATCGGGATGATGAGGGATATTGCCGGGAACGACATGATCAGGATCAGGACGATGATATCGACAGACAGGAACCGCGTGATCCCTGCGAAAATCTTGTCGATGGGTGCCTCACGTCCGACCACATTGGCGATGACAAATACGTTTAGCCCGACAGGTGGCGTGATCAGCCCGATCTCAAGCAGTTTGATCACGACAACGCCGAACCAGATCAGGTTCAGGTCATAGCTTTCCACCAGCGGGATCATCAGCGGCAGCGTCAGCACCATGATGCCGATGGGATCAAGAAACATGCCGAGCAGCAGGTAGATCAGCGCGATGCAGATCATCAGAACCACCAGTGACAGTTGCGCATCCGTCACCATGCCGACGATCACACCCGCAACCCCGGTCAGCGCGACGAAGGCCACGAATATCTTGGCGGCGGCGGCGATCAGAAAGATGGCCGAGGTCTGGATACAGGTTTCCTTGACCGCATCCCACAGCCCGGCCAGCGTCAGCTTGCGCTGCGCAAAACCGATCAGGGTTGCGGCGACGACACAGACTGCAGCGGCCTCTGTCGCGGTGAAAATCCCGCCGTAAATCCCGCCGATGATCAGCACGAACAACAGCACGGCTGGCCAGCTGTCCAGCGCCGCACGGAACCGTTCAGCGTGGGTGTAGCGCGTGTCGGTCGAGGGCGCGATCGAAGGTGTCCACCAGACCCAGACCGCGATCACGAGGATGAATCCGGCGAGGGTTAACAACCCCGGCAGAATTCCTGCAAGGAACAGTGAGGAAATCGAAGTTTCGGTGAAGATGCCGTAGATGATGAAGAGCACCGATGGCGGAATGAGTGATCCTAACGTACCGCCCGCCGCAACGGATGCAGTTGCAAGACGCGGGTCATAGCCCATGCGCAACATTTCCGGCGTGCAGATTTTACCCATGGTCGACGCGCAAGCGATGGATGACCCGGTGATGGCAGAAAACCCGCCGCAGCCCATGACCGATGCCATGGCCACGCCACCTGGCAAGCGTGTCAACCACACCTTTGCTGCATGGTAAATCTTGGTCGTGATGTCGGCGCGGTAGGCGATATGTCCCAAAGCGACGAACAGCGGGATCATCGACAAATCATATGAATGGATCAGATCAAAGGAGTTTGAGAATACCATTGAGGTGGTCGCCCGGATCGCACGTTCGGGCATGAAGGTGCCAGTGCGAAACGCGAAAATGAAAAATGTGGCAATGGTTGCAACGGCTGCCAGTGTAAAGGCAATCGGCACCCGCAGCGCCAACAGGATCAACACCGCGGCAAAGGCGATCATGCCGATGGTCGAGGCGTCCATCAGCGCGTTCCTTCTTCGGTCAGCAGATCGCCGACATGGTGCTGTTCGTCGGAAACTGTGCCACCGGCAAGGATCGTGCCCGTGTCGCGGATGGCGAGCTCGGCCAAACGTGCAAAGGTCGCGGTGATGCCGATCACGAACAACAACCGCCCCGGCCATTTCGGCAGGTTCAGGTCACCGTAGAAAAAGCTGCCTTTTTCCCAGACCGACAGAAATTCGCGACCGCCTGCATAGATCAATGGTGCCAACGCGATCATCCCGATCACGGATCCGGCAACGATCAGCCATGATCGCAGGCGCGGACCGAAGCGGTCGGATATAAACGCAACAGAGACATGCGCCCGCGCGGCGGTGGCAGCCGCAATGGGAAGGGTGATGGCAGCGACCATCAGTTCGCGCACCATCGTGACGCTGTCGGGTACATTGCCCGAAAATACTGCGCGGGCGACCACGTTGGTCGTGATTAAAACCCCCAGCAGAATAACCGCAAGCGCGCCCAACCCCAGCAGGATTTTTTCAAGATTGATCAACATTGGTGGTCCCCCCTCACAGATATCGCCATTGCCGCTAGAACAGACCCATGCGCCGCTTATTAACGGGACACGGGTCTGGGCAAGCTCAGTTTGTCTTGGGTGCCCAAGGATAACCTTTTGCATCCCGTTCATCTGTGTATTTGGTGATCAGCGTCTGGTAGTCGGCCAGCAGCTTTTCACCCGGCAGGCCAAGGCCGTCAGCAGTAGATACCCACTCATCAAGGAACTTTTTGCCAGCATCGACAAGCTTGGTGCGCTCTTCGGCAGGCAGTTCGATGACTTCGACGCCTTGTTCCTTCATGGACGCAATCGCCTTGTCGTTGGCTTCATTGATCATGCGGCCAAATTCGTCAGCCATGTCAGAACCTGTCTGGTTGATGACCTCTTGCTGTTCGGTGCTCAGCGCATCGTAGGTGTCCTTGTTCATAAAGATGCCCAGACCTCCGACCTGACCCCAGTTCAGGACTGTATAATTGTCCATGACTTCGGCCTGCTTAAGTGCCGCAACGGCATAGGAATAGCCCTGCGAGCAATCAATCAAACCCGTGTCCAGACCCTGATAGGCATCATAAATCGACATGTTCACCATGTTCGCACCGTTTTCGCCGAACACCTTACCGTATGCCCCCACGCCGCGGACTTTTTTGCCGGAAATGTCGTCCGTGGTGCGGATCGCATCGCCCTTGCAGCCGATGTTGACCTGACTGGTCGTCCATGTGCCGATATAAACCAGGTTCTTGTCTGCAAGATCTGCCTGAATTTCGGCACTGCCCCGCATAAGCTCGTCTGTGGCGCGCATGCCGACCCAGGCATCAGGGTTGTTCACCGGCAAATCGGCGATACCGTAACCGGCCATTTCCTGTGGATAATAAACCGCAATGACTGATCCCATGTCCGCCACACCATCCGCGATGGATTGGACGGCCGCTTCGGATTTGAACAACGCGCCGCCCCACTGGATGTCGACCTTGATGTCGCCAGCCGAGCGTTCGGTCAACTGGTCCGCAAACCACTGCAACGCATCGGCACGCGCGCCCCGGTTGGGGCCTGCCTCACCGTGAATGAGTGTCGTTTCAGCGCTGGCAATGCCACCCGCAGCGGTCATTGACGCCGCCATAAACAGGGATTTAAGAAATGTCATATAATCTCCTCCTCGAGACTTGTTTTGCATAGTGAAATTTTGTTTCACTGATTATTAGGGTAAGCTAGAGGGAACAATTGAGTCGCGCAAGAACAACTTACCCTTCGGCAACGAGACGCCGATCAGACGTCAGACAATACCTGACGAACAAGAGCTTTACGGAAACGCTCAGGACGTACAAACAAATCCATCAAACGCATTATCTTTCGCCGCCAAGCGATTGGTGTAACCAATGCGCGTGAGGATGCGCGCCACAGAGTGAGCTGAACAGCCCCTAGATTTGTAGACGCTTTCTTCGCTGATTTTGCGGCAAGGAGGCCGTTTTGGGGAAGCCGAATTTCAGTGAAGATTTCAAGCGTGATGCAGGCCACCGGATAGCAGTGCAGAGGTCTGCGGTTCGCGAGGTTTCGGAGCGGTTGGGTGTTAGCGCGCAGTCGAACGATATCAAATAGGTGGGATCGGCCCACCGCTTAAAATGAAGAACGCATATCCGCGCTATTTATCACCCTCATCCGCGAACCTGCCCTGGACGCTTCCGCAAGAAGCGCAGGGCAGGTCACGTCCAGACCCTAAATTGCGTCAACACGATATATGACACCAGGGTAAAGCAGGTTGTTGCAGCGCAAAAAAAGAACCCTCATCGGTCGGGTCGATATACGTTGATATACAGAGCCAAAATTTTTGCGGTTAATGTGCAATCATCACATGCCGCACGGCGGTGTAGTCTTCGAGTGCGTACATCGACATATCCTTGCCGTATCCGGATTGTTTCAGCCCTCCATGAGGCATTTCGTTCACAAGCATGAAATGTGTATTAACCCAAGTGCAGCCATAACGCATGCGTGCGGACACATCCATGGCGCGGCCGACATCCTGTGTCCAGATTGATGATGCCAGACCATAGTTGCTGTCATTCGCCCAAGTCACCGCTTCTTCCGGGTCGGTAAACCGCGTGACGGAAACCACGGGGCCAAACACCTCACGCTGCACGATTTCATCCGACTGCAAAGCACCGGCAACGACAGTGGGTTGATAGTAAAAACCGCTGCCCTCATGTAATTGTCCACCAGTGGTTATTTCCATATGCTTGTGCTCGCGCGTGCGCTCCACAAAGCTGGCGACACGGTCACGCTGGCGCAACGAGATCAGCGGCGGGATTTCGTTGAGAGTGTCATCCGCGTTGTCATAGACGATGTCCGACACGGCAGACGACAAGTCGGCGACCAGCTTTTCGTAGATATTCGGACCCGCATAAATGCGACAGGCCGCTGTGCAGTCCTGACCCGCATTGTAGTATCCGAACGCCTTGAGGCCTTCGACGACACGGTCCAGATCAGCGTCGTCAAACACAATCACAGGGGCCTTGCCCCCCAACTCCAGATGAGTGCGCTTGATGGTTTTCGAGGCGGCTTGCAGCACTTTCTTGCCTGTCGATATGTCACCTGTAATCGACACCATGTCCACATCCGGATGGCTGATCAACGCATTGCCAACACTGGCGCCCTGCCCCACGATCACATTCACAACCCCTTCGGGCAGGATGTCTGCCATCAGTTTCGCAAGCCGCAGCGCGGTAAGCGGTGTCTGCTCGGACGGTTTGAGAACCACGGTATTGCCGCCGGCCAAAGCGGGGGCGAGTTTCCACGCCATCATCATCATCGGGTAATTCCACGGTGCGATAGACGCCACGACACCGATGGGATCACGCCGCACCATGGAAGTGTGGCCCTCCATATACTCCCCCGCCGCAGAGGTGTGCATGTTGCGCACGGCACCTGCAAAATAGCGAAAGCAATCGGCAACGGCCGGCACTTCGGCTGTGCGCACTTCATTGATCGGCTTGCCACAGTTCAGCGCCTCAAGCTGGGCCAGTTCTTCAAGGTTTGCATCAATGGCATCGGCAATTTGCAGCAGCTTGGCAGACCGCTCAGATGGCGTGGTGCGGGACCATCCGGCAAAGGCCGCGCGTGCAGAGGCAACGGCGCGGTCAATCTGGCCCGCGTTCGCTTCCGGCAGGTTGAGAATAATCGCGCCAGTGCGCGGGTTGAGCACTTTTTCTTCGGTATCTGTTCCGCCCTCGAACGAACCGCCGATCAGCATTTTGGTTTCCATGACGTTTCTCCGTTGTTTATGAATTATTTACCCTGACCCGCGACCGTATCGGTGCCGCGTGTCAGATAGTAAGCGCCGAGGATCGGCAGGAATGTGACGATCACGACAACCATGGCCACCACATTGGTGACAGGGCGTTCCCGCGGGCGCACCAGTTCTTCAAGCATCCAGATTGGCAGTGTCTGCTGCTGTCCGGCGGTAAATGTCGTCACGATCACCTCGTCAAAGGACAGGGCAAACGCCAGCATGCCACCCGCCAGCAGCGCCGTCGAGATATTGGGCAGGACGACATAGCGGAATGTCTGGAAGCTGTTGGCCCCCAGATCCATCGAGGCCTCGACCAGACTGCCCGACACCCGCCGGAACCGGGCCACGGCATTGTTGTAAACGACCACGACGCAGAATGTCGCGTGACCCAGAATGATGGTCCAGACGCTGAACGGGATATCCGCCAGATTGAAAGCAGACCGCAGGGCGATCCCGGTGATGATGCCCGGCAATGCGATGGGCAAGATCACCAGCAGCGAAATCGCCTCCCGCCCGAAGAACCTGGTACGGCTCACGGCGGCGGCACAAAGCGTGCCGAGAAACAGCGCAATCACGGTAGAGATACTGGCGACCTTCAGCGACAGGCCAAGCGCCTCCCACACGTCCGCGCGCGCCCAGGTGACGGCAAACCATTTCAGCGTGAATCCGGGGGGCGGCCACTGGTATGATTTATCTTCGGTCGTGAAGGCGTAGACGAAGATCAGCAGGATTGGCAGGTGCATGAAGGCAAGACCAAATCCGGCAGCCAGTTTGAGACCAAGCGGTGCGCGATCAGAGTGCATCAAAAGCGCCCTTTCGTTTTGCGATCCAGAGATAAACGGCCATGAGCAAAATCGGCACCACGGCAAAGGCTGCGGCAAGCGGAATGTTTCCTGCCGTGCCCTGATAGGCATAGACCGCCTGTCCGATAAAGCGGCGCGAGGAGCCCACAATCTGCGGGATAATATAGTCACCCAAAGTCAGCGAGAAGGTAAAGATCGATCCGGCAATGACGCCCGGCAGTGCCAGCGGAAACAGCACATGGCGGAAAGTCTGCATGGGCCGTGCGCCCAGATCGCCGGAGGCTTCCAGCAGGCTCAGCGGCACACGCTCCAGCGAGGCCTGAATGGGCAGGATCATGAAGGGAAGCCAGACGTAGAGGAACACCAGAAACGTGCCGGTCACACTCACCGAGAGCGAGTTGCCGCCGATGATGGGTATCGACAGATACGCATTCAGCAGCCAGCCCAGATGCAGCGTCTCGAAGAGCCAGTTCAGGATGCCTTCCTTGGCAAGGATCAGCTTCCAGGAATAGACCTTCACCAGATAGCTTGACCACAAAGGCATCATCACGCCGAGATAGAAAATCGCCTTCCATTTGCCCCGCGCATAACGCGCGGCGTAATAGGCGACCGGAAATCCGATAACAGCAGCGCCTATCGTCACGGCGGCAGCCATCACGACCGTGCGAATAATGATGTCGAAATTCGAAGGGCGAAAAAGCTCGCCATAGGTTTTGAGCGTCCACTCATACCGGATCATGCCGGAGAATTCATCAATCGAGAAAAAGCTCTGCGCGAGCAGCGCAAACAGTGAGCCCAGATAGATGATGCCCAGCCAGAGCGCAGGTGGCAGGATCAGCAGAAAGACCAGCACACCGGGTTTGCGCCAGAGCATATCGGAGATGCGGGTCAATGCGCCGCCGCTGTTGGAGGGGGTGGCCTGATCGCTCATAGCGGGGCCATGACATGCAGGTCGTCCGCGGCCCAATCAATGTGAATAGATTGTCCGGCCTTGGGAATTGTCCTGCCCTTGGCGAGCAGCATGGTCATCGGCTTGTCCGCGACGATCAGTGTCACCCGCGTTGCAGACCCCAAGAAGCTGACGCTCTGGACCAATGCCTCATGTCCGGAATCGGCCATGAAAACAGCCTCGGGGCGCACAGAACCATGCGCCCGTTTCCCGGTCAGCTTTGCCACAAAATCAGGCGGCAGCACGTTGGAAGAGCCGACAAAATCTGCCACGAACGGGGTTTCAGGCCGGTAATAGATATCCTCCGGCGCGCCGATCTGCACGATGCGTCCCTCGTTGAACACGGCCACGCGGTCCGCCATCGACAGGGCCTCGCCCTGATCGTGGGTCACAAAGACAAAAGTAATGCCCAGACTGCGTTGCAAGGTCTTGAGCTCTTCCTGCATCTGCTCGCGCAGCTTGAGGTCGAGCGCGCCCAGCGGCTCGTCCAGCAGCAGCGCCTTGGGTTTGTTCACCAAAGCACGTGCCAGTGCCACGCGCTGGCGCTGACCACCGGACAATTCGGATGGCTTGCGATCGCCGTACCCGCCCAGTGCCACCATCTCCAGCGCCGCGTCCGCATCTTTGAGGCGCAGTTTTTTGCCCACGCCGGCAATCATCAAACCGTAGGCGACATTGTCGCGCACATTGAGGTGGGGGAACAGGGCGTAATCCTGAAATACCGTGTTCACATTGCGCTTGTAGGGCGGGATGCCCTGCGCCACCTCGCCAAATATCCGGATCTCGCCCCCGGTCGGGCGTTCGAACCCCGCGATCAATCTAAGGCTTGTGGTCTTGCCCGACCCCGACGGGCCCAGCATGGCAAAAAACTCGCCTTCAGCGATGTCGAGGTCCACGTTATCGACGGCTTTCACGTCACCGTAGTGGCGCGAGACGCCGGAAAATCGGATGGCAGAATTCATGGGGTATCCAGTAGCTCAGCCCGCCACCGCGAGGGATGGCGGGCGCTGTTTTGATTGAAGCCTAGCGGCCGCCGATCACGCCGATGTAATCAGACACCCAGCGGTAATAGGGAACGCATGTGCCCTGGCTTTCACAAGAGGACACCGGCGTTGTCCAGAACTTGATCCGCTCGAACTGGTCCAGACCGTTTTTGGTGCATCCTTCGGCGGTCTGCATGCCGCGTCCGTCTGTGCAGGCTTCAACCACAGCGGGGTTAGCGCCGAACCACACCGAAAGGTCGGATTGCAGGTTGGAGGCAAGTGAATGCTCCATCCACATATAGCTACAGTTGGGGTTTTCAGCCTCGGAATGCATCATCGTCGTGTCCGCCCAGCCGGTGGCCCCTTCCTGCGGAATTGTAGAGGCGACTTTAGCGTTATCGCCTTGCAGCAGGTTTACCATAAATGGCCAGGAACCGGATGCAGCCATGCCTTCATTCTTGAAATCGTCGATCTGGATGAACGCATCGTGCCAGTAACGGCTGACAATCTTACGCTGACCGCGCAACAGCTCAAGCGCCGCCGCATATTGATCTTCGTTCAGCTCATACGGGGACGTGATCCCCAGTTCCGGCTGATGAAACATCAGATAGTTTGCGGCATCCGCGATATGGATCGGGCTGTCATAGGCCTGAACACGGCCCTGATTGGGCTTGCCATCAGGGAAATCCATCGCCTCGAACACCACATTCCAGCTTTCGGGCGCTGTATCGAACACGTCTGTCGAATACATCAACACGTTCGGCCCCCACATAAAGGGAACACCGTAATGCGTTCCGTCCACATAGTGCCAGGGTGCCTGCTTGAGCCGCTCGTCGACCTTTGACCAGCTCGGGATCAAATCGGTATTGACCGGCTGGACCCGTTTGCCCGCGACCAGACGCAAGGACGCGTCGCCAGAGGCTGTTACCAGATCAAATCCGCCCTCGTTCATCAGGGCGACCATCTCATCGCTGGTATTGGCTGTCTTGACGTTCACCTTGCAACTGGTTGCCTGTTCGAAGCCCGTGACCCAGTCAAAGTCTGGCGATGTCTCGCCACGCTCCAGATAGCCGGGCCATGCCACGATATTGACCTGTCCTTCGCCTGCGCCAACTTCGGTTGCCATCGTCTGGGCCATCCCCTGACTGGCGATCGTCAATCCCAGCAGCAAGGCCGTACTTGATTTCAAGTAAGTGTTCATTCGCTTTTCCCCTGTCGTTGATTGCGGCAGTTCTCTGCCTTATATTCCGGAGACTGTGCCATCCATCATGCAATCGCAAATTCAATTGACAGAATTTGGGTATCGGATTTTCCGATACCCTGTTTACGTGTTCGCGAACATTTTGTGGGATTGCGCCACCGCCACAAATTCACGCGCCGCTGCCGACAATCTGGACCCCTTGCGCCACGCCAGCCCCACCTGAACCACGGGCAACGAACCCGATACATCCCGCGCCTCGATCCGGTCCCCTTCCAGTGACCAGGGCCGGTAGACGAGATCGGGCAGCAGCGCGACCCCTGCCCCCGTCGCCACCAATGACCGTACAGCTTCAACCGATCGGGTTCGAAACGCCACCTTGGGCCGAGAGCCAAGCGCCGAGAGCAGCTTGACCGTCTCTTGCTCCATTTCGTCGATATTCAACATGATCAAAGGCTCGTCCCGGAGGTCGGACAGGCCAATACTATCCTGATTGGCCAACCGGTGCCCCATCGGCATCCAAAGACGGTACGGCGAGACTGCCAATGTTTCGGTATAAAGCGCGTGTCGCTCCGACACGCGCGATGTCATCACGATTGCGACGTCCAGTTCCCCGCCGATCAGCAAGTGCTCCAGATACTCGCCGGATTCTTCGATCGCACTTATTTCGACGTTCGGGTTGATGCGACGGTACTTTGCCAGAAGGTCCGATATAACATAGCCCGCAACAAGCGATGTCAGCCCAAGATGTAATTCGCCTTGCGCACTCTGCGCCCGATCATCAAATGCGCTGCGCGCGCCCGACACATCCGCCAGAATTTTTGTTGCGTGCCGCAAAAACTGATGACCACGGTGCGTGATGCGCAATCCTCGTGAATGGCGTTCAAACAGATTTACACCCAGATCGGCCTCAAGATCTTTGATTGCTTCAGTTACTGCGCTTTGGGAAATGGATAGCGATTGGGCGGCACCACTTACCGTTCCATGCTCGGCCACAGCTACGAAGTAATTTATCTGACGGATCGTAAAGGACAAAGAGTGCACCTACGCCTTTCAATATAAAGCAAATACTACTCCCTGAGGCTCACACTCACAATATCCTCAACGCTATGTCCGCTTAGAGGCAACATAAACGAGAAATAACACTGTCCGATGCCGGTCAGAACACTTGTTGATGCACATCAATTGGCTCTGAGCAGGCTTGCTTGTCCCGTGTCGCTTCCCTCCATTCCTGAGAAAGGATCGCACCATTAAACCTTGGGATCAAACACCTGGCAAACCTATGAGACCACCCTGCCCGGCGCAAGCGAGTTACCACTCACAGTGCCGTTTGCTTCACTGAAATGTTCTCATGGCACCCTCTTTTGGATCTACAAAAAAACTTGGAAAATATTTTTTGTTTGAGCGCTCAAAAAAACTTGTTAGACTGGCTTCAGGTAAGAAATGGAGCATCCGATGACACCGCCGGCAACCTCAGCACAGCCCCTTCCCGTTGATCACGACCGCAAGGGCCTTCCCGCATGGAGCTACTTCAACGAAGAGATGTTGGAGATGGAAAAGGATTTGCTGTTCAGGCGGCACTGGCAGTTGGTGTGCCACGTCAATGATCTGCCCGAGGTGGGCGATTTCATCACGCTCGATTGTGTGGGGGAACGGGCGCTGGTGGTGCGTGGCCAAGACGGTGTCGTGCGCGGTTTTCATAACCTGTGCCGCCATCGCGGGTCACGTGTGGTCGCCGCCGAACAGGGAAACTGTCGCAATTCCATTGTCTGCCCGTTTCACGGCTGGGTCTATAATCTTGACGGGACATTGCGCGGGGCGGCGCAACCTGACAAACTTCCGCCGATGGACCCGGTGGCTTTTGGCCTCAAATCTATCGAGACCGACATCTGGCGCGGCTTTGTATTCGTGCGGTTCCAGCCCGGCCCGCAACCACCCATGTCAGAGATCCTCGCGCGGTTTGACGAGGAACTCAGCCAGTATGACCTCGAAGGGTTGATGCCATCGGATGAGGGGTTCTACAGCGATGTGGCCGAGGTAAACTGGAAATGCGTCCGCGATGTCGACAACGAGGGATACCATGTGCCGATGGCCCATCCCGGCCTCGATGATCTGTTTGGCAGCAACTATTACGACGAGAATTTCCACGAGGGTGCATCACGGTCATTTTCGCTTTTCCGCGAGGGACGCAACAGGCTGTGGAGCGTACGCGCCTATCGCGCGATCCTTGAGGCACCCGAATACCTTGATGGCGACCATAAAAAGGCATGGCTTTATATTGGGCTCTTCCCAAACTGTGTGCTGGGGCTCTATCCTGATTGCGTGAAGTTCTATCAGGAGTTTCCCGTGGCATACGGCCAGACCAAACAGCGCAGTACCACCTACCGTCTGGGGAACGAAGATCGCCGGATGCGGGTCGCGCGCTATCTGTCCAGCAGGATTGACGCACTGACCTCGGAGGAGGACGAGGAGCTGGTCCGCTGGGTCTGGGAGGCTACCTTTTCGAGTGGCTATGACGGCGTGATCCTGTCCGATCTGGAAAACTGCGTGCGCAGTTACCACGACACATTGCGGGGGCATTTTCCTGTATTGAACGGAGACGAACCGCCCAAGGGCGAACTTGCCGCGCGCAACGCTGACTTGCTGGCCGCAGGGACGCCTGCCGAATGAACCGCACCGCGCCACATAGGGTAATGACCTGATGGCGGCGCGGTTCGACCTGGAGGCGCGACAAGGGCTAAAGCTCATCAGCCCGACGTTCCTGTATGTCATCGTCATGCTGGCAGCCCCCTTGCTGATGGTCATCACCTTCAGTTTCTGGACACAGGATTACCTGACCATCGACACCACGCTGACGCTGGACAACTACCGCGAGGCATGGACCAAGCCGCTCTATCAGGTGCTGATGTGGCGGTCCTTGCGGATTTCGCTGACTGTTACGGTGGTCACGGTGCTGTTGGCGTTTCCCATCGCCTATTTCCTGTCGTTCAAGGTGACCAAACGCAAGGCGTTATGGCTGTTCCTGATCACGGTGCCGTTCTGGACCAGCTATCTGCTGCGGGTGTTCCTTTGGAAAGTAATCCTCGGCTATAACGGCGTGCTGAACTCGACCCTGCTGGGGCTGGGGTTCATCGACGCACCCCTGACGTTCATCCTGTATAACCTCAACGCGGTTGTCATTACGCTCGCCCATGCGTGGGCACCCTTTGCGATCCTGCCGATATTCGTGGCGCTTGAAAAAATTGACCGGTCGCTGCTGGAGGCGGCACAAGATCTTGGCGATGGCCCGATCCGCAGGTTTTGTCGCATCACGCTGCCACTGGCCATGCCCGGTATTGTGGCGGCGACACTGATTGTGCTGATCCCCACCGTGGGCGATTTCATCACGCCACGGCTGGTGGGCGGCACCGACGGGCTGATGATTGCCAACATGATCCAGATCCAGATCGGCAAGGCCAATAATGCGCCGCTGGGGGCAGCCCTTGCCGTGTCGTCGATGGTGGTGATCGGACTGATCAGCGCGGGCATCTTTGTGGTGGGTAAAAAGCTGGGGGGGCGGGTGCGGTGAAGTATCTGGGGGCAAAATGGCTGCCGATATATGCATTTATTTATATGGTGTTCCTTTACGCGCCAGTGATCCTGCTGCCGATGTTCGCCTTCAACGACTCCACGATCATTGCGTTCCCGCTGTCGGGTTTTACGACGGAATGGTTCACGGGTCTTTGGTACACGGACACGCTGCACATCGCACTGTGGAACTCGACCAAAGTGGCGGTGTCCACGGCGCTGTTGTCCACGCTGCTGGGCGCTTTTGCTGCACGCGCGGCGGCGCGCTTTGCCTTTCCGGGCAAAACCGGCGTCATGGGCCTTATCATGCTGCCGCTGGTGCTGCCCGAGATTATCATCGCCGTGGCGCTGCTGATCATGCTCAACCAGATCGGACTGACGCTGTCGCTGTGGACCGTGGTGGCGGGACATGTGCTGATCTGTACACCGTTTTCCATCGCCATCCTGAGCTCTGCCTATCGCGGGCTGGACCGGGAATTGGAGGAAGCATCCTTCGACCTCGGTGAAAGCCGCATTGGCACGTTCCGCCGCGTGACCCTGCCTCTGGTATTGCCCGGCGTCATCTCTAGCCTGCTGATCACTTTCACGATCTCGCTGGACGAATTCATTATCGCGTTTTTCCTGACCGGCACCGATGTCACCCTGCCCGTCTACATCTGGAGCCAGCTGCGCTTTCCGGCGAAACTGCCGTCGGTGATGGCGCTGGGGACGATCCTGCTGGTGCTGTCGATCCTGCTGCTGATCATCGCAGAGGCCATTCGCCGCCGCGCCGCTGCGCGCCAAGGCGTAGAAACAACATTGGCAGGGATATAGAATGACGCAAAAACCGATGATCGAGATTGCGGGTGCCGTAAAGAAATTCGGCAGCTTCACTGCACTGCATGGTATTGATCTGGACATCCGCGAAGGCGAGTTCTTTTCGCTGCTTGGGCCTTCGGGCTGTGGCAAGACGACCCTTTTGCGCATGGTCGCGGGGTTCGAGCCACCAACGTCCGGCACCATCCGCATCGACGGCAAGGACATGTCAGGCATCCCCGCCAACAGCCGCCCCACCAATATGGTGTTCCAAAGCTATGCAATCTTCCCGCATCTCAATGTCGCCGAAAATGTCGGTTACGGCCTCAAGACGCAGCGCATGCCCAAAGCCGAAATCAAAGCCGAGGTCGAAAAGGTGCTGAGCCTTGTCGATATGAAGGGCTACGGCACCCGCAAGGCACACGAGCTGTCGGGTGGGCAACGGCAACGTGTGGCGCTGGCGCGTGCTCTGGTGATGCAGCCTAAAGTTATCTTGCTGGATGAACCGCTGTCCGCGCTTGATAAAAAGCTGCGTGACCAGATGCAGGTGGAACTGCGCAGCTTGCAGAAATCCATCGGCATTACCTTCATCCTCGTGACCCATGACCAGGAAGAAGCGCTGATCATGTCCGACCGTATCGCGGTGATGTTTGACGGCGCGATTGCGCAGATGGACACCCCCGAGGGGCTGTACCGTCGGCCTGCGTCCAAACGGGTGGCATCCTTCATCGGTGTGATGAACTTTCTGCCCGCGCGCTGCGTTGGCGAAACAGATACCGACATCACGCTGGATATCCCCGCCTTGGGCCAAACCAAAATCACCCGCGACAGGCTGCCGCCCGGCATTGTCGCAAGTGACGTCGAGACAGTGGGTGTAAGACCTGAGATGCTGACACTCCTGTTTGATGCAACCGATCACGCGCAGCACGAGGTCGAGGCAGAGGTCGTTGACACCCAATATTATGGCGACATGACATATTACGGCGTCCGCCTGCCCGGTCAGGATGCGCCTGTTACGATCTCGATGCGGAACACGGCAGGGCGATCTGTGGCAGCCCCCGGATCGAAAGTACGCGTGGGATGGGGTACAGAATCTATCGTGTTGTTCAGGGACTGATATGGACCTCGCAAGCCTCATCGCCGCGCAGCAACCCGGTCATGCCATGGCGCAGGGTTTCTACACCTCGCAAACCGTCTGGGATGCCGACCGCCGCGCAATATGGGGCCGCGAGTGGCAACTTGCGGGACATATCAGCGAATTGCCCGAGGCGGGCGATTATCTGTTGTTCGAAGTGCTAAAGGAATCAGTAATCATCGTGCGTGGCGCGAACGGCACGCTGCGCGCCTTTGCAAATGTCTGCCGCCACCGTGGCTCGCGTCTGTGTCTTGAACGACTCGGCAACGTGCGGCGGTTCACCTGCCCCTACCATGCGTGGGTCTACAACCTTGATGGGTCGCTCTTTAACGCGCGACAGCTCGATGGCACGCACGACCTTTCGCTTCACCCCATTGCGATTGAAGTGCTGTCAGGGCTTATCTACGTCTCGCTGTCCGACAATCCACCCGGTTTTGCGCAGATCCGCGCGGCGATGGAGCCAGTGTTGAGGCCCTTTGATCTGGCACGCACACGTATTGCACACCGGGCCAGCTACGCTGTGCGGGCCAACTGGAAGCTGCTGCTGGAGAATTACAACGAATGTTACCACTGCGCCGGTGCCCACCCGGAATTTGCGCGCAGCCATGCGACGCATATGCCTGACAACCGCATCCAACCATTGAACGACGCCCTCAAGGCGCGATCAGCCGCTTTTGGCCTGCCTACCGATTTCATCGACGGGATCAGGGGCGGCGGAACGGATCACGCCTATAACCGCTATGCGTTGCTCGAGGGGTACGACACCGGCAGCCAGGACGGCACAGCGCTGGCCCCTCTTTTGGGATCAGTCACCGGTTATGACGGCGGAGCGTCGGATGCCTATGTCGGTATGCTCAACCCGATGCTGATCTATTGCGACCATGCGGTTCTGTACCGGTTCATACCCACCGACAAGGACCATTGTACGCAAGAGATCATCTGGCTGGTCCATGCAGACGCGCGCGAAGGCCGCGATTACACGCTCGACCGCCTGACGTGGCTGTGGGATGTGACCACCCGTGCCGACAAACGCATCGTCGAAGACAATGCCGCGGGCGTCGCCTCACGCTTTTACACACCCGGCCCGCTGGTCGGGATGGAGCGTTACGTGAGCCGGTTTATCGACACCTATCAAACGACCCTGCGGGAGTATGCATGATGCATGATGATCATTATGATGATCGCCATATCAATTTTCTCGAAGCACTCTGGGGCGACGGATACCTGTCGCCCGGTGGGCCAGAGGAAGTGGCGCGTGTCATCGAGGGGCTGGACCTGAAAGGGGCCCATGTTCTTGATATCGGATGCGGTTCCGGTGCAATCGCCGTGTCTTTGGTGCAAGGTCATGGTGCCGGTCATGTGACCGGCATAGACGTTGAAACACCGGTTTGCGCAGCTTCGAAACAGCGCGTGGCATCGGCGGGATTATCGGACCGGATCACCATCTGCGAAGTCATACCCGGCCCGTTACCGTTTGACGCGGGGACGTTCGACATCGTGTTTTCAAAAGATTCCATCATCCACATCCCCGACAAGGAAATGCTGGCGGCCGACGTCTTTCGCGTGCTGAAACCCGGCGGCATCTTTGCCGCGTCGGACTGGCTGATGTCCCATGACGGTGTACCGTCGCCCGAGATGGCGCAGTATATCGCTCTGGAGGATCTCGATTTCGCCATGGCCTCTCCAGCGCGCTATGCGGCGGCGTTGCACGCGGCGGGGTTCACGGACATTACGCTGACAAACCGCAACCCGTGGTATACCGGCGTCGCTCAAGACGAACTTGCCCGCTTCCTTGGCCCCGAACGCCCCGCATTCGAGGCAGCCCACGGGGCCGACCTTATCGCTGACCAGATCACAACATGGAAAGCGATGGTCAGAGTGCTGAAATCGGGCGAACATTGCCCACATCATTTGAGGGCATACAAGCCCGCATGACCAAGCACAGATTACACAGCAAAAAGCCGCCGCAGCCCTTCGGCTCCGGCGGCTTGCCTGTTCACACAGATCAGAAACCCGCTTTGATATTTTCCCACTCTGCGATCATCTTTTCGCGCAGCTCGGCGCCGGCTGGTCCTTGCCACAGGGTATTCGCGCGCAGCGCTTCGTTGCTGTCAAGGCTCATGGACGCCAGCAATTCCTGATCCATCTTTTCCATCTGGACAGAATTGGAATGACCGTAGCCCCAGGCACTGACCATGTAATCCGCCGTTTCCGGCTCCAGCCAAGCGTTGATGAAATCATAGAACTGGTCGTCGGAACCGGGGCCATCATTCAGCTTTACATAGCCACAAACCCAGCTTGATGCGCCCTCTGACGTGTTCCGCTTCATCTTGATCGGCAGCCCTTCGGCAGACAGCGTCGCTGCGGTCTCATTCCACGCCCATGCGGCTTCGACCTGCCCGGATTGCATCAACTGCGCCAGCGATGAAGAGCTGTCCCAATAGGACAACACATTGGCATGGACCTTTCGCAAGAAATCGGACGCCTCTTTGAAATCCTCGTCCGTCGCCTTTGTCCAGTCGGTCACGCCTGTGGCGAGAAACCCCAGCGCAAAAGCATCGTCCACGTTATCAGGCATCGAGATTTTGCCCGCCATCGACGGATCCGCAAACAGGTTCAGGGACGCGACCTGATCCTCGGTCAGTTTTTCGGTATTATAGACCAGCCCGGTATTGCCCCAGTCCATCGGGACGAAATAATATTCGCCGTCCTTCTTATAAGCCTCGATCTCTCGGAAACCTTCGTTCACCTCGTCCCAGCGGTCGATGCGTGATGTGTCCAACGGTGCCAGCAAACCGGCCTCCATCCATTTTGGCACCGATTGTGAACACGGATGTGCCGCGTCGGCCTTGAAACCTGACCGCAATTTCTGGAACGCCTCTTCTTCGTCGGCAAAGAAGGCGAAAGTCGGCGGGCCACCATGCTTGTCAGAGAATTTGGTATAAAACGCGGGATCTTCGTACCCTGCCCAATCGAATACCGTAAGATTTGTCTCCTGCGCCATCGCGGCAGAGGCCAGCAATGCCGCCACGCCGGCAAGGGCAAATCCTGTCTGTCTAAGTCTGGTCATAAACGTCTCCCCATAATTATCGGTCCGTCCCGAAAGATTGATGGGGAAAGACCCTATCACAAAGGCTAGGCGGGATCGCGGATTGACTCAAGGTTTATTTGAGCGCTCAAATAATATGTGAAACGCAACCACCTCGGGGGCCACATGCGCGACCCACGTCATTACATCCTGTTCGATCCGGTCCGTCTGGGGCCCATGACAGCACCGAACCGGTTTTATCAGGTGCCCCATTGCACCGGTATGGGATGGCGCCGTCCGCAGTCCCTTGCTGCGATGCGCGGTGTCAAAGCCGAGGGCGGCTGGGGTGTCGTCTGTACCGAATATTGCTCGATCCACCCCACGTCAGACAACGATTCCTTTGCATACGCCGCCCTGTGGGACCGCGATGATATGCGTGCCCACCGCCTGATGACAGATGCGGTCCACGCGCATGGCGCGCTGGCGGGGGTCGAGCTTTGGGCAGGCGGTGGCATGATCGTGAACCTCGGAACGCGCCTGCCGCCTTTGGGTCTGCGCAGCCTGCCGCAAACCGATACCGATGAGGTCCACCCCGGCCAGACCCGCACGATGGACCTCGGCAATATTGCCGATCTGCGCCGCTGGCACCGTGACGCTGCGTTGCGTGCTGTGGAGGTGGGCTTTGATATTGTCTACGTCTATGCGACCCACGGCTATCTGTTGTCGCAGTTCCTTGATCCAGCGAATGACCGCGCGGACCAATACGGCGGCCCCCTGAAAAACCGTGTGCGCATTGTGCGAGAGTTGATCGAAGACACGCTCGACGCCGTCGCAGGCCGTGCCGCCGTGGCCTGTCGCTTCAGCGTCGGGCTTGAAGAGCCCGAAACCTATGACGCCTTCGCGATGCTCGCAGATTTACCCGACCTGTGGGATATTACCGTGCCGGATTACGGCGTCGAAATGGGCCACTCCCGCTTTATCAAGCAAGGTGCGCTGCAATCAAGTGTGGCCCGCGCAAAGGCGTTAACGGCAAAACCCGTGGTCGCTGTGGGCCGCTTTACCTCGCCTGATGCGATGGCGCAGGTGATCCGCGACGGCACGCAGGATATGATCGGTGCCGCGCGCCCCTCTATCGCCGATCCGTTCCTGCCCGCAAAAATCCGTGAGGGTCGCAGCGCAGACATCCGCGAATGCATCGGTTGTAACGTCTGTTATGCCCACGACAGTCTCGGCGTCCCGATCCGCTGCACGCAAAACCCGACAATGGGTGAAGAATGGCGCATGGGCTGGCACCCTGAACGTGTTGCTGCCGCCCCTGCCCCCGACAGGGTGCTTGTGATTGGTGGCGGCCCGTCAGGGTTGGAGGCCGCGCGCACATTGGGCCAGCGCGGCTATGATGTGATGCTGGCAGAGAGTTCGCGAACCTTCGGCGGGCGCGTCACGCGCGAAGCAGCGCTGCCCGGCCTTGCGGAATGGAGCCGCGTCCGGGATTGGCGTCTGGGCCAGATCGAAGGCATGGACAACGTCACGCTCTATCCGGCAAGCACGATCGCCGCAGCGGACATTCCCGCAATGAACGCCGCCCATATTATCGTCGCGACTGGTGCACATTGGGCCGCCGATACCGCCGGTCGTCACGACCCCGCAGGCCTGACGCACGAAATGATCACCAGCGCCGACCACTTTCTGAACGGCGGTACGCTAAAGGGCGATCACATTGCCATCTACGATGACGACCACCACTACATGGGCTCCGTGCTCGCCCTTATGCTGCGCAAACGGGGCCACCGCGTCACTCTGATCACGCCAGCAGGCCGTCCTTGCGCTTGGGGTGCTTATACACAGGAACAACACGCCTCGAATACGGCGCTCGTTACCGCTGGCGTAACAATAATCACCAACCGCATCCTGACCGCCATTGCCACCGGAACCCTCACATTTGGCGGGCATTTTGGTGAACCTGCGACCCGCCTCAGATGCGATGCCATGATCCCCGTCACCCGCCGCATCCCGAACCGAAGCCTTTATGACGCCATCCGCGACACTCATCCCAGCGTCACTCTGATCGGCGACGCAGAAGCGCCGGGCCTTATCGCCGCCGCCGTCTACTCAGGCTACCGCGCGGCGCTGCAACTCGACACAGAACCGCAAGACTACGCAAGACGCGAACATCCCATTTAGGGGTTTCAACTTTGCGTCTCGCGTCTCGCAAAGCAGGCGCGGCAAACCCTCACACCATTTGCGCGGTCACTTCTTCCAACGCATCTTCGAGGATATCGAACATCTCGTCTACTTGGGCCTTGGAAATAATCAACGGCGGCGAAAAAACCGCCATGTTGATCAGGGGCCGCACCAGCAATCCGCGCTTTTCACAAGCCGCATCCAGCAATTCGCCCAGTTTACGTTCTGCCGCCAGCGATGTTCCCGGCGTGTCGGGACGTCCCTGAATACAGGCCAGCAACCCCATGCCGCGAATGTCGCCAACGATTGCGAACCGCGCCAGGCTGCGCAGCCTTGCCTGAAAATGCGGCGTGATCTCGCGGACATGTTCCAGTATCCGCTCGTCCTCGATGATCTCGATATTCTTGAGCGCGGCGACACAGCAGACCGGATGTCCCGAATATGTATAGCCGTTCGAAAACAACACATTTTCATCCGGTCCCGTCATCCGCGCCATCAGGGCATCCGATATGATGCACGCCCCCAGCGGCAGATAGCCCGACGTCAGACCCTTGGCGCAGGTGATGATGTCGGGCACAATTCCGAACACATCCTCAGAGGCGAACCAATGGCCAAGGCGGCCAAATGCCGTCACAACCTCGTCCGAGATATACAGAATGTCATGGGCGCGGCAGATCTCGAGCGTCCGTTTATGATAGCCTTCGGGCGGGATGATCACGCCACCGGAACACAGGATCGGTTCAGCGATGAACGCGCCGACATTTTGCGCACCAACCTCTGCGATCATGTTCTCAAGATCGGCAACCTTGGCGTCACACCACTGCGCCACGCTCATGCCGTCGGGCCGGACATAGGGATTGATATCGGGCAGAAACCGCACCAGCCGGTCTTCCACATCAAAACGGGATTTGTCGCGCTCTTTGCCGGTGACAGTAGAGGCGAGATAGGTCGATCCATGATAGCCTTTTTCGCGTGCGATCACGATCTTTTTGTCATGCCGCCCCAGCGCATTATTCATGAAGTGCATGGTGCGAATCGCCGTATCCACGGCGGTCGATCCCCCCGTGGTAAAGAATACGTTGTTCAAATCTCCGGGTGCCAGATCAGCTATCTTTTTGGCCAGCATCGTCGACGGGTCCGTCGTCGTCGTCCAAGGCGAGGTATAGGGCAAACGCACAACCTGGCTTGCAATTGCGTCGGCCATGTCACGGCGTCCATATCCGATCTGGACACACCACATGCCGCCCGGCCCGTCGATGAACCGTTTGCCAGACGCATCCCACAGATAAATGCCATCGGCGCTCTCGATCGGGTGATAATCGCTTTCCTGCCAGGCATCCATCGCGGCCCAAGGGTGCAGTTGATGGGTGCGGTCCCATTCGTTCAGCGTGTCGGATGACGGTTCATTCGGCGTGACTGTATCGGGCATGGTGGCTCCTCCTCAGAAGGCACGGGGCGGTGTCGCCCGCGCGCGGTCGTTGATAAAAAACGGCTTGTCCTCAATGGTCACAGGCACCAGCCTGCGGTCCCAGACGCCTTCTTCGTTCACGTAAATCTCGGCCCAAAGGTCGCGGGTTTTGTCCAGCCCAAAAGGTGCTTTCAGTTCTGCCAATGCAATGTTGCGCTTGGCTGTCGGGGACCAGACGCCGGATGTCACATGCCCCACCTCGCGGCGTTTGCGGTGATAGATCAGTGCGCCCTGTGCGGGTTTGAAACCCCCGATGTCCAACTTGGCAAGGACATACCGCTGCCCTGTGTCACGCTGTTTCAGTAGCGCACCGCGTCCGTTGAAATGCCCCTTGTCGAATTGCACCATACGGCCAAATCCCAACTCGATCGGGGTGCGACCCCGGTGCAGACGTGACGCTGCATGCACCGGTTGGAAATCCGCGCCTGCGGCGATAAACCCCGCCTCGATCCGCGCAAGATGCAGCGCGTCATAGCCAATCGCGCGCAGGCCCCAAGTGCCGCCCGCGCCCCACAACCGGTCCCAGACAGCACCTGCATTGGCCCAAGGCATCCAAAGCTCGTACCCCAGATCGCCGGTGAATCCCGTGCGCGAAATCCACAGGTCAGTTTCCACCTCGCACCAGTCAAAGGGGCGCATATCGGCCACGTCCAATCCAGCGTCTTTCAGCACGGAATAAGACGTCGGCCCCTGCAATGAAACACCTGCAACCTCGTGACTCTCGTCAACAATCTCCACGTCGAATCCATAAGCGGCATCCAACAGCCAGCTGTACATCGGCTCCTGACAGCACAGGCGGAAATCATGCGCGTTTGTGCGGAAAAGTGTGCCGTCATCAATGACCATGCCCTCTTCGTCGCACCACAATACATATCCGACCCGGCCATCCTTGATCCGCGTCACGTCTCGCGTGACCAGCCGGTTCAACATCGCCACCGCGCCTGCGCCGGTGATCCGGTACTTATGCATCGGCGAGATGTCGAACAGCGTCGCCTGATTGCGGATCGCGAAATACTCGAACTCTGCTGTGTCCAGAACCGATGGCGACAGATAGCCCGCCCAATCCATCCATCCCTGTGTGCGGCTCAGGGCGTTCAGGCGATCATGGAACGGTCCGGGGATCAAACCAAGGGGGACATGGGAAACGCTCATACCAGAACCCCGCTTTTCAAAACAACACGGGCTGCATTTCGCCCGGGCTGTCCGGTCACATCCCCACCGGGATGCGCCGATGCACCGCACAGGTAATACCCATCCGGCCCGAAAGCGTACCGCGCCATGCCGTTCACCGGCCTTACGGTCAACAACTGGTCGATGCTCATTTCACCGTGATGCCAATGCCCGCCGGGGGCACCCGTCAGCGCTTCGATATCGTCCGGCAGAAAAAGCTCGGACTGTTGGATCAGGCTGGCGATATCCGGCATAAAGGGCGTTAGAGCCGCGATAACCCGATCATATACCGCTTTGCTGTTTGCCCCCTGCGGTATGAACTGGATATTGACGGACATCACATGGCCATCCCCGCCGCACAGGGACGGGTCGGACAGAGACGGTATAACGGCCTCCAGCACCGGTGCTTTGGACGCTTCGCCATATTTGACCGGATTAAAGGCGTCCTCCACATAGGTGGCTGACGGGGCCAGCACCAACCGCCCTGCCCGTTGTGCGTCTGTGAGGCCGGGCATATCGGGAGCATGTCGTAGCACAAGGTTCAGCTTGGCCACCGTGCCTTTGGCGCGCAGGTTCCGTAAGCGGCGCACCGCTTCGATATCGTAGTGCTGTGGACCTGCCAGTTGCATCGACCGCGCAGCACCAAGGCTAGACAAAACAGCATCTGCGCGCAGAACCGTGCCATCCTCTAGCGTGACACCCGCCACACGGGTTCCGTCCAGATCGACCGCAGCGACACCACTGCCGAGACGCAGTGTGGCACCCGACGCCTGTGCGGCATCCGCCATTGCGCCGGTTACCGCCCCCATGCCGCCGATCGGCAAACGCACATCGCCACCGCTGCGCAAACGGTACATCAGCGACAGCACAGAACCCGGACTGCGCGGTCCGGCAAAGGCACCGCGCACGGCATCGGCAGCCAGCACACCAGCGGCGGGACCGTCAGTCAGATCATCGAGCAGCAGATCATAGATATTCGACAGCATCACCCGCATAAATTCCTGCATGTCAGCCTTGCCCAACCGTTTGACCCCCAGCCCCAGCCTGGCCAGCCCCGCCATATCCCGCAGCCCTTCGGCAAGTGCGGGTGGCGGTGCGTCAGCCAACTGGTCCAGAAGACCGCCAAACCGTACCAGCCGATCATGCAACGCGGCAAAAGCATTGGCGTCCGCGTGGGCCGCACCGTCCGCATAGGACAGCGCGCCCCTTTGGATTACCACATGCCGCCCGTCCGGCGACAGACCGATGGTCGGCAAAACCTTTGTCTCTATCCCTAGCCCCTGTGCAACTTTCGGGCTGAGACTATACAACAGATGGGCCAGTTGCGGCACCGTTGCACCCGCCATTGTCGTGTTCGCCGCCATGCCGCCAACGACGTGAGCGCGCTCAACAACACAAACGCGCCTGCCCTTTTCGGCCAGAACGCGCGCAGCGGTCAGGCCGTTATGCCCCGCGCCGATCACGATTGCGTCGAACGCAGTGCTCATGCTGCCACCGCCGATGCCGCTTTGGCCTTGCCCGCGCGTCGCAGGATCGTGCGGGCGGCATTGGCACCGGGTGCGGCCATCACACCGCCGCCCGGATGGCTTGACGATCCAACCATATACATGCCCTTGATCGGCGTCGTGTAATCCGAATACCCCGGTACGGGACGGTTAAACAGAAGCTGATCAAACGTCAGTTCGCCCTGAAAAATATTGCCTTCGGTCAGCCCGACCTCCCGCTCGATATCCAGCGGGGTACGGACCTCTGCGTGCACAATACGCTGGCGAATGTCCGGCATCGCCTGCTCCATCTTTGCATAGACACAATTGGCCAATGCTGCGCGCTGGTCATCGGTCCAGTTTTCGCCCGAACGCACGCCGTCCACCTCGAGATCATAGGGTGCATATTGCACAAAGACCGTCATCATGTGCTTGCCGGGCGGGGCCATTGTCGGATCAATCTGTGACGGAATGAGCATGTCGAAATAAGGCTCCGCTGACCAACGGCCCGCCTTCCAATCGTCATAGCCACGCTCAAGCTCTGCCAGCGAGGTCGAACAATGCATATCCCCGCGCAAGAAGGACGCACCTGCCGGGGCCGAAGGGATCTCGGGCATCCGGTCAAGTGCGATGTTCAGCTTGGCCGACGATCCGCGTATCTTGAACCGCTTGACCGCGCGGGTGAACTCATCAGGCACCTGACCTGCATCCACATGATGCAGAAAGGTGCGCTTGATATCCATGTTCGACGCCACAATCGGCGCGTCGAACTCATTGCCATTCTCCAAAGCAACCCCGGTCACGCGACCATCCTTGACCTTGAAGCGCTCGATCCCCGAACCGGTGCGCACCTCGCCGCCATGGTCGGCAAAAGCCATCCCCAAAGCATTGGAAATCGCGCCCATCCCGCCACGGGCAAAACCCCAAGCACCAATCGCGCCATCGACATCGCCCATATAGTGATGCAGCAGCACATAGGCGGTTCCGGGTGAATAAACGCCCAGCCCCGTGCCGATGATGCCCGACCCGGCCAGATGCGCCTTGATAAGATCGCTCTCGAAATGCGCGTCCAGAAAATCACCGATGGACATGGTCCAGAAGCGCATCGTCTCGCCCAACTCTTTGGCACCGAGGCCGTGCGCCTGACGCACCAGAAACGCCAGCTCCCCCAGATCGCGCGGATGCAGCGAGGTGGGATCAGGTGCGTTGCGCAACAAGAACGGACGAATGAAACGACACTGCCGGATCACGGTCTGCGAAAAGCGATCATAGGCATCGACATCACGCGGGCAATGGCGCGCAATCTCGCGGCGTAGGGCATTGTGATCTGACAGATAGGCGAAATAATCACCGTCACGCGTGAACGTCGCACCGCCTTCATAGGGGATCACCTGCAAGCCGTATTTCGGCAACTCAAGATCGCGCACAATCTCGCGGCGCAGCAAGGAACAGACGTAGGAGCAGTTCGAATAGGTCCAGCCGTCATGCAAGGACCGGCTCACCGCAGCACCGCCGATCCAGTCGTTTTTCTCGACAATCAATGTGCGCAGGCCTGCACGGGCAAGGTAACATCCGGTCGTCAATCCGTTGTGGCCTGCGCCCACGATGATTGCGTCATAAGTGCCATTGCTCATGGTCCGCTCTCCCTGCCACCTGAAAAGACGCTACCGCACCTACGAAACCGCGTAAAGTTTTATTGAGCGCTCAAACAAAAATATCCCGCATGACAACACGGGCTATTTGTGGAAAAAGACCCCCGATGATGGAGGACTTAGGTTGATCGAAAAACCCCGCAAAGAACGCAAGGACAACGCAGACAAACGCCGACGGCAACTGCTGGAGGCGGCGCGGCGTTCGGTGATGCAACACGGTCTGGCCAAGACGACGCTGGCGACAGTTGCCGCCGAGGCCGGGCTGAGCCAAGGCGTTGCCGTGTTCTATTTCAAGTCCAAGAACGGGTTGCTGACCGAGACCTTGCGCGCGCAGTATCAGGCCTATGCAGACAATTGGCGCGCGGCATTGGACCGCGCCGGACCGGACCCCAAGGACCGCTTATCCGCGCTGATCGAGGCCGATTTTGCCCCCGAAGTCTGTTCCCCCGAAGCGCTGTCAATCTGGTTTGCCTTCTGGGGAGAACAGAAATTCACGCCACAATACGCAGAAATCTCGCGCCAGTTCGACGAAGACCGCGGTGCCTCAATCCGCGATATCTGCGCCGGTGTCCTGCCCGGTGCCACGCCCGAAGAAGTTGCCAGTATCGCAGAATGGATTGACACGCTGACCGATGGTTTTTGGCAAAACATACACCTCCACCCTGGTCGCAAGACCCGCCAGGCGGCGCTGACGTCGACGCGTGCGCTGATTGCGAAGCTGATTGGTGGGCCCTCAGACATCCGTTGACGCGCGAAAGGTGCTGTCAGACGAATTTGATGAGGTGTGGATATGGCCAGTGAAGCTGCCCCATATGCCAAGCCCAACTGACCGCAGAGGCAAGTCAAATTTTCTGTTTTGATTGATCCATTTCAGAGGGTTTCTCACTCTATTGGTCGTGCCGGAAAAAATAATATGCACGGAAAAGTAATAAAAATTTCACAAAAATGCCCTGATTGCAGGGAAGTGTTCATGTAACCTATGGTGGAAGAAAAGCCGCAGGTCAAAAGCACATGATGATTAAGTCAGGGGAAAAAGATGAAGATTTTGCTTGTAGATGACGATCCCGTTATTCTGGACTTGTTACAGTTGGTCTTGCGGCAGGAAGATCACCATCATGTCGAAGTTGTGGCATCCGGTGCGGGTGCGCTTGATATCCTCTCAAGAGCTGAAGACGCTTTTGACATTCTGATCCTGGATATCGCAATGCCGGAAATGGATGGTGTTTGTCTGTGTGAAAAAGTCAGGAAAATGCCAGCCTACCGCAGCACGCCTATCATCATGCTGACAGCAAAGGTTGATGTCGACACAATCGAAAGCGCATTCGCGGCAGGTGCAAATGACTATATTACCAAGCCTTTCGACATTAAGGGCATAGGCTATCGCATCCAGGTCGCCGAAAGAATGATGCGGGAAAGCCATCGCGTTTTTACGGATTATTCGCCGACAAGACCCCTGTCTGACACATATCAAATGCAGGGCTTCAACATCGAAGATTCAGTGCGGATATTCGGGATTAACCAGCATACTGATCCGTTCTCACTGGGCAATTATCTGTTACAATTGTCGCGCGCCCGCATTGAAAAGAGCTCTGTTTTCGCGCTTAAAATTAATCGGTTCGAATCCCTTTTTGATACTTTGTCTAGCCAAGAATTAATTCTGGTAGTTGGCGAAGTGGCAAACGCAATTTCAGCAGTAGCCGCCGATAAGAGGCTTCTGACCGCTTACACCGGATCGGGAAGTTTTACGTGCATCGCCACAGAGGACATGTTCGACGCTTGGGTTCAAATGGAGCATCGCCTGGCCGATTATCTCAAAAAATCTGAGCCGCTACGTACCGCCAACCGCCAAATGGAGATATCTATCACAATGGGTCGTCCATTTCGCCCGGTTTCAAGCAAAACAACACGTGTAAGACAAACGTTCGACCGAGCAGCTTCCTTGCTGGAAGCACGCTTGATCGCCGTCTAGTAGGAAACGGATACTGTTGATTTGCTATACCCGTTTTTAGAGGATTTCGACGACGCATGTTGGGCCAGCGCGGTTCCTCCAAAATCGAACAGTTTCATCACTGATTTCGATGCCGCGCCCGTGCCAGAGATGCTTCACACGCCGAAGCGACAGCAGAAACCGGACTTACGTCGTCACCCCTAAGTGGATGATCTCGCAAGTTGGTGGCGTCAGACAATTTCGAACCGGTCTCAGTTTACCGCCGCGCGCTCCCGTCGTCGAAACGAAAGGTGGGACTTCTCGGCGCGATTTTTCAGCCAACGGCCAGCTTTTTGCTTGTCGGCATTGCCGATTTTCTTCATCGCAGGACCGTAGGATCGCAGCTTTGCCATCCCGAGGCTTTGTCACGTAGGGGCAAATGGCGGACAGACAGGGATTCGAACCCTGGAGACGGTCTCCCGCCTACACACTTTCCAGGCGTGCGCCTTCGACCACTCGGCCACCTGTCCGTGGGGCGGGGTTTAGCGTGGGGGCGTGGCAAGTTGCAAGGGGGAAATCGGCAGCTGTGGCTCCGGCAAGGCTCTAGCTGTCCAAATGCAGATAAACCCGTCTGTTCACCTTGCCTTTTTTCTCGATCTTGCCCAATCGCAGCGCGCCGATTTCGCCTGTGCGGGCCACATGGGTGCCGCCGCAAGGTTGCAGGTCGATCCAGTTCTGTTCCTCGCCGATGCGCACCAGCCTGATGTCACCGGCACCTTTGGGTGGCTGCACGGCCATCGTCTTGACCAGATGCGGGGCGGCGGCAAGTTCATCGGCAGTGATCCAGCCATCGCTGACCCGCGCGTCCATTTCGACATACTCATTCAACGCCGCCTCGATTGCATCGCGGTCTTGTGGCGCGTCGGGCATGTCAAAATCAAGCCGGCCGTGGCTGGCTGAAATCTGTCCGCCGGTCACACCGAACGGGATTACCACGGACAACAGATGCAGCGCCGTATGCACACGCATGTGTCTATACCTGCGGTCCCAGTCCAGCACCTGCACCACATGCGCGCCGACGGGTGGCAAGGCTGCGGGCTCGGACGGGACCAGCACCGCTGCGTCCCGCTCGCCTTTGACGGCCGTGGCAACGGTCAGTCGTTTGCCATCCCATTCAAGCCAACCTAAATCGCCGGGTTGCCCGCCGCCTGTGGGGTAAAAAACCGTTTTATCCAACACCACGCCGCCCTCTGCGGTATGGGCTGCCACCTGTGCTTTGGCACTGCGCAGATAGGCATCATCGCGAAACAAGAGTGTGGTCATGATGAGGGCTCCTCTTTGGGCGTTTGTGTCGCCTTAAGCGGCAAGCCCCCTGTCAGCGCCTCGGGGTTGCGGATCCAAAGATCACGCTGGGCAAAGGGGATCTCGATCTTCTCGAGCGCAAAGCGCTCTGCAATGGCATGGTTCACATCATTTTTGACCATCATCATCCAGTTCACGTCCCGCAGCATCATCCGCACTTCAAATTCCAGCGCATCCGCGCCGAAATTGACGAACAAGATAACGGGCGGCGGGGCGGCCAGCGCCATCGGCTGGGCCTCGGCAATCTCGCGCAGGATTTTATCAACCAGCCGCGTATCGGTGCCGTATGCCACGCCCACTTTCACAATCGCGCGGCCAACCGTGTTGCCGCGGGTAAAGTTGGTGACCGTGCCACTGACCAGATCGGCGTTGGGCACAATCACATCGGTACGGTCAAATGTCTCGATCCGGGTCGAGCGCACAGAGATGTCGCGCACATAGCCCATCTGGCCACCGACCTCGATCCAGTCACCTTGCGAAATCGGGCGTTCAATCAGCAAAATGATGCCGGACACAAAGTTGCTGACAATGTTCTGCAGGCCAAAACCGATACCCACCGACAAGGCACCCGCAACAATCGCCAGCGACGACAGATCGAGACCGGCACCGGTGATGGCTGCCAGTGCAGCAAGGAAAATACCGACATAGCCCAGCCCCGAGACAATCGCGTTCTGCCCGCCGATATCAATTTTGGTCTTTGGCAGGACGTTGCTGCGCAGGGCGCTTTGCACCAGCCGGGTCAGGGTATATCCCGCCACAAAGATGAATGCGAAAGTCAGAAAATCGGACGGCGATATCTGGCTGTCCCCGATGGTAAAGCCACGGCCAAACGCCGTCCAAAGCTCGCTCAGATCGGTCAGGCGCATCCCCCAGACCAAGGCAAGCAGCGGCAGCGCCAGCAGCACAAGCACGAGACCGAACAGCACCGGCATCAGCGCATCGCGGGCCTGTTCGCCCTGTCCTGTTATCGCGCCGTACACATCTGCCGAAAACCGTTGCAGGGCCATGACCAGACCCAAAAGCGCAAGGGTCATCACATAGGGGCCCTGGATGACGTCGGCAGCGTTGAAAAAGCCAACAACCCACAGGATCGGTGCCGCGACGGACACCACAATGGCCCCTGTTCCCAGCCACCGCAGAACGCGCGCAAGTGTCGACAGGCGGTGCTCTGCGCCTGGCGCCGCATCGGACCTGTGGTCCACATAACTGCGTAAAATCTGTCCCAGCTTGAACAGCGACAGGCTGATCACGAACAGGAACGGGCCTGCAACCAGCGGCTCTGTTGCCGGATTTGGCCGCGCCAGATTGACGGTCTCGCGCAGACAGACCTCAATCACGATCATGACCGTCAGCACGGTGATGTGAAACCGTGCGCGCTTGCGTTGATCTTGCGAAAACGCCAATAGCGCTTCGTCATCGTCGCGCGAAAACACCCGCTCCGAAACCCAGCGAAACCCCAGCACAAAGCCGCCGACAATCGGCAACAGCGACAAAACCTGCTCTCCGCGTGTGCCCAGCAGACCCGATGTCAGCCCGGCTGAGGTCAATGCGACCAGCCCCAGATAGGGCAGCAAAACCCGCATCAGCGAGACGACAAAACGCCAGATGCCAAGCCCGCGCGCCTGATGAATACGCAAGCGGTTTACAATCATCGTGGCCCACCGCCTGCCCCGCAGGATCAACACCGCCGAAAGCGCCAGAAGCAGGATCGCATTGGGCAGGGACGCGCGGCGTTCTTCGGGTGTCTGAATGCGGATGGCGCGCCGCGTTTCAGCCGCAATGCCCCGGAACGCACGCAAGGTGTCCTTAAGCGCGATGGTCCAGTTCGCAGGGTTCAGCGGCGACGGGCTGATCGAGAGCAGTTTTTCAGTCTGGCGTTCGCGCAGGATGGTGTCGATCTCGCCAATCAAGGCATCGGCACGCACATAAGCGGCATCCGCGCGCTGCACAGGGGCCAGCAGCGTATTGAGCTGTGCGTTCATTTCTTCCCGCTGGGCGGCAACCTCGGGTGGTTCGGGTTCGGCCCCCTCGCCCTCTGGCGGTGCACCAAGTGCCTCGATCTGTTTGCGCAACACATCAATGCGGTTTGCATTCAGACTGCGGGCCGCGTTGAATTCTTCGCGGTATGTCGAAATGCTCTGGCGCATCGCGTCAAAGGTTTCTTGATCCGCACCCTGATCATCGACCAGTTTTTCGGCATTGCTGGCAAGGGATTCCCAGCGTTCAAAATCAACAGCAAAGTCAGTTTGCGCCGCAGCGGCCGTCATCAACCAAAGGACAAGACCAATCGCTGCAATCAGGCGCATCAACACAGGTCTCATACGTCTTCGAACACACCGGGGATCGAGGCGGGTGCGCGGTCAAGCCAGCTTGGTGTCGGCAGCCCCTTTTCGGTCAGGAATTCAGGGTTGAACAACTTAGATTGATAGCGCGTGCCAAAATCGCACAGAATGGTGACAATCGTATGTCCCGGCCCCATGTCGCGCGCCATACGCATGGCACCCGCGACATTCACACCCGACGATGCACCAAGGCACAGACCCTCGTGCTGCAACAGGTCGAACACAATCGGTAACGCGTCGGTATCATGTATGTTATAGCTGAAATCCGGCGTGAACCCCTCAAGGTTCTTGGTGATACGGACCTGTCCGATGCCCTCGGCAATCGAGCCGCCCTCGGATGCCAATTCGCCCGTGGTGTAATAGCTGTGCAATGCCGCACCATCGGGATCGGCCAGCCCGATCTTGACACCTTTTGGCTGTAGCGCCATCGCCACACCGGCAAGTGTACCGCCAGACCCCACAGCACAGCAAAAGCCGTCAACCTTGCCGTCGGTCTGCGCCCAAATCTCAGGCCCCGTCATCTCGATATGCGCCTGACGGTTGGCGATGTTGTCGAACTGGTTGGCCCAGATCACGCCCCCGTCGGTGGTGCGCGCCAGCTCTGCCGCCAGCCGCTCGGAATAGCGCACAAAGTTGTTGGGGTTGCGGTAGGGGGCCGCTGGCACCTGCACCAGTTCCGCGCCCGCCAGCCGCAGCATATCTTTCTTTTCCTGAGACTGCGTTTCGGGAATGACAATCACCGTCTTGAAGCCCATCGACGCACCGACCAGTGCCAGACCGATTCCGGTGTTTCCGGCGGTCCCTTCGACAATCGTGCCACCGGGTTTCAGTGTGCCATTGGCAATCGCATCGCGGATGATAAACAACGCCGCGCGGTCCTTGACCGACTGGCCGGGGTTCATGAATTCGGCCTTGCCGTAGATCTCGCAGCCGGTTTGCTCACTGGCTTTTTTCAGCCGGATGAGTGGTGTGTTGCCGATGGCCTGTGCCAGATCATTTGCGACGTGCATGGATGCCTCCAATTCAAGTTGCTATGGGTGTATCCGCAGGCCCGCTCAACCTCAAGCCTTCACGCTCGTCCCGCCCGCAGTCTCGCGCGGTTGTGTGCCAGCCAATAGGCGGCCAGAACCAACGGCGCGTTGACCGCATCAAAGGTGGTGACCCTGTGCATCAGATCATCAAAGCCGATCACATGCGCGCGGATATCCTCGGCTTCGCTTTCCAAGCCGCCTGTACCTGCCACACCGTCCGGCAGATCGGCCAGCCCGACAAAGACGTAGTAAAATTCGGTCGAATTACCGGGCGAGGCATAAACCTCCGCGACCTTTTCGAGCGCAGACACAACCAGCCCCGCTTCCTCTAGCGCCTCGCGGCGCACCGCTTGTTCGGGTGTCTCGCCCGGATCAATATGCCCTGCAACAGGCTCAAGCTGCCAGACCGATCTGTCACCCCGCGCCAGTGGCCCCATACGGATTTGCTCGACCAGCAACACGCAGTCGCGCACCGGGTCATAGGGCAACAGGATCGCGGCATCGGCGGCAATAAACACCGCACGGTCCAAAGGCGGCGTTAAGCTGCCGTCAAAGCGTTCATGACGTATCTGCATGTCATCGAGCGCATAAAAATGCGCATAGCTGCGCTTGGCGGTCAAAACCTCGACCTTGCCCTGCAATGTGCCCGCCCCGTGACTTGATCGTGCGGCGTTGACCTTTGATGCCGCCCGTTTGCGGATCATCGGGAACATCGCGGCGACCTGATCGCGGGTCTTGACCCCTTCGTACCCCATCACCTCGCGCGCGGCATGGCACGACAACGCGCCCCAGTGTTCCTGCCAGTCGGTCAGCGACCATGCACCATCCGGCGTCCACAGCCCCGCCTGCGGGATATAAACCTCAGCCAGCGTGCCGCCCTCAAGTTCGACCTGCACCAGATCATAGGCAAAACTGCCCTCGTAAAAGTCCAGTCTGGCGACATCCGCGTTGCTGAAACCGCGCAGGACAATCCCGTGTGCGACGCCATCCGCAGAGGCCGCAATCATCGGAAACGGCCCCTCGGCCACCGATGACACCAGATATCCGGGCAAGCGCGCCGGCGTGGCATCAAGGGTTTCGGCGGTGCGCCCCAGCACGATTTCCAGCAAGGGAATATGCTGCAACGTGCCGTAAAAGAACAGATTTTTCATACCTCAGCGCCAGCGCGTACCGGCAAATTCAACAACCAATCCACTGATCACCGCTGAAACGATCAGGAAAGTCAGGATCGGTGCCGTCGCGATCATAACACCAAATTCCGCCCCAATGCGGAAAATCGCGACAATCGCCTCCATCGGGCCATCATAGCGAAACTTCATCGCAAGGCGGAACATCTCGTAACCGGCCTGAACGCCAAGGCCCCAAAGTACCAGCACCAGCACACCTGTCAGGCCGTTGTTGATCGCTGCCGTTGTTCCGCGTCCGGCACGCGGGCCCATGATGATCCAGCCCGCAAGGATGCCCAACATCACGTTTACCGGCACAAAATAACCAAAATCGGTGCTGTCCGGCATCAAGGGCATGATCATGCCCGACACAATGAAAGCGACAATCGCCAGACAGATGGCGGCCACCAGACGCGCGGCTGTGGGCATGGACAGGTTCCTTTTACGGTTGCGGCCATCCTTAGATGGGTCGCCGTACCGTAATCTGCGTTACATCGCAATTTCCACTGTCAAATGTCGCAGCGCAAGAAGTGAGGTAAAAATTCCACATGCGCCGGAACCGATCGTCAAAGCCCATCGTGGCGATCTGGTCCCATTTTTCGTTGAACGTCTCGTGCCAGCGGCGCAGCGTGATGTCATAGCTTTTGCCGAACTCGATCGAAGTATCGACAACCAGACCCGATTTCTCGACCTGCTCGCGCAGCACCTTGGGGCTGGGCAACATGCCACCCGGAAAGATGTATTTCTGGATGAAATCCACACCGCGCTTATAGACATCCCAACGGCGGTGATCGACGGTGATGATCTGCAAGGTCGCGGCCTTGCCGGGTTTCAGACGCGCGCGCACAGTCTCGAAATACACCGGCCAGTACTTTTCGCCCACCGCCTCGAACATCTCGATACTGGCGATCCCGTCATAGCTGCCACGCTCGTCGCGGTAGTCTTGCAGTTTGAAATCGACCATATCCGACAGGCCCGCCTTTTCAATGCGGTCCTTGGCATAGGTGAACTGTTCGCGACTGATCGTCAGGCCTGTAACACGCAAGCCCCGCTCCTTGGCCGCGTATTCCGCAAACCCGCCCCAGCCGCAGCCAATCTCGAGCACATGATCACCGGGCTGCACGCCCATCTGGTCCACCATCGAGGCATATTTGGCAGTCTGCGCCGATTCCAATGACTGCTGTGCGCCATCCTCGAACAGGGCGGAGGAATAGGTCATCGTATCATCCAGCCAAAGGCCATAGAAATCATTGCCCAGATCGTAATGCTTGCTGATGTTCTTGCGGGCCTGCGATTTATGGTTGCGTTGCAACCAGAACCGGAACTGTTCGAACATCCGCAACAGGCCCATGCCCGGAAAACCGTCATAGATGTCTTCATTATCGGCATGCACAAGATCCATAAAGGCCTGCAAATCGGGCGTGGACCATTCCGCATCAAGATAGGCGTCACAAAATCCCAGATCGCCCTCGCGGATCAGACGGGCAAACAGGTCATTGCTGTGGATGTGTATTTCCGCAACCGGTCCGGGCTTGGCCCCTTCCGCGCGAAACCGGCGGCCATCGGGCAGCACAAAATCACACCGCCCATAGTTCATCGCGGTCGCCATCGCATAGACGCGGGTAAAATAGCGCGGCAGGTTCTGCTGCCCTTCGGTACTGGTTAAAATCATGCTCACATCCTCTTGGTGTGCCGGCTCTTGGTGCGCCGGCTCTTGGTGCGCCGGCTCTTGGTGTGCCGGCTCTTGGTGCGGCGCAGCATCTACCGGTAAAATCTCGCCCGGTTTTGTGGTGTCAAAGTTTTTCAAAATCCACGATCCTTATAGGCGTCAAGCGCGCGTGTCCGCCCCACATCCAGCGCCACAATCGGCGATTCCGGATAGGTATCATCCGGCGACAGACCCCAACTGCTCGGGATCGCATCGAAAAAAGCCAGCGCATCGTCATGCGGATTGGCGCGACCCTCGGCGATCCAGCGGCTGGCATAATCGCGGTGTTTGTCGAATTTATCAAGCTGGGTGTCAGGGTTGAAGACCCGGAAATACGGTGACGCATCCGGCCCCGATCCTGCCGCCCATTGCCAGCCCATTGCGTTGCTCGCGGGATCCCAGTCAATCAGACATTCCTCGAACCACTTTTGACCGACCTTCCAATGCGTCATCAGATGTTTGGTCAGATAGCTGGCGACAATCATCCGCGCACGGTTGTGCATCCGGCCTGTTACATAGAGTTCGCGCATCGCAGCATCAACAAACACGATACCTGTGCGGCCCTGCTTCCATGCTATCACGTCGTCGCTCTCGCTGTCGGTTTTCCACGGGAATGCGTCCCATTCCTCGCGCCAGCTGCTGTCCAGCATATGGGGCGTGTGGTGCATCAGATGATAGGCGAACTCGCGCCAGACCAATTCTTTGAGGTATGTTTCAGCACCGCGTTTGCCATCATGCATCGCGCGTTGCCCTGCGTGCCAGCATTGATGCGGGCTGATTTCGCCCAATGCGAGGTTTTCGGACAAGGCGGATGTCCCATCGACACTCGGGATGTCGCGGTTATCACCGTAATCCGCCACCAGTTCGGAAATGAAATGGCCCAGACGCCCCTGCGCCGCCTGTTCGCCCACCAGCGCAAAAGTCAGCACCACATCGGCCCCGCGGTTCATTTCGGCACCCATCTGCCAATCGGCCAGATCATCGCTGTCCGGCCAGCTTTCAGGGGCTGCAATGTCGCGCGGCGTGGTGCGTGGCGCATCGACGCCGGTATTTTTCACAGAATTCCAGAACGGGGTATAGACCTTGTAAAACCCGCCTGTTTTGGTCTCGACGGTCCATGGCTCGAACATCAGATGGCCGCCAAATGACCGCGCCTCGATCCCGTCTGTCTTGAGTGCCTCTTTGATGGACGTATCGCGCGATGTGGCTTCTGGATCATACAGTCGCGACCAATAGACCGACGTTGCCCCTGTCTGCTCTATCAACTTCCGCAACGCTTTCAGCGCCCTGCCCGACCGGCGCAGGATCAATCTGCTGCCCTTGTCCGCCAGTGTTTGCCCAAGTGCGCCAAGTCCCAGACCAAGCCGCCATTTCGGCGCCGCACCAAGCTGTTCGACCAAACCGTCATGGATGAATACAGGGATCACAGGCCGCCCCGTCTCGCAGGCCGCACTCAACGCTGCATGGTCGCTTAACCGTAAATCTCGGCGGAACCACATAATGATGGGTTTGGTATCATCCATATCCTGTGCCTCCCTGCTCATGTCTGTTACGATCTAGGGCAGACACGCATCAATCAAGACATTGGTTTCACAAAATATCTTTTTCACAACACGTCATCAAGAGCGGTCAAAAGCTGATCCACCTCGGCGCGGGTGGTGTAATGTGTGAAACTCAGGCGCAAAACGCCCTTTGCGGCGTCGACGCCCATCGCTGTTAAAGCGCGGCCTGCATAGAAATCGCCACCGCCTGCCATGATGCCATGTTTGACCAGATCCCGCGCCACGTCTTCGCCCGGACGGTTCAGCGCCAGCGCCACTGTAGGCGCGCGGTCGGTTGCAACGGATGGCCCGATCAGGCGCACCGAATTGCGTGATTTCACACCGTCAAGCAGCGGTTGCAGCAACTCGGTCTCATGCGCACGCATCAGGTTGTGCACGGCGGCACCACGGCCTGCTGCATCCGCATCGCCACCGACATGATGCCTGTAGAACGCGTCGATATAATCGGCCATTCCGGCGCAGGCGGCAATCTGGGCATGATCCGGCCCTGCGGGGGTAAAGCGTTTATACAGCGTGTCGCCGTTGAACACATGCCCCTGATTGGGCAGCAATTTCCCGAGCGCGCGGCGGATGACCATCAACCCTTGATGCGGACCGAAAGTTTTATAGGCCGAGAACAGGTAAATATCCGGCCCGAGCGCGCCTACGTCCGTAAACCCGTGCGGCGCATAGGATACGCCATCGACGCAGACAAACGCGCCTGCCGCATGGGCCAATGCTGTAATCTCGGTGACCGGATTGACCTGCCCCACCACGTTCGAGCAATGTGGAAAACACACGAGCCTTACTTTTTCATCCAGCAGGTTCTCAAGGTCGTTGGTATCCAGATGTCCGGTGTCGGGATCAATGCACCATTCACGCACCTCGATTCCACGGTCCGCCAGACGCCGCCACGGTCCGGTATTGGCCTCGTGGTCCTGATTGGTGACAATGATCGCCTCACCTGCCTCCATCATCTGGCCAAACGCTTGCGCCAGCACATAGGTGTTCTGCGTGGTGGACGGGCCAAAGCTTAACTCGTCGCTCTCGACCCCCAAAATCGCGGCCATCCGCGTGCGGGCCTCGTCCATCTCGGCACCGCCAAGGCTACTGGCCTCATACGGCGCATAGGGCTGCACTTTGCGCTGGGTATAGAACCGGAACAACCGGTCGATGACCGGCTTGCAGGTATAAGACCCGCCGGCGTTTTCAAAGAAGGCCTGACCGCGCAGCGACGGCTCGGCAAAAGCGGGGAATTGGGCACGCACCCATGCGGTATCTAATGTCATGCGATGACTGTACGAAAAAGGCCCCGATGCGCAAGCACCGGAGCCTTTGAATTTTCAGGCAATCGTCGTTTTATTCGGCAGGTACTGCCGATGGTACATCATCAACAGTCACGGACGTGATGCCTGCCGCCTCGCGGCGCCCGTCGTTAAAGATCGCTTTGACCAGCGAGATTGCCATCAGCACCATCACAATGGAAAACGGCAGCGCGCCGATCACCATTGCGGTCTGGATCGCACCTGTTCCGCCGGACATCAGCAATCCGCCAACCACCAGCGCCAGCGCCGCACCCCAGAACAGGATATGCGGACGCGCCTTTGGTCCCTCGTCGCCCGCCGCGTTGATCGTGTTCACGATCAAAACAGCCGAGTCAGCCGACGTCACAAGGAAGGTCATCAGCAACACCACGATCAGCAAGGACATCACCCATGACAACGCCTCGGAAATCGGGGCCAGCATGAAGTCGGTCATGGCAAATATTTTGTCACCATTGGCCGCATCAAAAATGACGCCATTCGCATTGCCGTTCAGTTCCAGATCAATCGCTGTACCACCGGCCCATGCGAACCAGACAAAGCACATCAGCGCCGGAACGATCAACGCGCCCAGCACAAATTCACGGATCGTGCGCCCGCGCGAGATACGCGCAAGGAACAGACCCACAAAAGGGGCAAATGCGATCCACCAAGCCCAGTAGAACACAGGCCACCAGCCCTGCCATTGCGCCAGTTTGAACGCCTCGGACCCGTCAACACCGTCTGATCTGAAGACATTGAGGCTCATTTCCGGCAAGGCCAGAACATAATCCCACAGACCGATAAACATCGCCTGCGCGCCAAACCAGGTGGCCCCGAAGAGGATGAAAAAGCCCAACAGGATGATCGACAGGACCATGTTGATGTTGGACAGCCATTTGATGCCTTTGCCCACACCCGACAGCGCCGAAAGTGTAGACGCGCCCATGATAATAATCAGCGCAATGACAATGCCAAAGTTGGTTGCAGCGCCCTCGCCGTCTACCAGCCCGCCAAATCCGATACGGGTCAGGCCCGCTACGAACTGGTCAACGCCAAAGCCCAGTGTCTGTGCCACACCCAGAATGGTTGCGACAACCGCGACAATATCAATCACATGGCCCAACGGACCCGAAAGCGCCTTGCCGAACAGCGGCGTAAGGCCAGACCGGATCGTCAACGGCAACCCGCGACGATAGCTGAAAAACGCCAGCGACAGGCCCGCAATCGCGTAACAGGCCCATGCACTAAACCCCCAATGCAGGAACGACCATTTGTATGCCATCCGTACATTGTCTGCATCGCCGCCCGTGGTCAGGCCCATGATTGTTTCAGGGTTCGAGCCGAAATGCGACACCGGTTCGGCAACCGCCCATGTCAACATCCCGACACCGATACCGGCACCAAACATCATCGAGAACCACGAAAAATTGGTAAACTCGGGCGTTTCGCCTTCACCGCCCAGATTGAGACGGCCCGCAGCGGGCCAGATCGCCAAGCCCAGACACACAACGACAAATCCGGCCACGACCCAGATGTACCATGCGGCAAAATTGGCAAGGATAATGCTGTTCCACGCGCCCAGAACGCCACCCGCTTGCGTGGGCCAGAAGATACACCAGACCACAAGCGCGCTGATGATGATCTTGCTGATCACCGTCACATTCACGCTGAAGCCACGATAAAATCCCACCTCTGCCGTTTTGATCGGCAGATCGGAGAGAGGAGGTTTAAGTGCCATATTTAGTTGTCCCTGTTTTAGATTGGCACAATTAGTGACCTTCATTGATGCGTGGATCAAGAAAAAACTGCCTGTTTTGCCCGGAAACCGGGCTGACAATGTTCATCGGCAGTACCCGCATCACCGGCTCACTTTAGTTCTTTGCGTCGCTTTATGCCCGCTGGTGTCGCTTTTTATCCAAGCACAGCCATTGAAACGATTAGGGTCACACCACTGTGAATAGTGTCGCGCAATTTCGGTATGCAAACTTCGGTTCAGGCATATCGCGTTTTTCGGATGCTGTGATCAGATCACGAGGTCGCACAGAACGACCAAGCCAGAATGAGACCAACCAATTGGCCATACAAATAGGGACGTAAACACAATGTCAGTCAAACCTCCATTTACGGAGCTGGACATCAACACCCAAGATGACGGCTTTTATGAAGGCTACAGCCTTCCCATCGCGCTCATATCGAAAGTCAGCATGGTTTTGCTGGTGCTCTGGGCACTGGTATTTCCTGCAAACGCGGGTGCCATGCTCGCACAGGTCAACACCACTTTACTGTTGAGCTTTAACACCTTTTATATTCTCTCAGTCGGGATGTTCGCGTTCTTCCTGTTCATCATCGCGATCATCCCGTCGACGGGCAAGCGCGTGCTGGGCACACCGGGCCAAGCGCCCGAATTCAGCAACTTCTCGTGGTTCTCGATGATGTTCGGTGCGGGCTTGGGTGTGGGCCTGATGACCTTTGCCACTGCCGAGCCGCTGGGCCTTTGGGGGTCGAACCCCGTTATCTTGTCGTCCGACATCGCCCCGAACACCGAAGAAGCCCTGCAATCTGCCTACCGCTATACATTCGCGCATTACGGCTTTCACGCCTGGGCGATCTATGTGGTGACGGGCCTGTCGCTGGCTTATTACGCCTATACACGGGGTATGCCGCTGACGATCCGCACAGCGCTGACGCCGATTTTGGGCAAACATGTCAACGGCCCCTTGGGTCATATCATCGACGTTCTGGGCGTGGTGGCCACTATCCTGGGTGTGTCCGTGACGATCGGTTTCGGGGTCAGCCAACTGGTTGACGGCGTTTACGCAATCACCGGTGCATCATGGTTGATGGACACCACCGGCGATACACCTGCTGCCACCAAGACCGGCCTGATTGTTGCACTTGTCTGCATCATGGGGCTGTCGATCCTGTCGGCGGTATCGGGTGTGGGCCGGGGCGTAAAATGGCTGTCGAACATCAATCTGGTGTTGTCGCTTATCCTGCTGCTGACCTTCGTGATCTTCGGATCGTTCATGTTCGCCATGACAACCTATGCGACCGCACTGGTGGATTACCTGATCAACTTCGTCTCGATCAGCTTTACGGCGTTCAGCCCGGTTGATGCCGGCGCGTTTACCGCAAACGCCCCCGCTGCCGTGCAGGCATTGGGCGCAGACGACATGGCGGCGGTGTTCTCCGGTGCGACAAATCCGTGGGGCAGCCTTGCAGGGTTCACCGACGCATTGCCCGAAGCGGCCAAAGCCTTGCCGGAGGCCGAGATTGCCGCAGCCTATGCCGCTGGCACCGAAGGGCGTCTGTTCGCATGGCAAGCCGCCTGGACCACGTTCTACTGGGCGTGGTGGATCGCGTTCTCGCCCTTCGTGGGTCTGTTCCTTGCGCGCATCTCAAAGGGTCGCTCGGTGCGTGAGTTCGTGCTGGGCGCGGTCATTGCACCGTCTCTGGTCTGTTTCGCATGGATGACCATTCTGGGCGGCACAGCGATTGATCTGGCGATGAACGACGAGGCCGCCAAGGCCGCCATCGTCGGTGCGTCAAATTCGGCCAAGCTGTTTGTGACACTGGAACAGATGATGTCGGGCGGATTGCTTCAGGCGATGATCATCATGTGTGTTGTGTTGATCATGACGTTCCTTGTGACCTCGGCTGACTCTGGCATCCTGGTGATGAACACCATCATGTCCGGTGGTGCCGAGGAAACCGGCGTCAAGCACCGCATCATCTGGGGTGTGATCCTGACACTGGTGATCGGCACACTACTGCTTGCGGGCGGGGGCGGATTGTCAGCCCTGCAAAATGCGATGATCATCGGGGCATTGCCGTTTACCATCATCATGGTAGGCATGGTGATTTCGCTGATCAAAGCGATGTACAATGACGGCCGCCGTGATGCGGCGGGCATGCCTGCGGGTGCCAGAGCGGCCCAGCCTGCCGAATAATCTGCGCGTTTGAAAAGAAGGGCGGCGTCCGGGACACCGGGCGCCGCTTTCTTGTCGGGGTTGTGAAATGAGCATCATCGCTGCTTATTCTCATAGCCTTTCGCATCGCCCTCCCGCAAAAGCTCAAATCAACCGCCTGCATTCGCCCAAACCATTACGTTCAGTCACAACTGAACAAACTTGACGCCACCCTCCCCTTACCCCATATGGCACTCACCAACAGGAGTGCCCGATGTCGACCGCCCCCTCATTTGATGCCACCCGCAGCGATTTTATCGAGAAAAACGGACTGATCTCTCAGGCCGAGGGGCTGCCGCGCATTGCGGGCCGGATTTTCGGGATGTTGATTTTTGACGGCGACATGGTGTCGTTTGGCGAACTTGCCCGCCGTTTGCATGTCAGCCGCGCCAGCATCAGCACCAGTGTGCGTCTGTTGCAGGAACGCGGACTTGTGCGCCGCATGACAAAACCCGGCGAGCGGCAGGATTACTTTCAACTGGCCCCGAACCCCTATGCCACAATGCTCGAAGGCATCCAGAAACGGACCAGATCCACACATCAGGAAATTGCCGGCACCATCGACAATTTACCGCCCCATTCGGATGCGGTCGCCCGTCTGAACGCCTATGCGGACTTTTATGCGGCATTGGAATCAGCGATTGCCGTGGCACTGGAAAAACTGGATACAAATCCCATTTTAAATGACGGGGCCGCCGCACGTCGCCCCGAAGGAATAAAACGATGACACTTGATAATCCAAAACCGGATGCAGAATCTCCCGCGCGGACCAAGGCCCGGACCAAGGATAACAAGACAAATCCCCCAGTTGGGGCCCCCGCAGTCACGCCAGACAAAACGCCCCAGGAGTTGACCTTTACCTCCGACAAAGGCGCGTCGCGCTCAAGCTGGATTGCAGGTGCCCTTGTGATTGCCATCGTCGCATGGATGGGCAGCGGTTTTATCCTGCCCTCCGACGATGCGGCCCCTGTGGCCACACGCGAAGACCCGAAACCCGTGGCCGTCGCGGTCACCACGTCAAAAGCCGAAACTGTGACCCAGTTTTATCAGGCCGAGGGTCAGGCATTGCCCGACCGCGACACGATGCTGCGCGCGGAAACGTCTGGCGATATTGCCGAGGTTCTGGTGTCCAAAGGTCAGGACGTCGCGGCGGGCGCCGTCATCGCGCGCTTTGATCCGACCAACAATGAGGCCGACGCCAATGAGGCCGCATCCGAGCTGGCCCGCGTCCAGCGTGAATTTGACAACGCCGAGCAATTGCTGGAACGCGGTGTCGCCACCGCCGACCGTGTGGCGCTTGCCCGTGCTGCCCTTGCCGCTGCACAGGCAAGAATAACTGCCGTTGCACAGGACGCCCAGGCATTGACGATCACGGCCCCCTTTGCAGGACGCATCGAAACACTTGATCTGGATGCGGGCGAATATGTCGCCACCGGCACCGAGGTGGGACGGCTTGTCGATATCACGCCACTGACTGTGGCCATTCAGGTGCCGCAACAATCGCTCACCCGCATTGCGGTCGGACAACCCGCAACCGTCAAATTCATCACCGGAGAAGAGCGCGAGGGCACCGTCGCTTTCGTGGGCACCTCGGCAGCTTCCGAGACCCGCACATTTCTGGCGGAAGTCGAGGTCGCCAACGACGATGGCGCGATCCCTGCCGGTATCTCCGCCGAGGTGATCATCCCCACGGGTGAAGCCACCGCACATTTCCTGTCGCCCTCCATCGTGTCGCTCGATACCGAAGGCACCTTGGGAATAAAGACAGTGAACGATGCGGACGTGGTCGAATTTTTCCCGATCGAAGTTGTGCGCGCGCAGATCGACGGCATCTGGGTCACGGGCCTGCCCGAAACTGTCGATGTGATTACGGTCGGTCAGGGCTATGTCGGGAAAGGTGAAACCGTCATCCCCTCGCCCGCAGAGGTAAAACCATGAACAGCCTGATTGACGCCGCCTTTTCGCGGTCGCGTGTGGTGGTCATGGCCCTGCTGATGGTGTTGACCGTCGGTGCCTATGCCTATGTCTCGATCCCCAAGGAAGCCAACCCCGAAGTACCGCTGCCGCTGTTTTATGTCTCTACCGGGTTGGACGGGATCAGCCCGAGCGATGCAGAACGGTTGCTGCTGGAACCGATGGAAACCGAATTTGCGTCGATTGCCGGGCTCGACAGCATGAAATCCGACGCCTCCGAAGGGTTTGCCAGCATCCAGCTTGAATTCCTTCCCGGCGGTGACAACGACGAGGCGCTGGATAAAGTCCGCGAGGCCGTGGACCGCGTGGAATCAGAACTGCCAGAGGACGCCAACGACATTGTCATCACCGAGATCAACACCGCCCTGTTCCCGATCATTACCGCCATCCTGTCGGGTCCGGTGCCCGAGCGGACGCTGAACACATTGGCCGAACGGCTTCAGGAAGAGATCGAAGGGGTGAACGGCGTGCTCGAAGCCGAGATCGGCGGGCAACGTTTCGAATTTCTCGAAGTGCTGATCGACCCCACGGTGTTCCAGACCTACAACCTTTCATTCGACGAATTGATCGGGCAAATCACCCGCAACAACCGTCTGATCGCGGCCGGTGCTATTGAAACTGGATCGGGGCGTATTGTGCTCAAGGTGCCGGGCCTGATCGAAGACCTCGAGGATGTGATGGCGATGCCCGTCAAAGTACGCGGCAATGCGGTGGTGACATTCGGCGATGTCGCCACGATCCGCCGCACATTCGAGGACCCCAGTTCATTTGCGCGCATCAACGGCCAGCCGGCACTTGCGCTTGAAGTCACCAAACGCTCGGGTGCAAACATCATCGACACGGTGGATGCGGTCAAAGCGCTGGTCGAAGAGTTGCGCGTCGACTGGCCCGACAGCGTCGAGATCACCTATCTGCAAGACCAGAGCAAACAGGTAAAAGACATGTTGAGTGATCTTGAAGCGAACGTGATCGCAGCCGTGATCCTTGTGATGATTGTGATTGTTCTGGCCCTTGGCACACGCTCTGCCATTCTGGTGGGCCTGTCGATACCGGGTGCGTTTTTGGCAGGCGTGATTGCGCTGTGGTCGATGGGCTTTACGATGAACATCGTGGTGCTGTTCTCGCTTATTCTTGTGGTGGGGATGCTGGTGGACGGTGCGATTGTCACGACCGAACTTGCCGACCGCAAACTGCAAGAAGGCGCTTCCCCGAAAGAGGCTTATTCATATGCGGCCAAGCGGATGTCATGGCCGATCATCGCCTCGACCGCCACGACCCTCAGCGTGTTTTTCCCGCTGTTGTTCTGGACCGGGATGGTAGGTGAATTTATGAAATTCCTGCCCATTACAGTGATCCTGACGCTGTCTGCGTCGCTGTTCATGGCGCTGATTTTCATCCCCGTGATGGGCGGGCTGATCGGCAAACGCCAACCTCAAACCGCCGCATCAAAAGCCGCCTTGCATGCTGCCGAACTGGGCGATCCGCGTGATATGGGCGGATTTACAGGTGCCTATGTGCGCCTGCTGGAACGCGCCCTTTTGCGGCCCGGTGCCACGCTGTTGCTGGCCATTGCGCTGCTGCTGGGGGGCTTCGGGCTTTATGGTCAGTTCGGCAAGGGCATCACTTTCTTTCCCTCGGTCGAGCCCGACTTTATGCAAGTGCAAGTCCGCGCGCGCGACAACTTTTCGATCTTCGAGCGTGACGCGCTGGTGCGCGCGGTCGAGGACCGTATTCTGGGATACGATGAGATCGCCAGCATCTATGCCCGCTCGATCATGAGCGCGGGTCAGGGCGACGAGGAAACCATCGGCACCTTGCAGCTTGAGCTGACCCCCTGGGACACCCGCCGCACCGCCGCCGAAATCGGTGTCGATATCCGGCAAAGCGTGTCGGACATTGCGGGCATCGACGTGCAGGTCCAGACCGAAAGCGGCGGCCCGTCAGCGGGCAAACCTGTCAACCTCCAGATCACCGCGCGCAATGCGGATGTGCAGGGTCAGGCGGTCCAGCAGATCCGCGATATCATGGACCGCATCGGCGGCTTTACCGACGTGACTGACACCCGGCCCGTGCCCGGCGTCGAAGTCTCGATCCTGGTGAACCGCGCCGAGGCCGCGCGCTATGGCGCCGACGTCAGCCTGTTGGGGCAAGCCGTACAACTGTTGACCCAAGGCATCACCGTCGCCGATTACCGACCCGATGACGTTGACGGATCACTGGACATCCGCGTGCGGTTCCCGCGCGAAGAACGGTCCTTGGCAGAGCTGGCAAGCCTGCGTGTGCCCACCACATCCGGTCTGGTCCCGATCTCGAACTTCGTGACATTCGAGCCATCGCCCCGCACGGGCGTGATCCGGCGCATCGACGAGAAACGTGTCACCACAATCGAGGCAAACGTCGCCCCCGGTGTGCTGGTCAACGATCAGGTCAACGCCCTGACATCTGCCCTGAACACCGCAGAATTGCCCGAGGGTGTCGCCTTTAGTTTCGCGGGCGAGGCCGAGGACCAGCAAGAAAGCATGATCTTTCTCGTCGGTGCCTTTGCCTCTGCGATTTTCATGATGTTCGTCATCCTCGTGATCCAGTTCAATAGCTTCTTTCAAGCCTTTGTGGTGATGAGCGCGATCATCTTTTCCATTGCAGGTGTGCTTTTGGGCCTGATCGTGACGGGCCGCCCCTTTGGGGTGGTGATGGGCGGCATCGGGGTGATTGCGCTGGCGGGGATCGTGGTGAACAACAACATCGTGCTGATAGACACCTACAACGACCTCAAGAAATCCGGGCAATCCCCGCGCGAGGCCGCACTGCGCACAGGCGCGCAACGTTTGCGCCCCGTGTTCCTGACTTCGGTGACGACGGCGTTGGGTCTGATGCCCATGGTGATCGGGTTGAACCTCAACTTCTTCACCCGCGAGATCGTCTATGGCGCGCCCTCGACGCAGTGGTGGACCGAGCTGTCCTCGGCCATTGCGGGCGGTCTGGTGATTGCGACCGTGCTGACGCTGATTGTGACGCCTGCGATGCTGATGCTGGGGGAACGCAAACCGAACCGCAAAGCGCAGACCTTGCAGCCCGCCGAATAAAGCGGTCACGCATCGCGAAAAAAAGGCCCCGCTGGTGCGAGGCCTTTTTTATTATTCTGCCGCTTCGGGCTGGTCGCCACTGCCCTTGTCGCCGCCGCCCTTGTCGCCGCCGCCTTGGTCATCCGACTTGGCTTGCGGTTTACGGCGCGGTGCGCGCTTGACCTTGGGTTTGCTTTCGGGCGTATCAACCAGACCGCTGTCGGCCCCGTCGCTGTCTGAATCCGATGCACCGCCAGTGACAAAGTCGGGCAGCTGCGCCACGGTCTCGGGTTTGCGGCGCGGCTTTGGCTTGGGCGGGTTCGGTTTGGACTGGTTCGGCTGGGGCTGGTTCGGCTGGGGCTGGTCGCCGCCATGGCCATGATCGCGCTTTTGCCCGCCGTCATGCTGAGGCGCATGGTTTGGCTGATTATTGTTCTGGTTATTGTTGTCTTGCTGGTCATTACCCTGCTGGCCCGACCCCTGCGGGCTATTGTCCTGCGCAGAATTGTCACGCTCCTGACGCTCGCGGTCCCGCTCGTTCTGGCGGTCCCGCTCGATCTGGCGGTCGCGGTTCTGGCGCTCCTGCTCTTCGCGTTTGCTGTCCATTTCGCGCTGTGCCTCTGACAACAGACGCAAATAATGCTCGGCGTGCTGCTGGAAATTCTCCATCGCGACGCGGTCGTTGGACAATTGGGCGTCACGCGCCAGTTGATTGTATTTCTCAATCACCTGACTTGGCGTGCCGCGCACTTTGCCCTCGGGGCCAGAGCTGTCGAAAACGCGATTGACGACATTGCCGCCTTGAGGATGCTGCGAACGGTTGCGGTTGTTCTTGGACCGGCCCCGTGATCTGGTTGATTTCATTTAGATTTTTCAGCCTTCAATGCTGTTGGTCGTAAAAACCGGATGTGGCGTAGCAGCGCCGAGAAAGTCCGGTTGTGCGAAGTGTTGGGCATAATGCCGCGCGGGACCGCCTAAGGGTAAGCATCCACCGCTGCAACATCTTTGAATAAGCATGCCAAAACGCTCACGGCAAGGGTAAACTGCGCAATGACCACCGATTAGGGCAATTTTTCGCGAAACTATGCCGGTTTACCTGCACAAACGACACGCGGGCGACCGTCCAGATCATGCGCAAGCGTCACCTGCCCCCATCCCGCCGCCTTGAAAATATCGCAGACCTCGCGGCCTTGTTGCCAGCCGATTTCGACCATCACACGGCCTTGGGGCGTCAGATAGCCCTGCGCCTGCCCCGCGATGATGCGGTAGGCCGACAGCCCGTCCGCGCCATCGGTCAAGGCAATCGCAGGTTCATGCAGCGCCAGTTCGGGTGCGATATCTGTCATCTCGGTGATCGCCAGATAGGGCGGGTTCGACACGATCAGGTCAAAGCGGCCACGCGCGGCCTCGAACCAGTCGGATTGCGTTATTTCAGCACGGTCCTGAACTCCGTGCAGCACGACATTTGCGCTGGCCTGCAAACACGCAGCCTCTGACACATCAACGCCGACCCCCTGCGCGTCCTGCCGTTCCGCCAGCAACGTCACAAGGATACAACCCGATCCGGTGCCAAGGTCCAGCACCCGCTCGAACGGATCAGACAGCGCAAGCTCGATCAGGGTTTCGGTCTCGGGGCGCGGGTCCAGCACATCGCGGCTGATCCTGAAGTCGCGTCCGTAAAACGCGCGGCTGCCGATCAGATGCGACACCGGCACGCGCACGGCGCGCAGGGCCACCAGATGCTCATACCGCTCCGCAATCTCGGGTGCAATTTCCTCGGGCGCGATCAGCGTCACGCGCGCTGCATCCACCGACGCTGCATGGGCCAGCAATATCCGCGCATCCCGCGCGGGGTCCGGCACCCCCGCCGCACGCAAACGCGATGCGGCTGCCGCCATCGCCTGTGCGGCAGTCGGTTTTTGTGTCTGGGGCGCGCTCATCTGTTCATCTCGGCCAGCAACTGCGCCTGATTGTCCGCCGTCAACGCATCGACAATCTCGTCCAGATCACCCTGCATGACGGCATCCAGACGGTAAAGCGTCAGATTGATCCGGTGGTCGGTCATGCGGCCTTGCGGGAAATTATAGGTTCTGATCCGCTCGGACCGGTCGCCCGATCCGACCTGTGCCGCACGGTCCGCCGACCGCTCGCCATCAATCCGGTTCCGCTCCATATCATAAAGCCGCGCTTTGAGAACCTGCATCGCCTTTTCACGGTTGCGGTGTTGCGATTTTTCCGATGACGTGACCACAATCCCCGTCGGCAGATGCGTGATCCGCACGGCGGAATCGGTGGTGTTCACATGCTGCCCGCCCGCACCGGACGACCGCATCGTATCAATGCGGATATCGTTCTGGTTGATCTCGATATCGACATCTTCCGCCTCGGGCAGCACCGCAACCGTCGCTGCCGACGTATGTATCCGCCCACCGCTTTCGGTTGTGGGCACCCGTTGCACGCGGTGCACGCCGCTTTCAAACTTGAGGCGGGCAAACACGTTTTGACCCGTCACATGTGCCACCACTTCCTTGACGCCGCCCAATTCCGTCATCTGGTCCTCGATCAACTCGAACCCCCAGCCACGCGATTCCGCATACCGCTGGTACATCCGCAGCAGATCGGCGGCAAACAGCGCCGCCTCGTCGCCACCGGTTCCGGGTCTGATTTCCAGCATCGCAGGCTTGGCATCCGCCGCATCACGCGGCAGCAATGCCAGCTGCAACGCCGCCTCGGCCCGTGGCAATGCCGCTTTCAAAGCTGGCATCTCCTCTTGCGCAAGCTCCGCCATTTCGGGGTCCGCAAGCATCGCCTTGGCATCAGCCATATCCCCAAGCAGCTTTTTATAGACGTTGATCTGCTCGACTATGGGCCGCAGGTCAGAATATTCCTTGGCGAAAGCCGCAAAATCCGCCCCACCCGATCCAGCCGCCATCGACGCTTCGAGATACGAGAAGCGCTGGGAAATCTGTTCAAGGCGGTCCATCGGGATCATGGGCTCGTGTCGCTTATGGAAAGGCTTTGGTCAAGAGCCGTGATGTGCTATGATTCTGATATGATACGCATCGCCTTGATCCTCGCACTGCTCCCCTTTGGCGCTTTGGCACAAACCAAGGTCCAAGGCAAAAAGACTGTCGACTGCTATTGCACCGACCGCAACCACAACCGCGTTGAGCTGGGCGAGACGATATGCCTACAGGTTGATGGCCGCATGTTCATGGCCCAGTGTCAGATGTCGCTGAACGTACCGATGTGGCGCGAGGTCAGCAAAGGCTGCCTATCCTCCAGCCTTGAAAGCAGCGAGCCACCCTTTGATCCGCTTGGCGTTTACCCCAAGATCTGACGAGCCAAAGCGCGACCGTCCGTTGATTTCGAGATACCGCAGATCGACATTACCGATCTTGCCCTCATAGACGCCAATTGTCGTGTAATCGGGAAATCCCATCACCGCGGATCGGGTCACATAGGTAAGCTGCTTTTCATCCACGGACCCCGCCAACAATGTGGTGCGCGGCGTGTCCAAAATGATGCGATCCAATGCGCGCAATTGTTCTGCGCCGTCCCCTGTAATCTGTTCGCTCCACAGATATCCACCGGCGGATTGCTTTTCTCCGATCTGTGATGGTGTGACATGAATATTCCAGACAGTCGGGTCTGACGGGGCAAGACGTACATAGGCCATGAAGGCCACGACCACGATCAGCACGATCAGCACAAGCCACAACAGCATATTAAATATTCCCCATTTCATCTGACCGCATATACCCTCAAAAAAACCCGTGTTTAGCGATATGCCACACCGGGCAGGACACACAACATCTCATACAGGATATTCGCCCCCGTCAGCGCCGTGTTGCCCGAGGTGTCATAAGGCGGCGACACCTCGACCAGATCGCCGCCCACAATGTTCACGCCCTTGAGCGCGCGGATCAATTCAAGCGCCTGCGGCGTGGTCAGCCCGCCAATTTCCGGCGTGCCTGTTCCGGGCGCATAGGCCGGATCAAGGCTGTCGATGTCATAACTCACATAGGTCGGCGCATCACCGATATCGCGCCTGATTTCCGCCCCGAGCGCTGCCAGTGACCGCCCCCACAACTCATGCGCCGGAAACTGCTGAAAGCCCCAGCCCGCGGCCTCGCTGAAATCCTCCGCCGAATACCCCGTGCCGCGCAAACCGATCTGATAGGTCTTTTTGGGGTTAATCAGCCCTTCTTCATAGGCACGCCGGAACACAGTGCCATGGGTCTCGCGCTCTCCGAACATATCCTCGTTCACGTCGGCATGGGCATCAACATGTACCAAGGCCAGCGGCCCGTGGCGTTTGTGCATCGCCCGCAGGATCGGCAAGGTGATCGAATGATCCCCGCCGATTGCCAGCGGCATCGCATCATACTTTAGGATCGCATCGTAACTATCTGAAATTATTTTCAGACTATCGCTCAATGAAAACGTATTTATCGCCAGATCACCGATATCGGCGACCTGCAAACTGTCAAACGGTGCCGCCCCCGTGGCGAGATTATAGGGCCTGATCATCGCGCTTTCACTGCGCACCTGTTTAGGCCCGAACCGCGTGCCAGACCGCCACGACGTGCCAATGTCCATCGGGATGCCCAGCACGGCCACATCCAACCCCTTGAGGTCATTGACAGAGGGCAAGCGCATAAACGTTCCCGGCCCGGAAAACCGCGCCAGATCATTGCCGCTGATGGGTTGGTTTTTCTGGCTCATGTGGTAAGCATCCGGTGGCCCAGCAGACATAAAATTTCCGTGGCCACATGTGCCCCTGCAATAGCGGTTGCCCCTGTTGTATCAAACGGCGGTGACACTTCGACAATATCGCCGCCCATGATATTGATCCCCGCCAGATCGCGCAGCATCGACGCACATTGTGCGGATGTCAGACCACCCCAGACCGGCGTCCCCGTGCCGGGCGCAAACGCGGGGTCCAGCGCGTCGATATCAAAGGTGAGGTACGTCGGGTTATTCCCCAACACCGCTTTGATCCGCTCGACAGCGGCAATCGGCCCCTTCTCATGGACCTCGCGCGCGTCAATCACCGTGACCCCGAGCGTATCCGCATTGGTCGTCCTGATCCCGACCTGAACAGACGTCCTGGGGTCCACAATCCCCGACTTCACCGCCTTGTAAAACATCGTGCCATGGTCAATCCGGTCCATGTCATCATCGGGCCAAGTGTCGGAATGGGCATCAAATTGCAGCAGGCTGATCGGGCCATATTTCTCGGCATAGGCCTTGAGAATCGGGAAGGTGATGTAGTGATCGCCACCGAGCACGACACTCGCCGCCCCAGCGTCCAGTATCCCCTTGATATGCGCCTTCAACGCCGCAGGAAACTGCGCGACATGCCCATAATCAAACGCCAGATCGCCGTAATCCGCGATGGCAAATTCGCTCAGTACGTCAAAATCCCAGCCATAGGGCGGGTCGTAAGGCTGCAAGGTGCTGGCCTCGCGGATCGCGCGTGGCCCCATCCGTGTGCCGGTGCGATTGGTCACAGCCTGATCAAACGGCACGCCTGTCACGGCAATATCAACGCCGCTCAGGTCCTTGGTATACCGCCTGCGCAAAAACGACGTGGCCCCGCCAAAGGCATTCTCGAAACTTGGGCCCTTTAGATCATCACGGGTAAACGCCTGATCTACCTGCGTTTTTGCATCTTCCAAACCCATTATTTCGCTCCTACCGGCTGTGCCTGTTCGACAATTCGCGCAAAGAATGACGCGCCCACTGGGGCCACCTCATCGTTAAAGTTATATTCGGGATGGTGCAGGCCCGCACTCGCGCCCTGCCCCAGAAACAGATACGCACCGGGGCGTTTTTCCAGCATATAGCTGAAATCCTCCGCCCCCATCTCGCGGTCCTGATCGTCGGTCACATGCGCCTCGCCCACTACATCGCGCGCGACCTGTGCTGCAAATTCGGTCTTGGCCGCATCATTTATAGTCGCGGGATACCCCACAACATAGTTCAATTCCGCGCTCACATCATAGCTCGCTGCCTGCCCCGCAACAATCTGCGTCATCCGGCGCATCACCATATCCTGTACGTCTTTGTTGAACGTCCGCACCGTCCCGTTGATATAGGCGGTTTCCGGGATCACATTATCCGCCGACCCGGTATGGATTTGCGTGACCGACACCACCAGATCCTGTGTCGCCAGATGATTGCGGCTGACAATCGTCTGGATCGCTTGGGCCATACCGCAAGCCGCCATCACCGGATCACGGGTTTCATGCGGCATGGCTCCGTGCCCGCCCTTGCCCTTGATGTGAATGTGAAAGGTATCCACCGCCGCCATGATCGGTCCCGGCGTGGTGGAAAAGCTGCCCTTAGCCAGTTCCGGCAGATTGTGCAGCGCATAGACCTGCGCGATATCAAACCGCTCCATCAGGCCTTGCTGCACCATCACTTCGGCCCCGCCGCCGGTTTCCTCGGCAGGTTGAAAGATCAGCGCGACCCGGCCCGAAAAATTGCGCGTCTCCGCGAGATATTTCGCGGCCCCCAGCAACATCGTGGTATGCCCGTCATGGCCGCAAGCGTGCATCCGGCCCGCGTGGGTGCTGGCATAATCCAGCCCCGTTGCCTCGACAATCGGCAAGCCGTCCATATCCGCACGCAGCCCGATTGTCGGCCCCGCGCCCTGCCCGTTGATGATCGCCACCATGCCCGTGGTGGCCATGCCTTCGTGCAATTCATCCACGCCAAACTCGCGCAACCGCTCGGCCACAAAGGCCGCGGTCTTGTGACATTCCACGCCCAATTCAGGGATCGTATGCAGGTGCTGACGCCATTCTTTCATGTCATCTGCGAAAGCGGCAATGCGGTTCACCACGGGCATGGGCTGGACTCCTCGGGTCATTCTTGGTTGAGGTATCTGACACCAGACAGGACCAAGCCGCAATGCCCGACACAGCAAGAAATGATGCCCTGATCCACGACCAGGATGCCGGCATTGAACGCCTGATCGAAATCATGCGCGCCTTGCGGGATCCTGAGACGGGATGCCCCTGGGACATCGCGCAGGATTTCGACAGCATCGCGCCCTACACAATCGAGGAAGCCTATGAGGTCGCTGACGCCATTGCGCGGCGCGACTGGCCGGAACTTGAGGGCGAATTGGGTGATCTGCTGTTGCAATCGGTCTATCACACCGCGATGGGCGAAGAGGCCGGGCATTTCAGCTTTCAAACCGTGGTATGCAATATATCGGATAAAATGGTGGCGCGTCACCCGCATGTATTTGGCGACGAGAGCCGTGATAAAACCGCCGAACAACAGACCGCGGATTGGGAGGCGATCAAGGCGCAGGAGCGTGAAGGCAAGGCCCAAGGTGGTGCGCTTGAAGGTGTGGCGGTCGGTCTGCCTGCATTATTGCGAGCCTATAAATTACAAAAACGCGCGGCGCGTGTTGGGTTTGACTGGCCCTCGACCACGGACGTCATTGCCAAGATCACCGAAGAAGCCACCGAATTGGTCGAGGCCCGCGATACTTTGACCCAAGCAGAGGTCGAAGAAGAGTTTGGCGACCTGATGTTCGTGATGGCCAATCTTGGCCGCCACCTTGGTCTGGACCCCGAAGCCGCCTTGCGCGCCGCCAACGCCAAATTCACCCGCCGCTTTGAAGGGGTCGAGGCGCGGTTGGCGGCGATGGGCAAAACCCCGTCTGACAGCGACTTGGCCGAGATGGACGCGCTCTGGGATGCGGTCAAAGCTGACGAGCGCGCAGGCAAAACCCCGCCGAAATGAGACCGACGTGATACCGTCGCAATACCGACGTGATACCGACGCCCTTTCCCTCGCCTGACACATACCCTATCCCTTCCGCCAAAAAGGAGCCGAGCCATGCCCCCACGCAAGATCATCATCGACACCGACCCCGGACAGGACGACGCTGTAGCAATCCTTTTGGCGCTCGCTTGCCCGGACGAGCTTGAAGTCCTGGGCCTGACCTGCGTGGCCGGAAACGTGCCGCTTGATCTGACCTCCAAAAACGCACGGATTGTCTGTGAACTGGCAGGCCGCACCGACATCAAAGTCTTTGCCGGATGCGACCGCCCGCTTGGCCGCGACCTTGTAACCGCAGAGCATGTGCACGGCAAAACCGGTCTTGACGGGCCGAACCTGCCCGACCCCACGATGCCCTTGTCCGAGGGCCACGCCGTTGATTTCATCATCGAAAGCTTGCGTGAACACCCCCCCGGCATGATCACTCTATGCCCGCTAGGGCCGCTGACCAATATCGCCACCGCCTTGCAAAAAGCACCTGATATTGCGAAACGTGTGGCCAGGATCGTGCTGATGGGCGGCGGATATTTCGAGGGCGGCAACATCACCCCTACGGCAGAATTCAACATCTATGTCGACCCGCAAGCCGCTGATATCGTATTTAAATCAGGTATCCCGATTGTGGTGATGCCACTGGATGTTACGCACAAAGCACTTGTGACCAAACCACGCAACGACGCATTTCGCGCGCTGAACACGCCCGTGGGCATCGCCGTCGCACAGATGACCGATTTCTTTGAACGCTTTGACAAGGAAAAATACGGCTCTTCCGGTGCGCCTCTGCATGACCCCTGCGTCACCGCGTACCTCTTGAAACCCGAACTTTTCACAGGCCGCCACATCAACGTCGAGATCGAGACCCAGTCGGAACTGACCATGGGCATGACGGTCGCCGACTGGTGGGGCGTCACCGACCGCGCCCCCAATGCCACATTTATGGGCGACATTGACGCGGACGGTTTCTTTGATCTGTTGACGGAACGGCTGGCGCGGTTATGAGCGCGGCCCTGACGCTCGCCAAACCGGAACATCTGGACCGTATGATCGCCTTGGTCACTGCCTTTCATGCCGAGGCGGGCATCACCGTCAGGGATGATGCCCGCACCAGGGGTCTGGCCCCTTTGCTCCAAGGCATCCCCCACGGTGCCGCCTACCTGATCGGCCCGCCGCGCGCGCCCATCGGATACATCGTCATCACCTTTGGCTGGTCGGTCGAATTTGGCGGTCTGGACGCAATCATCGACGAGCTTTACATCCGTCCCGGCGTGCGCGGGCGCGGCATTGCCTCCGAGGCGCTGACCGCCTTGCCGCGCGCCTTGGCGGGTGCCGGATTACGGGCGATCCATCTTGAGGTTGACCGCGACAATGCAGCGGCGGTCAAACTTTACCGCCGTGCAGGCTTTCATACCCGCGAGGGATATATGTTCATGTCAAGAACGCTGTAACGCCTACATCATCCCGACAACGATCACCATCAGGATCGAATACAGCATGATGCCGCCAATGATCAGCCAGACGCCGTAGTTTTTGCCAAAGCTGGCTTTTGCCATTTCCTTGGCCTGATACACCAGATCGGGCCATGTATAGCTGACGAAATCACCTTGGGTGAACACCGCCTTGATCCGTCCTTCGTCATCGACCACGGGCAGACGGCGAAACCTCTCGTTCGACATGATCCGCAGCCAATCCACCACATCATCGGTCTCTTTGGCGATGCGCGGGTCGCGGGTCATGATATCGCTTAACTTGGTCTTTTCCGCATCAAGGCCAGCATTGACCAGTTTGCGCATTACATCGCGCTCTGTCATGACGCCGATTACCTTTTCATCGTCATCTATGACGATGACCGAGCCAAAGTTCTTTTCGCTCATCGCGGCGACGGCTGCCTTGACCGTATCGTCTTCTTTAAAGGTCAGGGGTTTGGGTTTGTTGCTAAATTCCGGACGGTCTTTGAGTTGCATTCCGACGTAATTCGATGCGGCCATGGTACGCTCCTGTGTCATAATTTATATCGCTTCAGCTAGGGCGTTTTCATAAAGAGCAAGAAAACTGGTGCTTTGCTTGCATGGCACCTATATCAAAGCCATGGATATTTCAGTGCCCTTTGACAACAGCTACGCCGCCTTGCCGGACGGGTTTTACACGCGGTTGAACCCGACCCCTGTAAAGAACCCGAAAATACTGGCGTTCAACGACGATCTGGCACAGGTTTTGGGGATCGAGACGGGCGATCTGGCCGAGGCCGCACAGGTTTTTTCAGGCAATAAAGTCCCCAAGGGCGCGGCCCCGCTTGCGCAGCTTTACGCAGGTCATCAGTTTGGCACCTACAACCCGCAACTGGGCGACGGCCGTGCGATCCTGCTTGGTGAAGTCATTGATACCAAAGGCATCCGCCGCGATATCCAGCTTAAAGGATCAGGCCCCACGCCCTATTCCCGCTCTGGCGATGGCCGCGCGTGGCTGGGTCCGGTGTTGCGCGAATATGTGGTCAGCGAGGCGGTGCACGCACTTGGCATTCCGACCACACGCGCGCTTGCCGCCGTCAGCACGGGCGATCCGGTGTTTCGCGAACAAGGCGCTTTGCCCGGTGCCGTGTTGACCCGCATCGCAAAAAGCCATCTGCGGGTTGGCACGTTTCAGATATTTGCCCATCGCGGCCAGATCGAAGAGCTGAAAACACTGACCGATTATGCAATCAAACGTCATTACCCCGACGCCAAAACCCCGATGGACCTGCTGCGCGCTGTCTGTGCCGCCCAAGCCGACCTCATTGCCGCATGGATGTCGGTCGGGTTTATCCACGGCGTGATGAACACCGACAATTGCAGCATCGCAGGCGAAACCATCGACTATGGCCCCTGCGCGTTCATGGATGCGTTTCACCAGTCCCGCGTCTTTAGCTCCATCGACCAACAGGGCCGGTATGCCTATGGCAACCAGCCTAACATTGCCGTCTGGAACATGGCGCAACTGGCGACCAGCCTGCTGCAACTCGCACAAGACAAAGATGCAGGCGTCCAGGAAGCAACCCAAATCGTGCATGCCATGCCCGCGCAGATCGAGGCGGCGTGGCTGCGCCGTTTTGCAGCCAAAATCGGCATATCAACCCCGCAAAAAGCTGACACCGCGCTGATCGAGGCCCTGTTGGACCTGATGCAAACGGGTGGATCGGATTTCACCAACACATTTCGCGCCTTGGCAAGCGATACTCCGCAAGATCAGTTCACCAACCGCGATGCGTTTGACGCCTGGGCCATGACATGGCAACAGCGCATTGCAGATGAACCCGATCCCAAGACGATCATGAACGCCACCAACCCCGCAGTCATCCCGCGCAATCACCGCATGGAACACATGATCGAGGCCGCTGTGGCAGGTGACATGGCCCCCTTCGAACGCCTGATGACCGCCCTCGCGACGCCCTTCACGCAAACCGACGCAGCACTCCACCGCCCGCCCACACAAACCGAAATCGTCCCCGCAACGTTCTGCGGCACCTAAGCTTCATTGTTCAACAAATACACACTTCAAACCGCGCGTGCGGGCTTGCGGTTTATCAGATAGATACCGCTGGCCACCAGCACCAATGCGCCCCAAACCGACGGGGCCACCTGCTCTGACAGCAAAAGCCATCCCAGCAACACCGAAAATACCGGCGACAGAAAACTGAACGATGCCACGGATGACGCCGGATAGATCGTCATCAGCCAGAACCACACCAGAAAGCCGAGGCTTGCCACGCCGACAATCTGAAACGCCAGTCCGGCCAGATGAATGACCTCAGGATCACGGATCAACGGGCCAAACAGCGGCGCGATCAACAACAGGATCGGGGCCGAAACAGCGACCTGAAAGATCAGCTGTTGCGCGGGCGGAACAAGTGCCAGCGGCGTGATCCGCACACACAGCACAATCCCCGCCCAAGACAACGCGGACGCCAGCGCCAGCAGATCACCTGTCCAGCTGACCTGCCCGCCGCTGCGGTCACTCAACGCCACCCCGACACCTGCCATGGCCAGCAGCAGCCCCACAGCCTTCAGGCGGGTCATGCTCTCGCCCGGCAACACGAAATGGCCGATAAGTGCCAGCCACACCGGCATGGAATAAAAAATCACCGAAGCGCGGCTTACCGTGGTGATATCAAGGGCGGTAAACAAACAGGTAAACTCAAACGCAAACAGCAAACCTGCCATAATCCCCGGCCCCCATGCGGCGCGCGGCACAGACAGGCTGACCCCGCGCAGGCGCATCCAGACCAGCAAGACCACAACCGCGCCTGCCGAACGCAGACCTGCTGAAAACACCGGGTTGAACCCGCCCGAGGTCACTTTGATCACCACCTGATTGAAGGCCAGATGCAGGGCGAAAGCAATCAGGGCCGCGGCCCCGAATGCATCCATATGAGATTTGCGTTCCATGCCGCCAAGAGCCTGCGCCATAGCGGCGATGTCAATGTGCAATTGCGCGCCGATGCTGCGGGTGCCGGTATTTTCCCCTCGCCCCCCGACCAGAATATGTCAAGGTGGCGGGGAACAAGGAACAAATCACGGGGATTGAAAGATGAGTTTGATGAAAACACTGGCCAAAGTGGCCATCGGGGTTGCCGTGGCCAAAGGGGCCAAGGCGATGATGGAAAAAGGGGCCAAGGGCAGCAGCGTGCAGGCCGGCAAAACGGGCGGCCTTGGCGGGCTGCTGGGCGGGTTGATGGAACAGACCGGCGGTCAGAGCGGCACCTCACGCAACCATGCCGGTGCGCATAGCCCGGGTGCTGGTGGCGGCCTTGAGGACATGCTTGGCGGATTGCTGGGCGGCAGCGGTGCGGCGCGCACGAGTGCGGGCGGCGGCATGCCCGGCGGTCTGGGCGGTCTGCTCGAACAGCTTGGCGGCGGGTCCAAAGGTGGATCTGGCGGCCTTGGCGGATTGCTCGGCGGACTGGCAGGGGCCGCAGGTGCGGGCGGATTGCTGGGCGGTGTGGAAAAAGCAGTCCGCCAGCGCCCCGAAAGCAATGACCGCAGTTTCGGCGATGTGCTCAATTCACAGTTCGACGCCACACCCGAGCCCGAGATCGAGCCGAGCCGCGATCAGGAAGTCGCCGCTGGTCTGATGCTGGCCGCGATGATCCAAGCCGCCAAATCAGATGGTACTTTCGATGCGGACGAGCGCGAAAAACTGCTGGGTAAACTCGGCGATGTCGATGCGGAAGAAGCGGCGTTTGTGAACGCGCAGCTCAAGGCACCGGTCGATATTGATGCGCTGGTGCGCCAGACACCACAAGGTATGGGCCCACAGGTTTATGCAATGTCGGTGCTTGGCATTGATCTTGATACCCAGGCCGAGGCGCAATATCTCGACAAGCTTGCCAAGGCATATGGCATGAAACCGGCGGAGGTGAACGACATTCACGCGCAGATGGGCGTGCCGTCGCTTTATACCTAAACGCACGGGTGGGCAGTGTGCCCACGTTACGCGTCAAAAGTAAGGTGGGCGCATCGCCCACCCTGCATATTCAGTTAACTTTGCCTGTGCAGCCGGAAAATTACCCAGATCAGAACCATCGCCAGAATCAGCGGCGGCATCCAGATCTGGGCAAGCTCGCCCTTGAACCAATCCGCCATCGTCGCCGTGCGGCACGGCCCACCTGTCGGGTTCATGCACAGTCCCGGCAACAGCGATGCAAAGATCGGCGGCACCGAGACCAGCAAAAACACCAGCGGATAAAGCAGGATCAACGCAAGCTTGCGCATGGTTTATGCGGCCTGTTGCCCACCGGGCTTGCCACCGCCACCCCCGCTGCGCCGACGCCGTGCGCCGCCACCGGGTTTACCAGCCGCCGCAGCACCGCCACCGTTCGGACGCCCACCACCGCCACCGGGGCGACCGCCGCGACCACGGCCACGTCCGCCTTTGGGCTTGTCGGGAATTTCCATCGGCTCCCATGCCCGGCCAGAGGCGATGGGGATCGAAATCCCCATGGTCTTCTGGATCGCCTTCAACTCGCCCATCTCGTCTGGCGCGCAAAACGCAATCGCGGCCCCGTCCTTGCCAGCCCGCGCGGTCCGGCCAATGCGGTGAACATAGTTATCAGGCACATTCGGCAGATCGTAGTTATAGACGTGCTTCACATCGGGAATATCCAATCCCCGCGCCGCCACATCGGTGGCCACAAGGATGGTCATCTTGCCGGATTTGAACCCTTCAATCGCGCGGTCCCGCTGGCCTTGGGATTTATTGCCGTGAATGGATGCGGCATCAAAACCCGCCTTCACCAGCGTCTTCATCAGCTTTTCAGACCCATGTTTGGTGCGCCCGAACACAAGCGCGCGTTCGCCGCGATGCTTGCCCAACAGCTCTTTCAGCAGTTCGGTCTTTTCTGCCTTGGCTATAAAGTGCACTTCCTGCGTGACCTTGTCCGCCGCCTTGCCCGGAGGCGAGACTTCGATGCGGATCGGGCTTTGCAGATAGGTATTAGCAATCTCGTTCATCAGTTTCGGCATGGTCGCCGAAAACAGCATGGTCTGGCGGTTCTTGGGGATCACGGACGCAATCTTGCGCAGGTCATGGATGAACCCCATGTCCAGCATCTGATCGGCCTCGTCGAGCACCAGAAACCTGGCCTCGTCCAGACGCACGGCGCGTCGGTCCATCAGGTCCAGCAAACGACCGGGTGTTGCGACCAGCAGGTCCACACCGCCGCCCAACCGCTTGATCTGGGTATTGATCGACTGCCCGCCCACAACCATCGCAACCTGCAAGGACGATCCCTTGGCATAATCGCGCAGGTGGACGGAAATCTGTGTCGCCAGTTCGCGGGTCGGTGCCAGCACCAGACCGCGCACGCAGCGCGGGTTGGGACGGCCTTCCATGGCCATCATCTGGGCGACCAGCGGCACGCCAAAGGCCGCGGTCTTGCCGGTGCCGGTTTGCGCCAGACCCATCACATCACGGCCATTCATGCCATGCGGGATCGCTTGTTTCTGGATCGGGGTCGGGTCTTTCAGACCCATTTCATGCAGACGCTTTACCAATTTGCTTGGCAGGCCCATCATATCAAAATCGCTCATTAATATTCTTTCTGGATGCCAAAGGCACCCTGTCGTCTCGCGGCATACCACTTGGGGTCATGCCACGCGGGTCACGCAAAACAGATCGCAGGCGGCGGCCAATTGCCGGACACCTGTCTGATCGCGTTTTGGCCCCACGCGTGATTTTGGGAACATCGGCGCGCCTTAAATCCGAAACATCTGAACCCTTGGTCCAAAACCGGTACTGCTCACGCGGCAGAAGGCATCGCTTGATCCTCACATGGGGGGTAGCGCGCGACATGTCAAGCTTTGCGGCAAAAGCATGTGGCGGCTTTGGTCAAATACCACTACACAGAGGGCCGATAACTGCGAAGGCTGGCGTTATGTCCAAATCCATAATCAAAAGATGCGAAGCCATGGGTCTGCGCATGACCGGACAGCGCCGTATCATCGCGCAAGTGATCGAGGACGCGGATGATCACCCCGACGTCGAGGAATTGTTCAAACGCGCCTCGGGTCTGGATGCCGCGATTTCCATCGCCACCGTCTACCGCACCGTCAAGCTGTTCGAGGAAGCGGGCATTCTGGACAAGCTGGAATTCGGCGACGGTCGTGCGCGGTACGAGGATGCAGAGCGCGACCACCATGACCACCTGATCGACATGAATTCTGGCGAAGTCATCGAATTTGTCGATGCCGACATCGAGGCCTTGCAGGAACGCATTGCACAAAAGCTGGGGTACGAATTGCGCGGGCACCGGTTGGAGCTTTACGGCGTGCCGATCAAGGGGGCAAAACAATGACCGACCGCGACCGCCCGTTGCTGGCCGTTTTGATTGATGCCGATAATGTACCTGCAAGATATGCCGCCAGGATCATGCACGAAATTGCGTCGATTGGGGAACCTGCGCTGCGGCGCGTTTATGGGGACTGGTCGAACGAACACCTGAAAAGCTGGCGAGAACCGATTCACACGCTTGGCCTTGTCGCACATCAGGAAACAGCAAATTCGCGGGGCAAGAACGCAACCGACATCGGCCTTGTGATTCACGCAATGGACATCTTGCATTCAGGCAAGTTCGACGCCTTTGTCATCGTATCATCGGACAGTGATTTCACAGCGCTTGTAAACCGCCTGCGCGAGGATGGGTTGACGGTAATCGGCATTGGCGAGGAAAAGACCAACCCTGCGCTGCGCAACGTCTACAACCGCTTTATTCTTGTCGAAAACCTCAAGGATGAAAACGACGTCAACGATACCCCGGCCCAAGCCATGCCCAAGGCTGATCTCAACCGTGCCTATCAACTGGTCCGCACCGCAATCGAGCGCTGTGATACGGAAGATGAATGGATACCACTTGGCACCGTTGGCAAAAACCTGATGGCAGCACACCCCGACTTTGATACGCGCAGTTACGGTTTTGCCAAACTCAGCAGTCTGATCAAAGCGATTCCGAAGTTGGAATTTTCAAACAAAGACAACCGCGCGGTTGTCCGCCTCAAGGCTTAGTCCGCGCCAGCATCCACGGCAACAGCACGCTCAGCACCACGAGGCGCGCGATATGACAGGCGGCAACAAACCCCGGTATCACACTCAGAACCGCGCCGATGGCGATCATCGTCTCGAGCCCGCCGGGCGAAAACGCGACCAGCACATGGGCAAGCGGCATGTCCAGCGCCCAGGCCACTGGGGCAGCCCCCAGACCTGCAAGCCCGACCGCGACCACGGTAATAGTGATACCTGCGGCGAGGCCACCCAAGAACCGTTTTGGTGTCACACCGGAAAACCGCGTGCCGATCAACGAGCCAAGGATCACGTAAGCGGGCAGGATCAACCATTGCGGCACCACACCGGGGGCCACGTTTGTCAGATGACCCAGCGCCGACACGATCATCGCGCCCATCAACAGCGGTGCTGGCACCGACAGGCGCGCCAAACCCAGACCAAGCACCACCGACAGCGCAATCATAATCGCAACTGTCACCAGTCCCATCGCCTTGCCCTGCGGCGATATGTTGCCGCCCAACTCGACCCCCATCGCCACGGTCACAAATGGCACCACCAGCGTCAGTGCCAACAACCGCACCGATTGCGTAATCGAAATTCGCGCCACATCGGACCCGGTGTCAGATGCCATCGCAATCACAAAGCTCAGGTGCCCCGGTGCGGAGGCCAGCAATGCCGACCGTGCATCAAACTCAAAAAACCGCACCAGCAACGCGCGACAGATCACCATGATCAGCCAGATGATCAGCGTCATAAAGATAAACGCCAGCGGCCAGCGGATCATCGCGGCCAGCGCATCGGAATTGAACCCGCCCCCCACCGCCAGACCGATCACCACAAAACATGCATCGCGCAGGTGCGGATCAATGGTGGTGCGCAGACCCGCCAGACTGCTTAGACTGACCGCGATCACGGGCCCAAGCAACATGAACACCGGCAGCGACACCAGCCAGCCCAGCCCCACACCGGCGATCCCGACTGCAAGGGTCACAGCAGTGTCGCGGAGCGACAGGGAAAAGGACGGCCATCTCATACGGCATTTGCTAACAGCCGTGCGCGCACCTTTCCAGAGGCCCCCTTGCCCTTGGACGGCAAAAGGATCATGCGGTGCGCAACTGAATTTCCCGGCGGCAAGGATGCGCGATATGGACCAAGCATATGGATAACACGCGGGGCGCGATCCTGATGGTGCTGTCGATGGCCGGTTTCGCGCTTGAGGACATGTTCATCAAGCTGCTCGCGGATGCGGTGCCGATCGGCCAGATCCTGACCATGCTCGGGATTGGCGGATCACTTGCCTTTGGCGCAATCGTGCTGTCGCAAGGCGGACGTTTGTTCAGCGGTGATATGCTGTCATGGGCCATTTTCCTGCGCGGTTTGGGCGAGGTTGTGGGCACGCTTGCGTTTGTCTCGGCCATCGTGCTGACCCCGCTGTCCAGCGCCTCGGCGATTTTGCAGGCAACGCCGCTTGTCGTGACATTGGGCGCCGCATTGTTCCTTGGTGAACCCGTCGGCTGGCGCCGTTGGAGCGCGATTGCGGTGGGCCTGTTCGGTGTGCTGCTGATCATCCGGCCCGGTCTCGACAGTTTTGAAGTGCTGTCCCTGCTGGCGGTAGTGGCCGTATTTGGCCTTGCCACACGCGACCTCGCAACGCGTAAAGTGCCCGGCAACATTACAACGATGCAGCTGAGTTTCCTCGGGTTTCTCGTCATCATCCCCGCAGGTCTTTTCCTGATGGGCGTGACGCAAAGCAGGTTTGTGACGCTGAACGGCACCCATTCGCTGTATTTCGCCGCCGCGATGGGGATCGGTCTGTTTGCCTATTACGGGATCGTCGCCGCCATGCGCGTGGGCGAAGTAGGGTTTGTCACCCCGTTTCGATATTCACGGCTGATCTTTGCGCTGGTCCTTGGCGTCACGGTGTTTGACGAATCCCCCGACGCGCTGACCCTGATCGGGGCTGCAATCATCGTCGCATCAGGCATTTACACCATCCTGCGCGAACGCAAGATGCGGCGCAGCGCCAAACCTGCCTTTTCAACGGTGCCCACGCCCGTTAAAAGCCCATAACATCTTAGCAAAAAGGAATGCCCCATGAGCACGATCATCGACATTCACGCCCGCGAAATCCTTGACAGCCGGGGCAACCCCACGGTCGAGGTCGACGTGATTCTGGAAGACGGCACCATGGGCCGCGCCGCCGTGCCATCGGGCGCATCGACAGGTGCATATGAGGCGGTCGAACGGCGCGATGGCGATAAATCGCGTTATATGGGCAAAGGTGTTTTGGAGGCCTGTGCATCCGTGAACGGCGAGATTGCCGATGCGCTCGTGGGTATCGACGCGACCGAACAGGTCGAGATCGACGGGATCATGATCGAGTTGGACGGAACCGACAATAAATCCCGCCTTGGGGCAAATGCGATTCTGGGCGTCTCGCTGGCGGCGGCCAAAGCGGCGGCAGATTTCTGCACGCAGCCTTTGTACCGCTACGTCGGCGGCACCTCTGCGCGGGTGTTGCCTGTGCCGATGATGAACATCATCAATGGCGGCGAACATGCTGATAACCCTATAGATATTCAGGAATTCATGATCATGCCGGTCGCTGCGGAAAACATCCGCGAAGCGATCCGTATGGGGGCCGAGGTGTTCCACACTTTGAAAAAAGAACTGTCAGCGGCGGGCCTGTCGACGGGCATCGGCGATGAGGGTGGGTTTGCGCCCAACATTTCATCAACCCGCGATGCGCTTGATTTTGTGCTGAAATCCATTGAAAAGGCGGGCTATAAACCCGGCGAAGACATGTATCTGGCGATGGATTGTGCCGCGACGGAATACTACAAGAACGGCCGCTACGAGCTTGCTGGCGAAGGAAAATCCCTGTCGAGCGATGAGAACGTCGAATATCTGGCAGCGCTGGTGGCCGATTACCCGATCATCTCGATCGAGGACGGCATGTCGGAGGATGACTGGGACGGCTGGAAGGCACTCACGGATAAGTTGGGGGATAAAATCCAGCTCGTGGGCGACGATCTGTTCGTGACCAACCCTGTGCGTCTGGCGGAAGGTATCAAGCGCAAGTCAGCAAACTCAATGTTGGTAAAAGTCAATCAAATCGGCACGTTGACCGAGACTCTTAAGGCAGTTGATATGGCACACCGAGCGGGTTTTACCAACGTGATGTCGCACCGTTCAGGTGAAACCGAGGATGCCACGATTGCCGATCTCGCGGTCGCAACCAACTGTGGCCAGATCAAGACCGGTTCACTGGCGCGCTCTGACCGGCTGGCGAAATACAACCAGTTGATCCGCATCGAGGAAATGCTGGGCGAGACGGCGGAATATGCGGGCCGCTCGATCCTGCGTGGCTGAGCGCGTCACCATCCGGCCCGCGACGACCGCCGCTGACATCGCGGCGGTGCGCAGCTTATGCTGGGCCTACCGCGATTATTTGTTGAACAGCAGTGGCACGGACCGCGACATCACCGAGACGTTTTATCCGCAGGCCAAGTATCAAGCCCTGATGGACGGCTTGGCGACGGAACACGCCCGGCCCCAAGGCATCATCCTTTTGGCCGAGCTTGCTGGCGCGCCAGTCGGTTGTGGGATGACCCATCAGATAAATCCGCAAACCGCTGAGATAAAACGTGTTTTTGTGACAGAGGCTGCACGCGGGCAAGGTATCGCTAACCGGATTTGCCGTACCTTGATAGATCAGGCGCGTGCGGATCGATACACGCGGGTCGTTCTGGACACGTCGAAATCCCTTACTGTTGCACAGCGGTTGTACGAGCGGTTGGGCTTTGCCAAATCCGCGCCCTACCAAACTATCCCCGCGCACGCCCTGCCCCATTTGGTGTTCTACGAGGCCACCCTATGACCGCAGATGACATCATCGCGCAGCTAGACCTTGCACCGCACCCCGAGGGTGGCCATTTCCGCCAAACCTGGGCGGCGACAAACGCGGGGCGCGCATCGGGCACCTGCATTTATTTCCTGCTCAAGGCGGGCGAGCGCAGCCATTGGCACAAGGTCGATGCAACCGAGATTTGGCTTTACCACGCAGGCGCACCGCTGATCCTGTCGCTTGCGGATTCCGGTGCAGGCCCCGCAACCGATCACCTGCTGACACCTGACCTGACCCAAGGCGCGCCCCAGATCATCGTCCCCGAAAACCATTGGCAGGCGGCATGCACTACGGGTGCATACACCCTGGTCAGTTGTACCGTTTCGCCCGGGTTTACCTTTGACGGCTTCACCCTTGCGCCCCCCGGGTTGGAGATTCCCCGATGAAGAACCGTATGGTCATATATGCGGGCCTCGCCCTGATTGTCGGCCTCTATGTCTATGATCAGAATATAAAAACCGAAACCGTGATCCCCGCCACAGTCGTCAGCGTGACCAGCGAAGTTGCTGAAAATGGCCCCGATCTGTGGCGGATCACAGCAACAAGTGTTGCAGGTGAAATCATTTTGGAACCACGGCCATCGCGCCCGGATGTCGCGGTGGACGACCGTATTTGCGTGACAGAGGTGGTGCGCGCAGGGCAGCCATCAGAATACCGCTTGACGTCGGAGCAGACCTGTTAATGACCCAAAGGGATGCTGACCGTTCCGCCACCCACCGCTGCGCGCACGCCCGTTGTGCCCGGGCATGACGTCGGCAACCCGCGCGCCACACGCACCGCAAGATAGGCAAAAGCCTGCGCTTCCAGCATATCACCGTCCAGCCCGATTTCCTCGACCGGAACCACCGGACAATCAAGGCTGACGGCAAGCATTTGCATCAGAACCGGATTGCTGCGCCCGCCGCCTGTGACCAGAACACGGGCGGGCGGGTTTGGACAATGTTGCATCGCCTCGGCCACACCAGCGGCGCACATGGCGGTCAGGGTGGCGGCGGCGTCGGCATCAGACAGCTCCCCCACCAGTGCAACCATTTCATAAAAATCGTTTCTGTCCAGTGACTTGGGCGGGATACGTGCAAAATAAGGCTCCGCCAGAAACAGCTCAAGCGCGCCGTTTTCAACCTCGCCCTTGGCCGCCAACCTGCCGCCCTCGTCAAAAGGTTGCCCCCGCCGCGCCTGCATAAGATCATTGAGCGGCGCATTTGCAGGTCCGGTATCAAAGGCCAGCAAAGCCCCTGCATCTTCTGGACGCACGATCGCCGGATCAACCCACGTCAGGTTCCCGACCCCGCCAAGATTAAGAAACGCAACAGGCGCTGTAAGGCCCGCATACCGCGCACAGGCATGGTGGAAAAATGGTGCCAGCGGTGCACCCTCGCCGCCCAGTTCAACATCGGCACTGCGAAAATCCCAGACCACGGGGAGGCCCAGTGTTTCCGCCAATGCCGCCCCGTCGCCCACCTGCAACGTGCCTTGCGCGCGCGGCGCATGCGACAATGTCTGACCGTGAAACCCGATCAGGTCGATGTCTTCGAAACCCGACAATACCTCGATATGTGCCGCCTCGACGACCCCTGCTGCGGCGTTCACCTCTGGCCCGGACCATTTACCGAACCCCGCCGCGATCACCCGCCGTTCGGCATCGGTATAACGTCGGTAGCCTGTCGGTCCAAAGCCGATGATATCACGGCCATCGGTCAGCAAAACGGCGGCATCGACCCCGTCCAGCGATGTGCCCGACATCGCACCCAAGGCTGTCACGGTGCCTGTCTTTGAAATGGCCTTGCTCATGGCGGTATTGCGGGCCTTTCCCTTTGAACCTGCACGACCTATAGATTGCCCCGCAACATCGGCCAAGGGCAAGCGTCATGACATACCATCCAAAATCGGAATTCATTCGCATCATGATCGAACGCGGGTTTCTCGCGGATTGCACGGATTACCAGGGGCTCGACGAGGCGCTGCTGAAAGGCGGGCAGCCGGGGTACATCGGGTTTGATGCGACGGCGAAATCTCTACATGTGGGTTCCCTCATTCAAATTATGATGATGCGCTGGTTGCAAAAGACCGGGGGCAAGCCGATCACGTTGATGGGTGGCGGCACCACCAAGGTCGGTGATCCGTCGTTTCGCGCAGACGAGCGGCCGCTGCTCGGGCCAGAACAAATCGACGATAACATCGCAGGTATTAAAAAAGTGTTCAGCGCCTATTTGACCTATGAAGAAGGTCCGATGCCCTCAAGTAGCGAAGCGGTAGGGCCTGAAAATGTCGCGATGATGATCAACAACGCCGAATGGCTCGACGGGTTGAATTACCTCGATTTTCTGCGCGACATTGGCCGGCATTTTTCCATTAACCGGATGTTATCCTTCGAGAGCGTAAAGTCGCGGCTTGACCGGGAACAATCGCTGTCGTTTCTCGAATTCAACTACATGATACTGCAAGCCTATGATTTTATGGAACTTCATCGCCGTTACGGGTGTATCCTGCAAATGGGCGGCTCTGACCAATGGGGGAATATCGTTAACGGGATCGACCTGACACGCCGCGTGATCGACGGCGAGGTGTACGGGCTGACATCACCGCTGTTGACCACGAGCGATGGCAAGAAGATGGGGAAATCACAATCAGGTGCGATCTGGCTTGATCCTGATATGCTGTCACCCTACGAGTTCTGGCAGTTCTGGCGCAATACTACGGACGCCGATGTGGGGCGTTTTTTGAAGCTCTATACCGAGTTGCCGGTAGAGGAATGCGAGCGTCTTGGCGCGCTGGAAGGATCAGAGATCAACGCCGCCAAGGTGCGATTGGCCAATGAAGTGACCGCACTCTTGCATGGTGCGGATGCGGCGGTTGCTGCGGAAGAAACTTCGCGCGAAGTCTTTGAAAAAGGCGGCGTTGGGGATGATTTGCCGACACTGACGCTGACGGCTGAGGATGTCGGGGACGGTATTTCGATTGTGCAACTGATCGTGAAATCCGGGCTGGCGGGTTCGGGGAAAGAAGCAAAGCGCCTGATTTCCGAGAATGGTGCGCGTTTGAATGATGCGCCGCTGACAGATGCGGGTTTGATGATTGACGCAGGCGCATTGGCTACGCCGATCAAGCTCTCTGCGGGAAAAAAGCGGCATGCGTTGGTGCATCTCGGCTAAGGGATGGGTGGCGCGCCCAGCTTATGTTTGAAACCAATGTAAAGTGCAGCCCTGCTGCATCGCCGTTAACGCAGGTTTTACCTTCTTCTGCGCACCATCGCACTCATGTTCGATGCTGCCCCCGCCCCTGATACGCCGCTGATGCAAGACCCCGCTTTTGCGGCGGCGCTGCGTTTGTGCGGGCAAACACCGGTGATTCTGCCCTCGGGGGCGATGATGCTGCGCCGTCGCGTGTTGGGAATGACTGTGGCGATGCTGCCGCGCGCTGTGCCGCCTGACGATCTGGAGGATCAGTTATACCTGCGGGGTCTGCACCGGATACCGCTGATCCTGTCACCCGAGCGGCCCTGCACCCTGCCCCGCGCCCTGCGCTTGCGCGGTCCGCAGAGCATCGCGCGCTGGGATCTGGAATTTGATGCGGATAAAGCCCGCGCCGCCCTGCATCCCAAATGGCGCAACCAGCTTAAGCGGGCCGAGGCTGCGGGTCTGCGCGTATCGGAAACGTCATTCCCCTCCACGCCGGATCACCCGCTTTTAAGGGCTGATACGGCACAGTCCCGCTTGCGCGGTTATACAAACTGGCCTGCACCGCTGACCAGCGCCTTTGCCACTATGGCCCCCGATCAAACCCGCCTGTTCACCGCCTTTCAGCGCGGCACCCCCGTGGCGCATATGCTGTTTTTGCGGCATGAATCGCGGGCAACCTATCACATCGGCCACACTACCGATGCGGGCAAAGCCGGTTCTGCGCATAACCTGTTGCTGTGGCGCGCCGCACGGTGGCTGGTGCAGCGTGGCGTGGCAGCCCTTGATCTTGGGCTGATTGATCCACGCACGCCGGGTCTTAACCGTTTCAAATTGCGCACCGGTGCGCGCGTCGTTCAAACCGGCGGCACATGGCTGCGCTGGCATCCTCTTGCGAAGGGGGGCCGCCCATGATTATCTGAACACATGTTCAAATGAGCGGAGGCCGCTATGCAGCTTGAGACAACATGTGCCATCATCACCGGCGGCGCTTCCGGATTGGGCGAAGCCACGGCGCGGCATTTTGCTGCACAAGGCGCGCAGGTCACACTTTTGGACCGCGATGATGCGCGCGGTATGCAAGTTGCGACCGAGATTGGCGGGCATTTTGTAAAAACGGATGTCACTGACGAAAAATCGGTTCAGGACGCTGTCGCCTATGCCATCCAAAAAATGGGGCGAATCACCGCGACCGTTAACTGCGCAGGCATTGCCCTTGGGATCAAAACCATCGGTCGCGACGGACCACACCCGCTGGATGCGTTCAAGCGGACTGTCGATATCAACCTTGTTGGCAGTTTTAATGTTGCGCGCCTTGGCGCTACGGCAATGGCGCGCAATACCCCAGAGGCCGACGGCGCGCGCGGCGTGATTATCAACACCGCCTCGATTGCCGCGTTCGACGGGCAAAAAGGCCAGACCGCCTATGCCGCCTCAAAAGGCGGTATCGTTGGAATGACCTTGCCGATGGCGCGTGATCTTGCCCGCGACGGCATCCGCGTGATGACCATCGCACCGGGGATATTCATGACGCCGATGCTTGCGGGATTACCGCAGGATGTGCAGGCATCATTGGCGGCCGACGTGCCGAACCCCGCGCGGCTGGGCGATCCATCAGAATACGCGCGTTTGGCGGGATTTATTGTCGAAATGGGGTATCTGAATGGTGAGGTGATCCGTCTGGATGGTGCGTTGAGGATGCGGTGAACCTATCCAGACGAGATTTTTAGCCCTGCCACGCCAACAACAATCAGCACCGCTGATGCGACTTTCAGCGCCGTGATGCTTTCGCCCAGCATCAGCGCACCCAGTGTCACGGTGCCAAGGATGCCCACGGCAGTCCAGATCGGATAGGCCACGCTGACGGGCAAATGCTTCATCGCAAGCGTGAGGAAGAACAGCCCGCCTGCACCGCCGATCACGACCAATGTTGAGGGCAGCAATTTGGTAAAGCCGTCCGAGTATTTCATACTCATCGCAAAGATGACTTCGAACACGGCAGCGATACCCAGATAGACCCATGCCATGCCGATCACCCGCCCGCTTTTTCTTCCAACGCCAGCCATTCTTCCTCAGCCGCGTCCAGCTTTGATTGCCGTTCAATCAGCGCATCTGTGGCTTTCTGAAACTTGACCGGATTGGCGGTAAAAAGTTCCGGATCGCTCATCAGTTCTTGCAGTTTGTTGATCTCGGCCTCAAGGCGCGCCATCTCGGCGGGAAGTGCGTCGAGACGGTGTTTTTCGGTAAAGCTGATCGCGGGTTTCGCCGATGGTTTCTGCGCCGCCTGCGCTTTCGAAGGCTTTGATTTCACGACACTTTCCGCAAAATCATCCTGCCCGCGTTGCGACAGGTAATCGGTCCAGCCGCCTGCATATATCGTGGCCTTGCCGTCGCCTTCCATCGCGATGGTGGTCGCGGCGACGCGGTCCAGAAAATCACGGTCGTGGCTGACCAGAATCACAGTGCCGTCGTAGGTGCCAAGCAGTTCCTGCATCAGGTCAAGCGTTTCGACGTCAAGATCATTAGTCGGCTCGTCAAGCACCAGCAAGTTGCTTTGCCGTGCCATGATCTTGGCCAGCAACAGACGGGCTTTTTCGCCGCCTGAAAGTGAGCGCACTGGAGCACGGGCCTGCGCCTCGTCGAACAGGAATTCCTTGAGGTATCCGACAACATGTTTCGGGCTTCCGCGCACCAGAATCTGGTCGGCCTTGCCGGATACCCGCATGTCCGGATCACCGGTCAGGCTTTCCCACAGCGTCATGTCGCCATCAAGTTGCGCGCGCGCCTGATCGAACAGCGCCAGTTCAAGGTTGGTGCCAAGGGTCACGGTCCCGGTATCGGGTTCCTCGCGGCCAATCAGCATGTTCAAAAGCGTGGTTTTGCCAACACCGTTCGGCCCGACAAGCGCGATGCGGTCGCCGCGCAGAACCTTGAGGGAAAAATTGCCGAGAATCGTTTTTTCGCCAAATGCCTTGGTAATATCCACAGCCTCGATCACCTTGCGGCCCGACTTTGGCCCCGAATCCAGCGCCATCGCAGCCGCCCCTTGGCGGTTGATCTGGGCAGAGCGTTCCGCGCGCAAGTCCTGCAAGGCGCGCACTCGGCCCTGGTTGCGTTTGCGGCGTGCTGAAATGCCCTCAACAGCCCAGCGTGCCTCGGACTTGATCTTGCGGTTCAGCTTGTGGCGCTGCATGTCCTCTTCTTCCCACATCTGGTCGCGCCATGTCTCGAACCCGGCAAATCCGGTTTCTTGACGGCGCACAGAACCCCTGTCAATCCAAAGGGTTGCGCGGGTAAGTTCACGTAAAAACGCGCGGTCGTGGCTGATGATCACAAAGGCGGTACGGGTCTGCTTCAGCTCGGCTTCAAGCCAGCCAATCGCCTCGATATCCAGATGGTTCGTCGGCTCGTCCAGCAGCATCAATTCAGGTGCTTGCGCCATCAACCGCGCCAAGGCGGCACGGCGGCGTTCACCGCCACTGGCCGTAGCGACGGGGCGTGCGGGATCAAACTTCAGGCCTTCGCCTGCGCGCTCCACCTTGTACATCTCGCCTGCGTCCAGCCCATGTGCGGCAAAATCGCCCAAGGTTTCGAACCCTGCCAGATCGGGGTCTTGCTCCATATATCCCACAGTGACACCCGGCCCGGCAATCACGTCGCCTTTGTCGGCCTCGACCAGACCCGCCATGACTTTCATCAAGGTCGATTTGCCCGATCCATTGCGCCCGACAAGCGCCACACGGTCGCCCGGTTGCACCACCAGCGACAGGTCTTCGAATACCGGATCACCGCCGAACGTCAGCGATATTTCATTGAGTTGTAAAAGGGGTGCGCGTGCCATGAGCGGGCACTATCTGTGCGGTTGTTTAAGGTCAATATGCAGCGCGCGGGTTTGCGGCAAAAACCTGTCGGTCCCGCCCATCAGACAAGCGCGCGCAGCAAACGTTTGCGGCTGGCGGGGATCGCGCCGATCTCGAGGCCGGTAAATACATGCAGGGTGTTCATCGCAACATCACGGACCGCGTGATCACTGACCCAGCCCCCCATCAGCAAATAGGTGCGCAGCAGCGGCGGCATTTCCTGCATCGCCTTTCTGACATCGGGGTCTTGGGTAATCTGCGCGGCAAAGCGGTAGACATCAGGCGCTTTCACCTTTGGCATATGATGATCAGGGGCCAGATGGCGCGCCTTGAGCAGTGCAAATGCGTCGTGGTAGGCACCTCCGTCGACACCTGTGAACGAGGTGCAGCCAAACAGCATCTTTATTTCCCTGGCATCGACAAAACCGGTCAGCGCCGCCCATGCCAGCCGCAAGATGTCAGGATCGCGCCATGCAGGATGCACACAAAAGCGGCCAAGCTCCATCATCGGGGCGGTATGGCTGTGCAGCGCGCTCAGGTCGTAAAACTGCGCGGCATAGCTTTGCGCAATCGTTGGCCCGTGCAGGGCATGCAGGCGGTAACAGCACACCAGCGTACCGGTCGCCGTTTCCGTGATCAGGATATGGATGCTGCGGGCGTCATAAGCGTCGCTGTCAACAGTGTCGGACAAGCCGAAACACAAGGCACGCAAGTGTTGGGCTGCGGCAATATCATTGTCGCCTTGCGCGCAGGACGCAGTATATCTGCCCTTCACAAGCGTTTTTACCGGCGTATCAATCGGGGCCTGTGCTGCCACAGTCATCGACGACAAAGCAGCCTTAGCTGCCAAAGCTTGGGCTGAACCGGCCGATGTTACCCAAAAGCTGGCGCAACAGCGATTGGTCCCGAACAGACGATTCTGTCACGCGGCGCGACAACGGCACAACCTGCCCCCGCTCAAGGCCAAAGCGTTCTATGTTCGCGACCGTCCCGCTTTCGGAAAAACTGATCGCGAGGACCTGACGGTCGATTTCCTTGGCCGCCAGCGGCCCGATCACGCGTTTCTGCATTTTGACGTAATAATAGCCGCTGCTGTCCAAAAGACCGCCCGATGTGGGCAAACCGATCTTTTCCGCAACACTTTCGCGGGTGTCGGAGCCGATCTGAATTTTATCCAGATCCTCTTGCAAGGGGATGTATCCGTGGTTCTTATACTGCGGGCTACAGGCACCGAGTGCCACAAAAGCAACAAATGCTGCGGCTTTGGTTGCCCTCGCAAAGGTCTGGTTGATAATGCGCATGTGGTCTGCCCTTGCCCTTGGAAGTGATGGCTCTTACGTCGGCATACACCAATGGTACCCCCGGTATCAAGAAACGAAAGGTCACTTTGCATGTCCCGCACGCCCCCAAGCCCCACAGCCCTGCGCGTGGCTGACCTGTCACAAAGCGCCGACAACGCATTTGATCTGGCACCCGACGCGCCAACGCTCAAGGAAATTGCCGCCGCACTGGACTTGTCTGCGTTAAAAAAGTTCAGTTTCAAAGGCCGTATCGTGCCGATGGGCGATAAAGACTGGCAGCTTGTCGCCCGACTGGGCGCCACTGTCGTGCAGCCTTGTGTCATCACGCTTGAGCCGGTGACGACGCGGATTGATAAAGATGTGCTGCGCAGATTTATTCACGATTTCAGCGATCCGGACGAACCCGAGGTCGAGATGCCCGATGACGAGACCTCGGAACGGCTTGGCCTGTGGATTGATCCGGCGTTGGTGATGCAGGAAGCATTGGCATTGGCCGTGCCGGATTATCCGCGCAAAGACGGTGTGGAACTGGGGAACAAGGTATACACCAAGCCCGGCGAGGCCGCGATGACCGACGAGGATGCCCGCCCGTTTGCCGGGCTGGCGGATTTGCAGAACAAGCTGAACAAGGGCGATGCCTGACAGAGCGGCTAACTGTCGTCCGATTGCGCATAAAACCTGCTTGCATACGTGTCGTTTCGCAGTATTTTGCCGCTCTTGCCCCAATTAAGGTTGGACATTGCGAGGCCTTGCGCCTAAAGCGACGACACGCCCGAACGGGACCTAGATTGAAACACGGTCGTTACATGCTTTATGCATGTTCCCGACCCCGAAGACAAAGGCACCAGACATGGCTGTCCAGCAGAATAAAGTATCAAAGTCGCGCCGCAACAACCGTCGTGCACATGATTCGCTCTCGAGCGCGAACCCGAACGAGTGTTCCAACTGCGGCGAGCTGAAGCGGCCGCACCACATTTGTGCGTCTTGCGGTCACTATGCCGACAACGAAATCGTTGCATTGAGCGAAGAAATCGACCTGGAAGACGACGCAGCTTAAGCTGGGGTCAATTTCCATTAGATCAGCAAGAGGTTTTCGCAGCAGATGACGGCCCCGACCGATCACGACACCGCGAAACCAACGCCTGACATATCAGGCCGCATCCTCATTTCGGTGGACGCCATGGGGGGCGATCAAGGCCCGGCAGCTGTTGTTGCCGGTTGCGCCTTGTCTGCAAAAGCCAATGACGATATCGCGTTTATCCTGCACGGCGACAAGGCGCAGCTGACCCCGCTTGTGGCCAAGCGCCGCGAACTGGCTGGCCGTTGCGAGATCCGCCATGCCACAGATGTCGTCACGATGGACGACAAGCCCAGTCAGGTTTTGCGCACCGGCAAGGACACCTCGATGTGGTCCGCCATAGAATCGGTGCGCACAGGCGATGCCGCTGTGGCGGTATCGTGCGGCAACACCGGTGCCTTGATGGCGGTGTCGATGATCCGCCTGCGCAAACTGCCCGGTGTGAACCGGCCCGCGATTGCCGTGCTCTACCCCTCGTCCAACCCGCACGGCTTTAACGTGATGCTTGACGTGGGTGCAGACATTCGCGCCGATGCCGACGATCTGATGCGGTTTGCGCTGATGGGCATGTCTTATGCGCGCAACGGTATGAATATCGACCGCCCGCGTGTCGGACTGCTGAATGTCGGCACAGAAGAACACAAAGGCCGTTCCGAACTGAAAGAAGCCTATGATCTGATTCGCGAACAGGCCGTGGATGCGGGCTACGAATTTGTCGGTTTTGTTGAAGGCGGCGATATTTCGGGCAACCGTGCGGATGTGATTGTCACCGATGGTTTCACGGGCAATGTCGCGATCAAGACGGGCGAAGGTACGGCGAACCTTGTGGGTCTGCGCCTGCGCGAGGCGTTCAAATATTCGCCGCTGTCGCGACTTGCTTCCTTGCTTGCCTACACCTCTCTGCAACGGCTCAAGAAGAAAATCGATCCGCGACGCATGAATGGCGGTGTGTTTCTGGGTCTGAACGGCACAGTGGTGAAATCGCACGGTTCTGCCGATGCTTTGGGCATATCAGCGGCGATCAAGCTGGCGGCACAATTGTCCGAGAACAAATTTAACGACAAGCTGGCCGCGCGTGTTGCCGCAGCCCTTCCTGTCGAGGAAACAAGCGAATGACGATACGCGCTGTTGTGATCGGCTGCGGCCATTATCTGCCCTCCCGTCTGGTCGAGAATGCCGAGTTTGAAAAAACGCTCGAGACCAATGATGAATGGATCAAGTCGCGCAGCGGGATCGAGCGGCGGCATTTTGCGGCAGATGGGGAAAACACCTCGTCCATGGCCACGGCTGCGGCACAGGCCGCGTTGAAAGACGCAGAGCTTGTCGCGGATGATGTGGACGCGATTGTGCTGGCGACCTCGACGCCGGACCTGACATTTCCCTCTGCCGCGACAATGGTCCAAGCCCAACTGGGTATGACCAAAGGATTTGCATTTGACGTACAAGCCGTCTGTGCGGGCTTCGTTTATGCCTTATCGAACGCCAATGCGCTGATCGTGTCCGGCCAGGCAAACCGTGTGCTGGTGATCGGGGCGGAAACATTCAGCCGGATCATGGATTGGACGGACCGGTCCACCTGTGTGCTGTTTGGCGATGGTGCGGGGGCGGTACTGCTTGAAGGGCGCGAGTCCGCAGGAACACCGCAGGACCGTGGTATTCTCGCGACTGATCTGAACTCTGACGGGCGATACCGCGACCTGCTCTACGTCGACGGTGGCGTCAGCACCGGCACCACCGGATACCTGCGCATGCAGGGCAATCAGGTGTTCCGCCATGCGGTCGAAAAGCTGGCCGCGACAGCGACGACAGCGATGGACAAGGCGGGCGTAACAGCAGCTGACGTCGACTGGATTGTCCCGCATCAGGCCAACATCCGCATCATTCAGGGCACGGCGAAAAAGCTGAACCTGCCGATGGAACGGGTCGTCGTGACGGTACAGGACCACGGCAATACCTCTGCCGCGTCGATCCCGCTGGCGATGTCGGTGGGCCGTGCGCGGGGCCAGATCAAGGATGGCGATCTGATCGTGACCGAGGCGATTGGCGGCGGGCTGGCATGGGGTGCGGTTGTCTTGCGCTGGTAAGCGTTTACAATTGCTGCTTAATGTACGGCGGAAACAGGCCCGCACAAGCCATTGATATTGACTCCTAAATTCGGTGCAGCCTAAGGTGGTGAAAACCTCGGGGGATGGTATGACGAATAAAACTCTGACGCGAATGGATCTAAGCGAAGCGGTATTTACCGAAGTGGGTCTGTCGCGCAATGAAAGCGCACAATTGGTAGAGGCGGTTCTGGATCATATGTCTGACGCCTTGGTGTCGGGCGAGCAGGTCAAAATATCGTCCTTTGGCACGTTTTCGGTCCGTGACAAGACCGCCCGCGTCGGTCGTAACCCCAAAACCGGGGAAGAAGTGCCAATCAACCCGCGCCGCGTGCTGACATTTCGGCCTTCGCATCTGATGAAAGACCGCGTTGCCGACGGTAACAAGCCCTGATCCATGGCAAAATCGCCCGACGCGTTCCGCACCATATCAGAGGTCGCCGACTGGCTGGGCATCCAGGCGCATGTGTTGCGCTTTTGGGAAAGCAAGTTCACGCAGGTAAAGCCGATCAAGCGCGCGGGCGGGCGGCGGTACTACCGTCCCGGCGATATGTTGCTGCTGGGCGGGATCAAGAAACTGCTGCATGACGACGGGCTGACCATCAAAGGTGTGCAGAAAATCCTGCGCGAAGAAGGCATGAACCATGTCTCGGACATGTCTGCCCCCCTGGATGAGTTGACGCTGTCGCAACTGGGTGACGAAGAAAAAACTGTCATCGACACGAAACCCGCAACAGCCATTGTGATGCCCGAGGAAGAGAAAGGCGTTGTCCTGAATTTTGATGCGGGCAGTGCTGCCAAAGCCGAACCCTTTGCAGCTGAAAAAGACGTGTCGGAACAAGATGTTACCGATGATATTGCAGCGGAAGCTGTGCCTGAGCCAGAAAGTACGCCCCAGCCTGCATCCAAGCCGGAACCTGCGGCCGGCGAGCCTGATACCGCAGTTGAACCTGCGCCGGGGGACGCCGAAGAAGCCGTGCCGGAAAAGGCCGCGCGCCCTGCACCTGTTGCAGAACTGCCTGCGTTCCTGCGACGCCCCTTGGCCGATCAGAATACGAATGCCAAAACACCCGACGCCGATGCACAGACAGAGCGGCAAGATGCGAATGCGCCGGATAAACAGGAGCCTGTCGCGGACTTAGACGCGCCCGAACCCGACGCAGCTGCACCAGACGCCCCCGCCCCCCGAAAACCCCGCCTGATCGACCTGCCCGCATTGACAGCTGAAGCTGATTTTCCGGCCACACCAGCGACCCTGACGGCTGCATTTCGTGCCCGCAAAATCGCCCCTGCCAACCTGCGTGAAACCGCTGACTTGCTGCACCGGCTTACGGCCTTGCGCGACCAGATGTCAGCACGTCGCCGCCCGACGCCGCCTGCCCCTTCAAAAGGCTGATCAACCGATGCCCGGACCCGCAATTCCCTCTTGCACGCGGGGCAAGATCGGGTATGTACCGCCACACGTCGGGCTATGGCGCAGTCTGGTAGCGCGTCCGTCTGGGGGACGGAAGGTCGCAGGTTCGAGTCCTGCTAGCCCGACCAAACATCACGCCCGCGCCCGTTGGATGCGGGCGTTTGTCATTCCGAGAGGCCCGCACGATGAATAGCCCCAAGCACGGCGTCCTCCCGAACCAACAGATTGCGACAATGATTGCGGACGGTATGATTTTAGCCGAGCCTGATGTTATCCGCGAACAAATTCAGCCCGCAAGCCTTGATTTACGTTTGGGAACAGTGGCTTACCGCGTACGCGCATCCTTTCTTGCGGGTAAAAACGCTAAAGTTTCCGACCGTCTGGCCGAATTCGAGATGCACCGCGTCGATCTAAATGATGGTGCGGTGCTTGAAAAAGGCTGCGTTTATGTCGTGCCCTTGATGGAAAGTCTGGCCCTGCCCGCTGATTTGTCAGCGGTGGCAAACGCCAAAAGCTCGACCGGGCGGCTGGACCTGTTGACGCGCACCATCACCGACGGTGGAACCGAATTTGACCGGATCGGCCCGGGCTATCACGGCCCGCTCTATGCAGAGATTTGCCCGCGTTCGTTTTCGGTACTGGTGCGGCCCGGTATGCGGCTGAACCAGATCAGGTTTGGCCGTGGCGATGCGATGCTGGATGATAACGCCCTGCGCGCCCTGCATGCAAAAACGCCTTTGGTGGATGGCGATGCTGTCATCGACGAGGGGCTTGGCTTTTCCGTCGATCTGCGCCTGCCCGATAGCACGCTGGTCGGCTACCGCGCCAAACCGCATACCGGCGTGATCGACCTTGATAATATTGGATATTATGACCCTGCGGAGTATTGGGAGCAGGTCCACACGCGCAATGGCCAGATTATTCTGGACCCCGGAGCATTCTATATTCTGGTGAGCCGCGAGGCGGTGACGATCCCCCCGGAATACGCCGCCGAAATGGCACCCTATCTGGCGATGGTCGGCGAGTTTCGCGTGCACTACGCGGGGTTCTTCGACCCCGGTTTCGGTTATGCCGATGCAGGCGGTGCAGGATCGCGCGGTGTGCTCGAGGTACGTTGCCACGAGGCGCCCTTTGTGCTGGAACACGGTCAGGTTGTCGGGCGGTTGGTGTATGAAAGCATGGCAGAAGTACCGAGCCAGATTTACGGCGCAGGCATTGCGTCAAACTATCAGGGTCAGGGTTTGAAGTTATCCAAGCATTTTAAATCAGGTAATTAAAACTTGTTCATCCGGCGCATGACCTTCATCGACTGTTTCGCATTGCCGGTATCAAGACGCCGCTCTTGACGCGCGGCGCGGCGGGCCTGGCGTTCTTCGGGGGTCAGTTGCGCTTGTACCGGATTGCCGTAATCGTCAATCTCGCCTTGCGGCTGCTGCTTGCGCTTGCCCATTTTGCCCGCTTGGTTAATGCCCGCGTTGATGCCGCGTCTGACCAATTGGTTCATCACCTGACGGATGATCATGTTGATAATCTGGTTCACTGCCCACGTCCTTTTTTTACCTCGCGGCTTAATATAACACGAAATGAGGCGATTTTCAGGCCCATCAAGACGATAGGCGGATTAATCCTCGAAAAGCTCGCTTTGGCCTTCGACGACTTCCTCGTCGTCCTCGCCGTCGCCCATGACCGGCAAGGTGCCGGGGGGTGGGCGGTTTTCCAACAGACCCGCAGATCGCAACTCTTTGAGGCCCGGCAAGTCACGCGCATTCTCCAACCCGAAATGGTCAAGAAACCCTTGCGTCACCACAAATGTGACAGGCCGCCCGGGTGTCATTTTGCGGCGACCAAAACGGATCCATTCCAGTTCCAGCAATTGGTCCACTGTGCCGCGCGATACCGACACACCGCGGATTTCCTCAATCTCGGCGCGGGTCGCAGGCTGGTGATAGGCCACAATCGCCAGCGTCTCGATCGCGGCACGGCTCAGCTTGCGCACCTCCACGGTTTCCTTTTGCATCAAAAACCCGAGGTCCGCAGCCGTCCGCATCGCATAGGCATCGCCGATTTTCTGGACCTGCACACCGCGCCCGTCATAGCGTTTGCGCAGATACACCATTGCCTCCGCCGCATCGCAGCCATGCGGCATCCGGCCTTCAAGTTCCTTGATCGTGACCGGCTCAGAGCTGGCAAACAAGATTGCCTCGATCATACGTTCCTGTTCAGCCAAGGGGGGTGCCTCGAACAGGCTTTGTTCTTTTTTATCAATATCGTCCGACACGGCCTTAATCCTTTTTGCGCAGCTGAATCGGGGCGAACATCGCGCTCTGCCTGATCTCGAGATGGCCTTCCTTGACCAGTTCCAACGATGCTGCGAATGTCGCTGCGGTGGCGGAGCGGCGCTTGACCGGATCACTCTCCCAGCCTTCGGGAAGAAAGCTCATCAGATCGCCCCAGTCGCCTGCATAGCCGATCAACCCGCGCATCCGTTCCAGCGCCTGTTCCATTGTGAAAACGTTGTTGCGGTCCATCGCAAAGGGGCGAAAATCATCGCGGGTGCGGATGCGGGCATAGCCCTGCATCAGGTCCAGCAGGGTCGCGGTATAGGTAACACGGCGCACGCGCTGCACCTCGTGGGTCTGGCCACGGGCAAAAAAATCGCGGCCCAGCTGATCGCGCGCCATCAACCGCGCCGCGACATCGCGCATGGCTTGCAGACGCTCAAGCTGGAATGCCAGATGCGCGGCAAGCTCTTCGCCTGACGGGCCATCCTCTGTCGGGTCAGGGGGCAACAGCAATCGCGATTTCAAAAACGCCAGCCACGCCGCCATCACCAGATAATCCGCCGCCAGTTCCAGCCGCAACGCCTTGGCCTGTTCCACAAACGCAAGGTATTGTCGCGCCAGTTGCAGTACGGATATTTTCCGCAGATCAACCTTTTGCGTGCGACTGAGGGTCAGCAAAAGATCAAGCGGCCCTTCAAAGCCGTCGACGTCGATGATCAACGCCTCGGCAGCCATCCGATCTGCGACGGAAACAGGGTCTTCTTCGAATGTGGTTTCAGCCATGTCCCGCCCCGCCCAAAAGCGCTTCAAGCTGGGCGTCCAGGGCGGAAATGTCAACATCATCGGGGGTTTTTCGCATGGCCAGGGCACGCAAGGCGCGGATCTGGGCCATGCCGGTCATTTCGCCTGCGGCTTCCGCGACACGGGAGCGGTCCGCAAGCGGGGCATTGCAGAATAACACCACGTCGCAGCCCGCCGCGATGGCATCTTTGGCATTATCCTCTGGCGTCCCTTTAAGCGCTTTCATCGAAATGTCATCGCTCATGATGAGGTTGTCAAAACCGATATCCTCGCGGATCAGCCGCATCAGCACAGGCGACAGCGTGGCGGGGCGCGGATCAATTGCACCGTAGACCAGATGCGCCGTCATCCCCATCGGCAGGTCATTGAGTGCTTTGAACGGTGCGAAATCAAGCGCATCAAGATCAGAGCGCGCAACATCCACATGCGGCAGGTCAAAATGACTGTCCATCGTCGCGCGGCCATGGCCCGGCATGTGCTTGACCACAGGAAGAACACCACCCGCCAGCAAGCCGTTCGCCACAGCACGGCCAATCGCGGCCACGCGCACAGGGTCGCTGCCATAACAGCGGTTTCGCAGGAATTCATGGGTCGCGGGGCCAGCCAAATCGACCATGGGCGCGCAATTGCTGTCGATGCCGATGCTGTTCAATTCATCGGCGATGATCCGGTATTTCAGATACATCGCGTCCTCGGCGGCATCACCGGCGACGGCGACAAAATCAAGCGGTGGGGACCATTCACGCCAATGCGGCGCGCGCATACGCTGGACGCGCCCACCCTCCTGATCAATTGTGATCACCGCGTCGCGCCCCACTGCTTCGCGCATCTCGGCGCAGAGCGCGCGCACCTGATCGGGCGTGTCGATGTTGCGGGCGAACAGGATGAAACCAAACGGATTGGCATCCCGAAACAGCGCCTTTTCATCTGCGGTCAGGCGGTGGCCAGTGACATCGAGAATAGTCGCACCAAATGGCCGCATCAGCGGGTCACGACCGGAATGCAATCCGCGTTTTCGGCCACAAGGGCAGCACAGAACCGGCGCGCGTCGGCGATGTCCTGAAATCCCATGGCGCGCAGGCGGTAGAACACGCGCCCGCCGCTGGTGGCTTTTTGTACAATGCGCTGTTTGCCGTCCAGAAACGCGCCAAAGCGGCTTTGCAGCATACCCCATTGTTCGCGGGCAACCTCCGGGCTGTCAAAGGCACCCAGTTGCGCGAGACGGGTGCCGGACGCGAGGCTGGTTGCATCAACCTCGGATGGTGCCGGTGATGGCTCGGACGTTGTCTCAAGCGAAGCCTGAACCACGACGGCCTCTGCGTTTGCGGGTCGGCGTTTGGGACGCAGCGACTGGCGCACACCGGGCGCATCAAGGGATGCGGTCTGTACGGCCTCGGCGACCTCGGCGGCAATGGTGGCTGCAACCTCTTCGGGGTCGGCAACTAGTTCTTCGAGCGGGGCAACCCCGTCGGTCAATTGTGCCACCAGATCATCAACATTGCCCGATTGCAGGGCCACCGCGATATCCGTGTTTACGGGTTCGGGTTGCGTCACCTCAAGGCTCTGCGGCAGGATTTGCGGCAAGCCGTCCTGTGGCGCCGGTGCAACCATTGCAGTCTGTAGTACCTGATCTTCTTCGGTCAGATCCACAGGTCTGGGGGCCAGACGCAATTCGTCAGCGGGTTGTCCAGCGGTGCCATTGGCAGCGATTTCGTTTACCGACAGGCCCTGATGCTCGGCCAGATCACCGCCCGGATCGCTTGGCCGTTCGCGCATCTCGCCAGTTGCGGCGCGCACCACGGGGATGCCGCTGACGTCACGGACCAGCAGTTTGTACCCCCAGACAGCAATGCCGACCACCAGTGCCAGCGATATCGCCGCACCCATCAGGTTCGTCAATGTTGTCAAACGGTTAGAGCGCGGCTTTACACTGAAAGATGCGTTCGCATTATCGCTGAAACCACCCGACTGAAGGGGAGAATTAAAATTAGCCATTGCTGCCTCACTGCCCGCGCAGGTACATTGCCTTGCGGATCATTATTCTGGTTTGCCTGTAACGGTGCCCGTGCGGATTATCGCATCTGTTGCGCCGGTGTTACGCCTAGAATACCCAGACCAGCCGCAATTACAACGCCCGTAGAGCGTGCCAGTGCAATTTTTGCCTGAGAGGTCTCGGGCGCGTCTTCCTGGATAAAGCGCAAAGACGTGTCGTCGTTGCCGCGATTCCACAACCCATGCAATTCACCAGCCAGTTCATAGAGGTAAAACGCGATCCGGTGCGGCTCGTTACTGCGCGCTGCGGTCTCGACCAGTCGCGGCCATTCGCCCAGCTTTTGCAGCACCTTAAGCTCGGCCTCATGATCAAGCTGGCTGAGGTCCGATGCGGCAAGTGTGGCATCATCCACGGCAATCCCTGCCTCTGCCGCCTTGCGCAGCACCGATGCCACGCGGGCGTGGGCATATTGGACATAAAACACAGCGTTGTCGCGGCTTTGCTCAAGCACCTTGTCGAAATCAAAATCCAGCATCGCGTCGTTCTTGCGGGTCAGCATCACGAAACGCGTTACATCCGGCCCGACCTGATCAACCACATCGCGCAGGGTCACAAATGTGCCTGCGCGTTTGGACATCTTGAACGGTTCGCCGTTTTTATAGAGCTTCACCAGTTGCGTCAGCTTGATATCGAGCGGCACTTTACCACCAGAAAGCGCACTCACGGCGGCTTTCATCCGTTTGACATACCCGCCATGGTCGGCACCGAATACGTCGATCAACGCATCGAACCCGCGCTGCACCTTGTCGTAATGATAGGCAATGTCGGGCGCAAAATAGGTCCAGCCGCCATCGGATTTCATCACCGGACGGTCGACATCATCGCCGTGCTCGGTTGATTTGAACAGGGTCTGAACGCGAGGTTCCCAATCCTCTGGCATTTTGCCTTTGGGCGGCTCAAGCGTGCCTTGGTAAATCAGGCCCTTGGATTTCAGATCTTCAATCGCAGCTTCGATCAGCCCCGTGCCGTAAAGCGACTTTTCGGAATAAAACACATCCATCTCGACGCCCAGTGCCTTAAGATCGCTACGGATCAAATCCATCATCGCGTCGGTGGAAAACACCCGCACCTCGGCCAGCCAGACGCTTTCGTCCTTGCCGACATAGGCATCGCCAACCTTTGCCATCAGCGCCTCGCCGACCTCGATCAGGTAATCGCCGGGGTATGTGCCCTCGGGCCAGTCAACCGTCAGATCGTGCGCCTCAAGATACCGGTTGTAGACCGAGCGCGCCAAGACATCGACCTGCGCGCCGCCATCGTTGATGTAATATTCGCGCGTTACGTCCCAGCCTGCGTAATCCAGCAAACTGGCCAGCGCATCGCCAAAGACCGCGCCACGGGTATGACCCACATGCAAAGGCCCCGTCGGATTTGCCGATACATATTCGACGTTGACCTTTTGTCCCTGCCCCAAAGTCGCGCGCCCAAAATCGGTGCCTTGTGTCAAAACCGCGGCGACAATGCCCTGCCACTGCGAGGGTGCCAGCCGCAGGTTCAAAAACCCCGGTCCCGCCACATCAACGGAGGCGATGCGCGGGTCTTGGGTCAACCGAACAGCAAGCGCATCGGCAATCTCGCGCGGCTTCATGCCTGCGGGTTTTGCCAGAACCATCGCCGCATTGGTCGCCATATCGCCGTGCGAGGCATCGCGCGGCGGCTCTGTTGTGATCGCGTCCATGTTCAGGTCGACCGGCAACATGCCCTGGGCCACCATATTTTCAAGCGTCCCGACAATCAGCGCACGCATTTCGGCAAAGAGGTTCATATCAGCATTCCTTATTCCGTGTTCATTTATCACCTGAAAGGACGCAGTCAATCAGAGGTGCGGAAACCGTAGCGTTTTAAGTCAGATCAAATGTGGTGCTCTTGATCCGGCGCGATGTGTCCCGGGACAGAAACAGGAGCGTATCAACTGCGCACTCGGGGCTTGGCCCTGGCACCAAAACAGTATGCACCCGCAACGTATTGATCGCCAACGCATCGCCTAGGTTCTGGCCCGCCGCCGTTAGCGCCGCACACATGCCCTGCTCGACCAGCGACAGCGGGTCGCGCGGCTTTGCGGCCAGGCTCACCAGCGCGCCCTTGCCCGCAATCAAACCGCGCCCGAAGGTGCGCATGATCATCGACAACCCGCGCATCTGCTCGGTAATGTGATGCGGATAGGCCAGCGGCATCAGATTGATCACCAGATCAAGCGGCTCTGCCCCCCATGCATCGCGCAACAGGCGCAAGGCCTCGACCTGCCCGCCTTTGATGAACAAGGGCTCGATCCGGTCGGGGGCCTGTGCCGCGATCTCGGCCAGTCGCTGAGCCTGCCCGCCCATCACGATGACCTTTGCGCCCCTATCCGCAAACGCACATGCGACCTCTGGCCCCGGCGCTTGGCAGGCCGAAAGGATCAGGACTGTGCAAGAAGCTGGCATGCGGGATGAGGACAATTGGCCGACCAAAATTAATTAACAGATCGTTAACACGTGTTTGACCGAATACGAAACGCTCTAGGCTTTTAAAGTTAACCTTGCATGTTCTTGCAGCGCAAACCGGTCCGTCATGCCCGCGATGTAATCTGCAACCATCCGCGCCAATGCGGTGCGGTCCTGTGCCGCCTCGTCAATCTGGCGCGCCCAGTGGCGTGGCAACAGGTCGGGGTTTTGCAAGAACAACGGAAACAAATCCTCGACAACCTGTGTCACCTCGGCGCGTTTTTCCATGACCGAAGGCGCGCGGTACATCCGCTGGAACAGAAAATCGCGGATCTGCTGAAGGTCGCGCCACATCTGATCAGAGAATTTAATGACCGGTCGGCCAAGATGGCGAATGTCGGCGGCGCGGGCGGCACCGGTGTCGGCCAATATCCTGGCAGAGGTCTCTATCACGTCGCTGACCATCACCCCGAACACCCGGCGCAACGCTTCGTGCCGGCGGCGATAAGGGTCAGTTTCAGGATAAAGCGTATCGACGCGCACGTAAGCCTCACCCACCAATGGCAGTTCGGCAATCTCGTCTTCCGTGAACAGCTTCGCGCGCAAACCATCGTGCAAATCGTGGTTGTTATAAGCGATATCATCCGACAACGCCGCGACCTGCGCCTCGGCGCTCGCGTGAGTATGCAGTTCCAGATCGTGCCGGGCGTTATAATCCGCAAGCGCATGGGGCAGATCGCCCACGACAGGCCCATTATGCTTGGCGATCCCTTCAAGCGTCTCCCACGTCAGGTTCAACCCGTCGAACTCCGCATAATGCCGCTCAAGCGAGGTCACGATCTTGATCGCCTGCGCGTTGTGATCAAAGCCGCCGTAGGGCACCATCAGCGCGTGCAACGCATCCTCGCCCGTGTGCCCGAACGGTGTGTGCCCCAGATCATGCGCCAGTGCGACCGCTTCGGTCAGCTCGCCGTTCAACCCCAAAGCCCCTGCAATGGTGCGCGCCACCTGCGCGACCTCGATCGAATGCGTCAGCCGGGTGCGGTAATAATCGCCCTCATGCTCCACAAAGACCTGCGTCTTGTGTTTGAGCCGCCGAAAGGCGCTGGCATGGATGATACGGTCGCGGTCGCGCTGGAACGCGGAGCGAAATGTGCTTTCCTCTTCCCGCACCAGCCGTCCCTTGCTGGTTTCGGGATCAGAGGCAAAAGATGCGCGCATTGCGGCTGGTCCTTGTGGCCTGTCCTTGAGGTTCTATATATAAACATGAGACAGACGGATTGTAACCTGCGGAGCGTACCCGATGAACCTGCCCCCAAAAGTGACCACCCGTGCGTTTGAACGCCTCGCTGAAATAGGTGCGGCGGGCGACGGCAAGGCCCTGCGCGTCGCCGTTGAAGGCGGCGGATGTTCCGGCTTTCAGTATGAAATCGCTCTGGACGAGCCGAAAGACGATGATCTGGTGCTAGAGGGTTCCGGCCAGAAGGTCATCGTAGACAGCGTTTCCCTGCCCTTCCTTGCCAATGCGGTGATTGATTTTTCAGAAGAACTGATCGGCGCGCGCTTTGTCATCGACAACCCCAATGCGACCTCGGCCTGCGGATGTGGCACGTCGTTCTCGATGTAGCGGCCTTACTTTCTTGCATTTCACCCTTTCTTAAATACCCAAGAACGGCATCGAATGCAGGCAAACCGTTTGCGTTCACACGCTACACCGCCCCCGCCCGCGCAAACCCTTCAAAAAACGCTTCGAAATGCGCGCTTGATTGCTCGGCACTTTCTAAAATACCGTGCCCTTCCTGACCCAGATAGGGCATGACCTGCCCGCGCATCCGGTGCCAGTCACCGCTGCGGGTGGCACCCATCTCGAACATCCGCTCGGATATCGTCCGCAGTGCGCCGGCCGGAATATGCGGTCGGGCAAACCGCAACGCGCCCTGCGGCACCTGTGCGGCAAAGGCGTCTGCCCCTGCCACATGCACGGCCCAGCCTGTCACCAGATACTCATGATAAGGATCATTCATACCTGCGTCCGCATCGGCCAGCACCACACATCCCGCATGTGCCGCCTGCACCGCCTGATCCCAGATCGGGCTGGGGGTGCGACCCGCAAAACGCAAGCTCGTGCAGATTTCGGCCAGTAAATCCATGTTCTGGTCCAGATAGGCCAGCAGCCCTGCAAATTCGAGGCTCAGAATGGCATCCTGTGACACGGCCGGATCACATTTGCCGTACTCGGACAGGTAAAACACAATATGGGTCAGCTCATAGGCGGCTTTTTTGTTGGGCATTACAAAGGTATCCGAGCGGTTGATGAACCGGTGCAACCGCCCATCAAGCCCGTTCTCGCCTTGATCGTCCGCACCGCGCCGCGCCATCAAGCGCCGGGCTTCTGTGCGTTGCAGGTCCGACAGTTCGGCCTCCACCAATCCTTGGTGTGTGACCCAGTGGCACAGGGCCGATGATTTGTCGCCTTTCATCCCCAGATCTTCGAGGTCCAGACAGATCGACAGCAAAAACCGGTAATATTGCGGGAAAAACCGCAGACGTTCTTCGATCTGTTCGTAAAATTGCGCAAAAGGTGCCAAGGCATCCGGTGCCAGCTCTATCTCCATGCTGGCGAGGATCCCCAGCATTTCCGCATTTTCCTTGAGCCAGAACACGTCATCCGGCAAGCGGCGCTGGTCTGCAAATCCGGCAACCAGTCGGGCCTGACGCAGATCAGGCGTGCTGCGCTCGGGACGGATCAGTGGGATGACATTTGACATGGTCAGGCTCTATTCTGGAAGGGAAAGGGGTCTGGACCCGGCACCTATGCCGGGTCCAGGATCGCGCCGCGTACTTCAGCAGCTTGTGGTGAACAATTCGGCCTTGTCGCCACCGCCCGCAGAACTGTCTGCTGTGACGCCGCCGGTGGTGAACATTTGCACAGCTTCACCCGCCCGCATGTCTGTGGAATTCTCAAGCAGACCATTGGTGAACAATTCGGTGCCAGCCCCGTTCATAATGCTGGTTTCGCCTGCTGTTGTCGGTGTGCTGTGGATGCGTGCAAGTGCTGTCATTTTGAAATCCTATCTCATATTTTCAAGTTAAAGTTGCAGTACAAATACGCTTGCCCGTTTAAGATGATCTGCCAAATGATTTATTTCGCGGACATCAAATCCGGAGCGCGTTATCAACAGGCAGTGGAAATCCAACCGTTTCAACCTAAGCGGGATTTTTGAACTGTCCACAGGCAAAAAATTTCTTATCCACAGGGGCAAATTCGAGCTGTTGAGGTAAACTTTTGCGGAATAATTCTATCCTTGAGTGTATTTATCTCGATAGAATCACCCTTAACGGACGTACCTTGGCCTTGCCCCACAAGGCACATTGCGCGATACAAATGATTGCCGGAACGGGGACAACCAGATGAAAATCGCGACCTTCAATATCAACGGGATCAAAGCCCGGATAGAGGCACTGCCGGCATGGCTTGATGCGACGCAACCCGATGTTGTGCTTCTGCAAGAGATCAAGTCCGTCGATGAGAACTTTCCGTCCGAGGTATTCGAGGAACGCGGCTATAATGTCGAAGTGCACGGCCAGAAGTCGTTCAACGGTGTGGCGATCCTGTCCAAACATCCGCTCGAAGACGTCGTGCGCGGGCTGCCCGGTGATGCGGATGACGAACAGGCGCGCTGGATCGAGGCCACAGTGGTGGGGACCAAGGACGCATTGCGCATATGCGGGCTGTACCTGCCCAACGGCAATCCCGCGCCGGGGCCAAAGTTTGACTATAAACTGGCATGGATGGACCGCTTGCAGGCCCGTGCAGAGGCATTATTGGCCGACGAAATCCCGTTTTTGATGGCGGGGGATTATAACATCATCCCTCAGGCCGAAGATGCAGCGACGCCCGACGCATGGCGCGAGGATGCGCTGTTTCGACCCGAAAGCCGCGCGGCATGGCGTAAATTGCTGAACCTTGGCCTGACAGAGGCGTTTCGCGCGCGCACCACCGGGCCCGGTCATTACAGTTTCTGGGATTATCAGGCGGGCGCATGGAATCGCAACAATGGCATTCGCATTGACCATTTCCTGCTATCGCCGCTTTGTGCCGATATGCTGCGCGACTGTCAGATCGACAAAGACGTGCGCGCGGGCGAAAAGCCGTCCGATCACGTGCCGGTCTGGGTTGATCTGGATTTTTAAAGCATGTCGCGCGGGGGACTTCTCTCCCGCGCGACGTGCAGTCAGCCGCACATGAGCTTTTCCGGCGACTTGATGTCCTTGCGGTGCGCTTCGACATAGGCCGCAATGCCTGCGATACATGACGGCTGGCCGCTGAACCCGCTCCATGGCTTGAAGTGCGGGATATGCAGGTATGTGGTGGAATCGCGCTTGAGCAGGTTGGCAAAGACCGCCGCAACAATTGTACCCCCGACGCCAGTCAATTTGTCATTGCCGTACGCCTCCGCTTCCTGGAGCGCATAGAACCATAGCGGCGTGCGCGTTATCCCCTTCTTGGACAGCACCTCGGGGATGTCCAGGATCTCGCCGACGCCAAGCTGCTCGGACGCTTGCTGACCGCTGGCCAACTGGTAGGTATAGCGGTCGCGCACCATGTTGCGCAGGGCCAGATTGCGTGATTGCTCCAAGGTCAGCGTATGTTCAATCTCTGCCAGTTCGATGGGATTATGAACGAACGGCAACTCAAAGAGCGGCGACCCGAGTTTTGGCCCGACGGGGCGCGCTTTCTGCACGGGGCCACCCGACTTCATGCCAAAGAAAAGGTCCATCTCAAGGTTCGCCTCCTCAGGGCGCGCGCCGAAACCAACTGTTGCAAACAGGCCTTTGGCCTCCTGTGACGCCTTGAGCTTGTAGCGCGCCTGCGTCGTGGCATGGCCAAAGCGGTAGCAGGCCCCAGTGAATTCCACCGGCATTACGGGCGCATTTATTTTCAGGAAATTATGCGCCATCGCTTGACTGAGACGATCGGCGTCCACGAAAGCAGGCAGCACCTCGTTCCAGACAATCCACTGATAATGCAGGCGGATGAACCGGCGCACCTCCTCGAAACTTTCGAGCTTGGGTGCGACATGATCATGCCAGACGTGTTTGGGGATCCCGTCGTGGGCGCATGTTTTGATGTCCTTTGCGGTCTCCCCGCCTTCGGTCCGCTTACTCATCAGGATATTATGGAGTTGGATGAACAACCCATGAACCTGTGCCACGATGACGTTCTCGTCATTGCGCGGATCCCCGATCAGCGCCTTGCCTGCACATGTCCGCGCAAGATCGAGCGGATTATCATGCCGACCGAACATCAGGAACTGCTCTTGATCGCCTGCACCGTAAAGATGCGGCGACGCTTCGGGTCCGGCGCCATAGACACAATCAAGATCAAGCGCTGGCGTGCGCACGTTCGGGATGCTTGCTGGGTCGATTCGCGTGCCAAGCACAGAGGTGGCATCGAGCGTGATGTCGTGATCCACAAGCTGCCCCAGAAAGGTCATCCCCGCATCCGCAGGCCCTTCCGCATCGTTGTCCACAGCGCGCATGGAAAGCGACAATTCGTGTAGCGCCTCAATGACATCTGCGTGGGATATCTTCTTGATAAGGACGGGATTAGGCAACAACGCGCGGCCCAGCGTCTGTGGAAACGGCTTGATCGGGCCGTCACCTTCGAGACATATTTTGGTAAGCTGATTGAGTCGTGAAAGACCATGATGCATTCCAGCCATGGAAAGTCTCCTTAAAATTATGTGTGAAAAAATATCGAGCAGGCACGGGAGGAAATATTTCCCGTGCAAGTTCAATAACACAGTTTTAGGACAAATTCTAGTTATGCGGGAATATCGGCGATTTATCGCGCCCACATTGGAAACAAACCCGGCGAAGAGTGCCTCTTACGCCTGCAACTCTGCATCCCAATACAGAAAATCCATCCAGCTTTCATGCAGGTGGTTTGGCGGGAATTTGCGCCCTGTGTTGCGCAATTCTTCCGCGCCCGGTTGGCGTGGCGGTTTGCGCAGGTGAAATCCGGTCTGGTGCAGCGCCTTGGACCCTTTGCGCAGGTTGCAGGGCGAACAGGCGGCCACCACGTTTTGCCACGATGTCACCCCGCCAGATGCACGCGGCACCACATGGTCAAACGTCAGATCACCTTTTGCCCCGCAATACTGACAGCAAAATTCATCCCGCAGGAATAAATTAAAGCGCGTGAAGGCCACGCGCTTTTGCGGTTTCACATAGTCCTTGAGCACCACCACCGACGGGATTTTGATCGTGGTCGAGGGGCTGCGCACCACATCGTCGTACTCGGCAACAATATCAACACGGTCAAGCCATTTGGCCTTGATTGCTTCCTGCCAGGGCCACAGTGACAGGGGATAGTATGAAAGCGGCCGGTAATCCGCATTCAGCACCAGAGCCGGGCGGTGCTTTAGCCCGCCCGGCACTCTGGTAAATTCGGTTCTGAAATCGCCGTCCATGCGCCTTGCGTCCCCTGCCCGTTTGAGGTGACTATATCTCGTGGTTTGTAACAGGCAAGTGTAAGGTTCGGCACCAAATGTCGCGGGTTTTGCAGATTGCTAAAGCCCCAGTTTATCGCGCATGAACGCCAGCGCCACGCTCAAGCCATCAGGCGCAATCCCGTGGCCCGTGCCTTTCATGATGTGCGCAAACACATCCTCAAAACCCGCATTCTGCAACGCCTGTGCCGCCTCAGGCAGCGATTGCGGCGGCACCACATCATCCTGGTCGCCGTGGATCAGCAGGATCGGCGGCTTGACGCGGGCCTCGTCCACCAACGCCTCCGGCGACAGCAGGCGTCCCGAGAACGCCACCACCCCCGCCACAGCATCCTCGCGGCGCGGTGCCACATGCAGGGCCATCATCGTGCCTTGGGAAAAGCCCAGCAGGACCACCTGTTCGGGCAGAACATCCTCGTCCACCATCAGCGCATCCAGAAATGCATCGAGGTCTTGCACGGCCTGCATCATGCCGCGCTCGGATTCTTCTTCCGATGAATTATCAATCCACGGGATAGGGAACCACTGAAACCCCATCGGCGCACCCGCACAGGCCTCGGGCGCATCTGGGGCGATAAACAGCGTATCGGGCAGGTGTTCACCCAAAGGATCAGCCAGCCCTAGCAGATCCGCGCCGTTGGCCCCGTAGCCGTGCAGGAACACCACCACCGAGCGTGTCTCGCCCGATACCGGCGCGCGCCGCTCTGCATTCAATACCCGTGTCATCCCAAACCATCCCTTTGTTTCAGTATTCTGTAGTAGGCAAACAGCGCGCGCGCCGCAACCGACCGCCACGGTGACCACGCCTGTGCCATTTCAGCCAGCGCAAATGCCGTGGGACGTGCGGGCAGATCAAACAGCACCTTTGCCGCCTCTTGCAAGGCCAGATCACCGGGCGGGAACATATCGGCGCGGCCCATGCAGAACATGATGTATATTTGGGCGGTCCACGGGCCGATGCCCGTGACTGCGGTCAGTCGGGCAATCACGTCTTCGTTCGTCATCTGGCGCAGGGCGTTATAGTCGATGTCTGCATCCGCCAAAGCCAGCGCATAGCGCACTTTGGGGCGGCTGAGGCCCGCAGCCCTCAATCCTGCTTCGCCCGCGCTGCGCACCGCCGCCTCGCCTTTCAGACCGGCCGCAGCCATCCGCACCCGGATCGCATCGGCAGAGGCGACGCTGACCTGCTGGCTCACGATGATATCCAGCAGCGCGTTGAACCCTTGAGGTTTGAGGCGCAAAGGCAGCGGGCCGGTCTGTGCAAGCAGCGTGGCAAAACGCGGCTCCGTGCTGGCCAGCCAGTCCGCCCCTGTCCGCACGTCCGCTGGGTTTTTGATAATCCGGCCCAGAGTGTTCATAGCGCGGCAAGCCAATCAAGGGCCGCATCCATATCGTGCACCACCTCGAGCTTTTCGGGCAAGGCCGGTCGGTCAATCAGGATAACCTTCATCTCAAGCTGGCGCGCCGCATCCAGTTTGGGCCGGCTGGCCTGTCCGCCCAGATTGCGACAGATCAAGGTGTCCACCTGCAACTGCGCAAACAGCGCCGTTTCGCTTTCGACCGTAAACGGTGGATCGCCAAAAACCAGTTCGACAAACTCAAACGGCGGCCTGCGCGGGTGCACATGGGTCTGGCGCACCATCAGGCGTGCGCCGGGGAAAGCCGCACACTCCGGCAGGCTGGCCCATCCGGTTGCCGAAAACACCCGCGCGCCTGCCTCGATCAATGGCATGGCGGCGGCAACATCGGGTGCAACCTGCCACGCTGCGCCCTCGGGAATGTCCCATGCCGGGCGCACATAGGATAAAAACGGCAATCCCACGGCGCGCGCCGCCGCAAACCCCACCCGCGTCATTGCCGCGTCAAACCCGTGGCTTGCATCAATCACCGCATCGCAGCCACGCATTTCGGCCATCACTGCATCTGTCTTGTCAAACCGTAACAAGCTGCACGGCACCGGCATCGGGTCAGGCCCGCGCGGTGCCTCGGACACCAGCGCGCGGACGGCGGCCCCTGCCCGCTGTGCCGCAGTTGCCAGCATCCGCGCCTCGGCGCTGCCCGCAAGGATCATCAATGAGATACCCGTTTTCATGTCGGCGACTTAAGGCCAGCATTTGGCAATGCGCAAGGGGTTGCCCCTTGCTGGGCACAGGGATACGCCATGGATTGACATAGCTGGACAGACACCATGGCGACAGACCCGATGATATCAGACACCGTGACGCCGGCCAGGATTGTCGACGACACCCGCGCCAAACGTAATGTGGTGGTATTGGTCGCCGCACAGGCCATTCTGGGTGCGCAGATGCCGATGATTTTCCTTGTTGGCGGCCTTGCGGGTCAATCGCTGGCAACCAACATCTGCTTTGCCACCCTGCCGATTTCGATGATCGTGCTGGGTTCCATGCTTTCGGCCACACCGGTCTCTGCACTCATGCAGCGCTACGGGCGGCGCGCGGGGTTCTTTTTGGGGGCGGCAGGCGGTGCAACCGGCGCGTTGATTGCGGCCTACGGGCTGCTTGTCTCGTCGTTTGCGATCTTCCTCGCTGGTTCTTTTCTGACCGGCATCTACATGTCGGCACAGGGCTTTTACCGCTTTGCCGCCGCCGATACCGCCTCGGAGGAGTACCGCGCCAAGGCGATCTCCTATGTGATGGCAGGGGGGCTTGTGTCGGCCATCATCGGGCCGCAACTGGCCTCTGCCACCTCGCTCAGCCTCACGGCGATCCCGTTTGTGGGCACCTATATTGCTGTTGCAGTGCTCAATATTTTCGGCTCGCTGCTGTTTATCTTTATCGACATCCCCAAGCCGCCCAAGCCCGAGGTGGACGCCCCGCGCGGACGCAGCCGGATGGAACTGCTGCGCACGCCGCGCATCGCGGTCGCGGTGATCTGCGCCATGGTGTCCTACGCGCTGATGAACCTTGTGATGACCTCCACACCGCTGGCGGTAGTGGGTTGCGGGATCGCGGGCGACACAACCGTGCCACCGTTTTTTGCCGATATGTTCTCGGGCAGCGAGACATCGGCCATGTTCAAGGTCATCGCGGGTTTTGTGGTCACAGGCCATGTGCTGGCCATGTTCGCGCCCTCGTTCTTTACCGGCCATCTCATCAACCGCTTCGGGGTGGAAAAGATCATCGGCGCGGGGATTGCCATACTGGGCATTGCGGGTGTTGTGGCCCTGCAAGGCGTCGAGCTTGAGAACTTCTTTCTCGCGCTCATCCTGCTGGGCATCGGCTGGAACTTTGGCTTTATCGGGGCCACCACGATGCTGACAGGCGCGCATGCGCCGCATGAACGCGGCAGGATGCAGGGGCTGAACGATCTGCTGGTGTTTGGGGGCGTGACATTCGCCTCGCTCGCCTCTGGTGGCTTGATGAACTGCTCTGGGGGCACAGCGGTCGAGGGCTGGACGGCTGTGAACATGGCGATGATCCCGTTTCTGGCGCTGGCGGGCGGGTCGCTGATCTGGTTGGTGATGCGGCCCAAAGCGGCGTCTGTTTAAGCTACCAACGGCCCGTGACGGCACGGTAGGCAAGCCGGAGACCGTCGGCGCGGACCGGATCAGGCAAGGTGCCAGCGCCAACGCAGGATGGGTCTTTCGCAGCGGCCAGCAAGGTCTTTTCCGCCATCCCGACATGCAACAAGGCTGCACCGGCACGGCCCGAGACTTTTGAGCGGTGCTTGCGCGCAGCGGCAAGCCGGTCAAGCGCGGTTGATGCCAGCGCCCGCACCCCGTCCAAAGTGCCATCCAGCAGCGGCACCCGCCCCTTGGCTTCAAGATCCGGGATTGCGTGCAGCCATGCCGCGATGCCCGCCGCATAGGCCGCATCCCGTACAATGCCCTCGTTCGCATCGCCCAGAGTGCGGGCTGCAACCCATGTCAGATTGCCCGCTGTCTGGTCGATATAGCGTTCAAAATGCGCCGTATCCTCGAACGCATCTTTATATATATCCCAACGCCTTGCGGCAGCAAGTTCATCCAGAAAATGTGCATCCGCAGCGCTGATCACCCCAGACAATGGTGTGGCCACCTCGTGACGACGCACAGGTTTGCCTTCGGAAATTTCCTCACAGACATCACGCCACCATTGCAGGCGCATTTCCGCGATCATCGGCTCCTGCGTGAGCCAAGGCGCGCGGGCCACTTCGACGTTAAAGGCATAAAGCGGAAACAGCACTTTGCGCGCCTCGACCGGTGCCGCCATCGCGCCGCGAAACCGCACCGGATCGGCGCGTTCAACCATCGCAGCACAGGCGTTCAGATCAGCGTCAAAACTCATAACGGGCGCGCAATCGTCAGCAGGTAGCCGAAGTCGTCGCGGTGCGCGCGCCATACGGCGGCCTCTGCCTCGGCCTCGTCCAGCACAGCACTTAGCGCCGCGTCGGCACCGGGGCGCAGGTGGGCAATCCGGGCATCGAGCGGAGTGTAATACTCCTCCCACGCCTGATCGGACAACCTGCGCGTCGCAACAACATCGTATCCCGCCGCAGCAACCCGTGCGGCGATACCCTTCGCGTCACTCATCGACGGATATTCAGCCCAAATGCCACGCGACCTCGGCGACGGCGTGTCGGTAAACCAGCAGGCTTCCGAAAACACCACCACACCATCCGGTCTCAGCGATTTACGCCATTTGCGCAGCGCCTCTGTCACGCCCAGAAAATACACCGCACCTGCACACCAGATCATGTCATAGCTGTTCATCACCCGCGCCATATCAGCCTTTAGGATCGTGGTGCGCGGATCATCCCCCCACGCCTTGCGCGCGGCATCCACAAAATGCGCGGTCTTGTCCAGCGCTGTCACATGCCCAACAGGTGCAGCGGCAAGCAACGCACCGATATCGCCACCGGGACCGCAGGCGATATCGGCGATCTGCGCGTTTGGTTTCAGCCCCGCCCCCTCGGCCGCCCAAGCCACATCCGCCGCCTCCCCCGGTCCTTCGCGGGGCAGATCGCGATGCAGGGTGAAAAACGCGGTCATGTCACGGGCAAGACGGGCCTCGGCGGTCATCGCTGCTTGTCCTGTGTATCGCGGATCAGCTTCCAGCGGATCGCGTCCAACAACGCCTCGAAAGACGCGTCGACTATGTTTGCCGACACACCCACGGTCGACCACAGACGGCCTTGTGCGTCCTCGCTGTCGATGATCACGCGGGTCACGGCCTCGGTGCCACCTTGGGTGATACGGACCTTGAAATCGACCAAGCGCATGTCTTCGAGCATGGCTGAATATTGACCCAGATCCTTGGCCAGCGCCTTGGACAGCGCGTTGACCGGGCCGCGGTCACAGCCCTCGGCGTCCATGGATTCGCTGACGGACAGACGTTTTTCGCCGTCGACCTTTACCACCACAACAGCCTCGGAGAGGCTGACCATCTTGTTGTATTTATTCTTTCGCCGCTCGACAGTAACGCGGTAGCGTTTGACCTCGAACAGGTCAGGCATTTGCCCCAAAGCATCCCGCGCCAGCAGCTCGAAACTGGCTTGCGCGGTGTCGTAAGCATAGCCCTGCGCCTCGCGTTCCTTGACCTCGTCCAGAATACGGCCCAGCGCGGGGTCGCCTTTTTCAACGTGCAGCCCGGCAGAGGTCAGGCGGCGCCGCAGGTTGGATTGGCCCGCCTGGTTCGACATCGGGATGATGCGGGCATTGCCGACCAGCACGGGGTCGATGTGCTCATAGGTGGTGGGGTCTTTGAGAATCGCACTCGCGTGCAGGCCCGCCTTGTGGGCGAATGCACTGGAGCCGACAAAGCCCGCTTGCCGCAGAGGGACGCGGTTGAGAATTTCGTCGAGCATGCGGGACGTGCGGGTCAGGGTTTGGAGCGCGTCCATGGTGATGCCTGTCTCAAACCGGCTGGCATAGGGTTCTTTAAGCAGCAGGATCGGGATCAGCGCGGTCAGGTTGGCATTGCCACAGCGTTCGCCAAGCCCGTTCAACGTGCCTTGGATTTGCCGCGCACCAGCGTCCACGGCGGCCAATGTACAGGCCACCGCGTTCTCGGTGTCGTTGTGGGTGTGTATGCCAAGGTGATCGCCGGGGATGCCTGCGGCGATGACCTCCGCCGTGATGCGGCCTACTTCGGCGGGCAATGTGCCGCCATTGGTGTCACATAGCACGATCCAGCGCGCGCCAGCTTTGTAGGCGGCCTGGATCGCTTCGAGGGCGTAGGCAGGGTTGGCGCGGTAGCCGTCAAAGAAGTGTTCCGCATCAAACAGCGCCTCGCGTTTCTGCGCGACCAGATGGGCGATGGATTTGGCGATGTTATCGGTGTTTTCCGCGAGGGTTATGCCAAGCGCGGTTTTGACGTGGAATTCATGGGTCTTGCCAACAAGGCAGACCGATTTTGTGTTCGCATTCAAGACCGCCGCCAGCACGTCGTCGTTTTCTGCCGAAAGCCCCGCGCGTTTGGTCATGCCAAATGCGGTCAGCGTCGCGCGGGTTTTGGGTGCGTCATCGAAAAACGCGGAATCGGTGGGGTTGGCACCGGGCCAGCCACCTTCGATATAATCCACGCCAAGAGTGTCGAGCGCGGAAGCGATCCTGCGCTTTTCGTCCGTTGAGAATTGCACGCCTTGGGTTTGTTGCCCGTCGCGCAAGGTGGTGTCGTAGAGGGAGAGGCGTTGTTTCATGATGCGGCCTTGGTGGGTGCAGTGAACTGCACCTTACGTTTTGCGGTAAGGTGGGCCTTGGGCCACCACGCGTTGGCGGGTTGCGCACCAGCAATTTCAAATACCCGTTCGTGCCCTTCGCACGAACATCGCCCAACCACCCCCATGGGCGGGCGATAGGCGCCCCCCCGTGGCCGGGCGATGTTCTGGGTTGGGAATGGGGCGGTCATTTGAGGGCTTCCAGTTTAGCGGGGTCGAAGTTGGGCGCAATATTCCATTCGGTTTCGGAACCACCGTCTTCAATAATCACCCCAGCATCAACAATTGCGTCGCGTAGTTTATCAGCGGTTTGAAAATCCTTCTTAGCTCGCGCTTGAAGTCTCCTGGACAGAAGGCTCCCGATTAGCTCGACCAAATCTGGCGAGATCCCATGCTCCATTGCCCAAATAGGTGCTTGATCTTTGATTAAGCCGAGCAATTTCATTGCAGACCTTAAGTCGGCAGCGTTATTTTCTCGCGCCATTTTGTGCATTGCCGCGATTGCCAAGGGAGTATTCAAGTCATCAGACAAAGCAGCAAACATTTTCTCACTTAGATTATCCACTGGGGCGAGATCGCAAATCCAATACCACTTCCTCAGCGTCTTCTCCGCCTCCTCCCGCTTCTTCTCTGTCCAATCCATCGGCTTCCTATAATGCGTCGACAACATCACAAACCGGATCACCTCGCCCGGCACGCCCTGATCCAACAAATCCCGCACGGTAAAGAAATTCCCCAACGACTTGGACATCTTTTTGCCCTCGACCTGCAACATCTCGTTGTGCATCCAGACGTTGGCAAACTCATGCCCCGCGCATTTGCTCTGCGCGATCTCGTTCTCGTGGTGGGGAAACATCAGGTCATTGCCACCGCCGTGAATATCGAAATGCCCGCCCAACAGGTCATGCGCCATCGCGGAACACTCGATATGCCAGCCGGGGCGACCCCTGCCCCAAGGAGACTCCCACCCCGGCGTCGCATCATCCGACGGCTTCCACAGGACAAAATCCATGGGGTCTTCCTTGTAGGGTGCCACCTCGACCCGTGCGCCCGCGATCATGTCGTCGACCGACCTCCCCGACAACGCGCCATATTCCGCATAGGACCGCACGCGGAACATCACATGACCCTCGGCGGCATAGGCGTGGTCCGATGCAATCAAATCCTCAATCATCGCAACCATCTGCGGGATATACGCGGTTGCGCGCGGCATCGCGTTCGGCTCCAACGCGCCAACCGCTGCCATATCGTCGAGAAACCACTGGGTTGTCTCGGCAGTGATATCCGCGATCGACCGACCGGATGCAGCTGCCCGCGCGTTGATCTTGTCATCCACATCCGTGAAGTTGCGCACATAGGTCACATGATCCGGCCCATAGACGTGCCGCAGCAACCGATACAGCACATCAAACACAATCACAGGCCGTGCGTTGCCCAGATGGGCGCGGTCATACACCGTCGGCCCGCAGACATACATGCGCACGTCATCTGCGTTGATCGGCTCGAACACCTCTTTTTTACGGGTCTTGGTGTTGTGCAGCTTGATGCCAAATTTTGGGGTCGTCATTGTCGGGTTCCTCACGCAAAGGGGTAGCGCGGGGGTGCCACATATTTATCGAGAGGGAAACATGAACACGCCCGCGAGAAAACTCAGCAGGTAATAATACAGCAGATTGTGCACATTGTGGTGTTCATGGGCCTTGAGTAGCCCGAGGGCGGCGTTGCGGTCAAGGGTGATTGCACGGATGCGATGCAGATGAGATTGACAAATCAGACGCCCTCTGCGCCCCTGCGGCCAAATATTACCGGAGGCCACAATGCACGCATCACAACGCATCACCACCTTGCTGGGCGGCGGATCAGACGGATGGGACGTGTTCAACCGCGCGCGCCAGATGATTGCGGCGGGGATCAACGTCACCGAGCTGACCATCGGAGAGCATGACATCCGCACCGCCGCTCCAATCCTGCAAGACATGCACCGTGCGGCGATGGGCGGGCATACAGGGTATGCATCGGTCCCCGGCACTGCAAAACTGCGCGATATCGTGGCGGCACGGGTGCAGGCGCGCACGGGCGTGCCAACAACACGCGCGAATGTGATGATCACGCCCGGCGGGCAATCGGCGCTGTTTTCGGCGCATGCGGCGGTCTGTGATCCCGGTGATACCGCACTCTATCTTGACCCCTATTATGCAACCTACCCCGGCACATTGCGCGGGGTCAGCGCCAAGCCGCTGTGCATCCAGACCCGCGCCGAGGATGCGTTTCAACCGCGCGCCAATGATATCGCCAAACACGCCAAAGGCGCTAAATCCCTGCTGATCAATTCGCCCAACAACCCCACCGGCGTGGTGTATTCCCGCGCGACGCTTGAGGGCATCGCACAGGTCTGCATCGACAACGGCTTGTGGCTGATCTCGGACGAGGTGTATGACACGCAAATCTGGGAAGGCGCGCACCTCAGCCCCCGCGCGTTGCCCGGTATGGCCGAGCGCACGCTGGTGGTGGGGTCGATGTCGAAGTCCCATGCGATGACCGGATCACGCTGTGGCTGGATTGTGGGACCGGAACACATCATCGCCGATCTGATCAACCTTGCGACCCATACCACCTACGGCGTGCCGGGGTTCATTCAGGATGCCGCCGCCTTTGCGCTGGAGCAAGGCGAAGCCTTGGAGGTCGAGGTCGCCGCACCCTTTCGTCGTCGCCGCGCGATTGCCAAGCAGTTGCTGGCCGCACAAAACGCCGTGGCGCTGGTGCCAGCCCAAGGGGCGATGTACCTGATGCTGGATATCCGCAGTACGGGCATGAGCGGCGAGGACTTTGCCTATGCCCTGCTGGATGCGCACCACATCGCGGTGATGCCGGGCGAAAGCTTTGGTCAGGCCGCAGCAGGTCATATCCGTGTGGCGATGACCATCGAGGATGCCGCGTTCGAGACAGCGCTCAGGACGCTTTGCGCGTTTGCAGAAGAATTGATCCTGACGTAATCTGGGCCTCTTTATATCGAGGTTTTTTTCATGCAGCGCTTTTTTTTCACTTTGATCGCCGTCCTGTGGCCCCTGATTTCCAGCGCACAAACCTATCCTGACTACACATCGACAACCGTCAATGATTTTTCCCTCGTGCTAAGTGCCGAGGACAGTGCGGCGATGTCGAGCCAACTTGACCTTTTGCGCGATGAGACGGGCGTTGAAATGGTTCTGGTGACGCTGCCCCGGCTTGGCGATTATGCCCGGAACACCAGTATCGAGACATATGCAACCAACCTGTTCGATACATGGGGGATCGGCGATAAAACCCGCAACGATGGCATTCTGGTGCTGATACTGGTCGAGGACCGCCAGATGCGCATAGAACTGGGTGCTGGATACCGCAGGGATTGGGACAGGGTCGCACAGGATGTTGTGGACGCGCATTTTTTGCCAAAATTCCGTGAATTCGACTATCCCGGCGGGATCAAGGCGGGCGTCACGGCGACTATCGAACAGATCGCGCGCCCCTTTGCTGCCAATTTCCCCGCACCGGCACCCGAGGCCAAAAGTGGCGGCACACTTTGGTATCTCTTGCTGGGCATATCGGTCCTGGGGCTGATCTTTTTCCGCAGTATCGCCGATTTTTCATCACGGTTCAAAAGCTGCCCGTCGTGCGGCAAGAAAGGTGGACTTCGCATCAAACGCACCACGCAGCGCCATGCAACGACGACAACCGCGGGGATGGGGCTACGCATCCAGCATTGCAACCACTGCGGCCATTCGGAGACCTCGCAATATTCTATCTCAAAACGAAGCTCGGGCAAAAAATCAAAATCATTCGGAGGCGGACGCTCTGGCGGCGGCGGTGCGTCTGGCAAATGGTAGTCCGGTTCGAGATCAGTCGGGATGCAAAAATGCCGGGGCAAGAATTTGCCCCGGCATAGATTTCATACTGTAATCAGCAGATTACTCAGAACCGCAATGATCCGCGCACGGTGAACGTCGTTGCATCAATATCGTTGCCGGCTACGCCGCCCACGTCATCGAACTTGTGTTCCAGCAGCTCTGCGCCAACCTGATAGCGGTCGGTCACCTGATAGGCCATGCCAATACCATAGAATGCGCCATCTTCGTCGCCAACGGAGGTGTCTGCGCGCGCATAACCTGCGGTGCCATAGACCAGCGTGCGGCCAAGGTCATAGCCGCCGCGCAGCTTTGCGCGTGCCACGGAATCGATGGACGCCGCGCCGCCGCCAAGACTGATGTCGGTCTTGTCGTAATCCAGCTCGCCACCCACGACGAATTTGCCGAAATCATAATCGTATCCGGCGTGGAAACCGTAGGATGTGTCGCTACCGTCAAGTGCACCTGTGGCGCTGTCTGCATCGGCATAGCCCAGTTGCAGACCGGTATAGAACCCTGTCCAGTCGCCGCCTGTGTCCACAGGAGAGGTGTAGACGGGTTGTGCCACGGGAGCCTCGACAACAGAATCCGTCAAGTTGCCTGCCCATGCGGCGCTGCCCATGGCGCTTGTGGAAAGGGCCAGTACCATCAATTTATGTGTGCGTTTCATGTGTCGCTCCTTTGTTGCTCGTCCAATATCGGCCGCAACTGCGCGGCTCTGTGTCTCTAACACCCCAGATAGCGATTGGTTTCCCGATTGCCCGATCACGGAATTGCGATGGGCAGAATACTGCGCGTCAGGGCAAAAACTCGGCGAAACTGTGCCTGTTGATACAAATTGTGATCATCGCCGAGGGACGCAAATGCAGGTCGCAAATTGAACCCGCAGTCGGAAACAGAACAGAAAACAGCATGTCAGTTTCGCACGATTGCCCAAAGGGAGAGCCGCGGTGAAGTCAGACCGGTGTATTGCAGATCGCGTGTCGCGCACCATCGGTGCGGACCGTGGCCGTGCGGCACGGGGTGCGCCCTGCTTGGATCAACACGCCTGAACCTGTCCCTGCCCTTTTCCGGAACCTAGACCATATGACTGACCAGACCCCTCTTCGTGCCGGTGGCCGTGCTGCGCGCCGTGCTGCCCGTGCTGCCCCGCTTGCCACTCATTTGCGCCCCATTCGTGCGGGCATGGAAGGCGGCACCTATAAGCCGCTGACCGACGAGGGCATGCAGCGTATTCATAATGCCGCTCTGGATGCGTTGGAACAAATCGGGCTGGCCGATGCGCCGGCATCCGGTGTGGCCTATCTGACCGCTGCGGGTGCCCTTCAGGGCGACGATGGCCGCATCCGGTTTCCGCGCGCTTTGGTCGAGGAAACGATTGCCAAAGCCAACAGGTCGGTCACCCTATATGGCCGCGACGCGGCGCATGATCTGGAACTGTCGGGCACCCGTGTGCATTACGGCACAGCCGGGGCTGCGGTGCATCTGGTGGATGCACATGGTCGAAACTACCGCGAATGCGGTGTGCAAGACCTGCATGACGCCGCGCGGATTGCTGACCGGTTGGACAACATCCACTTTCTGCAACGCCCGATGGTGTGCCGCGACATTCCCGATAATTTCGAGATGGATATGAATTCGATCTATGCCTGTTGTGCGGGGACGACCAAGCATGTCGGTGTGTCGTTTACCGACCCCGCTTATGTACCGCATGCGCTCGAGATGCTCTATTTGATCGCGGGTGGCGAGGACAAATGGCGCGCGCGGCCTTTCGTCAGCAACTCCAACTGCTTTGTCGTGCCCCCGATGAAATTCGCCACCGAATCCTGCGAGGTGATGGAGGCCTGTATTCACGGCGGTATGCCGGTTTTGTTGCTGTCCGCAGGCATGGCGGGGGCCACGGCACCTTCAACTGTTGCAGGCGCAATTGTACAGGCCACGGCGGAGTGTTTGGCGGGTCTGGTCTATGTCCATGCCGTCAAACCGGGTGCGCCTGCGATCTTTGGCACATGGCCATTTGGCCTCGACCTGCGGTCGGGTGCGATGACGGGCGGGTCCGGCGAACAGGCGCTGCTGACGGCCGGATGTGCACAAATGCACAAGTTTTATGACCTTCCCGGCGGTGCGGCGGCGGGCATTGCCGACAGCAAACTGCCCGACATGCAGGCCGGATGGGAACAGATGTGTTCCAACGTCATGGCAGGTCTGTCGGGGCTGAACATGGTCTATGAGGCGGCGGGCATGCACGCGTCCTTGCTGGGGTTTTGCCACGAGAGCCTGATTTTGGGCAATGACATCATCGGTCAGGCCCTGCGCTGTGTGCGCGGCATCGAGGTCACGGATGACACGCTCGCGCTTGAGGAAATCCGTCAGGTCTGCATCGGCGGACCGGGGCATTATCTGGGCACAGAGCAAACTTTGGGCCGGATGGAAAGTGACCATGTCTATCCGGTGCTAGGCAACCGTATGTCACCCAAGGAATGGGCCGAAATGGGCAAGCCCGACCTGATCGAAAATGCGACGCTGCGCAAAGAAGAGATACTGGGCACACGGGCTAAGGCGCGGTTTGATCCGGCGCTGGACGCGGCCATCAGGGAAAAGTTCAACATCCATCTGCCTGCATAGACGTCGGCGGTAAAAGCGAGGTCCGGTACTCTGGGGGTTCCGGACCTCAAGGCGTTCGGGAAAGGTTAGTTGCTGCCGCGTCTTTCCCGCGCCTGTTCTTGTTACCCTTCGGAAGGGGCCGCTGGCATCATGCCGGCCTCGGTTGCGGCCTGCACTTCTGCGTCATCCAAAGCACCGTCCGCGTTCAGGTCCATCGCGGAAAACATCTCGGCTGTGACGTCCGGATACACTGCCTGCACTTCGGTCACGCTCAGCAAGCCATCGCCGTTTGCGTCAATTTCGGCGGCCCCTGCGCCCATGGCATAGGCGGGCAGGCACAATGCGGAAACCGCGATTGCGGCGAGTTTGTTGTATTTGGTCATCAGGATACTCCCTTTCTGGGATGTTGGTGGTCAAAGGCACATGTTGTTGCCTTCCCCCTGTCAGACGGATGAAAACAGGTTTGCGTTCCGCCGCAGTGGCATCCCCCGCCCCGCGCGCGGCCCACCGCCGATCCGCGTAATCGCCATGGGCAAAGCCCCGCCCAAAAAGGCCCTCGGGACGCGATAGGCGAAAATTCCCTCACTGGTTGTGGCGTGGATTTCAGGCATGATGTCGGAAAAACTCCGTAAAAAAACAATGAGGCATGCCATGACACCCACCACGCCGGACTGCGTTACACATATCCTTCCGCGATTGCGCGCCCGCGCCCGCCGCCTGTGCCGCACCGATGACGAGGCCGAAGACCTGTCACAGGAGACCGCCCTGCGCGTCTGGCAGGCCTTGCTGCGGGGTGACAGTATCGCCGCCCTTGACCGATATGCGATGATCACCCTGCACAATCTGGCGCGTAGCCGCTGGCGGGCGCGCCGTGATACACAGGAGTTGTCCGATGATATGATCCAGATTGCACCCGACGCCCCGGCCCGCATCGCCTGTAGCGAAATATGCGCCGCAATTGCGCGTCTGCCTGCGGATCAGGCCGATCTGATGGCGCAGGTTCTGGCAGGCGAAACCAGCCCGCAGATATTGGCGGCACGGCACGGTGTTCCTGTCGGCACCATAATGTCGCGGCTGGCACGGGCGCGCGTGCGGTTGCGCAGCGACATGGGCTTGGACGCGCAGGCGTCGGTGGTTGAACTGCTCTAGTGCGGACTTTCAAAAAAACCGGAATACTTTTGCAAATATCCATATGGTGGCCATTACAGCCCTACACCTGCATAGTTGTACCCAAGCCCACATGTGAGGAACCCCATGACTGCCAGCTATTACGCACCCAAAGGCGGCCACCCCGGTCAAGATCAATTGCTGACAGACCGCGCGGTGTTTACCGATGCCTATGCCGTGATCCCCAAAGGCACGATGCGCGATATCGTGACCAGTTATCTGCCGTTCTGGGATGACACACGCCTTTGGGTGATCGCACGGCCCTTGAGCGGCTTTGCAGAGACGTTTTCGCAATACATCATGGAAGTGGGCCCCGGTGGCGGATCGGACCGCGCCGAGACCGACCCCGAAGCCCAAGGCGTGCTGTTTGTGGTCGAGGGCACCGCAAGCCTCACGGTAAACGGCAAGAGCCACGCGCTGACACCCGGCGGCTATGCGTATCTGCCGCCGCAATCGGGTTGGACCTTGCGCAATAACAGCAACGAAATGTTGCGCTTTCACTGGATCCGCAAAGCTTACGTCGCCGTCGAAGGTCTGGATCATCCGGAGGTGATCATCGCCAATGAACAAGACATCGCGCCCACACTGATGCCCGGCACCGATGGCAAATGGGGCACGACGCGTTTCGTGGACCCCACCGACCTGCGCCACGATATGCATGTGACCGTTGTGACGTTCGAACCCGGCGCGGTGATCCCGTTTCTGGAAACCCATGTCATGGAACACGGGCTTTATGTGCTTGAGGGCAAAGCCGCCTACCGTCTCAATGCCGACTGGGTCGAGGTCGAGGCGGGTGATTACATGTGGCTGCGCGCTTTTTGCCCGCAGGCCTGTTATGCGGGTGGTCCGGGGCGGTTTCGCTATCTGCTCTATAAGGATGTGAACCGCCACATGCCGCTGCGGGTGGGCGGCTAAGTCAGATGCGAACGACATAGAAAAAGGGCACCCAATCAGGCGCCCTTTTTTAGTTTAATTTCAGGCGCAAATCAGCCTTTCAGCGTGCCTGCCCCATGCCCCGCAAGACCGCCCGACACTTCTTCGGTGGCCTCTGCCGACAATTCCTCTGGCAGGATCAGGTTCAGGACAATCGCGATAACCGCTGCTGGCAACAGGCCAGAGGTCATCAGGATGTTGAGTGTTTCTGGCAGATACTGCACCGCCTTGGGATCAAGTTGCAGGCCCAGACCGACCGACAAGGCAATCGCAAAGATTACCATGTTGCGGCGGTTCCAGTTCACATCCGACAGCATCGAAATGCCCGCCGCCACAACCATGCCGAACATCACGATCACGCCGCCACCCAGCACTTCGATGGGAATGGTGTTGATCACCGCACCGACCTTGGGGATCAGCCCGCAGATGATCAGGAATATCGCACCGATGGTCACAACATGGCGCGACATCACGCCTGTCATCGCGATCAATCCGACGTTTTGGGAAAACGATGTATTCGGAAAACCGCCAAACACACCCGCGACCGCGGTCCCAAGACCGTCGGCATAGGTGGCCCCGGTGATCTCGTCCGCTGTCGCCTCGCGTCCCGCACCGCCTTTGGTGATGCCCGACACATCGCCCACAGTTTCGACCGCTGACACAAACGCCATCAGACAAAATCCGATGATCGCGGCAAAGCTTAACTCGAAGCCGTATTTGAACGGCATCGGGAAGGATACGGCGGCCGCACGGCTCCAGCTGGTGGCGATACCGTCGAGCGTGACCATGCCCATCGCCATGGCATAAAAATAACCGACAAAGATGCCGATCACGACGGCGGACACCGCCAGCATGCCTTTTGCGTAAAACTTGAGGGCCAGCGTGACAAAGATCACAACCAACGCGGCGGACCAGTTCAACAGCGAGCCATATTCAGGTTTATCAATCGCCGGGACGCCGCCCGCCGCATATTGAATACCGACCTTGACCAGCGCCAGACCGATCATCGTAACGACAAGGCCCGTGACCAGCGGCGGCAGGGCAAAACGGATCTTGCCGATAAACGTCCCGATCAGGGTATGGAACAGACCTCCGATGACCACGCCACCAAACAGCGCCGGCAGGGCCTCGACGCCCTTACCGGCCACCAGCGGGATCATGATCGGGATGAACGCAAATGATGTGCCCTGTACGATCGGCAGCCGCGCGCCGACCGGGCCAAAACCGATGGTCTGGAACAGCGTCGCAATCCCTGCAAACAGCATCGACATCTGGATCAGATAGGTCATGTCAGGAAAGCCCTGCGCGCCCGCATCCGAGCCAAAACCAAAGCCCGCCGCCCCCGCAATGATGATTGCGGGTGTGACATTGCTGACGAACATCGCCAGAACATGCTGAATGCCCAGCGGGATCGCCTTGTGCAGCGCCGGTGTGAAATCTGGATCGCAGAGCTGTTCCGGCGTCCCGATGGAGGTGTCTGTCATAGTAATGTCCCTTGTGTTGGCGTGTTACGCTGGCGATTTTTATGCCAGTCTGTTGGTGGCCTTACTCTTTGATCGTATACGGTTCATCAAACCAGTGTTCTTGCAGGTTTGCGCCATCTCCGATCCGGTCGATCACGGCAAAAAGTCCCGGCTTTGACAGCGGGATCAAAACACCGTGCCATGTGTTCCGGTGGAAATTGATCGCTTGCCCCGGTGCAGTGATAAACGCGCGCGGGGTGGCGGGTATCCCGTCGTGATCGGCGGCCACGACCACCAGAAACGGGTCTGCGGACATCGGCACAAAGGCCTGACTGCCTTGCGGGTGACGTTCGACCAGTTCCAGTTTGAGCGGCAGTGTTTCGACCTCGCCCTGAAATATGCTGATGCCCGCCTGCCCGTCTGTGAAATCCAAGTGCGCGCGGTCGTGAAAACGCCCGCATTTGCCTTGGTTGATCATTTTGTCGGGTGTACCGGATGCGTCCATCACATCGCCGAACGGGGCAAAGGCCGCGGCAGTTAGCGGCTCGATCCTGATCCGCATGCTCATGCGCTGAATTTCTCGATCAGGCGCAGTTCGGCAATGCGTTCGACCTGTTTGCAGGCCTCGGCAAATTCGGTGTCGCGGTCGTGGTCGATGCGGCGCTCGAATGCGCTAACGATGCTTGCCTTGGTGTTGTCCTTCACGGCAATGATAAACGGAAATCCGAACTTGGCGGTGTACTCCTCGTTCAATGTCGTAAACGCCGCACGCTCCGTATCGGTCAGCATATCCAGCCCCGCACCCGCCTGCTCTGACGTGCTTTCCGCTGTCAAATGCCCCGCTGCGGCCAGTTTGCCCGCCAGATCAGGGTGCGCTGTCAACACGCCAAGGCGGGCTGCCTCACCCGCACCGCGAAACACGCGGGCAAGCATCTGATGCACACCTTTGGCGCAATCGTGCGTTGGTCCAAGCTCCAGATCAAACGCACCCTCGGCAACCCACGGGCTATGTTCAAAGATACCGCCAAACTCGGCCACGAATGTCGCGCGGTCCATTTGTGAGGGGCACAGCTTTGGCATGGCGGGATGCTCCTTTGCCCAATGTTTGGCAATCTCGAGGCGGGTGGCAAACCAGACCCCGTCATGTGATTTGATATACTCTAACACCCGGCGCAACGCCGCCGCACGGCCCGGACGGCCCATCAGGCGGCAATGCAAGCCGATTGACAGTATTTTAGGCGTCCCAGCCTGCCCTTCGGCGTAAAGTTCATCAAAGCTGTCCTTGAGATAGCTTTCAAACTGATCACCGTTGGTAAACCCCGCCTGAATGGCGAAGCGCATGTCGTTACAATCCATCGTGTAGGGGATGATGAGTTGCTGGTGCCCGTCGAAATCCGTCCAATAGGGCAGATCATCGGCATAGCTGTCCGCGACATAGGCAAATTGTCCGGTCTCGGCCACCAGACGCACGGTGTTGTTGGAGCAGCGCCCCGTATACCAGCCGCGCGGCGGCGTGCCTGTGACCTCGGTGTGCAGCTTGATCGCTTGGGCAATCCGGGCGCGCTCGACATCCTCGGACATGTCCTTGTGCTCGACCCACTTTAACCCGTGGCTGGCAATTTCCCACCCTGACGCAATCATCGCGGCGACCTGCTCGGGGGCACGGGCAAGGGCTGTGGTCACGCCGTAAACCGTCACGGGTAAATCGCTCATCATCCGGTGCAGGCGCCAGAATCCGGCGCGGCTCCCGTATTCATAAAGCGATTCCATGTTCCAGTGGCGCTGGCCGGGCCATGCGGACGCACCCGTTATCTCGGACAAAAACGCCTCTGACGCGGCATCGCCGTGCAGGATGTTATTCTCGCCACCCTCTTCATAATTAAGGACAATTTGAACAGCGATCCTGGCATTATCCGGCCAATTGGCGCAGGGGGGATGTGCACCATACCCCGTCATGTCGCGTGGATACCTGATCACAAAATGTCCCCCTTGTTGGCGTGCTTGTATTGCAAAGCAATACAGATGTTTTTCAAATAAAAGACGAAGGTGCCTTTTGCCATCCGTCGCGCGCCACAATGCGTGATCTTAGGGTGTTTTACCCGTGATCGACCTGTCACGCACCGCGTCTGTGATCCGCGCAATCACATATTCCATGAACAATCGGGTTTTGGGATCTTGCCGCCTGCGATGGGTATAAAGGCAGGCCATCTGGATCGGTTCCGGCGGTGTGTCGGTCGCAACAGGCACCAGTCGCCCTGCGTTGATATGATCGGCCACCTCAAAGACCGGCTTCATCACGATGCCGTTGCCCGCCAACGCCCAGTCGGTCAGCACATCGCCGTCATCACACTCATAGCGCCCCGTAACGCTGAATCGTCTTGCGCCCTCGGACGTGGTCAGCCGCCATTGAAATTCCGTGGCCCCGGGGAAGCGCAGGTTCAGACATTCGTGACCCTGTGCCACCAGCGCATCACCTGACGCCGGATTGCCATGTGCCGCGATATACGCGGGGCTTGCGCACAGGATACGTGCCACATCGGCGATCTTGCGGATGCGCAGGTTGCTGTCCTCGGGCTGGCCCAAAAAGAATGACAGATCAAGACCTTCTGTGGTGAGGTCAACCTTGCGATCGGTCAGGCGCAACCTGATTTTGACCTCCGGATACTCCGCCAGAAACCCCGGCACCAAAGGTGCGATCAAGCGCCTCCCGACCCCGAGCGGTGCCGCGACATAAAGCGAGCCTTTGGGATTGTCGGTGATGTTGACCACCTGCGCCTCGGCGCTCTCGACGGCTTCGAGTATCTCGGCCGCGCCACCATAAAACGCGCGGCCCTGCTCGGTTGGTGTCAAACTGCGGGTGGTGCGCTGGAACAGACGCACGCTCAGGTGTTCCTCAAGCTGGGAAATCCGTGAGGATGTCACCGCAGGCGAAATCCGCAAATCGCGCCCCGCCGCAGACATACTGCCCAATTCATAGACGCGCACAAAGGTCCGGATGTTATCGAGATATGACATTGTTCTGATTTATTTGATGCTGCTTGGTATCTTGATAGGATAGCTGAACAATCAAGCCGCGCCTAGTGTGGCGTGAAAAACGAATCTGCAAGAGGGCTGCACATGTATGATTTAGCGATACTCTGGGATTGGATCGCGTTTTCCGTCCGCTGGTTGCATGTTGTTACTGCCATGGCATGGATCGGCGCGTCGTTCTTTTTCATCGCCCTCGATCTGGGTCTGCGCAAGGCCCCGAATATGCCAAACGGCGTGCACGGCGAGGAATGGCAGGTGCACGGCGGCGGGTTCTATCACATCCAGAAATACATGGTCGCCCCCGACAACATGCCCGAACACCTGATCTGGCACAAATGGCAAAGCTATATCACTTGGGTGTCGGGTGCGGCGCTTTTGATGATCGTCTATTGGGTGGGCGGCGAGTTGTTCCTACTGGACCCGACCAAGGCGGATTTGACGCTTTGGCAGGGTATCGTGATCTCAGGCGGTTCGCTCACCATCGGCTGGCTTGCCTATGACGCGATGTGCAAATCCAGGTTAGGAGAGCACTCTACCCTGTTGATGTTGTTACTTTTTACTCTGCTGGTCGTGATGGCATGGGGCTATGCGCAAATCTTCACGGGTCGCGCGGCGTTGCTGCATCTGGGCGCGTTCACCGCGTCGATCATGACCGGCAATGTGTTTTTCCAGATCATGCCAAACCAGCGCATCGTGGTGGCCGATCTAAAAGCGGGCCGCAAACCCGATGCAAAATACGGCAAGATCGCCAAGCTGCGCTCGACCCACAACAATTATCTGACGCTGCCGGTCGTGTTTTTGATGCTGGCCAATCACTATCCGCTGGCCTTTGGAACCGAATACGCCTGGATCATCGCCAGCCTGATCTTTCTCACGGGCGTCACCGTCCGGCATTATTTCAACACCATGCACGCCACCGGGTCCGGCCCGCATTGGACATGGGCCGTCACGGTCTTGCTGATGATCTTCATCGCGTGGCTGTCGACGTTTTCCGGCATCGAGACGCTGGAAGAAGCCGAAGCACGGGCATTGACACCCTATGAACAGCAGTTCGCCTCAGCCGCAGGATTCGAGGATGCCTATGACACCATCACGGGCAATTGCTCAATGTGCCACGCGCGCGAACCTGTGTGGGAAGGTATCCGCTGGGCACCAAAAGGCGTTCATCTGGAAACCATCGGCGATGTAGCGCGACATGCCGACCAGATATACCTGCATGCAGGCGTAAGCCACGCAATGCCGCCGCCAAATGCCGTTCAGATGGACGATAAAGCAAGGGCGGTGATCGTGGCGTGGGTACAGGCGGCGCGGGCGGAATAGAGGCGTTTTACGCACCCGACTTGCCGCCGCCCCCCAGACGCACTAGGCGTCCCTCAACTTTGCAAGCTCAGGACAGACCATGGCGCAAAATGCCACTATTTATAAAGTTGAACTCTCCATTTCCGATATGGATCGTCACTACTACGAGACCCACAAACTGACCGTTGCCAAACATCCCTCTGAAACCGACGAACGGTTGATGGTGCGGATCCTCGCTTTTGCGCTGAATGCCAATGAACAATTGGAGCTGACCAAGGGTCTTTCCACGGATGACGAACCCGACATTTGGCAAAAAAGCCTGAGTGACGAGTTGGAATTGTGGGTGGCGTTGGGTCTGCCGAGCGAAAAAGTCGTGCGCCAATCCTGTGGCAAAGCCGGCAAGGTGATAGTCTATTGTTACGGCGGAAGAACGGCCGAGATGTGGTGGGACAAGATCAAGAACAGCACCACGCGGTTTGATAATTTGTCGGTTGTTAACTTGTCCGAGACCGACACCGTTGCGTTGGAAAAACTGGCAGGTCGCTCGATGAAGGTGCAGGTCAACATTCAGGACAGCGAAGTCATGATCAGTGTGGGTGACAGTATGGTCTATGTGAATCCGGTCGAATGGAAAAGCGTGGCGAAGTGATCATAGGTCTGCTTGCGGGGCAGATCCACGAATAGAAAGAGGAGAGCTGAAGCCCTCCTCGTAGTTTCACCGTTCACGTGAGTGCTTATGGCTCACTCCGCGGATAGAACCCTTGTTCTTCACAAGGGTGGAATCCGCCGCCCAACAAACTCAAATAAGAATGGGGAGAGCCTAAGCCCTCCCCAAGTTTCGCCGTTCAAGCTCAGTATGTTAACCGCTCGGTATTTGTTCTGCCTGCGGCTTGAACGTCGTCAAGGGGCGAGCGCACCCGCCCCATGTCACTGGTGAAGCACCCAAGCGCGCTTCACCCTATCCTGATCAGCTACACCCCGATGTCCCACCGCAGGTATTGCACTTCATGCATGTCCCGTTGCGCACCAGCGTGTAGTTGCCACATTCGCCGCAGGCCTCGCCCTCGTAGCCTTGCATCTTTGCTTTGGTCCGCGCGTCGATTCCCACGGCACCCGAGGCCACCGAGGTGGACGCCATCGCGACTGCAACACCGCCTTGTGCAGCGGCTTGCGGCATTGCGGCGCGCACGGCGGCCGACATCTGCGCACCGCCCTGAAGCAGCATCAACTCTTGCGGCAGACGGTTGCGCAGGTATCCGGTCGAGCTGATTTGTTTCAGCACTTCCAAAGACTTGTTGGCGGCACCTTCGGACAGTTGCGACACGTTGCCCACGCTTTCCTCGGCCTCGCCCTTGCCCAGATCATCGAACGACGCGCCCTCTGGCTGCACATGCGCCAGATCGGTGCGGTCCAGATAGCTGACCGCCAATTCGCGGAAGATATAGTCAAGGATCGAAGTTGCAGAACGGATCGTCTCGTTGCCCTGCACCAGACCTGCGGGCTCGAACTTGGTGAACGTAAACGCATCCACAAATTCCTCCAACGGTACGCCGTACTGCAGGCCTACCGATACGGCGATGGCAAAGTTGTTCATCATCGCGCGGAACCCTGCACCCTCTTTGTGCATGTCGATGAAAATCTCGCCCAGCTTGCCGTCCTCGTATTCGCCGGTGCGCAGATAGACCTTGTGGCCGCCTACGTTGGCTTTCTGGGTATAACCCTTGCGGCGTTGCGGCATCTTTTCGCGGTGCGACTTGATCAGCTCTTTGATGATGACCTTCTCGACGATCTTTTCCGCCAGCACGACAGCTTTTTCATGCGGTGTGCCGCTTTCAAGGATTTCGGCGGCTTCATCATCGTCCTCGATCAACGCAGCGGCCAGTGGTTGCGACAGTTTCGATCCGTCACGGTACAAAGCGTTGGCTTTGATGCCCAAGGACCAGCTTAACTCATAGGCTTTTTTGCAGTCCTCTATCGTCGCATCGTTCGGCATGTTGATCGTCTTGGAAATCGCGCCCGAGATGAACGATTGTGCCGCCGCCATCATATAGATGTGGCTGTTGACGCTGAGGTAGCGTTTGCCTTTTTTGCCGCAGGGATTGGCGCAATCAAAGATGCTATAGTGCTCTTGCTTGAGGTGCGGCGCACCTTCGAGGGTCATTGTACCACAGACGTGATCGTTTGCGGCGTCGATGTCTTTTTTGGTGAACCCGAGCGATTTCAACAAATCAAACGTCGGATCGTTCAGCTTGTCGGCAGGGATGCCCAAGACGTCGCGGCAAAATTCTTCGCCCAGCGTCCATTGGTTGAAAACAAACCGGATATCAAAGGCTTGCGCCAATGCCTTGTCAACTTTCGCCAGTTCGACGGGACCAAAGCCGTGACCCATCAGAGAGGTGTGGTTGATCCCCGGCGCGTTGCCGATGCTGCCGTGACCGACTGCATAGCTCACGATTTCCTCGATCTGCGCCGAGCCATAACCCTGTTTGGCCAAGGCACCCGGCACCGACTGGTTGATGATCTTGAAGTATCCACCGCCCGCAAGTTTCTTGAACTTGACCAAGGCAAAGTCAGGCTCGATGCCCGTGGTGTCACAATCCATCACCAGACCGATGGTGCCGGTCGGCGCAATCACCGACACTTGTGCGTTGCGGAAACCATGCTCTTGCCCCAGTTTCAGCGCTTCATCCCAGCACGACATCGCCACATCGACCAGACCCGGTTGCGGGCAGTTTTTATGGTCCAGCGGCACAGGTTTCACGGACAGCGCCTCGTAGCCGTTGGCCTCGCCGTAGGCTGCATTGCGGTGGTTGCGAATGACGCGGCTCATGTGCTTGGCGTTTTTCGCGTAGCCCGGAAAGGCACCCAATTCACCCGCCATTTCGGCAGATGTGGCATAGGACACGCCCGTCATGATCGCGGTCAAGGCACCACAAAGTGCGCGGCCTTCGTCGCTGTCATAGGAATAGCCCATGTTCATCAGCAAGCCGCCGATGTTCGCATAGCCAAGACCCAGAGTGCGGAAGTCATATGACCGCTGCGCGATTTCCTTGGACGGGAACTGCGCCATCATCACCGAGATTTCTAATGTCACGGTCCACAGACGCGAGGCATGCATATAGTCCTCAACCTGAAACTCGCCGTCCTGCAAGAACGTCAGCAGGTTCATCGACGCGAGGTTACAGGCCGTATCATCCAAGAACATGTATTCGGAACAAGGGTTTGAGCCGCGAATGGCACCATCTTCGGGGCATGTGTGCCAGTCGTTGACGGTATCGTGGTACTGGATGCCCGGATCGGCACAGGCCCACGCGGCGTGACCCACCTGTTCCCACAGATCGCGGGCTTTGATGGTTTTGGTCACTTTGCCATCGACCCGGCTGATCAGCTGCCAATCGGCGTCTTTTTCGACGGCAGTCAGGAAGGCGTTGGTGACGCGGATCGAGTTGTTGGAGTTCTGGCCGGAAACCGATGAATAGGCTTCCGAATCCCAATCGGTATCATAGGTCGGGAATTCGATGGATGTATGGCCCTGCTTGGCATAATCCAGCACACGCTTGACGTAAGTCTCGGGGATCGCGACCTTTTTCGCCTCGCGAATCGCTGACTTCAACTGGGTGTTGTGCGCAGGATCATAGGCGTCCGCCTCTGCCCCGTCCCAACCTTTGATCGCGGCAAAGATCAGGTTGAGCTTTTGCTCGTGCATTTTGGAGCCTGCGACAATCGACGCCACTTTCTGCTCTTCGATGACTTTCCAGTTGATGAAGTCCTGAATATCGGGGTGGTCGGCATCGACAATCACCATCTTCGCCGCACGCCGCGTGGTGCCGCCGGATTTGATCGCACCCGCCGCCCGGTCACCGATTTTCAGAAAGCCCATCAGGCCCGAGGATTTTCCGCCGCCAGACAGTTTTTCCCCTGCCCCACGCAAAGATGAAAAGTTGGTGCCAGTTCCGGAGCCGTACTTGAACAGACGCGCCTCACGCACCCAAAGGTCCATGATGCCGCCGTCGCCGACCAGATCGTCGGCAACAGATTGAATGAAACAGGCGTGCGGCTGGGGGTGTTCGTATGATGATTTGGAACGTGTCAGTTTTTCAGTTTTGTAATCCACATAATAATGTCCCTGCGCCGGGCCGTCGATGCCGTAGCCCCAGTGCAGGCCGGTGTTGAACCACTGCGGGGAGTTCGGGGCCGCGCGCTGTGAGGCCAGCATATGGCGCATTTCGTCATAATAGGCCTGCGCGTCTTCCTCGGTCGTGAAATATCCACCTTTCCAGCCCCAATAGGCCCAAGCGCCTGCCAGACGGTCAAACACCTGTTTCGAGGACGTCTCGCCGCCCATGGTGGCACCCTCGGCCGGAACGGAACGCCACAAAAACTCTGGCACACCTTTTTCTTTGATCTTCCTGGTTTCGCTGGGCACGCCTGCCTTGCGGAAATACTTCTGGGCAATCACATCGCTTGCGACCTGGCTCCAGCTGCTTGGCACTTCGACATCATCGAGCTTGAAAACGACTGACCCGTCGGGATTCCGGATTTCCGACACCGTGGTGATAAAATCCAGATCCGCATAGGCATCCTGCCCGACTTTGGTGAATTTCCGCTCAATTTTCATTTTAGCTGCCTCATGTTCAGCGTTCCAACCATATGCGGCGTCTCTGTTATTACAGATCACACCACCCTGTTTTGCCACCGAAAGCCCGGCACAATAAGAGGCGTCACGACCCGGATTGATCCAGCCGCATTGGCGAAAGAAACGATGTATGTGTCGTCTGCCTGCCTCTTGTGCCGCCGATGCGCCTGTTGAGCGTTAACCACTACATGTTGTGGCGTCATCGTCGGTCCACACAAACTGGCGTATCAGGGCCTATTTGGTCAACGGTTTTTTTACCATTTATTTATAAAGTTGCTGTTGACCGGAGCCGACTTTTTTGGGCTGTGCCCGCGCGTGTGATTCAAACAGTTAATATCCCCAAAACTGTCCACTGCTACAGAATTTGCACATATCATGATTAATCAAATGATGCGGCAGGCTTAGGTAGTTATCTTGATCTTTTGGATGAATTTACCCACAGGTCAGACTGCCGATATCAAGGAATTCAGGCCGCGGTGACATATGTGAAAATAAATTGGGCTCCTGTCACGAAATCGTAACACTGCCGCCACAGATGAAACAGAATCAGAACCAATACCGTTCTAAATCTGGTATCAGTCAGACACATCGCACCGCGCTGCCACCACATCTAGTTTTTATGAAAGTGGTCCGAGCAAGAGGATTCGAACCTCCGCCCCCCCCTGTACCCAAAACCGAAAAAACCAGTATTGTGCAAGGAATTGCCATCGCGTTTCAATCGGCATAATTCAGGTTTAATATATATATTTCAGTAGCTTGTATATTTATTATGGGGGCTTGATAAGGGTAGGTAAAGTACCGTATTGACGTAATAACGGCCTACTAAAGGCATTTTCGCGCTCACCTGCGTACACAACAGGCGGTCTGTCCATGACTGGGCTCCGGCCTCATTGTTTCATAACCAGAACAAAATAATTGCTGCGAGGGCGATTGCCCGGTCTCACAACAAGCAGCAGGCAGCTGGCAGGCTATTCATCATGGCCCTGGCCCCCGTGTAGTCGCTGACCTGACCGGCAGTCATGAAGAACCGGATCGGCCGTCCAATTGTGTCGGTGACGGCATGCAACTTTGTGTTCATACCGCCCTTGGTCCGCCCGATCAGACGTCCACACCCCCCTTTTCTAACCGCAGGCTCGAGGCCGTGCGCTGCGCTTTGAGACAGGTCGCGTCGATCGAGATCGTTCGAATATCAGGCGTCTCGGTGGCCAGTCCCGTCATGATCCTCATGAACACACCCATATCGGTCCACCGTTTCCAGCGGTTGTGAAGCGTCTTGGGAGGACCATACTCTTTGGGCGCGTCGCACCACCGCAACCCATTGCGATTAATGAAGATAATGCCGCCGAGAACTCGCCGGGCATCTACGCGTGCTCGGCCTCGATTCTTCGGAGAATAAGGCCGGAGACGCGCCATCTGATCTTCGCAAAGCCAGTAAAGATTGCTCATAGTTCCCCCTCAGTGCGAGGAACATGAATCATTGAGATCTGAAAGCCTCAAGCTGATTAAGGGGTCCAGAGCCTAAAACCGAAACTGATGCAGCTACAGGCAACTCACGCTCCGTGAGCAAAGGCGGCCTTCAACTTAACCAATAACCTCGTTACCCAGCCCAAAGCCCGCAAAAAAGCCTGCGCATCTTAGAGTCTGATCGGAAATGAGTTGAGTGAATTCAGTAGGTTGTGATTCTGTTCGGTTGGAAGCTGAACGGAGATCAAAATGGCCTGGACTGAATTCACCCGAAAACTACATGAGCGCGATACGCCCCGATATTCAAGTGATGTAACGGATGTGGAGTGGTCGATAATAGCGCCATTTCTGCCCAGCCCCAACCATCTTGGCAGGCCGCGCGAAGTTGAACTGCGCGGTGTGTGGAATGCGATCCAGTACATCGCATCGGCGGGGTGCGCATGGTCGCTTTTGCCAAAAGACTTCCCGCCAGTATCGACGGTTCGATACTATTTCTACGGTTGGCGCGACAACGGTCTGCTGGCCGAGATTAATCGGGAACTGGTTGCACTGGCGCGTGAAACTGAAGGTCGGAACCGCCAGCCAGCAGCGGGTGTGATTGATAGCCAAAGCGTGAAAACCACTGAAAATGGCGGGATATGCGGCTATGATGCTGGCAAACGTATCAAGGGCCGCAAACGTCACATCATGACCGACACCTGCGGGCATTTGATTGCACTCCGCGTTCATTCCGCCAGCATTCAGGACCGTGACGGCGCACCGGCGGTGTTCCATCAACTGGCCCGGGAGGCTCCAAAGCTGCGCCATGTTTTTGCGGATGGAGGCTATGCCGGGCCGAAACTGCGCGATGCTCTGACCAGTATTGGCCGCTGGGTCATTCAGATCGTGAAACGCTCCGACACCGCCGAAGGTTTCGAGGTTCTGCCCCGTCGGTGGGTTGTCGAACGCACTTTCGCCTGGCTCGGAAGATGTCGCCGTCTGGCAAAGGATTGGGAGAGAACAATCGAAAGCGCCGAGGCATGGGTTCTCATCGCTCACATCAGGCGTATGACAAGGGTGCTCGCAAGAGATTGAAATGCCTCAGCTCATTTTGAATCGGACTCTTACAAACATCTCAGGTCTGCCCCACATACCGACGCGACCCTAGCCCGCTTTTTCCTCGACCTCTGCCGCCAGCGCTTCGGCGCGTGCCGCTATTTCCGCCAGTGTGTCCGTCACAGATTGCGGCACCACCGGCACTTCTATGCGCTCCGGCTCGATCTTGACGTTGCGCAGGCCTGCAAGTTCGGCCTCGCGTTCTGCCAGTTCGGCGCGCACTTCTGTGATGCGGTCCTCGACGCTTGCGGTTTTATCCGCCAGCAGCAGGCCCGCCATCAGCAACATCCGCGCCTCTGGCATACGGCCCACCTGATCGGACAGCACCTGTGCTTCATCGTCCAGCATTTTGGCGGCGGAATGCAGATAGCTTTCCTCGCCTTCCTGACAGGCCACTTCAAACTGGCGTCCGCCGATGGTGATCTGGATTTCGGGCATCAGGCTGTCTCCTCGGCAGTATCTTCAACCAGCGGGGTCAGCGCCGACAGGATCGCGGTGGCCTCGGCCATATCGGCGGCACGTGCGGCGCGCAGGCCTTCAAGTTCGGCCAGCATTGCCTTGTTGATCAGATGCGGGTCGCCCACACCTTCCTCGTTTGCATCCCGCAACGCGGCGCAGGCCTCGGTCAGTTGCGTGTTGGCGCGGCGCACCCGCTGCAATTCGATATCAAGCTGCGCCATGCGGGCGTCACATTCCTCGGTCCGGTTGCGCAGCTGTGCCATTTCGGCGTCCGACTTGGTTTTCAGCGCCCGCACCCGTTCAGTCAGTTGCGCGTTTGCGGTGCGCTCGTCTTCAAGCGCCTGTGCCATCTCGGGATCAGGTTCGCCGGACGCGGTGCCCAGCTTGTCGAGACCCTGTGCCACCCGGTCCATGGCGGCGGTGATGCGACGCTGCAGTTCGTCGATATTACTCATGACAAAATGTCCCCTCGTCCTCGTTCGGTATAGGCGAATCGTCTGCCCCTAGCATTTGCAACAATTCTACCCAAAGAAACCCCCAATTGCGCCCCCTGCTTTCAGAACAGCATCTTGAACGGCAAAGTTGATGTAAGGATCAGACTTTCAAGCGGCCAAAAACCGCTTTGCCTTGAACTTTACCGGATGGCTGATATGCACGGCGCAACTGATTTTGTCCCTTATAAGGAAGCCCACCCCGTGGATTTGACAGCTCTCGCAAAAGCCCATCCCGCCCATTGGTCCAAAGCCACCGCCATCCGGGCCTTGACCCTTGATGCCGTTGCGGCCGCCAACTCAGGTCATTCCGGCATGCCGATGGGCATGGCCGATGTGGCCACGGTCCTGTTTGAAAAGCACCTCAAGTTTGATGCGGCCAATCCGCTCTGGCCGGACCGTGACCGGTTCATCCTGTCGGCGGGCCATGGCTCGATGCTGCTGTATTCACTGTTGCATCTTGTGGGCGACGTGCAGTTCCCGTTGAGCGAGATCAAGAATTTCCGCCAGATGGGCGCGCGCACAGCGGGCCACCCCGAGAATTTTCTGGCCGATGCGATTGAGACCACCACAGGGCCCTTGGGTCAGGGTCTTGCCAATTCGGTTGGCTTTGCAATGGCCGAAGAAATCCTGCGCGCCACTTACGGTGCCAAAGTCGTTGATCATTATACCTATGTGATCGCGGGTGACGGTTGTCTGATGGAAGGTGTAAGCCAAGAGGCGATCACACTGGCGGGGCGGCATAAGTTGAGCAAACTCATCGTGATGTGGGACAACAACAACATCACCATCGACGGGCCTGTCACGCTGTCCGATCACACAGATCAGGTGGCACGTTTCGCCGCCGCACAGTGGCACACCATCGAGATCGACGGCCACAACCCCGTTGAGATCGACGCGGCCCTCACCGAGGCCCGCAAATCCGACAAGCCGACGATGATCGCCTGCAAAACCCATATTGCCTTGGGTCATGCGGCACAGGACACCTCCAAAGGCCACGGTGCCTTGACAGATGCCGGTCAAATGATTGCCGCGAAAGAGGCTTACGGCTGGACCACAGGACCGTTCGAAGTGCCCGCAGATGTGAAATCCGCCTGGGAAGCCATAGGCCAGCGCGGTGTCGCGGCACGGCGCGAATGGGAAGAACGGTTCGACAAAATGCCCCAGTCCAAGCGCGAGACGTTTAACCGCGCGATTGCACTGGATGCGCCTAAAAAGCTGAGCGCGACGATCAAGGCGTTCAAAAAGCAGATGTCTGAAACTGCTCCGAAACTGGCGACACGCTCCAGCTCTGAAAAAGTGCTCGAAGTGCTGAACCCGATCCTGCCCGAAACCGTGGGCGGCTCGGCTGATCTTACCGGCTCCAACAACACCAAGACCGGTGATCTGGGCGTGTTCGACGTCGATAACCGCGCCGGACGCTATGTCTATTGGGGCGTGCGCGAACACGGCATGTCGTCTGCGATGAACGGCATGGCGCTGCACGGTGGTATCCGGCCTTATGGCGGCACGTTCATGTGTTTCACCGATTACGCCCGCCCCGCCATGCGTCTGGCCGCATTGAGCCAGATCCCGACCGTCTTCGTGATGACCCACGATTCCATCGGTCTGGGCGAGGACGGCCCGACCCACCAGCCTGTCGAGCATCTGGCAATCAGCCGCAGCACGCCCAATACTTACGTGTTCCGTCCCGCCGATACGATCGAGACGGCAGAAGCATGGGAGATCGCGTTTACCTCAAAGACCACACCATCGGTCCTGTCGCTGACCCGTCAGGGCCTGCCGACTGTGCGGTTGGAGCATAAAAACACCAATATGGTTGAAAAAGGTGCCTATGTGCTGGCCGATGCCGGCCCCGACACCAAGCGTCAGGTGATCCTGATTGCCACCGGATCGGAAGTGCATGTCGCGATGGAGGCCCGCGATCTGTTGCAGGCCGAGGGCATCGGCGTGCGGGTTGTTTCCATGCCCTGCATGGAGCTGTTCGCCGCGCAGGATGACGCTTATCGCAAGCGCGTGTTGCCCGGTGGTGCCGTGCGTGTCGGTATCGAGGCGGGCGTGCGTATGGGCTGGGACCGTTGGTTGCTGGGCGAGCGGGGCAAATTCGGCAAGGCCGATTTTGTCGGCATGGACCGCTTTGGCGCGTCCGCACCTGCGGAAGAGTTGTTCGAAAAGTTCGGGATCACAGCGGCCAATGTTGCGGCGAAAGCCAAGGCATTGCTGGCATAAGCGCCGCTCTGCTTCCGGGTGTCACCGGATGGATTTCTCCGCCGTTGCCTTGGGGCAGCGGCGGATTTCCGCATATTATTGCGATTTTAGGCCGGTATTCGCCTAAAAACTGCCCATTATGCATTTTTTCAAGACTCTCGCGTATTCCAACCTATGGTTGTTTATACTTCGTTAGGATTTACGCGCCATGTTGGTGCATGGCCTGATGTTCGATAACGCGAAAGGACGGGACCGATGATCATATCCTATCTTGTCAGTGCACTTTGTGTCGCAATGCTCAGTTCATTTATCTGGTTGTATACAGGTGGCGGACTTTTGACGGCACTGCTTGTCTACACTCTGTCAGGCGTATTGATGATCGCCACAATTGTCTCGGCGGCTTATGTCAGATCGCGAAATTTCGAGGACTGAAATCGTCAGCATATTACCTTAGGCAAGCGATGAACGTTTTTTACGGTGCATAGCCTTGCGCCAGACCGGCGTTATTACCTTTTCCCCGACCGGAATAAGAACCAAACCGAGGGCCAGACCGAACACACCGTCCATCGCAGCTTTTGCAAACCATTCAACCGCACCTTGTGCCGCGACAGGCACCATATGCCCGACAGCAGCTGCCGCATCTTGAATCCAGTTTCCCAGCGTGCCAAAGCCCAATTCTTCGAAGCCGTGAATGATGATTGACCCGCCGACCCACAACATCGCGGCCGTGCCGATGATGGTCAAAAGGTGCAGGAAACCGGGCATGCCCTTGACCAGAGCGCGACCAAGCGTTCGGGTGATGCCCAGCCTGCCCTTGTTGGCCATGACCAGTCCGAGATCGTCCATTTTGACGATCAGCGCCACAGCCCCGTAGACCACTACAGTGATCATGATGGCGACCGTGGCCAGCGTCGCCGCCTCCATCCAGAAGTTGCTGGGCGGGATGGCGGCAAGCGAGATGGTCATGATCTCGGCCGACAGGATGAAATCGGTCTTGATCGCACCGGCTGCCTTTTGTTCCTCAAGCAGTGCGAGATCTTTAGGCACCGTGTCGTCCTTGGCATATTCGGTGTGCGCGTCACTTAACCCCAAAGCATGCGCAACCTTTTCGGCCCCCTCAAAACACAGGTAACAGCCGCCCAGCATCAATAAGGGCGCAATCAGCCATGGTGCAAAATTCGCCAGCAGCAACCCTGCGGGCAGCAGATACACCAGCTTGTTTTTCAGCGAGCCCTTGGTGATGCGCCAGATGATCGGCAACTCGCGCTTGGCCTCGAAACCCTGCACGTATTTCGGAGACACGGCCGCGTCATCAATCACGGCCCCTGCCGCCTTGGACCCGGCTTTCGCCGCCTGTCCGATCACATCATCCACACTGGCCGCTGCCACTTTGGCAATTGCCGCCACATCATCGAACAACGCAATCAATCCACTCATGCCGGCACCTTTATCATGTTTGAGAGATACCTAGCACTCTGTGTGCGGCGGGCAAACCCCCGACGCACGCCCCCCCCTTTACCGCTAACATCAAGGTTTAACGCTAACATATGGAAATCTCGGGGCTTTCGCCCTTTCAACCCATGACCAGCCCCCGATATAGACCACCCAAAGTACCCCGCCCAAAAGGATCACGGTCATGACCATCAAAGTCGGCATCAACGGATTTGGCCGCATTGGCCGCTGCACGCTGAGCCATATCGCAGCCTCGGGTCGGGACGATATCGAGGTGGTCAAGATCAACGCGACCGGACCGCTGGCAACCGCCGCACATCTGATCAAATACGATTCCGTGCATGGGCGTTTTCCGGGGCAGGTCATTGCAGGTGAAGGGTATCTGAACCTTGGACAGAACGACATCGAAGTCATGTCGACCTACAACCTCGAAGACCTCGACTGGCATGGCTGTGATGTGGTGCTTGAGTGTACCGGGAATTTCAATGACGGGAACATGGCGCGCGCGCATCTGGACCAGGGGGCCAAGCGCGTGTTGCTGTCGGCACCGGGCAAAAACGTCGACCGCACAGTGGTCTACGGCGTGAACCACGACACGATGATAAAATCGGACCGGATGATTTCAAACGGGTCATGTACCACAAATTGCCTCGCGCCCTTGGCCAAGGTCATGCACGAGGCGGTGGGAATCGAGAGCGGGTTGATGACCACGATCCACAGCTACACCGGCGACCAGCCCACCCTGGACCGACGCCATTCCGACCTCTACCGCGCGCGTGCCGCCGCCATGGCGCTGATCCCTACGTCAACGGGTGCTGCCAAAGCATTGGGCGAAGTGCTTCCCGCGCTCAAAGGCAAGCTTGACGGCACCGCAATCCGCGTGCCGACCCCGAATGTCAGTGCGGTGGATCTTACCTTTACCGCCTCGCGCGTTGTCACGGTCGAAGAGATCAACGCCGCCGCCCGTGCTGCCGCCAACGGCCCGATGAAGCGGGTGTTGGGCTATGACCCCGAACAAAAGGTCAGCATCGACTTCAACCACACCGAGGAAAGCTGCATCTTTGCGCCGGACCAGACCATTGTTGTCGCCGGACGCACGGTGCGGGTGCTGGCATGGTACGATAACGAATGGGCGTTCTCGGTGCGGATGGCGGATGTGGCCGTGGCGATGGGACAGCTTGGTTAACCTTGTACAGCGGCACCTTGCGCGATGGCGCTGCCCCTGTCATATCGGTTCACACCAACCGGAGTGCCGTCGCCCGTGACCAACACCATCGCCATTTTTCTGGGTCTGTTCCTGATCGCGGCGCTTGTTGTGGATACGATGATGTTTGGCAACGAACACCTGATTTTTCTGGGCAAAAAGCTGTTTGATCTGATCGAATGGATCGCCTTCTGGCGCTAAATCTAGCTGCGTAATTTTATTGTATCGGTACTTTTTAGGGTTCGCCGCAGCGTTGACACTGCCGGACAAGAGCGCATTTTGACCTCATAATTTGATCAAAAGGTGTCGCCATGACAATCAGGCTCGGTATCAACGGATTTGGCCGCATCGGGCGCAATGTGCTGCGGGCTGTGATGGCGCGCACAGCGGGCGATATCGAAGTGGTCGCGATCAATGATCTGGCCCCGCTCGAGACTCTCGCACATCTGTTCGAGTTTGATTCCGTACATGGACGCTTTGACCAGCCCGTCAGCTCGGGAGATCGCACGCTTGATGTCGGGCGCGGGGATATCCGTGTCACTTCCGAACCCTCGCCTGACAGACTGCTCTGGGATGATGTCGATATCGCGCTGGAATGTACCGGATTTTTCCTTAGCCCCGAAAAAGCGGCACTGCATCTGAAAGGCGGGTCGCGCAAAGTCCTGCTTTCTGCTCCCGCGAAAGGCGACATAAAAACAATCGTTTACGGGGTGAACGAGGGTCTGGTGACAGACGATGATACCATCATCAGCAACGCATCATGCACCACCAATTGTCTGGTGCCGGTGGCCCATACCCTGCACGCGCCTTTCGGTATCCGGCGCGGGCACATGACCACGGTGCACAGCTATACCGGCAATCAGGGCGTCCATGACGGCGCGCACAAAGACCTCTACCGTGCGCGGGCTGCCGCGCTGTCGATGATACCGACCACCACCGGTGCTGCGCAAACGTTGGGTCTGGTGCTTCCGGCACTTGACGGCTTGATCACGGGCACCGCGATCCGGGTGCCGGTGCCGAATGTATCGTGCATTGATCTGGTGATCGAGACCGACAAACACACAACCGAGGCCGAGGTGAACGCCGCAACGGCGCAGGCCGCCCTTGGCATGCAAGGCGTTATGGGTGTCACGGACCGCAAGCTGGTGTCGGTGGATTTCAACCATGATCCGCGAAGTGCTATCTTTGCCAGCGACCAGACGTCAGTCCAGCGCGGCAACCTGCTCCGCGTGCTGGCGTGGTATGACAACGAATGGGGGTTTTCCAACCGTATGGTCGATATGGCGGGCGTTATGGGGCGCGTCTAAACACCCTGCCCTTTTACGCTTTCGAAAACTGCTTGAGCAATTCCGCATTGACACGCGGTGTTACAAATTTGCTGACATCACCGCCAAGCCGCGCGATTTCCTTGACCAGTTTGCTGGCAATCGCCTGATGCGCGGCCTCTGCCATCAAAAACACGGTCTCGACGGAATCGTCCAGTTGCCGGTTCATGCCAACCATCTGGTATTCATATTCGAAATCCGCCACAGCCCGCAGGCCACGGATGATCACCTGTGCGCCCACATCACGCGCGCAATGGATAAGCAGGTTCTCGAACGGATGCACGACAATCTCGATGCCGGTTTGTGCAGCCAGACTGGCACATTCCGCCTCGATCAGCGCCACACGGTCTTCGAGGTGAAACAACGGCCCCTTGTCGCGGTTGATCGCCACGCCGATAACCAGCTTGTCTACAAGGGACGCGGCGCGGCGGATGATATCTATATGACCCAATGTGATCGGGTCGAAAGTACCGGGGTATAGTCCAACGCGCATGTGCATCTCTCGTCAGGTTTCTGCAAGTTTTTCAAAGCAATCACGCCGCGCGCCGGTGTGCAACCCGAATTGCCCGGATTGCCCCTGATCTTAATGCCCCATGATCATGCCTTGCAGGGCGTCTTTTTCCATGGACAGTTCCAGCAACTGCGCCTTTACCACGTCACCCAGCGAGATCAGACCAACCAGCACACCGTCGTTCAGAACGGGCATATGCCGGAAACGGCCATTGGTCATCGTTTGCAAAATCGCGGCGGACCGGTCGTCAAGGGTGCAGGTCACCAGCTTCGAGGTCATCAGTTTATCCACGGTAAGCGTCAGACATTTACCACCCTGTTTGCCAAGCTCGCGGACAATGTCACGCTCGGATAAAATGCCATCGGGTGTCTTGCCATCTTTTGAAATAACCAGGGTGCCGATGCGCTTGTCCGACAAGAGTTTGGCCGCATCCGCAATCAGCATCGTGGGCGGCGAGGTAAACACCGTGTCATCCGATTTTGTCTTGAGAATTTGTGAGACCAGCATGGCATGCTCCTGATGTTGGATGACTGTTGTCCTAGCGTCGCCACCAATGCGTGTTCTGTCAAGTGTTCTGGTCGCAGCGCGCCAGTCGGGCAACCTCTGCCCGCAGGCCGGAACTTAGCAGATGTGCAAAATTGTTCAGCCGTGCATTGCGCTGGTCGTCTTCGTGGCGGATCAGATAAAACGCCCGTTTGAGGCTGAAGGCATCGGTCAGAATTCGGCGGACACCTGGCGCAAAGCCAAGTGAGAAATCATGCACCACACCAATGCCGCCGCCCTGCCGGATCATGTTGACCTGCACCGACACCGAATTGGACGCCAAAGGCACCCGCGCGGCCCCCAGATCGGCCAGATAATCCAACTCGCGGTCAAAGATCATGTCGGGAATATAGCCGACAAGGGCATGATCCTTGAGGTCGCTCAGGCTTTGCACCGGGGGATGCGCCGCCAGATAGGTATCCGATGCGGCAAGATGCAGTTGATAGTCGGTGATCTTTTGCACCACCAACCTCCCAGCGGTCGGCGCGCTGACCCCGATTGCCATATCCGCCTCGCGCCGTGACAGGTTGAACACCCGGGGCAAGGCGACGATCTGGATATCCAGCCCGGGGTTGTCCGCGATGATCCGTGCGCAGACCTGCGGCAACAGGAAATTCGCACATCCATCCGGCGCGCCGATGCGGATCTGGCCGGTCAACTGGTCGCTTTGCACCGCCACTTCCGAGGTGGCAAGCCGCATCGCACGCTCCGCCGCCTCCGCGCGTTCCATCAACTGCGCCCCGGCCTCGGTCAGCGTATACCCTTGAGGTGATTTCACGAACAAGATGACCTGAAGCGCTTTTTCCAGACGGGCCATCCGCCGCCCCAGCGTTGCCGGGTCCAGCCGCAATATTTTACCTGCCCCCGACAGGCTCTGCTCGCGGGCGACTGCCAGAAACAGCCGCAGATCATCCCAGTTGTGCGCCATGCCCGTCATTCATTGTTCTTCAAATACACATCTTACTGCTTTGCAAAAATGCAAAACCATTTGGGCATCTTGCCTCTTCCCCTTGTCTTTTTGCAAGCCTATCGTGGATCAAACGCAAAGGGAGCAATATCATGCAAGAACTCACACATTATCTGAACGGCGCACATGTCAAAGGCACCTCTGGTCGCTTTGCCGACGTGATGAACCCGGCAACCGGCGAGGTGCAGGCAAAATGCCCGCTGGCAAACGGGGCCGAGATGGATCAGGCCGTTGCATTTGCCCAAGCAGCACAGCCCGCATGGGCCGCGACCAACCCGCAGCGCCGCGCGCGGGTGATGATGAAGTTTGTCGGGTTGTTGAACGACAATATGGATAAACTGGCCGAGGCACTTTCCCGCGAGCATGGCAAAACCCTGCCCGATGCCGCAGGCGATGTGCAGCGCGGGCTTGAGGTGGTTGAATACTGCATCGGCGCGCCTGAACTGCTGAAAGGCGATTACACCGATTCAGCGGGCCCCGGCATCGACATGTATTCCATGCGTCAGGCGCTGGGTGTCACGGCGGGCATCACGCCGTTCAACTTCCCCGCCATGATCCCGATGTGGATGTTTGCCCCTGCCATCGCCTGCGGCAACGCGTTCATCCTCAAACCGTCCGAGCGTGACCCGTCTGTCCCGCTGCTGCTGGCCGAGTTGATGACGCAAGCCGGATTGCCCAAAGGCATCTTGCAGGTTGTGAACGGCGACAAGGAAGCGGTGGACGCGATTCTTCATCATGACGTCATCCAGTCCGTGGGCTTTGTTGGCTCGACCCCGATTGCCGAATATATCTATGCAACCGGCTGCGCCAACGGCAAACGTGTGCAGTGTTTTGGCGGCGCGAAAAACCACATGATCATCATGCCGGACGCCGATATGGATCAGGCGGCGGATGCGTTGATCGGGGCCGGATACGGTGCTGCGGGTGAACGCTGCATGGCGATTTCGGTGGCGGTGCCTGTGGGCGATGACACAGCGGACCGCTTGATTGAAAAGCTGATCCCGCGCATCGAGAGCCTTAAGGTCGGGCCATATACATCCGGCAACGATGTCGATTACGGCCCTGTCGTGACCGCCGCTGCCAAGGCCAATATCGAGCGTCTGGTGCAGACAGGTATTGATCAGGGTGCCGAACTGGTCGTCGACGGGCGCGATTTCAAATTGCAGGGCTATGAGAACGGATTTTTTGTCGGACCACATCTGTTTGACCGCGCGACCAAGGATATGGACATCTATAAATATGAGATATTTGGCCCCGTCCTGACCTGCGTGCGCGCGCAGACCTATGAAGAGGCGCTTGGCCTTGCGATGGACCACGAATACGGTAACGGCACCGCGATCTTTACCCGCGACGGTGACGCGGCGCGTGACTTTGCCAACCGGGTCAATGTCGGCATGGTGGGGATCAACGTGCCGATCCCTGTGCCGCTGGCTTACCACACGTTTGGCGGCTGGAAAAAGTCGGTGTTTGGCGATTTGAACCAACACGGGCCTGATGCGTTCAAATTCTACACCCGCACCAAGACCGTGACCGCGCGCTGGCCGTCGGGCATTAAAGAAGGTGGCGAATTTTCTATCCCTGTGATGGAATAGGCCATCAAGGTGGGCCATGTGCCCACCTATCCCACCCCATGTAAAGTGGGCGCACCGCCCACCGCCGCCTCAAGGAACGCGCGATGCAATCCAGTTTTACCATCGGCATCGAAGAAGAATATTTGCTGGTCGACCGTGACAGCCTCGCCTTGGCCGCCGCCCCCGACGCGATGATGGACGCCTGCAAGAACGATCTGCAAGAACAGGTCAGCCCCGAATTTCTGCAATGCCAGATCGAGGTTGGCACCAAAGTCTGCGAGAATGTGGCGCAGGCCCGTGACGACCTGCGCCATCTGCGCAAAACCGTCGCACGTCATGCCAGCGCACATAATCTGCTGCCCATCGCGGTTTCCTGCCATCCGTTTTCCGACTGGAAAAACCAGTCTTTTACCGAAAAAGAACGCTATTCCGAACTTGAACGTGAACTCGAAGGCGTGGCGCGGCGCATGTTGATCTGCGGCATGCATGTGCATGTGGGGGTCGATCAAAACAACGTCCGAATGGACCTGATGCCACAACTTTCATACTTCCTCCCGCATCTTCTGGCGCTGTCTACCTCGTCGCCGTTCTGGAAAGGTGATGACACCGGCCTCGCGTCCTACAGGTTGTCGGTCTTTGACAACATGCCGCGCACCGGGTTGCCGCCGCATTTTGCCAGCTGGGGCGAATTTGAACGCACCACCGATACATTGATCGACCTTGGTGTGATCGAGGACACATCAAAGATATGGTGGGATTTGCGCCCCTCGCATCATTACCCCACATTGGAAACCCGGATTTGCGACATGCAACCGCGACTGGAGCATGCGCTCGCCCTGGCCGGGCTTACCCAAGCCTTGGTGCGGATGTTGGTCCGGTTGCGCGATGGCAATCTGCGGTGGCGGGAATATGACCGTTTCCTGATTTCTGAGAACCGCTGGCGGGCGCAGCGATACGGTGTGACCGAAGGGTTGATCGACTTTGGCGAACCCGCGATCCGCCCGTTTGATGACCTGTTTGCAGAACTCGTCGGCTTGTTGGCCGAAGATGCGGAAGCCTTGGGGTGTCTTGACGAAATCTGTACCTTGCGCGACGTGATTGCGCAGGGCACCAGCAGCACGCGCCAGCGCAAGGTTCATAAAGACGCCGACCCAGAGACACGCGGACAGGCGGTGGTCCGGCATTTGATTGATGAATATCACGCCGATCTTTGAATGCTTGTCTCGCCCCCGGCAGATGATACAATTAAACAAGCGTTCAATTTAGAAATTTCTGGATTGCAGAAAACGAGGGAGAGCCGCATTGGATTTTGCACTTAGCGAAGAACAGACCGCTATTTTCGACATGGCTTACGCCTTTGGTCAGGAAAACATCGCGCCTTTTGCCCGCGAGTGGGAAAAGAACGAGACGATCCCCAAAGACCTGTGGCCGCGCATCGCAGAACTCGGCTTTGGCGGGCTTTATGTGTCCGAGGATGCAGGCGGTTCTGGCCTTACCCGCCTTGATGCCACGCTGGTGTTCGAGGCCCTTTCAATGGCCTGCCCCTCTGTCGCGGCATTTTTGTCGATCCATAATATGTGCGCCAAGATGCTGGACAGCTTTGCCAGCGATGATCTGAAATCTCGGATCATGGACGACGTGTTGTCGATGAAAACTGTGCTCAGCTATTGCCTGACGGAACCCGGTTCCGGATCGGATGCAGCGGCCCTCAAGACCAGATGTGAACGCACCAATGATGGCTATACCCTGAACGGCACCAAGGCGTTTATCTCGGGGGGTGGTTATTCCGACGCTTACGTCACGATGGTGCGCACATCCGATGATGGGGCGGCGGGTGTGTCGACCGTCTATGTCGAGGATGGCACGGCGGGGCTGTCGTTTGGTGGGCTTGAGGACAAGATGGGCTGGCGCTCGCAACCCACGGCGCAGGTGCAGTTTGACGATTGTAAAATCCCCGGCGACAATCTGATAGGTGAAGAAGGCAAAGGGTTCAAATACGCGATGATGGGCCTGGACGGGGGACGGTTGAATATCTCGGCCTGTTCGCTGGGGGCTGCACAATCAGCGCTCACATCAACGCTGGATTACATGGGTGAACGCAAGGCGTTCGGCAAACCCATCGACCAGTTTCAGGGTCTGCAATTCCGCCTCGCGGATATGGAGATTGAATTGCAGGCCGCGCGGGTTTTCCTGCGTCAAGCGGCATGGAAACTGGACACCGGCGCGCCCGATGCCACGAAATTCTGCGCCATGGCGAAAAAGTTTGTCACAGAGACAGGCAGCAAGGTGGTAGACCAATGCCTGCAATTGCACGGCGGCTATGGCTATCTGGCAGATTACGGAATTGAAAAGCTGGTGCGCGATTTGCGGGTGCATCAGATATTGGAGGGCACAAACGAGATTATGCGCGTGATCGTTGCCCGCGAGATGTTGAAGAACCGATGAGCGACATAGACATCCGCATCACGGGATGCGCGGGCCGTATCACGCTGACCCGCCCCCAAGCGCTGAACGCGATGACCTATGACATGTGCAGGGCGATTGACGCCGCCCTGCGGACATGGGCGCAGGATGACGCGGTGAAACTGGTCGTGATGGATGCGCAAGGGGATCGCGCGTTTTGCTCGGGCGGCGATATTGCGGAACTTTATGCGCGCGGCCTTAAGGGTGATCATGCCTACGGGCAAAAGTTCTGGGCCGATGAATACCGCCTCAACAATCTGATTTTCAATTACCCCAAACCTGTTGTCTCGTTTCTGCAAGGCTTTACCATGGGCGGCGGTGTCGGCATCGGGTGTCACGGATCACACCGCATTGTCGGCGACACCAGCCAGATCGCAATGCCGGAATGCGGCATCGGCCTTGTGCCGGATGTCGGCGGATCGCTGATGCTGGCGCTGGCACCGGGACGTCTGGGCGAATATCTGGGCACCACGGGCACGCGGATGAACGCGGCAGATGCGATATATGCAGGTTTCGCAGATGCTTACATACCAGAGTTAAAGTGGCCAGAGTTGATCGAACAGCTAGAAGCAAAGGGGGATGTAGCGACCCTTGAAGCGGCGGCGCAAACGGCGCCAGTCGGGGCTCTTGAAGGTCAGATCACCCAGATCAATGCGCTGTTCGGCGGCGAGGGCCTTGGGGATATCCTGACCGACCTGCGCAGTGACGGCGGGCCGTTTGCAACGGAAACGCTCACGAAAATGTCCCGTGCTGCACCGCTGTCGATGGCCTGTGCAATCGAAATCATCCACCGCCTGCGGGGCCCGTCCCTGAGCATGGAACGCGCATTGGATCTGGAATACCGCTTTACCTTTCGCGCGTCGGAGCATGGCGATTTTATCGAAGGCATCCGCGCGGCGATCATCGACAAGGACCGCGCGCCAAAGTGGCAGTTTGCCGATCGATCGGTGCCCGCAATCGCCGTCTCGAATATGTTGCGGCCTTTGGGCAAGGACGCCCTGAACCTAGAGGAGAAAGCCATGACATCGCTGACAATCGGTTTTATCGGACTTGGCAATATGGGTGCGCCGATGGCGGCCAATTTGGCGAAAGCGGGCCACATTGTGCGCGGATATGACGTGGCTGGCACAACGGCAAAGGGTGTGACAGTTGCGGGCGACATCGCGGCGGCGGCCAAAGGGGCAGATGTGGTGATCACGATGCTGCCCAACGGGTCGATCCTGCGTCAGGTCGCGGTGCAGGCGATCGAGCATATGGGCAAGGGTGCGCTGTTCATCGACTGTTCGACAGTGGACGTGGAAAGCGCGCGCAACACCTCCGAGGCGGCAGAGGATGCGGGGATTTTGGCGGTAGATGCGCCTGTATCAGGCGGGATCGGCGGCGCATCGGCGGGGACACTTACATTCATGGCGGGCGGCACGGCGGCGGCCTTTGCGCGCGCCGCACCGCTGTTCGAAATAATGGGTCAAAAGGCTGTACATTGCGGAGAGGCGGGCGCAGGACAGGCGGCAAAAATCTGCAACAACATGATCCTGGGCGTCACCATGATCGCCACCTGCGAGGCCTTTGCGCTGGCCGACAAGCTGGGGCTGGACCGTCAAAAGATGTTCGATGTGGTCAGTACCTCGTCGGGATATTCGTGGTCGATGAACGCCTATTGCCCGGCACCGGGGGTTGGTCCGACCGCGCCTTCGGACAATGGATACAAGCCCGGATTTGCGGCCGAGCTGATGCTCAAAGACCTTGGTCTGTCGCAACAGGCCGCCGAAATGGCAGACGCCGACACACCGATGGGGGCACTTGCCCGCCAGCTTTACACGCAGTTTGTCGAGGAAGAGGATGGCAAGGGTATGGATTTTTCTGCGATGCTGCCGCGGTTTGAAAAACGCGGACGCGGCTGCTGAACGTCGCAAACAGGCATTGACGGATCAATCCGCGATGTAAGGTGGCGTGAAACCCCATCTTGCGGATGATACCGATGCCCCTGCCCTTTGACCGCTTTGCCAATGACCTGACGTACACCGGTTTACCGGATGACGTTCTGCGGGTTTTGCGGCGCTCGTTCACCGACACAATGGGCGTTGCCGCTGTTGCATCGACCACCAGCATGGCCGATATCGCGCGGCGCGGCGCTGTGGCGTTGTTCGGTGCGGGTGGTGCGGGTAGCGCACGGATTTTGATGAATGGCCGCCGTGTCAGCCCCGCAGGTGCCGCCATGGCAGGCGCGTTTACTGTCGATGCCGTGGATGCCCATGATGGCACGTCACCGTGCAAAGGCCATGCCGGATCGGCGGTATTTCCGGCCCTCTTGGCAATGGCGGAGGTGGCCGAGACCCCGATGACAGGCAGCGAATTTGCCACGTTGCTGGCCGTCGCCTATGAGGTCAGCTACCGTGCCGGATTGGCGCAGCATGCCACCTGTGCGGATTATCATACATCGGGCGCATGGACGGCTGTGGGCGTTGCTGTGGCCTGTGCGCGCGCATTGGGGTGCAGCCCCGAGCAGATCAGGCATGCCGCGGGGATCGGCGAATACCACGGGCCGCGCAGCCAGATGATGCGCTGCATCGATCATCCGACAATGGTCCGTGACGGGGTTGGCTGGGGCGCGCCAAGCGGTCTGACGGCAGCGTATCTTGCACGTGAGGGATTTACCGGTGCGCCCGCGCTAACCTGTGAAAACGCGCCGGAGTTTTGGGAGGATTTAGGCCAGCGCTGGCGGCTGGTCGAGGACACGCATTACAAGCCCTATCCCTGCTGCCGCTGGGCGCATCCGAGCATTGATGCGGCGGCGGCATTGATGAAGGAACATGCACTGCTCCCCGCACAGGTCGCATCGGTCGAGATCAAGACCTTCCACAATGCTGTGCGTCTGGCAGGTCAGACCCCTGCAAGCCCTGACGAATTTGCGTATGGCATCGCCTTTCCCGTGGCGGCGATGATCGTGCGCGGTCAGGTGGGCGTTCCGGAATTGTCCGAGGCCACATTACACGACCCCGAAATCTTAAGGATATCGCAGGCAACTGTGCTGATAGATGATCCGCATTTTACGGCAATTTCAGTCGGCAAACGCTGGGCGCAGGTGGCGATGACATTGACCGACGGCCGCATCGTGACGTCAGAGCCGCGCACCCCGCGCGGCGATACTGATCTGCCGCTGTCGGATGCCGAGATTGCCGAGAAATTCCATCTGTTTGCGGACCCTGTGCTGGGTCGTGCGCGGGCGGATGAGCTGCAAGAGTTGAGTGGCAAATTTGACCAATTGGATGCCCGAGATTTTGCCCGGTTGCTTGACCTTTGCCTGAGGGCGCCTTGATATGTCGTGCAGGTGGGGGTTTCACACCCCCACACCCCCGTGGCGTATTTATGGAACAATGAATGTAAAGGAGGCGCTATTCGGCAGCGACCTTCGAGCGTTTTGCCAACATTGGTTTGAGGTATCTGCCGGTATAGCTCGCATCAACCTCTGACACTTCCTCTGGCGTGCCTGTCGCCACCACCTGACCCCCGCCATCGCCACCTTCGGGGCCGATGTCGATGATGTAATCAGCGGTTTTGATCACATCGAGGTTGTGTTCGATCACAATGACCGAATTGCCCTGATCAACCAATTCATGCAACACTTCCAACAGCTTGCGCACATCCTCGAAATGCAAACCTGTGGTGGGCTCATCGAGGATATAGAGTGTACGTCCCGTCGAGCGTTTGCTGAGCTCCTTGGACAGCTTCACGCGCTGCGCCTCGCCCCCTGACAATGTCGTGGCCTGTTGACCGACCTTGATATAGCCAAGGCCCACCCGCATCAGTGCGTCCATCTTTTCGCGGATTGACGGCACGGCCTGAAAAAAGGTCTGCGCATCTTCGACCGTCATGTCGAGCACGCCTGCAATGCTTTGGCCCTTGAATTTAATTTCCAGCGTCTCGCGGTTGTAGCGTGCACCTTTGCAAGTTTCGCATTGCACATAGACGTCGGGTAAAAAGTGCATTTCGATCTTGATCACGCCGTCGCCCTGACAGGCCTCGCACCGGCCGCCTTTGACGTTAAAGCTGAACCGTCCGGGTTTGTACCCGCGTGCTTTTGACTCGGGCAGACCGGCAAACCAGTCTCGGATCGGGGTGAACGCGCCTGTGTATGTCGCCGGGTTGGAGCGCGGCGTGCGCCCGATGGGTCGCTGGTCGATGTCGATGACTTTATCGAGATGTTCCAAGCCCTTGATGGTCTCGCAGGGTGCCGGTGTCTGGCGCGCACCATTGAGGTTCATCGACGCGGTTTTGAACAATGTCTCGATTGTCAGCGTCGATTTGCCGCCGCCCGAGACGCCTGTCACACAGACAAATTGCGCCAAAGGGAAGTCCACAGTCAGGTTTTGCAGGTTGTTCCCCGTCGCCTTGACCACTTGGAGTTTCTTTTTATTGCCCTTGCGGCGGGATGCAGGCACGGCGATTTCGCGCTTGCCCGTCAGATACTGCCCAGTGATCGAATTGGGATCGTTTGCGACCTGATCCGGTGTGCCATGACTGACAACGCGGCCGCCGTGGATGCCCGCGCCGGGTCCGATGTCGAACACATAATCGGCTTCGCGAATGGCTTCTTCGTCGTGTTCGACCACAATTACGGTATTGCCCTGATCCCGCAGGTTTTTGAGCGTCAGCAGCAGACGGTCATTATCGCGCTGGTGCAAGCCGATTGAGGGTTCGTCAAGCACATATAGGACACCCGTAAGACCGGAGCCGATCTGGCTTGCCAGACGGATACGCTGGCTTTCGCCGCCACTTAAAGTACCACTTGAACGTGCGAGCGTAAGATACTCTAATCCCACATTATTCAGGAACCCTAGACGTTCGCGAATTTCCTTTAGGATTGCCTTGGCAATTTCGTTTTTTTGCACCGTCAGATGTTCGGGCACCGTCTGGCACCAAGCGTATGCCTCGCGGATCGACATCTGCACAACTTGACCTGCGTGCAGCAAATTGCCGGTGCTGCCGATCTTGACCGCCAAAGCCTCTGCCCGCAGGCGGTAGCCGTTGCAGGTGCCACAAGAGCGGTTGTTCTGGTAGCGCTCGAATTCTTCCCGGATCCAGTTGCTGTCGGTCTCGCGGTAGCGGCGTTCCATGTTGGGGATAACCCCCTCGAACACGCGGCTGACCTCGTAGACCCGCCCGCCCTCGTCATAACGGAACTTGATTTCTTCCTTGCCGGAGCCGCGCAGGAAAACCTGTTGCACGTTTTCGGGCAAGTCCTTCCACTTGGCGGAAGGTTTGAAGCCGTAATGCTTGGCAATGGCTTCGATGGTTTGCAGAAAATAGGGGGATTTCCCTTTGCGCCAGGGGGCCAGTGCTCCATCGTATATCTTGAGGTTTTGGTCCGGCACCACGAGACGTTCGTCAAAAAACAGCTCGACGCCAAGGCCGTCGCAATCGGGGCATGCCCCGAAGGGTGCGTTGAACGAGAACAGGCGCGGCTCGATTTCGGGAATGGTGAAGCCGCTGACGGGACAGGCGAATTTTTCCGAGAAGGTGTAGCGTTCCGGATCCCCCTCGGACGGGGCGGTTTCCAGAATGGCGATGCCGTCGGCAAGATCCAGCGCGGTGCGCAGACTGTCGGCAAGGCGGGTTTCCAAACCTTCGCGGACCACGATCCGGTCCACCACAACGTCAATGTCATGGCGGAATTTCTTGTCCAGTGTCGGCGGCTCATCCAGATCGTAGAATTCACCGTTTACCTTGACCCGCAGAAAGCCGGTTTTGCGCAACTCGATGAATTCCTTGCGGTATTCACCTTTTCGGTCGCGCACAATCGGGGCCAGAAGGTAAGCACGGGTGCCCTCTTCCATCGCCATGATTCGGTCCACCATGTCCTGAACCTGCTGGGCCTCGATGGGCTTGCCAGTCGCGGGGGAATACGGCGTGCCGACGCGGGCAAACAGCAGACGCATGTAGTCGTAAATCTCGGTCACGGTGCCGACAGTGGATCGCGGGTTTTTTGACGTGGTCTTTTGTTCGATAGAAATTGCAGGCGACAGGCCGCTGATGTGGTCCACATCCGGTTTTTGCATCATGTCAAGGAATTGCCGCGCGTAGGCGGATAGCGATTCTACATAGCGGCGCTGCCCCTCGGCATAGATTGTATCAAAGGCCAGCGATGATTTGCCCGACCCCGAAAGCCCCGTGATAACAACCAGTTGGTCACGTGGAATGTCTACGTCGATATTCTTAAGATTGTGTTCACGCGCACCGCGCACTTCGATATTTTTCTGCTCAGCCATGACATGCCCCTGTTAACGATATGTACATAGGTGCTGTGCAAAGATTCTCCAATGGAAAAACGAGAACGAAAAGAGAACCCGATCAGACTTTGCGCAAGTGGCCAAGAAAAAGGTGAATGGCGAGCCCACTTGCAAAGGCAATTCCCGCGAGGAGTGGCAGGGCCTTGTACCCCATTCCGGTCAAGGCGGCGGCCATGACCGGTGTTCCAATGGTATTGCCGATGTTGCCCATCTGGGCCATCGCACCGTTGGCCTGGGCCTGGGTTGCGGCGCTTTGGTTAAGGTCAGGCACGGCTGCAAAGCTCGCCCCCTGGATCAGCCCCATCGCGGCAGCAAGAGCAATGCAGCCTAAAGGCGCGCCGGGACTGACCCATAGCCAGAGGATACAAATAAAAGACAAGGCAAAGCCAATTTCGACCACGCGCACCGGAGAGATCACGCGCAGAAGCGCCACGCCAAACGTCATTGACACCGCGATGCTGGTCAGAGGCATTGCACCCATGATCAGGGTGCGTATTTCCGGTGCCAGATAGGGCGGGAGCACAGTCAGGATCGACACGAAGCTGAACGTATAGAACAGCCAACCTGCTGCGGGTGCGGAGATATGAGGGGAACGGTAGATGGTGGCGTGATCGCGCAGAATTTGGATCAGCGAGAATGCAGGTTGTGGCCCCTCGTCAGGCAAGCTGCGCAGTTTTGCCGACAGGTACAGTGCAAAGCCCGCCATGTAAGCTGCGTGTACCGCAAAAAGCGCAGGCATCCCTACCCCAAGTGCCAAGGGGCGGCCCAACCATGCCATGACAGCAAATGCGACGCCAAAGAATGTACCCCACAGGGTCAGGGTCAAACCGCGGTCCTTGGGTGCGCTGAGCCCTGCGATCAATGTCGGTGCTGCAACGACGATGGCGAGGTGCGATATGCCCTCGATGATCCGGCTGAGCAGCATCCATGACAGCGGCGGCAGGAAGGCCTGCACAACCGACACTGCAGCACCCGTCCAAAGTGCCGCAAGCAACGCACGGCGGTAGCGGATGCGGGCGACCACCAATCCTGCAACCACACCAAAGATGATCCCGACAAAGCCGACCAGTGAGACGATGAATCCAACAGAGGCCCCCGCCGCCGGATAGGCCTCGGACAGCAGATCAAAGATAACGCTCATCTTGGCGTATTGCGCCGCAGCACCAAGGCCCGCACCCCACAAGGCAAAAATCAGAGGAAAGGGTGTTTTACCGACCACTTGCGCGCGCCTCAAACCTTTTGCGCCAAGGCCCATGAACAGATCGGCATCATCGGATCATTCTTGATATCGTCGGATTCAGGGTCATACACAGGTGGCCATTTCTCTTCCATATTGCGCAGTGCGACATGTCGGTTGCCCCATTGTTCCGAGTGAATGGCATCCTCGCTAAAGCCGCCCTCGATCAGCAGGTTTTTCAAACCGCGCGCGGACCAACGGGAATTGTCTTGAGGCGCGGCATGGAACGGCACAAAAAACGGCACCGCGACCCAGAAAAATCCTCCCTTGCGCAGCATGCGGTAGACATTGCGCGTTGCGGCATAGGGGCGGTCCAGATGTTCCCAGACCTGATTGGCAAGGATCAGATCAAAGCGGCGTTCTTTGCCCGCCGCATCGGTAAAAGGCCCCTCGCAGACGTCATAATCTGGATAGCGGAATTGTTCGTAACTTTTGAAATCGAACATTTCGCCCCATTTTCCAGACACCTCTGCGCAGTCAAGATTGGACGGGCCAAGGGCCTGAATCATCCGGCGGCTGGCCGGTTGCATGACGACACGGTTGATACTGACCATTCAGGCGATCCTCGGCAGATGTCTGGGATGTATCCTATCGCGCTTTGCGGGCAATCGCGATGGCAAATGGGACGAAACCATAGAGACAATCCTCAGCGACGCGGCGGTCATATTCGGCGATCATTGCATCCGCGAAAGGCTGGCCAATCAGGCCGCGTTCAACCATCATCTTGCCGCCCATACCGACAAAAGTCATGCCACCCTGCCCTTCGGTGATGATGCGGGTGGCGACGCGAAAGGTTTCAAGGATCAGACCACTTTCGGCGATCAGATAGCGCAGTTTACCAACCAGAAATTTATCTGTCACAAAGTGTTCGGTGAAATAATGCGCACAGGCGTTGAGCGGGTCAGCAAAGGCGTTGCCAAGGCTTACCTTTTCGAAATCGGCATCACAGACCACCAGCGCGCCACCGGGTTTCAGAACGCGGCGCGCTTCGGCCAGCAAGACCGATGGTTCAGGCACATGTGACAACACGGTGTGCATCACGACGTTATCGACACTGGCGTCATCTTGCGGCAATGCCCCACCATCGCTGACCTCAAAGCGCAGGTTTTCGGGGTTGTCGGCGCGCGCATTGGCATAGGCAATCAGGCCCGGCGACATGTCACTGGCCACTACTTTGCCGTTGGCTGCACGGGCGGCAAGTTTACGCGCAATGGCCCCGCTGCCCGCCCCGATTTCGATATGCAAGCCACCGTCAGGATAGGTCAATTCAGACAGATAGCTGTCGACAATTTGCTGCATCGCAGGTTCAGCGGCACGGATTTCAAGCGCATCACCGACAGTTTTGACAAAGTCCGCACCGCGTGCATCGACGTCTTGAAATGGATCCGACATGGTACTCCCCTTGATCGAGATGGCTTGGCACCCCTGACCAAACTAGCAAGTCTGATCGCAAAAACCTACATGTGAATGACACGCCCGTAGGCATCCAGCACCGCCTCGTGCATCATTTCTGACAGCGTCGGGTGCGGGAATACGGTGTTCATCAGGTCTTCTTCGGTGGTTTCCAGCTGGCGGCCCACGACATAGCCCTGGATCAGCTCCGTGACTTCGGCTCCGATCATATGCGCACCCAACAACTCGCCGGTTTTGGCGTCAAAGATCGTTTTGATCATGCCACTTTCTTCACCCAGAGCGATGGCTTTGCCGTTGCCAATGAACGGGAAACGGCCGACTTTGATCTCGTATCCCAGTTCCTTGGCTTTCGCCTCTGAATAGCCGACCGATGCGACTTGCGGGTGGCAATAGGTGCAGCCCGCAATGCTTTCGGGTTTGACAGGGTGCGGATGTTTGCCGTTCATCAATTCGGCAACCATCACGCCCTCGTGGGATGCCTTGTGCGCGAGCCACGGTGCGCCCGCGATGTCACCGATGGCATAGAGGCCATCAACGCCGGTGCGGCAATATTCATCTGTCACCACATGGGTGCGGTCGATTTTTACGCCGAGTTCCTCAAGGCCCAGACCCTCGACATTCCCGATGATACCCACGGCGGAAATCACGGTGTCGAATTCCTGTTTCTCGACTTTGCCGTCCACTTCGATATGGGCTGTGACCTTGTCCGCAGCGCGGTCAAGTTTTTTGACCATCGCCTTTTGCATGATCTTCATGCCCTGTTTCTCGAATGCCTTTTTCGCAAAGGCCGAGATTTCGGCGTCTTCCACCGGCAGCACACGGTCCATGACTTCGACAACCGTCGTGTCAGCACCCAATGTATTGTAAAAACTGGCAAATTCGATGCCAATGGCACCTGATCCGATGACAAGGAGCTTTTTCGGCATATGCGGCGGTTGCAGTGCATGGCGGTATGTCCAGACGCGTTTGCCGTCCGCCTCGAGACCCGGCAATTCACGCGCACGCGCACCGGTGGCAAGCACGATATTCTTGGCGGTCAGCTCTTCGGTGGCTTTGTCGGTTTTGACACTGACCTTGCCTTTGCCGGTGATCCTGGCCTCGCCCATCACAACGGCGATCTTGTTCTTTTTCATCAGATGGCCGATGCCGCCCGACAACTGCCCCGCAACCTTGCGCGAGCGTTTGACCACGGCGTCCAGATCATAACTGATGCCTTCGGCCTTGAGGCCAAATTCCTTAGCGCGGTGCATCAAGTGGAAAACTTCCGACGAGCGCAGCAAGGCTTTGGTCGGGATACAGCCCCAGTTGAGGCAAATACCACCAAGGTTCTCACGCTCGACAATGACGACATTCATGCCCAGTTGCGCCGCACGGATCGCCGCAACATAACCGCCGGGACCAGCCCCAATCACAATCAGATCAAAGGATTTCGCAGCCATATCAGAGACCTCGTGGTTATCAGTTGCACATATAGTTTACCGTTAAACTATAAGCGCAAATGTCACAACCACGAGAATCTGGCCCTGTCAGGCCGCTTTTGAGGCCTGTTGCAGCTCGCGCAGGGTCGCGCCGTACCCGCCATTTTTGACATATGCCTGCTCGATCGCCGTGCCCGACCGGTTCAAAGCATCGTTGCGGTAGGGAAAGCGGCCAAATTTACGGATAACTTCGCGGTGGGCGCGGGCATGCAAAAGATTGCTTTCGCGGGTCACAGGCATGCGTTCGCACATCAGACGCACGCAGCGGTCCTGATCACACAGGTTCTCGGAATGCATCAGGGGCAGGTAAAAGAACTGGCGCGCCGGTTCGTCGATCTGCAGATCCCAGCGTTTGTCGATGGCGGATTTTGCCGCTGCCAAGGCAATTTTATCGGAGGAAAATGCCTTTGCCTGCGCGCGGAACATGTTGCGCGGAAACTGGTCGGTCAGGATGATATAGGCGAGCGCACCGGAAGGATATGTCAGCCACAGCGAGAATTTGCCCGCACAGGCCGCTTTCCAGGTTTCTTCAAACCGGTCACGGATTTCAGCATCCAGGGCGTCACCGGCCTCGTACCAGCCCTTTGGGCCGACCTCGTCGAGCCAGAATTGCAATACCTCTTCAGGGCCTACCATCGGGTGCACTCCTATGTGGTGCGGGTTCCAAGTATCTCAAGGTTAGGGTTTATTTAACCACCCTGCCTACTCACGAATTATAACAGAAGCGACATAGTTGCGGGACTAATCTGTTTTTTCAGCGTCCTGTTCGGTCTCGATTGCGTATTCTTGCGCAAATTCAACCGCCACGGATGTGGCTGACGCAGAGATAGGCACATAATTGCCGGTCTCCTCGACAGGGACAGCGGCCCGCTGGGTTGCGCGGTAGGCCGCATAGACCGCCAGAGCGAAAAACAACACGGCGGTAAACAGGTAAAATCCGCCCGGTCCCAATGCTGTACCCATCAGCCAGCCTGTGATGATCGGCCCCAGAATAGCCCCCAAGCCGTTGATAAATATCAATCCGCCAGAGGCCGCAGCCATGTCTTCGTGTTCAAGAAAATCATTGGTGTGGGCAATCAGCAGTGAATAAAGCGGGTTCGACATGCCGCCGACCACAAAGGCCGACACCAGCAGCACCGGAAAGACATGGCCCATCAACATCCCCAGAACCGACCCTGCCCCGCCGATCACCGAGATGATCACAATCAGGGTGCGGCGGTCCATGCGGTCGGAAATCCAGCCGATCGGATATTGCAAGATCACGGCACCCACAAAAAACGTCGCCACAAACATCGAAATCTGCGCCACGCTCAACCCCGCCTCGGCACCGTAGACCGCCGCCATGCCGAATTGCGCAGAAAACACGCCGCCCAACAGGAACATGCCGACACAGCCCAAAGGCGAGAACACCAGCAGGGCTTTCAGGCTCATCGGTTTGGTGGTGTCGAACGCCGGTGTCGGACTGATCGACAGCAAGATCGGCGTTACTGCAAGGCTGACCAGCACCGAGGGGATCACAAACAGGATGAAACCAGAGGGATCCGCCGTCAGCAACAATGCCTGCGCCAGAACGATGCCCAGTGTTTGCACGATCATGTAAAGTGACAGCGCCTGACCACGGTTCTCGTTGGTCGCAGCGTTGTTCAGCCAGCTTTCGGCGGTTACGTAAACGGCGGAAAAGCAAAACCCGATCACCACACGGCCCAGCGACCATATCACGATATTCGGAAAGGTGGGATACAGGATCATCACCGCAGAAATCATCGAGGCCAGCGCCGCAAAGACCCGCACATGGCCCACACGCCGGATCATGCCCGGAGCCATACGTGATCCGCCGAGGAAGCCCACAAAATAGGCCGACATCACAATCGACATCTCGAAGGTCGAAAACCCTTCAAGCGCGCCACGGATACCCAGCAATGTGCCCTGCATACCGTTACCGATCATCAGCAAGCCCATGCCCAGCAATAGCGCCCAAGCGCTGGCCAATACCTGAAACATGCTGCGAATCCTTTGTGAGTGCTGCCCCTTGCCTGAACCTATCGGGGGGCCGCGTCACCCCTTAGAGCGACACCTGCGGCATTAATTACGCCCCGGGGTCGCGCGCGGGCAAAAGCAGCGAGGCATCGCCGTACGAGAAGAAGCGATATTGCTCGGTGATTGCATGGGCATAGATGTCTTTGATCGTCTGCGCCCCCATCAGCGCCGACACCAGCATCATCAGCGTCGATTTGGGCAAATGGAAGTTGGTCATCAGCGCATCCGCGACCTGAAAGTCGAAACCGGGGGTGATGAAGATATCGGTGTCCCCTTCCCAGGGCGCGATCTGCCCTTCCCGGGCGGCTGTTTCAATCAGGCGTAATGCGGTCGTGCCCACAGGGATCACGCGGCCACCTGCCGCTTTGGTGGCGATGATGTCGGCAGCAGCGATCGCGCTGACCTGCCCCCATTCGCTGTGCATTTTATGCGCGGATATGTCGTCGACTTTCACCGGCAGAAAGGTGCCCGCGCCGACGTGCAGGGTGACATGGGTGAATTTCACGCCTTTGTCGGCAAGCGCCGCCAGCAGAGCCTCGTCAAAATGCAGGGATGCGGTCGGGGCCGCAACCGCACCGGCATGGCGCGCAAACACAGTCTGGTAATCGGTCAGGTCTTGGGCGTCGGCGGGGCGTTTAGCGGCAATATAGGGGGGCAGCGGCATGGCTCCCGATGCGTTCAGGGCCGCGTCAAAAGTATCGCCGGTGCAGTTGAAGCGCAAATGTCCTTGCCCGTCCTCGATTGCCTCCAAGGTCGCGCTCAGATCATCGCTGAACACAACTTCCTCGCCGATCTTGAGCTTGCGCAACGGCTTGATCAATGCGGCCCATGTGCCATCGGGGCGCGGTTCCAGCAGCGTTGCCTCGATCCGTGCCTGCACCGGACCCTGGCCACTGTCACGCAGGCGCTGTCCGGTCAGGCGCGCGGGGATCACGCGGGTGTCGTTGAGAACCAGCAAATCGCCTGCATGCAGCCAATGGATCAGGTCGGTCACACGCGCGTCATGGATCGCGGCCCCATGCGCCACCAGCAATCGCGCCGAAGATCGCGGCACCGCAGGGCGGGTGGCAATCAGGTTTTCTGGCAGGTCGAAATCAAAATCAGACAGTTTCATACGCGTCGCTCTTGTTGATCCCGCCCGCCCTAGCGATCCTCGCCGCTTATGACAACAGGCTTGCGGGCTGCGGGCGATGGCGCAGGCAGAGGCGAGCGTGTCACCCCTTCGACACTGGGCACTTTGGGCGCAGGCCCGCGGAAAATATTGCGCAAGCCGCCCGGGGCCAGAACCGACAGCGGATTGACCGACACATCGGGTGATTTGGCAAGTCCGGTGATCGCATAATTCACCCCGATCAGCCCTTCACCCTTGCGGGTAAAGATCGATCCGATCCCGTTGAGCAGATACACAGGCGAGAACACGCCCTGCATGTTGATACGTCCCGTGTCCAGCGCATAGACCCCGTCCATCGACAGTCCCATTGACGCCCCCTCGGCGCTGGCGCTGATCAGGGTCAACTGGTTCGGGGTCAGCCTGAAATCAGCCGCGACCGCATCAAAATAGATGCCGTCGCCATTGAGTTCATTGATCAGCCCTACGCCCGATACGGCATTGGCCAGTGCCGCGATGCTTGGCGCGTCTTTGATGCCGACATCCGCGATGGTCAGGCGACCGTCAAAGGCCCCGCCGGACCCGATGGGCAACAAGGTCAGCGACAGATTGCCGCCCACCACCTGTTTGACCAGCCCCGCCGAGCGAAGCACGCCGCCCGCATCCGTTGACACCAGCCGCACAGCACTGCGTCCGTCTTGAGGCAGCACACGCCCCTGAACAGGAGTTGCACCGTTCAACCGCGCCTGAAATGTGCCGTCCAGACCCTTGGCTGTGTCAAATTGCCCCTCAAGCCCGTCAAGGGCGATGGTGTCGGTGATCTGCAACCGGTCAAGCGCGACAATCATCGGCGGTCCCGGCGGGCCGTTTTGTTTGGATTTGCCAAATTCGGCGCGCCTGAGATCAAGCGTGCCACCGCGCAACACGACCTGCACGGGGCGGCCCTTGCCCTGCCCGATCAGGTCCACGGGAATGTCGAGCCAGCCGCCCAAACGCAGCCTGTCAAAGCGGACCCGCTCCAGGGTGCCGCCTTCTCTCAACCGCACGGAGCCTTTTGCGGTCAGCCCCGCGCCCTCGATTTCCAGGTTGTCAATCTGTGGCACAGGCCCCAGGCGGCCCGAGACTTGCAGATTGCCGCCCGCCGCGCGCGGTTTGACCCATGACAATTGCGGGACCGTTATCCCGATTCCGCGCAGGTCAGAGCCGAGGGCGAATTTCGGGGCCGTCCCTTTTGTGAAATGGAGTGCGATGCGCGCAGTGCCTTCGCCTGACACGGTGCCGGGGGGCAACACAATCCCGAAAGCATCCAGCGTTGCCTGATTTAACGTGACCTGCCCGCGCAACGCGCTTTGCGCTGCACCTTTGCCAATCGGTTGCGCCCATGACCCGTCAAACGGCACGCCGTCAATGCTGCCTTTGCCTGCAATCTCGAGGCCATCGTTGTCGACCGTCAGGGCCAGTTTGCTTGACCGCAAGCTGCGCCCTTTGACAAGCGTGTCGGACTTGAGCGCCAGCAATTCGCCCGTCCCGTGATAGCGCAGCGCCTTGGGGTCGCCGCCTTTTTTCAGCGGCACCGCAAGTGTCCCTTCAAAGGCAAGCTGCGCGTCGGCCAGCGTCACCGGCAGATTGACCTTGTCCATCACCTGCATCGGCTCAAGGTTCAGCAGCGACAAGGCCGCAGTCAGTGTGGAGCCGGTTTGCAGCCGGATGACCGAGGGGGCGCCTTGTTTCACGGTGACGTCCGGAATGATGAACGACGATCCGGCAACCTTGACGGCACCGCCTTGCGGGGCGATCACCTGCCCGTCATCCAGCATGACAACAAGGCGGTTTTCCATCAGACTGAAATGACCACGGCCTTTGGTGACATTGGGCAAGGTGCGCATGAAGCGTACTTCGGCGTCTTTGTAATCAAACGCCAGATAGGTTTGCGGGGCCGCATCGGGGGCAAGCCGGAACGCCAGATCAATGTTGCTGACGCTGCCTTGATACAGGTTTTCGGCAATCCAGTTACGGGTTTTCGGTTTAAGCTGTTGCGGCCACAACGCCAGCAGGCGTTCGGGTTTCAACCCGTCCATCTGCCCGTCAAGCGCCACGTTCCAGCCCTCGGACCCGGCTTGCAGATCGCCGTCCACTTGCAGGGTCTGGCCCTGATCGGAAATCTGCAACCGTCCGATCCTGAGGCGGAACGGCTTGAGCTTCATCTGGAAATCAATATCGGCCGCTTCCAGACTGACAGGTTCGGGATAGAGGTCCTGGGGGTTTGCAACCAGATCGGTCAGGGTGATCTGACCCACCAGATCGGTCAGTTGTCCGCCCGCGCCGATACCGCCCAGGGTCGCGGCGCCACTGGCCTCGACGCTGATCCATTGGCTGCGCACTGAAAGGGCGTCAAAGCGCAAAAGCTGGTCGGCGGGGTCGTAGCTGAAATAGCTGCGCGCGCCATCAAACGGGATCGGCTGGGTGCGGTCGTTGGGCTGCAGCACGCCTGCGCCGATCTGTAATGTCGCATTGATCGGCTCGAAGCGGCCCGCGTCATCCAGACTGCTGCGCACAGCACCCGAAATTGGCGCGCGCAGCACATCCAGCCATGCAAATGCCGGTGCCTGTGCCGCGATATCACCGGCGTCAACGCCATCAAAACTGACCCCGAACTCGGATGCGGTTTCGCCAATGACGCTGGAATAATTGGCTGACAGCGTGGCCACGCCCGCCCCACCGCTGAGTACGGCAAGGTCGGCAAAAAGGTTCAGCGTTTCACCGTCGCGTGTGGCAACCATCCGGCCCCCGTCCAGTGTCCAGACCCGATCAGAGCGGACATCCTCGAACCGCAAGGTAAGTGCGCGCAATTCGATATCGACCAGGGCACTCAGCGCAGGCAGTTCCAGCAGATGATCCATTTGCCCGATCAATTGCGGCAAGGTCGCCGCCTCGTGCAGGGGCGCTTTTGGTGCGAGACTGGTACTCAATGAAATACGCCCGTCCGCCCCGCGCCGCAGCGTGGCATAGACGCCGGACACAGACATATCGCGTGGCTTGACCTTGCCGTCCAGCAAGGCCTGCATCGAGAACGACGCCTTGAATTCATTAAACCCTGCAATTTCCACACCGTCCGGCGTATTGACCAACACGTCACTTAACCGGACGCGCGGCCGCCAGCCGTCATCGAGGATAAATTCCATTTTGCCAAAAGTGACCCGCGCCTGTGGCAACTCTTGTGCGATCCGCGCCTCGATCCGCGATTGCATCCAGTCCGGAGCGGTCAGCGGGCGACCCTTGATCAGCGTCACGCCAACCGCACTGAGGATCATTGCAAGGATGACCAGATTCAACGTCCACTGCCCGGCACCGTGCAGCCAGCGGTGCCGGGGCTTTCCGGTTCGGGGTTTTCTGCGAAGTGGGGTGTCGCTTTGCGTCATCGGGGTTTCGTACCTGCACTGCGGGGGCTTGGCATGCGCCAAATCCAGCCTAGTATGACAGTCAAGCCTAACCCTTCCAAGTGAATAGAAAGTGACCCATGCCCGAGATAGCAGATGCAGCCCCCGATTTCACCCTTCCCTCGACCGGCGGCGGGAATGTGACGTTAAGTAAGCTGAAAGGCGCGCCAGTGGTGCTGTTTTTCTATCCGCGCGATGACACGCCGGGGTGTACAAAGGAAGCCATCGGATTTTCCGCCGATCTGGCCGCGTTTGAAGCGGCGGGTGCAAAAGTGTTCGGCATTTCGCGCGATACCATGGCCAAACACGACAAATTCACCGCAAAACATGAATTAACCGTGCCGCTGTTGGCCGATGAAGAGGGTCAAGTGACCGAGGCTTATGGTGTCTGGGTCGAGAAAAGCATGTATGGCAAGACCTCTATGGGGATCGAGCGGGCAACGTATTTGATTGGTGCGGATGGCAATATTGCGCAGGTCTGGCGCAAGGTGAAGGTGCCGGGGCATGTTGATGAGGTGCTGAGCGCAGTACGCAGCCTGTGAAGCCCCTCGCCGAAATGGCGGAGGCGGTTCTGCGCTGTGCGGACGGGCGCGAAAAGACGGCGATGTCGCGCGGGTTTGCAGCGCAGTGGCAAGCGGCGCGCAGGGCGGGCGAAATGCCCGAGATCGGCACCGCCACCCCGCCGATGCAGCCCGGACGACCCGACAAACCGGAACTGTTAAGCCCGCGTGATGTGCCGCAGCGCAAGCCCGGCACACCCGAGGGGCGCACCGCGTTGCTGCATGCGGTAGCGCACATCGAATTGAACGCCGTCGACCTGCATTGGGACATCATCGCGCGGTTCACAGATGTCGCCATGCCGATGGGGTTCTATGATGACTGGGTCAAGGCCGCCGACGAAGAATCCAAGCATTTCAATCTGATGTGCGATTGTCTTGAAGTGTCGGGCAGCCATTACGGTGCCTTGCCTGCCCATGCGGGGATGTGGCGCGCGGCAGAGGAGACAGCGGATGATCTGATGGGGCGTCTGGCGGTGGTGCCGATGGTGCTGGAAGCGCGCGGGCTTGATGTCACCCCCGGCATGATCAAGGTTTTCCGGCAGGCCAAGGACACCGGCGCGATCGCCGCACTTGAGACGATCTATGCCGAGGAAGTGGCCCATGTCGCCTACGGCAGCAAGTGGTTTCACTTCCTGTGCGGACGGCATGACCACGATCCAAAAGAGCGGTTTCACGGCCTTGTGCGGCAATACTTTCACGGCCATCTAAAGCCGCCGTTCAACGAGGAAAAGCGCGCCCAGGCAGGTATTCCGCCGGACTTTTACTGGCCCCTTACCGCGTAAGAATTTGACCCAAGGTGAAGCACAACCGACAAGCCTTTGGTATCGGCGGATATTTGCCCATTTGCTACATTCCGGAGGTTTGACGCCGAGGGATTTGCCAACAGGGTTGCCCGATGCCTGCCCACTGGCTAATGACGTATGACAAGGGCGTCCAAAGGGGGATTTGGTACGCTTTACACGGGATCGCCTTTTCTAAGGTATGACCGCTTTGGGACGAGGAAGAGGACACCACAGGTGCGCACACGGATCGCGATAAAAATCCATTCGATGCTGGAACGGCATTTTCCCGAACGTCGGGTGTTCCTGAAATCGGATAACGATACGCGGTTCATCCGTTTGCACCCGAGCACGCAATTGCTTGCCTTTGCGGGCTGTGCCCTGCTGGTGGCCTGGGCGATTGTGGCAACGGCAATCATTTTGATGGACAGCATCGGGTCGGGCAACTTTCGCGAACAGGCCAAGCGTGACCAACGCACCTATCAGGCCCGCCTGAATGATCTGTCGTCACAGCGCGACACCCGTGCCGAAGAAGCGCTTGCCGCGCAGAACCGCTTTAATGCCGCGCTCAAGCAAATTTCGTTGATGCAATCCGAATTGCTGGAATCAGAGACACACCGCCGCGAACTGGAAACCGGGATCGACGTGATCCAGTCCACGCTGCGCGATACGATGAAGGACCGCGAAGCCGCCCGCACGCAGCTTGCCAGTTTGCAAGGCAATCTCAGCGAAGGCGGCAGCGGCGTTATCCAGACAGCCGCAAGCACGGCACCCATCGGGTTTCTGGCCGATGCTTTGGCGCGCACAGCCAAGGAGCGTGATCAGGTGATCCTGGATGCGCAGGATGCCTTGTTGCAAGCCGACCAGCTAACGCAGAAAATCGCGCTGATGCGCGACCAGAACGATGCCATTTTCCGCCAGCTTGAAGAGGCAATGACCGTATCCGTGGCCCCGCTCGACAAGATGTTCCGCAATGCGGGCATGTCGACCGATAACATCCTCAAGACCGTCAAGCGCGGCTATTCCGGTCAGGGCGGCCCCATGACACCGCTGTCGTTTACGACACGCGGCGAGCAGCCGTCACCCGATACATTGCGCGCCAACCGCCTGCTGGGGCAGATGGACAGACTGAACCTTTACCGCATTGCCGCGTCCAAGGCACCTTTTGCCAATCCGGTGAAAAACGCCTTTCGCTTTACCAGCCAGTTCGGCTTTCGCCGCGACCCCAAGACGGGGGGCAGACGCATGCATTCGGGCGTGGATTTCGCGGCTGGAACCGGAACACCGCTTTATGCGACAGCGGACGGTGTTGTCACCCATGCGGGATGGCAGTCGGGATATGGTCGTCTGGTCAAAATCAAACATGACTTCGGAATCGAGACACGATACGCGCACCAATCGCGTATTCGCGTAAAAGTGGGCCAAAGGGTCTCGCGCGGACAGCATATTGGTGATATGGGAGCGTCTGGACGGGTCACCGGTGTCCACCTCCATTACGAAGTACGTGTAGGTGGCAACGCTGTTAACCCCATGATCTTTATCAAGGCTGCAAACGATGTTTTCTAAGAGCAAAATCAACGATCCCGCCCCTCAAAAAGACGGCGATACACGCAATCCGGCCGGTTCTGCCACGACGGCACCCGGCGCGTCTTCGATGCCCAAGCCCAATGAATTCAAGGCAAGCGCACCCAAGGCAAAACCACCCGCCTCTGTGCTGTCTGCGGATTTGCATGTGACAGGTAACATGAAAACCACCGGCGACATTCAGGTCGAAGGCACGGTTGAAGGCGACATCCGCGCGCATCTTTTGACCATTGGCGAGACTGCCACGATCAAAGGCGAAGTGATTGCCGATGACGTGGTGATCAATGGCCGCATCGTGGGCCGCGTTCGTGGCCTCAAGGTCCGCCTGACCTCAACAGCGCGGGTCGAGGGTGACATCATCCACAAGACCATCGCAATCGAATCAGGTGCGCATTTCGAAGGATCTGTGCAGCGTCAGGATGATCCGCTGAACCCGGGCGCAAAAGGCGCGCCTGCGGCAAAGTCAAACCCTGCCTCTTAACCGGGGATTAAAATTCCAAGTGAAAAGGCACCGCATCCTGTGGTGCCTTTTTTCTTTTCACTTTTCCCATTCTTTTTGGCCTTAAATATTCCCGGGGGTGGCCGCAGGCCGGGGGCTGGCCCCCTCTTGCCTCACCAATAAAAATAGGCGGCCCCGTCAGAGCCGCCTATTCAATCTGTCAAACCCGCAACCCTTTACTCGGTCACAGTGACCTTCTGCATCACATCCGGCGTGCCTTCGACCGCGCCGTTGCCGCCTGTGCCGCGCTTGATCGCGTCAACCACGTCTTGGCCGTCAGTGACTTTGCCCACAACCGTGTATTGCCCGTTCAGGAAGTAACCCGCATCAAACATTATGAAAAACTGGCTGTTGGCTGAATCTTCGCTTTGCGAGCGGGCCATGCCGATCACACCCTTGTCGAACGGGATGTCCGAGAATTCGGCAGGAACATCGGGCATATCAGACCCGCCCATACCGGCGCGCGATGTGTCACCACCCGCTTTGCCAAACTGCACATCACCCGTTTGCGCCATAAAACCGTCGATGACGCGGTGGAACACCACACCGTCATAGGCCCCAGCGGCGGCAAGCTCGGTGATGCGGGCCACATGCTGCGGGGCCACATCTTCGAGCAGGTCGATGGTGATTGTGCCATTGGCCTCGCCCGTGACGTCGATCTTGATGCCTGTTGCGAAGGCGGATGTGCCTATGAACGCAGCCGTTACGCTGCCTGCGATAACCTTATGCATCGGAGGCCACCTTGACGCTGATCATGCGGTCCGGTGTCGCGGGCGGCTCGCCTTTGGCGATCTCGTCAACCAGCTTCATGCCGGAAATCACCTGGCCATAGACCGTGTACTGCCCGTTCAGGAAATCGTTGTCTTTGAAGTTGATGAAAAACTGGCTGTTGGCCGAATCCGGATTGGCCGAACGTGCCGCACCGATTGACCCGCGTGCATGCGGTATCTTGGAAAATTCCGCAGGCACATTGCCCAGATCGGAACCGCCCGTCCCTGCCATGCGCAGGTTGAAATCGCCTTCCATGTTGCCATGTTCCACATCGCCGGTTTGCGCCATGAAACCGTCAATCACACGGTGAAATGCCACGTTGTCGTATTTACCGGCGCGTGCCAGCTCTTTCATCCGCGCGACATGCTTGGGGGCCACATCGGGCAACAGCTGGATCGTGACGGTGCCGTCTTTCAGTTCCATCAGGATTGTGTTTTCGGGGTCTGTAATCTCGGCCATGGGGCGCTCCTTAATTGTATTCGCGTCTGAATCTCTTGCGGTGTTACCTAGGGGTGATTGTCGCAATTGCCAAGCGTGTGGATTGACGCGAAGGTCCAGAACAGCAAAACACATGAGCAATATAGCGTGAGGGAGAGACGAGATGAGCTGGAAATCGCTGGACGATATGGATGTGGCGGGCAAACGCGTGCTGGTGCGGGTCGATATCAACGTCCCCGTCGAAGATGGCCGCGTCACCGATGCAACGCGGATCGAGCGGATTGTACCCACGGTGCGCGACATTCTGGCAAAACGCGGCAAGCCCATTCTGATTGCGCACTTTGGCCGCCCGAATGGTATTGTGACACCCGAGATGAGCCTTGCACAGGTACTGCCCGCGCTTGAAGCGGCGCTGGGGCATAGTGTGACGTTGATCCCATCAATTGATGCGGCAGAGGTTCAGGCAAACGTCGATGCCGATGTCATTTTGCTGGAAAACATCCGGTTTCATCCCGGCGAAGAGGCCAATGATCCGGATTTTGCCAAGCGTCTTGCGTCCCTCGGTGACATTTATTGCAACGATGCGTTTTCTGCCGCCCACCGTGCCCATGCCTCGACCGAAGGACTGGCGCGGTTCCTGCCGGCCTGTGCGGGGCGGTTGATGCAGGCGGAGCTGTCTGCGTTGGAAGCGGCCTTGTCCAAGCCCGAGCGCCCTGTGGGGGCTATTGTTGGCGGTGCCAAGGTATCATCAAAGATCGAACTGCTCGAGAACCTTGTAAACCGTCTGGATGTGCTGATCATCGGCGGCGGCATGGCGAATACGTTTCTGGCGGCACTTGGGGCAAAACTGGGCAAGTCCCTGCAAGAGCCTGATTTTTTCGAGACCGCACGCGATATTATGGCGCAGGCGGACAAGGCCGGATGCCGGGTGATTTTGCCGGTGGACGGGTTGGCCGCAACCGAATTTGCCGCAGGTGCCGCACATGAAGTGGTGCAATTGGGGCCAGATACGGTTTTGTCCGCTGACCAGATGATACTGGACGCGGGGCCGGGCAGCATTGAACAGATCGAAGTTGCGCTAAAAGGTCTCAAGACCCTGATCTGGAACGGTCCGTTGGGTGCGTTTGAAATTGCGCCCTTTGATACCGCAACAGTTGCAGCAGCGCGAGTGGCAGCCGCACAGACCCGTGATGGCGCGCTGATTTCGGTCGCGGGTGGTGGTGATACAGTCGCGGCGCTGAATCAGGCGGGTGTCGCGGATGATTTCAGCTATATCTCGACCGCAGGCGGCGCGTTTCTGGAGTGGATGGAAGGCAAGACGCTGCCCGGTGTTGCAGCGCTTGGCGGGTAAAGATCGGCCCGAAACACCTAGTTCTTTGAAAACAAGGGATTCACACATCGAATCATCTGTGTCATAAGGGTTATACGCCCAACAAGAGGCGATTTGAGGCAGACCAGATGACCCGCACCGCACGCCCCGCTTTTGGCACATTGCTGTTTTTCGCAATCGCCTTTGCCCTGAGCCTTTATTTCACCTTTGCCGCCGTGCAAGGGAGTTTCGGTTTGTTCCGCCGCGCCGAGATTGTGGCCGAAAGTCAGGATTTGCGGGTGCAACTGGCCTCTGTGCGGGCCGAGGTGGCGCAGATGGAAAACCTGACGCATCGGTTGTCGGATGATTACCTTGATCTGGATTTGCTGGATGAACGGGTGCGCAAGATGTTGGGAATGCTGCGGTCGGATGAGATTGTGATAAGGTAGGGTTTGTTATTTGTCCCAGACGACGTAACTTTCGTAAGAGACGGCGAATATATGAACCTTGGCCTCAAAGTCGACTTTCACTTTATATTAAACAAGTCAGTGCACTCCCTCAGCAACCGCCTGCCCCAACGTCACAAACCCCTACACTTCCCTGCCCGAATCCGTTAAGCAATAGTTTAACGCTAAACTATCTCTGCGCTCCGATCCGCGCGCTTACGGAGGACATGCCAATGGCAGACAAGAAATCGACCAAAAAATCCAATGTTTCGGCTGAAGAGTTGAAAGCCTATTACAAAGACATGCTGCTGATCCGGCGATTTGAAGAAAAGGCAGGCCAACTTTATGGCATGGGTTTGATTGGTGGATTCTGCCATTTGTATATTGGCCAAGAAGCGGTTGTTGTCGGTCTTGAGGCCGCGGCCAAAGAAGGCGACAAGCGCATCACCAGCTACCGCGACCACGGCCATATGCTGGCATGCGGCATGGACCCCAAGGGCGTCATGGCGGAATTGACGGGCCGCGAGGGCGGTTATTCCAAGGGCAAGGGCGGCTCCATGCATATGTTCTCGAAAGAGAAGCATTTTTATGGCGGTCACGGGATTGTTGCAGCACAGGTGCCGTTGGGCGCGGGACTGGCATTTTCGGACAAGTACAGAGGTAATGACAACGTAACCTTCACCTATTTCGGCGACGGAGCTGCCAATCAGGGTCAGGTGTACGAGGCCTACAACATGGCGGAAATCTGGGATTTGCCTTGTATTTTTGTCATTGAAAACAACCAGTATGCGATGGGCACCTCGACTAAACGGTCAACCCATTCGAACAGCTATTGGGAACGCGGTGCCGCCTATGGCATCGAGGGCGAGGAAGTTGACGGCATGGACGTGCTGGCGGTGAAGGCCGCAGGCGACAAGGCCGTGGCGCACTGCCGAGCCGGCAAGGGCCCCTACATTCTGGAAATCAAAACCTATCGCTATCGTGGCCATTCGATGTCTGATCCGGCCAAGTACCGGACCCGCGAAGAAGTGCAGAAGATGAAAGATGAGCGTGACCCGATCGAGGCCATCCGCACTATGTTGTTGACCGGAAAACACGCGACTGAAGACGACCTGAAAGCGATCGACAAAGAGATCAAAAGGATCGTCAATGAGTCCGCCGATTTCGCCAAGGAAAGCCCCGAACCACATCTGGACGAGCTGTGGACCGATATTTACGCAACCGAAGTTCCACAGGAGGCTTGATAGATGGCTACTGAAATTCTGATGCCCGCCCTGAGCCCCACAATGGAAGAAGGCACGCTGGCCAAATGGCTGGTCAAGGAAGGCGATACGGTTAAATCCGGCGACATCATGGCCGAGATCGAAACCGACAAGGCCACGATGGAATTCGAAGCCGTGGACGAAGGTGTGATCGGCAAAATCCTGATTGCGGAAGGCAGTGAAGGGGTCAAGGTCAACACGCCTATCGCGGTCTTGCTGGAAGACGGCGAAAGCGCGGACGACATCAAGGACGCCCCCAAAGAAGAAAAAAAGGCCGACGCCCCCAAGGCGGAAGCCAAGAAGGACGACGCCCCACCGGCCGAGGGACACAAGCAGCCCGAACCCGACCTAAGCCCCGACTGGCCCGAAGGCACCAAGCTGAAGCAACAAACCGTACGCGAAGCCCTGCGCGATGGCATGTCCGAGGAAATGCGCCGCGATGACAGCGTTTTCCTGATGGGTGAAGAAGTTGCCGAATATCAGGGCGCGTATAAAATTTCCCAAGGCATGCTGGATGAGTTCGGGGCGAAACGCGTCATCGACACGCCAATCACCGAGCACGGATTTGCAGGCATTGCCACAGGTGCGGCCTTTGGCGGGCTGCGCCCTATCGTCGAATTCATGACCTGGAATTTTGCCATGCAGGCGATTGACCACATCATCAACTCCGCTGCCAAGACGCTCTATATGTCGGGTGGTCAAATGGGTGCGCCCATGGTGTTTCGCGGTGCCAACGGTGCCGCCGCCCGTGTCGGTGCGCAGCATTCGCAATGTTATGCCGCGTGGTACATGCAAGTACCGGGGCTGCGGGTTGTGATGCCGTATTCGGCGTCCGACTATAAAGGTCTGATGAAAACCGCGATCCGTGATCCGAACCCCGTGATTTTTCTGGAAAACGAAATCCTCTATGGCCGCGCCTTTGATGTGCCGGATGTCGAGGATCACACGGTGCCATTCGGCAAGGCGCGGATTTGGCGCGAGGGCAGCGATGTCACCATCGTCAGCTTTGGTATCGGCATGAGCTATGCCTTGGAAGCGGCCGAAAAGCTGGCAGCGGACGGCATAGAGACCGAAGTCATCGACCTGCGCACGCTGCGCCCGATGGACACGCCCGCGATCATCAAATCCGTGATGAAAACCAACCGCTGCGTAACGGTCGAGGAAGGCTGGCCGCAAGGATCGGTGGGCAGCTATATCTCATCCGTGATCATGCAAGAGGCGTTCGATTATCTGGATGCACCCGTGATCAACTGCACCGGCAAGGACGTGCCGATGCCCTATGCGGCGAACCTGGAAAAACACGCGCTGTTGACGGTTGCAGAGGTCATCGAGGCCGTCAAAAAAGTCACGTATAAATAAAGGAGCGGCACCATGCCCATCGAAATTCTCATGCCCGCCCTGTCACCCACCATGGAAGAAGGCACGCTCGCCAAATGGTTGGTCAAAGAAGGAGACACCGTCGCCTCCGGTGATGTCATGTGCGAGATTGAAACCGACAAGGCCACGATGGAATTCGAGGCCGTCGATGAAGGGGTGATTGGTAAGATCCTGATCGCTGAAGGGACCGAGGGGGTTAAGGTTAACGCCCCTATTGCGGTGTTGCTGGAAGATGGCGAAAGCGCCGATGATATTGGCGAGGCGTCCGCGCCAAAAGCGGAGGCATCCTCAAACGCCGCCCCCGCCGGGGCCTCGGATCAGACAGCGCCTGAAAAAGGCTATGGGCGAGGCGAAACGGATGCCACCCCTGCCCCTGCTGCCCCCAAGGGTGCTGACGGGAACCGTATCTTTGCGTCCCCCCTCGCACGGCGGATTGCAGCGGATAAAGGCGTCGATCTGGCAGACGTCAAAGGATCGGGTCCGCATGGCCGGATTATAAAAGCCGATGTTGAGGGTCTGTCGAAATCCGACGCGCCAAAAGCCGACACAGCCGAAACACCAAAAACGGCCGCCGCCGCGCCTGCAGCACCAGTTTCTGCCGATGCCATCAAAAAGATTTATGAAGGTCGCGAGTACGAAGAGGTCAAGCTCGACGGGATGCGCAAAACCATTGCCGCGCGCCTGACAGAGGCCAAACAAACCGTGCCGCATTTCTATCTGCGCCGCGATATCCAGCTTGATGCGTTGATGGCGTTTCGTGCTCAGCTCAACAAACAGCTTGAACCGCGCGGCGTAAAGCTCAGCGTCAATGACTTCATCATCAAGGCCTGCGCCTTGGCGCTGCAACAGGTGCCGGATGCCAATTCGGTCTGGGCAGGTGACCGCACGCTGAAACTCAAACCATCCGATGTGGCCGTTGCCGTGGCAATTGAAGGCGGTCTGTTCACGCCCGTGCTGAAAGATGCAGAAATGAAGTCGCTCTCTGCCCTCTCGGCTGAGATGAAAGACCTTGCTGCCCGTGCGCGTGACCGCAAACTGGCCCCGCATGAATACCAGGGCGGCAGCTTTGCCATCTCGAACCTTGGCATGATGGGCATCGACAACTTTGACGCGGTGATCAACCCGCCCCATGGTGCGATCTTGGCCGTCGGTGCAGGCGTGAAAAAGCCAATCGTTGGTAAAGACGGCGAGTTAGCAGTGGCGACAGTGATGTCCGTGACCCTGTCCGTGGATCACCGCGTAATTGACGGCGCGATGGGTGCGGAGCTTTTGAATGCGATCAAAGACAATCTCGAGGCACCTATGACAATGCTCGCCTAACCTTTCTTTTCGCCTTAAATACTCGGGGGTTTGGGGGCCAAGCCCCCATTCTCTACAAAACGAGAAAAGCCGGAGCAGATGCTCCGGCTTTTTCAAATTTATTCAACTATGATCATTTTTCTTGTTCCCAAGGCCCCAGCATGTGGTTCATCGACACCGATGGCTGGTCACATCCCGCCTCGCCGACAATACGCGCTGGAATACCCGCCACTGTCTTGCAGGGCGGCACCGATTCCAGCACGACGGAGCCCGCAGCAATCCGGCTGCAATGACCAACCGTGATATTGCCCAGCACCTTGGCACCAGCACCAATCAACACACCATCGCCGATCTTGGGATGACGGTCCTCTTCTTCTTTGCCGGTTCCGCCCAACGTCACGGAATGCAGCATCGACACATTATCGCCAACCACCGCAGTTTCCCCGATGACGACGGAATGCGCGTGATCGATCATAATGCCTTTACCCATACGTGCCGCAGGATGGATATCGACCCCGAAAATCTCGCTGACCCGCATCTGCACGAAATAGGCCAAATCACGCTTGCCCTGCGTCCACAGGTGGTGGCCAACGCGGTACGCCTGCACGGCCTGATAGCCTTTGAAATACAAAATAGGTTGCAACAATCTGTGGCACGCCGGATCACGTTCATAAATAGCCATCAAATCCGCCCGAGCCGCCGAGATCAGATCAGGGTTCGCGGCATAAGCGTCCTCCACCATCTCGCGCACAACCATCATCGACATTTCATTTGACGACAGTTTGGCGGCAATCCGGTAGGACAGCGCCTTTTCAATGGATTTATGGTGCAGGATACATGCGTGAACAAACCCGCCAATCAACGGCTCATCCGAAACAGCCTGCTGCGCTTCACTTTGGATACGTTCCCAAACCGGGTCCAGTCGGGTGACATTTCTGCGGATCTCTGGCATCTCAAATTCCTTCGTTGCGCTTAAACTACCTCATGCAACATCACTTAACCAAACGCAAACCCGTGATGCAGCTTATTTTCAATGTGGGTCTGTAAGTCCGGCTTACAAGTCTTTGCTGCACGGTGCCGCTGCAAACCGTCAAGCGCAATCATGAAACACGCGATATACTCGCGATCCGAAAACGACCTTTCAGGCATCCGCATCCTTGCCTGTGCCGCTGCTGCCAAGGTGCCGTTGCCCCAGATCGGGTGCGGCCGGCGCAGTCGTTTGGTAAACTTGTCCGCCCAGTCTGCCTCGTTGAGAAGTTGGCAACAGAGTTTAGTGCGCGCTTGCGGCGGTGCGCCCAAAAGAACCCGCACCGCCGCTGTAATATCACTCGGATAAACCTCACGCATTATGCCGCCACGTCGATCCGTCGTGCCAAACCTGCGCCATAGGTCGCAGAAACCTGTGCTACCGACACCGTAAATACCGAACCGACACCGTCCGTCCCCTGCATCGCAGTTGTATAGGTCCACGCCGCGTTGCCGACCAAGGCTTCACGCACAACGGCTTCCCCTTGTAATACCCGCACGACATAGCTTTCGCTTTCTTCACCAACCGGGACTTCAGGCACCTCCCATGCGTCACCATCAATCCGCGTGCGCCTGATCCACGAAAACACACGGTCCCCGCTTGCCGCATGTGTCTGCTTCAAATGACAGGGGCTTAACGGACGCAAACCGTTGCCGTCAAACGCGTGCACCAGATGCTGGTATGACGGATCTTGCACACCGCGCTGCGCGGGGCCGATCCGGTAATTCTGCACCACACGGCGCAGGTTCGGGCTAAGCTCGATCTGCGAGGGCACACCGTCAAGCAATACAAAGGTAGACCCCGTTGGCCACACCTCGGGCATCAACCCGTCTGTGCCCGCCTGCCCGCGTATCCGCGTGCTGAGCCAATAGGTATCGGGCGCAATCAGCTGAGCATCGGCAAACTGGAACACTTCCCAATTGTCGCTGCCTCCATCGCCAATTGCGGCCAGATTAGCCCCGCTCAACAGCGCATCCATAGTGACGCTCTCAAGCGTCCCGCTGGTCAGCTTGACCTGTAAAACCTCGCCACGGTCGATCAATCCGGCAGACCCTGCAACCAGTGACCCTTCCGTCTGACCAATCGTCGCCCGCGTCGGCAGGATCGAATTCAACCGATAATTCGCGTCCGTCGATGACTGGTGCACCGCCACCGCGCCCGGCCAAGGTTGCGCCGTGGCCGCAATGTAGGGTGCATGCGGCACCTCGTCACCGCGCAACAGTGGCAGATCCATGAAGTATGGCACAACTGGAACGGGCGACACAAAGGGGCGCAACTGGACCAATTCGTCGTCAATTGGTGCAGGGTCATAGACTTCCGGCTCGATGCGAACTGCATCAATTACCTGCACGTCGCCCTGTTCAACCCGGTCAATCCGGTACAACCCAGGCCCCTCAGCCCCGTCAGAGGGCAGCCGGATCACATCCCCCGCGCCCAGCGCCATCTTTGAGGGCGGCAGCGCCAACCTGATATTCTCGCGCGACACGCGCGCCTCGGTCAGCCAGCGTTCCGCCACCTGCCGCCCCTCTGCACGGGTCAGCGCTATGTTCAGCTCCGACGCGGAAACAGCATGTGTGGCCTCGTCCGCCAGTATTGCTTCTTCAGCAATCGTATCAAAATTCCCGTCGGCCTGCACAAAACGCAGCCGCACCCGCCCTGTGATCTCCGCATCCGCCTCGCGCACCTGTTCGATGACACCGTCCAATTCGGAACTGACCGCCAGTAGCGCCGGATCAAGTGTTACCGCATCCAAACCGTCCCGCATCCGGAAACTGAGCATGCCACCCCGCTCGATCGCATCAAACCCGTAGCGGATCATCAACGGCTGTAACGCAGTGCGTGCATCCGTCACCTGATCAACGCCGTACCCACGGACAACGCCATATAGCCCCTCGGTGCTATACGCCTCAAGCCCGGCGCGCCTGCAAATCTCGCCGACAACAGACGCCAACGACCGCGACGATGTGCGCCCGTTAATCCAATGCCCGCGCGCGTAATTCTGCCCGTCACTCCACAAAGCGCGATTGTTGGGGAAAAACGGATAAGGCCGCACATCCCACGCCCAGACAAAAGCGCGGCGCATATCAACCATTGCGCCCGTGTACTCCGTCGATTGCGGATTGTTCGCTGCATCCCCCCAATAGTCTGTCATCGCCCGCAGGTATTGCATCTGCATCAGGTCATCCCGCGCGCCTGTCGAATACCTTGGCAGACTGCTTTCCGAGCTTTTCATATCCAGAAACTTGTTCGGCTGGTTCGCGCCTTTGTCTACCGCCGCACAGCCAAACTCGGTAAACCAGACAGGCTTTGAGCCTGGCACCCATTCCGTTGCAATCTCTTGCCTGACCCCGTCAATACGCGCGTGATGCGCATTTGCCCACCAACCTCGAATATCCTTGTAGCGGTACACCCAAGCCTCGTTGTGCGCCCCGTCGGTGATGTCGGTCCTGATCTGAGCGGCGCGGGCTTCATCCGAATGATAAAACCAATCATACCCCTCGCCCCCTTCAATGTTGGCCTTAAGGTAATCGAGGTTATAGATCGCGTCCCACGTCTGCGCATCCACGTGGTCCTCGCCCTCACGCCAATCCGCAATCGGCATGTAATTGTCGATCCCGATGAAATCTATGTTTGCATCCGCCCACAGTGGGTCGAGGTGAAAGTAGCGGTCTCCCGTCCCATCCTGCGGCTGATACCCGAAATACTCCGTCCAATCCGCCGCATAGCTGATCTTGGTTTGCGCCCCAACCAACGCCCTCACCTGCGCCGCCAGCCCCCGCAGCTTCGCCACCGCCGTAAACGCGCCACCTGCCCCGCGTATCTGTGTCAGCCCACGCATTTCCGAGCTGATACAAAACGCATCTACACCGCCCGCCGCTTTGCACAGCGCTGCATAATGCAAAATAAAGCGCGACAGCGACCATTCATTTGGACCCGAATATACCACAGCCCCATTTGCCACGCTGAAATGCGCCGCCGTGGCTGTCCCGAAGAACGCCGCAACCTGCGCATCCGCCACGGCTGTCCCATCGGGACTTCCCGCTCGTCCGGGGGCCTGCGACAGCGTAATCCGCCCCCGCCATGGCAAAACCGCCTGCGTCAGTGCGTCGCTGTACGGGTCAGGCAAGCTATTCCCGCTCAACTGGTCCATCAGGATGAACGGATAGAACATCACTGCCTGCCCCGCTGCGTTCATCGCCTGAATGGCCTCGATCACGGATTTATCTGTCGGCGTTCCCCCGTACACAGGCCGGTCATCGTCCTTGACGATCACCTGCGCTGTCGAACGGGTCAGCCCTGCGACACCCCAACGCATGTTCTCGCCTTCAATCGCGGCATCCTCGACTTTGGGACGGATCGTGCAATTGCCGCAGCGCAGGTCATTGCCAAACCATGACACCACCAAGGATGCCGCCTCAAGATTGGGCAACTCCTCGGTCATATTCTCCAACGAGACCGCGAAATCCGTCTTGCCCGCCGGTGTTGTGACATTGGCACTCCACCGCGCGCCTTGGCCGCGCACGTAATGCACGGGTGTTGTTGCCAGCCCGTATTCCCCCGTTCCGGGTATCAACGCGACCCCCTGGATCCCATAGGTCAGCGCATGCTCTGCTCCGGGTTCACCGCGCTGTTCCGGCCTGATCACCTCGAAGGAAAACTGCGGCACACGGCTCCCGAACTCCGCCAGCGACAGGTCTTCCATTACCACATAGGCAGTACCTCGGTACGCAGGCACTTCACCCGCCCCTTCAATGGCCTCGATCAAGGGGTCGGGCAATTGATCGGCGCGCCCCGTATAGACCCGCATATTCAGGTCATCCTTGGCTATTTCCTCGCCATCGGCCCACACACGCCCTACGCTTGTGATCTCACCCTCGCAAAGCGCAATCGCGACACTTACCGAATAGCTGTACTCGGTTGTCGTGGGCTTCGGCTTACTGCCTTTACCGCCCCCTCCCGACACGCGCACAATTTCCTGAAAGTCGGACGCCCAGATCACCTGTCCCCCAAGACGCATCCGCCCGTAGAGCCGGGAAATCGGGTCGCCCTCCCCCGCATTGGTCAGCCTGAACCTGTCCACCTTACCGGTCTCGACAGCCTGTCCGCCCTGCCCCAGCAGCCGCTGGTCCACCACGCGGCCCAAGGTCGCCCCAACTGCGCGCCCCACCGCAACAGAGGACAACCCCGCCAAGGTGCCGCCAATCGAGCCGCCCACCGCAGCCCCCGCTGCCGAAAATAATATCGTTGCCATCAGCTTGCCTCCTCAGGAAATTCAAACCGCGCCACGATGCGGCGCTGCCACGGGGTACTGAGCGGGCTCTCGACGACTCCGTGCCCGGTGTAGGCGTGAATAAAACTGGCATCCGCGCCAACGCGCCCCTGAATGCCCAGATGCTTGGCCACCGCCCCGTGACGCATCCGGAACAAGATCACATCCCCCACAGCCACATCACTCACGCCCTTGGCGATCAAATGCCGCTCTGCCGCCGCCCATAACTGCTCTTCACCCTGCGGCTCTGACCAATCCATTGAATAGGCCGGAATGGCCTCGGGTTCCGTACCCGAAAACTCGCGCCACACACCGCGCAATAAGCCCAGACAATCTGTGCCCGCTCCCTTAACAGCACTCTGATGCACATAGGCCGTACCAACCCAACCACGTGCAGCTGCGGCGACGTCGTCCCCGAGCACACTCACCGGAGTGATCCGCCCGTGTTCGCGCCGCTCTGGCGCGGCACCGCTACAACCCAGTCCTCACCGGGCAAATCGGGAAAGCCCTGGAAATTAACCAGATTGTTGAATTTGAGCCTGCATGTCTCCAGCCGCTTGTCACAGCCTGCAACCAAGCGCACTAACGTGCCCGCGCCCACATCGCCCCTGATCGGCTCCCATAATTCGACAATGCGCTTGGTCCCGACCAGCCGGTCGTGCTTGACCATCCCCCACAGACCTTTCGCAGGTCCGTCCAGAACCTCGAACCGCCCGCGTGCGAACCACCCATCCTCGAAACCCAGAAAACCCTGCCAGCTAAATTCGCGCGCCTCTTTTTGCACTTGCACAGGCAGGGTCTTGGCATAGCCTTCTTGCCTCGTATCAAACATGCATTGCCCGTCACCCAAAACTGCCGAACACGGCTTTTGATAAATCCGGCCCTGTGGCCTGTTCAACACTTCGGTCAGCCCGCGCAATTCCGCACGAAAAGCTCCATCGACCCGCCGCAATTCGCCAATTGAACCGCGAAATTGCAAATGGCGCTGCGTAGTATCGGCCCAATTCACCAACCACGCCTGCACCTCGGCCCCGTCAAAGCGCCCCTGCTCGATCTCGTCCTCACGGATAGACGCGTCCGACAGCGCGCCAATCGCTTCGGTATTGTCCACCGACAACCCCGTGCTTTGCGAAATCGCCTTCGCCCCGAGGCCGCTGTCCGCGCGGTACGTCACCCCGTCAAAACTCAGCGCCACATCATGATCCGTAAAGGCAAACTGCATCCCGTCGCGACGCTTGATCACCCAGGCGTGACAGACTGTCGTGTGCCCACCCGCCAAATGTGTTTCCAACGCCTGATCAAAACCTAACATCATAACCGCACCTCGATCACAGGTACATTGGGCACTTGCCCCGCCTTGAAACTTGCCATTGATGTCAGAATACGGTCCGTATCAAACCGCACTGGCACATCGAATTCAAACCCCGCGAATATCTCCTGCGCCACATCAGGCGGATCGTTAAAGGTGATAATCCCGGTGTTGATGTCCAGCGTATAGTCCACACCCTCCTGATACTCGTCCTGTTCAACGCCCACGCGTACAGTTCCAAGCACAGGTTTCTGTATAGGCCGATTATAGCTTTGCTCGCCCGAGCGATACACTTTCACAATTTGGAAATCCGCCCGAATCCCATCACCAAAAGCGATACTCTGGTCTGTGAACGCAACCTCAAGCGACGCGGTTCCCGACTTGTAATCCGACCAGTCTTTCCACCGGAATGCATGCATCTGGCCCATGCGCGCCTCGAAAAATCCGATCAGCTTTTGCAGATCATCAGTCGACCGCATCCCCAGTCCTGCGTCATATACCCGGCGCGAATGTGCCCACGGTGTATTGCGCTCCTCGAACCCGTTGGCGAGCGTCACCACATCGGTTTTGCGCTGCGGCCCGCCAAGTGCGCCAAAGCTCAAGCTCGCGGGAAATCTGATCTCATGAAAAGCCATTCTACGTCTCCCCTACCTGTTCCGATTGCCGCTGCTCAACGCGCGGCTCATATGTGCGGCGATCTGGCTTTGTGAACGCTGGAACCCCTGCACATCGGGCGTGGAAATGTTCATCACTACCGTGGCACCGCCACCGCCCGCGCCGCGCACCCCCAGCTTGCCATCGGCCCCGCGTGCCAGCGGCATAATCGCCTCCGGCCCGGCCTCACCCATCAACCCCGTGCCGCCCCGCATGGGAAAGGCGGTGGCCGAACTGACCACACCACCATTGGCAAACGGCATCACCTTGCCTTGGGAAAACGGCGCGCCATTGGCGAACGGCAATATCCCCTGAACCAGCGATCCGACACCCTGCGAGATCAACCCGCCAAAGTGATCCGTGACCGGACGCATCGCCGCATTATACGTCGTGTTGATCATCGACTGCGCAACTGTGCTAAGCGCGTCCGAAAGCTTCAAACCGTCAAAAACCACTCCATCGAATGCCTTGCGCAATCCTTTGCTCAGACCTTTCTCAAGCATGGCCACGTCCTTGCCCGTTGCTGCCAGTGATGTCCGCATCCGTCGTAACTCACTGTCAAAGCCGGATACCAGCGTGCTCGTCTGCGCCAGCGTCCCGTTCAACCCTTCCGCATTGCCCTCAAGGTTGTCGATGTCCTCGAAATCCGCCATCACGCGTCCCCTTTTTCTTTGTCCGGATAGGCCGCCATCAGCGCTGCCAATCCCTTACTCAACAGCGGCGCTTGCGAACCCTGCGTGCCTAACATCAGCTGCAATTCCGCCGGCGTGAGCGCCCAGAACTCCGCAGGCTTTAACCGCAACCCTTGCAGTCCCGCCCGCATCAGCGCAGGCCAATCCAAGCCCGCCCGCTCACTCACATTCGTCATTAATCTGGCACCACAAACGCCCGCGCCAATAACTCCGCCGCCGCCTTCGCCGCCGCCATCGGGCCGCCCTTGATATCGCCATGCAACAACGCCTGATCACTCACATCAGCACCGCCCCCGCGCAGCCCTGCCCCCAGCAACGCCAGCACATCGCGGCTGGAAAACGTGTTCCCCTCGAACCGCTCCACCAGCGCCACCAACGACCGTTCGGCAAGGCTTTCCTCCAACTCCGCCAACGCCCCCAGCGTCAGGCGCATGGTGTAACGTTGCCCATCAACGACCAACGCCACATCACCCCTCCACGGATTTGCCATGCTCAGACCACAACCGCTGGCGTGAACACCAAGGCACCTGCCGATTGCAGGCTCAACTCATAGGTCGCCTCACCATTCAACGACCCGGCATATTCCAGCGACGTGACCTGAAACGGCCCCTCAACCACGCCAAAATCGGGGATGATCACCTGAAACTCAGGCGTCAGCCCGTCGAAAAACAACTGCCGCGCCCGCTCGTCCGTGCCTTCATCGCGAAAAACACCTGACCCGCTGATCGCCGCTGACCGCACGCCTGCACCCACCAGCAACTCGCGCCAGCCCCCTTCCGAATCCAGCGACGTCACATCCACCGTTTCCGCATTGAAACTCACCCGCGTGGCCCGCAGTCCTGCGATAGTCTCAAATTGACCATCACTTGTCATATCTACTTTGACCAAAAGGTCTTTACCCGCTTGAACAGCCATCACATATCTCCTGATTATTCTGAAATTATAAACCCTTAGGTATCCTGCACCCGCGCTCGAAACCGCAGATCAATCTGCCGCGCTGCCGCACCGTCGATCCTACGCACGCTGGCTCTCTCGAACCGCAAACTGATCAACAATCCCCGGCTCAACGCCAACTCCGCATCATGCAGCGCATCACTCACCGCCCCGGCCACCGCCTTGGCACCCGCAAATCCGGGGTTTGTAGTAATCACCGATACCGTAAACTGATGCACCGCACCGGCCCCACTGACATCCGACGCATCGCGCACCGCCTCCGTACCCAACTGCACATAGAGTGCGGGCAGCGCACCTGACGGCACCGCATCATAGATATCGCTACCTACAAACGAACCCAACGCCGCATCTCCGTTTAACGCGCCATACACCGCCGCCTGCAAAGGCCCTGACAAAGCAAAGCTCATACCACCAGCTCCTCATCCGCAAAGCAGGTCAGATAGCGCCCCTCGGGGTCACGCTCCGCTACCGCCTGAATGGTGAATACCCGCGCACCATCGCGAAACCGCTGTTCCGGCAAAGGCCGGTCCGTCGCGCCAAACGGCGCACCGCGCACGACGATCTTGTAGGCCACCGTACTTACCGGCGCGCCGCCCATGGCCGTCTCCCGACCCGTCCGCGCCGTGACTTCGGCCCACAAAACCCCCAGCGCCGTCCAGCCTTCGCTAAAGCCTCCCGCACCGTCACTCACGCGCATTGGTTCTTCCAAAACCAATGCACGGCTCAACACAGGCACGCTCATCGCCCCGACCCCATACCAATGCGTATGGTCTTGAAACGCTCGATAAGGCTGCTGACGCCGAACGGCATACTGCCCCCAACAAGATCCGTATCATTGCGGTATTCGTAATAATGCGCCGCCAACATCATGACCGCCTGGGCGATATCGCTGGGCACGTTCTCCCAGGCCGCGCCGTATCCCGCCTCAAACTCGATAAGCACGGCACCTGCGCTCGGAATGCTTGGCAAGGTGGTGCCCGCACTGCGCAGCTTTGGTTGCTGTGCATCACGCTCCAACCAAAAATGCTCGCTGCCCAAATCCGTCGCTACACCACTGCGTGCAACCAACGCCACCCGCGTCACCTGTATCACAGGTGCCACCGGCAAAACCTGCGCCGACGCATCCCGCCAAAATGTCAGCGACCAGCTAAAACTACGCGTGATCAGCACCTTACCCGTCCGCGCTTCAATCGCGGCCATCGCTGCCCGCAGGAACGATTTCAAAACCGCGTCCTGCAGATCATCCTGACCAAAGCCACTGCCCAGCCGCAGATGTGCCTTGAACGCATCCACGGGCAGCGCCGCATCAGGGACAGTTGTTTCTTCGATCAACATCATGAAATGTCTCCAAAATTCCGCCCCTCAGGGCACTCTTGCCCCAAATTCCGGACGCGCAGCCGCTCGCATTGCTCGGTCGGAGGGGAGCAGCTAGACAATGCGAATTGTTAGTTAGATGCGCGCCCGGACCGGGGCCAAGTTGCCCCGGCCCCGACATTCGACGCTAGCCTCAGGCCACGCCGAATTTCAGCAGCTTGATGGCTGCAAAGTCACTCACGTCACCGCCGACCCGCTTGGTGGCATAGAACAGCACATGCGGCTTGGCGCTGAAGGGATCACGCAGGATGCGCAAGTCAGGACGCTCTGCCACGGTATAGCCCGCCGCAAAATCACCAAATGCAATCGACATGCTGCCAGCGCCGGCATCCGGCATATCCTCGGCCACCAGCACCGGATACCCCATCAGACGCGCAGGTTCCGCCGCCGCCAGACCATCCGACCACAAGAAACGGCCATCCATGTCCTTAAGCTTACGCACCAGACCAGCCGTCTTGGAATTCATCACAAACGACGCATTCGCACGGTACTGCGCACCCAGCGCATAAACCACGTCAACAATCGCCTCTGCCGTGACTTCGCCATCAATCTCGGACGGCACATATCCCAGATTGCCCCAGGTCCAGACGTCATTGTCCACGGATGTATGCGCAAGGAAACCCTTGGGCTTATCGACACCATCACCGTTGATAAACGCAGACGCTTCAGCACGGGCAAACTTGTCCGCAATCCGACCCGCAAGCCAGCCTTCGATGTCAAATGCACTGTCATCCAGCAAACGCTGCGACGCCTTTGGCAACGCACTTAATTCATGCAGCGCAATGGTAATGCGATCAATCTGTGGCGTGTCGGTCTCTGATCGTGGATCACTCTCCGTCGCCCAACCTGCACCCACATCAGTATGATCGACCAGCACATCATACGACGTCGCCTCGACACGCACCACAGCTGCAATTGCGCGGATCGACGCAGTGGTGTTCAAAACCGATTGCACACGGTCCGATGTCTGTGGATCAACCAGATAACCGCCATCGGAATTGACCGCCGTGGACAGCGATTTGCCCTCAAGCTGAAGCCCGCGCAATCCGTCGTCATCGCCGTTGCGCAAATAGGTATTAAACGCCTTTTGATGCGGCGCGCCCAGATCAACAGCACCGCCAAGAGGTGTACGGGCAGGCATCGTCATTTTTTGGTCCAGCATTTTCATTCGCTCTTCTGATTGTTGAATTTTCGTTTCAATTTCGGCCTGAAAGCCTTTGAAATCACTGACAAAGCCATTCACGGCTTGCCGGACTTCTTCTGCTGGGGACACATCTGTACCCCGTTGTTTTGTATCGGTCTTGCTCATTGGAAATCCCTCGATTCTGATCGCTTCGGGCAGTCTGGCACCGATGTGTTAACCACGCCCCAGCGCAGCGCGCGCACCCTCGAATGTCGCGACCAAATCATGCAACACATCGCCAACAGCGATGAAATCTCCCTTTGATCCAACGCGCGCAGACGGCAGCATCGGGAACGTCACAAGGGACACCTCCCAAAGCTCCAATTCCGCCAAAACCCGCTGGCCCTGTCCGTTCTTGCTGGCTTTCACCGTGCGATATCCAATCGACAACCCGTCAATCGCACCAGCGGCAATCAGCGCCGCCGCTTCGCGCCCCTTCGAAACGGAATCCAAAATCCGTCCCTTGACCCAAAGCCCGCGTGCATCTTCGCGCACCTCGTCCCAGATCCCGATGGGCTGGGCCGGATCATGCTGCCACAACATCTTGATGCTGCGCCCCGCAGCACTCACAGCCTTCAGGCTCGCGGCATAGGCGCCGCGCTCCACGACATCACCGCCCTGATCAACATCGCCAAACAGGCTGGCATAACCGCAGATCTCGACCCCGTCCTTGACCTCGATTGCCTCACCGAAATGGGCAAACTTCCGCTCCAGTTGCGCGTCCATATCCATCACTATTCTCCTTGAAATCCACCGCATGTGTCGCAAAAAATTCAAACGCCTGGTAATTCACCCCGCATCAAGATCGAAAAGAACGCCCCGACAATCGCCGCAATAATCAGCCACACCAGCCGCGATATATGCCCGTCGATCCGGTCCAACCGTGTATCGATCTGGTTGAAACGCCGGTCCACAAATTTCCGCTTTTCCTCACTCACGGCGAGTTCACGGTCCAGAATGATTGTCGACCGCTCGATCGCTGCAATGCGCTCGTCAATCCGCCGGAAAACCCGCTCCATGTCATCAAACGGATAGACATGATGCGGCTGCCCGATTGGCTTCGCGTCCATGCTCACGCCTCGCTTGGCACCACGGCCAGTCCCAGCAATGACCGCTTCTCCGCCTCGCTCAGGAAATCCGCACGCCCCACCCGTGCCCAGAGCGCATCGCGCTCCGCCGACAACGCGGGCACCTGATCCAAGTCTGGCTTCACCTCAACCGCGTCCCCCGAAACACCTGATAACCACGCCGCCAGCGCCGCAGTCACCCGTGTCGCCAGGGGCAAAACCGTCAACCGGTAAAACGCCCTATGCGCCTCTTGGTAATTGGCATAGGTCGCGTCACCCTGAATCCCGATCAGCATCGGGGGCACCCCAAACGCCAGCGCAATCTCCCGCGCCGCACTCTCCTTGGTCTTCTGGAATTCCATATCGGATGGCGAAAACCCCATCGGCTTCCAATCCAGCCCGCCTTCCAGCAACATCGGACGCCCGGCATTGCGCGCGCCCTGATGATGGCTCTCCATCTCCCCGACCAAGCGGTCATATTGATCCTCGCTCAGCTTGCCTTGCCCGTCTGCGCCCTTATAGATAATCGCCCCCGAGGGCCGCGCGGCATTATCCAACAATGCCTTGCTCCAGCGTGACGCGGAATTATGCACATCCAGCGCCATCGCCGCCGCCTGCATCGGGCTGAACCCGTAATGATCATCTTGCGGATGAAAGTTCTTGATATGACAAATTGGCGATGCGCCCGAGGCATCAAACCGATGCTTGGCACCGCCCACGGCATATTCATACGCCACAGGCCAACCATCGGCCCCCGGCACCACCGCCATCCGGTCCGACCGCAATACATGCAATTCAACGGGCAATCCCGCCTCACCACCGACCGCCTCAACATAGCCATTGCCGGTAAGCAACAACTGCGCATAAAGCGCCTCAAGCAACTCCGCGCGCCCCTGCGCCCCATTTGGCCTTGCCAGCAACGCCATCAACGGGTGCGCCTCAAACCGCCGCTCCGCATCCTGTACCACCAAGGGCAAGGCCGCCGCCGCCTCCGCAATCAACTTGACGGACCGAAATCCAACCGGGTTGCCGCAAAACCCCATCCGCGTCAGGCTCACGGCATCGCGCGGGCTCCATGCCACGCGACCAGAGGTCTGATGTGCCACAACCCGACCCGTCGCCGACGCCTTTTGCTCAGGTACATCCGCCGCCGCATTCGCCGCAGCACCCCGTCGCAGAAAATCAAAAACCATATCTGTCGCTCCTCTGATCCCAGACCCACCCAAGGGCTGCCTCTCGGCTCTGAAAACAATTTCGCTCAAAATGTTTAAGATCGTTCAGACGGTCCGCACGGTGGCTCACGCAACACTTCCGCCTACAGCGACCGCACACCCGGCGACCGCCACTTTGCCGCAGGGACAATCATCAACTCATGCAACGCCCAGACCAACGCGTCCACACGGTCAGGGCTACCCCCACCCTCGTACCCCTGCGCCGTCATCCGGCACATTTGATCCTCAAGCGCATCCAGCCCCGCGACATGCCCCACGCGTCCCTGTTCATACAAAGCCGCGACAGGTTCCGCCCGCGCCACCTTGCCCTTGCTCGCATGCACTGATTTCAGCGCCACCAACGGATCAACCCCGCGAATGACCTCCCCAACCATCTGCCCACCCTGATTGACCTCGGCCACAAGCAAGTCCGCCCCAAACTGCTCCATCGCGCTGATCGCCGCTCTTGCCCAGCCCGTGGGCGTCGCCCCCTGCACCGTGCAATCGGCCAACACCACAGCCCGCCAATCCTGCACAGGCCCTTTGGTCACAGCCCCCACAACCACAATCCCACATTCATCCGAACTGGAGCCACTCGTCGTCGCAGGGTCCAGCCCCACAACAATCCGGTCAAACTCCGGCACCGCCGCTACACGCCCCTTCTCCAACATCGCAGAGGTCCACAAAGCCCCCTCCGCATCCACCAACAAAACCCCGTCCAATTCCTGCCGCCCCAACCGTGTCCCGCGATACCTTGCCCGCACTTCCTCCAGAAAACTCCCCGCCAAATTCGCCGCATTGGCCTCGGTCGGCGCGTGTGTCACGACCGTCGATGGCGATTTCAACAACCGCTTCAACACCCCCACATTACGCGGCGTGGTCGTAACACAGACCTGCGGCTGATCCCCCAACCGCAATGCAAACTGCAACTGATCCCACGCCTCTTGGCCCCGCTTCCACTTGGCCAATTCATCGACCCATGCCGCATCAAACTGCGGTCCGCGCAAACCATCAGGGTCATGCGCCGTATGCACCGTCGCCACCGCACCATTCGGCCAAACAAGACGCTTTCTTGTCGCCTCCCAATCCGGCCTGCGGTCTACAGGCGAACAGGCCAATATTCCGCTATCGCCAAAAATCATCACCTCGCGCACCTGCTCGATGGTTTCCCCCACCAAAGCCACCCGCCGACACCGCCCTTCATCCAAAGGCTTGGCACCCTCGACAACGGATCTGACCCATTCGGCACCCGCCCGCGTTTTACCGGCACCGCGGCCCCCCATGATCACCCATGACCGCCAATCCCCCGCAGGCGGCAACTGATGATCCATAGCCCAGAACTCGAACAAAAAAGGGAGCGCTAAAAGCGCCCCCTCACCCAGATCATTCAGAAACTGGTTTTGTACCGCCACATCGGCGGAGCCGATCCAACTTGCCCCCGATCTCAAGCCGCGCTTGGTCAAGATCAAGGGCATACCCCCCTCGGGCAATGCCCGCTCGTCTGTTTCGACAGTCATTCAGATAGGTCTCCATCTTTGCGCAGTTTCCAACAATGCTGGTCACTTTCGCCGCCATCTTGGCAGCCGCAGTTTCACTGAGTTCCCCCCCGGACATCGCCTGTTTTTTCAGGTTTTCTACTTCGTGACGCAGGTCACTGATTGCTTCTTTCAGCGAGGAAATCAGGTTCTCGCTCTCGGCAATATCTTGCTCCGGGGTAATCATGGTCATACGTGCTCATACCTCTCGTTGGTCTTTCTCCAACCGAGCAGACGCAAAAAAACGGCCCTCGGGAATAAACCCGTGGCCGTTTGCCCACCTCTTCTAGCATGCCATAATTCCTACATCAGACCGTGCGCAAAGTCAAGCAAAAGTGCGTTACCAAAACCCTCCAACACCTTACGATGCTTCAATATTTCTTTAACCTTTGAACCGGCAAGGTGGAGCTCTCCCCACCTCGCAGACCGGCCTAATTCCCGCCCGTTGACGCACCACCCGCTGCCGCAGCACCACGTTCGGCCTCGATCACACGCCAGCGCGCCACATTCTCGTTATGCTCTGCCAATGTCACCGCAAACGCATGTCCGCCGGTGCCATCCGCCACAAAAAAGATGAACTCGCTGTCATCGGGCTGTGCCGCTGCCATCAGACTTGCGCGCCCGGGATTGGCAATCGGTGTGGGCGGCAAACCGTTGATCACATAGGTATTCCACGGCGTTTCCGCGCGCAGTTCCGACTGCCGCAATCCGCGCCCCAAAATACCCTCGCCCTTGGTGATCCCGTAAATAACCGTGGGATCAGTCTGCAACCGCATTCCCTGGTTCAACCGGTTCACAAACACCGCTGCCACCTGTCCGCGCTCCTCTGCAACGCCGGTTTCCTTTTCGACAATCGACGCAAGGACCAACAAATCTTCTGGGCTGGAAATCGGCAAATCAGGCGCACGCGCTTCCCATGCGGCAGCCAGCAAAGTCTCCTGCGCCGCCTCCATACGGGCCACAATCGCAGCGCGGTCATCCCCCGGTCTCACCTCATAGCTGTCAGGGGCCAGCGCGCCCTCGGTCGGAACAGCAGCAATCGCACCCTCCAGCACATCAATGCTTTTCAGCGCCTCGACAACCTGCCAGCTGGTCACACCTTCGGCCATCGCGATCCGGAAACGCGTGTCATTCTTGTCTTTCATCGTCGTGTAAACCTCGGGCACATCATCCGCGCCGGGTGTAAATTCGGCCCGCTCGATAAACTTGCTGGTCGCAGGGTCCAGCTCGCGGACCTGCACAGATACACGGTTGACGCCAATCCGGTACACCACTTCGGTGCCACAGGTGCTTGCCCCGCCTTTGGTGACAACATCCACGATTTCCGACATTGATGTGCCCGGCTCGACCAGAAAACTGCCCGCTTTCAACTCGCCGGTCTTTTCAGAATAATCGGCACCCATCCGGAAAATTGCAGCAGATGTCACCGCGCCCTGATCCGCCAGATTACGGCTGACTTTGCGCATGTTCGACCCACGCTCGACCTGCAAACAGATCGCCTGCTCAAGCGGACCCTCGGCCACATATTCGGCCTTGCCCCATAAAATCACACCGCCCAAAAGAAACAGCCCGACCATCAGGAACGTCACCGCATTAGATGCAATATTCCGCCACATCAGCTGACTTTCCCGAACAGGACGCTGGCATTGGTGCCACCAAACCCGAACGAGTTGGACAGCGCGACATTGATCTCGCGCTCGACCTTCTTGTTAGGTGCCAGATCAATCTTGGTCTCAACCTCGGGATTATCCAGATTGATGGTTGGCGGTGCCACCTGATCACGGATCGCCAAAATCGAAAATATCGCCTCGATTGCCCCCGCAGCGCCCAGCAGATGACCCGTTGCCGACTTGGTAGACGACATCGTCACCTTAGAAGCCGCATCACCCATCATCCGCTCTACCGCACCGAGTTCAATGGTATCGGCCATCGTCGACGTCCCATGCGCGTTGATGTAATCGACGTCCTTTGGCTCAAGCCCCGCATGACGCAGCGCCGCGCGCATCGACCGCTCCGCCCCGTCACCGTCTGACGCAGGTGCCGTAATATGATAGGCATCGCCGGACAAGCCATAGCCCAAAACCTCGGCGTAAATCTTGGCCCCACGTGCCTTGGCATGCTCGTATTCCTCCAGCACAACAATGCCCGCGCCCTCACCCATGACAAAGCCGTCACGGTCCGCATCATAGGGACGGCTCGCCTTGGTCGGATCATCACCGCGCTTGGTGCTCAATGCCTTGCACGCATTGAAACCTGCAATCCCGATCTCGCAAATCGCGGCCTCGGCCCCGCCGGCAATCATCACATCGGCGTCGCCAAACATGATCAACCGTGACGCGTCGCCAATCGCATGCGCACCTGTGGAACAGGCCGTCACAACTGAATGGTTCGGCCCGCGAAATCCGTAACGGATCGACACCTGACCAGAAATCAAGTTGATCAACGCGCCCGGTACGAAAAACGGGCTGACCCGCTTTGGCCCCTTCTCGGCCATCATCACGGCGGTATTGGCAATCGAATTCAAACCACCAATCCCGGACCCGATCAGAACGCCTGTGCGCTCCTGATCTTCCCGCTCTGTTGGCATCCATCCTGCGTCCTCGACCGCCTGCTGTGCGGCGGCCATCCCGAACATGATAAACGTATCAACTTTGCGCTGTTCCTTGGGCTCCATGTATTTATCGGCATTGAATGTGCCATCCGTGCCATCACCCAGCGGCACTTCACAGGCATATTGCGTGACACAACGGCTGGCATCAAAACCGGTAATCGGCCCCGCGCCTGATTGCCCGTCCAAAATCCGGCTCCAGCTTGCCTCGACCCCGTCGGCCAATGGCGTCACCAACCCCAAACCCGTCACAACTACTCTGCGCATATTCCAAGCCCCTTGGTATTCTTTTAGCGTTAGGTTGCTATACCTTGGCAGGGGCAGTCTGTTCAAGGGCGCATGGCCGATCCAAATCAGGTCCAGCCCTCAAACAGGCGGCCCTTTCCGTGTCATCAACTGCACTACATCGCCTTCAATCTCTGCGTCCCGCAGCGGGACATACCCCAGTTCCTCGGCAATCTTGAGCGACCCGTGGTTGTCCGGCGTGATCATGCACACTGTGCGCCCGGCGATCACACGGTCGAACCAATCATGTGCCGCGCGTGCCGCATCCAGCCCCAGACCCTGACCTTGCACACCCGGCTCCAAAACCCATCCGGCCTCGGGATAGGGATCAAAGTCCTCGCCCAATCCGCGCGATCCAAAGAAGAACCCTGTCTGCCCGGACATCGCCTTTTGCCCATGCACCTGTATCGCCCATTGCCCAAATCCGGTGATCTGCCAATGCCCCGCATTGCGCAAGAACGCATCCCATGACCGTGCCTTGGGCCACGGTTTGCCACTGATATGGGTCACAACCTCAGGTGTTGCCCAGATTTCGGCAAAACGGCCAAAATCCTCGGCGCGCATTGCCCGCAAACTGACGCGGGCAGTGTTTATAGTGGGAATATTTCGCGACATATCGGGTGAATTACCTTCACGCTTAAAGACTGCTTTGTGCAATCCTTGCGCCGCCAAAGGCCATGCCGCAACCCCTTGTGCGTCCTGCAAAAACAAAAACGGCGCCATTCCGCAGGGAACAACGCCGTTTGTAGAATTTTATCGCCTATGCAGACAGATCGGCGGCCTTATGCGGCGCTGATGAACTTTACTGCATCGCCAAATGTCTGGATATTCTCTGCTGCGTCATCAGGAATTTCGATGCCGAACTCTTCTTCGAACGCCATCACCAACTCGACTGTGTCGAGGCTATCAGCGCCAAGATCGTCAATGAATGACGCATTCTCGACTACTTTGTCCTCTTCAACGCTCAAGTGCTCTACAACGATCTTTTTAACGCGTTCTGCGACGTCGCTCATAAGTAAGTCCTCATCTTTCGGGCCTAGACCCATATTGCTGTCCGCGCGCCAGATCGTGGCGGTTGGAGGATACCCCGACTTAGAGGCGGCTCTGTCACCTTGTTCGCACAAGGTCTAAGGGTCAATCAAGCACCCATATGTTCGAATCTGCGCATCCTTTAGCACAAGACACACATCTGGCAAACGCTAATGCCGCGACGCTTACAACATGGCCATCCCGCCATTCACATGCAAGGTGGCGCCTGTCACGTACCCCGCCTCGGGACTGGCAAGGTATACCACAGCCGCCGCAATCTCGTTTGGCGTGCCCATGCGACCGGCAGGGATTTGTCCCATGATTCCAGCCTTTTGATCGTCGGTCAGCTTGTCAGTCATCGCTGTCTCGATGAACCCGGGTGCCACCGCGTTGACAGTAATCCCGCGGCTCGCCACCTCGTAGGCCAGAGATTTGGACATCCCGATCATCCCTGCCTTGCTTGCTGCATAATTCGCCTGACCGGGGTTTCCCGTGGCCCCGACGATGCTGGAAATATTCACAATCCGCCCCCACCGCGCCTTCATCATCCCGCGCATGACACCTTTGCACAGCTTGAATGTTGCGGTCAGATTGACGTTGATCACCGAATTCCACTCGTCATCCGACATCCGCATAAACAGATTGTCCCGCGTGATTCCGGCGTTGTTGACCAGAATATCAACCGACCCCATGGCCTCCGCCGCCTGCTTGGGCAGCGCCTCCACCGCCTCCATATCGCTCAGGTTACAGGGCAGCACATGGGCGCGCTCGCCAAGTTCCGCCTTGAGCGCCTCCAACGGCTCGACCCGCGTACCGGACAGCCCGACAGTGGCCCCCTGTGCATGCAGCATCCGCGCGATATCCGCACCGATCCCACCCGAAGCACCCGTAATCAGGGCATTTTTCCCACTCAGATCAAACATAATTCTTCCTTTGTATCTTCAATTCAAAACCGGCTGCGTCAGCAACCCAAAGCGCGCAATCTCCGCCGATGTCATCTCATGTATCCCGCTCGAGGGGGCGGCCTGCAAGGTAAACCAGTAAAACGCGTCACTGCCGAGCATCGAGATGATATAGTTGCGGGTCACGTCATGCTCCGACGATCCACGCGGATAGCTGCTCCCCTCGCGGTACCCGTTTCGCCACGAATGTACCCCGATGCTGGCCCCGCGTTCCATCGTCCGCATCCGCCCCGCCAGAAACAGATCAACTCCGCCCGAATCCACAATACTGTCAGAGCGCAGATGCGTGCCCATCCCGCGTGCACGCACCAGATACCCCATATCAATGGTCGCTGCGCCATCAACAGAGCCGTCGACCTGCGTCTGAACCAAGGTTCTGACCTGCGGATTGTCCGCCAGTAACCGTCGGAAGTTCGCAGGTGTGCGGCTGGTGATCGTGCCGGACAGGATCAACTGATCGCTGCGCACCGTCATCTGCGTGCCGTCGCTTGCGTTTTCAATCACGCCACATGCGCTCATCCACGTCACAAGTGCGAGAATCAAAAAACGCATTACACGTCCTTAGCGGCAGCAACCTCTGCGGGCGTGCCAAAGTTACGGCTCACACTGTCCTTGCTGATCCGCCGGATCATCCCCGACAATGCCTTGCCCGCGCCGATCTCCCAAAACTCGGTCACGCCTTGTGCAACCATCCATTCCACCGAACTCATCCAGCGTACCCGCCCGGTGACCTGCTGAACCAGCAATTCCCTGATCCGGTCCGCGTCCGATACGGCCTCGGCCAATACATTCGCCACCAACGGCACCGACGGCCCCTGCATCGTCACATCCGCCAACGCCTGCGCCATCGCATCCGCCGCAGGTTGCATCAAGGCGCAATGAAACGGTGCCGACACAGGCAGGGGCAAGGCCCGTTTTGCGCCTGCTTCCTTGGCCAGTACAATGGCCCGCTCCACCGCCGCCGCACTGCCGGAGATTACATTTTGTGTCGGGTCATTCTCGTTTGCCAACTGACACACATTGCCTTGCGCCGCCGCTGAGGCAACCGCTTCAACCGCTGCCGCATCCAAGCCCAATATCGCCGCCATCGCTCCCTGCCCCACAGGCACCGCCGCCTGCATGGCCTTACCGCGAATCCGCAACAACCGCGCCGTATCGGCCAGTGAAAACGTCCCCGCCGCACAAAGCGCCGAATACTCACCCAAGGAATGACCCGCAACAAACGCCGCGCGGTCCAGCCCGACCCCTTCCGCCTCAAGCGCGCGCATCGCGGCTATGGACGTCGCCATCAACGCCGGCTGCGCATTTTCCGTCAGGGTCAGCGTTTCGATATCGCCGTCCCAGATCAACGCCGACAGCTTTTGCCCCAACGCCTCATCAACCTCGTCAAACACAGCCCGAGCTGCCGGATAGGCGTCAGCCAATTCGCGCCCCATTCCAATGGTTTGCGCGCCCTGTCCGGGGAATACGAATGCGATGCTCATGGTCTATCCTTGCCTGTGTTGCTTACCCCTGATGTACCGCGCAGCGCTGCGGCAAACAAGTCTGCACGCCAGATGTGCGGCAATCGCCGTTGTGGGTTGTTGCCGTTCGCCATAAACAAACCTCAGATACCAAGGAGCAGCCCGATGGCCCTGACAAACACTCCACAACGCTACGGCGGCGTGACAAAATCCTTTCACTGGATCACGGCGCTGCTGATCCTGACGCTGATCCCGCTGGGCCTGTTCGCCAATGACCTGCCCTATGAGACCAGTGCAGAGTTGACCCGCAAAGCGTGGTATTTCTCGCTGCATAAAACCCTTGGCGTCACCGTGTTTTTCGTGGCTCTTGCCCGCATCCTATGGGCGATCCGCCACCCCAGACCGGGCCTGTTGAACGCAGACCGGAAAATCGAAAGCTTTGCCGCCGAAACCGTGCATTGGCTGCTGTACGGCGCGCTTGTTATTGTGCCGCTCTCGGGCTGGATCGGCCACGCTGCGGCAGCGGGTTTTGCGCCGATCTGGTGGCCGTTTGGCCAAAACCTGCCGCTGGTCCCGAAATCCACCACCGTCGAACATTTCTTCGTTGCCGTGCACTGGGTCGCCGGTAAAGTCTTGATCGCCGTACTGCTTTTGCACATCGCGGGCGCACTCAAGCACCACCTGATCGACCGTGACGCTACCCTGCGGCGCATGTTGCCGGGGGAGCCTGCAATCGGCCCGCTGCCCCCACAAAATCACACAGCGGCACCTTTCATCGCGGCCCTTGCGGTCTGGGTAATCGCCATTGCAGTGGGCGGATTCCTTGCGACGAACGGTGCTGACACCGACGCGCCCGCCACCTTGCAAGAGGTCGCCTCTGACTGGTCGGTGGAACAGGGCAGTATCGACATTTCTGTTGTGCAACTCGGCTCTGACGTCACCGGATCCTTTGCCGACTGGAGCGCAGCCATCAGCTTTGACGAAACCCTGACAACGCCGACGCTTGGGAATGTGACTGTCACGATCAATATCGCATCTCTCACCCTTGGCTCTGTCACCACACAAGCTCTAAGCGCCGACTTTTTTGACGCGACAACCTTTCCCACCGCGATCTTTATCGGCGATATCCGATTGGGTGTGGACGGATACGAGGCTGTGGGCAATCTGACGATCAAGGAAACCAGTGTTCCACTGACGTTCCCGTTTGGCCTGTCCATTGAGGGCGATCAGGCAGATATGTGGGCGAATTTAACGCTGAACCGGCGTGACTTTGGCATTGGCGACACCATGGCCGACGAAAGCAGTCTTGGTTTCGACGTCAAGGTCCAGATCGCCCTTACCGCCAATCGCGGGACATAGAAAAACCGCCGAGACGTCAATCCCGGCGGTTAAATTCTAACGAAACACCAAGGCTTACTCGGCCTTCATCGCTTCAATCGAAATTTTCACCTCGACTTCGTCGCCGACAAATGGCGCAAATGCACCCAGATTAAAGTCGGTGCGCAGTACAGACGTCGTTGCATCAAAGCCGATCCACGGCTTACCCGCCTGCGGGTGATCGCCTTTCTGGTTCAGCCTGGCATCCAGAACAACAGATTTGGTGACATCGTTCATGGTCAGATCGCCGGTGATCAGCGCCGTATCATCACCCGTTGTTTCAATCGCGGTGGACACGAATGTGACCATGTCACCCTCTGAGGCACCGAAAAAGTCTTCGGACATGAAATGATCCTCGCGCTTTTCCCAGCCTGTGAACATCGACATCACAGGGATCGACACGCTGACCGTCGATGCGGCCGGATCCGCCTCGTCAAACATGATCTCGCCGTCAAAGCCTGCAAACATGCCATAAGTTGTCGAGAACCCGAGGTGGTCGTAGCTGAACAACACCTGGCTGTGGCTGGCATCCAGCACATATTTTTCAGCGGCAAACGCGCTCGTGGTGCCAAGCGCCAGAGTGGTAGCAGCGGCGAAAAGAACAGATTTCATTGAGGTTTCTCCTGATTAAAATACAACATCAGTTACCTACCTATCTTCCCCGCAACCACAATTGCGCAGCCTTAAACATGTCGTGCGCGCAAATGAACACCAAAAAAGCGTCACAGCTTTCACCGTAACGCTTTGGTTTAAAATGACAGGTCTGAAGTTACGCCAGCTTTCCTGCCGACCGCAAGGCGGCCATAAAGCCGTACAACGCGGTGCGGTCCGACAAACATACCTCTGCCAAAAACACATCATCATTGTCCCACAACCGGAGATAATTTCCTTCATGCTCGGCCCGCGCAAGCTGGGTAAAACCACAGCGCTGAAGCACTTTGCTTTTGCCGTTTTTGATAGCCCGCACCAGCCGGACCTCGCGGCGGATCAGGTCAATCTCTACCTCCGGTTTTTCGGGGCTGGCACTGGATTGCATCAATCCAAGTCCGGCAAGACCGGCGGTCAACGACATGATAAGTTTGAACAACATCACATCACTTTCCCAGCTGGCCCCGGGGGCAAGCCAAAGGCCAAGCGCGGATAGGAACAAGGCGGCACCTGTGAGGCGCTGTACCGCCCGCGCCAACAACCGTCCCCCGTCGGCAAGGCGCACCGGCAGAACGCTTGGCGAGACCGGATCGGCATGGGCAATATCGGGTACGGCTGTCATTGTATCAATCCCTCGTTCAAGTCGCTTTTTGATCTTGGTTAATCATTGATCAAACAAAACGACGAAAACGGGGCACACCTGCGGCAGCGCTGCGACCATGTCGTGAATTATTGCGGCACGACCTGCACCTTGCACACCACAACATCGCCGCTTGCCCCGCGCCATAAACCGTGTATATGGACCCTTCCTTTGCAACTTGATTGAACCGCGCAGACTCTCGTGGTGGGGCCGCAAAGGATTATGCCCTGCCTATGAAATGCGCCTTGATATAAATAGGAGAGCACATGCCACTATACGAGCATGTCATGATTGCGCGTCAGGATTTGTCCAACACGCAAGCTGAAGGCCTTATCGAACATTTTGGAACAATCCTTGCCGACAACGAAGGCAAACTCGTGGATAGCGAGTATTGGGGCGTCAAAACGATGGCTTACAAGATCAACAAAAACCGCAAGGGCCACTATGCCTTCCTGCGCTCGGATGCACCTGCTGCGGCGATCCAGGAAATGGAACGCCTGATGCGCCTGCATGACGATGTGATGCGTGTTCTGACCATCAAGGTCGACGCTCATGCCGAATTGCCATCCGTGCAGATGCAAAAGCGTGACGAGCGCCCGGACCGTGGCGAACGCCGCGAGCGCCGTTGATCACCAGCTTGATAAAAAGGACATAAACCATGGCTGCAAAACCATTTTTCCGCCGTCGCAAGGTCTGCCCGTTCTCGGGCGACAACGCACCGGCCATCGACTACAAAGACACACGTCTTCTGCAACGCTACATCTCTGAGCGTGGCAAGATCGTGCCATCCCGTATCACCGCAGTATCTGCCAAAAAGCAACGCGAGCTGGCCCGCGCCATCAAACGCGCACGTTTTCTGGCCCTGCTGCCCTATGCCGTTCGCTAAGGAGTAAAGCACATGCAAGTAATCCTTCTGGAACGTGTGGCCAAACTGGGCCAAATGGGCGAAGTCGTTGACGTAAAGCCGGGCTTTGCGCGCAACTATCTGTTGCCACAAGGCAAGGCGCTGTCTGCGTCCAAAGCCAACATCGAAGCCTTCGAGGGCCGCAAGTCACAGCTTGAAGCACAAAACCTCGAAAGCAAAAAAGAAGCCGACGCCATGGCGGACAAGCTGAACGGTCAGCAGTTCATCGTGATCCGTTCTGCTTCCGATGCGGGCGCTCTGTACGGTTCTGTCACAACCCGTGACGCCGCCGAGGCCGCAACCGAGGCCGGTTTCACCGTCGACCGCAAACAGGTTGTCCTGACAGCACCGATCAAAGAACTGGGCCTGCACGACGTGCTGGTTGTTCTGCACCCCGAGGTTGAGGCCACAATTCAGCTGAACGTCGCACGTTCACCCGAGGAAGCCGAACTTCAGGCCTCTGGCAAATCCATTCAGGAAATGGCTGCCGAAGAAGAAGCCGAAGCAGAATTCGAGATCGCCGAGTTGTTCGACGATCTGGGCTCTGCGGCATCTGACGACGATGACAGGGGTGACGCGCCCCGGTCAGCGGCACCAGACACAGACGGCGACGACGAAAAAGCGTAAGCGCTTTACCGTTGAAATTAGAAAAAGGCCGGACGCATCAAGCGTCCGGCCTTTTTCGTATCTATTACCACAAGCGGCTTTCCACCTAGCCCCGCGCGGATTGCTGCCCATAGGTCAACCGCGCGCTTGCCCGACGCCCTCCTATCCATAATGTGCCCAGAGTAGCAACAATCTGCGATTCTCATCATGTCCCACACCACCCGTCGCGTGTTCTTGGCGTTATTATGCGCCACCTCCATATCGGCATGCAGCGCATCCCCTGTCATAGCCACCGCATCAGCACCGTCCGGCGGTCCTGCACTTTACCCCAACGAGACGTATGAGCTGCGCCAGCAGATTAATAAATGGGCGGATTTCTATGATGTCCCCCGCCCCCTTGTTCAACGGCTTGCGATCCGCGAAAGCACCCATAACCCCAAAGCGCGCAACGGCATCTATTATGGGTTGCTGCAAATCAACCCCGCCACTGCCCGGGGTATGGGATTTCAGGGCGAGAATTCCGATTTGCTCAATGCCGACACCAACCTGAAATACGCGGTCAAATACCTGCGCGGTGCATGGCTTTTGTCAGACGGCAGTCATGACACAGCGGTCAAGTGGTACTCCCAAGGCTATTATTTCGAGGCCAAACGCCGCGGCATGCTGGTGAAAACCGGATTACGTTCAGGGTGACGCTTTTTTGCGCGCACCGTTTACACCAGCACAAAGTAAAAAGTCCGGCTGATGCAGCACTTGGACGACCGAGGCATCACCGGTGTTCGAACTCACTGAGGATCTCCGGCATTCCCCGTCGTTGACATGCCCTCGGCCAGTCTACTGGCGGCAATGGGCCTGCCACCTGGATATGTCGCCAAACCCGTCACCTGTTCGCCTGCAAACTAGACTGGCGTGTGGCAGACGGCCTCGATGTTGTTGCCGTCCCCGTCCAGAACAAACGCACCGTAATAATCCGCATGATACTGCGGCCTCGGCCCCGGTGCGCCATTGTCACGCCCCCCCGCTGCTATCGCCGCTTTATAAAACGCATCAACCTGCGCGCGCGACGTGGCGCTGAAGGCTATATGTATCGGCGGCACTTGCGCCTGCCCCTCTGTCACCCAAAAATCCGGCGTTTCCTGACCGTATCCCACAACTTGCTTGCCGGCTGTATGTTCGATCGGTACTTCCATCAACTGCCGTGCGCCAAGAGCACCAAGACAGGCCGAGTAAAACGCCCGCGCTTTTGTAACGTCGGAAACCTGTAGTCCTGTGTGATCAATCATCGTTTTGTCCTCCATGACGTATGATGATCCTGAAATACCCTAGCCTCCTGACAGATTTTGACAGCAGCTTTCAACTCATTAAGAGGTCTGACGGATTGCCACATGCGCAGATTGCCGCATCCTCTTGCCCCGCTGTCAATTCTGACCATTTTACTTTGTAGAAAAGGAGAGAACCAATGTTCGACATGCACTACCGCCACGATGGCGTCCTTGCCCAACACACTCCCCCCAAGGACATCCACGACCGGATCGCCCTGCGCACTGTGCGCTTTATGCGCATTTTCGCGGACCGTTTCTTTTCCAAACGCTATGGTCACCGCGCCGTGGTGCTGGAAACAGTAGCGGCAGTGCCGGGCATGGTCGGCGGGCTGTTGCAACACCTCAAAGCCATCCGCCACATCCGCGAAGACGAAGGCTTTATCCGCGAATTGCTGGACGAGGCCGAAAACGAGCGCATGCACCTGATGACTTTTATCAAGATCGCCGAACCAAGCCGGTTTGAACGGACCCTGATCATGCTGGGCCAAGCCGTGTTTTATAACTTCTACTTTTTCCTGTACCTTCTGGCACCCCGGACAGCACACCGGATGGTCGGCTATCTCGAAGAAGAAGCGGTGATCAGCTATACTCAGTACCTTGACGAAATTGATGCAGGCAATATCGAAAATATAGCAGCCCCGCAGATCGCCATCGACTATTGGTCATTGGGCGCAGGTGCCACCTTGAGGGACGTTGTCATTGCCGTGCGCGCAGACGAGGCAGGACACCGTGACCGCAATCACGAAATGGCCGATGGCATGGTTGCCTGAGACGCCCGGATCAAGCTTCGACATAAAAAAGGGGCCACGCAATCAGCGTGGCCCTTTTTTCAATTCAGACAGCAAAACTAATCAAGCGTCTTCAAGCGCCTCAACGGCTTTTTGCAGATCATCTTTGCTGATCTCTTTTTCAGTCACTTTTGCCTTTTCAACAATGTGATCAATCACTTTGTCTTCAAAGATCGGTGCGCGCATCTGCTGCTGCATCTGCTGGTTTTTCTGCACAAATTCAAAGAACTGACGTTCCTGACCCGGATACTGGCGCGCTTGGTTCATGATCGCCTGCGTCATTTCCGCATCGGTGACTTCGATCTCGGCCTTCTGGCCAACATCGGCCAACAACAGACCCAAACGCACGCGGCGCTCGGCCAGTGACTTATGCTCGTCCGTTGTCTCGATCTCGGGGTGGTCATGGCCTTGGACGTCTGGGTTTTCCTCGTGCCATAACTGATGCGCAATCTGGCCTGCCTCGGCCTCAACCAAAGACGGCGGCAGATCAAAACTGACCAGTTTGTCCAGCGAGTCCAACAATCCGCGCTTCATGACCGCGCGTGACGCACCCGCATATTCGGCCTCAAGACGCTCGGCGATCTGTGCTTTCAGACCGGCCAGATCCTCGGACCCGAATTTGGTTGCCAACTCGTCGTTGATCTCGGCGGCAACCGGCTCTTTCACGTCTGTGATCTTGCAGTCGAACACGGCCTCTTTACCGGCCAAATGGGGTGCCTGATAATCGTCGGGGAAATTGACCGTCACGGCCTTTTCCTCGTCGGCTTTCACACCAACCAGCTGTGCTTCAAAACCGGGAATGAACGAATTTGATCCCAGTACCAGCGGATAATCCTCGGCAGAACCACCTTCAAACGCCTCGCCATCAACCTTACCGACAAAGTTCATCACGATCTGGTCGCCGTCTTTGGCTTTTGAGCCTTTTTTGCGGGATTTGAAATCCTGTGCGGTTTCGGCCAGATTTGCCAGCGCCTCTTCAACGGCGGCATCATCTGCCTTCACAACCAGCTTTTCGACCTTGATCTTGCCCATGTCGATCTCGGGAATCTCTGGCAGTGCTTCATAGGTCATCTCGACCTGCACATCATCGCCTTCTTTCCAGTCTTCGTTGCTCATCTTGACTTCGGGCTGCATCGCGGGGCGGTCGCCTGATTTCTCGAAATGCTCGGACATGGCACCGTCAATGCTTTCCTGCATCGCTTCGCCCATGACCTTCTGGCCAAACTGCTTTTTCAACAATGCCATCGGGACTTTGCCCTTGCGAAAGCCCTTCATTTCGATAGTGGGCTGCGCCTCGGCCAGCTTTTCGTTAACCTTGGCTGCCAGTTCGGCCGCTGTCACTGTGATGGCGTAGCCGCGTTTCAAACCGTCGTTGAGTGTCTCGTTGACCTGCATGGGTGCTCCATAGAATAAGGCCGCACGACACGCGCGCGGGCGAAAATTTCCGCCCTTCTATGTGCCTTGATGGCGGCATGCAAGGGCTGGTGCGGACTGATATACCACGACGTCTGAATTGATCGGGCAACTTGGCGGCTTTGCGAGGGCTGCGGCGCGCTCACATCCCCCGCGTCAGATCACATGCCCAGCGCTTCCTTGTACATTTCCAGCACGGCTTCTTCTTCGGCAATGTCGTCCTTGTCGCGCTTGCGCAGCGCAATCACCTTGCGCAGAACCTTGGTGTCATAGCCGCGTGCCTTGGCCTCGGCCATCACTTCTTTTTGCTGCTCGCCAAGGTCTTTCTTCTCGGCATCCAGCCGCTCGATACGCTCGACAAACTGGCGCAATTCGTTGGCGGTCACGCGGTATGTCGCGTCCCCTACGGTGTCGATCACGTCGGGGTTGGTTGATGTCTCGCTCATGGGCGCTCTCCTCGGGATGCATTGGATTTACGCCTGACTACCTGCGCCCCTTGTCCCCCGCAAGCGGGTCTTGCCCATGAGCGGCATTTGTCGTAGCCAGCTTTGTATGGAAATGGACACAACATCCCCCTTCGAGTGGGTCATCTGGGCCGGTGCCGCCTTATCGCTCATCGGGCTTGCGGGCTTGCTTTGGTGCATTTTTCGGGTCGCCCGCGCCAAGCGCGCAAACCTTGACGATGCGGCGATGCGCGCTGTGCTGAAATCGGCAATACCAATCAATCTGGGCGCGCTGTTTTTGTCTGCCTTTGGTCTGATGATGGTGGTCGTCGGTATTTTCCTCGCCTGATCGGACCAAGGCGGCGCTTGTAACGTCTGCAAAGACCTTTATGTTTTAATAACGCTGTAGGAGTTTTGCACATGACCGCCACCCAGCCCCCAGATCCCGAGCATGTCGTTTCCCCGCATGTCGTATCCCCGCATGTGACAGCGTTCTTTGACGATGCAACCAACACGGTCAGCTATGTGGTCAAAGATCCCGAAGGATCGGCCTGTGCAATCATTGATTCCGTGCTCGACTTCGACCATGCGGCGGGCCGTACCGACACAACCTCTGCCGATAAAATCATTGCCCATGTCACCGCACACAATCTGAAAACCCAGTGGATACTGGAAAGCCATGTGCATGCCGACCACCTGTCAGCGGCACCGTATCTGCAAGAAAAGCTCGGCGGCAAGATCGGTATCGGGTCCGCCATCATCACGGTGCAGGACACCTTTGGCAAAGTCTTTAATGAAGGCACCGAATTTCAACGTGACGGCAGCCAGTTCGATGCGCTGTTTCAGGATGGTGCCAGCTTTCACATCGGCCAGATGCGCGCCGATGTCATGCACACGCCGGGCCATACGCCCGCCTGCCTGACTTATGTGATCGGCGATGCGGCTTTTGTCGGCGATACCCTGTTCATGCCTGATTTCGGCACGGCGCGTTGTGATTTTCCCGGCGGGTCGGCTCACGACCTTTATACCTCGATCCAGCGTATTTTGGCCCTGCCCGACCACACCCGCATTTTTGTGGGTCATGATTACAAGGCACCGGGGCGCGATGAATTTGCCTGGGAAACCACCGTTGGCGCGCAAAAGGCTGCGAACGTGCATATCGGTGGCGGCAGGCTTGAACCCGACTTTGTCACCTTGCGTGAAACCCGTGATGCGACCTTGCCGATGCCAAAACTGATTGTGCCCTCGTTGCAGATCAACATGCGCGCAGGCCATATGCCAAAGGCGGATGAAAGCGGCACGGTGATGCTGAAACTGCCCATCAACAAACTTTGAAAGCATCAATATGGATTATCTATGGGGCCTGATCGGTGGCCTGCTGATTGGCTGTGCCGGGGCGGTTTATCTGCTGGGCAATGGCCGCATCATGGGGGCAAGCGGCATTTTGGGCGGGCTGGTGGATGGCACTGCGCGGGCGGCATGGGCGGAACGTCTGGCATTTCTGGCAGGCCTCATTGCCCTGCCCGCGTTGCTGCACAGTCTTGGCACGCCTGCTGTTGCGACCCATCTGACCCCTAACATTCCCCTCGTTATCATCGCGGGCCTGCTGGTTGGCCTTGGCACCCGCATTGGCAATGGCTGCACTTCCGGCCATGGCGTTTGCGGCATCTCGAGGCTGAGCCCGCGCGGCATTGCTGCTACGCTTGTTTATATTGCCGCTGGCGCCGTGATGGTCGTTGTCCTGCGCAGCGTCACCGGAGGGCTTTGAGATGCGCACACCCACCGCGTTTCTATCCGGCGCATTATTCGGGCTGGGCCTGCATCTGTCGGGCATGACCGATACCGCCAAAGTGCAGGGTTTCCTCGATTTCTTTGGCGCATGGGATCCGACACTGGCCTTTGTGATGGGTGGTGCTATCCTCCCCATGGCTGTCGCTTGGCGCATCACCCAGAATGGAAAACCGCTGGCAGGTGGCGATTTTCCTGCGCCCGCTGATCCGGTTCTGGACCGCAATCTGATCTTGGGTGCCGTACTCTTTGGCATGGGCTGGGGCCTTGTTGGCCTGTGCCCCGGCCCTGCCCTTGCCTCGTTGAGTTATGGCGGAACGGGCGGTGTGATCTTTCTGGCGGCGATGATTGGCGGGATGGCATTGGCACCGCGCGCCAAGCGGGCGCTGGACAGAACCCGCGCGGCAGCTTAAATCAACGGAATGGACATTCGCCAACTCACCCCCCGCTACTTCGTCAGCCCGCAAATTGCGCCAGACGACATGCCGGCCCTTGTCGCCGCTGGCATCACGCATATCCTGTGCAACCGCCCCGACGCCGAAGTGCCGCCCAGCCATAGTGCATCGGCGATCGAGGCCGCAGCAACCGCCGCCGGTCTTGGCTTTGCCAACCAGCCCCTGACCCATCAGACCATGGTGCCCGATGTGATCGCCACCAACCGCGCTTTGGGGGCAGATACCGATCAGGTGGTGCTGGCCTATTGCGCATCCGGCACACGCTCGACAATTGCGTGGGCCTTGGGACAGGCAGGTACACTGCCAAGCGACGACATCATCACCACAGCGCGCAACGCCGGCTATGATATCGAAAATATGCGGCAGGTTCTGCAAAACCCGTTTTCCTGATCCGCTATCCCGTTTGTGCCCGCGGCAGCAGCGCATCGTCGTCGTCATCATCCCCAAGCCCCGGCAAATCCGACATGTCGGGAAAGTCTGACCCTTCGGGCAAGTTCGGCATATCGGGCAAACCTTGCGCGGTGTACCCGACCGATAGCATATCGCGACCTGTACCCTGTGCGCGTTTACCCGTACCGTCCCCCGTCACGTCGGGCAGGTCCAGATCATCACGGTCGCTGGCACGCCGTTTGGGGGTTTGCGTGACCATCTTTTGATGATCCACCCGCAACGCCCGCGTGCCATCAATCTGGCCCAGTGTGCCACGGCCCACACCGATCCCTTGCATGGTCAGGATGCGCGACTGCTCAAACGAGCTGACCCCGAGGTCCAGCACATCCCCGACGGCCAGTGCGCCCACCGCACTCAACGGCATCGAAAGTCGCGTCAAGGCAATGTTCAGATCAACATGCAGACCCATCACCGTGTCATTTAAAAGTTTTTGCCGCCGTGGTGTGCTGGGCTGATCCGCGGTCCGCTGTTTCGGGGCAACATCCCCCGCCGGCAAAGATGGCAAACACAAAACGATCTGCCCCTGACGCGTGCCTCCGGCAATATCCACCGTGATATAAACAATCTGGTACTCGGGGGCTTCGAGCGTCATTTGCAAAAGCCGCGCATCCTCGGCGCGGATGCCAAACCTGAAACCTTCCAGCAATCGCCGCTCTGCTTCCGTTTCGGGCAACAACGCGGCGCGCTCCATCAACGCATCCAGAAACGGCGCACAGATAGCGGCGTCGGTGGCGGTCAATAAACGCTTGCCCTGATCCGTATCCGGCATCACTTTGCCCATGGTTTGCTGCTGGATCAGACCGCCCACCAATGCGCCATCGAACACCGCCGCCCCGCGCCTGCCCTGCGGGCCATCAAGCGACATCAACAGACCCGAATCGGCAAACAATGCGCCCAACGCATCACCGCTGCGCTGCTCCATCCGTACCGCAATTGCAGCCAGCGCCATTTCAAACAGATCATCCGCCACCTTGGCCAGCGTCAGCCGCAGCGCTTTTGGCACCGACATCGCACGTGTCTGATGTTCAATCCTGCCGACCTGCGTTTTACGGGCAAGTACGGATTTCGGCGGATCGCTGTTGGATTGTCCATGTGCAGATGCGGTCATTCTAAAGTGGTCTTGTCCCGTCGCCTCCCCCGCGTGATACGGGCCTTGGCACCACACTTAGACGACCATTGGTTACCAACTGCTTTATTTCTGCCAAGCTGTAGAAGGATTATTGAAGTTTGATCCCGGCTTTTGTGATCGGCAGGCTCACCCGAAATCCGGTGCCTTCGCGGTTTGGCAGATAGCTGATGCTGCCGCCAAGACGGGTCATGATTTCATGACAGATGGCCAGTCCCAGTCCGGCACCTTCACCTTCGACACCACTGATCCGAAAGAACTTTTCAAAAATCACGGCTTGGGAATCGGCATCAATGCCTTTGCCGTTATCAATGAAATCGATATTCAGCGTTTTTCCTTTCTGTTGCACGTTGATCGCCAGTTGCGGCAAGTCCGCGCGGCAATATTTCTGTGCATTCGCGACAAGATTGATAAACACCTGCGCCAAACGGTCCAGATCGGTGGTCAGTGTAATGTGTTCCGCTTGTTCACTGCGCAACACCGCAATCGGGCTTGCGGCCCCTGCCAGTGCTGTGATCACCGCCTGATCCAGCACATCTGCCAATGTACCCGAACGGGTGTGCAACGTTACCTGCCCGTTCTCGAGCACCGACAGATCCAGCAGATCATCGAGCAGCCGTGTCAACCGGATGGTCTCCGAATGGATAATTGACGCATAACGGGTTTTATCGAGCGCTTTCATACCTTTGGCATCGCGCAATATCTCTGAAAACGACCGGATAGACGTCATGGGTGTGCGCAGCTCATGGCTGATCTGGCTTAGAAAACTGTCCTTTTGCAACGACAATTGAGTGAGCTTTTCGTTGGCGTTGCGCAGCTGCGCTGCCGTTTGCGACAACTCGCGCGATTTCGCTTCAAGCTGGCTGGAATATTCCAGCATCTGTGCGGATTCGTCTGCAACCGCCAGCAAATCGCGCACGGAAACCGATGTGCCGCCGACAATCTGTGACACCATCGCATGTGCCGTGGCAGCCCCCACTGCGGCGGCCAGTTCACGTTCAAGCGCCTGTACAAACTCTGGCGTGGGTTCAGGCAGACCCTCATTTGATCCCTGATCGCGCGCTTTCGCGCCAAAAAACGCCCGCGCCTCTGCGGCCCCGAGTATCCGCTGCGCCATGATCATCAAATCTTCGCTGCCCGCGACGGATGCGGTCCAGCCGCGTGTCGGGCTGGAATGGTCGAACACATTGACAAACTGCGCACCCTGCAAGCGCTCGATCGGGGCGGGGAAGGTAAACAACGATACCGCCCCGAACACGACCGTATTCAACGACAGGCTCCAGACCACCGCATGCACAGTGGGGTCCAACCCCTCGATGCCAAACAATGCCTCGGGGCGCAGCCACGCCAGACCGCCCAATCCGTTCTGAAACGTCGTCACCGAAAGCGCCATATCCGGCCCGAAACTTGGCAATAACATCGTAAACATCCAGACCGCGAACCCGATCCCAAGCCCGCACAGCGCGCCCAAACGTGTCGCCCCGCGCCAAAAGATACCGCCCAGCATCGCAGGCAAAAACTGCGCCACCCCGCCAAAGGATATCGTACCGATCGCGGCCAGCGCACCGCTGCCGCCCGAGGCACGGTAATAGAAATACCCAAGGCCGATGATCAGCAGGATCGACAACCGCCGCGCCAGGATAACGACATTGCGCACATCACCCGATTGCGTCGCGCCTTCCTGACGCAGGGCAAGCCAGACCGGCATCACGATATGGTTGCTGACCATCGTGCTGAGGGCCAGCGTGGCCACGATCACCATCGAGGTGGCCGATGAAAACCCGCCCAGAAACGACAGCATCGCCAACCCGTTCTGCCCTTGGCTCAGCGGGATGCTCAACACGAACAGGTCAGGGTTGGATCCCACCGGCATCAGGTCCAGCCCGACAACAGCAATCGGGACCACAAACAGGCTCATCAACATCAGGTACAGCGGAAACGCCCATGACGCGATTTGCAGGTGCCGCTCGTCGTCATTTTCGACCACCATGACCTGAAACATACGCGGCAGACACAAGAACGCTGCGGCCGACAGCATGGTCAGCGCCACCCAACGGCTGCCCTGCACTTGCCACTCCCCGATGGCAGAGGCGTCGATGCGGGTCATCGTCTCGGTGACACCACCGCCCAAGCCCCAGACCACAAAGATACCCACCGCCACGAGGGCGATCAGTTTGACCACCGCCTCGACCGCGACAGCGATGACAACACCGTGGTGGCGTTCATTGACGTTCAGGTTGCGGGTGCCGAACAGCACGGTAAACAACGCCAGTCCCAGCGCCACCCAGAACGCGGCCTGGCCACGGTTGATGACCTCGTGTTCCGTGCCGACAAGTGCTGTATCAGGGGCGGCGAAGATCGAAAAAGACAGGATAACCGATTGTAATTGCAATGCGATATAGGGGGTTACGCCGATCACCGCCATGATCGTGACCACAATCGCCAGCGTGTTTGATTTGCCGTAACGCGAGGAGATCAGATCGGCAATCGACGTCACACGCTGGCTGCGACCGATACGCACCAGACGGCGTACAATCCACCACCAGCCAATCATCACCAATGACGGTCCAAGATAGATCGTGACGTACTCCAGCCCCGACCGGGCGGCATAGCCGACAGCCCCGTAAAACGTCCAGGCGGTGCAGTAGATCGACAGCGACAGCGTATAAACCAAAGGCGAGCGCAGCAGCCAGCCGCCCCGCCCCTTGAGGGCCGCGCGCTCTGCCATGAAGGCCACAAAAAACAGGCCCGCCACATACAGCAGGCAGACAAAAACCAGCTGGTTCAGCGATACCATCAGCCGGACCCGTCAACCGGCACATCGTCTTTACCAGCCTGCGTGGCGGTGCGCTGCGACAGCGCCCATGCCGCCAGAACCAACAGTACCCAGATGCCGAAAACATATTTCAATGCGCTGCTGAGCGGGGTTGCGACATCCAGATCGGCCTGCGGCACAGGCCAGAGCAGCGGCACCATCCACAGCGCCAGTCCCAGCACCGGCAAAAACCGCACAGCATCCATCACCCGGCGCATCCGGTAGCTTCGACGTTCAAGAAAAATCGGGCTGCGGGCCATGGCTCAGATCACCCTCAATCCTGTGTCAGTTCGCGCACAGCATCCAGCATTTCGGCGTTCGAGAACGGCTTGGTCATGAACCGGCTCACGCCTGCCTTTTGTGCCATCTCGCGGTCCCGGCTTTGCCCGCGTGCGGTCAGCATCAGGATCGGCAATGCATCAAAGACACGATCGCTGCGCAACTCGTGCAAAATCTCGAACCCGCTTTTGCCGGGCAACATCACATCCAGCATCACCAGATCGGGCATCGCCTTGCGGATCACCTCGACGGCGCCGCCGCCATTGGCCAGCGTTTCGACACGCCAGCCTTCCTGGGACAGCAAAAAACGGATGGCTTCGGCGATGTTTATCTCATCCTCCACCAGCACCACATGTTTAGCCATTGGCAATTGTCCTCCCCCTCATGTGGCACCGCCTTTGTCTCGCGCAAAGTGCAGGGGCCACTTTTATACGATGCACCCGATAGCAATGGGTGTCAAAGCGGATGGGAGATCTGCACAGTACCTTCTATATTCCCTTCTATATGCCTTTCGCCAGAATGGACGGCTCCCGCCGCGCGCCACAGTCCTCGTGCGGACAAATCCGGCAGGTCGATCCGACCAGTTGCGCGGGCGCAGTGTCGGAGGGTGCATGCACCAGCAACATCACCGCCTGAAGCAGGGGTGGCGTGTTGTAGGACGGCTCTCCCACGGCCTCGCTGGCGGCGACGCTGTCGAATTGGTGATGTGCGGCACCAAGTTGCGTCACACGTGCCTTTATCACCCCGCCCGGATGCCCAAGGGCTGAAAACAACGGCCACAGCGGGCAACTTGCGCCGTGCCGCGGCACAGTAAATCCGTCAATCGACTTGCGAAAAATCACGGTGCCGGAGCGGTCACATACCACCAGTCCGGCCCCGATTTCGGGCAAGGCCGCAATACGGCGCAGCACCCGCACTGTCGGCTGGTGCAAGGCGCGCGCCAAAGCCACAGGATCGGGGCCAACTTTGGCAATGGCATCCCGCAATGCGGTGATAGGCAACCGCGCTGCATCCCGCGCAACCTGTCGCAAAACCCCCTTGGCGATGTGCTGTGCGGCAAGCGACTGCAAAAGCGGCGACTGATGGACCAAATCCTCTATTGCCACATCGGCCCTGTCGCCTTTCTGTCGGCTTTCAAGCACCTCGAAATAAAAGCCGTGCGTCGTCAGAAAAGCCTCGACTTCTTCCTGCGGTGAACCGGCCGTATCAGGTGCAGCGCTGTCAGCATCCAGATAAGCCACAAGCGCTTGTGCGGAATCCGACAGCCGCCTGCTGTCTTCGTCAATGTTGGCATGAAACCGGTCACGCCATTCGGGTTGCAAGGTCTTGGTGTCCACCAAAATCGACGCGGTTGACCGGATCGCCGCCGCCGTTGTCAGCAACTCATGCATTGACGCGGCCAGATGCGGGTCATGGGCCAGCCGGTCGGTCAAGGCTTCGACGGTCTGTTCCAGCGTGGCGATCCTGCGGCGTGTACCGGCAAGCACATCGGCCCATCCCGGAAAGCGGCCTGCAAATTCATCGGCCCGCGCGGCGTCCGGTCCGGTCAGACCTGCATCCATCGCAGCCTCGCGCAGGGTCGCGATCAATGCGGCCTCCGCCCCTTCGGTCAGGGCATGCGGCTCGACCCCGAGGGCAGAGGCAATATCGAGCAGTAATTTACCCCCGATTCTGCGCCGGTTATGTTCGATCAGGTTGAGATAACTGGCCGAAATCCCGATCTGTCGTGCCAGATCGGCCTGCTTTTGCCCCGCCATGATGCGGCGTTCGCGAATACGGCTGCCTGTCAATGCTTCGCGTGCCATGCCTTGCCCTCATATTATCGCGCCATTTCAACGGGTTTCTGCATTGCAACATCACTTTGTTTACAGAATACACCCTGACCTTGCGAAGATATTTACAGAATAGTTGTGATTATCAAGGGGCTTATTGATCCATTTTCACAAATCGCGCGATAAGATATTTGCACCTTTGTGCATTGTGCGTCCATTCAACGAGGTGGGCACGCAGTTTCAACAATTGGGAGGAATTCATGTCATTTTCTAAATTGACACGTCGTGGTCTGATCAAAACCGGCGCCGTCGCCGGTGCGGGTCTTGCACTGCCGACGTATCTGCGGGCCGACGGCCATTCAGGTTTCACAAACGCGCCACAAGGTGACACTGTCACACTGGGCTTTAACGTACCCCAAACCGGTCCCTATGCCGAAGAAGGCCTGGACGAGTTGCGCGCGCAGGAACTTGCTGTCCAGCACCTCAACGGTGAAGGCGATGGCGGATTGATGAACACATTCAGCTCGAAAGCGCTGAAAGGTAACGGCATCCTGGGCAAGAAAGTCACATTCGTGACCGGCGACACCCAGACCAAGTCAGACGCTGCACGCGCATCGGCCAAGTCGATGATCGAAAAAGACGGCGCTGTGATGATCAACGGCGGCTCGTCCTCCGGCGTGGCTGTGGCGGTTCAGGGTCTGTGCCAGGAAGCGGGCGTGATTTTCATGGCCGGTCTGACACATGCCAACGACACCACCGGCAAAGACAAAAAGCGCAACGGCTTCCGCCACTTCTTTAACGCCTATATGTCAGCCGCTGCTTTGGCACCGGTTCTGAAAAGCGCATATGGCACCGACCGCCGCGCCTATCACCTCACAGCCGACTACAACTGGGGCTGGACACAGCAGGAATCAATCCAGGCCTCGACCGAAGCCATGGGTTGGGAAACTGTGAACAACGTGCTGACGCCACTGGCAAGCACCGACTTCTCGTCCTACATCGCACCCGTGCTGAACTCCGGCGCCGATGTTCTGGTTCTGAACCACTACGGCGGGAACATGGTGAACTCGCTGACCAACGCGGTTCAGTTCGACCTGTTGAACAAAGAAGTAAACGGCAAAAAGTTCGAAATCGTCGTGCCTTTGTACTCCGAGTTGATGGCCGCTGGTGCGGGTGCCAACGTGCAAGGCGTTATCGGCTCCATGAACTGGAACTGGCAGTTGCAGGATGAAGGCTCCAAAGCGTTCACCAAATCGTTTGGTGAAAAGTATGGCCGTCCGCCATCAAACTCCGCACACACTTGCTACGTCCAAACTCTGCTGTATGCGGATGCGGTCGAGCGTGCGGGAACCTTCAACCCTTGCGGTGTTGTCGAAGCGCTTGAAGGCTTTGAGTTTGACGGCATGGGCAACGGTCCGGTTCTGTACCGCGCCGAAGACCACCAGTGCTTCAAGGACGTGCTTGTTATGAAGGGTAAAGAGAACCCGACGAACGAATACGACACACTGGAAATCGTCGAAATCACGCCACGTGCGCAGGTCGAATATGACCCTGAGCACCCGCTGTTTGCCGGTGGTGATCTGGGCGAATGTAACCCCGGCGCGTAATCGCGCAACTTTGTAAAACCGGCGGGGCGCGTTTCGGCGCGCCCTGCCCTTTCATATCGCCCGGAGTTTGCTGCGGGCCTGATTGAAATTTCCAATAGGTGGGGACCATGGACGCAATTCTTCTTCAAATACTGAACGGTTTGGACAAAGGCTCCGCTTATGCGTTGATCGCCCTTGGTCTGACACTGATCTTTGGCACCCTGGGTGTGGTGAACTTTGCCCACGGCGCGTTGTTCATGATCGGGGCATTTTGCTCTGTCACCCTGCAAAAAATTCTCACGCTCAGCACCGTTACGCTGAGCGAGACGCAAAATGATTTTCTGGGAAATCCTCTGAAGGTCAGGACACCCTACGTCGAAAGCTGGTTTGGTCCCGAGGTGGGTGCAAGTATCATCGACTGGTCGGTCCCGCTGGCGATCCTGTTTGCAATTCCTGTGATGCTGTTGATCGGCTTTGTCATGGAACGCGGCCTGATCAAGCATTTTTACAAACGCCCCCACGCGGACCAGATCCTTGTCACTTTCGGTCTGGCAATCGTTCTGCAAGAAGTGATCAAATACTTCTACGGCGCAAACCCAATTCCAACCCCTGCCCCGTCTGCCTTTGTCGGCAGCTTTGACTTTGGTGCATTGCTGGGCATGGATCCGAATGCGGTGATTTATCCGTATTGGCGGCTTGTCTATTTCGCCTTCTCTGTTGCGATCATCGGTGCGGTCTTTGCGTTTTTGCAGTTCACCACCTTTGGCATGGTTGTGCGCGCAGGCATGGCTGACCGCGAAACAGTGGGCCTTTTGGGTATTGATATCGACAAGCGCTTTACCATCATGTTCGGCATCGCAGCGGCGGTGGCAGGACTGGCAGGTGTGATGTACGCCCCGATAAATTCGCCTAACTACCACATGGGCATGGATTTTCTGGTGCTGAGCTTTGTGGTTGTGGTCGTCGGCGGCATGGGGTCGTTGCCCGGTGCGGTGCTGGCAGGTTTCATGCTTGGAATCCTCGAAAGCTTTGCGTCGATGAACGAGGTCAAGAACATCTTCCCCGGTATTGACCAGATCATCATTTACCTGATTGCAATTGTAATCTTGCTGACACGTCCCCGTGGCCTGATGGGCCGCAAAGGTGTGATGGAGGAATAAGACATGCTTGGACTAGAAAAACGCGATAGTCGCCTGCTCTTGATCGTTGCGGTCATGGCACTGGCCGCCCCTTTCCTGCTGAACCCGTTTCCAACGGACAGCGCCATGGCGCAATTCAACGCGGGCTATCCCGACCTGATGCAGCGGTTTGTGATCTTTGGCATCCTCGCCATCGGGTTCAACCTGCTGTTCGGCCTCACAGGATACCTCAGCTTTGGTCACGCCGCCTTTCTGGGCGTGGGATCATACTCAGCCGTGTGGATGTTCAAGCTGCTGGGCTACAACATCATTCCAGGCATTTTTCTCTCCATCGTGGTTTCGGGCATTTTTGCGCTGGCGATCGGCTACATCTCCCTGCGCCGCTCGGGGATCTACTTTTCGATCCTGACACTGGCCTTTGCACAGATGTTATTTGCCATCGCCTATTCCGACCTGATCGGACGGTTCCTTGGCACGACGATCACCAATGGCGAGACCGGCTTGCAGGTCTACAATTCGGACCCGCAAATCTTTCACGATGCATCATTACCGAATATTCCGCATCTGTTCGGACAGGAAATGCAATCAACCTACACGCTGGACCTTGCAGGATGGAGCTTTGATTTCTCGTTCGGCTATTACATCTGTGCGATTATCATGCTGGGCATGTTCTATCTGGCGATCCGCATCTTCCGTTCGCCCTTTGGCATGATGCTGCGTGCGGTGAAATCGAACCAGCAGCGGATGAACTACACGGGTTTGAACCGCAAACCCTACACATTGGCCGCCTTCGTGATTTCGGGCATGTATGCCGGACTTGCAGGCGGGCTGATGGCCTCAATGGACCCGCTTGCCGGTGCCGAGCGTATGCAGTGGACCGCCTCTGGCGAAGTTGTACTGATGACCATCCTTGGCGGTGCGGGCACCTTGATCGGGCCGGTGCTCGGTGCAGGTGTGATCAAGTATTTCGAAAACATCTTTGCCAAGATCAACGACAATGTCCTGCACGGCTGGTTCTCTTTCATGCCTGAAGGGATGGAAGACTTCATGGTGTTCATCATTCATCCCTTTGTGGGAAAAGGCTGGCATCTGACACTCGGCCTGATTTTCATGCTGGTCGTGATATTCCTGCCCGGTGGCCTTGTTGAAGGTGGCCAACGTCTGGCCCGTCTGTTCAGCCGCAAAAAGCCGGTCGATGATGCCGCAGATGGCAAGACAACCCCCGCAGAATAAAGGAGCGTACACAATGGCAATTCTAGAAGTTAAAAACGTCGGAAAACGCTTCGGGGGCCTTCAGGCTCTGGGGAATGTAAACCTCAATATCGAGGAAAACACGGTGCATGCGATCATCGGCCCGAACGGGGCCGGTAAATCCACACTGTTGAATGTTCTGGTCGGCAAACTGATCCCGGATACCGGATCGGTGATGTTTGACGGGCAATCGGTGCTGGGGCGCAAACCCTACGAGATAAACCAGATGGGCATTTCCCGCGTGTTCCAGACCCCCGAGATTTTTGGCGATCTTACCGTGATGGAAAACATGTTGATCCCCTGTTTTGCCAAACGCGATGGCAGTTTCCAGTTGAACGCGATTTCGCAAGTGCGCCACCAGAAGGAAGTGATCGACAAAGCCGAACACATGCTGGAGGACATGAACCTCGCTGACAAACGCCACATGCATGCGGCGTCGATGTCGCGCGGTGACAAGCGGCGGCTGGAAATTGCGATGTGCCTGAGCCAAGAGCCCCGCCTGTTGCTGCTGGATGAACCCACGGCCGGCATGGCACGCGCGGACACCAACAACACCATCGACCTGCTGAAAAAGATCAAGGAAGAACGCGACATCACTATCGCGATCATCGAGCATGACATGCATGTGGTCTTTTCACTGGCCGAGCGTATTACCGTTCTGGCGCAAGGCACTCCGCTCGTCGAAGACACCCCCGACAAGATCAAGGGTCACCCGAAGGTGCGCGAAGCCTACCTTGGCGAAAGTCAGGATGCCGCTTGAGACACGCGTGGACGACGCGTCCACTTTACACCGCCCACGTAAAGTGGAGCCCTGCTCCACTCCCGCCGAAGGACAAACGATATGACCACCAGCACCATGGATAAGAACGCCAACCACGCCGCAACTGCCCCCGCATTTCTGTCGGTCTGGGATCTTCACGCCTATTACGGCGAAAGCTATATCGTGCAAGGCATCAGCTTTAACGTCCACGAGGGCGAAATCCTTGCCCTTCTGGGCCGTAACGGCGCGGGCAAGACATCGACCCTGCGCGCCATTGCGCGTCTTGACGAACCCGAGGCACGCAAGGGCGAAATCTGGCTGGACCACAAACCGTTGCATACCATGAAAAGCCATCAGGCGTCCGCCCATGGCATAGCACTTGTGCCCGAAGACCGCCGCATCATTGCGGGTCTCACGGTCGAGGAAAACCTGAAACTCGCGCAGATCGCCCCTCCAATCGGCTGGTCGCTTGAGCGGATTTATGACCTGTTCCCGCGTCTGGGCGAACGCAAATCCCAAGAAGGCATCACGCTGTCGGGTGGCGAACAGCAGATGCTCGCCATTGCCCGTGCGCTGGCCCGCGATATCAAGGTATTGTTGCTGGACGAGCCTTACGAAGGTTTGGCCCCCGTGATCGTGGACGAGATCGAAAAGACGCTGGCCCTGATCAAGCAACAGGGGATCACCACCATTCTGGTTGAGCAAAACGCGATCCGTGCCCTGAAACTGGCCGACCGCGCGGTGATTCTGGATACAGGCGGCATTGTTTTTGACGGCACAGCCGCCGAAGTGCTGAACAATGCCGAATTGCGCGCGGAATATCTGGCGATCTAGCGCTTTTGTATTTTCACCCTTTTTCAAATACCAAATCCGGCGGGTCGCCGTAAGTCCGCCATTTGCGTCAGCTGCTCGGGGAAACTGCCACCTTTCCTCCACGTCCCCCATGTCATATAAGCATTCCAAATGGCAGGGCATGCACAGACAATGCCCGTAATACGGTTGAGGAAAATATGACGAAAAACACCCATGATTCAGATGTCGCATTCATCCGCGCATTGGCCGAGTTGCTGAATGAAAACGATCTGACCGAGCTACAGGTCAAACGCGATTATGCCGAGGATGACAGCCTCAATGTGCGCGTCAGCCGCAAGCCGCCACAGCAAATCATGGCACCCCAACAGATGCAGGCCGCCCCCGTCGCGCTCGCAGCCCCGTCAGCAGCGATGGCCCCATCACCGGCAGATGGCCCTGCCGACCCCGCCGAACACCCCGGTGCCGTGACATCGCCGATGGTCGGCACTGTCTACCTTCAAGCCGAACCTACAGCACCGCCGTTTATCGCCGTGGGTGGCGTTGTGGCAGAGGGCGACACCTTGCTGATTGTCGAAGCCATGAAAACCATGAACCATATCCCCGCACCCCGCGCAGGTACGATCAAACGTATCATCGTCGGTGACGGCGACGCGGTCGAATTTGGCGCCCCCCTTGTGATCATCGAATAAGGCGGTTCAGATGTTCAATAAAATACTTGTCGCTAACCGGGGCGAGATTGCCTTGAGGGTGATCCGCGCCGCGCGTGAAATGGGCATCCAGTCGGTTGCCGTCCATTCCACTGCCGACAGCGATGCAATGCATGTGCGCATGGCCGACGAATCCGTCTGCATCGGCCCGCCGTCCTCGCAGCAATCCTACCTGTCGATCCCCGCAATCATCGCCGCCTGCGAGATCACAGGGGCCGAAGCGATCCACCCCGGATACGGCTTCCTGTCTGAAAACGCAGGATTTGTGCAGGTGATCGAGGACCACGGTCTGACCTTCATCGGCCCCACCGCCGAACACATCCGCATCATGGGCGACAAGATTTCTGCGAAGGAAACCATGCGCAAGCTCGGCGTGCCTTGTGTGCCCGGTTCCGAGGGTGGCGTTGCCACGCTCGAAGATGCGCAAAAGATCGGTGCCGAAATGGGCTATCCCGTCATCATCAAAGCCACGGCTGGTGGGGGTGGCAAGGGCATGAAAGTCGCCCAGACCGCAAAGGATATGGAAAGTGCTTTTCATACAGCCCGCGCCGAGGGCAAGTCGAACTTTGGCAATGACGAAGTCTATATCGAGAAATACCTGACCACGCCCCGCCACATCGAAATTCAGGTGTTTGGCGATGGCAAGGGTCGTGCGGTACACTTGGGCGAACGCGATTGTTCCTTGCAACGCCGCCATCAGAAAGTCTTCGAAGAGGCCCCCGGCCCTGCGATTTCTGAGGAAGAGCGCGCGCGCATCGGCAAGGTCTGCGCGGATGCCATGGCTGACATCAACTACATCGGCGCAGGGACAATCGAGTTTCTATATGAAAAGGGCGAGTTCTATTTCATCGAGATGAACACCCGTCTGCAAGTCGAACACCCCGTGACCGAAAGCATCTTTGGCGTCGATCTGGTGCGCGAGCAAATCCGTGTCGCGTCCGGCATGGAGATGTCGTTCACCCAAGAGAACCTCAAGATCAACGGCCACGCCATCGAGGTGCGGATCAACGCGGAAAAACTGCCAAACTTCACACCTTGCCCGGGCCGGATCACGCAATATCATGCGCCCGGCGGCCTTGGTGTGCGCATGGACAGCGCCCTCTATGACGGCTACCGCATCCCGCCCTATTACGACAGCCTGATTGGCAAACTGATCGTGCATGGCCGTGACCGTCCCGAAGCTTTGGCGCGCCTGAGCCGTGCCTTGGGCGAGTTGATCGTGGACGGCGTGGACACAACCATTCCGCTTTTCCGCGCCTTGTTGCAGGAAGAAGCGGTACAAACTGGCGACTACAACATTCACTGGCTGGAACATTGGCTGGAAACCCACCTTGGCGATGCCTGATCTGACGTGCCAAATCTGAAACGCCAAATCTGAAATGCCAGAACTGACGCCGGAACTGTTACTGCACGGCTATGCCAACGGCATTTTCCCGATGGCCGAACACCGCCACGATCCCGAGATTTTCTGGGTCGATCCGCGCCGCCGTGGGGTTTTACCGCTTGAGCGCTTTCACCTGTCGCGGTCCTTGATCAAAGATATGCGGCGCACCGGCTTTACCCACAGCATCAACCGCGATTTTACAGGTGTGGTCGAGGGCTGTGCCGACCGGAGCGATACCTGGATCAATCGCGAAATATCGCTCCTTTACAGAACCTTGCACAAAATTAACCATGCCCATTCAGTCGAGATATGGGAGGACACAACGCTGGTTGGTGGTGTTTATGGCGTCACGCTCGGCACGGCGTTTTTTGGCGAAAGCATGTTCTCGCGGCGCACCAACGCCTCCAAAATGGCACTTGCTGTTCTGGTGGACCGCTTGAAAACCGCAGGGTTTACCTTGTTTGATACGCAGTTTTTAACCGAACATCTGGCGTCACTCGGGGCTGTGGAGATATCCCGTTCCGCCTATCATGCGCAACTCCATGAGGCAAAATCAGGCGCAGCAGATTTCACCGCACCACCCCATGCGTCATTTCAAGATGTGGTGCAGCGCATGACCCAGATATCGTAACGCCGGTGTTCCATTGCTGACAACGCGGGGGCTGACGCAATCATCCAGCCGCTGAACACAGTGCCCTCTTTGCCTTTTTCGGAAATCTCGAGTTCGGCATAGGCATTTCCCGCCGGATTACCGACAGGATATCGACACTCTGACATCACGATTTGCAGATTGCCGACGTTCGCAGATTGCCCGGATATCATCTCAAGATCGGTTGTATGACTCGATGTTTTATCAAGCACCCGCAAAACCCCGCCCGGTGCGGATGTCACCTGTTCTGCCGCCAAGGGCGTTGCCAACAAAGACATCAGTACCAGTGATTTACATACGTTATTCACTTATTTCGGGCTCCATGCCTCATAATCGGAACGGTCCTTGGGCTTGGCCTGCCGGATTGATCCCGCAGGCGCATAGGCCAGTGGTGTCCCGGTCAGGTTCTCGATATGGGGCTTTTCCCATTTCTTATGCACCATCGGCTTGTCGACAGGCGTCTCGTTCCACGTATGGTGCATCCAGCCGTGCCACTCGGGGCTGATCCGGCTGGCTTCCATTTCACCGTTGAAAATCACCCAGCGTTTGCTGTCATCGGCATTGTGGTAATAGATGTTACCCTGATCATCCTCGCCCACTTTGATGCCCTTGCGCCATGTAAACAGTTGCGTGTTCAGCGTCTGGCCATCCCACCAGGTGAGTGCGCGTGTAATTGTCTTGAGAATGCCCATCAAAGGTCTCCGCATCAGTTGGAATTCTTATGCACCATGGGCGGTGCGGCGTCCAGTGCGGCCATGTGTTGCAGCAAAGACTCCTATGTCTAAAAGTCCATGCAGTTTTACGGGATACCCCCTTTTCCTGTTAACCCCGCCCGCTTAATGTTTCCAAAACGGAGACAATGACAATGGCCGCCAAACCCAAGAAACAATCCGTCCAGACCACAGGCGTGGCCACCCATGCTGCGTCCCATGTGGCGGAATGTCATGGTGTCAAAGTTCCCGACAGCCCGATGATGACCCCCGAGCGTGCGGAACGGATCAATGCCGCGCGCTATGAGGGACAGGAAATCGCGGGGGCCTTGCATGTGATCCGCAAGGGCGATCACGTGCTCGAACTGGGCGCGGGTCTGGGGCTTGTGGGTGCGATTGCGGCAAAAAACGGCAATCCTGACAAGGTGTTATCCTTTGAGGCCAACCCGAACCTGATCGAACATATCAACGCGCTTTATGCGCTGAATGATCTCGGCGACCGCATCGAAGTGCGCAACGAGGTGTTGATCAGCGCACCGGATGCGCCGCAAACCATGACATTTCACATCCGCAATTCATACCTCGGGTCGTCCCTGATCGACACAGACCGCCGCGCCACCACGCAGGTTGATGTCCCCACCGCTGATTATGCAAAAATCCATGAGGATTTTAAGCCGGATGTCCTGTTGATGGACATCGAAGGCGGTGAGCTGGAATTTCTGCGCCATGCGTCACTTGATGGCGTCCGCGCCGTAGTGATCGAATTTCACCCCGAAGCCTACGGCGTCGAGGGTATGCGCGAATGTAAATCTATCCTTGAAAAAGCCGGTTTCACGAAAGTGACAGGCCATTGCACCCGCCATGTCTGGACCTGCACATTCGACGCCAGCATGTCACCACCCGTCACCGACAGCGGGTGGGCGACCGAAAAGCAGACCTTGGAAAACGCCATCGTCGTACCGCCAAGCGAGCAGAGTTTTGTGCAGGAAGCGGGCGTGTTGCATGCCGATGGCAGCTATTGTAGTGCGGGCGCGCTGTGGCGCAACGGACGGGCATTAACGGTTCAACCCAAGATGCCCGAGGGCGATCTGGCAGTGCGTAAAGGAACATGGCTCTGGGGTGGGCTCCTCTGGATGCATTTTGGTCATTTTCTGGTGGAAAGCACCGCGCGGCTCTGGGCGCTCGACAATCCTGACACACCCATTGATGGCATTCTTTTCGCCCCCAAACGGCCCCGCAACGGCAGCGAAGTACATGCCTTCCAGCATGAATTTGTAACGCTGATGGGCACGGATGCGCCTGTAGTCTGTCTGGATGCACCCGCGCGGGTCGAGCGTCTGATTGTCCCGGGTCAGGGCTTTGGTCTGGGGTCGCTGATTGAGGGGACGCAAAACTACCGCGACGCTATCGCACGCAATTTCGCCAAGGATATCAAAGCAAAAGGCCCTGAAAAGCTCTATATCAGCCGCAGCCAGCTTCCCGATGGGCGTGGCAATCTGATTGGCGAGGCAGAGCTTGAAGCCTACCTGGAAAAACAGGGGTACGCGATTTATCATCCGCAAAAGCATGATCTCACTGCGCAGATCGAGACCTACAAGGCAGCACGCCATATCATTGCCGCCGAAGGCTCGGCACTGCATCTGCTGGCGATGGTGGCGCAAGCGGATCAACAGGTTGCTATCGTCGTGCGCCGCCCCTCGGGTGCGACGGAACAATTGCAGCGTCACCTGAAATCATTCGCAGATATCGATGCGGTGATGCTGACCCGGCTCACACGCTCGTGGAAACCCATGGGTCGGGCCAAATCACGGTTGTGGATGGGGGAATTGGACATGCCGGCGCTGCAAAAGGATCTGGCGGATGCGGGATTTATCAAATCCAGCAAAACCAAGTGGAAATCTCTGGACCGCGATGACGTGAGTACACGCTTGGGTGAAAAATTCGAGGAAGTGGTTTAACCCTGATCCGGCATCACGGCGGTGACTTCGATTTCGATCCGGTATTTCGGGTCGATCAAGCCACATTCGATCATTGTCGCCGCTGGCGGGTTTGCCCCGAACACCTCTGACAACACAGGCCAGCACGGTTCAAATTCGGTCCGGTCGGGCAGCATATAGGTCACGCGCACCACATGCGCCATGTCTGTGCCCGCAGCTTCCAATGCGGTTTTAATAATGTCCAACGCCGCACGGCACTGCGTCACAACATCCGCGCCCTGCCCCACGGTTCCCGCGACATGCACAAATCCGCCCGCAACAACCGCACGGCAATAGCCGATTTTCGGCTCATACTCACCACCCGAGTGGATGCGCTTGATGGTCATCTGCGGCCCTCTGTCCAACCAAAAAAGGCAGGCCAATCAGCCCGCCTTTTTCTCGTTCTATCGTAAGCATTGCCTTAACTTGCTGTTGCAGGCTCTTTTTCTGCGTCCGCATGGATCATCAAAGGCTGCGCATCCGACATCACCGCCTCTTCGTTCACGACAACTTCGGTAACGCTGTCCATACCGGGCAGATCGAACATTGTATTGAGCAAGATATCTTCGAGGATCGAACGCAAACCACGCGCACCGGTTTTCCGTTCAATCGCACGTTTCGCAATCGCGGTCAGGGCGTCGTCGGTAAAGGTCAGTGTGGTGTCTTCGATCTCGAACAGGCGTTGGTATTGTTTGACCAGCGCATTCTTGGGCTGCGTCAGGATCGTCACCAATGCGTCCTGATCCAGATCTTCAAGCGTTGCCAAAACCGGCAAACGCCCGACAAATTCCGGGATCAACCCGAATTTCAGCAAATCTTCCGGTTCAAGATCCTGGAAAATCTCGCCGACGCCACGGGCTTCCTTGTCGCGCACATCCGCGCCAAATCCCATCGCCGACCCTTTGTTACGCGCGGCAATGATCCGGTCAAGCCCGGCAAAGGCACCGCCGCAAATGAACAGGATGTTTGTCGTGTCCACTTGCAGGAATTCCTGCTGTGGATGCTTGCGTCCGCCCTGGGGCGGCACAGACGCGACCGTGCCCTCCATCAGCTTGAGCAGCGCCTGCTGTACGCCCTCACCCGACACATCGCGGGTGATCGAGGGGTTTTCGGATTTGCGGGTAATTTTATCAACTTCGTCGATGTAGACGATGCCGCGCTGTGCTTTCTCGACGTTGTATTCGGACGATTGCAGCAGCTTGAGGATGATGTTTTCGACATCCTCACCAACATACCCCGCCTCGGTCAGCGTGGTCGCATCGGCCATCGTAAAGGGCACATCCAGTATCCGCGCCAGCGTCTGCGCCAGCAACGTCTTTCCGCAACCGGTTGGGCCGATCAACAGAATGTTGGACTTTGCCAGTTCGATATCGCCGCCCTTCTGGGCGTGATTGAGGCGCTTGTAATGGTTGTGCACCGCCACAGAGAGCACTCTTTTCGCTTTGGCCTGACCGATTACATAATCGTCCAAGACATCGCAGATGTCCTTGGGGGTCGGCACGCCATCCGTTGATTTCAGCCCGGACGCCTTGGTTTCCTCGCGAATGATGTCCATGCACAGCTCGACACATTCATCACAGATGAACACGGTCGGCCCCGCAATCAGTTTGCGCACCTCGTGCTGGCTCTTGCCGCAAAAGCTGCAATAGAGGGTGTTTTTGCTGTCGCCGCCGGAAGAATTCGCCATGTTAACCCTTTCAGGTCATCGTTTTAAGTGTCGCCCCAAGCGGGACGCTGCGATTTGGCCTCAACTCTAGGCCAGTGCCCCCGACGCTACAATCGCAAAATCAAGCAATCAGCATCACAGCGCCGGGATCGGTTTTTATTTGTCCTTCTTGCCCTTTTTCGGCTTGTCAGGATCGTCTGCCTTGCCGCGGCTCTCGACGATCTCGTCGATATGGCCCCATTCCTTGGCTTCTTCGGGCGTCATCCACAAATCACGGTCCAGCGCTTTTTGAACGGTTTCCAGCGATTGACCGGAATGTTTGACGTACAGATGATACATCCGCTCGCGGGTCTTTTCGATGTGGCGGGCGGAAATCAGAATATCCTCGGCCTTGCCTTGTGACCCGCCAGAGGGCTGGTGGATCATCACCTCGGCATTGGGCAGCGCAAAGCGCATCCCCTTCTCGCCGCCAATCGCAATCAGCGACCCCATAGATGCCGCCATACCGCAGATCAGCGTGGAAACCTTGGGCTTGATGTACTGCATCGTGTCATAAATCGACAGGCCCGCCGTCACCTCGCCACCGGGCGAATTGACATACATGCTGATTTCCTTGGACGGGTTTTCAGCTTCGAGATGCAGCAACTGCGCCACGATGAGATGGCTCATACCGCTGTGAATCGGGCCGTTCACAAAAATTATCCGCTCTTTGAGAAGCCGTGAAAAGATATCGTAAGCCCGTTCGCCACGGCTGGTTTGTTCAACCACCATGGGCACGAGCGTGTTCATATAGGTGTCGATGGGATCGTTCATATATGCCTGCCTGAATTGCCGTTCGCGGGACCATACCCGCAAAAACCTTACCCAGAGATTAGTCTCGGTGGATTAGGGGTTCAAGGGGGGCAGCAAGATCAAGCCGCGATCATTGGGAATTTAGCCAAAGATTCTGTACCGACGGACGACGTCTGAGGTTATATTTTGTGGCGGTGCGGGGGAATGACCGTGCCAATGTCAAATTTCCAAATTCCTATTTTATAAATAATAATCATTTAGTTGCAGATACTTCTTAATGTAATAACCGCTACTCATTCGGGGATCACACCGCCTCCCGTTGCGCCTGAAATCGTCCGCCCGATGTGGCGTTCCACCACATCCCAGATTGGCGGCCCTTGGGGTTTCTCATCGACCGAAGCCCAGCCCGCCACAACGTAACTGCGCGCAGGATCAATCAGCGCGCCCGAAGACAGCAGCGTCATATCCGTCAGGCGTGATCAGATCACTGAAAGTCGGGATCAGCTTGTGCCGGATCCGCATAATCCTTCCGTCCCGCACGCCCAGATCGACACAATACACAAACTTGCCGTGCGACCCCGAAGCGATGATATAGGTCTGCCCCACCAGCACAGGTTCCGGCAGCGGGTCATGGGAATGCCCCGACAGGATCACGTCAATCCCCGTGACAATTCCGGCCATTTTTTGGTCCACAGCAAAGCCATTCTGGCTGAGACAGACAACCAGTTCCGCCCCTTTGCTTCGCACTTCATCGACAATCTTTTGCGTATGCGCATCACGGATGCCAAGGGTATATTCGGGAAACATCCAGCCCGGAATGCCTGTGCATGCAAAAGGATACGCTTGTCCGATCACTGCAATTCTTGTGCCATCTTTCTCAAAAGAATGCGTACGGCTTGAATAATTTCGATGTTCCTGATGTCTCGACGTCGATTACGTTCTGCCCAAGCACGGCAAAGGGCAGCCGCTCAATAGTCTTTTTGATACGGCGCGACCCCAGCGTAACGAAGTTCACGTCAGGACACCATGAGACAGGCGCCGTTCAGAGGTATCACAGTACTGGCCTGACGCGCACCTGCCAGTGTCGGTATGACGTCGGTATAGCATCGTCATTGGCTCTTGTGGCAAGCAAAGTAACACGGCACATCGCTTGCAAGAAATCCGGCCGGCCCTATTGTCATAAATCTGTATGCGATCCGTCATAAACCTGTGACAGACTCACGCCAAAAAAGGCATGACCCAAGCCACCAGCAAGGAAGCTGCCATGACACGTCGCGACATTATGAATGATCCCTCGATCGGGAACAAAGCCGAAGCGTTTGAAGCGTTTGACGATATCCCAACAAACCCCAACCTTGGCCGCACCATCGGCGATGTGATCAACACGCGCTACGGCCGCCGCGATATCCTGCGCGGGATGCTGGGTGTGTCGGCGACGACGGCCCTCTTCGGCACCGCCGCCCTGATCGCGCCGAACAAGACGCAGGCCGCCGGACAGACGGCCAGCCGCTATGTGTTTGACGAGCTGGCATGGGGCAACGACGAGACCCACCATGTTGCAGACGGTTATGACGCGCAGGTTTTGCTGCGCTGGGGTGATCCGATCACCGCCGATGCGCCGGACTTCGATGTGATGAACCAGACCGCCGCCGCCCAGTTGAAACAGTTTGGTTACAACAACGATTATGTGGGCTTTGTCCCGCTGAACGCCGAAGGCACGCGCGGTTTGCTTTGTGTGAACCACGAATACACCAACGAAGAGGTGATGTTTCCGGGCATGCCGCGTCAGGACAAAGATGAATTTGCCGGCATGACGCCTGAACTCATCGACATCGAGATGGCCGCACATGGCGGATCCGTGGTCGAGATTGCCCGCGACAGCAACAATGCGTGGCAGGTCGTACGTGACGGCAAGATGAACCGCCGGATCACACCACTGGACACTGCGATGACCCTCAGCGGGCCTGCGGCAGGTCACACACGGATGAAAACCAATGATGATCCTGCGGGCCTCAATGTCATCGGCACGCTGAACAACTGTGCGGGCGGTCTGACACCCTGGGGTACATGGCTGATGGCCGAGGAGAATTTTCACGGCTATTTCTGGACCGATACGCTTGATGCGGATGGCAAGCCTGACCTGACTGCACAGCCCGAGGCCGCACAGATGGACCGCTACGGTGTGCCTGGCATGTGGTACGCGTGGGGCCGCCAATACGACCGCTTCAACATCGACAAAGAGCCCAACATGCCCAACAAATTCGGCTGGGTTGTCGAGGTCGACCCGATGGACCCGACGTCCACCCCCGTCAAGCATACTGCCCTTGGCCGTTTCCGTCACGAAGGTGCCGAGACGACCGTGTCCTCAGATGGCAAGCTGGTGATCTATATGGGCGACGACAACCGCTTTGATTACCAGTACAAATATGTCTCAGGCGGCACAGTGTCCGACGACCGCGCCGCCAATTCAGCACTTTTGAGCGACGGCACGCTGTATGTCGCGCGTTTTGACGAGGACGGCACCATCGCATGGCTGCCGCTGGTGCATGGCAATGGGCCACTGACGGCGGAAAACGGGTTCAACGATCAGGGCGATGTGCTGATAGGCACGCGCATCGCGGCCGACATGCTGGGGGCCACCCCGATGGACCGCCCCGAGGATGCGCAGCCGCGCGGCGACGGGACGGCCTATATCATGTTGACCAACAACGACAAACGCACCGAAACCAACGCGGCCAACCCGCGCGCGGAAAGCAACTTTGGTCATATTATCGAGATCAAGGAAGACGGCGGCAACCATGCGGCAACCTCCGGCACCTGGTCGATTTTGGTCAAATGCGGTGATCCGTCACTGGCCGAGGTCGGCGCACAATGGAACCCCGAGACATCCGAGAACGGCTGGTTCGGATCACCGGACAACTGCGCATTTGACGCGGACGGGCGGCTTTGGATTTCGACCGATCAGGGTGGAAGCTGGGGCAAGACCGGCAAATCCGACGGGCTTTATGCGCTCGAGACCGAAGGCGAGGCACGCGGCACCTCCAAGCTGTTTTTCCGCTGCCCTGTAGGCGGTGAAATGTGCGGGCCGTATTTCACAGATGACGGCGAGACATTGTTTCTCGCGGTCCAGCATCCGGGCACGGACGGGACCAAGGATCTGGTGGGTTTCGAGCGCGAAAGCACGTTTGAAGACCCCGCCACCCGTTGGCCCGATTTTGACGCCAAGATGCCCCCGCGCCCAGCGGTCGTGGTGATCACCAAGCAAGGTGGTGGCAAGATCGCGGTGTAACCTGCAAAATTATCCGACCCCCTTTTTCAGTACTGTCTGGCCCTGTCGCGAAAGTGACGGGGTCTTATTTGTGGTACATGCTTCGTTAGGGCCTCAAAGCCCTGCCCGATGGAAAAAGCCTTTGCCCCCCTACGTCAGGTTAAGTCTGGCCTTGGGTGAAAATTAAAGTAACTTGCTCTCAAAATCGGGAGAACACATGCGTACCCAGGTTGTGATCATTGGCGGCGGGCCGTCCGGGCTTTTGCTGGGTCAATTGCTGCACCGGACCGGTGTGGATGCCGTGGTACTGGAGCGCAAAACCCGCGACTATGTACTGGGCCGTATCCGCGCAGGTGTCTTGGAACAGGGCATGGTGGACCTGCTGACCGAGGCTGGCGTGGGTGCCCGTATGCGGGCCGAAGGGCTCAGCCATGACGGCACCCTGATTGCTTATGGCGACACCATGTTTCGGGTTGATTTTGCCCACCACACCGGAACGCCCGTGATGGTATACGGCCAGACCGAAGTAACCCGGGATTTGTATGATGCGCGTGCAGCGGCGGGTGCGCGCACGGTGTTTAACGTCGAGGACGTGGTGATAGAGGGCGCGGATACGGATGCGCCGCTTGTTCGCTATGTCACAGGCGGTGCCGCACATGAGATCAGATGCGATTTTGTCGCGGGCTGTGACGGCTTTCACGGTGTCAGCCGCAAAACTATCCCCGAAGACGTGCGGCGCGAGTACGAAAAGGTCTATCCTTTTGGCTGGCTCGGGGTGTTGTCGGAAACGCCCCCCGTCAACCCCGAGCTGATCTATGCCAATTCGCCACGCGGTTTTGCCTTGTGCTCGATGCGCCATGCCAGCCTCAGCCGGTATTATGTGCAATGCTCGATGGCCGACCGTATAGAGGATTGGACCGATACACAGTTCTGGGACGAGTTGAAACGCCGCCTGCCTTGCGAGGTGGCCGAAGCGCTGGTGACGGGTCCGACGATCGAGAAATCCATCGCGCCGTTGCGGTCGTTTGTGACCGAACCGATGCGCTGGGGCCGTTTGTTTTTATGCGGTGATGCCGCCCATATCGTGCCGCCGACCGGGGCCAAGGGGCTGAACACCGCCGCGTCCGATGTGCATTACCTCTACCAAGGGCTGAAGGCATGGTATGGCGACGGGGATGCAGAGGGCCTTGATCATTATTCGGAACACGCCCTTGCCCGCGTCTGGAAAGCGGAGCGGTTTTCATGGTGGTTTTCGTCACTGATGCACCGGTTTCCCGACCAGTCGGAGTTTGATCTGCGGATGCAAACCGCCGAGCTGGATTTCCTGCGCACCAATGACGCCGCACAAAAGGCGATGGCGGAAAACTATGTCGGGTTGCCCTACTGATGTCTGATGCTGAAGCCCCCAAAGGATACCTGCCCCGCGACCACAGCCAGCATCCGCGCGCCTTTCACCCGGACTATAAATCGTCGCTGTTGCGCAGTCCGCAATCAAGACCGATTTCATTTCCCACCACGGTAAGCGAGGAAAGCGGTCCGGTATTTGGTCACGACATTCTCGGACCGCTCGACGCGGACCTGTTGCATAACTTTGCGAGCAGCGGGCAGTCGGCCATCGGCCCGCGCATCATCGTGCATGGCCGTGTGCAGGACCAGTTTGGCAGGCCCGTATCTGGCGCTTTGATTGAAGTCTGGCAGGCCAACGCAGGCGGGCGCTATCGCCATGCCAAGGAAGGCTATATCGCGCCGCTTGATCCGAATTTTGGCGGCTGCGGGCGGGTGATCACGGACGCGGATGGCGCTTATGAGTTTCGCACGGTGCACCCCGGCCCCTACCCTTGGCCCAATGGACCGAACGACTGGCGGCCTGCGCATATCCATTTCAGCGTGTTTGGCACAAGTTTTGCCCAACGCCTGATCACGCAGATGTATTTCGAGGGTGATCCGCTGATCCCGCTGTGCCCGATTGTGCGCAGTATCGCAGACAAAGCGGCGGTGGCGCGTCTGGTGGCACCGCTTGATATGGCGCGAACCGTGCCGATGGATGCGCGGGCCTACCGCTTTGACATCACCCTGCGCGGACGGCACCAGACCCTGTTTGAGAACCGGAGCGAGGGGATGTGATGGCGGAACTGCCAGAGACCGCAAGCCAGACCGCCGGACCTTATGTGCATATCGGCTGCACCCCGAATTTTGCGGGGCTCGCGGGTGTCACTGTACATGATATCGGCGCACGGATGATCACGGGTGATGCGGCAGGCACGCGGATCACGCTGTTTGGTCAGGTGTTCGACGGCAATGGCGACCCCCTGCGCGATGCGATGGTCGAGGTATGGCAGGCGGATGCAAACGGGCTCTATGCGGGCGCGATGGGGGCTGATCCGCATTTTGGCGGATTTGGTCGCTGTGCCTGTGATGCGGATACGGGCGCATTCCGGTTCGAAACGCTAAAACCCGGTGCGGTGGCGTGGCCATCGGGCGGGATGCAGGCGCCTCATATCACGCTATGGATCGTTGCGCGTGGCATTAATATTGGCCTGCACACACGGGTGTATTTCGCGGATGAGGCGGCAAATGCCGATGATCCGGTTCTGGCAGGTATCAACGATAAAAGCCGCGTCAGAACCTTATTGGCGTATCCGGACGAAAATCTGGCCTATTGCTTTAATATCCACCTGCAAGGCCCGGATGAAACGGTATTTTTAGACGTTTAGAGGATCGCCCTTTTTGAAGATATCACCGCTGTCGCTTCGATTTCGACCTTTGCCTCGTCCTCGATCAAGGCCGCGACTACGACCATCGCCATCGCCGGAAAATGCCGCCCCATCACCTCGCGGTAGGCACGGCCCACGTCGGCCTGTGCCGCCAGATATTCGGCCTTGTCGGTCACGTACCATGTCAGGCGCATGATGTCTTCGGGGGTGCCCCCTGCGGCCTCGACCACAGCACGGATATTCAGCAGCGCCTGTTTCATCTGGCCGATAAAATCATGCGCTTGAAACGTCTGGTCAGCGGTCCAGCCGATCTGGCCGCCGACAAACAGATGCCCGTCCGAACTTAGCATGCCGTTGGCATAGCCCTTGGCGGGTGCCCATCCCTGGGGTTGAATAATGCGATGTGTCATAGTGTTTTCCTTGCTGCCTCAGGTCACGCGCCCACGGATTTTGTAGGCGTCATTGTCCCACAGTTTGTTGTCCATCACGTCCTTGATCACAGCCACCGCTTTGCTCACATCATTTGCGTCCAGATAGAGCGGCGTGAAGCCGAACCGCATGATATCAGGCGCGCGGAAATCGCCGATCACGTCGCGGTCGATCAGCGCCTGCATCGCCGCAAAGCCGTGTTCGAACTGGAAGGACACCTGTGAGCCTCGAACAGCACTATCACGCGGGCTGGCCAGGGTAAGCTGCGGCACCTGCGCCTCGATTTCCTCGATAAACTGTTCTTGCAACGCCACCGATTCCGCGCGCAGATCGCCCATATCAATGCCCTCCCAAACCTCCATCGCGACCTCCAACGCAGCCATCTGGATAATCGGCGGGGTGCCGACGCGCATTCGCTCGATTCCCTTGGCTGGTGTATAATTGATTTCAAAGTCAAAGGGTTGCCGATGTCCCAGCCAACCGCTGAGTGCTGGTTGAACACTGTCGGCCAGATCGGGCCGGACATAGATGAACGCAGGCGCACCCGGACCGCCGTTGAAGTACTTATAGGTACAGCCCACCGCAAATTCGCACTTTGACCCTTGCAGATCGACAGGGATTGCCCCCGCCGAATGAGCCAGATCCCAGACCATCACCGAGCCATTATCATGCGCCGCTTTGGTGATCGCCGTCATATCGTGCTTGCGGCCAGAGCGGTAATCAACCTCTGTCAGCATCACAACTGCCACGTCATCGGTGATCGCACCCGCCACATCCGCAGGCGCCACAATGCGAAGCTCATAGCCTTGCCCGAGCAGCCCCACCAAACCTTCGGCGATATAAAGGTCGCTGGGAAAGTTGCCCTTGTCCGACAGGATCACGCGCCGTTCCGGCACCATTTTCACCGCAGAAGCCAACGCCTGAAACACCTTGATCGACAGGGTGTCGCCCATCACAACCGAGCCATCCGGCGCACCGATCAAGGCAGCAACCTTGTTGCCGATCCGTTCGGGCAGCGCCATCCATCCCGCCTTGTTCCAACCCTTGATCAACATCTGTGACCATTCGTCGGTCAACATTGCTGTCACGCGCTCTGGCACGCCGCGTGGCATCGGACCCAGCGAATTACCGTCGAGATAGATCATCCCCTCGGGAATGATAAACGCTTCTTTTCTCAATATATCAGCCACTTACAAGGCTCCTCTAACGTGCCATAATTCCGGGAATAATTCGACCTCAAGCATTTTCTTGAGATAACTCACACCGCCTGTGCCACCCGTGCCACGCTTGAAGCCGATGATGCGTTCAACCGTGGTCACATGATTGAAACGCCAGCGTCGGAAATAATCCTCCAGATCCACCAGCTTTTCCGCCAATTCATAAAGTTCCCAATGGGTTGCGGGGAACTCATAAACCCGCTGCCATAGATCCTGAATAGCACGGTTTGCCTCCCATGCTTTGGGCTCCGGTGTGCCTGACAGATCATCCACATCCAGCCGTTTGCATAAAATTCCGATGGCGACCTGATAGAGGCTTGGTTTTTCCATCTCTGCCAACAATGCCGCATGCGGTTCGGGCGTGTGCTCATGCAGCTTGGTCAGCGCCCTGTTCCGGTTGCCCAGCAGGTATTCGACAAGGCGGTATTGGTGCGACTGAAATCCCGATGAATTGCCAAGCGAGGGGCGAAACGCGGTGTATTCCGACGGGGTCATCGTGCGCAGCACATCCCATGCGTTGTTGAGTTGCTCAAAGATACAGGCGACGCGGGACAGCATCTTGAACGCCGATTGCAAATCACCGCTTAACATCACGTTACGGGCAGCCTGAAGTTCATGAATGGCCAAACGCATCCACAACTCGGATGTCTGATGCTGCACGATAAACAGCATCTCGTCATGCGCGTCACTTTGTGGATGCTGCGCAGTCAGGATGGCATCCAACCCCAGATAATCGCCATAGGACATGTCCTTGGCAAAATCCATCTTTGCGCCTTTTGCGGCATCCTCGAAAGTGCTCATGGTTTTTCCCTCAAGGCAAACCGCTGGACCTTTCCAGTGGCCGTCTTTGGCAAGGCGTCAATAAACTTGATCTCGCGGGGGTACTTGTAGGGTGCGATTTTCGCCTTAACATGGTCCTGCAAGACTTTGATTGTATTGTAATCTTTTGGCGTACCCTCAACCAGAACAACATGGGCTTGAACGATTGATCCCCGCGCCTCGTCTGGGGCGGCAACCACGCCACATTCACTGACAAAGGGATGGCTCAGCAGTGCCGCTTCAACCTCGGGACCGGCGATATTATAGCCCGCAGAGACGATCATATCGTCATTACGCGCGGCAAAATGCAGGTAGCCGTCATCGTCCATGACAAAGCTGTCGCCGGTAATGTTCCATCCGTCTTTGACGTATTTCGCTTGGCGGTCATCGGCCAGATACCGGCACCCCGTCGGGCCCCGCACAGCAAGTCTGCCGATGGTGCCGCGCGGTACTTCATCCCCCGCTTCGTCAATCACCTTGGCCTCGTAGCCGGACACAGGTTTGCCCGTGCAGGCGGCCTTGTGATCATCAAACCTGTTCGAGATAAAAATATGCAACATTTCGGTCGCACCGATCCCGTCCAGCATCGGCTTGCCGGTCTTTTGCTGCCAGTCATGATAGACTGGTGCGGGCAGCGTTTCGCCCGCAGACACCGCCGCGCGCAAGGACGAAAGATCGGCCCCGTATTCCATCGCTTGCAGCATCGCCCTATAAGCTGTCGGCGCGGTGAAGCACACAGTCGCTTTATATTTCTCAATGATTTCAATCATATTTGGCGGACTTGCAGTTTCCAGCAATGTGGCCGCCGCCCCGAACCGCAACGGAAAAATCGCCAAACCGCCAAGCCCGAAAGTGAAAGCCAGTGGCGGCGAGCCTACAAACACATCCTCGGGCGTCACCCCCAACACTTCGCGGGCATAACCATCGGCAATGATCAACAAATCGCGGTGGAAATGCATCGTCGCCTTGGGATCACCCGTGGTGCCGGACGTAAACCCCAGCAGTGCGACATCGTCTTGCGCGGTCTGCACGGTCGCAAATTTTACCGGCTTTTCAAGGGCCAACCGGTCCAGTTCAGCATCGTGGTTCATGGTGCCGTCAAAGCCCACAACGGTCCTGAGGAAGCTCGATGATTTGGCACAGGTCGCCATCTCGTCCATCAACCTTGTATCGCACAGTGCATGGCTGATCTCGGCCTTGTCGATGATGGCACTCAATTCACCGGCGCGCAGCATCGGCATGGTATTGACCACCACAGCACCGGCTTTGGTCGCCGCCAGCCAACACGCCACCATCGCGGGATTGTTGGCGGAGCGGATCAGCACGCGGTTGCCCGGTTCAATACCTAGGTTTTCGACCAAGGCACGCGCCAGTTTATTGGTCCAGTCGGTCAACTCCTTATAGGTCCGCCGCCGCCCGTTTCCGATCAGTGCGGTATGGTCGCCAAAACCGTTTTCCACCATCTTATCAGTAAGTTCAGCACCGACGTTCAAGCGCTCTGGATAGTCGAACCCCGCAAGCAGGAAATCGGGCCACATGTCTTGCGACGGCAGGTTATCACGCGAAAACGTATCGCTGTGTGCTGATGTAAAAAGCGTCATAACGCACCCCCCAAAACCTGCCGCGCGATGACAACACGTTGCACATCGGACGCGCCCTCATAGATGCGCAAGGCGCGGATTTCACGGTACAACCGCTCTACCACTTCACCGCTGCGCACACCGTCACCGCCATGCAGTTGCACTGCCATATCAATGACCTGTTGCGCATGATCGGTGGCAAACAGCTTGGCCATCGCCGCCTCGCGGGTCACACGGGGTGCGCCCATATCCTTGGCCCAGGCCGCGCGGTAAATCAGTAAGGCGCTGGCATCCACGTCTACGGCCATATCGGCAATGCGGCCCTGCACCATCTGCAAATCGGCCAAGGGCGCACCTTGGACTTGGCGGGTATTCACCCGTGATACTGCCTCATCCAGAGCCCTGCGCGCGAACCCGAGGGCTGCTGCTGCGACAGTGGACCTGAAGACATCAAGAACGGACATGGCGATGCCAAAGCCCTTGCCCGGCTCACCAATCATCGCGGATATGGGCACACGGCAATCGCTGAATTTCAAGCGCGCCAACGGGTGCGGTGCCATCACATGCAGTCGCTCAACCACATCTAGTCCAGCAGTGTCGGCAGGCACGATAAACGCGCTCAACCCACGTGCGCCAGGGGCCTCGCCGGTGCGGGCAAAGACCGTGTAGATATCTGCGATTCCACCATTGGATATCCATGTTTTTTCGCCGCTCAGCACGTATTCTTCACCATCGCGCGTGGCGGTCATGGTTGAATTTGCAACATCTGATCCTGATTGCGGTTCCGTAAGGGCAAAGGCCGAAATCGCCGCACCCGAACGGGTCTTGTGCAACCATGCCGCTTGTTGCTCATCCGTGCCGAAAAGCGATATGGCACCCGTGCCAAGCCCTTGCATCGCAAAGGCAAAATCAGCCAACCCATCATGACGCGCCAGCGTTTCGCGGATCAGACACAAACTGCGCACATCCAGCTTTTCGCCCGCTTCAGCGCCGGAATGCCGCAACCATCCACCGCCGCCCAGCATCGCCACCAAGGCCTCGCATGCCGCATCGGTATCGCTGTGATCAACAGATGCCAGTTCACGTGCGGCCCACAAATCCAAAGCTTCGGCCAGTTCCTTGTGACGCGCCTCGAAAAATGGCCAGTCCAGAAAACTCCGGTCAGACATGGGTCAAATCCTCCCGCTTCATTGTTCCTGAAATACACACATCCGACCGCGCCACCGCTCAATCCCCCCTAAAAACCGGGCGCTGTTTTGCAACAAACGCCTTATACGCCCGCTCGAAATCGCCAGTTTGCATACAGATCGCTTGTGCCTGCGCTTCCGCCTCGATGGCTTGATCAATCGACATCGACCATTCCTGCGCCAGCATGGTTTTGGTCATCATATGGGCAAAGTTCGGACCAGCCTGAATTTGTCTGGCCAGTGCCATCGCATCCGCATCCAGATCGGAGGCGGGCACCAACCGGTTGAAAAAGCCCCAGCGGTCGCCTTCATCGGCCGACATGGAACGCCCCGTATACAAAAGTTCCGCCGCCCGTGTCTGGCCGATAATACGCGGCAGGATCGCACAGGCCCCCATGTCGCAGCCCGCCAGACCGACGCGGGTGAACAGAAACGCGGTTTTGGCCTCGGGCGTGGCAATCCGCAGGTCGGATGCCATCGCGATGATAGCACCCGCACCGACACAGATGCCGTCGACAGCGGCAATCACCGGCTTGCCGCAGTTCACAATCGCCTTGACCAGATCGCCGGTCATCCGGGTAAAGCGCAACAGGTCTTTCATGTTCATCCCGACCAAAGGTCCAATGATATCATGGACATCACCACCAGAGCTAAAGTTGCCACCGTTGGAGGCAAAGATCACCACATCGACGTCATCGGCATAGACCAGATCGCGAAACCAGTCGCGCAGTTCGGCGTAGCTGTCAAAGGTCAACGGGTTTTTACGCTCGGGTCGGTCCAGCCGGACGGTGGCAATGCCATCCTCGATTTCACATAAGAAATGCTTTACATCGCTACGCATTGGCGGCTTCCTTTTGTTCTGCAAGGGCATGTAACCGGGCCGCCATTGCGCGGGCATCCCCGGCGCTGACACCCCGTAGCATCTCATCAATCCACTCTTCATGCGCTGCCGCCTGTCGGGCAAATTCGATGTGGCCGGCCTCAGTCAGGCGCAGTGTCATGGCGCGGCGGTCGCCCGGAACGGGGATGCGTTTCACCAGCCCCTCGGCCCCCAAACGGTCGGCAATACCTGTCACGTTACCGTTTGACACCCGCAAGACACCGGACAGCTGGCTCATTTTCAGCCCGTCGGGGTGGCGCGACAGGGCTGCCAGCATATCAAAGCGCGGCAGGGTCGTCTCGAAATCGGTGCGCAGATTGTCGCGCAACCGGGCTTCAACGCCGCGCACCACCTTAAGGAGGCGCAGCCACAGGCGCAGACGGTCTTTGGACGCGGTCATATTTCACCCCCCGACAGGGACAGCGTGTGGCCGTTCACCGCGCCTGCTGCGTCCGATAAGAAATAGAGGGCTGCGGCGGCGACTTCGTCCGTCATGACAAAGCGGTTTTGCGGGCTGGCGCGTTGCAGGATCGCGCGGGCCTCGTCGGCAGTTTTGCCTGTGCTTTTGGTAATGTTCGCCACAGATTTTTCCAACAGCGGCGTGTCGATGAACCCCGGACAGATCGCATTCACCGTGATCCCCGTGCGCGCCAGCTCCAGCGCCAGCGCGCGGGTCAGGCCCACAACCGCGTGCTTGGCCGCGACATAGCCCGCGACATAGGGATAGCCCTTGAGGCCAGCGGTGGAGGCTACCACAATCAAACGGCCCTGCCCGGCCGCTTTCATGTCTGACAAACCCGCTTGCCAGACGTTGAACACACCTGTCACGTTCACCGACATCATATCGGTCATGTCTTGCGCGGTGATTTTGTCGAAGGGCGCGGAATGGGCCGCTCCTGCGTTGGCGATGACCCCCGTGATGGGCCCGCCATTGGCGCGGGCAGCGGCAAATGCGACAGCGACCGCACCCGCATCGGTCACATCGCAGATTTGATAGGGTAATTTTTGTTCAATCAGCGGGGCCTCACGGCGGCCCATGATTGTCACGGCGGTTCCGGTTTTTGCTATCGCTTGGGCAATTGCAGCACCCACACCTGTGCCGCCGCCTGTGATCACCACATGGCCGGACCCGTTCGATGTAAAATCAGAATGTGCCAAAGCGTCCCCCAAGACGTGATCGTTGAGGAACAGCCTATGAGAGCTCGCAATTTATTTCAAGTTAAAATATTTTAGGCTTAAAGCATTACCGCAATCGCAGACCGGATTTCGCATCGAACAGCATGATGCGGCGCGGCTCAAAGGTGATGTCGATGGTGTCGCCTTCGCTGGCACGCTCGTCGCCGCGTTCCTCGGCGATGATCTTTTCGCCGTTGTGTGTGGTGAGGTGCAGATAACTGACCCCGCCCAAGGCCTCGGAGAGTTCCGCGTGCAGCGCGCCTTTGCCGGCATGCACTTCGATATGTTCGGGACGCAGGCCCATGGTGACGGCTGTGCCATCCGGCGGCAATTGTACCTGCGGCGTTACGGTGCGGCCCAAAGCTGGCACCTCGACCGCGCCACCCTTGACCGTGCCTCTCAGAAAATTCATTGCGGGCGATCCGATGAAGCCTGCCACAAACCTGTTGTCAGGATCACGGTACAGCTCAAGCGGCGCGCCGACCTGTTCGATCTTGCCTGCGCGCAACACCACGATCTTGTCGGCCAGTGTCATCGCCTCGACCTGATCATGGGTGACATAGATCATCGTGGCGCCGATTTCCTTGTGCAGACGGGCGATTTCCACGCGCATTTCGACACGCAATTCGGCATCAAGGTTCGATAGCGGCTCATCAAACAGGAAAACTTCCGGCCCGCGCACAATCGCACGGCCAATGGCCACGCGCTGGCGTTGGCCCCCCGACAGGTTGGCGGGTTTGCGTTTCAGGTACTCGTCAAGCTTGAGGATGTCGGACGCCGCACCGACCTTGCGGGCGATTTCAGCCTTGGGCACGCCGTTCATGCGCAGACCAAAGCCCATGTTTTCGGCCACCGTCATATGCGGGTAAAGCGCGTAGGTCTGGAACACCATTGCAACGCCACGCTCGGACGGATCGGCGCGAGTTACGTCGCGCGACCCGATGCTGATCTGGCCTTCGGTGGTTTCCTCCAACCCCGCAATCATCCGCAAAAGCGTGGATTTACCGCAGCCCGAGGGGCCTACAAAGACGCAAAACTCGCCATCCTCGACAACAAGGTCGATCCCGTGGATCACCTGCACATCCCCATAGCGTTTGATGGTATTTTTCAGCGTGACACCTGTCATGGCCTCATGTTCCTGTCTGTTGAAGGGGATGATCGCCGGGAAAGCGCCAGCTTTCGGCGTGTTGACCGATGGCTGTTGCGGCGGCCCGCAAGTCCGGAACCAGCGCGTCGAGTTTCTCGTAATTTGTGGTTTGGGTTGAGCCGGTAATCGACAGCCCGCCCAGCACCTTGTCGCGCCCGTTCAGGATCGGCACCGCGATGCAGATGATACCCGGCTCGTGCTCCTCGCGATCATAGGCATGGCCACGGGCCACGATGTTGGCAAGTTCGGCCTTGAGGGCGTCCGGTGCTGCAAGGGTCTGTGCGGTAAATCGGTGATAGCTTTGTTGGGTCAGGACACGGTGCTGTTCGGTCGCCGGCAGAAATGCCAGCATCGCCTTGCCCACGCCTGTGCAATAGACCGGGCCGACCTTGCCCGCCTGACTGAACATTTCGATCGGTTTCACAGCGTTGCGTTTGTCGACATAAAGCACCTGCCCGTTGTCCATCTGCGCCAGATGCACAGTCATGCCGATCTTGGCGCTTAAACTGTCCAGATGCGGGCGCGCGATAGGCGCAAGGCTGCTTTGGGTCCAGGCGGCATGCGCCAACCGCACAAGGCGCACGCCAAGGGTATAGGTCTGATGTTCAGCGTCATATTCCAGCAGGCGCTGGTTGGTGAGGGTTTGCAGGAACCGGTAAAGGGTCGCCTTGGGAAACGGACTGGCCGCCAGCAGCACGCCGAACCGCACAGGGCGGCCAAACTCGGCCACCTGATCCAGCACATCCATGGCTTTTCCCACCGTACCGTCACCGGACATATGGACCCCCTCCCGAAAAACGCAGGCGATGCTCTTGGTGGCATCAACCCACTTGACAAGCATGGCAGGTTGCGATGTAGTTTTCAATATATAAAACCAAGTTTCAAATAATGAAACCTGAAAGCTGTCTGGGAGGACAATCATGACGTTTAGAAAATCACTGATGCTGGCTGTGTTGGCGGGTTCCACCATGCTGGGGGGTCAGGCCTTTGCCGATGCCCATGCGAAACTGACCGGGGATCTGAAGATATTCCTCGACACGTCCAACCCTGCCCCGCGCGAGGCGATGGAAGGTATGATTGGCCGCTTTCAGGAACAGCACCCTGATCTGAACATCGAAACAACTGTAATCGACCGCGAAGCCTATAAAACCCAAATCCGCAATTTTCTGACCGCCGACGCGCCTGATGTGGCGACGTGGTACGCCGCCAACCGCATGCGCCCCTATGTAGAGGCCGGTCTGTTCGAAGACGTATCCGACCTGTGGGCCGAGCCCGAGATCGCCGAAAACCTTGCCTCGACCAAGGGGGCGATGACCATCGACGACAAGCAGTGGGGCGTGCCGTACACCTATTACCAGTGGGGTGTTTATTACCGCAAAGACATCTTTGATGAATTGGGCCTGACCGAGCCTACGACTTGGGAAGAGGAAAAAGCCAACTGCGCCAAGATCGTTGAGAGCGGTCGGGCCTGCTATACAATCGGGACCAAGTTCCTTTGGACTGCTGGCGGCTGGTTCGATTACATGAACATGCGCACCAATGGTTTCGATTTCCACATGCAGTTGCTGCAAGGCGATGCGTCATGGGAATCGGACGAGGTCAAGGCGACTTTCACCAACTGGAAAGAGCTGATCGACATGGGCGGCTTTATCGCCAACCACCAGACTTACAGCTGGCAGGAAGCGTTGCCGTTCATGGTGAACGGTGAAGCGGCTGCATACCTGATGGGCAACTTTGCCGTCGCACCGCTGCGCGAAGCGGGTCTGACCGATGATCAGCTGGATTTCTACCAGTTCCCCGCGATCAACCCCGATGTTGAATTGGCCGAAGACGCGCCAACCGATACCTTCCACATCCCGTCTGCGGCCAAGAACAAAGACAACGCACGCGCATTCCTGCGCTTTGTGGTCAGCCCGGAAGAGCAGACCATCATCAACGCTGGCACTGGTCTGGGGCAGCTGCCGGTCAACGCCAAAGCGACCGTGGATGATGACAAATTCCTGAACCAAGGGTTCGCGATGCTGTCGTCCAACAGCCCCGGTGGTGTGGCACAGTTCTTTGACCGTGACGCCCCTGCGGAAATGGCCAAGGTCGCCATGGAGGGGTTTCAGGAATTCATGGTGAAGCCTGAGGAGATGGATGCAGTTCTGGCCAAGCTGGAACGCGCCCGCGGCCGTATCTATAAGTGATCTGGCACAATGACGAGGCGAGGTGCAGCTTTGGCTGCACCTTACCCCCTATCCGCCGTAAGGTGCAGACCCCTGCACCGCCGCCCCAGGATATGAAATGACCGCACCTGCATTGCCAACATCCTCCGCCCCTGCCCGCTCATACTGGCAGCGCAACCAGCAAACGCTGGCCCCCTGGCTGTTTCTGGCACCGGCGATTTTGTTCTTTGTGTTCTACGTCATTTTCCCCGTGTTCCAGTCGTTCAACCTGTCGCTCTATGATTGGGACGGTTTGGGCACCAAAGAATATGTCGGGCTGCGCAATTACGAAGACCTGGTGTATGAGTTCCAGGACGGTGATGCGTTTTACATATCTCTGAAAAACAACCTGATCTGGTTGGTTCTGTATTTGCTCGCGATCCCTGCGGGTCTGTTTATAGCGCTGTTCCTGAACCAGACGGTGACGGGTATTCGTCTGTATAAATCCCTATTCTTCTTTCCTTTTGTGATTTCACAGGTCGTGGTCGGCCTTGTCTTCACTTGGTTCTATGATCCCGCCTTCGGCATCCTGAATGTGGTGCTGGGGTGGGTCGGCCTTGGCCCGATCAATGTGCTTGGCAATGAATACACCGTGACCTACGGCATTATCCTTGCGGGCCTCTGGCCACAGACCGCATACTGCATGATCTTGTATCTGACAGGCCTGAACGCCGTGAACCCCGAACAGATTGAAGCGGGGCGTTTGGATGGCGCCAAAGGTCTGCGGATGCTGTGGCATGTCGTGCTGCCGCAACTGCGGCCTGCGACATTCATTGCTTTTGTTGTGACGATCATCGGCGCGTTGCGGTCGTTTGATTTGATTTCCATCATGACGGGCGGTGGCCCCTTCGGCTCAAGCCGCGTGCTGGCGTATTACATGTTCGAGGTTGCCTTGAGCGAATACGGCTTTCGCATGGGGTACGGTGCGGCCATTGCCGTGGTGCTGTTCGCCATCATGATGGTCTTTATCGCTTACTTCCTTTGGTCGATGTACCGCGAGGAGAGACGCTGATGTTTCCGACACCGCTGGAAAAACGCACGCCTGCTGCCCGCACCACCTATCAGGTTATCCTGCCGCTGGCCTTGATCGCATGGCTTCTGCCATTGCTGGCGGTTGCCGTGTTCTCGGTCAAACCGGGTGCCGATTTCACCAACGCGAATTATTGGGGCATGCCGTCGTCGTTTGATTTGCTGGAGAATTACGGTCAGGTGTTTTTCAACTCCGACATGCCGCGCTATTTGCTGAATTCGGTGTTCATTACCGTTCCAACCGTAATCGGGGCTGTGACGCTGTCCGCGATGGCGGGTTTTGCGCTTGGCATCTACCGTTTCAAAGCCAACATCTGGATATTCTTCATGTTCGTGGCGGGCAACTTTGTGCCTTTTCAAATTCTGATGGTGCCGGTGCGCGACCTGACGCTGGACCTCGGGCTGTATAACACCAAGACTGGTCTTGTGCTGTTCCACATCGCGTTTCAAACTGGGTTCTGCACGCTGTTCATGCGTAATTTTATCCGCGCCCTGCCGTTCGAGTTGATCGAGGCGGCGCGGGTCGAGGGTATCTCGGAAATCAAAATCTTCTGGTATGTGGTCCTGCCACTGATGAAGCCTGCACTTGCGGCGCTGTCGGTGTTGATCTTTACCTTCATCTGGAACGATTATTTCTGGGCCGTGGTCCTGACCCAAGGCCCTGAAAGCCAACCCGTGACCGCAGGCATCACCGCCTTCAACAGCCAGTTCCGCGCAATGTATCATTTGATGAGCGCGGGCAGTATCGTGGCCGCCCTACCCCCGGTTGCGATGTTTTTCCTGATGCAGAAACACTTCATTGCGGGCCTGACCTTGGGTGCTGTGAAATAACCTTTAACGTTGAGTTTACGATATGACCAAGATTACCATGATCGGGGCGGGCTCTACCGTCTTTATGAAAAACCTTATCGGCGATGCGCTGTCAAAGGCATCGTTGAACGCCGCACATATTGCGTTGATGGACATTGATCCTAACCGTCTGGCGCAATCTGAACTGGTGGCAAAAAAGCTGATCGCGTCGGTTGGGGGAGCGGCGACGGTAAGCACCCATACCAACCAGCGCGCCGCATTGGACGGTGCCGATTTCGTCATTGTCGCGTTCCAGATCGGCGGGTTTGATCCGTCGACCAAGATCGACTTTGATATCCCCAACCGCTACGGACTGCGCCAGACCATTGCCGACACGCTGGGCATTGGCGGCATCATGCGCGGGCTGCGTACTGTGCCGCATCTGTGGAAAATTGCCGATGATATGGCGCAGGTCTGTCCCGGTGCAACCATGCTGCAATACGTCAACCCGATGGCGATCAACACATGGGCGCTGACGGCGCGGTATCCAGCGATCAAACAGGTGGGCTTGTGTCATTCCGTGCAAAACACCGTTGAGGAATTGGCGCTTGATCTGGGGCTGGACGAGAAAACCCTGCGCTACAGGGTCGGCGGCATCAACCATATGGCGTTTTTGCTGGAATTTACGGATGCGCAGGGCAAGGATCTTTATCCCGCGATGCGGGCAGGCTACCGCGCCGGACAGATACCGCTGGAATCGCGCTGGAACGCGCGCTGCCCCAATCTGGTGCGCTATGAGACGTTCATGCATCTGGGGTATTTCGCCACTGAATCGTCCGAGCATTTTGCAGAATATGTGCCATGGTTCATCAAGTCGCACCGCCCTGATCTGATCGAGAAATTCCGCATACCGCTGGATGAATATCCGACCCGCTGCGTGGAACAGGTGGCCGCGTGGGACGGCCAGTTCGCCGCGTTGCAAAATGCGCCAACAATCGACCATGAGGTGTCAAACGAATATGCCGCCACAATCATGGACAGCATCGTCACCGGCACGCCGTCGGTGATTTATGGCAATGTCGCCAACACCGGTCTGATCCCGCAACTGCCCGCCGGTGCCGCCGTCGAGGTGCCTTGTCTGGTTGATGCGCACGGCCTGCAACCGACTGTTGTGGCTGATATTCCCAAACATCTGCTGGCCTTGATGCGCACCAACGTCAATGTACAGGAATTGACCGTCGAGGCCTTGTTGACCGAGGATATCACGCCTTTGTATCATGCCGCCTACATGGACCCGCGCACCGCGTCCGAGCTTGATCTGGGACAGATCAAATCGCTGGTAGATGATTTACTGATTGCGCATGGTGACTGGATACCCGAATGGGCGCGCAAGAAATCCGCCGCCTGACGCTATGACCTTAAGGAACGCCCTATGACCCGAAACGCTACCTTTCATGACCTCGCCGGCAAATCCGTCTATATCACCGGCGGCGGCTCTGGCATTGGTGCATCGCTGACCGACGGATTTTTGGCCCAAGGTGCCAATGTCGCCTTTATCGGGCGGTCGGATGCCAGTGCTTTTGTCGCCGACATGCAGGTGAAACACGGGCGCGCGCCGCTGTTCTTGCAAGGCGACGTGACCGACACCGCGCGGTTGCAGGTGACGATGAAAGACGCGGCAGAAACTTTTGGTCCGATTGATGTTCTGGTGAGCAATGCGGCCAACGACCAGCGTCATACGATGGCTGAACTGACGCCCGAGGCATGGGATGATCTGCTGGCGATCAACCTCAAGGCCTATTTTTTTGCCGCCCAAGCCGCCGCACCGGGCATGCAGGCCAAGGGCGCGGGATCCATCATCAATTTCAGCTCTGTCAGCTATATGATGGGCAATGCGGGTTATCCGGCGTACACGGCGGCCAACGGTGCGATCACAGCGCTCAGCCGCAGTTTGGCGCGTGAATTGGGGCCGGACGGCGTGCGCGTCAATGCGCTGGCACCCGGATGGGTTTTGACGCCAAAGCAGCTTGAGAAATGGGCCACGCCCGAGGGGTTGGCGGCACATTTGGAACGCCAGTGCCTCAAAACGCATCTGGCCCCGCAAGATATTGTCGATGCAGTGCTGTTTCTGGCCTCGGACGCCAGCCGGATGATGACCGGGCAATGTATGGTCGTCGACGGCGGCACGGTGACAACGGGATGACGGCATGAGCGCACCAACAGCGGAATGGATCGCGGTGGATTGGGGCACCTCAAACCTGCGGGTCTGGGCGATGCACGGCGATGTCGTTGTGGCACGCGCGCAGTCGGATGCGGGCATGGGCGGTCTGACGCGCGAGGGATTTGGCCCAGCGCTGGCAGCGCTGACCCGCGATTGGAACCTGTCCAACGACACGCCGATCATCGCTTGCGGCATGATCGGATCGCGCCAAGGCTGGGTCGAGGCCCCCTATGCAAGCGTGCCCTGTGCGCCGCTGGGTGGGGTGATGATCAAGGTGCCGGATAAGGGCATGAATGTGCGGGTCATTCCCGGTCTGAAACAGGAAAACCCATCGGATGTGATGCGCGGCGAGGAAACCCAGATCGCCGGATTTCTAGCGCTGAACCAAGGCTGGGACGGGGTGATTTGCCTGCCCGGCACACATGCCAAATGGGTGCAGGTCAGCGCGGGCGAAGTTGTCAGTTTCCAGACCTTTATGACGGGAGAATTGTTTGCGCTGATTTCCGGTCAATCGGTGTTGCGTCATTCTGTGGCCTCGGACGACTGGGATGCGGATGCTTTTGCCGATGCAGTGTCGGACATGATATCGCGGCCCGAAAAACTCGCTGCGCGGCTGTTCTCGATCCGCGCGGATGACCTGTTGCAGGCGACCCCCGCTGCTACCTCGCGTGCGCGCCTGTCCGGTATCCTGATCGGTGCCGAACTCGCCGCTGCGCGCCCCTATTGGCTGGGGCAAAACGTGGCCATCATCGGGGCGGATGCAACGGCGGGTCATTATGTTGCAGCGCTCGCCGCCCAAGGTGTGCCCGCAACCCATGCCGATGCAGAACGTATGACGCTGAGCGGCCTGACGGCGGCATATAAATCCTCAAAGGTGACAACATGACCCTGCCCCTGATCGCAATTCTGCGCGGGATTACGCCGCCCGAAGCCGCAGCGGTGGCGGGCGCGTTGATTGAGTGCGGGATCACCACAATCGAGGTGCCGCTCAATTCACCCGATCCTTACGCCAGCATCGCTGCAATGGTGCGGGCGCATGGCAACAGGGCGGTGATTGGCGCAGGGACTGTGTTAAGCGTGGCGCAGGTCGATAGCGTCGCGGAGGCAGGGGGCAGATTGATCGTGTCGCCCAATTGTAACGTGGAGGTCATCGCACATACCAAAGCGCGCGGATTGCAAAGCTGGCCGGGGGTATTCACGCCAACAGAGGCATTCGCCGCACTGGCCGCGGGGGCCGATGGGCTGAAGCTATTCCCCGGCAATATGGCGGGCCCGGGCGGATTGGCTGCGATGCGGGCAGTCCTGCCCAAAGGGACGCTGGTCTATGCTGTGGGCGGTGCGGGCGCGGATAATTTTGGTGACTGGATTGCGGCAAGTGCGGATGGGTTCGGTATTGGTTCGGCGCTTTATAAACCGGGGCTTTCGGTGTCAGAGGTGAGCGCACGCGCACATGCCTTGGTCGATGCATACAAGGCAGCAACCAAATGACGGTGTTCGATGATCGCATATGTTCCTTGGGCGAAGGCCCGCTTTGGCATCCTGCGCGCAAAATATTGTTCTGGTTCGACATTATTTCGAAAAAGCTCATGTCGCGCGGTGCGGATCAGGTGATGGAGCTGCCGCTAGACGGGCATTTCTCGGCCGCCGGGTGGGTGGATGACGACACGCTTGTCCTCGCCTCTGAAACAGCGCTTTGGCGGTATGATATTGCCACAGGTATGCTCGAACACCTGATTGATCTTGAGGCGGATAATACCGTCACACGGTCCAATGATGGCCGCGCCGATCCTTGGGGCGGGTTCTGGATCGGGACAATGGGGAAATCGGCAGAGGCAAAGGCCGGCGCGATTTACCGGTTTTATCGCGGGAAGTTGCGCAAAGTCGTGGGTGACATCACGATCAGCAATGCGATCTGTTTTGCGCCCGACCGCGCCCATGCCTATTACACCGATACCGCCATCAGACAGATCATGCGCATCCCGCTTGAGGCAGAGGGCGGATGGCCCGCTGGCAAACCCGAGGTCTTGATAGACCTTGATCGACAGGGGCTGAACCCAGATGGTGCGGTCACAGATGCGCAGGGCAACATCTGGATCGCGATGTGGGGTGCAGCGCAGGTTGTGTGTTTCAACCCCATGGGGGTGGAGCTTCAATGCATTGATGTGCCCGCAAAACACCCCACCTGCCCCGCGTTTGGCGGGCCTGACCTGCGCGATCTTTATGTGACCTCTGCCACCCAGGGGCTGGACAATCCCGGCCCGAGTGATGGCATGACATTCTGTATCAAAGACGTGGCTCAAGGGTTGGCGGAACCGCAGGTGATCTTGTGAAACGCGGTCTTGGCGTGTGTTATTATCCCGAACACTGGCCACAGGAAATGTGGGCCAGTGATGCCGCGCGGATGGCAGAGGCGGGCATCACATGGGTGCGGATCGGCGAATTTGCGTGGTCGCGGCTAGAACCTCAAGAGGGCGTATTTGACTGGGAGTGGCTGGACCTCGCGGTTGCGACGTTGGCTGAAGCGGGTCTGAAAATCGTGCTGGGTACGCCGTCGGCCACCCCGCCGCGCTGGATGCTCCAACAGTTCCCCGACATGCTGGCGGTGGATGCAGCAGGCCAGCCGCGCAAGTTCGGGTCACGCCGCCACTATTGCCACAGCCATGCCGGATACCGCGACGCGGCCGCAGCGATGTCGGCTGAAATGGGTCGGCGGTATGGCCGTGACCCGCGCATTGCCGCGTGGCAGATCGACAATGAATACGGCTGTCACGAGACGGTGTTGAGTTACTCAGACGCTGCAACTCAGGCGTTTCGCGACTGGCTGGCGCAGAAATACCAAAGCACCGGCGCGCTGAACCGCGCGTGGGGCAATGTGTTCTGGTCGATGGACTATGATGACTTTGACCAGATCGACCTGCCGAATTTGACGGTGACGCAGGTCAATCCCAGCCACGAATTGGCATATCGGCGCTTTGCGTCGGATCAGGTGGTGCAGTGGAACGCGGCGCAGGTGGCAGCACTGCGTCCGCTAACAGACGCGCCGCTCATTCACAACTACATGGGCCGCGTGCTGGAGTTTGATCATTTTGCGGTCGCTCGTGACCTCGATATCGCGTCATGGGACAGCTATCCGATCGGGTTCCTGTCGGACCGGCTTGAGGCCACGCCCGCGCACAAAGCCCGATACCTGCAACAAGGCGACCCCGACATGCAGGCGTTTCATCACGACCTCTACCGCGCCATGAACCATGGCCGCTGGTGGGTGATGGAACAGCAACCCGGCCCGGTCAATTGGGCACCCTATAATCCCGCCCCCCTGCCCGGCATGGTGCGCCTGTGGTCGTGGGAGGCGTTCGCGCATGGGGCCGAGGTGGTCAGCTATTTCCGCTGGCGTCAGGCCCCGTTCGCGCAGGAACAATTGCACGCAGGCCTGCTGCGCCCAGATGATGTGGCGGCACCCGGATTGGCCGAGGCGGCGCAGGTCGCCGTTGAAATGCGCGCCATGCCGGAGGTGGATATTGCACAGGCGCCCGTGGCACTGGTGTTTGATTATGCGTCTGACTGGGCGTGGAAAGTACTGCCGCAGGGCGCGGACTTTGATTATTTCAGACTGGTGTTCGATGCGTACAAGGCCCTGCGCAGGCAAGGCTTGTCGGTTGATATCGTGTCTGCGGATCAGGCGGATTTTAGCGGCTACAAACTGGTGCTGGCCCCGGGTTTGGCCAAGATGCCGGACGCATTGATCGCTGCGATGGCAGGCTCTGATGCGGTCTGTCTGATCGGCCCGCGCAGCAATCTGGTCACGGATGAATTATCAATCCCCGTGCCGATGGGGCCGAATATTCCGCGATTGGATGCAACTGTGATACGGGTAGAAAGCCTGCCCCCCGCCACCGCACGAGCCGTTGTGGGCGGCGGCAATGTGGTGCATTGGGCCGAGACGGTTGAAGGCAGTGCAGAGGTGGTTTTGCAGGGCACGGGTGGCGCAGCGGTACTGCTTGCCAAAGACAACCTGCATTATCTGGCGGGATGGCCCGATGCCGCCCTCTGGGACCGTGTGGTTGATCTGCTGGCGGCGCAGGCCAGTCTGACCCTGACACCCCTGCCAGACGGACTTCGCCTGCGCGATACCGCGACACACCGCTTTGCGTTCAACTATGCGCCCGAGGCGGTGACATGGCAGGGACAAGAGATTGAGCCTGCCAGTGTGGCGTGGTGGCCTTTGGCGTAATGCCCGCTGCACCATCCGATCGAGAGGTAAGCAAAACGACAAATCCGGTCGGAAAACGCGCGACGATGCTCTGACGTGCCTGTCATATGGCGCAAAGGAGCATCAACATGACCACCCGGACCGGACGCCGCGCGCGCCACACCAAAGACACCTCAACACCGCCGCGCAGCCACGGCTACAGGCAGTTGCGCCATCCTTTTGCGCCGCAGCGCGTGTTTTCAGATGATGCCATCGCCGACATACATGAAATGGCGCTGCGGGCGCTGTCCGAATTGGGTATGAAAATCCTGTTGCCCGAAGCGCGCGGGATATTTGCAAAAGCGGGTGCTTTGGTAGACGAGGACAGCCAGATGGTACGCATCGGGTCCGATCTGGTAGAACAAGCCTTGCGCACCACGCCGCGTTCCGTACGGATGCGTGCCGCAAACCCCGCGCGCGAACAGATGTTCGAGCCCGGTGCGATGATATTTGCCCCCGGCGGCGGCTGTCCCAACACCACCGATGCGCTGCGCGGACGGCGTGCGGGCAGCCTTGAGAGTTTTCAGGAGGCGCTGAAGCTGGTGCAGAGTTTTGATGTGGTCCACATCCTTGGCCCCTCGGCGGAACCGCAAGACATTTCCCCGGCCCTGCGCCATTATGATCTGATGCGCAGCCAGATGTGTTTGAGTGACAAGCCCCTGTTCATCTATGCGCGCGGGCGCGGTCAGGTCACCCAAAGCCTCGAGATGATCGCACTGGCCTATGGGTTAAGCGACATCGAAATGCGCAACGGCTCTTGGGCCTATACCGTGATCAACACCAACTCGCCGCGCCAGATTGATGTGCCGATGGCCGAGGGGATCATCGACATGGCCCGCGCCGGGCAGCTTACCATCATCACGCCGTTCTGTCTGGCGGGGGCAATGGCACCTATTACCATTGCAGGCGCGCTGGTCTTGCAACACGCCGAAGCGCTGGCTGCGATTACACTGGCGCAACTTACGGCCCCCGGCGCACCTGTGGCCTACGGCGGCTTTGCCTCGAATGTCGATATGAAATCGGGGTCGCCCGCGTTTGGCACCCCTGCGCATATGAAGCTGACCATCGGATCGGGGCAGCTTGCGCGTCATATCGGGTTGCCGTGGCGGTCGGCGGCAGGGGCAGCATCGAACACGGCCGACATGCAGGCGGCGGGCGAAAACCATATGGGGATTTGGGCCGCGATGCAGGCCAATGCAACCCTGACCCTTCATTCCGCTGGATGGCTCGAGGGCGGGCTTAGCTTTGGATACGAGAAATTCATCAACGATGTTGAAGGCCTGCAGCAGTTGGCCGAATTATGCGCGCCGACACCCGAGGATACGCCAAGCCTGGGTTGGGATGCCCTGGAAGATGTGAAACCGGGCGGTCATTTCTTTGCCACAGCCCACACGATGGAGCGTTACCGCGATGCGTTTTATGAACCGATTGTGGCGGACCTGAGCAATCATGGGGCATGGGTCGATGCAGGGGCAAAGACCGCGACGACACGTGCGACAGATATCTGGCAACAGGTGTTGCGCGACTACACCCCGCCAGAGGCTACGGCTGGCGTCGCTGACCGCCTTGCCGCCTATGTCGAGGCAGGGACCAAAGCAGGCGGTGCAGCACCAAGCGAGGGATAATCCGGACCAGCGTCATGCCCGTTACGGCGTAATCATCGTCACGCCCGGAATACGCTGGATGCTGGCCATATCGTCGTCATAGATATCCGACATTTCATCCACCAGCTCTTCGGTCCAGCCCGGCATGTCCAGCTCTTCCTCGATCTCGTCATCAAGGGCGAACTTGTCGAGAAACGCGGCAATCACCCGGCGTTTTTGAATTTCCGACATCTCGGGATGGCTGTCGAGATAGGTACGAAACCGCTGCATCCCCTCGTTCGACATGATGGTCGATAAAAGATCGAAACCGCCGGTGATTTTCTCGTTCATCTCGAGGCCTGCAATCTCGCGGATCACCTGCGACCAGATCAGCGGCAAATCCTCGTTGCACCAGACGGTAATGGGAATGTCCGGTGCCGCCTCGCGGATCTGGCCCAACGTGTCGGACCACCGCAGATCAAGGGCGTTGCGCGTGCCCCAGAGAATATCGTCGTTTTTGTGCATCGCCTTGTCATACAACACCGGAACCAGCGAGGCGGGGTTGCGGATCGCCATAAAGATTTCCAGATCGTCGTCTGGAAAAAGCTGCGCCATATGCAGCATCCGCTTGGCAGCATCGGGGTACAGATGCCCCTTCATCAGCGCCGTTGCAGGGGTGCGGAAAAAGTTTGGATCCGACAGTACAAGCCGGTCGGCCGTGGCATCATCAAGCGCTGCCTCGATCAGGATATCGCGCGCGTCCGGTCCGGCGGGTGACTTGTTCATGGCATTGAGGGTATCACGAAACAGACCCCGAAAGCTGCTTGGGCCCGGCACCGCAATGCCGCGCTGCGCCAAATTGTCTTTGTTATGAAGCAAACACTTCAACAGCCGGTCTTCTTCGGTGTAGTGGACGCCTGTGTGCAAAGCCAGCTGCATATATTTCGCTCGTTTGGTTATAGTGTTGATGTTGAATAGCGGGTTCACGAACAGGTGTAAAACTGCAATGCGTTAGCTGGGATTTCCCGTGCCTGCCCCTGCCCGCGTTTTGACTTGAGTTTGACCCCTGTCGAGGGGTGCGACGCGGAAAACACCGGTATCAAAATTCCTGCAAAAGGAAAGCATCAGCGCTCTTGCATCCGCCTGAATCATCTACTAAAGAACGCCCACGCAATCGGGGCTTTCGCGCCTCGCTGTGATGATGTTGCGAAACATCAGCCCCTATAGCTCAGCTGGTAGAGCAATTGATTTGTAATCAATAGGTCCGCGGTTCGAGTCCGTGTGGGGGCACCATTTAATCACAAAAAATACATAAATTTCAATAATTTAAGGGCGTGAAGTCAATTCTTATCCCCCAACAAATCCCGCGGCTGAAGTCTGTTTGATGTTCTTTGGCTTGTCGGATGAGCCATAGCTGCGTTGACCGTGACTTGCGGTGATGATCCGCCTGCGCTCTTTATGATAGGCGTCAGCCACTTTCTAAGAGTCTGATCGGAAATGAGTTGAGTGAATTCAGTAGGTTGTGATTCTGTTCGGTTGGAAGCTGAACGGAGATCAAAATGGCCTGGACTGAATTCACCCGAAAACTACATGAGCGCGATACGCCCCGATATTCAAGTGATGTAACGGATGTGGAGTGGTCGATAATAGCGCCATTTCTGCCCAGCCCCAACCATCTTGGCAGGCCGCGCGAAGTTGAACTGCGCGGTGTGTGGAATGCGATCCAGTACATCGCATCGGCGGGGTGCGCATGGTCGCTTTTGCCAAAAGACTTCCCGCCAGTATCGACGGTTCGATACTATTTCTACGGTTGGCGCGACAACGGTCTGCTGGCCGAGATTAATCGGGAACTGGTTGCACTGGCGCGTGAAACTGAAGGTCGGAACCGCCAGCCAGCAGCGGGTGTGATTGATAGCCAAAGCGTGAAAACCACTGAAAATGGCGGGATATGCGGCTATGATGCTGGCAAACGTATCAAGGGCCGCAAACGTCACATCATGACCGACACCTGCGGGCATTTGATTGCACTCCGCGTTCATTCCGCCAGCATTCAGGACCGTGACGGCGCACCGGCGGTGTTCCATCAACTGGCCCGGGAGGCTCCAAAGCTGCGCCATGTTTTTGCGGATGGAGGCTATGCCGGGCCGAAACTGCGCGATGCTCTGACCAGTATTGGCCGCTGGGTCATTCAGATCGTGAAACGCTCCGACACCGCCGAAGGTTTCGAGGTTCTGCCCCGTCGGTGGGTTGTCGAACGCACTTTCGCCTGGCTCGGAAGATGTCGCCGTCTGGCAAAGGATTGGGAGAGAACAATCGAAAGCGCCGAGGCATGGGTTCTCATCGCTCACATCAGGCGTATGACAAGGGTGCTCGCAAGAGATTGAAATGCCTCAGCTCATTTTGAATCGGACTCTAAGATTTGTTTACCGTTTTTCTCCATTTGGGGCCAACACCACGTTCCGTGGACCTTGTCTATGTCGACGTCCAACATTGCAAAGTGTTCCATTGACTGGCCGGATGGCAGTCATTCATACGTCTGTCGATCACGGGATGAGCACAAATGAATAGCCGAAGCGTTAATTCCAATCGGATCTATTGCTATTCAATCAGTTACAGTCTGAATTATCCATCAAATCATTGGGCAATTGGGTATTGCAGAGCAGTGCAGGTTGAAGGTCAGTATTCTCCAGTGTGACACCTTCAAACACAGCGCCGCGCAAATCGGCACCTTCAAAGGTTACATTGATAAGGGTTGCACCGGTAAAGCTTGCACCACGCAGGTTGGCAGACGTAAAATTCACGTCTCGCAGCACAGACCCATTGAAGATCGCGATATTGAGTTGGGATTCGTGAAAATCAACCGCGCTTAGGCGTGATTCCTCTAGGTTTATCCCTGTCAATCTGCGTGCTGAAAGATCCGCGCCATCGAAACTGCAACCACTGCAATCTCCGAGCATTCGCACGTCTTCCGGTATTTCGGCTTCTTGGGCGTAAGCGGAGGTAGCGATCATGATGATCATCACGACCAAAGGAAATCTTGTCATTCTTGTTCTCGAATCCGCTCATTCGCAAATGTTTCCCATCAGGTCTCGCAAGACCTACTTGGCAGGTCAAAAGTCGAACAGTTCGCCCAGAAGGGACCCGCGCCGCTTGTTCCGGGGCCTGTGACGTTCACCGCGATGGTCGTCATCGTCCCAATCGCCATCCGCAGCGCCGCGCGTGCTTGTCCCGCGTGAAGTTGGGCTCGCTGCTTGCGGCGCTGGAGCGGCGCGTTCGATAATTTTGTCAAGTTCACCGCGGTCCAGCCAAACCCCACGGCACGCTGGGCAGTAATCAATTTCGACACCGCTGCGGTCCGTCATCACCAGACTCTCGCCATCTACCGGACATTTCATCGTATTTTTCTTCCTTTGGTTTGGGGTTAAGGGTGTCTGAGGACTCCCTGGTTCAGTCAAAACGACCGGATCGATATTATCACGTCGCTTCACTGCAAGAGTTCCTCATTCTTCCCGGGCATTTCTCAATAATCTAAGTGGCTACGGATCTTTGAATTTCAATGACTTCACCGGCACGTAGGCGTTGTTTTGCTGATCCCGGAAATCCGGTTTTACCCCATTGTCCCGGCACCAAAAAATTTCGCTTTGAGCCGAGACAGATTTGCCGGATGGCGAGCCAACGCTGAAAACGTCGTTTAGGGTACCAATGGCCAGATAAGCGGGATCAGCAACACCGTCGCTGCCCCGGTAATCATGTTCATCGGAATACCTATCTTGAGGAAATCGGTAAATCTGTACCCCCCGGCATTGTAGACGAGCGTGTTGGTCTGGTAGCCGATTGGCGTCGCAAAACTTGCGCTTGCACCGAACATCACGGCCACAACGAAAGGGCGCGGATCAAGGCCAAGCTGGATTGCCACGCCCGCAGCGATCGGGGCCAGCAGGACCGCGACGGCATTGTTGGTGACAAGTTCCGTCAGGATCGACGTCAGGGCATAGACCAGCGCAAGGGCGACGATCGGGTGGACCGTGGACAGCAGCGGTGAAACCTTGGCCACAATCAGCGCAAGCGCGCCCGAATTGTCCAATGCGCTGCCCAATGTCAGCATCGAGACGATCAGCAACAGCAACCGGCCGTCGATCGCCCCCACACCTTCATCCGCATCAATGCAGTTTGTCAGCAAAACCACCGCAACGCCGATCAGCGCAAGGGTCAGGATCGGGGCCACATCGAGGGCTGCCAGAACAACGACGGCAACCATGGTGGCAATCGCGATGGGGGCTTTCTTGCGTCGAAAGCCACGCGACGTGACCGAAGACAGTTCGATCAGCTGCTCTTCATCGGCAAGCCGCGCGATATCTTCCGGCGCACCGTCAAGGAGCAGGGTATCCCCGACCTCCAGTTTAATCATTGCAAGGCGCATGTCGACCGCTGCTCCCTTTCGGTGGAGTGCGACCGGATAGACCCCGAAACGGCGACGCCACTGCAAACGCCCGACCATTCTGTGCAGCGCTTTCGAATTTGGGCCGATCATGACCTCGACAACCGACGTGCGCCGGGCGGTCGACGGCTCGGTGCCCAGAACGGCGTTGCCCACCGCGGCACCATCGCGAAAACCCATGATCTCGGTATCTGTTGTCTTCACAACCACAACATCGCCAGCCGCCATCGTCGATGTGGCAAGGGTTGTGCGCAGGGAAAGGTCCCCACATACAAGATCAACAACCCGATTTCCGGCCTTTTTGAAAGCGTCCACTTCCAGCACGGTCTTGCCGATCAGTGGCGAGCCCGCTGGGATGAAGAGTTCAACCAGCCAGGTGCGCCCGTCGCGCTTGGACTGAACCTCTCCGACGGTCTGTCGCACGGGCAGAAGGCGCGGGGCGGCAATTGCCAGAAAAGCCCCGCCAACGATGGTGACGACGATTCCGACCGGCGCGATCTCGAACAGACTGAACGGTGCCATCCCCAGATCGCGTGCAACGCCATCCACCAGCAGGTTCGTTGAGGTCCCGATCAGCGAACAGGTGCCGCCAAGAATGACCATGTATGAGAGTGGGATCAGCAGGTGCGAAGCCGCAATCTTCATTTGCCGCGCCAGCGTGATCACCACCGGGATCAGCACGATGACGACAGGCGTGTTGTTCATGAAAACCGAGGCCCCGGCAGCAGCACTGAAAAACAGCCCGAGCGTCAGGACCGGACGCGCCTGCGCACATCGACCAATGACATTGCTGAGGACCTCAAGTACGCCGGTTCGAACGAGTGCCGCGCTGAGGACGAACATCGCGCCGATGGTTGCAGGTGCAGGATTGGCGAGCGCGTCGAGGACATCGGTCGGCTTGACAAGTCCGATGGCAAGAGCCGTTGCCGCCCCGCAAAAGGCGACAACATCCGGGGATCGCAGTTCCAGGACAAAGGCCGTGAAAACGCCAATGAACAAGACCACGGCGGCGTAAGGTGCCAGTGTTGCAAAGTCGAAGGCCATGATGTGATCGGGCTCCATTGGGTCGGTGGCAGCGCGGATACAGGTTTTCTCGATTCGAACCGCAGCCTGTGTTCTGATCATACATTCAGGTGCAGGAAACGGTCAGGGCGAGATTGCCCAGTCAACTGCGATAGAAAGTATCTCGCCGGGGGATTGCGCCCCCGGCGATGTTCGCTTTCAGGCCTGATTGCGCAAGGCATCCGGTATGATCGCAACCTTGTTGCGCTGCGCGAGCCAAAGGAGGACCGGCCCCGCCACAAACAACGATGACGCGGTGGCGATCACCACGCCTGCGATCATTGGCCATGCAAATCCGGATACCGCTGGCCCGCCCCAGATCGCCATCGGAACAATCGCTGCGAGCGTTGTACCCGAGGTGAAGATGCACCGTGCCAGAACCTGGTTGAGGCTCCGGTCGATGACATCTGCCAGGGGTTCGTCGCCACCTACGGCAAGGTGTTCGCGGATCCTGTCATAGACCACCACCTTGTCGTTGACCGAATAGCCAATCAGCGTCAGCAGGGCGACGATGGTGGTCAGGTTCACCTCCCATCCCATAAGCGCGATGACGCCAAAGGTCTTGGTGACGTCAAGAAACAGCACCGCAATGGCCCCGGCAGCAAAGTGCCACTCGAACCGGACCCAGATATAGGCCAGCATCGCCAATACGGCGAGGCCAAGCGCCAGCAGGCCGGTGGTTGCCAGCTCGCCACTGATCGTCGGGCCGACAAGGTCGATCTGGTTGAATACCGCATCAGGGATCACGGTTGCTGTTGCACGCTCAACAGCGGCAACCGTGGCCTGTCCGACCTCTCCCTGCACTCGGATCAGCGCCTCACTGGGGTCGCCGAAGGCTTGCAGGCTCGCGTCGCCCGGAACCTGTTGCGCGATGGCGGCACGCAGCTCAGACAACGGGATGGACGCGTCCGAGCGCAGGACCATCTGCACCCCGCCGGTGAAATCGATCCCGAGGTTCGGCCCAGGCATCACGAGCAGACCGAGCGACCCCAAGGAAAGCACTGCTGATATCGCAAGCGCGAGACGTCCCCGCCGCATGAAGGACAGTTTTCCCGGCGCTGGCACGCCACCGAACAGCGGCGCGATGTCCAACCGCTTGAGCTTGCGTCGCCGCACCAGTGTCTCCATCATGAACCGCATCAGCGCGACGGCCGTGAACATCGAGATGACGATGCCAAGGCTCATTGTGACGGCAAATCCCCGGATCGCCCCGGCGCCGAACATGAACAGCACCACCATCGCCAGAAGCGTGGTGATATTGGCGTCGAGGATCGTCGCCCAAGCCCGCCCATAGCCCAGCGTCAACGCCTTGATTGCAATCGCACCCTTGGCAGTTTCTTCGCGGATACGGCTGAAGATCAGGATGTTGCTGTCCACCGCGATGCCAAGGCACAGGATGATACCGGCAATCCCCGGCAGTGTCAGCGTGGCTCCCAAAAAGCCCAACACAGTCAGCGTCAGCATTACGTTCAGTCCGAGAATGGCGCTGGCTAGAAGGCCCCAAGCCCCATAAAGTCCGACCATAATTGCCACCACCAGCGCCAGACCTATGGCGCCCGTGACCAGCCCCGAGCGGATGGAATCGGCACCAAGTGCTGCACCCACGCTGCGTTCTTCGATCACGTCGAGCGAGGCAGGCAGAGCGCCGGACGTCAGCAGCACCGCCAGTGTTTGCGCCTCTTCCAGCGTAAAATCCCCGGTGATCTGACCTTGACCGCCCGGGATTGCCTGCTGAATGACTGGCGCGGTCAGAACCTCGCCATCCAATACGACCGCAAACCGTTGACCGATGTTGGCGGCGGTGATCTCGGCAAAGGCAGTGCCTCCCTGTCGATCAAAATCGAACGTGACCATCGGGCGACCTGTACCCTGTTCAAACCCTGATGCAGCGGCGTCCAGCCGATCACCCGACAGCGCGACATCGTCATAAACCGGGATATCGCCGGAACCGTCCCGAAGCGGCAGCAGCGTCACACCCGGCCCCGGCCCCGATGCGACCATCTGGAAACTCATCTTCGCGGTCGATCCCAGCAGTGTGCGCAACTGGGCCGGATTCTCGACCCCCGGCATCTGGACAAGGATGCGGTCATCGCCGACCCGGCTGATCACCGGTTCGGACACGCCGACCTGATCAACCCGGTGGCGGATCACTTCGAGGCTGGCATCGGCAGCGTCGCGTGCCGCACGGTCAAGCCCGGATGGCGTCAGGGAAAGCCGCAATAGCCCGTCAGACAGGTCGACAGTAAAATCCGGTGAAATACCGGGTTGAGTAGTTGTATTCGCTACTGCCTGAAGAGCCGCCAGCAGCGCCTCATCCACAGGCGCAGTCAATGCTGTGCCATCGGCTTGGATTGTCGCCGCACTCAGGTTCAACGTGCGCATCTCTGATACAAGTATCTGACGCAACTCCTGAAGGCGCGCGGTTGCCAGATCCGCGCGATCGACGGCCAGCAGCAGATGCGCGCCCCCCTGCAGATCAAGGCCAAGGGATACCGTCTGGCTGGTTGCCCACGGCGGCAGCGTGTCGCGTATGTCTGTGGAAAGAAAGTTCGGAAGAGCCGTCGCAACTGCCATAAGCAGTAGGACGGCATAGGTCATCACGACCCATGATGGTCGGCGCATTTTCAATATCCTTTGGTGCCTGAGTGTTTGGTCTTGCGTCGAAATGTCAGACCGCAGGCGGCCCCCGGACAGGCGGAAGGATATTGATTGCAGAGGTAGAAACGGATGCCATATGTTCCCACGAAACTCGCGCCTGCGTTTGTCGTGGCGTGGCAATATCTGTTCCAGGCACAGTGGCCTGCGGCGTGTCGCCCTCAGGCACTGACGCGCGGATAAGATGGCTTTGCGCTGTCAGGATGACCGGTGCAAATGCCGTCTCAACTGCTGCAATGGGACCATTGTGCGTGGTATTTCGTTCCGCCACAACAGGATGCGCCCCAAAAAGCGCAATCGACAGCACGAGGAACAACCGCGACAGGGTCGCAGCCATCCCAGTTGCTGTCTGACCACGCCCCGTTGTCATCCCTGTGCAGCCACAACGTAAGCGACATATCCCGCCAACATCACGACTCCAACGCCGCGTCCGATCACCGGCCGGGTCAGCAAAAGCCCGGTCAGCACAAGCGACACGGCAATCATCACCGGAAGGTCGAAGGTCAGGAACCGCGATGCCACCGGGATCGGTGCGATCAAGGCGGTGACGCCTAGAATGCCCAGAACATTAAAGATGTTCGATCCGATGATATTGCCGATGGCAATTTCGGACTGGCGGCGGAAGGCCGCGATCAGGGACGTGGCCAGTTCCGGCAGGGACGTGCCAATGGCAACAATGGTCAGGCCGATGAACGCCTCCGATATGCCGTATCCGCGCGCGATCGAGACTGCACCGTCTACCAGAAACCGCGCGCCGACCATCAACGCGACAAGGCCGCCGAGGACCCATAGCACCGACACAAGCGTCGAGGCTGGTGGTTTCAGGCTTTCGTCCTCGGCCTCTGGCTCACCCGGCTTCAGGTAGGCCCGGATAAGATAGGCCACCAAGCTGCCGAACAAAAGGAGCCCGGTAAGGCGCGTCATCTGGCCAAGGGCGAAAATCGGCACAAGCAAAAGTGCGCCGGCCACCATCACGGCTGTGTCACGCCGCAGGGTCCCGCCCGTGATCACAATTGGCCAGACCAGCGCCGAAATGCCGCCGATCAGCAGAATATTGGCGATGTTTGACCCGATGACATTGCCCAGTGCGATATCGGGGACGCCACGCAAGGCTGCGTCAACCGAAACCAGCAGTTCAGGCGTCGATGTGCCGAAGCCCACCACCGTCAGGCCGATCAGCAGCGGCGGGATCGCCATACGCCGGGCGATACCGACGCTGCCCCGCACCAGCGCCTCGCCACCGAAGAACAGACCGATCAGGCCGATAAACAGGTAGAGATAGTCCAAATCGGTGCCCCCAAGGGGCAAGTGCTTTGCCCTTAACGAAAACTTGTGAACGAAGTCGGGCGCTTGCAAGGGCCGCGCAAAGTAAATTTCTGACCAACAAATCGCATTAATATTCTTAGTTGCCGGCCTTGTAGGAAAGCCGTGGCGATACAACATCAAGAAGAGGTTCGAATGACCCCGGCACGCAATTCGTTCCGGCCGGAAACTAGCGTGTCAGCATAGAAAAGAAGGGGATGGTGAATCACCTCCATGATTTCATCGTCAAATTCCACGTCAAATGTCGAGGCCGCCGGTATGACGAACAGCCATGCATACTTTGCGGAAAGACGTTCCAGAGTCGACCGGTTCATTGGTCACCATTTTACCTGGCCCGGAACCTTGCGCCTTCACAGCGCCGCGTTGGGTTGGGATGTCCTGCGTGCGCCGATCAATGTGATGCTGTCTCCGGTCCTTGTCCTAACCCGGATCGCCGCCTTTCTCTTTCGGCGGATCAGGTTGGCTGCAATTGCCAACTGGCTTGCGGCGCGGCGTATCCTGCTGCCCACAGCCGTATCGCGTAGCGTAGAGGCCCTGATTGCGACTGACCTTCTTGACCTGCCTCTGCCGCAGGGAGCAGCGGCTTGTGACACGAGCTCACTGTCTTGCGCCGTTCTTGCAGCCCCCCAGTTTCGCGAACTGATCCGCAGACGCGCAGACGTGGCAGCAGCGCAACTTCTCGGTCAGAAGATTGCGGGTGCGCTTGGGGATTATGCGGGGACACGGTCGGCGGTGTCAGAGATGACCACAGGCCTTATCACGCTGGCCGTGGGCGCGCTATTGTTCCAGGCTCTGACCCCCGGCATGATCTCGATGGCACCCGGTGTTGCGGACGCCGTGGCACGGACCACGGCGGTTGCGGAGTTTCCGTTGGGACAGGCCATCGGAGGCTTATGGTACGGCGTATTCCCCACAGGCGCATCACCCCTGCTTGTCGCGGCAAGTGTGGCGATCCTGGTCATGATCGGGTCGGTCTTTGCTGCGTTTGCAGGTGTGCTGGCCGATCCGGTTCAAAGCCGCCTTGGCATTCACCGCCGTCGTCTTCTGCGCCTGATCGACACACTTGAAGTGGAGCTTTGCGGACCCGGCGACAAGCCCTTCGTCGTACGCGAACACTACTACGCTCGGCTGTTGGACCTTTGGGATGTCGTCGGCAGCGCATTTCGGCTCTTTCGGAATTAACGCACTGCTACCCGGTCTCGCATCGTGTTATTTGACGCAGAACTTGTGAAATGAAGTCCGTTACTGGTCAATCGAAGTCGTCGATCGGATGGTCGCCGTCTCGACAAGCTTCTCGTGTCGCGCGTGGGCTAGGGACCAAGTCGGCTGAAAGGTGCTGCGCCAGACAATCACCCCGAACATTGCGATTATTGGAACATAGATCGGCGGCTAATCGCCTGAATAGATGTCGCTGCCCTGTCCCTGTGAGGGCAATAAAAAATCAAGGTCGCATTCATAAAATAGATTTCTCTGGCGGGTGTTGTTCGCCAATTCACCGCACGCCAAGTCGAATGTGCCGGGTCAAGGTTTGCTCCTGAAGCCACGGCGCGTTGGGTGAATGAGACTTTCGAATACCCGTCAACCGACTTTTTCGGAGCTTTGGCAAAATGGACCTACTTTTCGTCGATTTCTTGGGAAAACCTGTCTGGAGCTGGATTGGTTTTCTTGTGCTCGTTCTTGCACTTCTGATCTTTGACCTTGGCGTGTTGCAACGCAAATCCCACGAAATCGGGGTGCGCGAAAGCCTGATGCTGTCAGCCTTCTACATCAGCATCGGCGTGCTGTTCTCCCTCTGGGTCTGGTATTTTCTGGGTCAAGCGTCCGCACTTCAGTATCTTACCGGCTTTGTGGTCGAGAAAAGCCTCGCACTGGACAACATCTTTGTCATAGCGATGATCTTCGGATATTTCGGAGTGCCGCGCGCCTATCAGCATCGGGTGCTGGTCTATGGCATCATCGGCGTCGTCATCTTGCGCGGCATCATGATCGGCCTTGGGGCTGCGGTGGTCGCACGATTCGACTGGGTGCTTCTGGTTTTCGCGGTGTTTCTGATCTTTACCGGCATCAAGATGCTGATGTCAGGTGGCGGCGAATTCGATGTTGCGGCCAATCCCGTGCTTCGGTTCATGCGGGCCAGGTTCCGCGTGACCGACGACCTTCACGGCGAGCGCTTCTTTGTCCGTGTGCCACACGCCAAAACCGGCAAGGTGGCATTGTATGTGACGCCGCTTTTTCTGGCGCTTGTGATGGTCGAACTGGCCGACGTTATTTTCGCGGTCGACTCGATCCCCGCAATCTTTGCGATTACGCAGGATCCCTACATCATCTACACATCGAACATCTTTGCCATCCTCGGTCTTCGGGCGCTGTATTTTGCTTTGTCTGCCATGATCCATCGCTTTACTTACCTTCCGACAGCACTGTCGCTGGTCCTGATCTTCATCGGTGGCAAGGTCATTGCAGCCGAGGTTCTGGGGTTGGAAAAGGTGCCCGCGTCTATTTCGCTGGGGATCACGATGACCATTCTGATCGGCGGTATCGTCGTGTCGCTGTGGCGCACCCGCGCCACGGTTGATGGGTCTGCTTCTGCCCCCATTGTTCAGGTCAAAACCGAATGAACACTGTGTCCTCTGGGCGGCCTCTCGGTAAAGCCGCATCCGCAAAGAAACTTTCAGAAGTGCTAAGAGAACTCGATCAGAGCCCAGCCGAGCGGATTTCCCTTGGCGATATGATCACAGCATTAGGGGAACGAAGTTTCGTGCCCCTGATGATCCTGTTCGCGCTGCCAAACGTGTTCTTTTTCATTCCGGGGTCGTCTGTCATCACGGGATTGCCGCTTATCTTCATCGCATGTCAGCTTATACTTGGGCACCCTGCGGTATGGCTGCCCAAGGTTCTGAACGAACGCTCGATCGAACATGGCACGTTCACCCGGGTCGTCACCCATGCCGTTCCCTGGATCGAATGGGTGGAGCGGATGGCGCGGCCGCGCTATTGGCCGTTCTCGCGGGTCGCGGCCGAACGGATCGTTGGATGCGCCAGTCTCTTGATGGGCATCTTCATGTTCCTCCCCATTCCTTTTGCGAACTCTTTGCCGGCCGTGTCGGTGATCACTTTGGGGCTTGGTCTGGGTGAACATGATGGCTTGTGGATTGCGGGAGGTGTAGTGCTCAGTCTGGCATCAACCGCGTTGGTCTTTGCCATTTTTGCTGCAGGCACTTTTGCAATGCTGAGCTTTTTTTAAGGACCAAGGTGATGCCATCGCAGAATGAAGCCACCGTAGCGTTGCAAAGCGACGACGGCGACACCAACCGCCCCAAACGAACCGCCGCCTTGACAATCGGCGCAGTAGGCATCGTTTACGGCGACATCGGCACAAGCCCGCTTTATGCGTTTCGCGAGGCGCTGCGCCCTGCAGCTGCAGACGGTTTGACCCAGGCTGAGATTCTTGGCGTCGTGTCCTTGCTGCTCTGGGCGCTGATCCTGATCGTGACCTTGAAATACGTTCTGTTCCTTCTGCGCGCGGATAACCGTGGCGAAGGCGGAATCCTGTCGCTCGTTGCACTCGTCCAAAAGAAACCCAGAAGAATTGGCGTGGCGTTCGTTCTGGGCGTGTCGGGCGCGGCCTTGTTTTTCGGGGATGCGATTATCACACCGGCGATATCCGTTCTTTCCGCTGTCGAGGGCCTGAAGCTCGTCACTCCCTTATTTGAGCCTTTCGTGATCCCAATTGCTATCGGCATTCTCGTATCGCTGTTTATGGTGCAAAGCCGTGGGACTGGCCCGCTTGCCCTGTGGTTCGGCCCGATCACGGCAATCTGGTTTCTGGTCATGGGTGCCGCAGGTGTTGCACAGATTGTCGGAAATCCCAGTATCCTGATGGCCTTCGATCCCCGCTTTGCGATATCCTTCATGGTAGAGCACGGAAAAGTAGCATTTATCGTGTTGGGGGCAGTATTTTTGGCTGTTACAGGCGCTGAGGCGCTTTATGCCGACCTTGGACACTTTGGCCGCAAACCGATACAAATTGCCTGGTTCGCACTCGTCTTTCCAGCCCTTGTGCTCAATTACCTGGGGCAAGGTGCGCTGGTCCTTCAAACGCCTTCAGCAGTGTCTGACCCGTTTTTTCTGATGGTGCCCTCTTGGGCGTTGCCAGGTTTGGTAATTTTAGCCACAATTGCCACCGTGATCGCAAGCCAGGCAGTTATTACCGGTGCATTTTCGATGACCCGCCAGGCAATACAGCTTGGGCTTCTCCCCCGCCTCGTGATCCGTCACACCTCTACCACCGAGACGGGACAGATCTTCCTGCCTGTCATCAACTCTTTATTGCTCATAGGGGTTGTGATCTTGGTCCTTTCCTTTCAGACCTCGACGGCTTTGGCTGCGGCATATGGAATCGCGGTCAGTGGCACGATGATCATCACGACGGCGCTCGCGTACCTTATGCTTCACCGTGTCTGGGGCCTGCCCAAGATCGTCGCCATAGTGGTACTTGCTCCAATCCTATTGATTGAAGCTGGTTTCCTTGCTGCCAATCTCGCGAAAGTACCTGATGGGGGTTACGTCCCGCTTCTGCTGGGGGCAACGCTGGTGATCATGATGTGGACGTGGGCGCGCGGCACGCAGCAACTGTTTGAGCGGGCCCGCGAACTCTCCGTGCCCTTGGTTGATTTCGTTCCAAGGATCGAAAATGGCTCGGCATTCCGTGCACCCGGAGCAGCCGTCTTTCTGACCAGCGATGCCTCAGCAACACCACCAGCGCTCTTGCACAACCTCAAACACAATCATGTCCTGCATGAACATATTATTGTTCTTACCGTCGAGACGCGTGATGTGCCGCGCGTGCCCGAAAACGAACGCGCTGTCATCGAACGCCTCAGCGGTCGGTTCGAACGGATCAGTCTGCGCTTCGGCTTCATGGAAACCCCGAACATCAATCGGGCCCTTGGTCATTGCCGCAAGCAAGGCCTACAGTTCGAAGGCATGAAAACCTCGTTCTTCCTTGGTCGCCGCAAGCTTGTCGCCAAAGCCGATTTTGGGATGCCGATCTGGCAAGATCACCTCTACATCTTTATGTCGCACTTGGCCGCCGATCCGTCCGACTTCTATCACCTGCCGCGTGACAGGGTCATCGAATTGGGATCTCAGGTGGCAGTGTAGCGGGCTCGCCGTAACCGATGCTCGAATTGTATGTCCATCGCAGCAATTTGACGCGAAGAAACTTGGCAGTGGCCATTAAGTATCCAGTGGAAACGAAGTCAGCGTGTCGATTGTTGGGACAAACCGCAGTGAACGATTAGTCCGCAATCCGCGATGAACAGCCTTGTTGCATGCTTGCTTCAGCGATTGCTGCTGCACTGCGGAAAGTGAATCGCTCCGAATGCGAGGGCCTTCTGCACTCGCATTGGCTGCATTTGCCCAATGCAGGTTTGTCCCGCTATGTGTAAATTTGCCATTCTCAAATACTGCGCCGAGAACGATTAGGCGCTGCGGGGAACCCGCAGAGGTAATTTCTCGATGTCTTGAAAGCCTGCAATGAGTCGTTAAAGCCAGTTACCCGCACCGTGACGAGCGACAGCTTCGTCTTGCAGGCTGTCCTTCGGCTGAGATTGCATGGAGATGCGCGAGGCAACCCGGCAACGCTGCAAAACCCTCGCGGCTGTTAGCGTCCCTCTCACTCCAATCGCTAGCCAACTGGGTCTTCAACCCACCGGTTGATGTCGGATTGCCGCCAGGCGACAAAGGCGCGGCATGACATGCGCAAGTGGCAAGTCGAGCGCCGCAAGCGCACACGGCATCTGATCGAACTTGGAGCACTGATCGTCAAGGCACGCGTCGTGGACCTCACCAGTGACGACCGCGCCCTGATTACGGCGCGTTGCTCTGGAAGGCTCAGAAGCTCGAGGGCGAACAAAGAGGGCATGCGCGGGAGGTCTGGGCCGAGAAGGGGAAAAGGGCGTTCGAGGCGGATCGGTAAGGAGACGTGCACTTGGGCAGGTTGCGTTCAAGATGCATAGTGCACGCGCCCGTTTCATGCCATACAGTCTCTGTTGCAGGGCCCATCCAGGGGAACTCGGCATGCAAAAGAGCGGCCAGCTCGTCCGCTTGGTGTTCAGCCTTGCCGACCCAAGACGCCAAAGTGGGTCGGTCAATATCAACGCCTTGCCGGGCATAAGTTTGTGATTGGCGATACAGATGCGCTGATCCGCGTATTTTGTCTGACGTCAGCACCCTTGGGACAGATTGAGGATTTGAATAAGGGAGGATTTCTGGTTCATCTTATCGATTAGGAGATCGAGATGACGAAGAAGCCGCAGACATCAAAAGAAGCCGCCGAGAAGGTGGTTAAGAACATCCGCCGCAAGACGCGGCAAACCTATTCAGCTGAAGAGAAGATCCGCATTGTATTGGCGGGCCTGCGTGGCGAGGAAAGCATCTCGGTGCTATGCCGCCCACTGCCCGGCAGGGTCATGCAAAGCATGATCCCGAGAGGGGGAGGGTATTGCTGAGAGCCTGTATTACAGCTGGTCAAAAGAGTTTCTCGAAGCTGCCAAGCGCCGGTTATCCATTGCCTGACAGGCGATGTTTACATCGCCGAGAAGGGGGCGACACGGCACGGCAGGCGACGTCGCCTCAGGTAAAGGAGCTGCGTTCGGAATCGTTGGCATTAAAGGAATGCGTTGCCGATCTCACCCTCGAGAACCGTCTGCTCAAAAAAAGCATGACAGGGGCTGGGGAGTTCGGGGAATGAGATATCCCGCGTCTGAGAAACTGGAGATCATCCGCACCGTTGAGGGATCACATCTGCCGGTGAAACAAACCCTCGACATGCTGGGCATCCCACGCACGACATTCTACCGATGGTATGATCGCTATGTCGACGGCGGGTTCGATGCGCTGGCTGACAGATCCCCACGCCCAGGATCGGTCTGGAACCGCATCCCTGATGCTCGTCGTGATGACCTGATCGAATTCGCGCTGGAACATGAGGCGCTGACCACGCGGGAACTGGCCGTCAAATACACTGATGAGAAGCGATATTTTATCTCTGAATCATCAGCTTATCCACTGCCCGGCAGGGTATGCGCAGCATGCCCGAGAGGGGAATGTTGAAAGCTGCTGATCTGATCACCGCGCCAGACTACGTGGTGATCAAAGCTGCCGACGAGTTCACCGACAAAACCACGGCCATCAACGAGATGTGGCAAACAGACTTCAGCTACTTCAAGATCATTGGCTGGGGCTGGTATTATCTGAGCACGATCCTGGATGATTACAGCCGCTACATCATTGCTTGGAAGCTTTGCACAAACATGCGAGCGGAGGATGTGACAGACACGATCGAACTGGCGCTGACGGCGTCTGGTTGCGACCAGGCGGTTGTGCGTCACAAGCCACGCCTGCTCAGCCCCTCTCGGGATCATGCTTTGCATGACCCTGCCGGGCAGTGGACAACGGCTCATGCTACATCTCCGGCGATCTGGCCAAGTGGTTGGAGGATCAAAAAATGACGCATGTTCGCGGCGCACCGTTCCACCCACAAACCCAAGGCAAAATCGAACGCTGGCACCAGACCATGAAGAACCGGGTTCTGCTGGAAAACTACTACCTGCCAGGCGATCTTGAGCGTCAGATCGGGGCCTTCGTCGAATACTACAACAACCAGCGCTACCACGAGAGCCTGAACAACGTCACGCCAGCCGACGTCTACTTTGGCCGCGACAAAGCCATTCTGAGGGAAAGGGAAAAGATCAAGAAGCAGACAATCCGCCAACGTCGCTTGCAACACCAAAAACAAGCCGCATAACCAACTACACATACGAGCCAGAGCCTCCAATGCTCAAACCGCTCTGATGCCCCATTTTATATGACGACGGACATTCGCAAACATAACGCCTGCGTTTTATTGTAGTACCGCAGGCCAGTTCGCATCCGCTGATCTGATCCTTTCGGGAATGTCCCTTTCCCATCTGCGCTTAACGCGGCGCGAGTAGTTAAGGTAGAGTTTGCCATCAACGATCTTCCATGCTTTTGGCGTCGTCGAGGCGGTATAGCCTTCACTCACCGCATAGGCGCAGTATCCCCCGTATTGTGGCGCATATGCCTCGGGGTCGGCTGCAAAGGCGTCGCGGTTTTCCGGCGTCGAAAACTGCCACTGCACTCCCATCCACTCATGGGTCAGTGTTGGACTACCGGGAACAGGACCGCCTTGGGTAAAATACGCAACTGCATCGGTCCCGTCGATGGCGATCCCATCGTTTGCATAAATGGCTGGTGTTGCCGCGAATGCAGGCGACGATACAAAAGCAAAAGCGGGTACTGCAACGGCAAACTTAAGGACTTCGCGTCTGGTATGGGGCATTGAATTCTCCTTTGTCACGTGTTGGCTGGTTTCATTAAAGGTGGAGGTCCATCCTCGCTGCGGGCGGCTGCATGCGAAGATGTGGGCAAAATTCTATCTAAGCCTTTGAGTTCTGAAAGCCGGACGCGCTTTGACCACGTTGGCTCAGCACGCGGTCCAACGACAGCGGCCCCGCGCCCTTGATGACCAGCACCAGTAGTAAGAATATCCAGAAAGCGCGCTGGTCCATGATGATACCGTCTGAAAAACGGTCGAACCACGCACCGAGCACCTTCGGGTCGTCCCAGGCACCGTGACCATAGAGATCCGTCAGCGATTGCATGGCCACGAAACCGATCATGCCAAGTGCTGCCAGCCTTGTGAACAAGCCCAGCACGATCAGTACCGGCAAGATAAACTCCGCCCATGTACCTGCCAGAACGACCAACTTCGGAAACAGACCGAACTGGCTGGTGTCGAACCCCACGGCCTCGAACATCCGTGGGAAGATCTGAACGTAGGCTCCGGTGGAGGGGGAGAAAATTCCGAAAAACCCGTCGCCCAGCTTCGTCAGGCCGGAGATCCAGAAATAGACAAGCAAGATCGCGGCAAATAGCAACCGTGCCAGTGTGGGCAAGAGCCAGTCGGCGCGCTCCAGCATATCGGTAACCGAGCGGTAGAAGGTAAGTATGACGGTCATTTAGGAATCCTTTTCTACTGTCGTAAATGCATTGGTTTGGAGCGCGAGGGTAAGACTGGCGGCAAAGTCGAAATCAGGGGCAGCGGCCTGTGCCGCGTCCACGGCAGCGCCGAAGGGCTGACCTGCCAGTGCCAGCAACCACGTGGCCGCACCTGTCGGCAACATATGGAGCGCGGGATCGTACTGTGGACGGGTGATCATCACCGCTTGCCCCTCCGGGCGGGGTGCCGGGGCATCCGCATCTTGCGCGCGCTGCCACAGATCGTACAGCGGCCAGCGCGAGCGCAGGATGCGTGTGGCGGGGGCGAGGGTAAGGCGCTGACAAGCCAACGCGTCGGGCGGCAATTGCAGGACACTGGCATCGAAAGGTCGTGCATCGGCTGCGTGATAAGATGCGCGGAACGCCAAATCCAGCTGCGCCACGTCCCCAAGATATCCCAGATGCGACAGCGGCGCGAACCCTTCCAGAAATGCAGGGAAATCAATCCCATAGTGCATTATCAGGGGCGAGGCAGGCGGATGCGCCCGCACGAACATCGGGACCAGCGTATCGAAATTCTGCGCTCCCAGCAGCGCGCGCACGGTTGGGAAGGCCAGTTTCATTGCCTCGATCAGCGACACAGTCACATTGTTGCGGTAGACACCATAGCGCCGCCCCGCAGGCCTTCCCGCACCATCAACAAGCCCATCAGGCACCGGCGCGCTGGCATCCAGGAGGGCCGCGCGGAAAGCGATTTGACTGACAGACGTCACGGTGCAGTCACCAACGCGAGGGCACGCGCAGCGCGCGAGGCTTCGTCGCACAGCACCGACCATTCGGGGACATCGGTATCCCATTCCACCAGCACCGGGCGGGGGCCAGAACGGGCGAGGGTGTAGTCAAGCAGCGCCCAGACAGGGTCCACTACAGGCGCGCCGTGACTGTCGATCAGCAGGGGGGCGCCGTGATCATCGGTATCCTCATCATGGCCGCCCACGTGGATTTCACCAACGGCTTCGAGTGGATAGGCGTCGATATAGGCCCGCGCGCCCTGCCCCAGATTAGTGGCAGACACGAAGACGTTGTTGACGTCCAGCAGCAGGCCACAGCCTGTGCGAGCCACCAGAGCAGCGAGGAAATCTGTTTCCGAATAGGTGCTCTCGGCAAAGGCGAGATAGCTGGACGGGTTTTCCAACAGCATTTGACGGCCCAGCGTGTCCTGTACCTGCGCGATGTGATCGGCGACACGGGCCAGCGTTGCATCGGTATAGGGGAGCGGCAGCAGGTCGTTCAGAAATTCGGTGCCATGGGTGGACCAAGCGAGATGCTCGGAAAAGCTGGCGGGGTTAATACGGTCCACAAGATCGCGCAGACGCGCCAGATGGGCCGTGTCCAGTGGCAGGTCGCCACCGATGGACAGCCCGACCCCATGTACCGACAGTGCGAAACGCTCGCTCAGCGCGCTTAACTGTGCGTGAGGCCGCCCGCCCTCGCCCATGTAATTCTCGGCATGCACCTCGATCCAGCTTACGGGTAGAGGGTCCTGCATCAGATCCTCGAAATGCTGTGGTTTATATCCGACGCCGACACCTTGAGGCAGCGGCGCCGAGGGAGAGGATTGATCGAACATCGTATGGTCCTCACGTTGCGGAAAGCATGGCAGGGCCGCACAAACGGCACCGCCCAAGCGTTCTTATGCAGGCAGGTCTCGGTTCAGCTCGTCAAGCGACCCGACGCGCGGGGTGCCGTCTGCCATGGCGGGCAACTCGATGCTGGTACAGGTGCCTGTGTCGACCAATGTCCAGGCGTTGCCCTGATAATCTGTCACGGAGGTGCCGGCGCAGGTTGTGCCCGGACCTGCTGCGCAATCGTTTTCGGCAGCCAGTGAAATGCCATAGCATTTTTCCTTGGCGGCGGCATTGGCGCTGGTGGCGACGCCTGTCATGGAAGCTGCAACGGCACCGGCAATTGCGAGCGTTTTCATTGTTGTAGACATTCGGTCTCTCCTTGATTGGGGTTTCATGCTTGGCTGTGCCCTCAATAAAACAACCAGGCTTAGAACAATCCACTCACGAGACCGTATGTAACGTCACCGTCAGAAAATCCGCCGAAAAGTCAGAAAATATGCAGAAATCAACACAGATTGTAACAAAAAGGGAGATTTGGCTCTCCTCTGCGCGAAGTGTTACAGAAAGTCGGGTGTCTTAGCCTCGGTCTTGGACGATGCTGTAACATTTGCCAGTTGCTTCACCGTGGTTTGTATATGCCCTCAGGCAGCGCGCAGAGGCGATTCTCGCGCCGATTTCGCGCTGGTAGCTCTCTGCGCATAATTAAGAAATCGGATGCTCAAAAAATAGGCTAGAGCAAGGTTCCAAAGCCGCATTTCAAGCAAGAGTATGCTTATCGGACCTCGGCACAAAATGAATGGGATTGAATGGCAGCCGGCAAAGCCTAAGCTTATAATTGCGATTAAGAATTTAAACGCACTATATAAGAGACGCAAAATGGCGAACACCCAGTCGTTAGGCTTCGAAGCGTTGCAAGGTATCTATGAGGCTATCGCCGGGGATTTTGGAGAAGTCTTTATTGAGCGGTTAATCCACTCAGTAAGCAAAATGCAAAATGCAAAATTTGTTGCAATTACGCGCGGCCAAGGCGATCCTGTCGACCGCGTCAGTTCAGTTTATGCGTGGGACAACGGAACATTCAAAAACGATGTATCGTACTGCCTTCAGGGTTCGCCCTGTGAGTTTGTGTTTCGGGGGCAAGAAATTGTCATACCTTTCGACTTGGCGGAGCGCTTCCCGGAAGAGGAAGGATTTGAAAGTTACATAGGTCTTCCGCTGATGTCTTCTGCCGGTCAGGTCAGGGGCCATTTTATAATGCTTTCAGGAAGCAAGCTTGAAAACAGGGACGCGGTAGTATCCATTTTGCGTATTTTCGCAAAGCGCGCCGAGGCGGAGTTACAGCGCATTGACTATGAAAACGAGCGACAAAAACTTATCGATGATATACAGGCCCGATCTGAGCGCCTGAATAGACTGCATAAGGCAGAACATGAAAAGAACTTGTTCAAGACACGGTTGATCGGTCTTATTGCGCATGATTTACGCGGTTCGCTTGCAGCCATATCGGCGCAGTCAGAACTCGCACAAGCAATTTTGAAACGCGATGCGCCCGATAGCGCTGCAAGGGCGATGCGCTCTTGCGAAAAGATCAATCGCAATGTCGATCGAATGTCAGGGCAGATCGAGGCCACACTTGAGCGCGTGCGCACCGAGTGCAAGGTACTGACCCCGAATTTCAGCAAGAGTGATGTCTTGGAGATCGCGCAGTCGGCGCTGGACGCGAATAGGGATGAAGCGGAACGAAAATCAATCTCATTATCGTTTCTCGCGTCCCAGTCTGTCTTTGCATGGTTTGATGAAAACCTGTTGTTTCCGGCCATAGATAACCTTTTGAGCAACGCCATTAAATACACACATCGCGGTGGCTCGGTTGCACTTGAGGTGCTGGGCTGTTCGAAAGGCGAAATTACGATCTCGGTCACAGACACTGGTCAGGGATTATCGCACGAGGATTGCGGCCGCGCCTTTCAGCCCTTCGAGACACTGTCGGCTTTACCTACGGATGGCGAGAGTAGTACCGGTATGGGACTGTTTAATATCAAAGCTGTGGCAGAGGCCCACGGTGGAAGCGCAACGGTGATCAGTGAAGGTATCGGGCGTGGTGCCAAATTCAGCATCATTTTCCCCCACAGAACGCTTGGTGAAGTCGATCAGTTCAAGCAAGCTTTTTTAGTGGAGTCGGAAACTATTGCGTCGGGGGTCTGCCAATCCATGCAGGCCCCCGATGACTATCACAAAAAGGCCTGATCAGAAAGGGTGCATCCGGGGCCAGTTTTCATCCGCAGCGATAATGTAGGCCGGAGTGTCTTCCTTCCACAACTCTTGCGCACGTGGGTGGACTTGTACGTAAAGCACGCCGTCCGTGACTTCCCAGACATTCGGGTCACCCGGTGCCTTGTACCCTTGGCTTGCCGCCCAAGAGCAGTAGCCGTCGTAAGCCGGAGCATATGCCGCAGGGTCTTCTGCGAATTTGTCCCGGTTCTCAGTGGACGCAAAGAACCAGATAGCCCCATTCCAGAAATAATTGATGCGGGCTTCACCCGCTTGCGGTGCGCCGTCATGATACGATACAGTGTCATAACCGCTTAAAGCGACGGCCAGTTGGTTACCAGCCTGTGCGGGCAGCACAAGCAGTGCGAGGCTGACGGCGAATGCGCATGCAGCAAACAGCTTTTTCATGAGTTCGTTTCTCCATATGGTTACGCCACAACAACTGGGGCTGCGTAAGACTGGGATGATTTGCACGTTTCTGTCCAATCACAAAGTCAGCAGTATTCGCACCGGATTACTGACAGTTCTGTCATGCTCTGAAACATTACCAAGAGCTGCTCTTTAACGTCGGACATCCATCGCGAAGCGAGTTGCGCATGGCCTGATGCGACGGCAGTTCATCTGTCCGGCACAGAACGGCCGTCGAGGTCGCAAGCCGGTTAGCGGACATCCTGCAAGCTTTCAAAGCAATATTTTGGCGTTGTGCGACCCAAGCTGGCAAAGCTTGCAACGCTGTAAAGTCGGACGTAGCAAACAATACATCCTCGTTGCGGTCACTGCCTTTCTTGGGAATTTACATTTCTGCGGCGTAACCCAAATACAAAACGACCAACCTGTTGTCGCCTGCGTTTTGGGCCCCAAGGCGGCGCTGCCCATAAGGCACACTTATAAACATGGCGCTCAATGCGTGGCGGTTCAGACTAAAAAGGATTGAGGACATACGCAAAGGTTTTAGAAATGCTAAGCGCTCTTTGCCCGGACCGCCAAAGACCTGCTCTGAGCGGTAATACTCGAGCGCGCTGACCTAAAGGCTAGACGCCTTGATTGCTTGATCATTTGGCAGTTGATGCCTCTCTTTCAGGGGCACGGCCTTGTGTCGCATGAAGCGCGTCGAGTGGTACGGACACGCCGGTGGATTGCACAATACGGACATGAAAACGCTTGAGCGCACGCGGGTGTGACACGCCGCAAGAATGCGCAATCACGCCTACAGAGTTAGTCAACTGCTGCACAAAGTTCATCACCCTGACCGCCTTGTCCGCAGGGTCGAGCCCCTTTTGAAGCCGGCGGTCATGGGTCGTTATGCCTGTGGGGCAGCTATTCTGATCGCACTTCAGCGCCTGGATACAGCCCAATGCAAACATAAAGCCACGCGCCGAGACGACGAAATCCGCACCCGCACAATAGGCCCACGCGACCTCGGCTGGCGTGATGAGTTTGCCGGACGCAATGACTTTTATTCGGTCTTTCAAATCATGTCGTTCAAGGATGTCGACCACCACCGGCAGCGCCTCGCTGATCGGCAGTCCAACATTGTCCATCAAGGCCATCGGAGCGGCCCCCGTGCCACCATCACCAGAATCTACGGAAATGAAATCGGGCGCGTGTTCGATGCCCCGGCTCAACACCTGTTCACACATTTCATCGATCCAGCCATAGGCCCCAATGGCTGCTTTAAAGCCCACTGGCTTGCCAGTCGTCTCACGCACAATCGCAATGAAATCCAGCAACTCGGCGACATTGTTTACCTCTTTATGCCGATTAGGCGAAATCGCGTCTGCCCCGGGGGTTAATCCACGGATTGTCGCAATCTCGGGCGTGACCTTGGCGCCCGGCAGGATGCCGCCTTTGCCGGGCTTTGCACCCTGGCTTAGCTTCAATTCAAACATCCGCACCTGCGGGATCGCGGCAACGTCGCGCAATTTGTCGAGGTCAAGTCCGCCGTCCTTGGTACGCACACCAAACTTGGCAGTGCCAATTTGAAATACGATGTCGCACCCGCCATCAAGGTGATAGGGTGACAGTCCGCCTTCACCTGTGTTCAACCAGCATCCCGCCATCTTTGCGCCGCGCGACAGAGCCAGCACGGCCGGCTTTGAGATCGCACCAAAGCTCATACCGGAAATGTTCACGATCGACTTGGCGGCGTAGGGTATCCGTGCATTTGCCCCGATGATGACTTCGGGCGCGGCAGTTGCATCCGTCCCCAGTGTCGGAAAAGCGCAGTTCACGAAAATCGGTGTGCCCGGTGTCGTCAACAGCCGCGTCGAACCGAACGCAGTTTTGTCATCCCGACCACTTGAAGCACGTCCGACCCATTCACGTTCCGCACGGTTGAACGGCATTTCTTCACGGTCCATGGCAAAGAAATACTGCCTGAAGAACTCTCCCAGACTGGACAAGATGTGCCGGAACCGTCCGATTACGGGATAGTTCCGCCGGATCGCATCGCGGCTTTGACAAATATCTATGATGAACAAAACCGCGATGAAAAGCAGGACAACGCCCACCACGAAGATGAATATGCTCGATAGGGAATTGATCGACCACATCACGCTTTCGGTATCCATGTCCATTGATTTTCCTTCAGGGTTTCGCGGCTCACGTCAATGTCGCGGTGAAGTTGAGCGCCAACCCGTTCAAGCAATGCCGCTTGCCCGTCGGGGCCGGTTCGTAGTCAAAGATGTAGCCTGGATGAGTACAGCACCTGCGGGCAGCACCAGAAGTGCTAGGACAACGGCGAATGCGCACGTAGCAAACAGTTTTTTTGGGTTTATTTCCCATTTTTGAATGCGCCGCAGCAAATGGCACCCTTCAAGAATGGGATGACCTGCAGGTAATTGTCCAATCACAAAGCGAGCAGTATTTGCACCGGACAAGTGACGGTGTTGTCATGTTCTGAAATATTTTACCAAGTTACCCTTGAAGCCCGGACTGGAGCGCAAGGGGTTTTCTGCCCTTCCGAAGCAGTCGTTCGTGCGGGCCGCCGCCTTCAAAGACAGATCGCCCCGGGTTTGTCGGAGACCATCAACTTAAGTAAGGATGATGGTTATGACAAAAAGCAAAATGGCAAATCGCTACTCGCCAGAGGTCCGCGCGCGTGCGGTTAGGATGGTGTTAGAACATCAAGGTTCGTATGAAACGCAGGCGGGCGCGATTGCGGCCATTGCATCCGGAATTGGCTGTATTCCCCAGACCTTGAGCGGATGGGTCAAGCAGGCCGAGAAAGACAGCGGCATGCGCGACGGCGTGACGACCGAGGAACGCGACCGGATCAAGACGCTGGAACGAGAGAACCGTGAACTGTGCCAGGCGAATGAAATTCTCCGCAAGGCATCAGCTTATTTTGCGCCCACTCTCACACATGCAAGCATGTGTTGCCGTGCAGCGGGACGGAACTCGACCGCCCACTGAAGCGATGATCGCCTTCATTCACTGCCCGGCAGGGCATTGCTCAGCAATGTCCCGAGAGGGGAGGATCAGCGCGTTGTTTACGGCGTCGAGTCGATCTGCAGAGTGCTGCCGATTGCGCCGTCCATTGCCCGGCAGTCGATACGCAGTATCGATGAGAGGGAACATATTACCACAGCCTGACGTGCCTCGCTGATCCGTCCAAGGCTTCGGCGCGGCATCAGCGGGATACGGAGTTGCGTCCCGAGATCAAAAGGGTCTGGGATGAGAATTACCAGGTCTACGGGGTCCGTAAGGCGTGGCATCAGCTGAAGCGGGAGGGCTTTGATCTGGCGCGTTGCACGGTGGAGCGGCTGATGAAACAGATCGGCATCCGTGGGGCTGTGCGCGGCAAGGTGGTCAAAACAACCGTCCCTGACACGTCAGCGCCTTGTCCGCGTGACAAGGTGAACCGCGTGTTCCGAGCACCAGCCCCGAACCTTCTCTGGGTCAGTGATTTTACCTACGTGTCGACAAGGCAGGGTTTTGTCTATGTAGCTTTTGTCATCGACACATTCGCTGATCGCATCGTTGGCCCCCTCTCGGCAGATTTGCTTTGCAAATCGCCTGACGGGCAATGGGACGAGTCTCGCGGTCGGCCAAAACTGACTTTGTTCTCCCCTCTCATCGCTGCAAGCAGCGATTGCCGGGCAATGGATGCGCTGGAACAGGCCCTGCATGATCGGCGGCCTGTTCAGAAGAGTGGGCTGGTTCATCACTCGGACCGCCCTTCTCGGGACATTGTTGCACAATGCCCTGCCGGGCAGTGGGTGGGCAATGTTTATCCATTCGCTATACCGAGCGTTTGGCCGAAGCAGGCATTGAACCATCGGTCGGCAGCGTAGGCGACTCGTATGATAACGCTCTCGCAGAAACCATTAACGGTCTCTACAAAACCGAGCTCGTCCATCGTCAGGGCCCGTGGCGCAACATGCAGGATCTGGAAATGGCCACCCTCGGCTGGGTCGATTGGTTCAACAACCGGCGCCTGCTTGGCCCCATCGGAAACATCCCGCCAGCTGAGGCTGAACAGAACTTCTATGCACAGCGCGACGTGTTCGATATGGTCGCCTGAAATGAAGCTATAGGTCTCCGGTGAAACCGGGGCGATTCGCATGGCGTCTTGGCATTGTCTTCGCCGATGCTCGATGGGGTTCCTAACCTTGGTGACCAAGGTCCAATACTCGGGGGCAAGGTTCCGTGCGTTCTTCACCGAGAGCGCCTTCAGGCCGCCGAGACCCATTGCCCACCGCCATCCCTCGCGCTGCTTGATCAGGCGGAGGCCGTGGCCATTCTCGTGCTTGCCGGGTGGCGCGGATTTGATGAAGATGGCTATTTGGTTCGCCACGAAAATATCCCCGCCAAATTATCCGCTGCAGGCTACGGGATTTACTGGCATTGGGTACGTTTCCCAGAGAGTATTGGATCAGGAAAATATCTCTATTACAGACAGCTATGGTATTGCATGGATCCTGATGGAACTGGAAAACCATCTCGTGTGGTGGCACCATTTCATTCTAAAATCAGAATACTCGCACTAAACGATCTATACCCAATATCACGCGTCACGCCCCAACCGCGCTACGATGCTTTCGGCGGTGACGGTTCCGATGCGTTTGCCGTCTTGGGTTACGTCAAGCTGCGTGTCTTTACCTTCAAGCTGTGCGATCAGCTCTGCTACGGGGGTCTCGACGCTGACCGAGGGCGCAGTGTCGCCGGACGCGGGGCCCATGACGTCGCGCGCGGTAAGAACGCCAAGCGGGTTCATGTTCGCCACAAAATCGGCCACGTAATCAGACGCCGGGTTCGAGAAAATTTCGCGCGGGGTGCCGATTTGCACGATGCGGCCGCCTTCCATGATCGCAATGCGACCGCCGAGTTTAAACGCTTCATCCAGATCGTGGCTCACAAAGATGATCGTGCGTTTGAGGTCGCGTTGCAGGTCCAGCAGCTCGTCTTGCAGGCGGGTGCGGATCAGCGGGTCAAGCGCGCTGAACGGCTCGTCCATCAGCAATATCGGTGCTTCGGTCACGAACGCCCGCGCCAGCCCCACACGCTGCTGCATGCCACCTGACAGCTCGCTTACCTTGCGGTCGGCCCAATCGGCCAGCCCGACAAGCGCAAGCTGTGTGTCGGCACGTGCAAGGCGTTCTTTTTTGGGGACATCAGACAGCTCCAACGCCAAAGCCACGTTGTCGCGCACTGTGCGCCATGGCAGCAAGCCGAATTGCTGGAACACCATCGACACACATTCGCGCCGGACCTGCCGCAGATCGGTTGCCGAGCATTCCTGCACATTCGCGGACCACGCGCCATCGTTCACGGTCACATGGCCGCGCACCACCGGATTCAGCCCGTTTACCGCCCGCAGCAGCGTTGATTTTCCAGAACCCGACAGGCCCATAAGCACAAGGATTTCACCCGCAGCTACCTCAAGCGAACAATTATGGACACCGAGGATCTGGCCTGTTGCTGCTTCGATCTCGGACCGGCTTTGCCCCGCATCCATAAGCGGCAAGGCTTTTTCCGGCTTGTCGCCGAACACGATCGAGACATTGTCGAATTTTACCGCATTGGTCATTTGTCACCCACCCTCAGCATCCGGTCGAGCATGATGGCGACCACCACGATGATCAGACCGGATTCGAAACCGAGGCCCGTGTTCACCTGATTAAGCGCGCGGACCACCGGCACACCCAGACCGTCAGCTCCCACAAGTGCTGCAATAACCACCATCGACAGCGACAGCATTATGGTTTGGTTCAATCCCGTCATGATTTGCGGCAGCGCATAGGGCAGCTCGATCTTCCACAAAGTCTGGCTGGGTTTCGCACCAAAGGCTTGCGCCGCCTCAAGCAAGGGTTTGGGGGTCGACGAGATGCCAAGTTGCGTCAGCCGGATCGGCGCGGGCAGCACAAAGATCACCGTGGCAATCAGGCCGGGCACCATGCCGATGCCGAAAAAGACAATCGCCGGAATGAGATAGACGAAGGTCGGCAAAGTCTGCATCAGGTCAAGCACGGGGCGCATAAAGCGGTAGAGGCGCGGGCGGTGTGCCGCAGCGATACCAATCGGCACGCCGACACCCATGCAGACCACACAGGCGGATAAAACCAGCGTCAGGCTTTCGGTGGTTTCTTCCCAATAGTCCTGATTGAGGATAAAAAGAAAGCCCACAATCACAAACAGCGGGGTTTTCCAGTTACGCTGGATCAGCCATGTCAAACCTGCAAACAACGCAATGATGATCAGCGGATGTGGCGTTTGCAGCACCCACAGGATCGCCTCGATCAGCCCCTCCATCGCTGTGGCCATGCCGTCGAAAAACCATTCGCCGTTGATTTGTAGCCAATCAAGGGCGGTCTCGGCGACATCAGCGACGGGTATTTTATTGTCGGTGAGCCAGTTCATGTGCGGTCCTTGCGTAGGATTTATTGGTTACATACGATAAGGCCCGCCCTGCATACCGGACGGGCCTGTTCAATCGTACAGCGATCTTACTTCAACGACGCCGCAGCCGCCATCGCATCGCCGCCGTCCAGAGTGGTGACACCCGCAAGCCATGTATCAAGCACGCCAGCGTTGGCTTTGATCCATGCGCCTGCCGCTTCTTCCGGCTTTTTCCTGTCATCGAGGATGGCACCCATGATTTCATTTTCCATTGCCAGCGTGAATTCCATGTTGTTCAGCAAGGTGCCGACGTTTGGACATTCAGCTGCGTATCCGGCGCGGGTGTTGGTATAAACCGTTGCACCGCCCAGATCGGCACCAAAGAAATCATCGCCACCCTCAAGATAGGTCAGCTCGAAATTGGCATTCATCGGGTGCGGCTCCCACCCCAGGAACACCACCGGTTCACCCTTGCGATCCGCACGCGCGACCTGTGCCAGCATGCCCTGTTCAGAGCTTTCGACCACTTCGAACGATGCCAGATCAAAGGCGTTGGCGTCGATCATCGACTGGATCAGGCGGTTGCCGTCATTGCCGGGCTCGATGCCGTAAATCTTGCCATCCAGCGCTTCGGCCTTCGGTGCGATATCGGCAAATGTCCTGATGCCCATATCGGCAGCGGCCTTGTTGACGGTCAGCGTATATTTCGCGCCCTGCAGGTTTGCGCGCAACGTATCGACGGTGCCCGCCTCGCGGTAAGGTGCGATGTCAGCCTCCATCGTGGGCATCCAGTTGCCCAGAAACACGTCGATGTCGCCAGCGGCCATCGAGGTGTAAGTTACGGGCACGGACAATATCTTGATATCGGTCTCGTAGCCGAGCGCTTCCAGCACAACGGTGGCCGCAGCGGTTGTTGCGGTGATGTCGGTCCAGCCCACATCGGAAAAGGTGACTTTTTCACAGCCCGCAGCGGACACGGATGTGGCAAAGGTCAGGGCAAGTGCAGATGTAGCAAGCAGATGTTTCATGGTTTGGTAACTCCCCAAAGGATTTTTATTGATTGATGGGCCAATAAAAAGCCATCCGCGTTTGGTTTGCAACCGGAATGTCAGATACGGCACCTGCAAAATAAACAGCGACACGGCGGGCATGGTCCGTCCGCGCCGGTCCGTCGGAGCCGATGCTTGCGCCGCCGCGCAACACAAGCCTAGTATCGCAGACATATCACAACGCCTGATTGGATCTGCTTTTGCCCGCTGCCGTCCCGCCCAAAACGCCGTACCACTGGGTGCGTATCCTGCGCAGTTATACCGGCCTGTATCTGCTGCTTTATGTGACGCTGCATTTGATCAACGCAAGTCTGGGATTGATCTCGATCGAGGCAATGGATGCGGCGCGGCCCTATCTGTCGGGCATTATGGGTCATCCGGTGCTGCGCCCCGTGTTGCTGGGCGCCTTGCTGGTGCATTACGGCATCGGGCTGTGGTCGGTCTACACCCGCCCCCGCATCAGCGGGACAGCACAAGACCTTGTGCAGGCGCTTTCAGGGTTGGCAGTGATACCGCTGATGGCGATCCACGTCACAGGGGTCATTATGCTGCAAAATGCAGATGTGGCTGTCACCTATGATTTTATCATCCGCATCCTGTGGCTCAGTAATCCTGAATACGGGTTGGTACAGGTTTTGTTGCTGTCGGTTGCATGGGTGCACGGTGCGGCGGGGTTGTTCATGTGGCTGCGGGCCAAACCTGCCATGGTCCGGGTTTTGCCGTGGCTCTATCCTTTGGCGGTTGCGATCCCTGTGTTAGCCTTGCTCGGCTTTACCGAGGCCGGGCGTGTGGCGCTGATCAGCGGGCAAGCCCCTGAAATTCTGCGCACAAACGTATATGGCGGTGGTGCGCAATCCGATGTGCCGTTTGCCTTGATCATTCAGGTTCAATACGCGGTGCTTTGGGCGTCTTTGGCGATCAGTCTGGCGGTGCTTGTTGCGCGTGCGCTGCGACAGTGGCTGGCCACGCCGCAAAACATCGAGATCAGGACGGATGGTATCGGCACGGTGCAGGCCAAAACGGGCCAGCACATGCTGGACGCGTTTCGCAGCGAAGGTCAGGCCCATGCCAACCTGTGTTCGGGTCGCGGGCGGTGCGGCACTTGTGCAGTGAGAATCGTATCAGCCTCTGCCGATCTGGCGCCGCCCTCGCCGCTGGAAAAGGCAACGCTGGACAGGATCGGCAAAGGCGGCGATGTCCGGCTTGCCTGTCAGGTGCGGCTGGATCACGGCGGAGCCGTGACGGTCGAGCGGATCTATCCGCCTGATTTCAGTTTCGAGGCGCATTTCCAGGCACAAGACGACACCGCAGACTCGGCCCAGGAGGTCCACGCGTGATCCGCCTTATGATTGCACTGGTCACGTGCCTTGGTCTGTGGCTGACCCCCGCCGCCAGTCAGGCGCAGGTTGCGGATGTTGCGGAGCCGTCGTCGAATGATCTGGCTGAATTCACACGGCTTTTGTCAGACACACGCATCCAGAACTGGATCGCCGCACAGGCCACAGATGCAGGACCAAATGACAGCGAGCAAACACAAAGCCTGAATGACCAGCTGACAGGTATCATCGGGCAATTGCGTACACGCATCGGCGCGCTTGGTGCGGCCTGGCGTGCGCTTCGCTCGGCCCCTGCAGATTTTGCGGCAAAATGGCGGACAACCCTGAAACCGGGCGAACAGGTGCGCGGTCTGACGTTTGTGCTGATCTTTTTGTTTGTGGGTGCGGGGCTTGAATGGTTGTTCCGGCAATATACCAACCCCCTCAAGCTGCGCATCGAATTGAATCCCGTCGAGACCGTGCGCGGCCGGATCACCGCCGCAGGATTGCGCGCGCTCATTATGATTGCGGGGCTGACGATATTTGACCTTGGCAGCATCGGGGCCTTTGCTGCTTTCAGCTGGCCACCCACGCTTGAGGCGTTTGTGCTGAACCTGCTGGTGATGATCTTTTTGGTACGGGCCATCCACACGGTGATTGTTTTCTTTCTGGCCCCTGCGGTGCAGGAATTGCGTCTGGTCCCGATCAGCAACGCCTTGGCCAAGAGGCTAAGCCGGATTTTGCTCGGCCTTGCAGGGGCCTATATTCTGGCCGCAACCCTGTCTGGCAGGTTTGCTGCGGTGACAGGCGGCAATGCAGAGACGCCGCAGGTAATCGGCGTCACCATCACCTTCGGCTTTGCGGCGTTGCTGATCACCTATCTTGCGATATTTCTTGGGTTTCGCAGCGCGCACCACGCGGCGGGAAAGCCGCTTGGCAAAGCGGGGCGTCTGTGGCGGCTTTATCTGGTGGCCTTGGCAACGCTGGCCTTTGCCGCTTTTGTGCTGAACCGCATGCCGTTGATGGGAACGATACTGGCGCTTGGCTTGCTGGTTCCGTGCCTGAAGCTGTTGCGGGCCTGGGTTGATACGGCGTTTGACCGCGCCATGGTGCGCCTGCCCGCAGCCCTGCCCCCGGTTGGTGCCGACAACGACGGGGTTGAATTTGAAGACCGTACACAAACCTTGCACCCTTATGAGAGCTACCGCGCGGTCAGCCAGCGCGGCGTGCGGTTTCTGGCGTTGTTCACTGCCGTGATCCTGCTGACGCTGATCTGGGGGTTCAACGTATTCGAGCGCGCAGAGGCCCCCACCGTTGCGGGCCGCGCCTTTGCCCTGCTGATCGACAGTGCGGTGGCGCTTCTGATCGCCGATCTGGTCTGGGTCTGGGCCAGTTCGGCCATCGACCGCCGCCTTGACGCCTATAGACCGCCAGAGCCCGGCACCGCACCGGGGCCAGAGGCGCGGATGGCCACGCTGTTGCCGCTGCTGCGTGTGACATTGATGATCACATTGCTGGCGATGGTGATAATGTCGTTCCTGACCTCGCTGGGTGTCAATGTGGCCCCCTTGCTGGCCGGTGCCGGTGTTGTCGGTGTCGCCATCGGCTTTGGGGCGCAATCGCTGGTCAAAGATGTGGTGTCGGGGATTTTCTTTCTCATCGACGATGCGTTTCGCGTCGGCGAATACGTCGAGATCGAAAACCTGCGCGGCACCGTCGAGCGTATCTCGATCCGGTCCTTGCAAATCCGCCATCACCGCGGGGCGGTGCACACCCTGCCCTTTGGAGAGTTGCGGCATCTGACCAACCATTCACGTGACTGGGTGATCGTGAAGCTGGAATTCCGTGTGCCGTTCAATACCGATCTTCAGCTCGTGAAAAAGCTGATCAAGTCAATCGGTGCAAAATTGCAAGCCAACGAGGAATACGGGGCGGGTATCCTAGAGACCCTGAAATCCCAAGGGGTGCGCCGCATGGAGGAGTTCAACATGGTGGTCGGTGTCAAGTTCATGACCCGCCCCGGTGAGCAATGGCTGGTGCGGCGCGATGCTTACCAAATGGTGCGCGATGCCTTTGATGCAAACGGTATTCGCATGGCCGAGCGCAACGTCAAGGTCGAGGTGGCGGATGCGGACCGTATGACCGATGCCGAGCGCAAAGCGGTTGCAGGGGCCGCACAACAGGCCATCGAGCGGCAGGCCGGACCGGGCGCGCCCATTCCTGACGAGCCCTAAGCCGAGAGCGCATTCCACCTATGCAGTGCCCGCTATGTTAGTCTGGTTGATACCCTGTTATGCTCGACAAGCGAACAGTTGAATAGAAAGGCCCCTCCTCATGAGCCTGCTCCAGAAAAATCCGGCCATTATGCCCTGCGCAGGGTGCAACATCCGCTACCGCGCGGTATGTTCGACCTGTGACACGTCCGAGATCAAACAGCTCGAAGATATCAAATATTACCGCACCTATGATGCGGGCCAGCCGATCATGTTCGAGGGTGACGAGATGCGGTTTGTGGCCTCTGTCGTCACGGGTGCCGCCACCTTGTCCAAGGGGTTGCCGGATGGCCGCGTCCAGATGGTTGGTTTGATGCTGCCGTCGGACTTTATCGGCAGACCGGGCCGCAAGACTGTGGGCTTTGACGTGACCGCGATCCAGAAAGTCACGCTGTGTTGTTTCCGGCGCAAACCGTTCGAGCAGATGGTCGCCAGCACACCCCACATCGTGCAACGCCTGCTGGAAATCACCTTGGACGAGCTTGATGTCACCCGTGAATGGATGCTGCTTTTGGGCCGCAAAACCGCACGAGAGAAGATTACGTTTTTATTGGCGATGATTGCGCGCCGCACGGCGGAATTGCATCTGGCAAAAGGCGCGGACGGGTTGCAATTTGAAATGCCGATGTCGCGCGAGGCGATGGCGAATTATCTGGGGCTGACCATTGAAACCGTCAGCCGCCAGATGACCGCACTGCGCAAGGAAGGTATCATCACGCTGAACGGCACCCGCGACATTACCATTCCCGACATGGGCCGGCTGCGGGCTGAAACCGGCGATGCCGAAACCGCGGGCGCGATGTACCTTCCGCAGCCCGCCTTGCCTTAATGGGCAAACAGAACCGGTAGTTTTGCATGTTCCAGCATGCTGCGGGTGGTGCCACCAAACAGGTACTGGCGCAGGCGCGAATGACCGTAGGCCCCCATCACCAGCATATCGCAGCCCATTTCCTGCGCCCGCTGGCCCAGCGTCTCTGCGATACTGTCACCGGTGCGCGTCATCACCGACACTTCGCATTTCACACCATGGCGCGCCAGAAACTGGGCAAAGGCCCCGCCCGGATCAGACCGGTCCGGTGCATTCTTGGCCGGATCGACAACTGCGACATGCACACGTTCTGCCGCTGCCAGAAACGGCATGGCCAGGCGCGCCGCGCGCAGGGCGGCGGCACTTTCATCCCATGCCACCATGATGGTTTTTGCGGGTGCCGTCATCTCTGAGCCTGCGGGCAACATCAATAGCGGTGCATCGGCATCGAATATGACGGCCTCTGCCACCTTGCCTGCAATCCCCTCGGTGGCATCTTCGGGGCGCTGCTGGACAACCAGATCGCTAAAGCGGATGTGGCGTGCAATATCGGGTGCCAGTCCGCCCTGAAATGTGGTGAACGGCTCAATATCCCAACGGATATCTTCTTTGGACAATTGGGCCTTTGCCAGCTCGGACAGCTCTATCACCTGGGATTGGGCTTGCTCGAGGCTTATCGCCATCGGCATTGTATCAAGTGCGCCCTGCACCAAACCAAGTTGATCAAAACCGATCCCGATCGGCACCACCTGCAAATGCGCGCCGCACGCCCGTGCAAAAGATATGGCCGCATTCAGCTGCGCGGGCGCAGTAGCGGAACTGCTTAGTATAGTTGTGACGGTCTGGATGGACATCATCCTGGCTCCCCTGACATTTACATACGGTCGGCCTGTATTTTGCGGCCCCGCATTTGCCCTATCCTGACACAGACAAAGCGTCAAAAGATTGACCCAGATCAAAGACCGCCCTGCCACGGGGATGGCATTGCAGTGTCAAACGACACGCTGAACCACAGGCCAAACAACATGACGACCGCCGCTGCGCAGGCAGAGGTTGCCAAAAAAGGGGACACCAAATGACGTCTGACTATGTCAAATTGATCGCACTGGGGCTGATCACACTTCTGGCGGCCATCGGGGCCGACTGGGGCCGCGATCTTGCCTATCAGGTACATGCGCTGCTGATCATGGGGATCGCGGGCGGCATGTTCGTCTGGGTGCTGCGCAACACCAACGAGCCTGCGCGCAGCGGTGTGGATGCCAACGGATACATGGATGATGTTGTGCGCGCGGGTGTCATTGCAACGGGGTTCTGGGGTATTGTCGGTTTTCTGGTCGGCACATTCATCGCGTTCCAGCTTGCATTCCCGTCGCTCAACTTTGAATGGGCGCAACCCTTTGGCAACTTTGGCCGTCTGCGCCCGCTGCACACCTCTGCGGTGATTTTTGCCTTCGGGGGCAATGCGCTGATCATGTCGTCGTTCTATGTGGTGCAACGCACCTGTGCGACACGTCTGTGGGGCGGCAACTTGCGCTGGTTCGTGTTCTGGGGCTACCAGTTGTTTATCGTGCTGGCGGCAACCGGATATCTGCTGGGTGCAACGCAGTCCAAAGAATATGCCGAGCCTGAATGGTACGTCGATATCTGGCTCACCATCATCTGGGTGTCCTATCTGCTGATCTATATGGGCACGCTGATCAACCGCCGTGAAAAGCATATCTATGTGGCCAACTGGTTCTTCCTGAGCTTTATCGTCACGGTTGCGATGCTGCACCTGATCAACAACCTGTCGGTGCCGGTGTCGCTGTTCGGCTCAAAGTCGGTGCAGCTGTTCTCGGGGGTACAAGACGCGATGACGCAGTGGTGGTATGGCCATAATGCGGTGGGTTTCTTCCTGACTGCCGGGTTCTTGGGAATGATGTACTATTTCGTCCCGAAACAGGCAGGCCGCCCTATATTTTCGTACAAACTGTCGATCATCCACTTCTGGGCGTTGATATTCCTGTATATCTGGGCGGGTCCGCACCACCTGCATTACACCGCTTTGCCCGATTGGGCAGCAACTCTTGGTATGGTATTCTCTATCATTCTGTGGATGCCAAGCTGGGGCGGCATGATCAACGGTCTGATGACGCTGAACGGCGCGTGGGACAAGCTGCGCACCGATCCGATCATCCGGATGTTCGTGATCAGCCTTGCGTTCTATGGCATGTCGACCTTTGAAGGTCCGATGATGTCGATCCGCGCGGTGAACTCGCTGTCGCATTACACCGACTGGACCATTGGCCACGTACACTCCGGCGTTTTGGGCTGGAACGGGATGATCACCTTTGCGGTGCTCTATTTCCTGACGCCGCGCCTGTGGGGCCGTGCGCAGATGCATTCGATGGCTGCGATCAACTGGCACTTCTGGTTGGCCACCATCGGCATCGTTCTATACGCGGCGTCGATGTGGGTGACGGGTATCATGGAAGGTCTGATGTGGCGCGAGGTTGATGCGCAAGGGTTCCTGGTGAACTCGTTTGCCGACACCGTTGCCGCGAAATTCCCGATGTACATCGTGCGGGGCTTAGGCGGGGTGTTGTACCTTGGCGGCGCGCTGATCATGGTTTGGAACATGTGGATGACCATCCGCGGCGGCGCGCGTGTAAGCGCCCCCGTCGGTGTGGTCGCCGAGTAAGGATTGATAACATGGTAAAGAACCCGAAAATCGCGGATTCCGAAAAGGATCCAAAAGTATCTACCCTGTCGGACCTGCCCGGTGAAATCCCCAATGAGCTGCCGCCGGAAACCGGCATTCTGCGGCGTCATGCGATCATCGAACGCTCTGCAATCTTGCTGCTGGTGCTTTCGCTCTTTGTGGTGACGATTGGCGGGATCGTCCAGATCGTGCCGCTGTTCTATCTTGAGAATACCATCGAGGACGTAGAGGGCATGCGCCCCTATACCCCGCTGGAACTGGCCGGGCGGGACATATATATACGGGAAGGCTGCTATGTCTGCCACTCCCAGATGATCCGCCCGATGCGCGACGAGGTGGACCGCTATGGCCACTATTCACTGGCGGCAGAAAGCAAATATGACCACCCCCACCAATGGGGTTCCAAACGCACAGGGCCTGATGTGGCACGGGTTGGCGGGCGTTATTCGGATGCCTGGCATGTGGACCACCTGATGGACCCGCAATCTGTGGTGCCTGAATCGATCATGCCAAAATATGCGTTTCTGGCCCGGACCCAGATTGACGGCGAACATATCGGTGATCTTGTGAAAACGCACCGCTTGGTCGGGGTGCCCTATAGCGACGATATGGTTGAGAATGCCCAAGCCGATTTCAGGGCGCAGGCCGATCCGGACAGCGATTATGACGGTCTGCTCGAGCGGTACAGCGAAAGTGCCATGGTCAGAAACTTTGACGGCCAGCCCGCGCTGACCGAAATGGATGCACTGGTGGCCTACTTGCAAATGCTGGGCACGCTGGTGGATTTCTCGACCTTCACACCCGATGCAAGCCGCTAGGAGGACCGCATAATGGATACCTATTCGCTTTTGCGCCAGTTTGCCGACAGTTGGATGTTGCTGGCTATGACGCTGTTTTTCATCGGCGTGATCCTGTGGGCGTTTCGCCCCGGCAGCCGCAAAACCCACAAGGATGTGTCGGATATTCCGTTTCGCAATGACACCGCAGACACGCCTGCCCCATCCAGAAGCGCACCAAATGGAGGTTCGCAATGACCGACGACAAAATACCCCCCGGCAATTCCAAACCAGTCGATGATGCGACCGGCATCGAAACCACAGGCCATGAATGGGACGGCATCAGAGAGCTGAACAATCCGCTGCCCCGCTGGTGGCTCTGGACATTCTATCTGACAATCATCTGGGGCATCGGATACACGATTGCCTATCCCGCTTGGCCGTTGATCAACGGGGCAACATCGGGGCTGCTTGGCTATTCGACCCGCGCCGAGGTTGCGCGCGATATTGCACAGTTCGAGGCATCAAACGCCGACTTGGAAGCCGAGCTTTCGACGGTGGAATTTGCGGCCCTTGGTGACAACGAGGCGCTGTACCACTACGCGGTATCCTCGGGTGCAGCGGTGTTTCGCAACAATTGCTCACAATGCCACGGGTCCGGCGCGGCCGGTGCCAAGGGCTATCCGAACCTGCTGGATGATGACTGGCTTTGGGGTGGTACGTTTGACGATATCGTGCTGACCGTGCGCCACGGCATCCGCAATGACACCGACGACGATGCGCGCTATTCGCAGATGCCCGCCTATGGTGACATTCTGGAAGCCAACGAGATTGACGCGCTGGTTGAAACGGTGCTGGCGCTGGCGGGTCAAGACTACAGTGCCGATCTGGCGGCGGCCGGAGCAGAACTTTTCGCAGACAATTGCGCAGCGTGCCACGGCGAGGCAGGCATGGGCGACCGGACCCAAGGCGCGCCCAACCTGACGGATGCAATCTGGCTTTACGGCGGCGACCGCGAGACGCTGCACGATACCATCACCAATGCGCGTTTCGGTGTGATGCCCGCATGGGGCCCGCGCCTGACCGACGCGCAGGTCAACGCGGTGTCAGCCTACGTGCACCAGCTCGGCGGCGGCGAGCGGGCTGAGGCCGAATAGGCAGGGATACTTCGGCGCGTAGGTTCTGTTCGCACGAGACCCGCGTTTGAAGTTAAGGGGCGTCCGAGGAGGGGCGCCCCTTTTTTGTTGAGGGTATTCGAGTTAGGCTTCTTTGTCGGCTGTGTGGGCGGGGGAGTGAATGATGTTGATGGTGTCATGCTCTGTTTTCGGGCCGGAGCAGACGTTGGTGTATTGCGCCGCGAATGGCGCGTTGGAGCCCAGAGTCACCGATGCTGCGTCGTGCGCCGAGGTGTGCTAACGAATGGCAACCAAAAACCTTCAACTACTGCTTGGGTCTTGAACGGAGGCTTGAGCAGATGGGAACTGAACCATTTTCAAGTGTGCCGAAAAGAAAAGTTTTTGTAATGCTCACGAGTGAAATTGTTGCGGACGAGATAGGTTAATCTCCTTGCTCAGGCTGGCAACAATCTTATTGAAAAGAAAGACGTTTCGTGAAGGATAAAAAGTAGTTCTTGCAAGAGTAAGAATCATATTGGAAGGGATATACGTTGAGAATAGACGATAATATTATGCAGTCCATTTCTGACAATTACGGCTGGTGCAGCAGTTGGGCTGTTTGGGCAGCAGATGGAGAAAAACCTAAGTCAAATATTGGTGATTTAACCATCTTTAATTCTGCAACTCACCCTGACATTCGTAAAATCCTTCATGCTGACTACATCGCCGTAGGACTTAATATTTCTGGTGGCACTGAATTTCCAACTTTCAGCAATTTTCATTCCCCCAATCCGAGCGGACAGGACTACAAACTCAGATACGCTTTTCGGGGAACGCCCATGTGGGGGTGCTACTTGACTGATATTCTCAAGAATTTTCGAGAAGTCAGTAGCTCCAAGGTGGCGAAATTTATTAAGGAGAATCCAAGCGAACTTCAGCCGCATTTCGATGCGTTCAAGGAAGAGATACGGCTCTTGGGTGCGGAAGATCCAGTGTTTCTTGGTCTTGGTGGACTTGCAACGCAACTCATTCGAAAGGCGCTACCTGGCAATGCAAAAGTAGTTCAACTCCGGCATTACTCGGATTACGTTAGTAAGGAAAAATATAGAGAGGAGATCCTCGATATCTTGGGATTAAGCGATATTGCTGCAGAACAGGGCATGGAACAACAGCGTTAAACCTCCTGCCAAAAACGACCGTTTGTTGAACTGTTCGTCAAACCGGACATTTTCGCACTTGCAGCGAAGGCTCACCTTATCCGCACTGCGGAACTTTGCGCAAACCATAGCAAACGACCGCTTCCCACCCATCCTACCCGCTGTGTCTTTTGCAGCATCCGTCACTATAGCCTCAAACCGGACCCTTTGTCAGCCCTCCCTCCTCCAACAACTTGACCCAGATCAAAGCACACCCTGCCCTCATCCCCCATAACACCCATGCGAACAGACCCAACCCTTTGGACCCTGACCCATGGCTGACACCCCTCCTCCGCTTTATGCCCCGCGCGAACCGATATTTCCCCGCCGCGTCACCGGATTTTTCCGGACGCTGAAATGGTGGATCATGGGCTTTACGCTCGGCGTTTATTACCTGCTGCCGTGGCTGCGCTGGGACCGGGGGCCGAACCTGCCCGATCAGGCGGTGCTGGCGGATCTGGCAAGTCGGCGGTTCTTTTTCTTCTGGATCGAGATCTGGCCGCACGAGTTCTATTTCGTCGCCGGATTGCTGATCATGGCGGGCCTAGGGCTATTCTTGTTCACCTCCGCGCTGGGGCGGGTCTGGTGCGGTTACGCCTGTCCGCAAACCGTATGGACCGATCTGTTTATTCTGGTCGAGCGCTGGATCGAGGGCGACCGCAATGCGCGCCTGCGGTTGCACCGGTCCAAATGGTCCCTGCACAAATGGCGGCTGACCCTGACCAAATGGGCGGTTTGGCTGTTGATCGCTGTGGCCACGGGCGGCGCATGGGTGTTCTACTTTGCCGATGCCCCCACATTGGCGCGTGATCTGATCGCACTGGATGCGCCTGCGGTGGCCTATATTTCCATTGCGATCCTGACGGCGACGACCTTTGTCTTTGGCGGGTTCATGCGCGAGCAGGTTTGCATTTATATGTGCCCATGGCCGCGCATTCAGGCGGCGATGATGGATGAAGGCACGTTGACCGTAGGCTACCGCGAATGGCGCGGCGAGCCGCGTGGCAAGCACCGCAAGGGCGCGCGTGCCGCTGCCGCCAGTCAAACCGCCGCCGTCTATGCCGAGGATAGCGTGCCCGAAATCGAGCCGCTGGGTGATTGCATCGACTGTATGGCCTGCGTCAATGTCTGCCCCATGGGCATCGACATCCGCGACGGGCAACAGATGGAATGTATCACCTGTGCGCTGTGCATCGACGCCTGTGACGATGTGATGGACAAGATCGGCAAGCCGCGCGGGTTGATTGATTATCTGGCACTTGATGATGTGCCGCCGACCATGCGTGGCGACCGTGCCGCTGTGCGCCCGATGGGGACCGAGGCAGTTGATCAGACCAAAACGCAGGTCATCGCTGTGGCCGGCGAAACGCCGCCCGCACCCTATGGCACCGGAATACCCGGTATTGCAGTTGCAAGCACAGACTGGAAACCCAAGCCGGTCTGGAAACATATTCTGCGCCCGCGCACCTTGTTGTACACAGCGCTTTGGTCTTTGGTGGGACTTGGTCTGGTGTTTGCGCTGTTCATCCGTTCGGATATCGAGTTGACCGTATCGCCGGTGCGCAACCCGACATTCGTGATGCAAAGCGACGGGGCGATCCGCAACATCTATGATGTGCGGCTGCGCAATAAATCAGGCGAGGACCGGGTGTTTGTGATGTCGCTGACCTCGGAGGAGGCCTTGGAAATGGGCTTGCAGGGCGAGGATGATCTGAGCGTGACGGTTGCTGCCGATGCCACGTTCCTGCAACGGGTCTATGTGACCGCCGCACCGGACGTTGCTGCGGCTCAGGCCGACCGTACCGACCTGCGGATCTGGGTCGAGGACGTGGATGCAGACATCCGCGCCAGTGTCGCCACAATCTTTAACGGAAAGGCAAGTCAATGAAATCTGCTTTGACCAAAGGCCCGTTGAATGGCTGGCATGTTTTTGCAATGTTCGTGGGCGCGTTTAGCGTGATCATCGGTGTGAACCTGACGCTGGCCTATCAGGCGGTTGCGACATTTCCGGGTCTTGTGACCAAGAATTCCTACATCTCAAGTCAGGAGTTTGATGCAGACCGCGCGGCGCAGGACGGCTTGGGTTGGACTGTCGGTGCGCATGTGATGAACGGGATGCTCGATCTTAATATCACCGATCAAAACGGCCTGCCCGTTCAGCCCGACGTCATCGCCGCAACGCTGGGCCGTGCCACACATGTGGCGGATGATATCACCCCTGCATTTGTCTGGAACGGGGTCAGCCTTGTCGCGCCGGTGAGCATTGCCCCCGGATACTGGACCTTGTGGCTGGAGCTTGAAGCGGCGGATGGCACCCCGTTCCGGCGCCGGATCCCGATGCAAGTGAAAGCGGCACCATGACTTTGGCCGAGCGCCCATCCCTTGTTGCCTGTCCGGCTTGTGTTGCGGGGCTGCCATCCGCTGTGCAAGAACAAGGCAGCGCAGGGGGCGAAACGATTTACCTGTCCCTGCCCGCGATCCATTGCGCGGCCTGCATCGCCACGGTCGAGCGCGGCTTGCTGGCAAGAGACGATGTGCGCCAGGCCCGCGTCAACCTGAACCGCAAACAGGTCACGATCAGCGTCGAGACCGGCACCGCACCAGAGGCGATGATTGATTTTCTGGGCACCTTGGGCATTGAGGCCAATCTGCTGGACAGCGGCGCGCTTGGTTCGGCCAGCGACGCCCACGGGCGCGCCTTGATGCTGCGGATCGCCATTGCGGGCTTTGCGATGATGAACGTGATGCTGTTGTCGGTTGCGGTCTGGTCGGGGGCAACCGAGGCCACGCGCACCTTGTTTCACTGGCTGTCTGCCGCAATCACCGTACCTGCCGTTGCCTATGCGGCACAGCCGTTTTTCCGCCATGGCTGGCAGGCGTTGCGCGTCGGTCGGCTTAACATGGATGTGCCTATTTCACTGGCGCTGATCCTTGCCACTGCAATGTCGCTCTACGAGACGGCGGCGGGCGGTACAGACGCCTATTTTGATGCGGCTTTGTCGCTGACGTTTTTTCTGCTGGTAGGACGCTACCTTGATCACCGCTGCCGCACGGCGGCACGGTCCGCAGCGTCTGAGCTGGCCGCGCTGGAAGTGCCGCGCGTGACCCGTTTGACTGACACAGGCCGCGAGGTGGTCAATCTGGCGCAGGCCGCGATCGGTGATTTGATTGTGGTGCTGCCCGGTGGGCGTATTCCTGTCGATGGCGTGGTGACGGACGGGGCCAGCGACATTGACCGCGCGATGTTGACCGGTGAAAGCCCGCCCGTAGCGGCGGGTGTCGGCACGGTCTTGAGCGCGGGTGAAGTGAACCTGACCGGACCACTGACCCTGCGCGCCACGGCTGTGGGCAACGATACCACGCTGCGCCGGATGGTCACGATGATCGACGCCGCGGAATCAGCGCGGAACCGCTATACCGCGCTGGCGGACCGCGCCGCAGCGATCTATGCGCCTGCGGTGCATCTGCTCGCGTTTGCGACCTTTGTGGGGTGGTTAATCCTGGCGGGTGACGTCCGGTTGGCCCTCAACATCGCCATCGCCGTTCTGATTATTACCTGCCCCTGTGCGCTGGGATTGGCCGTGCCTGCGGTATCCACGGCTGCGGCGGCCCGGTTGTTCCGGCGTGGCTTGCTGGTCAAGGATGGCACAGCGCTGGAGCGGATTGCCAAGACCGACACCGTCGTATTCGACAAGACCGGCACGTTGACCGAGGGCCAGTTACAGGTCGGTGCCACAGACAGACTGACCGACCGGCAGCGCGGCATTGTCTTGGCACTGGCGCAAAGTTCGAGCCATCCGGTATCACGCGCGATTGCGCTCGGGTTGGAAGGGCAAACCGGCGCGCTGTTGTCATCGGTCAAAGAACAACCCGCCGCCGGGGTAACGGGCCTGTGCGAGGGGCAAGAGGTGCGGCTGGGGTCAGCCCAATTTGTAGGGGCCACTCCGAACGACCTGCACGGCGCATGGGTACGGATTGGCGATGCGGAACCGGTCTTTTTGCCGTTGGTCGCACATCTGCGCGAGGGCGCGCGTGCGGCAATCACATCGCTTATGGAAAACGGCCACCGCGTGCACCTGATTTCCGGCGATGGTGTGGCTGCAACGCGCACGCTTGCGCAGACATTGAACATCACCGATTGGCATGCGGAACAGCGGCCAGAGGACAAGGTTGCTTACCTCAATACCTTGGCCACAGAGGGGCGTCATGTCTTGATGGTGGGGGATGGATTGAACGACACCGGTGCCCTGACCGCGGCCCATGCGTCGTTGTCACCTGCATCTGCGGTTGATGCCGCAAGGGCCGCTTCGGATGTGGTGATGTTGGGCAACAGCCTTGCAGTGCTGCCGGAACTGATCACCACAGCACAGCAGGCCAAGTCCCGCATCCTCGAGAATTTTGCGATTGCCGCCCTTTACAATGCGGTGGTTATTCCGTTTGCCATCGCGGGCTTTGTGACACCCTTGCTGGCCGCAATCTTTATGTCGACCTCGTCGATCACGGTTCTGTTGAACGCTTTACGCCTGACATGGGGGGGTCGCAGATGAACATTCTGGTTGTGCTGATTCCGGTGTCTTTGATCCTTGGCGCGGTTGGACTTATCGCTTTTTTATGGAGCTTGCGTGCAGACCAATACGACGACATGGACGGGGCGGCGTGGCGGATATTGCTGGATGATGATGCGGTGCCTGAGGATGACGAGAAAGACAAAGGCTAGTCCCGTACTGCACCTTTGAGCACATCCGGCCGCAGTGAGGTTGCACCGATCTGCGCCATCGTGATGCTGGTTTCGTCACGCAAAACGTCCCACAGACGCTGCAAACCTTCCTCGCCCCCTGCCGCAATGGCAAATTGCAATATCCGGCCAAGGAAGGTGAAGTTTGCGCCCAAGGCATAGGCTTTGATCACATCCTCGCCTGACCTTAGGCCCGTGTCAAAAAACAGCGGAAAATCTGGGCCAACCGCTTCACGGATTTCTTTCAGCATCGCAATCGGCGACGGCGCACTTTCCAATTGCCGCGCGCCATGGCTTGAGACTTGGACCGCATCGACGCCTGCGCCCTGCATCATCACGGCGTCCTCGGCATCCAGCACCCCTTTGATCACCAACTTGCCCGGCCACATATCACGCAGGCGTTTAAGCGTACCAAAATCGGCTTTCGCGCGGCTTTCTTTGCGGTCGAATTCAAACCCCGGCATGTCAAAATTCGCCATCTGCGGGCGACCTTTGAAGAGCGCGTTCAGCGACCATTGCGGGTGCAAGGCAAAGTCGATGAATTGTTTCGGGCCGATCCTGAACGGCATGGTGAAACCGTGCCGCAGCTCGCGCGGGCGGCGGCCGACTTCGGGCACGTCGACGGTCATGATGATGGTTTTGTATCCGGCGGCCTTGGCACGGTCGACAAGTTTAAATGTCCCTGCCCCATCGCCGCTGAAATACAGCTGGAACCACGCATTGCCTTCAGCTTCTTCGATCAAAGGCTCCATCGCGGTCGAGGCAACCGTGGACACACCCAGCGGCACATTTTCACGCGCAGCGAGGCGCGCCAGCATCATGTCGGCACCGGGCCCCGACAGGTTGCACATGCCCATCGGGCTGATGCCAAAGGGCGCGCCAGCCGTGCCCCCGAACAGCGGAACAGTCAGGTCACGTTTGCTGACATCGCGCAGAACGCGCGGGCGAAATTCGATGTTGTCAAAGGCCGCGCGGTTGCGCACGGCCCCTGTCTCGGCACCCGCAGCGCCGTCGATATAGTCAAACACCATCCAAGGCAGACGCCGCTTTGCGATGCGCCGCGCGTCCGCACTTGAATGGATGTTTGCGCTCATATCAGCTGGCCACGGCTTTCATGAACCGGTCACGGATCACAACCGGGTCCATGGTGATGACGGGCAGCTTTATGTTGCCGCTGTCGCATTTGGACACAATAATGGTCATCTTTTTGCTGTCGATGGCGGCTTGCAGGGCCTTGCCGGTGTCGACGTCTTTACACACGACCACGTTTTCACAGCCACAGGCGGTGGCAACGTTTTCGAGTTTGGTTTTCTTGCCCGCATAGGTCGGCTGATCACCCGTTGACCCATAAGAGCCATTATCGATGATCAACAGAATGAAGTTATCTGCGACGTTGTTGGCAATCGTGGGCAAGGTGCCAAGGTTGGTCAGAACCGAGCCGTCACCGTCGATGGAAATCACCGTTTTGTCTTGCGCCATGGCAAGGCCAAACCCGATAGACGAGGACAGCCCCATCGTGCCAAGCATGTAAAAGTTACGCTCGTTGTCGTCGATCATGTGCAATTCCTGTGAAGGAAGCCCGATGTTACAGACGACAAGATGCGGGTTCAGAATGGGCGCGATGTCGCGCAGGATTTCGGATCTGATCATTGGTCCCCGTAGCCTCCCCAGAAAGACGCGTCGGTGAGGATCGCGACAGGTTTGTTGCACATGAATGTGTATTTCAGGATTGCGTCGAATTCATCCGCATCCGATTCTTTGTGAAAGTGGTAGGTCGGGATCAGAAACTGAGCCAACAGCGCCTTGGTGTGCACAGCCATTTCAACCTGACAGGCGACTGGTTCGCGCAATTCGCCACGGTAGCTGATCAACATCGGCAACGGCATGCGGTAAAATTGCGTAAGCGTCGCGAGCGTGTTCAACGTCACACCAATCGCGGTGTTCTGCATGATGATCGCCGGGCGTTTGCCGCCCATGAAGGCACCCGCGCACAGGCCCATGCCTTCGTCTTCCTTGTTGGACGGCACATGGTGGATTTCTGGTCGCGCATCGACCTCCTCGATCACGCCGGCCAGCTGTTTGCACGGCACAGTCGTGATGAACGACACGTTGTTGGCGACAAAATCGTCAACAATCTTTTTACTGATGGACACTGTGTTGTCTCTCCTGTTGGGCGCGCGAGTGAGGCGCGGTTGCGTTACGAATGAGGGTGAAGCACGATCTTGGGCGCCGACGTTTTAGCCGCGCGGATATCGGCAAAAGCAGCGGGCCCGTCTGACAGGCCGCGCGCCTCGGTCCAGTCGAGCGGGCCAAGCAGCCCGTCAAATATCGCTTGTGCGGTGTTGCGAAAATCCTCGGCTGTATAGGTATAGGTGCCGATAAAGGTGATCTCTTGCAAGGTCATGCGGCGGATATCCAGCCCGCCTGTGTCCTCGCCCAGACCGATGTGGCCGATCACGCCACCGGGGCGCGCATGGGCAGATGCGGTCTTGCGGGTGGCAGCATATCCCACACCGTCGATCACAAGATCGAACATCGCATCCGCTGGCAGATCATCCGGGGCCACCGCGTTTTGGCCGCAGATGCTGATCAGGGTTTCGCGGCGCAGCGGGTTCGGCTCGACTATGGTCACATCGGCAACCCCTTGGGCATTCAGCGACAGTGCCGCACCCAGACCAATTGCACCGCCGCCGATCACAAGCGCTGTTTTCGCGGGCGCATCAAGCGCCCCGCGCGATAGCCGCACGGTATGCCAGCCGCACGCAATCGGTTCGGCCAGACAGGCCTGATCATAGCTGATGTGATCCGGCACAGTCACCAGATTTTCGTCACGCATGACGACATATTGGGCAAACGCGCCTTCACGCGGCGGCATGGAAATGATCATCCGTTCGGGGCACAGATTGTCTTTTCCAGCGGTGCACGCAGAACACGTCCCGCATGTGACCAGCGGATTGACCGTGACCCGCTCGCCGTTGCGCGCATCGCCCACGATCACGCCCGCCGCCTCATGCCCCAGTATCAGCGGCGCAGGGCGGCGGTCATCGTGGCCGAGATAGGCGTGCATGTCGGACCCGCAGATGCCCACTGCCATCACCTTGATCAGCTGCTGGCCAGCGCCCGCAACCGGATCAGGCACATCGCGCAGGCCAAGCTGTTCGGGTCCATCGTAAATCAGCGCTTTCATTTTGCGGTGAACCCCCCGTCGACCATCAACACCTGACCCGTCACATAGGCGCTGGCATCCGAGCAAAAAAACAACAGCGGTCCGTCGATGTCTTCTAGCGCGCCATTGCGGCCGATGCAGGTTTGCGCGGCATTGCGGGCGGCACGTTCGGGATCGGCAAACACCGGACCTGTCAACTCGGTCGGGAAAAAACCGGGGCCGATTGCGTTGGCGTTGATCCCGTGTTTCGACCATGCCTCGGCCATGGCGCGGGTCAATTGAGCGATGCCCGCCTTGGATGCGCCATACGCGACCCCACCCGGAAACGCCCGCGTGGTTTGCAATGACGCAAAGTTCACCACCCTGCCCCAGCCTTTGGACCGCATTGCAGGTACAAACGCCTGCGTCAGGAAAAACGGCACAGCGAGGTTGAGGTTCATGGTGATATCCCAGCCCTCGGGTGTCACATCATCCGCCACCTCTCGCGTGTTGATCCCCGCCGCATGCACAACGATATCCGGCGCGCCAAAGGGATAGGCGATCTGTTGGGCAATCTCGTGCAACTGGTCGCGCTGCGACAAATCTGCGGCGACCGGGGCCACGTTTGGCCCGATGCCGCGCGCCAGATCCGCCAGCGCATCGGCACGTCGCGCCACACACACAACGCGCGCGCCCGCCTCCGCCAGCGCAATCGCCGCGCGCCTGCCAAGACCAGCGCTGGCACCGGTCACGCATGCCACCTTGCCTGTCAGATCAAACAAGGTGCTACTCATCGGCGGTCAGATCAAATGTCTCGTTCGGGAAATATTTGGCAAGACGCACATCTGCGGCACGGGCGTGGCCTTCCATGCCTTCAAGGCGTGAAATTCGCGCCGTGGCCTGCGCCACCCGTTTTGAGCCCTCGCGGGTAGAGCGCTGCCATGTGACGATTTTCATGTACTTATGCACCGACAGACCGCCCGTGTATCCGGCAGCACCGGAGGTTGGCAAAACGTGGTTGGTGCCACTTGCCTTGTCACCGTAAGACACCGTGGTTTCCTCGCCCAGGAACAGTGATCCATAGCAGCTGAGACGCTCCAGCCACCAATCCAGATCCTGCGCCTGAACGGTCAGATGTTCGGGCGCGTATTCATCGGAAGTTGCTGCCATTTCCTCGCGGTCGGCACATAGGATCACTTCGGCATAATCGCGCCACGCAGCAAAGGCGTTGTCGCGGTTCACCTGCGGCAGGTCTTCGATCAATTCGGGCACGATCCGCATGACTTCTTCGGCAACCTTTCGGCTGTCCGTGACCAGCCAGACAGGCGAATTATAGCCATGCTCGGCTTGGCTGACCAGATCAACGGCGGCGATCATCGGGTCTGCGGTGGCATCGGCCAGCACCAGACTGTCCGTCGGGCCCGCGATCATGTCGATGCCGACCTTGCCGAACAGGATGCGCTTGGCTTCGGCGACAAACTGGTTGCCGGGACCGACAAGGATGTTCGCGCGTGGCAGGCCAAATAACCCAAAGGTCATTGCCGCCACACCCTGCACGCCACCCAGTGCCATGATCTTGTGCGCGCCACAGATATGCGCGGCATAAATGATCGCAGGGGCCACACCGACGCCGGGGCGCGGGGGCGATGTGGCGGTGATGTGCTTGCATCCCGCAACCTTGGCAGTGGTCACAGTCATGATCGCGCTTGCGATGTGGCTGTACCGCCCGCCGGGCACGTAACACCCTGCCGCATCGACCGGAATGGCCTTTTGACCGGCGATCAGACCGGGCTGGATTTCGACTTCGACGTTGCTGACCGTTGCTTTCTGTGCCTCGGCAAAACGGCGCACGTTGTCGTGGGCGAACTGGATATCAGCCTTGAGCTTGTCCGGCACCAACGCACTTGCCGCCTCGATCTCGGCCTCGGTCAGAACGATGTTGCCGTCGTATTTGTCGAACTTGCGGGCATAGTCGCGCGCCGCATCATCGCCGCCTGCTTCAATATCAGCAAGGATTTTCACAACTGTTTCATGGACGTCCGTAGCATCCGATGTCGAGGTCAAGGTTGCCTTTTTCAGATATTCACGGGCCATAGATAACAATCCTGTTCTGGAAATTAAAAGAGCGGCGATGGGAAAGTGTTGATTCTGTTATACACAATGTAAGGGCTTGCATAAAGTTATTGCAAGCGCTTACATTTTCTGGCCTTATCGTTTTGCCGGCACTGGCGATCATCGGTGAGTGATGCACAAGGAAACGGTATTTCGCAATATGACATCAGGTAAACCAACCCCTACCCTGTATGATGTTGCACAGCTGTCCGGCGTTTCAACAGCAACCGTGTCGCGCTGCCTGAACTTTCCCGCACAGGTGACAGAGCGGACCCGTGACAAGGTGATGGCGGCGGTCGATGCGCTGGGGTATTCACCCAATTTTGGCGCGCGCGTCATGGCGGCACGGCGCACAAACACCATAGGCGCGATCATCCCGACTATGGAAAACGCGATCTTTGCCCGCGGATTGCAAGCGTTTCAGGAAGAATTGCGGCTACATGGGTATACCTTGCTGGTGGCAAGCTCGTCGTACAAGCCCGAGATCGAAGAGGAGCAAATCCGCGCCCTTGTGGCGCGTGGCGCAGATGCGCTGCTGCTGATCGGGCATGACCGAAGTCCTGCAATCTACGAATTTCTGGAAAAGCAACAGGTTCCGGTTCTGGTCACATGGGCCTTTGACCGCACCAAGACCCGCCCGTCCGTGGGCTTTGACAACCACGCGGCAATGGCGGCGATGGCGCGCAGGGTGATTGGATTTGGCCACCGGAAACTGGCGTTCATCTCCGCCGAGACCAGCCATAATGACCGCGCAGGCGAACGGCTTGAAGGGATCAGGGCGGCAATGCAAGAAGCGGGTCTTGATCCCGCGCATCTCGACACTGTCGTCACACAGTACAGCATCGAAAACGGTGCGGCGGCGTTCGAGGTTCTAATGCACAGGGCGGTCAAGCCGACAGCCGTATTTTGCGGCAACGATGTGTTGGCGGTGGGGGCCTTGCGCGCGGCCCAAACGATGGGGCTTGCGGTGCCGCGCGATGTATCTGTTGTGGGTTTTGACGATATCGAACTGGCGCAGGTTGCCTATCCGCCGCTGACAACCGTACATGTACCGCACCGCGACATGGGGATACGGGCCGCGCGCGCGCTGGTGGATATGCTGCTGGGCAAAGGGCCGCTTTTATCGCATGAACTGGATTGGAACATACAGATGCGCGCCTCGTTGGGGCCAGCGCCGGATCGTGATTACGCAGACAAAACGGAGTGATCCACTTGAGTGAGACATTGAAAACACTGGACGCGGTTCTGGCAGCTATTTATGCCGCACCAAGACGGCAAAAACGCCGCCTGATTGCAGTCTGCGGCGCGCCTGCCAGCGGTAAATCAACGCTTGCGGCGGCGCTCAGCGAAGGGTTGAACGGCAAGGGATGTGCCACCTGCGTGGTGCCGATGGACGGGTTCCACCTTGATAATGCCATTCTGAAAGCCAAAGGCACGTTCGAGCGAAAAGGCGCGCCGCACACGTTTGACAGCGCGGGCTTTGCCGCCCTGATACGGCGTTGCGGCCATGAGGACGAGGTGTATTACCCGACCTTTGACCGCGCGCGCGACATCGGCATCGCGGCATCGGGCGTTGTGTCGGCGGGCATTGACACAGTGCTTGTCGAGGGCAATTACCTTTTGATGCAGACATCCGGTTGGCGTGATCTGGCAGCGCTTTGGGATATGAGTATCTATCTGGACGTGCCCGAAAATGAGTTGCAAAAACGGTTGGTTGCGCGCTGGCTTGACCATGGCATGTCCTTGGCTGATGCTACCGCGCGGGCCGCGCAAAACGATTTACCAAATGCGCGTGTTGTGATCGACGACAGCGCAGCTGCGGATTATGTCTTTACGCCTCAGACGTCCCAGACCACCCTAAACCCCTGATGGGTTGTTGCACTATCCGGGGACGACCCTGACCGCGCGGCGATCCGGTAGCGGTAGCAATAGCTTTTGTGGCACAGGAATGATCCGCCTTTCGACAGCTTGTAGCCCTTCATCCCCGCCAGCCGCGTCCTGACCTGCTTTTTGAGCGACTTGATGCGGTAGGTGTCTGCCGTCCATTCCCAGACATTGCCAACCATGTTATAAAGACCGTAAGGGTTTGGCTGATACGAACGCGCAGGCGCTGTGGTGACAAATCCGTCGCGCGCGGTGTTCATGTCGGGAAAACGGCCCTGCCAGATGTTGCAGGGTGTGAACGCCGCATCATCGGGTTCCGCGTCCCCCCAGGGAAACGTCACATCGCCCTGCCCGCCGCGTGCGGCATGTTCCCATTCCGCCTCGGTTGGCAAGCGCCCGCCAACCCATTTTGCATAGGCGCAGGCATCGTTCCACGAGACCTGAACCACCGGATGATCCGGCAGGCAGGCGTCGTGGCTGTCCGGTCCATTTGGTGCATGCCAGACCGCCCCGTCCACCAGACGCCACCATTCCACTCCACCCACGCCGCGCGTGGTGGGGGTGTGGGCGGGCAGCTGTTGCCAGAACACAAACGACCAGCCGAAATGTTCGGCCTCGGTCACATATCCTGTGGCCTTTATGAATTCAGAAAATTGGGCATTCGTTACGGTGGTGGCAGCGATCACAAACGCAGGTACGCGCACTTGCCGCAGCGGGCTTTCACCGTCGTCGGGAATGCCTGCGCGTTTGGTGCCGACCATCGCGCTGCCGCCCGCTATGCTTACCGCATCCGGTACAACACGGCGCGCCGTTATGATATTTTGTGCGGGCATTTGTACTGTGGCGGCCGGCCTGTCCGGCCCGCAGCAAGGTTTGTTATGCGTGTCCCCGTTCATCCGTGATTGCCCCGTTGATATTTGGCGCAGCTTTGCAGGTGTTTGCCGTCATCTATACCAGACAAGAACAAGTTCAGGCCGCCAAGCCACCGTTTTCAGGAAAGAAACACGCCGCAGCATGGGGTTGATTTGGCAATGCGGGGCGATCTGTGCGGCATTTGTCCTGCGCCTTCCAGCAGCGCGGCGCGAACGGGCACCCATCAGGGATTGCCAGTGGCGACGGCAACTCGCCTTCCAGCTTGATCCGTTCCTTTTTCGCACGCGGATCGGCCTGCGGCGTCGCAGACAACAGCGCTTTGGTATAGGGATGGAACGGCGCGCTGAACACAGCATCGCGGCTGCCTTTTTCAACAGCGCGGCCAAGATACATCACAATCACCTCGTCTGCGACATGGCGCACCACGCTCAGGTCGTGGCTGATAAACAGATAGGCCAGTTGCAGGCGTTCCTGGAGATCAACAAGCAAATTCAGCACCGAGCTTTGGATCGACAGATCAAGCGCAGACACAGGTTCATCCAGCACCAGCACCTTGGGGTCCAGCATCAGCGCGCGCGCAATGGCGATACGCTGGCGTTGGCCACCCGAGAACATATGCGGATAGCGGTCAAAGTGTTCTGGCCGCAACCCCACCAGCCCGAGCATCTCGCGCGCCTTTGCAGTACGTTCCGTGTTGCTCATATCTGGGCGGTTGATCTTGAGCGGTTCTTCCAGAATGGTGCCGATGCGCTGGCGGGGGTTCAGTGACCCGTACGGATCCTGAAACACGATCTGCACCGATTTGCGCAACGAAGCCCAACCCTCTGGCACCACGGGGGCGCCGTCCAGCGTCAGTGATCCTTTGGTTGGTTCCTCGATCATCGTGACAAGGCGTGCCAATGTGGATTTTCCACAGCCGCTTTCACCGACCACCGCCAAAGTCTTGCCCGGATAAAGCGCGAAATCCACGCCCGCCACCGCTTTGAGGGTTCTGGATTTCCGGAACAAACCGCCACTCACGCTGTAGTGTCGTTCAAGCGCGGTTGCTGTCATCACTGCATTGGTCATGACGCCACCTTTTGCTCAGTATTCAAGGGATAAAAGCACCGCGCATGGCCCAGATCCTCGCCCAGCGCTGGCGGGGCTTCGGCCTTGCACTTGGCATTGGCAAACTGGCAACGCGGCGAAAACAGACACCCCTTGGGGCGGTCAAACTGGCCCGGCACAACGCCGGGAATTGTTGGCAGGCGCTTTTCTGTTGCACGCTCTGGCAGCGCATCGAGCAAGGCTGATGTATAGGGATGATGCGGTGTGTCGAACAGCGGTATCACCGGTTGTTCTTCGATCTTTTGGCCCGCGTATTGCACGCTGACACGCTCGGCCGTTTCGGCCACCACGCCCATGTCATGGGTGATCAGCACCAGACCCATGCCCGTCTCGTCACGCAGGGATGCCAGCAGGTCGAGGATTTGCGCCTGAATGGTCACGTCCAGCGCTGTTGTCGGCTCATCCGCGATCAACAGCTTGGGTTTGCAGGCAATCGCCATCGCGATCATTACGCGCTGGTTCATGCCGCCCGACATCTGGTGCGGGAACGCCGCCAGACGCTTTTCTGGATCAGGAATCCCTACCTGTTCAAACAGCTCAATCGCACGGTTCTGCCGTTCGCGCCGCCCCATCCCGAGATGCACACGCAACGCCTCGCGGATTTGCCAGCCTACGGTGAAACACGGGTTCAGCGACGACATCGGTTCCTGAAAGATCATTGCCAGATCATTGCCGACAATCTTGCGCCTTGCGCGCGGTTCCATCGTCAGCAGGTTATGCCCGTCAAACGTCAGCTCGTCCGCCGTCACTGTCGCGGTCCACGGCAGCAGGCCCATCACCGCCAGCATTGACACCGATTTACCCGACCCGCTTTCCCCGACAATCGCCAGAATTTCGCTGTCGTTTACATCTTGATCAACACCGTCCACGGCGCGGAACTGGCCGGATGCGGTGGCGAAATCGACGCTCAGGTTTCTGATACGCAAAAGGGTCATGGCCTAGCTCCGCTTCAGTTTCGGATCAAGCGCGTCGCGCAGGCCGTCACCCATCAGGTTGATCGCCAGCACGGTCACAAGGATGGCGACGCCGGGGAATGTCACGACCCACCACGCGCGCAGGATAAATTCACGCGCCTCGGCCAGCATGGTTCCCCATTCGGGTGTTGGCGGCTGTGCGCCCATGCCAAGAAATCCAAGGGCAGCGGCATCAAGGATGGCGGTAGAGAATGACAATGCGGCTTGCACGATGATCGGAGCAAGGCAGTTGGGCAGCACGGTGACAAACATCAAACGCACGATCCCTGCCCCCGCCACACGGGCCGACGTCACGTAGTCTTTTTGCAGTTCCGATAACACGCTGGCACGGGTCAGGCGCACGTAGTGCGGTTGCAGAACGATGGCGATGGCGATCATTGCGTTGGTCAGTGATGGCCCCAGAATTGCGACCAGCACCAGCGCCAGCAGCAAAGACGGGAAAGCCAGCACAATATCCATCACGCGCATGATGATACTGTCGAGCCACTTGGGCGCGAACCCAGCAATCAAGCCGATGATGATACCACCACTGGCCGCAATGCTGACCACGATCACGCCGACAAAGAACGAATACCGCGCGCCGACAATCAGCCGTGACAGCATATCGCGGCCCAAGGGATCGGTGCCTAGGATATGGGTCCATGTGCCGCCCTCTTGCCACACGGGCGGTTGCAATGTTGCTGCACGAAATTGGGCTGTTGCGTCATGGGGGGCGACCCATGGGCCAAAAAATGCAAGGAAGGCAAACACCGCGAAAATCCACAGCCCGATCACCGCACCGCGGTTTTCGCGGAAGTAGAACCAGAATTCGCGCAGGCGGCCGGGGCGGTCCCGGACCAATGCAGCTTCGGCTGAAACCGTATCTGTTGTGGTCATCTCAGCGCTTCCTGATCTTGGGGTTGATGACACCGTAAAGCATATCAACGGTAAGGTTCACGATCATCACCATCACGGCAATCAGCAGCAGACCGCCCTGCACCACCGGATAATCGCGACGGAAAATGCTGTCGACCATCCATTTGCCGATGCCCGGCCAGCTGAATATCGTCTCGGTCAGGATCGCGCCTGCCAGCAGTGTCCCCACCGACAGGCCAATCACCGTGACCACAGGAATGAGCGCATTGCGCAGCGCGTGGATACCGTTGATGCGCCCCGGCGACATGCCCTTGGCGCGCGCGGTACGGATATAATCCTCGCCCAGAACCTCGAGCATCGCAGAGCGGGTTTGACGGGCAATCACCGCCAAGGGAATGGTGCCGAGCACAATTGTCGGCAGGATCAGATGGCGCACGGCGGAGGTGAACGCGCCCTTTTGGCCCGAAGCCAAAGAGTCGATGATCATGAACCCCGTGGGGTTGGGGAAATAATAGAGCAGGTCAATTCGGCCCGATACGGGCGTCCATTGCAGGTTGCCCGAGAACACGATGATCAGCAGCAGTGCCCACCAGAAAATCGGCATCGAGTATCCCACCAAAGCCGTGGACATCAATGCGCGGTCAAAGAATTTGCCACGGTTCACAGCGGCGATCACGCCCGCAGGCAGGCCCAGTGCGACGGCAAAGATCATCGCGCAGATCGACAGTTCCAGCGTGGCTGGGAAAAGCGCGAAAAACTCGTCCCAGACCGGGCGTTTGGTGACAAAGGATGTCCCCAGATCACCCTGCAACACACCTGTGAGGTATTCCCAAAACTGCACATAAATCGGGCGATCATAGCCAAACTGCGCGGCCAGTTCGGCATAGCGTTCGTCCGATATGCCCCGCTCGCCCGCCATCACCTGGATGGGGTCGCCGGGCAAGGCGCGGATAAAGCTGAACGAGATCAGCGTGACGCCGATAAAGGTCGGAATGAAGGTGAGCAAGCGGCCCAGAACATAATTCAACATGGGATCACCATCAGTTTTTTAGGGAAATGGGTCAGCGTCTCGTATCCGTCTTGCGTGATCAACACATCATCTTCGATGCGCACGCCGAAATTGCCGATCTCATAGAGTCCCGGTTCATTGGTATAGATCGTGCCAGCAGGCAGGGCCATGTTATTGCCGCGCACGATATAGGGCGCCTCATGCACCTCGCGGCCTAAGCCATGTCCAGTTTTGGTGCGGATACGGTCGGCAAAGGGCGACGCTTCGAGCACGCTGATGACTGTGTCGTCAATTTCGTGTGCCGTGACACCGGCGCGGGTCACGGCCAGCCCGGCCATATTGGCCTTGAGCACGGTTTCATAGACCGCGCGACCCTCGTCGGTCACATGATCCAGAAAAACGGTACGGGTGATGTCGGCGCAGAAACCGTTTTTGCGCGCACCGAAATCTATCAACAGCGCATCGCCTGCTTTGACTTTATAATCGTCTCGCGCATGGGCATGGGGCCGCGCGGACCCGTCACCTGCGGCGACAATCGGATTGAACGCCAGATCATCCGCGCCCTCGTCAAACAGCAGCTTGATCAACATCTGTTCGATCTGTTTCTCAGACTGCCCCAGTTGCAAACTGTCTAAGGTGCGGTGCAGCGCGCGCTCGGAAATATCAATGGCGGCTTGCATCGCTGCGATGTCCTGCCGCGTCTTGATCATCCGCAGGCCAGAAATCTCGCGTTCGCCGTCCATGATTGTAAGGTCCGGCTGTGCGGCTTTCAGCGCGTGATGCACAAACACCCGCATGACCTGGCCCTCAACGGCCAGCGAAGTGATGCGCAGATGTCTGACAAGGTCTGTGAATGCGGCGGCGTATCCATCCTGGTCACGCCAGTCAAAAACTTCGCCCTCAAAACCAACCAGCTCCCAACTGCCCAACTCAAGGTTCGGCACCAAAGCGGCGGCGGGGCCGTCTGCGGGAATGACCAGCACAAAGGGCCGTTCGTGGCTCATGAAGGACTGTTCGACCGCGCGGGAAAAATTTGGTCCGGGAACAAGGGCGACAGCATCGACACCCATATCTTTGGCGACTTGGGCGTAATCGGCAAGGCGTTGCGTTAATGATTTTGACACGTGGCATGCCCCCCGGCGGCTGCGGTAATCTTAAAAAGGGCGGCGCATGACGCGCCGCCCCTGTTTTCTAATCGCTGGTTATTGCGACAGACCGACCTGGTTAAAGATATGGCCGCCCAGCGGGTGCACGACATAGCCTTCAACTTCTGGTCGCATGGTCATGTAAACAACCGAATGCGCGATCGTAGCCCAAGGTGCCTGATCCTTGAAGATCACCTGCGCTTCTTCATACAGCTTCGAACGCTCTGCCTGTGTTGGCAAAACTTTGGCCTTCTGGATCAGGGCATCGAATTCTTCGTTACACCATTGTGCGCGGTTGGATTTGCCAACACCGTCGCAGCCCAGCAGAACCGCGAGGAAGTTGTCCGGATCACCATTGTCACCAGTCCATCCCAACAGAACGGCACCGTCGCGGTCCTCGGCTTTGGAACGCTCAAGGTATTCACCCCACTCGTAAGACACGATCTCGACGTTGACACCAACCTTCGAGAAATCCTCCTGCATCAGCTCGGCCATACGGCGGGCGTTCGGGTTGTAGGGACGCTGTACCGGCATTGCCCAGATCTTCATCGACAGGTCGGACACCCCCTCGGCTTCGAGCATCGCTTTGGCCGCTTCGGGATCATATTTATCATCCTCGATGGCCTCGTTATAGGACCACATTGTCGGCGGGATCGGATTCTTGGCAATCTGGCCAGACCCTTGGAACACCACGTCGATGATCGCCTGCTTGTCGATCGCCATGTTTAGCGCCTTGCGCACGTTGGCGTTGTCATAGGGTGCGACCTTGGTGTTATAGGCCAGATAGCCGACGTTCAGGCCTTCCTGCTCCATCACCACGATGTCTTCGGCGTCTTTCATCGCCTGCACATCTGCCGGATTTGGATAGGCGGTTACATGGCATTCGCCCGCTTGTACTTTTTGGTAGCGTACGGATGCATCTGGCGTGATTGCAAAGATCAATGCTTCGACCTTGGCCTTGTCACCCCAGTATTCATCGTTGCGCAGATAGCGGATAACCGCGTCTTTCTGGTAGGCTTGGAAAGTGAACGGGCCCGTGCCGATGGGCGCTTGGTTGAGCATTTCGGGCGTACCGGCCTCCAACATCGCATCCGCGTATTCCTTGGACACGATCGAGGCGAAATCCATCGCCATGTTGGCAATGATCGGTGCCTCGGGGCGGGTCAGGTTGAACACAACCGTCAGGTCGTCGACCTTTTCGATGCTTTCAACCAGATCGGGCATCGACATGCCGCCGTAGTATTCCCACGTCCCACCGGATACCTGGTTATACGGGTTCTCGGGGTTGCCCTGACGGTCAAATGTAAAGATCACATCGTCGGCGTTGAAATCGCGGGTCGGTGTGAACTGGTCGTTGGAGTGAAACTTCACCCCGGCGCGCAACTTGAATGTCACCTTCTTGCCATCGTCGCTGACTTCCCAGCTTTCTGCCAGTCCGGGGATGGTTTCAGTCGTGCCAACCTTGAATTCCGACAGGCGGTTATAGATCGGATGGCTGGATGCATCGAAGGTCGTGCCAGCGGTATAGAGCGCGGGATCAAATCCTTCGGGTGATCCTTCGGAACAATAGACCAGCGTTTGTGCCTGTGCCGACACGCCCAGCGCGCTCAGCAACAGACCCGTGGCCATGATTTTATTGAAAGACATCAGTTTTTCTCTCCTTGTTGATGACTTGGTGGAAATCAGTGGCGTGTTTCGCCCCTGAAGGTGATTTGTTTCATCGCCTGAGGGGTAACATTTCTCGTACGTTACTTGCCTGTGCGGCCTCGGCCTGTCCGATCTGGCCCGACTTTTCATATTGCATCCGCCCGACCCAAAGAATGCGGGCGAGTGTATCGCTCTTGTTGGACCAGCAATGCGGCGTGGTGCCGAGATAATGCAGGCTGTCGCCTGCCCCCATCAGATATTCCCGCTCGCCGACCATCTGTGAAATTTCGCCTTCAAGGATATAGATAATCTCTTCGCCCACATGTGTGACGACCTCGGAGGCGTATCCTGGCGGCACGTTCATCACATAGGACGTCAATTCGTGGCCGACCCGTTCCGCGCCGATCTGTTCGTATTCTATCGACGATCCGGCGACCGCAAACCTGGGCCGCGCATCCCCGCGTGTCAGACTGTCAACCGCACGGGGTGTGCGGACGAAAAATTCGGTGTCCACCTCAAGCGCGAGGGCAATCTGCGTGAGCGTGCCCAGCGTCGGGGTGGCATTGCCGCGCTCGACCTGACTGAGATAGCCCACCGAAACGCCGGATTTGGCTGACAACTGTTGCAGCGTCATAGACAACCGGTGGCGCTGCATGCGCATCCGCCCGCCAAGCGCATCGGTTGGTTGCAGTGCAACTGCTTGTCTGGTTTTACTTGGCAACGGCTTCCCCCACGGACAGATTTTGCACCGCCCCGAACCACAGCCTGTCGCGATATAAGGTTTGCGTCAACAATAAAAATTATTCTGACAGGGCAAATTTGAGTCTCGTTATGGTGGAATTTAAGTCGGGCTTACTGGCGGGACTAATTTAGTGTCATCCGCCCCCCTTGACGGGCTTGCCCTTGCAGGTTTGCTGGGCGGCATCGGGCATAAAGCATCCAACGGGGCAACTGCCCGCGCACCGGCAATCACGCTTGCCCCCTTCGATTTCACCGGATGGATCTGGACCCTGGACTTTGATCTGACCCTGTTCTCGGTGGTGGCGGGCATCGCGGGGTTGATCGGTGTATGTGCCATCACCGCTGCGGCCCTATCGTGACGTTTGCCAAGTCGAGGGTTAGGGCAAAAAACCTGGTTTAAGCGATGGCACGCGGGGGGCGTAACTGCCCAAATAGGATTATGGCAAAAATACAACATAGCCCGAACTTGTGTGTCTTACCCAGACGAGGCTATACAAAATTCCGATATTAACCTAAGTTTTTCAACATAAATTTACATTGTAATTGAAGAGATTTTGAACATGCAAATTAGGACAGATCAGTTTATTTATGCGTTTGCGCTGGGTGCCAGCAGCTGTGGTATGGCCTTCGCACAAGAGGCGGCTGGCCCTGCGGTTGAATCGATAAACGGCAAGATTTCTTTGGGATATACCCATGCAAACGACGCAAACCAGGGAAGCGGCGGATTTGCTGTGGGCAGCCTCGCTTTCCCGATCACACATTCTTTCGGGGCCCAGGTTGATATCGGCGCCAACGGGCTGGACACGTCGGCAGGTCAGCTCAACGACACGCGCGGCGCTGGACTGCATCTTTTTACGCGCGATCCGTCAAAATACCTGATCGGTGTTTATGGCCACATTCTTGATGTTGATACGGTAGCGGGCAAGATACGTAACACCCGTGTCGGGATCGAAGGCGAATACTATCTCGACGACTACACCATCCGCGGCTTTATCGGCGAAGACAGGGTCAGCGGCATCGGCCCGAAGACCGATTTTGACAGCATTGATTTTTCTGTCAGCCGCTTCTTTGGTGACAACATGCAGGTTTCGCTTGGTGCAGAGCGTAGCTTTGGCAGCACCGACGGGTCCATTGGCATAGAGTATCTGACATCCGTGTCGGGGACACAGGTGTCACTGTTCGGGGATGCAAGTTTCGGGGATAGCGGTACACAGCTCACCGTCGGGACATCAATCTACTTTGGCAGTGGCGGGATGAGCCTGAAAGACGTTCATCGCCGCAATGATCCGCCGTCGCGTCTCTCCTCTGCTGCGGGTTCGGGTTACTTTCAGGCTTTGGCGTCTGGCGGTTTGGTCAAAGTACTTACACAAAAGCCTACTTGATCCTGCACGTTTTTATTAATCAGTAGGTCTTTCCAGATCCTGTCATGGATGGGAACAACAAACGTGCCCACAAAACGGCCAAAGGTTATCTATTTCGGCGTAGGTATTGTACAACACAGCCTTAGCCCGGAGCGGACAGCTGTTGCCAGTCACCTAGCGCAAGCCGGCGTCGATATTGAACATGTTTCGCATTGGGATAAAACACATCTCGATGCGGACCTTGTGATCTTGGGCAGCGCCATTCCCGAGGCTCTCGTGCCTGATGACGCCAAGGTTCTTGGCCAGCGGACATTGAACCGCCGCACACGTCTGGATGCCTTGGCGGGCTTTGACGATATGGTTCAGCCTTACGGATCTCCGCGCTCGTCGGCAGAACTGAATGCATTGGTGTCGGGCTGGGGGGATCCTCATGCGGTGATCAAGTATGACTGGTCGTACCGGCGCGTCGGAGTTGACCTGATCGCGGGTGTAGATAGCGCATCTGCTGTTTTGCCGTCTGATTTTGATGCCGATGCCGATGTGGTCATGAAACTGCATCAAGGGCATGCAGCCACAATCAAGGCAGATGCCTTTGCGGGCGTTGTGCTTGGCGCGGGCCGGCTCGATACCCGTCAGATTGGCAGCCCCAACTGGCAGCTGATTGGCCCGCGTGGCCATGAACAATTTACGCTGGACGCACAAACGACCGCCATGGTCTCAAAGGCGAGCGCCGCCCTGCTGGCTTACGGTGTCGGCTATGCAAGTTTTGATCTGATGATCGGCCCGAAGGGTGCGCGGATTATTGAGGTGAACGTCAGTGGGGTGGGCACAATGTTCTGGCAAAAACATCCCGAACCCTATGCCACGCGCCTGGCTCAGGCGATTGTCGCATGCCTTGACAATATCGACCGTGTTCCGGCCTTTGGTGCGCTGCGGGCAATGGCGATCAGGTCGAACAACCATCGCGAGGCCTTCGCCCCTGAGGCATCAAGCGGCCCTGCGCAATCTGTTCCGGATATCAGCGCGCAGCTTGATGTAATGATGCAGCAAGCGGAAGAAATGACCGAAGGCGAGCGCAAAGACCTGGGCAGCATGGCTTTCGAGGCCATCGTCACCCATGCCTGCGCACATGTTCCCGCCTATGAAGGATGCACCCTGAACACCTTGCCGATCGTGACGCCAAAGCGCCTGCGGTCTCAGTCAATGGATTTCATTGCACGCGTCGTTCCGCCCGAGCATGGAACAGCCCACCACGCCCCGGTCTCGTCTCACGAACAAGATGGCATCGCTGTCGCTTGTTCGCATTTCAGTCTTATTATGGAGACAGGTGTCCGCCGCCGCGTTCTGCGTTCGGTCGGTGTCAAAGACGCTGGTGACATTGTGTCCTTGCTTGATGCGCCGTCCAGCGCACAAGGCGGGCTTGGGCATGACAGTCCGCCCGGCGCAGTGATGAGATATATCGGCACGATGGAGGCGGTGTCGCTGGTGGTACACCCATCGACCGCTCTTGCCCTTGCAAACGAGATCGCGCTTGGTACACGCCCGACATGCCTACGCGGTCTGATTGTTGTTGACGCAACCTTTTCGTCTTCGCAAAGAAAAAAGCTCCAAGACATGCTGGGCGTGCCAGTCGCTGTGGTATTTTACACGTCAGCATCGGGAACAATCGCCGGCAAGTGCCCGACCTCGGAGGCATTCCACCTGTTCAGTGATGTCGCAGAGGTCACGCTTGACGCAACACATCACATCTGCGTTTCGACACTGTTCAATTATACCATGCCTGTCTTGCGATACCGGACACCATTTCAAACCAAAACCTTAAATCACAACACAGGCTGCACCTGTAGTTTTTCGGGTGCCGGAAGTTTCCTTTTGGAATGATATCCGGCACTCAAAGTCGGCTCATAGCCGCCCGTGTCGGCATTGTTGCGCACATCTGCATGAGACTTCGCGTATAGCAGAACCGCGATCCTGCGGCTTCGATATGGCCATCGACAGCAAGCCGCGTGGCTGTAATATTGCCAAGACCAAAAGGCAGTGACACAGTACGTGGCGCTTTTGCATTTTGGAGCTCAACTGTTATCAGCGGTCATTCAAAAAACAGGTCCTGCAAATGCGAACTTTTTACAGCGAAGATCACCGGCTTCATTTTCCACAGGCAGAATTGTCCGGCGGCCAATTCGTTACCCCGTACGAGAGGCCATCACGGGTTGAATATGTACTCAATCGACTGCATGAACGGAAACTGGCCGACATCGTCGCACCGGACACCGTGGATATGGCACCTATACAGGCCTTGCTCGACCCCGGATACCTGAGCTTTCTGGAAACGGCGTGGGACGAGTGGAAAGCCGCCGGAATGGCGGGTGAGATCATCGCCGCCAATGTCCCCGCACGGGGGATGCATATGGACCGGATCCCCGAGAATATCGACGGAAAAGTCGGGTACTATTGCCACGCATCCGAAACCGCGATCACGCGGGGAACCTGGGCCGCGGCGTTGTCATCTGTGGCTTGCGCGCAAAGCGCACAGCGCCATGTTGCGGCAGGGGCTGATAGTGCCTTTGCCTTGTGTCGCCCCCCTGGTCACCATGCAACGGCCGATCAGTATGGCGGTTACTGTTTTATCAATAACGCGGCGGTGGTCGCCGATATGTTCCGCGCCTCTGGTGCCAAGCGCGTCGCGGTCCTTGATATAGACTTTCACCACGGCAACGGGACGCAAAACCTGTTTTATGACCGCGGTGACATCATGTTCGCCTCGCTGCACGGTGCCCCGCAAGAGACCTACCCCTATTACCTCGGCTATGCAGATGAGACCGGAACCGGAGCAGGCGAAGGGTTCAACCTTAATTATCCTATGACTGCCGGAACGGGCTATGGCGCATGGGCGCGTGCACTGGATGATGCCATCGCCCGGATCGCGGCGTGGGGGGCCGAGGCGCTTGTCGTCTCGTTGGGTGTGGATGCCTACAAGGACGACCCGATCAGTTTTTTCAAACTGGACAGCGATGATTTCACCGATGCAGGCCGCCGGATCGGACGTATGAAGCTGCCCACTGTGTTCTGCATGGAAGGTGGCTATGCGATCGAGGCGGTGGGCGTGAACACCGTCAACCTGTTGGAGGGTTTCAAAGATGCGTAATGTCACCTTTGCGGTGACCCAATTTGCGGCCGACGCCGACACAGCCCGAAACCTCGATACCGCCGAGACCTTGATACGTCAGGCGGCGGCCGAAGGCGCGCAGGTGATCCTGCTTCAGGAATTGTTTGCCGGCCCCTATTTCTGCAAGACCCAAGACCCCGCCCATTTCGATCTTGCCGCCCCACGCCAGGGCAACCCGGTGCTTGCCCGTTTTGGCGCGCTGGCGGAGGAACTGGGAGTTGTCCTGCCGATCTCGTTCTTCGAGAAAGCCGGTCCGGTGTTTTTCAATTCGCTCGTCGTTGTTGATGCGGATGGATCCGAGCTGGGATTGTACCGCAAATCGCATATCCCCCAAGGGCCGGGATATGAGGAAAAGTTCTATTTCTCGCCCGGCGACACGGGGTTTCGCGTTTGGGACACCGCATTTGGCAGGCTTGGCGTCGGGATTTGCTGGGATCAGTGGTTCCCCGAGGCCGCCCGCACAATGGCGCTCATGGGGGCCGAAGTGTTACTTTACCCCACCGCCATCGGGTCAGAACCGGACAGGCCCGATTACGACAGCCAGCCCCATTGGGAAACGACCATGCGCGGACATGCGGCGGCCAATATCGTGCCGCTTCTGGCCTCCAACCGCATCGGGGTCGAGGCGCAGGACAACCGCAGCGTCACCTTTTACGGCACGTCATTCATTGTGGGTGAAACGGGTCAGATGTTGGGCCAAGCCCCACGGGATGGCCAAACCATCATAACGGCGACAATTGATCTGGACAGAGCAGCACAGGAACGCCGTTCGTGGGGCGTGTACCGTGACCGCCGCGTTGATCTTTACAGCTTGCTGGCAGAATTGGACGGTTCATAGCGCAGTGGTATGCGGGGCCACGATGCAGCCCCGCACGGGGTTTTACTTCAACAATTCAGTCCAGATCGCTGTGTAAAGGTCTGTCGCGGACTGCGGGCAAGTTGGCAGGAACTGTCCCGCAGCGGCAAATTCCGCCGGCGTTGCGATCTCGGGCGCGGTTGTCATGTCTTCGGGCATGAATTCTTCCGACCCGGCAACACCATTCGCATACCGCGCAAACGCTGAAATCATCGCAGCGTTCTCGGGATCGAGGATAAAGTTGATGAACTGGTAGGCCTCATCGACGTTCTGCGCATCTGAAAGCAGGGCAACCGAATCCATGAACAGCGGATAGCCTTCGACCGGATAGCCATAGACCACGTCGGGATTGTTGATCCGTGCGCGCATGGTCGATCCGTTCCAGTTCACTGACGCGGCATAGTCACCTGATGACAACTTGTCTGTTGTGCCATAATCCATCGAGAGCCAGCTGGGTTTGGCGGCCATCAACCGGTCGCGCACAGTGCGCAAAATTTCGAGGTCTTCGGTACAGGGTTCGCCGCCCGCATTGAAGATTGCCATGTTCACCACGTCATTCATTTCCGGCACGACGTTGATCTTGCCAACCAGTTCCGGCGGCGGGTTCAAGAACAGCTCTGATGTGTTCGGGTCGCCACCATAAACGGATGTGTTGACCGCGATGCCAACCGACCCCCACTGCCAAGGCACCGAATGGGCGCGACCCGGATCCCATGGTACATCCTGCCATGCGGGGGCAATATTGCCGATGTTGGGGATGCGGGAATGATCCAGTTCGGCCAACAGACCTTTTTCAACATAGATCGGAATATAATTCGCCGACGGCACAACCAGATCAAAGCCTGACGCACCCGCTTCGACCTTGGTCAGGGCGGTGGTGTTGCTGTCGTAATCTGTGATCGTGACGTTGATGCCAGTCTCGGCCGTGAACTTTTCGATCATTTCGGGGCTGGTGTAGTTACCCCAGTTGAACAGGTTCAGCTCGCCCTCGGCATAGGCGCTGACTGTGCTGCCCAATAGGGCGGCGGTCGCAATAAGATAGGTCTTCATCAAATTCTCCCTTGGTGTTGTGGTCGGGGTCATCCCCGCTTCTTGGTAACGAAAGCAAAGGCAATCAGAATGATCACCGTAAAGGCCAGCAGCACAGTCGAGATCGCGTTGACCTCTGGCGTCAGTGCGCGGCGTAGTTGGCCCAGCATATAGGTCGGCAGTGTATCCTGCCCTGCGGATTTTACAAATTCAGTGATGATCACGTTATCCAGCGAGATGATAAAGGCCAGCATGGCACCCGCGATGACACCCGGCAGCAGCAGCGGTAACGTCACGTATCGAAACGTCTGCCAAGGCGTCGCGTAAAGATCGACGGCGGCTGTTTCCATTGTCATGTCCATCCCCTCAAGCCGCGCACGGATCGGCAGATAGGCAAAGGGCACACAGAACGCCGCGTGGGCAAGGATAAGATAGCCTAGGCCGCTGTATCCGGTGGCCAGCTTTACGGACGAAAAGAAGATCAACAGCGCCACGGCAGTGACGATCTCCGGCACCATCAGCGGCTGGTTGATGATGATGTAGATCACTGTTTGCCCTTTGAACTTGCCCCGCCGCGTGGTGCCAAGCGCAGCCATCGTCGCCACAGTTGTTGAAATGACAGCGGCCCAGACGGCGATAATCAACGATCTCACCGTCGCGTCCTGTACGGCCTCGTTATTGAAAGCAACAACGTACCATTGCAGCGAGAACCCACCCCATTGGTTGACCGAATTGCCGCCGTTAAACGAATAAACCACCAGCGTGATGATGGGCGCGTACAACAGAACAAATGAGAGGATCGCGACAAACGTGAACCCCGGCAGCGTCGTGACATCAAAGGCGCGCGGTTTAGCCACGGGGATCATCCTTTGCTGTAACGCGGGTATAGACAAGCAGCGACACCAGAACGATCAGCAACAACAGCGAAGACAGCGCCGCCCCGAGCGGCCAGTTCTGCCCCTGCCCGAATTGTAATTCGATGAAATTACCGATCATCATATTCTTGCCACCACCCAGAACGCGCGGCGTCACATAGGCACCAAGGCTGGGAATAAAGACCAGGATACATCCCGCTATGATCCCCGGCTTAATGATCGGCAGGATCACCCCGCGCAACACCTGCCAGCGCGAGGCATACAGATCATATCCCGCCTCGATCAGCTTGAAATCAAAGCGGTCAATCGCGGCATAAAGCGGCAGCACCATCAGCGGCAAATAAACATAGGCCATCCCGATCAGCACCGCAGTGTCAGTGTACAGGATCTGGATAGGCTCGGATATCAGGCCCGCATTGATCAGGGCCGTGTTCAGTATGCCCTGATTGCGGATCACCTCCATGATCGCGAAGGTGCGGATCAACAGGTTTGTCCAGAACGGAATCGTGATCAAAAACAGCCAGAACGCGCGGATTTTGGCAGGTCTGGTTGCAATGAACCACGCCGTTGGCAAGCCCAGCGCAAAGGTGATCAGCGTGGTCGCAATCGACAGTTTCACCGACCGCCAGAAGATCGACAGGTTCGCATCGGCAAGGCTTACGGTCTGGTCAAAAATATCGCGTTCGAACAGGACGCGAAACCAACCTTCGCCGGACAATATCCAGCGGACGCCGGAATAGTCGCCTTTTTCCAAAACCGAATAGACGGCAACGATCAGCAAGGGACCGCACGCCGCAAAGACCAGCAGGATCAGGGCTGGCGCCGAAAGCAACCAACCGTTGGCTCCCTTACTGCGCTGTCCGTTTCGCCGGTTCATGATTTGAGGACCTGAACAGCACTTGTGCCAATGTTCAGCCCCACCGCATCGCCAACCTTATAGGCTTCGGCAAAGTTGGATTGCACACGCGCAACGACGTGGCTGCCGTCGCCAAGTGCAAGGGTGTAATGGGTGTCAGTGCCCATATAGGTCGTCGCGGTGATTTTAGCGGCGATATCTTTGCCGGCGGGGACCAAGCGCAGCTGTTCGGGCCGGATCGCGAGTGTCACAGCACCGGTCTGACCGCTTAGTGTCACGTCAAGCATATCGCCCGTCCCGATGCGAACACGTCCACCGTCCACTTCGCCTTCAAGAAAATTTGTCTCACCGATAAAATCAGCCACAAACCGGTTCACGGGATGTTCGTAAATCTCGTGTGGCGTGCCGACCTGCAACAGCTCGCCTTGCGACATCACGCCAATTCGGTCGGACATGGTCAGCGCTTCTTCCTGGTCATGGGTCACAAAAATGAACGTGATCCCTGTCTCGGTTTGAAGGCGCTTCAACTCGCTCTGCATTTCCTTGCGCAGTTTCAGATCAAGCGCGGACAGCGGTTCATCCAGCAGCAGAACTTCGGGTTCCGGTGCCAATGCACGGGCAAGTGCCACGCGCTGCTGCTGGCCGCCGGACAATTGCTGCGGCAGCCTGACGGCAAAGTCTTCGAGTTTCACCAGCGCCAGTACCCGCGCGACGGCCTCTGACACTTCGCCCGCAGGCTTGCCAAGCATTTTCAATCCGAAACCGACGTTCTGTGCTACGGTCAAATGTGGAAACAGGGCATAGGATTGAAAGACCGTGTTCACGGGCCGCTCATTCGGGGGGGTGTGGGTAATATCGCGCCCCGACAAATGGATCGTACCGGATGTCGGTGTTTCGAACCCGGCAATGCAACGCAAAAGCGTGGTCTTACCGCAGCCCGATGGCCCTAAAAGCGTAAAGAACTCGCCCTGTTTGATTGAGATCGAAACGTCGCCCAGCGCCGTTACCGCGCTGCTTCCTGTGCCGTAAATTTTGCCGACATTGCGCGCATCAACCGCGATATTTGTGCTCACCCAATCGTCCCCCTGCCCATCACTGTGCCGCGCGTTTTGGACTTATGCAAGGTAATCCGAAAGCAATGTCGGTCTGCGATGGGCCCAAGGGGTGGCTTGCTCAAGTTCTGCACACAGCGCGATCAAAGTCGCGTCCTCGCCAAATGCAGCGGCCAGATGAACCCCTAGCGGAAGCCCGTCTTTGGTCCAATAAAGCGGCACCGACGCTGCGGGCTGACCGCTGGCGTTAAACACGGCGCAAAACGGCGAATATTCAAAAACCCCGCCCGGTCCGACGCGGTATTGCTCATAATCTTCGCGCTCATGGGTGAAGCGGCCAACGAGGGCTGGCGGTTCAGCCATGGTCGCCGACACAATTATGTCGTACCCGTCAAAGGCTGCGGCCATTTCGCGGCCGTAGGCGTGGATCTTGTTGACAGCCGCAAGGTACTCCGCCCCCGAGAATTTCGATGCCATCGCCATCGCCCCGCGCGCGACACCCTGAATGTCGCCCTGCCGCTGGTCGCGACCTTTGGCTTTCAAACTGTTGTTGATCCAGTTCGCCGTGCCGCAGGCCACGATATTTGTCCAGGCCCGCATCATGCCCTCGTGATCCGCCTTCGGGCAGCCCGGCGTGATGTGATGGCCCAATCCTTCGAGGGTTTTCGCCGCCTCATGCACGGCGGTTTGGCAGGCCGGATCAATCGGCGCACCCGTAAACGTGGTGTCACATACCGCGATCCGCAGACGACGCGGTGGACGCACAATCGCCGCACTATAGCTCATTTCCATCGCGGGCGCAGCGTAAGGGGCCCCCAGATCGGGGCCGGCGCAAGCGTCCATCATTGTCGCATTGTCGCGCACAGACCGGCTCAAAAAACCGTCGATTGCCATGCCGGCCCAGCCCTCTCCGGCCATTGGACCATCGGGAAAACGGGCGCGGGTTGCTTTGAACCCGAACAAACCGCAGTTGGATGCGGGGATGCGGACCGACCCGCCGCCGTCAGACCCGTGCGCCATCGGCACAATCCCGGCCGCCACCGCCGCGCCTGATCCACCCGAAGAGCCGCCCGGTGTGCGCGTCAGATCCCACGGGTTTCGCGTCGGCCCGCCGTAAACTGCCGCCTCGGTCACAGGGCCGACCCCGCCCTCCGGCGCGGTGGTCCGCCCGAATGTCACGACGCCTGTCGCCCGCATCCGCCGGTAGATTTCACTATCGTACCGATATTGCGTATTGCGCAGCAGATTGGACCCGCTATGGGACGGAAAATCTATCGCTTCTGCACCTAAGTCCTTGATCAGAAACGGGACACCTTTAAATGGTCCGTCAGGCAGCCCCGCTTTTATAGCTGCACGGGCCGTATCTTCCTGCATCAACGTAACAGCATTCAGATTAGGGTTGAAAGCGGCGACACGTGCCAGCGCCTCGTCAAGCAATTCGTCGGGTGACACAGCGCCTGCTGCGACTTGCTTTGCGAGTGATGTCGCGTCGTTCTGATCGTGAAGTCCCATCGCAGATGCCTTTTTGTGTATAAACGGGTTTTCATTGGTAAGCAGCGCCCATTGATCTGGCCCCACTTTCGCGTCGCTCCCGGTGATTTAAGCGAACTTTCGTTCTAAAGCGACTGGTGAAGTGATAAAAATAGACCCTGCGGCGATGATGGCGGCGGCGGGTTGATCAAAGGCCGAGCCTTCACGACCTCCGGATTTTCTTTGATTCCGCCTCATTCGGCTTGTCCTTGGTAGTGTCCGGCGGGACAACGAAGCGGGGGACCACTGCCAGAATGGTCAGCACCAAGAGTGTCGCAAGAACCGCCGTCGCCTCCAGGCCAAGTCCGGCAAGCACACCGATTGCCGCCGTTGCCCAGATATTTGCCGCTGTCGTCAATCCCTCAACCTGATGCCGCGAGGAACGCACAATAATTGCCCCTGCCCCCAGAAATCCGATGCCCTGCACGATGCCCTGAAGCACACGCGACATGTCCGCCATTGGCATACCGACCTGCATTGGCCCGATCACAAAAAGTGCGGCACCTACCGCAACCAGCATATGTGTCCTTATACCGGCGCTCCGGGCCTTTCGCTCGCGCTCGAACCCGAGGATGCCGCCAAGCAAGGCCGCAATTGCGAGACGCAAAATGATGCTTGTCATGGTGGAGAGGTCCGGAATATCGGAAAACTCACTTACGATTGCCGACCAGATTTCGTTTCCCATAATGTAACTTTCCGTGTGTTTGCTGTCGCTTGAACGCGGCAGGATAGGTTTTTCCAGATAGGTATCATGGCTGCGCGGAAAACCAGTGGGCAAGTGCGTCGATTTCGTCCTTGGTCAGTCCCTTTGCGGCCCGCTGCATCAGGCCGATGCAAGGCCCAGCGCCCCGGGTGACGCCATTGTGGGGGGCATCGTCTGCAAACATCTCAAGCTGCGTTGCAAGATAATCGGCGTGCTGCCCCGCAAGAACCGGAAACTCCGGTCGCGCCGGTGCCGTTGGATCATGGCAGGCATTGCACGCGGCGATCTGGGGGTCCGCTGTGCCATAGGCGGCAATGTCAGGTGCAGTTTGGTGCGGGTTTTCGTCCTGATCGGCCACACCCGCGACGTCGTTCGCCTGCGAGAACCATTGCGACAGGCGGCCGATCTTGGCGTCAGACATGTATGCTGGCATTTGCATGCCCCTTTCGACAAAGACGACGCCCGCCAGTCAATCTAGCCAATCACAAGGCCCAGAACGAATGTAACGGCTGGCAAACCGAAGAACAGTATCTTTCGCGCTGTATCCGCATTCAGGATGACACCGCTTTCCGAGGCCTCGTCTGTGAATGATCCCTCTGCGCGCGCAGGGTATTTGACAGGGCCATACAGATTATCGTCGCGTCCTCCGGGCTCGGGACGGTCGGACTTTTGCATTTCCCGCCCGTCGCGCGCCAATTTACGGTCGATGAACGCCGGCAGCACCATGTCACCAAAGATCAGTTTCAGCACCGACTGCCCGACAAAAACCTCGCGCAGATCCTTTTCAATCGCCTGCATCACCGCATCCGCAGCAACCTGCGGCGCAAAGACCGGAGGCGCAGGGCGCGGTTTTGTCTCAAGTCGGTTGAGGGCCCAGTCGAACTGCGGCGTGTTGATGGCCGGGAGTTGGATCACGGACAGGTGGATAGGACGATTGTCGCGCAGCACTTCAGAGCGGACTGCGCCGACAAACCCGTTGATGCCGTGTTTGGCCCCGCAATAGGCCGATTGAAACGGCACCGGACGGTAGGACAGGCCCGACCCGATGTGAACGATGTGTCCGCGCGACATATGCCGCAATGCCAGCCGCGTCCCGTTGACCTGTCCAAGATACGTGGTCCGGGTGATGGTTTCAAACTCGTCGGCAGACATTCTGTCGAACGCCGAAAATGCGGTGGCCATCGCACAATTGACCCAGACGACCGGCGCACCGTGCGCAGCGACCAGAGCATCCACCGCAGCGGAATAACCCGCGGCATCGCCGACATCGACCTGCGCGGTGCTGATCCCTTCCAGACCTTCCAGTTCATCCAGACGTTCCTGCCCGCGGGCCAGAACGGCGACATGATACCCGTGCACGAGCAACTTTGCGACTATTGCCCTGCCAACACCGGCAGAACCTCCGGCGACAACGGCGAAGGGGCGGGTATTTCGAATTTGCATATCGTACTCCGGTCCGGTTAATGCAGAGACAACCGGCGTCGGCACTATTTGTTCCGCCGTGCTGTTCTCAAGGGTGTCGGCGCATGGTTATAATGCAACCGCAATACCATTCACCGTCACATCACATCGCCTGTCAGGATAGTTGACCCGCGTCACAATTTCTGTGCCCCGATGGTGCCGTGTCATGATGAAACCCGTTTCATCATGGGCCCAGATGACCTCGCCCTTCAGAAATACCTCCGGTTCGTTTCTTCTAAGGGCAAGAAGCGCGCAGGTAAGCCGATATTTCGCTTTGGAAAATCCGTCCTTCTCCGGGCCATTCTCGATCAGATCGAATGAAACCGGTCGGCGATTGTCAGGATCGGTAAGGGAAAGATCGGACCAAAGGCAACTTTGGTAGATGTCGGGCACACCCGGCAGCAACATGCGCAAAACAACCTGCGCCAATGACAGGTGTTCTGCTGTCGTGATGATCCTGTCCAGTGCGACGATCGGCTGATCGCGCCAGTCATCCAGAACAGCCTGTGCAAAATCAAGCACGTCTGCCTCGGCCTTCTCGTCAGGGTCGATCCAGTTTGTCAGCAATCCGGCTTCGCGCATCGCCTTTCGCAGGTGATCCCGCAGCCTTTGATCCAGGTCGTCGTTTGCAGGTTTCCATATCGCAAGCGCGGCCTGCACCACATACCACCTGTGCCGTGCATCGACATTTTTGTCCTGCGACAAAACACGGGCACGCTCCACCAGCGCAAGCGCGTCATCGGGGCAGTGCGACATCGCCACGAGGCGCATCCGCGCGTCCTCGGAACGCTTGGTGTCATGCGATGATGTCAGGGTCAGCGCGCGCTTTGACCGCTGGCTGCACCAGTCCTGCATTACTGCCGACGAGATCAGGGCATCGTCGGGATCCGCCCCTACCTCGCATGCTGCAAGATACGCCGTGTGACGAAACGCTGCCGTGTCCTCGTGGCTCTTTGCGATCAAGGCACCTGTCACCTGTTGAAACCGGTTTTGAAAGTGTCGTGCAGCGGGTGTGCCTGCTGTCACCATCGCTTGTTGCAGAATGTCGAGTGGCGCGCGGTTCGCGACAGTACCGGAAGCCTGTTCCACAACCTTGTTCAACAGGTCAACATCACCTTGTACGGAATTGTCAGGCGTCAGATACGTGCGGTAACGCGGTAAGTGAACCAAAAGAGCAATGACCGTTTCCCTGATTGTTTCAGGACCCATTTCACTCTTTTCGGCATCGAAAACGTCCTGCGCCAGTGCAATCAACTGATGCAGTTCGGCGGCAAGCTCTCCGGTTATGACTTCGATCTTTGCGGCATGCACCGCCGCGCTAAATGTTCGATCATCACCTGTCTGCTTTGACCATGCGGCTCGCAACCGGGCGTGTCCCTGGGGATGCGTAAGAACACGGGAAATCTGGCGTGCGGCTTCGTAGCCGGTTGTCCCTTCCACAGGCCATGAAGTCGGCAGAGCCTCGTGTCCCGTCAAAATCTTTTCGACCCAGACGGGGATATCGCCGATTTTATCCTTCAGCCTGCGAAGATAGCCGTCAGGGTCTACCAGACCGTCAATATGATCTATACGCAGGCCATGCGCCTCGCCGTTCGCGATCAGGTCAAACACCTTGGAATGCATCGCATCAAAGATATGATCTTGCTCCACCCGCATTCCGATCAGGCCCGAGATACTGAAGAACCGCCGATGCGTGACCCCGTCGCGTTCATGCATCCAATGGGTCAGACGCCAAGCCTGCGCGTCATGGGCCGCACCTATGGCCATTCCGACAGTATCATCCGCTATAGGGACCGACAAATCACCGACGACCATGTGGCCATTTCTGACGGTAATCTTGTCCTTTTCGAGCAAAGTCTCGAATGGCTCTGGCAGCCACGGCAGTACCAGTCGCTGCGTCCAGTCTATATCGAAATAATCGGCAAACCGGCTGTCTTGCCCGAAGCGCAGCACATCGCGCAACCAAAGATTGTCCACGCTGAAGGCCGTGTGATTGGGAACAATGTCGAGTATCAGACCCAGACCGCGCTTGTTGGCCTCTGCTGCAAGCCTGCGATAACCGTCCTCGCCGCCCAGGACCGGATCAATCTCTGCGGGATCGGTTATGTCATAGCCGTGGGTCGATCCTGGCTGCGCCGTAAAAATCGGGGACAGGTAGAGATGGCTGAAGCCCAGGTCAGCCAACGGTGCCACCAGCGCGGTCGCAGTACCGAAATCTACTCCGTTGCGCAGCTGAAGCCGGTAGGTGGCGATCAAGTCCTTCATGCCGGCGTCACGTCGCAGGCAAAGGCAAAGGCGTCCACCGGGGTGTTGTATGTCAGACCCCTATCCGGCCAGATGATGGCATCGTCCGGCACCGACCCCATGTTGGCCGCGATGCGAAGTGTTCCGGCTTCGAACGTCCAGACCGCCTGCAGCGCCTTTGCTCCGACGCGGTCAACCCGCGCCGTTTTGCGCCGGCTTTTCAGGAGCGGTACGATCCGTTCAGCGCGGTAGTGCAACAACGTTCTTGTCCAGTCGCGCCACTTGTCCGCATCCCGAGGTAAATCCGCATAGGGGCGCGACCTTGCCATCGTCGCGTGAAGACAGGGATCGGCAACCGTTTGCGCAGAGCCTTCAAAACCGTCAAATTCATTGGCCCGTCCCTCTCGCACCGCCTGCGCCAACGCGCCCTCAAAATCACAGAAATACTGGAATGGAGCGCGCGACCCGACTTCCTCTCCCATGAAAAGCATGGGGATGTAGGGCGAAGTCAGCAAAAGCGCGTGTGCGACCATCATGACATCGGGGCCGGCAAGGTCGATCAGGCGTTCGCCCTGCGCACGATTGCCGATCTGGTCATGGGTTTGGTTGGCATTCACAAAAGCCGTCACCGGCAGATGATCCACAGGGGCACCGCGCAGATACGTCTTGCCGGTACGCGGCTGTCCCTGCTCCACCTGCCCGCCGCGCAGCGCACTGCACAGATCGGCCATCGGATCGACCGCAAAGGCGGCATAATACGACTGGGATTCACCCGTCAGCAAACAATGAACCGCGTGGTGGTAATCATCGTTCCAAGCAGCGTCGATGTCGGCCTCGCGGCTGTTTGGCAAATTGCGCTCGTCCTCCTCGATCAGATGGACCGGGCGGCCCAGATCCAGTGACTTGAGCCGCTGAGCCAGTTCTTGAACAAAATGCGGATCGGTGTGATCTTTGATTGCATGGACGGCGTCCAGACGCAGCCCGTCAAAGCCATATTCTGTGATCCACATTTCCGCATTAGCAAAAAAATAATCCCGCACTTCGGGACGCGAAAAATCCATGGCCGGCCCCCAGGGAGTTTTTGTATCCGTGCTGAAAAACTGTGGGCAATAGACGTTCAGATAAGCGCCCTCCGGACCGAAATGGTTGTAGACGACATCCAGCAGGACAGCCATTCCAAGGCTATGGGCCCGGTCGACAAAGGCGCGCAAATCGCGCGGAGTGCCATAAGCGTCATGTGGTGCGTAGGGCAAAACGCCGTCATATCCCCAACCGAACGTCCCATGAAACTGGGCGACAGGCATCAATTCGACGAAAGTTATGCCGAGGGCGGCTAGATCGTCCAGCCGGGAAGCGGCGGCGCGCAGCGTACCCTCTTGCGTAAAGGTGCCGATGTGCAATTCGAATACCACAGCATCTGCCCAGTCACGCCCCTTCCACGTCCTTGGCGGTCTTGTGCGGTCCGCAAGGACAGATGGGCCGTGTACGCCGTTCCTCTGTTGTCTGGATGCGGGGTCGGGATAGGCCGTGCCATCAATGATGAATTGATAGAATTGTCCTTCCTGCGCGGGTGCGCAGGCGGTCCAATGCCCCCCACCCTCGTGGTGCAGGGCAACCGTGCGTCCCGCAATTTCCAGAACAACCTCCTGGGCATCGGGAACCCATATCGAGAAGCTCCACGACGTCTTGTTCAGCGGTTGCGCGCCCCAGAACGATCTGGATGAGATATTTTCCAAACCCCGTCCCTAAGCGTTCTTGCTATGCTTGCGCTTTGTCGCAGAAACTGGTTTTGCTTTGGTGTTGCTTCCGGCACCAACTTTGGCTTTGGATTTACGCCCCTGCGCCACCGCAGAGGTTACGTCGTCTGCAAGCGCATTATGCGCCATCTTCCAATGCTCTTGGGCACGGCCATCCGGACGCCCTTCTTGTTCCCATAGCTGATAGGCTCGTTCACGCACCTTGGTTTCCTGATCGGTCAGATTGTCAGTAACAGCCATTTTTCATCTCCTCTCTGGCTCATGGGTAAAAACAACCACGTTTTGCGTCAGAATTTCGACCTTGCCGGCATGCAACTCGTCTTCCTTGAGGTCATCCGTTCTGCTGTCAAAACGCATCTTCCAACTGCTATCCGGCAGGTTGAAATCACATTGTGCGCCCGCGTTCAGAATGATCAGAATACCTGCGCCATCATCCGCATCGATCCGCTTTGCAAAGCAGCGCAGCCCGTCATCTTCCCAATCGCTCTGTGTCATCTCGCGGCCTTCCGGGTGGACCCACCGGACCTGATTGTGCCCTTGTTGATCCCCACCACCGGCGAAACGCCGTTGCACCAGCCCCGGCAAGGATCGGCGCAGGGCAAGCGCTTGCGCCAATGACTTGGTGATGTCGTCATTCGCGTTTTCCCAGTCAATCCATGTGGTCTCGTTGTCCTGACAATAGGCGTTGTTGTTGCCATCCTGCGTCTGGCCCAATTCGTCACCAGCAAGGATCATCGGAACCCCTTGCGCCATTGCAAGCGTTGCCAGCATGGCGCGCACCCGCGCCTCGCGGGCGGTGCGGATTTCTACATCATCCGTAGGCCCTTCGACGCCAAGGTTGTCTGACAGGTTGTTGTTATGCCCGTCGTTGTTGTCCTCGCCATTCGCTTGGTTGTGCTTTTCCGTGTAGCTGACGGTGTCCATCAGGGTAAATCCGTCATGGGCAGAAACAAGATTGATTGACGTCGTCGCCGGGCGGTTTGAATGGTCGAACTGTACCGGAGATCCGGACAGCCGTTCCGCCATTGCCGGAACGGTAGATCCGTCACCTCGCCAGAAGCTACGGATGTCATCACGTGCCTGATCGTTCCACTCACGGAACGGCCAGGGGAACCCCCCGACCTGATACCCCTCGCGACCGATGTCCCACGGTTCCGCGATTAGTTTGACGCCTGAAAGGACCGGATCCTGCCGTATCGCAGCAAAAAATGCGCCTTCGCGCTCGAAACCCGTCGCCTCGCGCCCGAGGGTCGATGCAAGATCGAAGCGAAAGCCATCCACATGCATCACCTGCACCCAGTAGCGAAGGGAATCCATCACCATGCGCAACACCATCGGATGGGCGACATTGAGTGTATTTCCGCAGCCCGTGGTATCGAAACTATGGCGTTTGTTTTCCGGGGACAAAAGATAATAGGCAGCGTTGTCGATACCGCGAAATGACAGGGTTGGCCCCTGCTCGTTGCCCTCGCAGGTATGGTTGTAGACAACATCGAGGATGACTTCGATCCCTGCCTCGTGAAACCTGTCCACGGCGCGCTGGATTTCAAACACATCCCAGGCGCTTAGATATTGCGCATGGGGTGCAAAGAAGGAAAGCGTATTGTAGCCCCAGTAATTGCTAAGACCCTTTTCGGTCAGATGCCTGTCATCGAGGTAGGCATGCACCGGCAACAATTCGATTGCCGTAATGCCGATCCGCAACAGGTGGTCGATCACCGGAGCGCTCGCAAGCGCGGTGAACGTCCCCCTGTCTGCCTGTGCAACACCGGGGTTGCGCATCGTCAAGCCGCGCACATGGCCCTCGTAGATGACGGTTTTTGTCCAAGGCGTCTTCAGCGCGTTCGAGCGGTCCCAGATCTGTGGTTCTCGCACAACTACGCCCTTGGGCATGAACGGGGCACTGTCGCGATCATCGCGTACCAGATCGTCTTTATCCACGGTGTAGCCGAACAGCGCATCATCCCATTGCAGGTCGCCCATCAATGCACGCGCGTAAGGGTCCAACAGCAGTTTGGCCGGATTAAAGCGATGTCCCTCTTCGGGCGCATATGCCCCGTGAACGCGGTAGCCGTATCGCTGGCCCTCCACGACGCCGGGCAGGAAACCGTACCAAATCCCGCCCTCCATATCCGGCAACGGTTCGCAAAAAAGCTGATGCGTGCCGGTCTCGTCAAACAGACAAAGATCAACCGATGTAGCGTTTTCGGAAAACAGGGTAAAATTTGCGCCCCCGTCGCGCAGTGTAGCACCCAGCGCATCGACACGTGCCAATGACGCGTCAAAAGTCCCCACACCCAAGCCAAGATCCTTCACTGGCGCTGCTCTTTCGTTTCCATAAGCTGTCCTCTTGCGTTTCCAGCGGCCGCAGGTTCAAAAAATTGCAAATTGCCCCGCCTGTATGCATTTCTGCGTGCGATCATCTGCGGTGTCACAAGAACTGTGCCCTGTCCGGTTACACGAAACCACCTGCGATCCTCAGAGCGATCGAGCCCGATCGTTTCGCCCGGTTCCAGCCGCACACCGCTGGCAAGGATCGCGTTCCTGACCTGCGCGCCAAGCGAGACAGAGCAGCCTGGCAGCGCCACCGTGCCCTGCATCAGCAAACGGTCATCTGTGCGTGTCAGACAGCCCGACGGAGCCGAGCAGAGCCATGGTTTTTGCTCCATGCTGATCCAGGTTTCACGATAAGCGTCCAAAGTACCGACATCTTTCCAGTAAATCGGTGCCCCGTTTGCCGTCACCGCCCGGTAGCAGTTTGCCTCGTTCCGCGCGTATGCACGCGGCAGAATATCGTGGCCAAAATCATCACCCCTGCTGGCAAGTGCGTCATCCAACCATTTCATATCGAATATATAGATACCCATACTGACCAACGAGCATCCGGGTTGATTGCCAATCTCCACAGGGCTGCTCGGTTTTTCCGTGAATGAAACAATGCGACCGTCAGCCGCCTCTTCAAAAACCCCGAAATCGCGTGCCTTCGATTTGTCTACAACGCTGGCGGCAACGGTAACCGGTGCTCCGCTTTCGATATGGGCATCGACCATCGCAGAAAAGTCCATCGAATACACGTGGTCGGCGGCAACCACGAGGACAAGATCAGCACCCGTCGCGCGCAAGTGGTCCATATTGCACCGAACTGCATCTGCCGTTCCGGCGTATCCCGCCGGTCTGCCTGTGGTCGAAATACCTTCGCGTATCGACAAGCCGTCACTGAATGAATCGCGCCACCTGCCGTCTAGATATGTTCCAAGCTGATGGGCACGGTACTGTGTTGCGACAACAACGGTGTCAAATCCGGCCTTCGCCAGACCATGCATGGTCCAGTCGACAATGCGGTCGTTCAGGCCCATGGGAAGGGCAGGTTTGCAGTTTGCGTCGGTCAATTCATAAAGTCGGCTTCCACGACCACCAGCGAGCATAACCGGTACTATTTTAAGTCCTTTGTTCATGATCGACCTCGCAATTGTATGATTAAAAGACGAACGTCGGAATGAGATTTTGGTTCCAGACAAATCTTGGTCGGCACCGTCCAAAAATCAGATCTCATGTCCCCCGATCAGGAGCCGCGCTTGCCGCAACAATCCTGAGAAGACAACAGACGGAGATGTCTGACAGATTTAGCGGTTGAAGCGTCCACTGACGGCTGACCCGGAAGATTTTCCGACCAAGTTAATTCAGGTTGATGACATCTTTGCCAAAAGAACATATATAGAACATATGGCAAAGCAAACCCTTGATCAAAAACTGGCGATTCTCAGCGATGCAGCGAAATATGATGCGTCATGTGCCTCGTCCGGCTCAACAAAACGCGATTCCCGTGATGGAAAAGGCCTTGGCTCGAATGAGGGCAGCGGCATTTGTCACGCCTATGCCCCGGATGGCCGCTGCATCAGTTTGTTGAAAATCCTGATGACCAATTTTTGCATCTATGATTGCAGTTATTGCATCAACCGGGTGTCATCAAATGTTTCACGGGCACGGTTCAGCGTTGACGAAGTCGTCAAGCTGACCATCGAGTTTTATCGCAGAAATTATATCGAGGGGCTGTTTTTGTCATCCGGCGTCATTCGATCACCGGATGCCACGATGTCGGATATGGTAAGGATCGCGCGAAAACTGCGTCATGAAGAAAACTTTCGCGGCTATATCCATCTGAAAACCATTCCTGACGCAGCACCCGAGCTGATCGCCGAAGCAGGATTGTTGGCAGATCGTTTGTCTATCAATGTCGAATTGCCGACCGATGCGGCCGTTCAACGGTATGCCCCGGAAAAGAAGCCCGAGCAGATCCGCAAGGCAATGGCAGATGTGCGCCTGCGCCAGGATGCCGGTAGAGAAAAGTCCTTTAGCGGAAAGCGCCCGCCGCGTTTCGCCCCCGCAGGACAATCGACGCAGATGATCATTGGGGCGGATGGATCGAATGATGCCACTATTTTGGGGCAATCGACGCGGCTTTATTCCAGCTACAAACTCAAACGGGTTTATTATTCTGCCTTTTCGCCGATTCCGGACAGTTCGGCGAAACTCCCTCTGATCCGCCCGCCCTTGCAACGCGAACATCGGTTGTATCAGGCGGATTGGTTACTGCGGTTCTATGACTTTCAACTGGACGAAATCACATCTGTCACCAAGGACGGAAACCTTGATCTTGAGGTGGATCCAAAACTCGCCTGGGCTTTGGTTCACCGGGAGGTTTTTCCGTTGAATGTGAATCGCGCCAGCCGCGAAATGCTGCTGCGTGTGCCCGGGTTCGGTGTGAAAACGGTTGCCCGTATTTTGCAAACACGACGTCACCGCATGCTGCGATATGAAGATTTGTTGCGCATGGGTGCGTCTATGAAAAAAGCGCGCGCCTTCATAACGGCAGGCGGCTGGTCGCCCGGAGGCTTGACTGACAGCGCCGATCTGCGCGCCCGCTTCGCACCACCACCAGAGCAACTTATCCTGTTGTGATACATTATCCGAAAATTCCCACGATCGCTGCGGCCAAGTTCTGGCGGGATGCCGCGCGTGAGTTCCTTGCAGTTGGCGTGCCACCAGACCAGATCGTGTGGGGCGATCATACATCCGAACCTGATCTGTTTGCTGAAAAATCGTCATTGCCCTCAGGCAAATCACCTGTGGTCTCTCGCAGATTTATCGCCATGGCAGAGACTGTGGTCTGGCACAGCGATCCGGAACGATTTGCGCGGCTTTATTCATTTTTGTGGCGTCTGCAGAAAGAGCCGCATCTGATGTCGGACCGCGCGGACGCCGGTTTGGCGCACTTGCGTCTGATGGAAAAAAACGTCCATCGTTGCCAGCACAAAATGAAGGCATTTGTCCGGTTTCGCGAGATTACCGCTGCTGATGCTGAACGTCGAAGCTTTGCTGCCTGGTTTGAACCGACACATCATACCGTCGAGCCGACGGCGGATTTCTTTGTGAGACGGTTCAGCGATATGGACTGGCGCATTCTGACGCCCGATGTGTCCGCGATATTTGTTGATGGCAAGTTGTCCTTTCAGGAAGGTCACACGAAACCGGACCTGCGGGAGGACGCCAGCGAACAACTTTGGATCACCTACTTTCGAAATATCTTTAATCCCGCGCGCTTGATGGTCAGCGCCATGCAATCCGAAATGCCGAAAAAATACTGGAAAAATTTGCCGGAGGCCGCCTCCATCCCCGATATGATCGCGCAGGCCCCTGCACGCGCGAGGGAAATGGCGCTGGCCGCCCCGTCCCTGCCGCCCGCCCGCATGCCACAAGTTCAGGCACAACTTGCCGAATGTCGATCCTCGTGGGATGGACCAAAGGGCACTCTGCCAGCGGCAATCGCCGCTTGCACGCGATGCCCTCTTCACCGTTCCGCGACACAGGCCGTCCCCGGCGAGGGCCCGTTGGACGCCAGACTTATGATTGTCGGAGAACAACCCGGAGACATTGAGGATCTACAGGGCAGACCCTTTGTCGGTCCTGCAGGAAAGTTGTTCGACGCCATCGCTGCGAAGGCCGGCCTGGACCGTCAAAGCATTTTCCTCACCAATGCTGTCAAGCATTTCAAGTTCTCACCAAGAGGAAAGCGGCGCATTCACCAAAGCCCGAACACGTCGGAGATTGATCACTGCCGCTGGTGGCTCGAGGCAGAGTTGGCACTGATAAATCCAAGGCTTGTCGTCGCTATGGGTGCCACAGCTGCTGAGGCATTGACAGGTGCGCGCGGTGCCCTTTTGACGCGGCGGGGTAAGGTGGAGCGTTCATCTTCGGGCCATTCAGTGCTGATTACATTTCATCCTTCTTACCTTCTCAGGCTCAGAGGTGAAGATGCGAAAGCCGAAGCTTCAGCCCAATTCGAGGGTGACCTGCGCAAGGCGTGGCGGCTGATTTCTTGATAAAATTCGATCTGAAAAAAAGAATATCAGATACCTTCGGGACAACTCTCCGGATCAAGAAAAAATCACGATTAAGCGAGGCCAGGTCGACCTTGGTCGCATTGATCTCTTGGTGCAGTGAGCGTTCTATTCCAACCTGTGTCCGGTTTCGCTATCACGATGATGGTTTTGTCTGTCATCTCGCTAACCACTGTCACATTCTCTCGCGAGGGGTCATGTTTTGATCCGTCGGAACGGCCGGCTCGAAAGTAATGATCGCGGGGCCCAGAACACCGACCCATCATCAGCCAAGCAACTCCAACGCCAGTCGGCGCGACGACAACCGCTACGATGATCATGCCAATGGCAACACCGGCATTTTTCAGCTTCGCCGTCTCTGCCGACTGCCCTTGCCTGGCCATTCGGGCCTGCCACGACTTTTTGTGCGATAGCGCATACGCCCGGGCAGGGTTTGCAGCATCCAGAAGCGACCTTACAAAACCGATGATAATGGTGGATTGGCGGAAGCTCAGGGATTCGAACCCTGGGGACGCTTTCACGCCCGTCGGTTTTCAAGACCGGTGCATTCGACCACTCTGCCAAGCTTCCGCGACCCGCCCCTCCTAATATGCCAAAGTTCATTCGTCAAACGGGCAAATGCACTCCTTGGGCTTTTTGTTTCGCATTGTTTCCCATCACCCCAGCGCGGGGAAATTTGCCGATGGCGCGAGGTCGGTCTTTTCAGGTGCGTCCATGCAGGTTAGAGTGCGCAAAAGCCCCGACCAGAGGGGATGATCAAACGCGCCGGATCAACCGGTAAAACAGGCCTGATTTAAAACGGGCACGCAGGCAAGGACGACAGACATGAGCAGCCCAACCCACCAGACGCGCATTTCATCCCGTGCGGTGATGATGCTGACAGGTGCCACACTGGCGCTTGGCCTTTTGGCGGGGTGCGACGAGAACGGCAAGTTTGCCATGCCTCAGGGCAAAGGCGGTGCCAAGGCGAGTACGTCCGCAGGCGGTGCAAAATCCACCAAGCTTGTCGAGCGCGATGTCGAGGCACCGGAGGTGTTTTCCGTGACCGATCAGGGCCTGTGGGACGGCCGCCCGTCGCTGGGCGGTGTCTGGGTGGCACACCCAGATGTGACTGATCCCGAGCGGGTGATCATCCGCAACGAAGCAAACGGCAAGTTTGTGATCGGGGCGTTATTCCGCCGCGAGCGCGATCTGCCCGGCCCGAAACTGCAAATCTCGTCGGATGCGGCAGCCACGCTTGAAATTCTGGCGGGCGCACCGGCCCCGTTGAACGTGACGGCCTTGCGCCGTCAGGAAGCGGACGCGCCCGCACCGCAAGACACTGCCGTCGAGGGCACAGTCGCGGCACCGTCCGAGATCACTGCAACCACGCTTGATCCCATAGACAGCGCTGGTGCTGCAATCGAGAACGCCACACCCACGCCTGTCGCTGCGGCTGCACCGCAACCAAGCGCCCCCGCACCGCGTGCAGACACCTCAAGCCTGTCGAAGCCCTTTGTCCAGCTTGGCATTTTCAGCATCGAGGCCAACGCCACGCGCACCGCCAAACAAATGAGCAGTGCCGGCATGGTGCCAACCGTCAAACGCAGCGAAATCAACGGCAAACCGTTCTGGCGGGTGCTTGTCGGCCCTGCAAACTCTCCATCCGAACTCGATAACCTGATCAAAGCGATCAAAGACGAAGGCTTCTCCGACGCCTACGCCGTTGCCAATTGATCTGATGTAAAGGAGCCCCTCCAATGATCCGCCATATAGCTGCACTATCGGCGCTGATCCTGTTCAGCCTGCCCGCCCATGCCTTCGAGACCAGCGCAAACTCTGCCTATATCGTCGACCAGACGACCGGCACGGTTTTGCTGGCCAAAAACGCCGATACACCTTTGCCGCCCGCGTCGATGTCGAAACTGATGACGCTTTATATGGCGTTCGAGGCGATCAAGGACGGACGTCTGTCGCTGAATGAAACACTGCCAGTCAGCAGCCACGCTATGTCCTATGGCGGGTCCACGATGTTTCTGGACACCACCGACCGCGTGCGCGTCGAGGATCTTTTGCGCGGCATTATCGTGCTATCGGGCAATGATGCTTGTGCCGTGATTGCCGAGGCGCTCAGCCCTGACGGGTCCGAGGGCGGCTTTGCCCGACTGATGACCCAGCGCGCGCAAAAGATGGGGTTGACCAATTCGACATTTGCCAATTCCAACGGCTGGCCCCAGGCCGGACACCGCATGTCGATGCGTGATCTGGGGTTGCTGGCGACGCGGCTAATCGAGGATTACCCGCAGTTCTATCCGCTGTTTGCCGAAAAGGAATTCGACTTTGACGGGCGCGCGCCGCAAAACAAATCCAACCGCAACCCCTTGCTGGGTCTGGGGATTGGCGCGGATGGTCTGAAAACCGGACATACCCAAGAGGCGGGTTTTGGCCTTGTCGGGTCCGCCAAACAAGGCGACCGCCGCGTGATATTCGTGATTTCGGGTTTGGACAGCGCGCAAGCCCGCGCACAGGAATCCGAGGCGATTGTAAACTGGGCCTTCCGCCAGTTTTCGCAGCGGTCCTTGTCAAGCGAGGGCAGCCGCATTGCCGAGGCTCCTGTCTGGATGGGGGCCGAACCCACCATCGGGCTGACCGCGGACAAGGATATTTCGATGTTGCTGCCGGTTCTGGGCGGTGACGAGGTGCCGGCCGAGATCGTCTATACCGGCCCGTTCAAGGCGCCGATCACCAAAGGCGACGCCTTGGCCGAACTGGTGCTGAAACCGGAAGGATTGCCCGAAACCCGCGTGCCGCTGTTTGCGGACCGTGACATCGCGCGCGGCGGTTTTGTAAGCCGCATAACCACAGCAGCGATGCATTTGCTGAAACGCTTGGATCAAGGACCAGAGGCCGCTTCATGAATGATGATGCGATGCCTGCGGGCATGTTCATCAGTTTTGAAGGCATTGACGGTTCCGGCAAATCCACCCAGGCGCGCCTGCTGGCCGATCATCTGCGCGCACAGGGCCGCGATGTTGTCCTGACCCGCGAACCCGGCGGATCGCCCGGTGCCGAGGAGATCCGCGCGCTGGTCTCTGCAAGGCGCGCCGGACCGCTGGTCAGCGGAGACCGAAATCCTTTTGTTCACCGCCGCGCGCCGCGACCATCTGGAGCGGACAATCCGCCCTGCCCTTGCGGCAGGTAAAGTCGTAATCTGCGACCGCTTTGCGGATAGCACCCGGATGTATCAGGGGTTGTCGCGTGGTGATCTGCGCCAGACTGTGGATAAATTGCACGCGCTGATGATCGGGGTAGAGCCGGACCTGACGATCCTGATCGACATGGACCCGGCCAAGGGGTTGTCGCGGGCATTGTCGCGCCAGACAGTCGAAGAACGGTTCGAGGATTTTGGCGAAGAATTACAGGCCAAGATGCGCAGCGGTTTTCTGGCGCTGGCTGCGGAGTTTGGCGAAAGGTTTGTGGTGATAGATGGGGCGCGGAGTGTCGAGGATGTGGCGGTGGATGTGGTGCGGGCTTTGGGGTGAGCGGCTTTGGCAAAATCCATTGTCAATGATCCACCTGATGCTAATGTCATGCCTATCGTCAGTTTGAATGACCGGGCTTGAATGACCGGGCGAAAATCGACGAAAAAGGCAGAAAGCGAGATTGACGATGATGATTTTTGTTAATCTGCCTGTTGCAGACCTTAAAAAGTCGGTGGCATTTTATGAAGCCATTGGTTTCAAGAACAACCCGCAGTTCTCGGATCAGACTGCCGCCTGCATGGTGGTGTCGGAAACGATCCATGTGATGCTTCTGACACATGAAAAATGGCGCATGTTTACCTCAAAACCGATTGTTGATGCTCATAGCCAAGCCCAAGTGCTCAACGCGTTGTCCGTCGAAAACAAGAAAGCTGTGGTCGATATGGTTGAAGCAGCAGTTGCGGCTGGTGGAAAAGGTGATCCCACGCCAGTGCAAGACCTTGATTTCATGTACGGGCGCAGCTTTGAGGACCTCGAGGGTCATATCTGGGAAGTGTTTTTTATGGACATGGCTGCGCTTGAGGATACGGGGGCGGCATAGGATGAACGCGGTGCGCCAATTTAGAACAGCGCCACCTTCCCTCTTACCCCAAACCTGTTAAACCCAGCATCATGAGCGATGACACCCCCCAACCCGACCGCGTGATCGGTGCCCTGCACCCCCGCGACACACCGCGCCTGATCGGGCAGGATGTGGCACAGCAGGCGTTTCTTGATGCGTTCAACGCGGGCAAACTGCACCATGCGTGGATGCTGACGGGACCGCGCGGCGTGGGCAAGGCGACGCTGGCCTGGCGGATGGCACGGTTTTTGCTGGCGACGCCTGACCCTGATGAGGGCGGGATGTTCGCAACCCCTGCCGCGACAACACTCGACATCGCACCGGATCACCCTGTCGCACGGCGCATCGCGTCGGGAGGCGAAGGCGGTCTCAAAACCATCACCCGCAGCCTCAACCCCGACACCAAACGCATGCGCAAACAGATTGTTGTCGATGATATCCGTGCATTGAACGGGTTTTTCCAGATGTCTGCTGCCGATGGCGGGCGCCGTGTGGTGATCATCGACGACGCGGACGAGATGAACGTGAACGCCGCCAACGCGCTGTTGAAGATGCTTGAGGAACCGCCCGCACGCGCAACCCTGATCTTGCTCAGTCATCAGCCCTCCGCCCTGTTACCGACGATCCGGTCGCGGTGCCGGGTGTTGCGGCTTGGCACTTTGGCGTCCGACCAGATGGCGGATGCACTGGCCGCGTCACAGGTACAGATCGACGGTGATCCGGCTGCATTGGCCGAGCTGTCGGGCGGATCGGTCGGCGGCGCGTTGCGGTTGTCACTGATGGGCGGCTTGCAGATATACGCCGAACTGGTCGCGCTGATGGCGTCTCTGCCCCGTATGGACCGTGCGCGCGCCATTAAACTGGCAGAGGCCGCTGCACAGCGTGGCGGCGAAGAAAAGCTCGACCTGTTGTTCACGCTGATCGACCTGTTGCTGTCACGACTGGCGCGCACCGGTGCCACGGGCGCGCCGCCACAGATCGAGGCGTCACCGGGCGAGGCGCAAGTGCTGCACCGCCTGTCGCCAAACCAGACACAGGGCCGCAAATGGGCCGAGGCCGCACATGAAATTTCGGCGCGCGCGCAACACGGGCTGGCGGTCAACCTTGACCCTGCCGCACTGGTCCTAGATACGTTGTTCAAGATGGCCGAGACCGCGCCGCGTTAAAAAACATCGGGACAGGCATGAGTAACCCTCCACAGATCACCGACAGCCATTGCCACCTCGATTTCCCTGATTTCGAGGGCCAGTTGCCCGAGATCATCGCGCGTGCGGCGCAGGCGGGTGTGACGCGGATGGTGACAATCTGCACCAAGCTGAAAAACGAGCCAAGCGTGCGCGCGATTGCCGAGCGGTATGCGCCTGTATTCTATGCCGCTGGCACCCATCCGATGTCCGCAGCATCCGAGCCGTTAACGAGCACCGATGCGTTGATCGCACTGACGCGGCACCGGAAAATGGTGGGCATTGGCGAGACCGGTCTGGATTATCATTACACCGCCGAATTTATGGATATCCAAAAAACATCCCTGCGCATCCACATTGATGCCGCGCGCGCGACGGGTCTGCCCCTGATCATCCATGCGCGCGATGCCGATGACGACATGATCAAAATTCTGCGCGAGGAATTTGGCGCAGGGGCATTTTCCTGCGTGATGCACTGCTTTTCGTCGTCACCTGCACTTGCCGATGCCGCGCTCGATCTGGGGTTCTACCTGTCGATGTCCGGCATCACCGCCTTTCCCAAATCCGCCGGTCTGCGCGATATCTTTGCCGCTGCGCCAATTGACCGGATACTCGTCGAAACCGACGCGCCTTATCTCGCGCCGCCGCCCCATCGCGGCAAGCGCAACGAGCCGGGGTACACCGCGCATACCGCGCGTAAGGCCGCCGAGACATTCGGCATGGACTACGCTGATTTCGCCGCACAGACGCAGGCTAATTTTGAGCGTTTGTTTTCCAAGGCCGCCAGCTTTGAGGCCGCAGCCTGATGGCTGAAATGCGCATCACCATCCTGGGCTGCGGATCCTCGGGCGGCGTGCCGCGACTGGGCGGCCATTGGGGCGATTGCGATCCGTCAGAACCGAAAAACCGGCGCGGGCGCTGTTCGATTTTGGTCGAACGGGTCACAGACCAGGGCACAACAACCGTGTTGATCGACACCTCGCCCGACATGCGCGCGCAACTGCTGGCGGCGAATGTCGGACGGATTGATGCGGTGCTCTATACCCATTCGCACGCCGACCATGTGCACGGGCTGGACGATCTGCGCATGATCGTGATGAACATGCGTGCGCGGCTGCCGGTCTGGGCAGATACACCAACCCGTGAAGCGTTGTTTGACCGGTTCGGATATGCGTTCAGGACACCCGAAGGGTCGATGTATCCGCCTATCCTCGACATGAACGATATCGAGGGTGATGTCACGATCGACGGTCCCGGTGGGACGCTGACCTTTACGCCGTTTTTGGTGAAACACGGCGGCATGGACGCCTTGGGGTTCCGGATGAATGATGTGGCTTACCTGCCCGATGTGGCACAGATTCCTGATGATATCTGGCCGCATCTTGACGATCTGACGTGCTGGATCGTGGACGCGTTGCGCCGCACGCCGCATCCGACGCACAGCCATCTGGCACAGACGTTGGACTGGATCGCGCAGGTCGCACCACGCACCGCCGTGCTGACAAACATGCACAATGATCTGGACTACGCCACCTTGCTTGCCGAGACGCCCGACCATATCCAGCCCGCCTATGACGGTATGATCCTGACTTTTCCGCTGGCCTGATCTCCTTGCCCCATAGCTCTGACCGAAGGTCCGCATTTGCAAACCCTGCTTGATGTAATTCTCCCGGTCTTTCTGGTCATCGGATTTGGCTATGGCGCGGTGTGGCGCGGGCTGTTTCCGGTGTCCGGCATCGACGGGGTGATGAAGTTTACCCAGAATTTTGCCATCCCCTGCCTATTGTTCCAAGCCATCGCGCGGCTTGATCTGTCCGCCTCGTTTGATCCGCGGCTGATGTTCAGTTTCTATGCCGGGGCGGCCATTAGTTTTGCGCTTGGCATCTTCGGCGCACGTTTGCTGTTCCGGCGCGACTGGGAAGATTGCGTGGTCATCGGTTTTTGTTGCCTGTTCTCCAACTCCATCCTGCTGGGCCTGCCGATTACCGAACGCGCATACGGCGTTGACGCCCTTGCCGGCAACTATGCCATCGTCGCCTTCCACGCCCCGTTTTGTTACGGTTTGGGCATCACGGTGATGGAATATGTGCGCAACCGCGGCCAGACGGGCGCGTCGCTGGTCCGCAACGTCGGCGGCGCGATGTTTCGTAACGCACTGGTGATCGCAATCCTGATGGGGTTCAGCGTCAATCTGACAGGCTTGCCCATTCCAAGCGTTGTTGATGACGCGCTCTCGTTGATCGTACGCGCCGCCCTGCCCGCCGCCTTGTTTGCACTGGGGGGCGTGTTGTTCCAATATAAACCCGAGGGCGATATGAAGGCCATTGCGATGGTCTGTCTCATCGCACTCATGGTGCATCCGGCCTTGGTCTGGAGCTTTGGGACGGCCCTGCATCTGCCGCAGGATGCATTCCGGTCCGGCGTTCTGACCGCTGCCATGGCACCGGGGTTCAACGCGTATATCTTTGCCAACATGTACGGCCGCGCGCGCCGTGTTGCAGCGACATCCGTGATGATCGCAACGACCAGCTCAATGCTGACAGTATGGTTCTGGCTGACAGTGCTGGGGTAATTTATACGAACAACCCTGAATAGATTAAGGTCATACAATAGATTGGTGCGGTCGGAGAGACTCGAACTCTCACGGGTGTTACCCCACAGCGACCTCAACGCTGCGCGTCTACCATTCCGCCACGACCGCACGCCATGGATGGTTCCAGCCGTTTAGCCAAAGTCACACGGCTTGTGAAGAGGCAATCGCCAACAAAAAAGCCCCGGCTCCACATCAGGATCCGGGGCTTTTGATTTCGGTCGGTCTGCGAGGTTATTCGCTGATCGAAAAGGTCGGCAATCCAGTGCCCGAGACAGGCACCGCCTGTGGCAATGTTGCAGGTGCTGGCACGCCAGTGCTGCGCAGGGCGGCTTGGCGGATCAGCTCTGTCCGCTCGGGCTGGCCGGGCACAAAGACAGCTGCCGCACCTGAATCTGCCGCCGCAAGACCGGCATCATACCAGCCCGTTGCCATATCGGCGCGCTTGGCTGTGCCAAACCCCTGGCTTAAGTGGTGACCCATCAATTCACCGTAAACACCCTCGCCCATCGCATAGAGAAGCAAGGCGGACCCAACCGCCACGTCCATATTGTCGGTGCGGTATCCCACGCCCAGACAAATCTTGGCGGTGCCTTGCAGTTGTGCGGGCGACATGCCGGTGGTCAACACGAACGACGACACATCCGCCACAACCGCGTCACGCGATTTGAGCGAGAGGGATGCAACCTGGTCCTTCATGGCGGGGCCGAACCCTTCGCACTGGCGGGCAATCTGGTCGGGGGTAAAGCCTTGTATCTGGCTCACGAGTTCTTCGGATTTTGCAATCGCATAGGTACGCGCGAGACAGAATTGTTCGTTCAGGGCGATATTCGGGTCCGACATACTGGCCAGGGTGGTAAAACCGCCATTGGTGTTGGTGATCAATGACACCGTGTTGCAATGCGACGCGAGCGACGCTTGCGTGCCTGCGCCCATGAAGCTGGGCAGCGCCGGGGGCGGCGCCACGGCAGAGGCAAGGGCTGCGACACCGGCAAGCGGGGCCGCTGCGGGGGCGGTGGCAGCAAAAGTCGGCGCGACGGCCTGCGGCGTCACGCTTGCCGATGTCACAGGGGCCTGACCTGCCATTTCGGCACGGTAGGTTTTGAGCAGACCGCGTGTGCCATCCGGTGTGGAGGCGACCAGTTGCTGTGTGGCAAATCCGCCGGCTTGGGCACGGTTATAGCTTGAAATCAGCAGGTTCTGTTCAAACTCGGACAGGTTTCCGGTGATCGGATAGCCAAGGTAGGCTTGATATTGCGACACCGCATTGGTGGTCTTGCGGCCCAGTTGTCCATCCACCACACCAGCATCAAATCCGAAATAGTTCAGCGACGCCTGAATGTTGCGCCCTTCCTGGGTTGACGGGATACTGGTGCGGGCAACTTGTTTGCGGGTGCCGGTACGGGTCGAGCGTGTCGTGGTGCGGCGCTGTTTGTTGGCATTGGCGCCGACAATACCGCCAATGATGGCCCCCGCGATAAAATCACCAGCATCCGCCTCGACCCGCTCTGCCGGAACCAGTGCAACGGATGCTGCGAGTAATGCACATGTTGTTGCTTTGAAAACCATTACTTTAAAATTCATCGTTTCGCCCCCAAAATGAATCACTTTATTGTGTATAGAGTACCATAATACGGTCTCGGGCGATATTTTTTGTGTGAGCCATTGGTAACAGCGTTGAAATTTTGCCCCTGCGCCCCGATCTCTTATCTTCACCCCTAGTGCCGGACCCATGCTCATGACTTCGACCGTTTCCCCCTCAGACCCATCTGTCATACAGATCGACATCGTGTCGGACGTGATGTGCCCCTGGTGCATTGTGGGGTACAAACAGCTTGAACAGGCGTTGGGCAGGCTGGGGGCAAGTGCCCTGATCCGCTGGCATCCGTTTGAATTGAACCCCGCCATGCCCCCCGAGGGCCAGAACCTTGCGGAGCATATCGGCGAGAAATACGGCCAGACGCCCGCGCAATCGGCGCAAAACCGCAAGATGCTGACGGATTTGGGCACCGATCTGGGCTTCAACTTTAACTTCAGCGACGAGAGCCGGATCGTGAACACCTTTGCAGCACATCAATTGCTGGACTGGGCGCAGGAACAGGGCGCGCAGCATCCGCTCAAGATGGCGCTGTTCGATGCGCATTTTACGGATGGCAGGGACGTGTCGCAGAATGATGTACTGGTCGAGGTCGCAGCCTCGGTCGGGCTGGATGCGGAGCGCGCCGCGCAGGTGCTCCGCACCGGCAGCCATGCCGACCAGACACGCGAGCGCCAGAAGTTCTGGACATCGCGTGGCATATCGGGTGTGCCGTCGATGGTCTTTGATGGCCGCTACCTGCTGACCGGCGCGCAAGGCGCAGATACCTATGCGCAAATGTTGCAAAAGGTGCAGGCCGAAAAAGCAGCGGCTTAGGGGCTTTCGCAAACACCGCGCCAACGCTACACCCAGCCGCATGGTTGAATGGATCACATCAGACGGCTTGACTGATTACCGCACCGCAGAGGCGTGGATGGAAGCGCGCGTGGCGGCGATATCGGCGGGCGAGGCGGATGAATGCATCTGGCTGGTCGAACACCCTGCCCTTTATACTGCCGGCACCTCGGCCAAGGCGGCCGACCTCACCGATCCGCACCGTTTCCCTGTCTATGACAGCAAACGCGGCGGGCAGTATACCTATCACGGACCGGGCCAGCGGGTGGCCTATGTGATGCTGGACGTGGGCAAACGCGGACGCGACGTGCGCTGCTTTGTGCGCGATCTTGAGGCGTGGGTGATTGCCACCTTGGACCAGTTCAATGTGCGCGGCGAAATCCGCACCGGCAGGGTCGGCGTCTGGGTCGAACGGCCCGAAAAGCCGCGACACCTGGATGGCTCGGTCGCCGAGGATAAAATCTCCGCCATCGGCATCCGCCTGCGCAAATGGATCAGCTTTCACGGGATCAGCATCAATGTGGAGCCAGACCTGAGCCATTTTGGCGGCATTGTGCCATGTGGGATAACCGACCACGGGGTCACGTCGCTGGTGGATCTGGGGTTGCCCGTGACGATGGATGATGTGGATCTGGCCTTGAAAGCGGGGTTTGATCAGGTGTTCGGACGCGCGGATCAGGACATGGCGAGCATCAGGGATTCGTAACCGCGCAAAATCCGGCGCGCCGCAGGTCGTGGCAATCCGAGCGCCAGTTCGGGAAACAGCATCAGCAATTCGGCGCGGGTTTCCGCGTCGCCCACCGCATCAAGGCTGGGTTGGAAACTTTCGCTTGCGATGCCTTCGGCGAGGATGATCTCATGTGCATCGAAAATCAGATGCACATAGGTGACTTGCGCACGAGGGCTGCGGTAAATCGTATCGCCGTTGACCAGATGATGCGCAGGCACCAGCACTTCGCTTTCGCCAAACATCAGTTCGGCCCGCCAGTCAGAGACAAAAATCCGGTGCATCGGGGATACCGCCATGTCGCGCAGCGCGCCCCACGTCCCTTTTGCAAACACAATCGGGGCCAGCTTGCCCTGCCCCGCAACGGTGCTTTGCAAGATGTGGCGCACAGGTTGCATGCCGTTATCAAGGGTGGCCACGCTTTGCCCCGGCTCAAGGTCTTCGATCGCGATCAGGCCCGCATCAGTCTGGATCCGCGTACCTGCAACGAAACACGCAACATTGACGTTGTCGAAGGTCAGTTGGTTGCCTGTGACACCGATCAGGGTCACCGATCCGCCGCCCATTGAGGTGTTGTCGCTGAAATCGCCCGTTGACTGGTTCAGCACACCATCATCGGCAAGGTCTTTGCGCACCTCAAAGACGCTTGTATAAAATGCGGACAGGTCGAGAAAGTCGTTGTTTGCTTGGTTGCCGTCGTTGATGTTCTGGCCTGTGGCCGTGTTGAAATCGGTGATCGTATCGTTGCCGTCACCCACGCTGTAGATGAAACGGTCAAAGCCATCGCCACCCGTAAGGACATCGTTGTCTGCCCCACCGATGAGGGTGTCATTGCCCGCGTCACCCGAAAGCGTGTCGTTGCCCGCACCGCCCGAGATAAGGTCGTTCCCGCCGCCGCCAAAAAGCCTGTCATCACCTGTGTTGCCATTGATCGTATCGGCATCACCGCCGCCATAGATCGAATCGTTGCCGCTGCCACCGGACAGGACGTTGTTGCCCGCACCCCCGATGATCGTGTCGTTGCCCGCCCCGCCGTTTATCGTGTCGTTGCCATCGCCCCCATCAAGCGAATCGTCGCCGATACCACCGTCGATAAAGTCGTTGCCCGCTTCACCAAAGATCGTGTCGTTGCCCGCCCCGCCCAGCAGGGTGTCCGCACCAATACCGCCGTAAATCAAGTCGTTGCCGGTGCCGCCGTCGATGCTGTCGTTGCCGGAACCGCCCAGCAATGTATCATTGCCGCCGTCGCCAAAAATCGTGTCGTTGCCGTCGCCGCCGTCGATATAATCATTGCCCTCGACACCTGCGGGCACCCCTGTAACCGAATAGGTCGCAGGCGGGGGCATTCCGATCATTGGCGACGTCAGCAGGTTCTGGGTCGCACCGCCTGTATCAGGCCCGCGGATGGTTGCGGCAAGTGTGTCCTGGCCCGCATTTTCCCAATACCGGATCTGGATGGTGTAGGTTTCATTAGGATTGAGAATAACATCGCCAAACCGCGTGGTAGTGCTCTGATGAAAATCGTTATTGAGGTAATTTAGTGTACCGCCCGTCTGGTTGGCAAAGTTCAGCGGCGTGCCACTGGAATTAAATATCTGGATGGTCGAGCCATCGTCGGATGACGTGGTCAGACGGTAGGTGCCACCGCTGATCGTGTTCAGCGTACTGGTATAGATGACGCCAAAGTCTTCTGCATTGGTTGTTGCGGGAACCCCGCGCACCGTATTGGTCAGACCGCTTTCGTTGAAATCAGTGACGTAGCCCGACCCCGTACGCACACCGCTTTCAATGGTGAACGCCTGCCCGTTGGCCGAGGTGAAGTCGCGGTTGAATGTCTCGAAGTGCCACGACCCCTGCACGCCCTGATCGCCGCGCAGGACGTCATCGCCCGCACCACCGTTTATCGTATCATTGCCAAGACCGCCCGTCAGGGTATCGGTCCCTGCGGTGCCGGAAATCACTTGATTGCCTTGCGTGGCGGGATTGGTGTTGCTGTTGGTGGCCATTCGAACGTCCGAGATCTCTATCACATGCGTTGGCCGCAAACATGTTGCAGCCTTGTGCTATGGCCGTATGTGCCAAACAGACAGGTCAAAACTGTGGTCACGATTTGACAATTTATGGCAATCCGGACGAATTATGCCAAAACCGTGGCAGCGACAGTTGCGAACTTTCTGTCCCTGCGACCATCGCGCCCATTGCCCATTGCGCGGTGGCGCACTAAAACGTGACAGAACCTGTACGTGTCCGGTCATACGGACCTCCGTGCATCCACAATTTATTCAGGAGGCACCACATGGCAGACGCAGCCATTCAAGGCCAAGACCATCACGACGAACGCGGATTTTTCACGCGTTGGTTTATGTCCACAAACCACAAAGACATTGGTATTTTGTACCTTATCGTCTCTGCGTTTGTCGGATTTATCTCGGTTGCATTTACAGTGTACATGCGCCTTGAGCTGATGAATCCGGGCGTTCAGTACATGTGTATGGAAGGTGCGCGTTTCATCGCGGACAGCAACACACTTTGTACGCCAAACGGGCATCTTTGGAATGTACTGATCACCGGTCACGGCATTCTTATGATGTTCTTTGTGGTTATCCCTGCCCTTTTCGGCGGATTTGGTAACTATTTCATGCCCTTGCAGATCGGTGCGCCGGATATGGCGTTCCCGCGAATGAATAACCTGTCGTTCTGGCTTTATGTGTTCGGTACAACACTGGCGATCCTTTCGGTGCTGTCACCGGGTGGCAATGGCCAGGCGGGTTCCGGCGTGGGTTGGGTTCTGTACCCGCCGCTGTCGGTTAAAGAAGCCGGCATGTCGATGGATTTTGCAATCTTTGCGGTCCATGTCTCGGGTGCCTCATCAATCCTGGGCGCGATAAACATGATCACCACGTTCCTCAACATGCGTGCCCCCGGCATGACATTGTTCAAGGTGCCGTTGTTCTCATGGTCGATCTTTGTGACCTCATGGCTGATCTTGTTGTCCTTGCCGGTTCTGGCGGGCGCAATCACCATGTTGCTGATGGACCGTAACTTTGGCTTTGCGTTCTTTGACCCTGCAGGCGGCGGTGATCCGGTTCTGTACCAGCACATCCTGTGGTTCTTTGGCCATCCGGAAGTGTACATCATCATCCTGCCCGGTTTCGGCATTATCAGCCACGTCATCGCCACGTTCTCGCGCAAGCCGATCTTTGGTTATCTGCCAATGGTCTGGGCGATCATCGCGATTGGTGCCCTGGGCTTTGTCGTGTGGGCGCACCACATGTACACGGTTGGCATGACCCTGAACCAGCAGGCCTACTTTATGCTGGCCACGATGGTGATCGCCGTCCCGACGGGTGTTAAAGTCTTCTCGTGGATCGCCACCATGTGGGGCGGTTCGGTCGAGTTCAAAACACCGATGCTCTGGGCGTTCGGTTTTCTGTTCCTGTTCACCGTCGGTGGCGTAACCGGCATCGTGCTTTCACAGGCCGCTGTCGACCGGTACTATCACGACACATACTACGTTGTGGCGCACTTCCACTATGTGATGAGCCTTGGTGCGGTGTTCGCGATCTTTGCAGGGGTCTACTTCTACTTCCCTAAAATGACCGGCAAAATGTACCCTGAATGGGCAGGCAAGTTGCACTTCTGGGCGATGTTCATCGGTGCGAACCTGACCTTCTTCCCACAGCACTTTCTGGGCCGTCAGGGCATGCCGCGCCGTTATATCGACTATCCCGAGGCGTTTGCCTATTGGAACCAATGGTCGTCATGGGGTGCGTTCCTGTCGTTCGCGTCATTCCTGTTCTTCTTTGGGGTGATGGCATGGTCGCTGACACGCGGCGCTAAGGTCACAGCGAACAACCCCTGGAACGAATATGCGGACACGTTGGAATGGACACTGCCATCGCCACCGCCAGAGCATACGTTCGAGATCCTGCCAAAGCAGGAAGACTGGGACATAAAACACGGGCATTAAGGCTTGTGTGAAATGAAATGAAGAAAGGCTCCAACGGCGGTTGGGGCCTTTTTTGTTTGGGTGCGGGTTATCATACCTATTGTTTGACAATTTCGGCTTTGCCTGTGACGCTAAAGCATCAAACCCATGCAGATTAAAATGCGCACTTTGATCCTGGCCTCGGCCCTTTCCCTTGTTGCTCTACCTGCCCTTGCCTTTGACATCGGCTTTGACTGGTCTGGCTTAAAGTCTTGCACCAATGGCAAACCCAACCGCGTTTCCAACCCGGCTTTTGCCCTGCGTGATGTGCCAGCCGGAACAAAGTACATCCGCTTCAAAATGGTTGACCGCAATGTGCCAAACTACAATCACGGTGGCGGAGTGGTGGCCTACAATGGCGAAAAGACGATTCCAAGCGGTGCGTTCAAATACAAAAGCCCCTGCCCGCCGAACGGCACCCATGTCTATGAATGGACCGCGACCGCACAGAGCAAAAAGAACGGCGGCAAACTTGGCGTTGCCAAGGCGCAGCGCAACTATCCTTAAGAGATTGTGCCGTCCCGATTGGGAAGGCCAGATTTTTTTGATGTTAGCTATCTTTCCCTCTTGCGCCAAACCCTGCCAATAGGTATCCCCGCCTCACTACCGGATGCGGGCGTAGCTCAGGGGTAGAGCATAACCTTGCCAAGGTTAGGGTCGGGCGTTCGAATCGCCTCGCCCGCTCCAATTTTAACTAACAAACCCAGTTAGTTACGATAAGGGCCACCCTCGGGTGGCCCTTCGTCGTTTAAGGCTGTTGCCATCTGTTGCCAAATTCATTTCTTCTTTTTTGCCAGAACATCAAGGTCCAGCACTGCTGCACGTACTGATTCAGCAGGCATGTGAAGGTAGTTTTTCACTGTCACCTTTGAATTTGGCGAATGACCGATCATTTGGCGGATCAGTTCCAACGGGACGCCAGCGATCCATTGGTATGATGTAAATGCCTTACGTCCAAACTTGGGCGTGAACCGCATCGGCTTACCGTATCGCTTCACACCGGACTTGATCACGGCTGTCTTGAGGGCCTTCCGATAATTGTCCATCGGCTTGCCAGGATCACGGAACCCGGGAAACACGTGAGTATGTTCATTGCCCAATTCTTCAAGGTCTTTCGCCAGACCCTCGCAAATTATCACATCACGATAGCTATCGAGGGTCTTGGGCGTGATCTCATCAGCAGCACCCACTTTGATTATGTTCCGTTCCAAATCAACTTGGTCCCAGCGAAGAGGCATGGCTTCTGAGACCCGCAGCCCCGTTTCACACATCAGCCGGGTTAAGACGCGATGCCGGAACGGGAGATGGTCAAAGATACACATTAGCTCATCAAGGATCGGCACTTCGGTTTGCACCGGTGGTTCCACCAGATTGGTGATCTGCGGCATCTGATCGATTATCCGTTTTTGGACACACCAGTACAACATGAGCCGCAATTTGCGCACTTCTGTATTGATGGTGACCGGCTTTACCCCATCTACTTTCCGTTTGCCTTGATATGAGGTGACAGCCTCATCGTCGACATTTGCTACCAGATGATCGCCAAGAGAATCGAGGATGTGCTTCAACCCGTTCAAGTCTGTTTTCAGCGATGCTTCCCGCTTACGACCTGCCTTAACTTTGTTGATTTCGGTCTTCAAAAACTGAGGAAACACGTCGTTGAGGGTATAGCTGTTGATCCCAGTTCGGGCGAGATGGTCATCAATCTCGATTTGCTTGATGTATTCACGAGCAGCTTTTTGTGCCGCAGACTTGGACGGATATAGATGCCGTGCACGTTTCCCGGTTGGGCTAACCTTCGGGGACAGATCGATACGCCACAGGCCGGTAGGAACGCCTTTTTTGGCATCCTTTGACAGCGTGATACCCTTCATACGGTGTGTGGTCGGCTTCATATGCCCACACCGTTGCTAAGCCCTTCAAGCGCGTCTGCTGCCAAATTGCGATTACCGGCTTTGGGGATGGAGCGGATGCTTGCAGGTTGACCCAGTCCGGAACGGCGTTTTTGATGACGCTTCTGACGACGCAGATAAGTCTGCACCTCTTCCATATGGTAAAGGATGCCACGACCCGGTCCATCATAGCTGGAGAGTTCTTCCACCGGAATACGGCGAACAGTATCGACCGAACAACGTAATACCGCAGCAACATCTTCTACCGACAGGATGCCCGACTGGGCGACCATCAGTGCAGATGTCATCGCAGAGAGCATAGGGTCGTAGACACCTACATGGTCTGCGTCGGTGCCGTTGAACTGCGGAGCGATATCGGTGGGATTGGCAACCAAGGGAAGTTCGTTGTGATGCATAAAGGCGAGACCTTTCTAAAGGTCCGACCGTGGTGACATCACCCGTCTTCGGAATTGCGGAAGTTTGAAAAGCACAGCTTTCCTGTAGTGATTACATACAGGGTGAGACCATAACCTTCAAGTGGCAATGAACGTCCTGCCGCAGAGAATGGTACGCTGTTGCGGATTGGCCATCACACTGGCCCGGCCCTTCGCTGTGGGTGATTTGGTATCTCGGATGTGCAATTTGCGTTCAGCATATAACCGAAACGGTGCCTACACCAATTCCTTGGATAAAGGGTACCGTGTGCCCAACATGTAAAGTCCAGAATGAACATCAATCAAGCTCCACCCCGGACGCCCAACAAGGAGTTCGGCCATCAGCGCACTATTCAAATAAATTGAACCCGGTTCGAACGCCTCTTCATCAAGGGCATTGCCATGTGGCGGTGATTTCAAGACTTTTGCTTTGTGAAGAATGGATAGCCCCGCATGGATCGGTCCTCCTGGGGGCAACATAATTTCGGTTGATGTAAGCGTTGCCGCAAGAGTTGGATTCGAGAACAATGCAACCATGAACATCGCCGTAGCATTCCAACTTCCAATATACTTCGGGCGATCCTTTGCATTGGATAAAACCGGTGACAGCCAACGCTCCTGGGCTCGACCAAGGGTTTTCAGGTCAAGGGGTAGTTGGGGTGGCAGCTTTACCTTCTGAAAGGGGCCTATATACTTAACTAGCCGAACCCGTCTAGGTGTTTGCTAAAATAGTTGGCTAACGAGTTGTTCTGGACACTTTAGCTAGCCTACTGATATTCGTTTGTTAAGATGTGACGGCTACCAATCTTCTTATATGTCTCTAGGGCTGCAACCCGTTAACGAGACGTCATAGAGCGGCAGTGTGAAACTACATGCTCTAATCTTCCAAAACGAAATCGGGTATATGAGCAAACGCTCACCGATTTCGGCCATGTGCAAGCTACCATAAAGGCACCTCCTATATGGATTGTTGGAAAGCAGTCCAACGCTCCGAAGGCGCACCCTGCGCCCTCGCGCCGTTTCAAGGCCACTTGGGTGCTAGGAGTATGACGGTAGCCGTCTTTGTCCTTATACCGAATCGACAGTTATGGAGTTGAGTCATTTCGGTTAATGTTCATGGAACGTCTCGGAAACGCATGGAGTGTTCTTAGTCGAGTATACGGTTCATTTCATCGAACAGATATGGCGCTACGCTGACTGATTTTTGACGTCGCGCTACGCGTTTGAAATGCTCAATATCCTCACACATTTCCATGATCCCTTCGACTTTACCAATCTGCCGCGTCACTATCGTTCTGCCCTCGTCAGTTAGCCACTGGTGGAAGCGCGCCTTTCGTTTGCCTTCGTCAGTAATGTTCAACTTATCAAGTTCGGCCTTAACGTAACCATGTTCAATAGGGTCATAAACATACTTGTTGATAAATCGCCCGTAGTATTGGGGTCTTGATCTGGATGTGGTTGGCGCGTTGTCATATAGCCGATCAAGCTCTGCAAAGAAGGTGTCGGGGAACATTTGAATCCATTTCTGCAATCCCTCAACAATGTACTTCTCCATTAAAAGGCGCAGGGCATCATGTCCGCGATCTAGTTGATAGCCAGTGGCTTCATCGACAAGTGCTGCAATACCTACTCTAGCGAGACTTCGGACCAGAATGTCTGCTTGTTGTGCGATGTGCATTTGTGATTGCAGTAATACACCAGCGTCTCGCGCTTCGAGATAAACTTCACAGACTTGCGGAAGTAGCTCTGCCTTGTATCCAAATGCTTTTTGGCCATTTGGCATTGTGAATTCGATCTGACTAGACGTCACGTATAAGTCGGTGGGGATAAAGTCTTTTATATTCTTTGCTGTCAAAAATGCAGGCAAGTTGACGTCAGCGTCGTAGAAGCCCCTGCCTTTAGCTTGCCGTGATCTACCCAAGGCTCTCATCATATCACTTTGGGTTAGAAGGCGCGTCCCATCCTCTAGAACAGCGCAGCCAATTTCAGCGTCTCCAATCGAAATTGAACCAGAATATCGGGCGATAGGAAGCTCAACCTTGGCCTTTGTGTTGGACTGGGACACGAGTGCATTGGCAACATCATCAAAGGTCGCGTCAATGGGTTCTATTTCAGTTTCTGGTTTTTTAGCCATTGATCAAGTCCTTGTAGGTCAGACGCTTATCAACCATGCGGTCAATCGTCATATTGATGAAGTTAATTGTGCCAACTTTTGAAGTGTTATGGCGGAATGAGAATTCGTTGATGTAACGGTGCAGGTGATCTTCGCTCATGTAGTGGTAAACGCCGATGTAACCGCGCTTGAGCAATGACCAGAAGCTTTCAATGCCGTTGGTATGGGCCATATCGCGGACATACTCACCGGCGGAGTGACGCACTGTCTTATGAGTGTAGCCTTGCGCATCAAGGCCATTGTAGGCGCGAAATTCATCCGTTACGACTGTGCCGCCCTCTGGAGCGTTGTCTTTGACGAAACCGACCAGCGTGGCTGCATTGGTGCGTTTGATAGGCTTGGCGCGAACTGCGCCGCTTTCATCACGCATACCAACTACAGCGACCTTGCCAACTGCACCGCGACCTGCGTGCAGCTTCTTATCAGCGTGCTTGTTCTTTTCTTTGCCGCCCACGTAGGTTTCATCAACCTGCACCTGACCGTCCATCTTGTCGTTATTGCCACCCATCCATGTTTCGCGGATGCGCTGCGCAAGGAACCATGCGGTCTTCTGCGTGACACCCAATTCGCGGGCCATCTGAGTGCTTGGGATGCCCTTGCGGGCGCTGGTGAGCATGTAGATTGCCAGCAACCACTTTAGCAGGGGAAGGCGGCTCTCGGCCAGTACCGTGCCAGTGCGGACGCTGAAATGCTTGCGGCAATCTTTGCAACGATAGGCCATTGGCTTATGGTCTTTGCACTCTGTTACAGAAACCGAACCACAGTGACCACAAACGGGTTCATCGTTCCAACGGCGTGCCTCAAAGAATTGGCGAGCCGCTTCCTCATTTGGGAATTTCTGGAAGAACTCGAATGTGCTAAGTGTATCTGACATGGGCCTAATCTCTCTTGTTGAGATTAAACTAGCCAAAATACATAGCGGCGTCAAGTCAATTATGGCTAGTTAAGTATATAGGCCCCCAAACAAAATGTATTTATCTGTTGAAAATGCTCATGCACAGAAATGGTTTTCTCAATCAGAATGGAACTTCATCCGGAAGATTGACGCCGACTTCAATTCAGATGGACAACATTTGATTGAGTTGCTTCGTGATCGCGAACTGACCAATGGAAAAAAACGGATCGTCACGGGGAGTGGGAACCTCCGTAGACTGAGATCACGGCCCTTGAAGTTTGATCAAGAATGGCTCTTGGCCACTGATTTGGATGGCGTTGACCCTTTCACACAACCTGTTGATTTATATGATTGGATGATAATCGGAAGAGCCTCCGCTGACACAAAGCAGTAAGGGGGATCGATGGCTTTGCACACCTACTGCAAAGATTGCTAAAACGGGTTCACGCGGAATAGCGTCATGGTGAAATCCAATACCAAGCGACACAGTTCATTTGTCACAAACGAACCCAACTTTACCATCTCGCTTTGGGCTGACGGGATCGACAAACATGTCCAAGTTTTTGACGCACATCAGCAATCTCACACTGGAACCGGTGATATCCACTGGATCGATTTTCTTTGGTCTGGCTGGAAATTCGGGCCCATCCTTGCCAATGCTGCGCAGACCCTTTTGAGGGCTACCTGCGTGTCCATACGCTCATACCTCAAAAGATGTGGCCATCAGGGTCACCGATTGATCCATACAGGTGGTTTCCAGTCCAACGGGCATAATGTCAGCCGATGAGGCCCCAACCAACAGCCTCATATGGGTAAGCTCAGTTGATACATCACCATGATACAGGAAAGATGTACCATTTGGGTGTAGTATTGATTTTTGAGACGAATCCCTGTAATGGTTTAGAGCCAAATGATACGGGAGGATGATTATGCGCGTCGGATACAGACGGGTCAGCAGCTTTGACCAGAACCTCGACCGTCAGCTTGATGGTATTCAAGGCATCGAACGTGTGTTTGAAGAAAAGATCAGTGGTGCCCGAAGTGACCGCCCTGCTTTGCGTGAGATGATAGCTTTTTGCCGCGAGTCGGATGAAATCTTTGTCCATTCCCTTGATCGACTTGGGCGGGATATCCGTGATCTTTTGAACATTGTTGAAGAACTGAATACCAAAGGCGTTGTCGTCGAGTTTGTATCGGAGCAATTGCGTTTTGGGGCCAATGGCGAAGACCCGATGGCCCGGCTCCAGCTTCACATGCTTGCAGCTTTTGCTCAGTGGGAAAGATCGATCATGAAGCAACGTCAGGCGGAGGGCATTGCCAAGGCGAAAGCCAACCACCCGGAAAAGTACCGTGGGCGTCCGGCGACGATTGATCCACAGGAAGTGAAAAACCTGCAAGGTCAGGGTGTGGGTCCAACCGAGATAGCCAGGAGACTTGGGATCGGCAGGGCCTCCGTATACAGGGCCCTTCGTGCTGCTGCATGATATCGTTGTACCACATTGATATAGTAACGCTGAATGATGCATGCACAGACCCCTGATGAGCCATCGTGAGATAAATACCGGTGATATATTACCAACCGGGAGTGAACGTCATGACACACAGCCGCCAGCCAACCATTGCAGATATTGAGCCCACAGCCGCCGAAGCTCAAAGCATCCGTGACGCGATTTCCAAAAGGATCGATATCCGCAAGGGTTCGGGCCTCCCCGAACTGGACAGTGAAACCATCTTTGCACAGCAGTTCGCAAAGTTGTCGGATGACAAGTATGAGAAGGTTCTTAAACCATACCTGCGAGATGCATACGAACTGTTCCCAGGAAGTCCTGGTGCGGCTGGACGATTGAAGCAACACGTCGATGTTTATCGTCACGCTGAACAGGCATTGTTTGATGAAACCGGGCTGCGTCGGCCAGTTGTGAAGCCGTTCAATATGGTGAGGTTCTTGACCAAATATTTTGGTGGTCAACTCCCTGCGTCATAGGTTGATCTGCCGATTGAAATGTAGTGGGCCAAAATCCATGATCATCACCGGGTACCTGTACCTATGATCCTACCAAACAAAAATATTATGCGGCGACTGCGGGAAACTCATCCCATGTGCGACCGTCAAGCATTCGGCCAGTTCGCTTTTTATTTACTCCACCCCATTGTTTGAAATGAAAGGCGACATCGCTCACTATGCACTGGTCGCGAATAGATCGCACCCACCTCGGGTCCATAGGTCGCGATCCAGGGCCACTCTCCCCACCTGCAATTGCCCAGTCGATCTTGGCCAAGTCCAGTACACCGACATCACCGATTAAGGGTTCTATACTAAGGAACTTGATCTTCGCGTCAGTTCTTCGAAGATTGTCTATCCTATATGTATAATCGGAGTTCTCCACACTGACCCCCATCCAAACATTTGATGGCCAATCCAGTTCTGGCGAAAGCTCTAATAGGCGCGTGGACCTCTTTGTCAAAACTTGGAACGTATGATGGCTACAGTCTGCCATTACTCGAAATACCTGGCGTATGAAATCCAGTGGTACAGCGTCTTGGAAAAGGTCGGACATAGAATTCACGAATATCATTCGCCCAACTTTCCAGTTGTACGGAACCATCAACGATTTCTCATCAATGCTTACGTTGCCATTCCATTTTGCCCTTCCCCCGCTCCTACGAGTTAGACCAGTGTATTTGGGCTGTCCCATAGCCTCCAACCGTGCTGCCATACGCATCGCATAGCAGTTTGTGCAGCCTGGTGAGATCACAGTGCAACCTGCCACGGGATTCCATGTTGCCTCTGTCCACTCAATGCGTGATCCATTTGCCATCAGAAATTCACCTCTGGGAACGATGCTATCAGACGATCAGCGAATGTGTTCTTACGGCGTGTTTTTCCATCAGGATCAGACACATCAATCGCACCACAGTCTGCAAGCTTGCCAAGCACATCCTTGTAGTTCTTTGATATGAACGGACGGTTCACACTGTGGCTACGGTAGATGGCCTCCATAGTTATGCTTTTACCAGCATACTCTTTGGTCAACATTCCTTCCAACTCATCGAGTGGCCTTGTCAGTTCAAATAAGAGCGGCATCGACTCATCCGCAGGTGTATACGCGAATGAAGGGACGCCCTGATCAGCCGTTGTACTGGCTTTGGCCATTATTCCCTTCATCACATCGTAGCCCTTGAAGTCTTTGGATACGAAAACAAGGTGATGCGTCAGTCTGCCCTCCTCATTTTTGAATCTGAATGGGAGCACAAATTCTCCACCCATATCATGGAGAGCTTCCGACATGGCTTCCAGCACCATTTCTTGACGCTGATGTGGTCTTGCACCCGCTACCCTTGCCCGTAACCTATCCGCTTTGTCTTCGCCGAAAAGAGCATCCATGTGGGATTTGACTGCCGGGTTTGTTAAACCGGCATTAATGCGATTGTAGTTGAAGAAAAATATACAGTCACATCCCCAGTCCTTGATGACACCATTCACCAATTGTAGTGACAACCCTTTGTATCCAAAGGGATCAAGGAATGTGAAAGTTGGGCATCGCCGTGTCTGACCAAAATAATCTTCAACGTCATAACCCACTGTATTCTGGTTCACGACAGGTGCATGTTTGAGCTTATCAATGCCAGGTAGATTAGCGATTTCATTGGCCAGTGTCTGGGTATTGTTTTCATCTTGGTCGTTAAACAAAGCGACCAGTGCCGACGCGACTTTGGGGTTCTCCAACGCCTTTTCAATTACCAACAACGGCGTTGACGCAGCACCATCGCGATACCGTCCGGGTCCGGCATATAGATCAACATACGCAATTTTTCCGTCATGGTATTGCTGTGCCGTTGGCAATATTATCTTTGACCAAGCATCGAAGTATTTTTGTACCAAGGTTGCTTTTACAGTCGAAGCGTCTGTTCGCTCCTCGAAGAACTTTCTTGTCATGTGTATAAGCTCTGTTGAAAATTTGACCCATGTTTAGTGCATAGAACAGAATGTGAACAAATTCAATGATCGCATCAAGCAATTCTTACCCCAAGGTAGTCTTGAGCTTTATGGCACAATCGCCAGTGGCGGCGGGCACCAAACTACATTCGTAGTGGGTAAGAACAAATTTTCATTCAAGATCAAATCTGGCAGATGACCATAGACTAAAGTAAGTATTTGAAATATATATGTTTGGTACGAGGTGGGTTGAAAATACATGAAATGTTACCAAATTGATGAATTTCAATGAGTTAGACGCAAGAACTGTCCGTGAACGGGTGGACATGGCCCAACTCTGGGATGCATGGATCACCGCCGATGACCTTCGGCGGCACAGCTTTCTTGGTTCACTCGGTTGGGAAGCCCGTAGCGGTAACGAATATCTCTATAGCAGAAAGCGGGGCGTGGTTAAATCCCTTGGTCCCCGCAGCAGCGACACGGAGAAGACCCACACAGCCTTCCACCAGGGGCGTGACGCCAACAAGGCAAGGTTGGCCACCCTTGCACAGGAGATGGACCGTCAGGCCGCTATCCTACGCACCCTGAATGCCGGACGACTGCCGATCATGGCGTCACGGACGCTGCGGGCCATCAGAACCCATGACAAACACGCGCTGGTCCGGGTGGTCGGCACCAATGCACTTTATGCCTATGAGGCATTGGCAGGGGTGGTGTTCAACTCTGAATCCACAGCCACCGGTGACATCGACATCTTGATGGATGACCGCAACCGGCTCAGGCTTTTGACCGACGCCGATGAACAGATCGGGCTGACAAGGTTGGTTCAGGGCCGAGTAGACAAGACGTTCCAGCCCCGCAACCAAGCAGATTTCCGTCTGACCAATGATCGTGGGTACATGGTTGAGTTTGTACGTCCAGAGCCGACACCACCCTATCTGGTCACTCCTGGGTCTCAGCCGCTGGAAGAAGGTGATATCCGCCCTGCCCCGATAGCCGGTTTGCAATGGCTAGTGAATGCCCCGGCCATAGATGTGATCGTTCTTGACGAACGTGGCTTTCCAGTGCCGATGCGATGTGCCGATCCAAGATACTGGACGGTGCATAAACTGTGGCTGTCACGCCGCGATGATCGGGATGCCCAAAAGAAAATCCGGGATCGGGAACAGGCCGATATCATGATGAGGCTGCTGGCTGAACGCCTGCCGCAGTTCCCCATGGATGATGACTTCCTGACGATGTTGCCCGGTGATCTGAGGAAAAACATGCGTCAAGCCCCACAGGGCGACCCAACCGGGCCCTCATGGTAAGTTGACACCTTCCTCCGGAGAGCAACGGTATTGGCTCTGGTGGCGTGATCGGGTAGTGTTACAGTGTTGATTTGCGTTGAGAACTGACCCGGTATTTTCACCGAGATTTGACCCACCTGTTTATGTATCAGCGTTTATGTGTTGGTCAATGTTGGCTTCTCCTTTCGTTTTTTCTTTGCAGCCTCTGAGCTGGCTTTGAAGCGGTAGCTGTCGTTTCCAGTTTCCAGGATGTGGCAGCGGTGTGTGAGGCGATCCAGAAGCGCGGTTGTCATCTTTGCATCTCCGAAGACCTGTGCCCATTCTGAGAAGTTGAGGTTGGTGGTTATGATGACGCTGGTTCGCTCGTAGAGTTTGCTCAGCAGATGGAACAGCAGTGCGCCGCCGGATGGACTGAACGGCAAGTAGCCAAGTTCGTCCAAAATCACGAGATCAATTTTGGTCATCATCTCTGCCATCTTTCCGGTTTCGCCGAGCGCCTTTTCCTGTTCTAACGCGTTGACCAGTTCGACGGTTGAGTAGAAGCGGACCTTGCACCTGTGATGTTCAATGGCCTGAACACCGATGGCGGTCGCGACATGGCTCTTGCCCGTTCCAGGCCCGCCGATGAGCACGACGTTCTCAGCGTTCTCCATGAACTCGCACCGATGCAGTTGCTTGACGGTCGCTTCATTGATGTCACTGGATTTGAAGTCAAAGCCAGCGAGGTCCTTGTACGACGGAAAGCGGGCCACCTTTGTTTGATATGTGATTGAGCGCACTTCCCGTTCGGCAATCTCCGCTTTGAGCAGTTGGGACAACATAGGTGTTGCGGCCTCAAAAGCAGGCCCGCCCTGGGCAACCAGATCTTCTACCGCATTTGCCATGCCATAGAGCTTGAGACTGCGCAGCATGATCACGATTGAGGCTCCTGCTGGGTCATGACGCATGGTACTTGCCCCCAACCTGTCTCAGATCATCATAGCGGTCCACGTTTGCCTTTGGCGCTGTTTCCAGCGCGAGTGCATCAGGTGGATCGACTTCTGGAAGATCTGTGTGCGTTCCATCAATCAGCCGGTGCAACAAGTTCAGAATATGGGTCTTGGTTGGCACGCCAGCCTCCAACGCCAATTCTACGGCACACAGAACGGCATTCTCATCATGGTGCAAAACCAATGACAAGATATCGACCATCTCGCGGTCACCGCCTTCTCTGCGGTGCATGTGACTTTGTAGGTTGTGGAAGGCCCCTGGCATCTCAATGAACGGTGCTCCGTTGCGCAGAGCGCCGGGTTTGCGTTGGATTACAGCAAGGTAGTGACGCCAGTCGTAGACAACACGACCGGGCCTGCGGTGCGACCGATCTATGATGCGCTCATGTGTGCAAACGGTTTGCCCCTCGGCCACAATAACCAGCCGTTCTGGATAAACATGCAAGCTGACGCGCCGGTTGGCAAAGCTGGCAGGCACACTGTAGCGATTGCGCTCAAAAGTGATCAAACATGTCGGCGACACTCGCTTACTGTGTTCTACAAAGCCGTCGAAGGCGGGCGGCAATGCCATCAACATCGGCTTCTCCGCTTCCCAAGCGTCGGCAATGGTGCCCGGCAGATCCCGGTGCGAAGTCTCAACCCAAAGGGCTATACAGCGGTCTTCCAGCCATTGGTTCAGCTCGTTCAGATCTTTGAAGACAGGCATGATCTGCCACATGCGATTGCGCGCATCCTGGACGTTCTTCTCGACCTGACCCTTCTCCCAACCTGCCGCTGGGTTGCAGAACTCAGGTTCAAAAACATAGTGACTGGCCATCGCTTTGAAACGGGCGTTGATGTCGCGCTGCTTGCCACGGCCAACGCGATCAACAGCGGTCTTCATGTTGTCATAAATACCGCGCCCAGGCACGCCGCCAAACACGCGGAATGCATGCCAATGAGCATCGAACAGCATCTCGTGTGTTTGCAATGGATAGGCGCGCACTAAGAAAGCCCGGCTGTGCGAGAGCTTCGTGTGGGCCGCCTGCAGCTTGACCCGTTCACCTCCGATGGTGGCCCAGTCTTCGCTCCAATCGAACTGGAACGCTTCACCCGGTTGGAATACCAGTGGTACAAACGTGCCGCGTCCAGTTGTTTGCTCCACACGATGCCGGTCTTCACGCCATGCACGGGCAAAAGCGGCCACGCGCGCATAGGATCCCGCATAGCCCAACTTCACCAAATCGGCGTGCATCTGCTTCACAGTACGCCGCTCTTTGCGCGATTTGCGTGTCTGAGCCAACAACCATGCAGACAAACGATCCGCATACGGATCAAGGTTACTCGGTCGTTTGGGTACCTTGAACTTAGGCTCAACAGCGCCCTCTCGCAGGTACTTCTTGATGGTATTGCGAGACAGACCAGTACGCCTGGCTATCTCACGAATTGGCATCCCTTCACGTAATGCCCAACGTCGAATGACACTTAAAAATCCCATGTCGATCACTCCATATCTCCCCGAACAAATGCGTCAGGGTAGCGTCGTTACATGGGTCAGTTCTCAGTGAAAATTTATGGGGCTACCGGGTCAGTTCTCAACGCAAATCAACAGTGTTACAGTACAAGTGATTGGCGAGTGTGTTGGGCGATCAAACCTCTGCCATTCTGATTGCCAAATTTGCCAAGTCAGTGCCAATTCACCCACAATTCAACCCCAAATCCAGCACATGCGAAGGTTGGCGTATAATTTTATCTCTTTAAATCAATACGATACGAGCCTGTCCCAGAGACCAAAAGATTGCCAAGGTTAGGGTCGGGCGTTCGAATCGCCTCGCCCGCTCCAATTTAACCGATTACCCCCGGTTAAGACCAAACAAGGCCGCCTCTCGGGCGGTCTTTTTGATTTGGGGGTTAGGGCCAACATGCCCTCTGACGGGCGGCCCCCACCGCGTCAGTTGATCGGGAACCTGCGCAAACAGCGGCCTGCGTTTTTGCGGTAATCATCAAGTGTGTCTTCGAGGCTGCGCCTGTCGCGCATCACGACCATTGCCGCCTTCTTTTCGCGCCATGTGCCGCTCACGTGCCGCTCGAGGATCAGGACTGTGACCCCCAGCAAAACTTCCTTTTCGGCGTCACCGATGCGTTCCGCCGCGGACAATGCCACAGCTGTCAGCGCGATTGTGTTGGCGCAGCGCAAGGCCGAGGCTTCCTCGCCTTCATAGGTCCGCTGTGCAGCCCATCCGGATGTGCTCCCCAGAACCAGAACAAAGCCAGTCATCACAAACAACCGCATCCTCAAAATACCTTGAAGGTCATGGTGGTCAGCGAACGCTCGATGCCCTCGATGTCCAGCAGGTGATCATTGATGTATTTGCCCACATCCTCGCCTTTGGGAATGTAGAGTTTCATCAACAGATCATATTCTCCGGACGTCGAATACAGCTCCGAGTGGATCTCGCGCAGGGCAATTTCATCCGCAACGCTGTAGGTTGTGCTGGGTCGGCATCGGATCTGGATAAAGACACATGTGCTCATGGGGGCCTCGTATTCTGGTTTTTCCAAGGATCACATAGCGCCGCACGGGCCGCAATGACTGATCCGCGCGGATCGCTGTTTTGTGACGCCCCTTGGCGCGGGCGCGCGCGCTGATATAAGGGCGCGACACCGCCGTTCCCGGAGAACCCCATGCGCCAGACCACATTGACCCGCACGACTGCCGAAACCGATGTCACCGTCGAGATCAATCTTGATGGCACAGGGGTTTATGACAACCAGACGGGTATCGGCTTTTTCGATCATATGCTGGATCAGTTGTCGCGACATTCGCTGATCGACATCAAGGTCCGTGCCAAGGGTGATCTGCACATCGACGATCACCACACCGTAGAGGATGTGGGGATCACGCTGGGTCAGGCATTGGCCGCAGCATTGGGCGACAAGCGTGGTATCCGGCGCTATGGGTCGTGCCTGTTGCCGATGGATGATGCACAGGTCCGCACGGCGCTGGACCTGTCTGCACGGCCATATCTGATCTGGAACGTCGATATTCCGACCCCGACAATCGGCACTTTCGACACCGAACTGGTACGCGAGTTTTTTCAGGCGTTGAGCACGCAAGGCGGCATCACGCTGCATGTAGATATGCTGCACGGGATCAACAGTCACCACATCGTCGAGGCGGCGTTCAAATCGGTTGCCCGCGCGCTGCGCGACGCGGTCGAGGTTGATCCGCGTAAATCCGGTGACATTCCATCGACCAAAGGTGCTTTGTAACCGCATGCTGACCGCGATCATCGACTACGAATCCGGAAATTTACACTCGGCTCACAAAGCATTTGAACGAATGGCCCGGGAGGTCGGCGCAGGCACGGTTGTCGTGACCGCGGATGCAGACGTCGTCGCGTCCGCCGACCGCATTGTGTTGCCCGGCGACGGCGCGTTTCCTGCTTGTATGGCGGCCCTCAAGGGCGCAGGCGGGCTGTACGATGCGATGGTCGAGGCGGTCGAGGTCAAGGCGCGCCCTTTCCTCGGCATCTGCGTCGGTATGCAGTTAATGGCCGGTATGGGCCGCGAATATCATGACACGGCGGGTCTGGGGTGGATCGGGGGCGAGGTGACACGCATCACCCCTGCGGACCCGGCGCTGAAAGTCCCGCACATGGGTTGGAACGATCTGGTCATTGATCATCCGCACGCGGTCTTTGAGGGCATCCAAACCGGCGACCATGCCTATTTCGTGCACTCATACCATATGGCTGTGACCGACCCTGACCAGCGCCTTGCGCATGTTGATTACGCAGGCGATGTGACCGCAATCATTGGCCGCGATACGATGATCGGCATGCAGTTCCACCCCGAGAAATCGCAAGCGACAGGGCTTCGCCTGATCGCCAATTTCCTCAACTGGAAACCATGATCGCGGCTTAACGCAGCCGCGTCCAGACCACATCGCGACAAACCGTATTCTCGCAGTTGTGCAACTGCATCCGGTTTCCATTGACCTGCATCTTTGTGGGGATCATCCGGTTTCCCGCAGGCTCCCAGATTTTGCCTTCATAGCTGCCATCGGGCTGCTGCGTCATATCCCAAAGCACTTTGCGGCCAACAACAGTGGATGGCGTGTCATAGCCGCGACGATCCTTGGCCCGCTCGACCCGTCCACACAGCGCTGAACCGCAAGGCTTGGTGCGCACATGCACAACAAGACCTGAGGCATCAGGGCTGGATTGCCACAGACCCAATGGGATATCGGCGCGGGCCATACTGGCACCGACTGACATCGCCGCAATAATAATAAAAGTTGTAAACCTAGACATCCGCATCACTCCCCCAAGCGATACAATGCCTTGTTAGCCATCGGTCCCCGACAGCATTAAAGGCGCAGACGTATTGTTACGCCTGCGCCCCTGAGTCGCATAGATAAATCTGTGCGGTAGTTTTCTTTTCGCGCGCAACCTGTGCGCGCTTGCATCAGTTGACGCGTGTCCATGTACCGCCGTTGCGGCAAATGCCCAGAACGCAGCCCTGAACGGTCAACTGGTTGCCCGACAATTGCAGTTTCCCGCCATAGGTCTTGTCGCGGTCCGGTGAATATACTTTGCCCTTCGCATAGTTACCGCCGCCCGCAGGCTCCATATCCCAGATCAATTTGCGGCCCTGGTTTGGCGATTTGAACTCTTTGCCGGCCTTGTCATACGACTTGACCAGAACGCCACAGATTTTTGCACCACATTCTGTGACCGAAATCAGTCCCGAATTGCCATTGTCGTCCGCTATCGTGCGCCAGTTGCCCACAATGGGGTCTGCTGCAAATGCTGCGGTTGCCATGCCAAGTCCCAAAACAGCCGCTGTAATTAATGTCTTCATGATGATCTCCTCCCGATCTGGCGTTACCTTGGGGCATGCACCCCCGTTCAATCAAGCCTGACCTAGCGTCGCATTGCATCTTGTGACGTAACGTGCAAATCCATGCAAAAAGCCCTGTATGCAAAGGCCATGCCGATGATCCTCTACCCTGCAATCGACCTGAAAGACGGCAACGCAGTGCGCCTCGTGCATGGCGACATGAACAAGTCCACCGTGTTCAACGACGACCCCGCCGCACAGGCGCGCGCGTTTGTGGATGCGGGCTGCACTTGGCTACACCTTGTCGATCTCAACGGCGCTTTCGCGGGCGAGCCTGTCAATGCCGCACCCGTCGAGGCGATCCTGAAATCCTGCAAAGTGCCTGCCCAGCTTGGTGGTGGCATTCGTGACATGGCGACAATTGAACGCTGGCTCGACAAGGGGCTCGCACGGGTGATCCTTGGCACGGTTGCGGTTGAAAACCCCGATCTGGTCCGCGCCGCCGCCGCCGCTTTTCCCGGCCAGGTCGCCGTCGGCATTGACGCCCGCAACGGCCGTGTCGCCACCAAAGGATGGGCCACTGAAACCAACGTGATGGTAACTGACCTTGCCCGATCATTTGAGGACGCAGGCGTTGCCGCGATCATCTACACAGACATCCTGCGCGACGGTGCGATGGGTGGGCCAAACGTTGAAGCCACCGCCGATCTGGCGCGCGCGGTCAATATTCCGGTGATCGCATCCGGCGGCGTGTCGTCACTGGCCGATCTGCAAGCGCTCAAGGCGACCGGTGTGATTGAAGGCGCAATTTCAGGCCGTGCGCTCTATGATGGGGCGATTGACCTCACTGCCGCACTGAAAGCCCTCGCATAATGCTCAAAACCCGCATCATCCCCTGTCTCGACGTCGCCGATGGCCGCGTCGTCAAAGGCGTAAACTTCGTTGGCCTGCGCGATGCGGGCGATCCGGTCGATGCGGCCATCGCCTATGACGCGGCAGGCGCGGACGAACTGTGTTTTCTCGACATCCACGCCACCCACGAAAATCGCGGCACCATGTTTGATCTGGTCCGCCGCACGGCTGAACATTGCTATATCCCGCTGACCGTGGGTGGCGGCGTGCGCACTGCCGCAGATGTGCGCGCGCTTCTGCTCGCGGGTGCCGACAAGGTCAGCTTCAACTCCGCCGCTGTCGCCGACCCTGATGTGGTCGCAAAAGCCGCAGATCAATTCGGCAGTCAATGCATTGTAGTGGCCATCGACGCCAAAACCGTCAGCCCCGGCAAATGGAAGATTTTCACCCATGGGGGCCGCAAACCCACGGGCATTGATGCGGTAGAATTTGCCAAGCTCGTCACCGCCAAAGGCGCAGGTGAAATCCTGCTCACTTCGATGGACCGCGACGGCACCAAACAAGGCTTCAACCTGCCCCTGACCCGTGCGATCTCGGACGCCGTAAGCGTCCCCGTCATTGCATCGGGCGGCGTAGGCACGCTGGATCATCTGGTCGAAGGTGTGACCATCGGCGGCGCGTCCGCCGTGCTCGCTGCCTCGATCTTTCACTTTGGCGAATTCACTGTGGGTCAGGCCAAGGCACATATGGCCGCCGCTGGCATCCCGATGAGGCTGACATGACCCTGAACGACCTCTACGCAACAATCCTCGCGCGCAAATCCGCCGACCCTGACAGCAGTTGGACCGCCCAACTATTGGCCAAAGGCCCCGAAAAATGCGCCGAAAAATTCGGTGAAGAAGCGATTGAGGCAATCATCGAAACCGTCAAAGGCGACCGCGCTGCCCTGACCTCCGAGGCTGCCGATGTGCTCTATCACCTCATGGTCATGCTGGCGTCCCGCGATGTGCCGCTTGAGGATGTTCTGAATGAACTCACCCGCCGCCAGTCACAATCGGGTCTTTCGGAAAAAGCATCCCGCTAGTCTTTCTTTTTGGTCCTAAATATTCCTGGGGAGTTTGAGGGGCAAAGCCCCTCATCAGCACAATAGATCGCGCCGCGCATCGCGCGTCCTGCTGATCATAATTTGCTCGAAATAATCCCCGTCGCAAACCCGCCCATGCGTAATTCGCCAAACAACCGCTGGTATTCGATCTTGGGACAACGGTTCTGGATCACCGTCACCCCCCGCGCCTCTGCTTTGGCGGCCGCCACGGCATGTTCCACTCCGATCTGCATCCAGATGGTTTTCAGGTCGGGAAACACCTCCAACGCCTCGTCGACAATCTCCGGCACGGCCTCGGAACGGCGAAAGATATCAACCATATCCACCCCGCCCTCAATATCGCCAAGCGATGCGACGATCCGTTTGCCAAACAACATCTCGCCCGCAGCAACGGGGTTCACCGGCACAACATCAAACCCTTTCAACCCCAGATACCGCGCCACGTAATAACTGGGCCGCACCGGGTTGGTCGACACGCCGACAATCGCTATGCGTTTGGGCACGGTCAGGATGGTTTTCAAAAGATTATCGGAATATGTCATACCCATTATCTCTACACCGCCCCTGTCTCAAAAAGAAGCGCCCCCACCCCAAAAAGAAGCGCCCCCGCCCCAGAAAAAAGCGCCCCGATGGAATAAACCAAAGGGGCGCAAAGGTACGGAACGAGGGACAGTTCAGGGACGGCTGGACGTTCCGGGTCCAGCGTCATGCATAAGAGGTAAGCAGCCTCGTCAGCTTTGAAAGGGGTAGTCGCGTTTGTGTGAAGGAAGCATTAAGCATCGGCAGAAAACTGCCGAAAGATCGAGGATCAGTCAAAAATATCCTCGACCAGATCAAAGACGTCCTCGGCCCAGTCCTTGAACCATGCTTTGCGCTTTTTCGGTTTTGAATACTTCACAGCCGTCACAGCCGTCACAGCAACAGCTTTTGCAACAACGGGTTTCACAGCGGCGCCGAACTGGCGGACCTGCGGCTGGTGTGTGACCGCCCCGCGCGCAGGCATCGCTTTTGGCAACATCTTCATCTGCCGCAGGGGCGCGCCGCATCTGGTACAGGCCAATTCGTGCCGTGCTTTATCCAGCGTCAGCACGGCTTTGCTGCCGCAATGGCAGCAGGTTGCAATCTTTGTAGGATAAGCGATGGCGGCCTCCGGGCTTATACGTGCTCTCTGGAGGCATATAAGGCGATTGCCGCCGCATTTGAGACGTTGAGCGAGCCAAATCCGCCTGCTGCGTCAATGCGTACCAGCATATCGACAGTTTCGCGGGTTTTCTCGCGCAATCCCGGCCCCTCGGCCCCCAGCACCAGCGCCACGGGGCGGTCGCGTTTGCCCTCGACTGCGGTTTCGATGCTGACGGTTGCTTCGCCGTCCAGCCCCAGCACCAGATAGCCCATGTTCTGCAAGGCGCGGATCGCATCGGCCAGATTGCGCACCCGCAGATAGGGCTGACGTTCAAGCGCGCCCGAGGCGGATTTCGCCAAAGACCCCGTTTCAGGTGCCGAATGATGCCGCGTCCCGATCACAGCGGACGCGCCCAGCACCTCGGCCGACCGCAGGATCGCACCGACGTTATGCGGGTCCGTCACACGGTCCAGCAGCAACACACGCGGCGCTTGGGCCCCGATGCACACATCCTCCAAACGCCCCCAGTTGAGCGGCTTGACCTCGAGCACGACACCCTGATGCACAGAACCCGGATCCAGCGGCGGGCGAAACTTGCGCGGGTCTTGCACCTGCGGCTCGATCCCTGCAAAAGCAATCGCATCCTCCAGCTTGGCCTGCGCATTGGGCGTCACCATCAAGGTCAGCTTTTCACGCTCGGGGTTCATCAAGGCATCACGCACCGCATGCAGGCCGAACAACCAGACGGTCAGGTTGCCTTCGGCCTTTTTGTCCTGCTCTTTTTGCACAACCCACTTTGGTTTTTTCATGTGTTTCGTCCTATCGTGTGTAATCTGCACAGCGCCCGCGCATTTCCGCCTTGACGCCTCTTAGGGTCGCTTGTAATCACGCCCCCACGCCCAGCGCAATGCGCGAGGCGTTAGTGGGCGACAGGCCGCAAGGTGTGGCAGGGGACTGTAACTCCCTCGCGGAGACGCACGCCTGGTTCGATTCCAGGGTCGCCCACCAACTTTCAATTTACGAATGTAAATTGAAAGCGTGCGGCAGGGGCTTTCGCTCTTGCGAACGCCCGCCGGCACCCGGTCGTTATTATCCGTTTACCAGACAAACCCCCTACCCCTTCACCACCCGCTTGCGCCGTTTCGGCTTGGCCAGCAGCGGCTTAACCATCGCTTCATACATCTGGAACAAATGCTCGACCCGTTCGCGGTCGCTGGCAAAACCTGTGCGGCGGTACATCTTGTCCACGGCCTTATCGAGTGCGGTATGCGCGCGGCGCAGGTCGGGCGGCATCAGGTCGGGGTCATAAAGATCGGCGAGGGTTGAGTTCGGGTGATTGTCACGGGCGTCGAGGATCGCTTGGGCAAAGGTGTCGAGTTTGGATAGGTCACCTTTGGGGAGGGGGAAGGTGTTGTAGACGAGGTCACTTGAGAACCGCCAATCACTTTTAATGCGTCCTCCTACGTGATCTTGCCAAGAAATGAATATGGCGCTGGTAAGTAACGCAAAGTCTCGCAACTCCCAATCCATCATCATAAAGGCGCTGTCATGCACAACTTCACCGTCATTCCATCGTGAAATTGGGATGTAGTCTCGACGCGCGCTCGAGTGCCTTGGGATCAGAAGAAACGGACCTTCGGTATGTCTTATTTCTTGGAACAGTGATGGAGTAAGCGCATCTTTTTGAGTAGCAGATTTGGTGCTTTTGAGCCGAAACTCTTTCACCTTTCGAATACGATCTGTCACGAACAAAGAAGATTTGATAAGAGTGGGTGAAGCACCTACTAGCCATAAACAATATCTGTAGTCGCCACTAATACTATCCTTGGACCCGAGAAGCGGTTTTACAAATTCTGAAAATCGCTCGTCCTGCCCCAATAAGTATCCTTGTTCGTCTTGTGAAAGTACAAGATTACCATCGTCGCAGGGCTTTGACCCGTAGACCACTTTTGTTCGCGTCGATAACGGATTGCGGGTCTTTTTGACTGTCAAATTCGGTGTTGCTAACAATTGACCATTGATAAGATACGGAGAAATAGCACTGGTCTCGATGCATTCAGGTTCTGATGCCAACGTTTCATAATCGTACAATCCGCGTACTTTTCGAATGCTATTAGTATGCTCCATACCAACGATGATGCAGTGAACGTGTGCTTTTCCTTTGGCATCACTGCCCCATTCGAACGTCCTATGAGCAAAAGCTATTTCACGGTTAAATTTGTCAAAGATGAGCGGCCAGAGCAAACTGACTTGTTCACCCTGACAAATCGAGTTTGTTGAAACAAATGCAATTGATGAATTTGGGCTTTGGCTTAAAAACGCGCAAGCCTTTACAAACCAGCCAGTCACATAATCAAGAGACCCCACCTTAAATCCATTTGGAATCAATGTTCTTTTTAGGCCAGCCTTCTGAATAGGGCTTTGTTGTTCTTTCCCAATAAACGGCGGATTCCCCAGCACAAACGAGCACTTCTTTGCAGGCAGCACGTCTTCCCAATCGACCTCCAGCGCGTCGCCGTGCACAATCGTCGCCTTCTTTTCCAACGGGATGCGCACGAACAATTCGCCGAACTGGTCGGATTGTTTGCGGTTCATGATGTGGTCCATCATCCACAGCGCGGTCTCGGCGATGCGGGCGGGGAATTCTTCGTACTCAATCCCGTAAAACTGGTCCACGTCAATCACCGAGGGCAGCAGCGCCAGCTCGCCCATTTCCTTGATCGCCTGCATCACCTCCAGCTCAAGATTGCGCATTTCGCGGTAGGCGATGATCAGGAAATTACCGCAGCCACAGGCGGGGTCAAAGAACGTCAGACTGCTGAGTTTATTCTGGAACGCCTCAAGCCGCTGGCGCCGCCCTGTGCGCAGGCCCTTGATCTTGCGTAATTCTGTGCGCAGATCATCCAGAAACAGCGGCTCGATCACCTTCATGATGTTCTTTTCAGTGGTGTAATGCGCGCCCTTTTCGCGGCGCTGTTTGGCATCCATCACCGACTGGAACAGCGATCCGAAAATCGCCGGGCTGATCGGGGTCCAGTCAAAGCGGCAGGCGTTCAGCAGCGCCGCCTGCATATCCGCATCGAAATCCGGGATGCGGATGCGCTCAGAGAACAGCGCGCCGTTCACATGCGGGAATTGCTTGTATTCCTCGGCCAGATGCGGCGAGCGTTTGTCGGGATGCTGGTCCAGTACATCGAATATCTTTTGCAGTTTCGGGCCGGTTTCCGACCCGTCCGGTTTGGTCTGGGTTTCCAGAAAATCCCACAGGATGTCTTTGGGTTCAAAAATCCCGGTGTCGTCGGCAAACAGGCAAAACACGATCCGCACGAGGAACCGTTCAAGGTCGTGGCCCGTGTATCCCGACGCCTCAAGCGCGTCATGCAGATGTCCGATCAGTTCTGACGCCTTGATGTTGACGGGATCCTGATCCTTGAATTTGGTGCGCTGGCGGCCAAGGATGAACGCAAAATGGTGGATGTTGTCCGCCAGTTCCGGCAGCGTGAAGGTCACGGTTTCATTCAGCGTCAGGTCGGTCAGCCGCCAGGATTGAAAGTCGCAGGCCAGAATATAGCGCGGCATTTCGTTGTCGCCGAGACCGTGGGTATAATCCAGCGCCTGCACCTCGGCCGCGATCAGGTCGCGGCCTGCCGATTTTTGCTCAACCAGCAGCGTGCCGGACCAGAACAGATCGACAAAGCCCTGGCGGTCGCCCAGTTTCCTGACCGACTTTTCATAGATCGCCACCCGCCTGCGGCGCACATTGAATATGTCGAAAAAGTCATTGTAGAACGACTGGGTTTCGCCGCGTTCATAGTGGGCGTCTTTCCACTCGGCGGCGAATTTGGCGGCGCGCAGGCGCAATTCGGGATTGGTCAATATCATCGCGTGATGATGGAACATGCCGGGCCAAGTTGCCAGTGACAATCAGCGCGCAAGCGCTGCTGTTTCGACCGCTCGGGGACGATTACGGGATCAGCACATTGCCCCGCTCATACCGCGCGGCATCCATGCTTAGATCGTCATAGACAATCTGGATGTCGATGGTGTTCACCGCCCCCAGTTTAAGCGTCAGATAGGGCAGCCCGTCTTGATCAAGGATCGCATTCGGTGTGGCGAATTCTGTGTGGCAGGCGGGCAAGGGCCAGTTCTGCATCGGCTCGTCATTGACCGAAATTGCCATGGCATGCAGGCCACAACGCCATGACCACAGGGTCGAGACATAAAGCAAATCCTGCCCCTCGTATTCGCGCACAGCGACCCAGTTTGCCTTGGTTGCAGTCAGGATCGGTTTGACCTCGGCGGCGGTGGTAAACTTGCCGGACGGGGTTTGCGGCTCTGCCGTCAATCCGGCGGGGACCACGGACATGTTCATCGCAGGCGCGGCAGGTGCAGACGGACCGGTCAACGGGGCCTGCGCGGTCGGGGTTGCGGGCACGCCTGCAATCACCACGCCTTGACCGATGATAACCCCGGCACTCCCGGTTTCAGGAACAGTCGGGGACGGTACGGCCTGGGTCGCGGTATCGGGTGCGACCAGGGGCGCTATCACCGCTGGCGGTGTGGCCTGCGCGATTGCCGCATCTGCGGTTCCTGCCCCCGATCCTGCCCCGTCCGCAGAATTAATACCCGCGGCCATTAGTGCGAAAATAAAATCTAACATTTTACGTGACCCTTTTTGCGTCGGCGTAATTGCCGCCTTTTGCCAAAACGTATCTGCCGCTATAGTGGCCGGAAAAGACCACAAAGGCATCTTTCGAGTATGGCACGCAAAACCGGCAGTTCGCAAACAAACACCGCAGGACCGTTCAACATCGCTGTCGTCGGCCAACAGGGGCGGCTGTCATATGAGGCGCTGCTGTTCGCCGCGTCCTTGCGCCATACAAACCCCGATTTCAAAGGCAGGTTACTGGTGGCTGAACCACAGCCCGGACCGCTGTGGAAAGGCGATCCGCGCATCAAGGAACCAGAGGTGCGCGCCGCACTTACCGATCTGGGGGCCGAGATCATTCCGTTTGAGTGCGAGCATTTCGGCAGCGCGTACCCCTATGGCAACAAGATCGAGATGTTGCAGGCCCTGCCCGAGGGCCAGCCGTTTGTGTTCTTTGACACCGACACCCTGATCACAGGTGATCTGGGCTCTGTGACGTTTGATTTCGCGCGCCCGTCTGCGTCCTTGCGCCGCGAAAATACATGGCCGGTGCCGCAGCTTTACGGGCCGGGGTACGCGGGCCTCTGGAAATCGCTGTATGACAAATTCGGGTTGGATTTTGACAGCAGCCTCGATTTAAGCCAGCCCGATGAATACTGGCGGCGCTATCTGTATTTCAATGCGGGATATTTTTTCTACCGCTGCCCGCATGAATTCGGTGCGAAGTTTCTGGAATACACGCTGGCGATCCGCGATACGCCGCCCGTTGAGCTCTGCGCGCAGTCTTTTGACCCCTGGCTGGATCAGGTGGCCTTGCCGCTGGTGATCCACGCACTTGGCGGCGGGCGCGATACCTTGCCCGAGGGGCTGCTGGACGGGTCCGTATCCTGTCACTACCGGTTCTTACCGCTGCTCTACGCACGCGAAAGCGATCTGGCGGTGCAGGTTCTCGAGGCGATTTCAACGCCGAACAAATTGAAAAAAGTGCTGAAGGGCCATGACGCGATCAAGCGTATGGTGTATCAGGGGCGCGGCGCAAAGGTGCGCGCGCTGTTTGATCAGGATAACCTGCCCCGCAAGGAGCAGGCCATTCGCAACCGCATCAAATCCGAAGGGTTCTGGATGCGCTAGGTCGGTGCTTAACAGGCGTTAGGCAGCGGCTTTTTCCAGCAACGTATAGGTGGTAATCAAGGCATCGTTGACTTGCGCGCGGATGATTTTACCGTTGCCGTTGCGTTTGCTGCGCGCGCCTACGGCCTTTTTGACCAAACGACCGATTTGCTGGTTCAGGGACACTTTTGCACGGTCCGCCGCACGGGGTGCCGCCGCACTCTGGGTGCCGATCGCAAGCGCATATTGTGCTGCGAATTCAGCGTCTTCCGACGCCGCCTTTACCACAGTGAGAATAAAGTGCTCGTCGAACTTTCCTGAGGCATCCATGTCGGTCGCCAGTGCGACGGCATAGGCGATCACATGGCGTTTCGCAGCCAGCCGCAACGCCAGAGGATCGTTTGCAGCGGCGGTGCCGATCACATGATCCTCGATCAGTTTTTGCATATAGTGCGTCATATTCATGCCCGCTGCCTTGGCCTGCGCGTCGATATAACGGCGCACGGGAATTTCCAGCGTAAAGGTCACATTGGTGGCTTTGGACGCTTTGGCCAACTCAAGGGCACGTTTGGCACGGCGCTCTGCCTTGTCTGCGGATACGATCTTTTTGCCTGACGTGATGGTTTCTGGTTTGCCCATTGCTCGGGTCTCCTGATTAAACATACTTTATATGTATGCGTACGAACAGCCCTGCGTCAACATACTTTTTGTGTATGCTTTGAATTATTTCCCGCACGGTTTTGCGCCCCTTACAAACGTCAGTTGAGCGTACCTGCGTTTACGCCTAAACCGTTGCCAAGACATTCCTGAAGGAGGACACCAAATGACCGATGAAACAAATTACGGCTTTGACACGCTGCAAATCCACGCGGGCGCACGGCCTGATCCTGCGACCGGCGCGCGTCAGACGCCGATTTACCAAACCACCGCTTATGTATTCCGCGATGCCGATCACGCCGCAGCTTTGTTCAACCTGCAAGAAGTCGGATACATCTATTCACGCCTGACCAACCCGACCGTGGCCGTCCTGCAAGAACGCATTGCCACGCTCGAGGGTGGTGCCGGTGCGGTATGCTGCTCCTCCGGTCACGCGGCCCAGATCATGGCGCTGTTTCCGCTGATGGGTCCGGGCAAGAATATCGTCGCCTCTACGCGCCTTTACGGCGGAACCGTCACGCAGTTCAGCCATACGATCAAGCGTTTCGGGTGGAGCTGTACTTTTGTCGATTTCGACGACACCGATGCCGTCAAGGCAGCAATCAACGACGACACCCGCGCGATCTTTGGCGAGGCAATTGCCAACCCCGGCGGCTATATCATGGATGTGCGCGCGATTGCGGACATCGCGGATGCCGCCGGTATCCCGCTGATCGTGGATAACACCACGGCCACGCCATACCTGTGCCGACCCATTGAACTGGGTGCGACACTGGTGGTCCATTCGACCACAAAATACCTCACAGGCAACGGCACCGTCACGGGCGGCTGCGTTGTGGATTCAGGCAAATTTGATTGGTCTGCGAATGATAAATTCCCGTCACTCAGCCAACCGGAACCCGCCTATCACGGTCTCAAATTCCACGAGACCTTTGGCAATCTGGCCTTCACTTTCCACGGCATTGCCATCGGTCTGCGCGATCTGGGGATGACGATGAACCCGCAGGCGGCGCATTACACGCTGATGGGCACCGAGACTTTGTCGCTGCGGATGGAACGTCACGTGGCAAACGCCGTGAGGGTCGCCACCTGGCTCGAAAAAGACGACCGCGTTGATTTTGTAACTTACGCGGGTCTTAAATCCTCACCTTATCATGACCGTATCGCGAACGTCTGCCCCAAGGGCGCTGGCGGGTTGTTTACCTTTGCGGTCAAGGGTGGCTACGACGCTTGCGTCAAGCTGGTGAACGCGCTGGAAATCTTCAGCCATGTCGCCAATCTTGGCGATACGCGCTCGTTGATCATCCATTCGGCCTCGACCACACACCGCCAACTGTCGCCAGAGCAACAGGAAGCGGCGGGCGCAGGTGCAAATGTTGTGCGGGTGTCCATCGGGACCGAAGACCCCCAAGACCTGATTGCCGATCTGGATCAGGCCCTGAGCAAAGCGGTAGAGTAAAATCTGCGCGCCCACCGCAAACATCCGGTGGGCGCGAATTTCTGCATCAAAGATCAGGCGCGATGGCAAAGACCATCGTGACCTGCGCCTGCACATCGACCTCGCCCCCCGCGATGGCGTCACCCATGTTTGATTTCATCATGGACATTTCCATGGCCATGGGGCCGCCGCTCTGGCTGTTTTCCGTCATCCGCATCACACCGCCAAGGGTCAGCGACGCCGCCTCGGCCAGATGTGCCGCGCGCTCTGCCGCATCGGCAACAGCGACCTTGCGGGCAGCGGCCAAAGCGGGCTTGGGGTTCTTGCAGTCCAAAGCTCAACCCGTTGAAATCGTTTGCACCGATGTCAACCACAGCATCCAGCATGCCACCCAATGCAGTCAGGTCGCGCACGGTCACAGTCACGGCATTGCCTGCCTCGTACCCTGTGACGACCGGTCCCTCACCACTGTTGGACGAGAGGTTGTTATAGACCGGGTTCAGATAGAACCGGCTGGTCTGGCGGTCCTTTTCTGCAACGCCCAGGTCATCCAGCTTTTCGATGATGGCACTCACAGATGCCGTAACCTTGCCCATCGCTTCTTTTGCGGTGTCCGCGTTTTCGCGCACACCCAAGGTGATCGTGGCCATATCGGGTGCCGCCGATATCCGGCCCTCGCCCGTGACGATGATCCCCTGCTCGGGCATCTGCGCCAGTGCAACCGTGGCGCATAATATCCATACGCTGGCAGCCAGTTTTAGCGTTTTCATCGCTGATCTCCTCTTCCCATTCATAAATGACGCCTCCAGATTGCCTTGGGCCATGCGCCGCCACAAGCGACAAATCCGCAGTTTCGCTTTCCTTGAGCAAAGACCCGCGCTATTCTTAATTTTAACGCGGGCCAGTATGTCACCGCGCCCGCCCCCGTGTTAAAGACGTAACGATGAAGCCCAATTTTGCACTTTCCCTTTCGTTTGACGGCATCCGGCTTTTGCACCGCGCAGCCGGCGGGTGGCGCGTGGTTGGCGACGTCGGACTTGATGCCGAGGACATGGTGGGCGAACTCGCCATGCTGCGGCGCACAGCGACATCGCTGGAACCGGGCGGTGTCCGCTCCAAGCTGCTGGTGCCGAACGAACAGATAAAATACCTGACAATCAACACGCCGAACATGGATGCCGCCGCGCGCCTTGAGGCGGCAAAGGCGGCACTGGACGGGGCCACACCCTATGCGGTGGATGACCTTGCATTCGATATCAGCGTCGACAGCAACCGCACGCATATTGCCGCTGTCGCCCGCGAGACGCTGGCAGAGGCCGAGGCGTTTGCAGTCGAGCACCGGTTTTATCCGGTCAGTTTTGCGGCCATTCCCGCCGATCAACCCTATCTGGGCGAGCCGTTTTTTGGCCAGACCGAAGCCGCCACCGCATTGCTGGAGGATGGCGAAACCGTCGAGGCAGATGGCATAGCGGTTGTGATCATCGGTGACGTGAAACTGCCGGATGATAAAGAAGCCGAGGCTGAGGCTGAGGCTGATACGGGCGGTTTCGAAACTGAAGATGCTGCAAGTGCCCAAAACACTGAAGCGGGTTCGTCATTGGACGAGCCTGTCGAAGAAGCCGGGTCTGTAGACGAAGTCGTTTCAAAGGCCGACACCGATGATACGCCGACTAAAAACAAAATGCCTGAAATTGCAGCGCAGCCGAAAACGCCCGGGCCTGAAAATGTTTTGAAAGACACGACATCAGGCGATGACAAGGCCACAGCGGCCTCGCCAAGTGAGAAACATAAACCTGCTGATGTAACACCGTCGGACGAAGTCCACGCCGCCGTGCCGGTGATGGCGTCCGCAAGCAAGCCTGCGGGAACCGATTTATCTGCAAAAGACGGAAATGCGTCACCAGCGCTTTCGCCAGACACAAAACAGCCGGAAGTCAAACAACCCTTGGCCCCTTCGGTTCTGGCGGCGGCCTCTGGCGGTTTGGTGCCAAAAGTATCATCGCCCGCCCCTGTTTTGGGGGCCGCATCGCGCGGCGCGCCTGCACCTTATGTGGGCAAGCCAAACGGGGCAATTTCCACGTCACCTTCGTCTCCTGCTTTCACATCTGCGACGCTGGACAAGCAAACGGGCCCATCTGGCGCTGTGCCGCCCACCATAGCTGCGCCAACTGTTGCACCGACATCGAATACCGCACCTCCGGTGCCCGCACCTCCCGCTGGGTTTGCCAGCCGTCGCGGCCCCGACCTGCCGCTCGCATCTGCGGCAAAGCCGGACCTCAAACCTGCGACACGCGTCGAGCCGTCGATGGGAAGTGCGAAAACAAGCGCCGCCCCTGCAATCGGGGCGTCTGTGGGCGATCCGTCTGTGCCCAAAGCGGGCGAGACGATCAAGCCCGACAGCTCCTCGCTTGCCGCTTCCACCCATGAACCCGCAAAAACCACGTTTCTAAGCCGCAGAAAGGCCAAGGCCCCTGCCCCCATAAAGCCGGCGTTGCCTGCGCGTAAATTGGCTCCCGATACGGGTGTTGCAGTGTCGGAAGCAGACCGGATGACCGTGTTTGGTGCTCGGCGCAAGGATGTGGGCGGCAAGCCGCGCTTTTTGGGTTTGATCCTGACCGCTGCATTACTGGTGTTTCTCGCCGGGGTCGCGGCATGGGCGTCGGTATTTATGGACGACGGGTTAAGCCTGTCACGCCTGTTCGGCGACCGCAGCCCGCGCGCGACGGCCTCTATTCCCGATATCCCAAACGATGTCCCAAAAGATGCGCCAAAAGCGGTTGAGGCCGATGTGCGCACCGCATCGCTTGATCCCGGTCTGACCGAAGAGGACGGTGCGGTACTGGACGCGCTGAGCGCGCCGGTTTCCCCGCCCGCCGAGGACGTGACCGAAGCCGAGGCCGAGGCAAAATATGCAGCCACGGGCATCTGGGCACGCGCACCTGAAATGCCACCCGAACCCGCAGGCGTGATCGATCTGGAAAACCTGTATATCACCAGCATTGATCCGGTCAGCACCTCGAGCGATGCCGTGGCACTGCCAGCGCTGAACAGCTATCTGACGGATGTGGCATTCGGCAGCGTTTCATCCCCGGCAGCGGCAGGCACGCAATTTGCCTATGACCCGCGCGGATTGATTATCCCGACCCCACAGGGCGCGTTAAGTCCTGACGGGTTTACCGTATTTCTGGGTCGCCCCGACGTGATCCCCGTCGGCTTGCCAAACCGATCAGAAGATGTCGCACAAGCGCCCGGTCCTGATGCCGATGCCGAGATCGAGGCCGAAGATACCGCATTGGCAAACGCGCGGCCACGCCTGCGTCCTGCCGATCTGTCAGAAACCAATGAACGCGCACAGCTTGACGGGTTGACCCGGTCGGAACTGGCGGGTTTGCGTCCGTCCTTGCGCCCTGCCTCCGTTCAACAGCAAGCCGCAGCCTCTGCCGCAGCCGTTGAGGCACCGGCACCAGAGGCTCCCGCGATTGATACCGGTGCCGCCGTGGCAGTGGCCCTTGCCGAAGCGCCTGCACCTGCGCCGGTGTCGACAGTTGCAAACGCAACCCAGTTTGCAGTGCGTGCATCGGTGCGGCCTGACACCCGCCCCCGCAATTTTGCACGGATCGTCAAACGGGCAGAGCGGGCAGCACCTGTTCAGCAAGAAACCCGCGTTGCCAGTACCGCTTCCGTTGCGCCACGCGCCGTCACGCCCAGCATCCCAAGCAGCGCATCGGTGGCACGACAAGCCACGGTCAAAAACGCAATCAAGCTGCGTGATGTGAACCTGATCGGGGTGTATGGCAAACCGTCCAGCCGCCGTGCATTGATCCGGTTGGGAAACGGGCGTTATCAAAAGGTGGTCGTCGGAGACCGCATCGACGGTGGCCGCGTCTCGGCCATTGGCGACAGCGAATTGCGCTACACAAAACGCGGTCGCGATGTTGTGTTGCGGATACCGAACTGAGGGTCTGACCCTTAAATCAAGATTGCACGTATTTGTGACACCCTTGATTTAAGTCTGGAAAGAACGATCAGCTATCCGCCAATTCACCGCTGTCGATCTGTTCCTGCTCGATGCTTTCAAACAGCGCTTTGAAGTTGCCTTCGCCAAAGCCGTCGTCGCCTTTGCGTTCGATAAATTCGAAAAAGATCGGGCCGATCACGGTTTTCGAGAATATCTGCAACAAGATACGGGTTTCACCGCCGTCCACCACACCTTCTCCGTCGATCAGAATTCCGTTGGTTTTCATCCGGTCCAGCGGCTCTTGGTGATCCGCCACGCGGGTCTGACTGAGTTTGTAATAGGCGTCGGGTGGTCCCGGCATAAATTTGACGCCCATCGCCGCAATCTTGTCTGTGGCATCATAGATATTGCGCGCGCCCACAGCGATGTGCTGAATGCCCTCGCCCTTGTATTTCTTGAGATAGGCAACGATCTGGCCCTTTTCATCGCGGTCCTCGTTGATGGGGATACGGATACGCCCACAAGGCGAGGTCAACGCGCGACTGGTCAGGCCGGTAAACTTGCCCTGAATGTCAAAAAACCGGATTTCGCGAAAGTTGAACAGGTCGCCGTAGAATTTGAACCACACATCCATGTTGCCCTTGAACACGTTGTGCGTCAGGTGATCGAGGTAATAGAACCCGACGCCTTCCGGCTTGGACTGGGCGATCCAGTCATATTCCCAATTATAGGGGGACGTATCGTAATACTGGTCAACGAAATACAACAGCGACCCGCCGATCCCCATGATCGCGGGCACATCCAGCACTTTGCCGTCCCCGGTGTATTCGGTCGCCCCCTGCGCCAGCGCATGTGCCAGCGCCTTTTGCGCATCAACCACGCGCCAGCCCATCGAAGGTGCGCAAGGACCATGTTCCTCTACAAACCGCGCCGCAAAACTGTCGGGATCGGCATTGAGGACATAGGTGATATCACCCTGCTGCCAAAGCTCGATCTGTCTGGTCTTGTGATTGGCGACATGGGTGTATCCCATCCGCGCAAACAGATCGCGTAACTCTTGCGGGGTCTCACTGGCAAATTCGACAAACTCGAACCCATCGGTCCCCGCAGGGTTATCCGGCGTGATTTTGGATTTCGCGGCGTCGTGGGGAAAGGGGCCCATGGGATGTCTCCTGATGCTCAAGAAGTGTGCGTTGCATTGATAATATCGTCCTTAATGTGAAGTTTTTGCGCAAACTTTGACAGGCATCTGGTAATTTCCGCGCAAATCCCGCATAGTTATGAAAATAAGTGCGGGAAAATCGCAGATGTTGGACCAGATTGACACACGGCTGCTGGATGCGTTGCAAAAAGACGCGCATCTTACCGCGCATGAACTGGGCGAACGGTTGAACCTGTCTGCCTCGCAAGCGGGACGCAGGCGGCAGCGGCTTGAGGAAACCGGGATCATCCGCGGCTATACCGCGCGGCTTGATCCGGTCAAACTGGGTCTGAATGTGCAAGGCTTTGTGCAGGTCCATCTTGGCACCCACGGTCCCGACCATTCAAGCAGTTTTGCGCGGCTTCTTGCCACCAGACAAGAGATCGTGAGCGCGTGGACAATGACAGGGGATGCGGATTATCTGCTGCGGGTCTATTGTGACGATCTGCCCAGCCTGAACCGGCTGATCCACGATGTGCTGTTGCCGCACCCTGCGGTGTCAAAGGTGCACAGCCAGATTGTGATGGACCAGACCAAACCCGACGGGCCGCTGCCGACCTGAGGCACGAGGCCGATATTTTAGTACGATTACATTTGCTACTTTGAAAGGACCGACATGGAAGGTTTCCTGTTTCAAGCCTCGATCTATCTTGCCGCTGCGGTGATCGCTGTCCCAATTGCCGCACGTTTGGGGTTGGGATCGGTGCTGGGGTATCTGGCGGCGGGCATCCTGATCGGTCCGGTGTTCAATCTGGTCGGCTCCGAGACCAAAGACCTGCAACATTTTGCCGAATTTGGCGTGGTGATGATGCTTTTCCTGATCGGGCTCGAGCTGGAACCGCGTGCACTGTGGGACATGCGACACCGCCTGCTGGGCCTGGGCGGGTTGCAGGTGGTGCTGTCCACAGCCGCTCTGATGGGGATCGCGATGGCTTACGGCCAGCCTTGGGGTGTGTCGCTGGCCATCGGGTTGACTCTGTCGTTGTCGTCGACCGCGATCGTGCTGCAAACCCTGTCAGAAAAGGGCCTGATGCAGACCAGCGGGGGCAGATCGGTGTTCTCTGTGCTGCTCACGCAGGATATCGCAGTGATCCCGATCCTCGCGTTCCTGCCGCTGCTGGCGGTGACACTGCCGACGGGCATGTTACCCGACGGCTCGATATCGCTTGATCCCGACAAGGTCGAAGCCGCGCACCAGGCGGCGGAAGGGGCCCATGGCCCAGCACTCAGCCTTGTCGAAGGCCTGCCGGCATGGGGTGTGACCCTTGTGACGATCGGTGCGATTGCCGCGATCATCATAGTGGGGGTGTTTTTCACGCGTCCCGTGTTCCGGTTCATTCATTCCGCAAACCTGCGTGAAATGTACACCGCATTGGCGCTGCTGATTGTGGTGGCGATTTCGTTTCTGATGATGCTCGTCGGCCTGTCCCCTGCGCTTGGGGCATTTCTGGCGGGTGTGGTGCTGGCCAGCTCCGAATTCCGCCACGAGCTTGAAACCGACCTTGAGCCGTTCAAGGGCCTGTTGTTGGGGTTGTTTTTCATCACGGTCGGGGCAGGCATCAACTTTGAGCTGTTGTTCTCGAACACGCTTGTCATTCTGGGCATGGCGCTTTTGGTGATCATCGTAAAAGGGCTGATCCTGTTCGGCATTGGTCGTATTTTCAAACTCAAAGGCCGCGATCAATGGCTTTTCGCACTGGGGCTGGCACAGGCGGGCGAATTCGGCTTTGTGCTGGTCAGCTTTTCGGTCGCAACCGGCGTGATGCCAAGCGGTGTTGCCGAGACGCTTTTGCTGGTCATTGCACTGTCGATGCTGATCACGCCGCTGTTGTTCATTCTGTATGATGTGATCAGCAAACGGATGGAGGACAGCGGTACAATTGTACCCGATCATATTGATGAAGAAGGTCCGGTGATCATTGCGGGCATTGGCCGGTTTGGTCAGGTGGTCAACAGATTGGTGCAGGCCAGCGGGTTCCAGACTGTCGTGCTCGACCACAACCCCGAGGCGATTGCGGTGATGCGGCGGTTCGGGTTCAAGGCATTTCTGGGTGATCCGACACGCCCCGATATTCTGCGCAAAGCCGGTTTCAGGGATGCGCGCGTGCTGGTTGTCGCTCTGGATGATCAAAAAGCGGCGCTGAAACTGATTGCCTATGCCCGCAAGGAACGGCCCGATATTCACATCGTCACACGTGCGCATGACCGCACGGATGTATACCGCCAGTTTCAGGCCGGTGCCGATGATATTGTGCGCGAAATGTTCGACAGTTCGTTGCGTGCCGGACGGTATGTGCTCGAAAACATGGGGCTGTCCGAATACGAGGCAGCCGAGGCACAGCGCATGTTCTACCAGCACGACCGCGATTCAGTGCGCGAACTGGCGGATCTGTGGCGCGATGACCTGGCACCGGCCGACAACAAAGCCTATGTGGCCCGCGCCAAGGAACTGCAAAAAGATCTGGAGACCGCGTTTTTGAACCGGATCGAGGAAGAGGACAAGAAAAGCGCTTGAACGGCGGGTGGGCGCTGCGCCCACCTTACCGACAAACGCGCCTGCGGTGGTTTTGTGACTTAGGTTTTTTTGAGTATTTAAGGCGAAAAGAAGCACTGTGTTGGTGTTTCTTTTCGCCTTAAATACTCAAAATCGGACGACAGCGCGACACCCCACAGAGATGTTGAGAACGTAAGGTGGGCGCAGCGCCCACCCTGCGCTTTAGGCGTCACTCACGCCCGCCTGCGCAAAGGTGGCCATACCCGCATGACACGCAAGTGCCGCCTTCAAGATCGCAATGGCCAAAGCCCCGCCAGAGGCTTCGCCCAGACGCAAACCAAGTTGCAACAACGGCTCTTTGTCCAAAGCTTTGAGCAATTCCGCATGCCCGCCCTCGGCACTTTGGTGCCCTGCGACGGTATGATCGAGCGCGCCATCTTGGGTTTTTGCCAGACATAAAGCTGCTGCACAGCAGATGAACCCGTCAAGGATCACCGGAACACGCAGCGCGCGTGCCCGTGCGATTGCCCCTGCCATCCCTGCCAGTTCGCGCCCGCCCAACCGGCCCAGCATGTCGAGGCCATCACCCTGCCCCGCATGCAGCGTCACACCCTGTGCCACAATACCGGTTTTCAGCGCCAAGGCTGCATCATCCACACCCGTGCCGCGCCCGGTCCAGTCTGCCGCAGCACCACCCAGCAAAGCACAGGCCAAAGCCGCCGCGGATGTCGTATTGGCGATGCCCATTTCGCCCACGACCAACAGATCGGACGATGGATCAACCGCGTCCCATCCCGCCTGCAAAGCCTTGATCAGATCATCCTCCGACATCGCTGGCCCTGCCGTGAAATCCTGTGTCGGCCGTTCAAGGTCAAGCGGGAGCACCTTTAACGTTGCCCCATTGGCGCGGGCAATCTGGTTGATCGCCGCACCGCCATGCTGAAAGTTCATCACCATCTGCGCCGTGACCTCGGGCGGAAACGCCGACACACCGCGCGCTGCGACGCCGTGGTTGGCGGCAAAGACGATCACTTGCGGAGCGGTAATTTCAGCCCTGTCGCCACCGCGCCAGCCGCGATACCAGATCGCCAGATCCTCAAGGCGCCCCAAGGCACCGGGCGGTTTGGTCAACTGGCCATTATGATCCTTGGCCTCAGCCTGTGCCGCTTGATCAGGGCCCGTCTGTGCGGCTAAAATCGCACGGAATTCAGAAAGATTACCAAAGGTTTGCGTCATATCATGCTCTTGCTTGCGAAAAGGGCTCGGGTCTTGTCTAGCCAAAGCATGGACCATGCGGAAGGTCTGAAAGGGCAATATGATGAGTGTTACCGACATGACTAAAATCCGTGCGGTTTTGCAGCCGCGCGATGTGGTGACGGCGTTCATGCTGCTGACCCGCCTGCCCCTACCCACGACATCTTATGATGCGCGCCAAACTCGTGCGCCTGCACAGGCGGCATGGGCGTATCCTTTGGTCGGTCTTGGTGTGGGCTTGATCGCAATTGCTGTGGCGTGGGTGATGCAAGGCTTGGGCGTGGTAAGCCCTGTTGTTGCCCTGTTCGTGGTTCTGACATCCGTGGTTGTCACAGGGGCGATGCACGAGGACGGGCTGGCCGATTGCGCCGACGGGTTCTGGGGCGGTTGGGACATGGCCAGACGTCTGGCGATCATGAAAGACAGCCAGGTCGGAACCTACGGCGTGATTGCCTTGATCGCCTCGCTGCTGTTGCGCTGGTACATCATCACGCAGATGATCGAAAAAGGCGTGCTATTGGGTGCAGTGCTGACAGCAGCCGTGATGTCACGCGGTGCAATGGTCTGGGTGATGCACCGCCTGCCGCACGCCCGCAAGGACGGTCTGGCGCAGCAAACCGGACGGCCTGACAAAGCCGCGACATATATTGCGGTCGGAATTGCGATTGCGGCCGCTGTCTTGGCACCGGGCGTGTCCGCGCTGTGGCTGATTGTGGTGGCGGTGGGCCTGACAACTGGCATGGCGGCACTGGCGCGGCGCAAGATCGGCGGGCAGACGGGGGATGTTCTGGGGGCCACGCAACAGGTTGTAGAACTGGGTGTTCTGATCGCGTTTGATACGATGATTTACGAATGGGTCGCTTACTGAAACGCAAAACGCCGCACCTTGCGCGCGCGGCGTTTCAATTGTTTAAGCCTCAGCGTTAGGCCGCAGCGACACGGCTTTCCAGCACATCACCGACCTGCTTTGAGGCGGCAAGCTCGTCGCCCCCGCCCACGGCGGCAACTTCGCGCGTCAGACGCTCAAGCGCGGCTTCATACAGCTGGCGCTCGGAATAGCTTTGCTCGCGCTGGTCATCGGTGCGGTGCAGGTCGCGCACGACTTCGGCAATGGCAATCAAATCGCCCGAGTTGATCTTTTGCTCGTATTCCTGCGCGCGGCGCGACCACATCGCGCGTTTGACTTTGGCCTTACCCTTGAGCGTCTTCATCGCGTGATTGATCACGTCGGGCGAGGACAAGGCGCGCATGCCGATCTCGGTTGCTTTGTGCGTGGGCACCCGCAGGGTCATTTTGTCTTTTTCAAACGACACAACAAACAGCTCAAGCGTGATGCCTGCAACTTCCTGTTCTTCGACAGAGATGATCTGACCGACGCCATGCGCAGGATAGACAACAAATTCGTTCGGTTTGAAGTCGAGCTTCTTGGACTTGGACATAGAGGTACTCCTAAACGCGGGGGCCGCCCGCTGTTGATTCTGTGCTGAAACAAACGTCAAAACCACACCACGGATGGGCCATACTGGCCCAGGTCCGGCTGCGGTGTTCTTTGGATTTGGGGGTCAATCAAATCAAGGTTGATTGGGGTGTGTTCAATTCCGTTTGGCGCATCTGTTTGTATCAGCTTTAAGACAGCATACCACAGAATCACCCCGACTGAAAGCTGCCCCTGTATCAGCGTCTGCAAAAAGCCGAAACTTCATAGGATTAGGCGGAGAACTTAACCCGGTTTCGCAAGGCAACCGGCGAATCAGCCGCCCTCTCCGGGGGCTTCGGAAAACAGCTCCATCTTGCCTTCCTTGCCGTCCATCTCTTCGGCAGTCGGCAATGGATCTTTCTTGGTGATGATCACCGGCCAAAGCTCTGAATACTTGCGGTTGAACTCGACCCATTTTTCCATGTCCGGCTCGGTATCCGGACGGATCGCATCAGCGGGACATTCGGGTTCGCACACACCACAGTCGATACATTCATCGGGGTGAATAACCAGCATGTTCTCGCCTTCATAAAAGCAATCCACCGGACATACTTCAACACAGTCGGTGTATTTGCAGGCAATGCAGCTGTCGTTCACGATATAGGTCATGCGGTCATCTTTGGTTTGTGTAACTCGAGGCTCTAGCTAGCTTGGGGCGGGCAATCATTCAAGGTGGCGGGCCTTAGAAAGATCAAGCTGGCGGCGGTCGCGTTTTGTCGGGCGCCCTTTTCCCTCAAAGCCCGGATTTTCAGGTGGTTTGTCCTGTGGTTTGGGCTTTGGCGGGGACAGGTCGGTATAAAGCGCTTGCGCCTCGGGGGCCGGACCGCGCCTTGTGCCCACTGCATCAATCTGGATCACGCGAATATGATCACCGATGGCAAAGGTCAGCACGTCCCCGGCCCCCACGGTGCTGGCGCGTTTGGTGGTGCGCTCGGAATTGATGCGGATATCGCCCGCCTGAACGCGCGCCGCCGCAAGCGAGCGCGTCTTGAAAAACCGCGCGTGCCACAACCATTTATCCACGCGCAGTTTTGTCGTCGGAACCGCGCATGGAATTGGTGTGCCCTGGGGCAATTATTTCTTGTCCTTCAACCCCATCAACGCCGCTGCAAACGGGTTGTCAGGATCAATAGGTTTTTCAAAGCGCGATGGTTTGGCGCTAATTGTCTGGGGTTTGTTGTCCTTATCCCCACCCCGTGGCCCAGCTTTGCGGCCTTTGCCTTGGAGTTTACCACGGCCCTGGTTCTGGCCTTTGGGGTTTTGCCCTTTGGCACGATCCCCGCCTTGGCGCGGATTCTGGTTGGCGCGTGGTGTTCGGCCCCAGGTGAAGGTATAAAACGCCTCCATCTCGGGTCCGGCAATATCCGCATCGGGTGCGGTGCCTTGCGGGATTTCGGTTTCCGAAACATCGGGAATGTGATCATCGACTTGCGGTGTTTGTGCCGCTTCCTCAGCGATCGGTGCAATACCTTCGTCCACGATTGCATTGACATCAGCAGGCGTTTCAGCCGTCGGCGCATCAATGATTGCACCCTCGGCAGGTTCCGCTGCCACGTCCATAACAGGCGTATCTGCTGCCACGTCCTTGACGGCTTTGGGCATGACTTCGGTCACGGTTTTAACCTTGGCGCGTTCGCCTTTCTCGGCCTTGTACCCCAGCCCGCCCATCAATTCCGCGAATTGGTCCAGCGTCATACCGGTAATCGACAGCATATCAGGCTTGGCCTCGAACCCGCCGCGCGAATCCTCGCTGCGCAGCATGTCGGCCAGACGTTCCAGCATATCAATGCGGATCGCACGGGAACCGGCGTTACGGTAGCCCGACATCGTGTCGGCACCCTCGGGCGCATCCGCCTCAACGGGGATTGTCACCAGACCGGGAGGCGGCGATTCCGGGAATTCTGACAGGCCTTTGGTCAGCGACCACAGAACCAGACGCAAACGCGTCGGCGCAGGTTTCAGCAACAAAGGCAAGAATATCGTGAACTGACCAAAGCGCACACCGTGCTTGCGCAAGGCACCACGGGCGTCCTGATCCAGCGCTTTGACATCATCCGCGACCTTGGCACGGGGCAGCAGGCCAAAGTTTTCGACCATCTGGAACGCGAACCCGCGCGCCAGACCGTTCAGCGTTTCGTCTTTGCTCAACGCCAACAGCGGCTCGAACTGTGCGGCAACCTTGCGGTCGATGAAATGCTGCAAACGGCGTTGGACTTTTTGAGCAACCTCTGGCCCTGCCACGTCGTCGACAAAAACTTCAACGGATGGCTTCAACGGATCAGACCCTGCAACCAGCTTGCCAACTGCGGACGACCCCCACATCAATCCACCCTGTTCGGTGAAATCAATCTCGGTATCGGGCGCGTTGTAAAAACGATCCGCGCGCAAATGAAATTGCGGGGCCAAAGCCTGCATCGCTGCGGATTTGATCGTTTTCTCTTCTGCGCCACCGGCCCCTTTGTCGGCGCGAAAACGGAAACCGTCCAGCTTGCCTACAAATTCGCCTTCAACAGTTACTTCACCAGTCTCGTTTACTTCGGCCACCATGGCTTCCTTCTGTCCTAGCCGGCGCAAAAGCACGGATGTGCGCCGGTCTACAAATTTTTCTGTCAAACGCGCGTGCAATGCGTCTGATAGGCGATCTTCTACGGTACGCGTCGCCTCGCGCCAATGGTTTTCGTCACGGGTCCAGCCTTTGCGTTGCGCCACGTAGGTCCACGTGCGGATAAACGCCAACCGTTTAGACAGTGCATCAATGTCGCCGTCAGTGCGATCAATGCGTTTGATATGTTGCGCCAGCCAATCCTCTGAAATCTCGCCGCGCTGATGCAGATCAATGAATATACTCTCAAGCAGGCTGGTATGTTCCGCATGACTTATGCCACGAAAATCGGGGATACGGCACACATCCCAGAGCAGTTTGACCGAGGGGCCATCCGTGGTGCGGGCGAATACCTCGTCAATTTCGGCAAGGGATTTCAGCGCTTTGAGGTCATCGGATTCGCGTGCGCGGACCAGACGCTCATTGTCAGGCGGGGCTTCAAGCGTGGCAATCAGACGGTCTACGGACCCGAATTGCAGCGCATGATTGCGCCAGTTGATCTTGTTCTGCGGGGTAAAGCTGTGCTCCATAATGGCTTTGGCAACCTGATCATCCAAGGGTCGCGCATCCCCCGTCACGCCAAAAGTGCCGGATTTGAACCCGCGCCCTGCCCGCCCTGCGATCTGGGCCAGCTCGTTGGCGGCAAGCGGACGCATCCGACGTCCATCAAATTTTGACAGCGCCGAAAATGCCACGTGATCAACGTCAAGGTTCAGACCCATGCCAATCGCATCGGTCGCGACCAGATAGTCGACATCGCCGTTTTGATACATCTCGACCTGTGCGTTGCGGGTGCGCGGGGACAGCGCGCCCATCACCACAGCGGCACCGCCCTTTTGACGGCGCAGCAATTCGGCAATCGCATAGACGTTTTCTACCGAAAACCCGACAATCGCGCTGCGCGGTTTCATCCGGCTGGTCTTACGCTGGCCCGTATACGTCAGCTCCGACATCCGGTCGCGGCGGATGAACTGGGCTTTGGGCACCAGTGCCGCAATCGTGCCGCGCATCGTGTCAGAGCCTAGGAACAAAGTCTCATGCAGCCCCCGCGAGCGCAACAAACGGTCGGTAAACACATGCCCGCGCTCGGGATCGGCGCACAGCTGGATTTCGTCGACGGCCACGAGGTCGGCGCCCATGCCCTCCGGCATCGCCTCGACGGTGCAGACCCAGTATTGCGTGCGCGGTGGCACAATGCGCTCCTCGCCTGTGACCAGCGCCACTACAGATGGGCCACGCAATGCAACGATCCTGTCGTACACCTCGCGCGCCAGCAACCGCAGCGGCAAGCCGATCACGCCGGTGCGGTGCGCCAGCATGCGTTCAATCGCATAGGTGGTTTTACCCGTGTTGGTCGGGCCTAAAACGGCCACAACCCGCGCATCATTCACCACGTCAATTTCCTTGGAGATTAGAGTTCGCGACCAATGCCGTCGCGTTGCATGCCCGCCAATGCCGTTTTGGCGTTTTCATGATTGGGATTGATCACAAGTACGCGGCGGTACAATGTCGCGGCCCGCGCCAGATCGCCAAACTCCTGCATCATGGTCGCAAAGCCGAAGATTGCGTTATAATTATCGGGATTAAGCGCCAGCGTTGCTTCAAGATCGGCCAGCGCAGGCCCGTACAGATCGCCGCGAAAATACGCCTGCGCCCGCATATGATACCCCTCCGCAAAGTCGGGCGCGTGATCGGTCAGCGCTGTAAAATGCTCTATGGCAAGCGGGATATCCCCTGCGTCCATCGCATCACGGCCGCGTTTCAAGAGCAGATCCATCGCGGGCGATCCTGAACGTGACCACAATGTCTCGACCTCGCGCTCGATCCTCGGGGCATCGACCTCGGATGCAGCCCGCAGACGGTCCATCAGCTCTTGGGGCGCGGGTTCGGCGTTTGCAGGTGCCGAAAACGGGGCCGATATAAGGCCGCACAGCAACACAAGCGTTCCAAGTGCCGTAAGGTGACGTTTGAGGTTGAATGTTTTGATGCGCATAATAACACTCAATGTAACAGGCTGCCGCCGCATTTCCAGACGTGTTGCAGCCATTTTGCCAAAAAGGGCTAAAGATGAGCGATATTATCAACGAAGCGGTTGTTGTGCTGAACGAAAAACTGGCAGGCGCCAACATTGGCGGCACAGCCAAATTCGATATCGAAGGCGAAGGGACCATCATGATGGATGATACCGGCGCACGCGCAGGTGACGACGAGGCCGATGTAACGCTGTCGGCAAGTGCAGATACCTTCAAGGCCATCCTTGACGGCGACACCAACCCGACCTCTGCCTTCATGACCGGCAAACTCAAGGTTGACGGCGATATGGGGATGGCGATGAAACTGGCATCAGCCCTGTCATAATGCCACTGACGCCTGCCCCCCTTTTTACAGATGTGCATCCCGGCCCCGAGGGCGGGATGGCACACTGGATCGAGACATCCGATGCCAAGCGGATCAGGGTGGGACATTGGCCTGTTGAGGGTGCAAAAGGAACGGTACTGCTGTTTCCCGGTCGCACCGAATATATCGAAAAGTACGGGCCTGCGGCGGCTGAACTGGCCACACGCGGGCTTGGCACGCTTGCGATTGACTGGCGCGGTCAGGGGTTGGCGGACCGTTTGCTGGATGACCGGCGTACCGGTCACGTCGAGGCGTTCTCGGATTATCAAAAAGACGTGGCCGCGATGTTGCGCGCCGCGCGCGAACTAAGCCTGCCACGCCCGTTTTTCCTGTTGGCCCATTCCATGGGCGGCTGCATTGGATTGCGCGCCGTGATGGAAGGGCTGCCGGTTCAGGCGGCAGCATTTACCGGTCCTATGTGGGGCATCCATATTGCGTCCCACCTGCGCCATTTTGCGATGCTGATGTCTCATGTCATGCCAAAATTCGGCCAAGGCCACCTGCTGCCCCCCGGCACCATCGCCGAACCCTATGTGACGATCCAGCCGTTTGACGACAACATGCTGACCACGGACGCGCAGATGTACGATATGATGCGCGAACAGATTGCAGCGCATCCCGAACTGGCACTTGGCGGACCAAGCTATGTCTGGCTGCGCGAGGCCTTGATGGAAACCAAACATCTGGCAAGCCGCGCCGCCCCGCATCTGCCCTCGGTTGCATGGCTGGGCAGCAACGAGCGGATTGTTGACGTGCGCCCCATCCATACCCGGATGGAGGACTGGAAAGGTGGGCGCCTCGAAATCGTCGAGGGCGGCGAGCATGAAGTCCTGATGGAACAACCTGCCATGCGTAAAGACGTCTTTGACGGCATACAGAAGTTGTTTCTGGGCAATGTCACATCCTGAATAACTGAAAAGCCCGCGCTGCTGATCGCGAGACAATAATCGACTTTGCAATTGATCTGATCAGCCTAAGTTAAAAGTCATGTCGCGCGCACCCGTTCTTACCTTTACCCAAAACGGCATCTATTGCCCTGCCGGCGATTTCTATATCGACCCATGGCGGCCCGTGGCGCGTGCCTTGATCACCCACGGTCACGCCGACCATGCCCGTGACGGCATGGGGTCGTATCTGGCCACAGATACCGCATTGCCGGTGATGCGGCACCGTCTGGGCGATATCACTGCAACGGGCATCCGCTATGGCGAGACGCGCAGGATCGGCGATGCGCTGGTGTCCTTTCATCCCGCCGGACATGTACCCGGCTCCGCGCAGATCAGGGTCGAAGTGGCGGGTGAGGTTTGGGTTGCATCGGGCGATTACAAGGTGATCGACGACGGTCTGTCGGACCCGTTCGAGCCGGTCAAATGCCATCATTTCATCACCGAGAGCACCTTTGCGCTGCCTGTATTCCGCTGGCCTGACCAGACAGATGTGGCGCACGAGATCAACGCATGGTGGCGGGGGTGTGCCGCGGCGGGTAAAACCGCGTTTCTCGGGGCGTACTCACTGGGCAAGGCGCAGCGGTTGATGGCGATGCTGGATGCGTCTATCGGGCCGATCCTGACCCATACGGCGGTGGAAAACACCAACGCCGTGTTGCGCGCCCAAGGGATCAAACTGGCAGACACGGTGCATGTCACGCCCGATCTGAACCCCAAGGATTATCGCGGCGCGCTGGTGCTGTCGCCGCCCTCTGCCCAAGGCAGCACATGGGCGCGCAAGTTCGGGGCACAGGAAACCGCGTTTGCCTCGGGCTGGATGGCCCTGCGCGGGATCAGACGCCGCCGTGCGGGGGACCGCGGTTTTGTGATTTCCGATCATGCGGATTGGGAAGGATTGCTGTACGCGATCAAGCAGACAGAAGCTGAAAACATATATGTAACACATGGTTATACTGATATTTTCACGCGATACCTTAACGATAACGGGTGGAACGCGCAGGTTGTTCCGACCCAGTTCGGCGGCGAAATCGCTGATCTGACAGCGCAAGCCGGTGACGATGGATGAAACGCTTTGCCGCCTTGTTCAACGCCATCGACCAAAGCACGAAAACCACTGTCAAAGTGGCCGCACTTGCCGATTATTTCACCGATGCGGACGATATGGACCGCCTGTGGACCATTGCATTGTTCTCGGGACGGCGCCCAAAGCGCGCTGTAACCACCACCAAACTGCGGGAATGGGCGGCTGAGGCGTCAGGCACCCCTTTGTGGTTGTTTGAAGACAGCTATGCCATTGTCGGTGATCTGGCCGAAACCATATCGCTGGTTTTACCACTGACACCTACTGTGGATAACCAGACACTTACCCATTGGATCAATGCGTTACGAAGCGTTGCTGATGTAGATGAAACTGCCCGAAAGGCATTCGTGCTGGACGCGTGGCAGCGCCTCGGCGGGGCCGAGCGGTTCTTGTTCAACAAACTGATCACGGGTGGATTTCGTGTGGGTATCAGCCAGAAACTGATGACCCGCGCGCTGGCTCGCGCCACGGGCAAACCCGAAGCCGAACTGGCCCACCGCCTGATGGGCAACTGGCACCCGGACGATATATCGTGGCACGCGCTGATCGAAGCCGATGATGCCACAACCGATGCCTCGCGGCCCTATCCGTTCTATCTGGCCTACGGGTTGGAGGACGGGCCGGAAACGCTCGGGCATCCTTTCGACTGGCGGGCGGAATGGAAATGGGACGGTATTCGTGGCCAGTTGATCCTGCGTGACGGGGCATATTTTATCTGGTCGCGGGGCGAGGAATTGATGACTGACCGTTTCCCCGAACTGGCCCGCGCGATTGACCATTTCCCAAGCGGCACGGTGCTTGACGGCGAGCTGCTGGTCTGGCCGACAGACGCAGCAAAACCGTCGTCATTCAATGCCTTACAGTCGCGTATCGGGCGCAAGAACGTCCCCAAAAAGCTGCTGACCGAAGCGCCAGTGGTCCTGCACGCCTATGACCTGCTGGAATGGCAGGGCGTTGACATACGGGCCAAACCCTTTGCGGAACGCCGTGCGCTGCTGGAGACGGCCTGTGCCGGCCTGCCAGCGGGCGCCCCCGTCAGGCTCTCCCCGCAACACAGGTTCGAGCAGTGGTCCGAATTGGCCGACCTGCGCACCACCGCGCGGGATGCCCATGCCGAAGGATTGATGTTGAAACGCAGCCAAAGTCCGTATCTCGCAGGGCGCAAGAAAGGCGACTGGTGGAAATGGAAGCTGGACCCGCTGACCATCGACGCGGTGATGATTTATGCGCAATCCGGCTCGGGCCGGCGCGCGAACCTGTTCACGGACTTTACTTTTGCGGTGTGGAACGGCAACGATTTGATCCCCTTCACCAAGGCCTATTCCGGCCTGACCGACGCCGAATTTCGCCAGATCACCGCGTGGGTGCGCAAGAACACGCTTGAACGCTTTGGTCCCGTGCGCAAGGTCACACCGCATCATGTGTTCGAGATCGCCTTTGAAGGAATTCAGGCCAGCCCGCGCCATAAGTCAGGCATCGCCTTAAGATTCCCGCGTATGTTACGATGGCGGCAGGATAAACCGCTGGCTGAGGCAAACAGTCTGGACGATCTGCGCCAAATGCTGCGCATCTATGGCTAAGGGCGGCTTGTCCCTGCACCCACAGGCACTTAGGTAGAGACAAACACATTGATGAGGTCACACATGTTCCAGCTTCCTTTCCCCGTATCCGACGCCAATGCCAGCTCCGGCAACAAGGATCTCGGCAATCTGCCCGAATGGGATCTGAGCGATCTGTACACGGGCGAGGATGCACCGGAGTTAAAGCGTGATCTGGACTGGCTCGAGGAAGCCTGTGCGAGTTTCGCGCGTGATTTCGAGGGTAATCTGGCGGGCCTTGATGCCGCTGGATTGCTCGACTGCGTGCTGCGTAACGAGAAGATCAACCAGATTGCCGGACGCATCATGTCGTTTGCGGGTTTGCGGTATTACCAGATGACCACCGATGCGGGGCGGGCAAAATTCATGTCCGATGCCCAGGAAAAGATCACCAATTTCACCACGCCGCTGGTGTTCTTCACGCTGGAGCTGAACAGGCTTGAGGATGATCACCTTGACGGTTTGTTCGACGCTAACGCCGACCTTGCGCGGTATAAACCGATATTCGACCGTATCCGCGCCATGAAGCCTTACCAACTCTCCGATGAGTTGGAAAAGTTCCTGCATGACTTGGGTGTCGTAGGGGACGCTTGGGAGCGGATGTTTGACGAAACCATCGCCGGCCTAGAATTTGAGGTGAACGGCGATGCGCTGAACATCGAAGGGGTGCTGAACCTGTTGACCGATCCTGACCGCGCCAACCGCGAAGCGGCGGCGCATGAACTCGCAGATGTGTTCAAGAGCAATATCAAGACCTTTGCCCGCATTCATAACACCCAAGCCAAGGAAAAAGAGATTATCGACCGCTGGCGCGGCATGGAAACCGCGCAGACAGGGCGGCATCTGTCAAATCAGGTCGAACCCGAAGTAGTCGAGGCGCTGCGCGAGGCTGTGGTCAAGGCCTATCCGAACCTGAGCCACCGCTATTACGAGCTGAAACGCAAATGGCTGGGGCTGGACGTGATGCAGGTCTGGGACCGCAACGCGCCATTGCCGATGGAAGACCCGCGCGTGGTCGACTGGGCGCGTGCGGAAAAAACCGTGATGGACGCCTACACTGCGTTCGATCCGCGCATGGGCGAGCTTGCAGCGCCGTTTTTCAGCAAAGGCTGGATTGATGCGGCCGTGAAACCGGGCAAAGCACCCGGCGCATTCGCGCATCCAACTGTCACCGATGTACACCCTTACGTGATGCTCAACTATCTGGGAAAACCCCGTGATGTCATGACCTTGGCCCATGAGCTTGGTCACGGCGTGCATCAGGTGCTGGCCGCTGGTCAAGGCGAGATGTTGTCGTCCACCCCGCTGACGCTGGCCGAAACGGCATCTGTCTTTGGCGAAATGCTGACCTTCCGCAAGATGCTGGACGGGGCCAAATCCAAGGCCGAGCGTAAGGTGATGTTGGCGGGCAAGGTCGAGGATATGATCAACACCGTCGTGCGCCAGATCGCGTTTTATGATTTTGAATGCAAGCTGCACGCGGCACGTCGGGGCGGCGAATTGACGCCCGATGACATCAACGCGCTGTGGATGTCGGTGCAGGCGGAATCGCTTGGGCCAGCGTTTGAATTCATGGAGGGCTACGAGACGTTCTGGGCCTATATCCCGCATTTCGTGCACTCGCCGTTCTATGTCTATGCCTATGCATTCGGTGATGGCCTCGTAAACGCGCTTTATGCGGTCTACGCCGAGGGCAAGCCGGGCTTTGAGGACAAATATTTCGACATGCTCAAAGCGGGCGGGTCCAAACATCATTCCGAATTGCTGGCCCCGTTTGGGTTGGATGCCAGCGACCCTGCGTTCTGGGACAAGGGGTTGTCGATGATTTCGGGGATGATTGATGAGTTGGAGGCGATGGAGGAGTGAGGCTGCCACGGTCTGCTCTGCCAGACATGGACGAAACCGCTCTCGCGGTATGGGTGCTTGTGGCGGTTGATGCGCGATGATTGAGCGCTGCAATTTTGCGAACTGACGAACCTGCCTGATGATTGGGACCTTCTCAATCTGAGGTGGTCGCGGAATTTCGGACCAGTTGTTAAGGTGGATCGCATGAAGAAAGAAGTGATCCAGAATGAAGAAACGAAAGAGCCATTCGCCCGAGTTCAAAGCCAGGGTTGCGCTTGAAGCGATCCGCGAAGAAATGACCCTGGCGGAATTATCCAGGAAGTATGGTGTCCATTCGACCCAGATCGGGGCTTGGAAACGCGCGGCGATAGAGAATATGGCAACGGCCTTCACGCGCCGCGGTGGTACGCCTGGACAAGTGAGCGCCGCTGACGTTGACAAGCTTCACTCCAAGATTGGTCAACTGGTGGTGGAGCGGGATTTTTTGGCCCCCTCTCGTGCATGAAAACATGCACTGCGAGGCAGTGGATGCCTCGCACCGGTTGCTCGGAACGCGAGGCAAAAATGGTGAGCAAGGATCATAAGCTGAGCGTGCGTCGGCAGTGCGCCTTGCTGACGTTGACGCGCTCCAATCTGTATTATGAGCCAAAGGGCGAAAGTGCTGAGAACCTGCGGTTCATGGAGATCATTGATAAACGGTTTTTAGAGGCGCCCTGGTACGGATCGCGCCAAATGGCTCGGCACATGAAGCGCAACAACCACGCATACGGCCGCCATCGCGCGCGCCGTCTGATGCGGCTCATGAGGTTGGTTCCGATTTATCAGGGGCCAAACACGAGCAAGAAGCATCCACAGCACAAGATCTGGCCGTATCTGCTTAGGAATGTGGTGATTGATCGACCCAAGCAAGTTTGGTGCGCAGACATCACTTACATCCCGATGCGGCGTGGCTTCCTGTATTTGGTCGCGATCATGGACTGGTACAGCCGCAAAGTGCTGAGCTGGCGACTATCAAACAGCATGGACGCTGTGTTTTGTGTTGAGGCGCTGAAAGAGGCATTGGCCAATCACGGCACGCCGGAGATATTCAACACCGATCAAGGCAGTCAGTTCACTAGCGGCGATTGGATCGACGTGCTGGCCGAAGCGAAGGTCAAGATCCGCATGCCTCTCGTGACATTGCTGTGCAATGCACTGACGGTAATAGATGGCAAAGGGCGGTGGATTGATAACCGAATGATCGAGCGGCTCTGGAGATCCCTCAAATACGAATGCGTCTATCTGCACGCCTTTGAGACCGGCTCAGAGGGGAAGGCTGGTATCGGAAAGTGGCTGGCCTACTATAACGTCGAGCGCCCGCATTCGACCCACGGAATCTTGACCCCTGACGAGGCCTGTGCCAGGAAAACAGAACCAATGAGAATAGCGGCCTGATTTGAAACCCTGATCCACCTTAAGATGGCTGCAAACTGGTCGAAAAACTAGGACCACCTCTGTCATCGAGACTTTCTTGCGCGGCCAGCTTCCTCAATCCCGAGCACCGCCAAGACAGGACGCAGCATGATACAACGATCACACCCGGTTCTTCCTTGCACAGACGCCGGATCAATCAGTGCGGCCACCTCGGCAAAACATGAGTTGCAACGAGCCTCTGACGGAAAAATGGGTGATCATACGGCCAAGTCGGGTCGGAGAAATCAACACGTTTGCATTGCTTGGCGTCATGCAATCGGTCGCCCTGCACATCGATCACCGCAGCCGTAGCCCACAATCCCCATAGCATATCGAAACCCGCCCGCGCTTTCCTCCTTGTCGGATTTGTCGCCGCTGCATCTCGCGATGACAGCAGCCACAAACCTTAGACCAAGCCCACTTTCTCTGCGGCTGCACCAATGGTAGCTGTGAGCGTTTGATCGTTCGGAATCGGCCTGAGATAGCGAAGCTGCCCAGCTCAAAAAGTCCTTAAAGAGGAAACGAACGCCCGTATCTGGAACAACCCAGTCAGCCTTCGACTCTTTGAACCATAGTGAGCCTAGATCAGTCTCGTTATCCGCTAAGAGTTTTTCGCAGTACGTGACTAATTCCCGCACGGCTTGATCGCCATAGCTTTGCCGAAAGTCTTCATAGATTTGGTTGCGCCCGTCTGGGGTATCGGCCCAACCAGGATGGACGACATTTAGGTCTTGATGAAATTGCAAGGTGAAGTTGTAGAATGATTTGGGCGGCGTCATGTCAGTCAATCCTTGGATAGGATGTGATAATGATAATTCCATCCGGCATGTTCGGGGCGTGCTCAATAACAGTACCCACACCAAATGTCTGCCGGAGTTGTATCGGAGATGACGCGCGCCGAGTGGTTCGGTATGCCTCAGAGCCTGTTATCGATTCAAAATCACTTGTTATGAATGCTCTACGCAATCCCCCGCTGGCGACTTCGTTCACAACGTCTACGTTTCTCGCAAGATTGGAGTTCGTCAGCTTCTGCGTCGCCTCAAGTGAGGGAACGTCCCGTGTCGCCAGCGATACTGGCTTACGAAAAGCGTTCTCCCACGCGGCGTGCCGACCGAAGCGATTAAGAAGGCTTCGCTTTTCCCCACATGCAGTGCAATGGTGTGGCCACCGCCTGCTTCATGGACTGAAAGGTCTTGTGGAGCAACGCTGCCGTCAAAGTCAGCTAGAGCTACGTTGCTTTGAGGGGCTGGTGCAATGGGTTCCGCATAGCATCTACAGTTATGTGCTTCACCTGGATGCCCGCCCACTGGGGGATTGAATCGCCCCGGGTTTGTCGGAGACCATCAACTTAAGTAAGGATGATGGTTATGACAAAAAGCAAAATGGCAAATCGCTACTCGCCTGAGGTCCGCGCGCGTGCGGTTAGGATGGTGTTTGAACATCAAGGTTCGTATGAAACGCAGGCGGGCGCGATTGCGGCCATTGCATCCCGCTGACCGTCAGTGGTTTGCGTGCAAACCATGAGAGGGGAAGATCGGCTGTATTCCCCAGACCTTGAGCGGATGGGTCAAGCAGGCCGAGAAAGACAGCGGCATGCGCGACGGCGTGACGACCGAGGAACGCGACCGGATCAAGACGCTGGAACGAGAGAACCGTGAACTGTGCCAGGCGAATGAAATTCTCCGCAAAGCGTCAGCATATTTTGCGCCCACTCTCACACATGCTAGGCATGTGTTGCCGCGCAATGGGACGGAACTCGACCGCCCACTGAAGCGATGATGGCCTTCATTCACTGCCCGGCAGGGCATTGCTCAGCAATGTCCCGAGAGGGGAGGATCAGCGCGTTGTCTACGGCGTCGACTCGATCTGCAGAGTGCTGCCGATTGCGCCGTCCATTGCCCGGCAGTCGATACGCAGTATCGATGAGAGGGAACATATTACCACAGCCTGGCGTGCCTCGCTGATCCGTCCAAGGCTTCGGCGCGGCATCAGCGGGATACGGAGTTGCGTCCCGAGATCAAAAGGGTCTGGGATGAGAATTACCAGGTCTACGGGGTCCGTAAGGCATGGCATCAGCTGAAGCGGGAGGGCTTTGATCTGGCGCGTTGCACGGTGGAGCGGCTGATGAAACAGATCGGCATCCGTGGGGCTGTGCGCGGCAAGGTGGTCAAAACAACCGTCCCTGACACGTCAGCGCCTAGTCCGCGTGACAAGGTGAACCGCGTGTTCCGAGCACCAGCCCCGAACCTTCTCTGGGTCAGTGATTTTACCTACGTGTCGACAAGGCAGGGTTTTGTCTATGTAGCTTTTGTCATCGACACATTCGCTGATCGCATCGTTGGCCCCCTCTCGGCAGATTTGCTTTGCAAATCGCCTGACGGGCAATGGGACGAGTCTCGCGGTCGGCCAAGACTGACTTTGTTCTCCCCTCTCATCGCTGCAAGCAGCGATTGCCGGGCAATGGATGCGCTGGAACAGGCTCTGCATGATCGACGGCCTGTTCAGAAGAGTGGGCTGGTTCATCACTCGGATCGCCCTTCTCGGGACATTGTTGCACAATGCCCTGCCGGGCAGTGGGCGGGCAATGTTTATCCATTCGCTATACCGAGCGTTTGGCCGAAGCAGGCATTGAACCATCGGTCGGCAGCGTCGGGGATTCCTATCCCTCTCATGCATGTAAACATGCATTGCCGGGCAATGGACAACGCCCTCGCTGAGACGATAAACGGCCTCTACAAAACTGAGCTGGTCCATCGTCAGGGGCCTTGGCGCAACATGCAGGATCTGGAAATGGCGACACTCGGCTGGGTCGATTGGTTCAACAACCGGCGCCTGCTTGGCCCCATCGGAAACATCCCGCCAGCAGAGGCTGAACAGAACTACTATGCACAGCGCGACGTGTTCGATATGGTCGCGTGAAATGAAGCTATAGGTCTCCGGTGAAACCGGGGCGATTCAGATCATCCCAACGGAACACTTGGTCATCATATCCTGCATGGCTATCTCGCACCTTGGCGTCGTCTTGTGAGCGCCAGATATATTGCTCAATTACGGGGTCTTCCTGCGGAAGCTGGTTGATCAGCCCAGCGAAGGCCTGTTCAGTCCCGGCATCTGGTGGATCGGATTTAGGATGAATCGATCTGGCTCGGATGTCCAGATTTTACAGATGTATTCGTACGGTGTGAGGCCGCTGAGCGTCTTGAGGCGGCGCGCGTAGTTGTAGGCATCGAGGAAGTCGCTGAGATGCGTGCGGAGTTGGTGATGGCTATCCTAGTGATACCGTTTGACGGTAGCGTCTTTAATCGTGCGGTTCATGCGCTCGACCTGCCCGTTCGTCCAAGGGTGGTTTGGCTTGGTCAGGCGATACTCAATGCCATTTGCGGCGCAAATCATGTCAAACCGCATGGGCCGGGAATAGGGCGTGTTCCGGTTGCGTGGTTGCTCGCAGAACTGGATGCCCCCTCTCGGCAGATTGCTTCGCAATCGCCTGCCGGGCAATGGTTGTCCGTAAGGATCGTGTGAATCTTGTACGGCACCGCTTCCAATACAGCCTCTAGAAACTCCCAGGCTGTCTTGCGGTTTGCTTTGTCGACCAGCTGCGCGACGGCAAACTTGCTGGTTCGATCCCTCTCGTGACATCGCTTTGCGATGCACTGCCGGCAATGAATGGCTACAAAGAGATACAGCTTGCCCTCATTGGTACGAAGCTCAGCGATATCAATGTGGAAATAGCCAATAGGATATCGTTTGAATTTTTGCCGCTTGGGCTTGTCGCCCTCCATATCTGGCAGTCGAGAGATGCCATGCCGCTGCAAACAACGATGCAAGGCAGAGCGCGTCAGATGTGGGATGGACGGTTGCAAGGCATAGAGGCAATCATCGAGCGGAAGCAGCGTATGACGCCTGAATGCCACGACCATCGCTTCCTCACTCGCACTCAGAACCGTGGAACTGGGTTCAGTTGGCCCAGTCTTGCGATCTTCCAGCGTCTCGCGCTTGCGCCATTTGGCTACTGTTTTGACATTGATCCCAAGTTCCCGGCTTAGCGCCGCGTTCGTAGCTTGCGATCGCTGTATTGCTGCTCTGACGGCGTGCGTGCCCTCTCACACATGCTTTGCATGTGTTGTCAGGTGATAGTACGTGGCGCAGCCATGACGTACTTGTCCCCTCTCACACATCTTTCAGATGTGCTGCCGGGCGGGGCATAATGCTTCCTTCCATTCTAAAGAACAGATCGCACCATCAAACCGTGGGATCAAACACCTAAGCCGCTCGCTGCGTGACGCACCAATGTCTGGTATGCGGAAAAGCTGACGTGCCAAAAACGCTCCTTTTTGGTACAGCCTCAAAACACCCCAAATGACGCGGCCATACACACCGTTCAAAACCCAAACAGTTGTTGAAGGTTTTTCACACTTTCAGAATTCCTCATCGTACCAATCTTTCGCAGTGTTGCAGAATTTCAATAATTAGCTAAGCAATTCAGGCTTCCATAACAAAAATGGCTAAAAATCTCACTAACCTGAACAACACTGGACACTCACACCATGCACCTTTCCGCCCTCACCCTGATCATCCCCGACTACGACACCGCCATTGCCTACTACTGCGATGTCATGGGCTTTAACCTGACCGAGGACATTGATCAGGGCCGCAAACGCTGGGTCCGTGTCACGCCCTCCGGCGGCGGCACGGGCTTTATCCTCGCGCGCGCCGAGGGTGCCGAACAAAATGCCGCCATAGGCAACCAAGGCGCGGGACGCGTCTGGCTGTTTCTGCACACCGACGATTTGCCCGCCGACCATGCCCGTCTGACAGCCAAAGGTGTGCATTTCGAGGAAGCCCCCCTTCATGAACCTTACGGCACCGTCGCGGTGTTCCGCGACATGTTCGGGAACCGCTGGGACTTGATCGGGCGTTGAAATCCGCAACCAAACCCATTTTGCCACATTGCCTTGCGGCCAATCCCGACTATCCTTCGCTTTATGCCCTATGAATGGACCACCTCACCAAACGCGCCCACGCAACAGATGCGTCTGTGGCCCTATCAGTCGCTGCCCCCGCACGGGTTCGCGGCCTTTATCGGTGTGACTTTCATCATGATCCTGATCCCGCTTTTTGCGATGCTGGGCACGGTTCTGCTTTGGGGATTGCTGCCGTTTGTACTGATGGCTGTGGGCGGGATGTATATCGCCCTCCAGAAAAACCACAAATCCCGCCAGATCGAGGAAATTCTGACCCTGGACGGAGACACCGCGCATCTGGTCCACACCACGCCAAAAGGCGAGATCAAGGAATGGGATTGCAACCGCTATTGGGCGCAGGTGCTGAAGTACGAAAAAGACGGGCCCGTGCCGCATTACGTCACTTTGCGCGGACATGGCCGCGAGGTCGAGATTGGTGCATTTCTAAGCGAGGACGAGCGCATCGCGCTTTACGACGATCTCATGCGCAACTTGCACCGCGCGCCTTGACGCCCCACATCAAGTCGCCCGCTTTGTCAAAGATTTTGCAATGAAATCAAAAACAATGCGCAGACGGCGAGACGTCTTTAACTCGCGGTGTGACACCAACCAGGTTTCATAGCGAAACGGTTCTAACCCTTCCGCGACGCGGCACACACCGGGGGTAGCGTCGCCAACCTGCTGTGACATGACCCCAACCCCGATGCCATGCTGAACCATCTGCCATTGGACCAGATGTGATGCGGTACAGACGACAAACCGCTGCGCCGAAACAGGTACGCCATAGGCATTTAGCCCGGCCAAAAACGTCTCGTTTTCCTCAAATCCGACAAAATCCGCCTGCGCCAGTTGTTCCGGCGTATCAAACGGCCCTGCAAGGTCAACATAGGTTTGCGAGGCATAAAGCCGCGCAACACCCGGTCGCAGTTTGCGTGCGATCAAATCCGGGTCTTGGGGTGCCACATGACGCAGGGCGATATCGGCCTCGCGACGGTGCAAATCCCGAAGAGTGTTGCTTGCCACCACATCGACCCGGATGCCGGGGTGGGCGCGGCGCAATTCGGCCAGTATCGGCGGCAAAACATAGGCAGAGGTGACTTCGCTGGCCGTTATGCTGACCATGCCTTCGACGGACTGTGATTGCCCCGACGCGATACGCGTCAAGCCGTACGCCGCCTCGCCCATATTTCGGATATGTTCCAGCATTTCCAACCCTGCGTGGGTCAACACCATGCCGCGGCCTGCGCGTTCAAACAGGGCCACGCCCAGTTCGTCTTCAAGCGCTTTGACCTGCCGCCCCAAAGTCGGTTGCGCCAAGCCCAGTGCCCGCGCTGCCGCAGACAATGACCCTTCTTCGGCCGTGACCAAAAAGGCCCGCGCGCGGTTCCAATCGAATGATATTTTGCGCCAATCCATGCAAATCCGCATAGCAGACAGGCAGGTTTGGTCAATTACATTCACATTCGCACAGATGTAGAGTGCACCGAACTATAGAAAGACCCATCATGCCTGCATCTGTTCCCAGCCGCAAAAGCATTCGCTTTTGGAATTTCATCGCCAAAAAATATGCAAAAGACAAAATAACTGACGAGGCAAGCTATCAACGCAAGCTGAAAGAGACCCGCGCCCTGCTTCGTGATGACATGCGGATGCTGGAAATCGGGGCCGGCACAGGCAGTACAGCAATCGTGCATGCACCCTGTGTTGCGCATATCGATGCGGTAGACGTCTCGCAAAAAATGATCGACATCGCCCGCGCCAAGACCACTGCGGCAGGCATTGATAACCTCACATATCAACAGACCTCAGTTGAAGAGTTCGACGCAAGGGCGGAAAGTTACGACATCGCCCTTGCCATGTCGGTGCTGCATCTGGTTCAGGATTACAAGGCAACTTTGGCGAAACTGCACGGCCTGCTAAAGCCCGGCGGATACCTGGTGACGAGCACGGTGTGCATGGCAGATGGCATGCCCGGCTTTAAATGGATTTTGATACCGGGTCATGCGCTTGGTCTGCTGCCGTTTCTGACTTATTTCAGCAAAGAAGCGTTGCTTGCGGAAATTGCTACTGCGGGGTTCACGGTCGAAAGCCATTGGCAACCCGGGCCTGCAAAAGCGCTGTTTGTGATTGCCCGAAAGCCGCTGGACTAGCCGTTTCGATCAGCTGCTCAGCTTATCCTTGACCATCGGCCCGACTGCGCCAAAATCCATCTGGCCGGTGTATTTACCCTTGAGCATCCCGATCACCTTGCCCATGTCACGGATCGACGTGGCACCAACCTCGGCAATCGCCGCCTCTACCGCAGCGGCGGTTTCTTCGTCGCTCAACTGACGCGGCAAAAATTCTTCGATGACCAAAATCTCATCGCGCTCCCGCTCCGCCAGATCAAGCCTGCCGCCTTCTTCATAGGCCCGCGCTGATTCCAGCCGTTGTTTGGACATTTTGCCAAGGATTGCCAACACTTCGGCCTCTGGCACACCGTCGTCGTTGCCTGTGGCGCGTGCGGCGATGTCCTTGTCCTTGATCGCCGCATTGATCAGACGCAGGGTCGACAGCCGGTCTGCGGCTTTGTCTTTCATGGCCTGTTTCAGGGCATCCGAGATGCGCGTGCGCAGTATCATCGAGGTATCCAGTGCTTTCTTGCGTGATCAGGCTTGGACCATACAAGCTGCGACCGGAACAGGCAATGGTCAGTGACGAAGGGTAAATACCTGATAAATATGGATATCTCATTTCAGGCCAAGCCTTGACGCTCACGGCTGTCGGGCGTAGATATTCACCCGTTTATCCACGCGAATTAACGCATTTCATTGCCCGGAGGCTGCCTCATGTCCGCGCCCACCCCCCCCAGACCGACCGCCTGTCTTGCCTTGGCCGACGGGTCGCTTTTCTATGGCATGGGCTTTGGTGCGACGGGCCAGACCGTAGCAGAGTTGTGTTTCAACACCGCGATGACCGGCTATCAGGAAATCATGACCGACCCCAGCTATGCGGGCCAGATCGTTACATTCACCTTTCCGCATATCGGCAATGTCGGCACCAACCCCGACGATGACGAAACCCTTGATCCGGTTGCGGCCGGCATGGTGGTCAAATGGATGCCGACAGAACCGTCAAGCTGGCGCAACGTGCAGGAACTCTCGCCGTGGCTTGCCGCACGTGGCCGCATCGCGATTGGCGGCATAGACACCCGCCGCCTGACCCGCGCCATTCGTCACACCGGCGCACCTCATGCCGCCCTTGCCCATCATCCCGACGGCAATTTCGATATCGAAGCCCTGGTCGCCGCTGCACGCGGTTTTGCGGGTCTCAAAGGTGCCGATCTGGCCAAGGACGTGACCTGCGCGCAATCCTACCGCTGGAACGAAATGCGGTGGGCCTGGCCCGATGGCTTTGCCCCGCAGACGGACGCCCAACACAAGGTTGTGGCGATAGATTACGGTGCCAAACGCAACATCCTGCGCTGTCTGGCGTCGGCGGGCTGTGACGTGACCGTCCTGCCCGCCTCTGCCACATATGACGACATCATGGCGCATAATCCTGACGGTCTGTTCCTGTCCAACGGTCCCGGCGATCCGGCCGCAACGGGCGCTTATGCCGTGCCGATGATCCGCGATGTTCTGGACAAGACGGAGCTTCCGGTTTTCGGCATCTGTCTCGGCCACCAGATGCTTGCCCTCGCCCTTGGTGCCCAGACCATCAAGATGAGCCACGGCCACCACGGGGCCAACCATCCGGTCAAGGATAACGACACCGGCAAGGTCGAGATCACCTCGATGAACCACGGCTTTGCGGTGGATGCCCAGACGCTGCCCGCAGGCGTGATCGAAACCCATGTGTCGCTGTTTGACGGCTCCAACTGCGGTATTCGTATGGCCGACCGCCCCGTATGGTCGGTGCAACATCACCCAGAGGCGTCGCCGGGGCCACAAGACAGCTATTACCTGTTTGAACGGTTTGCGGCGGCCATGGCAGAGCGGTCGGTCAAGGCAACCGCATGAACCAACTGAAGGGCAGATATTTTAACCGCCCGTTAACCTCTTCTTAACATTGCATTAACTGTTGGCTGTCACTGTCGATCCGTAAGACACGGATAAGGTGACAAGACCATGAGCAACGTTCGCCTGCATTTGCTGGAACCGCAGGTTGCAACGCCCACGCCGCAGCGGTTGCCGCTGGGCCGTTATCTGGTGAATGAAGGTCTGATTGACGCCCAGGATCTGGTGCATGCACTGGACCTGCAATGCCGTCTTGACGCCCCCCTTGGCGAGATTCTGGTTGCCGAAGGCTTGATCAGCCGCGCAGATGTGCTTGCCGCCCTGTCGCGCCAATACAATGCACAACGTGTCGATCTGGACATTGATCCGCCCGCGCTGCGGCTTGCAAAATACATTCCCGCTGACATCTGCCTAAAGTATCAGGCCGTTCCATGGATGAAGATGGGCGATACCGTTCTGGTCGCCACCCACCGCCCCGACCAGTTCGAGGCACTGCGCAGCGAAATGGGGCTTGCCGGACACCAGATATTGCCCGTGATTGCAGAGCTGGCGCAGGTGCAAAGCCATATCAGTCGCCTGTACGGGGACAGTCTGGCCGAAAAGGCCGCAACCCGCGTCGCCCCCGAGCACAGCTGCCGCACATGGGAATTGGGCGGTCATTCCCGCAAGATTTGGGCCTTGGCGGTTCTGGCGGTCTGCGCCTTGGCCCTGGTCCTTGCCCCGCTGTGGACGATCACGATTGCGATGCTCTGGGCTTTTGTCACCCTGATGATGAGCACAGCACTCAAGGCCGCAGCGTTCTGGTCGCAGATGTTCCAGACGGTGCACGCGGGGCCTGACGTCACTGACCCTGACACCCCGCCCCAGCGCCTCCCGCGGATTTCGATGCTGGTGCCGCTGCTGAAGGAAAAGGAAATCGCGGGCGCACTGCTGGCGCGACTGGCGCTGTTGACCTACCCGAAAGCGCAGCTCGATGTGGTTTTGGTGCTGGAGCAAGGCGACACTGTCACCCGCGACACCATCGCACGTACGCCCTTACCCGACTGGATCAGCGTGATCGAAGTGCCCGAGGCGGGCAAGCTGACCACCAAACCCCGTGCGTTGAACTATGCACTCGATTTTTGCCAAGGCAGCATCGTGGGCGTCTGGGATGCAGAGGACGCCCCCGAACCAGACCAGCTTGAACGTGTTGCAGCACGGTTTCAGCATGCACCCGAAAACGTCGCCTGTTTGCAAGGGATACTGGATTACTACAACACCGGCACAAACTGGATTTCGCGTTGTTTTACAATTGAATACGCAACATGGTGGCGGATGATCCTGCCCGGTCTTGCGCGGCTCGGGTTTGTCATTCCGCTGGGCGGTACAACCTTGTTCTTCCGCCGGGATGCGCTGGAGAAACTCGGCGGCTGGGACGCGCATAATGTCACCGAGGATGCGGATTTGGGCGTTCGGCTGGCGCGTCAGGGCTATGTTACCGAACTTCTGCACACCGTCACCTATGAGGAAGCCAATTGTCGCGCCTGGCCGTGGGTCAAGCAACGCTCGCGCTGGCTCAAGGGCTTTTTGATCACATGGTGCGTTCACATGCGTGATCCTGCCGCCTTGCTCCGCGATCTGGGCTGGATGCGGTTCATCGGTGTGCAAACGCTGCTGCTTGCCACGTTCTCGCAATTCATCTGCGCGCCGCTGTTGTGGTCGTTTGGCGTCACCCTGTTTGGCATCACCCATCCGGTTGCACTCACCCTGGGCGCACCGGTGATGTGGGCCATGGCGCTGTGTTTTTTATGCGCCGAAGTCCTCAGCCTGTCGATCGCAATGGTCGCCGTATCGGGACAGGACCACCGGTGTTTGCTACCTTGGGTTCTGACCACACCGCTCTATTTTCCGATGGGCAGCCTTGCAGCTTACAAAGGGTTATACGAATTTGTGGTCAGCCCGTTCTATTGGGACAAGACCGAACACGGCATAGAACCTCATCCGCAGAAATAACGCTTTGAAACAGCACCTTATTCTTCCTCGCGCCGCACCGCTTCTTGCTTGAGACGTGTCATGAACGCCACCGAAATATGCGTGCGCAAGGCATCATCGGCACCGTCCTCGTCGCGCGCCTCGATCATCGCGACAATGCGGTCATGCTCGGCCTGCGCAATCGCGCCGCGCCCCTCGACGGCCAGCGACGAGGTCGCCATCAGCGCCATGGACCGGTGCACCAAATCCAGTTGTTGCACCAGATAACGGTTGTGCGAGGCCAGATGGAGCTGTTTGTGAAACCGCCGGTTCGCCCGTGCCAATGCGCCGGGATCACCGGTCAGCACATTGTCCTGCTCGACCATATCGCGCAGCACGCGCACTTCCTCGACCGTGGCGTGGCGGGCAGCCAACCGCGCGGCCAACCCTTCCAGCTCGCCGCGCACCACATATAACTCTGCCGTCTGGTTATGATCGAGCGAGGCCACAATCAGACTGCGGCCGTCGCGCGCCAAAAGCGATTGCGTCTCGAGCCGCTGCAAGGCCTCGCGCACCGGCGTGCGCGACACGCCAAACCGCTCGGCAAGCTCGTTTTCCACCAAGCGGTCACCAGGGCGGTAAAGCCCGATATCAATGGCATCCAAAATCATCGAATAGGCATCGGTCGGGCCCGGTTTAGGGGCATGTTTTGGTGCAGGCATCGGCAATCATCCTAAAAGCTTCGCTACCCTAGCGCCCGCGTCCTTTTGCGCAACCCCGCTCTCTTGCACAGCTTCGTTTAACCTCCTACCAACATGCCATGTCACGCGATGCATTCTCTCACGTCCAGACTTGGGTTTTTGATCTGGACAACACGTTATACCCGCCCTCCGCGCGGCTGTTCGACCTTATCGAGGTTCGCATGACCGCCTGGGTGATGGATGTGCTGGGCGTGGATCAGGCCGAGGCCGACCGTTTGCGCCTGCATTACTGGCACACCTATGGCACCACTCTATCAGGTTTGATGCGCGAACACGGCATCGACCCCGAGGGGTATCTTGTCGATGTGCACGATATTCCCATGCACAGCCTGACACCCGATCCTGATCTCGCCTGCACCATCCGCGCCCTGCCGGGGCGGCGCATTGTCTATACCAACGGATGTGCGCCTTATGCCCAGCGGGTGTTGGACGCGCGCGGTTTGTCAGACCTGTTTGATGCGGTCTACGGCGTTGAACACGCGGGATTTTTACCCAAACCCGAACGCAGCGCCTTTGATACCGTGTTTGGTATTGACGGGCTGGACCCATTGACATCCGCCATGTTCGAGGACGACGCCCGCAACCTTGCCGCCCCGCACGCCATGGGCATGCGCACGGTGCATGTGGCCCCCGAACGCGATATGGGTCTGCATGTTCAATACCACACCGATGATCTGGCCGCTTTCCTCAAACAGCTTTTGCACTAGGTGCAGCATATGACATTTGATTGTGACATTCTGATTTCCGGCGGCGGCATTGCGGGCCTGACCGCAGCGGCGGCCTTTGGCACGGCGGGGTTTGATGTGATCTGCGTCGATCCGGCCCCGCCCGTGACCGATGCAACTGCGCCGGGTGCCGATATGCGGTCGACCGCAATGCTGCAACCGGCGCGCGGCGTGCTTGAGGCGGCGGGCATCTGGCAACATCTGGCCCCCCACGCCGCGCCATTGCAGATCATGCGCATTGTCGACGCAGGCGGGCCCGAGGGCGAGCCGCGCGTCACCCGCGAATTTGACGCGTCCGAGATTTCGGACCAGCCGTTTGGATGGAACTTTCCCAACTGGCTGCTGCGCCGCGCCCTGCTGGACCGTTTGAGCGAATTGCCCAATGTCGATTTTCGCCCTGGCACCGGCACGACAAACCTGTTCACGCGCACCGCATCGGCGCGGGTCGGCCTGACGGATGGCAGCCGTATTTCGACAAAGCTGGTGATTGCCGCCGATGGCCGCAACAGCCCGATGCGCGCGGCGGCAAACATAGATGTCAGCACGCGGCGTTACGGTCAAAAAGCACTGGCTTTTGCCGTCACCCACCAAGTCCCGCATCACAATATCTCGACCGAAATTCACCGCAGCGGCGGGCCGTTTACGCTCGTGCCGCTGCCGGATCGCAACGGGATGCCTTGTTCGGCGGTGGTGTGGATGGATGACGGTGCTGCCACGATGGCGCGCGCCGAGGCCGATGTTGCGGCGTTCGAAGCCGAGATGTCGCAACGGTCCTGCCACCTGTTTGGCCCGCTCACGCTCGTCACCCCGCGCGCGGTCTGGCCGATCATCAGCCAGTACGCCACGCGATTGTCAGGCCAGCGCATCGCCCTGATTGCCGAGGCCGCCCATGTTCTGCCCCCCATCGGGGCACAAGGGCTGAACATGTCGCTGAATGATCTCGCAACACTGCTGGAATTGGCCCAAGCCAACCCCGACACTTTGGGGGATGCGGCAATGCTTGATGCCTATCACACCGCGCGATACCCCGATATTCAACTGCGCGTGCGCGGCATCGACCTGCTGAACCGCGCCTCGCAAGCCAGCAGCGAAGTGGCCCGCGATGCCCGTGCAGCAGGGCTGAACGCGCTTTACGCGATGGCACCGGTGCGCAGGATGCTGATGCAGATCGGCCTTGGGATGCGGTAAGACGGCGTGGGCGATGCGCCCACTTTACCCACCTGCCCCGTAAGGTGCAGGCGTGTTGCATCCCGTCCTCACAAAACCTCGTCCATCACCCCCGCCAACCGGTTCAGCGTTGCATCCACATCATAAAGCTTGTCCAACCCGAACAGCCCCAACCGGAAGGTGCTGAACCCTTCGGGCTCTCCGACCTGCAACGGCACACCCGCCGCGATCTGCATACCCTTGGCCGCAAAAGCCTTGCCTGATTTGACATCCGGATTGTCGGTATAGCTCACGACCACGCCCGGCGCGCCGAACCCTTGGGCCGCGACCGACACAACGCCCCGCTCTGCCAACATTGACCGCACGCCATCGCCCAAGCGCCACTGCGCCTCTTTCAGGCGCTCGAACCCGTAGTCCTTGGTCTCAAGGATCGTATCGCGAAACACTCGCAACGCATCGGTGGGCATCGTCGCGTGATAGGCATGGCCCCCCTCTTCATAGGCTTTCATGATGCTGCGCCATTTGCCCAGATCAATCGCAAAACTGTCCGATTGCGTCTCGCTCAACCGCGCCTCGGCCCGTTCAGACATCATCACCAATCCAGCAGAGGGTGACGCGCTCCAGCCTTTTTGCGGGGCCGAAATCAACACATCGACACCAAGCGCCTTCATATCAATCCATGCGCAACCCGATGCGATACAATCCAGCACCAGCAGCGCGTCCACCTCATGCGCGGCCGCAGCCATGGCAGTGATATAATCATCCGGCAAAATCATGCCTGCGCTGGTTTCGACATGCGGGGCAAACACAACGGCGGGTTTCTGATCGCGGATCGCAGCCACTACATCGTCAATCGGTGCAGGCGCGAAAGGCGTGACAGCCCCGTTGCCCTGCTGACGCGCCTTCATCACGGTTGCGTTTTTGGTCAGGCCGCCGGTCTCGATGATCTGGCTCCAGCGGTAGGAGAACCAGCCGTTGCGCACGACGAGCACGTCCTTGTCGCGGGCAAACTGGCGGGCGACGGCTTCCATGCCAAACGTCCCACCGCCGGGGACCAAGGCCACCGCATCGGCGTTATAGACCTCGCGCATCAGCGCGGAGATATCGCGCATCACCTGTTGAAAGCTGGCCGACATGCTGTTCAGAGAACGGTCGGTAAAGACCACCGAAAATTCCATCAATCCGTCCGGGTCAACCATGCTCATCTGCGCGCTCCTCAATGCGTGGGTTGCACCCACCTTACATCCAAACACGAGGGTGGGTGCAACCCACGTTTTCAAAGCGGCCCCGGCAAACGCTCCTCGCTCAGCAACACATTCGCCTCGACTTCCCCTGCCCCCGGCAACGTCATGATCCTCCGCCGCAACACCCGCTCGAAATCCGGCAGATCGCGCGCCACCACGCGAAGGCGGTAATCATACATGCCCAACATATGCTCGACCGTCTGCACCTCGGGGATCGCCACCACCGCGCGCTCGAAATCATCCAGACTGACGCGGCCTTTGGTGGCAAGTTTTACGCCCAGAAACACGGTGACCCCGAACCCGAGCGCCTCTGCGTTCAGATGCAACCGCCGCCCTTTGATCACGCCCGCCTCCTCCAGCCGCCTGATCCGCCGCCATGTCGCAGGTTGCGACAGTCCGAACCGCCGCCCCAGGGCGCTGGCGCTCTGGCTGGCATCGCGCACCAACGCACGGATGATCCGGCGGTCGATATCATCAACGTCAATCACAGCGGCAACCCCTGATCCGACTTGATCCGCGCCACCTGCATCAACGCTTCGATGTCCGCGATATGCGGCAGGGTCAGGATCGAACCGCGGTAAATCTGCTGATAATGGCCCATGTCGCGGGCAATGATCGACAGGCGCACATCGACGCGGCCCAGAAACGTCTGCAATTCGATAACCTCTGGCACCTTGCGGGCCTGCGCCATGAATGTGTCAAACGCATTGCCTTGAGTCTTATCCAGCGTAATCCGCAGACTGACCTCGACCGCATAACCAAGCGCGGCCCAGTCGATCACCGCACCGACACCGCGAAAAATCCCATCCTCTTGCAGCTTGGCAATCCGCCGCGCCGCCTTGCCCGGTGTCATACCACACCGGTCTGCCAACTCGCCGGGGCTCAGGCTTGGCTCTGCCTGCCAATAGCGCAATAATCTGCGATCCACGTCATCAAGCATGATTTTTCCAATATTGCGGCTTTGTGCGCATTATCATATTCATCCTGCGGAAAATACCCGCAAAACACCTGTGGCCAATCGCGCGACACTGGGTATGTTCGCCCCAGAGAATAATCAATCAAAAGGACCGCCCAAAAATGCGTGTTTATTATGACCGTGACTGCGACGTTAACCTGATCAAAGACAAAAAAGTCGCCATCCTCGGATATGGCTCCCAAGGCCACGCCCATGCGCTGAACCTGCGTGATTCCGGTGCGAAAAACCTCGTTGTCGCCCTGCGCGAAGGCTCCAAATCCAAAGCAAAAGCCGAAGGCGAAGGCCTCAAGACAATGGAAATCGCCGCCGCCGCCGCCTGGGCCGACGTGATCATGTTCACCATGCCCGATGAATTGCAGGCCGAAACCTATAAAAAATACGTCCATGACAACATCCGTCCGGGTGCGGCCATCGCATTTGCCCACGGCCTGAACGTGCATTTCGGCCTGATCGAGCCAAAAGAAGGCATCGACGTGATCATGATGGCCCCCAAAGGCCCCGGTCATACCGTACGCGGCGAATACACCAAAGGCGGCGGCGTGCCCTGCCTTGTTGCCGTCGACAAAGACGCATCCGGCAAGGCGCTGGAAATCGGTCTGTCCTATTGCTCTGCCATCGGTGGCGGGCGTTCGGGCATCATCGAGACGAACTTCCGCGAAGAATGTGAAACCGATCTGTTCGGTGAACAGGCCGTTCTGTGCGGTGGCTTGGTTGAGCTGATCCGTATGGGTTTCGAGACATTGGTCGAAGCTGGATATGCACCGGAGATGGCCTATTTCGAATGTCTGCACGAGGTCAAACTGATCGTCGATCTGATCTATGAAGGCGGCATCGCCAACATGAACTATTCGATCTCGAACACCGCCGAATACGGCGAATACGTCTCTGGGCCGCGCATCCTGCCTTACGACGAGACCAAGGCAAAGATGAAGGCGGTTCTGACCGATATCCAGAACGGCAAATTCGTGCGTGATTTCATGCAGGAAAACGCCGTCGGCCAGCCCTCGTTCAAGGCAACGCGCCGCATCAACGACGAGCACCAGATCGAACAGGTCGGTGCCAAGTTGCGCGAAATGATGCCGTGGATTTCTGCGGGCAAGATGGTCGATAAGGCCAAGAACTAAGGCGCATCTGACGTCAGGCATCACAGCAAAAGGCCCGGACAAAAACCGGGCCTTTTGATCGCCTACCGGAAATTATACGTCAGCAGGTTTTTTATCCGACGGCGCATCTTTGGCCAGTGTCGATTTTGGTGCGTCCGGATTAGCCATCCGCTGTTCCGTCTTGCGCTGGCTGATCAGCGCCACAACGACGCCTGCACCCAAAGTGATGACGGCTAAAAACGTCACGAGTGATGTCCAGTCCATTATATATCTCCTTGTTTCCGTTCCATATTGGGTAAACAACCCGTCCAGGCACGCAAAAGTTCCAATATCGCAACGCGGGCATGGCTCAGTTGCACTGTAATTTCCAAAGGTTCGACATGACCCAAAGCCCGAACATCACCCCCATGAACTGGTTTATGGTCATCTTGTTGGCGTTCATCTGGGGCGGTACGTTTCTCGTTACCGAAGTCGCATTGACCGGCATGACGCCTTTCTGGCTTGCCGCGTCACGCATCGGGTTTGCCGCGATCATCATGGGTCTGATCTGGGGCTTGCGCGGGTTTTCCCTGTTCAAAGCGCGCCCTGCAAGGCCCCAGATCGCAGCCTTGCTGTTCATTGGCATGGCCAGCTCCGCCGTGCCGTTCTCGTTGCTGGCGTGGGGCCAGCAATATGTCACGTCAGGTTTTGCAGGGGTTTCAATGGCCTCTGTCGCGCTGATCGTCCTGCCTCTGGCGCATTTTCTGGTGCCGGGGGAACGTATCACATGGCGCAAATCGCTGGGGTTTCTTGTAGGGTTTTGCGGTGTCGTGATCCTGATCGGCGGTCAGGCGTTCGAAAGCACAGGCACGACGCTGGAACTGCCGGGCCGCATGGCCTGTGTCGGGGCGGCATCCTTTTATGCAGTAAGCTCGATCCTGATGCGCCGCCTGCCGGTTGTGGACCCCGTCGGCCTTGCCACGGTGCTGTTGATTATCGGCGGCACTGTCGCGATCCCGATGGCCTTTATCGTCGAAGGGCCGCCGCCAATGCCCTCGCCCAAAATCCTGATGGTACTGGCGTTTCTGGGCCTTGTGCCAACGGCTGCTGCAAACTTTTTGCGCGTACTGGTGGTGCGCAGCGCAGGTCCGGTGTTCATGTCGCTGGTCAATTATCAGGTGCCGGTCTGGTCCGTTGTTCTGGGCGCGCTGATCTTGTCCGAACCGCTGCCGCCCTCACTGATCTATGCGATGGCGCTGATCCTTGCGGGGGTTGGGTTAAGCCAATACGGCGCGCTTAAACGTCTGTTCACGGCGCGGCGCTAAACCTGAACCGCCTGCTCGACCGCACCCACAACACTGTCCACCGCCGCTTCCATCAGCCCGGCATCTTCGTGTTCAGCCATCACGCGGATCAGCGGTTCTGTTCCCGACGCGCGGATCAACAACCGCCCCTTGCCCGCCAGATCGGCCTCGGCCTGTGCAATCGACGCCTGCACATGGGCGTCATCCAGCGGCAATTGACCAACATCAAACCGCACGTTTTTCAACAGTTGCGGCACCGGCTCGAACTGGTGCAACAACTCCGACGACGGCTTGCCGGACTGCACCATTTCCGCCAGAAACTGCAGGCCTGCCATCAACCCGTCGCCCGTTGTCGCATGATCCAGCATCACGATGTGACCCGATTGTTCACCGCCAAGGTTAAAGCCGCCTTCGCGCATCCGCCCGACCACATTGCGGTCGCCGACGCTGGTCCGCTCGAGCCGCAGATCACGGGCCTGCAAAAACTGCTCTAGCCCCAGATTGCTCATGACCGTGGCCACAAGCGCACGGCCATTGAGCCGGTCCTCGGACGCCCAGCGCGCGGCCATCAATGCCATAAACTGGTCCCCGTCGCCAACTTTGCCGTTTTCATCCAGCAAAATCACACGGTCCGCATCCCCGTCCAGACAAATGCCGACATGTGCCTTATGCGCCCGCACCATATCGGCGGCGGCTTGCGGGTGCGTCGATCCGCAGCCTTCGTTGATGTTGTAGCCCGAGGGGCTAACCCCCAGCGAAATGACTTCCGCACCCAATTCCCACAGCGTTTCCGGAGCAACACGGTGCGCGGCCCCATTGGCGCAGTCGATCACAACCTTCAAACCATCAAGCCGCATCTGGCGCGGAAATGAAGTTTTGACGCGCTCGATATAGCGGTGGCGGCCGTCGTCGATACGTTTGGCGCGGCCAATCTCGTCGGCTGGCGTCGGATCAACCCCAGCCGCAACCAATGCCTCGATATCGGCCTCGGCCTCGTCGGACAGCTTGAAACCGTCGGGCCCGAAAAACTTGATCCCGTTGTCATGCGCCGGATTGTGGCTTGCGGAAATCATCACACCAAGGTCGGCCCGCATCGAGCGGGTCAAAAGCCCGACTGCCGGCGTCGGCACCGGACCAAGCAGCAGCACGTTCATGCCGGTACTGGTCAGACCCGCCGTCAGCGCGTTCTCAAACATATAGCCCGACAGCCGCGTGTCCTTGCCGATCACCACGCGGTGTGCCGCAGAATTGTCGCGCCTGAAATAGCGCCCCACCGCCGCACCGATACGCAACGCCATCTCGGCGGTCATAGGGTGAACATTTGCCGTGCCGCGTACGCCGTCGGTGCCAAAGAGTTTACTCATTATTCTGTCCCTGTGATGGCCGCACGCCAAAGTGCTATTGCCTGCATTGTTTGCGCCACATCATGCACACGCAGCACTTGAATACCATGGCCCAGTGCGGCCAGTGCCACGCCAATCGATCCCGGTGCGCGGTCTGTTGCCTGCGGGGCCTTGCCAATTGTACCGATAAACCGCTTGCGAGATGCCCCCAGCAGGATCGGCACGCCCAATCCGTGGAACAGACCAAGCCGGGCCAGCAGTGCCAGATTGTGCGGCATGGTTTTGCCAAACCCGATACCGGGGTCCGCAATAATGCGGCTGCGCGGTATGCCTTGCGCCACCAGCGTCGTGATTTGGGTTTCCAGAAAATCATAGACATCCAACAGGACGTTTTCATACTGTGGATCTTGTTGCATTGTCGCCGGATCACCCAAGGCATGCATCACACAGACCGGCAAATCCTGCGCCGCCGCATAAGGTGCGAGGGCAGTGTCATAGGTGAAACCGGACACATCATTGATCAAAGCGGCCCCCGCAAGATGCGCCGCCTGTGCGACCGCCGCCTTGCGCGTATCAATAGAAATCGGGCAAGTGACGCCCGACGCGCGCAGACCTTTGATCACGGGGACAACACGGGCGATTTCGTTAGAGACACTCACAGTTACCGCGCCCGGACGGGTGGATTCGCCACCCACATCCAGCAGGTCCGCACCGGCGGTTTGCATCGTGATACCCGATGCCACGGCATCTTGCGCCGCTGCATTCACGCCCCCGTCGGAAAAGCTGTCTGGTGTCGCGTTCAGGATGCCCATCACACGCGGCTGGGACATCGACACGCCCGCAATATCGGGGCGTTTCGCAGTCAAAATCGCCAAAGCATCGACTGGCGCGTCACGCACTGCGATGACGCGCGCCGCCTGCCCCCGCGCCAGCACCTCGATATGGGTGAACCATGCCCAACCACCCCCCAAGGTCAAAGCCGCATCGGGGCGCGCCGCATCAACCTGAACCAATGGTCTATAATACAGACGGTCGCGGGTCACAGTACGCTCTGGTCAACCGGTACAGCACGCAAAGGCACCGACGCCGCACCGGGCAATTCCGCGCCAATTACCAGCATTTCCTGCGCATCGAACGTCGCCGCAAACCATGCCGCCAAAGCAACGGCATCACGCGGTTGCGCCGACGGCGTATCGACTGCATCCAGCACCATCTTGGAAGGTGCCCAGACACAGGTCTGGCCGTTTTTCATCGCCCAGTCCAATTCGGTACGGGTCTCGACCACGACGCAACGGTTGTCTTTCGCCGCCAGTACCCATGCATTTTGTTCGATCGCCAATAGATCAATCCGGCGTTGCGCCATGCGGTGCCGCACCTGCGGCGCGGGCGCATCGGCGCTGGCCCCCACACAAAGGATCAGCGGCCTGCCCAACCCTTCAAGCTGGTCAAGCCATCCCTTGAGGTGCGGCGACCCGATGGCGGCATTGCTGAGATAGACCAGTTCGGGGTGCGGCACATTGCCTTGCGACAGCCCTGAAGGCAAAGCCCCGTTGCGCGCGCGCATGATTTCGACGCCCAAGGCTCCGGGGCCACGGTCCAGTTTTTCGATCCGCACAAACACCCGCATGGCCTGCGGTTGCAGCAAAATCCGCTCTGCCACCCGTTCGGCCAAAGTCTCGAGCAGGTTCAACCGTTCATCGGCCAGCTCGAACGCGATGGCTTCGGTCACACGGTCATAGGATAGAATCCGGTCGACATCGTCATCAATCGGTCCGGTAAGCGGCTGCACCTCGACCACAACATTGAAACAAATGCGCTGGGTGACGCCGCGCTCGGCCTGAAACGCGCCAATCTCGACTTCGACGATATGGTCGCGCAGGGAAATGCGGTCCAGCACATCCTCCCCTGCCATCGCTTCGGCGCGCTCTGAGGGGTGCGCAAAGGCAAGACTGACTTCGTCGGACATGGGAAAGGCTTTCGCAATGTTCAATTTTACGGCTACCCTAGCCGATGCCCCCCGGTTAGCAGGCGCGGAAACGCCAGACCAGCCCGCGAAAACGTCTTTGGCTTAATTAGACGCCGAACGGTAAGTGTGGCGGTAGAACAGGTGGTCGCCGATGCGGGCCGTTCTGGTGTATACGTTCGCCCAGTTCGGGTTCACCGCAGTGGTATGGTAATGTGTGGCACCATCGGTCAACTTGGGTGCCTTGCCGTCCAAAATCGCGCGGGCGACCTTGCCGACCTGCGAAAATGCGCGCGGCTCGGCAATCACTTCCTTGTTGCCATCACAGGTATAAGTGAACTGACAACCGTACTTTTTGCCCGTGCCCTGATGGATCACACCGCACAGCGATCCGGGGAACCGCGCGCTTTTCACGCGGTTCATGATCACTTCTGCCACAGCGAACTGGCCTTTGATTGTCTCGCCGCGAGCCTCGAAATAAAGCGCCTCTGACAAACACCGCCATTCTTCGCTGCCGCGCGCCTTGGGCTGTGCGTCTATCCAGCTGCGTGAATACTGCACAGATGAGGGGGCAACAATCGGGGGGGTAATCATCGCTCTCAACCGTTTGGAGCCTGTCGATTTAAGCCCCTGCGCCTCGATCCGCGCCAGCCCTTGGGCGGCCTCGGAATTGGCAGATGCCGCAAACGGCAAAGCGGAAATTGCTGCAATCAGCAGCGCGAAAGATGTCACCCGAAGCAAACGCATGTAGCGCCTCTTTATGTTGTTAATGCTTCGGGCCGCTTAACCAACAAGTGGCTTTGCGTAAACCCAAGGGGCTGTGTTACGCGAAAAGCCGCGCACAGGGTCAACGCATAGCGCAAGCAGCCTGTGTGCCCTACCCGATCTTGTGCTTGATCGCCAACTGCGCCGCCGCGAGCCGTGCTACCGGAACGCGAAAAGGCGAGCATGAAACGTAATCAAAGCCTGCCGCACGGCAAAATTCGATTGATTTCGGGGTTGCCGCCATGCTCTCCGCAGATCGACAAAGTGATGCCCGGTTGTGCCGCACGACCCCGTGTCGCACCCAGTTGCAGCAACTCGCCCACGCCGTCCACATCAAGCACATGAAACGGATCCTCGGGGAAAACACCCTGCTGGACATAGTCCGACATGAACCGTCCCGCATCATCGCGCGACAACCCGTAGGTCATCTGGGTCAGGTCATTGGTCCCGAAACTCAAAAACGCACAATAGGGTGCAATTTCCGCCGCCCGCAGTGCGGCGCGCGGGGTTTCGACCATCACGCCAAGCCGGTAATCAAACGTCGCATCCGTCTCGTTGCGCACCGCAACTGCAACCGCATCGACCGCGGTTTTGACCAGCTCGACCTCGCGCCGCGCCGTTACAAGCGGGATCATGATCTCGGGTACAACCACATCACCATCACGGCTGACCTCGACGGTGGCCTCGAAAATCGCCCGCGCCTGCATCTCGTAAATCTCGGGCAAGGTCACACCCAGACGAACGCCGCGCAGGCCCAGCATCGGGTTGTATTCGGTCATCGCCTCGATACGCCGCACCACATCGGACAGCGGCAGGTCAAGCGCTTCGGCCAACTCGCGCTGGCCCGCTTTGTCGGCAGGCAAAAACTCGTGCAACGGCGGGTCCAACAGACGAATACACACCGGCTGGCCCTGCATGATGCGGAAAAGCTGAATGAAATCATCGCGCTGCATCGGCAACAGACGTTCCAGCACCGCGCGGCGATCCTCGCTTGTTTCGGCAAAGATCATTTCGCGCATCACGGTCAGGCGGCCATTATCAAAGAACATATGTTCCGTGCGGCACAACCCGATGCCGTGCGCGTTGAAATTACGCGCGGTTTGCGCATCGGCGGGGGTGTCGGCGTTGGCACGGATACCGATGTCTGCGGCATCCTCCGCCCACTCCATCAGCCGCTGGAATGTCTCGTCCAATGCCGCCTCTTGCATATTGGCAGCACCTGCCAGAATTTCGCCCGAGGTGCCATCGACCGTAATCTCGTCGCCTGCCACAAACACCCGGCCATCGCGCGCGGTCAGCCGTTTCTTGGTCATCTCGAACCGCAGGTTCGACGCGCCCACCACACAGGGCAGGCCGATCCCGCGCCCGATCACGGCGGCATGGCTGGTGATGCCGCCACGCTCTGTCAGCACGGCGTGGGCCGCGTGCATCCCGCGAATATCCTCGGGGCTGGTTTCGCGGCGCACCAGAATGCACGGTTCGCCGCGAGAGGCGCAGGCCTGTGCTTCGGTCGCTGAAAACACGATTTTACCCGTCGCCGCACCGGGGCTGGCGGCAATACCGCGCCCGATCACGTCGCGTTTGACCGACGGATCAATCTGGCGGTGCAACAATTCGGTCAGGGTGCGCGGCTTGACCCGCATCAGAGCCTCCTCGCGGCTGATAATGCCCTCATCGGCAAGTGCCACGGCGATCCGAACGGCGGCGCGCGATGACCGCGACACCAACATGCCGTCAAGGATATGGACAGAACCGTCTTCAATCACAAATTCGACCTGCATTTCGGCGCGCAACTTGGCGCGCATCAAGGCCGCATGGGTTTTGAGGGTCGCGAATGCCTCCGGCACCGCTTCTTCCAATGATGGCCCACGCGGATCGCGGGTCAGATACATTGTCGCCGCATCGCCTTGCAGCGCATCGCGCCCCTGGCTTTGGCAAAGATAGCGGCCCGTGATCTGCGGCAGGCCCGTATCACTGTCGACCAGTTGCAACACGCCTGATCCACACTGACCGTTGCCGATGCCGAACACCATCTGCTGCACGACGAGGCCCAGACCCGCATCAACGGGCGCACCTTTGGCCTGCCGCAACAGACGTGCCGATGTGCCATCCCAGGCGCGGGCCATTGAACGCAAAACCGCCGTCAGCTGCACTGCCGGGTCTTGCGGGAATGGCTCTTCCGTCTCGGCCTCGTAGGCGCGCAGCGATTGATCCAGTGCCTCGCGGCCCTCGCCTGCGACATCGTCGAACATATCGGGGTCAAGGCGGGCGACGTTGACGGCATAAGACTGCACGAAACGCGTATAAAGTGCTGCCGCCGGAGCCTCGCCAATCGTTTTACAAAGCTCGGCAAACCCCGCATCGTTGATGCCGATGTTCAGCACCGCACCCGGACCGCCCCAATCGGGGTCTTCGCTGGACGGGCGCACACACATCAGCGCACCGTCGGGGAATTGCGCCACCACGGCATGCACATCGGGCAGATGACCCTTGCCGATTTTGTGCACCGCACTGAACGACAACGCGACCGTGCGCGGCACAGGCAGGTCAAGCCGCACCAGACGTTGCAGACATTTCGCCCGCCCGCCATGGGTTTCATTGGCGATCGGTGCGGTTTCGGTCACAAGGGTGGTGTCTGGGTTATTTTCCACGGTTTTTCTGCACTGCGGCACCTTTAGATTTCAGGTGCAGCATAGGGTGAAATCGCAGTGTGACAAGGGATGTGGTGGCGGGTGCCGCCACCTTACCCGTCAATCTTGGTCAGGTCCGCCACAGAGGTACAGATCATGCGGATCCGCGACAGCAGGTTGAGGCGGTTGCGGCGCACAATGGTGTTGTCACTGTTGACCTGCACCGCCTCGAAAAACGCATCCACGGGCGCGCGCAGGGTGGCCATGGCGGACATCGCGGTGGTGAAATCCTGGGCCGCCATCGCGGGGGTGATTTTGGCCTCGGCAGCGTCAAGGGCTTTGAAGAGCGCGCGTTCTTCGTCGGTTTCCGCGAATTTTATATCCGCGCCGTAGGAGTATTCTACGCCGTCGGCTTCTTCGGCCTGCGTCAGGATGTTGTTGGCGCGTTTGAAGCCTTGGATCAGGTTTTCACCGTCGTCGGTTTTGAGGGTTTCCGACAGCGCCTTGGCGCGTTTGACGAGGAGGGTTAAGTCGTCGTTGCCCGGCATGGCGATGCAGGCGTCGATGATGTCGTGGCGGACGCCTTGGTCTTTGAGGTAGACTTTGAGGCGGTCGTGGAGGAAGGAGATGAGGTTAAGTTCATTTAATGTTAGAGTTTTCGCTTTCGTAGCAATGTTCGCATCCATTTTCTCGACCAAAATCTTCGCGCTAGCTCTGAACTCACGTGCCTCATCGTCCGAGAGGTCGTCACCAGTGTATTTGTATAATCTCCCAATAGCAGCTTCAGCGTGCCACCTGAATCCAACCCTTAGAGAGGTTAGGAGACTAAATCTCAGATCATTCTCAACCAATATCCTTATAACCCCCAGCGCCGCCCTTCTCAAAGCAAACGGATCTTTACTCCCCGTAGGCTTCTCATCAATCGCCCAAAACCCGGTCAGCTTGTCGATCTTTTCGGCCAGTGCCACGGCCACCGACACGGGTGCTGTTGGTACATCATCGGACGGCCCCAGCGGCGCATAGTGTTCTTTGGCGGCGGCGGCGATGGCCTCGCTGAAACCGGCTTCCTTGGCATAATAACTGCCCATCAAGCCCTGTAGTTCGGGGAATTCATAGACCATCTCGGACGACAAATCAGCCTTGGCCAAACGCGCTGCCTGCTCTGCTTCATCCGCATCGGCACCCACCATCGGGGCCAATTCGCGCGCCAACACGGCCATGCGTTCGATCAACTCGGCTTGCGTGCCAAGCTTGTTGTGGAAGGTCACGTTTTCAAGTGCTTTAACCCAAGTCGCCATGCCCGCCTCGGACTTCGCCACGCGCAGGTCATTTTCCCAGAAAAACTTGGCATCCGACAACCGCGCACCCAGCACTTTTTCATTGCCCGCAAGGATGGTCGCACCCTGATCGGCGGTCGTGCGGTTGGCGACGGTGATGAATTTCTCAATCCGCCCCGTCTTGCTGTTGCGCACCGAGAAAAACTTTTGATGCTCGCGCATCGAGGTTTGCAAAACCTCTGGCGGCAACGCTAGGAAATCCGCGCCAATCGGCCCCATCAGGACCACGGGCCATTCGACCAAGCCCGCAACCTCGGCCAAAAGCCCAGCATCCTCGACCACTTCCATGCCACTGGCAAACGCCATGTTGGTCGCATCATGCCAGATCGTCTCGGCCCGCTCGCTCGCGTTCAGCACCACAAAGGCGCGTTTCAGTTTGGCCTCGTAATCCTCGAACCCCGATACTTTAATCGCGGTTGGCGCGAGAAATCGGTGGCCATAGGTCACATCCCCAGCGACAATCCCGTCCAACTTGAACGGCACAACCTCCGCGCCATCATCAGCCGACATCACACAAACAATCGAATGCAGCGGGCGCACCCATTTCAGCGACCCATCGCCCCAGCGCATCGACTTGGGCCACGGGAAAGTGCGGATCGTCTGTTCCAGCACTTCCGCGACAATCTCTGCCGCCGGGCGGCCCGGTTTTTCGATTTTGGCAAACAGGATCGCACCCTTGGGTGTATCGCGTTCCTCAAGCTGATCGCGCGTCAGGCCCGCACCGCGCAAAAACCCTTCGATGGCTTTTTCCGGCGCATCCGCCCGTGGCCCTTTGCGTTCTTCGACCTGACGCGGTGAGGCATCCAGCATCCCTTCAATCGCCAACGTCAATCGGCGCGGAGTAGAGAAAGCAGCAGCAGAGGCATAGGTCAGCCCCGCCTCGACCAGCCCATTCGTCATCAGTTTTTGCAGATCTTCCGCCGCACGGGTCTGCATCCGCGCGGGGATTTCTTCGGAGAAGAGTTCAATCAGCAAGTCTGGCACGAAAACACCCTTTGTTTGCCGGCCCACAGGCCGCGTCATTGGTGTGTTTCATTAACGGGGTCCACCGCAAGGGTCCAGCGGTTTACCGATCCATTAAAGTGCGAATGTCAGGGTCCGCGAATTTTGGCACCACGCGGTAGGCTGCTTCGACAAAGTTATAAAGCGCAAAGGCCAGCAGGCCCAATCCGGCCGCACCCAGCAGGAACCGGCCAAAGACCACACTGCGCAGATCTTGCAGTGCCTTGCCAAGGCCGCCCGCCTGCGATGGGTCGGCGTTGATGGCGGCAAAGGCGAGTGAGATCGCAATCAGCGCCATCATCACGCCGTAGATGATCAGCCCCGCTTTGAGGACAGGGTCGATGCGTTCGGTCAACGGTGAGCATGCCAGATGCGATTTATACGTTCCACGCCATCCTTTTTGCGCATAATAAACACCTGCGCCCAAAACGATGATCGCCGCGACACCGACAACGATGCGTCCAGCCGGTTGCGCCATCAACATCTGCGTCCAGTCCTGCGATGTGCCGCCACTGCCACCCTCACCGCCCCAGGCAAGTGCCATCACCAGCACGCCAATGATACCATGCAACAGGCCCGTGACGATTTGCGCAAAGCGTGCAAATAATCCCTTGGCGTCATCGCCTTCATCTTCGACATCCGCAATCCCGGCAACGAGGCGCCAGACCAGATAGGCCAGCAACCCTGCGCCAATCGCCCAGAGCGCCGGAACACCGTATGGTTGATCCCGCAGGGCCACCAGGGCATCTTTTGTACCCGACGCAGAGGTCGATTTGAACGCGCCCAAAAGTGCCAGACCACCAACCATTATATAAATCGCGCCGCGCGCACCGTATCCGGCCCGCATGATCCATTTGACGCCGCTATGTGTGTTGCTTGGCACTGTCTATCCCCATCCGCTACGAGACAGCGATTGAACCGCCACATTGGTTCCCGTCATGCAAAATTAAGATGGGTTCAGGGGCGCTCGGGGCAGGCTTCGCCGACGACCGTACCGTCATAGGATTTTTCGCCACATTCATTGAGTTCGTGCCACACATATCCGCGCCCGTCCTCGGTGATGGCAACGATCCGGTCGACACCGTAGTGAATGTTTTTCTGGCCCATAAAAGCAAGAGCGGTTCCCGCCTCCAGAGCCTCGCCAATCGCCTCGGCGTCAAAGCAGTCAAACCAGTCCGGCGCGTTGCGCGGGGTCGCGTCACCGTCGATCAGGACATAGGTTTCTGACAGTAACGCCAGACTGTAGCTGGTGGTAAAACACGCGCGATACCGGATCGGAGAACTGTCCGCGTCAATCGCGCTCAGCCCGTCAAACGGGATGGGCTCGGGCAGGTCGGATACGACCGAGACCAGCTGCACATCGCCGCCCGACACCTCGTCGTAAAAGCCGTAGACCTGGAGGTAATACAGCGCAATTCCTGCGATAAGGCCTGAGACCATGATCACTATTCCTACAATCTTGCCGTTCATTGTGCTGTCCTTGCGGCGTGCATTGAAACGCACTTTACGTTTGGGCGAAAGGTGCAGACAACCTGCACCGCCCTCATGCGGCATCCTCCGACCAGCCGCCAGCGCGGGTCTGTACAAACGCATCCGCGCACATTTTGGCCAAGCTGCGCACACGTCCAATATAGGCTTGGCGTTCCGTGACCGAGATCACGCCGCGCGCGTCGAGCAGGTTGAATATGTGGCTGGCCTTGATGCATTGGTCATAGGCCGGATGCGCCATGATGATGCGCTTGCCGGTTTTGGGGTCAACGGGGGCCTCGTCCAGGATCACTTTGCAGTGCGCCTCGGCTTCTTCGAACTGGCGCAACAGCACGTCGGTGTTAGCAACATCAAAATTCCAGCGCGCGTATTCTTCTTCGGTCTGTTTGAAAATATCACGGTAGGTCAGCGGGATCGGCGCATCCGGGTCGTTAAACGGCATGTCCATCACATGATCGACGCCCAGCACGTACATCGCAAGGCGCTCCAGCCCATAGGTCAGCTCACCCGACACCGGATGGCAGTCATGGCCGCCGACCTGCTGGAAATAGGTGAACTGGCTGACTTCCATGCCGTCGCACCAGACTTCCCAGCCCAGACCCCACGCGCCAAGCGTCGGGCTTTCCCAATCGTCCTCGACAAAGCGGATATCGTGCAGGTCCATGTTGATGCCGATGGCGGCGAGCGAGCCGAGGTATAGCTCTTGTAGGTTCGGCGGGCTGGGTTTGATCAGCACCTGATACTGGTAGTAATGCTGCAAGCGGTTGGGGTTCTCGCCGTAACGCCCATCGGTGGGACGCCGCGAGGGTTGCACATAGGCGGCGGCCCAAGGCTGCGTGCCAAGGCTGCGCAGGGTGGTCGCGGGGTGGAATGTGCCCGCACCCACTTCCATGTCATAGGGTTGCAGAACTGCGCAGCCCTGCCGCGCCCAATAGCTTTGCAGCGCAAGGATGATCGCTTGAAAAGAGCGGGGTTTTTCCGGTGTATCTGACATCATCCTAGACCTTTGATCCTGCGCGTCTTTCCTAGTGGTGTGGCACGGCAGGGTCAATTGCACCATTGTGACAATTTCACGGCTAAAACCCGTGGCATTTGCAGCGCTTTCCTGCTTATGTGCGCCGGATTTATGTTTGCAAGAGTAGTTGTCCTGATGATGTTCGTGTCCCTGCGTAATCTGTTTGCGGTTTTGGCGATGAGCCTGACCTTTTCTTTGGCTTTGATTTCTGCCGCACAGGCGCAATCGCAAGAGGATGTCGTCTGGGTCCAGATCGAGGCATTGCCAAGCCTTGCAGCCGCCACCGACCGCGCGCGGGCTTATACGACATTGTTGCAGGATGTGAACGGGTTCTCGCTTGGCGGTGGATGGTACGGCATTGCCGTTGGTCCCTACCGTCGCGCCGATGCCGACCTTGTGTTGAGCCAATATGTAAATGACGGTCTGGTGCCGCGCGACAGTTTTATCCAGCTTTCCAGCCGCTTTCGCCAGCAATTCTGGCCTGTGGGCGCGAACGTCTTGAATCAGGGCGTGATTTCAGCACCTGACAGCGTTGACCTGCCAGACCCAGAACCAATTGCGCCAACAGACGAGAACATTACCGAAGTGGCCCCCGAACAATCCATCATCCCAGAGGTTCCGGCCCTTCCGGAACCCGCAGATGAAACACTGCGCGAGGCACAAGCCAGCGAGCGCAATTTGACATCCGATGACCGCAAGTTACTGCAGGTGGCCCTGCAATGGGCCGGATTTTACGACGCCGCAATTGACGGTGCCTATGGGCGCGGCACGCGCAATTCGATGGCCGCATGGCAGGAAGCCAACGGGTTCGAGAAAACCGGCGTGTTGACCACGCTGCAACGCGCCACACTGATCAAGCAATACAACGCGGTTCTGGACGGTCTGGGCCTGCAAATGGTCCGCGACGAGAATGCCGGAATCGAAATTCTGATGCCCACCGCCGAGGTCGGCTTTGCCGAATACGAGCCACCCTTTGCGCAGTATAACGCCACCGGCGATATTGGTGCGCGGGTGCTGCTGATCAGTCAGGCGGGCGATCAGGACACGTTGTTTGGTCTGTATGACATCATGCAGACGCTTGAAATTGTGCCGCTGACCGGCCCGCGCGAGCGTACCAATACCTCGTTCGAGCTGATCGGTGAAAACGGCCAGATCATCAGCCAGACGCAGGTGTCCTTGCAGGACGGCCAGATCAAGGGCTTTACGCTGATCTGGCCCGCAGGCGACGAAGATCGCCGCCGCCGCGTGATCACCGAGATGACCAAGAGCCTTGTGCGCTTGCCCGGTGTGCTTGATCCCGCCGCTGGCAACCCTGACGAACAGGCGATTGATCTGGTTGCAGGGCTGCAAATCCGCCAGCCGAAAATTTCGCGCTCGGGTTTTTTCATAAATACCAGCGGCGCTGTTGTGACAACATCCGAGGCGGTGCAATCGTGTAGCCGTGTGACCATCGACGGCGATACCGAGGCGGATGTCGTAGCAGATGATACAACAAACGGCATCGCTGTGATCAAGCCGCGCACCGCCCTCGCCCCGATTGCGGTGGCTGTGTTCGGCACAGGCGCGCCGCGCCTGCAATCAGAGGTGTCGGTTGCGGGATATTCCTATGAAGGGGTACTGAGTGCGGCCACATTGACCTTTGGCAAGATTTCCGATGTGCGCGGATTGCAGGGCGAAGAAAACCTGAGCCGCCTGTCACTCATCGCCCAAAAAGGCGATGCTGGCGGTCCGGTGTTTGATGTCAGCGGCAATGTTGTGGGCATGCTGTTGCCCAAGTCGACCCAAGGCCCGCAACTGCCCGAGGATGTCAGCTTTGCCCTTGATACAAACACCATCGCGCAAGCGGCGCAATCAGCGGGGCTTAGCCTGACTGCGTCGGAAAAGACCGGCAGCATCGCGCCGCGCGATCTGACGATTGCGGCGCAGGGCATGACGGTGCTGGTCAGCTGTTGGGAGTAATGCGGGGCGAAACCGGAGTTTTGAAAGACGCCGGATTAACCCGCGATTGCCGGCGTGAGATAAATCAGTGTCGGACCATCGGCATCAAACGCTGAACGAACTGCATCCTGCATCTGCGCCATCGTTTCTGGTGCCACCGCATGTGCCCCGAATGCCTCTGCCAGCTTCACAAAATCGGGGTTGCGCGCGATCACGGCGTTGGGTGCGATCTGCGCACTGACCATGCTGGCCTCGATCGCACCCAGCTTGCCGTTGTCCCACAGGATAATAGGCACCGGCAGACCAAGCTCCACCGCGACGCCCAATTCCTGCATGGTATAGTGAAAGCCATAGTCCCCCATGATGGCCATTGTGGGAAGACCTTTTCGCCCCACCGCGCCACCGATGGCCGCAGGCAGAGCATATCCCAGCGTGCCGAACCCGTAAGGGTGGTGCCAGTGGCCGGGACGGTCCATATCCCAGACCTCTTTGGCGCAATAAGCAAATTGCGTCATGTCGGAATAGATCATCGTCTGTTCCGGCAGGCAGGCGCGAAGGGCGTCGCAGATTTTGGGGATGCCGGGATATTCGGCCTCGACTTCGGTGCGCCATTTGGTACGGGCGGCGGTAACTTCGGTCTCGCTCCAATCGCTGCTGTGCGAAAATGTCATCTGCGCATAAATCGCTTCAAGGACCGGACGTGCGTCGCCCAGCAAGGTCACATCGGCCCGTGGCACCGCCGCCAGCACCTCGGGATCAATGTCGATGCGGATCATACGCCCGGTAAAGCCAAGCTCGTCGCGCCAGATATCGACTTCGGCAAGTTCGGAACCAACCACCAATAGCACATCGGCCTGCCGAAGTACCTCTGCCGACGACGCGCGCGCGAGATATGACCCGAAATTCAATGGAGACAGGCCGGGATACAAAATCCCCCGCCCCGCATAGGTGGTAAAGCTTGCAGCGCACAGTGCCTCTGCCATGTCCGACACCTGTTGGCCTGCCCAAACCGCCCCGCCGCCCGCAATAATCATCGGCCGTTTCGCCGACTGCAACAGCTCAACCGCTGCTTGGACGTTCGGTGCGGCATCCCTTTGATTTGGAGGATAGCGGATCGCCTTGCCCGCCTGTGCCGCCTGTGCTTCCAGCACTGCGATGGGCACCTGTATATGCTTGGGACGCGCGCGTTTCGTGGCAAATTCCATCAACGCCCGATCCACCAGCGCATAGGCCGCCTCTGCCGTGCGCGCCTCCTCTGACCAGTCACACACCGTTTCCGCCGCCGCGCGCTGATCCTTCATCTGGTGCAATTGCCCCCGTCTGGCCGCTGTCTCATCCAGACAGGATGATATCACCAGCATCGGCACCGAATCCGAATATGCCTGCCCCATCGGTGTCATGATGTTGCACACGCCCGGCCCCGTGATCACGTAAGCCACACCCGGTTTGCCCGTCGCGCGGGCATAACCATCGGCCATGAACCCCGCCCCCTGTTCGTGGCGCGCCAGCACATGGGTGATGCCCGCCTCTTCGATCCCGCGGTACATTTCCTGATTGTGCACACCGGGGATGCCAAAGATAACATCGACGCCGCGGTCTTTGAGCATATGAGAGATTTGCGCGCCCAAAGGCCTTGTTTGATCAGCCATCAGGCCCTCCAGAATTTAACGGTGAGAATAACGTAGACAGCCATCAGTTCCAGCCGTCCGATCAGCATTGCAGCGGTCAGTATCCATTTTGCAGTGTCATTAAGACCGCTGAAATTACCCGCAGGACCAATCCGGTCGCCAAGGCCCGGCCCGATATTGCCAAGGGCGGCGGCGGCCCCCGAGACGGAGGTGATAAAGTCCAGGCCCGTCATGCTGAGCGCCACCGACACAAGACCCAAGGTCACGACAAAGAACATGAAGAATGACATAACCGATGACAATACATCCGGCCCGATCGGACGACCGTCATAGCGCGGCGTAAAGATGCCGTGCGGCGAGCGGATGCGCCGCAATTGCGCACGGATCGAGGCGAACAACAGCTGGTAGCGGAATATCTTGATCGAACAGGCCGTTGACCCCGCGCAACCGCCAATCAACCCGATGAAAAAGAACAACGCCACCGGAAACGCGCCCCATGTCATATAATCCACCGAGGCATAGCCGGTGCCCGATATGATCGAGGTGATGTTGAACAGCGCCTCGCGCAGCGATTGTTCGGGGGCGTGCGGAAACACCCGCTGCAAGGCAATATACACAACAACCACCAACACAGTTACCGTCAATAAAAAACCCCGCACCTGCGGATCGCGGTGCAGCGCATAAGGATTGCCGTTGATCAATTGCACATAGCGCACAAAGGGCAGCGCCGCGAGGATCATAAAGGCAGAGGCCACATATTCCATCGGTCCCGAAAACGTCGCGAACGAAGCATCATAGTTCGAAAAGCCGCCCGTCGATACCGTGGTCAGCGCATGCACAGTCGCATCAAACGTGTTCATCCCCAGCGCCAGATAGCTCATGGTACAGGCAAGGGTCAGGCCGACGTAAATCACTGAAATCTGGGTCGCGATGGCCCCCGCGCGGGGCAGGATTTTACCCATCGTATCAAAGGCTTCGGATCGAAAAATCTGCATGCCGCCGACGCGCAGTTCGGGCAGGAACACCATCGCCACAACAATAATACCGATGCCGCCCAGCCATTGCAGGATGCCGCGCCACAAGAGCAACCCTTTGGGCAGATCGTCCAGCCCGACAAACACCGTTGATCCTGTGGTAGTCAGCCCTGACATCGCCTCGAACACAGCATCGGTAAATCCGGCTTCGGTCGCACCCAGAATGAACGGCAGCGCACCAAACAGCGGCAACATCACCCAGACGCCTGTGGTCAGCAGAAATGTCTGCTGGATCGTCAGCCCCTCTTTGATCCCGTTTGCACAGGCCAGTGAGATCATGCTGCCACCCAGAATGGTGATCAGACCGGATTCAAGGAAAACCGTCCAATGGCCACGCCCTTCTGCCAGATCGACCAGCATCGGCACAATCATGGTCAAGCCCATCACCGCGACAAGCAGGCCGACAACATATCCAACGGGGCGCATATCCAACATGGCGGCAGCGTTGGCGCGGGCGTCGCCTGCTGTCAAGCCGTGAGGCACCGGCAGTGGCGCACATTCCACCGGATATGAAAACGGCCCGGGCAGCGGTATGCTGTGCGGGCCGTTGCTTCTTCACCGGTTGAGCGGTGGTTTAACGATCAGGCGTAATACAGGTCTTTGAAAACCTCGTGAACGATGTTGTCACGTTTGATGTTCATCTTGGCCAGTTCCGCATCGGATTTAGCTTGCAACACCTGAATACGCTCGTAGCGCTGGTGTGCTGTAGAATTGACCATCATCGCATGACCAATTGCGCCAAAAAACGATCCGACGCGGGCCAGTGCAGCCTGCACGCCGTTTGCGAAGGAATGTGGAGCGGTGGTATTTTGGTAGGTCATTTTCAGTACCTTAAAGTTCAATGTTCTCTTCCCTACCCACCAGATAGGGTGCCCCGTCCCCGATAAGAACCGACAATCTTGCATAGCCGGTGGGTTGATTTTGCAGGGCTGTCTTTTATGCTGGTGTCACACAAACATGACCCGCACCGCGCGCTTTAGGGGATAAAAAAAACGGCGCGAAACGTTCGCGCCGATTATATAGCTTTTGGCAGACTTTGGTGCTGTGGACTATTCGGCACCTGCAACCTTTTTGACGCCTTTGACGCCCAGTTTGCCAACACCAACCACACCTTTGACGGCAGTCTTGGCGACAAAGCCTGTTGCATCCACGGTGTTATCCACCACACGCTCGGTCGAGCAGGCCGAGACAGTTACGCTTGCCGCCAGAAGACCCGCGATCATCAGTTTTCTTACATTAAACATGTCATTACTCACTTTGTTACGTCGCATTGTTTCAACTACAAAGCCGTGCTGGAATTGTGGTACAAAGTGCGACAACCCTGAACCCACATGAAGCATCTTGCAGAATTTGCTTCACCCCGACTTCGTTAATCCTGATATAGTGCTTCGCTTTAAATTAGGAAAACGAATAAGAATTGTCATTTAAACGAGTTATAATCATGGATACGCTATGGACATTACACTGATCAAAACCTTCCTTGAAGTTTCCAACACCGGATCGTTCATTGCGGCCTGTGACCGGTTGTTCGTGACCCAATCTGCCATCAGCCTGCGCATTCAACGGCTTGAGGACAGTTTGGGCCATCCTTTGTTCATCAGGTCCAAGGCCGGTGCGATTCTGACCCCCACGGGCGAGCAGTTTCATCATTATGCGCTCAGCTTGCTGAAACTCTGGGAAGAGGCCAAACAACAGATCGCAATGCCGGAGGGATATACACGCGCCATCACGATAGGCGCGCAATACTCGCTTTGGCCACGTCTGGGGTTTCGCTGGATTGACGCCTTGCAAGTGGCGATGCCGGAACTGAGCATCCGTACCGAGATGGGCATGCCTGACCGGATGACCCGCTTTCTGATTGAGGGCGTGGTGCAAGCCGCACTGCTTTATACGCCCCAGTTGCGCCCGGGTCTGGTGGTCGAGCCGGCACTGGATGACGAGTTGATCATGGTCGCCTCTTTTCGCGAAGCCACGCTTGATATGAAACGCGACTATGTGGCGGTGGACTGGGGGCCGGAATTCACCCATGCCCAGACCGCAGCGCTGCCTCATTTAACCAACACCGGTGTCACAATGTCGCTCGGGGCGCTTGCGGGGGATTATATCGTCAACCGCCGCGCCATTGCCTATCTGCCCGCACGAGCGGCAAAACGCCGATTGGACGCCGGAGAGCTACATATTGTGGCCGATGCACCACGCTTTCCATATCCTTCGTGGCTCGTGATGCGCGACGACATAGAAGACGACCTTGCAGCCGTAGCGCGAGGGGCTTTGGCGGCCGTCGTGCAAAACGCTGAAAACGAACAGGAATATATCGTTGAAGAGCTGGAAGCGATGGAAGCGTCGGAAACTGCCCAGCATGCCCGGATTACAAATTTATAATGCTCATGGCATTGCCGATTAATTCGAATTTCACTCATGACAAACTGAGCTTTATTCCTTCCCCCAGCAGAGATGCTTCCGCCCCGCTTCCGGGCCGGACACCTTCTTTTGGGAAAGGAATGACCCATGAACACATTTTTGAAACTGGCCACTGCATCTGCACTGGCTCTTGCGGTTGCTGCCCCTGTTTCCGCGCAATCCACGGTTACAGGCGTCACAGCCCTGAACAACAACATCGACGATATCACAACTCAAGTTGCGCGTGATCAACGTCGCGGCCAGGATGCCGATCGCTTTGGTCCAAACGGCGTAGCGCAGGGCTTCAAAGGCTCCTTCGCGCTGACCGCAGCCGGCACGTCAGGCAACACCGACACCGGTCAAGTAGCGGGTGCAGGCCGTCTGACATATGGTATCGGCGACTGGAACCACTTGGTTGGTTTTGCCGTCAGATACGGCGAAGCAAATGGTATCAAGAATGAAGAGAAATTCTTTGCGACATATGAAGCCAGCCGCTACTTCAACGAGCAGTTCTATATGTTCGGTTTGGGCCGCTTCCAGTACGATGGTACATTGGTAAACAATCTCGGTGTGGTTCTGCCCGGTACGGAAACCGACGCATTCGTTGGCTTTGGTCCCGGTTACCGCGCCATCAACACCCCAAACCAGACCTGGCGTGTTCAGGGTGGCCCCGGTGTGCGTTATTACAAAGGCGCAAACGGTGTGTCTGACACACAAGGTGCGTTCATTGTATCCTCACGCTACTACGTTGGTTTGACCGACACGATGTCTTTTACAAACGACACCGACATCTTGTCCTCGAAGATCAACACAGTTGTGTCTAACGACGCGGGCATCAACTTCAAAGTGTCAAACAACCTGTCCACCCGCATCAGCTACCGGACAGACTACAACACCGACCCAACAGGCGGCGCAAAATCAACTGACAACACCGTTGGTTTGTCACTCGTCATCGGCTTCTAAAGCCTGACAACACAAAGCTTTGCGCGGTTTGTTTCCTCGTACCGCAAATAGCCAAGTGTACGGGAGGGCGGGAAAAACCCGTCCTCCTTTTTCGATTTCAGGGAGGGATTGATATGAGCAAAGTTGTGATGACATCGGATGGCGATGACGGCGATATGTGCCGTTTTGTTGAAGTGCTGACAGCGCAGGACAGTGGCGAAAACATCGGTTACCGTTTTGGTGGCGACCGCCCCGGCCCCAACGCTCTTGTTGCGGGCGATGCGACCTTGATGGACGCTTTGTTTGACCGTCTGTGCAATTTGCCGACATTGCCGTGGATGTGGGGCAAACTGTATCTTGTCACGCTTGACGGTGTTGAATGCACAGGGCTGCCGGATATTGCGCGCTGCATCCCCGATATGGCTTTTGACGCGCTGGTGATGTTGCCAAATGAGCCCGCAGAACACACCCGTGATTTTTCACTGGACCGCGCTTATTGGGCGACCCTGCGGCTGTGTCGTCAACTGGGCATGATCGAGGGCCGAGGCGTTCTGAATGACATCGGATTTGACGATGTGACCGACGAGGTCTAGACCTGCCTACCCGACATGAAACAGCGTATTGAACAGTTTGGGATCAATACTGCGCATCTCGAATGTCGGACCTTGGGTCAGAATGCTGATCGCATCATGGCTGTGCAGGCTTTCCTGATGGCTGGCGATCACCCTGAAATCACCGATGCGCGGCTCCGCCTGTAGCTGCTCGCAAAACAACCTTGCCGCGTCTTCGACAAAGATCGGATTCGCGGCGTTGAGTTCGGCAAACGCCTGCTCATCCTCGCGTTTGACCATCACTTGGGTTTCCGTGGGCACCGCGCGGCGGCACGCCTCGATCAGATCCTCGAACCACAGACAATCGCGGTCGCAATCCACCTCGACCGAGATTCGCGCGACAGAGCGTTGCGAATGCGGTGTCGCCAACTGCCCACGGGTTTCGCGGGCATGCTCGGACAGTTCCAGCGAACAGGGGCAGGTGCTGGAATAGACATAATCCAGATGCACGATCTTTTGCCGCACATCGCCCTGTTCCACGAGTTCGAGCGCGATATCGTAATATTGATAGCCCGACAGCCCCGAGCGCAGGCTTTCGATCTTCATCGGAAACGAAAGCCGCATCTGGATACGGGCGTCCATGCTGCCCAAATCGGATTTGTAATTATCAAGCGCTGATTCAATCACCTCGAAACTAAAGGTTTCTTCGGCATGTTTGTAAAAACTGCGCATGATGCGCGACATGTTGATGCCTTTTTTATCCGCCTCGAGGCTGACCGAGCCGGTGATCGACGTCTCAAGCGTCAGATCATCGCCATCGCGGGTATGATACCGGATCGGCAGGCGGAAATTGCTGATGCCGACATGCTGGATTTGCTGTTTCGCGCCCCGGATCAGGCTGCTGGGGCCGTTTTGCAGGTCGGGCATGGTGGCTTTGTAATTGTCACCCGCGACAAAGTCGGATGGATAGTTGCGGTTGAAGGCCGGATACTCCGCGTCTGCGCCCAACAGACGTGTGATCGCAGGGTCCAGCGCCTCAATCTCGGCTTTGGTCGCGGATGCCGCCCATGCCTTGAGGGTGGCAAGCGCCGCTTTGGCGGCCATCCCATCCGATTTTTCCTGCACTGGTGTTACAACATTCATAAAATATTCCCGCCTGCGTGGCCCTGACTATGACCCAATCCAAGGCCCAATGTAAGGCAACGTGCGCCAAATGCTATGCCGGTGCCGAAAAACAAGTTCTGGCATCCATCAGCAGTGTTCCAAAGCCTGAAGCACGTCAGCCAGCAAATCATCCGCATCCTCAAGCCCCGCAGAAAAACGTACCAACCCCGGAGAAATGCCAAGGATATCCTTTTGTTCCTGCGGCAACCGCTGGTGGGTCGTTGTTGCGGGATGTGTGGCGATGGATTTTGCGTCGGCAAAGTTATTCGAGATAATGATGATTTGCAGCGCGTTCAGGAACCGGAAACACGCGTCCTTTCCGCCCACAACCTCAAAGGCCAGTACCGTGCCGGCAGAGGGTGCCTGTGACAATGCAAGTGCGTGTTGCGGATGGTCGCTGTGCGTCGGATAGCGGACATTGGTGATTTTTGCATGGCCCGCCAGCGCCTTGGTCAGTTTCAAGGCTGTGGCGGATTGTTCTTTGACACGCAGGTCGATGGTTTCCAGAGCCTTGAGGTGGGTCCAGGCCGTAAACGGGTTCATCGCCCCGCCGGTATGTTTCATGTAGGCTTCGATCGGGCCACGGATCAGTTCGGTTGATCCCACAATCGCACCGCCCAACAGCCGCCCCTGCCCGTCCACATGTTTTGTGGTCGACAAGATCGCGATATCAACGCCACATTCGCGCGCATAGGAATACACCGGCGTCGCCATTGCGTCATCCGCCAGCACCAATGCCCCCACAGCATGTGCCGCTTTCACGACATGGCGCATATCGACAACTTCAAGCGTCGGGTTGGAAATACTCTCAAAGAACACCAGCGCGGTATCGGGGCGGATCGCCGCATCCCACGCTGCATTGTCTGTGCCATCCACAAGCGTGACCTCGACCCCGAAACGGGCCATCACTTCCTCAAGTACATACAGGCACGACCCGAACAACGCCCGCGCCGCGACGATATGATCCCCGGCTTTGGCCAGAGCCAAAAGCGCACCGCTGACAGCGGCCATGCCGGATGTGCAGGCAAAACAGTCTTCAAAGCCAAGCAAAGCTGCGATGCGGTCTTCGAACATGCGCACCGTGGGGTTGCCGTACCGCGCGTAGATGAATTCATCATTGCCGATTTTTTCAAACCGCGCTTCGGCCTGTTCGGCGCTGTCATAGACAAAGCCCTGCGTCAGAAAAACGGCCTCGGATACTTCACCGTATTGGCTGCGGCGGGTGCCCGCATGGATGGCTTTGGTGCGGGCGTTCCAGTCTTTGCTCATCTTAATTTTCCTTCTCGGCCCAGCCTTGGCGGGCAACAAAAAAACCCCAAAACGCGGTCAAGCGAAAGGGGCTCCTTCATCCTGACCTTTTAGCGGAATATTTTACGTGGCCCGCAATCCGGTAACAAATCACCACGTTCTTTGACTACTCTCCACTCAGGTGCGCGTCAATCCTTGTCGCGGAGCAGGCGTTTTGTTTGAAGGACTCCGACTAAATTCCCTCAAGGATTTTTGCCCTCGTCTTTTTCCAACCCGTAGGTCTGGAACAATTTTGTCTGTGTCATGAAAAACGCAAACACAGCGGCGGTCAGCCCGAAGGTCTTGAAATATACCCATGTCTCGGTCGAAAACATCCGCCAGATCACCTCGTTCGCCAGCGCCAGCGCAAAGAAACACAGCATCAGCCGCTTTGTCAAAATCATCCAGCCTGCGTCTTGCAGCGGCATCATCTCTTCCATCACATATTTGAGATAGGATTGCCCGCGCAGCAACCCAACCCCGAGCAAACCACCAAACAGCACATAGATCATCGTCGGTTTCATCTTGAAAAACCTGTCGTCATTGAGCCAGACCGACAGTCCGCCAAACACCACAACCAGAATAACCGTCGCAACCTGCATCCGGCTCAACTTGCCCGTCAGCCACCATAGCGCCACCGTGGATGCGATCAGCAAGGGGATGAACGCTGCCGTCACCACAATAAAGCCATCGTATTCGGTGCCACCAATGGTGAACACCTGATCTTTCATGCGCAGATATGCGACAAAGAATACCAGCACAGGACCAAACTCCAGCGCCGACTTCAAAAACGGATTGATTTCTTTACTCTCGGCCATGGTATTCTCCCTTATCCACCCATCTCAACTATCACAGCGCCGACCGCAATCAATGCCATCAGCGCAATCCGGCGTGGGCCAACCGTTTCTTTCAGGAATACAACGCCGATGATTGCCGCAAACACCGTCGATGTTTCGCGCAACACCGCCGCTTCACCGACATTATCCAGCCGTGTCGCGAGCATGATCGCGCCAAAGCTCATGAACGCCACCAGACCGCCGATCACCCCTTTGACCATCAATGGCCCCAAGTCGGGCGGGTTTTCCATCCGACGCCAGCGCCGTGCCGCGATGAACGGCATGAACACCCCGTCGATCATGAAAAACCACGCCAGAAACGTGAACGGATTGGCGGTGGCACGGATGCCGTAAGCGTCATAGGTTGTATACAGCGCTACAAACAGCCCCGTCATCACCGCAATGCCAAGGGCCGCATTCAGCGTGTCGCGTGCCGCCGTCAGATACATCATGTTGTAAGCCGCAAGGCCGAAGATACCCGACATCAACACCGCCACGCCGAGCCATTGTGTGCCCGTGAACCGCTCGTCGAAAATCACATAGGCCGCCAGCACCGCAAACAGCGGGCCGGTGCCGCGCACGACCGGGTAGACGACTGTATAGGCCCCCTTGGTATAGGCCCACGCCTGTAGCAATTTGTAGATCACATGGATCACAAAAGCGCCCAGGAATATCAGCCACATATGCGGTTCGGGCCATGGCACCACAAACAATGCAAACGGGGTCGCCATCACAAAATACGAAAAATCTATTGCACCGCGTGTCAGCCACGGGTCATGGCGGCCTTTTTGAATGGCCCCGAACACCGCATGCAACACCGCCGCCATGAGCGCCAGATACAGCGCTGCGGTATGGCCCGCCGGCGTGCCCTCGATCGAGAGCAGCCAGTCGGTCATGAAGCGTAGTGGATTACAGTCCACCTTACATTCGTGGGTAAAGTGCAGGCATCCTGCACACCTGCGTTATCTGTCATTGCCCACCAGCGCATCGGCAAATTCTTGCGGGTCAAAGGCATCCAGATCATCAATCTGCTCGCCCACGCCAATTGCATGGATCGGCAGGCCGAATTTGTCGGCAAGGGCCACCAGCACACCGCCTTTTGCGGTGCCGTCGAGCTTGGTCATCACCAGACCCGACACATCGGAGATTTCCTGAAACACCTTCACCTGATTAAGCGCGTTCTGACCCGTGGTCGCATCCAGCACCAGCAGCGTATTATGCGGGGCTGAGGGATCTTTCTTGCGGATCACCCGCACGATCTTGGCGAGTTCCTCCATCAGATCCCCGCGGTTCTGCAAACGTCCAGCGGTGTCGATCAGCAACAGGTCCGCACCATCGGCCTCGGCCTTGGTCATCGCATCAAACGCAAGGCTTGCGGGGTCCGACCCCTGCGGGGCCGTCAGTACAGGCACACCCGCGCGGTCGCCCCAGACCTGCAATTGCTCGACGGCCGCGGCGCGGAATGTATCACCCGCCGCAATCACCACCGACTTGCCCGCTGCCTTGAATTGGCTGGCAAGCTTGCCAATGGTCGTGGTCTTGCCCGACCCGTTCACGCCGACCACCAGCACCACCTGCGGGGTCTTGGGATAGAGCGGCAAGGGCCGTGCCACAGGTTCCATGATCCGCGCGATTTCCTGCGCCATCAAGTGTTTGATCTCGTCTACCGACAGCTTTTTGCCAAAGCGCCCTTCGGCCATGTTCGCCGTGACCCGCAAGGCGGTATCCACGCCCATGTCGGCGGCGATCAGCAATTCCTCAAGCTGTTCAAGCATTGCGTCATCCAGCACGCGGCGCACAACGGTTTGCGGCGCTGTCCGGCCCATGAGGCGACCCAAAAGACCGGGTTTGGCACCCAGTTCAGGCGGGGTTTCGTTCAACACGGGGGCGATTGGCGTGAGCGCAGGTTTGACAGGCACAGGTTTGGCCGGCTCAGTTTTAGTTGGCTCAGGTATAGCTTTCTTTTCAGCAGCTTCACGCTCAGCTTGAGCTGCGGCATCGCGTGCCTTTTGCTCTGCCAGATCACGCGCCGCCTGCTCTGCCGCCTCACGCTCTGCCCGCTCTTGCGCAATCGCATCCGCACGGGCCTGTGCTGCCTCGGCGGCATCGGCGGCCTCACGCTCTGCCTGACTAGCATCTTCAAGGCGTCGTTTTTCAGCCGCTTCCTGCTCTGCTTTACGGGTGGCTGCACGCTCCAGCTCTGCAAGGCGCTCGCTTTCCGCGTGCTCTGCTGCTTTTTGTGCCGCTGCGAGCTCGGCGGCTTGGCGTTCGGCCTGCGCCTTTTGCTCCGCCTCTACCTCTACAGCATCGGAAACATGCTCAGGCGTCAGCGCTTCTTCCTGTCCGCCCTCACCGACAATCGCCTCAAGCCCCTCGTCAATCTTGGACGAGGATTTGAACAAACGCTCTTTCAGCTTTTTGAAAAATGCCAAAGGGTGGCTCCCGTTGTGGTTTTCCCTGATCTACAGGCTCTGTGAAACAGATGAAAGAGCAAGCGCACAATTGACATAGGCGCACATTGCCCGCACCACAGCATCATGCGGTATCTGGTGATCTTATCGGCGTGCCTTTGGGGGCAGATGGCAGGGGCAGAGCCGCCCGAGCGCCAGTGTTCAACGACAAAATGGGGTCAGTCTCACTGCATCCGGCCCGCGCATTTTGTGTATGATACCTGCAATGCAATCGGGGTGTTCTCGGACCGGCACGGATTGAACACCGATTTTTTCGCCCGCCTGATCTGGCAGGAGAGCCGCTTTGACCCCAACGCCCTAAGCCATGCAGACGCGCGCGGCATTGCGCAGTTCATCCCGTCGACGGCTGCATTACGCGGGCTGGCAGACCCGTACAATCCCGCCGACGCATTGGAACATTCCGCGCAATATCTGGCAGAAATGGTCGGGCGCTATGGCAATGAGGGCATCGCGGCAATCGGGTACAACGGCGGCGAAAAACGTGCCGAAGGGTTTTTGGAAGGCAAAGGGCTGGCATCCGAAACGGTAAATTACGTGCCGATCATCACCGGATTGACCGCAGAGATATGGCGCGACACCCCGCCGGATACCCATGATTTTCGCTTGTCCAAAACGGAACCGTTTTTACCCGCCTGCTACGCCATAGGCCAGAAACGCAAGCTGTCGCCTTTGGCACAACCAAAGCCCGCCGTGAAACCTTGGGGGGTGCAGCTTGCCTTTGGCAAAACCAAAGCGCAGGCTCAGAGTGCCTATAAACAACGCACCGCATCGTGCAGCAGTGCCGTGCGCACCGAGACACCCGATTATCTGAACGTCAAACACCGCGCCAGTCGCCAGAAGGGCTTTGTTATGGCCCGCATCGGCCGCAACACCCGCGACGCCGCTGACCAGCTCTGCGCCAGCATCAGACGCGCGGGATGCGTCTGTGCGGTTTATGCGAATGACTGATCGTTAAATCTCGTCAGCAAAGTGCTTGATCACCATGCGGATCGGGTTCGGCGCCGCCTGCCCCAGACCACAAATCGACGCATCGACCATGGCGGTGCTCAACTCTTCGAGCAATCCGGTGTCCCATTTGTCCGCCTGCATCAGCTTGACGGCCTTTTCACATCCCACACGGCAAGGCGTACATTGACCACAGCTTTCATCCTCGAAGAATTTAAGCATATTGAGCGCCGCCGCGCGCGCGGAATCCTGATCCGACAATACGACAACTGCCGCCGACCCGATGAACGAGCCATGCGGTTGCAAGGTGTCGAAATCAAGCGGGATATCATTCATTGACGCTGGCAGCAGCCCCGAGGATGGCCCGCCCGGCTGATAGGCTTTGAACGTGTGCCCTTGCGCCATGCCACCCGCCGCCGCGATGATATCGGTGATGGTTGATCCCGCTGGCAGCAGATACATGGAGGGTTTCGCGACACGTCCCGACACCGAATAACTGCGCAATCCCTTGCGGCCATTCAACTCGGTGCCTGACATGACCTCTGGCCCCTCGCGGCAAATGCGCGCGACCCAGTGTAATGTCTCGATGTTATGCACCAATGTGGGACGGCCAAAGACGCCGACCTGCGCCACAAACGGTGGGCGGTGACGCGGGATGCCGCGTTTGCCTTCGATGCTTTCAATCATCGCGGATTCCTCGCCGCAGATATAGGCACCCGCACCGCGACGCAGGTCGATATAACCCGCAGGGGCAATGCCAGCATCTTCCAGGGCTTTGATTTCGCGCGCCAGAATATCCAGCACCGCCGGATATTCGTCGCGCATATACAAGAATACTTTATCCGCCTCGACGGCCCATGCGGCGATCAACATGCCCTCAAGAAACAGATGCGGCGTGCGTTCCAGATACCAACGGTCTTTAAATGTACCCGGCTCGCCCTCGTCGCCGTTTACCGCCATGTAGCGTGGCCCCGCATTCGCGCGCACAAAGCCCCATTTCTTGCCTGATGGGAAACCCGCACCGCCCAAGCCCCGCAGACCCGAGGCCAGCACTTTTTCCTGAACCGCTTCCCAGTCACCATTTGCGCGCAGGTCTTTCAACGTCCCATAGCCGCCCGCTGCCACATAGGCGTCGAACGCCTCGTAGTCGGGGACATGCGCGTGGGTGTCGCCCGCCGCAATCGCTGCATTCACTTTCTCGGGCGTGGCATGGTCGATATGGTTGTGACCGATTTCCAACACGGGTGCGGTATCACATCGGCCCATGCACGGCGCGCGCAGCACACGGACTTGGCTGGCATCCAGCCCGTCTTCCAATGCCGCCTTCAACGCCTGCGCCCCCGCCAGTTCACACGACAGCGAATCGCAGACTCGTATGGTCAGCGCAGGCGGCGGGGCCTCATTTTCCTTGACCACATCGAAATGCGCATAAAACGTCGCCACCTCATAGACCTCTGCCATGCCCATGCGCATTTCCTCGGCCAAGGCGCGCAGATGCGCGGCGGACAGATGGCCGTATTCGTCCTGAATAAGGTGCAGATATTCGATCAACAGGTCAGGCGTGCGCGGGCGGTCGCCCAGCAGATTGCGCACGTCGTCCCACGGCCCATCCTGCAACTGGCGACCCTTGGTGTGACGGCGGCCTTTGCCTTTGCCGGATTTCCAGACGCCTTTTTCGGGGCCTTTGCCTGACTTCTTGGTGTGATCGTCCAGCGCCATGATGGCCCCCTTAATTGCCGTGTTGCGACGACCCTATCAAATCCAGCGCCTGCCCTGCGATCAAAAAGCGACAGTTGCGCGGCGCTTTGCGTTGTCATTTGTGCGCGAGGCCGGTTTGACTTTCTTGGTGATGCCATATTTTTCCTATAGACGACGCGTTGAAAGGGAGTTCTCGGATGATCTGGTATGCAATCGCAAGCCTTACCCCGCCCGTGTTTCTTGCGCTGGCCTCTATTTACGGCGGCGTCTGGCCATGGGTTGCGGTGCTGTCGATCACCGTGTTTGTGTTCTTAATGGACAAGATTGCGCATGCGCTGCCGGAAAGTGGCGCGTCGGGTCGCGGGCTGAGCCTGACCTTGGCCGCTGTGCATTTCCCGCTGCTGGCGCTTGGTGTTTGGGCGTTGGGTTCGGCCCCGTATCTTGGCACGCTGGATAAGGTGTTGATCTTTACGGGGCTGGGGTTATTTTTCGGCCAGATCTCGAATTCGAACGCCCATGAGCTGATCCATGCAAGCGCCCGACTGCCCCGCCGCATTGGCGCGCTGATCTATATCTCGGTGCTGCATGGCCACCACGTTTCGGCGCATTTGCGGGTACACCACATTTATGCAGCGACAGATAAGGATCCGAATTCGGCACGGCTTGGCGAAGGGTTCTGGGCCTATGCCCTGCGGGTTTTGCGGGGCGAGTTCACCGCCGGATGGCACGCCGACAACCACCACCGTGCGCGCGCATCCGGCGCCAGACCAGCGTTCAGTCATCCCTATATAAGTTATGTCGCTGGCGGGCTCATTTGCATCATCTGCGCTTATCTGCTTGCGGGCAGCACCGGGGTCATCGCCTACCTCGGCATCTGTCTTTACGCGCAATTGCAATTGCTTCTGTCCGACTACGTGCAACATTACGGGTTGCGCCGCGACATTGTGGATACAGGCAAACTTGAGCCCATCGGCCCACATCACAGCTGGAACGCACCCGCGTGGTATTCGTCGGCAATGATGCTGAACGCGCCGAAACATTCCGACCACCACATGCGCCCTTCCCGCCCTTTTCCGGCACTCGAGGTCACGCCGGACACCATGCCGGTCTTGCCGCGATCTTTGCCGGTGATGGCGGTTCTGGCGTTATTCCCGCCGGTGTGGCGGCGGATCATGGACCACCGTGTCAGGCGTTGGCAAAACCCCGCATAAGATGCTGCCGGCTCTGGCACGCGGCTTTGGTTTCTGGCAAACTGTAGTTCATGAAACATATCGTCTTTTGCCTTGGTGCCCTGTGCGCCTTTCCCGCCTTCGCCCAAGACACCATGTCTGCGGCGGAATTTGATGAGTATACGCGTGGAAAAACGCTTTTTTACGGGAATGGTGGCGCGCCTTATGGTGCCGAAATCTACCATGACGACCGCCGCGTTGAATGGTCTTTTCTGGACGGCAAATGCAAGCAGGGCGAATGGTACGAGGCAGACGGATTGATCTGCTTCACCTACGAGGACAATCCCGATCCGCAATGCTGGAGCTTTGTCGAAGGCGCAAACGGGTTGATTGCGCGTTTCGAGAACGAGCCGAACACGACCGAGCTATACGAGGCGCAGGATCAGGGACAGGAAATGTTGTGTCTGGGGCCGGAGGTCGGTGTATCCTACAAGCCCGTACCGCGCGCGGATTTGCTAAAGCAGTGATCCCTGTTCCGGCGGGGTGTCTTTCCTGACGGCTTTTTTGACAGGCCTTTGCACCGCCCCTTCCCCCACGACCAGCTTGCCATCGGCAAATTCAATTTCCAGCGCACCAGCCTTTTTGGCCTGCGATTTCGTGGTCACAACCGCGCCGTCACCGCGCACCACCGCATAGCCCCGCGCCAGTGTTTCGGTATAGCCCAGCGTTGCAAGCGTGCGTGCCAGTGAGGTGATCCGCGTGCGGCGGCGTTCCTGCGCACGGCTGTCGGCGGCAACGATACGTTGCCAAAGATCACCCAGCTTTTTGGCCTCGGACCCGATGTCCGTGCGCAATAATTCGGGCCGAAACGCACGGGCGCGCAGGGTCAGACGTTCCCGCTTGGCGGTAATGGCACGCGACAAGGCAGGGTTCAGGCGCACCGATACGCTGTTCAATCGCCGCTGATCATTCTGCAGGCGGGCGCGCAAGGTCGCCGGCCGCAGGGATCCCGACACATTCGCCAGACGCACCCGACGCCGCTGGACCCCGGCGATCAAGGCGGGTTCCAGCTTGTCCGCCGCACGGTCAAGCCGTTGACGCGGCCCGTCCAGCAAGGTGTCGGCCCGTGGCAACGCCCGCGCCATATCCCGCAACCGTTGCCCGCGCCGGGTCAGACCCTGACTTAACAACACGCCCATACGCGCTTCCTGGGCGTCCAGCCATGCGGCCAATTCGTGGCGCACAGGCACGGCGAGTTCTGCGGCTGCCGTGGGGGTCGGGGCGCGCTTGTCTGAGACAAAATCAATCAGAGTGGTGTCGGTTTCATGCCCCACAGCAGAAATCAGCGGAATCTGCGATGCCGCAGCCGCGCGCGCGACGATTTCCTCGTTAAAGCCCCACAGATCCTCGACCGATCCACCACCGCGCGCGACGATCAACAAGTCGGGCCGCGGCAAGGCCCCACCGGGTGTCAGCGCATTGAAGCCTTCAATCGCGCGGGCCACTTCGGTTGCGCATTTCGCACCCTGCACGGCCACGGGCCAGATCAACACCTTGCGCGGGAAACGGTCGCGCAACCGGTGCAGAATATCGCGGATCACGGCACCGGACGGCGAGGTGATCACGCCAATGACATCCGGCAAATACGGCAAGGGTCGTTTGCGTTCAGGCGCGAACAACCCCTCCGCCGCCAGCATTTTCTTGCGCTTTTCCAGCAACGCCATCAATGCGCCCATGCCAGCAGGTTTGATATCCTCGATCACAATCTGGTATTTCGACTGCCCGCCGAATGTGGTGATGCGGCCCGTGGCAATCACCTCCATCCCTTCCTCGGGCTGGGTTTCCAGCCGGGCAGAAACCCCTTTCCAGATCACGCCGGAAATAACGGAGGTATCATCCTTGAGGTCGAGATAGATATGGCCCGACCGTGGACGGCTCACCCGACCGACCTCACCGCGAATCCGCACATGGCTGAACTCGCCCTCGATCACGCGTTTGATCGCACCGGACAGCTCGGTTACGGTAAATTCGGGGCTGTTCAGGCCCTCGCTCGGCTCGTCAATCAGGTCCATCAGGCCCTCGCGCTTGTGTCTGTATCAGACGCAGCTTAGAACGCAGGCAAACCAAGGCCAAGGGAGCATTCGCCAAATGAACATTCTTATTCTGGGCAGTGGCGGGCGTGAACATTCTCTGGCTTGGGCGGTGATGCAGAACCCCAAATGCGACAAGCTGATCGTGGCACCGGGCAACGCGGGCATCGCGGCCATTGCGGATTGCGCCAGCATCGACATCATGGATGGCGCTGCGGTTGTGGTGTTTTGCGAAGAAAACAGCATCGACTTTGTGATTGTCGGCCCCGAAGCGCCACTGGCCGCTGGTGTGTCTGACGACCTGCGCGCCGCCGGGTTTACGGTCTTTGGCCCCTCCGCTGCGGCGGCTGCCCTTGAGGCCTCCAAAGCGTTTACCAAAGAAATCTGTGCCGCCGTAAACGCCCCCACCGCCGCCTATGGTCATTTTACCGATGCGGCATCTGCGCGCGCTTACGTCACCGCACAAGGCGCGCCGATTGTCATCAAGGCCGACGGGTTGGCCGCTGGCAAAGGCGTGATCATCGCCATGACTGACGCAGAAGCGCTCGCCGCCGTGGACACGATGTTTGACGGCACCTTTGGCGATGCGGGCACCGAGGTGGTGATCGAAGAATTCATGGACGGCGAGGAAGCATCCTTCTTTGTGCTGTGCGACGGAGAGACGGTTTTACCCATCGGCACCGCGCAAGACCACAAGCGTGTGGGTGACGGCGACACCGGGCCGAACACCGGTGGCATGGGTGCCTATTCGCCCGCCCCTGTGTTGACGGATGCGATTGCGGAACGTGCGCTGTCCGAGATCATCCGCCCTTGCGTGGCCGAGATGGCGCGGCGTGGCATGCCGTATCAGGGCGTGCTTTATGCGGGCCTGATGATCAAAGACGGCGCGCCGCGACTGGTCGAATACAACGTGCGCTTTGGCGATCCCGAATGTCAGGTCTTGATGATGCGCCTGGGCGCGCAGGCGTTTGATCTGATCGAGGCGTCGGCCACGGGCACTCTGGACACCGCACGCGTGAACTGGGCCGAGGATCATGCGCTGACCGTGGTGATGGCCGCAAAAGGCTATCCTGAGGCCTATGAAAAAGGCACACAAATCAAAGGCGTGGACGCCATTGGCGAGGATTCATCAAACATGGTGTTTCATGCGGGAACGGCGATCGAAAACGGCGTGCTGGTTGCCAACGGGGGCCGCGTGTTGAACGTCACTGCGCGCGGGGCGAGCTTGGAAGACGCCAAAGCCCGCGCCTACGGGATGGTCGACCGGATTGACTGGCCGCAAGGGTTTTGCCGCCGCGACATCGGGTGGCGGGCGGCGATATAAGATCGGTATTTAAGAAAGGGTGAAACTCAAGAGCAGGTCATCGCCTTTGCGAAACTGCTGCGCCCTGTGTGCGGGCCGATGTCACGGGTTGTGATCTGGCCGTCGCTGTAGCGCACCGCAATCAAACGGGTCCAGTCTGCGGTCGCGACGATCATTTCCGGCGCGCCGTCGCAGGTGCGTATGCCGCCCGCAATATCACGCTCGCCAATGCGGTGGTTTGTCAGGCCGGGTAGGCTGGCAACTTCGGTCAGCTTGCGGTTTTCATACCGCCAAATGCGCAGGGTTCTAGCCAGATGCGGGCGGTCGATGTAGGCGATTTCAATCACCCCGTCCGCGTCCAGATCGGCGGCACCAATTGGCGCGAGCCAGCGGTTGCGCTGTCCGATATGGGGGGTCTCGGCCAGTTTTCCGTCGCTGTCGTAGATCGCAAGTGCCGCACCGAGGTTTACATCTGTTTCCACCACGATCACCTCGGGCAGGCCGTCGCCCGTGACATCCACCAGACGCGGGGCCACGTCTTCGAACACATGATCAACCGGCAGGCTAAAGCGATATGTTTTCCCGTTGGCGTCAAGCTCGAGCGCGCCCCATTCCTCGGCATCGCCTAGTATCCCGTGGGCATAGCGTGAGGTAGATTGCGAAAACCGCACATCGGTTATGGTCTGGGCAAGTGCCACACCTGCGCCGACACCCTGTGCAATCAGCGCAGCAATCACCGCGCCGCGCCATATCATCAGATCTGCTTTTCCGGCATCTGGACGCGCAGACCGTCCAGCGCATCAGTGACCTTCAACTGACAGGTCAGACGCGACCGCGCCGGATCAGGCTCGTACGCGAAATCCAGCATGTCTTCTTCCATGTCGTCTTTGGCGGGCAGTTTTTCTACCCAATCAGGGTCCACATAAACGTGGCACGTGGAACAGGCGCAGGCACCGCCGCAATCGGCCTCGATGCCCGGGATGTTATTGTCACGCGCGCCTTCCATGACGGTCAGGCCATTGGCGACCTCGACAACATGTTCCGTTCCGCTGTGTTCAACATAGGTAATCTTGGCCATTGATCGGACCCCTTGGCAAAAAATCTCGTTCCAACGCTATCTAGCTATCCTGTCTGCCCTGTGCCACCCCTTTTGCGCAAGAATTCGTCACCGTGACGCTTGATGCTTTGCAGGTCGCGATAAACCCGCTAGGATCATCGCAATCAACAGACCCAAGAGGTATTGGGCCATGACCGAGGCACACCGAGTGATCAACGCATGTCGCGTTCCCCTGTGGCTGGCTGTTTGCGCCAGCCTTGCCGCCTGCGAGCCTGCCGCATTGCGTGGTACTCCGCCGCCGGAACCCGGCGTGGTCGAGGCGACCCGCAATGGCCCGCCCGGTGCCGCACCCGGCACCTGTTGGGGGCGTACGGTCAGCCCGGCGGTGATTGAAACCGTAACCGAACAGGTGCAGGTCAAGCCCGCCAAGGTGAACCCCGACGGCACCATCGCGGCCCCGCCCGAATACACCACCGAGACCCGCCAGCAGATCATCACAGGCCGCGTCGATAATTGGTTCGAGACCCCCTGCGCCGAGGCCCTGACGCCCGAGTTCAATGCAACGCTGCAACGCGCATTGGCCGTGCGCGGCTATTATCTGGGTGGCGTGAACGGCGAGATGGACAGCGAGACCCGCGCCGCCATTCAGGCTTTCCAGCGTGTGGATGGCTTGGACAGCGGTGTGTTGTCACTGGCAACTGCACGCAAACTGGGGTTGATCGCAGTAGAGCGGACACCGAGCGACTAACAAAAAAGGGCACCGCTCAGGATGCCCTTTTGTCGTTGTTATGTCGTCAACCTATCCATCAGAGAGCGTCAGCGCCACAAAGCGTGGATCACCGGCACGGCGCACCAGCAACAACAACGACTTGCGCCCTGCGTCTTTGGCGGCTTTTACACGGCCCTCAAGGTCGTCGATACCAGTCACCTTCTGCTGGCCTGCCTCGGTGATGATATCCCCCGCGCGCAGACCTTTCTCGAACGCCTCGGATGCTTCATCAACTTCGGTTACTGCCAGACCGACCATGGCGTCATCCGCACCCAGCTCTTCGCGCATCGCATCGGTCAGCGGGGTCAGTGTCAGACCCAACAGCGATTTGCTCTCTGGTGCGGCATCGCTCTCGGGTTCTTCTTCCACGGTTGCAACCGCCTCACCGTCCGCATCTTCGCGGCGGCCAAGCGTCACTTTGATGGTCTGGCTCTTGCCTTCGCGCAGGACAGTGACGCGCACGGCGGCACCGACAGGGCTGTTGCCGACCTGACGCACAAGGCCGCGGGTATCGGCAACGGCAACACCGTCGAACGATACAATCACATCGCCGGTTTCAAGACCGGCGTCCTTGGCAGGACCGTCCGGCACATCCGTGATCAACGCACCTTCGGCCTTGGTCAGGCCCATGGCATCGGCCACGTCTTTGGTCACATCCTGAATACGCACGCCCAGCCACCCGCGACGGGTTTCGCCAAATTCCTTAAGCTGGTCCACAACCCGTGTCACCACATTCGACGCCATCGAAAAGCCGATCCCGATGGAGCCGCCATTGGGTGACAGAATTGCAGTGTTCACGCCGATCACTTCGCCGTCCATGTTGAACAGCGGCCCACCCGAGTTGCCGCGGTTGATCGCAGCGTCGGTCTGGATGTAATCGTCATAGGTGCCCGACAACGCGCGGTTGCGCGCCGAGACAATTCCGGCGGAAACCGAAAAGCCCTGCCCCAGCGGGTTGCCCATCGCAATAACCCAATCGCCGACACGCGCCGCATTGCTGTCGCCAAAGTTGACAAACGGCAGCGGCGTTTTGGCCTCGACCTTGAGGAGCGCGATATCGGTGTTCGGGTCAGTGCCTACGACCTTGGCAATCAGTTCCTCGCCTGTGAAAAATTCGATGGTGATTTCATCAGCGCCTTCGATAACGTGATTGTTGGTCACGACATAGCCGTCTTCCGAAATCACAAAGCCCGATCCCAGCGCGGATGATCTGCGTGCCCGCGGGCTTTGATCATCACCGTTGTTGTTGCGATCCTGAAATTCGCGAAAGAAATCTTCAAACGGCGAGCCTTCCGGCACAATCCCTTGCGGCCCTGTGCGGCCCTCCACCATCGTGGAGGTCGTGATATTAACTACCGACGGGCTGATCTTTTCAGCCAGCGGGGCCAGACTTTCGGGTTTGGCAAATGCCATAACCGCCTGAACAGCAATAAATGCCATCGTTAAAAAGGTAAGAAGAAACGCCTTGAAAACAGGGGTTTCATGAAAAGGTCGGGCCTGAGCTTGCGCTTTGGGCTGCATCTATATTCTCCTGCTGGATATCAAAGGGCCACATCGCCCAAAACCATTTAACGCCAGAGTGCATCCTGCCATGACACACCGCAACATGAAACATACGCCAGATTGCAGGCATTTCAACGCAGGATACGGTTTTGTGAGCAGCTGAGCGGCAAAATACGCACCCTGTCCGGCACTCGGGTTTCTTTTTTGGCGTAAATAACGGGCGAGGGTATGAGCAGGCAAAGCCGCCTCATTCAAATTGGAAAAATAAAAGGGCCGGTGCGAACACCGGCCCCTTTGAAATCGACACTGGTCAGGAACCAAAATCAGTTACGCTCGCCCTCGGCAGAACGGCTGCCCTGATCAGAGCTTAGGTAGTTGAAGAATTCACTGTCGGGCGACAAGACCATCGTGGAGTTATTGCCTTTCAGCGCCGCCTCGTAAGCCGACAAAGAGCGGTAGAATTCAAAGAATTCCTGATCCTTGCCATAGGCCAGCGCGAAGATTTTGTTACGCTCGGCGTCGGCTTCACCCTCGATGATACGGGCATCACGTCGGGCTTCCGACAGGATTTCCTCGTAGGTCCGATCGGCAAGCGCTGTCACACGCTGGGCTGCTTCCTGCCCGCGTGCACGCTCGTCCGTGGCCTCGCGGTCGCGTTCTGCGATCATCCGTCGCAGTGTCGCGTCAAAGTTCTGCTCGGGCAGGTTGGTCTGGCGCAAACGCACGTCCACCACTTTAAGACCCAAAACAGACGCCCGCGCATCAGCGCGTTCGCGGATCTGGTCCATCAATGCAGAACGTTCAGGTGACAGGATCGTGTTAGATGTGACACCTTGCGAACCCAGAACCGCGCGGATCTGCGATTCCATGATACCGCTCAGATCGTTTTCGGCCTGACGTTCACCACCGGCACCAATCGCTTGGCGGTACTGGTTAATGTCGTTGATCCGGTACAGGACAAAGGCGTCAATCTCAAGACGGCGGTCATCGGCGGGTGTGACTTCGATCACCGGCGTTTCAAGCGTCAGGATGCGGTCCTCGTAGCGCACGACTTCATCAAGAAGCGGGATCTTGAAGCCGAGACCTGGCTCAACCCGGACTTGCTTGATTTGACCAAATCGCAGAACCAGCAGTTTTTCACGTTCGTCCACGACAAAAATCGACGACATCAGCGCCACAAGGGCAATCGCCAGAATAGGAAGCAAAAATCCTAGTTTACGCATCAGTTTGACCCTCCAGAGCTACGGCGCAGTTCATTGAGCGGCAGATACGGCACAATGCCCTGTCCACCTTCACCGCCTATGCCGCTTTCAAGAATGATCTTGTCCACGTCACCGAGCACTTTTTCCATTGTTTCGATATAAAGACGCTTGCGCGTCACTTCGGGGGCCGCATTGTATTCAACCAGAACCGCGTCAAAACGGCTGGCTTCACCGACGGCATCGTTCACGACACGCGCGCGGTAACCCTCTGCTGCTTCCAGCAATTGCGCGGATGCACCTCGTGCCTCGGCAGTTTTGCGGTTGGCATAGGCATCTGCCTGACGCTCTACCCGGTCACGCTCTTGTTCGGCGGCTTGGACGTCGCGAAACGCATCCACAACCGATTGGGTCGTGGTTTGGCCTGCCGCGTTGGTGACCTGTACATTCTGGCTTGGCGGGTCGACCTTGTTAAGGTTTACACGCAGGATATTGATGCCGGTTTCACGGTTATCAAGCGTTGCCTGGATCAAATCCTTGACCGTATCGGCAACCAGGCCGCGGTCGCGGTTCAGGATCGGGGCAAGCTCGGATTGCGCAATCACTTCGCGCATCGCTGATTCCGAAATCGCACGTACCGCAGCCTCGGGATCACGCAATGAGAATTTGAAATCCTTGGCATTCTTGATGTTCCAGACCACCTGGAAATCAATGTCGACGATGTTTTCATCGGTCGTCAGCATCAAACCTTCGTTGCCCGAATTGCCACGCTGCACACCCAGCTCTTCGGTGCGGTTGGTGGTCACGTCAAACACTTCGGCAGTCACAACCGGCCAAGGCGCAAAATTCAGACCCTCGGTGCCAATTCCCGAAAATTCGCCCAGGAACAGCTCGATCGACTGTTGTTCGGGACGCACGGTATAAAAGCTCGCGAATGCCCACAGACCAATGGCCGCCAGCAGACCAAGGCCCACAGTGCCGCGTGTCAGCACCGGACCGCCGCCACCTTCACCACCGCCAGAGCCACCAGTGCGGTCGCGACCGCCGCCGCCCATCAGGACGCGAAGTTGTTCCTGGCCTTTTCTCACCAGTTCTTCGATTTCGGGCATTTGTGGTTTGTCGCTACCTGGGCCGCGCCCACCGCCGTTGTTGCCACGGTTGCCGCCATTCTGGCCGCTTGGGCGTTCATCACCGCCGCCTTTGCCTTTATCTCCGCCGCCGCCCCAAGGACCGCCTGTATTACCTGCCATCTAGATGTTTCCCCTCATCTGCCGCGCATCGCGGCGTAATCGTATTATTGTTACGAATGTGTGTGTTAAAAGCCTGAATTTCAAGCAGTCCGCGTCGGATTCCGCATTGTGACCAGTTCTTCGGACATCGTCGGGTGCACCGCACAGGTGGCATCAAACTGCTCTTTGGTCAACTTTGCCTTGACTGCAATGCCCGCCAGCTGGATCAGTTCGCCCGCATGGGGTGCGACGATATGGCATCCCAGAACTGTCCGGTCTGCCTTGGAAACCACGAGTTTCATCAGCACACGGTTCGGTTTACCCGCAAAGGCCGATTGCATGGGCCGGAACGAGGTGCAGTAGATTTCGACCTCTTCCTTGTCGCGCGCCTCCTCCTCCGACAACCCCACAGTGCCCATTTCAGGCTGCGTGAAAATCGCGGAAGGGATCAGATCATGATCCACCGGCGTCGGATTGCCCGCGAAAACCGTCTGGACAAACGCCATCCCCTCGCGGATCGCCACAGGCGTCAGGTTTACGCGGTCGGTGACATCACCAATCGCATAGACCGACGGCACGCCCGTCTGGCTGTATTCGTTGACTTCGATCTCTCCGCGCCTGCCGATACTGACGCCGATGTCCTCAAGCCCCATATCGCGGCTGTTCGGATCGCGCCCCGTGGCGAACATCACCACGTCAAATTCATTGTCATGGCCGGTGGTGGATTTCACCCTGATTGGCCCATCCTTGCGCCCATCCGCGCGCGACATGTCCAGAATGTTGGTGCCCAGATGCAGATCCACACCATTCTGGATCATCTCTTCGGCGATCAGCCCGCGTGCCTCGTCGTCAAAGCCGCGCAGGACTTGCGCGCCGCGATAATACTGCGTCACTTTCACGCCCAAGCCGTTCATGATGCAGGCAAATTCGCAAGCGATATAGCCACCGCCAATGATCAGCATGGTCTTGGGCAAAGTATCGAGGTGGAAAATATCATCCGACACGATACCCAGATCGGCATTGGGCAAATCTGGCCGTACCGGATGCCCGCCTGTCGCGACCAAAATATGCTTGGCGGTCTTGGTCTCGCCCGTTGACAGCGCCACGGTATGCGCATCCTTGAGGGTGGCACGCGCGTCAAATGTATCCACGCCAGTACTTTTGAGCAACTTGCGGTAGACCCCTTCAAGCCGGTCCAGTTCTGCGTTCAGCTTGTCGCGGAATGCAACCCAGTCGAAACTGCCCGCTGTGTGCGACCAGCCATAAGCATTCGCCTCGTCCACCACATGGGCATATCCAGACGCGAACACCATCAGCTTTTTCGGCACGCAGCCCCGTATCACGCAAGTCCCGCCATAGCGGTCTTCTTCGGCCAATCCGACCTTTGCCCCGTGTTCACCCGCAGCGACCCGTGCGGCGCGCACGCCGCCGGAACCACCGCCAATGACAAACAGGTCGTAATCAAATTCGGTATCGGCCATGTAAAGTATTCCTTAATCCGCCAGATCGGAGAACAGATTGTCGGATTCGACAAAATCCACCCGTTCCGTCGCCACTGTGCCTTCATTTATGTCGCGCACTTCAACCCTGCCATCGCCGTAACCGATCACAACCGCGTCACAGATATCAATGAACAGGCCGTTCTCAACAACGCCCGGCATCTGGTTGAGCACCAGCGCAAGCTGGCGCGGGTTGCCGATGCGGTTCAAATGCAGGTCCAGAATATGATTGCCCTCGTCGGTGATGAACGGCACCTGACCGTTCATCCGCAAGGTCGATGTGCGGCCCAGCACATCCATGCTGATCAGCGTTTCCTCGACCAAAGCCTGTGTGGTTTGCCAGCCAAAGGGAATGACCTCGATAGGCAGCGGGAAGGCACCAAGGCTCTCGACCTCTTTGCCAATATCGGCAATGACGATCATCTGGTCACTGGCTGTTGCAACGATCTTTTCTTGCAAAAGCGCGCCACCCCCGCCCTTGATCAGGTTCAGATCACCGTCAAATTCGTCCGCGCCGTCAATGGTCAGATCGAGCCATTTCGCCTCGTCGAGCGATATCACCTCGATCCCGACACCGCGCGCCAGTTCGGCCGTGCGGGTGGACGTTGGCACACCCTTGATCTTGAGACCGTCGTCGCGCACCATCTCGCCCAGACACCGCACCAGCCACGCGGCAGTGGACCCGGTGCCAAGCCCGACCCGCATGCCGCTTTCGACATATTGGGCCGCACGTTTGGCAGCAACAAATTTGGCTTTGTCGATGGGTGACAATTCTCCAGCCATGGCAGCAACTCCCTTTGCGGTGTTTGCGCTCTTATAGGGGCCTTGCAGGCCATGCGCGACCCCTTGAGGCAGGCAAATCTTCATTGAACGGGCGACTTGCCTGAAAAACGACAGGGCAAGTTCAAGTCAACTACTGTAACACGACCTTATGGGCGATCTTTTTTGACGCCATCTTGATGCACAGCCTGCGGCCGGTGGGGGGTTCACGTTTGCGTGTCGGTATGGAACTTGACCGTACTTCTCGACGTTTCTGATCTAAATCTAAACAAGAATAATGTTTGAGAGTATTCGGGTATGATTCAATCGAAAATCGCCGCAGCGTCGTCAGTGCAGGCTGCGAAACAGATCCATGTGACGCTGGCAGGCATAGGCACCGCTGTGCCCCAATATGCAATGTCGCAAAACGATGTTCTGGATCATGCCCGCCGCTTGCTTGGCCCGAAATATCCACAATTCGAACGTCTGGTTCCGGCGTTCACCACGGCAGGGGTCGATACCCGTTATTCGGTTATGCCGATGGACTGGTTTAATGACCCGCATGGATGGGAAGACCGGGGCAAGGCCTATATGGAGGGGGCAACGGCGCTGTTCATCAAGGCCGCAACACAAGCGTTGCATAATGCAGGTGTTGAAGCGGACGAGGTAGACACCGTTGTCACCATTTCCTCGACAGGTATCGCCACACCCACGCTTGAAGCTCAGGCGTTCAAAGCAATGGGGTTTCGTCGTGATATCCAGCGCGTGCCGGTTTTCGGTCTTGGCTGTGCCGGCGGGGTAACGGGCCTTGCCATTGCCCAGCGCCTTGCAGCGGCCAGCCCCGGCAGCACCGTCTTGATGGTCGCCGTCGAGACCTGTTCACTGGCGTTCCGGTCCGACCGCCTGCAAAAGGCCGACATCATCGCCACAGTGCTGTTCGGCGATGGCGCTGCCGCTGCGGTGCTGAAATCTGGACCAACCCAAGGCGAGGTCAGTTTTTTGCCCGGTCACGAGCATCTTTGGCCCGACACCCTACCGATCATGGGCTGGGACGTGGATGAAACCGGCCTTGGCGTGATTTTCGACCGCTCGATCCCTGCGTTCGTGGAGGAAAGTTTCCGCGAAGCCGTTGTGTTGATGCTTGAAGCCGCTGACATGCCGTTAAACAGCATCGACCGCTTTGTCTGTCACCCCGGCGGCACCAAGGTCGTCGAGGCGATTGAAGATACGATGGACCTGCCGCGTGGTACGCTGGATGCCGAGCGTGACACCTTGCGGGCGTTTGGCAATATGTCGGCCCCGACTGCTTTGTTTGTATTGGATAAAGTGTTGAAGTCCGGCCAAACCGGTACGCTTGCTCTCTGCGCACTTGGGCCGGGCTTTACGGCCTCTATGCTGCCGATCGTTGTGCACTCATGACAATTGGCGTTGCCCTGTTTTTAGGCTTTATCATTGTTCAGCGCCTTGGCGAACTGGTGATTGCACGCCGCAACACCGCGCGACTGCTCGCAGATGGCGCGTATGAAGTCGGGGCGGGGCATTATCCGGTCATGGTCGCGATGCACAGCGCATGGGTTGTTGCGCTGGTGGTCTTTGGCTGGTCGGCGCAGATCAATCCGTTCTGGCTGGCGTTATATGCTGTCCTGCAAGTGTTGCGCGTCTGGATATTGATGTCGCTTGGTCCGCGCTGGACAACGCGGATCATAGTGACAGACACGCCGCTGGTCGCGACAGGGCCGTTCCGGTTCATGCCGCACCCCAATTATACGCTGGTGGTCGCAGAGATTATTGTGGCCCCAATGGTGCTTGGACTTTGGCCTGTGGCACTGGTCTTTACCGTGTTGAACGCGGCGATGTTGCACCACCGCATTGCCGTCGAGGATGCCGCCCTGCGCCCTTGAAATCCAACGCCCAAATCGCGTGAAAAGGGGTCGCTTTTCAACGTTGATAACGTCTGGCATGTGATAACACCGCGTTATGACATATGTGCTCCACTACGCCCCTGACAACGCGTCGCTGATCGTCCGCCTTGCGCTGGACCAGATCGGCGCACCTTACCGTTGCGTGCTGGTGGACCGCGCAGCGCAGGCGCAATGCAAAGCCCCCTATCTTGCGCTGAACCCCAATGGCCTGATCCCTGTTCTGGAAACCCCAAACGGCCCGATCTTTGAGACAGGTGCCATCCTTTTATGGCTCGCCGATACCCACGGCAATCTTGGCCCTGATGTGGGCGACCCTGAGCGCGGCGATTTCCTCAAGTGGGTGTTCTTTGTCGCGAATACCATTCATCCCGCCCTGCGGATGCTGTTCTATCCTGAAAAATACATCGGCGCGGATCATACATCTGCCCTGCGGCGCGGGTTGCAGGACCAGTTGATCACAAGTTTCCACACACTCGACCGGATTGCCGCAACCGCGCCTGCATGGTTTGGTGCCAAGGTGCCGACGATCCTTGATTTCTACACCGCAGCGACCCTGCGCTGGCCCGCATTGTACCCCGCAAATACGGACCGCGCATGGTTCGACCTCGGCACTTATCCCGCCCTCGCACGACTTTGCGCACATCTCGAAACCCTTCCCTGCACCCGCAGCTTGCAAAGCGCCGAGGGTCTGGGCAATACCCCGTTTACCGCACCGCAGTATCCCACCCCACCAGAAGGCAGCGCCACATAATGTTTCTCTCGGTATTTGATATGTTCAAGGTCGGTATCGGCCCCTCGTCGTCGCACACCATGGGTCCGATGGTGGCCGCCGCGCGCTTTCTTGATCTGATGCGCGCCTCGCCGTTTCATTTTGCGGGGGTGCGGGCGTCGTTGCACGGGTCGCTTGCGTTTACCGGCATCGGCCACGCCACCGACCGCGCCACGATTTTGGGCCTCGCGGGGTTTACACCGCAAGACTATGACGCCGAAAAAGCGGATGCGGTGTTGAAGGCGATCAACCAGACCTGTGAAATCACAGTCGACGGCCTGCCACCGCTCAAATTCGATCCCAAGGCCGATCTGGTCTTTGATTACGACACCAAACTGGGCGGCCATGCCAACGGTATGATGATCATGGCCACCGATGCGCAAGGCGACGTGGTGCTGCGCGAGACATATTATTCCATCGGCGGCGGTTTTGTGATGACAGAAAAAGAGCTGGCCGCTGGCAAGGACACGGATGAAGGCGCGCCCGTCCCCTACCCCTTCAAATCTGCCGCTGAAATGCTGGAAATGGCAAAGACGTCCGGCAAGAACATCGCACAGATGAAACGCGCCAACGAGGTGTCACGCAACGGCGAGGTGCATCTGCGCGACGGGTCGAAACGCCTGTGGCAGGTGATGAACGATTGTATCAATCGCGGGCTTGAGACGGGCGGTATCCTGCCCGGCGGGCTGAACGTGAAACGCCGGGCCAAAGGCATTCATGAGGCACTATTGGCGGAACGCGGCATGAACCAACAGGCGCCGCATACGATCAACGACTGGATGAGCGTCTACGCGATGGCGGTCAACGAGGAAAATGCGGCCGGAGGACAAGTTGTGACCGCCCCCACCAACGGTGCCGCCGGCGTGATGCCCGCGACCTTGCGCTATTACCTCGACCATGTGCCGGGCGCGTCCGAGAGCCATATCGAGGATTTCCTGCTGACCGCTGCGGCCATCGGCGGCTTGGTCAAATTCAACGCCTCGATTTCGGGTGCCGAAGCCGGATGTCAGGCCGAGGTAGGCTCCGCCGCCGCAATGTCCGCCGGCGCGCTGTGCGCTGTGATGGGTGGCACGCCGGAACAGGTTGAAAACGCTGCTGAAATCGCGTTGGAGCATCATCTGGGCATGACCTGTGATCCGGTGCGCGGGTTGGTGCAGGTGCCCTGCATCGAACGCAACGGTTTGGGCGCGATCAAGGCCGTGTCCGCCGCATCGCTCGCCCTGCGCGGCGACGGCACGCATCTTGTTCCACTGGATGCCTGCATCGAGACGATGCGCCAGACGGGTGTGGATATGTCCGAGAAGTATAAGGAAACAAGCTTGGGTGGCTTGGCGGTGAATGTGCCGAATTGCTGATATCAGGATAAACAAGGCGCTTTTCGGGTCCGCAGCACATTTATGCACAGCATCGGTTCGGCTTTGCGCATTGCCGCAGGCCCCACGGCTGATTAACTTTGACTGAATCGTAAACGGAGGCCAACCCCATGTCCCTCAGACCCACACTAGAAACCCGCCAAGCGACGCCCACACTTGAGGGCGCAGGCGTGAAATTGCACCGCGCGTTCGGATTTGCCGATCCGTCAGAGCTTGACCCGTTTCTGCTGTTCGACGATTTTCGCAACGAGCGGCCGCAGGATTTTGAAAAGGGATTCCCGTGGCATCCGCATCGCGGGATTGAAACGATAACTTATGTCCTTGAAGGCACGGTAGATCACGGCGACTCTCTGGGCAATGTCGGAACGCTGGGCGCGGGCGACGTGCAGTGGATGACCGCCGGATCAGGCATTCTGCATCAGGAAATGCCACATGGAAACGCGCGCGGCCAGATGCACGGGTTCCAGCTTTGGGGGAACCTGCCTGCGGCGCAAAAGATGACGGCACCGCGCTATCAGGATGTGACTTCCGCCGATATTCCGGTGATTACAGACGACGATGGCACGGTTGTCAAAGTGATCACAGGCGAATTCTGGGGCAGGACCGGCCCTGTGGACGGCATTGCAGCCGACCCGCAATATCTGGATATCTCGGTGCCCGCTGGCGTGAAAAAGACCTTCCGCATCGACACGTACCGGCGCGCATTTGCCTATGTGTTCGGGGGTGCGGGCGCGTTTGCGGATGCGTCTGCACCATCGGGTGTGCTGCTGGAAAAAGAGGTCGCGGGTCAGGAATTGAACATCCGCGATCTGTCAGGCGACCGCACGTTGATCCGGTTTGGCACCGGCGACGAGGTAACGGTGCAGGCTGGTCCCGACGGCATCCGGTTTTTGCTGATTTCTGGCGCGCCCATCGAGGAACCAGTGGCGTGGCACGGCCCGATCGTGATGAACACCCGCGCGGAATTGCAGCAGGCTTTGGCCGATCTGCGCAATGGTACGTTTATCAGGCCTGCGCATTGAACCACATCAGATGGCGGCATCCCGCCATCTGGGTTTACGTTAACCAATTTACCACTTAACCATCTGTTTAGATTAAACTTTCCTAAAATCGACTGATGCAGCACAACACCCTCAGGATACCGACGGGGGCCGGTGCATCATCACACGTCGATCAAAGGAAAATACCATGTCCCATCGCCCGCTCGCTGCCGCCGCTTTGACGCTGCTGACCGCCCTGCCCGCAACCGCGCAGAACCTGAACGACTCCGGATTAGGGATCATCGGTGCCGATCTGAGTTTCGGTTCCTCAAATCACGCGGTCGAGGGTGGCTATGTCGCCAGCACCGTCGATGTGGCGATCACGGATTACCACGGCATTCAATTCGATCTGCAATACGAAGAGCGCAGCAATGGCGGCATCGGGCGCATTGGCACGGTGCTGTATATGACACCGCGCGCGGGGCAGAAATACGGGCTATCCCTGATGGTCGCAGACAAGAACGACGCGTCATCGACCTATGGCCAGATTGGTGCGGTTGGTATGTTTGCCCTGTCAGAGGACATCAACGTCGAAGTGCGTGGCGGGATCGGCCTGTCGACGGACAACGATCTGGATTGGGTCACGGCGGGTGCCGGCGTTCATTGGCAAGCGACTGAAAATACGCGGTTTTATAGCTACTACGATATCACGGATTTTGACGAACGGACGTTCAGCGCCGTTGCCCATGACGTCACCTTCGGCGTCAAAACACGGTTATCAAATACGCCCGCAGCACTGTTTGCCGAGGTATCACAGGACTGGCTGTCCGGCACCAATGCTGCCGCGCGTGACACCACCCTTCGCGCAGGTGTGTCGTTCTCGCTGGGCCGTTCCGGCAATAATCAACCGTCGTTCCGCGTGTCAGACCCGATGCGGCAGTTGTTGCGGCGCGGATTGTACTGAGCATGGTGCATGGTCGGTGGATGCTACCCTGCGCCCACCGCCTTGCGCACCATGTCCCAATATTGCGCACTGACCTGCGCCAGCGACAGCCGCCCGCCCGCGCGAAACCATGTGTTCACGCCCGTCAGCATCGCGATGATCGCAAGCGTCACAATCTTGGTATCGGCCACATCAAACGCCCCGTCCGCCACGCCCCGTTTCAGGATCGCCTCAAGGTGGTCCTCGTACCTACGGCGCAACACTTCGATCTCGGCAAAGTTTTCGTGGCTTAGGTTGCGCAATTCCATATATGCGATGAACACTTCATCGGGGCGGTCGGCGTGAAAGCGGATATGGAAATCGACAAATGCCTGCAATCGGGTCAGCGGCGTGTCGTCGCCCTCGGGTATCTGCGCCAGCAAATCCACCATATGCCCGCGCATCAGATCAAACAGCAAGGATTGCTTGTCGGGCGTGTAATTATAAAGCGCACCCGCCTGCACGCCCACCTCGCCCGCGATCGCGCGCATCGACACGGCGGCATAGCCGTCGCGGGCAAACAATCGCAGGGCAGCGACCCGCACACGGGGGCCTGTAATATCCGAGTGTGAACCTGCGGTACGTGCCATGGGCTGAACTTAATGAACAATCGTTCAAAAGCAAAGCCCGCTTGCGTGCAAAGCGGCACTGGTGCAAGAAAGATAGCATGAATGACCGTAACATCCTTTGTGCTTTGCCGCTTGCCTTGTTGGCCTTGGGTGCCTGCACGCAGTTTCCGGCGCTCGACCGCACCATTACGCCCGCGCTCGAGAATGCAGAATACCCGGCACTGGTCCCGATTGACGGGTTGCTGGCACGCGCACAGGCGGGTCAGGTGGATGCGGTCCAGACCGAAGCCGTATTGACGGCACGGGTTGCGGGTTTGCGGGCAAGGGCCGCGCGGCTGCGCGGATCGGTTTTGACCGGACGCGAACGCCAGCGTCTGGAAGAAGGCCTGAGATAATCAGCCGAGATTAACCGATTGCCGCGTTGCACGGACGGCGTGAACCCGCTACATCGCGCAAAACCCACGCCACACCGCAAAGGATCACGCCCATGTCACAGCCGCTTCGCCTTGGTATTGCAGGTCTGGGAACGGTTGGGGTCGGCGTTGTGCGCATTATTCGCCAACAGGCAAAATTGCTTGAGGCCCGCACAGGCCGCACGATTGGGATTACTGCCGTATCTGCCCGCACCAAGGGCCGTGACCGGGGTGTGTCTTTGTCAGGATACGCTTGGGAAAACGACCCCGTGGCCCTTGCCACCCGCGACGATGTTGATGTGTTTGTTGAGTTGATGGGTGGCGAGGCCGGCCCCGCCAAGGACGCAACCGAGGCGGCGTTGAAAGCGGGCAAACATGTGGTGACTGCGAACAAGGCGATGCTGGCAATCCACGGTCAGGAACTTGCGGAACTGGCGGAGGCCAAGGGGCTCGTCCTGCGCTATGAAGCGGCTGTTGCGGGCGGTATTCCGGTGATCAAGACCCTGACCGAAGGGCTGGCAGGCAACGAGATCACCCGTGTGATGGGCGTGATGAATGGGTCATGTAATTACATACTCACCCGTATGGAAAATTCCGGCAAAACCTATCAGGAGATCTTTGCCGAAGCTGACGGGTTGGGATACCTCGAGGCCGATCCGCAACTCGATGTGGGCGGGATTGATGCGGCGCATAAGCTGGCGATTATTTCGTCAATCGCCTTTGGCACCAAGATTGATTTTGACGGTATCCAGATTGAAGGCATCGAGCGGGTCAGCATCGAAGATATCCGCGCTGCTGCCGACATGGGATATAAGGTCAAACTGCTGGGCGTGACCCAGAAAACCGGGCGCGGGCTGGAACAGCGGATGCAGCCCTGTCTTGTGCCCGATACGTCGCCCTTGGGGCAATTGGACGGCGGCACCAACATGGTCGTGATCGACGGCGATGCCGTGGGCCAGATCGTGCTGCGCGGTGCGGGTGCGGGCGAAGGACCAACCGCCTCTGCCGTGATGTCTGATGTCTGTGACATTGCGCGTGGCTGGACGGGTCCGGTGTTCGGGCGGCCTGTGGGCATGCTGGAGGCTCCTGTGGCCGCCACATCACTGCGCCCTGCCCCCTATTACCTGCGTCTGGCGCTGGTTGATAAACCCGGTGCGATGGCCAAGATTGCCACGGTTCTGGGGGATGCAGGTGTGAGCATTGACCGGATGCGCCAGTATGAACATGCCGATACCTCGGCACCCGTTCTGATCGTGACGCATAAGACGTCGCGGTCGGCGCTGGATGCGGCGATTGAGGCGATGGACGGGACAGGGGTTATGGCGGGGGCAGCTGTGGCGTTACGGATTGAAGAAGTTTGAGGGGAAGTGGTAATGGGTTACTGTCCGGTATGCGGACAAAGTTACTTTGAGCCAAAATGCATTTTTGTTAGTCTGTTACCATGACCAAAATAACTCTTAGATCAGGCCGACCATCAGATGCACCGATGATGCTAGAGGTTCACAGGGCGGCAATTCTTGAACTTGGTCGCTCAACTTACACGCTTGAGGAATGTCATAGTTGGGCACACGGACTTGCTTTGCATGGATATAAGTCCGCCATGGCTGGCGGGGAACACTTCATTGTAGCTGTATCAGACAGTGAGGTGATTGGATTCTGTTCTTTTGAATCCAATGAGATTCTTGGCCTTTTCATTGCCCCCGCAAATGCAAGACTTGGTGTGGCCACACAACTTCTAAGACAAGCCGAAGAACAGATTTTAGCTAATGGCGCAGAGGAGATATTTCTGGACGCTGCTTTATCAGCAGAAGAGTTCTACATTGCATCAGGTTACATCAAATTTCAATCCGGGCCATGGCTGACACGAGGAGGGCGGGAGCTGATTTCTGTCAGGATGAGTAAGAGACCATAAGGGCTCCAAGCTGCCATTCGTGCTGAAACGCCTCTATCCCAAACAACACTCAACCTTGTATCAATTCCACCCTAACGCTAGACCCAAACCAACACCCACCACCAAGGACACCCCTCCCCATGACCCTCACCGCCCAATTCCAAGACCGTATGTTGTCTCTCGGCCTTGCCCGCGTGTCCGAGGCGGCAGCCCTCGCCTCGGCCAAACTGATTGGCAAGGGCGACGAGAAAGCCGCCGACCAAGCCGCTGTGAACGCCATGCGCGAGCAGTTGAACCTGCTTGATATCGCAGGCGTTGTGGTGATTGGCGAAGGCGAGCGGGACGAGGCCCCGATGTTGTTCATTGGCGAGGAAGTCGGCACGGGCAATGGTCCCGGCGTCGATATCGCGCTGGACCCGCTTGAAGGCACCACGCTGACAGCCAAGGACATGCCGAACGCCTTGACAGTGATTGCGATGGGACCACGCGGGTCAATGCTGCATGCGCCGGATGTTTATATGGACAAGCTGGCGATCGGGCCGGGGTTTGAGACGGACGTGGTGACACTGGATATGTCACCGGGCGAGCGGGTCAAAGCTTTGGCAAAGGCCAAGGGGTGTGAGACCGGCGATATCACCGTGTGTATTCTGGAACGGCCCCGCCACGAGGCGATGATTGCCGAGGTGCGGGCCACGGGCGCGGCGATCCGGCTGATCACCGATGGCGATGTCGCGGGTGTGATGCATTGCGCCGAACCCGCGACGGGCATCGACATGTATATGGGTCAAGGCGGCGCGCCCGAAGGCGTGCTAGCGGCGGCGGCGCTGAAATGTATGGGCGGGCAGATGTATGGCCGCCTGTTGTTCCGCAACGATGATGAGCGCGCCCGTGCCACCAAGGCGGGGATCACCGATTTTGATCGGATTTACACCCGCGACGAGATGGTGACTGAGGATGTGATCTTTGCCGCTACGGGCGTGACCGATGGCAATCTTGTGCCGGGTGTCAAACGCGAACCCGGTTGGATGACCACCGAGACGATTATCATGCGGTCCAAGACCGGATCAGTGCGGCGGATCAACTACCGCACGCCGGTTGAATAACATCTGGCCGTATGTGTGGCAGGTGTGGAGCGGTATTTGTAAAAGGGTGAAATGAGGGGTGTGTCATGTCCTATCTTGGCGTTGAAGCCTCTCTGACAGGGCGGCGCTGGGTTGGCCCCGGTGTCGATGTCGAGCGTGCCACCGAGGTGCTGGTGCAGCAGACCGATTTGCCAGATGCACTGTGTCAGGTGTTGGCGCGGCGCGGTGTGGAGCCGAGTGAAGCAGAGGCTTATTTGGCACCGTCGTTGCGCGATCTGTTGCCTGATCCGCGGTCCCTGAAAGACATGGAAAAAGCCGCGACGCGGTTTCTGTCAGCGTTGGACACACGGCAACGGATTGCGGTTTTTGCCGATTATGATGTCGATGGCGGCGCATCGGCGGCCTTGCTTTTGGTCTGGCTGCGCGACATGGGCCATAGCGCAACCTTGTATATTCCCGACCGTATTGACGAAGGCTACGGGCCCAATGACGAGGCGATGGCCGCACTTGCCAAGGACCATGACCTGATTGTTTGTGTCGATTGTGGCACACTGTCTCATGGTCCGATTACGGCGGCGAAAGCGGCGGATGTCATTGTACTGGATCACCATTTGGGTGGCGAGGTGCTGCCAGATGCGCTGGCTGTAGTGAACCCCAACCGTCAGGACGAAGACGGCGCATCGGCGCATCTATGTGCGGCGGGTGTGGTGTTTTTGATGCTGGTCGAGGTCGGGCGGCACTTGCGCGCGGCAGGCCGCACAGGGCCTGACATGATGGGGATGCTGGATCTGGTTGCACTTGCAACGGTGGCCGATGTGGCACCCTTGATTGGTGTAAACCGCGCATTTGTCCGGCAAGGCCTCAAGGTGATGGCGCGGCGCGAACGTGTGGGGCTGTCGGCGTTGGCAGATGTGGCGCGTATGGATACGGCACCGACATCGTATCATCTGGGGTTCCTTTTGGGGCCACGGATCAACGCAGGCGGGCGTATTGGTCAAGCTGATCTGGGGGCGCGGTTATTAGCCACCAATGATCCGCATGAGGCTGCTGCATTGTCCGAGCGGCTGGATGCATTGAACACCGACCGTCGTGACGTCGAGGCGTCGGTGCGCGCGTCTGCCATTGCACAAGCAGAGGCGCGCGGGTTCGACGCGCCATTGGTTTGGGCTGCCGGACCGGGCTGGCACCCGGGTGTGGTTGGCATCGTGGCCGCGCGGCTCAAAGAGGCGTCAAACCGTCCGTCTGTGGTGATCGGGATCGAGAACGGCATCGGCAAGGGATCGGGCCGTTCGGTGTCGGGCATCGACCTTGGCGCGCCGATCCAGAGGCTGGCAGCGGAAGGGTTGCTGATCAAAGGCGGCGGGCACAAGATGGCAGCGGGCCTCACCGTGGCCGAGGACAAGCTGGACGCCGCGATGGCGCGGCTGGGCGAATTACTGGCCAAACAAGGCGCGCATCTGGCAGGGCCTTCCGACCTGAACATCACCGGAGTGCTGATGCCCGGTGCGGCAACCGTCGAATTGGCCGACAAGATCGAAGAGGCAGGCCCCTTTGGCGCGTCCGCCCCCGGCCCGCGATTTGTTTTTGCAGATATGCAGATAAAATTCGCCAAACGCGTCGGTGAAACCCACCTGAAAATCAGCTTTGGCGACGGCTTGGGCGCGACCATGGATGCGATTTGCTTTGGCGCATTTGACGGCCCGCTTGGGCGCGCGCTCGAGAATCACGGCGGCGCGCGGTTTCATCTGGCCGGACGGCTCGACATCAACACATGGCGCGGCAAACGGTCGGTGCAGCTGCGCCTTGAGGACGCAAGCGCCGCCTGAACAGATTTTTTGTGTGCCTGCGAAAATTTAGGCTTGCGCCCTAGCCGCGATTTACCTAAAGAACCGCTCACGACAGTGGCCCGTTCGTCTATCGGTTAGGACGTCAGGTTTTCAACCTGAAAAGAGGGGTTCGACTCCCCTACGGGCTGCCACTTTTCGTATTAGCGAAAATCTGAATTACAAATAATTTAAATTAATTTCGACCCCGTCCGGAAACAGTCTGTTTCAAAGAAATTACCCTAATTGTGGCTAAAAACTGGTATCAAGTTGCAGGAATTGTGGCGCTGCTGAGTTTGTGTCCTGGGTCGTTTTGCGAAATTTTTGGTGAATGACGTAGGGTAAATGAACTGGACGTGAAACCTTCCTGTATATCGCGCGTGATTTGAGCTGCCGCTTTACCCATGCGCGCGCAAGTTGAACGAGTTTAAGGCAGGTAGGCGCATGCCAGTCTGCATGTTTCCAGTACAGATAGACCCTGGGGGGTTGTCATGAAGACTTTTACGACGGACCAGCCGACGTTCGGCCAGTTTGAATTTTCCACAACGTCAGGGGATGCACATTCATCCTTGATCTTGTCCGATGCTTTTGACGTATCATCTGTCGGTCACAGCTATGTCTGGGACAGTGCCGTTGCGCGCAAAGCAGCATTTAGCGGATTTTATCGCAGTTTGGTGAAACCGTCACTCGACGGGCTGTTTGTGGCTTTGACACTGCCGTTTTCCGTGACGCTGATCGGCCTTTGTGCGCTTGCGCTTTTGATCGAGGGCGGATCGCCGTTTTATACCCAGTACCGTTTGGGCAAGAATGGCCGACAGTTTTCCATTCTCAAGCTGCGCACCATGGTGCGTGATGCAGATTCGGTGCTTGAGGGTTATCTGGCAGCCGATCCCGCGCGCAGGCGTGAATGGGATGAATTGCAAAAGCTGAAAGACGATCCGCGCGTGACCCGTGTCGGGCATTTCCTGCGCGCAACATCGCTGGATGAGTTGCCGCAGCTTTTCAACGTGCTCAAGGGCGATATGACGCTTGTGGGCCCGCGCCCGATGATGCCGGACCAGCTGGAAATGTACGGTGAACCCAGCGCTTATTTCGCGCTCAAACCCGGTATTACCGGTCTGTGGCAGGTCTCTGCCCGCAACAACACACGGTTTTCGTTTCGCAACGAAAGTGATGCTGAATACGAGCGCGGTTTGTCCTTCAAGTCCGATATCGCCATTTTATTTAAAACCGTCGGCGTGGTTTTGCGTCGCACGGGATGTTGAGGGGTATACGTTGTGAACATGCCCCGAGCAGGTGTAAGATTGCCTTATGGCAAAACCACCAAAGGGGGACGCAATGAGAGATAATTATCTTTCCGCGGGCACCCCGGATCAGCAGCACGACGTCTCTGCAACATCCGCCAGCTTGGCTGTTGCAAAGTCCGGCATGCGTCACAGCATCAGGCCGCGCCGTATTGTCGAAAAGCAGGCACTCAGGCCTGCGGAAGAGCAGCTGTTCGAGCAAGGTTATGAAACGCCTTCCATCGTTGCAGCCTCAGACCTGAACCACTGGGACAAGCTGGTCCAGCAGGAACCCGGGTCCGGGCGGGCGATTTCCGCTGCGATGCCTGTGGTCGATGATGCCCGCGACAGCAGCGCCGCGCGCGCTTTTGACTTGCTGCGCACACGTCTGCGTCAGACCACAAAAGAACATGGCTGGAAAAATATAGCGGTTACGTCACCGACGTCGGGCTGCGGCAATACGTTTACGGCTGTCAATCTCGCACTCAGCCTGTCGCGCATCACCGGGTCGCGCACCGTTTTGATGGATTTCAACATGCGCACCCCCGGCGTTGCCACAGCCTTTGACATGCAGGCACCCGGTTCGATTTTTGATTACCTTGATGGTAGCGTCTCATTGGAGCGTCACATGATCCGCTGTAGCGCGACATTGGCCCTGGGCCTGAATTCCGGTGCAAATCCGGATGCCGCCGAAGTGCTTCAGGATCCGGCAACCTTTGAGACACTGGCGCAGATGCACGCGGCGTTGCGGCCGGAAATTGTGATCTATGACATGCCGCCGATGCTGGCGTATGACGACGTGTCCGCGTTTTTGCCACAGCTTGACGGTGTTCTGCTGGTGTCGGACGGCACGCAAACCACTGCACGCCAGTTGACAGAATGTGAACGCATGCTCGATGGTCAGGTGCCGTTGCTCGGTGTTGTGCTCAACCGTGCCCGCAGATCAAGCGTGACACGCTACACCTGAGAGCAGATCGTCACTTGTGCTGTCGAATTTGGATTCAATGCCCTATAATCGCCAAAGTGTTATGGTGTGAACACGTCAAAACAGGGTCATGCACAGACATGTGCCGATAAAGATTGATTTTGGGGAACACAGGCTGATGGGTCCGATCTATTCGCTCGACGACTTTCTGGACATGCTGCGCCGTCGGGCGATGATGATCCTGGCTGTGATCCTGATCGGCTGTATTGTCTCTGTCGGTTTTGCGCTGACCCGCCAGCATATGTATCAATCGTCCGAAGTCATCCAGATTGAACAGCCCCAGATAGCAAATGATCTTGCCCCGTCCACGGTTGAAGGGTCGTCCGCACGGCGCTTGCAATTGATCGAACAACAACTGATGGCGCGCAGTAACCTTGTTGATCTGATCGACAAGCACGGGCTTTATCAGGATGCACCAGACCTGCCCGAGGCCGAAAAAGTAGCCCTGCTGCGCCAGTCGATCACCATCACAGGTGTCGCTGCCGTGCGCGAAGGGTTTGCGGATGACGGGGCCATTGCGGTGCTGACGATTACCGCGCAGATGGACACCGCCGAACGCGCACAGGCTTTGGCACATGAATTTGCCGACCAGACCCGCGCGCTGTCTGCCACCAGACGTCAGGAACAGACCCGCGAAACCCTCGACTTTTTTCAAAAGCAGGAAGACAACATCATCCGCGACATCCGGGCGATGGAACAGGAACTGGAATCGTTTCGCAGCGAAAATGACATGTCCATCGAAGGCAGTATTGAATTTCGGCGTCAGGAAATAGGCAGTCTGAATGCCGCAATCCTTGCACTCGACCGCGATATTATTGCGGCCCAACTGGCGCGCAGCCGCATCGACACAACCGCACGCGCAGCCACGGTGACGCGGCTGCAAAGCGAATTTGACGATCAGCTGAACAGCCTTGCCGAACAACGCAGCCTGCTGGACGCCCGCCGGACATTGCTCAGCGAAAGTATGCAATCCTCGCCGGAAATCGAGCGGACCCTTGCCAGTTTCGAGCGCCGCATGACGCAGCTTCAGGGCCAGTTGAACATCATTTCGACCCGCCGCAATGAAGCCGAAGTCGGCTTTTCACTGGAAGAGGCGGCGCGCGGCGAGCGCATGATCACCCTCGAAGAAGCGCAACTGCCGGATTATCCCTTTACCCAAAGCCGCAAGAAACTGGCCATCATGGGCGGCGTTGCATCGGTGATAGGTGCTGTTGTACTGGCGTTTTTGCTGGAGCTGCGCCACCCCGTGTTGCGCACCGCGCGCCAGATGGAGCGTGAAACGGGGCTGCGTCCGGTGATCGCCATCACCGAAGCCCCCGCGCCAAAAAACCGCAAGGGCATCGCGAAAAGCTGGGATGACCGCCAAAAAGCCGGCCAGGAAGGCCGCACCGCACGGCTTGCCCGCAGGACACAATCCTCTGAAACGTAACGTGTTGCCTGAACAGCCGCGCCAAAGGAACACCCCTTGAGAATAGCCTATATCCTCAACACTTACCCGCAGCCGTCGCACAGTTTTATCCGCCGCGAAATCAATGCGCTCGAAAAAGCGGGGCATGATGTTTTCCGCCTTGCGATGCGCGCGCCCGATGCCGTGCTGGTCGACAGCCAGGACAAGTCGGAGCGTGCAAAGTCGGAATATGTGCTGGCCGAGGGTGCAGTCACGCTGGCGAAATCAACGTGGCAGATGCTGCGCCGCGACAGTGCAGCGTTCTTTGCAGCGTTGAGCGCGGCGATCAATCTGGGGCGGGCGTCCGATGCGGGTATCGCCCGCCATCTGATCTATCTGGCCGAGGCCTGTTATGTGGCAGAGCGGTGCGCCGCTGAAAACATCACCCATGCCCATGCGCATTTCGGCACCAATGCCACCAGTGTCGCGATGCTGGCACATCTGCTGGGCGGGCCAGAGTATTCCTTTACCGTGCACGGCCCCGAGGAATTCGACAGCCCGCGCGAGTTGTCGCTGGGAACCAAGATGCACAACGCGGCCTTTACCTTCGCCATCAGCCAGTTTGGCCGCAGCCAGTTGTGCCGCTGGGCGGATGCGGGCGACTGGGACCGGATCGAGGTGGTGCATTGCGGGATCGAACCCGAGCGTTTTGCCCAAGTGGCCCCTATGTCAAAAGGCCCCCGTCACCTTGTCGCGATTGGCCGCTTTGTCGAGCAAAAAGGCCAGCTGGCCTTGGTCAAAGCCATGGCACAGGTCGCGGACAAAAACGTGCATCTGACCCTGATCGGGGATGGCGGGATGCGCGGCCAGATCGAGGCGCTGATTGCAAAGCACAAACTCGAAAGTCGCATCACCCTGACCGGATGGCTCGACGAAAAAGCCGTACGCGGCGAACTCGACGCAGCGCATGCGTTGATCATGCCCAGCTTTGCCGAAGGTCTGCCGATGGTGGTCATGGAAGCCATGGCGGCCGCCCGCCCGGTGATCGCAACTTATATCGCGGGCACGCCGGAACTTGTTCAGGATGGCAAGACCGGATGGCTGGTGCCAGCAGGCGATGTCGGTGCGTTGGCGGGGGCGATAGACAGCTTTGCCAAAACGCCGCTGGCTAGAATCGCACGGATGGGCGATGCAGGGCGCGCGCGGGTGTTCGAGCGCCATGACATCAAAGCCGAAGCCGCAAAACTTGCGGACCATATGCGCGGCTGATTAACGGCCCCGCGCCCAATTCCGGGAGTTCCCAAACCCCGGCACCCGCGCCGCGAAACGTACAATCATGAACACCACAAACCCGACCGGATCACGAAGCGCGCGTGTCCCAAGTGGCGTCGTGCCGTCCTTGGTATCATCATTGCCTATCAATGCCGGATAGCGCGCTGCAATCTCGGCCACCCCTGCGTCCTGACGGCGGCGCACCCTGACAAGCGCGCCGAACCCGTCGATCATCGGCCAATCATAAGGCGCGGGCACAGAAATGCGTTCCGGTGGCGCGAAATTCAGCCGCGCAAATGTATCATCCGAGATGATATCGGGCCACGCCCCCCACCGCGCGCGCCCTGCGCGGTTCATCGCAAACACACCGAACCCCGGCACGCCTTTGGTCATGAACGGAATGGTGCGCCAGAACCGCGTGAAATGGCGGGTCAGCGCGCTGTTGCCAACCGTGACATGCGGCTGGCCACTGGCATAGCGCGGCGCGTCTGTGTCCAAAGCCGCAGCGATCTGGGTAATCAGCGGCGGCGACACCGCGACATCCGCATCGACATAGATCAACGTATCACCCTGTGCTGCCGCCTCGCCCGCGTTCAACGCAGCAAGCTTGCCGCCTTGGGAAAGGTCGAGCACCTCAAGCACCCAGCCTTTCAGCAGCACCCGCGCTTCAAACCCGCGCGCAAGCGCCACCGTATCATCGGTGCAGCCGTTGGCCATCACGATCACCTCGACAGGGGCGTCCACCGGATCCGATGCCAGCAGCGCGTCAAGGCACGCGGCGATATACCCCGCCTCGTTATGCGCGGGGATCAGGATACTGACCGTTTTCATTGTGCCGCGACCAATGCGTCCCAGCGCGTATTTGTATCATCCAGATGGCGCAATCCGCCCCACGAGCCCCATTTTGTCGGGGCATAAACATCCGAATAGGCGGTGAACAAATCGCCACCCACCGCTTGCCAACCGCCAAGCAACGCGGTGTACAGCATGCCCATCTCGGGCGCATAATTGAGGTGCTGGAAAAACGCGGTCAGTTCCTCGTCGTCTACCTGCGCGCCAAGACCCACGATATGTGTGCCGCCCTCGTACATGATCAACTCAAGACCGTGCGCGCGTGCCACTGCTGCGTGATACGGAAACATGCGGCCCATCAGATCGGCAAGTGTGTCGTTTTCATCACCGCTGACCGCCCCGTCGTACAAGTCGCGCCCCGCAAGCGCCGTCGCATGGTCAAAGCGGTGCTCGGCAACATACGCCGCCTCCGCGTCACCCGACAGTCCGTCCGCGCGTGCCGCTGCTTGCGCCAGCGTCAGGCTTTCCTCCAGCCAGCCTTTTACGGCCGCCTTGCGATCATCCGCACCAAGTATCCCACCAAAATATCCCGTCACCGCATAGGCATCAAACGCCGTTGAAGGTGCCGCCCCGCCCTCGGCCACAACCAAAGGCGCGTCCAGCACGTCGACCTCCAGCCCCAGCCATCCGGTCTGGCTCGAGATCACATTGACCAGCCGCGCATCGGCCTGATCGCCAAACACATCCGTCCAGATCCGCGCAACCTCGGCGGCGCGCAATCCGTAGTACTGCATCCATTTGTCCTTTTGATTCCACCGCGCAAGGGCCGCAACATCGGCCCATCGCGCCTGATCGAACTGCCAGTTCCAGACCTCGTTCGAAAACTCGACATAGACCTTCAATTCAGGGTCCATCGTGTCGCGCACATATTCGGCAAAACGGCGCACATAGTCATCATCCGCCAGATGCGGCATGTTGAACCACGCGTCTGTTTCCAACTCGTTGGCCAGCGCCACCATCACTTCGACAGGCACACCATCGGCATAGCTCACATCGTCTGGTTCGGGCCGGTCCGCCCAGTTGGACAATGTCGCATTATTCGTCTCCATCCAGTCCATGAACCGCAACGCGCGAAAGCCGCCGATGCGCGCGGTCCATGCCGGATTGAACACCGCCCCCTGATCATAACGAGCGACATTATCCGATTTCACCACCGAGATATTGCGCGGCGGGTTCGTCGTATTGATACGCTGCACACGGATATCAACGCTGCCCGGACCGGGCGTATAATCAAACGTGACCTCGCCCGCGCCATAGCGGACATTTTCCGCACGGCCCGCCACCTCGATCACGCCTGTGCCGTCATATTTCAAACGGTAGCGCCCTTTCAGTGATACCGCCGCTTCGGGCATATCCGTCAGGATCAGCGTGCCAATACTGCTGAGCGTGCGGGGCATTTTCACGGGCCATCCCGCTGCATCCAGGATCCCGCCAGACACCAGTTCAGCATATTCCATCCCGCCGTATTGCCCCGGTTTGTGCCCCAGCCACGGACGTGCCGTTTTCATCACATCCATAAACGGCTGCTGCGTGCTCCAGTCGGCAACACTGGCAAGGCCGATGCCCACGGCACCATTGCCCGGCTGGATGTCGGTCGAGGGTTGCACAAGCGCTGCGGCGGGCGTGTCGGGCAAGGCGGTTGTGGGCGGGCCTGTCGGGGCGGCAGGCGCGCTTGCCGCGCGCGCAGGGTCAGCGGGCGGAACAGGCGACACCGCCATGCCGTCATACGCCTGCACCGCTTCCCACGCGATCCGTTGCAATACGCGCGCAAGATCGGGGTCCGGTGCATCAAACGCTTTACCCCAGCGGTCATTGAACTGATTGGGCAGGCCCAAGGGGTCGGCACCGGTCAGACTGGCAAATTGCACCATCGCCACAAAATAATGACCCAGATCATTCAAATGTATATCATCGGAAAAAAGCGTATTGATGCTGTCGATGCCCTCCACGCGACCTGCTGCAATCTCGTCATAGAGCCGCGCCATCGCTTGGCCCGCGGGGATCAGGGTGATATTGGCGGTCTCTGTGCGGTTGCCCGCCGCGACCGAGGCGACAATGCCTTCCCAGATTGGTAAATCCTGATCCAGCCGTGTGCGCCACGCCACCTCTGCGCCCTCGTCATTCTCGACCGCACCCCCTGTGCCGGACTTCAGGCTGTGCCATGTTTCCTGCACATAGACCTGTGTGTTCGGGTTCGCCGCCACGGCAAGGCCAAAAAACGCCTGCGCATAAACTTCGGTGTCGGACCATTGCGTGTGGTTGGCCAGCGGGATCGCTTCGGTCAGAATCAGATGCGAAATGCCGCCATCAGGCAGGACGGCACGGGCATCGACACCCTCGGCCTTGTCCGACGCCTCCCAATTATAGCGAAGCGGTGCGCCGTTGATGATTTGTGCCTGAACGGTGCCGATACCCTGCCCCGCACGCAGGGCTTCTTGCAGCATATCCGGGCCGTCCACCCCGAAAAGGCTGTGACCGACCATAAGGACGGACAGGACTGTGCCAAGCCCGCTCATGCCGCAACACCGGTTTCGGGATGGCGCCGGACGACGTCCCAGACCACCTGTTGCATGAGACGTGCGGTGTCTGCGTCTGGCGCATCCGCCGCGGTGCCGTCGGCGCGCAGCAATGCGTAAGGCAATCCCGCAGGATCGCGGTGATACAAAACAGCAAAATGGGTCAACGCCACCAGATAGGCCCCCAGATCGTTAAAATGGATAGTGTCCGGCGTGCCATCCTCGCGTTTCGCAAACAGATCATCCTGCGTTTTGACATCCGATGTGCCGCCCGCCGCGTCCACCGTACGTACAAACGCTGCCATGACCTGACCGGCAGGGATCAGATGAATGGGCGCATCTGTGCTGGCCAGTGCGGGATATTTCACGCGGCCCAGCCAGTATGCGCGCAGATCCGCGTCGATGCGGGCCAGCCAGCCGTTTTTATCATCGGTATGATGCCATGTCTCGTAAAGATAAATCCGCGCATCGGGGTTCGCATCCCACGCCAGCCCCGCCCAGCGCGCCAGATATTCGGCCGCATCATGATACCGGATCGCATCGGTAATCTCGACCATTTCGGTCAGCACCACAGCGTCATATGTACCGGAACCAATGGCTTGTTTGGCATCGCGGTAACGCGGATGCGCGTTCTCCTCGGCAAAACCGTTGATCGCATCGCCGCCTTGCCAATGCTGCATAAGCGAGGTGCCCCAGCCCAGCTGGCTGTCATAGGAATGCCCCGCCCCTGCCAGTTGTGCAAGCATCGCAGGCATGTCGCGCCCGACCAGCGAATGACCAAGGTGAAAGACACTCAACGCGCCCTCGGGCTTTGGCAATGGCTGCGCATAAAGCGCCTCAGCTTTTTGCGCGCCCGCCTGACGCCGTGATTGCCACAAGACTGCCGCCCCAGCGGCAAGGACAAGCCCGATACCAGCGATTACGGAACGGCGAGGCAGATGCAGCATTTCAGGCTCCTTTAGCTGTATTCTGACCAATCACGACTGCGGTGACAAGGATATCCGCAACCTGCACAAAACGCCCCGGCAGGGTACAGCCGACCTGAAACGGTGGTGCGGGTTTGAGGAAAGTCGCGGTAAAGGTGCCAGCCGCAGGGTCCAGCACGATGTCAAGATGATCAAAGCCGAACAGCAGACCCGACAGCGGATATTGCGCCTTGTAGGCGGCTTCCTTAGCGCTGAACAGCAGCTTGGCGAGCATCCCTTGATCTTTGCCTGCAATGCGCGCCTGTTCGGTAGCCGAACAGATTGTGGTAATCATATCGGTGTCCAGCGGGGTCGCGGCCTCGATATCAATACCCAGCGCACGCAGATGTCCGGACAGGGCAACAACAGCGATGCAGATCGTATCAGAGTGCGAGATTGATCCGATCACATCATCAGGCCAGACCGGCGCGCGATCAGCGGCGGCCGGGATTGCCACGGGTGCCAGACCCAGATCGGCCATCGCGCGGCGTACGGCGGCACGTCCGGCGGCAAATTCGCGGTGTCGGGCCGCGATGGCACCTGCAACAGCGGGCAGCTCACCCTCCATTAGGTCAGGATGCGCGACCCTCGGGTCGGTGACAGCCACAGCAACATCGCCGCCTAACAAATGCTCAACAGCGCGTTGGACCTGGATTATTTCGTCATCGACCGCATCCATCATCCGCCCGCTTTGCCACGCCCCGCCCGCATCATCCGGCGCTTTGACATGGTCTCTGATTTGGCAGGATCGGGTGTCGTGTCTTGCGTTACTTTTGTATTGCGATCCGGCTTGTCCAGATGTGCTGCCAAACCTTGGAGCGTTGGAAAACGGAAAATATCGGTGATCGACAGACGCTGCGCATCCAATGCGACCTTGATGTCGCGGTGCGCCTGAACGGCGAGTAACGAATGGCCGCCCAAGGCAAAAAAGTTATCCTCGGGCCTGATATCACTCACACCAAGGATAGCCGACCAGACAGCCGCAATTTTGGCCTCCGTCCCGGTGGCGGGCGCTGTGGATGACGCCTTGCGCGCATCACCGCGTGTTTGCGGCGCGGGCAGTGCCTTGCGGTCGATTTTCTTGTTCGGGGTCAGTGGCATCGCATCGAGCGTAACAATCGCACTGGGCACCATGATTTCAGGCAAGACCTGTGCCAGTTTCACCCGTACCGCATCGGCATCCAACACAGCTTTCGTCGTGATATAACCCACCAGCTGCGCACCTCCCGGACCGTCGCGTGCGATGACGACCGCCTGCGTGACCCCCTCGATCTCGGCCAGCCGCGCCTCGATTTCGCCCAGCTCGATCCGGTGGCCCCTGATCTTGACCTGCGCATCAACGCGGCCTTTGAAATGCAGCACGCCATCCGCATCCCACGCCGCCAGATCGCCGGTGCGATAGAGTTTTCCTGTGCCAAAGGGGTTTTCAATAAACCGCTCGGCTGTCATCGCGTCGCGCTGCCAATAGCCAAGCGTGACACCCGCCCCGCCGATCAGCAATTCACCAATTGTCCCAACAGGTTGCGGGCGCATCTTGTCATTCAGGATGAACACTTGGGTATTCGCAATCGGCGTGCCGATGGCAATCGTATCATCACCTGCACCCCCGACCCTGTGCGTCGTCGACCAGATCGTGGTTTCGGTCGGCCCGTACATATTCTGGACCTTTGCAGCGCTACATCCTTGCACTGCCTGAACCAATGATCCCGGCAAGGCCTCGCCCCCGACCATCAGGTGTTTGACCTGCGCCAAGGCACCGCGTGCATCGTCATTGGTGATCAGCATCTGCGCCATCGACGGGGTGCATTGCAGATGACTGACACCGTGGCGCACAATCTGCGCGGCAAGCGAGAAATCATCCTGCGCCAGCACCGTGCCCTGATTGGCCTGCGCCAGTACCTTTGCCAGCGGTTTCAGTCCCGCCATCACCGTATCCGTCGCAATGCCGTAGTCGATCAGGCAAGCAATTTCATCAACACCGATCCGCTTGAGTTGCTCGGCCCGTGCGACGCCATCGGCGATCGTGCCGAACATGCCGCTGTCATTGAAATACCGCTGGAACGCGAATTCTAGGATGGCGTCCATTTCTTCTGCCGAAAGCCCCTCTAGATCGACCTCAAAGGCGTTTGTCGCACCCGCCGGTTTCTTGAACGCGGGAAAGGCCCATGCGTATTGCTTGATCAAACCGGCGGCAGAGCGCAGATAATCCTTCATCGGTTCGCGCGCTATTTCTTCCGCCCGCGCGCGGCTATCGGCCAGAAAGGTGTGCAGCATCACGGTGACTTTATGCGCTGCGGGATCATGCCCCGCACCGCGCAGGGCCTCATGGTAAATCTTGATCTTGCCTGCGACCTCATCGACCGACTGGCCCAAAAGATGCGTCAGCACATTGGCACCAATCTCGCCCGCCTCGCGCCACGTCTGCGGATTGCCAGCGGTTGTCACCCAGATCGGCAGTTCACTGGACACGGGCCGCGGTTGTGTCACCACCGCAAAGGGCGTGCCGTCGCGCGTCGGGAATTCCACCGCATCGCCACGCCAAAGCGCGCGCAACTGGTCAATCGCGGCATACATCGCGGGTTTGTTTTCAGGCGGGGTATTTTCGGGCCGCAGGACAAAGTCATCAGGCTGCCAACCGCTGGCGATGGCCAGACCGACGCGCCCGTTGGTCAGGTTGTCGATGACCGCCCACTCCTCGGCAATCCTTGCCGGATGGTGCAAGGGTGCGACACATGACCCTGCGCGCACATCGAGGTTTTGTGTGACCGCCGCAACCGCCGCACCTGTGACCGACGGGTTCGGATACGGGCCGCCAAAGGCATGAAAATGCCGTTCCGGTGTCCAGACAGCGTTAAAGCCATGGGCATCGGCAAATTTGGCCCCTTCCAACAGCAATTCGTATTTCTTGGGGCCGACACCGTCGTCGTTGCCCCAGTAGAACAGGTTGAAATCAATCTTGCGGTCCGAGGTGCCGATAGACCCGTTCGAGATCGCCGTGCGTGCGGCGTCGCCTGCCAGCACCAGCTTGAAACCGCGTGACAGCGTCCAGAACAGCTCGAGCACCGAAATATCGAACGACAGGCTTGTTACCGCCAGCCAGACAGCACCCGCCGCGTGGTCGATCCGGTCGTCCATACCCGCAAAGAAGTTCGCGACATTGCCGTGACTGACCATCACGCCCTTGGGCGTTCCGGTAGAGCCCGAGGTATAGATCAGATAGGCCAGATCGTCTGGCGTGGCAGTGTCGCTGGGGTTCTCGGTCGAGGCTTGAGGCAGACGCGCATCCGTGTCCAGAACCAAGACCTGTGCGTTATGGTCCGGCAGGCCCCCCGCCAGCGCGCTTTGCGTCACGATAATCGGGGCTGCACTGTCGCTGATATAATGCGCAATCCGGTCCGCCGGATAAGCCGGATCAAGGGGGACATAGGCACCCCCTGCCTTGAGGATGCCAAGCGCACCAATCATCAGATCGACGCTGCGCATAGTATAAAGGCCAATGGGCGTGCCAGACGTGACACCCATCTCGCGCAGCACAGTGCCAAGTTGGTTGGCGCGGGCGTTCAGAGCGGCGTAGCTTAAGGTTTCGCCTTCAAACACCAGTGCATCCGCGTCCGGTGTGCGCGCAACCTGTGCCTCGAATGCGGCGTGGATTGTGATGCGCGTGAATTCTTTTTGCGTCGCGTTCCAATCTTGCAAAAGCATGTGTTTTTCGGATGCGGGCAAGGCCGCAATATCGGCGAACTTCTGTGCGGTTGCAATTGCCGCGAGGGCCGCTTCGAGACGGGTCGCGATGAGCCGGATTGCCGCTGCCGATAAACGGTTTGCATCATAGATAAGTGAGGTGGTTTCCAAGCTCAGCACCACAGTGACACAGGCATCACCCGCGCCATCATCGCTGAACGACAGCGCAAATTCAGGACGTGCAAGCGTTTCAATCTGCGGATCACGCAAGGCAAGATCACGGGCAAACCCTTCGTTCGCTTTCGCGCGGTTCAATTGCGGCTCGATCAACGCAACGGCATCCGCCACCGACCTTTCATCAGCGCCATCCAGTTGCAGGGGCACCCAACCCGCCGTCATCGGCGCGGGATTTGGCAGGATAACGGCCAGATCACCCGCTGACACACCCGCACTGCGCAGGGCAACCAATGCGATTGCGGCGGCTTTCTGCGTCATGGTCAGGTCTGGTGGACTGGCTATGGGAATACGCTGCATATCCGGTTTGGCCACAGCAGGTTTCGCCATTGGCACCCCCAGCGGCGTCATCCGCTGCAAGGCCTTGCGCCATTGCGCCTCATTCTTTGGATCAAATGGCGCATCATCAGGTCCGCGCAGGACATCGCCGCCATTCACCAAAGTTGTCAGATCAACCGCCTGCCCCGCAAGGTCGGTCACATCCTTTATTATAACCGCAGTGGTCGCAGTGCCGATCGTCAGCTGATCGGGTGATACGGCAATCACCTCGCCTTGCCCGGCAGATTGATCCGAAATCGCAAGCGCACCAACGCGCAGAATAACGGTGCCCACGACAATCTTGGCTGTGGTCAGCGGATTCCAATAGCTGCCGAAATCCAGCCCCCGTACCAAGGCTGACAACGCTTTGCCGCTTTGCGAGAAATCAAGCGTGCCCACAGGCCTCTGGTCGCGCGCGAAATAGCTGTGCTGAGTCAGGTCTTGGGGTGTGCGGTCGGGCGCACCCCGTTCGAGTTGCTGCAAAACGCTGGCGAAACTCTCCATCCCCGCGGCATAGCATTTTGAATTGAGGCTGAAGGCGGTTTCATCCGCTGCGATGTCGATCATGGATTGGGCCAGCACATCGCCCTCGTCCACGCCGCCCTCGATCATATGCCAACTGACCCCGTGCGCAGCCTCGTCGTTGATGATCGCCCAAGCGGGCGTGTTCAGACCGGCATAGCGCGGTAAAGGGCCATCGTGAAAATTGATAGCGCCTTTGGCGGGTATTGCCAGAACCGCATCCGGGATCAGCCGCAGGTTTGCGATGCTCAAAAGCCAGTCGGCCTGTATCTTGCCCACCAGTTCACCGGCGTTCAAAAATACCGCGATACCCTGTGCCGCAGCCCAATCGCGCACCGCAGCGTCACGCGTCACGACAGCGTTCACAGCATGCCCGCCCGCCAAAATCGTGTCGCCGCAGGCAATGGTCAGGGATTCGTCGCCCATCAAAATGGCCGAAAAGCCAGCAGGATTGAATGTGGCGGTCATGATCTGTCCTTCGTTGCGCGGCCAAGTCCCAGCCCGTGTCGCAAAAGATCACGCTGGAAATAAGGCGCGTCTTGCGGTTTTTTGTTTGAAACAGCGCAGCGGAACTGATGGATCGCCCCCCCACTCAAACGCGCCGCCCAAGCAAGCGCGGCGTACACGCGGCCATGATTTTTGGTGAAATAATGCCGGCGCGAGGCAAACCAGTAGTCCGGCATGCGCTGCCATTCCTTCATCCCGGTTGACACCGAACCGATGTGCACAACGCGGGCCTTTGGCACATACCAGCATTGCCAGCCTGCGTTCGCAGCACGTTTGCACAGGTCGGTTTCCTCAAAATACAAAAAGAAGGTCTCGTCGAACACGCCAATCTCGCGCAGCATGTCACCGCGCATCAAAACAGACGCGCCTGCAACCCAATCCACTTGGGTCGTTTCATTTGGCAAAGGGGGCGCAACGATGGCATGGCGCAATATTATGGAGATGACACCCAGCCGCGCCGCCCCTTCAAATTCGCCCGCAATAGACGGGAACCGGAACGCTGTGCAGTGAGGGACATCATCATCACCGCGCACATGGCTGCCCGCCAGCCCCGCTTTTGGGTGCGCCAGAAGATGCGCCATCAAAGTTGCAATGCAGCCGCGGTCCAGAAATGCATCCGAATTCACGATGTAATAAAGATCAGGTGCAGTTCCATCGGACATGTCCGCGCGCAACCCGATGTTATTGCCTGCCCCAAAGCCGCCATTCACCTCTGACAGGATCAGCCGCACGCGGTTATGCGCATCCCAGCCACGATCCGTCACGGCCTGTTGCAAAATCCCGGCGGAGCCATCGCCAGAGGCATTATCGACGATGATCATCTCGGCGCCCTTGGGCATATCCGCCAGAGCCGCCTCAGCCGCGCGCAAGGTCATGTCGGCAGTGCGGTAATTCAGTAAAATCACCAGCAGTTGGGCAGGCTTTGCATCCGTCATTGCGCAGCCGTTGCCTGTGGCACATCTACGGCCCTGTCTCCCTCCAATGCTGCCGCAATCACCTCGCGCAACTCCTGCGCAAGTACAGTCACACTCGGGGCCAGAACCATGCTCACATGGTCACCCGGCACTTCGATCACGTCCATATGCGGCGCAAATTGCCGCCAGTCATTGTCTTCGAACACATATTCGCGCTCGCCGCTGACCCAATTGCCACCGGACACCGGATAATGATGGTCCAGCGGCGGGCGGAACAGGGTCAGCGGGCCGTCCCAATCGGGTGTGCGGTAGGCACCGACGGCTTTCAAAAACGCCTGTTCGATCTTGTGATTGTTGAATTCAGCCCCCGCTGTCGCATTTGCGGCAATAGGCGCGCTCCGGTCGCGCATTTCCCACGCGATCCGGTTTTTTGCCCATTCAACAAGATATTTCGGCCCTTTAGCGCGGATTTCCTGCATCTTGATCAGCGCTTTGTCTTTGCGGGTCAACGCAGGGCGTACCGGCAACGGCGTGTCGAGCAATGCCAAAACCGCCACTTCCTGTCCCATTTCGCGCAACTGTTGCGCCATCTCGTAAGCCGTGATCCCGCCACCGGAATAGCCCGCCAAAAGATACGGCCCCTGCGGCTGAATCATTTGAATTTCCACCAGATAATCCGCCGCCGCTGCCTTTACATCGTCATGTGGCGCTGTGTCGCCGATCAACCCGCGCGCCTGCACACCAAACACGGGCCGCTCGCCGCTGAAGGGCATCGCAAGATGGCGCAGGTTCAAAACGTTGCCGAACATGCCCGCGATGATGAACAACGGGGCCGCGTTTTTTTGCGAGGATTGGTTGAGGGGCACAAGGTAGTTGAATTTCTGCACCGGGGCTGCATCAACACTTTCCCCACCAAGGGCACCACCCTCGCCGCTCTGCGCCGCAATCAGGGCGGCGCATTTGGCAATGGTCGGTGCTTCAAACAGGACCGAAATCGGGAACTCGACCTTGAACTCGCGTTTGACATTGGCAAACAGCCGCACAGCGATCAGCGAATGACCGCCAAGGTCGAAAAAACTGTCCTCGACGCCCACAGGGCTGACACCCAGCAGGTTTTGCCACATCGCGGCAAGCCGTTCTTCGATGCCGTTGCGCGGGGCAACAAAGCTGTCATCAAGATTGGTGCGCTCAAATCTCTGACCTGTTTTGGCAGCCTCGCTGACAGGCTGGTTGGCCTGCGCAATCAACTGGTCCAGCGGCAGTGAGGACACATATATCTGGCTCCGGCCCGACCCAAGCGCACGGCGCAGCGCCTCGCCGCCCTCGGATGCCCGAATACCCTGACTGACCAGATAGGCCAGCCGCTCTTCGGCAGGGGTGCGCGATGTCTCTGTGCTGTCGTCGTCAAACCGGACTTCGCGCGCATCCAGCGGTGCGGTTTTGGCAAAGCCGCCCGCAAGGCGTTTCATCGCAAAATCGCTGACCTCGACCAAGACATTGCCGTGCTCGTCACAGATTGTCACGTCGAAGCGGGCAAAACCGCTGCCCGTTTGTCCCTCTGACAGGCGCACCCACGACCGGACCGTCGCAGGCAACGCATCCTGCACAGCGATATGGCCATAGGACACTGGCACCCACAGGTTCTGCGCGCCGTACCCCGGCACCAGTTCCATCGCCCAGCCTGTGGCCAGATCCATCAGACCCGCGTGCAGCAGGTGTCCTGTGGACAGATCGCCTTGAACGTCATCGGGCAATGACAGTGTTGCCAGCCCCTCGGCGGCACCCAAACGGGTTTCGCGCAGCACGTGCCACTGCGGGCCAAAGGCCAAATGCGCCTCTTGCGGTGATTTCAGCCTGTCCTCGGCCGTTGCGGTATTAACCTGCGCGCACCTTAGAGATATTTCATCAAGATCAATGTTTTGAGGGTCATTTTTAATGCACTGCATTAACGTCGCTTGGGCATGTAATTGCCAGCCTGCTTTGCCGCTCACCACACAATCGCTGCGAATCTCGGCGGAAAACCCGCCCGCCTCGGGCCGCAAGGTGATTTGCACCTCGCGGGGTACACCATCCGCCACCGGCATTGCGCGCAGGAAGTACAGATCGCGAAGCTCGAAACCGCCCTTGAACCCCTGCGCCTCTGCGGCCTCGGCCAGCAATTCAATGTATCCGGTGCCGGGCATCACCGCTTGACCGTCTGCGGTGCGGTGCTGGTCCAGCAGCCAATCGGCGTCGGACACTGTGGCACTGAAAACCGGATCACCCGCCGCATCCGCACGAACCGTATCAATCAACGCGGCATCAACCGCACGGGCGGGCAGCACATCAATTGCGGCCCCGCCAGTCGCAAGCGCCGCCATGCCGACATCGGCCCAAACACCCCAGTTGACGGCGACAACACGGGTTTTGGCCCCGCGCCGCGCATTGGCAAAGGCATTCAACCATGCATTGGCAGCAACATAATCGACCTGCCCCGCGTTGCGCGTCGCCGTGCTTGAGGATGCAAAAAGCACCATCAGTTCGAGCGTACCATCGGGCAACAATTGGTCGAGCACACGCAAACCATGCACCTTGGGCGACAGAACCGCATCTATCTGCGCGTCCGATTTGCCCAGCAACGGCCCGTCATCCAGCGTCCCCGCCGCATGGATCACCCCTGTGATACCGCCATGCCGTGCCGTCAGATCATCCGTAACGCGCCGCATCTGGGCGAGGTTTGCCACATCACCAGTGGCAGCTTCAATGCACCCGCCACGCGACTTTGCCAGCGTTTCCAGGCGCATCACAGCGCGGATCCGCCGCGCAGTCGCATCCGACATTGCGTGGCTGCTCAGATATCCGTTCCAGGCGGCGCGCGCGGGCATCGGCGTGCGGGACAACAGCACAACCGTGGCAGCGTGAGTGTCCAGAATATCATGCGCCAGCGTCAGGCCGATCCCGCCAAACCCGCCGGTCACAAGGTAAGTGCCACCGTCGCGGAAAGCCGGCGCATCAGCGTGGTGCAACGTGGTGGATTTATACCCCATCTCGAACCGCTTGGCACCGCGATAGGCGGCGACTGTATTGGCGGGGGTGGCCATCAGGTCTTCGATAAGCCGCTCGGTCATATCCCCGGATACGACTGCAACAGCGCCGCCAAACCAGCGTTTCACCTGTACAGGCACCACCAGTGTTTCAAGATCAAGCTGTGCCACCGTGACACCCGGCATTTCGCGGGCAAACACGCCCACAGGGCCCGAGATCATCGCCTTTTCAGGATGCTCCAACGTCTCGTCCCTGACCTGTGCCGCGCCACGCGTGAACACCGTCATGTGCAACGGTTTATCAACGCCTGCTTCGGTCAGGGCTTGGGCAAGCCAAGTCAGGCTCCAGAACCCCTGCTCAAGATTGCGGTCAAACGCGCTGCTGCCGGGGCGTGGCGCCTGGGCGTCGTCCGTCAGCCAGAAATGACCGATGCGGTCGGGCATCCGGTCTGCGGCATCTAGGGCGGCGATCAGTTGGTCATAGCCCACGCGCCCTTGCTCGGCTGCGATAGTATACTGATCCTCGGACAGCTTCGCAAAAGCGTCGCCCGCCCGCACGCGCACTACAATGTGGCCCGCGTCCGTCAGCCGTGCTGCAACCGGCGCGGCAAGGTTCATCCCGTCCTCAAAGATCAACCATGTCATCGGCGCGGCCGCCAGATTATGGATCACATCGGTGTCTGCATCGGCAAACTGCGCGCGCCATGCGGGCACAGCGCCCCAACCGGCAATGTCATCCTGCCGCGTGAGCAAAGGGGGTGCCGTCGTGACAGACGTCTTGCCCGGTTCGATAAAGTATCTGGCGCGCTGGAACGCATAGGTCGGCAGCACCACACGGTTGCGTTTGGCATCACCCCATATTTGCGACCAATCCGCGGTCACACCGCAGGCCCAAAGACGGCCAATGACCGAGATGAAATAGGCATCATCGGCGATATCCTGATCCGGATGGCGCAATGATGACAGCACCTGAGAGGCCGCGATGCCCTCGCTCAACTGCGCCAGCGCGCTCAAGGCTTTACCCGGACCAACCTCAAGGAACACGCGTTTGCGCGGCGCACTCAAAGTTGTGATGCAATCGGCAAAATTGACCGTATTGCGCAATTGTCCAACCCAATAATCGGGATCGGTGGCTTGCGCATTGGTGATCATCGCGCCGGTGCGGTTCGACACGAAAGGTATCTGCGGCGCTTGCAGGTCAAGCGTTTTCAGAAACGCACCGTAGCGTGCCAAAACCGGCTCCAGCATGCGGCTGTGCGCGGCGATGTCGATGGCGATGCGCTGGCATTCGATATCTTGCGCTTTCAGGCGCTGTTCCATTGCATCAAGCGCCGCTTGCGGGCCGGAAACGGCGATCAACGCAGGCGCATTTATCGACGCGATATCAAGGTCATTCCCCAGCAAAGGGGTTATGGTTTCAAGCGTTGCAGAAATACTCAACATCCCACCGGCCGGCACTTCATCAAACAGCCGCCCGCGCAACAACACCAGATCTATCAGCCCCTCGAACGTCATCACGCCCGCAAGGCAGGCAGCGACGTTTTCGCCCATCGAATGGCCCACCATAGCGGCCGGTTTCACCCCCCAACTGATCCAAAGTTGCGCAAGCGCGTATTCGACAATCGCGATCAATGGCAGTTGTACCGAAGGCTTTTTGAGGCGTTTTTCAGCATCCGCAACCTGATCCGCTTCAGGCAACCAGATGCTGCGCAGATCATAGTCCAGTTGCGGCTGCAAATGGTCCAGACCGCGGTCCATCCAGTCGGCAAACACCGGCTCCGTCTCGTAAAGATCCCGCGCCATACCCGCATATTGCGCACCGCCACCGGGGAACATGAACACAACCTCGGGTTTCTCGCCAAGGTTCTCATGGGTGAACACACGCCGCGTGTCGCCGCTTTCCAGCATTTCGGCGGCCTGCGCGTGGCTTTCCGCCACCACAACACGGCGCTTTTCAAATCCGCGCCGCCCGTTTTTCAACGTATAGGCAACATCCGCCAAGGGTTGTTCGGGATGTGCGCGCAGATGTGCGGCAAGTGCGGCGGTATTGGCATCCAGCGCGGCCTTGCTGCGCCCTGACACACAGATCACATGGAACGGCCAATCGCTGTCCTGTGATGCGGCGCGCTCGGGGGCTTCTTCCAACACGGTATGTGCGTTTGTGCCGCCGACACCCAAGGCATTCACCCCGGCCCGGCGCGGTGTTTTGCCCGCAGGCCAATCGCGCAAGGTGTCATTCACGGCAAAGGGCGATCCCGCAAACCCGATGGCGGGGTTTGGGGCCTCGTACCCGAGTGACGGTGGTATTTGTCTGTGATGCAGGGCCAGCGCGGTTTTCACCAACCCCGCCACACCCGCCGCCGTATCAAGATGGCCGATATTGGTTTTCACCGATCCGATGCGGCAGAAATCAACGGCGTCCGTGGTCTGGCGGTACGCTTCTGTCAATGCTGCGACTTCAATCGGGTCACCGAGATACGTGCCTGTGCCATGACATTCGACATATCCGATGGTTTGTGCGGCAACACCTGCCGCATCCAAGGCGCTCGCAATCGCTGCCGTTTGCCCATCCACCGACGGGGCCAGATACCCCGCCTTTGCCGCCCCATCATTATTGACGGCTGATCCTTTGATCACCGCCCAGATGTGATCGCCATCGGCAATCGCATCGGACAGACGGCGCAGGGCCACGGCCCCTGCCCCTGATCCAAAAACCGTGCCTTGCGCGCGGTGATCAAAGGCATGGCAATGGCCGTCGGGCGACAGGATTTCGTTTTCCTTGAATTCGTAGCCACGCCCATGCGGCAACTCGATCGTGACACCCCCCGCCAGCGCCATATCGACCTCGCCCGCGCGCAACGCCTGACAGGCGTAATGGATCGCGACCAGTGATGTGGAACACGCGGTTTGCAGGTTGATCGACGGACCCTTGAGGTCGAACACATGGCTGACACGGGTGGACAGGAAATCCTTGTCATTGCCGGTATGGCGCAACAGGAACATGCCGACATCGTCGACCAGATCAGGGTTTGAGCAGATGTTGAAATAGAAATAGCTGCCCATCCCGCAGCCTGCATAGACGCCAATGGGGCCGGACATGGTTTCGGGCGGATGGCCTGCCTGCTCCATCGCTGACCATGCCACCTCAAGAAACTTGCGGTGCTGCGGATCAAGGATAGCGGCATCCTTGGGGGAAAAACCGAAAAAGTCAGCGTCGAATGTATCAAAACCATCCAGAATAGCGGCCGCAGGCACATAGTTTTTGCGGGCCAGCATTTCGTCCGACACGCCCGCCGTATGCAATTCGGCTTTGGTCAGACGCCGGATGGATTCCACCCCGTCACGCAGATTGGCCCAATAGGCATCTGTCCCCTGCGCGCCCGGTACGTCGACCGCCATGCCGACAATCGCAATATCTTCGCCAGATAGGGAGCGGCTCTTTTCAGTGCTCATTTTACTCAAACTACCCCGGTTTCAGGCTGATATACGTAATTCACAACTATTTTGCAGCAGATCACACCTTAATATGCGAAAATATAGCACCATAAAGCCGACCTTTTCTGGGCAATTTTAAGGTATTTAAGGCAATCCCGCCACATTAACATCAAACTTCCCTGCAATATGATCATATCCGCGCGACATAGGTGCCCGCTTAAAAACACGGGTGCCCGCTTACAAAATGGTGCGCTTGCCGGTTTTCAGGGCGGGCCTGCCGATGACCGCCGCACGGCCAAAAGGATGGCGCGGCACACCGCGGGTTTGCGGGGCAAGCCTTTCCGCGTATCCCAGTATCGCGCCCGCCGTCAGCCATGTCATCGGTGTCAGCGTCGCGTTGATCAGCATGTCCATCATGGTAATTCCAAGGATCATCGCAAGCGGCGCCACAAACGGCGACAGCGCCGCATCGCCGTGCCGACGGATGTACAGCCCCATCATCACAAGCGGCCATGCAAGAAGACCGAATTCGCAGACATACCCCAGCCACCCGAAAGTGCCAAAAACAATGATCCAGCGGCCATCGGGGATCGACAGGATCTGTCCGGTCTCCGCATCCCGAACCAGATTTCGACCCCATCCACCCCAGCCAAACCACGGCTTTTCCGCAGCGCGGGCCAGCAATTGTTCTTCGTTATGAAACCGAAAGCCCAGCGATTGCGCGCGGTCGGGGCTGAACGCCTCGGCCTGCGCCAGAATCGCGTCGATCGGCACGACCCCGATATTGCGCAACATCGGATAAACCACCGCAATCACGGCAAAACCCACCGCCAGCCTGATCTGCCAGCGTGCCGGCATGAACAAGACCACCGGCAGCAAGACAATGCCGTAAACGAGAGAAGCCAGACTTTTACACAGCACCAGCAAAACCGAAAGATACGCGATGATCAGGATCATCTTCCAGCGCTCGGCGTGGGGTGTTTCGCGGGTTAATGCCGCCGCCGACAGCATTGCCGTGCAGATGAACAACGCCAGCCACAACCCGTGCGGCAAGAACACAATTGGCCGAAAGCCGCCTGCGCGCATGGTCTGTTCAAACGAATGCTGAAAAAATCCGTAAACCCAGACGTTGATCTGCGGGCTCAGCCGGATTTCGATCAGCGAGGGCACCGAATAAATCAGCCCGCCGACCATCAAGGCCAGCAGAATTTCGCGAAGCCCCTGTTCGGACGACAGAAACTGGCGGGCCAGCAAAAACGGCACCAGTGTCAGAATTTGCAACAGCAGAACCGACCCGATGTCGCGGATGGATTGGCCGGGCAACAGGTCGGTGATGAAAACAATCGGGTCGGAGTTACGCAAGACCTGAAACAGGATCGGATCACCGTTCACCAGAACCGTCGGAATTGTGGATAATACCAGCCCCGCCACCAGCCAGCGCGCCATTATGGACGCAGGAACCAGACCCAGCTTTTGTTTCATCCCGAACGCGAGAATGAGCAGCACAGACAGGTTCGGTATCGACACTTTGTCCATGGCGGGCACCAAGGGCAGGTTGAATTCTGCAAGGGGCGGCAAAATCAAATAGCCGCCCAGAATGGACCAGACCAACGCACGTTCAAGCCTGAGGGTGCGGAACATGATCAGGCAGGCAAACGGCCAGACCAGCAGCATCAGATATGCAATTCCGTTGGGCATGTGTTTCCTGTGATATGGCGGCGTACGAACCCGCGCTGCGTTTGCAATCAGGGCGGAAATTACCATCTGGTTAGTCTGCTGTCATCCGGTTAGATTTGGAAATCACTTTATTCCTTTGATCAAGAATTATTCATATGTATCTGTTTTCATTTAATTTTAACCTAATTTCAACATCGTCTTTACGCAACTCCATGCGCCTTTCAAAAGGCGGTGCCGTGTGAAATTTGGCACGGGCACGTACCAGGTCGAGGTCAATTTTGCCGACAGGCCCGCATTGTTTCGGGAAATAAAGGCACGTCTCCAACAGCGGCGCGGATTCGCACTGGCGACGCTGAACCTTGATCACCTCACCAAACTGCCCCGCGACGCGGGCTTTGCGCAGGCGTACCGTGCCCATGATATGGTGGTCGCAGATGGCCGCCCCGTTGTCTGGTTGTCGCGGCTTGCCGGACGCCCGGTTACGCTGATGCCCGGCTCTGATCTGATCCTGCCGCTCTGCGCGTTGGCGGTTGAAACGGACACGGCCATCGCCTTGGTCGGCAGCAGCGAACCTGCGCTGCAAGGCGCATCGGATGCTTTGAGCGCCCACGCACCCGGCCTGCGCATCGTCTATGTCCATGCGCCGCAGTACGGTTTTGATCCGGCCGGGCCAGCAGCAGACGTGATATTTGCATCGCTTTCGCAAAGCGGGGCAGCGATGTGTTTCGTCGCCCTTGGTGCCCCCAAGCAGGAAGTATTTGCCGCACGGGGCCGCAGCCAAGCCCCCACTGTCGGATTTGTGTCAATCGGTGCAGGGCTTGATTTTCTGTCCGGCGATCAGGTGCGCGCACCGCGCATCATGCGCAAACTGGCGCTGGAATGGCTGTGGCGCGCCGCCCAAAGCCCCACCCGCATGGTGCCGCGCTATGCAAAATGTTTTGCGATCCTGCCGGGATTGGTAATGCAAGCAGTGCGCCAACGCTGAAGTCGAGTGGCGTATTAATGTCGGATTTGAGTATTTGAGGCGAAAAGAAGCTTGGGCGGCCTTATTTATATTCGATGATGCGCGTTTTTGCGCCGCGGAGGCAGGTAAGATAGAACTGCAGGGCACCGATGGCTTCGGGAAACTTTCCCAGCACGGCAAAGAACGCCCAAGGCAGGTCGCGGCGCAAGGCAAGGCGTGCCACTTGCAGCAAATAGACAGCACCGAGCAACAGGGCAACCGGACCAGTCAAAAGTGCCAGGATCAGGATGGTAACGGGCAACACCGCCCCCCAGATCAACGCGCGCCTGACCTCGCCTCTCCAATGCCGTTCAGGCGGCGCACCGTGTAGATATGCCCCCTCGGCATAGGCATGCCCTGCCCGCTGGCTGCGCCGCCACCATTGCGAAAACCGTGTGATCTGTGCGTCATGCAGGGTCATTTCAGCATCCAGCCGCCAGATTTTCCAGCCCGCCTGCCGCAAGCGGACGCAAAGCTCGGGTTCTTCGCCTGCGATCAGGCTGTCGCGGTAGCCGCCCGCATCACGCAAGGCCTGCATCCGCATCACTGCATCGCCGCCGCAGGCCAATGCCTCGCCCACCGGTGTGTCCCATTCGCGGTCAATCAATGCGTTGTACACGGATGCATCGGGGTGGATTTCACGGCGGCGGCCACAAACAACAGCGACCTCGCGATTGGCATTCAGAAACGTCGATGCGCGTGCTGTCCAGCCTGCGCGCAGCACACAATCCCCGTCAAGAAACTGCACCAGTTCAATATCATCACCAAGGGCCGCCAGCCCCGCATTGCGCGCACGTGCAGCGGTGAATCCCTGATCCGGATCAAGCGAAACAACAGTAGCCCCCAACCCTTTGGCCGCCTCAACTGATCCGTCGGTCGAGCCGCTGTCGACATAAATCACGCAGTCCACTTCATCGCTGAGGGACGTCAGACAGGCGATGAGCCGCGCCCCTTCATTGCGGCCGATGACAACAGCGGCAAGCGTCATTCAGCGACGTCCGCGAGGTCCGCGAGGTAGGCAGTATAGGTGTCAGAGGGCACCAGAAAACCGGCCTTATAAAGGTGCTCGCTTCGGGCCCAGCGGCGCGATTCCAGAGAAAACAGCGTGATATCAGGTATCTGCGACATCACTTTGGCGCGTGCTGCATCTTCGCCATGCGCAACATCGCCGCTGGAGACGGACGCGGTATCACGACCCACAGGATTGTTGGCAAACTTGTAATGTTTGATTACGCCCGTCACATCGGCGCATGCCACCCCTATCGACAGATGCGGATGCGGCGCCGGGGTCACATTTGGCCCGTTAAAGATCAGCGGATGTTTGGTCAGGCAGCAGTTTTCACCAAATACCTTGCCACGCACCCCCCCGAAACAGAATTTAATATCCGCAGTGGCGACAGTATTGCTGCGCAACAGGTCCGAGAACGCAATATCGGTTGAATGGTAATCGTATTTTGAAACCGTGCTGACATCGAAATACATAAATTCGAGCAGCACCTGTTTGAATGGCAGATCAGCCACGGAACGCAGGCTGGATTTCGGAAACATTTCAAGCATCTGTGCAACAAAAGCGGTATATCCCTGCACCTCCAGATACCGGATCAATCCTTTGATCCCGATCGCACTGCGCCCCTCGAAATCAAAAATCTCGTCCATATCGACGTACAAACACCAGCGGTTCTGACCGTAGGTGTTGGCAGGATAGGCGCGGATCAGGTCTTCGTACTTTGCCAATGGCAGGGAACATTGGTCTATGACGGTGCCTTTTTCGCGCCTGATCCGGTCAAGCGTATCGTCGGTCGAGCCATTGTCCATGAACACGAAATGCTGCACCCCCATTGCGCGGTAATGGCGAAAAAAGGCATCCAGATAATAGCCGCCGTTCCGCACAAGCGCGATCAATACCACCTCGCCCGGGGCAACATCCAGCTCCGTGGGACCATGCAGATGGTGCAGCGACGCTGCAAACCGCGCACGGCGACGCGCCTCGCGCAGGCGATGCCACAAACGGCGGATGATATGAACAGGGCCTTTCATAGGGTTGGTGATACGACAGCGCGCCGCAGTGGTCCAATTGAAAGCGCGCGATTATGCTGCGTTGCGGTGCTCTGCCGGAATGCTTTTGCGATCCGCCCCGACTTGAGGCGGGGCAGCAGCAATCTGGGCAACGTGTTTTGACAAGGGCTTAAGGCGAAACTTCCCGCTCGGCGCGCCCTGCTGGCGGAACACCGGCGTTGGCCGCCTTACGAAGTTCGGGGCTATAAAATGTCTGGCGCGCACGACCCGCGTGTTTCGAGGCATACAAGGCAACATCCGCATCCGACAACAAGTCCTCGATCGACGGATGATGCCCCGCTTGTATCCAGACGGTCCCGATGCTGGCAGAGATGCGGCAGTCCTGTCCGTTAAAGGGGATCGGCACTTCGAGGCGGTCAATGATGCGCCGCCCGACACGGCGCAAAATTTCATCACTGCGCACATCGGGCAGGATCACGGTGAATTCATCGCCCCCGACACGCGCCACCATATCGGTGTCACGGGTTTCCTCGACCATGATACGCGCCACGGCTTGCAAGACGTGATCACCAGCGGCATGGCCCAGCGTGTCATTCACCGCCTTGAAATAATCGAGATCAATATGCATGACCGCAAAAGACGAACGCCCCGCCACCAGACGCGACAGCACCGTGTCCATCGCGCGGCGGTTTTTCAGGCCCGTCAGCGTGTCGGTAAACGCCTGTTCTTCGGCGGCGATTTTGGCCCCTTGCAGGCGCAGGTTCAGGCGGCGAGAAGCCTCCATCGCGGCGGTCTTTGCCTCAACCAGATAGAGCATTTCGATGGCCAGATCAGTTGCTGCAAAATCGGCGTTGGTCAACGCGTAATCCCGCACACCGTCGATGATCGAGATACCAAACGACAGGTTTACAATCATCGAGCCATCCACCGTGTTGGCTGGCACCATAATACCTTTCAATTCGGTGCGCGGGGCATCGCGGAGTTCAAGGTGCAGCTTTAAATCTGTCGCGCGGCGCAGATCATCCATGCACGCGATGGAGCGGGGGCGTTTCACGATGAACACCTCTAGAAACCGCTGGCCGATCATGGTGCTGTCCGCCCGCATCTTTTGAATAGTTGGCCCCGCATGGGTGATATGACCCGTGGCATTCAGGGTCAGATGCATCGGGCAGAGCACATCCAGCACATCGCTACATAACACGTGGCTCATCCGACCCGCGCCCCGAGATCAAAACGACGCCCATGGGAAAAATCAGCCTCGATCAGTTTGATCGAGATGGTTTCGATCCCCTGCCCGCTGCCCGCATGATCAAGCAGGGCGAGCGCGCCGTAATCATCAGCCATCACCCGCAAGACACCCATCATGACATGGCCATAGCCCGCCACGGGTGCATCGCAGATCAGGCTGTATTGACCGCCCGCATGTTCGCGCAATTCAATGCGCGGCAGATGCAGATCCGAGACGGCAAGCCGTGCGCGATCAGGCAGATCATCAAGCGAATGCAGAAAATCCTCAAAATTGACACCGCCAAATCGCAGCAACCTTCGCACCGCCTCGAAACTAGGGTGCGAGACCAGATAGGTGCCGATATCCTCCATCACTTCATCGCGTGGCCGTCCCAACACCTGCGATACCGCATCCAGAACCAGCGGCGTCAGCGCATCCTCATAGCTCAGCATCGCCTCGAACTCGACAAAGTCGAGACCGACGCGCTGGGTCAGGTCGACCCAGATATCTGTCCCGTAACTGTCGCATACATAGCTTTGTATGCTGCGGTTGATAAGCCCGTGCATGTCTGTGTCATCCCAATTTAACCCGAGGCTAGGATGAGGGTGCAGGGATTAAGATTATCCTGACATATGGGATTTTAGGTATTTGGGGTTGAGAATACTAATATTCGGGCGTTGCACAGCCCACTGAAATCTTTCCGAATGAAATTTGGCTCGTGAAACACGCATCGACAATAAACAGGCTTGCAGGACATTGTATAAACACTGCAGTTTGACTGTATGAAATATGACAAATTATCAGCTTTATTCCTTTGGATCCGTCGACATGTCGAAATGATGTCGTTGGCGCTTATGGGCATCATCGTCACTGCGCTGTGGACGCTCGGCGAAATCACCCAAGAAGTTGTCCAGGGTTCAACCCGAAACCTTGACCGCGATATCCTTTTGCTTTTGCGGACGCCGGGCGATTTGTCAGATCCGATCGGCCCGCTTTGGCTCGAAGAAATGGGCCGTGATTTCACTGCTCTTGGGGGTGTCGCGGTCCTGACACTCACGACACTTGTGGTTGCAATGTTCTTCCTACTGCGCCGCCGCTGGACGTCAATGCTGTACATCCTGGTAACGGTTGGTGGTGGAATTTTGATCAGCGGTCTGGCAAAGGAGTATTTCGATCGGCCCCGCCCCGACCTCGTGCCGCACGGATCCATTGTACAAACAGCCAGCTTTCCATCCGGGCATTCAATGATGGCCGCAGTTGCGTATTTGACGCTGGGGGTTCTGATCGCGCGGATGCAACCCCGACTTATTCTGAAAATCTATGTGATCGGTATCTCGTTTCTGATAACGCTTCTTGTGGGTATCAGCAGGGTTTACATGGGCGTTCACTGGCCAACAGATGTCGCGGCAGGTTGGCTCGCTGGTGGTGCCTGGGCAACAATGTGCCTTCTGGTTGCCCGTGCCCTAGAGAAGAGCGGACATATATCGGCTGAAAAACCTCAGGACGATCCATAAGCAATCGTCATGGCGCGGAAATAAAGCAGTTCTTCAACCGAAAACACACACCTTACTCAAAAATCTGTAGGGGCCCCGCCCTCTGCCTTCCGCCGTGCCACGAAATCCGCCAGCTCATCGCGTATCGCCACATCCATCGGCGGCTCTTCAAAACTCGCGACAATTTCTTTGAACATGTGATGCGCACGCTCGGGGGTCCAGATGGCACCTGCAACTTCCCAGCCTTCAAAGTTGCGCCAATCGCTGAGGAACGGCTGATAGAACGCCTTTTCATAGCGGTCCTGCGTGTGCTGGATGCCAAAGAAATGGCCTTTGCTGCCGACCTCTTTGATCGCATCCAATGCGATTTCATCCGGTCCGGTCGCACAAATCTCGGGCTCCATATAGCGCTGAATTTGCTGCAAAATCTCGCAGTCCATGATGAACTTTTCGGGGCTGGCGATAAGCCCGCCCTCTAGCCAGCCTGCGGCGTGATAGACCATGTTGGTGCCTGACTGCACAGCGGCCCAGAGCGAGTTTGAGGTTTCCCACATCGCCTGCCCGTCTGGTACGTTCGCGGCACAGACCCCCGATGACCGCATCGGCAGGTTATAGAACCGCGCCAATTGTCCGGTCATCTGGGTGGCGCGCATATATTCGGGCGTCCCGAACGCGGGCGCGCCCGATTTCATGTCAACATTCGACGTAAATGTACCAATCGCAACGGGGCAACCGGGTCGGATGATCTGGGCCAGCACCACAGCACAGAGCGCCTCTGCCAGTGACTGCGCCACGGCACCCGACATCGTCACAGGTGCCATCGCCCCCGCCAGTGTAAAGGGCGTCACAACCAAACCCTGCCCCCGGCGTGCCATGCGCATCCAGCCGTCCATCATCGGAAAATCGTGCTTGAGCGGCGAGGTTGAATTGATGTTGGTGTACATGCACGGGGTTGCGTCAAATTCATCATGGGTCAAACCACCCGCGATCCGCACCATTTCCATCACGTCTTCGACACGCTCTTTGCCAAGGCTATAGGCGTGCATCACCTTGTCAGTGATCGTCAGCTTGTCATAAAGCACGTCCAGATGCCGCACAGAGGCGTGGATATCGCAAGGCTCCACCGGATAGCCGCCAGCAAAGTGGATACAGTTGAAATACTGGGTCAGCCGCAGCAAATCCTTGCACATTTCGCGGGTGCCGGGGACTTTCTTGCCAATCGCCATGTCCCAATAATTGGGCGGCGACGAGACGTTACCGAACAGCAAATTCTTGCCGCCGATGGTGATCTTGCGGTCCTTGTTGCGCGGGGTCAGGGTAAATTCAGATGGCGCATGCGCGATCCATTCCATCACAAAATCACGCCCCATACGGACGTTTTCACCGTCCACGGTGCAGCCGGCTTTTCGCAATATTTCTACCGCTTCGGGGTTCAGGAACTCGATCCCGATCTCTTCGAGTATCCGCATCGCCCCGTCATGGATTGCCTCGACCCCCTCCGGCCCAAGCGGCTCTGTCGGGCGGTCGATGTTGACGGGGGGCTTCCACGGCATCTGCTCGATAACGGAAGTGCCACGGCGATCTTTTGCGCCTGCGCGGCCGCCGGTCCGTGATCTGCGTTTGGGTGCGTCTGCCATGGGGTGTCCTTCCTGAAACGTGACACAAGATGGCCTCAGGCCTGCGCGCCAAACCTTTCTGTTCGCGACCGTATCTGTCGTTTCCTGTCGAAGGCGTCGATTATCGTTCCGTCCGGGTCAGGACGCGAGACTGTCCAGCCATGCCGGAAGGTGGCCGATATCGGGCAATACGACATCTGCAAATGGCTCAAGCTCGGACGCGAGCGCTAGCCCCGTCAGCACCGCGACACACATCATGCCAGCCGCTTTGCCCGCACGCAGATCATGAGTGCTGTCGCCGATCATCACGAGGGCGTCGGGGGCCAGCCCGGTCTGTGCCGCAAAAGCCAGCAATTGTCCCGGCGCGGGTTTGCCGCCATGGCCACTGTCAAATCCGGCGACAAAATCAAACATCTGCGTCACGCCGGCCTGATCCAGATGCGCACGGGCGGGTACTTCTGCATCATTCGTTGCCACACCCAGTTTCAATCCGCGATCCCTGAACACGGTTAACAAAGGCATCAGCGGCACAGCCTCGCGCTGCGGCGCTTTTTCGGCTTCCTCGTTCAGCATGGACAGCAATTGTGCATCGGTCAGATGGGTGAAATGCGGCTTGAGGGCGGCGGCGACCTCGCTGGGCATGCCTGCGATCACGATGCTGTCGCGGGCAAATTTCTGGGCCTCGAAATCAAATCCGATATGACTGCCGACAAGCGTTGCGCGCGCCCTGTCGCCTTGTGCCGCACGCAACAGGAACGCCACCGCCCATGCCTCCCACGTGGCTGCAAAATCGAACAATGTGCCATCTTTGTCAAAGATCAGGCCTTTGATTTCTTTACGCTTTGAAGTCATGTCCAATTTACCTGTTCTCCGCCCGGCAGTGCCGCGCGCGCCTGCATGATCCGGTCATAGGGCAGCGAAATATCGTCGCAAAACCCCATCACCCACGCATCATCCATCATCAAAAAGTCTAGTATCGCCCCCAGAAACAGCGGGTCTGTCGCCCGTGTCCGCAGATCGCTCTCGGACGCGCCGGTATTACCCAGAAACGCAGGCAACAATTCATCATTGGCGGCCAGCCATCCCAAAGCCTGTAGACCAATCGTTTCGGCGGAATCTCGCGTGTATGTCATCGGGTCCGTCCATTTTGCGAGATGTGGAAACGCTTTGTTAACCAATAAGCGCAATTACTCGGGCATGAAACGTATTTTTACAGTAACTCTGGTCTAGCGAAAGGATACCGTCGTGCAGGGCAAAATCCTGATTGTGGATGCCATCGCAACCAACCGGATCGTGCTGAAGGTCAAACTGGCCTCGGCGTTTTACCGGGTTGTGCAGGCGTCCTGCATGGCAGAGGCCGCCGAACTGGCGCGTGAACACGCGCCCCAGTTGGTCATCAGCGCGCTTTTCCTGCCCGACGGCACTGCGGGCGCGCTCTGTGAGGTATTGCGCGCCTGTGCTGTGACAGCGCATATTCCCGTATTGGCCATCGGATCACGCCCCGACGCAGACACCCGCATGGCCACACTCGAGGCCGGTGTGCATGATGTCATTCTCAAGCCTGTCGATGATATGTTGCTGCTGGGCCGCGTGCGCAGCCTGATCCGCGATTTTAACGCCGCATCCGAATGGCAAATGCGCGAGGACACCAGCCGCGCTTTGGGTCTGGCCGAACATCCAACCGAATTCGAGCCGATGAACCATTGCGTTCTGGTCAGTGGCGATCAGGCCCGAACCTATGGCTGGGCAACACAATTGCGGGCCTTGATGCGGACCAAGATCACCTGTGCCAGCGCAAAAGACGCGATGCACGCCATCGAGAACGAGACGATCCCTGATATCTTTGTGCTGGTCCTGCCCGCCGAGCAAAGCGAGGGTGCCGCAGCCCTGAACCTGATTTCGACATTGCGCGCCAACGCCAGTACGCAACACGCGGGTGTGCTGGTCTTGCAGACCGAACCGAACCCCGCGCTTGCCACCAATGCGCTTGATCTGGGGGCCGACGATCTGATGACCGACGGGTTTGACGCGACCGAACTGGCGCTGCGCCTCAAGGTGTTGTCGCGGCGCAAACGGATCGGCGAGAAAATGCGCGCGACCGTGCGCACCGGCTTGCAGGCGGCTGTGGTCGATCCGCTGACCGGACTGCATAACCGTCGCTATGCAATGCCGCATCTGGCGCGGATTGCCGATCATGCACGTACAACCGGTCGGCCCTTTGCCGTGATGGTGGCCGATCTCGATCATTTCAAACGTATCAATGATGTCTACGGCCATGCCTCGGGGGACACCGTGCTGTCGGAGGTTGCCCGCCGCCTGCGCAGCACAATGCGCGCCGAAGATCTGGTGGCCCGCATCGGCGGTGAGGAGTTTATGATTGTGATGCCCGGTACAACGCGCGCGGAGGCGCAACTGGCCGCGATCCGAATTTGTAATGGTATCAGCCAGACCGCGTTCGATGTACCCGGTCATGACAGGCCGATTGCCGTGACCATCAGCATCGGAATGGCCATCGGTGGCGTGTTGAACGAAGGCGACCAGATCATCCTGAACGAAGGCGAGACTTTGCTCGATCATGCGGACAAGGCGCTGTACTGCGCAAAGATGCGCGGGCGCAATCAGGTAACGTTAAGCAGGCCAGCGGCATAGCGGGACAGTATTGGCGCGGATGTGGACATTTTTTTGCGGATGTCTGCTCTCTCTGGACGGTTTTCAAAACATGGAACAAATGCAATGACGCTGCATCGCGTCTTGAAATTCAAAATGACAATTCCCTTAATACGTGTCACAAAGCAACCAATGGTTGCAAAGAATCAAAGTGCAAGCTAGCGTCATTTCATGACTCACGACAAACCGATCCTTGGTATTGCCCTGATGCTGGGGTTTTGCATCATCGCCCCCGTCGGGGATGCGGTCGCAAAAATGCTGGGGGCCTCTGTACCGTTGGGGCAGGTGGTTTTAATCCGGTTTGCCTTGCAAGCTCTGATCCTCATTCCGATTGTATGGCTGACAAACAGGCTGTGGCGGATGCAGGGGCGTATTCTGGCGCTGACATTCCTGCGGACCCTGCTGCACATTCTGGGGATAGCGGCCATGTTCACCGCCCTCAAATATCTGCCTTTGGCAGATGCCGTGGCGATTGTGTTTGTGATGCCCTTTGTCATGCTGGTCCTTGGTAAATATATCCTGCATGAGGACGTCGGCCATCGCCGCCTGATGGCCTGTGTAGTGGGGTTCACCGGCACCCTGCTGGTGATCAAGCCGAGCTTTCTTGACGTGGGCTGGCCCGCATTGTTGCCGATTTTTGTCGCCGTGAACTTTTCGTTTTTCATGTTGATCACCCGCCAGATCGCAAAAGAAACCGATCCGATCGGCTTGCAGGCCGTGAGCGGGGTTATGGCTGTGTTCGTCATGGCACCCTTTATAATTTTGAACGCCTTTGGTGCATCCCGTCTCGGGGCGCTGGAGTGGATCGCACCCGACGGTCAGGAATGGGCACTGCTGTTTAGCATCGGCACCTTGGGAACGATCGCGCATCTTTTGATGACATGGTCGTTGCGCTATGCGCCCTCGACGACGCTGGCCCCGATGCAATATCTTGAAATTCCGTTTGCGACGCTGCTGGGGCTGTTGATTTTTCAGGAATTTCCCGACCCACTGGCCCGTGTCGGCATCGTGATCACGATGGCCGCCGGTATCTATGTCATTCTGCGCGAGCAGGCCACCGCACGTGCGATGACAGCGTCATCGCATGGACAACCGGCTGAATAAGCCGCCGTGGTACAATCATCAACATGCCCGGCGCATCCATGACGACAGTGATAGGTCCGGTCGCATGGTTGGACGTGCCGCTTTGATACCCGGGTTTGAATTCCAGCCCGTCAATCGGCCAGAACAGCCCCTCGCTGCGTCCCGTCACGGTCGCCATTGGAAACAATGAAACAATGTCATCCGCCACGGTGGGCAGGGATATTTGCGCAGGTGCCACAAAAATCAGCTCGTCCTGTGCGAGCAAGATGCAAGGTTGATGCGCGAATTTCACAAGCGTGTTGAACGCCGCCAACTGGTGATCGACGCGCGCCCCACAAAACCCGACCCCAAGGATCAGCGGCGCGTCTATGCGCAGCAAAGCTTTTTCAAAGTCGGTATTATCCTGCTCGGTTACCTGATGTTGCCGCGAGGACGGTATCTGTGCCAATATATCATTATCAATTGAATCAAAGTCACCAATTACAGCTGCCAGTTCAATCCCCGCCTTGACCGCCAAAGCAGCGCCCCCGTCCGCCGCGACACAAACAGGGGCCAGCGTTAATGATTTATGCAGGTCGTCCGGCGTAGCCTCGCCTCCACCGACAAGCGTTATTGGATGCGTGCTTTGAACAATCGGTGCAATACGGTGAACAATGTGGCTTTTCATGGTCAATTACTGCCCTTTTCGGAAACAGATCACAATGTCGCCACAAAATGATACGTTAAAAGGCACAGATTCGGGCCGCTTTGGTCTTGGACAACGTGGTAAACAATAGGCTGCAAAACCGCAGAGGACGAGCATCCGATGATGAGTAATAATAAAATTTTAACAGTCTCCTATGGCACCTTCTCGTGCACACTAGAGGGATTTGACGATTCTTTCGGTACAATGAAAGCCATCGCGGAATACTTTCGCGGATTGTCATCCGACGCGCCCTATTTCGGTGCCGAACCGCCGCAACCCGACGCAGAGATGCTGGCACGGATTGCGCAAAAAGAGATTTCCCGCCGGGTCGAGGCACGCGAGCACGAAGGCAAGATACATCTGTCAGCCATCGAGAACCGCGTTGAAGACACGCCGGTTGCCGCGCGCACAGTAATGGATGAACCCGTCGCGAAAGAAAACGTGACACCCGTGGCTGCACCCGCCGCATTGCCAGATGTGCCTGCCGAGGAAGTCAGAGTTGCGCCGGAAGTGACGGTTGCAGATGATACTGGGTTGCAGAATTTTATTAAAGACGAAGAAGAAGACATCGTACCGGGCCAACCCGATGCCGACGTCAAGGCATTCTTTGAAAGTGCGCCAACGGCTGTTCCAGATATAGAAGAGGACGAGATCGAAACAGCACAAGACGTAAAACCGGCCCCTGAACCTGTCCGTAACGACAGCATTGCCGCCAAGCTTCAGCGCATTCGCGCCGTGGTGGCACAGCACCAGGATGATCAGGACGACGATGATTTTGTCGAAGACCAGCATGCCGATGCCACAGATGCCTCTCGCAACGCAGCCGAGGACATGCCCGAGGACATGATCACCACTGCGCGTCGCGAGATCGAAGACGCGCTGGACGCAGACGGGGCTGCAGACGATGCGGCAGACGAGGCCGCAGATGCCGCCGCAGATGCCGCCGCACAAGACGATGATGCGGACAATGAAGAGGATGATATCGCCGCGATCCTGAGCCGTCTGGACGCCGCAGACGCCGTCAAGGCGGCAGACGCCGACGAAGACATTCTGGCGATTTCGCAGGTGTCTGACGAACAGTCGTCCGATGACACCGATGATGCACTCGACAATCTGTTTGGTGAGGATGGCACAGACGAAGATGACTATGAGGACGAGGACGAGGACGAGGATACAGACGCGGCGCCGGTTGCGGCATCCCTTGTCGCAATCCCCGAGGAAAAACCGGTTGAAACACCGGCCGCCCCCCGCGCGCGCGTTATCAAGGTAAAACGCGCCGATCTTGAAGCTGCGATCGAGAAAGGCGAGCTTGAGGAATATGATACTGACGACGAGGAAGAGGCCGCCATTCCGTCGCTGAACGAGATCGCCCCTGCCAGAACCGCAGGGACATCCCTGTCCGCCGAGGACGAAGCCGAACTGGCCCGCGAACTGGCAGAGCTTGAAGCGGATATGTCGCCGAAAAAAGCGGCGCAGTCAGATGATCTGGACGCGGACGACGCGGACATGTCGGATGATGTAGATTACGACGATGAAGATGATATAGCACCAGCCGCGGCCAAACCCGCGTCCGCCCCTGTGTCCCGCCGGATTTTACCATCCATCGACGACACCAAGGGGGACGATATGGACCGCTTGATGGCCGAAACCGACCAGCAAATGGGCGAGCCGGAAAGTGCCACACGTCGCGATGCCTTCTCGCAACTGCGCGCCGCTGTGGCCGCAAAGAAAGCCGATGTGGCATTGGGCGCGTCAGAGCCGATTGCGGACGACGACGGCGCATATCGCAACGACCTTGCCGATGTTGTACGTCCGCGCCGCCCGGCAAGCGGGTCCGCCCGTACAGAGCGCCCCGGCGAGGGTCGCCCTGCACCGCTTAAACTGGTGGCCGAACAACGCATTGACGTGGCAAGCCCGCGTCCCGCAGGCCCGGTGCGCCCGCGCCGTGTTGCTGCGGTTGCAGAAGTCGCATCGGCACAGGATGGCGACAGTTTTGCCGATTATGCCGCAGAGATGGGAGCGACGAAGTTGCCACAACTGCTCGAAGCGGCGGCCGCCTATATGTCATTCGTCGAAGGCCGCGAGCAATTTTCGCGCCCGCAGTTGATGACAAAAGTCAGGCAGGTCGGCCCGGAAGACGGGTTCAGCCGCGAAGACGGATTGCGCTCGTTCGGTCAACTGCTGCGCACAGGCAAGATTGAAAAGATCAAAGGCGGCAGGTTCACCGTGTCCGATGATATCGGGTTCCGGCCTGACCGCCGCGCCGCGGGGTGATCAACCCTCGACCGGAAATTCAAAAAGGCGGTGCAGATGCGCCGCCTTTTTTTCATTCGTGGTCTGAGTTGGGGTCGGCCTGTCCGATGCCTTTGAAAATAAACTTGAACGGGATCGCCCAGATGATTCCAAGACCGACATAGACCAGCAATTCCAATCCGAATGATGGACGCTCGAACAGCCCCACAATGCTCACCGCAATGACGATATAAAGCGGCAGACCCACCAGTAGAATAACCAGCGCCCAGCGCCTGCGTGCCTTGTAACTCAGCGCCATTGCCTGCTCCTTAATCCGCAAACGGGTCGGTTACCAGAATGGTGTCCTCTCGCTCCGGTGAGGTAGAAAGTAGGGCGACAGGGCAACCAATCAACTCTTCCACACGGCGCACATATTTAATCGCCTCTGCAGGCAGATCGGCCCAGGACCGCGCCCCCTCGGTCGAGGCAGACCAGCCCGGCATTTCCTCGTAAACGGGTGTGCAGCGCGCTTGCTGATCCGCCGCTGTCGGCAGATATTCAAGCTGTGCACCGTCGAGTTCGTAGCCCACACAGATTTTCAAAGTCTCGAATCCGTCCAGCACATCGAGCTTGGTAAAAGCGATGCCGTTCACTCCGGAGGTCATACAGGTCTGGCGGACCAGCACCGCATCGAACCAGCCACAGCGGCGTTTGCGGCCCGTCACCGTGCCAAATTCATGCCCGCGCTCGCCAAGACGCTGACCGTCGGCATCGTGCAGTTCAGCTGGAAACGGACCTTCGCCAACTCGGGTTGTGTAAGCTTTGACGATGCCCAGCACGAAATCAATCGACCCGGGACCAATGCCCGTACCCGTTGCCGCCTGACCCGCGATCACGTTGGAAGATGTGACAAACGGATAAGTGCCAAAGTCGATGTCCAAAAGCGCGCCCTGAGCGCCTTCAAACAGGATGCGCTTGCCAGCCTTGCGTTTCTCGTTGAGCACTTTCCAAACGGGGGCGGCGTATTCCAAGACCGAGGGCGCAATCTCGCGCAACTGCGCCAGCAATGCATCACGGTCCACAGGATCCAGCCCCAAACCGCGACGCAACGCATCATGATGCACCAGCGCGCGGTCGACGCGTAATTCCAGCGTCGCCTCATCCGCCAGATCAGCGACCCGCACCGAGCGGCGGCCAACTTTATCCTCGTATGCAGGGCCAATGCCACGCCCGGTCGTGCCTATTTTCGCCACAGAATTTTGCGCCTCGCGCGCGCGGTCAAGCTCGCCGTGGATCGGCAGGATTAACGGCGTATTCTCTGCAATCATCAAGGTCTCTGGCGTAATGGTCACGCCCTGCCCGCGCAGACCCGCGATTTCTTTCGCCAAATGCCAGGGATCAAGCACCACACCGTTGCCAATCACCGACAATTTGCCACCGCGCACGATGCCCGACGGCAGCAAGCTCAGCTTGAACACCTCGCCGTCGATCACCAGCGTATGACCCGCGTTATGACCGCCCTGAAAACGCGCGATTACATCGGCGCGCTCCGACAACCAATCGACAATCTTGCCTTTTCCCTCGTCGCCCCATTGTGCGCCGACTACGACTACGTTGGCCATATTGTATTCCTTTTCGAGACAACAGACACCCGTATAGCGGCCCCTTGGAATGGGCGAAACTGCAAAACGACCCCTGGGCAAGATTTGCAGGGCTGCCCCATAGACTTTTTGCCTTGGCCAAGGATATTTAAGAGCGAAAAGAAAGATAGGAATTCCCGATGGGCTTTATCGTGCGGTGGCTGTGTGCATTCGGATTGTTGGCGGCGACGTTTAACCCGACGCAATATAACTATATCAACTGGGCGCGCGACTATGGCGGGATGAACATGTCGATTGCTGTACTTTTGGGGCTGTTGCTGATGATCGGCTACATCATTTACCTGCGCGCGACATTGCGGTCGATTGGCGGCTTCGGGATGCTTTTGGTGCTGGCCGTGGTCGGTGCGGGGCTTTGGGTGCTCTATGATCTGGGTGTGCTGCGGCTTGACAATTCGAACATGAATGTCTGGCTGGCGCTGCTGGCGCTCAGCTTTGTTCTGGGGATCGGCCTGAGTTGGTCCCATGTGCGCCGCGCGTTGTCGGGGCAGGCAGATATGGATGACGTCGACGAATAAGATGTCGACGAATGATCAGTCAAGGCGGACAGGGGCACCATGCGGGGTTCGCAAATATGCGGCCTCCCATTTGCCGCGCAGGGTTTCTATGGCGTCAGGGGTGGCCATGCCGAGTTCAGCCAGATAACTTTCCAGCGTTTCCAGCCATGCGGCGAAATAATCATCACCACCGTTCAGTTCATGCTCCAGGCCATGCCGCGCCAAGGTCGCGCCAAAACGCTGCGCCCAGTCGGGCCATGCGAAATGCCCCGTCTCGTTGAGATGCACGGTCAGCGCAAAAACCTGTGCGTGCCAAGGTGCCTCAAACGCGGGTTCCCGCGTGTTCATGCGCGGGTCAGATACGATTGCCACAGGTCCAGTACCACCTCGTCGCGGGGGTTTTCGGGCTGCGCCCAAAGCTCAGATGCGGGGAAAGCCACGGCATAAAGCGGCTCGGGTGCTTCGCCCAGACCGTGCGCGTTGCTGTCGGGTAAAATGTGACTGCCATGCAGACGCAGGATACGGCCCGTCGCACCGGCAGCATACATCGGCAGACGCGTGTGACCGCCTGAAACAAAGGTGTTTTGCGCGATTTTACGCGTCATCACAGTGTCGCCGATTTCGAAGGTCTGAGCCACATCGCTCGGCCTGTCGGCAGGGCCACCTTTGGCCAAAACCCCCGGCACCTGATCGGCTGTCAGCCGTTTTTCTGCCAGCGGGCCTGGCGCGGGTTGAACTTTTCCGCTTAATTCATCGCGGCTGACAACGCCCTTGGCGACCAGCATATCGGTCAGCCCACCCATCCATTTCTCATAGTACGAGAACCGTGCATAATCTGTGGGCGCAAGGCATTCACGGGCGTGGCGGGAGATGTCGATGTTCCATTTGCCCAAGCTACCCGCTGCCAAGGTGACGGCCAAAGCGCGTGGATGCCAGTCGGCGTGAAACCTTACATCTTCTGGTTCGGGAACAACGGGGCCATCGCCAAAACGGCCGCCCATGTCATGCACTCGGCTCACGGGGCCTTCGCCAATCCGGTGCCGATCATACTGTCGCGGGTGATCAAAGCCATCAATGCGGCCTCGTCCATCCCCTCAGACCCCGCAGGGCGCTGCGGGATCACCAAGTACCGCACCTCGGCTGTCGAATCCCAAATACGCACAGCCGTTTCTGCGGGCAATTCAAAACCGAAATCCGCCAAAACCTTGCGCGGCTCGCGCACCACGCGGGCGCGGTAGGCGTCGGATTTGTACCAGCCCGGCGGGATCCCCAACAAGGGCCACGGATAACACGAACACAGCGTACAGACGACGACATTATGCACCTCGTCTGTATTCTCGACCGCGACCATATGCTCGCCCTGACGGCCATAAAACCCCATATCCGTGATAACAGCAGTCGCATCCGCCAGCAATGCCGCCTTGAACGCGGGGTCCATCCAAGCCCGCGCCACCACCTTTGCGCCATTGCGCGGGCCGATCTTGTTCTCGTAGGTGTCGATGATCACATCGAGTGCGGCGGGATCAATCAGCCCCTTTTGCACCAGCAACGTCTCAAGCGCCTTGATCCGCAGCGCAGGGTCAGGCGGCAGCAGGCTATGGGGATGATCGTGATCTGGATGGTCATGAGGCATAGGGCGATGCTGCCCCAGCTAAACTGCCTTGTCCATGGTCAAGGCGCACAAGTCCTTCACTTTGAATATAATTTTTTACGAGAAATCTGCCGCAAAATGTGTTATCCTGAATTTACGAAACGAGTTTGATCTGCCTCACATCCAGGATAACCCTTCTATAAGACGCAGCTGCACCGTTTCACGAAGACCGTCGCCAAAAGCGGCGGTCTTTCATGTGAGGTCATCTTGGACAGATGCCAATCCTCCCTTGCCCCCCAAGCCAAAGATGCCTAGATACCCGCAAACAAATTCGAAAGCGCGCGCCCACATGGAAAATGTAGTTCTGATCATCCACCTCATTCTGGCGCTTTGCCTTATTGCGGTTGTCCTTATGCAACGCTCAGAGGGCGGCGGTCTGGGCATGGGCGGTGGTGGCGGCGCTGTATCGGGGCGCTCTGCCGCGACGGCACTTGGTAAACTGACATGGCTGTTTGGCGTTGCTTTCCTGATCACCTCGATCACATTGACCATCATCGTTGCGGAAAAATCTGCGGGATCGTCGGTGATTGACCGCTTGAGTGCGACACCGCCCGCGTTGAACGATGCGCCCGCCCTGCCAGCGGGTGAAGGATTGCTGCCGCCCACAGCGGATGGCAACTCTCCGCTTGTTCCTGCCGCTGATTAATCAAACACCCACAACAGCTTGAGGCATAGCTGATATTCGCAACATCATGTTGCGGTCCGGTCTTGCCTTGATGCGCCGAATCCTGTTAGGCTTAAACCCCGTGGTACTGCGGATTTGCGCAGTGCATTTGGCTGGTTTTTGTCACACACCAAAATACTTCCACGGGGGACCATCTTACATGGCGCGCTATATTTTCATCACCGGTGGTGTGGTTTCATCTTTGGGAAAGGGCCTTGCCTCGGCCGCTTTGGGCGCACTCTTGCAGGCCCGTGGCTTTTCGGTGCGATTGCGTAAACTTGATCCCTATCTGAACGTCGATCCGGGCACGATGTCGCCGTTCGAGCATGGCGAAGTTTTCGTCACTGACGATGGTGCAGAAACCGATCTGGATCTGGGTCATTACGAACGGTTTACAGGTGTTGCCGCACGCAAAACGGATTCCATTTCGTCCGGTCGCGTCTATTCCACCGTGCTGGAAAAAGAACGTCGCGGCGATTACTTGGGCAAAACCATTCAGGTAATCCCGCATGTGACCAATGAAATCAAGGACTTCCTTGCCATTGGCGACGACGAGGTCGATTTCATGTTGTGCGAGATTGGCGGCACTGTCGGCGATATCGAGGGGCTGCCGTTCTTCGAGGCGATCCGCCAGTTCAGCCATGACAAACCACGCGGCCAGTGTATTTTCATGCACCTGACCCTGCTTCCCTACCTTGCCGCCTCGGGCGAGCTGAAAACCAAACCGACGCAACACTCCGTCAAGGAACTGCAAAGCATCGGTATCGCGCCCGACATTCTGGTGTGCCGTTCAGAGCATCCGATCCCCGAGAAAGAACGCGAAAAAATTGCGCTGTTTTGTAACGTGCGCAAAGAATCTGTGGTTGCCGCCTATGACCTCAAATCCATCTACGAGGCACCGCTGGCCTATCACGCACAAGGTCTGGACCAGGCCGTGCTGGATGCGTTCGAGATATCCCCCGCCCCGCGCCCCGACCTTGCCATGTGGCACGACGTCTATGACCGCATCCACAACCCCGAAGGCGAAGTGCGTGTGGCCATCGTTGGCAAATACACCCAGCTTGAGGATGCATATAAGTCGATTGCAGAGGCGCTGACCCACGGCGGCATGGCCAACCGCGTCAAGGTCAAGATCGACTGGGTCGATGCCGAATTGTTTGAGAAAGGCGAGGATGTCGCCCCCTATCTCGAAGGGTTCCACGCGATCCTCGTGCCGGGTGGCTTTGGCGAACGCGGCACCGAGGGCAAAATCAAAGCCGCACAATATGCCCGCGAGCACAAAGTGCCATACTTGGGGATTTGTCTGGGCATGCAGATGGCCGTGATCGAGGCCGCGCGCAATGTGGCAGGGCTGACCACGGCGGGCTCCGAAGAATTTGACCATGAATCCAAGGGCAAAAAGCGGTTTGAACCTGTGGTATATCATCTGAAGGAATGGGTTCAGGGCAATCACAAGGTCGAGCGTAAAGTCGGCGACGACAAAGGCGGCACCATGCGTCTGGGTGCCTATGACGCGACGCTGAAAGCCGGATCAAAGGTCGCCGAGGCGTATGGCACCACCACAATTGATGAACGCCACCGCCACCGCTACGAGGTTGATATCGCTTATAAAGATCAGCTTGAGAAGGTTGGTTTGACATTTTCAGGCATGTCCCCTGATGGCAAACTGCCCGAGATCGTCGAATGGTCGGACCATCCGTGGTTCATCGGGGTTCAGTTTCATCCAGAGCTGAAGTCGAAACCGTTCAAGCCGCATCCGTTGTTCAAGGATTTTGTGAGGGCCGCGAAGGAGAATTCGCGGTTGGTTTAGTTAGCGCCGGCGATTGGGACGACTGCGATGCCCTCTCCTCGCCAGCCGGAATAACGACGCCTGTCATTCATCTTTCCTTTGTAGCCAATAATAGAAAAAACAAATAATTCACATAGCCATTGCGATAAGTTCCATGCCTCGAAAAGTGCTAGTCCTTCAAAATTTCTTTTCGTGTTTGGATGTACTATACTATTTCGAATAAGAGTTAACATCTCAAAACCATCCGCGCCATTGAATGACGTAGACTTGGCTTGTAATTTAGGAGAATGTTCAAGCGGATTAGTTGCCAACCCAATGAGGCTGGAAGTTGCTCTTAATTTATCGTGAAACGGCGTGCGACCTTCCAAAAGGGAATTCGACCAACCACCTCTTGTACCTAATATATGATGTACAAGAATTTCCAGTGCGGTTTGTGACGCAACTATTGCAATTTCTCTACTCGATTTTTCTGAGGCATTAGACACACGATAAAACTCGCTTGCGCGCAGAAGAGAAGTTCCATCTAAGTCATTCAACAGCCCACTATAAAAGAGAGACAGAAATTCTGGTAAATCTTGCAAGCAACCTAGCTCAAACCATCCTTTGTCTGCATCAAGTTCATCAAACCTTGAAAATCCTAAATAGTAATACGCCTCAACTTGGTTTTCATCCGTTCCTACAATGTGCCCAACTCCAGTTTTACCTCCTTTTGCAAATGTCATGCAACGAGAAATCGCATACATTACTTTCCAGGCAACTGAAGGATCAATACTAGCACCATCAAATCTTTCAACCTCAAGCAAACCTGTAGCAACAAACTTATTTTGAGCAGATTTCTTATTTTTATGAAAATCATGCGCAGACTTAAATGGCCTATAGATCGCCCTAAGTTGAGAATTATCACATTTAAATTCTATAGTTTTTCCAAATACGTCAATACCGTTTACTACTACTCCAGTAATTTTAATCGCTTTAGCTAATCTGCCAAAAAGGATTGGCTCCTTTTTTGGTGTGAATTTCAGCGAGGTCAATCCATTTGATTCATATTTTTGTTCCAAGCACATAAATCTTTCAGATTCTTCAAAACCTTCGATTGATAGTGTGGGATCGACCTCTCCAAGCGAAAGGAACCCGGATGGTATGCTAACTGATTTCAGGTTGAATAATAATTCAAATTCCTTCCCATAATTAAAATCAATTTTCTCAGCACTGGAACTAAATTCGTCTACTTTAAACTCTTTTACTTTCAGATTGATTGGCTGTGGTGGCACCAACCCATCTGAAAAATCTTCTGAACTATACATAAAATAGCCTCGCATAAGTGTTTCATGGGATGTAAGAAGAGTGATCATAAATTACTATGATATTAACTTGCAATCTATTACGGATTATCTATCTACCCATGCTAAGCTACCAACACATATACCACGCCGGAAACCTCGCGGACGTTCACAAACACTCCCTGCTGGCGTGGATGCTGGACTATTTGACCCGCAAGGACAAACCGCTGACCTATATGGAAACCCATGCGGGTCGCGCGCTGTATGATCTGACGGATGTGGCCGCGATCAAGACGGGCGAAGCCAAACAAGGCATCACCAAGGTGTCAAATTGGTTCAAACCCGACCATCCCTATAGCCAAGTCCTTACCCAGACCCGCGACACACATGGCCCCGATGCCTACCCCGGCTCACCTCTGTTGGCAGCAACGCTCCTGCGGCCCACCGACAGCATTCATCTGGCCGAGTTGCATCCGCGCGAACATGCCGCTCTTGATCTGGCGATGTCGCCTTATCCGGTGAAATGTCATCTGACCGACGGCTTTGACATGGCGTTTACCCTGACCCCGCCAACCCCGCGCCGTGGCATCATGCTGATCGACCCAAGTTACGAGATCAAGACCGATTACGTCGATATCCCGCGCCATATCGGCAAGCTGTCAAAGGCGTGGAATGTCGGCATCATCGTGCTGTGGTATCCGATCCTGACCAACCGTGCGCACGAACCGATGTTGACAGCATTATGTGGCGCGCACCAAGACGCCCTGCGTCACGAGGTCCGGTTCCCACCTGCACGGCCCGGTCATGGCATGGTCGGATCAGGATTGTTCGTGATCAATCCGCCTTTCGGGCTTTCGGATGCGGCGAAAAAACTGGCGCAGCAGTACACGACACTCAAATAAATCACCCAAAATTGTGCTATGTCTCACGCATGCAGATCCTGCGCGTCCTTGCTATCGCCTTGATTCCCGTCCCGGCCCTGGCTTGCGGCGCGCCCGTATGTCTCGTCGGTCCCGATACCCTGCTGCTGCCGCAGGTCATCAGCTTTGACAACATCCAGAGCGGCGCAGGTCCGGGGTTCAATGTCGATGATATCCTGCCGCTGCGCGGTGCGGCTTTTGGCGAACGTTTTGCCGGTCAAAGTGTTGCAGCAAACGGCCCGCATGACCGGATTGAAGGCACAGCTTTTGGCCCACTTACACTGGTGCCGGGGGCCAAGGGACAAAACCTTTCTGTGGTCCACTTTGGTGGCAACACAATGCTCAACGGCTATGGCCCCGCCGGGTATCCCAAACGCGAGGCGCAAGGCGAAGGGGCGATTGCAGTGCTGTTTGACCAAGACCAATCAGCACTTGCCTTTGATCTGCGCGGCGGCGAGGCGGGCGTTGCCTTGGTGCAGTTTATCCGCCGCGACGGATCGCTGATCGGCACCGTGCCGGTTGAGCCGACAGGCGAATTTGCCGTCGGATTTGAGCGTGCGCGTGGCATTGCGGACATAGCTGGAATAATAATCACAAATACCGACCCTCAAGGCCTCGCAATCGACACTTTACGCTTTGGAAAACCGCCAGAGTTAAGTTAAAGCGATGTCATGTTTAGTCGCCTTTTCCCCCGCCGCAAACCGGCCCCGAAACCCCTGCCCCAGCCCAATGCGCAGCTTGCCCTTGGGGCTTTGCTGGTGCGCGTGGCTCTTGCAGACAAGAATTACCGCGCGTCCGAAGTTGGCCAGATCGACCGCGTTTTGTCGCGGACATTCGGTCTCAAGCCGATCGAGGCCGCGAAACTGCGCGCGACCTGCGAGGCGCTGGAACGTGACGCCCCCGGCACGCCCGAGTTTGCAGAAATTCTGCGCGAGGAGGTCGATTATGCCGACCGCAAAGCGCTGGGAGATGCAATGTGGTCCGTTGCGCTGTCAGACGGTCAGCGCAATGAAGCCGAGGAAATTCAGTTGCTCGCGATCGAAACAGCGCTTGGATTGACCGACGCGGATATGACCGCAGCGCGTGAAAACGCACTCAAGGCATTCTGACTTGGCCAAGCGCTGCAACCGCTCTATATCCTGAACCATGTTTGGTGATTTCATAAAACGGCTGACGCAGCCTGACCCCGCCCCGATGGCCGATGCCGATGCGCGTCTGGCCCTTACCGCCCTTCTTGTGCGCATCGCGCGGTCGGACAACGACTATGCCCCGCGTGAACGTGACCTGATCGACCAGATCGCACGAGACCGCTATGGCCTTGATGCGGCGGCTGCCCAACAGCTGCGCAAGGATGCCGAAAGCGTCGAATCAGAAGCGCCCGACACCGTGCGTTTCACCCGCGCCATCAAGGATGCCGTCCCGTATGAAGACCGCCTTGGTGTGATTGAGGCGCTGTGGCAGGTGGTGTTGGCCGATGGCACCCGTGCGGCTGAAGAAGATGCACTGTTGCGGTTGGTATCAAGTCTGCTTGGCGTTTCCGACACCGACAGCGCCATGGCCCGCCAAAGGGTCGATGCGCCAGACCGTTAGTCGCTGACCTAAGGTAAACGCACTGCAATCTGCACCTCGGACAAACACGGCGTTGCAATCGGATAGGAATTATTCCTTTATACCGTATTGAAACGACAAAAGTGATGCTGCCACCGTGACAACAGACACTCCGGTTATCCAGATCAGCAACCTGCACAAGGCGTACGGCGCACTGGAGGTTCTTAAAGGCGTAAGCGTCACCGCACCTCGGGGCCATGTCATTTCTTTGATCGGATCATCAGGGTCAGGCAAATCGACGCTTCTGCGCTGCTGTAACCTGCTTGAGGACAGCCAACAGGGTGATCTGGTCTTTAACGGCGAACCAGTGACGTGGAAAGGCTCAGGCCATAACCGTCGTCCCGCCGACGCCAAGCAGGTGCTGCGTATCCGCACAAATCTTAGCATGGTCTTTCAGCAGTTTAACCTCTGGGCACATATGTCGATCCTGCAAAATGTGATGGAAGCGCCGCTGACCGTTTTGCGCCGTGACCGGGCGGAGGTTGAAGCCGCCGCACGCGGATACCTCGATAAAGTGGGCATCGGCGACAAATGCGACGTCTATCCGGCGCAGCTGTCTGGTGGCCAACAGCAACGTGCCGCAATCGCGCGCGCATTGTGCATGGAGCCCGAGGCGTTGCTGTTTGACGAGCCGACCTCTGCACTTGATCCAGAATTGGAGCAAGAAGTTGTCAAGGTGATCAGGGACTTGGCCGCAGAGGGCCGCACCATGATGATCGTGACGCACGACATGCGATTGGCCGCAGATGTATCGGACCACGTTGTGTTCCTGCATCAGGGGCTGATCGAAGAACAAGGGCCGCCGGACACGCTGTTCACCGCGCCCGAATCCGAACGACTGCAAGGGTTTCTATCGGCAACCCTGCCATCGTAAGTAAAAAGCTAAACTAAAAAACCAAACGGGAGAATACCAAATGAAAAAGATCCTACTGGCCTCGGCCGCACTGGCGATGACCGCAACATTGGCGATGGCAGATGCCCACGGCAAAACCATCCGGATGGGCACCGAGGGCGCATACCCTCCCTATAACTTCATCAATGACGCGGGCGAAGTCGACGGTTTCGAGCGCGAGCTTGGTGATGAGCTGTGCAAGCGCGCCGAATTGACCTGTGAATGGGTCACAAACGAATGGGACAGCATCATCCCCAACCTCGTGTCAGGCAACTATGACACGATCATTGCGGGCATGAGCATCACCGACGAGCGTGACGAAGTAATCGACTTTACCGACCCTTATACCAAGCCTGATCCATCTGCATATGTCGGCATGTCGGCTGACCTTGACGTGACCACAGCCGTGATCGCGGCACAGGCGGGCACCATTCAGGCCAGCCACATCGCCTCTATGGCGGGTGCGACACTGGTGGAATTTGCAACACCGGAAGAAACTGTTGCAGCCGTCAAAAACGGCGAAGCAGACGCGGTTCTGGCTGACAAAGCCTTCCTTGTGCCGATTGCAGAAGCCGAGGCCGACCTGAGCATCATCGGTGACGATGTTGAATTGGGTGGCGGTATCGGCCTTGGCGTGCGCGAAAGCGACGGCGAGCTGAAAGAAAAGTTCAACGCCGCGATCCAGTCGATGAAGGACGATGGCACGCTGAACGCCCTGATCGAAAAGCACCTGCCGGGTTCATTGACGTTCTGATCTGACACTAGCGGGGGCGTGTTCATCCATGCCCCCGCTTCTTTTCGCCGAAAATACTCAATCCCTTATTCACATTTGAGCCCATCATTTTCAGTTTTTGCACCGACCCCTCACAGATCGAAGGCCTGACGTGGCTGTCGTGCTACCTGACCACAGGCAAGCATATGGCGATCTATTGGTCGGTCCTGACGGTGCTGGCGTTGCTGGCGATCACCGCCCCCATTGCGCTCATCTTTGGCTTTGGCGGTGCCACCGCCGCACGGTCTAATTTCCTGCCGCTGCGCTGGTTCGGCAAGACCTATATCGCGCTGGTGCGCGGCGTGCCGGACATCGCGTTTTTCCTGTTCTTTGTCATCGCACTGGACCAAGGCATCGAATACCTGCGCCACAAAATGCTTTGCCCCGATTGGGAAGGTCCGATCCGGCAAGGCAATGATTTTGTCGTCTGTCAGGCGGCCAAGATGCCGCTTGGTAATTCGCCGCAATGGGTGCACGAAACCTACGGCTTTTCGCTGGCTGTGCTGACCTTCGCCATTGTGTTCGGTGCCTTTGCCGCCAACGTGCTGTTCGGTGCCATGCGCGCCGTGCCGCGCCCGCAGCTTGAAACCGCCGAAAGCTATGGCATGTCGCCGCGCCAGACATTCTGGCGCGTGCTGGTTCCGCAAATGTGGGTGTACGCCCTGCCCGGTCTGTCGAACCTTTGGATGGTCTTGATCAAGGCCACACCCTTGCTGTTTCTGCTCGGGGTCGAGGACATCGTCTATTGGGCGCGCGAACTCGGCGGGTCCAAAACGCCGCGCTTTACCGACTATCCGCATGGTGACTGGCGGATGTGGTATTTTCTGGCGCTGCTGGTCTTCTATCTTTGCTTCACGCGCGTTTCCGAAATCGTCATCGACCGTCTGATGAAACGTCTGACACGCGGTCAGGCCACCACCGGCGGCGAAGCGCAGAGGAAGACGGCATGACCAGTGTTTCAACCGATAGGTGGGCCGAACGCGCATTAAGAGCATGCGCTGCCTCGGCCGCGTTGCTCTCAGGCGAGCAACGTTAATGTCCTGCATCCAAACCATCCAGGATTACGGCTTGCGCGCCATCGGCATCGGCGAACGCCTGCTGCCGCGCGACAACTTTACGCTGTGCGAGCAATTCACCCTGATCGGCTCGGGCATGATCTGGAACATTTATTTCGGGCTGGTTGCCCTGTTGCTCGGGTTTTTCTTCGCCACAGCCTTGGGTGTTGGCAAAGCCAGCGAAAACCCGTGGTTCCGCAAGCCGTCGGAGTGGTTCATCTTTATTTTTCGTGGCTCGCCGCTGTTCATCCAGTTCTTCTTTGGCTACTTCCTGTTCCTCAGCCTGAAATCCGTGCACCCGTTCTTTGACCCGTTCACCGCCGCATGGCTGGGCGCGTTGATTGTGCTGTTCTTCAACACCTCCGCCTACACAGGGGAGATTTTCTATGGCGCGCTGCAATCCATCCCGAAAGGCGATGTCGAAGCGGCGGATGCTTACGGGCTCACCGGCTGGGCGCGGTTCAAACGGGTGATCTGGCCCACGTCCTTGCGCCTTGCATGGCCCGCCTATACCAACGAGGCGATATTCCTGTTTCATGCCACCACGCTTGTGTTCTTCAGTGGCTTTCCGGCTTGGCAACAACGCGGCGATGCGCTGTATTATGCCAGCTATTTCGCCGACAAGACGTTTAACCCCTTTGTGCCTTACCCGATCCTTGCGGGCTATTTTATCATCCTGACCGTGGTCGTGATCTCGATCTTCGGGCTGATCAATGCGCGGCTAAATCGCCACCTGCCCCAGGACACGCGCAAAAAAATTCGCTTGCGTCCTAATCTGATACGGTAGTATCCAGAATTTGATCAAATTATCCGGCGCGTGGGCGGCGGGTGCATTTTGTCCCCGCTCCGGAGGCAATCAGCCGATATCATGCCCACCGCCAATTCAGGTGAGTTATGAACAATTGGCTACGCAAAAATCCACAGGTGCGCACTATTCGAGTGGCCGCCGCTGATCTGAACGGTCAGGCGCGAGGCAAACGCATTCCGACGCGTTTCGCCGACAAGGTCGCGACTGAGGGCACACGGTTTCCGGTCTCTGTGCTGAACCTCGACATCTGGGGCGAGGATATCGACGACAGCCCGCTGGTGTTCGAGAGCGGCGATGCGGACGGCGTGCTGAAACCGACTGAGCGTGGATTTATGCCGATGCCGTGGCTTGAAGCACCCTCCGCCATCCTGCCGATCTGGATGTTCCGAGAAGATGGCACGCCCTATCCGGGCGACCCGCGTCACGCATTACGCGCGGTTCTGGACCGTTTCAAAGCGCACGGATTGACCCCCGTTTGCGCGGTCGAGCTTGAATTTTTCCTGATCGACGATTCCGGTCGTAAACTTCAGGTTCCGATCTCGCCGCGCTCCAACAAGCGGCGCAAGGCTGCGGAAACGCTGTCGATCCGCGCATTGGACCAGTTCGACGAATTTTTCACAGACCTCTATGATGCCTGCGAAGAAATGGATATTCCCGCCGATACCGCAATTTCCGAAGCCGGTCTGGGCCAGTTCGAGATCAATCTGATGCATTGCGACGACGCCCTGCGTGCGGCGGATGATGCCTGGCTGTTCAAGATGCTGGTCAAGGGCCTTGCCCGCCGCCACGGATTTGCCGCGTCGTTCATGGCAAAACCTTACGAGGATTACGCAGGTTCGGGCCTGCACACGCATTTCTCGGTGCTCGACAAAAACGGCGACAACGTTTTTGACAACGGCGGGGCCGAGGGCACGGATATCATGCGCCACGCAGTTGCGGGCTGCATGAACGCGATGGCGGGCTCGGCGCTGGTATTTTGCCCGCACGCCAACAGTTTTGACCGCATGGTGCCCGGGGCACATGCACCCATCGGCGTCTCATGGGCCTATGAAAACCGCACATCGTCGATCCGCATCCCGTCAGGCAGCCACAAGGCACGCCGGATCGAGCATCGCGTCTCGGGCGGTGATGTGAACCCCTATCTCATGCTTGCCGCCGTTCTTGGGGCCGCGATCAACGGCATCGAGGACAAGATCGAGCCGCCCGCCGCCATCACCGGCAACGCCTATGCCGCAGATCTTCCGCAAATCCCGACCGACTGGGCCAGCGCCATTGATCTGTTTGAAAAAGACCCGCAGGTCGCGCGCATTTTTGCGCCTGAACTGATCCGCAATTTTGTATCCACAAAGCGCCAGGAACTGCATTATATGCAGGAGCTCACGCCGCAAGAGCAGGTCGAAATCTATCTGGAAACGGTGTAACATATGAAAATCGGTATTCTGATCACCGGCCATCCGCCTGAGAACATGATGCAGGGCGGCGCCTATGACAAATATTTCGCCCGCCTTCTGGGCGAGGACACCTTTACCTATCAGGCGTGGACGGTTGTTGACGGCGTGTTCCCCGCGTCGGTCAATGACGCCGATGGCTGGCTGATCACCGGATCAAAACACGGTGCCTACGAGCCGCATGACTGGATCCCGCCGCTTGAGCAGTTCATCCGCGATTGCTATGGCGCGCATGTCCCGATGGTGGGCGTTTGTTTTGGTCATCAGGTCATTGCGCAAGCGATGGGCGGCAAGGTCGAAAAATTCAAAGGCGGCTGGTCTGTCGGCAACACTGAATACAATCTGAACGGCAAAAAGGTTGCCCTGAACGCCTGGCATCAGGATCAGGTGGTCGTCCGCCCCGACAGTGCAAAGGTGATCGGGTCAACCGATTTTTGTGCAAACGCGGCGCTGCTGTACGATGACCGCATATGGACCATTCAGCCGCATCCCGAATACGGCAATGATTTCATCGACGGTCTGATCAAGACCCGCGGCAAGGGCGTTGTGCCCGATGCTCAGCTTGAGGCAGCCACTGCCAAGCTCGACAGCCCCCTCGACAGCGCAGATATTGCGGAACAGATGACCGCCTTTTTCAAGAAAAACCGGAAAGAGAGAGCATAATGGCCGACTTGATGGATAAACTGCCAGCGTCCGCGCGCGAATACCTCGAGGGCAAACGGCTGGACGAAGTTGAATGTATCATCCCAGATTTGCCCGGCATTGCGCGCGGCAAAGCGGTCCCTGCCTCCAAATTTGCGCGGCAGGAGTATTTCCACCTGCCCGACAGCATCTTTTACCAGACCATCACGGGCGAATGGGGCGAGGCCGCAGGCGAGGAAGGATTTACCGAGCGCGATATGATCCTGCGCCCCGATATGTCCACCGCGACCGCCGCCCCCTGGACGGGTGACTGGACCCTGCAAATCATCCACGATGCTTATGGCTCGGATGGCGAACCGATCCCGTATTCACCGCGCAATGTGCTCAAACGTGTGGTGGACCTTTATACCGCCAAGGGATGGCAACCTGTTGTGGCCCCCGAAATGGAATTTTTCCTTGTCGCGCGCAACCTTGATCCGGCGCAGGAAATCAAGCCGATGATTGGCCGCTCGGGCCGCCCGGCCGCCGCACGTCAGGCCTATTCCATGACCGCCGTGGACGAATTTGGCCCTGTGATCGACGACATCTACGACTTTGCCGAAGCGCAGGGTTTCGAGATTGATGGCATCACACAGGAAGGCGGCGCAGGCCAGCTTGAGATCAACCTGATACACGGCGATCCCGTGCGTCTGGCGGACGAGGTATTCTATTTCAAGCGCCTCATCCGCGAGGCAGCACTGCGCCACGATTGCTATGCAACGTTCATGGCCAAACCGATCGAGGATGAGCCGGGATCGGCCATGCACATCCACCATTCGGTGCTTGATCTGGAGACCGGCAAGAATATCTTTTCCAATGCCGATGGCACGGAAACCGAAGAATTCATGCATTTTATCGCCGGATTGCAGAACCACATGGCCGACGCATTGGCCGTGATCGCGCCTTACGTGAACAGCTATCGCCGCTATGTGAAAGACCACGCCGCCCCGATCAACCTCGAATGGGGCCGCGACAACCGCACAACGGGCATCCGCATCCCGTTGTCGAGCCCGACTGCACGCCGCGTTGAGAACCGTCTGGCGGGCATGGATTGCAACCCCTACCTTGCCATCGCGGCCTCACTGGCCTGTGGATATCTCGGCTTGGTCGAGGCCAAAATGCCCAAGGAAGAATTCAAGGGCGATGCCTATGAGGGGGACGGTGATATCCCGCGTGTTCTGGGCGAGGCACTTGATCTGTTTGACGAGGCAACCGCCCTGCGCGAGGTTCTGGGACCGGAATTTGCCCGCGTCTACGGCATCGTGAAACGCGCCGAATACGACGAGTTTTTGCAGGTTATCTCTCCGTGGGAACGTGAACACCTTTTGATGAACGTCTGAACGGGTTGCGCGGTGGGCTCTTTGGTATTTGTAAAAGGGTGAATGTATGAACTTGCTCTATGCAAATGACCGGCGCGGACAGTATCCCGACAGCTGGTATGCCGCGACAGCGATACCTTTGGAAAGGTTTCCTGCGCTCAAAGGCTCGGTAAAAGCTGACGTTTGCGTTGTCGGCGGCGGATATACGGGCCTGTCAGCGGCATTGCATCTGGCAGAAGCAGGCCGTGACGTGGTGCTGATTGACGCGCAGCGCGTCGGGTTTGGCGCATCGGGTCGCAATGGCGGGCAATTGGGCAGCGGGCAGCGGGTTGAACAAGTCGGGCTGGAAAAGATGCTGGGCGCTGACCATGCCAAACGCTTGTGGCAGATGGGCGAACAGGCCAAGGATCTAGTCAAGTCGCTGATTGCCAAGCATAATATTGACTGCCATTTGAAACCGGGCGTGGCGTGGACGGCCTCTGATAAAACCGATCTGCGCCATCTGCATGACTATGCCGCACATCTGAAAATTCGCTATGGGTATGACCAGATCGAGACGCTGGACCACGCAGCGCTGCAATCGGTCTGCCTTTCGCCCGATTATGTCGGCGGTGTGCTGGATATGGGTGCGGCGCATCTGCATCCGCTGAACTATGCGCTGGGTCTGGCGCGCGCCGCTGCTGCCGCAGGTGTGCGGATATTTGAAGGCTCTCCCGCGCATCACATTGAGGCAGGCCCAAGAAACATTGTGCAAACCGATGCAGGACGCATCGAGGCGGATCACGTGATCCTTGCCTGCAACGGCTATCTCGGCGGGTTGAACCGCAAGGTTGCCGCCCGTGTGATGCCGATCAACAATTTCATCGCGGCAACGGAACCGCTTGGCACGCGCGTAAAGGACGTATTGCCGCGCGATGTGGCCGTGGCCGACAGCCGCTTTGTGGTGAATTATTTCAGGCTGTCCCATGACGGACGGCTGCTGTTCGGGGGCGGTGAAAGCTATGGCTACAAGTTTCCCGCCGATATTGCCGCGAAAGTCCGCAAGCCGATGTCGGTAATTTTTCCGCAGCTGAAAGATGTGAAAATTGAATACGCATGGGGCGGCACCCTTGGCATCACGATGAAGCGGATGCCCTATGTGGCGCGGGTTGCCCCGACTGTGCTGTCCGCCTCGGGCTATTCCGGTCATGGTGTTGGCACAGCGACGCATGCGGGACAACTGATGGCGCAGGCCGTTCAAGGTGAAACGGACGGCTTTGACACCATGGCCCGCATCCCCACCCTGCCCTTTCCGGGCGGTGCTGCGCTGCGCAGCCCTTTGCTGGTGCTGGCGATGACGTGGTACTCCTTGCGCGACCGTCTGGGCGTTTAGCCGACCGTCACAAAACCTTCATAACCGGTCATTTGAAAACTCTTGGAATGACGGTCACCCGCCCGTATATTTCGGATAACAAGCGATTGGACATATGGCATATGAGCATCCCAAATCTTCACAAGGCCGAAGCCATCCCCGACGAGGCGCGCGCGGCAATTGACGATCTTTTGCAGTCTGGCGATCTGTTTCGCTATACCGCCGCATCGGACGCGCCCGTGTCGCTGCTTGAGGCCGAATTTGCGCAGATGATCGGGGCGAAATACGCGCTTGCCGTCTCGTCCTGCTCTGCTGCACTGTTTTTGTCTTTGCTGGCGCTGGACCTGCCAAAAGACGCGCGCGTGTTGATCCCGGGCTTTACCTTTGCCGCCGTCCCGTCGTCGGTAATCCATGCCGGATACCAGCCGGTGTTGTGCGAAGTCGGCGAGAATTACCGTATTGATCTGGAGGGTTTTGCCGCCAAACTGCCGGATGTTCAGGCCGTTATAGTCAGTCATATGCGCGGTCATACCTCTGACATGGATGCCATCATGGCGCTTTGCGATGCGGCAGGCGTCCCCGTGATCGAGGATGCCGCACATTCGCTTGGCACGCTTTGGCAAGGGCGCAAGATCGGCACAATTGGCCGGATCGGATGTTTTTCGTTCCAGTCTTACAAGATGATCAACGCGGGCGAAGGCGGGATCATGATCACCGATGATCCAGGTCTTGTGGCGCGGGCGATCATCATGTCGGGTGCCTATGAACACAACTGGCAAAAACACCCCGTGTTGCAGGACGCCTTTGCACGTTGGCAGAACAAACTGCCACTGTATAATCTGCGCCTGTCCAACCTTGCAGCGGCAGTGATCCGTCCGCAATTACGCCATCTTGACCGGCGTGTCGCGGACGGTTTGCGCAATCATGATTATGTCGCGGCAAAACTGTCTGTATCGCCCTATGTCACCGTACCCGCGCCGCTCAGGGGCGAGGTACGCGCACCGGATTCGATCCAGTTCAACCTGCAAAACATGGATCATGATGACATTCGCAGCTTTGCCGCCACGGCCGCCGCAAACGGCGTCAAGGTGCAGGTGTTTGGCCAAAGCGCCGACAATGCGCGCGCTTTCTGGAATTGGCAGTTCATCGCAGATCTGCCGGAATTGCCACAGACCCGCGCCATGTTGATGCGCGCCTGTGATGTGCGTTTGCCTGTGCAGTTGTCACAAGACGCGCTGGATCAGGTCTGCGCCGTTATTCTCGACGCACTTGATACCACGATGGGCGCAAAAGCCGCCTGATCATTTCAGCTTTGACAGCTTTTCCTGCAAATCGGCCAGTTGCTTTTTGATCGCGTCCAGATCTTCGTTCTGCCCTGGCGCGGGTTTTGTGGCCGATGCGGATTTTGCACCTGCACCGCCCGCACCCCAGCCGCCGGTCATCGCTTTCATAAACGCCTCTTGCTGCGCCTGCATCACGCCCAAGCCCGGCATTTTTGCCATCGGGTTCATCGCCGTCATATTTTCAATCACACGGGTCTGACCGTCGCGCAGCATATCGAACGAGGTTTCCAGAAACTTGGGCACCACAGACACGTCGCCAGACATATAGCTGCGCACCAGATCGTTCAGCACGGATATCGGCAGGACCGAAGAGCCACGGCTTTCGTGTTCTGCGATGATTTGCAACAGGTATTGCCGCGTCAGGTCATCACCGGATTTCAGATCGACAATCTGGACCTCGCGGCCATCGCGGATAAATCCCGAAATGTCCTCAAGCGTCACATAATCGCTGGTCTCGGTGTTATAAAGCCGCCGCGATGCGTAGCGTTTGATCAACAATGGTTTGGATGTGTCCGCCACGGTGGTGCTCCCTCGGGTCTACGTGCTGCACCGCAGCTTATGGCAGGCCCGCACAAAAAGAAAGGGCGAGCTCATCGAGCCCGCCCTGCCCCTCACATCAATCTGGGAGGACGCGATGTGAAGTGCGTTTCTTACTTGGCTGTTGCTTTTTTCGCAGCGGCCTGAACATCGTCTGTGGCTTTTTTAACAGCAGCAGATGCATCTGCCTGCATGTCTTTGCCAGCCGACATCATCAGCTCGACTGTGTCCATCTGGACTTTTTTCGCGATTTCGGCAAACGCGGCCATATGCTCGGCTGCGGCTTCGGCAGAAGCAGACGAGAAATCTGTCATTGCTTTTGCGTAATCAGCTGGCTCTGCCTTGGCTTTTGACATTTCGGTCAATTTTGCCAATGTGTCGTTTGTCCATTTGCTGGAGATCGCAGCAGACTTTTCAGCGGCTGTCAGTGCAACGCCGGACAGTTTTTCGTTCAGCGCTGTTGCTGTCTTGAAAGAACCCTGCATGGCAGAGGTGTCTACTGGGAAGTTGCCCATTACGTCTTTGAACATTGCGGCGATATCTGGTGTCTTTGTCATTTCATAAATCCTTTGATGCTTGGTGGATCATTCCACCTCTGTCGCTTCTGTTAAAGAATATACATGCTGCACTGCGGCATTTCAAGGTTTTTTTCTGCATTGCAGCATAAAATTATTCGCACTCCCGAAAGGCGAATAAATTCAAAGCTTTGCCTTTTTGCTCACGTATTCCCCAGGGGCATCGCACAGGATTTTGCGTCCGCCCGCGCCGGGGATCCGCGCCTCGACCTGCGCGCTGGACTGCTTTTCAAGCCACTTTCCCCAACGCGGCCACCATGACCCGTCGGTAAACGTGGCCCCGGCGTGCCAATCCTCATGGTCCAGGGCCAGATCGTCATTCACATAATGTCCGTATTTGTTTTTCGACGGCGGATTCACAATCCCCGCGATATGCCCCGACTGCGCCATGATAAAGGTCTTGTCCTTTGATCCCATCTGCTGAACGCCGCGATAACAGTCTTTCCAAGGTGCGATATGATCGGTCTCGCAGGCGACAGCACAGAGCGGCACATCAATATCGCCCAGCTCCAGATGATGTCCGAGCAGGTCAAACCCGCCATCGGACAACTCATTACGCTGGCACAGACCGCGCAGATATTGCATCGCCATTTTGGCAGGCAGGTTGGCCCCGTCCCCGTTCCAGTAAAGCAGATCAAAGGCGGGTGGTGTCTCGCCCATCATATAGCTTTTGACCGCAGGGCCATAGACCAGGTCATTCGAGCGTAAAAACGAGAATGTGCGCGCCATGATGATCGACGGCAGCACGCCCTTGTCCACGGTTTCTGCCTCGATCCCGTCGATAAAATCATCGGTCAGGAACGGCTGGAATTCACCTTGGTCGGAAAAATCCGTGAGTGCGGTAAAAAAGGTCGCGGATTTCACGGCGGTATCGCCGCGTTGTTTGAGCAGCGACAAAACCAGCGACAGCGTGGTGCCCGCGATGCAATAGCCCACCGTGTTCACCTTTTTGACATCGGCAATCTGTTTGACCTCATTAATGGCCGCCAGATACCCGTCCTCGATATAGTCTTCCATGCCGACATCACGGTGGCTGGGGTCCGGATTGACCCAGGATACCATGAACAATGTGTGACCCTGATCAACCACCCATTTCACAAGGCTGTTTTGTTCTTTCAGATCAAGGATGTAAAATTTGTTGATCCAGGGCGGAAACACGATCAGCGGGGTTTTATGCACTTTCTCGGTCGTCGGCGTATACTGGATCAGCTCGAACAAACGGTTGCGAAACACGACCTTGCCCGGCATCGTGGCGATATTGCGGCCCAGCTCGAACGCCGTTTCATCCGCCAGCTTGACGACAAGCTCGCCGTTGTTGGCTTCCAGATCACCAATCAGGTTTTCCAGCCCCTTGATCAGGCTTTCGCCGTCGGTCTCAACTGCGCGTTCCAGCGCATCGGGATTGGTGGCCAGAAAATTGGTCGGGCTGAGCAAATCAATGATCTGCTGGCTGAAAAATCCCAGCCGCTTTTTCTCGCGAGGGGTCATGTCGCTGACGTCATCGACCGCCTGCTTGAGCGCCTGAGCGTTGATCATGTACTGCTGTTTGACAAAATTGAAATACGGGTGCGTCTGCCATAGCGGGTTTGTAAAACGCCGGTCCGATCCCGTCCGGTCCTCGGGGGCCGCAAGCTCGCCCTGTGCCATCGCCTGCTGCGCTTCCATGAAATGCTGCACAGTGCGCGCCCAGTACCCCATCTGGTGTTCCATCAGCTTGGCGGGGTTCTGCATCGCTTCGGCCATATAGGACTGTGTGGCTTTGGTGAATAATTCCTGATTCGGGCCATCCAACGCTTTCTGGTGGGTCTGCCTGTTGGTCATCACCAACTGCAAACGCTCGGTCAGCGCCTCTACTTTCTTGAGGTTTTCAGTCATACGAGACAGGGCTGCATCGGAAGCTGTATCATCAGTTTCGCCCGATTGTGTGGATTTAGTTGTCATCTTAACTTTTAACTCCTATCTTCGCACTTGCAGCATAACGTCGCCCACCTTGGGGGGAAGAAGCGACGATTTGCCCGAATTGGGCCTATAAACAAGGAGACCCCATCATGCGCTATATGGCAACTTACGATCTGATGGAAACCATCCGCACCACCAACCAATGGCTCGGTGCGTCTGCTCTTGCAATGGCATCCTATCCTGCTTTGTCGATGTTTCCAAATCCGACTTTGAACTGGATGGCGGCATGGGGCGAAGTGACAGAGCGCACGTTCAGCCGTATGGTCGTGAAACCCGACTGGAAGATTCCACCCTTTGTGGGCGCAAACGGGCGCGACCGGCTTGTGGTCATCGAAAAAGAGATCACCCGCGATTTTGGTGACCTGCTTCATTTCCGCGTGCAAAGCCGCACCGCCAAAAAACGCAAAGTCCTGCTGGTGGCCCCGATGTCGGGCCACTATGCCACGCTGCTGCGCTCGACCGTGATCAGCCTGCTGCCCGATTGCGACGTCTATATCACAGACTGGCACAACGCCCGCGATATCCCCGTGAGTGCAGGTAAATTCGACATCGAGGATTACACCCTCTATCTGGTTGATTTCATGCGCCACCTTGGCCCCGACACCCATGTGATCGCCGTATGCCAGCCAGCCCCGCTGACGCTTGCCGCGACGGCCTATCTGGCCGAAGAAGACCCCGATGCGCAGCCCCGGTCGCTTACCCTGATCGGAGGGCCGATTGACCCAGACGCGACCCCGACAGACGTGACCGACTTTGGTGCGCGGGTGACAATGGGTCAGCTTGAACAATTCATGATCCAGCGCGTCGGCTTCAAATTCGCCGGTGTGGGCCGCAAGGTATACCCCGGCCTGCTGCAACTGTCCTCGTTTATCTCGATGAACAAGGAAACCCATGAACAAGCATTCAAAGACCAGATCAGCCGCGCCGCCCACGGCGAAAGCCACGAGAACGACAAGCACAACAAATTCTACGACGAATATCTGGCTGTGATGGACATGCCCGCCGAGTTCTATCTCTCGACAGTTGACCGCATTTTCAAGCGCCGCGAAATTGCCAAGAATGAATTCACGGTTGCGGGTAAGAAAGTCGATATCGGCAAGATCACAACCGTCGCTGTAAAAACCGTCGAAGGCACCAAAGACGATATTTCCGCACCCGGCCAATGTATTGCCGCACTTGATCTGTGCACCGGACTGCCCGACAGCAAAAAAGCCAGCCATCTCGAAGAAGGTGCCGGCCACTTCGGTATTTTTGCCGGCAGAAGCTGGCGCGAGAATATCCGCCCGCTGGTGTTGGCGTTTATTGATGCAAACGACGGGGCACCGACGCCGGAAAAGGAAAAGAAGTCCGCCAACAAGAACGCGGCTTAACCTATGGTGACGCGCTCGTCAGACGTTCCATTCAGCTGCCAATGCGGCGCGCTGAATGGTACTTTACTTGGCGCACACCCGCGCAGCGGTACTCATGCAGAGTGCTTTTGCGCCGATTGCCGCGCGGCCGAAATCCATTTGGGTCAGCCCGACCCGTCACCGGACCCTGTCGGTATTTTCCAGACCACACCTGACAAAATCAAACTGAACGCGGGCGATGACAACCTGGCTGTGTTCAGCTTTGGCGACAAAAACCTGCTCCGCTGGTACGCGTCGTGTTGCGGATCACCGCTGTTCAACACCATGCGCACTCCAAAGATTTCGTTTGTCGGCCTGCGCACCAATCGCCTTGATGATACAGCGGCACTTGGTCCGGTTGTCGCCCGCGGCTTTATGCCTGTGAAGGGCGGCAAGCCAAAGCACGTAGGATTGCAGCATATGATCTGGCGCATGCTGTCACGTGTCACAGGGGCGCGGCTGTCAGGCAGGTGGAAAAATACACCGTTTTTCAATATCGAAACGCTTGAAGCCACCAGACCAATCACCGTGGTGCCGAAAACCACCCGCGCCGGGCTTTACCCAAAAAGCGGCTGAGGCTTAGCGCAAAACCAGCGGCTGTTTCATCCAGGCGCGCAATGCCGCTGTGGTCTCTGCGGGCTGCTCCAGCGTCGGCAGATGCCCTGCATCCTCCAGCACCACGAGTTTCGCAAATGGAATCAGTTCGGCCATGAACGTATGACGTTTCACCGGACACAGCGCGTCATGCGCACCACAGAGCACCAGTGTCGGCACTTTGCAGCGGCGCAACGTACCCTGCTGGTCCTTGCGCCGCTGCAAGGCACGGGACTGGCGGATGAACACTTCCGGCCCCAGCGTCTCTGCCATATCCATTACCAGTTCCAGCACCTCGCCGCGATACGGCCCCGGTGCCAGATAATTCGGCTTCATCTCGTCGCGCATCACTTCCAGCATCCGGCCAGAGCGTGCTTTGACGATCTGCGGTTCGCGGTTGGCAGCATTCACAGGCGTTTCGGCCAGTGGATTTGTGTCCATCAACGCGATGCGGGTGATCCGGTCGGGCGCGCGGCGCAAAAGCTCCATCGCGACAATGCCGCCCATGCTCAGGCCCGCCAAGGCAAACCGTTTTGGCAACTGGTCCAGCAGGCCCGATGCGATCTCCTCGATCCGCTCGCCTTGGGTGATAGGGGCCACCATTACAGCCGTATCTGCAGACAATTCCGCAATTTGCGGACCAAACAGACGCGCATCGCACATCATGCCGGGCAACAGGACCAGAGGCTCAGACATGTCGTGCGGTGATGTCAAAAGGGGTGCGGTTCATATCTGCCTTACCTGCGCTGCCCACCTCTATATCACGCCGTTTCAGGGCTGCAATGTCGTCTGCGGCAGATGGACCGCCAACCCGCAAAACGGCGGAAAATCAGCATAGCGCTGCGCGCGTTTGCCTTTTGCCTCAATGGGCGTTTCCCCTGTCCTCAACAACATGCCACGCGGGGCAATATAGCTCGAAATCGTGCGCAGCGGTGTGGGCCGCCAGACCAGATTGAGTGCGGCGAGTTTGGGGAAAAACCACATCTCGGAATAGGGCAGATGATCGTGCAGCCACCACGCCAGATCACGCCAGTCACGGCCCTGATCATACTGATCCGCAAACCACGGGATAACGATGGACGCACCTGCAATCGCATCCTTACCCGAACCTCTATCCCAGATATGACATTCAAGCGGATGGTCATTTCGCGCACAATTGAGTTTGTTTTCATTGCCATAACGGTTCAAATCCGGTGAACGATATCCCGACCGCACCGCGACCCGGCCAAAGGTTTCCTCAAGCGGATCCAGCAAAGCGCTACAAAATGCACAGCCATTTTCAATTGCAAGATCAGGGTTTTCCGGGACATTAGGCATCCCGTGAAATCCTGAAATTTCGGAATACATGAAGTCCCGCATGTAGAAATATTTCGACAACCGCACGCGGCCAAAAGTCTCAAGGCTCCACATGCTGGCGGGTTTGCGCATCAGCCGTAGCCGTTCCAGCGAAACGCGCCCTCGGGCGACAACGGCGAAAACGGGTTGTGGGCGACTTCCCAGATGTGGCCTTCGGGGTCGGCAAAATACCCGATATGCCCGCCCCAGAACACGTCAGACGCGCTGCGCAAAACCTTGCCGCCCGCCGCATCGGCCTTGGCCAGCAGCGGCGCCACCTCGTCCCTGTCCCGCACATTATAGGCGTAGGTCGCGGCACCGTGCCCAAGGGTTGCAACATCAACACCAATATCCTGCGCCAGCTTATCCAGCGGATACAGTGCCAATGTCTGGCCTATGAGATCATAGGTAATCACACCGTCATCGGTGTCCACCCTTACCCACCCCAACGCATCGTAAAATGCCGCTTGCGCGTCTTGGTCGCGCGTGCCCAACGTAATCAGCGAAATCCGTTTTTCCATCATAACCCCTTAACCCATTCCAATATGCCGCGCACGGTGACGCCGGTTTGTGACGGCGATAGGATATCCCCCGCAATCACATGGGCAAACGCATCATCCTGCGCACCCAAAACAGGGTTCACAACTGTAACAGGCCCACCCCATTTCTGTGCGACTTTAACCGTCACGTCAGGGCGCACCACCTGGTCATCAGGGGAAAACCAGAACAAGGCTGGCACTTTGGTCTGGCGCAGATCAAGCGTATTGACCGCCTTGATCAACGCCCCCATCGGCATTGCCGCAAAACTGGGATATTCTGTGGTCCAATATGTTGCCTGTCCCTCGTTTGCAGGCTCGAAACTGCGACGCTCCCCTGCCAGCTTCGGCAGCCAGTACCGTGCGGCAGGCCACGTCAGCAAAGACGCAAGCGGGTTATTCACCCCAAAATTGGGTGAAATCATCACAATACCCGCAACATCCTGCATCAGTTTCTCATCCATTGCCGCCGCTGCCATTAGCGTACCGCCAGTCGATGTCGATATCACCAAAACGCGGTCGCCGGTCTTGCGTGCGACTGCTAATCCTTCGGCCACATCGCCCATCCACGCCGGCACCGATCCTTCGGCCATCGCATCGCTGCTGCGTCCGTGCCCCGCCAGTCGCGTCAGGATCAGGTTTGCCCCAAGGGCGTTTGCGACATCGTCGGGCACGGGCCGGATTTCCTGTGCGGTTGCTGAAAACCCGTGAACATACAGAACCGACCAAGCGGTTTCGACCTCGGGCGCGCCCGCCCAGATCGCCTGTTTCTGCACACCGGGCGTGATGTCATCATAGCGGGCCTCGGACGTTGCGAAATAGGTATCGACGCCCTCATCTAGCTGAGAATCGTCAAAACTTGCTGTCAGATCGGCGTCTTCGTAAGGGCCGACCAACCATACAAACAGCGCAAAAACACAGGTCCAGATTAAAACCAGAAATAATATTTTAGATATTGAATTCATATCTCTAAACTACTTACTTCATCTATCGCATGAACTATAAGATCAAGACAGCGTGCATCCGTAAACCGATGATCCGCATCCTTGACCAACTGCAATTGCAGGTCCGGCCCCGTGGCATGTTCCAACAACCGCACAGCGGTCGCCACACTGACAGCCGTATCCGCCGTGCCTTGCAGGAACCGCACAGGAAACGGCAGGTGCAACGGATCACGCAACACCAGTTGGGTGCGCCCGTCCTCGATCATCCGGCGGGTGATGACATACGGCTCCATGTAGTCGGACGGCACTTCGACCTGACCCGCCTCTGCCAATTGACGCATTTGCAGATCGGTAAAACTGGCCCAATATCCGTCTTCGGTAAAATCCGGTGCGGCGGCGATTGTCACCAGTCCGGCAATGCGATCCGGTTGCGCGCGCGCCAAAAGCAACGCCTGCCAGCCGCCCATTGACGACCCGACGGGTATGATCGGCCCCTCGGTCAGTGCCGCGACGACATCGCGCGTGTCCTGCGCCCAGTCGCCGATACAGCCCTCTGTGAACACCCCTGACGATTCCCCATGGCCGGAATAATCGAAGCGCAAAAATGCACGGCCTTTGCTGCGCGCCCAGTATTCAAGGAAAACTGCTTTTGTCCCCATCATGTCGGATTTCAAACCGCCCAGAAACACGATGCACGGCCCACGCCCCGCTGTGCGGTGATAAGCCAGCCGCCTGCCTGTGGATGTGTCCAGAAATTGCGTCCCGCTCATACCTGCCCCTTATATCAAAGCAGATCATGCGCGGGGCTGGCGACAAGGGCAACAGCAGGAATTCAGCGCATCCCGTTTGCCATAAAATTAGGGCGCGGAAATATCAATCACGCCCTTGATATATATAGATAAATCCAAAGATCAGCCGCTGAAATAGGCCTCGGATTTGGGGCGGTAAAAGATTTTCTGATCATGCAAGCGGCCCAGCAATTCCTCGCCTTTACGCTGGTCTTGCTCGATCACACCCACTGATTCAATGTCGGCCGGATTTTCACGGCTCAACGCCAGGCGCATCTTTGACAATTCGCGACCCCGCGCGCGCAGCGCTTCTTCGATCAGATCAACGTCAGCGATTGTCAGATCAAAAGTCCGGTTATAGCTTGGCATGTCGTTCTCCAAAACATGGGTACAGGCCACCGCAAAACCTGCGGGGATATGTCGTAAATATAGGCTCAGGCGTCGTAGTCAACGTATTCTTATGTATACACTGTGCAAGCATAGCACGCCTTGCCAACAATCACGGCCTGTTCGCCCGCGCGCATGATTGACAAGTCGGGGCCGCAAGGCCAAATACCCGCCATACATAACCCGCAACCGGGCGTCTCGTAGGCGCCAAACTGACGAGGAGCGCCGCCATGGCCCAGATCTCACTCACCCTTCCTGATGGCAACGCACGGTCTTATGAGGCCGGGATCACCGCTGGTGATGTTGCCGCCGACATTTCCACATCGCTGGCAAAGAAAGCCATCTCTGCAACCGTGAACGGTGCGCATTTCGATCTGGCCTGGCCGATCGAGGCGGATGCAACCATCGCCATCCACACCATGGCGGACGAAGACCAAGCCAATGAGCTGGTGCGTCACGACCTGGCACATATCATGGCGCGCGCGGTTCAGGAAATTTGGCCCGACACAAAGGTCACAATCGGACCAGTGATCAAGGACGGCTGGTATTACGACTTTGACCGCAAAGAGAGTTTTACCCCCGAAGACCTTGGCACCATTGAAAAAAAGATGAAGGAAATCATCAACAAGCGCGATATTGTGCGTACCGAAGTCTGGGACCGCCCCCGCGCGATCAAGCATTACGAGGACTTGGGCGAGCCGTATAAAGTCGAGTTGATCAAAGCCATTCCCGGCGATGAACCCCTGCGCATGTACTGGCACGGCGACTGGCAAGACCTGTGCCGTGGCCCGCATTTGCAAAACACAGGCCAAGTCCCCGGCGACAGCTTTAAACTGATGTCCATCGCCGGTGCCTATTGGCGCGGCGACAGCAACCGCCAGATGTTGCAACGCATCTACGGCGTGGCGTTTACCGGCAAGGAAAAGCTCAAAGCGCATCTGCACATGCTGGAAGAAGCCGCCAAACGCGACCACCGCAAGCTGGGCCGCGAGATGGACCTGTTCCACATGCAGGAAGAAGCCCCCGGTCAGGTATTCTGGCACCCGAACGGCTGGATAATCTATACCCAACTCCAAGACTACATGCGCCGCAAGCAACGCGCAGGCGGCTATGTCGAGGTGAATACACCGCAAGTGGTGGACCGCAAACTCTGGGAAGCGTCAGGGCATTGGGAGAAATATCAAGAGCACATGTTTATCGTCGAGGTTGACGAGGAACATGCGCGTGAAAAAGCGGTAAATGCGCTGAAACCAATGAATTGCCCCTGTCACGTGCAAATTTTTAACCAAGGTTTGAAATCCTACCGCGAACTACCTCTGCGCATGGCAGAATTCGGATCGTGCAATCGCTACGAACCCTCCGGCGCGCTGCACGGGATCATGCGGGTGCGTGGATTTACCCAGGACGACGGGCATATTTTCTGTACCGAAGACCAGATCGAATCCGAGACACTGACCTACATCGAATTCCTGTCCGGCATTTACAAAGACCTCGGGTTCGAGAATTTCAAAGTCAAATTCTCGGATCGCCCCGACACCCGCGCAGGCACGGACGAGGTATGGGACAAGGCCGAAACAGCCCTATTGGCTGCGACCCGCAAGGCTGGCATCGAACCTGAAATGAACCCCGGTGAAGGTGCATTTTACGGCCCCAAGCTGGAATTTGTGCTGACCGACGCCATTGGCCGCGACTGGCAATGCGGCACGCATCAGGTCGATTTTGTGCTGCCAGAGCGCCTTGACGCGACCTATGTCGGCACCGATGGGGCCAAACACCGTCCCGTCATGCTGCACCGCGCAACGCTGGGCAGTTTCGAGCGCTTTATCGGCATCCTGATCGAAGAACATGCAGGCAAACTACCATTCTGGCTGGCCCCGCGTCAGGTTGTTGTGGCCTCGATCACCTCTGTGGCCGATGACTATGTGCTGGAAGTTGTCGACACCCTGCGCGCCGCTGGTGTGCGGGCAGAAGCCGACATTCGCAACGAAAAGATCAACTATAAGGTACGCGAACATTCTGTTGGCAAAGTGCCGGTGATCCTGGCCGTCGGTGCGCGCGAGGTCGAGGAAAAAACCGTGTCCGTGCGACGTTTGGGTGAAAAACAGACCTCTGTTCAGGCGCTTTCAGAGATAACCAGCGTTCTTAAAGACGAGGCAACGCCCCCTGACCTGCGCTGATCCAAGCCTGTAACATTTGTCACTCAGGCCATCCCACCGCAGACCTTGATTGCATAAACGTAACAATTATATCTGACATGTCGGTCAAAAAACGAGAGTTCTCGCAAAAAAGAACAGTAAAACGTCAAAATCCTGACAGGATCGTGAACCACACCCACGTGAATGGTGTTAGACTTCGTGCGATGCTTTTTTATGACACATCAGATGTGACGCAGACCAAACAAAGGAATTTAACCATGTCCACAACACTTAAATCCGTTGCAATCGCCGGTGCCATCGCTGCCGCGATGACCGCTACAACAACTACCTCCGCAGATGCGGCCTCCAAAGAAAAATGTTATGGTATATCCCTTGCTGGCGCGAATGACTGTGCGGCTGGTCCCGGTACAACCTGCGCAGGGACATCCGTGACAGATTATCAGGGTAACGCCTGGACATTGGTCGATGCCGGCACCTGCACCGAGATCGAATTGCCCGCAATGGCTGACGGCTCTGAACGCACAGGTTCGCTTGAAGCATTGGACCGCGATTTGCCAGCATAAGCTTGGCCGGTTCTACATGACTGGTTTCGGGCGTGACACGTCGCCCGAAACCGCAATGAACACCCCCAGTTCAAACATCCGAACGTTCGGAGGGACCAGAATGCGTGACAATCCCCCCCGCTTTGACGTCCTGCCAAACGCCCCCGGTGTTGGCTACAAACCCCAGCATTTCAACGCGTTGCTTGCCACACCCGGCCCCGTGAAGTGGATCGAAGTGCATGCAGAGAACTACATGGGCGACGGTGGCAGGCCGTTGGCACAGCTGCGCACTTTGTCTGAGCGCTTTGCGATTTCAGTGCACGGTGTCGGCCTGTCGATCGGCGGCGAGGCACCCCTTGACCGCGATCATCTCGCCCGCCTCAAACATTTGTGTGACTGGATCAATCCGGCCGGCTTTTCCGAACATCTCGCATGGTCGACCCATGGGTCAGAGTTTTTGAATGACCTGCTGCCGCTGCCTTATACCGACGCAACGCTGACACGTGTCGCGGATCATATTGATCAGGTTCAACAGACCTTGGGACGGCAAATGTTGCTTGAAAATCCATCAAGCTATCTGGCTTTTGCAGATTCCACCTTGTCCGAAACCGACTTTTTATCGCAGCTTGTTCTGCGAACCTCCTGTGGTCTCTTGCTCGATGTCAATAATGTGTTCATTTCATCCACAAATCTGGGTCTCAGTCCGCAAGCCTATATTGACGCATTCCCCACGGATCACGTCGGAGAGATTCATGTAGGCGGCCATGACGAAGATCACGATGATGCGGGCGCGCCATTGTTGATCGATAGTCACGGCAAACCCGTCGTTGAGCCCGTTTGGGCGCTTTTGGACTACACATTGCAGCAGACCGGGTCAAAACCCGTGCTCGTTGAATGGGACAATGACGTGCCGGACTGGCCAATCCTGCGCGACGAGACACACCGTGTCGCGCGTGCATTGACCGTATGACAACCCAAAGTGAATTTCGCGCAGGCTTGCTTGATGCAGAAAGCCCTGTGCCTGACGGATTGCTGGATGGACTAGGTGCCCCGGCCGGGCGCCGTTATGGGGTGTACCGCAACAATGTCACCGTCTCGCTGATCGAGGCTATGAAAAACGCCTTTCCCCTGGTGCGCAAACTGATTGGTGCGCAGAACTTTGACACTCTGGTGCCAATGTTTGTGCGCAGCCATCCGCCATCCTCGCCCCTGATGATGTTCTACGGCGTTGAATTTACTGCATTTTTATCGCAGCTCAAACCTCTGGCGCATATCGGTTATCTGGCGGATGCCGCACAGCTGGATCTGGCGATGCGGCGGTCGTATCACGCGGCGGACACCGCTCCGCTGGACGCTTCGCGTCTGTCAGACGTTGACGAGGACGCCCTGATGCAGGCGCGGTTCACTTTTGCCCCGGCAACGCAAGTCCTGACGTCGAACTGGCCTCTGCACGACATCTGGCGCTTTAATTATGCCGAAGGCGCAGCAAAACCGCGTGCCGTCGCCCAGGATATCCTGATCACCCGTGAAGGTTTCGACCCCGCACCTCACGCCTTGCCGCAAGGTGGTGCAGTCTGGCTGAACGCATTGCGCGCGGGTGCCCCATTGGCGCAGGCCACCGATGACGCCATCACCGCGGATGCCGATTTCGATCTTGGTGCATGCCTGACCATCGCCTTGACGACACATGCCTTTACAGATTTGATTTTAAAGGATTAAAATGAACGTGTTCGTCTCAACCTACAATGGGATAACCCTGCGCCTTGCCGCTGCCGACTGGCTGATCCCGACATTGGCCCGCTTTATATTTGCAGCCGTTTTACTGGTTTATTTCCTGAACTCGGGCATGACCAAACTGGGCGATGGCATTGCGGGTCTCTGGATCCCGTCAACCGGCGCCTATGCCCAGATTTTCCCGCGCGCTTTCGAGGCGGTAGGCTATGACAGCGACGCGTTGTCCGTTTTCCATCAACTGGTTGTGGTTCTCGGCACATGGGCCGAATTCATCCTGCCCGCCCTGATTGTGCTGGGCCTTTTGACGCGACTTGCAGCCCTCGGGATGATCGGATTTACCGTTGTTCAATCGCTGACCAACGTGATCGGGCACAGACAGGACAGTGCGCTCGGTGCATGGTTTGACCGCTTTTCGGATGCGGCGATCATGGACCAGCGGGCGCTGTGGATATTTCTGCTGTTTGTCTTGGTGATCAAGGGGGCAGGACCGGTTTCCTTTGACCGCGCGTTGCAACCCCGCACTGCTTGACGCCAAATCCGATGTTAAAGCATCGCTTTAACGTCGCGCTCTACGTCCTTGCTCCACGATAGAAAAATCGAGTTATCCACAACGATCAACGGACGTTTCATCAGTGCCGGATGCTCCACGATCAGATCACGCGGGTCTCTCTGACGCTGGGCGTCATCAAGGCCGCGCCATGTGGTGGACCGCGTGTTCAACAGCGCTGCGCCGAACTGTGACAAAGCGCGATCCAGCACGTCTTGCGGCAACCCGTCCTCGCGCACATCCACCAGTTGCGCGCCCGGCAAAGCCTTGACCGCCTTGCGGCAGTTATCGCAGTTTTTCAATCCGTATATCAGCATGAGTGCCGCCTCATTTTTCAGCATTAAAGTCAAGTTTTGAAAAGACTTCCACCGTTTTCCTTGATTTTTCAAGCAACCAAACAATCTTTTTTAGGGTGTGGCGCAGGGCATGTCCCCCATCCGCTGCACCCCGTGAAATGCGGGGATTTGGAACATCAAGGAAGGGCGCAGACGATGCCAACGGGTACAGTAAAGTGGTTCAATACAACAAAAGGTTTCGGGTTCATTGCCCCCGAGGGTGGTGGCACGGATGTTTTTGTCCATATCTCGGCGGTCGAACGGTCGGGTCTTACGGGGCTTGCGGATGATCAAAAGGTAAGTTTTGAGCTGGTCGAAGGCCGCGATGGCCGACAGATGGCTGCGGATATTACCCTGCTGTAAAAGCAAAACCCGGCGCTGTTGAACGCCGGGTTTGACCGATGCAATACCTGCCAGTCCGTTTTGCCGGACGATATCTATATCAGTCGCAGCCTTTGGAACCGATCGGGCAATGCGCGCGGGCCGACCGCACGTAATGCTTTTTGACCGCATTATGACGTTTCACCGGATGCGCCTTGACCTGTTCATAGGTGATATGTTGGTTCGGCACACCGCAGCAGATCACACCGGAAATGGTGATCGGTTGCAGGCCCGCCGGACAGTAATTGGCGCTCGCATGATAAGGATACAACTTCGCCTCGGCGGCCACTTGGGCGGGTAGGAATGTGGCCATCATCAAGCTGGCCCCGGTCAGAAATGCTGTTGGCAGACGCATAATATCCCTCGTTCTTTTTGGTTTTACCGCTTTTGTTGGTGGTATTGTGGCGGTGGTATGGAAGTGAGTCCAGTGGTTTTTGGTGATTTGGGGCGTTGTTGAGTTGTGATTTCTTTGGCTTTTCGATGGGAAGTTTTGATTTTACCGTAGCGTAGGTGTAACCCACGAGGCGGGGCGCGTGGTTTAAACCCACCCTACGCTTGCTAAGTATATTTCTCAAAGGTTGCTATAAGTCTGTCCTTGTAATCAAAAAGATTATCTAGGCTATCTACAGCAATTTTATCTTCACTGTCACCATCGAAGAGACCAAGGTACTTTTGTGCTCGATTAAAGTGAAGTCTTGCCAACGGTTTACGATTGTTATCATCCAGAAGAACCGCGCAGTAGGACTTTGCATCACGGATAATCACACGGTTGCTGTCGACTGTACCCCTCAGCATTGACTTAACCATCAAGAAACCTTCTGTCTCCTCCTGAGTTGTGACAATATCGTCTGTTGCCTTCATTGGTTCCTCTTCTTCAAGAATTTCAGGCTCTTCTAAAGCGGTGTTTAAGCGTGCTCTGACACGGTCGCGCATTATTTCTCGAAACGCGGCTTTTGTTGCTATCGAAACAGTTTCCTTTATCGCCGAATTTAGACGTCCATCGTAGACTTGAGAAGCAATTAATCTCACGAACTCATCAGATGGCTCGACCATCAACTCATTTAAGATTGGCTTTATGGCAGCCACAAACTTCAGGCGCTCTGCTTGCGCTAATATATTATCGACATCGAATGTAGACTTACTAAACTTTGTAAGTTCCTCCAATGATGCGTCGTTATAATCCAGCAAATCGAATGTGAAGAATGGTCGCTTATCCAAGCGATGTGGCTCAGCCAAATCGGAATAGAATTGATATAGGCGTCCGTTTGTTAAGATTGCGAATCGAGCGTTCGTAACTGTGAAATATCGATACAGTTGGGCAAGGTGCTTCTCACTCAAGTCTGTGCTTAGACTCTTACACTCAATTAGAACTGTGACTTCACCCTCTCGTAGGATTGCGTAATCAACTTTTTCTCCCTTTTTTCCAATCGTATCAGCCGTAAATTCTGGAACTACCTCCGAAGGGTTAAAGACATCGTAACCCAAAGCTTGAAAGAACGGTAAAACTACGGATGTTTTGATTGCCTCTTCAGTATTTATTGTTGAACCGAAATTGGTAATTCTTGTAGCTAAGTTAGCGGTCGCGTCTGAAAGTACAGTCACAATTATCTCCTGCAATTTTTAGTAGATCAGCACATTGTAGATTCAACTGTCAATCAATCCCTCAAACTCCCGCCACTCCCCCTTACTCATCCCGCTCGTCTCCTGCGTCACAACTTCCCCCTTCAACATCCGCCGCACACAGTCCAGCGCACGCCCCGACATCGTAGCACCACCCAAACGGTAATCCTCAAACGCCCCGTAAGCCGCAGGGACCCAATCAGCCACGACCGAACAAATCGCATCCGCATAAACGCGGATTTCATACTGCGCATGGGCATCGGCGCGCAGGCGCAGGAAATGGAACAGGTTGTGCAGATCGACCTTCCAGTACCATTGCGTATAGATGTTCGACGGCAGGTTCATCCGCGCCAATTCGCGGGCCAGTCCGTCTTGCGGTTCGCCATCCGGGCCTTCAGTACCGATCATCGCCTCATAATTGTCATAGGCGCGGTTGCTGTCGGATTTCAGAATTTCCAACACCCGCGCGGCCTCGGCCCCTTCCAGCACGCCGCCACGCCCCTGATTGTTGACCACGGATTGGGCGTTCACGTGTTCGGGTGCTGGGATATAGAACTCGCGGTCCAGAATCGAATAGCGGGCAGAGTATTCGTTGACGTTAGCGGTGCGGTGGCGGATCCATTGGCGCGCGACGAACACCGGCAGTTTCACATGCAGCTTGATCTCGCACATCTCGAAGGGCGTTGAATGCCAATGGCGCATCAGATAGCGGATCAGCCCTTCGTCGTTCTGCACCGACTTGGTGCCCTTGCCATAGGACACGCGTGCCGCCTGACAGATCGCGGCATCGTCGCCCATATAGTCGATGACGCGCACAAATCCGTGGTCGAGCACGGGCAGCGCCTTGTACAAATGCTGCTCCATCCCGTCACTGACCGCGCGCAGGGTCTCGCGCGGCTCTGCGCGCTGTGCGTCGATTTCGGCTTGCTGGTCGGGGGACAGGGGCATGGAAGATTTCCTTTTTCGGAATTTTCAGGGCATTTACGAATTTTTCAGGGCTGTATCGAATTATCTGCGGCTTTGGCGGTTTTTAAGGGGCTTGGATTCGCCCTTCACTATATCTGCGCAATTTCGCTCAAGGAACCGCCATATGCGGTATTGCGTTTGGGATGCACTTTTCAGGTTATTTTCCAAGGGTTCGTGACGGTCGTTGACAAGCAACGGGTCATTTTGAAAGGATGTGGAAAATATAATAAACGAAAAATCGAGGGCAGAACATCATGACACGTCTTTGGATGGGCATCGCCCTTGGCTTGGGCCTTTCGGCTTGTGGGGGTACGGCACCTTTTGGGCAAAACCCCGATGCGAATGAACCGGATGTGGATACCGCCACCGCAGGCAGCGTTTATCTGACAGAACAGCCGCGCCTCACGCTCAATAACATTACCTATGATCCCGGCACCGACACGTTGACGTTGAACAATATCCCGTTCGACGATCCGCAGAACGCCTACGAAAGAGTCGCAACCGACCCTTTCAGCAACGGCTTTAACGCCTATGAAAGCGCGCCTGCGGTGGGCACGAACGAATTGCTCTATTTCGCGGTCTTTAAGCGATCCGCATCAGGTCAATCCCAAGTTGCTGCTGCCGGGACCGATACCTACATCGACTTTGGATATGGCGGGGCCGGTGCACAGCGATTGGGTGCAAATCCGAACCTGCCGACCACCGGTATCTATTCTTACAATGGTGAATATGCCGCCGTGCGCACCGCATCTAACGCCATCGGCGGCGGCGTGCAGTATGTCACGGGTGACGCCACGATGCGTGCCGATTTTGACGATTTCGATATCGTAGGTGCATTCGGTGGGACCATTACGAACCGTAATATCTATGATACGACAGGGACGCTGATTGGTCCGTTGTCAGGCTTTTTGTCGCTAACCGACGCAACAATCGTACGCAATACAGGGTCATTTACGGGGGGTAGCGTGGTCGAGATCGATGGCGGAACAAATGTGCGGTCCGGCGACTGGCAAGGCGTTTTCGCCGCCAATGGCCGCGAAGTTGCGGGCATTCTGTTTGTTGAGGGTGCCGATATCCGTGAAGTGGGCGGCTTTATTGCGGAGTGTTCGGGTGCGCCTTGTCCTTAGTCTTGTTCTAGGACTTTGCTGTGCGGGGGCTGCGCTCGCAGAACTAGAACTTGGCCCTGATGATGCGCGTCTGACCGCAGCACAATTGTTAACTGCGGGCCACCCGCGCGCTGCCGCAGATATAACCACAGTGTTAATCCAGCGTGATCCGAGTGACGCGCCAAGCCTGATTGTGCATGCCCATGCCTTGCGCACCTTGCAAGACTACGGCGCGGCGCAGAATGCCGCACGACGGGCGTGGCAGGCCGCGCGCACAGATCCTGATAAATATGCAGCCGCCCGTGTGATGGCGCAATCCTTGTCGGCCGACGGAAAAAAGACCCGCGCGCAAATTTGGCTGCGCCGTGCGGTTCAGGTCGCCCCAACCAACCGCACCCGCGCCCAAGCCGCCCGCGAATACCAATTTGTGCGCAAAATTAACCCATGGTCGGTCAATTTTTCATTCGGGATCAACCCGTCAGATAACGTGAATAACGCACCGCGCGACAACACCATTGTCCTTGGCGGGCTGCTGTTTACCAATCCGGCAGCCGTGCCGATTGCTGGTTTTGAAGTCCAAAGCGGTGTTACATTCCGCTATAATTTCAGCGAACAACAGAAAAGCCGCAATTTTGTCTCGCTGCACTGGGCCGAAACGCAGGTGGTGTTTACCGATAGTGCCGTGCCCGCTGGCGTCGAGGCCTCGGATTTTTCGTTTCGCCGCATCGAGACGCAATTGGGGCGTGATTTCACCGCCGGGCCGGGTGCCGCGAACCAAACTGTCTCTGTCAGCCTTGGGCGCATTTGGACAGGCGGCAGCACCTTGGCTGACGAGGTCCGCTTGCGCTGGACGCAAGTCTACAAACGCACCGAGAACCGCAGTTTTTCATGGACAGGCGAGGTAGGCTATTCCGACCGTAAAGACAACGCCATCAGGTCCGGCATAACCGGCGCGCTGCGCGGGCAATGGGCGCGGCCTTTGGCTAGCGGTGACCGGATCAGCTGGAGCGTAGGGATTGGCAGAACCGACACGGACAGCGCCGCAATCACCCATTCCAGCTACAGCCTCGGCGCGCAATACACATTTGGCAAGCCCGTCATGGGGGCCATAGCTCAGATTTCGCTCGACAATCAAATCCGACGCTATGACGATGCGCTCTATGGTCCGGACGCGCGATCCGATGTGCAAACCGCAATTTCAGGCTCGTTACTTTTTGTTGATTTTGACACTTACGGTTTTGCCCCTAAGTTGACCCTCGAGGCGCGTCAGACAAAGTCGAACATCACCCGCTTCGAGACGCAAAATTTCGGGCTGAACATCGGGTTCCAATCCTTGTTCTAGTTCGGGTCGGACATGAATATAAAAGGAACACCCATGCCAATCAAATATCTGCACACGATGGTGCGCGTCAAAGATCTGGAGAAATCCATCGCGTTTTACGAAATGCTCGGCCTCAAAGAACGACGCCGCATGGATCATGAAAGCGGGCGATTCACGCTGGTTTTTTTGTGCCCCCCGGGTCAGGATGATGGCCATGCCGATGTCGAGTTGACCTATAACTGGGATGGCGACGACGGGTTGCCCAGCGATGGGCGGCATTTTGGCCATCTCGCCTATACGGTCGAGAACATCTATGACATGTGCCAGACGCTGATGGACAACGGCATCACGATCAACCGTCCCCCGCGCGACGGGCACATGGCGTTTGTGCGCTCGCCAGACAATATCTCGATCGAGCTGTTGCAAGAGGGCGCGAGCCTTGCCCCGCAAGAGCCGTGGGCAAGTATGGAAAATACAGGCCATTGGTAAGGTTTTGCGCCCCGGCATGTGCGTTGGCCCTTGGGCTGGTGCCGACTGTCGGGGTGGCAAATTGCCGTTTGGCGTTGGTACTGGCGATGGATGTGTCCAGTTCGGTTGATGCAGCCGAGGACAGATTGCAGCGCGGCGGTATGGTCGCGGCACTGATCGCACCCGAGGTCGAGGCGGCATTTTTTGCAGCAGACCAACCTGTGGCGCTTGCGGTTTTTGAATGGTCAGGGCGCTATAATCAGGAAATATTGCTGGACTGGACCATGATTGACAGCCGCCGCGCGCTTGTCGAGGCGGCAGAGGCCATCGCCCGCAGTACCCGCAGCCACAATGATTTCCCCACCGCCATGGGATATGCACTGGGGTTCGGCGCAGGCCTGCTGGACCGTGGACCGCGATGTTTGAAACAAGTCATCGACATGGCCGGTGACGGGCAGAACAACGAAGGGTTTGAACCCGCCGCCGCCTACCGAGAATTTCCCTTTGCCGAGGTTACAGTAAACGGTTTGATCGTAAATGCCGCTGATTTTGAAGGCGAGGTCGGGCTGATTGCCTATTACCAGTCACAGGTTTTGCACGGGCCCGGTGCCTTTGCCGTGATCGCCGACGGTTTTGAGGATTACGAGCGCGCCTTGCGCATCAAGCTGGAGCGCGAGTTATCGCCGCCCTCGCTCAGCGCGCTGCCGATTCAGATTGGAAACGCCGGATGATCCGCATCGCAGCCCTGATCGCCGCATTCGGAGTGCCGTTGGCGGCACAGGCCCAGGAGTGTCGTCAGGCGCTTGCATTGGGCCTTGATGTGTCCGGCTCTGTGGACGCGCGCGAATACCGTTTGCAGATAAGCGGCGTCGCCGAAGCCCTGGACACGCCCGAGGTGCGCGAAAAACTGCTATCCATGCCCGCCGCCCCTGTCGCCCTGATGGTGTACGAATGGAGCGGTCCGCATGATCAGGCCATTGTCGTGCCCTGGACGCGGGTGGAAACAGGTGCATCCATCGACACAATTATCGAAACCCTGCGCCAGACGCGGCGTCGCGATGCCACCCCCGGTACTGCCTTGGGTGTGGCAATGCGCATGGGGCAATTGTATCTGGCCCAGCAGCCTGAGTGCTGGAAACACACGCTCGACATATCGGGCGACGGCAAATCCAACCTTGGTCCGCGTCCCCGCGATGTGCGTGACCTGATCGAGGCCAGCGGCATCACCATCAACGGTCTGGTGATCGGCGTGGACAACCCCAACATCGGCGACATCCGGCAGGCCGAGATTGGCGAGTTGTCGTCGTATTTCAGAGCCGAGGTGATGACAGGGCCCGATGCCTTTGTGCATACCGCGATCGGGTTCAATGATTACGCCCGCGCCATGACCCAAAAGCTGCTGCGCGAGCTGGAAACACTGGTATTTTCAGAGCTGGCCTTGCACAGGGCAATTTCCGCTCAATAGATATAGCGGATTTGATCCGTCCAATACCGTTCCATCCGTTTGAGTGATGTCGAGATTTCGGAAATGCCTTCGTGGCCCAGCACCCCTTTGCTTTCCAGCCCCTCGGCATGGCGCGCAAACAGGTCTGATACCACATCGCGCACGTGACGCCCCTGTGCGGTCAGACGCACACGCACCGACCGGCGGTCAATTTCGCAACGCTGGTGGTGCATATAGCCCATTTCGACCAGCTTTTTGAGATTATAGCTGACGTTGCTGCCCTGATAATACCCGCGGCTTTTCAATTCGCCCGCTGTCACCTCGTTGTCGCCGATATTGAACAACAACAGCGCCTGAACCGCATTGATCTCCAACACGTTGACCCGTTCAAATTCGTCCTTGATCACATCCAGCAACAACCTGTGCAGACGCTCGACCAGCGACAGCGCCTCAAGGTAGCCGATCATGAAACCCTTGTCTTTCAGGGTTGGGGCAAGGGATTCTTGAATAGACATTCTTAACTCTCCGACTCGTTTTGCTGAGACGGAAAATGACGAATAAATCAGAATATTTCGTTAAACCCGAAAGATCAGGAAGCGGCCTGTGAAATATGGCCCTGAATATCGGCAACCAGCGCGCCGTAAGGGTCCGGTGCGGCCACCTGCCCCGTCACCCATTGATACAGATCATGATCGTTCTCGTTGAGCATCGCGTCATAGACGCCCAGTGCTGCGTCGTCCATCTGCGACAGCCGGTCGGAGGCATAGGCCGTGAGGATCAGATCCATCTCTTTGATGCCGCGCCGGATCGACCGCATATAAAGCCGTTTGACCCGATGCTCATGCGTTTCACTACCCGTTTCAGACATCCTGATTTTCCGTCAGCAACCGACGCAAACGCTTTTCCAGCCGCCCGACATTTTGCGCGTTTTTCAGCATTTCACCGCGCAAAACCCGCATTTCATTGAGCGTTTCACGCATATCGACAGATATCGACGGTGTCTCGTCCGGGCTGGCGATGCCCTCGCCCTCGCCGTTGATCAACCACATCATCGAGACATTGAGCAGCCCTGCCAGATGCGACAACCGGTTGGCGCGCGGCTCTGACAGATCGTCTTCCCAGTCGCGCATCGTCGACACGCGCACGCCAAGACGTTTGGCCAGCACCGCCTGGCTCATGTCCGACTTCTCACGCGCTGCCGCAACGCGGTCGCCAAAGGTCGCCACATCGGGCCCGTACCAATCTGTTGTTTCGTTCATATCATCATCTCCTGCCTGACACCGATCATCCTTGAACGGCGCGGGGGTGACCCCTATGAGTATGCGCGAACACATAGACAATTCGAGGTCATAATGGAACTGCTGTCTGCCACTCTCGCCCGCGTCAAACCGTCCCCGACCATTGCCGTGACGACAAAAGCCGCCGAACTCAAGGCTGCCGGACGGGACATCATCGGGCTGGGCGCCGGCGAGCCGGACTTTGACACACCACAGAACATCAAGGATGCGGCGATTGCTGCGATCCATGCGGGCAAGACGAAATACACCGCTGTGGATGGCATCATCGAACTGAAACAGGCGATCTGCGCCAAATTCAAGCGCGACAACGGGTTGGACTATACGCCCGCTCAGGTCAGCGTGGGCACGGGTGGCAAGCAAATCCTGTATAACGCGTTGATGGCGACGATGAACCCCGGCGAAGAAGTTGTGATCCCGGCCCCCTATTGGGTCAGCTATCCCGATATGGTGCTGCTGGCGGGCGGCACCCCCGTGATTGCCCCTGCAACACTGGAAGATGATTTCAAACTGACGCCCGAAGCCTTGGAGGCGGCAATTACACCGAACACCAAATGGTTCATCTTCAACTCGCCCTCCAATCCCACAGGCGCCGGTTATTCACGTGCCGAGCTAAAGGCGCTGACCGATGTGTTGATGCGCCATCCGCATGTCTGGGTTATGTCCGACGATATGTACGAACACCTGTGCTATGACGGTTTTGAATTCTGCACCCCTGCCGAAGTTGAACCGGCGCTCTACGAACGCACGCTGACCACCAACGGCGTGTCCAAAGCCTATGCCATGACCGGCTGGCGGATCGGTTATGCGGCGGGGCCGGAAAAATTGATCGCAGCGATGCGCAAGGTACAGTCGCAATCCACCTCGAACCCCTGTACAATCTCGCAGTGGGCGGCTGTTGAGGCTTTGAACGGGACGCAGGATTATATCGCGCCCAACAACGAGATGTTCGTGCGCCGCCGCAATCTGGTTGTCGAGATGTTAAACGCAATCGACGGCATGACCTGCCCGAAACCCGAGGGCGCGTTTTACGTGTATCCGTCCATTGCGGGCCTCATCGACAAGACCACGGCAGCAGGCACAAAAATCACCGATGATGAAGTGTTTGCGACCGCTTTGCTTGAGGAAACCGGCGTTGCGGTGGTGTTCGGCGCGGCATTCGGGCTATCGCCGAACTTCCGTGTCAGCTACGCTACGTCGGATGCGGCACTAAAAGAGGCCTGCACGCGGATACAGGACTTTTGCGCCAAACTGACGTAAAGCGGGACTAAAGCGGGGACAATCAATGGCAGGCGAGCTTCCGGAATATTATTTCAGGGTCCGTGATAACGGGGCCGCCGTGTTCCGTGTGGATACAGAAAACCGCCAGCGCCGGATCGAGATGGACCAGATCGCCATCGTCAATATTCGCAACGGCGAGATCAAGCCGCAGGGCGACCGCGTCCTGACCGACGAGGACCGCGAGACCATCGACAGCTGGATGCAGGAGCGTATTCAGGTGCTGGCCCACCGTGACATCGACGACATCTACCGCGCGGTCGATTACATGAACCTGACGACGCAGTGGGTGCAATCCAAGGCGACGGACGAGCAGCTGGAAGCCGTGACCGATGCGCTGCTGTTGGCGATGCATGATTTGCGCTCAACCCTGGTTCGTAAAAAGGCCGACCGGTTGCTGAAGGACTAGGGTTTCAATCGAGTGATTGTAATCCGGCCGGAACCCCGGAATGACCCACGGCCTTGATCGCCACGCCCCAAAATCGCGCGTTGAGCAAGAGCGCTGCAATCCCGAGCCCGATTACCAACCCCGACCAGACGCCAATACCGCCATATCCAAAGGTGAACCCGAGGAGATAAGAACACGGGATACCGATCACCCAATAGCTGAAGGCCGCAATCACCATCGGCATTTTGGTGTCCTGCACACCGCGCAACAGCCCGAGTGCGATCACCTGCGCCCCGTCAACCAATTGGAACAGGGCCGCCATGATCAACAACCCGACACCGATCGCCAGAATATCAGCACGCGTAGGTTCGTCCCGTTGCATGAAGATCGAAATAAGCGCCTCGGGCCAGCCGACAAAACTGATCGTGGTCAGCGCCGCAAACCCCAGCGACATCGCCAGCGCAATGATCGCGCCGCGCGCCATATGCGGCCGGTCACGGCGACCGTACGCATTGCCCGCGCGGATCGTCGCGACATTGCTGATCCCCAGATGCACCATGAACGTGATCGACGCGAGCTGTACCGCGATGCCATGTGCGGCCAGCGGGATCGTCCCCAACCAGCCCATCATCATGGCGGACGCTGCAAACAGGCCAACTTCGCTCAGCGACGTGATGCTGATCGGCCAGCCCAGTTTGAACACCTGTCTCAACATCTGGCTGTCGGCCCGCCACATGCGCACAAACAACCGGTGCTGCGGCATCACCCACACGACATAGATCACGATACCAACCAAGGACACGATCTGGGTCGTCACAGAAGCCCACGCCGCCCCCACAACACCCAGTTCAGGCGCACCCCAATTGCCAAAGATCAGCGCATAATTTGCCAAAGCGTTCACCACCGCCGATGCAAGCGTGATCCACAGGACAACTTGCGTCCGCTCCAGCGCCGCGAGGTAGGATTTGAGCACCATCACAAGCAGCGCAGGGATGATGCCCCAGCCCGCGACCGCCAGATATCGCCCCGCCGTTGCCGCCAACGCGTCGCCCTGCCCCAGCTGCATCAGGATCGGTTCGGACCAGATCATCAGCGGCATCGCCAGCACGCCAAATGCCAACGACAACCACAGCCCCATTCGCGTGGACCGCCGGATGCTGACCTCGTCGTCCTCGGCCGCAAAGGACGCAACCATCGGCATCACAGCCCAGGCAAATCCCGAGCCAAAGATGAACAGGACAAAGAAATAGGTGCTGGCCAGAGTGACCGCCGCCAAAGCCTCAATGGAATACCAGCCCAGCATCACCGTGTCCGTGACCCCGATTGCCATCTGGCCCAGATGCCCGCCAACCAGCGGCAGACCCAAAGTCAGGATCGCGCGGACGTGGCCGCCGTATGTCATCTTCTGTTGCATGTCTGATTGGCTTACCCGCGCGCACGGGTGAGGGAAAGGCCCGTGTGATGCATCAAAGAATGCGGCGGCGCGTAAACCATTGGTTTTTCTCAAACACGCCCCAAATGGGTGTCCTTAAACCCAGAGCCGTACTTCAGCCCGTATCCAATCGCGCGGTCGATACCGATATGAGCCCCCCATATGAGCGCAATCAACAAAGGCATTTGTGCATTGGCCAGCGACCCGACCCCCGCCAGTATCAGCGGGCCCAGATAACTGTGCCCGGCATTATAAAGCGCCGCACCAATGCGTGGGCCTGCCAGATACCCCAACATAAAGATATCCGGCACCAGAAAAAGCAGGGTGAATTGCACCCATCCTCCGCCATTTTGAGCGTAGATGACACCGCTTGCCAAGGCAATTGCCACCCCCTCAAGCTCAGCGTCGACTTTATCGGACGCAGGTTGGTCAAGAGCGTTAAAGTGATAGGCTGCTGTGTCATGGTCTGATCCTTTTCTGACTGTCACGGATTTTGTCGCACAGCTTTTGCTTGAAACAAATTGTCAAAATCTGGATGTTCAGCTAATCTTTTTTGATGAGCAACCTTCTGCGTTCCCTCGACCACATCCCCGCTTTTCACGCGGTCATGACCCATGGCAGTCTAAGTGCTGCGGCGCGGGCGTTACAGATGGCGCAGCCTACCGTGCGGCGCCATATCGAAACCCTTGAGACAGACCTGAACACCCAGCTTTTCAGCCGTGCGGCCAATGGGCTAACTCCAACTGCAATGGCGGTTACGTTGCTGCCGATCGCACGGTCCATATTGGAAGAAGCCGCAGCATTTCATCGCATCGCGTCCGCTGAAAGCACGGCTTTGGCAGGCACCGTCAGGCTCACTTGCAGCCGCGTTGTCGCGACACATATCCTGCCCTTGCCGTTGTCTCGGATCAGCGAACAGGCCCCGGATATCCGATTTGAAATCGCGGCAACGGATTTGGCCGAGAACCTAGCAAAGCGTGCTGCCGATATTGCGATCCGGTTCACTGAACCGACCCAGCAGGCGCTTGTCGCGGCCCGCCTGCCCGCCGTCAGGGTTGGGTTGTTCACGTCGCACAACAGCGCACCAATACCCGACAATCATGCGCTGACCACGGCACCTTTTATTGCAGACGACAATGAAAACCTGATCCTGCCTGCCCTGATTGCGGCGGGCATGCAGCCCCTCAAGAACATCGTTCTACGGTGTGATGACCCCTTGGCGCAGATTGCCCACTTACAGGCCGGTTTGGGCGTCGGCTTTGTGCAACTGAAACTTGCGCATCGGCTGGGCCTGAAACGCGTGCTGCCTGACCTGCACCACGACATGCCCGCATGGCTGGTCGTTCACGAAGATCAATCGCACATTGCCCGCATTCGGTTTGTGTTTGATAAACTTAAAGAGGACTTGCCCAGCTTTATGTAGCGTTTCCAGACAAATGGTTAGTGATGGCCCCAATCGTCTGGATCGTCCGAATTGCCAGGGCTTAACCCGATGATATCGCCGTCGGTTGAACAGCCAAGCCCCAGCACCGTGCGATTGGCATAGGAAAAATAGGCAACCACCTGATTGATCTCAAGAATTTCGCCGTCATCCCAACCTGCGGCGCGCAAGGCCACGACGTCCGCTTCGGACATATCCGCCGGGGCAATGGTCAGTTTACGCGCATAGATCATCGCGGCTTTTTGGGCGTGATCCAAAGGGGCTTTGGCACTGTCCCCCGCCTCGATTGCCCCGCGGATCGCATCGGCGCGCGCGTCATCGCGCAGTAACCGTTTCATCCCCGAAAAATGATGTTCAACACAGTAATTGCACTGATTGAGCGCCGACACCCAGACGCCCAGCACCTCTAAAAACCACTTGGGAATCGTATTATCGCGGTGGTGCAGCACATATTTGTAGATTGCCATGTGCCCTTCCATCGTGTGGGGGCGCAAAGAATGCATCATCATGATGTTATCGACGTTGTTGCCCGGACCGGTGACGCGGGCATAGAGCGCCTTAAGCTTGCCTGTGGCAGCCTCGAAGGGGATGGTTTTGATCCACGGCATGGGTGCAGTTCCTTACGGGTTTGCGGACTGTGAAGCGAATGCGAATGAACGGCAAGATGAGATCATACCCGATACAGCCACGAAAAGCTGTGGTTTAACCGATCAAGGCGATTGCCCCCATCGCCCTGCCCTGTCAAAATGCGCCCAACAATAAGAAAGAGCAGCCCATGTCCGATCTCCTTTCAGGCGCCAAGCCCAGCACCTACGATGCCTCGTCCATTCAGGTGCTGGAGGATATGGAACACGTCCGCCTGCGCCCCGGCATGTACATCGGCGGCAAAGACGACCGCGCGCTGCACCATATGGTCGCCGAAATCATCGACAACTCGATGGATGAGGCCGTGGCGGGACATGCCACGTGGATCGAATTGGAACTGCACGACAACGGACATGTCACCGTGCGCGACAACGGGCGCGGTATCCCGACCGATCCGCACCCCAAAGACCCGAGCAAATCGGCGCTCGAGATCATCTTTTGCACCTTGAACGCAGGCGGCAAATTTTCGGGCGATTCCTACGAGACATCCGGTGGCTTGCACGGGGTTGGCTCGTCCGTGGTCAACGCCCTGTCCGATCACCTGCGCGTCGAAGTCGCGCGCAACCGCGAGCTTTATGCAATGGAGTTTTCGCGTGGTATCCCGCAGGGCAAGCTCGAGAAAATCGGCTCTGCCCCGAACCGGCGCGGCACGGCTGTGACGTTCCATCCCGATCCTGATATTTTCGGATCTTTGACGCTCAAAGCATCGCGGCTGTTCGCGATGGCACGCTCCAAAGCCTACCTGTTTTCAGGCGTCGAAATCCGTTGGAAAACCGCGCAAAAAGATGGCGACACGCCGCAAGAGGCGACGTTCCATTTTCCGGGCGGCTTGTCCGATTACCTCAAGGAAACCCTTGGCGCATCGACCACCTACGCAGAAGCCCCCTTTGCCGGTACTGTCGATTTCAAGGACAAATTCAACGTCCCCGGCAAGGTCGAATGGGCAATCAACTGGACCCCGTCGCGTGACGGTTTCATCCAGTCCTATTGCAACACCATCCCCACGCCCGAGGGCGGAACCCACGAGGCTGGTTTCTGGGCCGCGACCCTCAAGGGCATCAAGGCCTACGGCGAATTGGTCGGCAACCGCAAGGCCGCGACCATCACCCGCGACGATCTGATCACGGGCGGCTGTGCGCTGGTGTCATGCTTCATTCGGGAACCGGAATTTGTCGGCCAGACCAAAGACCGGCTGGCCACAGTGGATGCGCAGCGCATGGTGGAAAACGCCGTGCGCGACCACTTTGACAACTGGCTGGCGGCGGATACCAAATCAGCGGGTGCGATCCTCGATTTTCTGGTGCTGCGCGCCGAAGAACGCCTGCGCCGCCGTCAGGAAAAGGAAACCGCCCGCAAGACCGCGACCAAGAAGCTGCGCCTGCCCGGCAAGCTGACCGATTGCACCTCCAAAACCCGCGAGGGGACGGAGTTGTTCATCGTCGAGGGCGATCAGCGCTGGCGGCTCCGGCAAAGGCGCGCGCAACCGGGTCAATCAGGCGCTTGCTTGCCGCTCAAGGGCAAGATTCTGAACGTGCTCGGCGCCGCGTCGAACAAGATCACCACCAATTCCGAGATCAGCGATCTATGTGAGGCTTTGGGCGTTGGCATGGGGTCGAAATTCGTGCTCGATGACCTGCGCTATGACAAGGTCATCATCATGACCGACGCCGATGTGGACGGCGCGCATATCGCGGCGCTGTTGATGACATTTTTCTTTACCCAAATGCGCCCGATGATTGACGCGGGGCATCTGTACCTCGCCTGCCCGCCACTGTTCCGTCTGACCCAGGGGCCAAAGCGGGTGTATTGTCTGGACGAGGCCGAAAAAGACGCGTGGCTTGAAAAAGGCTTGGGCGGACGCGGCAAGATTGACGTTTCGCGGTTCAAGGGTCTGGGCGAGATGGATGCGAAGGATTTGAAAGAAACCACAATGGACCCGACCACCCGCAAACTGATCCGCGTGTCGATTGACGAGGACGTACCGGGAGAAACGGGCGATCTGGTCGAACGTTTGATGGGGAAAAAGCCGGAGCTGCGCTATCAGTACATTCAGGAGAACGCGCGGTTTGTGGAGGAGTTGGATGTTTGAGGGGGTGTAATTTCAACTAAATGTTGATCTATTGATCTATAGTTGTCTATATAAAGCTTACCTTGGGGAGTTTCCATGACACACGAAGCATCTGCTGACTTGCGAAACTTTTTGGATGGCCAGAAGTTTTCAACGATAATGGCCGACCCTCCTTGGCGATTTACCAATCGAACCGGGAAAGTAGCTCCTGAACACAAGCGGCTGGCACGGTATCCAACAATGGACCTCAAGGATATTTGTAACTTGCCTGTACAGGAACATCTGGCGGACACGGCGCATTGTTATCTGTGGGTGCCAAATGCACTTTTGCCCGACGGACTAAAGGTGCTTGCAGATTGGGGATTCCAATACAAATCCAACATCATCTGGCACAAGGTTCGCAAAGATGGCGGATCCGACGGCCGTGGGGTGGGGTTCTACTTTCGAAACGTCACAGAGGTTATTCTGTTTGGCGTGCGCGGTAAAAATGCACGCACGTTGGCTCCCGGACGTCGGCAGGTAAATCTTTTCGGGACGCGCAAACGAGAGCATTCGCGCAAACCGGACGAGCAATATGGTATTATTGAATCCTGTAGTCCCGGCCCCTTTCTAGAGCTTTTTGGCCGAGGCAAACGGGAAAACTGGACAGTCTGGGGCAATCAGGCAGACGACGATTACAAACCGACCTGGGATACATATAAATACAATTCTGGTTTGGCCGCAGAATAAATGGATGCGGACAGTCTGGATACCTCACATGGTAAGGTGGCGGACGATCCAAATTCGCTGAAAGCTGTCTTTGATGGAGACATACTGGCTCAATTCGAGGTGTTCAGCTACCGCAACGCTGCCGGCATATTGGCAGGGAGTTTTCCCAAGCAGTTTGCGCAAGTGGTGCAGGCACTTCGTGCGCTGACAATCACGACAGAAATGATCCGAATGCCTGGTGGTTCTAAAGGACCAATTGCAAAACATGTTGATACGCTATTTGACGCAGAATGGGCTGAGGCAAGAATTTCAGCAGATCTTCATGTCAAACTTACCCATGCAAATCAAAAGGATAAGGTGCTTCGATCGTATGTGAGAGAAGGATATCTTGACGGGCATAGGATTGACTTTGTGAATGGAAAAGTGGCGCTGGACCTAGAATGGAACAGCAAGGATCAAACCTATGATCGCGATCTTTATGCGTTTTCAGCCTTCTATGAGGCTGGGGCGATTGATGTAGGCGTGATCCTCACACGAGGGTCTTCGTTGGATAACAGCTACTTTCGGTCGCTAGGCAAAGTTCTCAAAGCGGACGGCACTGAAGGTGCAGATGATGTTTACAAGAAGTTCGGGGCATCGACGACCTGGATGGGCAAATTACTGTACCGTTTAGACGCGGGCAGAAACGGTGGATGTCCTGTGCTGGCATTTGGGATCAAGCCTGACATCATCAAATCGTAATATCCCCTTGCCCCTTCCCTCAAATCACCCCTTTAATACCCCCATGATCCGCACCTTTCTCCTCATCCTGTTGCTCGCCTCCTGTGGCCGCCCGCTCACCCCGAACGAGCGGGCCTATATCCAGACGATTCACGGTGACAGCATCGACCTTGACCGCGTACGCCTGCACGAGGGTGCGCCGACCCGTGCTGTGACCTTCAACTACAAACCGCGCCCGCGCACCACCTGTCGCGAGTTGATCCTGCCGCCTGTCACGGATGAGGTGATCACCACCAAACCTGCCGCAATCGCGCTGTGGAATACCGTGTTGTTCGACAAGGACTGGTATCTTGATGATTATCTGTCTGATTACCCCGATAAGATCGGTCTCATTGCCGCGATGCTCTTGTCGCACGAATTGACCCACGTCTGGCAATGGCAAAACCGCAAGACTACGGGCTATTCCCCGCTGCGGGCGGCATCAGAGCATGGCGGGGGAGCCGATCCCTATCTGTTTGATATTGCAACCAATCCGAAATTCGGTGACTTCGGGTTCGAGCAGCAAGGCTCGATTGTCGAGGAATTCGTCTGCTGTCGTGCGCTGGCCCCGCAGGCACCGCGCACCAAGCGTCTGCATGCGCTGATTTCAGAAGTTATGCCTGTTCAACCGCTGCCGCAAAGCCGCACGTCCGACGTGCGCCTGCCGTGGGACGGGGTCGAGTTGAAAGGCATCTGCGGTTAAGGCGCTTTGCGTTTGTAACGAAGCACAACGACGCTGCCGCTCCCTTTGGTCGAACGCGCCTTTTGCTTCTTAACCAATATGAAAACGCAAAATGCGGTTAACGCTGGATGCTTTCCAGATACACCAGCAATCCGGCCAGCACACGCGGCGTGGGCGTCAGCACACCGTCCACCTCGACCGGAACCAGATCGTCGGCCATTGCCCCGCCGAACTGCGGCATCACACGCGCCAGATGGCTTTGATCAGGGGTGCCGTAGACATAGCTGAGCGCGCGGGCCGTCGGAAATTTGCCACCGTTGCCGCGCGCCAGTTGTGTGAGGTCCACTGGCTTGGCCTCAAGCCCCGCCGCCAAGGGCCCGTCACCGCGCCCCGACGCGCCATGACATGCGACACAATTCTCGGCAAAAAACGCACGGCCTTCCGGTGCTTCGGGCATGGAAACCTCGGTGCAGGCGACAAGAACGCCCGCCGAAATAACGGCAGGAAGGATAAAGCGATAAGCTGTGTGCATGTCGGAAACCTTTGTTTGGGATAGGTTGATCCAGCCTTGCTCACACGCAGCGGCACCGCCATGATCCAGATCAAATAATAAATGAGTGCGCAAATGGCCCAATACGCTTTTATCATGTTGATCGCCGGTATCGGCATCCCGATCCTTGCCGCGCTGAATGCCGCCCTCGGTTCGCGCATCGGATCCCCCGCCGCTGCCGCAACGGTACTGTTTGTCATCGCGTTTACAATCAGTTTGAGCGTGGCACTGATCACAGGTCCGCAGGCGTTTACGCGGTTTGCAGGCGCGCCCAAACACCTGTTTCTGGCGGGTATACTGGTTGCGTTCTATATTCTGTCGATCACCTATATTGCGCCGCATTTCGGTGTCGGTAATGCGGTGTTCTTTGTTTTGCTAGGCCAGTTGATATCCGCCGCCGCCATCGACCACTTTGGCCTGTTCGGGGCGCAAATCTCGCCGCTCGGGCTGGCGCGCGCGGGGGGCATCGCCTTGATGGCGGCAGGCGTCTGGCTGACCCAGCAGGTCTAGCCGGCCAACCCTTGTATCTGTGCCCAGACCGCATCCGCGACCTCGACCGGATCGCTTGGTGTTTTGCCCTGCCCCGGCATCCGTGCGCCTTCGTCCTGCGATGCGGCCTCGGCCAGATCCGCCAGTCGCGTGGCAAAGTCGTTCGAGGCGGACGGGTCGATGATGATGTAATACTGCCCCAGATCATGCGGCGCACCTTCGGGTGCTTTCAACGGTTTGACATCCCTGGACAACAGCCCGCCCGTCATCCCCGCCGCCAACAGTTCCGCCATCAGGCCAAACCCCCAACCCTTATAGCCCCCCATCGACACCAACGAACCTTTGAGCGCCGCCTCGGGGTCCGTTGTCGGCTTGCCCTGCGCGTCCACGGCCCAGCCTTCGGGGATGCGCGCCCCTGCTGCTTTGGCCATGGTGATCTTGCCCAAAGCCACGGTGGTGGTCGATTGATCAAACAGCAGCGCCACGCCACCGCGCCCGTCCGGCACGGCAAAAGAGATCGGGTTGGTGCCAATGACCCGAGATGTGCCGCCCGGCGCGGCAACAATCGGTGTGGCATTGGTAAAGCCGATCCCGATCAAACCTGCGCGCGCGATCTGTTCGGTGAAATAGCCCAGCGAGGTGCAGGTATGCGCGTGACCCACAGCCAGGGTCGCGATGCCCGCGTGGCGCGCGGCGTCAAGCGCCACCGGCAATCCGTAGGCAAAGGCCGGTTGTGCAAAGCCGAACTTTGCATCGACATAGACCACAGCCGCGCGCGGGGTGCTGACAGACGGGGTCACATCCCCTTTGACGCGCCCCGATTTCAGCTGCTGGCAATAGCTTTCGACATAATACAATCCGCAGATTTTATTGCCCACAGATTCGGCGGCGGCCACGGCACGGGCGACTTCGGCAGCGGCAAATGCATCTGCGCCATGAGCGATCAATGCAGCCTGCGTGGTGTTTTCGATGTCTTTCAGCGATACCTGTGCCATATCCGTCCTTCAGGTTGGGCGGCACAAGGTCCGCACACCAGTTTGCTCAAAGGACGGTGGATGCGTCAAGCGGTGATGCGGGGTTAAACCGCAACCAGCAGACCTTTCTCCAACCGGATTTGGCGGTCCATGCGCGCCGCCAACTCGAGGTTGTGCGTGGCAATCACAGCAGAAAGCCCCGTACTGCGCACCAGATCCATCAACGCGCCGAACACCTGATCCGATGTGCCGGGATCAAGGTTGCCTGTGGGTTCGTCTGCCAGCAACAGGCGCGGCTGGTTGGCCAGCGCGCGGCAGAATGCGACCCGTTGTTGTTCGCCGCCAGACAAGGCGGCGGGACGGTGACCCGCACGGTTCGCAATGCCCACCTGGGTCAGCAATGCCATCGCCCGCGCCTCGGCCTCGGCCTTGCTCACACCATCGGCAAGCTGGGGCAGCACGATATTTTCTGCGGCCGTAAACTCGGGCAGCAGGTGATGAAACTGATAGATAAATCCCACGTCCGCGCGCCGCACCCGCGTGCGTTTGCGGTCGGGCTGTCCGGTCATATCCTCGCCGCCAATCGCAACGGTGCCTGCGTCCGGCGTATCCAGCAGCCCCGCGATATGCAGCAATGTCGATTTACCCGCACCCGAGGGGGCCACAAGCGCCACCACTTCACCCTTGGCCACCTCGAGGTCGATACCGCGCAGCACCGTCACCTCGTATGCGGCACCTTTGTTATACGCTTTGGTAATGCCGTTTAGGCGCAGTACAGGATCACTCATAACGCAACGCCTCGACCGGGTTCATCCGCGCGGCACGGCGCGCCGGAAATATCGTGACAATGAAAGACAGGCCCAGCGACAGACCCACAGCGGACAGCACATCATTGAGCTGCAGCTTGGCAGGCAGGAAATAAATTCCCCTGATCGACGCATCCCATGCCGTACCGCCGCTGAGATAATTCACAAAGCCGAATATCTGATCGACATAAAGCGCGAACAGACAGCCCAGCACCACGCCCATTGCGGTGCCGATGATCCCCGTGAAAGCGCCACAGATGAAAAACACCCGCAATACCGACCCCTCGGTCAGGCCCATGGTACGCAATATCCCGATGTCGCGGCCCTTGTTTTTGACCAGCATAATAAGGCCCGATACAATGTTCATCGCGGCAATCAAAACGAGGATAGAAAGGATCACAAACATCACGCGGTCCTCGATATCGAGCGCGTTCAGGAACGACCCCGATGCATCGCGCCATGTCCAGACCTGAGAGCTTGGGCCAGCCGCCTGCAACAGCGCAGGTGCCAAACGGTCTACCAGTTCAGGCTCTTCAACCATCACCTCAAGTTCATCCACCAACCCCTCTCGGTTAAAGAAACTTTGCGCCTCGGCCAGTGGCAGATAGGCACGCGTGCGGTCGATGTCATAGCGTCCTGCGGCAAAAATATAGACTACCTCATAGGCGTTCACCCGCGGGCTGGTCCCGAACGCGGTTTTCACACCATTGGGCGAGATCAGTTTGACCGTATCGCCGACATCAACCCCCAGCGTTCCGGCCACTCCGATCCCTATCGCAATACCCTCGTTGAAACGATCAATATCGCCGCGCGCCTGATCGGAATGGGCAATGCGGGGGATTGTTTTCAAATCTTCCGCCGCAATACCATAAACCTCGACCCCTGCGTTGGCCTGCTGTTTGTTGGCCATCACCTGACCGCGCACAAGCGGGGCCACGCGGGTCACACCCGGCACCTTGGCCACCTCTGCGGCCATTTCGGTATAATTGGCAATCGAGCGGTCAATCACCCCGGCGGCGTTGACCTCGCCCAACGTGTACACTGTGACATGGGCATTTGCGCCCAGAATCGTATCGACAAATTCCGCCCGAAACCCTGACCGCACTGCCAATGTGGCAATCAACGCGAACACCGCCAGGGTGATCCCGATCAGGCTGATCCATGTCATCACACTGACCCCGCCCTCGGCACGGCGCGCGCGCAGATACCGCCATGCGATCATCCATTCGAACGGGGCAAAGGGGGCAGTGCTGCGGGTGGTGTTACCGGCCATAAAAAGGCTCCTGAAGGTCAAGCCGCAAACTGCGGGTTTGGGGGCACAGCGTCAAGCGGCCTTTGCGCTGCGGCGCGCGCGAAATGGCCAAGCCAGCAGCCGGAACAAAATGCCCAGCGCCAAGGACGCACAGATAAACCCGACGCCCGCGAATACAATGCCGGCAAAGTTCAGCGGCACAGCGGGCTGGAAATCTTCCCATGCCGCCTGCGCAATCTGGCGGTCGGTCAGGCGCGGCAAATGGTACGCGCGCATGAACGGCCCCGCATCTTTGATCTCGGCCAGATCACTGCGTAAATTCTCATAGCGGGCAAAGGTTCGGGTCATATCGGCGCGGCGGCGGTCCAGAAACGCGGTTCCCTGCAATTGTGCCAATGCCGCATCCCGGCTCAATCCGACCGCCTGTGCGGAGGCATCAAAATCCGCGACCACCTCTGACAAGGCATCCACCGCACCGCCCAGACGTTGCATGTACTGCTGCGAAAACTCGGGAAACTGCGATGTGGTCGCAGCCCCCGCCAATCCGCCCGCCAATGTCAGCGCCCGTATGATCACTGCATCATCATCCGCACCGTGCCTATGTCATGCAATCCCGGCGTAAAGCTGCGCCAGGCGCTTGACCGCCTCTTCCGGTGGCAGTTCCTCGCTCTCGCCCGTCTTGCGCGAGGTCAGCTCTACCACGCCATTTTTCAAGCCGCGCGGCCCCACGGTAATGCGCCACGGCAAACCGATAAGATCCATGGTCGCAAACTTGCCACCTGCCCGCTCGTTGCGGTCATCATAGAGCGGCTCAAGGCCCAGTGTGGTCAGAGCGCTATACAGCGCCTCGCAGGCCGCATCCGCCTCCTCGTCGCCTTGCTTGAGGTTCACGATACCCACATGATAGGGCGTCACACCCTCGGGCCAGATGATGCCCTTGTCGTCATGGCTGGCCTCGATAATCGCGCCGAGCAGGCGGCTGACGCCAATCCCGTGCGAGCCCATATGCACCGGCACAGGCTTGCCATCGGGGCCCTGAACCTTGGCCCCCATCGCATCGGAATACTTGGTGCCGAAATAGAAAATCTGACCCACTTCAATCCCGCGCGCCGTGCGGCGGCGTTCTTCGGGGATGGCATTGAACAATGCCTCGTCATGCGTCTCGTCGGTGCGCGCATATTTGGTGGTGAATTCCTCCATCACCGCTGCGCATTGTGCGTGATCATTATAGTCGATGTCACGATTGCCAAAGGTCAGATCGGTCACGGCGCTGTCATAGAACACCTCCGACTCGCCCGTGTCCGCCAGCACCAGAAACTCATGCGTGTCATCGCCGCCAATCGGGCCGCTGTCCGCGCGCATCGGGATCGCCTGCAATCCCATCCGCTCGTAGGTCCGCAGATAGCTGACCAGATGGCGGTTGTAGGAATGCAGCGCATCTTCCTTGGTCAGATCGAAATTATATCCGTCCTTCATCAAAAATTCGCGGCCCCGCATGACGCCAAAGCGCGGGCGTACCTCGTCGCGGAATTTCCACTGGATCTGATACATGGTCAGCGGCATATCCTTGTAGCTGCTGACATGGCTGCGGAATATGTCGGTGATCAATTCCTCGGCTGTGGGCGTGAACAACATCTCGCGCCCGCCACGGTCCTTGATCCGCAGCATTTCGTCGCCATAGGCATCATAGCGTCCGCTTTCACGCCACAGGTCCGCCGATTGAATGGTCGGCATCAGCATCGCCATGTGACCGGCGCGCGCCTGTTCCTGGTGCACGATGTTTTCCAGCTTGCGCAGCACCTTGAAGCCCAGCGGCAACCACGAATAAATCCCCGCTGACGCCTGTTTGATCATCCCTGCACGCAGCATCAACCGATGGCTGACAATCTGTGCCTCGGCTGGATTTTCTTTCAGGACGGGCAAAAAATAACGGCTTAGGCGCATGCTGCGGCTCCTTGGGTAAATGCTTGGTGCTTGCCTAATTCAATGGCCTCTCGGACACAATCACCAACGCGTCCCATGAGGTCTAATCCGCCGGAACCGCCCGCCCTGCCAATTCGATCGCGACCTTGGTGGCCAGCGCCATATCCTGCACCGATATCCATTCGAGCGGCCCATGAATTTCCTGCATGCCCGTGAACACATTCGGGCATGGCACCCCCATTTCCGTCAATCGCGACCCGTCCGTGCCACCCCTGATCGGCACCGATACCGGATCAAGGCCCACCGCAGCCACAGCACCGCGCACCAGTTCAACGGGCGTCATGTCCTTTTCCAGCCAATAGCGCATATTGCGGTACTGCGGTTTGATATCGCAGGTGATCGCCGCGCGCGGTTCGGTCGCGCCTACCGTGGCACAGACCTGACGCAGCAAATCGCCCTTGGCCTGCAACCCCTCAAGCTCGAAATCCCTTATGATCAAAGTGATACGCGCCTCGGTTGATCCGCCATGAACATCGCTGACATGGATAAACCCGTCCATCCCGTCGGTGGTGTCGGGCGTCATTGTCACCTGCGGCAGTGTCGCAATGATCTTGGCCACCAGATGCAGCGCATTGACCATCTTGCCCTTGGCAAACCCCGGATGCGCCGACACGCCTGTCACCGTGATCACGGCCCCATCCGCAGAAAACGTCTCGAACTCGATCTCGCCGGGTTTGCCGCCGTCAAAGGTATAGGCAAAATCGACACCCATATCGGCGGGCAGCCGCGCATCGACACCGCGCCCGATTTCCTCGTCAGGGGTAAAGACCAGCCTGATCTCGCCATGCCTGATCTGCGGGTTCTCGATCAAATGCCGCGCTGCGGTCATCGCAATCGCCACGCCCGCCTTGTCATCCCCGCCCAGCAGGGTCAGCCCGCTGGCAGTGATAATATCCTCACCCGCTTTACCCGCCAGATGCGGCGAATTATCCGGCGACAGCTTCAGCTCCGGCGCATCCGCAAAGGTAATATCCCCGCCGTTATAGCCGCGATGTACCACAGGTTTCACTCCCGTCGCGTTGAACTGCGGGGCGGTATCGACATGCGCGCACCAGCCCATCACCGGTGCGCCCTCAACCGTTGCAGGCACCGTGGCCAGCACGACACCGTAGTCGGTCAGCTGCACATCCTGCGCGCCCATTTCGGTTAATTCCGTAACCAGCAAACGCTGCATATCATACTGGATCTCCGTACTGGGCGACGCCTGCGATCCCGCATCGCTCTGGCTGTCAATCGCCGCATAGCGCAACAACCGCTCTTCCAGTTCCGTATCAAACTCACTGCGCATCACGCTACTCCTTGTCTGTGTTAAAACAGGCCGACGACGACCCAAGTGTCAAGCCGCCTTCCCGCTTCTTTTCGCCCTAAATACTCGGGGTTTGGGGCCAAGCCCCAATCGACGCATGCGGCAATCACCACCCTGACCCTTGAAACGCGCCCCCACATAGGCGATGTGATAGCTAAGCAAATCCGGAGACACCCATGGCCCTGCCCATTCGAGACCAATTGAAATACTGGGGCGTCGCTGCGGCGGTTTTTATGGTGGCCTTGTGGTTTATGGGTGACGTCCTGCTGCCCTTCCTGCTGGGCGGTGCGATTGCCTATTTCCTCGACCCCGTCGCGGACCGCCTTGAGAAACTCGGCCTCAGCCGCCGCTGGGCAACTGCCGTCATCACCGTTTGCGGCCTGATGGTGTTTGTGATCATGGCGCTGCTTGTCATTCCGACGCTGGTCAACCAGGCGATCAACCTGTTTGAAACCGCCCCGCAACTGGCCCGCAACTTTACCGATTTCCTGACCGAGCGCTTCCCCTCCCTGCTGGACGAAGGATCAACCTTGCGCGCGTCTATCACCTCGCTGGGCGCTTCTGTTCAGGAACGCGGCGGTCAGGTCTTGCAAACCGCACTGGCGTCCTTTGCGTCCATTCTGAACATCATATTGCTGTTCGTCATCGTGCCCGTTGTTGCCGTCTATCTGTTGATGGATTGGGACCGCATGGTCGCGGCCATCGACAAACTGCTGCCGCGCGACCACGCCCCGACCATCCGCCACCTTGCCGCCGAGATTGACCGCACATTGGCCTCGTTCATTCGTGGCATGGGCACGGTTTGTCTGATTCTTGGGGCCTATTATGCCATCACGTTGATGCTGGTTGGTCTGCAATTTGGCCTTGTTGTTGGGGCTGTCGCAGGGCTGATCACCTTTATCCCCTATCTGGGTGCGTTGATTGGCGGTGCCTTGGCCATCGGCCTGGCACTGTTCCAGTTTTGGGGCGATTGGGTATCAATCGGTCTGGTCGTGGCTATATTTGCCATCGGCCAGATGATAGAAGGAAACTTTCTCACGCCCAAGCTGGTCGGCAATTCTGTGGGTCTACACCCCGTTTGGCTGCTTTTGGCGCTTTCCGTTTTTGGCACTTTGTTTGGCTTTGTCGGTATGTTGATCGCAGTGCCTGTGGCCGCCGCAATTGGTGTCGTCGCGCGCTTTGCCTTGGGGCAATATCGACACAGCATACTTTATGCCGGCACGGAAAAGGCGGCTCAGGGCAGCATGGAAAAGCCCTGAAATGGCGCAGCAGCTCGGCTTTGATCTGCCCAGCCGCACGGCCCTGGGGCGGGATGCATTTTTTGTCGCCCCGTCAAATGCGATGGCACTGGCGATGATCGACAACTGGCAAAACTGGGCGGGCGGTAAACTCGCGCTCACCGGACCTGCGGGCGCAGGCAAAACCCACCTGACCCATGTGTGGGCCGACATGACGGGTGCCGCAATTGTGCAGGCCACCGACCTGCCGGATGCCGATATTCCCGCGCTTGCAAGCGGGGCAATAGCAGTCGAGGACGTGCCCGACATCGCCGGTGATGATGCCGCCCAAACTGCCCTGTTCCATCTGCATAATCTCGTGCTCGCCGAAGGGCATCCTCTGCTGTTGTCCGGCGCGCCGCCTGTGCCGCGCTGGAACCTGACGCTGCCCGATCTTGCCAGCCGTGTCGCCGCAGCCACTGCTGTGGCCCTTGATGCGCCCGATGACGCGCTGCTATCGGCGCTGCTGGTCAAGCTGCTGGCCGACCGCCAGCTTACCCCGAAACCCGACCTTGTCCCCTATCTGCTGAGCCGTATGGACCGTTCGTTCGCCGCCGCGATTCACCTGATCGACCAGCTTGATACCGCCAGCATTGCGCTCAAACGCCCGATCACGCGGCCCTTGGCGGCACATGTGCTGGACAAGCACACCGATAAGGCGTGATACTCGGGCTACAAACCCCGTATGCTATCGCATTTCCGTTACATTCCAACGCCATAAGGCTGTCATGACCAACGCTGATTTTCTGCAAGCCCCGTTTCCGGATGCAACCGACCTGCCTGATCTGGATATCACGGGACCAAGACGGTTCTTGAACCGCGAACTCAGTTGGCTGGCCTTCAACTGGCGGGTGCTGGAAGAGGCTGAAAACCAGCGTGTGCCCCTGCTGGAACGCCTGCGGTTTCTGTCGATTTCAGCTGATAATCTGGATGAATTCTATACCGTGCGCGTCGCGGGGCTGCGCGAACTGGCCCAGGCCGGCATCACAACGACAGCGGCAGACGGGCTGACGCCTGCCGAACAACTGGTTCTGATCAACGAAAATGCGCGTGATCTGATGATGAACCAGCAGCGGGTGCTGGTCGATCTGATATCAGAGATGGACGATCAGGATATCATGCTTGAGCGCGCGGCGGACCTGACAGACGAAGACCTCGCCCATCTTGATGAAGTCTTTCTCAATCAGGTTTTCGCGGTACTGTCACCGCTTGCGATTGATCCCGCACATCCGTTTCCGTTCATTCCCAACACCGGCTACGCCCTCGCCCTGCAACTGGAACGCAGTGCCGACAAACGGCCCTTGCAAGCGTTGCTGCCGATCCCGGCCCAGATTGACCGCTTTGTCTCCCTGCCCGCACCCGAAGGGTGTCTGCGCTACCTGCCGCTTGAGGATCTGCTGGTTGTAAAAATCCCCGACCTTTTCCCGGGTTATAAGCTCAAAACCCATTTCGAATTCCGCGTGCTGCGCGACAGCGACCTCGAGGTCGAGGACGAGGCCGAAGACCTTGTGCGCGAATTTGAGGTTGCCCTGAAACGTCGTCGCCGGGGCGAAGTTGTGCGTCTGACCCATTCGTCTGGTGCACCTGAGAAATTGAAATCCATCGTCATGGCCGAACTGGGCGTGCGCCCGCAAGATGTGATTGAACTGGACGGCATGATCGGCATCGACGATCTGTCCGAACTGGTCACAGACGCGCGCCCCGACCTGCTGTGGCCGCAATTCAGCCCGCGCGTCCCCGAACGGGTCACCGACCACGAAGGCGACATGTTCGCGGCAATCCGTCATAAAGACATGCTGCTGCACCACCCCTACGAGACATTCGATATGGTGGTCCGGTTTCTGGCACAGGCCGCGCGCGACCCCGATGTGGTCGCGATCAAACAGACGCTCTACCGCACGTCCCGCGACAGCCCGATTGTCGAGGCGCTGTGCGAGGCGGCCGAGGATGGCAAATCTGTCACCGCACTTGTCGAACTCAAGGCCCGCTTTGACGAGGCCGCAAATATCCGCCAGTCCCGCCGTCTGGAACGCGCAGGCGCGCATGTCGTCTACGGGTTTATCGACCTGAAAACCCATGCCAAAATCAGCACGGTTGTCCGCCGCGAGGGCGACAAACTGGTGACTTATACGCATTATGGCACCGGCAATTATCATCCCATTACGGCCCGCATTTACACCGACCTGTCGCTGTTCACCTGCGATCAGCGGTTGGGGCGTGACGCTACAAAGGTGTTCAACTACCTGTCGGGATACGCCCAACCCGACAGCCTTGATAACCTCGCCATATCGCCCACAACGCTGAAACCGCGTCTGCTTGCCATGATCAAGGCCGAGGGCGACCATGCCGCTGCTGGCAAACCTGCTGAAATCTGGGCCAAGATGAACGCTATCATCGACGACGAGGTCATTGACGCGCTTTATGCCGCCTCACAGGCAGGTGTCAAAATCAGCCTGATCGTGCGCGGCATTTGCGGGTTGCGCCCCGGTGTCAAAGGTCTGTCCGAAAACATCCGCGTGAAATCCATCGTTGGGCGGTTTCTGGAACATTCGCGCATCGTGTGCTTCGGGAACGGCTACGGGCTGCCGCACAAGAAATCGCGTGTCTATATGTCCTCTGCCGACTGGATGGGCCGCAACCTGAACCGACGCGTCGAAACGCTGGTCGAGATCGAAAATCCGACCGTCAAAGCCCAGATCACCAGCCAGATCATGGCAGCAAACCTTGCGGATGTCGCGCAAAGCTGGGTCATGGCCCCCGACGGCACGTTCGAGCGCCCGCCCCTGCAACCCGGCCAGTTCGCGTTCAACTGCCACCGTTTCTTCATGGAAAACCCGTCGCTTTCGGGGCGTGGATCGGCGGGTGCATCCGATGTGCCCAAGTTGACCCATACCGAAGACTGATCTGACGTGACTTTCTTTCTTTCCATTCACCCTTTTACAAATACCCCTGCACCAACCTGTGCGCCAAACACTGCCGTTAGAGATTGACGTCAACCGTCCCCTGCCGCATTTTGCGCCAAACCCGTCATACCATCAGGAGACCGCATGGCAGACACCGCTGAAAAACTGCCCGCAACAGTGCCCGAAACGGGAGTATCGGAGTTGGGCCTTTTCCAGAAACCGCTGTTCGAAGACCCGGGCGCGCGGGCGTTGCAACGGGTTGGTGTGGTCGATGTCGGCTCGAACTCTGTGCGTTTGGTGGTGTTTGACGGTGCCGCCCGGTCGCCTGCATATTTCTACAACGAAAAGATCATGTGCGCCTTGGGGTCTGGCATGTCAGAGACCGGGCATCTGTCGCCCGAGGGTCGGGTACGCGCGCTGTCCGCAATGTGCAGGTTCAAAAAGCTCGCCGATGGCATGGGACTTAGTGAATTGAGCGTGGTCGCCACCGCCGCGGTGCGGGATGCGACGGACGGCAAAGAATTCTGCGAGGATGTGCGCCGCGAGACCGGCCTGCGCATCTGGGTTATCGACGGCGAAGAAGAGGCGCGGTTGTCGGCTCAGGGCGTGCTGCTCGGCTGGCCGGGGGCCTACGGTCTTGTCTGTGACATCGGCGGATCGTCAATGGAGTTGGCGGAAATTTCGGGGGGCCGCGTCGGCCGCCGCGTGACTTCACAACTGGGGCCCCTGAAACTGCGCGACATCAAAGGCGGGTCCAAAGCCCGCACCGCGCACGTCAAAGAGGTCATGGACGGGCTACAAGAAAAGATGGGCGCACAGCGAGACCGTCTGTTTCTGGTGGGCGGATCTTGGCGCGCGATCGCGCGGATCGACATGTACCGCCGGGGCTATCCGCTGCATGTGCTGCACGAATACCGCATGACGGTACGCTCGGTCAGTGCCACGGTAAAATTCATCCAACGAAACAAAGACCACGACGCCCTGCGCAATGCCTGTGGCGTGTCCGCTACCCGTATGGCGCTGGTGCCTTATGCTGCCGAAGTCCTCAGCCGTCTGGTCAAATCCTTTAAACCAAAAGACATCGCCATCAGCAGTTATGGCATCCGCGAAGGCATGCTCTACGAGCAGATGCCACAGCGCCTGCGTGACCGCGACCCGTTGATCGAGGCCTGCCGCTTTGCCGAAAACAAGGATGCGCGGATGCCGGGCTTTGGCAAGATCCTCAACAATTTCATCGCGCCCCTGTTCAAGTCCAGCCCCGCGCCGCGCAAACGTCTGGTCAAGGCCGCGTGCCTTTTACATGACGTCAGCTGGCGTGCGCACCCCGACTACCGCGCGGAGGTTTGTTTTGACAACGCGACACGGGCGAATTTAGGCGGGCTGAAACATGCGGAGCGTATCTATCTGGGGCTCGCCCTGCTGCACCGTTATTCCAACAAACGCGAAAATACCCGGTTTGAAGACTTGTTCGACATGGTCGATGAAAAGACCCAGAACGACGCCGAAATCCTTGGCAAAGCCATGCGGTTCGGTGCGATGCTGTGGATGAACAAAAACGAGGACCGTGGCGAAATGCGCTGGTTTCCCAAGAAAAAGCGGCTGGAGCTTTGGCTGACCCCCGACATGATGCCGCTGTTCGGCGAAGTAGCCGAGGCACGGCTTAATTCGCTTGCCGCCTCATTGGGCGCAGAGGTGGTGGTGAAAACCGGTAAGGCACAGCCGCAAAAATAGCGAGCTAAAGGTCAATCTGCGGTTCGGGTTCGGTTGGCACCTCTGGCGGCACCATCGGATGATCCGGTTTGCGGCGGATAATGATATCGCCATTTGGCAACATTTCCGGTGCGGTATAAGCGCTCCAGTCATCCACCTGTTCCAGAAGCTCGGTCAGTTTCGGCCCCATCTCGGTCGCGAAATTCTTGAGTGCCGGACCCATCTGGTCGGCCAGACCTTCCAACCCCTCAAACGCAGGCTCCATTTCCTTACCGAGGCCTTCCATGAACAATTGCGCGCCGCGCTCCATCAAGGACAAGCCGCGTTCCTCCTCCGCCTGTGCAGCAAACGGGGTCAACGAGAGGGTCAGTGCAATCATGACAACGTGTTTCATGATTTTAATCTAGCACTTCCGGTCCGCATTTTCAAAGACAACGCGGGTCAATCGTCAAAATCAATTGTCACCGGAAAATGATCCGACGCCGTTACCAGCGCATCGCGCAATGCAGGTGTCTGCCAGCATTGCGGGTCATCCAGCGGGTGCCATATCCGCCACTTTGCCCCTCTGGCGCGAAATTCATCCGTCACCATGATGTAATCCAGCAGCGCCTGCAAAAACCGCTGTTCCGGCCTGATCCAGAATCGCGCGGTGGTTGGCATCGCCCCCAGCTTGCGGCTTAGCGCCCGTTTTGCATGTGGATCAAACAGCGCACCCGGCGCGCCATGCCCCATGACAATCTCGACCGAGGATCGTCCAAACAGCCCCTCGAATTCGTCCAGACCCGGCCCGTCGTTCAAATCACCCATCACCATCAACGGGGTGCCAGCCGCCAGATGCCCGTCAATCCGCCCGCGCAGCCAGATCGCCTGCGCCAGTTGTTTGCGCCGGTTCGCGATACCGAACCGCATCGCCTGCGCAGGTGTCTTGGCCCCGTGCGGTGCCTTGGATTTCAGATGCGCCCCGATCAGATGAAAGGCAAACCCGCCCTTGGTTTTGACCGACAGCTCCAAGGGCGGTTTCGAGAAGACCACCAGATCTTCGGTCGCATCAATGTCCAGATCAATCCGGAATGCCCCGTCAAAACGCGGCGCGCCCTTGGCCCCGGTCGGCCCCGAGGACACGCCCTGCGGATCATGATGCACCTGAATAAAGTCAGGATCGTAAAGCATCGCAATTTCCTGTTGGGTGTCGTTGGAATAGCCCATGACAGCCTCGCGCGCGCGCAACCCGAAATGTGCTGCAAACCCTTCCAGCGCTGCGACGGTGGAATGATGTTTGCCATCATCCGGCGCTTCAATGATCATCACCGCGTCGGCATCAAGGGCGGCAAACACCACGCCCAATGCCACCGTTTGATCCGCACGGGTCACATCATAGCGCCCCGACCAACCGTCATCATTATAAAGCCTGTTTTTCGCATCAAACAGCCCGGAAAACCATTCGACGTTATAGGTCGCAATCCGCACTCAGGCGGCCTTGCCCGACAGGGTTTCCCATGCGCGATTGATGTCGATCATCCGCTTTTCGGCCAGTTTCACCGCTTCATGCGGCAACCCGCGTGCGACCAGAACATCGGGGTGATTGGCCCGCACCAAAGCACGCCACGCCGTACGCGCCTCGGCCAGTGATGCACCCGGCGCTATTCCCAATACCGTGTGAGGCAGCGGCGAGCTGTCGGGGACAAACCGCGCGCGCAAGGCTGCAAACGTATCGGGGGCCATGCCGAAAATATCGGCCACCTCTTCAAGAAACGCGTCCTCGTTCGGGTGGTACAAACCATCCGCCATCGCGATATGGAACAGCCCTTCCATGAGATCGCAAAACATCTCGGGCTGGTCGCGAAACATATCGGCAATGCGACGTGCGTATTCGTCGAAGCCCGCCACATCCTGACGCGCAAGGTTGAACACGCGCGCGGCCCCTGCGGTGTCTTCCTCGGCAATCTGGAACACCTCGCGAAAGGCTGTGACCTCGTCGCGGGTGACCTGTCCGTCCGCCTTGGCCATCTTGGCACCCAGCGCAATCACCGCAATTGTGAACGCGACCGAGCGTTCCGGCGGGCTGCGCAGGCGGTCGAAAACAACCGATAACCCTTCACCGGCGGCAAGGGCTGACAGGGCTTCGGTGATGCGGATCCAGACTGACATGAGGTGTTTATACCCCCCTGACGCGGGGAAGTCAGGGTGTCGAAATGATTTTCTGCATTAAAATAAGGTCAAGCCATTTGCCACCCTTGCGCCCGACATGCGGCATAAGGGCTGTCTGCTCGAACCCCAGTTTGGCATGAAATACAACCGCCCCCGGATTGGCACCGCTGACCGCCGCAACCATGACGTGATGGCCCAAAGATGCGGCCCCTGTAAGTGCTGTTTGCATCAACTTGCGCCCCACCCCTTTGCCTTGAACATGCGGCCCTAAGATAATCGTATGCTCCACCGTGGCGCTGTAGCCGGGCCCGCTGCGAAACTGGCCAAAGGTGACAAAACCCTGAACGCCGTTTTGATCCGCCACCCAAAACGCACCTGTGCGTTCCGCAATCAAAGCGGCGATGCCATGGGCGGTTTTTTCCTGCGTGGTAAAGGTCGCATCGGTGTCGCGGATCATCACGTTCCAAAGCCCTGCAATGGCGTCTGCGTCCATACCCTGCGCCGCACGGATCTTCACGCGAGGATACCTGTACCACTGGCAGTTTCAAACGCCGCGCGCAGTCCGGCAAGGCCGGTTTGGTATCTGATCCGGTTATCTTTCAAGAACGGGGCCAACATATCCGCAAGCTCCGCCGCTCGGGGATGAGAAATCTGCAAGCCCGTCAACCTGCACCCCGAGGGCGTCAGCAGTGAGGCGGGATGCGCATCGCCTTCCCATTCGATCAATGCAGGGGCGCAATTGTCAAATGGCAGGACACCGGTTTCAGGCACCGCCATCCGCCAGCGCAAATCGCCCCGCGCGAGACTGACAGGCGCACCAAAGCCGTCGGGCAAGGTGGCAAGCGTTGCGTCCAGATCATCACAGCGACAAATCCAGTTGGTCAAGCGCGGCGGCCCTGTGAACCGGTCAAGATTGAACCAGCGGGGGCGATCAGGCACGGGGGCATCCGGGTTGATCGCAATTGCCTCAAGATAGAGACCATCCGCCAACCCCAGCAGCGTGTTATGGGTGTGAAACACCGCGTGCTGCCCTCCGTTTTGCAATGGAACGCCAATCGCCTTTTCAACATGGGTGGTCGCAGCGCTAAGTGTCAGGCCCGCAACAGCGATATGATCCAGTTCCATGGCGGTCTCCCAAGGTCGTTTACAGGCTTGGATGACCCTAAATCGAATCCGGGATCACGTCCATTCAGCTTGATAGGGTGCTGGTCAAAATGCCCAGACAGCAATCGACCACAGCGCTGCAACACCCGTGGTGTAAAATGTCGCCGCAAATCCAAACCCGCGCAAGGGCGGGGACAGGTGATAACCCGCCCAGAACAACAGACGCGATACCGCAAATGCAAAGCCCATCGCGATGACCACCTGTCCGCCGAGGGTCAGCGCCACAAAGGGCCAGATGGCAAGCGCCAGCACCATTTGCTCGACGGTGTTGGTCAAGACGCGCTGGTCAATCGCGGCGCCTGATCCCAAACCGAACCCCTGACCGTCAATGATATCATCATCAAAGAACCGCCGCTGTGCGAGACGCCCGACCATTGCAAACATCACCACGCCACCGGGCACAAAAGCCCCAAGCAATGCAACAGGTGCCGGCACATAGGGCAAATCAAGGTGCATAGTGCCGCCAACAACGCCGAGCGCCCAGATCAGACCCGCTGCCATTCCGAACAGGATGGTTGCGCGTTTGGTCACTCCCGCGCCGCGCGGATCAGTTTCAGGATATCCTGTGCAGCTGACGGGATATTGGTGCCGGGACCAAAGATCGCTTTGACACCCGCATCAAAGAGAAACTGATAATCCTGCTGCGGGATCACACCGCCACAGATCACCAGAATGTCCTCTGCCCCTGCGTCTTTCAGCGCTTTGACCAGCTGTGGGGCCAGCGTTTTGTGACCTGCCGCTTGCGAAGAAATCCCGATCACATGCACGTCGTTGTCAACGGCATCCTGTGCGGCCTCGGCGGGTGTCTGAAACAACGGCCCGACATCCACGTCAAAGCCGATATCGGCAAATGCCGTGGCAATCACCTTGGCCCCGCGATCATGACCGTCCTGACCCATCTTGACCACCAGCATACGGGGCCTGCGCCCCTCGGCCTCGGCAAATTCCTCGACCGATTTCTGGATCGCGGCAAAGCCTGCGTCGCCTTCATAGGCAGCACCGTAGACCCCCGCCAGTGTTTTGACTTCCGCGCGGTGGCGGCCAAATTCTTCTTCCAGAGCCATGCTGATTTCCCCCACTGTGGCCCGTGCGCGCGCCGCTTCAATTGCCGCGTCGAGCAGGTTACCGCCCTCGCGTGCGCGGCGGGTCAATTCGGCCAGTGCAGCGGTGCACGCCGCCTCGTCGCGGCTGGCGCGGATGGCTTTCAACCGCTTGATCTGGTTGTCGCGCACAGCCACGTTATCGACGTCCAGAATATCAATCGGGTCTTCTTTGTCGCGGCGGTATTTGTTGACGCCGACAATCACTTCGGTGCCGCGGTCGATATTGGCCTGCCGCGTCGCCGCCGCCTCCTCGATCCGCAGTTTGGGCATGCCGGATGCGACCGCCTTGGTCATGCCGCCCAATTCCTCGACCTCCTCGATCAGCTTCCACGCCGCCTCTGCCAGATCGTGGGTCAGTTTTTCGACATAATAACTGCCCGCCAGCGGATCGACGACATGGGTAACGCCAGTTTCCTCCTGCAAAATCAGTTGCGTATTGCGCGCGATGCGGGCGGAATGATCGGTGGGCAGGCCAATCGCCTCGTCGAGCGAATTGGTGTGCAAGGACTGCGTCCCCCCCAGCACCGCCGACATCGCCTCATAGGCGGTGCGCACCACGTTGTTATACGGGTCTTGTTCGGCCAGCGACACGCCAGAGGTCTGACAATGGGTGCGCAGCATGGAGGATTTTAGGTCTTTGGGGTCAAACTCCGCCATGATCCTGTGCCACAGAAGACGCGCGGCGCGCAGCTTTGCCACCTCCATGAAAAAGTTCATGCCAATGGCAAAGAAGAACGACAGGCGCGGCGCAAATTTATCCACATCCATGCCCGCCGCAATCGCCGTGCGCACATATTCGCGGCCATCGGCAAGGGTGAACGCCAGCTCTTGCACAAGGTTCGCGCCCGCCTCTTGCATGTGATAGCCCGAGATCGAGATCGAGTTGAATTTGGGCATCTCGTTGGCGGTAAACTCGATGATGTCCGCAATGATCCGCATCGACGGCTCTGGCGGATAAATATAGGTATTGCGCACCATAAACTCTTTCAGAATGTCGTTCTGGATGGTGCCGGACAGCACCGATTTGTCATGCCCCTGCTCCTCGCCCGCGACAATGAAGCTGGCCAAAATCGGGATCACAGCACCATTCATCGTCATCGACACGCTGACCTTATCAAGCGGAATACCGTCGAACAGGATTTTCATATCCTCGACAGAATCAATCGCCACGCCGGCCTTGCCCACATCGCCCTCTACACGCGGATGATCGCTGTCGTAACCGCGGTGGGTGGCCAGATCGAATGCGACCGATACGCCTTGCTGGCCCGCCGCCAGACCGCGACGGTAAAACGCATTTGATTCCTCGGCTGTCGAGAACCCCGCATACTGGCGGATCGTCCAGGGTCGTCCTGCGTACATCGTGGCCTTTACACCGCGTGTATACGGTGCGGCCCCTGCCACCGATCCAAGGTGATCCACCCCGTCCAGATCAGCCGCCGTATAGATCGGTTTGACGTCTATCCCTTCAAGCGTTTTCCACGTCAGGTCATCGACGCTCCGCCCGCGCAATTCGGCCTCAGCCAGTGTGCGCCACGTGTCCTTGTCCTGGGGTCTTTTGTCCGCTGTCATGTCCATATCCTCTTGTCATTTGGCCCGCAGACAGGCTTGTGCCTGCTCTTGTGCGAAGCATATCCTGTGTCAGGGTGGCCAGACCATCCGCACCGGCAATCAGCCAATGCAGATCATCTGCGTAATTTTCGCGCATCTGCGCGGTCTGTGCGTCGGTAAACGGCTGCCAGCGCTGCATCTCATCGGGAATGTCCGAGAAATCCGCGCCCTGCTCTGCCGCCAGATGGCGCAGATCGCGCGCGCGCAGCGATTTATTCAGCCATGGTGCCTGCACGTCGCGCGGGGCATCCAGTCCCGTGGCCGTTTTCAACAGCAGATGCGGGTGGCCCGCGCAATGCTCAAACGGCGTTATCATCAGTTGCGCATCTGGCACCGCACATGCCAGATCGGTAATCACATCACGCCACGTACGCTTGCTTTGCGCGATTGTGGCGCGCTGTTCGGGCGTCGGCACGGCATGGCCGCGCGCCACGGTAAAGGCGGCAGCAGAGGCCCACCACAGGTCTTGCGCGCGCACGGTCATCACAATGCGCGTGATCTGCCCGCCAAAGGCCGCCGAAATCCGCGCCATGCGCTCGCCGATGGCCGGATACAGCGCGCCTGCGAGCAGACAATGCCGCGACGCCCCGATCATGTTTTCATCGCTGACCAGCAATTGTCTGAACCCGGCTACCTGCAACCGTGCGATGTGCATCTGTACCCGCCCCTCGGCCCGACGGACATCTGCGGCCACGCAACGCTGGTACAAAAGCCCCGGAAAAATGGATTTCCGCGTCCGCCCCGGCCCCCAGAATCCAATCCCTTGCGCCTCAAGACGTGCCGACTGTCGGCGCACATAATGCTGAAATGTCGTGGTGCCACTGCGGTGCGCACCAACATGCAAGGTAATATCCATGACAAAGCGGCCTAACTTGTTCAAACATGCCGCCCCGACCGGCCATGATAAGAGGGTTGCCCCGTTCATGCCCCATAACCTCTTGCATTGTGCTTAATGCCAAAATGCCGCAAGTTTTGCATCGCAATCCCTGCAAGACCCACTATATCAAGTGAAACAGGAGCACCGATGAAACGCCTTATACCACTTGTTTTTGCAGCAGTTTTTGCAATTCCCCTCGCCGCACAAACCGCAACGGAGGTGGATATGGATACCTTGTTCGCGCCCGCAGATATGGACGATTTGAGCCAATTCCAATGGAAAAAGCGACCCGTTCTCGTGTTCGCCGACAGTGCCGACGACTCGGCGTATGTCGAACAGCTTGAGCTGCTGCATGAACACGAGGATGATCTGATCGCCCGTGACGTGATTGTGCTGACCGATACGGACCCCGCTGCACGCAGCCCGCTGCGGCTCAAAATGCGGCCGCGCGGGTTCATGCTGGTGCTGGTGGGCAAGGACGGCGGTGTGAAACTGCGCAAACCGTTCCCGTGGGACGTGCGCGAGATCACCCGCAGCATCGACAAAATGCCGATACGCCAGCGCGAAATTCGTGATGAGAAGGAACGCGCGGGCATGGTGATCCGGTAGAAGTTGTTAAACAGGCAAGATTCACCTATGTTTAAGAAGTCCTCTGTTAGGAGGTTAGAAATGGAGAAAGATCCAACCATTCCGTTCACGCCGATCCCTGTGACGTGGCAAACAGGGCCGCGTCCTGGGTATTGTTTAGACATAGTCGTACTTGGATTTCTGGTTTTTTCCTAATCATTCGAAAAAGCTCTCGTCAACTTCTGCAATGTCGTAGGTTCGCTTAATTCTGCACCCGACCTCGTACGCAATCATTAGGTGTGCAAGCGTTGGTCCATCTACCAGAACTATCCGTGCTCCCAATTTTTCTGCAGTTTGTCGTGCGCTGGAAGAAAAAGAAGATGTGGTAACAAAAATTCCTTTTGTTACATCCTTCATTCCGAGTGCGCCGTAAAAATCTCTAAGTGCGCCACTGCCGATCACATTTTGTAGCGCATAGCGTTTGGCTTGAACATAAACCTGATCCACACCAAGACGGTCCAAGTTGATCACACCATCGACCCCATCGTCGCCTGACTGACCTATAACGCGTCCTGCTTGTTCATCATAACCGTAGCCCATCTTGAGCAGCAGCCTTACAATTACGTCCTCAAAAAAGGCGGGTGTTGTTTCGCGAAGTTTTGACAATAACTCTTCGGCCAATGCCTCTTTAATTTCCTGGTACGCCGAATTGAGGATTTCATCAGGTGTTTGTTGGTCAGTCGGTACAGCAACAGGGTCCAATTGCGAATTACCGCTTCGATTTTTGAAATCCAAATACGCAGGAAATTGTTCAAGAAACTGCTTGTCTATATACTTTGGGTTACTTGCCAAAACGTCCCTGCCATCTTGGGTTAACTCAAAATAACCACGTTTTGTACTGCGAACCAGTCCAGCCTGTTTCAAATAACTTCTTGCCCAATGAACGCGGTTTGCAAAACGAGTTTGTTTCCCGCTGGGTAGGAGCTCATTAACTTCATCATCCGTGAGTTTAAATTCATGGTCCAACTCTTTTACGACGTCTGAAATCGATCTTTCTTTCTGCTTTGCACTAACAAGTACGGGCTTCATCAGCGTTTGAAAATCTGGAATAGGCAAATTATTCGAACTCCATGATCACATCATCTACCGCCAGTGAATCGCCAGCCGCAGCGTTGACCTTGCTGACCACACCCCTGCGCTCGGCGCGTAGGATATTCTCCATCTTCATCGCCTCGATGGTGCACAGCGCTTGGCCTTCCTGGACTTCATCACCGACCTCGACGTTGAGTTTCACAATCAACCCCGGCATCGGGCACAGCAGCATTTTCGACGTATCGGGTGCGACCTTTTCGGGCATCAGACGCGCCAGTTCGGCCTGACGCGGGGTGCGCACATGGACTTTGACATCGGCACCACGGGTCCGGATACGGAACCCGCCGGATATTTTGCCGACCTTCAGGATCAAAGGCGCATCCGCGACGGTCATCACGGCCAACTGGTCACCCGGTGTCCATGCTCCGCTAACGCGCAGGTCCGTGCCATCCTCGAAACTGACCGTCGATCCGTTCTGATCGGCCTTGATCACCACATCAAACGATTGCCCCTGTACCTTGACATTCCAATCAGAGCCAACTTTGCGTTCGTGATTGTCCATCCGTCCCGACACCCGCGCACGGCGGATTTCGGCAACGCGGTGCATCGCGGCGGTCGCGGCGGCAATGCGGCGCAATTCGGCATCCGCCAGCTCAACGCCTTGAAAACCATCGGGATATTGCTCTTCGATAAAGGCGGTTGTCATCTCGCCCGCGATAAAGATCGGGTGGTCCATCACCGCTGACAGGAACGGCAGGTTATGGCCGATCCCCTCGACCTCGAAACTGTCAAGGGCCACCCGCATCCGCTCGATCGCCTCGGCGCGTGTGGGTGCCCATGTACACAGCTTGGCGATCATCGGGTCATAATACATGCTGATCTCGCCGCCCTCATAAACGCCGGTATCATTGCGCACGATATGCGTATCCGCGACGACTTCAGCAGGCGGGCGGTAGCGCGTCAGACGGCCAATCGACGGCAAGAAACCGCGATACGGGTCTTCGGCATACAGGCGGTTTTCAATCGCCCAACCGTTTATTTTAACGTCCTTCTGGCTCATGCTCAGTTTTTCACCATTGGCGACACGGATCATCTGTTCGACCAGATCAACACCTGTGATCAGCTCGGTAATCGGGTGTTCGACCTGCAGGCGTGTGTTCATCTCGAGAAAGTAAAAGTTACGCTCCCCGTCGACGATAAATTCAACTGTGCCCGCACTTGTGTACCCAACGGCCTGCGCAAGCGCGACGGCCTGTTCGCCCATCGCCTTGCGGGTCGCGGCATCCAAAAACGGACTTGGCGCTTCTTCCACCACTTTTTGCTGACGCCGCTGGATCGAACATTCACGTTCGTTCAGGTAGATCCCATTGCCATGGCTGTCGCAGAGTACCTGAATTTCAATGTGGCGTGGCTGCGTAATAAATTTCTCGATGAAAATCCGGTCATCGCCAAAGCTGTTGGCGGCCTCGTTCTTGGATGACTGAAACCCTTCGCGGGCCTCGTCATCGTTCCATGCGATCCGCATGCCCTTGCCGCCGCCGCCCGCTGACGCCTTGAGCATCACCGGATAGCCAACTTCACCTGAAATCTTCACCGCTTCATCCGCGTCCGCAATGATCCCCATGTAGCCCGGCACCGTCGATACGCCTGCTTCCTTTGCGATCTTTTTGGAGGTGATCTTGTCGCCCATCTTTTCAATCGCACCCACGGGCGGCCCAACAAACGCCACACCAGCAGCTGACAGCGCTTCGGCGAACTTACTGTTTTCGCTTAAGAAACCATAACCGGGATGCACAGCCTCGGCACCGGACGCCTTGACCGCCGCCATCACCTTGTCGATGACAATATAGGACTGGTTGGCGGGGGGCGGGCCGATATGGACTGCCTCATCGGCCATCTGCACATGCAAGGCTTGCGCGTCCGCGTCTGAATAGATCGCCACCGTGCCAATACCCATTTTGCGGGCGGTTTTGATGACGCGACAGGCAATCTCGCCACGGTTGGCGATTAGGATCTTTTTGAACATGGGGTGTCCTTCTGGGTCTTGAGGGAAACGCAAAAACCCCGCTGCGGCGCGTGGCCGGGCGGGGTTAATGTATGATGATGGGGAATGCCTGCGGACCGCCATACGGTCCCCAGAGATTTTAGGTTAGTTGCAGTCGACGACCTTGGTCTGGCAGGCGAGTACATTTGCGCCGGCACCAACTGCGGCACCTGTCGCAATGCTGCCGCCCGTGACGGCGGCGGCGCCGGCACCGATTGCGCCGCCACCGAGGGCTTGTTCACCAATCGTGTCGCCGCAGGCTGCAAGGCCGGAGGAGACGATAACTGCGAGAATGATTTTTGATGCGGGCATTGGGACTCTCCTGATTTTGATCCTGTTATGTGATCAACAATTGAACCCGCAATTTGTTCCGCATCAGTAGCCGCGACATTTGCCAGGGTTAAGTTGGCAGTACGCGATGTTGCCGGCCGCACCGATGGCTGCACCCTGCAACAGACTGCCGCTGGTGATCGCCGCGGCACCCGCACCAATCGCACCGCCCCCAAGCGCTTGTTCACCGATGGTATCGCCACATGCGGCAAGGCCTGCACTGGCGGTAAGCCCCAAAATGATGTTCCGAATTGACATAGACCTGTTCCTTCAATGCTCTGATCCGCTTGACCATACGCTCGGGTTTCTCCCGTTTTCCGCATGGCTGCGTGTGTTACTTTTCTCGCCCGACCTCCCGAAAAATCGGGCAGCAGCGCCAGTATATCGGCACGCTGCCCGTAAGGGGAAGGGGTATGGTCTTGGTGTACAAAAAGCGATGCCCGACGGGCAAAACCTGTTGCATGCAACACCTTCGCGCAATCGGAAGGATACGCCAAGCCCGCAGATACACGCCCGCAAAAATCGGCCAAGGATTGCTGAAACCGGGCATGCTCAGGCGACAACATGCCGATCAATCCTCGAACGCGTCGGGAAAAGCGGCACGCGCCGCGGCCTCGTTGATCACCAGCATCGCCTCATAATGCGCGGGATCAAACGGGTCTGTCGCGGGCACAACCTCGCGGCCAAACAGCCACGACAACCGGCCCGCATCCAGATTGCCACGCTCGAAAGGCTGGTCGCCAAAGGCTTCCCACAGGGCTTTCATGAAACCGGTATCGGCACGGCGGTCGGCAGGGCGACGGTCGGAACGGCGCTCGTGCACACTCAAAGGCGTTGGCCCCTTGGGGTTCGCGCGGCGTATTGTAAACTGGAAATCCGTCCCCGGCAGACGTCCGGGAAATCCGCGATGCTTGAGCATATAGTCTAGCATGATGCAGCCCCTACGGTCGGGATGCGCGGTGGGAACGTAACAGTCAGGACAGGCGCAAACGCCTGCCCTGCTGCAGAACCACGAGGGGTCTTACTTGTACTTACCTGTGTAAGTTGGCTCAACCGAGATGGGCTCGGGTGCAACCACAACGTATTCTTCGTCAGTCTGGCCGCTTGCGCAAGCCGAGATGGCCGCAACAAAGCTGAATGCTGCCAACAGTTTAATGCTCTTTGACATTTAAGTCTCCTGTCGTTGTTAATGGGGCGCGGTACTGCTTCATGCCTCGCACACCCCGATTCTGAGGTAAGGGATACTTGGGTATTCCTTGATGGCACATTACAAGAAGTGATTTGCCATTGATACCGGATACGCATCAATCGGCGGCTATGTGACTCCAAAGCCTCAATTTCTTTACAAGACAAGGGATTACCCCCCATATATTGTGGTTTCATCACAACATCTCCCAGATACAGGTGCCGTTTTCCACCCGAAATGCCTCGAAAAACTGTGTTGCATCAGGGTCAGTTTCGCCAAATTCCGTGGGCCTGTCGGCAAAAGAAATGATGATCATCTGCGCGCTCAGGGAGTATTCGTCGAGGTACGGCAGGGCAAAGGCGGTACACAGATGCTTCATGTCGGGGATCGCTGTGTCGATGTCGATGCTACCGGTCTCGCGCGCGATCTGTGGTGCGATAAAGCGGAACCGCAACCACGCCTCGCCGCCGACATCGTCGATCAGGACTTCTTGCAGGTCGATGGGTTGACCGGACGGCGCGTCGACGGCGAGCGCTGTGGTGGCGGTCAGGATCAGGGCAAGGATCAGGTGTTTCATGGCGCGTCTTCATCTGTGGTGGGAAAATCGGCGGGCGAGATGATCTCGATGAGTTCCATATCATCGGAATGCCGCACCTCGCGGTGTTTGATGCCGGGCGGTTGGAGGACGCAAGAGCCTGCGCGCAGGATCTGCTCGCCGCCTCCATCTTCTTTGGCACCCTCATATTCAAACACCACCCAGCCTTGGGTGACATAGACCATCTGGAAGTCGAGGTCGTGGGAATGCCACGTCCCGGGGGATTTCGCACCCGGGACAGCCCGGATCACATGCGCGCCGTATTGGGCGTTGGTGGCGGATTTGATGCCGAGGTCGCGGTATTCGAAAAAAGGGCGCAGGCCTGCGCCTTTGAAGGTGCCGGAGTCCGCGTGTTGAATCGTGAAGGACTGGTTTTTAAAGCTCTCAGACATTTGTAGACCTCCCGTAAGGTGGGCACACTGCCCACCCGGCGCGGGTGGACGATGCGCCCACCTTACCTTCGCCGAGGTGCAAAAACCTTACCATTCGTGTTGGGCCGAGCGCGCGTAGGGTATTTAAGAAAGGGTGAAATGCCATGGGTGTGGTCACAACGGAATATTGTCGTGCTTCTTCCACGGCGTCACGACCTTCTTGTTCCGCAAGCTCGCAAACGCCCGCGCCACGCGCTTGCGTGTCATACGCGGCTGGATCACCTCGTCGATGAACCCCCGCTCTGCGGCGACAAACGGGTTGGCGAACCGCGCTTCATAATCCGCGGCATGCTGTGCGATCTTGTCCGCATCACCCGCGTCTGCGCGGTGGATGATCTCGGACGCGCCCTTGGCCCCCATCACGGCGACCTCGGCTGTGGGCCAGGCATAGTTGAAATCGGAGCGCAGGTGTTTCGACGCCATCACCACATAGGCCCCGCCGTAGGCCTTGCGCGTGATCACCGTGACCATCGGCACTGTCGCCTCGCCGTAGGCAAATAACAATTTGGCACCGTGTTTGATTACGCCGCCGTATTCCTGTGACGTGCCGGGCAGGAAACCGGGAACGTCGATCAGTGTCAGGATCGGGATATCGAATGCATCGCAGAACCGCACAAACCGCGCGGCCTTGCGCGAGCTGTCGATGTCCAGACATCCGGCCAGCACCATCGGCTGGTTGGCGACCACACCCACGGTGCGGCCTTCGATGCGGATAAATCCGGTGATGATGTTCTTGGCAAACTCCGCCTGAATTTCGTAAAAATCGCCCTCGTCGCCCAGTTTCAGGATCAATTCCTTCATATCATAAGGCGTGTTCGGGTTGGATGGCACCAGCGTGTCCAATGACGCCTCGATCCGGTCGGGATCATCAAAGAACGGGCGCACGGGCGGTTTTTCGCGGTTGTTCGACGGCAGCAGATCAACAAGGCGGCGCACCTCGGCCAAAGCCTCCACATCATTCTCGAACGCGGCATCAGCGACCGATGATTTACGGGTGTGTGTGCTGGCACCCCCAAGTTCCTCGGCTGTGACCTGTTCATTGGTCACGGTTTTAACCACATCGGGTCCGGTGACAAACATGTAAGAACTGTCTTTGACCATGAAAATAAAGTCGGTCATGGCGGGCGAATAGACCGCACCGCCGGCACAGGGCCCCATGATCAGGCTGATTTGCGGGACCACGCCGCTGGCTTCAATGTTTCGCTGGAACACTTCGCCGTAGCCTGCAAGGCTGTCCACACCTTCCTGAATGCGCGCGCCACCGGAATCGTTGATGCCGATCACGGGCGCGCCGTTTTGCATCGCCATATCCATGATCTTGCAGATCTTCCTGGCGTGGGTGGCCGACACCGACCCGCCCAGTACGGTGAAATCCTGGCTGAACACATAGACCAGGCGCCCGTTGATCGTGCCCCATCCCGCCACGACCCCGTCGCCCGCAGGCCTTTGTTTTTCCATGCCAAAATCGGTGCACCGGTGGGTGACAAACATGTCGAATTCTTCAAAAGACTCCTCGTCCAGCAACAGCTCGACCCGCTCGCGGGCGGTCAGTTTGCCGCGCGCATGTTGCGCGTCGATACGGGCCTGGCCGCCGCCCAGACGGGCTGTCTCACGGCGTTGTTCCAGCTGTTCGAGAATATCTTTCATGGTGCGTCCTCCCCCATCGAGATTATTTGGTTTTGCACATTCTATCGAAGCGATGCGACCAACCAAAGGTGATTATAGCAAATTTGCAAAGTTTATTCAGAGGGAATGATGCTAATTGCAAAATCGCAAATCCCTGAAACGGTAATGGACAAGGCCCCAACTCAAGACTACTTGCATTTGCATGGATACGACGCCGCGCACTCGATTTCTCGATCGAACCACCCCGCCCCACATCACCACCCTGATTCTGCTGGCAGGCATGTCGGCAATTGTGATGAACATATTCCTGCCCAGTCTGCCGCAGATGGCGGTCTATTTCGACACCGATTACGCGGTAATGCAGCTGTCTGTGCCGCTCTATTTGCTGTGCAGCGCGGTGATGCAGCTTTTCATTGGTCCGATCTCGGACAATCTGGGTCGGCGCAAGGTCATGCTTTGGGGATTGGGTCTGTTCCTCGTTGCGACGCTGGGCTGCATCTATGCGCCCAACGCCACCGTGTTTTTGCTGTTCCGCGTCGGCCAGGCAGTTGTCGCCACCGCAATGGTGCTTAGCCGCGCGGTGATCCGTGATCTATATACCCAGGAACAATCTGCATCCGTCATCGGATATGTCACGATGGGCATGGCGATTGTGCCGATGATCAGCCCCGCGCTGGGTGGATTGCTGGAGGAATTGTTCAACTGGCAGGCCTCGTTCTGGGCGTTGTTCATCATCGGGGCCGTTGTCATGGCGCTGGTCTGGGTCGATATGGGCGAAACCGCGCAGGCATCAGGCAAGTCCTTGATCGCGCAGTTTTATGAATACCCCGAATTGCTGCGCTCGCCGCGCTTCTGGGGTTACGCGCTGGCGGCGGGCTTTTGTTCGGGCGCATTCTTTGCCTACCTTGGTGGCGCGCCGTTTGTGGGTGTGGTGGTGTTCAACCTCAGCCCCTTCTGGCTTGGCATTTATTTCGGCGCACCGGCTGTGGGCTATTTCGTCGGCAATTTCATCACCGGGCGCTATGCCACGCGGTTCGGCGTGAACAACCTGGTGCTGTGGGGGTGTCTGGCCAATGCGGTCGGGGGTACTGTATCGCTGCTGATTTTCCTTGCCGGATATGGCACCGCACTGACCTTCTTTGGCATGATGACACTCGTGGGTCTGGGCAACGGATTGTGCATCCCCAATGCGACCGCTGGCATGTTGTCGGTACGGCCCCATCTGGCAGGCACCGCATCGGGGATTGGCGGGTCGATCATGATCGGGGGCGGCGCGGCGCTGGCGGTGCTGGCGGGCGCATTACTGACGCCGGAGACCGGAGCATATCCGCTCTTGTGGCTGATGCTGGTCACGGCTCTTGCGGGGGTCTGCTCCATCTGGGTGGTGATCTGGCGGGAAAAGATGCTGCGCATCGCGCTGTAACATCACGCTTGCGGACAGCGATTTGCAAAGCTAGATTTGGCTAACTGCAAATTTGCAAAGGCAGGTCATGGCCCTTCAGAAACTCTATGCCGGTGCGAAACTGCGTGAAGTGCGCACCAAGGTCGGCTTGACCCAAAAGGATTTCGCCGCACAGCTTGGCGTATCCCTGCCCTATCTCAACCAGATGGAAAACAACAACCGCCCTGTCAGTACAACCGTGGTGCTGGCCTTGGCCGCCGAGTTTGGCATGGATGTGACCGAGCTGAGCACCGGCGACGGCGAGCGCATGGTCAGCGACATGCGCGAGGCGCTGGCCGATCCGGTGTTTGGCGGCGATATGCCCCCGCTGGCCGATCTGCGGCTGGCTGCATCCAACGCACCGGGGCTGGCACGGGCGTTTTTGCAGTTGCACCAGAATTACCGCCAGACCCATGAACGTCTCGCCTCGCTGGACGAAGCATTGGGCCGCGAGGATGCCCGCGCAAGTCCAAGCCCATGGGAAGAAGTGCGCGATTTTTTCCATTATTGCGACAATTATATTGATGCGGTCGACCGCGCAGCAGAAAGGTTTGCGGGCCAACCGGGCGGACAGCGTAACATGCGTGTCGCTGCCGTTTCCGCGCTGTCGCAGGCGGGTGTGACGGTGGAGTTTTCCGACATGGAAGGGTTGCGCAATTATGATCCTGCGCACCGCATTTTACGGTTGTCGACCCGCGCAGCCCCCGAAACCCAAACCTTTCAATTGTTGTTACAAGTGGCGCTAACCCAGCAGGACGCGCTGCTAGAGGCGACGCTGGATCTGGCCCGCTTCCACAGCCCTGCCGCCCGCGATATTGCCAAGATTGGCTTGGCCAATTATTTCGCGGGGGCCGCGCTGTTGCCCTATGCAGATTTTCACGCAAAAGCGCAGGAATGTCGCCATGATCTGGAGATTCTGGCGGGCCATTTCGGCGCCTCCATCGAACAGGTGGCGCACCGCCTGTCGACCCTGCAACGGACCGGCACCAAGGGTATTCCGTTCTTTTTTGTGCGGGTCGATCAGGCGGGGACAATCACCAAACGCCACTCTGCCACACGGTTGCAATTTGCGCGTTTTGGCGGCGCGTGTCCGCTCTGGAATGTGCATTCCGCGTTTGAAACACCGGGGCGATTTTTGCGCCAACTGGCCGAAACACCGGACGGTGTACGCTATATCAGTCTAGCGCGCGACATCTCGAAACCGGCGGGTCGGTTCGGCGCACCGGTGCGTCGCTATGCCATCGCGCTGGGCTGCGAGGTGCGCCATGCGCCCGCAATTGTTTATGCCGACGGGATGGATGTGGGCCGCGCTGGCGCGTTTGAACCCATCGGTATTTCGTGCCGGATTTGCGAGCGCAAGGAATGTCACCAACGCTCTGTCCCACCGCTGGAACGGCAACTGGTGGTGGACCCGAACAGGCGCGATATCCTGCCCTACCGCGTTGAATAAAGCGTTTATCGGAAAATCGAATACACACTCATCGTATCACTTAACGCGTTGAAATCTTTGATTTCAGGCAGCGTTAAGTGATGCAGATTTTTCCGAAAACGCTCGTTAGCGTTTTGCGGGCCGCCAGCCTGACGCAAGCGCCTGTGCTTCGGAACAGAACCAACGCTCGCCTTTGGCCTCTGAAATGCCCGTCCGGTCATAAAATTCCTGCCCCGGCATGTGATAGATATGTATGCCCTTGGCGCTGATATTTCCCTTGATCTGACAGTTCGGATCGTCGGCGACACGCCCCTTGATGCGGGTCAGGCGGTAGCGCGCAGGCGATTGCGTGACAAAACCGTGCACGCCACGGTCCGCGACGTAAGCCGCCTTTTCGTCCAGATCATAATCAAGCGAATATTTGCGGTAGGCAAAGGCCCAGCCTTCCTGCACCAGCGTCTGTCCAATGTCGGTCTGCCCCACAAAACACCGCGCGACAATGCGACCATAGCGGTCTGTATCCAGCGGTTCGCAAGTCGCCGCAGCGCCCTGAAAACGGTCGCGAACCTGCCGTGTAATCCAGTCGCCGCATGCCCAGTTCTGTCCCGTCAAGGTCGTACAGGGCTGGTCGGTTTCGGGTGCATCAATGCCGTGCAAGCGGATGCGTGTCTGGCCCACATCCAGCGTATCCCCGTCGATCACGCGGATTTTGCCCGTGATCTCGGCTTGAGCAGGCAGGGCGGCAAAAACCGACACCGCAAATAGTAAACAAAGTCTTAACATCTGACATATATGCCGCGACAAACCCGCCCCGACAACGCCAGATGTTAAGAAAGGTTAATATAAATTACCGCTGTGACACCTGCCAGTTCGGATGGTTCCAGGGCGCGTCATTCGCACGCGGTAACGGGTCCAGACCCAGCAGGTGATCCGACACTTTTTCGCCCACCATGATCGACGGTGCGTTCAGGTTGCCATTGGTGATGCGCGGAAAAATCGAGCTGTCGGCAACCCGCAAACCATCCACGCCGATCACCCGTGCCTGTGGGTCCACAACGGCATCTTTGTCATCGACACTGCCCATCCGGCAGGTGCCACAGGGGTGATAGGCACTCTCCGCATGCTCCGCGATCGCCGCGTTCAGTTCCGCATCGGTCTGCGCATCCGCGCCAGGTTGGATTTCGTGTTTCACAAAGGGCTTGAACGCCTCTTGCGCAAAAATCTCGCGGGTCAGGCGGATGCAGGTGCGAAATTGTTCCCAATCGCTGTCCTGCGACATGTAGTTAAACCGGATCAAAGGATCAGCCGCAGGATCAGCAGACGCCAGCGACACACGCCCCCGCGAGACCGACCGCATCGGTCCGGTGTGGGCCTGAAACCCATGCCCTTCGGCAGCCGCTTTGCCATCATAGCGCACGGCAATCGGCAGGAAATGGTACTGGATATCGGGGTACGGCACGCCGGGTTTCGAGCGGATGAAGGCGGCGGATTCAAACTGGTTCGACGCGCCCATGCCGGTTTTGGTGAACAGCCATTGCGCGCCGATCACCGCCTTGGACAGCAGGTTCCAGTGTTTATAAAGCGTGATCGGCTGGGACGACGCCATCTGGATATACATCTCGAGGTGGTCTTGCAGGTTACCCCCCACGCCGGGACGATCTGCCACAATTTCGATCCCGTGTTCTGCCAGATGTGCGGCAGGGCCAATGCCCGATAACATCAGCAGTTTCGGCGAGTTGATCGAGGATGCGGCCAGCACGACTTCGCGCGTTGCATTGATCACCTCAATGCGTCCGCCGCGTGACACTTCGACGCCCACGGCGCGGCCCTCTTCGATCACCACACGCTGCGCCAGCGCGCGGACAATCTCGACGTTTCCGGTCTTTTGCGCGGGCCTTAGGTACGCGTTTGCCGCCGACCAGCGCCGACCGTTCCAGACGGTCTGTTCCATCGGGCCAAAGCCCTCTTGTTTCTGGCCGTTATAATCGTCCGTGACCTCGTATCCCGCTTGCGCGCCTGCCTGAACAAAAGCGTCAAACAGCGGGTTTTGCCGCGGTCCGCGGCTGACATGCAACGGCCCGTCGGTGCCACGCCACGTGGGATCACCACCGTGGCCGCCGTCATGCCACGTCTCCATCCGTTTGAAATAGGGCAGCACATCGGCGAACGACCAGCCGTGCGCGCCTGCCTCGTCCCAATGGTCAAAATCCTGCGCATGACCGCGCACGTACACCATGCCGTTGATCGAGGACGATCCGCCGATTACCTTGCCACGCGGACAGACAAGACGGCGGTTGTTCAAATGCGGTTCGGGTTCCGATTTGTACCCCCAGTCATAGCGTTTCATGTTCATCGGATAGCTGAGGGCTGCGGGCATCTGGATGAACGGACCCGCATCACTGCCGCCATGTTCGATTATGATGACCTTGCGGCCCGCCGTGGCCAGTCGGTAGGCCATGGCACACCCTGCGCTGCCTGCGCCCACAATGACAAATTCAGCCTGCATATCAGAACGGTGCTTCGAGATCGGTCATGCGCACAAAGACAGATTTCAATTGGCTGTAGTGGTTGATCGCCACCTTTGAGTTTTCGCGGCCCACCCCGGAATTTTTCGACCCGCCAAAAGGTGCCTCGACGGGGGCATCGTTGTAGGTGTTGATATAGCAGGTGCCCGCCTCGAAGCCCGCCGCAACCCGGTGCGCGCGGGTCAGGTCGTTGGTGAACACGCCTGCTGCCAGACCAAATTCGGTGTCATTGGCGCGGGCCAACACGTCGGCTTCATCCTCGAAATCCAGCACCGCCATCACGGGGCCGAATATCTCTTCACGCGCGATTGCCATATCGTCAGTGACGTCCGCAAACACCGTGGGCTGCATGAAAAACCCGTCGCGGTCGAGGCGTTTGCCACCCGTGACCAGACGCGCGCCTTCGGCGACGCCTTTTTCGACATAGCCCAGTGCGATGTTCATCTGCCGTTCTGATACCATCGGGCCAAAGCTGGTGGCGGGGTCCATCGGGTCGCCGATCACAGCGTTGCCAAGGCGCTCGGACAGGCGGGTCAGGAATTGTTCCTTGATCGCCTTATGCACAAAAACCCGCGTGCCGTTTGAGCAGACCTGACCGGAACTGTAGAAATTACCAAGGATCGCACCGCTCACGGCGTTTTCGATATGGGCATCGTCGAAAACGATCATCGGGGATTTGCCGCCCAATTCCATTGTGACATGCTTGATGCCTGCCGCCGCCGCCGCATAGACCTTGCGACCGGTGGGCACCGATCCGGTCAGCGATACCTTGTCGACGCGGGGGTCCGTGACCAATGCGCCGCCGACCTCGCCCATGCCTTGGATGACGTTGTAGATGCCCGCAGGCAGGCCCGCCTCGTGCAGAATTTCAGCGATTTTCAGCGCGCACAGCGGCGTGGCCTCGGACGGTTTGAAGATCATCGCATTGCCGCAAGCCAGTGCTGGTGCGCCTTTCCAGCAGGCGATTTGCGTTGGATAATTCCACGCGCCGATGCCGACACACAGGCCCAGCGCCTCGCGGCGGGTATAGACCCAATTGTCACCCAGCTGGATATGTTCGCCCGTCAGGGTTGCCGCCATGCCGCCGAAATATTCCAGCGCATCGGCGCCGCTGGTGGCATCGGCGACGCTGGTTTCCTGATACGGTTTGCCGGTATCGTAGGTTTCAAGGATGCTTAGGTCATGATTGCGCGCGCGCATGATGTCAGACGCACGGCGCAGGATTCGGCCCCGCTCCGTGCCTGTCATCGCGGCCCATGCGGCTTGGGCATTTTTCGCGGACGTTATGGCCTGTTCGATGATTGCAGGTGTCGCCGCATAAACGGTAGCGATCTTTTTGCCCGTTGCCGGGTAGATCACGTCAATGGGCGTGCCTGCGGTATCTTCGACATAGGCACCGTTGATGAAATGGCTGGCGGTTGGTTGGGTATCATAGGGCATGGGGGGCGTCTTTCCGATCGGGAGTGCAGGTGTATTTTTAGAACAATGAAGCGGGGGGTGGTCATTCGCCGCGCGGGAAGCGTTTGTTTTCTTCGAGCACATTGAGGTCCATGTGGTTGCGCATATACGCCTCGGAGGCCATGCGCAGCGGTTGGTAATCCCACGGGTAATAGCCGCCCTCGCGGAGCGCCTCGTAGACCACCCAGCGGCGGGCCTGGGACTTGCGGACGTCTGCATCATAGGCGTCCAGATTCCAGCGGGCCTCGGATTTGGCGCGCAGGGTTTGGCGGGTGCCTTGGTGGTCGGGATGTTCGGCAAGATTGGTCAACTCGTGCGGATCAGTATCCAGATCGAACAACTGGTCGGGGTCCAGCGCACAGCGGTTGAACTTCCATTTGCCATAGCGCAGCGAGACCATAGGTGCATATGATCCCTCGGCTGCATATTCCATCGCGACGGGTTCAGTGCGTTCCACGCCCTGGCCCATCGGGACCAGCGACTGGCCCGTGGTCCAGTCCATCACCTCGTCCATGCTGACGCCCGCAAGGTCACACAGTGTGGGGCAGACGTCGATGTTGCTGACGGGCGTGGTCTGCAAACCAGCCTCCATCTGCGGCGCAAAGATCATCATCGGCACGCGGCTGGAGCCTTCATAAAACGACATCTTGAACCATAGACCGCGTTCACCCAGCATGTCACCGTGATCGGACACAAACACGATGATCGCCTCTTGGCGGGTGTCCTCGAGCGTTTGCAGAATCTCGCCAATCTTGTCGTCCAGATAACTGATGTTGGCAAAGTAGGCGCGGCGCGAGCGGCGGATATCCTCGTCAGAAATATCAAAGTTTTCGCGGTCGTTGGCATCCAGAATACGCTTGGAATGCGCGTCATGTTCGGCATAGGGCATCGCGCCGACCTCGGGCATCAGATGCTCACAATCGGCGTACAAGTCCCAGTATTTCTTGCGCGCCACATACGGGTCATGCGGATGCGTGAAACTGGCAGTCAGGCACCATGGACGCTTGTCCGCACCGCGCGACAGGTCGTAAATCTTGCGCGTTGCCTCATAGGCGACGGCATCGTCATATTCCATCTGGTTGGTTATTTCGGCGATACCGGAGCCTGTGACCGAGCCCATGTTGTGATACCACCAATCGATGCGTTCGCCCGGTTTGCGGTAATCCGGCGTCCAGCCAAAATCGGCAGGATAGATGTCGGTGGTCAGGCGCTCTTCAAAGCCGTGCAACTGGTCGGGGCCGACAAAATGCATCTTGCCAGCAAGACAGGTATGATAGCCCGCACGCCGCAAATGGTGGGCATAGGTCGGGATCGAAGATGCAAATTCAGCCGCATTGTCATAGACACCCGTGGCCTGCGGCAACTGACCTGACATGAACGCGGCACGGCCCGGTGCGCACAGCGGCGATGCGGTGTAGCAGTTTTTGAACCGCGTGGATTTTGCCGCCAGTTTCTTCAGGTTCGGCGCATGCAGCCAGTCGGCAGGGCCATCGGGAAACAAGGTGCCGTTGAGTTGGTCCACCATCAGGATGAGGATATTCGGTTTGGTCATTTTTGGTCTTTCAACAACAGATCAAGTGTGGACAGCGCGCTGGCCCTTGCTGCATTGGCGGTGCCGCGATTGGACAGGGCCGCCCGCAGATAGAGCCCGTCAATCAGCGCTGCCAGCGTGTCGGCATCGGCCACGGGGTGCGATGTGAGGCCGCGCAGGGCATGGGTCAGGTTCGACCGCAAGCGCCGCTGATACAGGCGCAGCAAACGCCGTGTGCCATCGTTCGTGCGTGATGCGGCATAAAGCGTCATCCAGGCATTCACGGTGCCCGGATCAAAACAGGTCTCGTCAAAACTGGCGATGATGATGGCCTCGGCGCGGGCGCGTTGCCCACGCGCCTGTGCCAGACGGGCACGGACCTCTGTGCTGTATTCGGTCAGGATATGACGCATGGCTGCCAGAAAAATCTGGTCTTTGCCGCCGAAATAATGATGCGCCAGTGCCGTCGACATGCCCGCGCGTCTGGCGATCTGTCCGACCGTCACATCAAGCGAATGTGCAGCACCGATCTCGGCAATCGTTGCCTTGACCAGCGCATCGCGGCGGATGGGTTCCATTCCGACTTTGGGCATTTGGATTCGGCACTCCTTGAGGTTCGCGTCAAGGATAATGCGTTTTTTATTGACCCGTCAATCAACTAAAGCGTCACACCTTTGTCGCATGCGTGACAGGGGTGATCTGGCGTTTCAGCATCGCCTCGCGCCAGGTGATGAACGTCACCGACCCAAGGATTACAAAACCGCCAAGGATCACCCAGATATCAACCGCCTCGTTGAACACGATAGCCCCCAATGCGGTGGCCCAGATCAGTTGCAGGAACGTCACCGGTTGCGTCACGGTCACAGGGGCTGCGGCAAAGGCCAGCGTCATCGTGTAATGGCCCGCCGTGGCAAACATCGCGACTGCCGCAAGGATCAGCGTCTCGTGCAGCGTCGGCATGATCCAGACCGGAAGCGCAAAAGGTGCCAGCCCGATTGTGACAAAGATCGACAGCATCGCCACGACGACAGCGGGCTTGACCTCGTCTGCCAGAATTTTCGCGGTCAGGTATGATCCGGCGAACAGCACCGCCGCCACCAACATTGCCAGATGGCCGCTGCTGACCTCGCGAAATCCGGGGCGCAGGATGATGGCCGCACCAACCAGACCCAGCAATACCGCCACGATCCGGCGTGCGGCAAGCCGTTCACCCAAAAATATCGCCGCCCCGATGGTCACATAAATCGGCGCAAGGTAATTCATCGCCGTCACCTCGGCGATGGGGATGCGGGTCATTGCAAAAAACCACAAGATCACCGCCAGCGCATGGCTGAAACCTCGTGCGCTGAACATGGTCCATTGCCGGCGTGTCAGATGCGCTGCCCGCAGCGCACCGATTGCGGGCACCAAAAACACCAGCCCCATGGCATAGCGCAGAAACGCCGCCTCTGCCGCAGGCAGGCGCGGACCCATGTATTTCACCAAAGCCGTGACCATGATGAAACACAGGCCCGTCACCAGCATCCAGAAGATGCCTGTTAAGGGGCGTTGAGAATTTGTATTTGCCATGGCCTTCTTGTTTCGCACACCGCACCCGAGAGCAAGATCAGATCAACAAAAGTTTCGCCGCAATCGCCCACATGGTCAGCGCGATAATGGCGTCCAGCACCTGCCAGCTGCGCGGGCGTGCAAACAGCGGGCTCAGCAATCGTGCGCCGTAGCCCAGCGCAAAAAAGAACACAAAGCTGGCGATAACAGCGCCGGTGCCGAACATCAGCCGGTCGGGATATTGCGCCGAAATCGAGCCGAGCAAGACAACCGTATCAAGGTACACATGCGGGTTCAGCCATGTCAGCGCCAACAGCGTCAGGATCGCAGTTTTGAGGCTTTGGGTGCCCTGCCCTTGCGCCTCGAGCCCGCCACCGCCGCGCCACGCAGACCGCGCATTTTGCCAGCCATACCAAATCAGGAACGCAGCACCGCCATAGCGCATGACAGTTTCAAACAATGGCACAGCCTCGGCCAGCGCACCGAACCCTGCCACCCCAGCCGTGATCAACAAGGCGTCGGAGGCAGCACAGGTCAGGCACACCCAGAACACATATTGACGGCGCAAACCCTGCCGCAGCACAAAAGCGTTTTGCGCACCAATGGCAAGGATCAGGGTAAGGCTGAGGGCAAAGCCGGGCAGGAACGATGTGAGCACGGGAACAACTTTCCTTTGTCTGGCGTTGGCAGTGGCTTAGTGGGACTACCGCGATACCTCAAACAAAAAATGCCGGCTGCAATGTCATTCAACCCTTTGGTCACAAACCGCTTTGTAACAAATGTGACACATTAGAGTGATCCGCTGGTTCAGCCCTAGCGTAAGGTTCATAGAGTGCCTATCTGAAAGGTCACAAGAAAAGGAAACCGTCATGTTTGACAAACAACAGAAGCTGGAAATCAGCCAACAGGAACTGGCGGTGATCGCATCCGCCCTGCACACGCAGTCCAAAATCCTCAACGTACAGGCCAGTGCCGGGGGCCGCGATGCACGCAGCCGTCTGAACGAGGTCAAACGCGTACTGGCCCTTGTGGCAGAGCACCGCGTGATCGAGGCCGAGCCTGTGCGCAAACAATCAGCCGGATGGCTGGGGATGTCGAGTATCTTTGGCTAGGACTTAAGAGAAATGCGCCTGCATGACCAGAACGTCCCTTTCGGGGCGTTTTTATTTTCTGCCGTCCGGTGACGCGACGGTTCTTACAACTGCTCCATCACCGCGTCAGAGGCTTCAAAGTTTGTCGTGACGCGCTGCACATCGTCATCATCTTCCAGCGCATCGACCAGCTTCATCAACTTTTGCATGCTGTACAGATCCATCTCGGTAGTCGTCGTCGGACGCCATGACAGCTTGGTGGATTCGCTCTCGCCCAAGGCCGCTTCAAGCGCTGTGGCAACCTCGTTCAGGTCAGTATCCGCGCACCAGATGACATGGCCTTCCTCGGTGCTTTCAACATCCTCGGCACCCGCTTCAATCGCGGCCATCATCACCGTATCCGCATCACCGACAGACGCCAGATAGGTCACTTCACCCTTGCGATCGAACATGAAACCAACACTGCCGGTCTCGCCCAGATTGCCGCCGTTCTTGGAAAACGTCGAACGCACGGTTGATGCGGTGCGGTTGCGGTTGTCGGTCATCGCCTCGACGATCACGGCAACACCGTTGGGGCCGTACCCCTCATAGCGGATTTCTTCGTAATCATCGCCCTCGCCCACGGCTGATTTCTTGATCGCGCGGTCGATCACATCCTTGGGCACGGATTGCGATTTGGCTTCCTTGACCGCCAGCCGCAGACGCGGGTTCTTGTCGGGGTCAGGCTCTCCCATCCGCGCGGCCACGGTGATTTCCTTGGAAAGCTTGGAAAACAGTTTCGAGCGCTGCGCATCCGCACGGCCCTTGCGGTGCTGAATGTTTGCCCATTTCGAGTGGCCTGCCATGGTGATCTCCGGATAGCAATTGTCTCGTCGTGCTATATGACAGGCCGGGGTGCAAGGGCAATCCCCCCTTAAAGCCGGAACAGCGAGGTGCAGGGCATAGACGATTACGGCTCGATCATGCCTGAGAATTCAAATACGATCTCGGCGAGATCAGATTAACGATGACGCAGCGAACATGTCAGACGAAGACGACGATATCTGGACGAATTTCCGCCCCGGCGGCGGGGCGACCGATGCAAGGCCGTACTATGTGATTGACCGTTCCGGACCGTTGATCCCCGCCAGTGCGGCACAGGACGGAAAGGCAACGGCATTTGAGCTGATTGCGGATGCCCTTTTTGGCGATCCCGACAAACCCTTTTGTTATGCTTTAATTGACCCCGGCCTGGCATTTGGCCTTGAAGAGTTTCTGTCGATCTCGGACAGCGGGCACCGCGACCTGCATCGCACCCCACGACCGGGACGCTGACGCCGAGCCTTCCCTTGGCTGGTTGCCCTGACCCGTAACGATCCAGTGTTCGAGCGCCTGTGCGGCACCCGCGACAGCGCCGGCTGGTGGGAGGCAGAACCCGCAATTTTCTTGCGCAGTGTGCTGGACTTCGATGCGATGTGGTCGCACTTGCGCAAACATCATCGGGTCATGGATGCGGATGGCAACTGGCTGTTCCTGCGGTACTGCGATCCCGAACTGTTGCTGCGCATGGTGGAAAACAAGTTGCCGGTCGCGCTGGCTGTGATGCGGCAGGACACCGATATCATCGCCCGGTTCGGCCCGCATCTGGCGACCCTCGAAGCGACGGGCGATCCGCCGCCGAGACCAGCGGCGCTGCGGCCAGGCGATGTTGAACTGATCGGCGCGATGCGCACCGGACGGCGGCACCGTACCATCGCAGCCATGATGCGTGATGGCTTTCCCGAGGAACTGGCCGAAACGGACGATGCAACCCTGCATCAAAAAATCGGAGACGCTCTGGATGCCGCTGACCGTTTGGGCCTTAAAAACGGACAGTCCCGTGCGAAATTTGCGATCATGTCGGTTGTGACCGTGCCAGGGCTGGACAAGGACCGATCTGTTCTGGCCCACTTGGAACATAGTGCCGATCCCGATCAAGGTCTGCGCGATCTGAACGACGTGATCCGCGCGCGTGTGCGCGACGCTTTGAAAAAGGAGCAGGGCTGATGGGTCTGCCGGCAGCGGTTTGGGGCGGTATCTGGGTCGTCGGTGCCATTGGCGCGCGCATGGCTGCCCGACAGATTATCCGGCAGGTGCTGCGTGCCGCCGCGCGGCGCGCGGCTTCGCGTACGGCCCGGCAGGCCTATGCCGCCGCCACCGCCGCCGGAACACTGGCCCCGGAAAACTATACCGACTACGACGATACCTATGCCAACGCCGATGACCGGGCCGATGCCGTAGCGCGCGAGATGGCCGCAGCCTGCGCCGCCGATCCCCGCAAATACCAGATGTGCGAGGCCAACCGCGGCAGCCCCGGCGCGCCGCCGTGGACAATGTCGGCGCGCGCGCGGCTCTACCAGCAGTTCATCACCGGCTTTCCCCGCGGTGTGGAATACCAGTTCTTCGGCGTCTGGTTTGACGGGTTCTGGATGCCCGACTGCACACTGGTCGAAGCAAAGCACAAGTACGATCAATTCCTCGACATCGTCATCGACGAGAACCTGATCTTTGCCGACGAAATCAAAAACGTCGGTTTCAGGGATTGGTTCAGCGGCCTGCCCGCGCTCATCGCCGAGGGCACCAGCCATGCCAACGTGACACGGCCCTAACCCAAAGTCATGCTGCAATGGCATTGCGCGCAGATCGCCTTTACCATCGCCCTGACCGAAGAATTCGCCCAGCGCGGGGTGCCGATCGTCCCGCAGTACACACCAAACCCCGCCCATGCAGACCCGCATGGCCGCTTTATCTGAAGGCACGCCATGTACTCCATTCTCGCCCTGACCGCGCCCGACACCTCCCCGCTGACATCGGACGAAAGACTGACGGACGCGCTGGCCCGGCTGACACGGCTGGTCGATGCACTCGGCCTGATCTCGCCAAATTTCCACGACCTGGGCGTCATCGCCGAGGACACGCAGGCGTGGATAGACATCAGGGTCGCGGACTACGCCGAAGACGACGATGGCATCCCCGAGGACGTCATCGCCGAGTTCGACCGCCTTGCCGCATCGAACCGCGTGACCCTGCTGAAGGACCCCGAGCATTTCGCGCATATAACGCGGCAAAAGAACGCCGAGATGCGCGCGCTCGACTTTGCGGGCGTAACCATCGACGCCAAAACCAGCGGTCTGCGCACGGACGGCGCGGTGTCACGCACGCTGCACGACGGGCCGGACCTGCGCGGTGCGCTGTCGCTGAAACTGCCGATGCGCGACAAGGACGACCTTTGGTTCGCCGATGCGGCAATGATGGCGCATGTCTGCACCACGATCGTCGATCATATCCCGCGGGTGGTCTGGTTGTCGGCCTATCCGTCCATGTATCTTGCTAGGCAAAAGAACCTGTTTCGGGACCGCTACTGTTTTGGCTGGATGGGGTTCATCCCCGAATTGATTGAGGACCCCGGCCCGCTGTGGCGCGTGACCCCGCTGCCGCAAGGCAATCTGATCCACCTCAAACCCGACATGATGACATTGGCGGACGACGACATTATGCTGTGCCACAAGGCCGAAGCCTTTTTGAACGACCAGGGTGTTCTCCCGCTCCGCTAGACCCTTTGCGACGCTGAAGATTTGCCCGTTAGGAATGGCACGCCCCTGTCGTCTCCGGCCAGAGCTCTTCTGCACGTCGATATGTCAGAGCGGCCTGTCCGGGCAAGGCTCACATTTGCGGGATTTTTTCGCCCGACACGGTCGCGTCCACAGTGCTCTTTATCCGTTTGTTGCGTGTAGCCCCGGTTTTGGCCAGTTTGATCCAGCGCAGGACATTGCGCCGGTATGACGGAGCGAACCGGTCCCAGACGGCCCTGTCCGTGCCAAGTGCCAAAGCGAGATCATCGGGCACTTCAAGGCGGTCCACATCCCCCATATAGTCCCACAGCCCGCTTGCCTTGCCATGTGTGATGCTGGCATGACCCGGTTTTTGCATACGGCCCTCACGGACAAGAACATCAGCACGGTCCTTGTATGATTGCGCCCATACTTGCGTCTTGCGCGGTGTGATCAGTTGTGCCGTGCGTTCGGTGTCAACGACATAGCGCCGACCGTCAATCCAGCCATACGCAACCAGCGCATCCAGAACCTGATCACGGCTGACATATTTTTCAGGTATCGCTGCTTTCCACGTAATCAAGATTGCACCTCTGGCGGTGTCATGTTCCAGTGCCAGCCAATCCCAAAGTGCGCCCGCACTAGAAACTTCAACATGTGGATGGTCCGGCATGATCCCTGACATTGATGTCTCCTTTCGGTCCCGCACGACGTCTCAGATAGGCCAGATATGACAACCGACCAGATCATCCTCTTTACGCTTTTCGGCGCGGTCTTTGGCCTGCTGCTCTGGGGGCGGTTCCGCTACGATCTGGTGGCGTTTACCGCGCTGATGATGGGCGTTGTGCTGGGCGTGGTTCCGACTGCGGACGCGTTCAGCGGCTTTGGCCATCCGGCAACCTTGGTGGTGGCCCTGGTGCTTGTGGTCTCTGCGGGACTTGTGCGCTCGGGTGCCGTGCTCTTGATCACCCGCACACTGGTCGATGCCTCGCGCAGCCTTGGCGCGCATATTGCGCTGATGGGGCTGGTCGGCGGCGTCTTGTCGGCGTTCATGAACAACGTGGCCGCCCTTGCCCTGCTGATGCCGGTCGATATCCAGACCGCGCGCAAGGCAGGCCGCCAGCCCGGCCTGAGCCTTATGGCGCTCAGCTTTGCCACCATTCTGGGCGGCATGGCGACCCTGATCGGGACACCGCCCAACATCATCATCGCCTCGATCCGGGCAGAAAGCCTGGGCGAGCCGTTCAAGATGTTCGATTTTGCGCCTGTTGGCGGCATTGTCGCGCTGGCAGGGCTGGTTTTTGTAGCACTTGTCGGCTGGCGGTTGATCCCCACGCGGGAGGATGCGTCGCTGGGGGCAGAGGATATTGCACAATACATTGCCGAACTGACCGTACCCGAGGGCAGCAAGCAGATCGGCAAACGGCTGGCCGAACTGCAAGAGGTTGCGGATAAATCCGACGTGGCCATTCTGGGTCTGATGCGCGGCGGCAAACGCACCTATGGTCAGGCCCGCAATGTGGCGTTAAAAGCAGGTGACGCGCTGGTGATCGAGGCGACGCCCGATGCGCTGGACGAATTTCGCAGCACGCTTGATCTGGCGCTGGCCGATCCGGAACGCGAGGAACGCCTGAAAGCGGGCGGCGAAGGTGTCGAGATACTCGAAGTTGTGGTCCCCGAAAGCTCGCGGTTGAACGGGCGCTCTGCGCAATCGGTCGGCATGGCGTGGCGGCAACGCACGTTATTGTTGGGCATCTCGCGACAGGGCCGCAAGATCACTTCGCAACTGCGCAACACCGACCTCAAGGCGGGCGATATCCTGTTGCTGCTGGTCCCGCGCGATATGGCGGCACATGTCACCGACTGGCTGGGTGTCTTGCCCTTGGCGGATCGCGGTCTGGCGGTGACTGAAAATTCCAAGGTCTGGCTGGCGATTGGACTGTTCGGTGCGGCGGTTGCGGCGGCGTCGGTCGGCCTGATCTATCTGCCCATCGCCTTGGGGCTGGTGGTTATCGCTTATGTGCTGGTCAAAATTGTACCGCTGTCCGAACTATATACCAATATCGAATGGCCTGTCATTGTGCTTCTGGGCTCGATGATCCCGCTGGGGGCGGCGCTGGAAACCTCGGGCGGCACCGAGCTGATTTCGGGGGCATTGCTGAGCCTGACCGCCGGCTATGCGCCATGGATCGTGCTGACCGTGCTGATGCTGGTGACGATGACGCTGTCCGATGTGCTCAATAACACGGCGACCACCATTGTTGCGGCCCCTGTGGGCATCCAGATGGCGCAGTCGCTGGATGTCTCTGCCGATCCGTTTCTGATGGCGGTGGCCGTGGCTGCCTCCAGCGCGTTCCTGACGCCGATTGGACACAAGAACAATACGCTGATCCTTGGTCCGGGAGGCTACAGTTTCGGGGATTACTGGCGCATGGGTCTGCCGCTCGAGATTATCGTGGTGGCCGTCGCAATTCCCGCCATTCTGTTCTTCTGGCCGCTGTGATACAGGCCTATCAAACGTCCGGGAATCTGCACCCCGTCATAGGGTAATCCGACCGGCGAGGAGTAACCCGTGGATATCGTGCTCACCATCGTTCTGCGCTCTGCCGTATATGCCATCACGATGTGTCTGGTGGTATCCCCGTTTGTGGTCTGGTTTCGCAGGCAGTGAGGGTGGGCGGTGCGCCCACCTTACGCGGTAAAAGCATCGTCGGGCTAAGGCCAGAGGGTTATACAGGAGTATTTAAGGCGAAAAGAAGTGATGACCTTGTGCTTCTTTTCGCCTTAGAGTCCGATTCAAAATGAGCTGAGGCATTTCAATCTCTTGCGAGCACCCTTGTCATACGCCTGATGTGAGCGATGAGAACCCATGCCTCGGCGCTTTCGATTGTTCTCTCCCAATCCTTTGCCAGACGGCGACATCTTCCGAGCCAGGCGAAAGTGCGTTCGACAACCCACCGACGGGGCAGAACCTCGAAACCTTCGGCGGTGTCGGAGCGTTTCACGATCTGAATGACCCAGCGGCCAATACTGGTCAGAGCATCGCGCAGTTTCGGCCCGGCATAGCCTCCATCCGCAAAAACATGGCGCAGCTTTGGAGCCTCCCGGGCCAGTTGATGGAACACCGCCGGTGCGCCGTCACGGTCCTGAATGCTGGCGGAATGAACGCGGAGTGCAATCAAATGCCCGCAGGTGTCGGTCATGATGTGACGTTTGCGGCCCTTGATACGTTTGCCAGCATCATAGCCGCATATCCCGCCATTTTCAGTGGTTTTCACGCTTTGGCTATCAATCACACCCGCTGCTGGCTGGCGGTTCCGACCTTCAGTTTCACGCGCCAGTGCAACCAGTTCCCGATTAATCTCGGCCAGCAGACCGTTGTCGCGCCAACCGTAGAAATAGTATCGAACCGTCGATACTGGCGGGAAGTCTTTTGGCAAAAGCGACCATGCGCACCCCGCCGATGCGATGTACTGGATCGCATTCCACACACCGCGCAGTTCAACTTCGCGCGGCCTGCCAAGATGGTCGGGGCTGGGCAGAAATGGCGCTATTATCGACCACTCCACATCCGTTACATCACTTGAATATCGGGGCGTATCGCGCTCATGTAGTTTTCGGGTGAATTCAGTCCAGGCCATTTTGATCTCCGTTCAGCTTCCAACCGAACAGAATCACAACCTACTGAATTCACTCAACTCATTTCCGATCAGACTCTTAAATACTCCTGCGGGCCGGTTGATGTGCGCGCTACATATGTTTGTCAGATCGTAAGGTGGGCGCACCGCCCACCCCCGTTCGCTAAAACACAAACGGAATGACAGCAGAGGCGATCACGGACATTGTAAGATTGAGCGGAATACCGATGCGCATGAAATCGGTGAAGCGGTATCCGCCGGGGCCGTAGACCAGCGTATTGGTCTGATAGCCGATGGGCGTGGCAAAGGCACAGGACGCCGCGATCATCACCGCCACAACCAAGGGCCGCGCGTCAATGCCAAGGGCTGCGGCAAGGCTGATCGCGATCGGGGTCATGATCACCGCAACCGCATTGTTCGAGACAATCTCGGTCAGGGTCGTGGTGAGCAGGAACACGCAGAAAATCACCACTGTGGGCGGCATTGTTCCCAACGTCGGCGCAATGCTATCCACGATCAGCGAAATTGCGCCCGAATTCTGCAAGGCCGCCCCGACGGCCAGCATCGAAAAGATCAACGCCAACAGGCGCCCGTCCACGAAACTGAACGCCTCTTCCGCGTCGATGCAGCCTGTCACCAGCACCACGGCAACCGCAATCACGGCCAGCAGCAAAATCGGGGCGACATTCAGCGCCGCCAAAATCACGATGCCCGCGAGTGCGGCAATTGCAATCGGCGCATGGCCACGGCGGTACGCGCGCGCAGATGGGTGGCTTACATCCACCATATCCATATCCGTCGACAGCCGCGCGATGTCTTCGCCCGCCCCTTCAAGCAGCAGCGTATCACCTACCTTGACGATCAGTTCATCCAGTTGCCGACCGATATTCTGGTTGCGACGGTGCACCGCCAGCGGATAGACCCCGTACCGCCGCCGCAGACGCATCGACCCGAGCGAGCGGCCCACCATCCGGCATCCGGGCGTGATCAGCACTTCAACAGTTGTTGTCTCGACCGCAGACAACTGGTCCACGCGCTTGAGTTCCTTGTTGGCCTGAAGGCTCAAAAGTTCCGTCATCTCTGTGCGCAACACCACGCGGTCGCCGGTCTGCAAGGTCACATCCTGCAAGGCACGGCGCAACGACACATCGCCGCGCACCACGTCGATCAGCCGCACGCCTTCGCGCTTGAACAACTGCACATCCAGCACCTCGCGCCCGATCAGGTTGCTGTCCGGCGGGATCACGGCCTCGGTGAAAAACTTCATCTTGGAGCGGTCCGACAGCATATTGGCCATGCTGTCGCGGTCCGGCAACAGCTTGCGCCCGAACAGCGCCATATAGATCAGGCCCCATGCACAGACGACCAGACCAATCGGCATGATCTCGAAAATCCCGAACGGCTCCATCCCCTGGGACCGCGCCACACCGTCCACCAGCAAGTTCGTCGATGTCCCGATCAGGGTCAGCGACCCGCCCATGATCGCGGCATAAGACAGCGGGATCAGCAGCTTGGACGCCTTGGTGCCAAGCGTTTTGCTCAACTGCACGACAACAGGGATCATCACGACCACCACAGGCGTGTTGTTCATGATCGCAGAGGCCCCCATCACCGACAGGATGACCCCCACGACGGCGGATTTCGGATGCGTGCGCGCATAGCGCTCCGCCATCCGCGTCAAGACATCAAGCGCGCCTGTGCGCACCAGTGCGCCCATCACGATGAACATCGCAGCAATCGTCCAGGGGGCCGAGTTCGACAGCACCGCCTGTGCGTCGTCATAAGGCAGGATACCCAGCGCCAAAAGGCTTGCCGCCCCCGCCAGCGCCACCACTTCGGTGGGCAGCGTTTCGCGCAGAAACAGGATGAACATCACCACCACGACGGCCAGTGCAATAATCGCACTTTCGGTCTGGGACATACTGAAAAAGAACATGCAAAGACCCTAAGTGGTTTGAAATTTCAGGCTTTAGTTTCGCCCATCGCAGGGGTCGCCGCAAGCATGACTTTGGGACGCGGCTGGACCAGATACATGCCCGCAAACATCGCAGCCAGCGCCAGCCAGATCGTTGGCGCATAGGCCTCGCCCAGGATCAGATTGGCCCAGATCAGACCAAACCCCGTGACCATATAGCTGACCTGCACCGCAAACACCGCACCCGCGCGCCCCACCAGCCAGACATAGGCCGCATAGACAAATACATGCACAATCGAGCTTGCAACAAGCGCCAGTTGCGCGGGCGGTAAAGGCCAGACCGGCGCGATGTAATGCCCCTGTGCCAGCATCAGCGGGGCCACAATCACGATACCTGCCAGTGACCCGCCCAACATCACCTGAAACGGGTCCAACCCTTCGGTGCCCCATTTGTTGACGTAATTGCCCTCGAACGCGTAAAACAGCGCTGTGATCAGGTATATTGCGGCCCAGCCCACCGGAATGTTCTGGCCCAGATCCACCGCAGGGGCGACAATCAGCAGCACGCCGACCAACCCGAACGCCAGCCCCAACAACCTCCGCCAACGAAAATGATCGTTCCCGAGCATCAGCGCGATCAAAAAGGCAAACATCGGCACCGTGCTGATCAGCAGCGACATGATGCCCGCAGGTAAAAACACCGCCGCCTGATAGGAAATCGAATTGGGCAGGACCGTGCCGACCAGCGCAAGGATCAGATAGAGCCGCAGAGTGCGCATGTTCAGCGGCAAAGCCACGCGCCGCGCAGCACAGATTACCCCCATGAGCACCGCGCCGATGACCATCTGCCAGAACACCAGACCGAAATGACCGTATCCCGTGCTGACAGCGATCTTTGTAAACGGCTGGGTGATGCCCCAGCCCGCGCCCATCAGCACCAGAAACGCTGAATAAAACAGCACCTCGCGCCGTGTCATAACAGTGTCATAGCAATGTCATGGGGCGCTGGCCTGTAACAACCCGCCCTGACGGATCGGTTGTATGCGCGTGGCGCGCCCGGTGCGGTCGTCGGTTTCGATATACACACCTGACAGCGTCGCCTCGCCGTTCGCAGGCGTGAACCGTTCCTTGGGCATGCCCGTGATAAAGCGGCGCAACGGCTCGGTCTTGTCCATCCCGATCACCGAATTGTAATCACCACACATGCCTGCATCGCTCAGATACGCCGTGCCGCCCGGCAGGATCATCGCGTCGGAGGTCGGCACATGCGTATGCGTGCCCACCACAAGCGACGCGCGCCCGTCACACCAATGGCCCATCGCCATCTTTTCGCTAGTCGCCTCGCAATGCATATCCACAATGACCGCCTGTGCCATCCCGCCCAAAGGATGGGTTTTCAACACCGGGTCCAACACTGAGAACGGATCATCAAAGGGGCGTTTCATAAACACCTGGCCCAAGGCCTGCGTCACCAACACCTTTTTGCCGGTCTTGGTGGTAAACAGCCGCGCGCCTTTGCCCGGTGCGTTTTTCGAGAAGTTCAAGGGCCGGATCACGCGCGGTTCCTGTTCGATAAAACTCAGCATGTCTTTTTGGTCAAACGCATGATCGCCCAGCGTCAGACAATCGGCACCGGCCTCGAGCAGCGTCTTGGCGTGATCCCCCGACAACCCCATGCCGCTGGTCGCATTTTCGCCGTTCACCACGACGAAATCGAGTTTCCATTCCGTGCGCAATCGCGCCAGATTTTCCGTAACGGCACGACGCCCGGCGCGGCCCATCACATCGCCAAGAAAGAGTATTTTCATGAGGGGTAGCGTTAGGGTGAGGAATGGACGAGGGCAAGGGGGAATGAGGGCTGGGAAAGGTAGTTGGTTTGCAGATTTTCGGGTAAAGTGTGGGTGCGTTGAAAATGTCTTGATGTAAATTTCGGGAAGCCGTTCAACAAACGGTCGTTTTTGGGAGGTAGCCGCGCAAATTTAGGCTAAGGATACCTTGTGTATCGTATCTAGGGGTACGACTTTGAGTTGTGGAAGGTTCCACGTAAGATATGTAAGGTGCGATTTTAGACATAACATTGCTAGGACGGCGTGGCGTGAACGCAGAGGATGATTTTGATTATTGGACGGAGGAGGCGCCTGCCCCGGAAAAGCCTGCTGAATCTCCGTTGCTGATAGAGATTATCGACGGCGTAGAGCCGCTGGACGATCAGTTCGGCGTTGCCGTTCCCAAGACTGTTCCGGATGCGCTTTATGAGGCGCTATTCGGGCAGCCGGAGCCGACAAAGGACGAACTGGCAAATTCCAAGGGCGATTCTGCAAAAGTGCCGCCTTTGCATACCTACGCTATCCTTGATGCAGCCAAGGTCACGAACCTGCCAGAAATGCTGGATACGTCTGGCTTGGATCACCGCTGTCTGTTCAAGGGGAAAGCAGAAGATGAGCTAAAAAGCGTCGCGCCGTGGCTTGTTCGGCTGCAAGACGGAAACACCTTTAATCGTAACATGTTCACCCTTTCAACTACGCCATGGCACCTGTGGGGCAGCGAGCCGGGGATTTACCTACGATCACGCGGAACCCTTGATGATGTATGGAAGCACTTCCGTAAGCTCACAAAAGTGCAGGACGAAAATCAAAAATGGTATTATTTTCGATACTGGGAACGTCAGGTTTTAGCGAATCTTGGTAGCGGGCTCTTTGACGACTTGGCCAATGCGATGTTTTTTAGCAGAGGCGTTGAGATCAAGGGGATATTTGTTATCGATATCACGGCCTCAAAGGTTTTACAGTATCAGCCGTGTCATACCACATTCGCCACAAATGCAGTGCCACGCTTATCCACTGCGTTTTTGGGGGCTTTGGATACTGCGACGAGCCATCGAAAGTGTCGGGAAGAAATCACCGCGCTTCGCAGAACGGCACCCTTTCAAAATGATCAATCTATCGATGACCAGCAGCTTGTCGATTTGCGAAATTGGCTTTTTTCGAAAGGGTTTAAACAGACCGAACAGCGATTGGTTGCGATGCAATTATACCTCCAAGCGTACTTTAACAATAGAGTGACACTTGCGACTGAGATATTATCCGACACAGCATCGGGAGCCGGGATAAGGCTATGGAAATTGCAAAAGATGTTCGAGCTTAAATGACAGTGAAGCGGCGTTTGATTACTTATATTTTTGCGATCTGCCTCAGTGCTGGATCGTTATTTGGAATGCGGGTTGAGACAATGGCAGAGAGTTTTGAAAAAACAAATACTTGGTGCATCGGGCGTTATCTGGTGGATCTTCCTACCAATCTTGAACCTCAGGGTGGCAGCGGCAGTATTGGAACCGTGCAGATTGAGAGGCTGGGTTCTGGTGATCAAAGAGCGTTGTCTGATCTGTTCGAGCAACGCCGTCGTACACTTGCAGCCGGCACACCGAACGCAGATGGTGCGATTCCAGAGCTGGTAGCAACATCGGGGAGAGATGGGGTTATGTCTCTCATGTGGAAAGCCGGGTTCCCTAATCTTGGATACAAAAGTGCTGATTTTACCGAAGAGGTTTATGTTCTCTCTGAAGGAGAAATGTTGCGTGTTGTAGGGTTTGTAGAGGGCGCATTTGTCGAACGCGACAGAACGCATGTTGCATTGGTAGCACGTGCAGTGCGACCGCGTTCGCAAGGCCAGAGGTTCAGTGACGTGGGCGTTTGCTTGCCAGATTCTTTTGTGGCGCTGCCCATTGGCAACGAGGCAGTGTCGATGATGTTTGTTGATCCTGATGTGGGACCGTTTGCGCTGAATATTGCCATTTTATCGCGTCTACCCGGCGCTCCTGCACTTCCAGAAAGACAGTCCTTTTCTGATCCTGATGCGTCTCGTGTTGTGGTTGCCAACCTAGAAGGAGAAACCCTGAGAGGATCAAATACTAAGGTGCAAGAGTTTCTTTTACGAGCTGGCGGTAAACCCAAGGCTTCAGATGTCGAAATGGACCTCCGCGTTCGGTTGACAGATCAACGCGCATTGGAAGGGAGCTCTATGATGGAGCCTGCCCAATTTAATGCGATCTGGGAGCAAATTTTGTCTAGTTTCAGAATGAGTAATTGAATCATGATAGATGAAGCTGTCATGAGCTGCCCTGAACCGGTTGCTGTACCCATCGTTTTTATCCCCGGTATTATGGGAAGTCGCCTTCGACAGGGTGAGAGCGGGCCGGTTGTTTTTGACCCTGATTCATTGGGTAATGTCAGGACGTTGGCATCGTCTGATGCTGTTGAAAAGCGCCTCAGCCTTGTCGGCGGGCCGGGTATTGGCTTTACGTCAAACTACCTCACTGTTCACCCAGGCACTGTTGGTAACAATCTAACGCAAGAGCAGTTTGATCGCGGCTGGGGTGGCGTGTTGCAGGGGTTTTATCGCGGTTTTCTAATCTGGCTTCAAAACACAGCTCAGCAACCCGTATCTTCTGATCTACCTCCGGGGTGCTTTAACTTAAACTACGAAGTTTGGGCTCACCCTTACAATTGGACGAATGATAATTCGGAAGCTGGAAAGTCTTTAGATGATGTCGTGGCTGCGGCAATTTCCGGCACTGAGGCTAAATATGCCGGTCAGAATATACGCGTTCTAAAGCCCATCATTATCACGCATTCTATGGGTGGCCTTGTTAGCCGTGCTTATACGCAAATTCATGGCGGTACAGGTAAAGTGCACGGCATCATCCATGGTGCGATGCCCACCGATGGTGCGCCCGCCTTATACAAGAGATTGTTGGCGGGATTTGAAGAAGTTGGACCTAAGGGATTTATCGAACGCCATGTTTTGGGTGCAAACCAGCGAGAAACAACTGCGACAGCCGGCAATTGCCCTGGTCCTTTGCAGCTGCTGCCGAATATGCGCCACCGCTGTGTCGATGGTGGTTCTGAATGGTTAAAAGTTCGTGCGCACAACGGCCAAACCACAGTGTCAGAGCCAAGCGGCAACCCTTATGGTAGCCTGTACCTCGACCAACAGAACTGGTGGCGTCCGATTTACGCGGAGTTTCTGGATCCAAGTTCAATCAGCACTGCCCGCGCGTTTCAAGATTATGTCGTTCAACTGAATAAAGCGGCATCCTATCACGGCAGTCTTGGTACAAACGGGTTTCATCCAAACACACGTATGTTCTATTCAGATAGTGCCTCATTTGAAGCATGGGATTACGTGGTTTGGCAGCAAACTATGGCAGACTCTGTTCCAGTGCCCGGCGACGCCTATTCTGTGAGCGGGCATAACGGCCACATCAGGATCGAAAATGTACTGAGTAGTGGCTTGCAGGATTTGGTGAGGACATATCAAAGGTTTGAAATCCAAGATCCAAGCGCACGTGGTGACGGAACGGTGCATTCTGGCTCCGGCAAACATGTGCCGGTCATGTCTGTCCCGACAAGTGATGGTTTTACTCATGCAGAGGCATTTAACCCACGCGCCTCACGGCGTATTGTCGGGGACTGGATGTTTGAAATGGTAATGGAGCAGTTATAGTTGACTGCTAGAATGCCCCGAAGGACAAGAAAGAGAATGGGTTAACAAACCCTCCTTTTTGGCACATTAACAAACCATTCGTTTTATTGCTGCCACAGACCCTGTTCAAAACCCATAAAGTTGTTGAAGGTTTTTGACTTTTCGAGAATGTGCCTTACCGAAAAATCCACCCCCTACCCCGCAACCTCGATCACCCCCACCTCCGTCACAATCATATCCAACGGCTGATCCGTCGCCTCAAGCGGCAGATCCTCCACCTCTTGCCCCGCGAACGCGAACCCGATCGCCAGTGTCGCCCGCTTGGCCCGCAACAACTCCAGCGTCCGGTCATAAAACCCGCCGCCATACCCCAGCCGCCCGCCCGAGCGGTTGAATGCCAACAGCGGGACAATCAAAATCTCGGGCTCGAAAAAGTCCTCGACCTGCGGGATCATCGCCCCAAACGCCCCCGCCTTCATCTCCGTGTCCGGCGTCCAGCGCGAAAACTTGAGCGGCTGGCCAGCCCTGATGATCACCGGCACACCCACAGGCCCATGCGCACAGGCCTCGACCATCGCGGGCACCGGATCAATCTCGGTACGGATCGGCATGAAGCCTGACAGCGGCACACCGCGGTAGCCTGCCAACACCTCGCTCAGATACCCAGCCTGCGCCGCAATCGCGCTCTCGAACAAAGGCTTGCGCCGCGCAAACGCCGCCTTTCGCGCGGCATCCTTGATCGCGGCTAGATCGCTCACAACAGCACCGCCGCCGCCAAACCAAGAAAGGCAAAGAAGCCAACAACATCCGTCACCGTCGTCACAAACGCCCCCGATGCCAGTGCGGGATCAACGCCAACCCGTTCCAGCAAAATCGGGATGCCAGTACCTGCCAAACCGGCCACCACCATGTTGATCACCATCGCCGTGGCAATCACATAACCCAGCACGGGCGAGCCGAACCAGACGTAGCCCACGATGCCCATAATCACGGCAAAGATCAGACCGTTCACCAGCCCCACCAGACATTCGCGCCGGATCACCCGCCAGACGTTGGACCCGGTCAAATCCTTGGTGGCAATCGCGCGCACCGCCACGGTCAGGCTTTGGGTGCCCGCATTGCCGCCCATTGACGCGACAATCGGCATCAAAACCGCGAGCGCCACAATCTGCGCCAGCGCCACTTCGAACTGTGCGATCACCATCGACGCGGCAATCGCCGTGACAAGGTTTACCGCCAGCCACGGCAAGCGCTGCTTAGTGGTCTCGATCACGCGGTCAGAAAGCGACCCTTCCCCCACACCCGCCAGACGCAGGATGTCTTCCTCGTGCTCGTCATCCAGCACCGCCATCGCGTCATCAATCGTGATCACCCCGATCAGGCGGCCCTCGTCATCGACAACAGGTGCCGAAATCAGATGATACTGGTTGAACGCATAGGCCACATCGCCCTCGTCGCGCATCGCGGGAATGACCTGAAACGTCTCCTCCAGAATGTCGCGCAGCATCGTGGCGCGTTTGGAGCGCATCAATTTGCCCAGCGTGACATTGCCCACCGGATGCAGGCGCGGATCGACCATGATGATGTGGTAAAACTGGTCCGGCAGGTCTTCTTCCTTGGTGTCGCGCAAGTGGTCAATCGCCTGCCCCACGGTCCAATGCTCGGGGGCCATCACCACCTCGCGCTGCATCAGGCGGCCTGCGGAATACTCCGGATAACTCAATGATTGTTGTACAGCGGCGCGGTCGACATCGGCAAGCGCGCCCAAAATCGCGGCCTGCTGGTCGTCTTCCAGATCCTCGATCAGGTCGACAACATCATCGCTGTCCAGCTCACGGACCGCATCGCCCAGCACCTGTGGCGACAGCACCGCGATCACGTCCTCACGGATGGATTCGTCAAGTTCGGTCAGGATTTCGCCGTCAAACTCGTGGCCATAAAGCCGCACCAGCGCCGAGCGGTCTTCCTTGTCGATCTGTTCCAGAAGGTCGGCGATGTCTGCGGCGTGCAACGGCTCCATCAAAGCGGTCAATGTGACCTGATCGCCTGCCTCAACGGCCTCCAGAATCGCGGCAACGGCCTTGCGGTCCAGCTGGTAGGCCTCCGCCTCGTCTTCTTCTTCAAGGGCCAACTCTAGGTCTTCGGTTTGATCTGTCATCACGCGCCCCTCAGCTTTTGCGCGACCATAGGGACGTGGTGTTTCAGACACAATGGATGTTCACGTGACTTGACCGTTGCGGCCCCCTTGCGACCGCAATAATATCACGCGATGACACAACAGACCCTCCTCACCGGCCCGACCCTGCGCTTTCGCGGCGATCCTATGATGCAGCCCTGGCAAGATGCGATCGACATCGACACCTCCGGCAGTGTGCTGATCGAAAACGGCAGGATCGTGGCGGTCGGCAACGCGGAGAGCTTGTGCAAAAGCCACCCTCACGCTGTGGTCACGGCATACGGCGATGACACCCTGATCTGTCCGGGATTTGTGGACGCCCATGTGCATTATCCGCAAACTGCAATCATCGCCTCATGGGGCAAACGCCTGATTGACTGGCTGAATACATATACTTTTCCCGAGGAAATTCGCCTGTCTGATCCGGCCTATGCCGATGCCATTGCCGAGCGTTATCTCGACCTGACGCTGGACCATGGCACCACCACGGTCGCGTCTTATTGCACGATCCATCCGCACAGTGTTGACGCACTGTTCAACGCCGCCGCGGTGCGGGGCCAGCGCATCATCGCTGGCAAAACCTGCATGGACCGCAACGCGCCCGACGCCCTGCGCGACACGGCGCAGTCAGCCTATGACGACAGCAAAGCCCTGCTTGAGCGGTGGCATGGCAAAGGCCGCGCGGTCTATGCGATCACACCGCGTTTCTCGCCCACCTCGACACCCGAACAACTCGCTGCCCTTGGCACCCTCTGGCACGAAAACCCCGACTGCCTGATGCAGACGCACCTGAGCGAGCAACTGGACGAAATCGCATGGGTCCGTGACCTGCACCCTGCCGCGCGCGACTATCTGGATACATATGAACAACACGGGTTGATCGGCGAGCGCGCGCTTTTTGGCCATGCCATCCATCTTGAGCCGCGTGAAATTGACCGTATCGCGGAAACCGGTGCGGCCTTGGTCCATTGCCCGACCTCGAATACTTTCATCGGCTCGGGCCTGTTCGATATGGCGGGCCTTGCCGCACGGGGCATCCCTTGCGGTCTGGCAACGGACACGGGCGGCGGATCGTCGTTTTCAATGCTGCGCACCATGGCTGCCGCCTACGAGATCGGCCAGTTGCGCGGCACGCCGCTGCACGCGGCCCAACTGATCTGGCTCGCCACCGCTGGTTCTGCCCGCAGCTTGCACCAGCAAAACCACATCGGCACTCTGGCGGCAGGCATGGAAGCCGACCTTACCATTCTCGACCTCGCCTCGACCCCCGCCATCGCACAGCGCGCCGCCAATGCGTCCGACATCTGGGAAAGCCTGTTCGCCACCATCATGATGGGCGACGACCGTGCCGTCCAAGACGTCTGGGTGATGGGCCAACGCCGCACCCCATAATTCTTTTCGCTTTAAATACTCGGGGGAGTTTGAGGGGGCAAAGCCCCTTCATCCACAAAATAAAGTCACGCGCGGCCTTGGCCGCCCCGTTACCTCAACACGGCTGCGCCAGCACCATCACCCAGATATTGCCCTGCCCCCGCGCCAGACCGAACTCGCGCGCGGATTTATGTACCATATTGCGGTAATGCCCCTTGGACTTGGTCCAGCCCTGCATCACCTGCGCCAAATCCGGTTGCCCCTTGGCGATGTTTTCGGCGACGAAACACCATTTATAGCCTTGCGCATTAACCCTGTCCGACACCTGCGACCCGTTGCTGCCCTCATGCGCAAAAAACCCCCGCGTGGCCATATCGTCGGCATGGGCTTGTGCCGCACGTTCCAAGGCGGGTGAATAGGCCACGGGCGATTTACCGTTGCTCGTGCGCAACGCGTTAAGGCTCTGGGTTGCGGCGGTGTCTGCTGCTGCGGGGAACGCCAATACAATTCCTGCGAAAGCGTAGATCAGAAATTTCATATCGCCTCCCTCAACTCCTTTGCCAATGTGTTCTGCCGCGCAACCTGTGCGCCCAGATCAATCGTTGTGATCTGACCGTCGCGCACAATCTGGCGTCCTTCAACCCATAAATCCCGCACGACCGTGGGCCCTGCAAGCAACAAGGCCGCCGGATCCCAGGACCCCGCCGACGCCAGTCCGGCAACATCCCAGATCGCCACATCACCGCGCTTGCCCACGGCCAGCCGCCCGCACTCGGGCCGCCCCAGCACGTCCGCGCCGCCGCGCGTGGCAACCTCGAGCGCCTCGCGCGCCGACATCGCATCCGCCCCGTTTGCGACCCGTTGCAACAACATCGCCATGCGTGCCTCGGCCACCAGATTGCCCGCGTCATTGCTGGCCGATCCGTCAACACCGATGCCCACCTTCACCCCCGCATCTCGCATTGCACGCACAGGGGCGATGCCGGACCCAAGCCGGCAGTTCGAGCACGGACAATGCGCAACACCGGTGCCCGTGCGCGCGAACAAGTCAATCTCGCTGGCGTCGAGTTTCACACAATGCGCATGCCAGACGTCCGGCCCGACCCAGCCCAACTCTTCGGCATACTGACCGGGACGACAGCCAAATTTTTCAAGGCTATAGGCGATGTCCTCGTCACTTTCAGCCAAATGCGTGTGCAACATAACGCCCTTGTCGCGCGCCAGCAGCGCTGCATCGCGCATCAACTCGCGGCTGACAGAAAACGGCGAACAAGGTGCGATCCCGACGCGGCACATCGACCCTTCGGATGGGTCATGAAACCCGTCAACCACGCGGATGCAATCCTCCAGAATGGCCGTCTCATCCTCGACCAGATCATCGGGCGGCAGACCGCCTGCACTGACCCCGATGCTCATCGCACCGCGCGTCGGATGAAACCGCAGGCCCAGCTCCGCAGCAGCATGGATGGTATCCTCCAGCCGCGCGCCGTTGGGATACAGGTACAGATGATCCGACGATAACGTGCAGCCTGACAGGGCAAGCTCCGCCAGCCCGATCTGTGCGGACACAAACATATGTTCGGGCGTAAACCGCGACCAGATCGGATAAAGTGTTTGCAACCAGCCAAACAGCAGCGCGTCCTGACCGCCCGGCACCGCGCGGGTCAGCGTCTGGTACAAGTGATGATGCGTATTGACCAAGCCGGGCGTGACAACGCAGCCCTGCGCATTGATGACCTCGCCTGTGGTGGTCAGGCCCGCGCCCACGCCAATGATCACCCCTTCGCGGATCAGGATATCGGCACCGCACAATTCACGGCGTGCATCGTCCATTGTCAGAATTGTATCTGCATTTTTTATTAGAATTTCAGGCATCATCCACCGATACGTCGCTGGCCCGCCTCATGCAAAGGTGAAACGCGGGTGGAAAACAGGCTCAGAACCAGCGTGCCGCAAGCCTACACTTCTACCTGCAATAGGGTCAATAATCTTTCAAAATCGCCAGGGCTTGCGCATGGATATGCGTATTTGCCGCCGCCAACGCGCGACCGCCCTCATGCGCGGGTCCGCCTTGCCAGTCGGTCACGATACCGCCTGCGGCATGGATCACGGCAATCGGGGCCTGAATATCATAGGCTTGCAACGTCGATTCGATCACCAGATCAATCTGGCCCGCCGCAAGCAGCGCATAGGCATAACAATCCATGCCGTAGCGCGTCAGCTTGGCCTTTGATGACACCGCTTTGAAGCCTGTCCCGTCCATCGCACTGCCGACTTCGGGAAATGTGGTAAAAACAATCGCCTCGCCCAGATCACGGGCGGGTCGCGTGACAAGTGCGCGTGTGCCGAGCGGGCCTGTCATCCGGGCACCGTCGGGTGCCCCCTCGAACCGCTCGCCGATATAGGGCTGGTCGATGATCCCGTAAAATGGCCCCGAGGCGTCCGACACGGCAATGAGCACGCCCCAGGTCGGCGTGCCGCTGACAAATCCGCGTGTGCCGTCAATCGGGTCGAGCACCCATGTCAGGCCCGATGTGCCGGTCTTGGCACCATATTCCTCGCCCAGAATTGCATCATCCGGGCGCTCGACCGCCAGAATGTCGCGCATCGCACGTTCAGCCGCGCGGTCAGCCTCTGTTACAGGGTCATAGCCCTGGCTTAGCTTGTTGTCCGCCGTCAGGGCCGCCGTGCGGAAGAACGGCAAAATCACCTGCCGCGCCGCATCCGCCATCAGATGTGCAACGCGCCGGACCTCGGGGTCAAATGTGTTTGATGTGTTCATCGCGCTGGCGTGACAGCAGGGTCAGGTAAGTTCAAGCCCCGGATGCAATTTCCGGGGCTTGAATTCAGCCGGGTCATGCAACGTCGCTTAAAACCCGTGCAAGTTCGAACAACCGGCGGCGCTGGTTTTCGGGGATCGCGTAATACGACCGCACCAGATCCATAGCCTCTTTGTCACCCATCATATCGTTGGGCACAGCGGCATCACCCGCAGCGGCAAGTTCTGCGTCGGATTTGATACCTTCAAAGAAAAACGACACATCCACGTCCAGCGCATCGGCAATATCCCAAAGCCGTGATGCGCTGACACGGTTTGCACCGGTCTCGTATTTTTGTATTTGCTGGAACTTGATCCCGACATGATCGGCCAGACCCTGTTGCGTCATTCCTGTCAGCCAGCGGCGCTGGCGAATGCGTTTTCCGACGTGGACGTCTACCTTGTGAGCCATCTCGTTTCGCTTCCTTGCTTGTATGAACCAAAAATCAGTCAATCGTTACGTTTTAACAGTCGGAAACATACGTTTCCTAAACCGACATCGTTCCTTAACATACGAAATACCCAACGCACATCAAACAAAATTAGCGTGACCGGAACCCAAGCGCGCAAACCTGCCTACAACCCTGGGGGTTAACCGGCGGTGAATCCTGACTGCGAATGCTGCACCCCGAAGACGGTGAGGACATATAAAAACTTGATATCTCAAGCATCTGACTGCTGTTGCAAGGTTTGATGCGGGGCAGGACCGTGCCGGAAACTGTCACAATCCAAGCGGGCAAATCCGCGCGCAAAAAACCGCCACCAAAGCTCTGAAAGACAAGCGATGCCGCCACACGCCCCGAGAGAGCGCGTCGAAAGTGATTCTCCCAGCGGGTGCGAAAGCGATCTGCCGGACAGGTTAAAAAACCGTGAACATCGGGCGAAAAACCATCAAACAGCGCGCAACCGTGCCGCTGGTGTATGAAACGCATTGCGCAACAGGCCCGCCAAGGTCGCATGGACCTCGCCATGCGTGCCCTGCGCGCCGTAGAGGTTGATCAGCTGGCTTGGCAAGACCGGTAATGCGCCGTTGTGGTCCACCTGTTCCAGATAGGGCGGCTCGGTCCCGTCGATCATCGCGTGCACGGCCAGATCGGCACTCACCGCCGCTTCAATCGTGCGGTCGCTTTCGGTCTCGACCGCCATTTCCCAAGCGATGCCCGACGCATCCAGCGCTTTGACAATCAACGGCCTGAACAGGCAGTGTTTGCAAAACGCCAGCCGCAGCGCGCGTTGCCGCCACGCGGCCCCGCCGGGCGCACCTACCCAGACCAGTTCTTTTACAGCAAGGGTTTCGCCGCCCTGATCCATCCCGGTTTCCGTGGTCACGATCAAATCACATTCACCTTTGGAAAACTGGTCTTTGAGCGTCTTTGTATAGGACGCCTCAAGCAGCACACGTACGCGCGGATAGGCCGCGTGGAATTGTTTGAGCACCTGCGGGATCGCCGGATAAACAATATCATGCGGCACACCCAGCTTGATTTCACCCTCGTAGGCCTGATCGGTCAGACGGCCGATTACCTCGTCATTCAGCGCAATCATCCGCCGCGCATAGACCAGCAGTTGTTCCCCCGATGCGGTCAGGCCAATCGTGCGCCCCGTGCGGTCGAGCAGATCAAGACCCAGCATTTCCTCAAGCCGCTTGAGCTGCATCGAGACCGCCGATTGGGTCAGATGCAAAAATCCGGCCGCCCGCGTGACGCCGCCGGAATCCGCGACCGCCACGAACGACCTCAGCGTGGTGATGTCGAGATTGCGCATATATCAATTCCCTTGATGTCATCCATAACAAACATTCGTTTTCATTATGCATCGCACCCCTCCATATATCAAGCATCGAAATGCAAAATGGAATCGCATCACAAAACCTAAAGGAATGACGCCATGACCACCCTGATCCGCAACACCTGTACCTCCACCGCTTTGAACAGCACCCGCAAGACGTCGTTGCGCGCGGCAATCGCGCGCGCACTCGCAGTTTGGCGCAGCCGCAGTGCGTTGGCACAGCTGACATCGGCCCAGCTTGACGACGTCGGCGTCACCGCAAATCAGGCCAGTACCGAGGTAAAGCGCGCGGTTTGGGACGTACCGGCGAACTGGCGGGATTAATCGGGCCAATATGACGCAGTTTTAAGTAACTAAACCCTTGAAAAAGGGCCGCAGTCCCCCAATATTCGTTGCAGTATCGTGTTCATTGCCACTCCTGATGGTGATGACACGCAACCCATAGCCAATTTGGAGGACACAAATGGCCGACGTGAATACAATCCGGGGTGCAACCGGAACCCGCGCCGCCGACATAGATGTAGGCCTGCGCGCTCATATGAACAAAGTCTACGGCACCATGTCCGTGGGCATGCTGATCACCTTTGCTGCGGCTTGGGCGATCTCTGGTCTGGCTGTGACAACGGATCCAACGGGTGCTGCGGCGCAACTCAACGCGAATAATTACCTGACAGATTTCGGGTACACACTTTACGCGTCCCCGCTCAAATGGGTTGTGATGTTCGCACCGCTTGCCTTTGTCTTTGCCTTCAGTGCGATGATCAACAAAATGTCCGCTGCCACAGCGCAGCTTGTATTCTACGCTTTTGCCGCTGTGATGGGTATCTCGATCAGTTCGATCTTTTTGATCTTTACCGGTCAGTCCATCATCCAGGTCTTTTTGATCACCTCGATCGCCTTTGCGGGTCTGTCGCTGTACGGCTACACCACCAAGCGTGACATTTCGGGTTGGGGCAGTTTCCTGATCATGGGTGTGATTGGCTTGATCGTGGCATCCATCGTCAACATCTGGTTGCAATCCAGTGCGCTGATGTTCGCCGTCTCCGCCATCGGCGTGCTGATCTTTGCAGGTCTGACCGCCTATGACACGCAGAAGATCAAGACCGAGTACATCGCACATGCACATACCGGTGATACCGAATGGCTGGGCAAAGCCGCCATTATGGGCGCGTTGAGCCTGTACCTCGACTTCATCAACATGTTCATGATGTTGCTGCAATTGTTCGGCAACCGAGAGTAACCTCTCGATACGTCTGAAATAACGGGGCCGGTTCTGCAAAGGACCGGCCCTTTTTCATGTGATACCCATGACAGGCCGCTCTGTATCTGAGCGCGAGATAATCATGACCATCATCAAGGCGGGCACCGCCAAAACCGACAAGTCAGGCCCGAACGCCCCGCTCGGCCCCTACAGTGCGGAGTTGATCAGCGATACCGGCAACCTCACCCAGTTTGGGGCGTTCATCGAAGAATTGCCGCCGGGGTCAAAGTCGTCTTTTGCCCATTGGCACGCCACGCAAGACGAGATGCTGCTGATCTTAAGCGGTGAAGTGGTGGCGTTTGAGGATGGCGTTGCGACAACCCTCACAGCGGGCGATGCCGCCTGCTGGAAAGCGGGCGATGCGGTGGCCCATACCTTGCACAACATCAGCGATACGCCGGTGCGCTATCTGGTGATCGGCACACGTGCGCCGACCGATACAGTGACCTATCCGGACCATGACCGCGTGTTGCATTTCGACCGAGCTAAAAAGACCCGCCGCTATACGACACTGGCAGGTGTGCCAAGCGAAAGGCCGCCAGAGATCTGAAAGGCGCGGCCGTGCAGGATCAGAACGGCTCGTTACCGATACCGGTAAATCCGACGCTGTCGGAATATTGCCCCCCGATGACCGCAGCCGGTGGCGGACCACCGATACCGGTGCAGGCGGACAAAAATCCGAGCGTGATCAGAGCAAAAATAACAGAATGTGGCATGTTGTGTTCCTTGGCAGCCAGGATAGCCGACTATCGCGTGATGTGGCAAGGGACGCAAGGGCGCGGTGTTGCGGGGTACAGATTAGGGGCGCGCGCAGGTCAGCGGCTGCGTTAATGCGGGTCCGTTAAACCCCGTAACCAATCGCGATTGCTGTTACGGGTCTGGCAACCCGTAATATTTCTACCGGATCAGAGGTTTGGGGCAACTGGCCCCGAGCCATATCTTGACGTCTCGACATGCAGGGAAATCCTGTCTCGTATATCCGAATTGGCGGTGCCGCCACTTTTTACCAAGACCTATCACGCCTCACAGGCTTAAAACCTAACACCATTTACCGATGACGACCGCACAAACGCAAAAGACCGCGCATCAGCGCGGCCTTCAGGCGTGCTAAAAAGGCTGATCTTACTTGATCTTGCCTTCTTTGTATTCAACGTGCTTGCGGATCACGGGGTCGTACTTTTTGATAACCATCTTTTCGGTCATGGTACGGGCGTTTTTCTTGGTGACGTAGAAATGGCCTGTGCCCGCGGACGAGTTCAGACGGATCTTGATCGTGGTTGGCTTCGCCATAGGTCTTCTCCTGTGCGGCGCTGCGTATCCCTTGATAGGCGCGCGTAATCTCTGAGTTTCGGGTTCTACCGTTGCACGGCCCCGAGTCAACCCCGTATCGTGCCGCCGTAACGGCATAGGCCAGAAAATATGCGCGGAAGGCCTGTAAGCCGGATTTTGTCCCGAGAGTTGCCCCTCATGGATGACCATTCCTCTGACGACACCGTTGCCGGTGCCGCTATAGCTGCCAACCCGGACCTGCTGGGGCAAAAGCAGCCCTGCCCCCACACCCGAAGATCTGGCGACACGCGGTCCCTATTTGGCATTGCTCCCGGTGGGGCTTGCCATGCCGTTCGTGTTGCCACAAACGCGGTGGGCTCTTACCCCGCCGTTTCACCCTTACCATCCGCGGTGGTTTCGGTTGCCCGACCTGCCGCAAAGGCGGTTTATTTTCTGTGGCGCTGTCCATCGGGTTGCCCCGTCCGGGCGTTACCCGGCACCGTTTCTTTTTGGAGTCCGGACTTTCCTCGACCCTGTTGCCAGAACCGCGGTCATCCAGCCTTCCGCGCGTGGCAAGGGCGTACCGCTTCAACGCAGGCGGCGTCAATGGGGCTCATGTCGTGCAGGGATATTTAAGGCCAAAAAGAAATGCAGATCAGCGCATCATCCGGTGGGCCAGCACCATGTCATCGGCACACAGTGGCCCCTGCCGCCACGGGGCAAAGCGCAAGCGCGTACTGGCGAGCAGGTCTTCCAAAACAGCGGGCACGGTAAAGCCCGCAGCGCGCGCCTGTGCGGTGAATGCGCTTTCGCTGACATCGCCAGTGTTCATGTCGGATGATCCGGTACTTGCCAACCCCTGCCGCGCCAGACGCGCCCAGTCAAAATGCGGCCCCGGATCGGCTTTGCGCCCCGGTGCCATGTCGGAATGTCCGATCACACCCTCGGGCGGAATATCCCAGCGCGCCATGATGGATTTCATCAACACTTCAAGCGCTGCCATCTGAGGCTCTGAAAATGGATGTGTCCCGCGGTTATCAAGCTCGATCCCGATGGAGCGCGAGTTGATATCGCTCATGCCGGCCCATGTGCCTGCCCCTGCGTGCCACGCGCGCTGGTCCTCGGGGACCAGTTGCGTAATCTCACCTTTGACCGAGATCACGTAATGCGCCGATACTTCCGCCTGCGGGTCACAGAGCCGCTCGATTGCCACCGCAGCACTGCGCATCGCGGTATGGTGGATCACGATCAGAACCGGCTGCAACCCGTCCCTGCGCGGCCCGCAATTGGGCGATGGATGTTGTAAGATAGCGGTCAAACCCGCTTAGCCGCCCTGTGCCGCCCGACGAAAAGGCGAGGGATCCCAGGAACAGGCAAATCCGTCGCCATCAGGGTCCATCCCCGCGCGGTCACGCTCTGGCCCGCCCGCCTCAAGAAAGGCGGTCTGCGCCTGATCGGGGTGGCTGTATTCGGCACAGGCCCGCGCAAATTTGCTGGCTTTGTTCAGACCGAGGCGCTTGTAGACCTGGGTGCCAACCGCTTGGTTGTTTTGCAATGCATAGGCCACGATATTGGGTCCGGCTTCGGTGCGGTCCGGCAAAGCCTCTGTCGGGGCCACCTCGTATTGCGCGCGGTTGGAAGCGATACGCGCCTTGTCGTCGTCGATACTGCGCGTGTCTGATACCGCATCAAAGTTGTTCTCGTTCGAAATGCCCGTGCTGCTGATCACCGCAGGTGCCGCATTGGACGGGCTCGCGTCCAAAGGTGGCAGCCCCGTGCCTGACCCTGCGTCATAGCCCAGACCGGTGCCGGCGCCAGGTCCGGTTGCCGCAAGAACCCGCGCCGTTTGTGCCGCTGTCGCCTCGGGAGAGCCGTCATCGAATGACGTCAACGGCGCAGAGGTCACGGACGAGGGCGCAGGGACGCCGCCCGCGGTCCCCGAGGTCAATGCCGCTTCGCGCTCGCGCTGCTGCATCTGTTGCTCGAATGTGCCGTCAAACCCGACACCACGGCCCGAATCCGGGAGCGCAGGCTGGCATGCAGACAAGGAGACCCCGAGGCCTGTCGCTAAAAGGGCTGAAAGGGTACGTTTTATCATGTAACTTGCTCTATTTTGACTGCTTTGTTGGTCATTGCCTACCACCATTTATCAGCTTTGGCCACAAACCCGGCGCTGCGTTCCAGTGCATAAGCGGAAGACAGCAAATCGGCTTCCTCCCAAGGACGGCCAATCAGTTGCAGACCCAAAGGCAACCCCTGCGCGTTTTGCCCTGTTGGCACCGAAATGCCCGGCAATCCGGCAAGGTTGACCGTGACGGTGAACACATCATTGAGATACATCGCCACCGGATCGGCATCGGTCATTTCACCAAGGCCAAAGGCGGCAGACGGCGTGGCAGGCGTCAGGATACAGTCGATGCCTTGGGCAAACACATCCTCGAAGTCGCGTTTAATCAAGGTCCGTACCCGCCGCGCGCGGTTGTAATAGGCGTCATAGAAACCCGCCGACAGCACATATGTCCCTATCATCACGCGGCGCTGAACCTCTGGCCCGAAGCCTTGCGCGCGGGTTTTCTCGTACATCTCGGTGATGCCGTCACCTTGATCCAGCGTGGCACGGTGGCCATAGCGTACGCCATCATAGCGCGCGAGGTTGCTCGACGCCTCGGCAGGTGCGATCACGTAATAGGCGGGCAGCGCGTATTTGGTGTGCGGCAGCGAGATATCGACAATTTCCGCGCCTGCGTCTTTCATCATCGCAATGCCGTCTTGCCACAGCGTCTCGATCTCTTCGGGCATGCCGTCCATGCGGTATTCCTTGGGAATGCCGATCTTCTTGCCACGAATATCACCCGTCAAGGCGGCCTCAAAGTTTGGCACCGGCAAATCGGCGCTGGTGCTGTCTTTGGCATCATGGCCGCACATCGCCTCGAGCATGATCGCCGCATCACGCACCGATTTGGTCATTGGCCCTGCTTGGTCAAGCGAGGATGCGAACGCCACAATACCCCAGCGTGAACAACGGCCATAGGTTGGTTTGATCCCGACAGTTCCGGTGAACGCCGCAGGCTGGCGGATTGACCCGCCTGTGTCCGTCCCTGTTGCCGCCAGACACAGGTCTGCGGCAACCGCCGCCGCTGATCCACCTGATGACCCGCCGGGTGTCAGAGGTGCATCATCATTGCCGCGCCGCCACGGGTTGACGACATTGCCATACACGGACGTCTCGTTCGACGACCCCATGGCAAATTCATCCATGTTCAGCTTGCCCAGCATGACCGCGCCTGCGTCAAACAGGTTCTGGCTGACGGTAAATTCGTATTGCGGCAAGAAACCCTGCAAAATCCGCGATCCGGCTTGGGATGGCACGCCTTTGGTACAGAACAAATCCTTGATCCCGATCGGCAATCCACACATCGCGGGCGCGTCGCCCGATGCAATCCGCGCATCTGCCGCCGCCGCCTGCTCCATCGCAATCTCGGGGGTGTGGTGCACAAACGCATTCAGCGCCCCTGCCCCGTCAATCGCGCTCAAACACGCCTCGGTCAGCGCCTTTGACGTTACCTCGCCCGACCGCAGCGCATCACGCGCCTCGGCCAGGCCCATTTTGTTCAGATCAGACATTATTCAACCACCTTTGGCACTGCAAAGAATCCCTCGCGCGCATCAGGCGCATTGGCCAGAACCGCCGCCTGCTGATCCCCGTCATTGACCACATCCGCACGGCGTTTCAACACCTGAGGCGTCACCGACGTCATCGGCTCCACCCCATCAACATCCACCTCGTTGAGCTGCTCGATGAACCCCAGAATGGTGTTGAACTCCTGCGCCAAGGCAGGCAGCGCATCCGGTTCAACCTTGATACGGGCCAGTTTCGCAACCCGCGCGGCGGTGCTTTCGTCAATGGACATGTCGACAATTCCTTATCTGATCCCCGCCATTTACCGCCCCAAGTGCAGCCTCGCAAGGGTGGCATGGCTTTTCATATTCACCCTTTTGCAAATACCGATCCGAATGTTGCAACAAGCGCGAAGCCTGAAGGGATCTATCCTTTTCTTTTCTGCGCGAAAAACGACCTAAGCAGCTCCTGCGCCTCCGTCTCGCCGATCCCGTCAAACACTTGCGGGACGTGGTGACATTGAGCGTGCGAAAATACCCGTGCCCCCTGCGCGACGCCGCCTGATTTCGGATCAGACGCCCCGTAATACAGCCGCGCCACCCGCGCCGCCGCAATCGCCGCAGCGCACATCGCACAAGGCTCAAGCGTCACGTAAAGCGCGTGATCGACCAGTCGCTCTGATCCTGCCTGCGAACAGGCGGCGCGGATCGCTAAAACTTCCGCATGCGCCGTGGGATCGTTCAACTCGCGGGTCCGGTTGCCCGCCTGCGCCACAACCGCGCCGCGCGTGTCCACAATCACAGCACCCACAGGCACCTCGCCGCGCGCGCCTGCGCTGCGCGCCTCGTCCAGTGCCACATCCATGAAAGACCTAAAATGCATGTCCGCAAGATGGCCGCAAAAGCCACCCTTTCGCAAGCCACGCAAACGCGCTAAGGCAAGGTTATGAACGCAAAGCCCCCCTCAGAGACGCCAAAAGGCGACCGTATCGCCAAAGTCATGGCCCGTGCCGGCATCGCGTCACGCCGTGAAGCCGAACGCATGGTCGAAGCAGGCCGCGTGCGGGTCAATGGCGAACAGATCCTGTCGCCCGCGCTGAACGTGACCGCATCCGACAACATCACCCTTGATGGCGAGCCGATATCAGAGCCTGAACCGCCACGCATGTGGCTGTATCACAAGCCGAAAGGCCTTGTGACGACGGACCGCGACGAAAAAGACCGCGGTACGATCTATGATGATCTGCCCGACGATATGCCGCGGGTGATGTCGGTGGGGCGCCTTGATCTCAACTCCGAAGGCCTGCTGCTGCTCACAAACGATGGCGGTATCAAACGCAAGCTGGAACTGCCCAGCACGGGCTGGCTGCGCCGTTACCGTGTGCGGGTGAACGGGCGGCCTTCCGAGGACACGCTGGAACCTCTGCGCCAGGGCATCACCGTGGACGGTGAGGATTTCCAACCGATGACCGTGACCATCGACCGCCAGCAAGGCGCGAACGCTTGGCTTACAATCGGCTTGCGCGAAGGCAAGAACCGCGAAATCCGCCGTGCGATGGATCATGTGGGGTTGAGCGTGAACCGCCTGATCCGGATCAGCTATGGTCCGTTCCAATTGGGCGAGCTGAAATCCGGCGCGGTCGAGGAGATCCGCCGCAAAATCGTGCGCGACCAGATGGGCATCACGCTTGAGGATGACAGCGGCACTGCGGTAAAGAAGAAAAAACCCATCGGTATCAAACGCGGAACGCGGCGCAAAACCGGTGACTATGGCGGGCCGGGCCAACCCGCTGCACCGGGGCATGTCTCGAAAAAACCCGTCAAAACGGCCCCCAGAACTGGCCGCAAACCACGCGGGTAGATCACGTTTTCTTCGAAGAAAACGGTTCGGAATTTTCTAAAATTCCGCATATCCGCCCGATGTGATCCAAAATTCCCCGTCACAATGAATTCACATTGCGCCATGATGATATTAAGAGGTGAGATCAACAGATGTCAGTGAATGGGTAAGCTAATAAAAATATGCAGGTTCTATGCCCTTCGCCCGTGTTTTCAGCTAGTATCGTTGTTAATATCAAGGTCTCGGGATCACCCCAAGACCTAAGGAGCATCTGATGCGGTCAACCGGCTTTCAAAAAATCTCGTACGTTGTGCTGATCGTTGTGCTGTTCGGTGTCACCTCCGGCTGGCTCGGAGGGCTGTAAATCATGGCCAAGCGCTATGGCGGTAAATTCAGCCCCGAGGGGGGCGATGCACCCCGGATGACCCATGCGGAACCTGTGGTTGTCGACCCTGTCGGCGGGCGTTCCAATCTGATGTTCATCCCGCCCGTGGTGCTTTTGGCCACCAGCGTGGGCGGCGGTGCGACAAGCCTTGTATTCGGCCTTTTGGGCGCTGTGGCCTTGGGCCTTGGGGCCTGGCTGCTGCGCGAGGGCTTGCGCGCGCAAGCCGAATTTGACGCGCGCAAGGTGGCGCGTCGCCCTGCGATCCCGCGCAAGATTTTGGCGGGCATGGCCACTGGAATTGGTGTTGGTCTCGCTGTCATAGCGCATATGAACGTCAGCTCTGATCTGATTGCCGCCGTGCTTTACGGCGTCTGTGCGACCGGCTTGCAGTGGGCTGCCTTCGGGTTTGACCCGCTTAAATCCAAAGGCATGGAAGGCGTTGATACCTTTCAGCAAGACCGTGTGGCGCGTGTCGTGGACGAGGCCGAAAAACATCTTGCCACCATGAGTGACGCCATCAAACGCAGCAAGGACCGTCAGGCCGAGGCCCGTCTGGCGACGTTTCAAACCACCGCCCGCAAGCTGATCCGCACGGTCGAGGAAGACCCGCGCGACCTTACAGCCGCGCGCAAATATCTGTCAGTCTATCTGATGGGTGCCCGCGACGCGACGGTCAAGTTTGCCGATATCTATGCCCGTACCCAGGATGTTCAGGCTCGTAACGATTACATGGCCTTGCTGGACGATCTTGATCAGAATTTTGCCGCCCGGAACCAAAAATCATTGCTGGATGATCGTGGTGATCTGACAGTCGAAATAGATGTGCTGCGCGAGCGGCTTTCGCGTGAAGGGGTGCGTCTGAAATGATTACGCAGCCTTCATTCAATACCTTAAGGAAACATATTAAATGTCTGAAACAGTAAGAGAAAAAGCCACCCAATCGCTGGCAATGGTGCAAGAAGTCACCGCCGTTGTTCTGGCCGAACCGGTCGAGGCAAATGCCGTCATATCCTTGCAGGACGCCGACAAGCCCCTGACCGCCGAGATCAAGCGCCGCATGGCCGAGATCGACATGGAGGATACAAATTCCATCGTATCGTTCGGGTCCGCCGCCCAAGCCGAATTGCAGGAAATTTCCCAGGCGATGCTGGCCGACGTGCGTAACAAAGATGTGGGGCCTGCCGGCGACAGCCTGCGCAGTATCGTCAGCACCATTCGCGGATTTTCGGTGTCGGAACTCGACGTGCGCCGCAAGCGCAGCTGGTGGGAGAAACTGCTCGGCCGCGCCGCGCCTTTTGCCCAATTCACCGCCAAGTTTGAAAAGGTGCAAGGCCAGATCGACCGCATCACCGACAACCTGCTGAGCCACGAGCACACCCTGCTCAAGGACATCAAGTCGCTTGATATGCTCTATGAAAAGACGCTGCAATTCTACGACGAGCTCGCGCTGTATATTGCGGCGGGCGAGGCAAAGCTGCAAGAGCTGGACACAAAGACCATCCCCGCCAAGGAAAAAACCGTCGCCAAGGCCAAAGAGGCTGATCAGGTCATGGTCGCGCAGGAATTGCGCGACATCCGCGCCGCGCGCGACGATCTGGAACGCCGGGTGCATGACCTGAAACTGACCCGCCAAGTGACGATGCAATCGCTGCCGTCGATCCGTCTGGTACAGGAAAACGACAAATCGCTCGTGACCAAGATCAATTCGACGCTCGTGAACACTGTGCCGCTTTGGGAAACCCAGCTTGCGCAGGCTGTGACCATCCAACGCTCTGCCGAGGCCGCCGCCGCCGTGCGTGAGGCCAATGATCTGACCAATGAACTCTTGACCTCGAACGCCAGGAACCTGCGCGACAGCAACAAGATCATCCGTCAGGAAATGGAGCGTGGTGTGTTCGATATCGAGGCCGTCAAGCAGGCCAATGCCGACCTGATCGGCACGATTGAAGAATCACTGCAAATCGCGGACGAAGGCAAAGCCAAACGTGCGGCAGCCGAGGTTGAGCTGAAGGAAATGGAAGCCAAGCTGCGCGACACGCTGGCCTCTGCCAAAGCCAAAAAGACCGGCTTGGGCGACACTGCCTCCGGTTCGGTGCCAGCCTGAACCAATGATGTCGGGCACACGCAACAGGGTTTCGCGGTGGGGTGCGGTGGCTGTGATGGCCGCCGCCCTGTCCGGCTGTCAACCTGCGGCCGTGACACCGACCCTTAAACCGCAAGTGCGGCCCGCGACCGCCGCGCTGCCCGCTCCCGTTGTAGCCAAGCCCACCTCAGAGGCAAGCGCCGCCCTGCGCAGTTATCTGTCGCAGGTCCAGCGCGCACAGCTGGGTCAGGGATTGTTGCGACAGGACGGCGGCGGGGTCGACACGCCCTTTACCGGCGATGTTCTTGCACGCAACTTTGAACAGATCGCGTTTTTCAACGAATATGATGGCAACTTTACGGGCCGTGGCGGGCCCAGCCCGCTGCGCCGCTGGGACGCCCCCGTGCGCATGGAAGTGATTTTCGGCGACGGCGTTCCCGCCTCGCAGCGCGCCTCTGACAGCAGCACCATCAGCAGTTATGCCGCCCGCCTTGGCCGTATCACGGGCCATCCTGTCTCGACCGGGGGTCGCCCGAATTTTCTGGTCATCATCGCCTCTGAGGACGACCGCGCCGAAACGCTGGTAAGGGCCGCGACCCGCGTGCCGGGCATCACCGCCGCATCGCTGAACGCGCTGCGCGACATCCGCCGCGACACCTATTGCGCGGTCGCCGCCTATGCCGCCGGGCCAAACGCCAACACCTATACCGCCGCCGTCGCGGTGATCCGCTCTGAGAACCCCGATTTGTTGCGCCTGTCGTGTATTCACGAGGAACTGGCCCAAGGCCTTGGCCTTGCCAACGACAGCCCCGCCGCACGCCCGTCGATATTCAACGACGACGACGAATTTGCCCTGCTGACGCGACATGATGAGTTGTTGCTCAAGATGCTCTATGACCCGCGTTTGTCGATTGGCATGAACGCCGCCGAGGCGCGCGACACCGTACGCATCATCGCGCGCGAGTTGACGGGCGGGCCGATTTAACTACGCTAGATATTGACCAACCAAAGGACCACATCCATGGGTATTTTCGATTTCCTCTCAGGCGAATTCATCGACGTCATTCACTGGACGGACGACACCCGTGACACCATGGTCTGGCGGTTCGAGCGTGAAGGCCACGAGATCAAATACGGCGCGAAGCTGACGGTGCGCGAGGGTCAGGCGGCGGTGTTCGTGCATGAGGGGCAGCTGGCGGATGTATTCACCCCCGGGCTTTATATGCTCGAGACCAACAACATGCCGATCCTGACGACCCTGCAACATTGGGATCACGGTTTCAAAAGCCCGTTCAAATCCGAGATTTATTTCGTCAATACCACGCGGTTCAACGATCTGAAATGGGGCACCAAGAACCCGATCATCGTCCGCGACCCCGAATTCGGCCCCGTGCGTCTGCGCGCCTTCGGTACCTATAGCGTCAAGGTCAGCGAGCCTGCGAAATTCCTCACCGAAATCGTCGGCACCGATGGCGAATTCACCATGGACGAGATCAGCTACCAGATCCGCAACATCATCGTGCAGGAATTCTCGCGCACGATTGCGCAATCCAATATCCCGATCCTTGACATGGCTGCCAACACCCGCGAGCTGGGCAAGCTGGTCAGTGGCGAGATCGCGGCACAACTGGCCGACTACGGGCTGTCGATACCGGAGCTTTATATCGAAAACGTCTCGCTGCCACCAGCGGTCGAAGCGGTGATGGACAAGCGTTCCTCCATGGGGGTGATCGGCGATCTGGGCCAGTACATGCAGTTTCAGGCGGCAGAGGCTTTGGCCCGTGATGGCGCTGGTGCGGCGGCTATTCAGGCGGGTCTGGGTGCGGGACTTGGCATGCAGATCGGCCAACAGGCAGCGGCAAGTGCAGGGCCTTGGGGCGCGCGCCCTGCGGCGTCTGCGCAAACCGCACCGCCCCCGCCGCCGGTCGAACACGTCTGGCACATCGCGGTGAACGGCGAGACAACAGGCCCGTTTTCCAAGGCAAGTCTGGGCCGGATGGCCGCCGACGGCAGCCTGACGCGCGAGACATTTGTATGGACGCCCGGACAAGACGGCTGGCAAAAGGCCGAAAAGGTGACGGAACTGGCGCAGTTGTTTACCGTGCTGCCGCCGCCACCTCCGGGCGCATGATCCGCGAAAAGCGTTTTACATAATGCTGTCAAGGCGAAGACCAAAGCCCGGAGACGTCTTTCAGATACTGACATCTGAAGGGGTCTGTTACGGGCTGGCCACCCACAGGCACCCGAAGTGGGGCTATATCATTGCAGTATTCAGGGATTTTTACGAAAAAGCACCCTCTGATTTCAACGCGGTTGTGGCGGGCAGGCCGCAATTCATCACAACATTTTTGCTCGGGCCTGCGGTACATCGCGGCATGTTTGCACTGGTGGCTACGGTCGAAGTGCCACCACATCTGTCTGACTTTCCTGTCTTTCGCGCCACGAACAATTTGCGCGGCGACGACACCTTATGGTTCTTTTGGAACGGAGATCGGCAATGGCGGGTTCAACGCCCGTTAACCACGTTGGAAAAGGCATATCCCTATGGTCCCAGCCTTCCAAGTGCGCCGCTTTTGATAGATTGGATTGAAAGGGATTGCCGTGATGATGCCGACTTTCGTTAACCCACTTGCCACCTCTGCCCTATGACACGCCGCTCTCTTGTCATCCTCCTCCATTGGATGTCCTTCATGCTGATCCTCGCGATGATCAAAGGTGGCACTTCGGCACCTTGGGTGCTGTGGCTGTTCGTTGCGACAATCGTGCTATGGTCCGGCCTCACCCTCGCTTTCGGCCTGCTTGGCAGGCCCGGCCCGAAACTTTCCCCGCGCCTGCGCCGTGCCTATCCTTGGATGCACAGAACCCTACATATCCTGCTGGCCCTCACGGCCATAGCGATCCTGTTTCGCCTGATCGGACGCCCGCTGTGGTGGCTCGATGCTTGGGTGATGCTCTTGATCACACTCGGCGCGGGCACGTTTCACGGCGTCTTCCATTTCTGGCGGCATACGGCGCTTTATGACAATGCCCTGCGCCTGATCACGCCGCGTTTTATGCACAAGTGGCTGTGATGGCGTGGCACCTGCCCCGGCGCCGGACTGTGCTCAAGGCGGTGCATTGGTCGATGGTGCCGCTGCTGGTCTGGTTCATCCTTGTGACGCCTGACGATGTGCTGCCGTTCGGGCCGCGCGCCTTTCAGGCCCATTCGATGCTGGCACTGGTCTTTGTCACGCTTTGCCTGGCGTGGACCGCCGATTACCTGCGGCGCGGTCTGGCCAGCCGGCCCGGACCAAAGCTCCCGCCCATGGCCCGCAACATACACCTGCTTTTGCACAAAGCCCTGATCTGGGGCTTGTTCGGCATCGCTTTGGGCGGATTTCTTTTGGGACTGACCTCGGCGACACTGCTCAAGGCCGGTGGTATCCTGCCCATCGCACCGCCCATGGGGCTTTCGCGCGCCAACGAGATCATCGGCACGCTGCATATTTACGAATTCTATCTGATGGCCGTTCTGGTCTGTGTGCACGCAGGGTTTCACATCTGGCGCCACATCAAACTGCGCGACAATGCCCTGCGCATCATGGCCCCGCGCCTTTTGCACCGCTTCCTGTAGCGAAGGCTGGCACGCCGGACCTGCCCGCGCTATGTCTGTGCCACGGCCCACAAGCGGAGCATTCATGACCGACACTTTTGACCCCTCAGACCCCATGAACGCGCCCCGCCCCCTGACAGAGCATCGCTTTGGCTGTGACAACTGCGGCTCCGACCTGCGCTTTGATCCGCAAGCGGGCAATCTGACCTGTGACCATTGTGGCAACACCCAAGCCATCGACGGCACCGGATTTCAACGCCAGCCGATCAAAGAGCTGGATTTTCACGCAGGCCTGCGTGCTGATCTGCCCAGCACCGAAATGGAAGAAACCCGCGTCACGTCCTGCCCCAATTGCGGAGCACAGGTCGAATTCGAGGATGGCAAACACGCCACCGAATGTCCGTTTTGCGCGACCCCTGTGGTGATCGACACCGGCCTGCACCGCCACATCAAACCGCGCGCGGTGCTGCCCTTTGCCCTGACAGAACAGGTGGCGCGGGATGCGATGAAAGACTGGCTGGGCGGGTTGTGGTTCGCGCCGAACGGATTGCAGGACTACGCGCGCAAGGGCCGCAAGATGCAGGGCATCTATGTGCCCTACTGGACCTATGACGCCGATACCAAATCCAGTTATCGCGGCGAACGCGGCACGGTCTATTACGAGACCCAGTCCGTGATGCGCGACGGCAAGCGCACGCAGGTGCAGGTTGCAAAGGTCCGCTGGCGCAGCGCCTCGGGCCGGGTTGCACGGTTCTTTGACGATGTGCTGGTACTGGCCTCGACCTCGCTGCCCAAACGCTTCACCGATGCGCTGGAGCCTTGGGATCTGGCGGCACTGGAGCCTTACGCGCCCGAATACCTCGCAGGCTTTCGCGCCGAGGCCTATGCCGTGTCGCTGGAGGACGGCTATGCCGAGGCACGCGCGCAGATGGACCGCGTAATCGAGCGCGATGTGAAGTTCGACATCGGCGGCGACCGTCAGCGTATTCACGCGATTGATACATCCATATCGGATATCACCTTCAAGCATATCCTGCTGCCTGTCTGGCTCGCGGCCTATAAATACCGCAGCAAAACCTACCGCTTTGTGGTCAATGGCCGCACCGGGCGCGTGCAGGGCGAGCGGCCTTATTCCGCGATCAAAATCACCTTTGCCGTGATCGCAGGCCTGATCGCCGCTGGCGTGATCGGCTACTTTATGGCGCAACAATGATGACACAATATGACACCCTCACCGATATCCTGACCGCCCGCTATTCCTGCCGTGCGTTTCGCCCCGATCCTGTAGGCGATGATGTGATCACGCAAATTGTGGACGCTGCCCGCCATGTGCCGTCATGGTGCAACGCGCAGCCGTGGCAGGTCACGATCACCAAAGGCGATGCCACCGAAAGGTTCCGCAAGCTGATGCTGGCCGAGGCCACCAAAGGGACCGCCCCGCAACCCGATCTGGCATGGCCCGCCAAATACGAGGGCACCTATGCCGAGCGTCGCCGCACCTGCGGGTTCCAGCTTTATGATGCGGTGGGGATCGACAGATCGGACCGCGCCGCGCGTATGGCGCAAATGCTGCGCAACTACGCGCTGTTTGACGCGCCGCATGTGGCGATCATCCATTCTCCCGCCGATCTTGGGCCTTACGGTGCGATGGATTGCGGCGGCTTTGTCACGGCATTTACGCTGGCGGCAGCAGCCCTCGGCGTGGCCACAATCCCGCAAGCCGCGATTGCGGCCTATGCCCCGCAGGTGCGCGCGCATTTCGGGCTGGACGACGACCGCCATGTGCTGTGCGCAATATCCTTTGGCTACGGCGACGCGGATGCGCCCGTCAACCGGTTCAGAACCACCCGCGCAGGGCCCGCCGATATCATCGACTGGCAGTCCTGATGCGCGCGCTTTTACAACGCGTGACCAAGGCGAGCGTCGATGTCGACGGGCAGACTGTTGGTCAAATTGGTCCCGGTCTGCTGATCCTGATCTGCGCGATGCCCGATGATACAAAGGCCACCGCAGATGCGCTGGCGCTGAAAATATCAAAACTGCGCTTGTTCAGCGATGATGCAGGCAAGATGAACCTGAGCCTGATCCAGACCGGTGGCAGTGCGTTGGTGGTCAGCCAGTTCACGCTGGCCGCCGATACATCACGCGGCAACAGACCGGGGTTTTCCGGCGCGGCAAAGCCCGATCATGCGCGGCATCTGTATGAATATTTCACAACGCAACTCAAAGCCCTCGATATCCCCGTTCAAACCGGAGAATTCGGTGCGGACATGGCAGTTTCGCTAACCAACGACGGCCCCGTCACAATCTGGCTGGATTCCAACCACCCATAATTTCATTGTTCCCTAAATACGCTGGGGGTCCGGGGGCTAGCCCCCGGATCAACCCTTGATACAGGAGCAGCACCGGGTGGGTTCTCATCGCCTTTTGTGAAGGACAAAAGACGACTGCCACCCACTGGTCGGACATAAATGTCCAACCTTCATGGCTCCCGGAAAGCCTCTTTGGATTTGTACAAAGGCTTTAGCAAATACTGCAAAACCGTCTTGGAACCGGTGTGCAGCTCGACCGACGCCTGCATCCCCGGTCTGATCTCTAGCGAGGACTGCCGTGAGGTCAGATGCTCGGTATCGACCTGCAACGTTACTTTATAATGCGGGTTGCCGTCAGGATCGCGCGACCGCTCGTCCTTGAATGTATCCGCCGAGATCAGTTTGACGTGGCCCTTGAGCGTGCCAAAAATCGTGTAGTCATAGGCACTCAGTTTGATCGTTGCTTCCTGTCCGGGGCGCACGCCTGCGATGTTCTCGGGCTTTACCCGCGCCTCGACGAACAATTCCTCGTCCAGCGGGATGATCTGCAAAATCTCTTCACCCGGGCGCACAACGCCGCCTATCGTGGTCACGGACAGGTTGTTCACAATTCCCCGCATCGGGCTGACCAACACGGTACGGCTCAACTGGTCATTGCTCGCCTTTAGGTTCTGCCGCAATGTGCTGAGTTCCTTAAGCACATCGGAATATTCCTGTGCGCGTTCCAGCTCTGTGCGTGTGATGATCTCGTCATATCTGATCCGCGCGTCGGCATGGACCTTGCGCGCGCGGGTCACTTCGATCAGCGATACAATCTTGCGCTCCAGCAGGTTTTCCAGCAGGTCACGTTCTTTTTCCGCTTGCACAAGCACCCGCTGCGCCCCCTCGGTGCGGGAGACAAAATCGGACTGCCGGGCCTGCAATAACGCCTGCTCAGAGGCGACAATATCGGGTGTGCGCAGCGCCAGTTCGTCCGGCACGGTAAAATCAAACTGTCCCGCCAGTTCCGCCTCAAGCCGCAGACGGCGGATATCGAACGCGGTGATCTGGTCGCGCAGATCATCGACGGAGGATTTGAACAGCGTGACTTGCAGCCGCGCCAGCACATCGCCTTTTTCGACAACATCACCCTCGCCCACGGCGAGTTCAGCCAGAATACCACCTTCAAGATTTTGAATGATCTGGGGCCGCGATGACGAGATCATCGAGCCTTGCGCACGGACAATTTCATCAACCCATGCAAATTTTGCCCAAAGCAGGAAAACCACAAGCGATGCGCCGCACAGCCAGATCACCCAGGACGGGCCGCGCATGTCGCGCCCCAGTTGCGTATCCAGCCCGTTGGGGTTTGCAAAAGTCATGCGGCCTGTCCTTTGCTATTGGCCCTCATGCTGGCCAGATGGGACATGACCTGTTCCTTGGGTCCGTCAATTGTCATGCGCCCGTTGTCCAGAATAAGCGTCCGTTCTGTCAGCGACAGGATCGGCGCGCGGTGTGTGGCGATCACAGCTGTGCGGCCTTTCATCCATGTCTCGAGCCTTGAGACCAGCGTGGCCTCGAGGGTCTGGTCAAGAGCGGCGGTCGGCTCATCCAGCAGGCATATTTTCGGGTCTTGCAGCCACAGCCGCGCCCAGCCGATCGACTGGCGCTGGCCGATCGACAGGCCCGCCCCGTTGTCCTTGATTTCAAGGTCGAGACCCTTGTGATGGGCTTTGACAAACGGACCAAGCCCCGCGAAATCCAGTGCCGCGATCAGACGATCATCGTCGCGTTCCAGCATCGTCAGGTTCAGGTTGTCGCGCAACGTGCCCGAGAACAGGCGCACGTCCTGACCCAGATAGCCGATCAACCGGCGCAGGTCGCGCGGCTCGATCTGGCTCATCTCGGTGCCGTCGATCATCACACGGCCCGTGTCGGGTGCATAAAGACCGCTGAGCAATTTCAACAACGAGGATTTGCCCGACCCGTTCGCGCCCAGAATAGCCACATGCTGCCCCGGCAGGATCGCCATGCCTTTGAGGTCGAGCGTCGGTGCGCCGTCATCCTCGTAGCGGAATGTCATGTCGCGCAGTTCAAAATGACCGCGCAGGGTTTCGCGGCGCAGATAGCTGCGCGACGACTTGGCGTCCTGTGGGGCAGAGGCGATGCTTTCCAGCCCGTCAAGCGCGCTTTTCACGTTGCCCCAACGCGCCATTGTGCCAGCAAGTTGCGTCAGTGGCGACAGGGTACGGCCCGTCAAGATGCCGACCGCGATGATGGAACCCACGGTAAATTCGCCTTTGAACACCAGATAGGTGCCCATGATCACAGCGCCCAGATAGGTCGCCTGCTGCACGCCTTGCGACCAGAATGTCAGCGCCGATGACAACCTGCGCTGCTCGGAAGATTTCATCGCCGACAGCGCGTTCAACTCGGTCCACAGCCGCATCACACGGTCCTCGCCGCGCTGGGTCTTGAGGGTATCAAGCTCGAACACTGTCTCGTGCAACAGCCGCGATGCCTTGGCGGACGCGCCTTGGGTTTCCTCGGTCAGGCGGATCATTTTGCGTTGCAAAAAGAAACCCGGCACGATCATCAGGATGCCGCCAATCACCAGCACCCAGACCACGTTACCGGCAATGCTGGCGACCAGAAACAGGAATACAAAAATAAACGGCACATCGGCCAGCGTGCCGATGGTGGAGGCGGTGAAAAATTCGCGCACTGACCCGAATTCGCGCATCGCGGAAAACAGCTGGCTGGGCGACTGGCCTTTGGTATCGGACCGCATGCCCAGCAGGCGTTCCATCAGGATATTGAGCACGCTCAATTCAATCTGGCGACCAGAGCCGTCCATCAGCCGCGCGCGGGCGATCTTGATAAAGGCTTCCATCAGCACGGCCAGACCGGCACCGGCGGCCAGCACCCAAAGCGTGGCTTCGGATTGATGCGGGATCACGCGGTCATAAACCTGCAATGAAAACAACGCGATGGCGACGGCCAGAATGTTGGCGACAAACGATCCGAGGGCGACTTCACCGAACTGGCGTTTGAACCGGCCGAACTGTCCCCAGAACCAATGCGGCGGCGCGCCGTCGGTCTTGTGGGTTTCGGCAACTTTTTTCAACGGTGCCTCGGCGCGGACCAGCAAACCAGCAAAGAACGGTTTGAAGTCGATGATCGGCACATAGGCGCGGTTGTCGGTGCAGGTGGTGTCAAACACAATCAGATCACCGCGCGACTGACCCAGGATCAAGAGCACCTGACCGGATGTCATATAGGCCATCGCGGGCCAGTAATCAGCGCTTAACGCATCAACGCGACCGACCTCGGACAGCAGGCCCAGACCTTTTAAACCGTGACAGATCGCAGCAGCCTCGTCTTTGTCGGCAGCCCCTTCGCGGGTTGCGGCCCCGATCGTCTCGAACAGATCGCGTGATACCGCCTCGACGCCCAGCAAACTCGCATAGGTCGCGGCAAGTTTCGCGCGCGAACGGATGCGGTCCTCGAACGAATTGACGTTTATCGCCTCGGGCGGGGATTGAACGCCGTTTGCAGGCACAATGCGGCCTTGGTTGCCGTTGCTGATCGTCAGGGTAAAGGCACGTTTCTGGGTCAAATCGCGTTCCCGTCCGCGAGCACACCCTGAATTTGAGCCATCTGAAGTTTCAGGCGCACAGCCTCGTATTTCAGTGTTACCTCGGCCTGCTGCTGGCGGGCAAATATCTCGTAGACACCGACCACATCAATCACCTGCCGCTGGCCTGCATCATATTGTTCCTGAAACAGATCAAGGTTCTGCTTGGCTGCGATGGTCAGGGTTGCCGCCTCGTCCGCCTGACGCGATTTGGCGGCAATCTGGCCTTCGAGCTTGCGCAGCTCGCGGTTCGCATCCTCGTTGGCCTGCGACACGCGGCGCCCTGCGGTTTCTTTGGCGGCTTCAATCGCACGCAGCGACGAACCGGTGCCGAAACCGATCAGCGTCTCGGAGTTGACGTTCAGACCCAGATTGTTGGTATCGCCCACCGTGCCACCCGCCGACAGGCCCGGCAACTGGTCTGCGCGGTCCACCTTGGCGGCGGCGATGGTACGGATTTTCTGCGCCTCGGCCCGGACCACACTTAACGGCTGCGCAGCAGAGGACGAGACATCAAACGACGGGACACCGCGCAGGCCGGACAATGGCTGCACCGACATGGCGTTCAACTCGGCCATGGAGGTTTCGGCTTTCTCGGCGTTGGCCAGTGCCGACGCGCGGATTTCGGATAATTTCTGGCTGAGGATGTTCAGGTCGGACATGTCCGATACGCCGCCTTTGACGCGCTCTTCCATGATCCATGCAAAATGGCCCATGTCCTGCAAGGCAATCTGTGAAAGCGCCGATTTTTCGCGCGCTTCCACCGCATCGGTATAAAGGCCCAGCGCTGTATGCACGCGGTCGTTGGTGTCCTGCGCCATGCTGACGGCGGCAACCTCGACGTCTGCGATGGCAAATTCACGTTCGCCTTTGCGGCGGCCATTGTCGAACAGCACCTGATCGACCACCAGATTGGCCACCAGCCCGCCAAGCGAGGACAGGCTGATTTGCGGGCCGATTTTGGGCAACCAGTTTTTATCCGCAGCTTCGGAGCGCATCCGCGCCGCGCGCAATTCGGATTCGGCGGTGCGGGAATTGGCGGCCAGAACAGAAGTGCTGACCTGATCAAAGGTACTGCCTGCGGGCAATGTGGACCGGCGTGCTGCAAGTCCCTGAATGATCTGGCTTTTCGCGTTCACTTTTTCGGAATGGGTGGCGCGGGCCACTGATGTGTTATCGGGCGACTTCATCCGTGACACCAGATTTGCAGCCCCGGACCCGTTGCCCATATCCGAAAGGCATCCCGAAAGGAGAAGCACGATTGTGCAGACCCCTCCTGCCTTTTTTACACCGATTTTCATGTCCTGCCCTCAACGTACCGCTTATTAAGGGCGCGGGTCGTTAGCCGCCCGCGCCTCTTTTCTTGGTATTTCCGGTTTAGACCGCGCCGTTCACATTCACGTCTGCATCAATGTAAAGCGTGCCTTCGCTGCCCAGAGTATAGATGTTGTATGCCTGTCCTTCGCGCATGGTTGACCCGGCAAGCCGTGCACCCGCGATGGTCACACTGTCATCGGAACCGCCGTTGATCTGCAACGCGTTTGAATGGGATGAAAGCGCCAGCAACAATGTCTCGTCAATGGTCAGCTGGCCATCCTCGACATAGTTCATATCGACGGTCTGGATATTGAATTCAGCCAGTTTCGATGCATTCAGCGTGATCCGGTCAACCCCTGCAACCCTGTCGTCGAAAGCCACATATGTACCGACGCGGTTGCCTGCATCATCTGTCGAGGTGATGACCAGATGCGAGCCGTCCGGCACACGCTGGTCAAAGCGGAATTCGGTTTCCTGAAACGCTTGCGAGGTTTCCTGACGCGACGCCACCCGCGAGATGTTGCCGTCTGCACCGACCTGAAACACATCGAGATGTTCAGAGTTCAGCTCGGTTGTGATGCCCCGGATACCTGTGCCATCGCGGTTGGACGATGCGATGACCGGACCTTCGGGTGCATCGGTATCAATCGGCAGTGTGTCGCGGATGACATCGACGTTGCCCACCGCATCCGTTGCGGTCACGACAATATTCGCATCATAGGTGCCGGGGCGGATATTTGCCGGTGGAATGGTCAGCGACCAGTTGCCCGCGCCGTCGACAACTGCGTTATAATTTACGCTTTCATATCTTACGACCACCCTTGAGCCGACTTCGACCTGACCGCCCAGATCAATACCGATCCGCGCTTCGGCTGCGTTGGCGATGCCGTCGGAACCGCCGCCGCCGTTTGTCATGTTGAACGGCAGCACTTCGGTATCGACGCGCACAGTATCGCTGATGGTTTCGACGTTGCCCGCCGCATCTGTGGCGCGCATCGTGATGGTTGCGTTATATGTGCCTTGTGCGACTTGCGCCGTGGAGTAATTGGCCACCCATGTGCCGTTGGACGCGACGACCGCGTTTACGGCCACACCGTTCATGGTCACGATCACCGAAGTCGAGCCGATCTCGGTGGTGCCTGTCACCTGCACACCGCCGCCCGCAAGGCGTTCGGCTGCGTTGATCACGCCGTCACCTTCAACGGTGCTGGCGTTGATCGACATGTTGCTGACGCGTGTGTCCACCAGAACACTGTCTGTTGCGTTCAGCGTGTTGCCCGCGCTGTCGGTTGTCATTGCCGTGATCTGAGCGGTGTATTCGCCCGGCAGGATTTCGGCGTTGGAATAGGTTGTTGTCCAGTTGCCCGCGTTGTTGGCGGTCACGGTATGGCTGACGCCGCCCATGGTCACGGTGACAACGGCGTTGGGGTTGGATGTACCGTTCAGGACCACGCCATCGCTGGCCTCGACCTTGTTGATGATATCATCCCCCTCGACGGGGGCGGAACTGATCGTGAGGATCCCTGCGTCCCGGTCAACCGTCACGTTCTGGGTGATCCTGTCGACGTTGCCCGCCGCATCGGTTGTGGTCGAGGTCATAACGACGGTCTGTTCGCCTGTCGGTATTTCGGCTGCGGTAAAGCTGGCCGACCATGTGCCGTTCGCGGCAACGGTCGCCTGACGGGTAAAGCCGTTCATTGTCAGGCTCAGGGTCGAACCCGGTTCGGTTGTGCCAGTGACAGTAAAGCCCTGTGCGGCCTCGGCGATGTTGATGATGCCGTCGGCACCGCCTGTCGTCGAGGTAAAGGCGTGGTTGCGCACCAGTGTGTCAACCTGAATGCTGTCCGTGATGGTCAACGGGTTGCCCGCAGGATCGGTTGTCGTCACGGTGATGGTCGCGGTATATTCACCGGCTCTGATCTCGGACGGCAGATAGTTTGACGACCAGTTGCCTGCGCCATTTGCGGTCACGGTATGGCTGACGCCACCCATGGTGACGGTCACAACCGCGTTCGGGTTGGTCACACCGGTCAACACGACGCCATCGCTGGCCTCGACTTTGTTGACGATGTTGTCCCCTTCGATTGGTTTGCTCAGTGTCAGGATACCCGCATCACGGTCAACGGTCACATTTTGATTGATCGTGGCCACGTTGCCTGCCGCATCGCGCGATGTTGCGGTCATCACAACAGTCTGTTCGCCCGATGGCAGCGCGCTTTGGTTAAAGTGCACCGACCATGTCCCGTCTGCGTTCACAATTGCGCTCTGGATATTGTTGTTGATCACCACATCCAGCGAAGAGCCCGGCTCGGTTGTGCCGGTTACGGTAAAGCCGCCAACGGATTCCGCGATGTTGATCACGCCGTCCGCCCCGCCTTGGGTATTGGTAAAGGCAAAGTTGCGCACCAGCGTGTCGATGTCGACCTCGCCGGTTGCAGTCGAGGTATTGCCAAAGCTGTCGGTTGCCGTGGCGCTGACTGTCGCAGATAATTCGCCTGTCGGTACTTCGCTCATCGCGAAATCGACGCGCCAGTTGCCGTTTGCATCCACTGTGGCCGCATGCGTGCCGGTGCCGAATGTCACAACCACCGATGATCCGGCCTGCGCCGTACCTGTCAGGGTCACGCCATCCTCACGCTCTACCGCGTTGACGATGCCGTCTGTTTCGACGGTGTCCGTGTCGATGGTGATATTGGTAATTGTATCAACAACCAGCGTGTCGGATTTGGTTGTGCTGTTGCCGAACGCGTCGGTGCTGACGATGTTGACGGCGGTGGTATATTCACCGGATTCAAGCGTGCCTGCGGCCCACGACGTAGACCATGTTCCTGTCTGGGAAACGGTCGTGGTTTGCGTGATACCAGCGATGGTCACTGCAACCGATGCACCGGCTTCGCCTGTGCCGGTCAAAGTGACACCTTTGGCAAATTCGACGCCGTTGAAAAAGTCGTTAACGGAGCCTGTACCGGTGGTTACAGAAACCTCCGGCGGGGTTGTGTCGATGACATAGCCGGGACCGTCCAGAACCACATCGCCTTTGCCGGTTGTGACTGTGACAATCGCCTCATAGGTGCCGTCATTCGGAAAATTCGTGCCTTCGAACACTGCCTCGAACTTGCCGTCTGTGCCGATTGTGGTGGTAACTGTTTTGTCGCCCACTTTGACAACAACCAAATCGCCCGGCTGACCGCCGCCTGTAACCGTGATCTTGTCGGGGCCCCTGTTGTCGCCGCCAATTGTGCTTGAGCCTTCGGCGTTGTTTACAAACGGATCAACCGGAGGGGGCGTTCCGCCACCGCCACCGCCGCCACCGCCACCGCCGAGGCCGCCAACAACCGCGGCACCGCCGACTACTGCTGCGGCTGCAACGGCTGCACCGCCACCGCCAAGCAAACCGGCACCCAACAGCGGGGCCAAAAGCATCGAGACTTCATCGTCGTCACCACCGGCAACTGCGGCACCTGCGTCAGCTATTTCGGTGCGGCCCAGATAAATCAGGTCATCCGAGGGGGACCATTTGCCCCACTGCTCGGTCGGACCGTATTGCGCAAAAAGCTCGCCACCGTCTGTTTCGACAAAGGCCACTTCGTTCAGATAGCCGTCGGCCGAAATGAACAAACGGTTCGGTGCGCCCGAACTGTTGAAATAATTGTCAATTGTGATGACCCGCCCGTCCGTGAGCGTGATGATCAGATCCTGACCGGCGCGCTGTTGACTGGCCAGATCGACCTGTCGCAGGTTCAGGGAAATTTCCTGGCCCGCCTGGGCCTGAATAACGTGCATTTGCGAGTCGCTGGAGACGACACCGCGTTGTAATCCGCCCGCATTATCGCGGACGACGAAATCAATCGCCTTCATAACACCACTACCCTACCTCGAAATCCCGTTCTATGCGGAACTTCATGAATTATTATTCTTAAGAAGCCAGCCCGTTTAGCCGGGCCGTGTCTTCACCTGTATGTCAGTCAACTACCTCGAATCTATTCATAAATCTAGGGACATATTTTGAGTTCCGTTCCCCTTAACCTCTGCGTGTACACGAAATTGACACAATTCCGGTCAGACCTGAGACGCTAAGCCTGCCGATTATAAGGGATATTGCATCGAAGGCGCGGACTCTGGCACAGATGCCACAGTTGACAAAAACTTTTATGGCCGGACCTATAAACTATGACATATGCCCCCAACACCCTGCGCAGCCTTGTCGAAGACCCTGATATGGGTATCACCATGCGCGATGGGTGCCGTCTGTCGGCACGGGTCTGGCGGCCAGTCGATGCCGATGAACACCCTGTTCCCGTTATTCTGGAATACCTGCCCTACCGCAAACGTGACGGCACCTGCGCGCGCGATGCGCTGACCCATCCGTGGTTCGCCGAGCGCGGATATGCCTGTGTGCGACTGGACATGCGCGGCAACGGCGACAGTCAGGGCGTGATGGCGGATGAATACACGCCACTGGAACAAAGCGACTGCATCGAGGCGATCAACTGGCTGGCCGCACAGCCGTGGTGCACCGGCACGGTCGGGATGATGGGCATCTCATGGGGCGGGTTTAACGGGTTGCAGGTGGCGGCCCACGGGCCCGGGCCGCTCAAGGCGGTGATCACGCTATGTTCGACCGTGGACCGTTTTGCCGATGATATTCACTATAAAGGCGGCTGTTTGCTGAACGAGAACCTCGGCTGGGGGGCGACGATGTGGTCCTATTCCAGCCGCGCGCCGGACCCTGCCCTGCGCGAGGACTGGCGCGAGATGTGGTTGCAGCGGCTGAAAGCGGAACCGTTCCTGCCCGCCCTTTGGCTGCGCCATCAACGCCGCGATGATTATTGGAAACAGGGGTCTGTGATCGAGGATTATTCAGCGATCAAAGCCAAGGTTCTGGCGATCGGCGGCTGGGGTGATGCGTATAAAAACGCGGTGCCACAACTGGTCGAGGCGTTGCCGGGGGCCAAAGGCATCGTCGGGCCATGGGTCCACAAGTATCCGCATTTCGCCATCCCCGAGCCGCGTATCGGGTTCCTGCAAGAGGCCCTGCGCTGGTGGGACCGCTGGCTCAAGGACATCGACACAGGTGTCGAGGATGATCCCGATTACCGTGCCTATCTGATGGATGGGGTATGTCCTGCGACATGGTATCTGGAACGGTCCGGCCGATGGATTGCCGAAGCTGAAGGGGCGACATCGCATCTGGCGACCGAGACACTGCATCTGACGGATCAAGGATTGCGCGCGGCTGCGGGGACGCTGAACAGCGTCATATCTTCACCGCCTCATTGTGGTGCGGATGCGGGTGAATATTGCGCCATCTGGCTTGGCCCAGAACTGCCCGGTGATCAACGTTGTGATGATGCTTTATCGATCTGCTTTGAGGGCGAACACCTGAGCGCTGACATGGACATTGTCGGCGCGCCGCGCATCACGCTGACCCTTGCATCGGACAGGCCCCAAGCACAGATCGCGGTACGGCTGAACCATATCCACCCCGACGGAGCGGCGACGCGCATCACGTACGGCGTATTGAACCTGAGCCACCGTGACAGCGCCGAACACCCAAGCGCGATGACATCGGGGGCGCAGACCGAAATCAGCTTTGAGCTTGATCACATCGCCTACCGCGTGCCTGCGGGGCACCATTTGCGGGTGTCGATCTCGGATGCCTATTGGCCGATGATCTGGCCGTCACCCACCCCGACCAAACTGACGTTAAGCGCGGGCCGGATCACCCTGCCCCAACGCCCCACATCAGGGGGTGACGAGCATGTCTTTGCCCCGCCCACCGCCGCCGACCCGTGGCAGACCCAGCAATTGCGCCCCGCACACCATGTGCGCAAACGCGAGACGGATATGAACACCGGCGAGATTGCCCTGATTATCGAGGACGACTTTGGCAAGGTCCGAGACGTCGATCACGGGCTGGTTGCAGGGTCGGTTGCGCGCGAACGCTGGACCATTCACCCCGATGATCCGCTGTCCGCGCGTGGCACCTGTCATTGGACCGACGAGATGCAGCGCGGCGACATCGCCCTGCGCACCGAGACCCACAGCGCCATGTGGTCGGACGCGACGCATTTCCACCTGACAGCACGGCTTGAGGCCTATCAGAACGATGTGCTGATCTATGAGCGGGACGTGTCGGACCGCATAAACCGAGAGCATTTGTAACGTCGCTGTCATGATTGCGGGGGTAATAACCCTTGCGACACGCGTGGAAATGCGCAAACTTGATCCATCAATCAATAAAACGGCACAACCAAGTGCCATGATTCCAACCGGGAGTATAAAATGAACGAACAACTGAAAAACATGACAGCCGACGTGGCAAAGGGCCTGATGACACGCCGCGAGTTTGTCGGCCGTGCCGCAGCGCTTGGTGTGACGGCCTTTGCAGCAAATGCGATGCTGGCGGGAACGGCGAAAGCAGACGGCCACGGTACACCCGTCAAAGGCGGCATGCTAAAAATCGGATCATCCGGCGGCGAAAGTACGAACACGCAAGACCCGGCTCTGGCGGCCTCCGAAGTGCCTGTTACAACCCTACGCATGTGGGGGGAACCACTGGTCAACACTGCGCCAGACGGATCGCTTGATTTCCGGATTGCTGAAAGCGTCGAAGCGTCCGCAGATGCAAAGACGTGGACCTTCAAGCTGCGCAGCGGCGTTGAGTTCTCGAACGGTAAAACCGTGACCGCCGAGGATGTGATGAAAACCATGGAGCGTCACTCCAACGAGGACAGCCAATCAGGTGCCTTGGGCATCGTGAAGGGCATTGCCAGCATGAGGGCAGATGGCGACAACTTCATTGTCGAGTTGGAATCCGCGAACGCCGACCTACCCTATCTGATGAGTGACTATCACTTGATGATACAACCAAATGGCGGCATGGATGATCCGACTGCTGCCATCGGCACGGGTGCATATACGTTGGAAATTGATGAGCCCGGTGTGCGGTACGGCTTCAAACGCAATCCTAACTACTGGGATGCAGATAACACGGGCCATGCCGAAGAAGTCGAAGTGCTCGTTCTGAACGATTCAACCGCACGGACTGCTGCATTGCAGTCCGGTCAAGTGCATTTGATCAACCGAATTGACCCAAAGGTCGCAAGCCTTTTGGACCGCGCACCGAATCTGTCTGTTAAATCAGTATCGGGTCGTGGTCATTATGTGTTTATCGCGCATATTGATACTGCCCCATTTGATAACAACGACCTGCGGCTGGCGCTGAAATATGCTATTAACCGTGAAGAAATGGTTGATAAAATTCTGCGTGGGTATGGCAGTATCGGGAACGATTTACCGATCAACAAATCCTATCCATTGTTCGACGCTACGATCCCGCAGCGCGAACATTCTATCGAGAAGGCCAAAGAGCATTACGCAAAATCAGGCCATGACGGCAGCCCGATTATCCTGCGTGTGTCCGATGGTGCCTTCCCCGGTGCGGTTGACGCGGCATCTCTGTTTCAGGAATCTGCCAAAGCTGCCGGTATCCCGCTGGAAATCAAGCGCGAACCAAACGATGGCTATTGGTCAGAAGTCTGGAATGTGCAGCCGTTCTGTGCCTCTTACTGGGGTGGCCGTCCGGTGCAGGACCAGATGTATTCGACAGCCTATCTGTCTAGCGCAGACTGGAACGACACCCGCTGGAAACGCCCGGAGTTTGACACAATGCTGAACGCCGCTAAAGCGGAACTGGACGAAACGAAGCGCAAGGAAATTTATTCCCAAATGGGTCGGATGTTGCGCGAAGAAGGCGGGTTGATCCTTCCGATGTTCAATGACTTCGTCGATGGTGTATCCAACAATGTAGGTGGCTGGATTGAAGATCCAAATGACCAGATGATGAATAATCTGGCCAGCATCAAATGCTGGGTCACGGACGCTTAAGGGCGTATAGCATAATGCACCCGATCCTAAAACTCATTGCCCAGCGTCTCGCGCTGGGCATAATGTTGCTTTTTGCTGCATCCATATTGATTTTCGCGGGCACCACCATGCTGCCCGGGGACGTCGCACAATCCATTCTAGGCCAATCCGCCACCCCCGAAGCTCTGGCAAACCTCCGCCGCGAACTTGGCGTCGATGAGCCTGCCCTCACCCGCTATTTCTCGTGGCTTGGCAACTTCCTGCAAGGCGATCTGGGCACCGCGCTGACCAATGGCCGCGACATCGCAGAAAGCCTTGGTGGACGTCTGAAAAATACACTTTTTCTTGCCTTCTGGGCGGCCTTGATATCGGTCCCGCTGGCAATATTCCTTGGCCTGCTGGCCGTGCGGTACAAAGACCGCTGGCCGGACAAGCTGATCTCGGCTGTAACGCTGACAACCATTTCCATCCCCGAATTCATGATCGGCTATATCCTGATCTACTGGGTGTCGATCAAGTGGGGCATGTTTTCATCCGTTGCGATCATCAATGACGGGATGTCACTGGGCGAAAAGCTCAGCGCGATTGCGATTCCTGTCATGGTGCTGACGCTGGTGGTGCTGGCGCATATGATGCGCATGACCCGTGCCGCGATCCTTAATGTGATGCAGTCGGCCTATATCGAAACGGCAGAACTGAAAGGCATGGGGATGCTCAAGATCATCCGCAAGCACGCCTTTCCGAATGCGGTTGCCCCCATCGTCAACGTGGTGATGCTGAACCTCGCCTATCTGGTTGTGGGCGTGGTCGTGGTCGAGGTGGTGTTCGCCTATCCCGGCATGGGGCAATATCTGGTGGATCATGTGAGCAAACGTGACGTGCCGGTGGTGCAGGCCTGCGGGTTGATCTTTGCGGCGGTGTATATCGGGCTCAATCTGGTTGCGGATATTGTGTCGATTTTGGCGAATCCCAGATTGCGGCACCCAAAATGAGTTTTTCCCCGAAAAAACTCACTTCGCGCGACCAAGCGTCTTTGTCTTCCAAAGGCGCGGGGAGACACCGGGTTGCTGAAGCGCTCAAAGGGTTCGGATTATGAAGAACATCCCTATCTCGGCATTGATCGGCTTGTTCTTCACAGGGCTTTATTTCCTGATGGCGCTGTTCGCACCCTTCATCGCCCCTTACGGCATGTCCGAAATCGTCGGCGACGTCTGGGAGCCGTCATCGGCGGAATTTCTGCTGGGCACGGACAGCATCGGGCGCGACCTGCTCACACGGCTGATCTACGGCGGGCGCACGACGATCTTTATCGCGACCGCCGCCACCATCCTCAGCTTCACGCTTGGCTCGATCCTCGGGTTCTTTGCCGCTGTGTCAGGCGGGTGGGTTGATCAGCTTTTGTCGCGCTTTGTCGATCTGATCATGTCGATCCCATCGCTGATCTTTGCGCTTGTGGTGCTGTCGGTAATGCCGACGACAACAACGATCCTGATCATTCTTATGGGCCTGTTGGATTCAACCCGTGTCTACCGTCTGGCGCGTGCCGTCGCCGTGGACATCACGGTGATGGATTATGTCGAGGCGGCACGGCTTCGCGGTGAAAAGATCGGCTGGATCATTTTCCGCGAAACCCTGCCCAACGCGCTGTCGCCGCTGGTTGCTGAAATGGGCCTGCGGTTCATTTTTGCGGTGCTGTTCATCTCGACACTGTCGTTTCTTGGCCTTGGCGTACAGCCGCCCTTGGCGGATTGGGGCGGCATCGTGAAAGAGAACAAGGAAGGTATCAACTACGGCATCCAGGCCGCACTTTACCCTGCCTATGCCATCGCCACGCTCTGCATCTCGATCAACCTTGTTGCGGACTGGATTTTGAACCGGACGACATCACTGAAAGGCGGCAGAGGATGAGCGAAGACACCCAACCCCTGCTTCGCGTGCGTGGCCTGAAAATTGGTGCCACGATCTATCCACCCGGCGAGCGCCCCCGTGATATCGACATCGTACACGGTGTTGATTTTGATCTTGAGGCTGGCAAGGTGCTGGGCCTGATCGGGGAATCCGGTGCGGGTAAATCCACCATCGGTCTGGCGGCCATGGCCTACGGTCGTGGTGGTGTCGAGCTGACCGGCGGAGAGGTCTGGGTCAATGGCCGCGACATGCTCAAAGCGCCGCTGCGCGATGTGCGGCGATTGCGCGGGGCCGAGGTGACGTATGTGTCGCAATCGGCGGCGGCGTCGTTCAATCCTGCGAAAAAGATCATGGAACAAGTGATCGAGGCCGCAGTTTTCCAAGGCAAATTCAGCAAGAAAGATGCCGAAGCGCGCGCGGTTGAATTGTTTGCGAAACTGGGCCTGCCGGACCCCGAGAACATCGGCGCGCGCTATCCGCATCAAGTGTCCGGCGGACAGTTGCAGCGCTGCATGACGGCGCTTGCCTTGTGCCCTGAACCCGACCTCGTGGTATTTGACGAGCCAACCACGGCGCTGGATGTGACCACACAAATCGACGTGCTGGCCGCGATCAAGGACGCGATCCGTGATACCGGTGTGGCCGCGTTATACATTACCCATGACCTTGCTGTCGTGGCGCAGGTCAGCGACCATATCATGGTGCTGCAACAGGGTGCGATGGTTGAATACGGCACCACCGACCAGATCATCAACAACCCGCAAGAGGCCTATACGCAGGCCCTGGTGTCGGTGAGGTCAATCAAACACGAAGAGAAACAGCCGACGGACAATCCGTTGCTGCGCGTCGAGAATATTACTGCGCGCTACCGTGGCACCGATTTCGATGTCCTCAAGGATGTGAATGTCGAATTACACCCCGGTCAGACGCTGGCGATTGTGGGCGAGAGCGGCTCTGGCAAATCGACACTGGCGCGGGTGATCACGGGTCTTTTGCCCCCCTCGGACGGGCAGATTGTCTTTAACGGGCGGAAGTTGACGCCTGACCTGAAAACGCGGCCACTTGATGATCTGCGCCAGTTGCAGATGATCTACCAGATGGCCGACACCGCAATGAACCCGCGCCAGACGGTTGGCACCATCATCGGCCGCCCGCTCGAGTTTTATTTCAACCTCAAAGGCAAAGCCAAACAGGCGCGTATTCAGGAGTTGCTGGACGAGATCGAATTGGGTGAAGGCTTTCAGGACCGATATCCCGCAGAGCTTTCCGGTGGTCAGAAACAGCGCGTCTGCATCGCGCGCGCACTTGCCGCCAAGCCCAAGCTGATCATCTGCGACGAGGTCACATCGGCGCTGGACCCGCTGGTCGCGGACGGTATCCTGAAACTGCTTTTGAGGCTGCAAAAGGTCGAGAACGTTTCCTACCTGTTCATCACCCACGATCTGGCGACGGTCAAAGCCATCGCAGACAGTATCGCGGTGATGTATCAGGGACAGGTCGTGCGCTATGGTCCGAAATCCCAAGTGCTGGCCCCGCCGTTTGATGATTATACCGACCTGCTGCTGAGCTCTGTGCCAGAGATGAAGATTGGTTGGCTGGAAGACGTGATCGAGAACCGCAAGATGGAGAGTGCGGGGAACTGAGGCAGATATTTTGATCAGATTATGAAGGCGACGCCGTTATCTGCGCAGGTTTTCGCACTTCACGATATGCAGGCCGCGATCTTGACACGGGCAACCGCGCTTTCATCGAACATGCCACTTGATACATCGGCATCCAGCGTCACCTGCACACGCGCGCCCGAGATTTCAGCACCTGAAACCGTGGTCTCGCGCGCGCCACCTGTATCATCCACATCGATGGTAAATGACACGGTCTGATCCCCACCAAAACCGGACAGATCAAGCATTACCTGCTGATCCCCGTCGCTGATCTGTGGCGCACCGATCACCAGATCACGGCCAGCAACCAGTTCAAACGGTTGAAACACCTGCACGCCCGCACCTTGGGCAGTGACATCAAAGACCAATCCACCCGACGATCCGGCCAGATCGATGGTCACAGTGACCGGACCCAAAGCGCACCCGCCCGTGTTGACGATATCAAAGCGGTCTTTCGGCGCGCCCTCGATAAAGCGTACTTCGATATCGGCGCTGGCCGCAGTGGCAATCAGGGCCAGGCTGGTCGCAAACGCGAGGCTCTTTAACATCTCTGTCCCCTTCATGATCACTTGGAGTTAGTCTTATCCCGCACCCGCGCTGCGTCAACCATGATTGCCCCTTGCGGGTGCCGCTTCGATCCGGTCAACTATCCGTAATCAACCGGAGTAGGTCGCCATGAAAAACAAACTGCTGCTGATTATCCTCGACGGTGTCCCCTACCGCAATTGGCGGCGTCTGTTCGGCAACCTTGAGGGCTGGGTCGACAGTGGCGATGCACGGGTGTGGAAAATCCGCTCTGTGCTGCCCTCGACCTCTGCGTCCTGTTATGCCTCGATTCACACCGGCGTGACCCCGGCGCAACATGGGTGCACGGGCAATGGCAATGTGTTCCGGTTGAAAGAAAAGGACGTATTTTCACAGGTCCGCGCGGGGGGCGGTGTCACGGGCGCCGTCGCACATTCGTTCTGGTCCGAGTTTTTCAACCGGCACCCCTTCGATCTGGTTCGTGACGTGGAATACGACGAGCCGGACAGTGATACCATCAACCATGGCCGGTTCCATACGATGACGGGATACGGCTTGATCAACCAGATGACGCCGTCCGATGTCGATCTGTTTGCCTCGCTGACCAACCTCGCCCAGCGGTTCGGGTTGAATTACGGGATGCTGCACACCTGTACGCTCGACAGCATGGGGCACCGGTTTTTCCATGATTGTCAGGAAATGGACCACGCCTGTTTTGTGATGGACGAAATGCTGGCACCGTTCATTCCGCGCTGGATTGAGGCCGGATACGAAGTGATTGTCACCGCAGATCACGGGCAGGACGCGCGCGGCCATCACGGCGGGCGTGACCCGTTGCAGCAAGAGGCGGCGCTGTATTATTTTGGCCCTGCGGATGGCCCGTCAGAGGACACCGTGATTGATCAGTTGCAATTGGCCCCCACCATTCTGCACCGCCTTGGTGCGCCTGTGGCGGAAACGATGAAGGCCAAGAGTTTCTTATCTTAAAGCAGGTGGCCGCAATACAGCCGCCACCCCGATCAGGGTCGATCACTTCACGGTAAAGCTGATTGCGTCGCCATGAATTTCGACTTTTTCCTTGCCTGCTTTTGTCGCGACAAAGATCGTCTCATACACTGGCGACCACCACCAAGCCTGAAAATAGCAGCCACCCGGCGTTCCACAAGAGGGCGACGCCGGGCGAGAGAGTGCGGGCCGGACCGCAAATCAGCCGTCAGAACGCGCGATCAGGCGCGTCAGGCGGCCTCCCACGGGCGGGTAAAGTCACCCAAAACGGTGCTGACACTGGCCTCTGGGGTGCCGCTCATCGTGACCTGCGCCACAAGTCCGCGCTTTTTGTCGTCGATGACGGACGTGACCCGCGCCTCCACACCCGCTGTTGCAAGTGCCTCGTTATAGACCCGCGTGATTGCGTTTTTGCGCAGATCCGGCTTGAATATCTTGCCGACAGCGGTCTTGGGCAATTCATCCATGATGGTTATATGCTTGGGCTGCGCTGCACGCTCCAAAACCTTTTCTTTGCAGAACGCCAGCAGTTCTTCCTCGGTCACAGATGCGCCCGCAACCAGTTCGACAAAGGCACAGGGCACCTCGCCGGCATGGGCATCGGGCTGACCGATGGCACCGGCAAAGGCGACGGCCTCGTGACCCAAAAGTGCCTCTTCAATCTCGGCGGGGTCGATGTTGTGACCGCCACGGATGATCAGATCCTTGGCGCGGCCCGTGATCCACAGATACCCATCGCTGTCGACACGGCCCAGATCACCGGTACGCAGGTATTTTTCGTGGTAGTACAGGTCTTTGTTCTTGTCGGCTTCGGTGTAGGTGTGCCCCGCATAAACGCCGGGGTTGGACACGCAAATCTCGCCGATCTCGTCCACGGCGGCATCAATCGGCCCGTCCGGGGTGCTTTTGATGATTTTGACGTCCGTATAGGGCAGCGGAATACCGATGCTGCCGACTTTCTTTTGACCGTCTGTCGGGTTGACCGACACAAGACACGTCACCTCGGTCAGACCGTAGCCTTCGACCAGCGTGATCCCCGTGGCCTTTTCAAACCGCTTGAACAATTCGAGCGGCAGCGGCGCCGAGCCGGAAAACGCCGTTTTGACCGTGCTGATGTCCGCATTTATCGGGCGCTGCATCTTGGCCGAAATAGCGGTTGGTACGGTGATGATAAAGGTGATTTTCCAGCGCTCGACCAGCTTCCAGAAGTTGTCAAAAACACCCTCGCCGCGATAGCCCTGCGGCGTCGGGAACACCACATGCGCACCGGAATGTATCGCCGCCATCAAGATGACATGGCAGGCAAAAACATGGAACAGCGGCAGCGGGCACATGATGTTATCGGTCTCGTCAAACAGCAATGTGTGACCGAGCCAGCCGTTGTAAATAAGCCCCTCATAGGTGTGTTGTGCAACCTTGGGCATCCCGGTGGTGCCGCCGGTGTGGAAATAGGCCGCAACGCGGTCTTCCTGAGGGTCTTCAAAGCTCAACTTGCTGGGTTGCTTGGCCAGTTCGGCGTTAAAATTCAGGTACTTCGCCTGATTGACAACCTTCATCCTGGGCCGGATCAGCGGGATAATCCATGACTTTGGCGGCGTCACATAGCGCAGCAAATCAACCTCGAGCACCGTGTGCACGCCCGGTGCCAGCTTGACCGCAGCTGCGGTTTTCTCGGCCACATCCGTCTTGGGGAAAGGCCGCAATGTCACGACAACCGATGCGCCGGTTTCACGCAGGATCGAACCGATCTGTTCGGGGTCGAGCAGGGGGTTGATCGGGTTTGCGATCCCTGCGACAGCCCCGCCCAGCAAGGTGATGGTGGTCTCGTTACAGTTCGGCAAAACATAGGCCACGACGTCTTTGGGACCAATGCCAAGCCCGCGAAACATATTGGCGGCCTGGGTGACTTTACCATGCAGCTGCTGCCACGTCAGTGTTTCCGCCTCGTCTTTGGGGCCTGAAAATATCTGGTAACTGACGGCATTGTGGTTTGGAAACTTTGCGGCTGTATCGCTCAACAAACCATAGAGTGTTCTGGCGCGGTCGCGCTTTTCCCACGGCCCTTGTGCTTCAATTGCTTTGCAGTCCTTGATCCCGGCAAATGTCATCGGCATTCCTCCCTAAAGTTTGGCCGTAAGTTGGCCTAAAAGCTGGTTTTCCAGCGTATTTTTTTCCCTGCAAAAGGATGCGTCGAAATCGGCTTTTCCGCAAGTCTGCTTAGGGGCACAACGCAGCGTAAGTCACCATGACGCTACGACAAAGGGCGGCAGCGCATTGATGCACCACCGCCCCATTGTTTTTGGTCTCGACTATCACGCGGTTCAGGGGCTGGCCCCGTCACATGATCAGGCTGTTGGAATCCGCAAAACCTGACCCGGATATATCTTGTCAGGATGGCTCAACATCGGCTTGTTCGCTTCAAAGATTTCCTCGTAGCGCGCGCCATTGCCAAGTGTCTTGGCCGAAATTGCCCACAGAGTGTCGCCTTTTTCAACGGTATGGAATGTCGGATCACCGCCTTCAACGTCTTCTTCAACCGCTGCAACACCTTCGACGTTGCCGACCGCAAGAATGACTTTCTCTTTCATTTCCTGGCTCACGGCCTTGCCGCTGACCTTGACCATGTCGCCCTCGACAGTGATCTCAAGACCCTCGGCATCAAGCCCCAGACCTTTCAATTCGTCATTTAGGGCAGCACCCGAGACCTCTGCATCATCATCGCCGCCAAATACTTTCTTGCCGGCACCTTTAACGAAACTCCACAAACCCATTCTGGCTCTCCCCTGGACTAAAATCTGGCATTAACTGTCTTGTTCCCTGCTCAAAGAAACAAGGGGGAATTAAATCGCGGATGCGCCATCGGTAAATTGCAGTTTGGCCAGCCGCGCATAAAGCCCGCCTTTTGCGACCAATTCATCATGGGTGCCGATGGCCACAACCCTGCCAGCCTCAAGCACCACAATCCGGTCGGCTTTTTTCACCGTCGCCAACCGGTGCGCCACGATCAACGTGGTACGGTCCGCACTCAATCGGTCCACCGCCGCCTGCACCGCACGTTCGCTTTCTGCATCCAGCGCGCTGGTGGCCTCGTCCAGCAACAGCACGGGCGTGTCGCGCAAAATGGCGCGCGCGATGGCGATACGTTGTTTCTGGCCGCCCGACAACATCACACCGCGCTCGCCCAGATAGCTGTCATAGCCGTCTGGCAAGGCCGTGATAAACGCGTCCGCAGCAGCCGCTTTTGCCGCCGCCTTGACCTGCGCATCCGTGGCATCCGGCCGGCCAAATCTGATGTTCTCCGACGCACTGGCCGCAAAGATCACAGGGTCTTGCGGCACCAGTGCGATATGTTGGCGAAATGCATCGCGGCGCATGTCGCGCAGATCGACCCCATCAAGCCGGATGTGACCTTGCGACGGATCATAAAACCGCAAGATCAGTTGAATGATCGTGGTTTTGCCCGCCCCTGAAGGGCCGACAAAGGCGACGGTCTCGCCCGGTCTGATCTCCAAGTTGATCCCGTCGAGTGCCGCGATATTGGGCCGCGCGGGATAGGAAAAATGCACGTTCTCGAACGTGATGCGCCCGGTGACATTGTCAGGCAGCACCTGACCTTTGACCGGATCGTCCACCGCATCCTCGGTCTGCAACAGATCAACAAGCCGCTCGGTGGCACCTGCCGCGCGCTGCAATTCCGACCAGATTTCGGACAACGCCGCAACACCGCCCGCCACCATCACCGAATAGATCACAAACTGCACCAGCGCACCCGCCGACATATCGCCCGCGCGCACATCATGCGCACCGATCCACAGCACACCGACCACACCGGAGAACACCAAAAAGATCACGATCATCGTCATCACCGCGCGGGTTTTGATGCGCCGGCGCGCGGCGTCATAAGAGGCTTCGGTCATCTGCGCAAACTGGCCGCGACTGGCGGTCTCGTGGGTAAACGCCTGTACGGTCTGCACCGCCGAAAGGCTTTCGGACGCATTGCCCGACGAGGCCGCGATCCAGTCCTGGTTTTCGCGGCTGATCACCCGCAACCGCCGCCCCAGCGTCAGGATCGGCACCACCACGGCAGGCACAATCAGCAACACCAGCAAGGTCAGTTTTGTCGAGGTCAGCATCATCAACGCCAGCCCACCCGCAAAGATCAGCGCATTGCGCAGGGCAATCGACACTGACGAGCTGATCACCGACAGGATCAGCGTGGTATCTGTGGTGATCCGGCTCAGCACTTCGCCAGTCATGATGCGTTCGTAAAATGCGGGGCTCATCCCGATCACACGGTCAAACACCGCGCGCCGGATATCGGCCACCACCCGTTCGCCCAGCCGCGTCACCAACGCGTATCGCAGCGCCGTACCAATCGCGAGAAACCCCGCAATAATCAAAGCGCCGATAAAATACTGGTCCAGCAATTCGGTCTCGGCGATGTTGAAATTATCCACCACACGGCGCACCGCCAAGGGCAAGGCCAGCGAAATCATCGCCGTGAGCACCAGCGCAAGTATCGCCGCGATCATCAGCGCTTTGTAGGGCCACAAAAACGGCAGCAGCGCGCGCAAGGCCCCAAGCTGTTTCGATTTTTCGCGCTCTTCGGTCTGGGTTGGTGCAGGGGTTGTGGGCCGGGCCATGAAACGTCCTTTGGTCGTGGTCAGGGCCGTGATGGCGCGACACTGCGGCGGGGTCAAGCACCGCTTGTGTCGCACGGATAATCAGAATGGAGTTTTGTGGAGCGGGCGGAGGGAATCGAACCCTCATCTTCAGTTTGGAAAACTGAGGTCTTAACCATTACACAACGCCCGCTCAGCGTGGTCTTGGGTTAAGATACTCAAGGCGGGGCGTCAAGTGTGCAGCTGCTCTTTACGGCACAGGTCTTTACGATACGGTGCCAATCGCGCAAGTTCGGCGGCGGAACACCAGCCCGAAGGACAGCCCATGGCGAACCCGCTCTTTGACACCGTTTTTGGACGCCATACCGGCAAGCAAACCCCGTTTTTGTATTTGCCAAACGGCCAGATCATCAGCCATGCCGGTTTTCTGGGTGTCACCGCGCGCTATGCCCATGCCTTTGGCGCGTGCGGGTTGGTGGCCGGCGACCGGGTGGCTGTACAGGTCGAAAAATCGCCTGACGCGCTGGCGCTTTATGCAGCCTGTGTGCAGGCAGGGCTGGTGTTTGTGCCGTTAAATCCCGCCTATATGGCGGCCGAGGTGGCGTATTTTATCACGAACGCAGGTGCGCGGCTTTTGGTCTGCAACCCTAAAGATGCGACACCCCTCGGACCCGTAGCCAAGGACGCCGGTGCGCGTCTGGAAACCATGGATAGCACGGGCCAGGGCAGTCTGCGCAGCATCGCCGCTGGACACCCCGAGACCTATCAGACAGTTGCCCGCAGCGGTGATGATCTGGCCGCTTTGCTCTATACCTCCGGCACCACGGGGCGGTCGAAAGGCGCGATGCTGAGCCAGATTAACCTGCTCAGCAACGCACAAACATTGGTCGATGTCTGGCAGTTCACAGACAGCGATATCCTGCTGCATGCGCTGCCGATCTTTCACACACACGGGCTGTTTGTGGCGAGCAATGTGATCTTGCTGTCAGGCGGCGCGATGATTTTCATGCCCAAGCTTGACGTGGCGCAGTTGATCAAATTCATGCCCCACGCCACGACCCTGATGGGGGTGCCGACGTTCTACACACGCCTGCTTGATCATGCAGATTTCACCGCAGAGGCGAGCGCCCATATGCGGCTGTTCATCTCGGGTTCTGCCCCGCTGCTGGCTGAAACCCACCGCGCGTTCGAGGCCCGCACCGGACAGGCGATCCTGGAACGCTACGGCATGACCGAGACCAATATGAACACCTCTAACCCCTATGACGGCGCGCGGCGCGCGGGCACGGTCGGGCCTGCTTTGCCCGGGGTCGAGATCAAAGTCACCGATCCGCAAAACGGTGCGATCCTGCCCGACGGCGAGGTCGGAATGATCGAGGTTCGCGGGCCGAATGTCTTTCAGGGCTATTGGCAGATGCCCGACAAAACCGCTGCTGAATTACGCGAGGACGGGTTTTTCATCACCGGCGATCTGGGGCTGATTGACGATCAGGGCTATTTGCAGATTATCGGACGCGGCAAGGATTTGATCATTTCGGGCGGCTACAATATCTATCCCAAAGAGATCGAGCTGTTGCTGGACGATCAGCCCGGAGTACTGGAATCCGCCGTGATCGGTGTGCCGCATGGCGATCTGGGTGAAGCGCCATTGGCGGTGCTGGTGCGCGGCACGCAAGACCCTGATCTGGCGGCGATTACCGACGTCCTTGGCCAGCAGGTGGCGCGCTACAAAATCCCGCGCAAAATCGTGGTGGTCGACGCCCTGCCCCGCAACACGATGGGCAAAGTTCAAAAGAACATGTTGCGCGACGCCTATGCGGATGCATTCAAGACCTAGCAAAAAAGAGGTGCGTGCCGCACCTCTATGGGGGCTCTGCCCCCAAACCCTCGGGATATTTAAGACCAAAAAGAAATGCACAGGCGTTTTTTTTGTTTTGTGTCCGGTGCGCGGTTCAGCGCAGTCTCTCTAAAACTTCTTTTCGCCCTAAATACTCCTGCGCAACAGTGGTCAAAACCACATCGTCAGTCGCCTGCCTCACAAGGCGTTCCCGCAGCGCCCCAGACTTCCAGATCGCGCGCCATCTGTTCGGTGCTGCCCTCGGGACCGGACCGCGCGGCACCGGGCGCAAAGCCCCAGTTCACAAATTCCGACGTGCGCACATGGTCCATCAATTCGGCAATCGTGTTGCCATCATTGGTGTCGGGGTCGCGCAATTGCGCACAGATTTCCGCGCTGGTTTTATCCAGCCATGCCAGCTCTACCGGCGGCAAACGCCATGCGTCGTCGATATGCGGCGGGGCGTGGGGCACGGTATTTTCCGCCCCACTGGTCACATGACAGGTCCGACACGGGATGCTTTCGGCGCCGATGCGGCTTGCGTCCGACTGCACGTTCATCCCGTGCTTTTGGTCCTCGCCGTATCCCAGCCCCTCCCACATCGGCACGCCACTCTCGCCGACATGACAGTTGGTGCAGCGCGGGTGCGAGGCCACCGCAAAGATGCGGTCCCATGCGGCAAGGCCTTCCTCAAGGCTTACATCAGATGTGGCGGTGGTGTCTTGGGCGGCCAAAGGCGAGGCGGCAATAAGCAAAGCAAAAAGCGCGCGCATCAGATGAACCTCACGGTTCTGGACAGCGGCAGTTCCCTGATCCGCTGGCCTGTGGCGGCAAAGATTGCATTGGCCAACGCAGGCGCGGCAGGCGGCACGCCGGGCTCGCCGATACCTCTGATCTTGTCGCCGTTCTCCAGTTCCCGCACCTCGATCTGTGGCGTCTGGTACAGACGCATCCCCTCGAACACGTGATAATTATCCTGCTGGGCCACACCGCCCTGATAGGTCAGTTCGCAGTTCATCGCATGTCCCAAACCCCAGATCACCCCGCCCGATACCTGCGCCTCGAAATTCACCGGATCAAGCACACGGCCGACGTCGGCGGCGACAAAAACCTTGTCGATGCGGATGCCCGCGTCAGTATCTGTCACCTCGACCACCTGTGCGACAGGCACGCCAAACGCCAGCGTAAATGCCAGCCCGCGCCCGCGTTTTGGCCCCAGATCACTGCCCCAGCCGGACATTTCGCCCACCGCTTCCAATACCTTTTTGGATACTTCGTGCGAGCACAGCCGCAGCCGTTCGGCCAGCGGATCAACGCCCGCCGCATGGCACATCTCGTCCATGAAACTTTCGTGCAAGAATCCATTGCCCGATGCCCCGACCGATCGCCACGACGAGACCGGCACCATGGCAGGCACGCGGTATCCGGTCACGCGGTAGTTGGGGATTGCAAACGGCTGGTCCCATGCGCCCGCAACAATTGCCACATCCGGACCCACGGCCGGCTGGCCCAATCGCGCAAGCGAGGATTCAGCCACGGACGGAGCCGCAATTGACAGATCGAACGCCGCCACCGCGCCCTGTGCCACCTTGCCACGACCGCGCGCAATCGCCAGCGGGCGTGGAAAATCATGGGTGAAATCTTCTTCACGGGTCCGGACCATCTTGATCGGTGTGTCCGGCAGTTGCATGGCAATCTCGACCGCCTGCAACACGTAATCATCCTCCAGCCGACGCCCGAAACTGCCGCCCGACACCAGCGCATGCACATGCACGGCGTCCGATTCCAGCCCCGCGAGTTTCGCCGCATTGGCCTGCATGAAGCGGGGAATTTGGGTGCCTGTCCAGATATCGAGCCTGCCTTGCGACAGCTTGACCACCGCCGACAGCGGCTCAAGCGGGGCATGGGCGAGATAGGGAATGCGGTATTCGGCCTCGAACACCTCACCCTCGCTCAGCACGTCATCGACATCGCCTTCGTCCTTGAAGCGGCTGTCCTCGAAATCATCGCCAAACGACGCGGCAACCGCCTCGAACTGCGCCTTGGTGTCACTGATATAAGGCGAAGGCCCCCAGTCACATTGCACCGCATCCGCCGCCTGAAAGGCCCGCCACGTGTTGTCGGCCACCACGGCAATACCGCCCGTGATCGGCAGTATCGCCTGCACGCCGCGCATCTTGTCGGCCTCGAGGCTGTCAAACCCGATCATACCGCCGCCAATCGCCGGATTGGTCCGCGTGGTCGCAAACACCATACCCTCCATGACCATATCAATGCCGTACATCTGCGTACCCGTGGATTTGGCCATGATGTCGGTGCGCATCTGCCGTTTGCCAAGATATTTCCACGTCGACGGGTCACGCAGGGTGACATCGCCGACCGGGTCAATCTCAGCCGCTGTTCCGGCCAGATCAACATAGTCGATCCGTTTGCCATCGGGCAGCACAACCGCACCGGTATCGGTTTTCAGCTGGTCGCGCGGCAGGCCGGTCTGCTCGACTGCCGCCGAAATCAGCGTCTCGCGCGCGACAGCACCAGCCGTGCGCAGGCGGTCGAACATATCGGGCACGGTTGATGACCCACCCGTGATTTGCAGACCCAAGAGCTTGCCCGCAACATCCGCCGCACCGCGCCCCGTGCGCGCCAGCACAGTGTCGGAGGTGGCTGCAATCGGCATGCCCTCGACCGCAACAACGCCGTTGTAATAGGCCGCACTGGGCGGGCCGGGATCAATGTGCACCGTGTCGAGATCAACATCCATTTCCTCGGCAATCATATGCGCCTGCATCGAATAGGCACCCTGCCCCACGTCGGCGCGCGGGGTGATAAAGGTAATCCCGTTTGCGTCGATCTTGACGTAAGGATTGAACACCGCTTCGCCCGGTTTGACATCGGCCAGCAGCGGGTTTTCCACCTCGCGTTTGTACATGTAGGTGCCAAAGGCCACGCCGCCCAGAATGGCCGCCGACCCCACCAGAAACGAGCGTCTTGCGATGGTTTTCCCGCGTCCCATGTTCAGACCCCCTGCAACTTGGCAGCGGCGGTCTTGACCGCTGCACGGATGCGTGGATAAGTGCCGCAGCGACACAGATTTCCGCTCATCGCTGTATCAATCTGGTCGTCGGTTGGTGCGGGGTTCATGTCCAGAAACGATGCCGCCTGCATCATCTGACCGGACTGGCAATAGCCGCATTGCGCCACCTGATGCTCGACCCATGCCGCCTGCACGATATGCAAAGCCTCGGGCGTGCCCAGCCCTTCGATGGTAGTGACCTCGCCGTCCAGATCACCCGCGCGCAACTGGCACGCGCGCACCGCGACACCGTCGACATGCACCGTGCAGGCCCCGCATTGCGCGATCCCGCAGCCGTATTTCGGCCCCGTGATGCCAAGCACATCGCGCAGCACCCAGAGCAGAGGCATGTCATCCTCGACATCGACAGTATGGTCGGTTCCGTTGACCGTGATCTGCATGGGGCACCCCGAATTTTTATTGTTAGATTGAAATTAGCATGCCACGCAGAGACGTAAAGCAGCGATGCGAGATACCTCGCGTGCCGCTGCGGCAATCATGTGCTCTTGCGGGCGTTGCGCAGCAGATACACGGCACTGCCCACCAGCAGCCCCCAGACCGGCGCGCCGATGTCGAAAATGCTGATACCCGATGCGGTGATCAGGAATGTGACAATCGCCGCCTCGCGGTGGGCGGCGTTGGCAAGTGCTGCCTGCGTTGATCCCGAGAGGACATTCACCAGCGCCAATCCGGCAAGACTGGCGATGACCATGGGCGGGGCAAGGGCGGCAAAGCCTGTCACCAGACCCGCAAAGAGCCCAAAAATACAATAGAACACGCCCGCCATCACCGCCGCATGATAGCGTTTGTCGCGGTCGGGATGTGCGTCCGGATCCGCGCACATTGCCGTAGTGATCGCCGCCAGACAGGTGCTGAACGCACCAAACGGGGCCGTGATCAGCGATGCGGCACCCACGGTCGCAAACAACGGTCCGGGCGGCGGGGTGTAGTCGTAACTGCGGATGATCGCGATGCCGGGGATATTCTGCGTAGCCATTGTGACGATAAACAGCGGGATGCCGATACCCACAGCCGAAGCGAGCGAAAAGCCGGGCACGGTGATCAGCGGCGCGGTCAGGATGCCAGTGGTCGCCACATCGGGCAGCCCGCCTGTGAGCCATGTGATAACCGCCGTGACCAGCACGGCCGCTGGCACAGCCGCAAGCCTGTTGACCTGTCCCGCCAGCAGCCAGACCAGAAAGATCGGGATGATAAACTGCGGGATGTCGGGCAAGGCCCGGAACGGCACCAGACAGATCGGCAATAATACCCCTGCCAGCATCGCTTGCGCCAATGCCGTGGGGATAGCGGCGGCAAACCGTGCGATAGGCCGCCACAGCCCGGCGATGACACACAAGGCTGCAGCCACGATAAACGCGCCGATGGCTTCAGAAAATCCGCCTTGCGGGGCCACTGATCCGGCCAGCAATGCCGCCCCCGGCGTGGACCATGCCACGCTGATGGGTGTCTTGAACCAAAGGCTGAGAACAATCGCGGTCACACCCATCGACACCGCCGCCATCATCAGGCCGGATGCCGATTGCGCGGCGTCAGCCCCCATGGCGGCGAGGCCCTGCAATACGATGGGGAATGAACTGAAGAAACCCACAACCGCCACGACAAATCCCGTGGCGATGCAGGATTTAGGGGGAAGGCTCAGGCGGTTCAGAACTCCACCACAGCCCGGATGCTTTTGCCTTGGTGCATCAGATCAAAGCCATGGTTGATCTCGTCCAGCGTCAGTTTGTGCGTGATCATCGGGTCAATCTCGATCTTGCCGTCCATGTACCAGTCCACGATCTTTGGCACGTCGGTGCGGCCTTTCGCGCCACCAAATGCGGTGCCACGCCAGACCCGGCCAGTGACCAGTTGGAAAGGCCGCGTTGAGATTTCGGCACCCGCAGGGGCCACGCCGATGATGATGCTTTCCCCCCAGCCTTTGTGCGCCGCCTCAAGCGCCGTGCGCATGACTTGGGTGTTGCCGGTGGCGTCGAATGTGTAATCCGCGCCGCCTTTGGTCAGCTCGACCAGATGCGCGACCAGATCGCCCTCGACCTTGGAGGGGTTAACGAAGTCGGTCATGCCAAAATAGCGGCCTGTTTCTTCCTTGTCGTCGTTCAGATCCACGCCGACCACCTGATCCGCACCTGCCAAACGCAGCCCCTGAATGACGTTCAACCCGATGCCGCCCAGACCGAACACAATGCAGCGCGCACCGATCTCGACCTTGGCGGTATTGATCACCGCACCGATGCCCGTGGTCACGCCGCAGCCGATGTAGCAGATCTTGTCAAACGGCGCGTCCTTGCGCACCTTGGCAAGCGCGATTTCCGGCACAACCGTGTGGTTCGCAAAGGTCGAACAACCCATGTAATGATGGATCGGTGTGCCATCCAGCATCGAAAACCGCGTGGTGCCGTCGGGCAGTTGCCCACGCCCTTGGGTGATCCGGATTTTCTGGCACAGGTTGGTTTTGCCGGACAGACAATATTCGCATTCGCGACATTCCGGCGTGTAAAGCGGGATCACGTGATCGCCGGGTTCAAGCGTCGTGACGCCCTCGCCGACTTCCAGCACAACGCCTGCGCCCTCATGGCCCAAGATGCAGGGAAATATCCCCTCGGGATCGTCGCCGGAGCGGGTGAATTCATCGGTGTGACAAAGGCCCGTGGCCTTGATTTCAACCAGAACCTCGCCGCGCTTGGGGCCTTCAAGGTTCACTTCCATGATCTCCAGTGGCTTGCCGGCTTCAACGGCAACGGCGGCGCGGGTTCTCATCATGGCGGGTTCCTTTGGTTGATTTATCTGATCAGAAAAGGCCCGAGCCAAGCCCGCTTGTCAAGCCGCACTAGATGTCCATTTCGGCGATCGGCGCCGCCCATGACGCGCCGTGCATATCGCGGTCGTGGATTGATCCCTGGATCGTCGGGCGCGGCAGGCTGATCTTGATGACATTCAGCGACGGGATATCAAATCGCTTGAGGTCTTGGGAATTGGCACCGAGAGTTTGGGCGACTTTTGCGGTTTTAAGCTGTGCTATGACCTGCCCGTATGCCTGCTCTGACCCGCAGAATATGTCGATGGTCAGCCAGAAGGGGCCCGCATTTTTGGACCGCACTTTTTGGACAATTGAACCAAGGGCAGTCATATCTCGATCACCTCGAGCGAGAACGCCTGCATCGGATCGTCCAGCGTCAGCACATGGTTCAGCACAAATTCATAGGTCTGCCCGCGCGGCATTTCGGCAGGCGAAAACAGGAACGCAAATGTCGGTTGTTCCTCGTCGGCTGTCAAAGGATGGTGCAGCGTATAGGGGTTCAAGAGCTTGCCAATTTCCATCGACAGCGCGTCTGTCGCAGCGGTGACAATGCCGATCACCGCGATTTCTGCGGGCGTGACAGTGCTGGTTTCGAGGTCACCAAAGCTGGCGGATTGGCCCATCAGGCGCAGTTCGATGGTGAAGTCATCAAGGGACAGACCCAGCCGTTCGCAGGCCTTGGCCGCGCATTTTACCTCGATATCGGCGGCCCATCTGGCGGCATTGGCAACATAATGCGCATCCCGCAAGATCGCGATCAACACGGTCTGGAAACCCGCAGCCCGCGCGCCTTCGAGCTTGACGGTATAATCGTCGGCGGGCACCCATTTTGATCCGGTCACGCGCACGGATGTGTCATCAAGAGCGGTATATTTCGCGTCTGTCACATCCAGATGGCCACCGGGTTCATACAGGATAAACGGGTCGGAATTTTCATAGAGCATATGGGCGGAGACGGTATGCGGGCTTGCATGTGCGCCATCGGCCAGCGGGGTCACGGTGAAACCTTCATCGTCGAAATCGACCAAGATCACACCCGATTGCGGTTTGGTGGCACAGCGCGCGCCACATTCGCCGATCTTGGCCCCATGCCACGCGGCACCTGCGTGACATTCCTCCATCAACGGCAGTGCCGCGATGATGGCCGTGTCCGTGGTGCGCCCCGCGATGATGATGTCGGCCCCTGTTGCTAGGGCGGCAGCGATCTGCTCGGCACCGGCAAGGGCCACGATATTGTTGCAGCTTTGCAAATGTTCGGCGGAAATGTCAGGCGCATTCGACAGCGGCGTGATGTCGCCGGCATTCAATGCCTGCACCATATCATCGGCGTCCTGCTGCGAACGCAGCACCGCAACGGTCAGCGGCCTGCCCTGCTCGGCTGCGATCTCGCGGGTGATGTCGAGCATCCATTCGACAGCCGTATCGGAGCCGCAGGTGCCCGCAGTGCCAATGACCAAGGGACAACCGGCTTGCGCGCGCGCCTCCATCAATCCGGCCCATTCCAGCTTGGTCGAGGCGCGGGCGTATTTCGACACGCCGCGCCCCAGATAGGATGGCCCGCTGTCCGTCGAACCGCCATCAATCGCGATGATATCAGGTGCGGCGTCAATTCCGCGTTGCAGGGCGACTTTGTCATAATTCAGACCCAGCGCCCCTGAAGGGATCAACACGCGCACCATCAGTTCAATCCGATATGAGTTCAGGTTTCCTAATGATGCGGCGCAGGAACATCGGTGCGAGAAAACCCAACACTGCAGCAATGATCAGCCCGATGGAAATGCCCGATGACAACAGATAAGTCCAATCGCCCGAGGACAGCACCATAGCATCGCGCAATGATTTCTCCATCGCGTTGCCAAGCAGGATACCCATGATCACAGGAACCGTCGGGATATCGAGCTTGCGCAGCAGATAGCCAAGCGCGCCGAACGCCACCACCAAGAGCAGGTCAAAGTAGCTGCCGGTCAGGGAATAGATGCCCACGAATGACACCATCGTGACACCGGGCATCAGGATCGCGGGCGGCACTTGCAGGACTTTGACGAAGATCTTGACCAGTGGAACGTTCATCGCCAGCAACACAAAGTTGGCAATCAGCAGCGAGGCAATCAGGCCCCATACCACATCGGGACGGTCGGTAAACAGCGTCGGACCGGGTGTGATATTGAGGGTCATCAGCACCGCCAACAACACCGCAGTTGTCCCCGACCCCGGCACGCCCAGCGTCAGCATCGGCACCAGTGCGCCGCCTGCCGCAGAATTGTTGCCCGCCTCGGGGGCCGCAACCCCTTTGACCGCACCCTTGCCAAAGCCGCCTTTTTCACCGGTGATGGATTTTTCCATCATGTAGGTCATGAAACTGCCCAAGGATGCACCCGCACCCGGCAAAACACCTGCGATAAAGCCAAGCATGGACGAGCGCAGCATGGTCCAGCGGGTGTCCCAAAGGTCACGCCAAGGCACAGTGACTTTGCCCAGCTTCACACCCAGCGCGCCGGACTTGCCGTGGCTTTCGATAAAAAAGAACACCTCGGACACCGCGAACAGGCCCACGATGGCAACAAGGAAATCAACCGCGTCCATCAGGTGCAGATTGCCGCCCGTCATGCGGGGCATGCCGGAGTTTGGATCAAGGCCGATCATCGCGATCATCAGGCCGATACAGGACGCCAGCGCCGCCTTGGCCTGATTGTTTGAAGAGATACCCCCGAGCGTGGAAAACGCCAACAGGTACAGCGCGAAATATTCCGCAGGGCCGAATTGATAGGCGATGCGGCTGAGCAGCGGTGCCAAAAGTGCAACGCCAATCGTTGCAAACAATGCGCCGACGAAGGACGCCACACCGGAGATTACCAGCGCGTCGCCCGCGCGGCCCTGAAGGGCCATCGGATAGCCATCAAGCGTGGTCATCAAGGCAGGCTCGTCGCCGGGAATGTTCAGCAGGATCGAGCTGATCCGCCCGCCATACATCGCGCCGTAATATACTGCCGTGAGCAGCACCAATGCCGCAGTCGCATCAAGGCCGAATGAAAACGTCAGCGGGATCATGATCGCCACGCCATTGGTAGGGCCAAGCCCCGGCAATGCGCCAACGATGGTGCCGACAAAACACCCCAGAACCGCCAAAATCAGGGTCCAGGGCGAGAAAGCGATGGCAAAGCCCATCGCGAGATTGCTCATAATGTCCATATTAAAATGCCATCCATGTGCCAAAGGCTCGGATACCGAGGCCAAGAACAACTTTGAAAAGAACGTAAAGACCGATTTACAGGCCAACACCCGTCACGGCCGCAAGCTTTGCTTTTGGTAAAATCTGATAGCTGATCGCACCAGGTACGAGTGCGGTGGGGATCAGAAAACCCAGCGGCTTGAGCGCGTAGGAATAGATGATCAGCAGCACAATACAGATCAACACAGACACCAGCGTCCAGCCCTGCGGCCATTCGGGTTCTGCGTCGGGGCGCAGGATCATCACACCGCCACAAATCGCGGCAATCGAGGCGACCAGAATGGGAAACGTCTTGGACCCGACAGGATCAGACAGAAAACTGGCCTGAATCTGCATGGCGCTTGCGATATACACAAGCGCCACGAGGAACACGGCCAGACCGAAAATGCAGTCTGACAGGCGCGACATTTACTGGATCACGCCGATTTTGCGCGACAGGTCTTCGGTCTCGGCAATGACGCCGTCAATCCAGGACTGGAAATCGCCGCCAACTTTGGTGAACGGGGCCAGACCATTTTCTTTCATTGCCTGCTGCCATTCATCGCTGTCTGCCACGGCTTGCAAACGATCTGCCCATTTCTGGAAATCTTCATCGGAAATGCCGCCCGGTACGTAAAGACCGCGCCAGTTGACCGCGACCACGTCAAACCCCTGCTCTTTTGCAGTTGGAATATTGTCAAAGCCGGGTACGCGTTCTTCGGTCAAAACCGCCAACACGCGGACTTCACCAGAGTTCACGAACCCGACGATTTCGGACATGTCGCCCGTCATCGCCTGGGTAAAGCCACCAACAGTCTGGGTGATCGCATCCGCGCCACCGTCAACACCGATGTATTTAATGGATGTGATGTCATCGAAACCGGCGGCCAGCATAATCTGCAAGGGTTTCATGTGGTCAAAGCCGCCAACAGCAGAACCGCCGGCAAAGGCAACGGAACCCGGATCGGCCTTGATCGCCTCGACCATATCGCCCAGCGACTGGAACGGGCTGTCCTTGGGCACAACGATCACGCCCGGATCCGCACCGATGGACCCCACAAAGCGTACCTGATCAGCGGTCGCACCGCCAAAGGCATTCTGGGCCAGACGGGTGGTCGTGGCAGAGGACGCAGCCACGATCAATTCTGGATCATCATTGCGTTCATTCACAGCCGTGGAAAACGCAAGACCGCCGCCCGCACCCGCGAGGTTGGTGATCTGGACAGGCTGGTCGACCTGCTTGATATCATACAAAATCTTGCCGATCTGGCGGCAGGTGAAATCCCAGCCACCGCCGGGGTTTGCAGGCGCGATGCACTCGGCCGCAGTTGCGGCGGTGCCAGCACCGGTTGCCAATACGGCACTGGTGATCAACGCCCTGAAAAAGGAAGGTTTCATAGATTTCCTTCCTTAATTTTCTTATGTCGTTTGCATTTCAGGCACGGGCAGAATCACCGCCACCGCCGTTAGCATAACAAGTCTAACCCGCATCCTTGCAGGGATGCGCGCCTAAATTTTCAGTGTAATGAGACCGTTAGACCTTTGCGGCAAAGCCTATCGTGAACGATCCGGCAGGCACGTAGCATTTATCACGCCCGCCAAACACCGCGTTAACCACACTTGGAATGGCCACAAGAACCGCAGGTCATGCAGCCCTCGATCATGCGCAAATCAAACTGGCCACAGCTTGAACAGGCTTTGCCACGCGGGGTTTCCAGACCGACGACCTTGGCGTGCGGGTCAGATTTCAGCCCCAGACCTTCGCCCGCGATAAAACCGGTTGCGATCATATGTTGCTCGATCACGCCGCCGATGGCTGCAAGGATGGACGGCACGTATTTGCCCTGCATCCACGCACCGCCACGCGGGTCAAACACCGCCTTGAGCTCGCCCACGACAAACGACACATCGCCACCGCGCCGGAACACTGCCGAAACCATCCGCGTCAGGGCGACGGTCCATGCAAAATGTTCCATGTTCTTGGAGTTGATGAACACCTCGAAGGGCCGTCTGTGACCGCTGATCACCACATCATTGATGGTGATATAAAGCGCATGTTCGCTGTCAGGCCATTTGATTTTATAAGTGTTGCCTTCCAACTCGGTCGGGCGGTCCAGCGGTTCGGACATATAGATCACCTCGCCGCCTTCAAGCATCTGATCGGGGCTGTCCGACGGGGCCTTGTCGGTTTTCTCGGACACACTCAGAACCGATCCCGTCACATCGTTAGGGCGGTAGGTTGTGCAGCCCTTGCAGCCCTGATCCCACGCCGCCATGTAGACATCCTTGAAGCTGTCAAAGCTGATATCTTCGGGGCAGTTGATGGTTTTCGAGATTGAGCTGTCGACCCATTTTTGTGCCGCAGCCTGCATCTTGACGTGATCGAGCGGCGCCAATGTCTGGGCGTTGACGAAATAATCCGGCAACGGTGCGTCGCCCTTCAACTCGCGCCACATCTGCACGGCGTAGTCCACCACTTCTTCCTCGGTGCGGCTGCCGTCTTTTTGCAAAACCTTGCGGGTATAGGCATAGGCGAACACCGGCTCGATGCCCGAACTGACGTTGCCTGCATAGAGGCTGATCGTGCCTGTGGGCGCGATTGACGTCAACAAAGCGTTGCGGATACCGTGTTTGCGGATCGCGTCGCGGACGTCAGCGTCCATGTGTTGCATGGCACCGGAGGCGAGGTATTTATCAGCGTCAAACAGCGGGAACGCACCTTTTTCGCGGGCCAGATCAACGCTGGCGAGATAAGCCGCGCGCGCAATCGCCTTGAGCCATTTTTCGGTCTGTGCGGCCGCTTCGTCACTGCCATAGCGTTGCCCGACCATGAGCAATGCATCTGCCAATCCGGTCACTCCAAGCCCGATGCGGCGTTTCTGCTGTGCTTCAAACTCCTGCTCGGGCAGCGGGAATTTCGACACATCCACGACGTTGTCCATCATCCGCACCGCGGTTGCGACCAGATCATTAAGCGCGTCAATATCAAGGTGCGCCGCATCCTCAAACGGGTCCGCGACCAGCCGTGCCATATTGATAGAGCCCAGTAAACACGCACCGTAAGGCGGCAACGGTTGTTCACCGCAGGGGTTGGTCGCGGCAATGGTTTCGCAGTAATTGAGGTTGTTTGCGGCATTGATCCGGTCAATGAAAATCACCCCCGGTTCGGCAAAATCATAGGTCGCCTGCATGATCCGGTTCCATAGATCACGGGCCTGAATGGTGCGGTAAACCTTGTCGCCAAACACCAGTTCCCAAGGGCCATCCGCCTTGACCGCGTCCATGAACGGATCGGTGATCAGCACGGACATGTTGAACATGCGCAGGCGCGCCGGGTCTGATTTGGCGGCAATAAAATCCTCAACATCGGGATGATCGCAGCGCATGGTGGCCATCATCGCACCCCGGCGTGACCCCGCCGACATGATCGTGCGGCACATCGCGTCCCAGACATCCATGAATGAAAGCGGGCCCGAGGCGTCCGCAGACACGCCCAAAACATCAGCGCCTTTAGGTCGGATAGTGCTGAAATCATAGCCGATGCCGCCGCCTTGCTGCATGGTCAGTGCGGCCTCTTTCAACATGTCAAAAATACCGCCCATGCTGTCAGGGACGGTGCCCATGACAAAGCAGTTGAACAGCGTTACGCGGCGCGCTGTGCCTGCCCCTGCTGTGATGCGGCCGGCTGGCAGGTATTTGAAATCCTCCAGGGCGGCATAGAATTTATCTTCCCAGCCTTTTTTGTCACCCTCGACCTGTGCCAGATCACGGGCAATGCGCCGCCATGTATCCTCGACTGTTACGTCCCGCGCTGTGCCGTCCGCATCCTTGAAGCGATACTTCATATCCCAGATTTGTTCGGCAATAGGGGCGGAGAAACGGGTCATGGGCAGCGGCTTTCTGGGGTTGGGAACAGGACTGGGTGGCGAATCTACGGTTATCTATATGTTGTGGATGAGAGTGAAGTAAACACAATATAGAGGGTTGCCGAAGCACTATAGCACTTGAAGACTCAGTTTTGAAATGCCATCTAGGGCTATGGTGGTAAATTTAGTCAAATTGTCGGTTGGCACAGAGAATGTCGAAGACCTTGCCGCATGGCAGGCGACCAAACGCGCGCAGGCATCCGACGGATTGCCGCGTCATGTCACCCGCATGTGGCCAAAACGCGAGGCAGAGATCGTGGACGGCGGATCGATCTATTGGGTTGTCAAAGGGGCGATCCAATGCCGCCAGAAGGTGCTGCGACTGGACGAGGTTTTTGGCAGTGACGGCATCAGGCGCTGCGCAATCGTTCTGGACCCCACCTTGATCCGCACCCAGTCCAGCCTGAAAAGACCCTTTCAAGGCTGGCGCTATTTGCAACCCGCAGACGCACCGCGCGACCTGCCCGAGGGCCGCGAAAACGAGGAAGCGCTGCCGGTCGAGCTTAACCAGGCGCTTGCGGAAATCGGTGTATTGTAAACGCGATTGCTGTGCTGGCTGAACCGGTGCGCAGCGGTATTTAGAAAAGGGTGAAATATGAAGAGTGTGCGCCTCTTTGCACATTCACCCTTTCTTAAATACCGTCAGGCCTTTCGGCAGGGATCACCGCAAGCGTGCCAGAAGCTCAGCCAACTTCGCGCGGTCGGCATCATCCAGTTCCGCACCGCGGGCGCGCCACAAGGTCGCCTGACTTTGCAGGATCAAACCATCGCTCAGAATTTTCAAATGGTTCGCGCGCAGGGTTTCACCGCTCGAGGTGATATCGGCAATCGCCTCGGCGGTCTCGTTTTTCACCGTGCCCTCTGTCGCCCCCTGGCTGTCGACAAGAGCGTAATCCGCAACACCGCCTGTGCGCAGGAATTCGCGCACCAGGCGGTGGTACTTGGTTGCGATACGTAAGCGAAAGCCATGAGCCGCCCGAAATGCCGCTGCTGCGGCATCCAGGTCGTCAAGCGTATCCACATCACGCCATGCTTGCGGGACCGCTATGATCAGGTCGGCATGGCCAAAACCCAACGCCTCTACAGGCTCAACCAACGTGTCCCACAGAGGCAGCTTTTCCTGAACCAGATCGGTGCCTGTCACCCCCAGATGGATGCGCCCGGCTGCCAGTTCACGCGGGATTTCGCCCGCCGAGAGCAAGATCAGCGCGACGTTTTCGATACCGCCCACGGCACCCGCATATTCGCGGTCGGAACCGGATTTTTGCAGCGTAATGCCGCGTGCATCGAACCATTCAAAGGTTTTTTCCATCAACCGCCCTTTGGACGGCACTCCCAGTTTCAGCGTCATTGCGATGCCTCCAGTTCAAGCATCAGACCGGGCCGCATCACACCGCCCACCGCTGGGATCGCACCACCCTGCCCCAGCCGCCGCGTCAGTGCATCGTAGCGTCCGCCCGTGGCAATCGTGGGCAGGTCAGCGCGCGCTGTGGCGCGAAAGCCGAAGACAAAACCGTCGTAATATTCCATCGACGAGCGGCCATAGCTCGTCTCGAACATCAAGGTATCCGTATCGACGCCGCGCGCGCGCAAGGCGTTTTCGCGCGCCACGACCCGTGCCACGGCAGGGACGATTTGCGGCATATCAACCGCCAGATCATGCAGGCGGCTCAGCGCATGGGGCATGACCTCGCGCACATCCAGCAACGCTTCGATCAGCTCGACCTGACCCAGCGAGATCGGCGGCGACGCTGCATCCTCGCGCAAGGCGGCAATGCGGGTTTCAATTTCGGAGCGCGACCGCAATCCGATCAGGGGCGCTGCATCCGGAACATCACCTTCCAATAATGCAGCGCGGGTTGGCGGCACAGGCACGCGCCCCGAAAACCGGTCAAGCAGCGCGCGAAACCGGCGCGGCCGCCAGATGTGGCGCATCAAGGCCTTTTTGCGCCGAGCCGTGGTATCAAGGCCATCAACGGCGGCCATCAGCACACCGATGTCCCCCGTGACGGCCTGCACGGGCAGTCCGGCCAAGGCGTCCGAGATCAAGGCAAACACCTCTGCATCCGCCGCCGCCGGATCGCTGCGGTCAAAGACTTCATAGCCGACCTGAATGTATTCATTGGCGCGGTCGGGGTCACGTTCCTGGCGGCGGAATACTTCGCCTGCATAGGTATAACGCGCGGGATCAGCACCATGCGCCATATGCATTTGTACGACAGGCACGGTAAAATCAGGCCGCAACATCTGTTCCCCGCGCAGCGCATCTGACGTCACGTAGGCGCGGGCGCGAATGTCCTCGCCGTAAAGGTCCAGCAGGGTTTCCGCCGATTGCAGGATCGGGGGTTCGACTACAATTGCGCCTCGCGCTTCGAACGCCGCACGCAGTTGCGCCGCCTTGATAAGCGTTTCAGAGCGGGTCGACATCAGCGGTACAGGTCCAGAATTTCGCGTACCTTTGCAATGAGGTCCGCGCGCGGCACTTCATACTGGCTGGGCTGGTCTTTCCATTCCTCATGGGTGGCGTTCTCAGCAATTTTCGCACCAAGGATCAGGTCTTTGATCTGAATCACGCCTTTTACATGCTCGTCCCCGCCTTCGATAATCGCAACCGGACTGCCGCGTTTGTCGGCGTATTTGAGCTGGTTGCCGAAGTTCTTGGGGTTGCCCAGATAGACCTCGGCGCGGATGCCTGCATTGCGCAGTTCTGCGACCATTTTTTGGTAGTCGGCCATGCGGTCTTTATCCATGACGGTGACGACAACGGGGCCTTGGTCGGTTGTGTCGATGCGGCCTTTGGCGTGCAGGGCGGCGAGCAGGCGGTCAACGCCGATGGAGACACCTGTTGCGGGGACTTCCTGACCGGTGAAGCGTTTCACCAGATCGTCATACCGCCCCCCGCCCGCGACCGAGCCGAAATTGCGGGTCCGGCCTTTTTCGTCTTTGATCTCGAAGGTGAGTTCGGCCTCGAAGACCGGGCCAGTGTAGTAGCCGAGGCCGCGCACGACGGAAGTATCGACTATTATTTGGTCAGCGCCGTATCCTTGGGCGCGAACCAATCGCAAGATCTCGTCAAGCTCATCCAATCCTTCTTTTCCGACTGGGGATGTTGCGACGATTTCACTAAGTGACATGGTCACTTCTTCACCATCCGGATTTGTCATGACGAAGCCGGACTGCGGCTCGTCGGGTTGAGCAAAAGACAATAGCATTGCTATAGTCCCATGATCTAGCCCAGCACCTTCGGTAAAATCACCACTCTCGTCCTTGCGCCCTTTACCCAGCAGCGCGCGGACACCCTCAGCACCTAGTCGATCCAGCTTATCAATCGCGCGCAAAACAATCCCGCGCTCGGCCTCTTTGTCGTCACCGGCCAAGCCCGCAACTTCCATCACCCCATTCAAAACCTTCCGGTTGTTCACCCGAACAATGTAATCCCCGCGCTCAATCCCGACCTCTTCCAGACAATCGGCCAGCATCGCACAAATCTCGGCATCGGCAGCCACGCTCGACGCGCCAACCGTGTCCGCATCACATTGATAAAACTGACGAAACCGCCCCGGTCCGGGCTTTTCATTGCGCCACACCGGACCCATCGCATAGCGGCGGTAGGGTTTGGGAAGGTCATTCTGGTGCTGGGCATAGACCCGTGCCAGAGGGGCGGTCAGGTCATAGCGCAGGGCCAGCCAATCGCCGGGCTTTTCCAGATCGGCGTCCTCTTGCCATGCGAAAACACCCTCGTTCGGGCGGTCCACATCGGGCAGGAACTTGCCCAACGCCTCGACCGTTTCCACGCCTGAACTTTCCAACGCGTCAAAGCCGTAACGATGGTACACGGCGGCGATTTTCGCCAGCATTTCAGCACGCTGGGTGACTTCCGCGCCAAAATAATCACGAAAGCCCTTGGGTGTCTCTGCCTTGGGGCGCGGGGTCTTTTTTGGCTTGGCCATGATTGATGATCCTTGATGCGTCAACGCGCGCGCCTCGCGTCTAGCGCACGGCCCAGCTAAGGGCAAGCAAACCGCTTTATCTTGGGGCAAATGGCGTGGTATGGCGCGGGTATGGAAAAACTCGAAGAACAGATGGCGCATTTGAGCCGCACGGTAGACGACCTGTCCGATATCGTGGCGCGGCAAGAGGTGGAAATTGTGACGCTGAACCGCCGTGTGCATATGTTGATGCAGCGCGAAGGCGAGCGTGATGCGCAGGGCAGTGGCGGGGCGGTGATGGGCGACGAGCGGCCGCCGCATTATTGACGCGGGATACGCTTTTTTCGAAAAAAGCGATCGGAATTTTCGAAAATTCCGTTTTAGATTTCCTCGACCTCCCAAACACCTTCCAGCGACCGGATTGCCCCTTTGATCTGCGGCGTCACGGGAAATTCCATCTCCAGATCCACTTCGACTTCACCCGGCAAACCGGGGTCCATCAGGCATAGATGCACCGGACCGCGCCCTGATGATTTGGCGGCTTTACGCGCGCCTTCCAATACTTCCGACACGGCTGCAATGGCGCTTGGCGTCGTGATAAACACCTTCAACCCGATGTTGCTGACGTCGGCCACGGCCAAATCCACGGGGGCCACGGACCGCCCGAGCAATTTCAACTGATCGGATTCCATTGTCGCCTCGACGGTCACAATCACTTTTGATCCGGTTTCCAGATGGTCGCGCGCGGCCTCAAGCGTGTCCGAGAATAACGTGACCTCGTAGGCACCTGTAGGGTCCGACAATTGCGCAAAGGCAAAGCGGTTGCCGCGCGCCGATTTACGCTCCTGCCGTCCCGCCACAATGCCCACCAACCGCGCGTTCATCGCACCGCGCCCCGTCACCTGTTCGGTCAACTCGTCCAGCGTCATGAACGGCACGCCACGGTCATTGCCCCATTTGCGTTTCAGCGGCGTCATATAGTCATCCAGCGGATGGCCGGAGAGATAAAACCCAACCGCTTTGAATTCTTCGGTCAGACGCTCGGCGGCTTCCCAATCATCGCAGGGCATCATGCGCGGTTCGGGCAGGTCATCGCCCGCCTCGCCAAACAGCGACACCTGATTGCTGGCTTTTTGTTCATGGATCGCAGCGGAATAATTCACAAGTGGATCAAGGGCTTGAAACACGCGGTGGCGGTTTGCGTCCAACTGGTCAAATGCACCGGACCGTGCCAGCATTTCCAAGGGCCGCTTGCCGACGCGTTTGAGATCAACACGGCGGGCCAGATCAAACAGCGTGGCAAAGGGCTTGTCGCCCCGCCCTTCGGTGATCAATTTCATCGCCTCAGTGCCAACGTTTTTCAACGCGCCGAGCGCATAGACCAGCGCGTTATCCACCACCTTGAAGGTGGCATCCGACCGGTTCACGCAAGGCGGCACCCACGGCAATTCCATGCGCTTTCGGACTTCTTCGAAATATACCGCCAGCTTGTCTGTCAGGTGAATATCGCAGTTCATCACGCCTGCCATAAATTCAACCGGATGGTTCGCTTTGAGCCATGCGGTTTGGTACGAAACCACGGCATAGGCGGCGGCGTGGGATTTGTTGAACCCGTAGTTGGCGAATTTTTCCAGCAGGTCGAAAACCTCGGTGGCTTTCTTTTTGTCCACCCCGTTTTCCATCGCACCCGCCTCGAATTTCGGGCGTTCCCTGGCCATTTCCTCGGCGATCTTTTTACCCATCGCGCGGCGCAGCAAGTCCGCACCGCCAAGGGTGTATTTCGCCATGACCTGCGCGATCTGCATCACCTGTTCCTGATACACAATGATGCCTTGGGTTTCTTCAAGGATGTGATCAATCAGCGGATGGATCGATTCCAATTCACGCAGCCCGTTTTTGACCTCGCAATATTTCGGGATATTTTCCATCGGACCGGGACGGTAGAGCGCCACAAGCGCCACGATATCCTCGATGCAGGTCGGCTTCATGCGTTTGAGCGCATCCATCATCCCGCTGGATTCCACCTGGAACACGGCGACGGTTTTGGCGCTGGCGTAGAGTTTATACGATGCCTCGTCATCCAGCGGGATCGTGGCAATATCGTCGATCAGCCCTTCGACAGGCATGAACAATTCGGTGCCGTCCTGCGCCAGATGCAGATGCCGCCCGGATGCGCGAATTTGATCCACCGCGTTCTGGATCACGGTCAGGGTTTTCAGGCCCAGAAAGTCGAACTTGACCAGCCCCGCCTGTTCCACCCATTTCATGTTGAATTGCGTGGCAGGCATGTCGGATCGCGGGTCTTGATAGAGCGGCACCAGTGCGTCCAAAGGACGGTCGCCGATTACCACGCCCGCCGCATGGGTAGAGGCGTTGCGCAACAGCCCCTCGACCTGCCCGCAATAGTCCAGCAGCCGCCCGACAACTTCCTCGTTGCGGGCCTCTTCGCGCAGGCGCGGCTCATCCGCCAGCGCCTTTTCAATCGACACAGGCTTGACCCCTTCGACAGGGATCATCTTGCTCAAGCGGTCGACCTGCCCGTATGGCATCTGCAGAACGCGACCGATATCGCGCACCGCAGCCTTTGACAGAAGCGCACCAAAGGTGATGATTTGTCCCACCTTGTCACGGCCATACTTGTCCTGAACGTACCTTATGACCTCTTCGCGACGGTCCATGCAAAAGTCGATGTCAAAGTCGGGCATAGACACACGTTCGGGGTTCAAAAACCGCTCGAACAGCAGGTTATAGCGCAAGGGATCAAGGTCGGTGATGGTCAGCGCATAGGCCACCAGCGACCCCGCGCCCGATCCACGGCCCGGACCCACGGGGATGCCCTCGTCCTTGGCCCATTTGATGAAATCGGCAACGATCAGGAAATAGCCGGGAAAGCCCATGCCCTCGATGATACCCAATTCGAAATCGAGACGTTTTTCATAGTCCTCGACCGAGGTCGCATGCGGGATCACTGCAAGTCGGTCCCTGAGGCCCGCATGCGCCTGGGCCTTCAACTCCTCGATCTCGTTATCGGCAAATTTCGGCAGGATCGGATCACGGCGATACGCCATGAACGCACAACGCCTGGCAATCTCGACCGTGTTCGCCACCGCCTCTGGCAGGTCGGCAAACAGCGTCACCATTTCGGTCTGGGTCTTGAAATAATGCTGCGCGGTCAGTCGCCTGCGTGGTTCTTGCTGGTCCACATAGGCGCCATCGGCGATACAGATCAGCGCATCATGGGCCTCGTACATCTTGGTATCGGGGAAATACACGTCATTGGTTGCGACCAATGGCAAATTCATTGCATAGGCCATCTCGACAAAGCCGCGCTCGGTCAGGCGTTCGGTCTCGGGTTGCCCGGCTTCACCCGGATGGCGCTGTAACTCGACATACAGACGATCCGCAAAACTGCGCTGCAACCGCGTCATCAACGCCTGCGCCGCAGGCAGTTGTGCGTTCTGCAACAACAAACCGACCGGCCCGTTCGGCCCGCCGGTCAAACAGATAAGACCCGCAGCATGGCGGTCGAGTTCATCAAAAGTGACCTGCGGCAGCGCCCCGCCTTTGTCGATATACAGACAGGAGTTCAGCTTCATCAGGTTCTCGTACCCGGCCTCGGACTGTGCCAGCAAAACCACCGGTGCCGGATCACGCGGGCGTTCGCCCGGTCCTGCTTCGATATAGGCCAGATCGACCTGGCACCCTATGATGGGCTGCACGCCGGCATCCGCCATCGCCACCGAAAACTCCAGTGCCGCAAACATGTTGTTTGTATCGGTCAGCGCCATCGCGGGCATGCCCGCCTTGCGGCACATATCAGGCAGCTTTTTCAGCCGCAGCGCACCTTCAAGCAGCGAATACTCGGAATGGGTGCGCAGATGAATGAATCGGGGGTTATGTGACATGCCCGTAAACTAGGCGACAGCCCCGCCCGCGACCAGCGGCCATTCGCCCGTTTGTGATTTTTCTTGCCGAATCCCTCGCCCTGCGACTAGCGTAACACCCAAGACAAGCCCGCACCGCGTTCTACGCCGCATCGAACGCCGCGCACTTACGGGCCACTTTGTACCGCGGCTGGTATATTCATGCACATCACGTTTCTTCTGAACGGAGAGAGTGTGTCGCTGACTGACGTGTCCCCCACAACAACCCTGCTGGACTGGCTGCGCGAGGAACGTGGACTGACGGGCACCAAAGAAGGCTGTAACGAGGGTGACTGCGGCGCATGTTCCGTGATGATCACGGATGCAAGCGGATCACGCGCGCTGAACGGGTGCATCCTGTTCATGCCCCAGATCAACGGCAAACACGTCACAACGGTTGAAGGCATCGCCGCACCCGATGGCACGCTGCACCCTGTCCAGCAGACGATGGTCGACTGCCACGGCAGCCAGTGTGGATTTTGCACGCCGGGGTTTGTTGTGACCATGGCCACAGCACATCTGAACGGGGCCATGGATCATGATGTGCAACTGGCGGGCAACCTGTGCCGCTGCACCGGATATGCGCCGATCATTCGCGCGGCCAAGGCGGCAGAAGGCGCACCTGTGCCCGAACATCTGCGCGCCCTGGCTGGAAAAACCCCAGCGCCAAAGTCCGACCAAGTACCGGATATCAAACCGGATGCATATCAACCCACCTCGTCAGACGCGCTGGCCCATTGGTACGCCGCCAACCCCGATGCCACATTGATCGCGGGGGCCACGGATGTGGGCCTTTGGGTGACAAAACAGTTTCGCGACCTTGGACAGGTTGCGTTCCTGAACCACTGTGACGATCTGCGCGACATCACACAGGCGGGCGATGAAATCCGTATCGGTGCCATGGCAACGCTCACCGATGTCGAGACAGCCATTGCACCGCACCATCCAAGTTTCGCAGCGATGATCCGGCGTTATGGGTCTGTGCAGGTCCGTAACGCGGCCACACTTGGCGGCAACATCGCGAACGGCTCGCCCATCGGCGACGGCCCGCCCGCGCTTATCGCATTGAACGCAACCCTGCATCTGCGCCACGGCGACACGCGGCGGTCTTTGCCGCTTGAGGATTTCTTTATCGCTTATGGCAAACAAGACCGCCAACCCGGCGAATTTGTCGAAGCCGTCAGCATCCCGAAACAACCCGACACCCTGCGGTGTTACAAGCTGAGTAAACGCTTTGATCAGGATATCTCTGCTGTTTGCGGCTGTCTGAACATCACCCGAGACGGCGACACCATCACGACCGCGCGCCTTGCGTACGGCGGCATGGCGGGCACCCCGAAGCGCGCAAGTGCAGCCGAGGCCGCGATGATTGGTCAACCGTTCAACGAGGGCACAATGCACGCCGCAATGGCCGCAATGGCGGAAGATTTCCAACCGCTGTCCGACATGCGCGCCTCTGCCGCCTACCGCCTGCAAGCCGCGCAAAACATGCTGCTGCGTTATTTGCACGAGGCGACTGGCTCCGCGACAAACCTGATGGAGGTGTCATCATGAGCGTTGCAAAGCCGCTGCCCCATGATTCCGCATCCCTGCATGTCACGGGGGCCGCGCGCTATGTCGATGATATTCCGATGCCGCGCGGCACGCTGCATCTGGCTTTCGGCCTCAGCACCGTTGCGGCGGGCACATTGAATGCGATGGACCTTGCCAAGGTAAAAAACGCGCCCGGCGTAATCGCGGTTCTGACAGCGGATGATCTGGAACACGATTGCGATGTGTCCCCGTCCAACCATGACGAACCGTTGCTGGCCACAGGTGCCGTCCACTACGCGGGTCAACCGCTGTTTCTGGTGATCGCCACCAGCCACCTTGCCGCGCGCCATGCCGCCCGTCTGGGCGATATCGACATCACCGCAACCAAACCGGTCCTGACGATCGAGGACGCGCTTGCCGCCAATGCACGCTTTGAAGACGGACCGCGTATTTATCAAAAAGGCGACGCTGACGCGGCGCTGAAAAGTGCGCCTCATACCTTGGACGGCAGCATCGCCATCGGCGGTCAGGAACATTTTTATCTCGAAGGCCAGGCCGCCCTCGCCTTGCCGCAAGACAACGGTGACATGCATGTCCATTCCTCAACCCAGCATCCCACGGAAATCCAGCACAAGGTTGCCCACGCCATCGGCAAACCCATGCATGCGGTGCGGGTCGAAATCCGCCGGATGGGTGGCGGTTTTGGCGGCAAGGAAAGTCAAGGCAACGCGCTTGCGGTCGCCTGTGCGGTTGCGGCCATGCTGACGGGTCGCCCCTGCAAAATGCGTTATGACCGCGATGATGATATGATCGTCACCGGTAAACGCCACGATTTCCGCATTGATTATACTGTTGGGTTTGACGCGGCGGGGGTGATCACGGCGCTTGATTTTACGCATTACACCCGCTGCGGCTGGGCGATGGACCTCAGCCTGCCTGTGGCCGACCGCGCGATGTTGCATGCCGATAATGCCTATAACCTCAATCACATCCGCATCACCTCGCACCGTTTGAAAACCAACATGCAATCGGCCACTGCCTTTCGCGGTTTCGGTGGGCCGCAAGGTGTGGTGGGCATCGAAAAAGTCATGGACCACATCGCCCATCATATCGGGGCTGACCCGCTGGCGGTGCGTCGGGTGAATTATTATAAAGACAGCGCCGATACGCCCGTTGTCGCCGACACCGGCACGGCAATTGACCACCGGACAGCACCGGCTGGAGCTGATGATCTGGCATCAAGGGGTGCCGCCGCTGCGCAAAACTCCGATGTGGCCCCGACGGTGGCAAAGGGATTGCAAACCACGCCGTACCATCAGCCGATCACCGATTGCATCATCAACGCATTGACCGACAGGCTGGCGGATACCTCTGACTATGCGGCTCGCCGTGCTGCTATTGCCGAATGGAATGCAACACAACCGATCCTCAAACGCGGTATCGCGCTGACGCCGGTGAAATTCGGTATCTCCTTTACACTCACGCATCTTAATCAGGCCGGTGCGCTGGTGCATGTTTATCAGGATGGCTCAGTTCATCTGAACCACGGCGGCACAGAAATGGGTCAGGGGCTGTTCCAGAAAGTGGCACAGGTTGCCGCGTCGCGGTTCGGTCTGCCGCTGGAGGCGATCAAGATTACGGCGACCGATACGGGAAAAGTGCCGAACACATCCGCAACGGCAGCCTCCTCCGGCTCTGATCTCAACGGGATGGCGGCGCAGATTGCTTGTGATACCATAAAGATGCGTATGGCCGAGCATCTGGCGGAGCGCTATCAGGTGAAACCCGAAACCGTTATGTTCAGGGACGGCATGGTCACGGTGGGATCAGAACAGATCAGCTTCGCAGCCGCCGCCGCATCCGCCTATCAAAACCGGATTTCGCTGTCTGCCACGGGGTTCTATAAAACTCCGGACATCGAATGGGACCGCATCAAAGGTCGCGGCCGCCCGTTCTATTATTTCGCTTATGGAGCAGCGGTGACAGAAGTTGTGATCGACACGCTGACAGGTGAAAACCGTATCCTGCGCGCGGACATCCTGCATGATGCCGGTGCGTCGCTGAACCCGGCGCTCGATATCGGCCAGATTGAAGGCGGATACGTTCAGGGCGCGGGCTGGCTCACCACCGAAGAGCTGGTTTGGGACGATCACGGCACGCTCAAAACCCACGCGCCCTCGACCTATAAGATCCCCGGGTGTTCAGATCGCCCCGATATTTTCAACGTCGCGCTATGGGACGCGCCGAATCGCGCGGACACCATCTACCGATCAAAAGCCGTGGGAGAGCCGCCACTGATGCTGGGTATTTCGGCCTTCATGGCTTTGTCGGATGCGGTCGGTGCCTGCGGCGTGACCTACGGCGACCTGCAAACTCCCGCGACCGCCGAGGCGGTTCTGGCGGCAGTCGGGCGGACACGCGGATGAGCGAGATATACGTCCAGATCAGCGCAACGAAGGGGTCTGCCCCCCGTGACGCAGGTACGGCGATGAAGGTCACGATGCAGACCACCGAAGGGACGATCGGCGGCGGCGCGCTGGAGCATAAGGCGATTACACACGCCCGTAAAATCCTGGCCGAAAATGGCAAGGAGCAGACCCAGACCATACCGCTTGGACCGGGGTTGGGCCAATGCTGTGGCGGGTCAGTGACGCTGCGCTATACGCGTGAGACACAGGTTTTGGATATCAGCCCGCTACCGCAGCATCTGACACGGTCACACCCCGCCAATCCATTGCACCTTTGGCTCTGGGGGGCGGGCCATGTGGGTCGCGCATTTGTCAAGGCGGCGCAGCCGCAGGCGTTCCACATCACCTGGATCGACGATGCAGAAAGGCGGTTTCCGGCAGCTGTTCCAAAGCAAATCAAAACAATTCCCGCCGCCGATATGCCCCTGCTGGCCAGCCGCGCGCCGACCTATGCCCATCACCTGATTTTCACCTATTCCCACGACATTGATCTAAAGCTTTGCGCGGCCTTGCTGAAACGCGGTGCGGCAAGTATCGGTCTTATCGGATCAGACACCAAATGGACGCGGTTTTCAAAACGCCTGCGCGAGATGGGGCTGGACCCCGCGCCGATCATCTGCCCGATTGGCGATAAATCCTTGGGAAAACAACCCTACCAAATCGCGAGCGGCACTATTTCAGCGCTGTTGCAGATGACCCCACAAAAGGTAAGCGCATGAATGATACGACCCCTTTCATCACCCTGTCAGGCCTGACCAAAGCCTATCCCGGCGTGGTTGCGAATTCCGATGTGTCGCTTGGCATTGCACGCGGTGAAGTGCATGCGCTTTTGGGCGAAAACGGTGCGGGCAAGTCAACGCTTGTGAAAATGATCTACGGTCTGGTGACACCCGACGCGGGCCACATGACAATGAACGGCGCACCCTATGCACCGTCAGAACCACGTGCGGCCCGCGCGGCGGGGGTTGGCATGGTGTTCCAGCATTTTTCGCTGTTCGATGCGCTTTCTGTGGCGGAAAACATCGCACTCGGCATGGAAAACGCGCCAAAGATGCGCGCATTGTCGCAGCAAATTCGCGATGTGTCCGACACCTACGGCCTGCCTTTGTCACCTGATCGCGTGGTGGGTGATCTGTCGGCAGGAGAGCGTCAACGGGTCGAGATCATTCGCTGCCTGTTGCAAGAACCCAAGCTGTTGATCATGGACGAGCCGACGTCCGTATTGACCCCGCAAGAGGTTGAAATCCTTTTCAAAACCCTGCGCAAACTCAGCGCCGAAGGCACGGCGATCCTGTATATTTCCCACAAGCTGGAAGAAATTCGCAGCCTGTGTGACAGCGCCACGATCTTGCGTCTGGGCAAGGTGGTGGGGGAATGCACGCCAAGCGAAACATCGGCCCGCGACATGGCCGAAATGATGGTGGGCACAGTACTGAAAACGCCGACCCGCGCAGGCAAGACGCCGGGCGAGGTTGTGCTTGATCTCAAAAATCTATCCGCCAAATCGCCCAGCGCCTTTGGTATGCCGCTGCGCGACATTTCCGTGCAGGTGCGGCGCGGTGAGGTCTTGGGCATCGGCGGCGTTGCAGGCAACGGTCAGGATGAATTGCTGGCGGCATTGTCCGGCGAGATGCTGACCGCCCCCGGCATGATCAGTTTTCAAGGCAAAGACGTGAGCGTCATGGGGCCAACCCCGCGCCGCGCCATGGGGATATTAAGCGCGCCCGAAGAACGGCTTGGACATGCTGCAGCACCCGACATGTCACTGACCGAAAATGCGATGCTGACGGGGGCGGCGCGCGAAAATCTGGACAAAGGCGGCATGCTCGACTGGCCTGCGGCACGGCGGTTTGCCGAAAAGATTATCGCGGAGTTTGATGTGCGCACGCCGGGGCCGGGCAATGCAGCGCGGTCCTTGTCAGGCGGGAATTTGCAAAAATTCGTGATTGGCCGCGAGGTGTTGCAACGCCCTGATCTGTTGGTGGTGAACCAGCCGACATGGGGCGTTGATGCATCGGCTGCCGCGTCAATCCGGCAGGCTTTGCTGGATCTGGCAGAGAATGGCACGGCCTTGATCATCATCTCTCAGGATCTGGATGAGTTGATGGAAATCTCTGACCGTTTTGCCGCGCTGAATGAGGGACGCCTGTCCGAACCACGCCCCGCCAAAGGGCTGACGGTGGACGAGATTGGCCTGATGATGGGCGGTGCCCATGGGATGGAGGTGGCACATGTCTAGAAATCTGCATGATCCTAAGTCAGGACAAGGTGCCAACCCGCTTGCGCTGCCATTGTTGTCGCCTGCACTTTGGCTAAGCCTTTTGTTTTTCCGACTTGAAAAGCGCCCAGAGCCGAACCGGGCAATTTCATTGGCAACACCTTTGCTGGCCGTCATTGCCACGATGTTCTTTGGCGGGCTGTTGTTCATGGCTTTGGGCAAGCCGCCGATCCAGTCGATCCTGACGATCTTCTGGGAGCCGCTGTTTGGCGATTTTGCGTTTTACTACCGCCCGCAATTGCTGATCAAAGGCGCGCCACTGGTGTTGATTGCCATTGGTCTGTCGCTGGGCTTCAAGGCGGGCATCTGGAACATTGGCGCGGAAGGTCAGTACATCATGGGCGCGCTGTTTTGCGCGGGTGTGGGGCTGGCGTTTTACCCGCTTGATGCGTGGTACATCTTTCCGTTGATGGTGCTCGCCGGGGCCTTTGGCGGCTGGATCTGGGCGATGATCCCTGCGTTTCTCAAGGTGCGTTTTGGCACCAACGAGATTTTGGTGTCATTGATGCTGGTCTATGTCGCTGAACAGTTTCTGGCGTCCATGTCGTTGGGATTGTTGAAAAACCCAGAAGGGTTCGGGTTTCCGGGGTCGCGCAACTTGCAGCAGTACGAGGCCGCCCATAACGCCGAGATATTCGCAGGCTCGGGCATGCACTGGGGTGTGGTTGCGGCCCTCATTGCCGTGATCTTTGCCTATGTGTTGCTGACCAAACACCGTCTTGGTTTTGCCATTCGCGTGACGGGCGAAGCACCCCGCGCCGCCAAGTTTTCGGGCGTGAACCCGACGCGGTTGATCCTGTTCTGCATGGGCATGTCAGGTCTGCTGGCAGGTCTTGCAGGCATGTTCGAGGTGGCAGGCCCCGCAGGTCAGGTCACGATCGATTTCAATGTGGGCTACGGGTTCACCGCCATCATTGTGGCGTTTCTGGGCCGGTTGCATCCGGTTGGCATCCTGCTGGCGGGGGGGCTGATGGCGCTCACATATATCGGTGGCGACATCGCCCAAAGCCAGCTTGGCCTGCCCGCCGCCGCCATTCAGGTGTTTCAGGGGATGTTGCTGTTCTTCCTGTTGGCTCTGGATATGTTCACCAATTACCGGCTCCGCTTTGGCCGCCGCGTGGAGGCCTTATAATGGACCTGTCAGCCATCAACCCGCTCCTGTTCATCGCAGGGTTCCTTGTCGCCGCCACACCGCTGATCTTTGCCGCCATGGGTGAATTGGTGGTCGAAAAATCCGGTGTCCTCAACCTCGGGGTCGAGGGCATGATGATCACCGGCGCAATTTGCGGTTTTGCTGTTGCGGTCGAGACCGGATCACCGATACTGGGCTTTGTCGCCGCCGCTGTGGGGGGGGCAGGGTTGAGTTTACTCTTTGCCTTTCTCACGCAAGTGACGCTGGCAAACCAGGTCGCATCGGGCCTTGCACTCACGCTGTTCGGTCTGGGTCTGTCGGCCTTGCTGGGCCAGTCCTATGTCGGTGTCAAACCGCCGCGGCTGGGCGATATCAACTTCGGTCCGCTGGCGGACATTCCCGTTATCGGACCGATCCTGTTTACCCATGATATCATTTTGTACCTTGGCATCGCTTTGGTCGCTGCCACTTGGGCCATGCTCAAATTCACCCGCGCCGGCCTGATTCTGCGCGCGGTGGGCGAAAGCCATGATGCGGCCCATGCGCTGGGCTACAAGGTTGTGCGCATCCGCACGCTGGCGATCATGTTCGGCGGCGCCTGTGCGGGTATCGGCGGGGCCTACATATCGCTGATCCGCGTGCCGCAATGGACCGAAGGCATGACAGCCGGTGTCGGCTGGATCGCACTCGCGCTGGTTGTCTTTGCTTCATGGAAACCATGGCGCCTGCTCCTTGGTGCCTATTTATTTGGCGGCATCACCCAATTGCAGCTTAATCTGCAAGGCATAGGCGTTGCCATTCCTGTGGAGTATCTGGCAATGTCGCCTTACGTTATCACCATCGTTGTTCTGGTGATCCTGTCACGGGACAAGTCGGCGGCACCTGCTTCGCTTGGCCGCAATTTCCATGCCTCAAGCTAGAGGCCAATATCAAACTCTGCCCAAATATTGGGCGGTTCAACTGGGGAAGAACTATGAAACTTACGACACTTTTGACCGGAGCCATAGTGGCACTTGGTTTGGCGACATCCGCCGTAGCACAAGACAAGACCAAGGTCGGTTTTGTGTTTGTCGGCCCCGTCGGTGACGGCGGCTGGACCTATGAACACAACAAAGGCCGCTTGGCGGTCGAAGCCGAATTCGGCGACAAGGTTGAAACCGTATACGTCGAATCCGTGGCTGAAGGCCCCGATTCAGAGCGTGTAATGACCCAGATGGCGCTCGACGGTGCGAAACTGATCTTCACCACGTCCTTTGGGTACATGGACCCGACAATCAACGTCGCAGCGAAATTTCCCGATGTGAAGTTCGAGCACGCAACCGGCTACAAGCGCGCCGACAACGTCTCGACCTATTCCGCGCGTTTCTACGAAGGCCGCGCCATTCAGGGCCACATCGCGGGCTCGATGACAAAGTCCAATATCGTGGGCTACATCGGGTCCTATCCGATCCCCGAGGTTATCCGTGGTATCAACTCTGCGTTCATCCATGCGCGCAAAGTAAACCCCGATGTGCAGTTCAAGATCGTCTGGGCTTACACATGGTTTGATCCCGCCAAGGAAGCCGACGCAGCCAAGGTTCTGATTGAACAGGGTGCAGATGTGATTTTGCAGCACACCGATTCCACCGCCCCCCAAGCCGCCGCACAGGAAGCAGGCAACGTGATCACTTTTGGTCAGGCTTCCGACATGGCGCAATATGCCCCCATGCCGCGCGTGTCCTCGATTATTGACGACTGGGCGCCCTATTATATCGCGCGCACACGCGCCGTGATGGATGGCACATGGGTCAGCACTGACACATGGGACGGCATCGGCGCGGGCATGGTCGGCATCGGCGAGATTTCCGATGCGGTGCCTGCGGACGTCAAGGAACAAGCCTTGGCGATGAAAGCCAGCATTGCCGATGGCAGCTACCACCCGTTCACAGGCCCGCTGAAAAAGCAGGATGGGTCCGATTGGCTGGCAGAAGGCGAAACCGCTGATGACGGCACGCTGGCTGGCATGAACTTCTATGTTGAAGGGATTGAGGGCGATATTCCTCAATAAGCTTTGACAAAGTATGACCAAAGGGGCCGGCTGCAATGCTGGCCCCTTCTTCTTTCAGTTCACCCTTTTTCAAATACCGTCAACATCGCATGCCATGCACCCGATCTGTCAATCAGACGCCGCATAACTCCCGTCCGGCCCATGCACTTCCGTCCCCTCCAACGCTGGCGAGAAGACACAAATCAGCCGCATGGGCTCACCGTTCGCTGACACATGTACCTCATGCTGATCATGAGCATTGGGCGCATACAGAACACCCGGTTTGATCATGTGCCGCGCACCGCTGGTCACTTCAACAACAACCCCCTCGCCCGCAATACAGTAACACGCCTCGACGTGGTTCTTGTATTCCAGCCGCAAAACCGCGCCCGGCAGTACTTCGGTTTCGGTCATCGAAAACCCCATCCCGTCCGATTTCACCAGCAGTCGCAGCGATGTCCACCCCGGCCCCGCTGCATCCCGCGCTGTGCCTGTTAAATCTGCCTTGTCCCGAATGATCATCCTGCCCGTCTCCTTGCGATTGACCCCATTCTGACCGTTGCACAACCGGCCGCACCATGCCACCAATTGCGCATGAAACACACATTGACCAGCCCCGACGGCACCCCCGCCAGCCGCCTTGCTTTTGGCACCATGCAATTTGGCGGACGTGCCGATGAGGCAGCGTCGCGCGCGATGTTCGAGGCCTGTGTGGCGGCGGGCATCACGCATTTCGACACCGCACATGTTTATACCGACGGCGCATCCGAGACATTGCTCGGCAGCTTTCTGAATGATCGGCGCGACGGCCTGATCATCGCCACCAAAGCGGCCTTTGCGGGCGGTGCCACACGCGACAATATCCTGAATTCAGCGGAAACTTCCCGAGTGCGGATGAAACTGGACACGCTTGATGTGCTGTACCTGCACCGCTTTGACCCTGACACCGATATGCACGAGAGCTTTCAGGCCTTTGCAGACCTCAAGGCGCAAGGCCACATCCGCCAAATCGGCCTGTCAAACTTTGCCGCATGGCAGGTGGTAAAGGCCGCGAACATTGCTGCAAAATTCGACCTCGACATCGCGGTGCTCCAACCGATGTACAACGCCGTCAAACGCCAGGCGGAGGTCGAGATTTTGCCGATGGCGGATGATCTGGGCATCCTTGTGGCCCCCTATTCCCCGTTGGGGGGCGGCTTGCTCACCGGTAAATATAAAAAGGGGGGTGCCGGTCGTTTGACCGAGGACACAATGTATGCCGCACGCTATGGACAGGACATAATGCACGACGCTGCCGGCGGTTTGGCGGCACTGGCAAGCACCCTGAACATTCATCCCGCCACCCTCGCCGTCGCATGGGCTGCCGCACATCCAACGGCACCCACGCCGATCATTTCAGCGCGCACAGCCGAACAGTTACAGCCGTCACTTGAGGCGCTTGATTATGTCATGCAGCCTGAAATTTATGCTAAAATCAGCGCCCTCTCCCCGACACCGCCCCCTGCAACGGACCGACTGGAAGAACAATCGTGACCGACATTATCGTCATTGGCGGTGGCATCGCGGGCCTGTCTGCTGCCGCGCGATTGTCTGCGGATGCAAAGGTGACTGTTCTGGAACAGGAATCCGCACTTGGCTATCACGCCTCCGGCCGATCTGCTGCGTTGTTCGAGGAAAACTATGGCCTGCCCAGCACAATTGCACTGAACAAGGCCAGCGCCGCATACCACTTCGAGGCAAACGGCGGCTACCTCAGCCCGCGCGGGCTGTTGATTGTTGCACAGCAGGACGAACAAACCGCCTTTGACGCGGATGTGACAACCATGGGCCTCGATCTGATCACCCCCGACGAGGCGCGTGCAATGGTCCCGATCCTTGATCCTGCCAAGCTCGCCTTTGCCGCATATCACCAATCGGCCTATGACCTTGATACCGACCGCATGATGCAGGATTTTGCCCGCCTCGTGCGCAGCAATGGCGGTCAGGTGATCACATCCGCACCGGTTGAAGCAATCGCCCGCACCGCAGACGGATGGCAGGTGACAGCAAAAGGCACGACACACGCAAGCGCACTGTTGGTCAATGCCGCTGGCGCATGGGCCGATCCGGTTGCGACCATGGCGGGCATCGCCCCCTTGGGCATTGTCCCGCACCGCCGCTCGATGGCGCGGCTTCCGGCACCGGTCGGGCATGATGTCACCCGTTGGCCAATGTTCTTTGGCGTGGGCGAGGCGTGGTATGCCAAACCCGACGCAGGTGCGCTGCTGGTGTCCCCCGCCGAGGAAGACGCGACAGAACCACATGACGCTTGGGCCGATGACATGGTGCTGGCCGAAGGGCTGGCGCGGTACGAGAATATGGTGACGGAACCCGTGACCCGTCTGCTGACCTCATGGGCCGGGTTGCGCAGCTTTTCGCCTGACCGCGCGCTGGTGCTGGGGCCTGACCCGCACGACAAAAGTTTCATCTGGTGCGCCGCACAGGGCGGATACGGGTTTCAGACCGCCCCCGCTGCCTCACAATTGTTGGCCGATCTGGTGATGGGGCGCACGCCGGTTCTGCCCGCTGAAATGGTGGCACAATTGACACCCGACAGGCTGCGCTGATGGCCCGCAAGTTGCCCGTCAGCGCCAGTGTTGCAACGGCATTGGATGGTGCCAAGCTGCACGCACCCGCCGCCGGACGCAATGTCGATGCCCTGTGTGATCTGTTGCGGAACCATGCCCCGCACAATGGCAGTGCGTTGGAAATCGCCAGCGGCACCGGCCAGCATGTCATCGCATTTGCCGCAGCCTTGCCGGATCTGCATTGGCACCCGACCGAGATTGACGCCGCCCGCCGTGCCAGCATTGACGCCTATACCCGCGAGGCCGGATTGACCAATATCGCCAAGGCCGCACCGCTTGATGCCACGGCACCGCGATGGGGCGAAACGCAACCGCCCCGTGATCTCGTAATATTGATAAACCTGCTGCACCTGATATCCGCGCCAGAAACGGCGACCGTGATCCTGGAGGCCGCGAACGCCCTCGCCTCCGGCGGCACCCTGATCCTGTATGGCCCGTTCAAACGCAGCGGTGCCTTGACCAGCGACGGGGACGTAACATTCGACGCAGACCTGCGCGCCGCCGATCCCGACATCGGCTACAAAGACGACCTCGACATCATCCGCTTGCTCGGCGATGGCGGGTTGATGCACGTGGACACCTGCGCCATGCCCGCCAACAACCTTGCGTTTATCGCCAGAAAGGCCCGCCCATGACCTTTACCCGACGTTTCGCATATGCCGCGTTGCTGGCGCTTGCCGCCTGTGGCGCACCCCGAACCAGCGCACCGCCAGCGGACCCCGGCCAGATTTTCGCCGCCAATTTCAGCGATGCCGATCCGGTTGATTTCGGTGGCCGCACACCTGCGCAATATCCCGTACACGGCATTGATGCGGCGCGGTTCCAGACCAACATCGACTGGAACACCGCGCGGCGCAACGGCGTGAATTTTGCTTTTATCAAGGCAACTGAGGGCGGCGATCTGCTGGATGCAGAATTTCAAAACCACTGGCGCGGGGCGGGCCAGGCGGGCGTGGCGCGCGGGGCCTATCATTTCTATTATTTCTGCACCTCGCCCGAAGATCAGGCACGCTGGTTCATCCGCAATGTCCCGCGCGGAAATATGCTGCCGCCGGTTCTGGACATGGAATGGAACCCGTTTTCCCCCACCTGCGCCACCATACGCCCGCCGGGGCCCGAAGTACGCGACCAGATGAACCGCTGGTTGCGCATCGTGGAGGCGCATTACGGCCAGCGCCCGATCATCTACACAACGCCGGATTTTTACAGCAAGAACGATCTTGGCCAGATCAAAGGGTATGAATTCTGGCTGCGGGCCACGGCAAAGAATCCTGCCGAGGTCTATCCCGGTGAACGTTGGACGTTCTGGCAATATTCGGCCACAGGCCTGATCCCCGGTATTGCGGGCAAGGTCGATCTGAACGTGTTCAGCGGTTCGCGGGCGCAGTGGTCACAGTGGGTTTCGGCGCGCGTGAAGTAGTGCGCCGCTGATCGGCTTGTGCGGCAATCACTGCGAATACGCCCTGCGGGTTTTGCAGGATGTCGTGGTTCCAGAACCGCAGAACATGCAGTCCACGCGCCGACAGATCGGCAGTCCGCCGGGCGTCTGCGATATCGTTGTGCTGTCCGCCGTCGGCCTCGATCACCAACAGCGCGTCGTGACAGTAGAAATCCACGATCCAGCGGCCGATGGGATGCTGGCGGCGGAATTTGAGACCAGCAAGGCGACGGTTGCGCAGGCCGTTCCAGAGGAGCCGCTCTGCATCGGTGAGGTTACCGCGAAGGGCGCGGGCGCGTGATATGGAAAGGGCGGACTGGTGCATGATGCAGTTTGCCGCCATATGGTTAAGGAAGGCTTTACCTGCCCTCACCCTAACCCTAACCCTCTCCCAGAGGGAGAGGGAATCTGTCGCGCTTATGGAGGTGGCAGTCTCCAAATGGAACCCGCGTATCCCCTCTCCCTGTGGGAGAGGGTCAGGGTGAGGGCTGCCTACCCATCCACCCGAATAGTCGTATTCTTCGGATCATAAGGGCTGTCCTCGACTACTTCCGCATCCCACAGCTGATCAAACATCTTGACCTTGAGCTTGGTGCCGACAACCGCATGCTCCGGCTTTACATAACCCATGCCAATCGACTTGCCGAACGCCACCGAATAACCGCCCGAGGTCAAACGCCCGGTGCGACCATCGGGGTGATACAGCACCTCGCGGCCCCACGGATCAGCGTCATCCGGTCCGTCAATCAAAACCGTCACGCACTTGGAGTTCACGCCATGCGCTTCCATCGCGGCCTTGCCGTGAAACTCTTTGGTCGTGTCGATAAAACGCGGCAGATCAGCCTCGACCGGGGTTGCGTCGCGGCCCAATTCATTGCCGAACGCGCGATAGGATTTTTCCTGACGCAGCCAGTTTTGCGCCCGTGCGCCGACCAGTTTCATTCCGTGCGGTGCGCCGGCTTTTTCAAGCTGGTCAAACAGGTAATTCTGCATCTCGATCGGGTGGTGCAATTCCCAACCCAATTCGCCAGTGTAGGCCACACGGATCGCGCGCACAGGGCACATGCCCAACTCGATATTGCGCATCGTCAGCCACGGGAACCGCTTGTTGGACAGTACAGTTGACGGGTCGCCATCCTTGACCAGTGCGTTCAGAACATCGCGTGATTTTGGCCCCGCGATGGCGAACACGCCCCATTGTGTGGTGACATCATGACATTCGATATAGCCAAATTCCGGCGCTTTATCCTCAATCGCCTTGCGCAGATAATCGCTGTCGTAAGCCGTCCAAGCCCCTGCGGACACAAGGTAATATTCATCCTGGGCAATCCGCACGATGGTATATTCCGTGCGTGTGGTTCCCGCCGCAGTCAACGCGTAGGTCAGGTTGATCCGGCCCACAGAGGGCAGTTTGTTACAGGTAAACCAATCCAGAAACGCGGTGGCTCCGGGGCCTTTGACGACATGCTTGGTAAACGCAGTTGCATCAATCAGGCCCACGCCCTCGCGGATCGCGCGTGCTTCCTCGACCACATGGGGCCACCAGCCGCCGCGCCGGAACGACCGCGCGTCATGGTCATTGAAACCCGCGGGCGCATAATAATTCGGACGCTCCCAACCGTTCACAAACCCGAACTGCGCGCCCCGTGCCGCCTGCCGATCATACGCAGGTGATGTGCGCAAGGGGCGGCACGCGGGCCGTTCTTCATCCGGGTGGTGCAGAATGTAGACGTGGTCGTAACATTCCTCGTTCTTGCGCGCGGCAAATTCCGTGGTCATCCAGCTGCCGTAGCGCTTGGGGTCAAGCGACGCCATGTCGATCTTGGCCTCGCCCTCGACCATCAGCTGTGCAAGGTAATACCCCGTACCTCCCGCCGCCGTGATCCCGAACGAGAACCCTTCGGCCAGCCACATATTGCGCAGGCCAGGGGCCGGACCCACCAGCGGATTGCCATCGGGCGTGTAGCAGATCGGACCGTTGAAATCGTCCTTGAGGCCACTTTCCTCGCAGGACGGTATCCGGTGGATCATCGCCTCATACTGCGTCTCGATCCGCTCCAGATCCAGCTGGAACAGGTCGGCGCGGAAGCTGTCCGGCACACCGTATTCAAAGCGCGCAGGTGCGTGTTTCTCGTAGACACCCAAAATCCAGCCGCCACGTTCCTCGCGCACATAAGACTGCGCATCGGCATCGCGGACAACGGGGTGTTCGGCATTGCCCTCGCCACGCCATTTGACCAGCTCTTTGTCCTGATCCATCACGATAAACTGATGTTCGACCGGGATTGCGGGCATCTTGATCCCCAGCATCTTGGCGGTGCGCTGCGCATGGTTGCCGGACGCAGTCACCACATGCTCTGCCGTAATCACAATCTGCTCGTCAGACGGCACCAGATTGCCGCCCTTCTCGACCATCTTGGTGGCCGTGACCTCCCAATGGGTGCCGTTCCAATGAAATGCATCCGCCTGCCATTTCCGTTCAATCATAACGCCACGCTGGCGCGCGCCTTTGGCCATCGCCATCGTCACATCGGCGGGGTTAATATAGCCATCGGTCTCGTGGTACAAAGCGCCTTCCAAGTCCTCGGTGCGGATCAACGGCCATTTTGCCTTGACCTCATCGGGCGTCATAAAGGTGTAGGGCACACCGCAGGTCTCAGCCGTGGAGGCATAGAGCATGTATTCATCCATACGCTCTTTGGTCTGGGCCATGCGCAGGTTGCCGACGACCGCAAACCCAGCGTTCAACCCGGTTTCTTCCTCGAGTGTCTTATAAAACTTGATCGAATAATCATGGATGTGTGTGGTCGCAAACGACATGTTGAAATAGGGCAGCAACCCCGCCGCGTGCCATGTCGACCCCGACGTCAATTCGTCCCGCTCAAGCAGCATCACATCATCCCATCCGGCGCGCGCCAGATGATAGGCAATCGACGTCCCGACGGCACCGCCGCCCACAACCAATGCTTTGACCTGCGTTTTCATATGTCGATTCCTTTAGACAAGATTTGGAACCGTTTTAATCGCAGGCGCGCTGGTTCGCACGCACCACACGACTAGGCATCGCAGAAAACCGACCTATGCATGATCCGTGTCGTTGAACGGCATGATCAGCTTGGTAATATCTTGCCCGGGTTCATAATATTGTCCGGATCAAGCGCGCGTTTGATTGCGCCCATCACATCAACCGCCCCGCCCAACTCGCGGACGAGATAGGGCCGCTTGCCCTGCCCGATGCCGTGTTCGCCCGTGCACGTGCCATCCATTGAAATCGCCATATCATTAAGCCAACTGACAAAGCTTTCCGCCCGCGCCACTTCGCCCGCGTCCGTCATATCCAGCAAGACAGAGGCATGGAAATTGCCGTCGCCGGCGTGGCCAACCACAGGGGCGATCAGTCCCAGTTCGGTTGCTTTGGCTGCAGACGCTGTGACCGCCTCTGCCAGCCTCGAGATCGGCACACAGACATCGGTCGCGACCGCCTTGCATCCGTGCCGCAGCGCCAGCATCGCCCAATAGGCATCATGGCGCGCCTGCCATAACTTGTTGCGCTCTTCCGTGGTGGTTGTGGCGGCATATCCGGTGCCGCCATGCTCCTCGGCCAACAAGCCAAAGGTCTCTGCCTGCTCTGCCACACCCGCATCAGACCCGTGAAATTCCAACAATAACAAGGGTGTTTCCGGCAAGGACAGCTTGGAATACCCGTTCACCGCTTTGACGACCAAGGCATCCAGCAATTCGATCCGCGCCACGGGCAAGCCATACTGGATCACCGCCATCACCGCCTTGCACGCCGCATCCACGCTTGGAAATGAACAGCTTGCCGCCGATATCGCCTCGGGGATGCCCTGCAATCGCAAGGTGATTTCGGTGATCAGGCCCAATGTCCCCTCGGACCCGACCATCAGCCGCGTCAGATCATACCCCGCCGATGACTTGCGCGCGCGCGATGCTGTGCGAATGATCCGGCCATCCGCCATCACAGCCTCCACGCTCAGCACATTGTCTTTCATCGTGCCGTATCGCACCGCATTGGTCCCCGACGCACGGGTCGCCGTCATGCCCCCCAGCGACGCATTGGCCCCCGGATCAATCGGGAAAAACAACCCCTGATCGCGCAGATGCGTATTGAGCGCCTCGCGCGTGACACCGGGTTGCACCCGGCAATCCAGATCATCTGCATTGACGGCAACCACCTTGTCCATCTGGCTCAGGTCGACCGAAATCCCCCCCGCAGGCGCGTTGATCTGGCCTTCCAGAGATGTCCCCGTGCCGAACGCAATGATCGGCACCTTATGCGTGGCACAGACCTTTACGATCTCTGACACCTCCGCTGTACACTGCGCAAAGACCACGCCATCCGGCATCTGGTTTTTGATCCATGTGGTGGTGTGGCCGTGCTGTTCACGGATGGCATCGCCCGTCTGGAACCGTTCGCCAAACTGCTGCTTTAACAGGCCCAAAACGCAGGCAATACCAACGTCATTTCGGGGTAAGTCTGTCGCCTGAACCATCTGTTATTCCCCCAGTGCAATGCCTTCACGGCGCGGGTCCGCCCCGCCGCGCAACCCGTCGCCAATCGCAATCATATGCAAGCCGGATGTCAGCGCCGTGGTGTTCGCTTCATACCCCAGCGCGGTTAGACCCTCCGCTAAATCCGCCGCCGCTGTGCCTTCTTCCAGATCGTAGGTGCCAAACCGATTGACCGCATGGGGCGTAGAAACAGCCGCCTGCACATCCATCCCCCAGTCCAGATGTGCAATGATGGCACCCGCGACATACCCGATGATCCGGCTGCCCCCGGGACTGCCCACAGCCAGCACCGGTGTGCCATCCTTCAGTACAATCGTCGGTGCCATCGAAGAGCGTGGCCGCTTGCCCGGCTCGACCCGGTTTGCAATCGGAACACCGCCCTCATGGCTGAGGAACGAAAAATCGGTGAGCTCGTTGTTGAGCAAAAAGCCCCCGACCATCAGACGCGATCCAAAGCCGTTTTCAATGGTGGTGGTCATGCTCGCCACATTGCCGTAGCGGTCCACAATCGAGATATGCGAGGTCGAGGGCAGCTCAATCGCCACATCATCCGCCCAATTCAGCGCATGATCAAAGGCAGGGTTCCCTGGTGCTACCTCTGGCAGGGCATCATCACCGCCGAGCAGTTTTGCCCGCTCTGCCAGATACTCAGGCTCCAGCAAACCCGTAACAGGCACAGGTACATAATCATTGTCTGCCAGATACCGCCCCCGATCCGCAAACGCCAGACGCGAGGCATCACCAATCAATCGGCGCACCTCGATATCATTTGGCCCAGCGCTTAAATCGTAGCCTTCCAGCAGCCCCAAAATCTGGCCGACAGCCACAGCGCCAGACGAGGGCGGCCCCATGCCACAGACCTCATGACCGCGGTAAGGCGCACAAACGGCGGCACGCTCTTTGACTTGGTATATGGCCAGATCAACCTCTGACAGCATCCCCGGATTTGTCGCGCCCTGCACGGTTTGCACAATCTCGCGTGCCAGATCACCGCTATAGAACGCCTCTGCGCCGCCCTCGGCCATCAACCGCAATGTGTCCGCATATGGCTGATTGCGCAAAACATCACCTGCCTGCACCGCGACACCAGCGGGCAGAAAATAGGAGGCTGTGGTCGTTGAGCTTGCCAGCCGGTCCGCGTCTTCCGTGACCAGTCCGGCCAGCCGTGGCGACACGGTAAAACCACCCTCTGCCAGATCAAACGCGGGTGCCAGCAATTCCGCCCAGACCTGCGTCCCCCAGCGCTGGTGAACCTCGGCCATCAACGCTGGCGTGCCCGGTGTCCCGACCGACAACCCGCCGACAACCGCGTCAAAAAACCCAAGCGGTTCACCATTCACATCCTGAAACAACCGTGGCGTTGCGGCCAACGGCGCAGTTTCGCGTCCATCAAGCGTCGTCACCTCGTCCGACGCCGCATCATACCAGACCAAAAACGCCCCACCGCCCAGACCAGACGATTGCGGCTCGACCAATCCCAGAACCGCCTGAACCGCGACCAAGGCATCCGCTGCGGTGCCCCCGCGCGCCAGAACGTCTGCACCAGCTTGCGCCGCCACAGGGTTTGCCGCCGCAACCATCCAGTTTTGCGCAACCACGGGCCGACCTGCGGCTTTCGCCTCGAATGCTGCGGTCACTGCGGGCGATATGTCCGCGAATACGCCGACCCCGGCCGCCTCTGGCGCCACTGCATCAGCGGCCTGCTGGGCAACAACAGCCCCCGCTGACAACGCACCAATCAAGGAAAGTATCAAACGCATCGCCATCTCCTTTTCTTTTTGGTCTTAAATATCCGGGGGAGTTTGAGGGGGCAAAGCCCCCTCATTCAACAAATACATCGCGGTTACAACATCGACGGCACAACCTGATCCGGCGGGCGGTGGCCGTCATCGAATGTCTTGATGTTGATGATCACTTTTTCGCCCATCTCGATCCGGCCTTCCATGGTGGCGGACCCCATATGCGGCAACAACACCACATTTTTCAGCTCGCGCAGACGCGGGTTGATCTGGGTGCCGTGTTCGTAGACATCCAGTCCCGCGCCCTTGATCTCGCCCGCCCGCAACATGCGGGTCAATGCGTTCTCGTCGATCACTTCCCCCCGCGAGGTGTTCACAATGACCGCCTCGGGTTTCATCAGTTTCAGCCGCCGCGCGTTCATCAGATGGAAGGTGCTGGGCGTATGCGGACAATTGATGCTGATCACGTCCATGCGGGCGACCATCTGGTCAAGGCTTTCCCAATAGGTTGCCTCCAACGCTTGCTCGGTCTGTGTGTGCAGGCGTTTGCGGTTGTGGTAATGCACCTGCATCCCGAACGCCCGCGCGCGCCGCGCCACTGCCTGACCTATGCGGCCCATGCCGAGAATACCCAGACGCCTGCCGCCGATCCGACCGCCCAGCAGTGCGGTTGGTGCCCAGCCCTGCCAGTCGCCTTTTTGCATCACGGCCATCCCTTCGGCCATGCGGCGGGTAACAGCAAGGATCAGCGCCATGGTCATATCCGCGGTATCATCGGTCAGCACGCCCGGCGTGTTACTGACCAGAACTCCGCGCTGCCGTGCCGTGGCCACATCAATGTGGTCAACCCCGGCACCGTAATTGGCGATCAGTTTCAATCGGTACCCCGCCTGCCCGATCAGGGCTGCGTCAATCTCGTCCGTTACTGTGGGCACCAGAATATCTGCGGTTTTCATCGCCTCGCCCAGTTCTGTGCGGGTCATCGGCGTGTCATCCTCGCGCAGCGTGACATCGAATAATTCGCTCAAACGGGTCTCTACCACATCGGGCAACCGTCGCGTGACTACAACACTCAACCGTTTCTTTGTCATATGTGCTCTCCTGACACTTGGCGCGTCTCTGTTTGAAAGGCATGGTGTCCCAGTCCGCTACAAGGCGCAAGAACCTCGCGCGGCAAAAGAGCAAAACAAATTATAAACGATAGTGCAGGCAGCACCATGACACCGAAAACCATTCTGCGCGCCACGATGGCGTGTTTTCTGATGATCACGATGAACGTGCCCACATTTGTGGCTGCGGAAGAAATGGGCGCGGTCACAAACCTTCCTGTGCCGCGCTTTGTCTCGATGAAGGCCTCCGAGGGCAACGTTCGGCGCGGCCCGTCCCTGTCGCACCGCATCGACTGGGTGTTCAAACGCCGCGATATGCCCCTGCGCATCACCGCAGAGCACGGCCATTGGCGCCGCGTCGAGGACCGCGACGGCATGGGCGGCTGGGTACATTATTCGCTTTTGTCCGGCACGCGTACTGTGCTGGTGGAAAAAGACATGCTGTCCCTGCACGCAAGGCCGGATGCAAATTCGCCCGTGACCGCAGCGCTCGAAATGGGCGTGGTCGCACGGTTGGGCGATTGCGATCTGGAATGGTGCGAGTTGCGCTCTGGCGGGTTCAAAGGCTGGGCACCAAAAGCCCGCATGTGGGGCGTAGCGCCGTCTGAATTGCGGAATTAACCTCTGACATTTCCGGCCTTTGTCGCTACACAGGGTGAAACCTGTTCGCCGCCAAAGGATATTCCCATGCATGCCATCACCTATGACACTTTTGGTGCCGCCCGCGATGTGTTGCAGATGCAAGACATCGCCAATCCCGAACCCAAAGCCGGTGAAGTCTGCGTTAAACTTGCCCTGTCCGGCGTCAATCCCTCCGATGTAAAAGCCCGAGCAGGGTCGCGGCCCGGTGTTCTAAAGCCGCCGTTCCCTCTTGTGATCCCGCACAGCGACGGCGCGGGCGAGATCGAGGCGGTGGGTGCAGGCGTCGACCCGAAACGCATCGGCCAGCGTGTCTGGGTCTGGAACGGCCAATGGCAGCGCAGCCATGGCACCGCCGCAAGCCACATCACCCTGCCCGCACATCATGCCGTGCCTTTGCCAAAAGAGGTGAGTTTCGAGGTTGGTGCCAGCCTCGGCATCCCCGGCCTGACCGCGTGCCACGCTGTATTTGGCGGCGGCGGTGTGGCGGGCGAAACCGTGCTGATCCAAGGCGGTGCAGGCACGGTGGGTCTGCTTGCGGTGCAGCTTGCCAAATGGGGCGGTGCGCGGGTCATTGCCACGTGCAGCGCCAAAGATCAGGACCGCGTTTTGGCTGCGGGCGCAGATGTGACATTGGATTATCGCGATCCGGCATTGGCCGCCCGTATCCTAGACGCCAATGACGACACGTTGATTGAAACCATCGTCGAGGTTGAATTCGGGTTGAATATCAATACCGATACCGACGTTATCGCCCCCAATGGCCGGATTGCTGCCTATGGATCGGTCCAGCAAAAGGAACCTGTTCTGCCGTTCTATCCGCTGATGTTCAAGGCCGTCACCATCGACGCCATGCTGATTTACCTGCTGCCAACGGCACAGCGCGAGGCGGCAATCGCTAAATTGCATCATGCGCTGGACGACGGTGCGCTGGACTGTCCTGTGGAACAGGTCTTTGCCTTGGCCGATACGGCAAGCGCTCATGAAGCGGTTGAGGCGGGCGGGCGCAGTGGTTCAATCCTGATTGATTGCCAATCGAATCCTTGAGACATACCGATCCGATTTTCTTCAAGAAAATTGCCATGTCCCGAAAGCCTGCCTAGACTATCCATATATTTACCGCTGCTGGATATTTTCATGCGCATTCTAGCCTTTCTGCTTTGCCTCGCCCTGCCCTTGTCTGTCATGGCGCAAACCACAACGACCCAGCCTTCCGGCACGATCGGGATCGAGGACAGCGCCACATCAGACGCCGCCATCGCCAATCGCCTGCGCGATATTTTCAGGGAGCTGGACGGCTACGACGACATCAGCGTGACTGTGTCGTCGGGCATCGTCACCCTGCGCGGCACCACGCTTGATACCACATCCGCGACCCGCCTGACCGAACTGGTGAACCGTGTCGACGGTGTTGTCGCCATTGAAAACGAGGTGCTCGAGACCACGGATGTGGTCAAACGTCTGAACCCCGCTGTTGCCCGCTTCAAAGCGCGGCTGATGCAGCTGATCGCCTTTCTGCCGCTGGCCCTGATCGCCTTTGGTGTCTTTCTTGCCGTGGTATCGCTGGGCTTCATCATCGCGCGACTGCGCCAGCCTTGGGAGCGTCTGGCACCAAACGCGTTCATTGCCGACATCTATCGCCAGATTATCCGGCTGGTATTCATCATCGGCGGGCTGGTGATTGCGCTTGATATTGTCGGGGCGGCCGCCTTGCTGTCGGGTATATTGGGTGCGGCGGGGATTGTCGGCCTCGCCATCGGTTTTGCGGTGCGCGACACGGTCGAGAACTTTATCGCGTCGATCATGCTGTCGATCCGCCAGCCGTTTCGCCCCAATGACACCGTCGAGATCGAGGGCGACACCGGCAAGGTGATCCGCCTGACCAGCCGCGCCACCATTCTGCTCAGCTTTGATGGCAACCATATCCGTATTCCGAATTCGACCGTCTTCAAAAGCCGGATCATCAATTATTCGCGCAACGCCGAGCGGCGCTTTAGCTTTGCCCTGTCCGTGGCATCCGATTGTGATCTGGACGCCGCCCGTCACTTGGCAGAAAAGATAATTGGCACCCTGCCCTTTGTGCTCAAATCCCCCGAGGCGTCCGTCTGGATTGAAGAAGTGGGCGACTTTTCGATTACGCTGAACATGGCGGCATGGATCGACCAGAACGAGACCAACATTGTACTGGCCCGCAGCGAGGCAATCCGCCTGACACAAGCCGCTTTTGACAGTGCAGGTATGGCCGCCCCGCTGCCCGGTTACCGGATCGAAAACATCGGGGCAATCCTGTCAGGATCATCCGGCAAGCAGGACAAGCCCCGCAAGGACACACAAGCCGCCGCACCTGCCCCCGTGCAGGATGTGGACGCCACAGCCGACAAGGAGCTGGAAAAAATCGTCGATCAGGAACGTGCCGATCCGGAGCGGGATGATTTGCTGAGCAAGCACGCAAACGTGGAATAGGAATTTTAGCAAAACGGGTCTTGCGTCCCGCGCCGCAGCCCACTAATTAGCGCCTCAGTATTGGGGTGTGGCCTAGCGGTAGGGCAACTGTTTTTGGTACAGGAGATCGTAGGTTCGAATCCTACCACCCCAGCCAGCTTTCCGGATTTTTCGTTTTGAATCAGTCGACCCAGCAAGGTAGCTGGGGAGGATTCGGCCCATTGTTTACACAAGCGTTTACACAAGCAGACCTCTGAAGCCGAAAATGGCTGTTTTTTCGCTCTGAATGGTGACCAGAATCGAGGTCACGATGAACAGAACTTTTTACCTTACCAGACGTCGAAAAACGTATTTTTACCGCCGCCGGGTGCCTGGCTTGTCCACAGGAATCGCACCGTTGATGGTCTCGTTGGGGACGACAGATTACAAATTGGCCCTTAGATCCTGTGCAAAGCTCAAAGCGCATATGGTGTTGAATGTCATTGAGAACTGACCCGGTATTGTCACCGAGAATTGTCACTGAGAATTGACCCGCTCTTAGTTATGTATCTGCGGCTATGCTTTGGTCAATGTGGTGGCCTCCTTTGTGGTTTTCTTTGCGGCTTCTGAGCTGGCTTTGAAGCGGTAGCTGTCGTTGCCGGTCTCGAGGATGTGGCAGCGGTGGGTGAGCCGGTCGAGCAGTGCTGTTGTCATCTTGGCATCACCGAAGACCTGCGCCCATTCGCTGAAGCTCAGGTTTGTTGTGATGATGACGCTGGTGCGCTCATAGAGCTTGCTCAGAAGGTGGAGCAGCAGCGCGCCACCAGATGGGCTGAACGGGAGGTAGCCGAGCTCGTCGAGGATAACCAAGTCGATCTTGGTGAGCATCTCAGCCATTTTCCTAGCCTTTCCGAGGGCTTTTTCCTGCTCCAGCGCGTTGACGAGTTCGACGGTCGAGTAGAAGCGCACTTTGCGTCTGTGATGCTCGATGGCTTGGACGCCGATAGCTGTGGCAACATGGCTTTTGCCAGTTCCAGGTCCTCCAATCAGAACGACGTTTTCCGCATTATCTATGAACTCACCGCGATGAAGCTGCCGTACGGCAGCTTCGTTGATGTCGCTTGAGGCGAAGTCAAAGCCTGCGAGATCTTTGTAGGATGGGAAGCGCGCAACCTTCGTGTGATAAGCAATCGAACGCACCTCCCGTTCCGCCATTTCCGCTTTGAGCAGCTGAGACAACATAGGTGTGGCGGCCTCAAACGCTGGAGCGCCCTGAGCGACCAGATCATCAACCGCATGCGCCATGCCATGCAGCTTGAGACTACGCAGCATGATGACGATTGAGGCTCCTGCAGGATCATGACGCATTGCGCTTCTCCCCTGTCTGTCTGAGGTCGTCATAGCGATCTACGTTTGCCTTCGGCGCAGTTTCCAAAGCCAAGGCGTCCGTTGCCCGACAGGGTATCGCGCAGCGATGTCCCGAGAGGGGGGTGGATCGATCTCTGGGTGATCTGTTTGCTTTGGATCAATCAACCTGTGCAACAGGTTCAGGATATGCGTCTTGGTTGGCACACCCGCTTCCAGCGATAGCTCCACGGCCCGCAGAACAGCGCTTTCATCATGGTGTAAAACCAAGGACAGGATATCAACCATCTCGCGATCTCCGCCTTCTTTGCGGAGCATGTGATCCTGCAGCCGGCGGAAGATGTCCATTGCTCGGCAGGCTCTTTTCCACAGGAAAAGATGCCGAAAGGGGGGCATCTCTGTAAATGGCGCACCATTGCGGAGAGCCCCTGGTTTGCGCTGGATGACCGCCAGATAATGGCGCCAATCATAGATGACTTTGCCAGGCTTGCGGTGGGACCGATCAATGATCCGTTCATGTGTGCAGACAGTTTGACCTTCAGCGACAATGACCAACCGCTCTGGATAGACACGAAGGCTGACAGGGCGGTTCGCAAAACTGGCAGGCACGCTGTAACGGTTGCGCTCGAAAGTGATCAAGCATGTTGGTGACACGCGCTTGCTGTGTTCGACAAATCCGTCAAAGGCTGGGGGCAGAACCATCAGCACAGGCTTCTCGGCCTCCCAAGCGTCAGCGATTGAACCAGACAACTCTCGATGCGCCGTCTCTGACCAAAGCGCGATGCAACGATCCTCAAGCCATTGGTTCAGTTCACCCAGATCCTTGAAGACAGGCATGACCTGCCACAACCGGTTCCGGGCATCTCGGACGTTCTTCTCAACCTGGCCCTTCTCCCAGCCTGCCGCTGGATTGCAGAACTCAGGCTCAAAAACATAATGGCTGGCCATAGATTGGAAGCGTGCATTGATGTCACGCTGCTTGCCACGACCAACACGGTCTACCGCAGTCTTCATATTGTCATAGATGCCTCGCCCTGGAATACCGCCGAACACACGGAAGGCATGCCAGTGGGCATCGAACAGCATCTCATGCGTCTGCAAAGGATAGGCCCGGACAATGAAGGCACGGCTGTGCGACAGCTTGCTGTGTGCAACTTGCAGCTTGATGCGTTCACCACCAATCGTGGCCCAGTCTTCGCTCCAATCAAACTGGAACGCTTATCCGGGTTGGAACACCAACGGTACAAATGTGCCGCGCCCCGTTGTTTGCTCGGCACGATGCCGATCAGCCCGCCACGCGCGCGCAAAGGCTGCCACCCGCTCGTATGATCCATCGTAGCCGAGCTTAACCAGATCTTCATACATCAGCTTAACGTTGCGACGCTCTTTGCGAGACTTCCGCGTTTGCGCCAAAAGCCATGCCGACAACCGATCCGCGTAAGGGTCCAACTTGCTCGGCCGCGACGGCGTCTTAAACTTCGGTTCTACAGCATCTTCGCGGAGATACTTCTTGATGGTGTTGCGAGACAAACCCGTACGCCGCGTAATCTCTCGTATTGGCATTTTGTCACGCAATGCCCAGCGTCGAATAACACTCAAAAATCCCATGTCGATCACTCCATGTCCCCCTGACCAAAACCGTCAGGGCAATGTGTTCACATGGGTCAATTCTCAGTGACAATTTATGGGACTACCGGGTCAGTTCTCAGTGACATTCAACAGATATAGCCCATAACCCGTCGGCCCTGCCTCATAGCAAATTTCGACGCGATCGAAGCCCGCGGCCAGTTTTTTTGAGGAGCTTCTCTATAGAAATAGGGCCCGTCGAAATTGTCCCCCAGTGCCGCATTTCACCGTCTGTGCCGTCCTCTGCAACCGCGACTGCCAATGTGGCCTTGGACGCATCAAGCCCAACGAAAACTGATTTATCCTTATTCATAGCAAGCCTCCAAAATGAAGGGCAACACACTATTTAGCCCGATTGGAGGTAAGCATCAAACCTCACAGCGCTGAGACGCGCTGCAAAAGACATGCGGTCTTACGATACTGTTCTGAAGATTGGTTGAAGTGGGGGCCGCGATTGGTGGCTCAATCCCCTATATGAACTGGTGTGGAGGCGAAGGTTCTAGGGCACTTCGTTCCGATGCGAGCTGTCGCCGGTGCACTCATTTTCGCAAAAGCAATCGCGAAATTCTGTTTCACAACACGCCCCACAATGCTGTTTGAGTGCGACGCCAATCGCGCCTCTTGCCCGGTGGAGCCGCACCCGCAAATTCTGCTGCGAGACGCCCATATCATCCGCAACTTTATTGCGTGGCTCTTCCAGAAAATCGATGCGTCTCAATATCTCGGCGTACTCTGGCCGTAGCTCTGGAAGCAAACCGTGAAGGCATTTGCAGATTGACCCCACATCGTCCTGACCGTCACGATCACCATCCAAAATCAGTCGTTCCTGTGAATAGCGCGCATCACCGCGGCTACGGACAGTTTCCTTGCGGAAGTGATCCATGAGAACGGATTTCAAAACGGTATAGAGCCAACCAAGGGCGCTGGCTTCATCGCGCAACTGGGTTTGACTTTGCATCACCCGGATACAAAAACTCTGCAAAATATCGTCAGCCGTGGCTTTGTCCCCAACGCGGCGCATCAAATAGCGTTGAAAATCAACATAATGTGCTTTGAGTGCCAGTTCCAGAACCGGCGAACCGTCGCGTTGGTTCTCATCGGGGGCGGACGCCTGAGGTGGTGCTTGGTTTAGGTCAGACATTGTACGCCTCTCTGGAAAAATATGGGCCCAAATTGTCGCCTGTATCTGGTAAGGCTACCATGAAAACGTTCACGCGTTCAAAAACTCTACTGCGATGCCGGAGCAGATTGTTGGGCGACGCCTTTGCGTATGACCAGCATAACACCGATGATCGCCAGTACAACGCCCAGCAGCTTGAGGAAATCCAGCGACTCACCGTAAAAAACGACACCCATTGTCAGGCCAAGGATAGGCACGAGAAAACTGAACGCATTGGCCTGATTGAGTGTGACTTCGGTGAGCACTGACATCCAAAGTACGTAAACCAGGGCCGATCCAAAGACTGCCAACGTCAGCAGGATTATGACAAATGTGAATGACCATTGGATTAGGGAAGGATCCTCTGTCATGCCCGCGATAATCGCCAGGGGGATGCTTCCTATCAAAAACTGGAGCCCCATCGCCATGAGAAGATCAACGTGACCGGCAATCATTTTGATCATGACGTTGCTGACTGTAATCCCTACTGCCGCAAGAACGATATAGGCGATACCAAGCAGATAACTGTCCTGCGCGCCATTCAACAATTGCGGTGCCGCAATCACGACAATGCCGAGAAACCCCAGAAACAGGCCCAATTTTCCAGACGGTTGCAATCTCTCGCCCAATACCAGACCCCCAAGGCCCGCCGCGAGCAAGGGTTGCGTGTTTGCGATGACCGTTGCAATTCCCGGTGAGACAAATTCAGCCGCATGAAACATACCGAGGAACCCCAGACTCGTGGCCCCAAACCCCATGACCGATAACATTGCCCAGACACGGACCTTGCGTGGAAATGGACGGCGCAACGCACAAGCGAGCCCAACCAGTACCAAACCGGCAATCACTGCGCGTAAAGTTGCAAAGCTAAGATGCGGTGCCAATTGAATGCCGACTGTTAATAATGGATAACAGGCCGCCCAGAGCAGCATGACAGCGACTATCTTGAAGATTGATAAAATGCTCATGCAAGCAGACCCTTTTCAGCCCTGATGAACGAAGGCAGGCAAACTGTAAACGTCATTCGGGTTTTGCCGAGGCGAGAGTCAAAACAACCAATTGGCAAAAACAGCGTTGAGTATAGATGAGATGGCAGTTCGCTTCTGCGCTTGAATTCCAGCGAAACCCTTCGCACATGGCGAACGCTTTTTTGACAAATCTCGAACAGGCTGCAGAGGTTTACAATGAAAGTGTCTGCGGGATGCTGGAATTCTCGTTCCCCTTACCCGCATGTCGCGCTTGCCGCTTTATGGGCCGTACAAACTGAACTCGAAAAGCAGATATCACTGTCCTAAAGGGACGCCCTCTGAATATCTGGCCGATCGCTATCGCGAGCGATTAAACCTTTCAGGCGATGATTGGCATTCACGCAAGATTTCTTGGCCATGCGTGTAACGGTCTCCTGCCTGGAGCGTCTTAATAGTGAACCCGCAAAAATATGGGACACATCATATTTTTTGGCAATTTCACGTTTTTGAGGAGTAATCCATATGTCAGAGTCAAAACCTATCAGCATCTACGCCGTCGGAATGTCGCTCGGAATTCTGTTGTCTCTCAGCTTTGCCCTGTGCGTCGTATTCGGTCTGATCTTCCCCGGAGCCACAATGTATCAGATGTGGTTGCCGCTGCTGCCGGGCGTAAGCTGGATTAGTTGGCAGAGCGCCCTGCTCGGTCTGGTTGAAAGCTTTGCCTATGGTTGGTACATTGCGGTGATCTTCGTGCCGACATGGAACTTCTTTTCGCGGAGGGCTTAAGCATGAACACCGTAACTTCGATTAAATCTCTCCTTCCTGTTCATTCGGATATGACCACTTCAGCATCTGACACACCACAATCCCTACCCGATCCGGCTGCATATGGCCGCGATCTTTGGGAACGCTCAGTGCTGTTCATGGATACGCTGCGCGAACGTGCTGACAACATGATTGCACATGAACGCGCAGGTATGCCGCCGCTGCTGGACTTCAAATATGAAACCCTGCTGGATGCGCGGCATTTCGACCGCCCCGCCAACTATGCGCTGCTCAGGATCACCGAGGTGGACGGAAACTGCTGGGATGATTGTGTGGACGAAACAAAACCACCCGTCATTGTGGTGGACCCCCGTGCGGGACATGGACCCGGCATCGGTGGTTTCAAGCGAGACAGCGAGGTTGGCATGGCGATGGCCGAAGGCCACCCGGTCTATTTCGTGATCTTCTTTCCTGAACCCGAGCCAAACCAGACCCTTGATGATGTATTGTTCGCCCTGCGCCACTTTGTCGAAGAGGTATCGGCCCGTCACGATGGTGCAGCCCCCGTCCTCTATGGCAATTGTCAGGCAGGGTGGGCCGTTACGCTGTTGGCTGCGCATTGCGAAGGCCTTGCAGGACCCGTGGTTTTGAACGGATCGCCGTTGTCATATTGGGCAGGTGAAGAAGGCGTGAACCCGATGCGGGTCACCGGGGGATTACTGGGTGGCGCTTGGCTGGCGCATCTGACTGCTGATCTGGGCGATGGGCGGTTTGATGGCGCATGGTTGGCGCAGAATTTCGAAAATCTGAAACCGGAAAAAGCGATCTGGGAGAAATATGCCAACCTGCTGACCAATGTGGACACAGAACGCGATCGTTTTCTTGATTTTGAACGCTGGTGGAACGGGTTTTACACCCTCAGCCGCCCCGAAATCCTGTCAATCACCCAGAACCTGTTCATCGGCAACCAACTCGAAAATGGCGAAATGCCGATTGGAGATCACTGCGTTGCCGATCTGCGCAAGATCAAAAGCCCGATGATCGTGTTTGCGTCCTACGGTGACAATATCACGCCACCTGCACAGGCGCTTGGCTGGATTCCAGAAGTCTACAAGGACACAGCAGATCTCAAGGCTGCGGGCCAGCGGATTGTTTACCTGACCAATGCACATGTGGGACATTTGGGCATTTTCGTATCAGCCTCGGTGGCCAAGCTTGAGCATCGCGCCATTCTGGAAAGTCTGGACAAGATCGAAAAGCTGAAACCGGGTCTGTACGAGATGAAGATCGACAACCCGTCAGGCGACCCCGATTGTCACGCCCCCGAATACAAGGTCACATTCGAGCCCCGCAATGTAAGCGATCTGAAACACGACGTGCCAGAACAGGCTTTTGACAAAGTGGAGCGCGTGTCCAAAATCAACGAGGCCTTCTATAGCACTTTCGTCAGTCCCTGGGTGCGCCTGATGACAACACCGGCCAGCGCCGAGATGTTGAGATTGATGCACCCTATGCGCACCAGCCGTCTGATGTTTTCGGAAAGCTACAATCCCTGGATGGCGCTTGTCCGGCAAACAGCAAACAGCATCGCCAAAACGCGAGTGCCGTTGGCACCTGACAATTCAATGATCCAGCGCGAGCGGGCTGCGATCACTGCTGTTGGAGACGCTATTGAGCGGGCCCGTATCAAACGCGACGCATCATACGAACGCACGTTCAGAACGCTTTATGGGAACGAAAACTCGGATGCTGATAGCAACCCGCAGATGCCTGTCTGATCTGAAAGGAAGAAAGAAATGCAATGGATAATTGAAAACTGGCTGATCCTGCTTTTCGGCGTGGGCATCATCGGCATACACCTGTTTGGACATCGCCACGGTGGCAAAGGCGGCCACGATCATGGCGCAAAGGACCATTCACACAAGCAGGACAAAAAGAAAAAGGACCAGACCGGGGAAGCTACCAATGCCTGAGCGGGTTATACTTACTCTCAACGCTGGATCGTCCTCGCTCAAGTTTGCGCTTTTTACGGCGTGCCATCATCCAAAGCGGCTGTGGTCAGGGGCGATTGACCGGATCGGTCTTGCCGGGGGGCATTTTCAGCTGAGCGATGCCCGTAGCACGATTGTCGTCGACGAAACCGGCAGGCTCGACACGCACGAGGCAGCACTCACGCGCTTGCTCAAGGCGATCGCTAGCCTGCCGGGATCGCTTGATCTGGTTGCTGTGGGACACCGGGTGGTCCATGGCGGCCCGGAATGCGACTGCCCCAAGGATGTCACGCCAGCCCTGTTGGCGCGATTGCGTCGGCTGGCCTATCTGGCACCGCTGCACATGATGCCCAACCTTGCCGGGATAGACGCGGTACAGGCAACCCGGCCCAACCTGCCGCAGGTGGCTTGTTTCGATACGTCGTTTCACCATGACTTGCCCAATCTCGCGCGGATGACCGCCCTGCCCCGCGCGTATGCCAAGGATGGCATTCGTCGTTACGGATTTCACGGCCTGTCTTACGAGTACATCATGGAGGCGTTGCACCATGATAGCGTCGATGTCGGCGCTGAACGCATCATCGTCGCACATCTTGGAAATGGGGCCTCAATGGCTGCCATTCGTGATGGCGCGCCGATAGAGACAAGCATGGGGTTTTCAACACTTGCGGGTCTTCCGATGGGCACGCGCACCGGCGACCTTGATCCCGGAATCCTGCTGTTCCTGATGCAGGAAAAAGGCATGTCACCTGATGAAATCGCCACTCTGCTTTATGAACAAAGCGGGCTGTTGGGCATGTCTGGCCTGAGCCGGAATATGCAGGATTTACTGGACAGTCGCGAAGAGATCGCCGCCGAAACCGTCGAATATTTTTGCTACCAAGCAAGGCTGCATCTGGCACGCCTGACCGGGGCCCTTGGCGGGCTGGACCGCGTTGTTTTCACGGGTGGGATCGGCGAAAATTCGGCCCAGATACGCAGCAGGATTTGTGCGGGTCTTGGGTATCTGGGGGTCAGCATCGACAGCGCGGCAAACAAGAATGGCTCCACCAAGATATCAAAGCCGGAAGGCCGGGTGATTGTAGAGGCGCGCGCGACGGATGAAGAAAAGATGATTGCGCGCCATGTGGCTGTGAAAGTTTTGGCAGAACCCGTGCCGCAAGCATCAAAAGTGGGGGCGTGAGCTGTGTTTCAGAATCATGAAAAGCTGCAAGTCCTGATTGATCGGGCGCAGGGTCTGGCAGCGGTGCGTGTCGCTGTCGCATGTGCCGCGCAATCGGTGGTTTTGGAAACATTGCGCGATGCGACCTTGCTTGGTCTGGTCGTGCCGCGACTGGTAGGTGACCGGGCTGCAATCCTCAGCTTGGGGCGCGATCTTGATTGGCAGATCAGCCCTGATTGGATCATCCCCGCAGCTACAGACACCGAGGCCGCGTCGCTTGCCGTAGCGATGGTGCGCGGTGGCAACGCCGATGTTCTGATGAAGGGCAATCTACACACAGATGTCCTGATGCGAGCCGTTCTGAACAGCGACCTTGGCCTGCGCAGCGCGGGTCACAGATGCAGCCATATTTTTCTGCTTGATGTTCCGGGCCATGATCGCCTGATCGGCATTACTGACGCTGCAATAAACATTGCGCCTGATCTGGCCGCAAAGGGCCAGATCTGTCAAAATGCGATTGATCTGTTTCACAGGCTTGGTGTCCCTGAGCCTCTTGTCGCTGTGCTGTCTGCGGTCGAGACCGTCACAGATGCAATCCCGTCGACGCTTGATGCCGCCGCCCTGACACTGATGGCACGGCGCGGTCAGATCACGGGCGCGCGCGTGGACGGGCCGCTGGCCTTTGACAACGCGGTTTCGGTCGGGGCCGCCCGCGAAAAAGGCATCCTGTCAGAGGTTGCAGGAGCGGCGGATATCCTGCTGGTGCCTGATCTGGTGTCGGGCAATATCCTTGCCAAGGCATTGGAATATCTTGGTGGCGCGGTGGCCGCAGGGGTGGCACTGGGGCTGTCGGCCCCGGTTGTGCTGACCTCGCGCGCCGACCCTGCCCCGGCGCGGATGGCCTCATTGGCGGTCGCGGTATTGATGCTGGACCGCAGCGCGGCATCGGACAGATCGGTGCCCATAGCAGAAGCAAGCCTCGCCGCCGCGCCACAGCCTGAACATGCCTGCTGCGCGCCGCGCGCGACAGCCGCCCTTGCGGAGATATCACAATGAACAACCCCACTCTTGCGCCCGATCCCATTCGGTTACTGGATATGACTGGCAAGAAAGGCCTGATTGTCGGCGTCGCCAATGAACATAGTCTGGCATGGGCTGCGGCACGCAATTGTCGTGCGGCGGGGGCTGATCTTGCATTGACCTATCTCAATGACAAGGCGCGGCCTTTCGTTGAACCGTTGGCAAGCTCTGTTGGTGCGCCGCTTTTGCTGCCTTGCGACGTGGCGCGTGAAGGACAGCTGGAATCAGTCTTTACCAAGATCAACGAGACTTGGGGCAAGCTTGATTTTCTGGTGCATGCCATCGCGTGGGCACCATCGGCTGATCTGCATGGGCGGTTGACCGATTGTTCTGCCGAAGGCTTTGCACAGGCGATGCAGGTGTCATGCCATTCGTTTATCCGCATGGCAAAACTGTCTGAGCCGCTGATGGCCAAAGGTGGCAGCCTGATCACACTCAGCTTTATCGGGGCAGAAAGGGTCGTGGATCACTACAGCCTGATGGGTCCGGTCAAGGCAGCACTCGAGACGTCCGTGCGCTATCTGGCACATGAACTGGGCCCGAAAGGTATCCGTGTCAACGCGATCTCTGCCGGGGCGGTAAAGACGCGCGCGGCCTCAGGCATTGAACACTTCGACGAGTTGATCCGCGAGACTGAAACCAAATCGCCGCTGCGCCGGACCGTTACCGCCGACGAGGTAGGGCGCGCCGCCCTGCTGCTGGCCAGCGACCACACAACAGCCATCACTGGTGAAATCCTGCATGTCGATGCGGGCTTTCACGTTGATGGCATGATTTTTCATTAAACATCGCGCTGTCACGCAAACGCAGATCGACGACATAGAAGGAACGCAAGATGAATGTCACCAAAGGCCAATCTAGCAAGAAACCAGATGACGAAGAAAGTTTTGATACGGTGCCAGAAGGGTTTTCGGGCACGGTCTATACCTGCTCAATGCATCCCGAGGTCCGCAGCACCGAAAAAGGTTCCTGCCCTAAATGCGGCATGTTTCTGACGCCTGAGGGCGAAGTCAGCGAACACAGCGATCATAACCACTCCGGTCACGGGCATGCCAATGCGCATGCGCATAGTAGCGCAACAGCCGCTGAAAAGAGCGGCGAATACGATACCGTACCAGCGGACTACGGTGGCACGATCTACACCTGTCCCATGCACGCACAAGTGCGCCATCCCGGTCCTGGCTCCTGCCCGATCTGTGGCATGGGGTTGGAGCCAGAAACAATCAGCCTTGAGGATGAAGGCCCAAACCCGGAGCTGGTCGATTTCACCCGGCGGATGTGGGTTGGCGTAGCACTGACCGTGCCGCTGCTGATCATTACCATGCCCACCTATCTGGGCTATCCGCAGATCCGCGAATTTTTTGGCGAACAAACGTCGCTTTGGATTGAGGTCCTGCTCAGCACTCCGGTCATTCTGTGGTCGGGATGGCCCTTCTTTACCCGCGGGTTCAATTCGTTCCGCACAATGAACCTGAATATGTTCAGCCTCATCAGTATGGGCGTCGGTGCGGCCTTTGTGTTTTCGATGGTCGCTGTGATCATGCCTGGCATCTTTCCTGACGGGTTCCGCGACCCGGAAACCGGTGCCGTAGGTGTCTATTTCGAGGCCGCCGCCGTCATCGTCACACTGGTCCTGCTGGGTCAGGTGATGGAGCTGCGCGCCCGAGAAGGGACTGGCAAAGCGATCCGTGCCTTGCTGGACATGGCCGCAAAAACCGCACTGGTGATCCGCCCAGATGGCACCGAAGAAGAAATCGAGCTGGATCAAGTTCAATTGGGCGACCACGTGCGCGTGCGCCCCGGCGACAAGGTTCCCGTCGATGGGGTGGTTCTGGAAGGCCGCTCTTCGGTGGACGAATCCATGATCTCGGGCGAACCTGTGCCTGTCGAAAAAGTGGCGGGTGAGCCTGTCACCGGGGCCACGATCAACGGCACCGGAAGCCTCGTGATCGAGGCGACCCGGATCGGCGCTGACACCATGCTCAGCCAGATTGTGCAGATGGTTGCCAATGCGCAACGCAGTCGTGCGCCGATCCAGAAATACGCCGACAAGGTTGCAGGCATGTTTGTGCCCGTGGTCATCGCCATTGCGATTGCATCATTTGTTATCTGGTCGATTTGGGGCCCCGCCCCGGCGATGGCCTATGGCCTTGTTTCGGCAGTTGCGGTCCTGATCATCGCCTGCCCCTGCGCGCTTGGCCTTGCGACGCCGATGTCGATCATGACAGCGACCGGCACCGGCGCGCAAATGGGCGTTCTGATCAAGAACGCCGAAGCACTGGAACGGTTTGAAAAGATCGACACGCTGATCGTGGACAAGACCGGCACCCTGACCGAAGGCAAGCCCAAGCTGGTCGCGGTCCTGCCCGAGGATGGCCATGACGAGGCTGAAGTGCTGCGCCTTGCCGCATCACTGGAACGTGGGTCAGAGCATCCTTTGGCAGAAGCCATTGTGCGCGGTGCCGAAGAACGCGGTGTTGAACTCGCCAAGGCAGAGGATTTCGAGGCGATCACCGGCAAAGGTGTCAAAGGCATCGTTGACGGCAAGTCGGTTGCGTTGGGCAATGCCGCGCTGATCAAGGACATGGGGCTGGACAGTGGTTCACTGGTCGACACCGCGAATGCGCGGCGCGATGAAGGCGAGACGGTGATGTTCATCGTGCTGGACGGTGCCATCGCAGGGCTGGTCAGCGTCGCCGACCCGGTCAAGGAAACCACGCCCGCAGCACTTAAGGCGCTGCATGAACTGGGTTTTCGCATCATCATGGCAACCGGTGATAACGAGCGTACAGCACAGGCCGTCGCCAATCGTCTGGGCATCGACGAAATTCGCGCCGATGTGCTGCCCGAAGACAAGGCCCGCATCATTCGCGAATTGCAGGCCGAGGGCAAAAAGGTCGCCATGGCGGGTGACGGGGTCAACGACGCCCCTGCCCTTGCCCAGGCCGATGTCGGTATTGCGATGGGCACGGGCGCGGATGTGGCGATTGAGAGTGCCGGTTTCACACTGGTGAAAGGCAACCTTGACGGTATCGTGCGGGCGCGCAAACTGTCCCAAGCGACCATGCGCAACATCCGTCAAAACCTGTTCTTTGCGCTGATCTACAACGCATCGGGCGTACCGATCGCGGCAGGTATTCTCTATCCGTTCCTTGGCATCCTGATCGGCCCTATTTTCGCTGCCTTCGCGATGAGCGCCTCGTCCCTGTCGGTGGTTCTGAACGCGCTGCGACTAAAGCGGTTGAAGTTTTGAAAGGTCGGTCCCTCGAAGGGTCTGTGATGGATAAGACTATGCAAAAGTTGATCCAGCACAAATTCGGAAACCTGGGTTTCAGGTATGCTTCTGGAGCGAAAATAGAAATAAAGGAGACGATCAAATGTCACACCAGGATCTAAAAGGCACGAAGACCCCTGAGGATTGGTTGGAACAAGCATCACATCAGCAAAAAGGTCAGGGGCTAAGCCGTCGCAACCTGCTTGTTGGTACGGCTGGACTGACAGTCGGAAGCATGGTCGCAACTTCGCAGGCCGTTGCGCAGTCCGCTTCTTCAGAGGCAGGTTCTCATGGCAGCCCGTCTGCCAGTATGAGCAACCGCATCTATAGCGCAAACCCGGATCATCCCGGATTGGCAGACGTTAGCGAAAACCCCGCGAACGTCCCCCCTCCGATCACCCGAAAAGAACCTGCAACGGTGCGCATTGATCTGGAAACCATCGAAGTCGAGGGTCATCTGGATGGCAATACCCGTTATCGTTTCTGGACGTATAACGGTACAGTGCCCGGACCGTTTCAGCGCGTGCGCGTCGGTGATACCGTCGAAGTATACCTCAAAAACAACGAAGAAAGCTGGTACGCCCACAATGTCGATTTCCATGCGGTCACCGGCCCCGGCGGTGGTGCTTCATTGGGCGCGCCCGGACCCGGCGAAAGTTACAGCTTCAAGTTCAAGGCGCTGAATTCAGGCCTTTATGTTTATCACTGCGCCGTGTCGCCTGTGGCACAGCACATCAGCAACGGAATGTACGGCTTGATCCTTGTCGAACCGGAAGAGGGACTGACCCCTGTCGAGCGCGAATACTATGTGATGCAGGGTGAGATTTATACCGAGGAACGGTTTGGGACCAGCGGCCTGCTGAACGAAAGCTATGAAAAGCTGATCGACGAGCGGGCAGAATATCTTGTGTTCAATGGACATGTAGGTGCCCTGACCGAGCATTATCCGCTGAAGGCAAACGTTGGTGAGACGGTGCGCATCTACTTTGGCGTCGGCGGCCCGAACTATACGTCCGCTTTCCACGTCATCGGAGAGATTTTTGACAAGGCTTATCTGCACGGCTCACTCGTCAGTCCTCCACTCGAAAGCGTCCAAACCATCTTGGTCGCACCGGGCGGATCGGGAATCGTTGAGTTCAAATGCGAGGTTCCCGGCCGATTTGTGCTTGTGGATCATGCCCTATCGCGGGCTGAACGCGGCCTTGCCGGATATCTTTTTGTAGAGGGCGATGAAGCCCCCGAAATATTCAGCTCGCTTGACGAGGCACCCGCTTCGGACGGGTAGCGCTGAAATTGAGTTGCGCCCGACATCTGGATGGAGTCGGGCGCAACCAGATTGACAGAATTTCGCATAAAAATGCAGAGGACGCTTTCATGGACATGAATAAACACGACCATACAGATCAACCACGACAACCATCTGCCTCACCTACTTTCTGGAAGTCACGCTTTGGAATAAGCCTGATTGTATCGCTGGGGATTGCCGCCTTGCTGCTTGGCTTTGAACACCGTGTTCATATTTTTGCTGGCAATGGGTTTTTGGTTTTACTGCTGTTGGGTTGCATTGTGATGCATTTTTTCATGCATGGTGGCCACGGCGGGCATGGGGGTGGTGACAAATCATGACTGATGCATCCGGCTATGGCCTCTGGTTTTTTGCCTTTTTGAACGCAGCAATCTTTATCATGTTTGCGTTTAGTTTCTTCAAGCCAAAGACTCCGCGCGATTGGCGCAGCTTCGGTGCGTTCAGTGCTTTTCTTGTTGCGCTGTTCGCCGAGATGTATGGGTTTCCGCTTACGATCTATCTGTTGTCCGGCTGGTTACAGACGACATATCCGGGCGTCGACTGGTTCTCGCATGACGCGGGCCACCTGCCGGAAATGATGTTCGGTTGGGATGCAAATCCGCACTTTGGCCCCTTCCACATGATCAGCTTTGTGCTGATTGGTCTCGGGTTCTGGATGATCTCCGCCGCGTGGCAGGTCCTTTATCAGGCCCAGCGCAGTGGCACTTTGGCGACCACCGGTCCCTATGCACGCGTGCGTCACCCCCAGTATGCAGGCTTTGTTCTGGTCCTGACAGGTTTTCTGTTTCAATGGCCAACCCTGCTGACACTGGCGATGTATCCGGTACTGATCTGGATGTACGTCCGGCTTGCTCGTGCCGAGGAACGCGAAACCCGTGAAGCTTTCGGGGCGCAATTTGAGGCTTATGCGGCCCGTGTGCCGGCGTTTATTCCAAACTGGTCACAAACTCCCAACGCAACTCAATAGAAAGAAAGGCAAGACGTCATGAAAATAATTGGATACAGCATAGCGGGACTTAGCGCAGGGGCCGTCGCGGCAGCGCTGTCAATTGTCGGCACTTCTGTGGTGGCCGATGCGCATTCAGCACAAACGTCCGATACCAGCCTCGCCAGCGGCCTTGATCTTCCTGCGATGGATGCGGCCAACGGACGGCTGCTGTTCGCGTCTAAGGCATGCGTTGTGTGCCATTCGGTAAATGGCGTCGGCGGTGAAGATGCGCCCATGCTCGACGCCGAGTTCATGGACCAACCGATGAACCCGTTCGACTTTGCCGCGAAAATGTGGCGCGGTGCCGAAAGCATGGTGATCATGCAGCGCGCTGAATTGGGTGAAGTGATCCAGATGTCGGGTCAGGAACTGGCTGATATCACTGCTTTTGTTCATGACCCGCAAGAACAGGCGCGGTTTTCTGTCGACGATATCCCGGAGGATATTCTGTCATTGATCGAACACACTGAGGCAGAAGAACAGGGCGACGCCCACGACTGAAGCAGGTAAATCGCAAGATTTTGCAGCTCATCCGCCCTTTCACAACACCAAGAAGGAGTCCAAAATGCAAGCTCAAGACATCATGACGAAAAACGTCATTTCCGCCGCTGCCGATACGACCGTAGAACAAATCACAGCGCTTATGATGGAAAATCACATCAGCGCTGTGCCGATCCTGGACGTTGACGGAACAGTCATCGGCCTGATCAGCGAAGGTGATCTGATGCGACGGGTCGAAGGGGCGGGCAATGCCCATAAATCCTGGTGGCTCTCACTGTTTTCTGGTCCCGAAAATACTGCAAGCGACTTTGTCGCCATGCGCAGTCGGCGCGCCAAGGATATCATGACCCGCAAGGTTCAGGTCGTGGCCCCGGACACGCCTGTCGCAGACATTGCGCGATTACTTGAGGAAAAGCGGATCAAGCGCGTTCCGGTGGTTGAGAATGGCAAGATTGTCGGAATCGTCAGTCGGGGCAATCTGATGCAGGCCCTTGCGAGTACGCCAAGGGTGACGCTTGAGCCATCGACATCCAACCGCAAAAAGCGCGAGATCGTCTTGGCGGCACTGGCACAGGTTCCGGGGCTCAACCCTGCGCATCTCAACGTCGTCGTCGAGGACGGGCGCGTTGATGTCTGGGGGCTTGCCGACTCGGATGCCGAGGAAAAGGCAGCCTGGGTGGCGCTTGACAACATTGATGGTCTGGGTGAGGTTTCCATCAGCCTTGGCCGGATACCGAACTATGCTTGGGGAATTTAACGCCTGACATGAAACGCCTTAAAAATCAGGCGCGACCCTGCCCTAAATAAATCAAAAAAGAGCCCAATATGTGCCTATCAGCAGAAGTCAGCTTTACTGCCAGTGTCCTTCTTGTGGCAGGTGGTACATTCGCCACCTGGAAAGCAAGCCAGATCAATTGGCGGTACATTCCGGTCGCCCTGATGCCGTTGTTCGCGGGCATTCAGCAGTTCATGGAGGGCCACGTCTGGATCGGCATGAACACAGGTAATCCTGACATGGTCCTCTGGGGGGCCTTGGGGTTCATTTTCTTTACATGGTTCATGTGGCCGATCTGGATACCCGTCTCTGTCTATGTGCTGGAACCGCCCGAAAGCCCGCGCAAGAAGCTTTTCTTGGCATTCGCGGCAATCGGGATCGCGTTCGGGCTACTGCTTTATATACCACATCTGATCAATCCAGAATGGGTCAGGGTCAGTGTCAATCAGGATTCGCTGGCCTATGAGGGCATGATGCTGCTGGATTATATGATGCCGCGCTGGGTGACCTATGTCGTCTATCTGACCCTGATCATCGCGCCACCGCTGATGTCGCGCTATCTGCACATGCGGTATTTCGGCGGAACCATAATCGCCGTTGTAGTGGTGGATATCCTGTTGCTGCGTTATGCCTATATTTCATTCTTCTGCCTCTTGGCTGGTCTTGGTACACTTCACCTGATCTACATCATCCTGCGCAATAAATGCGCCCGGGAATGCCCGATGTTGTTTGCCTGATGTGCGTTCGGGCAAGTTGATCCAATCAGGAGTGTCTCTTTGCTTTTTTCACTAATTCTTGCAGTGATTGCCATCGTTTCGAGTAGCTGGATACATCTTTCGGTCATGCGTTGGGTATCGGTCGGCATGGCAAAGATACCCCTGAAGCCGTTCAACCGTGTCCTGTTGGCCGTGCTGATCCTGTTCGTCGCGCATTTCGCTGGAATCGTCCTCTTTGCCGGCATGTTTGGCATCGGTGATCAGCTTTTGAACATCGGGGGATTCTCCGGTGATGGCGTTGATACGGTGCTGGATTACTTCTATTTTTCCGTCGTCAGCTATACCTCCCTTGGCCTTGGCGATATTTTCCCGACAGACCATCTTCGCTTTCTCACGGGCGTCGAGGCGTTGACGGGATTGTTGCTGATCGCGTGGTCAGGTGCATACCTGTTCGCGATGATGAACCGGCTTTGGGACTGGCCCCCTTGCGCCGAACCAGCTGAGCCGAAAAAGTAAAAGTTATGACGCCCGGCACCTGCTGGCCGGACGCGCTTTTGTTAAGACTAGTGGCTTTCGCTTGGCCGTGGCGCAGTCCAGCGCGACAGATAGATCCGCTGAAACACGAAAACTGACGTAATCGCGATAACAGCATACAAAACAATAAGCGGATCGGATTGCAGCTTCATAGACGTGAAGGCAACCAACACAACAGCATCAAACACCAAGGCCAGAATGATGATCGACGCATTTGCATTCACCTCGTTGCGCATAAAACGCAGAACCCCCCAATGCACGATCATGTCCATGATCAAATAAAAGAAAGCCCCCAGTGACGCGATCCGTGTCAGATCGAAAAACACCGCAAGGATGGATGCGATCACGACCGTATAGACAAGCGTATGACTGCGGATCGGTCCTGACATGCCGAAATGCCGATGCGGGATCATGTTCATATCGGTGAGCATGGCCAACATCCTAGAGACCGCGAAGACACTGGCAAGTACCCCCGAAGCCGTCGCCACAGCCGCCAGCACGACGGTAAAGTAGAAGCCCGCATTTCCAAGCGCGGGTGCTGCGGCCTCAGCCAATGAATAGTCTTTGGCCGCGATAATCTGGTCTATCGTCAGGCTCGATCCGACCGCAAAGGCCACAATCAGATAGACAACAACACAAATAGCGATCGAGATGATGATCGTGCGGCCAACATTGCGGTGCGGATCGATGATCTCTCCACCGCTGTTGGTGATCGTGGTGAACCCTTTGAACGCAAGGATTGCGAGTGCCACAGATGCTATAAATCCGGTGATATCAAATCCGGGAGATGAAGCGCTCGCAGCGGCGAATTGAAACCCGCTGGCCCAAAGTGCTGCTATGCCGAACAACGCGATACCGCCAATTTTGAGCACAGCCATAATCAGCGACAACAGTCCGACCGATCGGCTACCGGCGATGTTGACGAGAAAGGCAAAAAGGATAACGCCAACGGCAAGGATCGGCACCAGCGGACCGCCGGTAATGTCGAAGGGTCGCAAGACGTAGGTCGCAAAGGTTCGCGCAACGAGGCTTTCAGAGATCACCATTGACAGCGCCATCAACAGGGCCGCTGCCGCTGCAATCGCGCCCGGACCGTAAGCCTTTTGCAGGATCATTGCGATGCCACCCGAAGACGGGAACGCATTTGACATCTTTACGTAGCTGTATGCACTGAAACTTGTGATGATCCCGCCCGCGACAAACGCCAATGGGAAAAGCGGCCCGGCCAGTTGCGCGATCTGGCCTGTCAGCGCAAAAATGCCGGCTCCGATCATCACGCCGGTGCCCATCGCCACCCCGCCGCTTAGGCTGATGGTACCTTTGTTCTCATTGCCACTATCGTGGTTCTCGGTGTCGCCACTGTGTTGATGATCCATTTAGAGCGCCTTCATTTTCAATGTGTTGCAGGTTTTTCCATGGGTTGGACGATGCAGCGGCGCGGCACTGTTCCCGCGCTTGTGACGCAATAATGGAAGCGGCGTCCGCACCAAGCATATCCCGATGCTTACAGTATAGATACGTGAGCTTGGAAGTGAAGGTCTGAGCCGGACTGTGTCTCAGGAATTTGGGGCGATCAAGTGCTGGAACCATCAAAAAAATCTGGCCGGTCGCGCGCAGCATATGCATCACGATGCACATCTGCCGCGCGCGACCGGCCTTGTTTTATTCGGACATCGCTACCTTTGGCTGGTTCCGAATTGATTTAGCTACAGCAGCAGCCACCAGATTTTGCAGCGGGCGCTTTGTCGGATGCCTTCGGTACAGCTGGGGCATCGGCACCGTGGCTCGTCTTGTTACCGCCACAGCATCCACCGCCCTTGGCGGTTTCAACTGCGGATGGGTTGGTTTTGGTTGTTGTCTGGTCCATTTGGGCCTCCTGACACTAAGGGTACATATAACAGACGCCATACGCGCCACTTCGTTACAGTGAAATAATCGTTGCCCGTTATTTCTTTCCGCATTAATTTTGGGCATCGACCTTTATCGGTGTTCAAAATTGGATCAGGCACCATAAAACTGTGGGTTTCCCGCTTCTGGTGGGTCGATTTTCATCGCTACAGTGAGGCAGCAAAATCTGCCAGTAAGGAAAAATGATGCGAACTATTTTTGCGACTTCCGCCTTCGTCATCGGGCTGGGCTTGCCCGGCCTAGCAATGGCTCAGGAACTAAGCCTGTCCGCAGGCGCAACCCTCACCAGCCGATATGTTTTCAACGGACTTGAACAGACGACAGGTGCAGCGTTTCAGCCCTGGGCCGAAGCCGAATACAATGGCTTTTATGCAGGCGTATGGGCCTCGAATACGGCCAGATCAATTGTCGGCAGCTCAGTCGAAGTGGACCTCTATCTGGGCTACCGCAACGAAGTTGGCAAGTTCAACTACGATATCGGCTACACGCGTTATTACTATCGCAACCCAAGCAATGACTGTTGCGGAGAATATATCCTGTCCTTGGGATACTCTGTGATTGATCCACTGGATGTCGGGCTGCGCTTTGCCCATGATCCTGTTGCGGATTACGTGAATACCAGCGTCTCGATGGACTATGCCTTTAACGACAAATTTGGTGCGTCTGCCAACTACGGCAGCATCAGCAACGGGGGGCACGAATACTGGAGCGTCGGTGGCAGCTATGCGATTTCAGACAACTTGGCGATCAACGCAATATGGAATGATACCAGCATCAGCGATGGTATGGTTATCGTATCGCTGAGTACCGAATTCAGCCTGCGCTGATCTTCAAAGGTGGTACGAGCGCCGCACCTGGCTGACGCCGGGGTGCGGCGTTTTGCGTGCTAAAATGCGCAATCAATGACCCGTTTCAGTCCTGCATTTAAGGATAGGGATCAGCTGGGCAATAGCCCTGCGAAGGCCCCCATAAGCACGGTAATCAACGCAGTGATAGTCACGACACTGACAAGCAGCACATTGCGCTGTGCCGGATCGGCAGCGGTTTCAGCATCAGCAATCTGATACATCGGCACGACGATCCGTAGATAAACACCCAACGCCAGCACGGAATTCAGGATGCCGATCACCGCCAACCAAAGAAACCCTGCCTCGACTGCGGCGGTGAACAGATAAACCTTACCGACAAATCCGAACAGCGGCGGGATACCGGTGAGCGACAGAAGGAATATCACCATCGCTATCCCCAGAACCGGGCGCTGGCGGCCAAAGCCGCGTATGTCAGCAAGGCTGCGCCCGGCGATCATCACAATGGCGAAAGCGCCCAGGTTCATCGCCACATAGGCTGCGCCCATGACAATCAATCCGGGAACCGCAAGTGAACTGGTCCCCAGTGCCACAATGCCGAGCAGAAAATACCCCGATTGCGCGATCGAAGAATAGGCAATCAGCCGCACCAGATTGGTCTGCACCAGTGCGGTCAGATAACCGTAAGTCATGGTCACAGCCGCGATCAGGGCAATCACCATCGGCCAACTGCTGTCGCCGGGCATGTCGCGCAGCACCTGCGCGAAGGCAAAAATTGCGGCAAGTTTCGTGATCACCGACAGATAGGCGGCGATGGACACAGGCGCGCCGTCATACGCATCTGGTGCCCAGAAATGAAACGGCACCAGTGCCGCCTTGTACCCCAGTCCGATGATCACAGCCACCAGCCCCGCGGTGGCGATCAATGGTTTGCCGTCAAGCGCGCCAAGCGCTGAAAACAACGTCGATCCCGCCCCGCCAAACCAGAACGTCAGCCCGTAAATCATCACGGATCCGGTCACCGCCCCAAAGACAAGGTATTTCATCGCGGCCTCTGTCGCCGCATCATCGCGCGGGAACGCGACCAGCGCGAACGAACCCAAGCCCGTCAGCACAACACCCAAAACCAGCAGCATTATGTCGCCGCCACCCGCCAGCATCAACGCGCCAAGCGTCACGAGGCAGATCAGCGCATAGACACTACCTTCGCGGTCTTGCCCGGCAATTTCGGCGCGTGCCATCACCAAAGCCAACGCAGTACCCGGCAGCAGGATCAGCTTGGCCCAACCCGAAATCAGGTCGATCCGGTAGGTGCCGCTGAACACGGTTGTGTCGGCGTGCAGTACCGGCAGCGTCAGCAGCGTCGCGGCTGCCAACCCCGCCAACCCAATCACCAGCACCAGCCGCGCGGCGCGCGCCATCTCGGCCACGATCATCAGAAAGGCAACGGATGCCAACAACAGTTCCGGGATCAGAAAAGAGAGTTCGCGCGCCATCAGAAACTCAGGCTTGCCATCGTGGTGTGGATCATGTCGATCAGCCAACTTGGCGCGACACCCACCAGCACGGTCAGGATCAAGAGCGGCACAATCACCAGCTTCTCGCGGCGGTCCAGATCCGGCATATCCGACCATTTGTCATTTTGCGCCCCAAGGAACACGGCGGCAATGGCGCGCAGATACAAGCCCGCCGTCACCACAATGGCAAGGATCGCAACGATCGCCCAAGGTGCTGTGTTGAGGGTCGCCAGAAACACCTGAAATTCCGCCGGAAAATGCGCCAACCCCGGCAAACCAAGCGAGGCGAAGGCCGACAAGATGAACGCCCAGCCCAGCCATGGCACGCGGCCCAGCAACCCGCCAAATTCACCCATGTCGCGGGTGTGGGCACGGTCCTGCAACATACCAAGCAGAAAGAAGAGCGCACCCGTGACCAACCCATGGCTGACCATCTGCAACGTCGCCCCGTCCAGCGCGATAACACGGATACGCGGATCAATACTGAGTGCTGCCACGGCGACACCGATCACGACATAGCCCATGTGGTTGATCGACGTGTAGGCGACCATCTTTTTCAGATCAGTTTGTGCAAGTGCGGCAAAAGCCCCGTAAAGTGCGCTGACCACACCGACCGCAAGGATCACCTGACTCGCTTGCGCGAACGCCTCTGGTGTCATTTGCAAAGCAAAGCGCACCAATCCGTAAGTCCCGAATTTCAGCATCACCCCGGCAAGGATGACGCTGCCCGCTGTGGGTGCCTGAACATGTGCTGCGGGTAGCCAAGTATGCACCGGAAAGGCCGGAATTTTGACCGCAAAGGTGAACAGCATCGCAATCAGCGCCAGCATCGCCGCGATCCCCGTGAGCGGCGGCGCGTCGATCCAGACGCGCATGTCGAACGTGCCACTGCTCAGATACAGCCCGATAATCGCCAGCAGCAACGGCAGTGACCCCAGCAACGTGTAGAGAAAGAACATCAGTGCGGCGCGCTGGCGGTCCTCATAGCCCCATCCGGCGATCATGAAATACATGCCCACCAGCGAGACCTCGAAAAAGACATAAAACAGCAGCCCGTCCAGCGCCATGAACGTGCCGAGCGATGCCGTTTCCAACATCAGCATCAGCACGACATAGCTTGGTGCGCGTTCGCTGATCCGCGCGGAATAAATCGCCGACAGAAAGAACAGCAACGACGTCAGCAGCACCAGCGGCAGGCTCAACCCGTCCAGTCCCAAACGATAAGCGGCACCAATGGCGGGTATCCACGCGATTTCCTCGATCTGGGCGAAACCACCCGACACAATGCCGCGCGACCAGATTGCAAGGGTCAGCAGAAACACCAACCCCGTCACCGCAATCGACATCCCGTGCGCCATACGAGCCGACCGGTTCGGCAGCGCCATCAGGGCCAGCCCGCCCAGGATCGGCAGGAAGGTGGCGAGGGTTAATAGCGGCATTTGGAAGTCTCCTCAGGAATAATACGGTGCGGCGAGCAGGATGGCCACGATCAGCGCGATGCCGATCGTTGTCAGTGCGAGTTCGCGATGAATAAAGCCACTTTGCAGGCGGCGTGCTTGGCCACCCGCCGCAATCATTCGCCGCACAAGGCCAAAGATTGCCGCGTCGATACCGTTGGTGTCAGTGAATTTGCTCGCCAGACCCAGCCGCATGGATTGCCGCCCGACCCAAAGCGAAAATGCAAAAAGTGCGGCGTCTGCACGCACGGCCAGTTGCGCCGCCCCAAGACCAATGCCACGCACCAGCCCGACTTGGGCAGCCAACAGGCGCTGCTCGAACGCCTCGCAAGCAGCTGCGATGGACAGGGCCGGACGCAGGATCAACCCGTCGATGCCCCCCGCGACTGTAAAACCGTTTTGCGCCGGCACCAGAAGCGGGCCAAGCAGCCGCGCGGGTGCCACAAACCAGCCAAGGGCCAAACCGCCAAGGCCCACAGCCAGCCCCATCACAGGCACGATCCACCCCGGCTTTGCAATCTCGGCACCCAGCATATGCTCAAGTGCGCCAAAGCCAAAGCCGAGCCCGGCAGCCAACGCCACCAGAACGCCCATGCCAATGGCCATGAAAGGCACTGGCGTTTGCACAGGCCCCGCGTCACCATCCCACAATACATTCAGGGCGCGGCCCATATAGGCACCCGTCAGTACCGATCCGACCAGCGTCAGCGGCAAAAGCCACAGTGCGGCGGGGCTGTCCAATGCCGCCGCGATGATCGCATCCTTGGAAAAGAAGGCGGCCAGCGGCGGGATGCCCGCCAGTGCCAGCGCGGCGATGGCAAAACCTGCAAAAATGCCCGGCCGTGCGCGCCCTGCCCCCGCCAGCGTCTTTAGTCCGGTGCCGTCGCGGTCATGCTGGAACACGCCCGCGCCCAGAAAAAGCGAACTCTTGATCGCGGCATGGGCGATCAGGTGCAGCAATGCCGCAATGGGCGCGCCCGCACCAATGGCCACCAGCATCAGCCCGTATTGACTTGCAGTTGATGCCGCCAGCAAACGTTTCAGATCACGTTCTGCCAGCGCAATCAGTCCGGTGATCACAGCGGTGAGACCCCCGACAATACCGATGACCAACAGCGCGCCACCGGGCAGCATCGGTGCGATGCGGATCAGCAAAATCGCGCCAGCTGCGACCAGTGTGGCCGAGTGCAACAGCGCCGACACCGGGGTCGGCCCTGCCATCGCCCGCATCAGCCAATCCTGCAACGGAACTTGCGCCGACTTGCCCATGGCCGCCACCAGCAACAACAATCCAGCAACAAGCGCGGGTGTGCCTGTGGTGGCAAGGGTGACGGAAATCTCTGAGGTGCCAGCCACCCCGATCAGCACAAAAGCCCCGGTGTAAAGCCCCAGATCGGCGCTACGGGTATACAGGAACGCGCGTGTCGCAGCACTTGCTACGCCAGCGCGCCCATGCCAAAACCCGATCAATAGATAGCTGGCAAAGCCGATCATCTCCCAGGCGGCCAGCAGCGTGATCCAGTCACCTGCCAGCACCAATGCCTGCATCGCGGTGACAAACAGCAACATCGTGCCAAAGAACCGCACGCGTTCGGGGTCGTTGCGCATATACCCAACCGCATAGACCAGCACCATCGCAGCGACAGTGGCCACAACCAGCGACAGGGTGGCGGTGAGCGGCGATGCAATCAGCCGGATCGGTAAATCCGGCAGGAAATGCAGCATGACGCCAATCTCATCACCACCGGATACAGCGACAAAAACCCCAAGCGCGCCCAGAAATCCAATCGCGGCACCAATCAGCGCCAGTGCCTCGGGCGCGCGGCGCAGCGTCAGGATCACCAGTGCCGCCAGCAGCGGGCCAAGCAGGGTCAGCGCCAGCATCGTCATCCCTTCAACTCGCGGGCTTCTTCCATTTCGACCGACCCGCGCGAGCGGAACCGCGCGATAGCGATGCCAAAACCAACAGCCATTTCCACCGCCATCACCGCCATCACGATCAGCACGAACATCTGCGCCGCTGGCACATCCGGATGCAGATAACGCCAGAAGGCGACCAGATTGACCAAGGCGGCCGCGAGGATCAGTTCAACCCCCATGATTATCATCACGAGATTTGTCTGGCTCAGCGCACCATAAAGCCCGACGCCAAACAGGGCCGCCCCGACACTGAGGGCGATTATCAGTTCAGGGATCATCGCTTGCGTCCTTCGCTTGGGGCAATGGCCACCATAGTTGCGGCCACCATCGCCGTCAGGATCATCAGCGCCGCCGATTCAAAGATGAACATCGAGCGGCCCAAGAGTTCACGCCCAAGTTCAGCCGTGTGTTCAGCCGCGTCCGGGACCAGAAGGCCCGCCGGCCCCCAATCGGCCAACCAGATCACCGCCAGTGCGGCGACCAGCCCAACGCCCCCCGCCCAAAGCGACAGACGTTTCTGGTGCGTCATATCCATCGCCCCCATGCCGCCGGGGTCCATCATGAACATCACCATAAAGATCGCCATCACGCTCATCTCGGTGGCCATCATCATAATCTGCAAAACACCCAGAAATTCCGCCTGCATCAGCAGGAACATCACGCCAATCGCTGTCTGCGAAAACAACAGCGCCAGAGCGGAGCGGACCATCGAATGGGTGCGAAAGACAACGATGCCAAACCACACCGCAGCACCGCCAAAAAATATAAGAAAAACCATCTGCGGCGTCATATCTGGACCACCAGAGCGATCACGCCGACAAGGAAGATGTTTGCGAGGGCCAGAGGTATGCCAAGTTTCCAGCTGATCTCCAGATACTGCGCTTCGCGGACACGCGGTATCAGGCGTCCGGCGCTGACCATCAGGCCCGCGACAATAAGAATTTTGATTGCGCTCCACGCCCAGGCGGGCAACCACGGACCCAGCCAACCGCCGAGATAGAAGGTCACGGTTGCACCTGCCAGCGCCATGATCAGAACCATCCGCGCCAGCCGCAAAACGGCCAGGCGCGCGCCAGTGTATTCGGCCTCGACCCCGCCCGCCAGATCACCGGGCGCGGTTGGCAAGTCCAAGGGCGGCAACCAGCACAACCCAATCGCGGCGGCAACGAACAGCACGAAGCCCAGCGGCTGATATGCGATGTTCCAAAGGGCCGTTTGCGAGGTGACGATATCCAAGGTTGAAAGCGATTCAGCGCGCATCGCCACGGCGGTAATCGGCATCACGATCAGCATTGCATAGGCAACGAACTGCCCCAGAAACCGCCAGCCACCGATCATGCCATAGGCACCATTCGGTCCCCATCCGGCCATGATCAGTGCTACCAGCACGTAGGCGAGTGCCGCGTTCAAAAACAGCGCTCCAGTGGCCAGATCAGTGATGATGAGCCCCGGTGCCAGTGGAACTACAGCGACCGCCAAAAGGCCTGCCACAAGCAAGAGCACGGGTCCGGCCTCGAAAAATAACTGGTCAGGTTTGCGCGCCAACAACTGTTCACGCCCCAAAAGCGCCAGCGCCGAAATTGCGGGGCGCGCGGGTTGTAGCCGCCCATGAACCGCCCAGCTTTCCAGTACAGCGATGAGATAGGCACCCGCCGAAAGCGATACCAGCACAATCAAAACGGTCAAACCGCCACCTCCCACGGGCTGATGTCCAGCGATCCAACACCAGTCAGCGCATCGCCTAATTCACGCCCGTCAGCAACGTCTCCAATCAAGGCCAAATGCGCTGCCGTTGGCGTGCTCATCTTGGCTTCAGTCACCTTGCCTTTGCTCAAAGTCAGGTTCAGTCGGGCGGCACCGCGTGGCGTTTCAACCACGGCCTCGCCAGTTCCTGAAGCCGCGCCAACACCATGCGGCTCTGGCATCGCAATCGCATCCGCATCAGAGATCAACTCAAGGCTCTGGATAATCTCGCCACAATGTTGCGTCAGTCGTGCCAAGGCGTCACCGCCTGTCATTGTCAGCACGGAAAATCCGAGGTCGGTATAGATCGGATCATCTTCGCGCGCGTCGCGGGCGATACCAGCAGCCCGCGCCACGGGGCCGGACAGGGCGTCACGTGGCGTCAATTGACCGATCCCTTTCAGCCTTGCGTTCAGTAGCGGGATGCGCTGAAGCCGCGACAGAAATATACTGATTTTTGGCATGAGGGTTGCGATTTCAGCGGCTGTCGCGCCCCGCAGTTTCAGTTGCAATGCTGCTGCGCGTTTCTCAAGCCAGCCGAACCCGGATTGCGCCCCGAACCCCGCCAACCAACCGAGGTGACTGGCGATCCGCTCACGCTCGATTGCCCCAATACGCGCGCGGGCGACGCCGGATGCCACGCTTTGCCCAGCCGCTTGCTCAAGCGCAAGACAGGCCAGCAGGCGGTACGCGACCGGACTGAGAGGTGATAGCGTGGCAAGGTGATCGGCAAAAGCCGTGGGCGTGGTCGCACTTTCTGGCAGGAGTTCTCGTGCGCCAACAGCACTGTCGGCATCGCTGGTCGCCACCGCATCGCCGTCCAGTGTCAGGTCCAGGTGCAATCCGCCAGGCAAACCGGGAAAGAACGGGCCAAAGGGGACGTCGATCCACTCCATCTTGAGACCGTCCGCACTGGCCGGCATGTCGCGGGTCAGATCGGCCATCGACATGAAATGCGCCTCGACGCCGTCGACGGCCTCCCCAGTTCCATGACCGTCGTGACCACCTTGGTGGTTGTCCACACTATGTTGGTCATCTGCTTTGCCGTGGGCGTGATGATCGTGCCCGGTGTGTTCGCCGGCTTCTGCGGCAGGCACCAAGAACATACCACACTTCGGGCAGGAACCGGGTTCGTCGCTGATTATTTCAGGATGCATCGGGCAGGTATATTGCAAAGGCGTGTCGGGCGCGGCGTGATCAACATGACCGTGACGATGTCCATGCCCGCCGTCATGACCGGAGTGTTTATTACTGTCTTCAGTGTCTTTACCTTGGGCCTCGACGGGCACAAGGTGCATCCCGCATTTAGGGCAGGAACCCGGTTCATCACTGACTACCTCGGGGTGCATCGGGCAGGTGTATTGCACTGGGGCTTCCGTACTGTCGTGTTTCGCGTGGCCGTGATGGTGCTTATGGTCTGCGCCATGTCCAGACGGTTCTCCCGCGGCCTCGACGGGCACAAGATGCATCCCACACTTCGGGCAGGAACCCGGTTCATCACTGACGACCTCGGGGTGCATCGGGCAAGTGTATTGCACTGGGGCTTCCGTACTGTCGTGTTTCGCCTGCGCCTTATGATGCTCGTGTTTTTCACCGTCTGCACCGTGCCCACCTTTGGCGTGATCGTGACATGCAGCAACTGGTTGAGAGTGGTTCTGGGCGGCGACCTTATGCTTTTGTTCCGGCATGGCATGGCCTGCATGAGATGTCGCGGCTGTTTCGCGCACGACCAAAGTCATGCCGCATTTAGGGCAATTTCCGGGCGTGTCCTGCACCACTTCGGGGTGCATCGGACAGGTGTATTCCGTACGGGTCTGCAATGCTGGGGCCTCAAAATCTTCCACGTCGGGCTGAAAGGCTTCCATTGCAATAATCCGTCGTATGTCGGCGATGGCCGCTTCAAATCCGGCTTGGGTCAGCGGCCCGGTCGCGTCAGGGACAGGCAAAGGCGCTATGTTGTTCGTACCAAGTGCCAGAATGGCACGCGGCCTTGGCATTTGCGCATAGACAACACTGGCAGCATCAAGCAATCCGGCTGGTAGCGGTCCAATAACAACAAGCACATTAGCATGGCGCGGTGTAGCACTCAGGTGCAATCCCGCAACGCCAAGATCAATCCCGGCCGCCCGCGCAATATCCGCACCCGGCACAACAAAGCCGCAAAGATCACGTGACATGGCTGCCGCTACAAGCCGCTGAAATACGCCCATCGTTCCTTGTCGAGCGCCCCTCATTCCTGCCGCCTCAGCGCGCCTTGGCTCCAGCCGTAGAGCAGGCCAAGAAACAGAATTGCAAGAAACACACCCATGTCCAGAAGTGCTATCAGCCCTTCTTCCCTGTAGACAACAGCCCAAGGATACATAAACGCCATTTCCATATCGAACGCGAGAAACAACAAGGCATAGCCATAGTATTTGGCGTGATACCGCACCCAGACCGGATCCCGCGACAGCGACCCTGCTGTTGCAGGCACATCCTTTCCGGGCTCGCTGCGGGTACGACCGATTGCGCGGGCAAGAACATAAAGACAAATGACGAAACCGACTGTACCAAGCGTCAGGCCAAGTAAGATCGCATATTGGGCAAGTGCGCTCATCGCTTAAGTTATCCTTCCAATGTTTCTTACTGAATTCCAATGCCTGCATTTGCGTTGAAAACGTTCGTCTTGCATTTCAAAGTGTTACTTCGACTGGTTTAAGGACGTTCCGCAAGGCATTCCGTTACTCCATCTGACTATTATCTATGAATTAAGTGCTATTCAGCTTCACTGTCGTTGCAAAAACATGGGTTGTGATCATCTCAATTATGAAAGCGAGTAAATTGTGTCTCTTGGACGCGGGGCTGCTTGACGGACGTTCAGCTAATACCATTTTCCCGCTGTAAAAGCCGTATATAAGCGACCACATTTAAGACATCAGCTTGGGTAACCCCTTCAACGGCAGGCATGTTGCCAAAGTTCCAATGATGACTTGGTACGCCGTTTTTTGCTGCTAAGACAAATGCCATGTCACCGTGATGGCTAGGTTCATAAATTTTATGTATCAGCGGCGGCGCAATATCCTTTCTGCCTTGCCCGTTCGCACCGTGACATGCAGAGCAAACGGCCTCGTACGCAGTTTTCCCTATCCTTTCTTTTTCTCCGAGCGTGGTCGGGAGGTTCACGGCAACAATGCCGTCGTCAAGAATTAGCGAGCCCTTATTCTCCAGCGAAGGACTAACCGCGGCCGATTGAAAAACATACCACGCACCAGCAGCCACAGCGACAAGAGCAAAGAATATTGCGGCCCATTTCATGATCTTTTCTCCTTCATTCAATTGGCAAATTTTATTATTTCGATTTTCAGACATGTCTTTTTTCATCAATTATTGCCGTGGAGATTCTCAGACTGGAGCAGGTACAAGTGTGATGTCATGGGGCTCATTTTGTTGCGTTGACGGAACTTGACCAGAGAAAAAGCTAGTGATCTCATGATACCTGATCCTGGTGTCTTCGAGGGTCTGGTAATAGTTAAACAGCTCTTTTAGAGGCGCAGAGAAGTCCTTGTGTGCTGCAAGCACTGCGACAAGCGCACCGAGGCTGATGCGACCCTCAATTACGAAATATCCCCCGAGTGAATAGAATAGAAATGGCGTAAGCGCGGTCAGAAAATTATTCAGCGCCTTGATAAAGAACTTTAGAATGTAAATTCGTCTTCTTACCTTCTCCAACTCTCGAAAACTTGCACTTGCTCGTCCGGTTATGGCACCCTCCTCGATACCCTGAAGTTGGTCACTCAGGTGTCTGCCGAGATGCCGCACTTCTTTGATCCTTATCCGCGACAATGCATTGACTCGGCGCTGCAGCTTAGGAAGCAGAACAAGTTGGATGGGTAATACCGTCAACGCTGCAGCACCCAGCACGGGATCTTGGATGAACATGAACAACAAGATTGTAAGGAGTGTTCCACCCTGCATGACAGGCAAAGTCAGAACGTCTGCTGCAAACCCGCCGACCGGCTCAACCTCTTGGGCAAGTATGGGAACGATCTCGCTTTGCGACTTCGACTGGGGGTCACTGCACCATGCACGATAGACCAAGAGCCTGAAGCGACGCAGAAAACGTTCCGCGACATATCCTTTGACTACGTTCAGAACGTATTTGCTCAGGCCGTTTACGCTGATTGCGAGCAGATAGAGACCAGACAAAACCATCAGGAGTATAACCTGATCAAAATAATATCCGAAGAATTCAATCGGGAAGCGATCAGCATCCAGCGCGTTGTTCACAATCTGCTTGGGGAGTTCCAGCGTCAGATAGAGAATGGGCATCGAAATGAGGCTCATCATGATCATCAACGCTTGCTGTTTGCTGGAATATCTCAGCACAGTTTTAAATAGACTATGTTCCAGTCCGCGGATCGGTTGTGACAGCGGTTGTTGGTCAAGAAACCTGTCACGCCGCGAAAATCTTAGTGTCGCGCGTATCAGAATATAGACAACGACGCTGGCAAGCGCTGCCGGAGCCAGAACAAAGATCAAATGGATAAAAGGATGGATCCAGTCAGGCGCAGTGTCATCGTACTGATAGCCGAAAAACTGTGTCACATCGTGAACAACACTATGATATCTGTCGAAACGGAACACTATATTGACTCAGTTTTTTGATTTTGGCGCAAGGTGGTGATGCACGATGATGACGCCGAACATACCTGCTTCGCGGTGGCCTGGGATCAGGCAAACAAACTCCATGTTGGTCCTGTTCGAAAACTTCCAATCCAGCGTTTCGGTGGCTCCACTTGAAATAGCGACTGAATTTGAGTCAGCATGCTCCATTTCAGGGTGGTCCCGCATCCATTGCTGATGTTTGGTGATTTCATCGAACGAACCCAGAAAAAACTCGTGATCAAGATCGCCAGCGTTGTTGATCACAAATCGAACGACCGACCCTTCTTCGATGTGGATGGCGTCAGGATCAAACAGCATGTAGCCGCTTTCGGTTTCCTTGATATTGACTTCTATGGTTCGAGTAACCCCTTCAGCCTGTCCAGGTTCACCAATAGCGACATGCCCTGGATGATCATATGCCTGTGCATGCGGCTTGTCGCCAACGCCTGTGCTCGCTTTCGCGCTTAGTGTCGAGAAACCCAACATAAGCAGCAGTGTCAGTATTGTCGTAAAGGGATACATTTTTCGCTCCAGAATATGGTTCTTCGACAAATCCGGACCATCCCCTGCCACTCGGGCAAGAGGCTGAATGAATCGCAGGAGGCGGTGGACAACACCGCCTCCTGTGGTGATCACTTCATCTTGACGACTGTGAGTTTGCCTTTGACAGGCTCCGCCACAAACTCGATGTTCTGACCTTCGGACATTTTCGCAATCATCTCTTCATCGGCACGAAACACCATTTTCATGCCGGGCATATCGAGATTCAGCAGCGGGCCATGGTCAATCGTGACCTTGCCACCTTTTGCGTCCACTTTTGTGATCGTGCCTTTGGTGTATTCCACATCGGCCTGTGCCACTTGCACGTCCGCTGGTGCCATCGTCATGCTGGCCTTTGTCATCTGGTCTCCGACAGCAACGGTGCGGAACATGCCGGACTCGTAGTGGCCCGGAATAAGGCAAGCTGCCTCGAACGTTCCGTCATTTGCAAAGGTCCAGACAACCTCACCCGAAGCACCGGCATCAAGGGTGATGCGGTTTGGATCGTCATGCTCCATCATCATCTTCGCCATTTCGATCTTGTGGGCTGCGTTGCGTTCCACCGTATCAAGGACGAACTCATGCTCCTGCTCACCCTTGTTCTCGATCACAAAGCGGATGGTTTCGCCTTTTTCGAAGGTCAAGTCTTCACCTTCCAGCAGCATTTGGCCGTCGTCGGTCTCAACCATGGTCACGTTGATTGTCCGGTTTACTTTTGCAGCATCACCTGGTGTTCCAATCATCATCGCTTCAGCATGGTTATCAGCGTGCCCATCGGCACCGTGGGTCTCGGGCTCTTCAACTTTCACTTCATCATGTCCACCATGTGTGCCACCCGCGTAAGCCGGTACCGCGAATGTGAAAGCAAGTGCAGTTGTCAAAAGTAGGTTTTTCATCTGTTTTTCCTGTACGTTTGGTTGTTTGATTAGTCAAAAGGCCCTCTCAGCCCTTTTGCGTTGGTTTCGGTGTCAGAATGGTTTTCGGGCTGTTGTTGGACGCGAACTCCGGAAGCTCTCCGGTCCATTCATAGGCCTGCTCGCCGGGAGGGTTCTCATACCAACCGGGATCCGAATAATCGTCGGCATCAATGCCGTCGCGTACCTTCACCACCGAGAACATACCGCCCATCTCGATCGGTCCGTGCGGACCCCAACCATTCATCATCGGGATCGTGTTGTCAGGCAGCGGCATCGACATTTTGGCCATGTCGCCCATGCCTGCCGTGCCCATCGGCATGTAATCCGGCTGGAACGTCCGCATTTTCTGGGTCAGCTGCGATTTGTCCACACCGATGAAGGTTGGCACATCATGCCCCATGGCGTTCATCGTATGGTGTGACTTGTGGCAGTGGATCGCCCAGTCACCCAAGTGGTCGGCGGTGAACTCATAGGCCCGCATCGCGCCCACCGGGATGTCGATGCTGACTTCTGGCCACTGCGCAGATTCCGGCACCCAGCCGCCATCCGTACAAGTCACTTTGAAGTCATACCCGTGCATGTGGATCGGGTGGTTCGTCATCGTCAGGTTGCCGACGCGCACGCGCACCTTGTCACCTTTGTTCACCACAAGCGGATCAATGTCTGGAAAAATCCGGCTGTTCCATGTCCATAGGTTGAAATCCGCCATCGTCATGATCCGCGGCACATAGGTGCCCGGATCAATGTCAAAAGCATTCAACATGATCAGGAAATCGCGGTCCACCGGCATGAACGTCGGGTCTTTGGGATGCACGACAAACATCCCCATCATACCCATCGCCATTTGCGTCATTTCGTCAGCGTGCGGGTGATACATGAACGTACCCGACTTCACGAGGTCGAACTCATAGATGAATGTTTTGCCGGGTTTGATACCGGGATGGCTGAGGCCTACAACACCGTCCATGCCGGACGGCAGGATCAATCCGTGCCAGTGGACAGACGTATCCTCGGGCAGTTTGTTGGTCACGTAGATACGCACACGGTCACCCTCGACCGCTTCGATTGTCGGACCAGTCGACTGGCCGTTATAGCCCCACAAGTGCGCGATCATGCCATCGGCCATCTCCCGCTCTACCGGTTCGGCAACAAGGTGGAATTCTTTCACCCCGTTGTTCATCCGGTGCGGCAATGTCCAGCCATTCAGCGTGACAACAGGATTATAGTCCACACCCGAGGATGGGCGCGCAGTCACCTGCGTTGCCGCCGTGTCCATAAGTGCCGCCTCAGGCAGACCCATATTCAAGGTCTGGCCCCATGCTTTGGAGGAGATAAGCGTTGCACCAGCAGCACCTGCTCCGAGTAATTGACGTCTATTCAACATATCATTATTCCTTTTCAGTGTGGTGCGCCGCCACCGGCGGCAAGTGCTGCGCCTTCTCCACCGCCGCCGCCGCCTGCACCGCCACCATAAATGGCAGCTGTCAGATCGGCTTGGGCCATGTAGAAATCGCTCTTCGCATTCGCAGCTTCAAGAGATGCAGCCAGTTTCTGGCGCACATCTGTCAGCAACTCGAACGTATTGGTGATCATGCCGTTGTAAGACAGCAGACCTTCTTCTTCGACCGTTGTAGTCAGCGGCACCAATACATCCTGATAATGGCGCGCGATCTTGTACGAAGCATGGTACGCTGCTTCGGCACCTCTTGCCTCGGAACGTACGTTGACTGCCGTTTCAGCAAGCACGTTGGCTGACTGCAAATACGCAAGTTCGGCTTTGCGCATTCTGGCCTTGCCTGAATCAAAAATAGGGATCGCAAATTCCACTTCAACCTGAGGCGTTATCACATTTTCGCCATCCGGCTCCCGCTCGAGTTCTACGCCGGAGACCATCTCAAGATCACTTACAATCCGTGTCTGATCTGTCAGGCCATAGGCCAAAGCCTGCGCTTCGAGGCCAAGTTTTGCCACCCGCAGATCCACACGGTTGCGCAGCGCCTTTGCCTCGACGTTGGCGACGCGACCAACCGATCCAGGCAGTCTTGGCAGGGCGTCAGGTACATAGTAATCTACATCTGTACCCCAGAGGCCCATGAGCCGGGTTAACTCTTCCTTGGATTTTGTCGCATTCAGACGCGCCCTCGCAAGCTGTCCTGCAAGCTCCGCGTTAAAGGCCTGTTCGCGTGCTTGATTGGCTTTATTCAGAGCGCCCGTTTCGCCCAGTCTCAGGGCCAGTTCAGACCCTGCGTCAGATGTCGCCTTGGCCCTTTGGAGATACCCGACGGCTTCAAACGAAGATACCGCAGCTATCCATGCCTGACGGGTCTGGTTGGCCAAGGCCAAAGTATCATTAACCGCAGCCAGCTGTGCTTGTCTGAAGTTCGTATCTGCAAGCGCGCGGCGTTTCTGACGGGTTGTGGCTTCCAAAAGGTTCGCGCGGATCAGTCCCTCGATCGCACGGTATGCACCCAACTCTGGCGCACCGATACCCAAAACTCCGATAGACACAATTGGGTTTACAGGTGTTGATTCCTGCCAAGCGTCTGCAGCAGACAAGCCAACATTGGCGTAGGACGCCTGCAACCCTTTGTTATTCAACAAAGCAACCTGAACTGCCGTATCCGCAGAGATAGTTTTGCGATGCACCATAGCGTGTACTTGCTTTTTCAAAGCTTCATTTTCAGCCTGGGTTTCGGCAAAAACCGTGCGTTTGCCGATTGCAGGGGTAATCTGGCTCGCGATGTTGGCAAATCCGGCCTTCGGTTCAGTATAGGCACCGGGTATTGCCGTGGCACAGGCACCAAGGACCAGTGGAAAACCAAAGATCAATGGCAGTTTTGAAATACGCATCAGTTATCCCCCGACTGTTCTTCATTGACGGTGCGCCAATCGCGCGGTCCGGTTGGTCCACGGTATGTGTAACCTGCAAGCGGATCCTGATACCGGACGGGTGACACAACGGCCGCATTGATAACGTCCTGTTGTGCCGCGACGACCGGCAATGGCGTTGCCGTATACGGCAAAGGCCCGAGGTCTTGCGCGCACGCGCCAAGTGTGAGGGCTGATGCCCCCAGAAGTAATTGAATTTTCATGAGTAGTACCTGACTGATGGAATTCGGAACCGCGCACTCACGCACGCAAAACAAAGGCTCCGTTAAGAGCCGGTAATCAGATCAGGGCTTGGGGAGGGCGTAAAAAGCTCGATGAATCGTTCGATTTCGCGTCTGAGTGAAGCAGAAGTTGGCGGTCGCCAGACACCCTAATTCGGGTCAGAAGGTCGCTTTCATTCAAAACTACAGTCACGCAGATGCCGCTGCAGCAACTTGATGAAGTATGATCCCCATCATCCAGACCAGAAACGCGTTCAGACTTTTCAACGTCATCAGTCCGGGAAACCATGCCGTGCTGAGAACCATTATGATCAACGCCATGAGACATAGATTTATTGCTATCATGCATCCCTGATGATGCATGAGCAGCAGACGGAGGAGAAAAAACCAACGCAAACGCAAATGCGACGCAAGCGAGCATTTTCAAAAATCTGGACATTGGTTTCCTAATAATCATAAATGATGTGTGGACCAGGTTCCGCAGCCTGTCAATCCATACAGCGCTGGAAGGTTTGCCACTTTAATGTCATTAGCTTAGTCTTTGCATCACATTCGGCACATAGCCGCTGATAAGACAAGATAATTGTCTAAATAGATAACAAGGCTGATATCACTATGAATTATCTACGATCTGGCTTCGGTCGTGACGCCAGTTGTTTCTGTCTCTGGCCAAAAAAAATCGCTTCATGGTATGCTTCACAGAATTGCTGGCAAAACACCGGAGCCTAGGCTCATTTCAACCAATTCCTGCAATGCGAAAACGGTCATTGATAATTTTCCAACGTTATCGAGTAAACAAGCCTAGCTTATGTAGTGAGGTGCGAACTCGCAGTTTGCGCTTTTTCACTCAAGTTGAAACCCGCCCGTGGAAAGACCACCAGATCAGTATCAGTCCAACCGCGACCATCGGCAGCGAAAGGGTTTGTCCCATCGTCAAGCCCCAAGTACCGAAGTCTAACGCATACCCGATAGGATCTGCCGGAGAAGCAAACTGCTTGTCCGGTTGGCGGAAAAGCTCGACGAAGGCGCGAAATAGGCCATAGCCCGTCAGAAAGACGCCGTTGAGGGCGACGGGACTTTTCAACCAGCCCGGGCGGCACCGCAAGAGCCAAAAGATTTGCAGTACTCAATACTGGCGCTTGCTGACGGATACAGAAGATCAAAGCGGTCAGAACGACGCCGATAAAGCCGCGGTGAAACGACATGCCGCCCTGCCAGACCATCAAAATCTCAAGTGGATTTTGAAAGTAGTACTGCGGTTGGTAAAACAGAACAAAGCCTAGACGGCCCCCTAGCATCACGCCAAGGATGACCCAGGTCAGCAAGTCCTCGATCTGTTTTTGGTCTAGCGACGGGCCCGGTTTTGACCAGAGCGCAGGTCGCTTGACCGTCCGTACGCAAAGCTGCCACCCAATGAGAATACCGACGATCTAAGCGAGAGCGTACCAGCGCAGAGCAAAACGAAAGCCGCCGATATCAAATGCAAAGATTTCGGTCCCAATATCGGGGAACGGGATGGCGGCTGTGAGCATTGCTTGTAGTCCTGAGTAAGAGAATTGAATTGAAGCCAGCGATCATGCGCAAGGTTGCGGCTTACGTTTGGATTCAGCCATTTTCCCCGAACCCCTTGCCTTCCAGCACATGTCGCAAACAGGATCTCCCGCAGACAGGGTTTATGGCCTTTGGTAGTGCCCCCGCTTACCATCGCCGGCAATTATGTCTGCACCCTGTGCATCATAGCGGCACCAGCTTTGTCGATATGCCTCAAGCAGTTCAGGATCCTTACGGCGTGCAGCGGCAGCGCGCGCGAATGTCTGCGGCGGGCAATGCGTGAAATGTATATGGATATCTTCACCCTTCCGAAAAACTTGAGCATCATGGCCTCGCGCGCCGACTGGACAAAAGCGAAAGATCACCAACCCACCGAGTGGCCAACGAAGCCGACGCCCCGGATCACGGCTGATCATTCGTTATGGCAGCGATGACAGAACCAGCATGCGGCGATACAAATCCCACCCGATGTCAGCCATGACCGAATGTGCAGAGGCCGTCGCAATCCCGTGCGCCCTCAGCGCTGCGCCAGCGGCGACTGTATAGATCGCCAATTCGACCATCAGACGACTGCCTACATTCGGAATTTGTGAAAACTCAACATTTGCCCACATTCCGGCAGTCTCAAATTCCAGCGTTTCGAAAAAGCGATCAATATCGCCGGACACCCAGCGCATTGTTTCACCGTCGGTCAGTTGCAGCGTCCGGAAGGTCAGATGCCGACGACTCATGCGCCTGACATCTCTCCATAACATCCAACGGATCAACATCCATCCCAATGGTGTGCGTCCAGTAGTCTTATGCCGTTCAATCATAAGACCGTTGCTTTCTGCGGCGGTCCCTTATCGCAAAGATGATCAGAGGCGTCAGCGTCAAAATGCCCAGCCCAACCGCAGCCCATACGGCACGATCCGATTGCCCGCTAGCAGCCTCATTTCCAAAGTGGGCCAGAATAAAGCTGGCCGGTATAATACCCGCGAGCGTGGCCACCGCAAAACGCCAGACATGTAAACGGCTCAACCCCGCAGCATAGCTCACAATATCGAAGGAAATGAACGGCAATAGCCGGCTTGCGAATACCGTGAACGTCAGGAGGTTCTGTGATCCAAGCAGACCCGCATCGAGCTTGTCGCCTACCCACCGGACAAGAGTGTCACGGCCCAAATACCTTGCCAATCCAAAGGCGATCAGCGCGCCAAGCTCGGCCCCTATGACGATATATATCGTGCCCAGTGTGTGGCCGTACGCAGCACCGGCAGCAAGTGCTATCGGAGCGCTTGGAATTGGCGTAGCAACAATCGCCGCAGCCATCAGAACAATGATAAGGATTGGCCCCCATAAACCAGCGGCGTCAACCCATTCAGAAATGCGGTCACTGCTAAGCGCGCCAACAATTTTTGAGAAGGCGTCGCTGTATATTGCTGCGACAGCAAGGACAGCCACCACCACAATGGCAATCACCAGTTTCAATCCAATGGAAGGCCTGCGCTTCATCGTAGGCGCCTGAACTGATCCCATGGATGGATTGCGAAGCGTTTTATCGAAATGGCAGCAATCCCATTGAAATTAGAGGGGCAAAAATCACGGAAAAGATTGGTGCGCGCATCGTTTTCGATTGCGTCGCAGTCAGCCTTCAAGCTGGTTAATTGACGTCGAGTGCTGCAACATAACATCTAGTTTGACCTTCAAAATTCAACGAGTGGAAGTCCGCGTTACTTTTGCTATAGCGATTCCACCTACTGGAAGGTCAAGACGAGTCTGCACCGCAACAGCTTGAAGCCCTTAAACAGGTAGACGGTGTTGGCAAGATGTTGCTACGAAATCTAACGAAGCATCTGAAATGAGGTGGGCGTCGACACAACCAGCCGACGCCCGGAAACTCCCGCGGGCTTTGGGAGAGTAAGTCGTTTCAGTTGTCAGATTGCCCGTCCGGCATCATAGAGCCGCCCTGCATTTTTTGCATACGTTCCATCATCGCCGCAGGAGCCATCATTTCTTCGGAGGTCACTGCGCCGTCGCCGTCCGCGTCAAGATGCTGAAACCGGTCCACCATCATATTGCGCATCATTGCACTGTGAAGAGTTTCAAACTCTTCGATGGACAGGCTTCCGTTTCCATCAGCGTCATTTTCTGTCAACTTCGCCTGCATCATCCCGCGCATTTCTTCGGGTGTAACGGTGCCATCCCCGTCAGCATCCATCATTTGCGTCATATTCTCATGCATGCGCTGCATCATGCCCTGCATTTCGGACATGTCACCCATCATGCCGCCACCTTGCATCATCATCCCTTGGCCGCCCAATTCACCTGACTTGTTGCCATGACCATGATCGGACTGGGCGAAAGCGGCCCCTCCGAACGCGGTTACTGCCAGAACTGCTGCTGCGATAATTGTTTTGCGGGTCATTTCTGTTTCCTCATGTTTTGTTTACGATACACTTCATGTGATAGTTTTATGTCCCGATGAAAGGGCTGTGAAGCGAGGCATTGTATCGCTGTGTCGCAACACATCGGACTGTTACACCTTGTGACAAATCAATTGAGCAAAGCCTCTCAAGTCTAGGATAAAGAGGACACTATGACGGAACAGCCTCATATCCTTGTGGTCGATGATCACCGCGAAATTCGCGATGCAGTTACGCGATATCTGGAAAAGAACGGTATGCGTGCCACTTCGGCGCGTGACGCCGTTGAAATGGACGAAAAGCTTTCCAAAGGGCAATTCGATCTGATCGTTCTCGACGTCATGATGCCGGGCGAGGACGGACTATCTGTATGCCGCCGCTTATCTAACACCGGTTCGATTCCGATCCTGATGCTGACCGCACTTGATGACGAAACGGACCGCATCGTTGGCTTGGAAATCGGTGCGGATGATTATCTATCCAAACCGTTCAACCCGCGCGAATTGATCGCGAGGATCAAGGCAATTCTCCGTCGCGTGTCGCGCTCTGAACCCATTGCGGGTACTTTGTCTGGCCGCCGCATCGCATTTGCGCATTGGGTTTTGGACACCGACAGTCAGTTGCTTACAGATAAGACCGGTCAGAAGGTCGATCTGAGCAGAGCAGAGTTCAAATTGCTCACTGTCCTGCTGGAGCGCCCCCGGCTTGTTCTGAACCGTGATCAATTGCTTGATCTCACTGCAAGCAAGGCGGCTTCAGTCTTTGACCGGACCATCGACAATCAAATCAGCAGGCTGCGTCGCAAGATCGAACCTGATCCAGCGCGACCGCATCTCATCACGACAGTTCGTGGCGGCGGCTATTGTTTGGTGGCAGATGTGACGGAGTTGAGCTGATGCTGCGTTGGCTGGACAGCCTGCGCGTACAGCTGGTGCTTTTAGTCATTGCAGCGCTTGTTTTAGCACAAGCGTTGAGCTTTTGGTTGTTTGTAGACGAGCGTAGCCTTGCCGTTCGCGCGGCCCTTGGTTTTGAAGCAGCGAGCCGTGCAGCCAATGTCGCCCGCTTGATCGAGGAAGCCCCGATAAGTTTACAACCGGCAATTCTGCGGGCTGCAAATTCTCCTCTTGTAAGGTTTGACCTTTCAGAAACGCCAACTGTCGATCATGAAACACATGCCGACAACGGAGCCATCGAAGAACGCGTGCGCGGCCTTCTTGGCCAGTCTACCCAACGCGAAATTCGGGTGGAGCTACACGAAGCCGATCAGGACATCCTTCCTATGGCTCATATGGGCCCGGAAATGACCCAGATGCATCAGGCAATGATGAGCGGAACGCTGTCTGCGATCAAAATGCAACTTTCAATTTCTCTGACCAATGAACAATGGTTGAACGTAGGTACACGGTTTGAGCGCCCACCCCTGCAATGGCCTTGGTATTCGTTTGTCAGTTTCGGTATAACCGCGGCGCTTATCCTCATAGTAGCATGCTGGTTTTTGCTCACACGATTGATCAGGCCTCTTTTGCAGATTTCTCAAGCGGCGGACCGGCTTGGGCGAGGTGAAGATGTGGAACCCCTGCCGGTGATGGGGCCCAGTGAAGTGAGAAATCTTACGCGTACGTATAATCGCATGCAGGAAAGGCTAAGCCTTTTCATCGCAGATCGAACGCAGCTCTTGGCGGCACTTGGTCATGACCTTCGGTCTCCGCTCACGGCGTTGCGGATCAGGGCGGAAATGATTGATGATGACGAGACGCGCGAGAGGATAACCACATCTGTTGAAGAAATGCAGGGTATGGTGGATGAAACGCTTGCCTTTGCTAAGGGAATGGCGATCGCAGAAAACTATGAGGCCGTAGATGTGGGTGCTTATCTTGCGTGCCTCAGATCAGACATGTTGGACTGCTTCGCGCTTGAAGAAGGCGAAAAAGTAACGGTCCGCATTCGGCCTCAATCTGTACGGCGTGCCTTGCGCAATCTTATCGAGAATGCACTAAGGTATGGCGAAACCGCGCTTGTCACCTACCAGCACGATGCAGGACATGTATTTGTCGCAGTATCTGACGACGGACCTGGCATTCCGGAAACTGATCTGGAAAAAGTTTTTGCGCCGTTCTTCCGCCTTGAAAGGTCACGCTCGCGAGATACCGGCGGTACAGGTCTTGGCCTGTCTATTGCACGGACCATCGCGCGTGCCCATGGCGGGGATGTCAGTCTGTCAAACTGCCCGGCAGGCGGCCTTATAGCGACCATGAAACTCCCGACAGAGTAAAACTCTGAAACAAGGGCGCGGATTATCGGTTCTGTCGTTCCCTCTCGAACTGGTGTGGGTGGAGCAAAGAAGCAAGAATTACTTACTTCGCCCCACCGGTTCACCGTTCTTGGTCAGGTAACTCTGAACATTTACATGAAGAGTTTTGCAAGCATCCAAATGCCCATGCCCAACATCATCAGATTTTCCGTCAATGAGATGAAACCCAGCGGCACGCTGCTGTCTCCGCCGACACAGGCACATTTCAATTCGCGTTTATCGATGTAGACCGCCTTGATGACGGACACAGCGCCGATGCCACCAATCACAATTGCCACGGGTGCCGATAGCCACATAAGCGCGCCAGCAGTCATAAGGATACCAGCGAATGCTTCTCCAAAGGGGTAAATTTTGCCATAAGGCACCCAACGTTGCGCCAACAGATCATAATTAAGAAACATCGTCGAGAAAGTTTCTATATTTTGCAGTTTCTGTACTGCCAGCAAACACATCGAGATCGAGATGAACCATTCGAACGCCCTGACCGTGAGGATGGTTTCAAAGCTGTACCACGACAGACCGAGCGCCATCAGAAAAGCCATGGCAAAAATCGCGATCACTGGCTGGTAAGTTGTGTCCGAACGCTCCGCTTCGGGCTTGTCGAGGCCGAAATGGACGCGAAGAGCGTCATACCCTCCGACACGTTCTCCGTCGATAAAGGTCTGGGGCGTCGTTTTCACCCCATGTTTGTCCATAAAGGCATCGGTCTGCTCGCGTGTCTCGAGGTGGTGATCCTCGACCTCGAACCCCTGACGCTCCAAAAGGTCTTTTGATTTAAGACCGTACGGACATGTATGAGCATCCATCACCATCCGGTACAGCTTGGCTTTTGTCTTGGTTTGATCGAGCGCCATAAGAATTCTCCTTATTTACCGTCGATTTCAGGAGTTGCGGCAGGACCGCCGTTCAAATCGATGATAAGTGCCTTCATCTCTGCGATCTCAAGGCGCTGCGCCTCGATGATATCATCAGCCAACTTACGCACGCGGGGGTCGGTGATATTGGCGCGTTCACTGGTGAGGATCGCGATCGAGTGGTGAGGTATCATCGCACTCATCCAGGAGGTGTCATCAATCGTTGATTGGCTGCGTACCAGATAGAGCGATACCGCGAAAACAAGCGCGCTGCCCACAAAGATAGAAATGTTGGCCGTTTTGTTGGAGTACATTCCCAACATGAAGGCCAGCATGATGATTGCCATGACCGCGCCCATGTAAATTGCCATGTAGGTTCTGGTTTCACTGAAAAATACGTGGTCCAGCGCGTAACTGTTGAGGTACATCAAGCCAAGCATAACGATGGTCGATGTGATGATCATTGCGAAAAAGCGCCAGTATGACATTAGTCGGATTCCTATTCTAGTTTACGATACTAGCAACTAAACAAGGTTCCAGCGCTGGAGGGTTCCAGACTATTTAGAAAAATTTTCCAGGCTCTTAAGTATGGGACAGTCTGGTCTATGATCGCCTGCGCACTCACGAACCAAGTGTGACAAGGTATCCCGGATCGAATTCAGGTCCGCTATCTTGCTTTCAATCTGCTCCAGATGCTCCCGTGCAATTGCGCGTACATCAGCGCTGGCCCTGTCTTGATCATCCCAAAGTGCCAGAAGATTTCGGCAATCCTCGATTGTGAAACCCAATGCTCGCGACCGCCCTAGAAACGCCAGTTTGTGCATGTCGCTCTCGCGGAAACTGCGATAGCCATTGGGGTCGCGCAGAGGTTTGACCAAGCCGATATCCTCGTAATAACGGATCGTTTTGGATGGAAGACCTGATTTGTCTGAAACTTCACCGATATTCATTGAATTTCTCCTACTCTGCTGCTGCGGGCACAAGTCTGCTGCTGTCCGTGTTGATAGATCGGCCCTCCGAGATTGCCGGCGCTATCCAGCGTAGACGCAGCGCGTTGGATAGAACAAAAACGCTCGACAATGCCATGGCACCGGCAGCAAGTGCAGGAGATAGCATCAAGCCGAAAACCGGATAGAATACGCCCGCGGCAACCGGGATCAGCAAAGCGTTGTAGCCAAACGCCCAGAACAGGTTCTGATGAATATTACGCATCGTGAGCTGACTGATGTGCAGCGCGTTAACAACCCCATTCAGATCACCCGACATCAAAACGACATCTGCCGCTTCGATTGCGACATCGGTGCCAGTCCCAATGGCTACCCCGACATCCGCATGCGCCAAAGCGGGCGCATCGTTTATGCCGTCTCCGACAAAGGCAACCTTACGCCCTCCCGCTTGCAGTTGTTGCAAGGCCGCGACTTTGCCTTCCGGCAGGACTTCGGCCACCACCGTATCAATGTCCAATTGCGCCGCTATTGCATTTGCTGTCGCCTGATTGTCGCCCGTAATCATCGCAACTTTCAAACCGAGGCCGTGCAAAGCGGAAATCGCCTGTGCAGTGCTCGGTTTGATCGGGTCAGATACAGCGATGACCGCCGCCAACTGCCCGTCAATCGCAGCATAAAGAGGTGTCTTCCCGGCCTGCCCCAAGCGTGTTCCGATGCCGTCCACTTCATCCAGCGAAATGCCTTCGCGGAGCATGAAGCGGTCTGCACCGACAAGGATTTTGTGGCCCTCGGCGTCGGCGCTCACCCCATATCCTGTAATGGAGCTAAAATTATCAACCGCTGCCAAGGTTAGCCCCTTCTGCTCAGCAAACCGCACGATTGCTGCGGCAATTGGATGTTCCGATGTGGCCTCTACCGACGCGATCAGTCGCAAAGCATCTTTCTCCACAAACCCTTTGGTCACTGTCAGATCGGTCAGTTCAGGGCGTCCTTGTGTGAGGGTGCCGGTTTTGTCCAGCGCGACCGTTTGAACATCATTCAACGACTGCAACGCATCGCCTCGCCGAAAGAGCACCCCCAACTCTGCGGCACGCCCAGTACCCACCATGATAGATGTCGGCGTTGCCAGCCCCATTGCGCAAGGGCAAGCGATGATAAGCACGGCCACGGCCGCCACCAGTGCAAAGCTGAGTGCGGGATCAGGACCAACCAGCAACCATGTGATAAAGGTCAACAGCGCGATTACCATCACCGCCGGCACAAACCAAAGCGTGATGCGGTTTACCAAGTCCTGAATAGGCAGCTTCGCCCCCTGCGCTTCCTCTACCATACGAATGATCTGCGCCAGCATCGTATCGGCACCAACTTTGGTCGCACGAAAAGTCAGGGCACCCGTCCCGTTAACGGTCCCGCCTACAACTTCAGCTCCGTCTGTTTTCTCAGCTGGCACAGGCTCCCCCGTGATCATGCTTTCATCCACGTAAGACGCGCCTTTGACGACGATGCCGTCGAGTGCGATTTTTTCACCGGGGCGCACCTGAATCAGATCACCGACCACAATGTCATCTACCGGCAGCTCGATCAATTGACCGTCCCGCTCCACATGAGCAGTTTTTGCTTTTAGCCCAACAAGTTTGGCAATCGCCTGCCCTGTGCGGCCCTTCGCGCGGGCCTCAAGAAAGCGACCCAACAAAATCAGTGTGACGATAACGGCAGCTGCCTCAAAGTAGACGACCCGAGTGCCCTCAGGCAGCAGCGACGGAGCAAATAGTGCGACCGTGGAGAACCCCCACGCAGCGGACGACCCCAAAGCGACCAATGAATTCATGTCAGGAGCGCCCTTAAAAAGCGCCGGGAAGCCTTTGAGATAGAATTGTCGCCCCGGCCAGATCAGCACAATGGTGGTGAGGACGAACTGGATGCTCCAGTTGACCCCCATGCCGAGCGCGTTCATGATCCAGTTGTGCAATGCAGGGATCAGATGGCTGCCCATTTCCAGAACGAACACAGGCAACGTGAGCACAGCAGCAAGCAGCGTCATGTTCTTGAGATGTGAGGTTTCTGCCGCTTTACGTTCTGCCGTAACGTCTGCACTGCCTTGATCCGCAATCAAGCTTGCCGGATAGCCGGCGGCGGCAGCGGCCTGTGCAATCAACATCGGTTCGACACCGAGGACCTCAACTGTCGCTTCTTCACGGGGGAGATTTACCGATGCACTCAAAACGCCGGGAACCGCAGCAAGAGCGCGTTCCACACGCCCGACGCACGACGCACATGACATGTTTTCAATGGAAAACCGATAGCTGGTTGGCTCTGCAGGATATCCAGCAGCATCGAGGGCGGTCGCAATTTGGGTCATATCAAACGTACTGTCTACCAAGACAGTAGCAGTTTCAGCAGCGAGATTAACACTTGCCCGGGCCACATCCGGGATAGCCAGCAAAGCCTTTTCAACCCGGCCCACGCAGGAGGCGCAACTCATATTGTGAACGTTGAAGGTGATGGATTTTTCGCTGGTCATCATGGGGCCCCTGGTTTGGTATGATCTCTAGATAGGGATTCCACCTACTGGAAGGTCAAGACCCAATCTGGTTTAGTTGGTTCGGTCTACGTCTTCGATCGTTTAAGACATCTCGGCTTCGCAAAAGACGCATACCCTATGTGTGAAGCGCGACGACATAGCCTTAGAGTCCGATTCAAAATGAGCTGAGGCATTTCAATCTCTTGCGAGCACCCTTGTCATACGCCTGATGTGAGCGATGAGAACCCATGCCTCGGCGCTTTCGATTGTTCTCTCCCAATCCTTTGCCAGACGGCGACATCTTCCGAGCCAGGCGAAAGTGCGTTCGACAACCCACCGACGGGGCAGAACCTCGAAACCTTCGGCGGTGTCGGAGCGTTTCACGATCTGAATGACCCAGCGGCCAATACTGGTCAGAGCATCGCGCAGTTTCGGCCCGGCATAGCCTCCATCCGCAAAAACATGGCGCAGCTTTGGAGCCTCCCGGGCCAGTTGATGGAACACCGCCGGTGCGCCGTCACGGTCCTGAATGCTGGCGGAATGAACGCGGAGTGCAATCAAATGCCCGCAGGTGTCGGTCATGATGTGACGTTTGCGGCCCTTGATACGTTTGCCAGCATCATAGCCGCATATCCCGCCATTTTCAGTGGTTTTCACGCTTTGGCTATCAATCACACCCGCTGCTGGCTGGCGGTTCCGACCTTCAGTTTCACGCGCCAGTGCAACCAGTTCCCGATTAATCTCGGCCAGCAGACCGTTGTCGCGCCAACCGTAGAAATAGTATCGAACCGTCGATACTGGCGGGAAGTCTTTTGGCAAAAGCGACCATGCGCACCCCGCCGATGCGATGTACTGGATCGCATTCCACACACCGCGCAGTTCAACTTCGCGCGGCCTGCCAAGATGGTTGGGGCTGGGCAGAAATGGCGCTATTATCGACCACTCCACATCCGTTACATCACTTGAATATCGGGGCGTATCGCGCTCATGTAGTTTTCGGGTGAATTCAGTCCAGGCCATTTTGATCTCCGTTCAGCTTCCAACCGAACAGAATCACAACCTACTGAATTCACTCAACTCATTTCCGATCAGACTCTTAGAGTGTGGGGAATCCGTTCCCCAGGTTTCCAGAAACCAGGAAACCGAATATCGAGCGTATGGTAAGACCGCATGTCTTTTGCAGCGCAGCTCAGCGCTGTGAGGTTTGATGCTTACCTCCAATCGGGCTAAATAGTGTGTGGCCTTCCATTTTGGAGGCTTGCTATGAATAAGGATAAAGCAGTTTTCGTTGGGCTTGATGCGTCCAAGGCCACATTGGCAGTCGCGGTTGCAGAGGACGGCACAGACGGTGAGATGCGGCACTGGGGGACGATTTCGACGGGCCCTATTTCTGTAGAGAAGTTCCTCAAAAAAACTGGCCGCGCGGTTTGATCGCGTCGAAATTTGCTATGAGGCAGGGCCGACCGGTTACCGCCTCCTGCCCGTTCCACTGTCTATTCAGGCATGATCGCGCCAATTGCATACAAGCCGTCGTCGCACTTGATCAGCATGAGGGTGACGATATCCCCCATCGGCAACTTCGCCCATCATCTTGACGTCTGACGGCACGGTCAGCTCCATTGTCATCGCTGGCCAGCTGATTTCCGGAATGGGTTCATGACCGACATTTGCCGTTCCATCGCCAAAGCTGTTGACGACAGCCTTGGTATGCACAGCACGTTCCATCTTCTCTGCGCTCATCGTCATGTTTGGATGGTCCATCGTGGAATGGTCCGTGCTGGAATGGTCCGTGCTGGAATAGGTCGTCTGTGCCTTGGCGAGTGGTGCGTTGAGAGCCAGAACACAGAGCACAAGGGAGAGAGTTTTGATGTATAGTCCTTTCAGGTTGGGTTGATTATTCGGCAGGCTGTGTTGCTGCGCCCCCCTCGTAAGGGTGCAAAATGGCGCGGTTCACCCGTTTGAGGGCAAGCCGCTTCCAGATCACGAAGATCGATGGAATGACAAAAAGTGTAAGCAGAGTAGCAGTGGCCATACCGCCGACCATCGGGGCGGCGATCCGTTGCATGATCTCGGAGCCCGTGCCAGTCCCGTACATGATGGGAATGAGGCCCGCGAAGATGGTGGCGACCGTCATCACCTTGGGTCGCACCCGCAGAAGCGCACCCTCGAAAACGACCTCCTCCACATCCAGCGGGGTCATCTCCCGCCGCTCGGCAGCGGCCTGTTTGCGGCGTTTGTCCCATGCGAGGTTGAGGTAGAGCAGCATGACAATCGCCGTCTCGACCGCTACACCCGCAAGGGCGATGAACCCCACCAGCACAGCCACGGAAATGTCAAAGCTGAGATACCACAGAAACCAGACGCCCCCCGCGAGGGCCACAGGCAGGGCCGCAAGAATAATGCCCACCTCGATCACGCGGTTGAACGCCATGAACAGCATCAGCGTGATGATCAGCAGTGTCGCAGGGGCCACCAGCTTGAGCCGTTCCTGCATTCGCTGGATATACTCATACTGGCCCGACCATGTGATCGAATAGCCCGCAGGCAAAACCACTTGGTCTGCCACAGCCGCGCGTGCCTCCTCCACATAACCGCCCAGATCACGGCCCGCGATGTCGATGAACACGAACCCCGTGCGGCGTGCATTCTCCGACCGTATCATGCCCGGCCCATCGACGACCTTGATCTCGGCCAGCGTGCCCAGCGGAATATGCGCGCCAGGCGGCGTCACCACAGGCAGGTCGCGCAGCCGCTCGGGGCTGTCGCGCCAGTCCTGCGGATAGCGCAGGTTGATCGGGAAGCGCTCTAACCCTTCGACAGACTCCGACACTTGCATGCCTCCGATGGCCGTCTGCACCACATCCTGAATGTCGCGCACGCTCATCATATATCGCGCAGCCGCCTCGCGGTCGGGATTGATCTCGATGAACCGCCCGCCAATTGGCCGCTCCGCATAGGCCGAAGTCGTCCCCTCGATCCCGCCTGCAATCCGCTCCACTTCGATCCCGATCTGTTCGATCACGCGCAGGTCCGCCCCGGATATCTTCACCCCCACCGGCGTCTTTATGCCCGTGGCCAGCATGTCGATGCGGTTTTTGATCGGCTGGATCCACACGTTCGTCACACCTGGGATCTGCACAATTCGGTCCAGCTCCGAACGGATACCGTCCATGGTCATCCCCTCGCGCCAGTCGGCCTCGGGTTTGAGTTGGATTGTCGTCTCGATCATCGTCAGCGGTGCGGGGTCTGTCGCCGTATCGGCACGTCCCAGCTTGCCATGCACCGTCAGCACTTCGGGCACTGTCGCGATCAGGCGGTCGGTCTGTTGCAGCACTTCACGTGCCTTGCCAATGGACACACCGGGATAGAGCGTTGGCATATAAAGCAAATCCCCCTCGTTCAGTTCCGGCATGAACTCGCTCCCGATGCGTTGCAGGGGCCACCACATGGAGGCGACCAGCAAACCTGCAAGCATAGTCGTGGCCCAAGGCCAAGCCACAGCGGCATCAAGGAAAGGGCGATAGATAAAGATCACCAAACGGTTGAGCGGGTTGCGATGCTCCGGCACAATGCGGCCGCGCACGAAATATCCCATGAGCACCGGCACCAGCGTGATCGACAGGATCGCGGCGGCGGCCATGGCGTATGTCTTGGTGAACGCCAGCGGTTTGAACAGCCGCCCCTCCTGACTTTCCAGCACAAAGACAGGCAGAAAACTCACCGCGATGATGGCGAGCGAAAAGAACAGCGCTGGCCCCACTTCCTCACAGCATTCCGAGACAATACGCCAACGGTTTTTATTGGTGAGGGCTTCCTTCTCCAGCCGCCGGTGCATGGCCTCGATCATCACAATCGCCGCATCCACCATCGCACCAATGGCAATGGCGATGCCGCCCAGCGACATGATATTGGCGTTCACCCCTTGCAGTTTCATGATGATGAACGCCGCAAAAATACCCAGCGGCAGCGACAGCAGGATCACCAGCGAGGAGCGGACGTGCAGCAGGAACGCGGCACAGACCAGAATGACGACGATGAATTCCTCGGTCAGTTTCTTTTGCAGGTTCTCGATGGCCCGCTCGATCACGCCTGCGCGGTTATAGGTCGTCACGATCTCGACACCCTCGGGCAGGCTCTCGCGCAGCTCGTCGATGCGGATCTCAACCGCCTTGATCGTCGACAGCGCATTGCCACCCCAGCGCAGAATCACGACGCCGCCCACGGCATCGCCCTCACCATCAAGCTCACCCACACCGCGCCGCATTTCCGGCCCCAGCCGGATGTCGGCCACATCGCCCAGCGTAATCGCCGCCCCGCGGTCGTTTACCATCAGCGGCGCTTTTGCCAGATCGGCGATCTCGTCCACATAACCCGTCGAGCGGACCATGAACTCGGCCTCGCCCATCTCGATAACGCTACCGCCGGTCTCGCGGTTGGCCCCCTGAATGGCGGTCTGAATTTGCGCCAGTGTGATGTCATAGGCCCGCAGCTTGTTGGGATCAACTACCACCTGATATTGTTTGACCATGCCACCGATGGTAGCGACCTCGGACACACCGTCGACGGTCTGCAACTCGTATTTGAGAAACCAGTCCTGAATCGTGCGCAGCTGTGCCAGATCATGGCCACCTGTGCGGTCGATCAGGGCATATTGGTAGATCCAGCCCACGCCGGTCGCATCCGGCCCCAGCTGGGGCGAGGCACCGTCGGGCAGGTTCGCCGTTATCTGGCCCAGATACTCCAGCACCCGCGTCCGCGCCCAGTAAAGGTCGGTGCCATCCTCGAAGACCACATAGACATAACTATCGCCGAAAAAGGAAAAACCGCGCACATCACTGGCACCCGGCACGGCCAGCATTGCGGTGGCGATAGGATAAGTGACCTGATCCTCGACGACCTGTGGTGCCTGACCCGCATATGGCGTGCGCACGATCACTTGCACATCCGACAGATCGGGGATGGCATCTACTGGCGTTGTGCGGATCGCCCAGATGCCCGTCACGGCCATCATCACCGCCAGTGCAAGGATGATGATGCGGTTCGCTATCGAGCCGCGAATGATGGCTGCGATCATTGCCCCACCTCCGCAGCTGTTGCGATGCCTTTGAGCGTCATGGAGAGGTCGGCGTTGCGGTGTAGTTGAAGCGTAACCTCCTTACCCACAGGCAAAGATTCAGGATCGATTGTGGGATCAACAGCAAAGTCCATCGTCATGCCCGGCATCCCGATTTCCCTCACCGGGTCGTGCGTGATATTGGCCGTTCCCGCTTCCACGTCGAGGGAATTGATTTTGCCGGACACTTCCATCGGCGGCACCACAGGCTCGGCAGTGGTGAGGATCATTGTCATCGCGTCGGTACGCGCGAAGGTCAGCGTCATTTCTTCCCCGGTTATCAGCGCGTCCGCGTCAAGCGTATCGTCCAGCGCAAACTCCATTTTCATTGCCGCCATGCTGAGGTCTGTAATTGGACCATGAGTGATCGTGGCCATCCCTGTGACAGGATCAATCGCGTCGATGGTGCCCGTTACGATGATCGGGGGCAGCGCGGGTTCAGGTTTTGGCGACATAGTCTCTGCCGCAGGCTCCTGCGCCTCCGTTTCCATCTCAACAATACTGCGCAGGGCAACAATGGTGACCAGACCATCATCCCCTTTAGTGAGGTCGAACTCGACAGGCTGTTCAATGGGCACATTCGCCACGTCGATACCGACCACATCAAAGTCCATCTGCATGGCGGGCCAGTCCAGTTCGGGGATCGGACCATGCTCCATCGTCAATTGGCCATCTGCCGTAACTGCCAGAACCTTGCCCTTGCCCGTCGCTGCAATCCCGTCATCAGAGCCAAGCTCGATCAGGCTAAGGAGCCCATCTGCACCGCGCGCCACACGGAATGCGACCTGCTCGCCAACTTGCAGCAGTTCCAGCGGGATATCGCTTCGCACCGTAAAACGGGAGGTCATCGCAGGCCAGTCCAGCGCCTCAAGTGCTGAATGGCGGATCGTCGCGACACGCGTTTCATTATCGAGAGCCACCAGTTCACCCGTCCCGCGTGCAGGTGCCTCATCCGTCGGTGCCATCCGCATCAGGCCAGCGCTCAAAGCACTCTCGCTATCAATAAGAAACTGTGCGGAGGCTACAACCTCCTCCCCCGGTGCCAGGCCTTGCACAACTTCAGTGCGCCCGCCGCCGTCAAAATTGTCACGCAGGCCGGTTGTGATCAAGCGCGGTTTAAAGGTGCCTTCGCCCGTTTTGAGAATAACCCGCTCTGCCGTGCCAGTGCGAATGATCGCCTCGGTCGGCACGGTCAGCGCCATACGTGTCTCGTTCGGGATCAGGCTCACGTTGCCGAACATATTGGGGCGCAAAAGCCCCTCACTGTTGTCAAACCGCAATCTCACGGGCAGTGTTCGCGTCTGCGCATCCAATGCAGGATAGACGTAGTCGATGACGCCCTCAAAGGTGCGGCCATTCAGATGCTCGAACGTTGCAACAGCGCGCATGTCATCGGTCATCCGTGCAATATCACGCTCGAACACATCAACAATAAGCCAGACGGCGCTAAGATCGGTCAGCGAGACCGCCCGCACCCCCGGCTGGAGAAACATGCCATCTGCCGCCTCAAGGGCAGTGACAACACCGTCCTGCGGAGCGATCACATCGATATTGCGGGCGACCTCGCCACTTTCCTCGATGCGGGCAATCTGAGCTTCGGACATACCGTGGCTGCGCAGCTTGCCGCGTGCGGCTTCGATGATCCGTTTGTCCCCTGCCTCAATGGCGCGCAGCAGATCACCCGAGGATGAGCCGATCACTTGGCTGAACATCTCGAACAAGACATCGCCTTTGCGCACTGGATCACCAACCGCACGCACATTCAGCGCTTCGATCCAGCCATCCACGCGGGTGTGGACATGGCTGGTCAGATGCTCGTCATAGCCAACAAAACCTACCGTCTCGATCCGACCTGATATCTCGGAGGTTTGTGCAATCGCAGTGCGGACGCCAATGGCGTTGATCTCTACGGCCGACAGCATAACCTCTGAGGGATCGCCGGAGGGTTCTTGACCCGCCATGACAGGGATCAGGTCCATCCCCATAGGCGATTTCCCCGGACCGGGCTGGCGGAAACTCGCATCCATCGGAGCCACCCAATAGAGGATTTCAGGCCCGTCATTTGCCGCCATATCCGAAGGGTTGAGATACAACCGCTCAAGAAAAACTCCGCTACCAACGCCCGCGCCGAGTGCAAGCACAATCAGGGCTGAATATCGTCCACGCATAGTCACCTTGACCCCGGCTGCACCAATAGCACAGCCGTTTCTAATCCAAAACAATCACGCAACCCCAATGAGGGGCGCGCACCGGCAATCGATCACATGTGTTGTGGGGGGCGGTCTTTCGAGACGCGCAGATGCGACGGCAGGATCAGTACTTGATCAACGGTCATATCAGCAGGCAAAAAGGCACCCGATAAAGCCAACTTCGAAAGCAGCGTGCTTTCATAAAAGTTGCAAGCGGACGGCATACAATCAGCAGCAATTTCGTTACAGTCAGCCATCTGAGGTTTACTATCACCGGAATACAGTGCCTGTGTTCGCGCAACACCATCTTGGTCCATCGTCAAATGTTGCTCGGAGGAAGATGTCTGGAACGGCGACGCGTTCGCCGGAGCAACAAATTGCAAGGCCAAAGCACAGATCATGACCACGAAGGTCAATGGCCGGAGGCACTCTTTTATTTTGGATGACATTGCGCATGCTCTCATAACTTTATCCATGTAGTTGAACATTATCTATTGCAAGCAAGAATTTCGTGAGATCATCCTGAAGAAGTAGCGATTTGCGCCATTGTTGAACCAGATGTTACCGCGATCTGTCTTGAGCCGCATCAATGCGCGCTACAATGCGGATCTGTTCAGAGACCTCGGTGCACCCAAATTCTGTCAGTGGGCTTGGTTCCTGCTCGCTTGAAAATCAAGCGCTTGCTCGGGCCAGGTTGATCGAATGTATGCCAGGATATTGCAGATTGCGTCATCTGAAATCACGCCTTCAAACGCAGGCATTCCACTATTGAAGTCAGCGACCCCATCGCGGCCAAGGCTGCTTTCCCCCGAGCTTGGTGTAGTCGAACAACATTGCGTTATCGTGATGCCAGGTATGCCCCGTGACGTCATGGGGTGGGGCAGGCAGAGCGCCATCCTCCCCCTGCGACCGCCAATCGGGCTGTTCTTCGAGGTTGACACCGTGACAGGCAGCACAGTTTTCGGCTTATAAAATGCGACCGGCAGGACTATCGCGATTATCCAGTTCATGATCTGCAACTGCTGCCGCGGCGGTGAGAAACAAGATCGGAACGAACCACGTCATGCGACAGCGACCCATGTGCGCATGCCACCAACTGCATGACTGAGCATGTGGCAATGCAACAACCAGTTGCCCGGGTTATCGAAGACGCAGATGATATCCCGGCTTTCACGCGCATTCACCAGTGTCGTGTCGCGTAGGTCTCCCAAGGTGCCGTCTGTATTTACTTCGTAGAAATGATGCCCGTGCAGATGGATGCCATGCGGGAAAGACGTATCGTTCACCATGGTTATTCTGACCGTTTCACCACGCTCAAAAGATCCAAACGGATCCTCGTGCAGATCAGAGATATCATTGAACGCCCAGATGTTGTCACCACCATGCCGCCCGCCCATCGCGCCACCCATCATCTTGAGTGTCAGATGTTGCGAAGGCGTAGCTGGCACAGGCAGTTCAGGCGGTGCGAGGGCCAATATTGGAGCAGCCTGTCTGTCTGTGTTCGCCCCTTCGGCGGCAAGATCAGCCAGACGGTATGCCCCATCACGTGTCACCATATCAAAGCCTACGGGGCCCAGAACATCGACGATCAAATCGGCGCGCTGCGCGGGGGCCAGAATGATTTCATCCAGAGGGCGCGGAGTTGCCAGAGCCATACCATCGAGAGCAACGACAAGTCCCCTTACACCGTTGACCTGCACCGGAAAAATCCGGTTGGTCGCAGCATTGATAAGCCGCAAACGGACGCGGTCCCCTACCCTGACTTGTGACTTGGACAAGAACCCGCGGGCAAAGTTCCCCATGTATCCGCCATGGGCAACGCTGTGCATGTCAGCATATTCCTCGACAAGGGTGCCATCCTCTTGCATCTGCCAATCTGACAAAAGCACGGTGATGTCGTGGTCTACGTCAGGGGGAGTGTCATCTTCTACGATAAGTGGCCCCATCATCCCCCGCGCGACCTGTTCGTTCGAGATGTAGTGGGAGTGATACCAATACGTGCCAGCATCCGGAGGCAAAAAGCTATAGGTTTTTCGCTCACCGGGGTTGATGAGATCTTGGGTCAATACCGGCACGCCGTCCATTTTGTTCTCAAGCCGGATGCCATGCCAATGAACCGCCGTGCCCTCTTCCAAGCCGTTTTCAACCTCTACCTCAACACGCTGCGCGCGCCGCAGCCGCAGTTCAGGACCGGGCATCGAGCCGTTGAACCCGAGCATGGCAGTTTTGCCCTCTCCTTGCGGCAGGATCTGCTGTGTGACTGCTTCAGCCTTCAGGCGCAGCTTGTCCTGCGCTGCTGAAGCGATACGCGGGAAAAGCGCAAGTGCGGAGGCAGAAGCCAGAAATTGTCGTCTTTTCATATGTACCTCATGTCGGCAAAGCCAGATTTGTTGTCAAAACAGCAGTGGTTCCAAACACAGCAATAATCAAAGCCCATTCAAAAGAGATGGATTTTGCCAAAAGCTTTGCTGCATTGGGATCATTCGCTTGCAAAGCTGGAATATACCGCAACTTATTAAGAGCCCCCAAACCAAGCAATGCGGCAACCAGACCCACCTTCAGGATTAGGCCCTGCCCATACCCGGTGCCTATCAGCGCGGCAAACGAGCCGACAAGCACATAGGCGATATATCCTCCCGCGATAACGAGAGCGGGAAGCGCAATCCTGGCCGCAATGCCAAACCGATGCCCCAGTTCTGCTGCCTCAAGCCAAGTCGCGGGTGTTAACGTAAGTCGTCTGAGCGGAATAAGTATGCCTATCCAAAATGCTGCCGTGAGCAAGTGGATTGCCAACAGGACATCCAGAATAATGTCTTCGCGGGGAGACACGTGGCTCACCAGAACAAACGACCAGACAGCAACCAGCCCGCCAAAACAAGCGAGCCAAAGTCCTCCTCGCCCCATAAACAAACCTATGATCAGCAGACCAATTCCTACAATTCTGAGCAACAACGCCGTGCCTACAGAGGTGTTCCAGAGCAGCCCGAGCATTTCCGGATCGATCATACCCGTTGCGTCACCAGTCAGATTGGCCCCGCTTAACGAGAATGACAAAAGCGCCGCGACCAGACCAATCGCTGCAAATATTAATGCCAGCCTTCTGTATTGCCTCAGTGGGAGCAATAAAGCGACCACAACCGTCCCTACAGCCGTCAGCACACCCAAATAGAGCGCAAACTTTGTTAAGACTGCGGCGAAACCCCAAATATCCGGCATGACTATTCGACTGCGAAGCTGAACGAGCCTGTCATAGCGTGGCCATCAATACCCAGACCGCGCCAGTCGACTGAGTAGGTGCCGCTCCCCATAGGTTGCATCGGGATGGTAAAATCGATTGCCATCCCTTTGTATGCACTGAGATCCAGGTCAATTGCTGGATTATCAGCATGCACCATTTTCACGCGAGTCAGCCGAATGTCGTGCAAAAAGTTAAGCACGATTTCGGAAGGGGCTTCTGTCAATATCGCCTCGTTGGCCGGTGTTGTTTCGTCGATTGCAGAATGGGCCAGTACACCTGTGGCCAAGAAACTGATGGTCCCTGCAAGCAGTAAACTTTTCATGCCTTTTTCCTCATTGATTGTTAGTTGATCCCGTTAGCCCGCTGTAGTTCTCGGATATAGGTAATAATGAAAACAATATCTCCACGCGTAATTCCATCAACGGCGGGCATGTCCCCAAATCGCCAATGGTGTGCTCGGACACCAATCGCGGCTGCGCGCTGAAAGCTCTCGTCACCGTGGTGGCCTGGCTCATAGATTTTATGGATTAAAGGTGGGGCAACACCCTCTTGTCCCGCAGCGTTACTGCCGTGACACGATGCGCAGCTTGCCTCGAAGGCTCTCTTACCGATCTGAGCGTTTTCTGAAAGACTATCAGGCAAAATGACATTTACCATTGCACTGCCAACGTTGGTTGTCGCCGCCACGGTTTGGCGATCCTGATTTTCGGCAGGCCACATCACATAGGCTAGTCCGCCACCCAACAATAGACCTGCAATAACTATCGTTCGCTTCATCGGATCCTCAGTTTTTTCGGTTCGCTTGGGGCAAGCGCTACACCTTCCAGCGGGTGGAGGGTCAAGCACTTATCAACAAAATTCTTTCTAAGTCGCTGGACCCATTAATCAACTTGATGCTTTCAGATCTCAATGATTCAATTGCCTCAAACTGAGGGGGAACTATGAGCAATCTTTACTGGGTTTGCGAAGATCAGATGGCGCGGTTTATGCCGTATTTTCCGAAGAGCCATGGGGTGCCGCGCGTAGATGACCGGCGAGGTCTCGGCGGCATTATCCTCATAAATCGCAATGGGTTGCGGTGGTGTAATGCGCCTGCCGATTACGGGCCGGCGAAGACGCTTCATAATCGCTGGAAACGGTGGAGCAATATGGGTGTGTTCGCGCGGATCATGACGGGGCTGGCCGCCGAGACACCTGATAATCGAACGATCTCGATCGACGCGACCTGTCTCAAAGCGCAGCGCACGGCCTCGAGCCTGCGGTTAGAAAAGGGGGGTGTGGACGTCTGATCGGGCGGACCAAGGGCGGTATGAACACAAAGTTGCATGCCGTCACCGACACGAGTGGACGGCCGATCCGGTTCTTCATAACTGCGGGCCCGGTCAGCGACTACACGGGGGCCAGGGCCCTCGTGAGTAGCCTTCCAGCCGCCGTCTGCTTGTTGGGAGATCGGCGGGTATGACGCGGATTGGTTCCGCGAGGCCCTTGTAGACAAGGGAATGACACCCTGCATCTCGGGGCGGAAGTCGCGTGGTAAACCCGTCAAATATGACAAACGCCGCTATCAACGACAGAACCGGATCGAGATCATGTTCGGTCGCCTCAAAGACTGGCGACGGATCGCCACCAGATACGACCGATGCCCAAAGGTATTCCTGCCTGCAATCGCCCGCTCACATCTATCCGATTGTAGAAAGGATGGGAAAGGTGCCAAGCAGCCAATATGCAAACCGTGAAAGCTGTCCCGTGATGACCGCAATCCCCATCACCACCATGGCAATCCCCGCTCCTTTATAAAGCCAGCGCCCAGCTTTGCTGATGCCTCGGATGCGTGCCGCAATCGCATCTGTAAACAGCGCAGCAAGCAGAAACGGTACACCAAGCCCCGCAGAATAAATTGCGAGCAACCATATGCCATCATACATGCCGCCCGAGGTCGAGCTCAGTGTCAGGATCGCTCCGAGTATGGGACCAATGCAGGGTGTCCAACCAAAGGCGAATGCAAGACCCAGCACGTAAGCCCCCAACGGGCGACCGCCCGGAACATTGAGGTTCAACCTTGTATCGCGCGACAATGCCGGAATGCGGAACACGCCCAGCATAACCAAACCAAACAATATGATGATTCCACCACCAAGATAGTTAAGCTCTGTTCGCCATGTCAGCAAAAGGGAACCGAGCGCGCTGGCACCGGCCCCAAGGGCGATAAAAATTGTCGAAAACCCCAGAACGAAACAGGCGCTTAACCCCAATGCTCCGGCCCGTGCCCGCAGCCCAACCTGACGGGTTCTGCGCAAATCAGGCTGACCGGCGATGAAAGAGACATAGCCAGGCACCAAGGGAAGAACGCAGGGTGAAAGAAACGAAATGGCCCCCGCCAAAAATGCCGCAAGAACACCAATACCCGAGATATCCACCGTTAATTTCCAACTGCTTTAAAAGGAAACGGAGCCCACCAGAAGGCGACTAAAGGAATAACGATCCACTGCAAGACAGGCGACAGCCCCGCATCAAGAAAAGGAATAATTGGCATGATATCTGAGTAAGCCCATGCTTCCCGGATCACAATATTCAGCCATTCGCTGAACAGGGTGTAACCCAGACCGAATGCAACAGTGAGAACAGTCACCTGTTGGCGTGTCTGTCGGGCGAATGGCCAGTCAGGGCCCGCCAGCATCAACGCCAGCATGAGCGCACTCATCGCAATTAGAATGTCTCCCCCTGTACAATGAAGTGCAGCGAAAACAATCTCTCCCCAGCTGCCTTCATTCCAGATGGTATAGAGCGGCATATGTGCAAATTCCCAGATCAGGTTCGCGGGAATGATCACAGAAAAATAACGGCGCAAGGCGCGCAGTGAAATTTGTGCTCCATGCCTGTCAATTGACCCGGTGGACGCAAGTCTCATCGAAAAATACCACCCAGCGGGCTCCACCCGCTCGTGCCAGTGCCGCCCTTCATGCAAAGCCCCAGTGCGCACATGACGCCACAGGGTGCAAGCGATACAAGGACCGGCGCTAGCCCTGCTGCGGTCAGCCATCCCCAGTTCAGGACCATTCCGCTCCCGATCACAACGGTAACACCAGCAAGCAGTATGCGTTTGCGCGTCATCCATTGCGGCCAACGGCCAATGACTGACGCATCCTCGCTGCCAGTGTCATGCTGTGAAATTTGAACCACATGGCTGTTGCCTTTTGATGTTGGGCGTTCGACCATTCCAGTGGCTGTAGGGTCAAGGTGCTGTGATGAAATTTCCATAGTACTCATTCAATAAACCCCTTCAGAAACGCTATCATCTCAGGATCATCCCATTCTGCCGGTCCGACCAGCCGTCCCAGTTCCTGACCTTGTCTATTGATCAGGATTGTCGTTGGCAGACCGACTGTGCGCAGGGCGGTGGCTGACAACATGGTTTTATCGACATATGTTTTCAGATGTTTCACACCGATTTCATCATAGAACCTGCGCACAACCGGCGTTCCGGCGCGGTCAATTGAGAGGGCAACCACCTCAAAATTGTCACCACCGAGCGCAGCCTGCAAAGCGTCCAGTGTCGGCATTTCTTCACGGCACGGAATGCACCAAGTGGCCCAGACGTTTACCAAAAGCACTTTCCCCCGCAGCGATTCCATGTCTTTGCGTGTGTCGTCCTCAAGCAAGAAGCGAACATTGATTACGGGTTGCGGCTCATCGTGCAGCGCAAAGCCTTGCGGCGCTGCAATTGCCCCACCGACCCATGCGAGGAAAAGAACGACTGTCAGTTTCAGCGAAGTCATTGTGTTGCTTCCTTGGCAGGTAAAGATTTCAATTCACGAACAAGGGGCATGATTGTGTCCTGCAGAATTATGCGTGTAATTGGCCCGACATGGCGATAGGCGATGGTTCCATCCGCGGCGATGACATATGTTTCAGGGACACCATAAACACCCCATTCGATACCGACGCGGCCATCTCTGTCCGCGCCGATGCGGGTGTAAGGGTCACCCAGTTCGTCCAGCCATGCTCGTGCCTGTTCGGGCGGGTCCTTATAATTGATACCATAGAGTGGAACCTCACCATTTTCGGCAAGCTCGATGAACAATGGATGTTCCGCACGGCATGGCACACACCAGGATGCGAATACGTTCACCAATGACACATGTCCGATCAGGTCGTTTGTCGATAATCCGTCATCCCTGCCAAGGACAGGGGGCAGGGTGAAATCGGGGACGGACTTATCAACCATTGCCGAGGGCAGCGCGTCGTCACGGTTGAACATCCCCCAAGCGAAAAACGCCATCAGTACAAAAGCAACAGCAGGCACCACCACAAGACCTGAAACGCGATACCATGGCCGTTTTTGCTGCATTGATCTATCCGCCCCCCTCATTGCTACGCCTCGATGTCGGCACGTGTTATCTCTTCCTGTGCCACCCTTTCACGATCGGGCCATGTGCTCTTGATGTAGTCGAGGATCGCTTCGATATCTTCGCTCGAAAGCGTGTCCCCAAATCCTGGCATGTCGCTTTCGTACCCGTTCCCTACGATCGCCGCCGTTCCCCGTGTGATGATGTCTGTCAACACGCGGTCGGCATGATGCCAGGTATGTCCCGACGCATCGTGGGGTGGTGCTGGCAACCTTCCGTTTTGCAACCGCGTGCGCCAGTCGGGCTGGCCCTCCAGATTTGTGCCATGACAACTGGCGCAGTTTTCCTGATAGAGTGTCTCACCCTTCTGAAGTTCAGTATCTTGCGCTGCCGCCGCGCCAGCCGCCGTCAATGTAAAGACCCAAAGGCCAAGCCACTTTATCATTCTTTCACCCACCTTCTTCGGAGCCAGATGCAGAATAGCGCGGTCGCGGCGAGCCCGATCAGTATCAGCAAGACACAAAATGCCCAGTCAACCCCATCGACAGCAAGCTGTCACCACTGGCAGCGCCGCTACTTCGCATCATCTGACACTGTTATTTCACGCCATCAGAGCGGATATATTTAACCAATGCGATTGCTGCGAGCACCAGCACCGCCACGATCAGCAAACACACGAGCCCCATACCGATCATCATTCCGCCGCCCATCGTTCCACCATCCATCCACATGTACTTCATCCTTTGAGTTGTTCTGGGTTTTGTCCGGCACGGTTTCGCGCCGAACAATTGGTTTGTCTATTCGACCGCATAAACCGTCAGGTCCATGCCTTCTTCAATGGCGTAGACTTTGAACGGCTCTTGCTTTGCACCACCCATACCAGGTGATCCCATCGGCATCCCGGGAAGCGTGACGCCGGTGATGTCGGGTTTTTCAGTCAGAACTTTGTTGACCACGTCAATGGGTACATGCCCACTGATCACGTAATCCCCAATGAACGAGGTATGGCATCCCTGAAAGTCCTCGGGAATACCGGCATCACTGGTGATCTGCACAAGATCCTGTGTTGGCTTGACGTCTACTTCAAAGCCGTTTTCACGCAGGTAATCGGCATAGCTTTCGCAACAACCGCACTGTGGGTTTTTGAAAAGCGTGACCGTTTCGGCAGCCAAGGGTGCCGCGTTCAGGCTCATTGCCAAAAGGGTTGCACTTCCTGCTGCAGCCAGAGTGGTAAATCCGAACAGTTTTTTCATGATCTTCTTCCTTTTCTTTCGTTAAATTTGCGTATTCTCAGGTTTTTGTTGCGTCCGCTTCGACGCGGATAACTCCCATCATTCCTGCGGCCTGATGTTCCATGATGTGGCAATGAAACATCCAATCTCCTGGATTGTCGGCTACAAAGGCTATTTCGACTTTTTCCCGTGGTGCCATCATGACGGTATCTTGCCACTCGAGATGCTTTGTCGGCTGGCCATTTCGAGTGATCACGCGGAATGTATGGCCATGAAGATGGATCGGGTGCGGCCAAGCGGTTCGGTTTTCCATCTCGAAGATATGCGATGTCCCCAATGGCAGCGTCAGCAGCGGATCCATGATGGGTCCATTCGCCGCCTTGCCATTGATGAACCAGATATTGCCCTGGCGCATCTGGTCCATCATCGACCCCATGCCGTCACCCATCATCATCTGCCCCATCATTCCGCCATTAAAGACAATCTGATGTCGGGTCGCAGTTTTGAGATCAGGATCAGCCAACGGGTTGGGTGCAAGAACCATTGACCAGTCCGGCACCGATTGGCGCAGAGTTCCGGACCCATAGGCAAAATCGACCAGCCGGAATTCGAGGTCTTTGTAATAGATGTCGTTCACGCTCAGAAGATCGCCGGGCTTTCCGGTAAAATCGATCACAACATCAACGCGCATAGCGGGTCCAATGACGATAATCCCGTCATCTGGTGCGTGCGGCGCAACGGGCTGGCCGTCCATCGCGATCACCACAGGATCAAGATCGCCAAAATCCAATCCGAATATCCGTGCATTTGCCGCATTGATCAAACGCAACCGGATCCGTTCACCCGCCTGAACGGCCATGCGGTCAGGTATCTGGCCATTTATCGTGACAGTATTTCCGATCCGACCCCCGTGCATAGCGTCGCTTTGGCTGCCGAAATTATCCGCGAGTTGGCCGTCGTTTGTCATCCGCCAGTCGTCCAGCATCCAGGTCACGTCGCGGTCCACACGGATCGGATCGGCCTCTTCGACAATCAGCGGACCATAAAGGCCGCGACCCAATTGTTCGGAACTGCGGTGATGTGGATGATACCAGAATGTTCCCGCATCCAGCGCGTCGAATTCATACAGGAAATCACCATTAACCGGGATCGGATCTTGCGTCAGAAACGCCACCCCATCCATTGCATTTGGTGTACGAATACCATGCCAGTGAATGGTGGTCCCCTCCCCCAGACGGTTTTCAGCCAGAACGCGTATCCGGTCGCCCTGACGGACCCTGATTTCCGAACCGGGAACGGCACCGTTATAACTCCACACGTCAGTCAGGCCATATGGTGCCGGGCGCAGTCCGGCTTTCGAGGGTCCGGCGCGCAGGCGCAGCGGCTCATCGGATTGCTGCGCCACCGCTGACCGCGCTGGTGCCAGAAGCGAAAGTAAAGTGAAGGCCGCGCCGGTGGACAGCACGCCTCGCCGTGTCATTGAAACTTGTTTGCTCATCGGGACTTTCCTGATCTAAATTGGTCGGCGCTTTGCCGCACAGGGGCGATGCACCGCCCAGTCACCCTGCAGGTTGCAAGGACGAGAATGTATTAGATCAGATGTTTTGGCGGGAATGGATCAAGTGCCGGTGCTGTTCCTACCGGGAGCAACGGTTTGATCCTGGGACGCAAGAGACCGAAGGGTTCGGAGAATTGCGTTGAGTATATCTGCGGCAAAATCATTCCTGTTGAGCCGCCCAAACCACAGGGCACAGTGCATCCGCTGTCACAGATAAGACCCGCAACATCAGTGGACGGGCATCCCTCACACGTCTGATCCAAGCCGCCCATCTGCATTGCCGTGTCGGGTACTTTGGCCGACGAAGCATCCGATGTAAAAAGACCACCAAGCGTCAGGGCTAGAATCAGGAAAAGGTAAAGCACACGGTTCATAAGTTTATTTATGCAGGGTTCCAGTCGGTGGAGGTCAAGGAGAATATTGTAACTTGAACGTGAGCATCTCGAATATCCTGCCGGGACCTAACATTGCCGTTTGAGAATTAACTGGAAAGGACCACGAGAGAACGCTGAGACTACTCCGCAGTAAAAGGAGTGATAATGCTAAGAAAACGGCGTTTTTATCGGGGCAATAGCGCTAGCACTTGTCGCATCAGGTGCTACAGAAGGCGCAATTTTCTCTTTGATTGCGTCGGGTTTTGGCAGGATGGCCGGTCGGGCCGACCAAACGCTGTTTGATGGTGACAGGGTCCGTGACCTTTCTGACGGCAGCCCGTTATCGTTGCTGGTTGCTGGTGACATTTCGGCGTTTGGTGTCGATGGGGGCTTTGACAGGTCAAACCGAAACCTGCGCTATACGTTGGGGATAGAACGACCCACGCCCAAGCCGAATGAAGAAATGGTCGCAACCTCAATCACATTGGAACAAAATGCAGATATCCCGGTTCTCGCGTTAAGAGATCTTGCATACAGGCGTAGGGAACCTGTGTCTTTCCATGACTGCTACGATCCCGATTAGGGCAAGGCCAAAGCGCGTACATGGCCAACACCGGGCAACCACGAGTATCAGTCGCTTGGGGCATATGGCTACTATGACTATTGGAGGGAGCGAGCAGGCCCTGACCGGAACGGATATCATGCCATTCGTACAGAAAACTGGATTTTGTTATCGCTCAACAGTGAAATAGATGCATCCGAAGCCTCTGATCAGGAGGATTGGATCAATTCCATACCGGCTGCAAACAAAGACAAATGTATAGCTGCGTTTTATCACAAACCTGCGTATTCTGCTGTCGAGTGAAGCAACTCGAAGAATGCAAAACTCCTGTTCGCAAAGTTGGCAGAAGCCGGAGCAATGTTTGTCTTGAACGGCCACAATCACTTTTTTGAACGGACTGTTCCCCTCGATGCTGAAGGCCGCCCAATGATCAATCGGACAACAATTTTTGTCGCGGGCGCTGGTGGTAAGGTGACAAGCGGAAATGTCGCAGGAAATGATCGAACGGCCGAAATTATTTCCGAGATTCCTGGAGTGCTAAAGCTGGACTTTCTGGCGCATTCAGTACGCTGGTCATACCTGAAGGGGGATGGTTTAGATGCAATTTATGCAGGAACGCTGACGTGTCAATGACAAGTCCCGCGCTTGCTATGTCAGCCGTTCATTATAATGACCCATTCCCTTCTTGCGTTGCTGAACGCTGTTGCTCTGCATTTCATGTTAACCAAAATACGGAGTCTGGCCGTTCGATGATCGCCAACGTCTGCGCCAGTGTGAGTGCCGAAGCATCTGGTCGCTGGCATATATCCATCGCTCCCTATATTTTGCTCCTTAGGGTTTCGCCTAATTTTCTGATCTGGTGGGCCCAGGTACAACGATCTACGTGGATGCGGAGGCTATTTGGCAGCGTCGTTGCGTTTGTGGCCTTGTTCGCATGGCTCTACAGGACTTCATCAACCTTGCTGTGTTACGATCAACATGCGTCAAGGATGGGCAGCAAAATCCTGCCGTGGTCTTTATGTGATTAACACGGCGAGACACTTCAACAGGATTGCTCTTGACGAACGTATCCAAACACTGTCGCCCTAAGCGATCTTTGACGATACGTCCCCTAGCCGCAAAAAAGTCGTTGTATTGATGATTGGCGAAGCCGCCCGCGCCGGGAACTTTTCCCTTTATGGGACCTTTCCCTTTATGGGTATGTCAAAGATACCAACGCGTACACGCAAGCAACGTCGATCACCGCGTTACCAGCGCGATACACATTTGACTGACCGGAAAGACCGCAAGAGGAGCATGATGGCCTGTGACACAGTGGACTGCCTGAACATTCGGCAACCAACATTCGGCAGCCAACATCGGCAACCAACATCGGCAACCAACATCGGCAAAGACTTGCCATAAACTTCGATTACGGCTTATAAACACTCAGCTTTGTATAAATTCAAGATCGGCAAAAAATGCTGGAAACACCAGGTAGAATAGAACCCTGTTTCTTCGAGGAACACATCCCGGCTGAGCTGGCCGACCTCTCTGTTGATATCCAGCGCGAGGCAAGTGGACTTGGACAAGGCCTGCATCCAGACAGTGCAGCTGAACTGGCAGATTTGGTTCGTGTTATGAACTGCTATTACTCCAACCTGATCGAAGGCCACAACACGCGGCCACGAGACATCGAAAAAGCGCTCGCCGGGGCAGAATTAGAGGAAGAAACCCGCCCGCTCGCGCTGGAAGCACGTGCACATGTCATCGTTCAGCGTGCCATTGATGAAATGCACCGCAATGGGACAATGCCCGTACCGACATCGGTCGAGTTCTTAACTTGGGTTCATCAAGCCTTTTACGACGAGATGCCCGAAGAGTTCCGTGTCATTGAACATCCAAGCGGCACGTCTGAGTCAATTGTTCCGGGTCGTATGCGCCAGCCCGGCGATTCAGAAGTCTCTGTCGGACGGCATAACCCGCCATCATCTGCCCGTGTCGCCGCGTTCATGGAGCATTTCGAAAAGCGATTCCAAATTGCTGCGCGTTCTGCGAGCGGCCGCATTATTGCCATCGCATCTGCCCATCATCGCCTTAACTACATACACCCGTTCCCAGACGGGAATGGCCGTGTCAGCCGCCTGATGTCACATGCAATGGCACTCAACGCAGGCATTGGCGGCCAAGGCTTGTGGTCGATTTCGCGTGGGCTTGCGCGTGGATTACAGGACCGAGGCGAGTATAAGCGGATGATGGATCTCGCCGACAGCCCTCGACGTGGGGACCGCGACGGTCGCGGCAATCTGTCAGAAGCAGCACTCAAAACGTTTTCGGCATGGTTCCTCACTGTATCACTGGACCAGCTCACGTTTTCAGCCAAACTATTCGATCTTGCCGGGTTGGACAAACGCTACCGCCGACTTGTCGCAGATACGATCGAGGACAAGCGCGCGCCTGATCTAATCTCGGCTGTTTTACGACATGGAATTCTCGACCGCGGCGATGCACAGGTCGTTCTCAAAACGTCTGAGCGGACATCGCGGAATACTCTAAAACAGCTGACCACTGCGGGTTACCTGACATCCTCATCACCCAAGACGCCAGTTCGGCTTGCGTTTCCGTTAAACTATCGCGAGCGCTTATTTCCGAACCTCTTTGCAGATTTGGAATTGCCTGCTTAAGCCAATAAGCTTGGCCGCTTATCTGTTGTGTTGCGCGGCTCAATGCCAACTCGTCAATATATTCAGGAGTGATACATTGGTCGTAAGCGTGCGCCCATTCAAAATGTTTAGGCCAGCTTCATTCTCTGTCGCTTAAAGATATGAGCGGAACCGGTCGATAGAGACTGCCGCATGGGAGGGAGTTTCTGAGCCGATTGTCTTCGGAAGGTTCATAAGCAACCGTTTCACAGAGACGTCAAAAAACCTCTCATCCATCTGGCGAACGAGGATTTCAATTTCCGGGTAATCGAGTACTTTAGCAAGTGCATAACCAGAAAACGCTGGTTTCTTCAGTGCTGCGGCATGCGCTATCGAAATTGTCCTGAGGGCCCAAGCAAACCATCGGTTTGCCTCCTTCGCCGACATCTCGTCCCCAAGAGAGAGATTAGACAACCAACATCGGAGGCCTGTGTGATTTGCTTTTGATAATTGTCTCTAAACCTGAATTCCTGCCTTACAGTACCTTTGTCGGGGGGTGATTGATACGGGCTCTGTTGTTCTACGTAAACGTAAAGATGGCTCGGTTCGTTAGCGCACCCAGACCGCTATAAGGTCAAAGGGCCGGATCGTCCATCATGCGCATCCAGCTTTGAGCGCGCAACACCTTATTGGAGCGGCAGGTCACGAGATGAAAGGTCCGGGCACTCTTGACGCGGCACGCCGACAAACCGCCACCGTCAGCGACGTGATCTCAGATTATGATAGCGCCTTAGCCTTTGGCTCACTGCTTTACGTTTTCTGCGGCCTCAAGATCAGCCCCGTGCAGCATCGACTTGTCCCCGGGATTTATGACACAAAACCGCAAAAATAGGTATTGACCTTTTAGCGCGGCAATCGCGTATGGTCAGCTGTCAACACCAGGGAGCGAACATATGCATAATTTTTCTGTACCCAAAATGAGCTGCGGCCACTGCAAGTCCACTATCGAAAAGGCGGTTGCGAAAGTCGATCCAGAAGCGGTGATCAAGTTTGATATGGCGGCGCGGGAGGTGAGGATTGTCAGCAATGAGACAGTTGATACCCTCATAACCGCAATGAAGAATGACGGGTATCAAGCAACCCCTCTTTAACGAAGCTTCATGCGGAGGGAGAGGATCGGCATCGCCACAAGACTAGGCAGGATCATCCATACTTGCTGTTTACGAGAGTATTTCAGAACAGTCCTGAAAAGGCTGGAATCAAGACCTTTGATGGTCGAGTACGGCAGTTCTGCGAGAGCTTGCCTGCGCGACCTTTCAAGCAACCATCGTATCGACAGAAAAGGCACGACCGCCAACAGCAATGCAGGTGCCAGAACAAAGATCAGATGGATGATCGGGTGGATCCAGTCCGGCACGGTGTCATCATATGTATAGCCGAAATACAGCACCAGATCATGAACAAGGATGTAGTATTTATCCAAGGAACTCATCATTCGGCTTTAGTTGGATCGGTTTCGCGCAAGGTGGTGATGCACGATGATGACGCCGAACATACCTGCTTCGCGGTGGCCTGGGATCAGGCAAACAAACTCCATGTTGGTCCTGTTCGAAAACTTCCAATCCAGCGTTTCGGTGGCTCCACTTGAAATAGCGACTGAATTTGAGTCAGCATGCTCCATTTCAGGGTGGTCCCGCATCCATTGCTGATGTTTGGTGATTTCATCGAACGAACCCAGAAAAAACTCGTGATCAAGATCGCCAGCGTTGTTGATCACAAATCGAACGACCGACCCTTCTTCGATGTGGATGGCGTCAGGATCAAACAGCATGTAGCCGCTTTCGGTTTCCTTGATATTGACTTCTATGGTTCGAGTAACCCCTTCAGCCTGTCCAGGTTCACCAATAGCGACATGCCCTGGATGATCATATGCCTGTGCATGCGGCTTGTCGCCAACGCCTGTGCTCGCTTTCGCGCTTAGTGTCGAGAAACCCAACATAAGCAGCAGTGTCAGTATTGTCGTAAAGGGATACATTTTTCGCTCCAGAATATGGTTCTTCGACAAATCCGGACCATCCCCTGCCACTCGGGCAAGAGGCTGAATGAATCGCAGGAGGCGGTGGACAACACCGCCTCCTGTGGTGATCACTTCATCTTGACGACTGTGAGTTTGCCTTTGACAGGCTCCGCCACAAACTCGATGTTCTGACCTTCGGACATCTTCGCAATCATCTCTTCATCGGCACGAAACACCATTTTCATGCCGGGCATATCGAGATTCAGCAGCGGGCCATGGTCAATCGTGACCTTGCCACCTTTTGCGTCCACTTTTGTGATCGTGCCTTTGGTGTATTCCACATCGGCCTGTGCCACTTGCACGTCCGCTGGTGCCATCGTCATGCTGGCCTTTGTCATCTGGTCTCCGACAGCAACGGTGCGGAACATGCCGGACTCGTAGTGGCCCGGAATAAGGCAAGCTGCCTCGAACGTTCCGTCATTTGCAAAGGTCCAGACAACCTCACCCGAAGCACCGGCATCAAGGGTGATGCGGTTTGGATCGTCATGCTCCATCATCATCTTCGCCATTTCGATCTTGTGGGCTGCGTTGCGTTCCACCGTATCAAGGACGAACTCATGCTCCTGCTCACCCTTGTTCTCGATCACAAAGCGGATGGTTTCGCCTTTTTCGAAGGTCAAGTCTTCACCTTCCAGCAGCATTTGGCCGTCGTCGGTCTCAACCATGGTCACGTTGATTGTCCGGTTTACTTTTGCAGCATCACCTGGTGTTCCAATCATCATCGCTTCAGCATGGTTATCAGCGTGCCCATCGGCACCGTGGGTCTCGGGCTCTTCAACTTTCACTTCATCATGTCCACCATGTGTGCCACCCGCGTAAGCCGGTACCGCGAATGTGAAAGCAAGTGCAGTTGTCAAAAGTAGGTTTTTCATCTGTTTTTCCTGTACGTTTGGTTGTTTGATTAGTCAAAAGGCCCTCTCAGCCCTTTTGCGTTGGTTTCGGTGTCAGAATGGTTTTCGGGCTGTTGTTGGACGCGAACTCCGGAAGCTCTCCGGTCCATTCATAGGCCTGCTCGCCGGGAGGGTTCTCATACCAACCGGGATCCGAATAATCGTCGGCATCAATGCCGTCGCGTACCTTCACCACCGAGAACATACCGCCCATCTCGATCGGTCCGTGCGGACCCCAACCATTCATCATCGGGATCGTGTTGTCAGGCAGCGGCATCGACATTTTGGCCATGTCGCCCATGCCTGCCGTGCCCATCGGCATGTAATCCGGCTGGAACGTCCGCATTTTCTGGGTCAGCTGCGATTTGTCCACACCGATGAAGGTTGGCACATCATGCCCCATGGCGTTCATCGTATGGTGTGACTTGTGGCAGTGGATCGCCCAGTCACCCAAGTGGTCGGCGGTGAACTCATAGGCCCGCATCGCGCCCACCGGGATGTCGATGCTGACTTCTGGCCACTGCGCAGATTCCGGCACCCAGCCGCCATCCGTACAAGTCACTTTGAAGTCATACCCGTGCATGTGGATCGGGTGGTTCGTCATCGTCAGGTTGCCGACGCGCACGCGCACCTTGTCACCTTTGTTCACCACAAGCGGATCAATGTCTGGAAAAATCCGGCTGTTCCATGTCCATAGGTTGAAATCCGCCATCGTCATGATCCGCGGCACATAGGTGCCCGGATCAATGTCAAAAGCATTCAACATGATCAGGAAATCTCGGTCCACCGGCATGAACGTCGGGTCTTTGGGATGCACGACAAACATCCCCATCATACCCATCGCCATTTGCGTCATTTCGTCAGCGTGCGGGTGATACATGAACGTACCCGACTTCACGAGGTCGAACTCATAGATGAATGTTTTGCCGGGTTTGATACCGGGATGGCTGAGGCCTACAACACCGTCCATGCCGGACGGCAGGATCAATCCGTGCCAGTGGACAGACGTATCCTCGGGCAGTTTGTTGGTCACGTAGATACGCACACGGTCACCCTCGACCGCTTCGATTGTCGGACCAGTCGACTGGCCGTTATAGCCCCACAAGTGCGCGATCATGCCATCGGCCATCTCCCGCTCTACCGGTTCGGCAACAAGGTGGAATTCTTTCACCCCGTTGTTCATCCGGTGCGGCAGTGTCCAGCCATTCAGCGTGACAACAGGATTATAGTCCACACCCGAGGATGGGCGCGCAGTCACCTGCGTTGCCGCCGTGTCCATAAGTGCCGCCTCAGGCAGACCCATATTCAAGGTCTGGCCCCATGCTTTGGAGGAGATAAGCGTTGCACCAGCAGCACCTGCTCCGAGTAATTGACGTCTATTCAACATATCATTATTCCTTTTCAGTGTGGTGCGCCGCCACCGGCGGCAAGTGCTGCGCCTTCTCCACCGCCGCCGCCGCCTGCACCGCCACCATAAATGGCAGCTGTCAGATCGGCCTGGGCCATGTAGAAATCGCTCTTCGCATTCGCAGCTTCAAGAGATGCAGCCAGTTTCTGGCGCACGTCTGTCAGCAACTCGAACGTATTGGTGATCATGCCGTTGTAAGACAGCAGACCTTCTTCTTCGACCGTTGTAGTCAGCGGCACCAATACATCCTGATAATGGCGCGCGATCTTGTACGAAGCATGGTACGCTGCTTCGGCACCTCTTGCCTCGGAACGTACGTTGACTGCCGTTTCAGCAAGCACGTTGGCTGACTGCAAATACGCAAGTTCGGCTTTGCGCATTCTGGCCTTGCCTGAATCAAAAATAGGGATCGCAAATTCCACTTCAACCTGAGGCGTTATCACATTTTCGCCATCCGGCTCCCGCTCGAGTTCCACGCCGGAGACCATCTCAAGATCACTTACAATCCGTGTCTGATCTGTCAGGCCATAGGCCAAAGCCTGCGCTTCGAGGCCAAGTTTTGCCACCCGCAAATCCACACGGTTGCGCAGCGCCTTTGCCTCGACGTTGGCGACGCGACCAACCGATCCAGGCAGTCTTGGCAGGGCGTCAGGTACATAGTAATCTACATCTGTACCCCAGAGGCCCATGAGCCGGGTTAACTCTTCCTTGGATTTTGTCGCATTCAGACGCGCCCTCGCAAGCTGTCCTGCAAGCTCCGCGTTAAAGGCCTGTTCGCGTGCTTGATTGGCTTTATTCAGAGCGCCCGTTTCGCCCAGTCTCAGGGCCAGTTCAGACCCTGCGTCAGATGTCGCCTTGGCCCTTTGGAGATACCCGACGGCTTCAAACGAAGATACCGCAGCTATCCATGCCTGACGGGTCTGGTTGGCCAAGGCCAAAGTATCATTAACCGCAGCCAGCTGTGCTTGTCTGAAGTTCGTATCTGCAAGTGCGCGGCGTTTCTTACGGGTTGTGGCTTCCAAAAGGTTCGCGCGGATCAGTCCCTCGATCGCACGGTATGCACCCAACTCTGGCGCACCGATACCCAAAACTCCGATAGACACAATTGGGTTTACAGGTGTTGATTCCTGCCAAGCGTCTGCAGCAGACAAGCCAACATTGGCGTAGGACGCCTGCAACCCTTTGTTATTCAACAAAGCAACCTGAACTGCCGTATCCGCAGAGATAGTTTTGCGATGCACCATCCCATGAACTTGCTTTTTCAAAGCTTCATTTTCAGCCTGGGTTTCGGCAAAAACCGTGCGTTTGCCGATTGCAGGGGTAATCTGGCTCGCGATGTTGGCAAATCCGGCCTTCGGTTCAGTATAGGCACCGGGTATTGCCGTGGCACAGGCACCAAGGACCAGTGGAAAACCAAAGATCAATGGCAGTTTTGAAATACGCATCAGTTATCCCCCGACTGTTCTTCGTTGACGGTGCGCCAATCGCGCGGTCCGGTTGGTCCACGGTATGTGTAACCTGCAAGCGGATCCTGATACCGGACGGGTGACACAACGGCCGCATTGATAACGTCCTGTTGTGCCGCGACGACCGGCAATGGCGTTGCCGTATACGGCAAAGGCCCGAGGTCTTGCGCGCACGCGCCAAGTGTGAGGGCTGATGCCCCCAGAAGTAATTGAATTTTCATGAGTAGTACCTGACTGATGGAATTCGGAACCGCGCACTCACGCACGCAAAACAAAGGCTCCGTTAAGAGCCGGTAATCAGATCAAGTACTGCGGAGGGCGTAAAAAGCCGGACGGGTCGACAGAAGTTGCCCGAGCTTGAAGGGGGATAAAACGATCACCGGTGGTAAGCCCTACAAACACCGGGTGAACATCATCAAGGACAACAGAACTGCACATCCCGCTACAACATTTACCGCCAGTGTGATCCTGACCGTCAAAATCGGCAGTCGACCCACATGTTGCACCGGTTATTAAAGACGATGACATGTCGTGACCTTGGTGCGCAGAATGGTCCGATAGATCGGTAACGGGATGTTCACCGCCTTGAATACCCCCGTGCATACCAGACGATGCATGCGCGGATGAGGGCGGAAGCAATACCAAAGCAAGCACAAACGCGACGCAAACGAGCGCTTTAATCATTGTATATATCGAGTCTAGCCTGCTCATCCTTATCATTTGGACAATTTGCCGAAGCCTGTCAATCCTTCCCGCGCAGGAAGGTATCCGACTTTTCCGTGACATAAGCAAAGATGCGCCGATCTTGGGATGACTCCCGATAGAATTTAGACAATCCGCGCCAACATCCAGATGCCCATACCCAGCATCATCAGGTTCTCGGTCAACGAGATGAACCCCAGCGGCACGTTGCTGTCACGGCCCACGCAGGCGCATTTTAGCTCTCGGTTGTCGATGTAAACCGCCTTGATGACACAGACCGCACCGATCCCGCCGATGATGATCGCTACGGGTGCCGCCAGCCGCAAAAGCGCGCCTGCGGTCATGGCAACACCGGCAAAGGCTTCGCCAAAGGGATAGACCTTGCCATAAGGCACCCAGCGCAGCGCCAGCAGATCGTAGTTGAGAAACATGGTCGAGAAGCTTTCGATATCCTGCAACTTCTGCACAGCCGGAAAACACATGGACATCGAGATGAACCATTCGAACGCGCGCAGGGTGAAGATATTTCCGAAACTATACCACGACAGACCAAGTGCCATCAAAAACGCCATCGCAAAAATTGCGATCACGGGCTGATAGGATGTATCTGATTGCTCATCCTCGGGTTTGTCGAGGTCGATATAAATGCGCAGTTTGTCGTAGCCGCCGATCCGTTCGCCATTGATAAACGTCTGGGGTGTGGTCTCGACCGCGTGCTTTTCCATAAACGCATTGGTCTGTTCGCGGGTCGTCAGATGGTGATCTTCGACGTCGATCCCCTGTCGCTCAAGCAGGTCTTTGGATTTGAGGCCATAAGGACAAGTATGATCCGGCATCACCATCCTATACTGCGATGCGGTTTTGATTTCTTGGTTCTTTGACATATTTTCTCGCCTGCTTCCCGTCGGTTTCAGGTGTTGCAGCAGGACCGCCTTCAAGATCGGCAATCAATGCTTTCATCTCTGCAATCTCCAACCGCTGTGCCTTGATGATGTCATCACCCAGTTTGCGCACCCGTGGGTCAGTGGTGTTGGCACACTCCGAAGTGAGAAATGCGATGGAATGGTGCGGGATCATTGCGCGCATCCATGAGGTATCGTCGACCGTGGTTTGGCTGCGCACCAGAAACAGCGGGAGCGCAAAGACCAGCGCACGCCCGCCGAATATCGCAAGGTTTGCGGTACGGTTGGTATAGATGCCCAGCATGAACGCCAGCATGATCACCGCTATCACAGCACCCATGTAAAGCGCCATATAGCTGCGGGTTTCACTGAAAAACAGGTAATCGACCGCTTAGCTGTTGAGATACATCAGACCGAACATGACCACTGTCGATGTGGCAATCGTTGCGAAAAAACGCCCATATGAAATGGAAATTACCTCTTTCAGAATTGTATGTGCATGGGCAGAACAAAGTGCCAGAGCGGGGAGGTTCCGTGTTTATGCAGGAAACTTTTCCAGTGTTGCCAGGACCGGACAATCCGGGTGCCCGCCTCCGGCGCATTCGTGCACCAGATGGGACAGTGTCTTGCGGATCGCGTGGAGGTCAGAGATTTTGGTCTCGATCTGCTCCAGATGTTCTTGCGCAATGGTGCGCACATCGGCGCTGGCGCGGTCCCGGTCATCCCTCAGCGCCAGCAGGTTTCGGCAATCCTCGATGGTGAACCCCAGCGCACGCGACCGCCCCAGAAACGCCAGCTTGTGCATGTCGCTGTCGCGAAAACTCCGGTAGCCGTTTGTGTCGCGCAGAGGGGTGATCAGGCCAATATCCTCATAGCAGCGGATGGTTTTGGCAGGCAGGCCCGATTTTTTCGAAACTTCACCGATGTTCATCATCCGCCTCCTATTCTGCTGCTGCGGGCACAAGTCTGCCGGTGCCTGCGCGCATTGGTTGCCCTTGGGACGCCGCAGGTTTGATCCATCGCAGCCGCAAGGCGTTGGACAACACGAACACGCTCGAAAGCGCCATAGCGCCCCCAGCAAGTGCCGGTGACAGCATCCATCCGAACAACGGATAGGATACAGCGGCGGCCACGGGGATTGACCTGAGCCCCTAAAGCTTCGCCGATTTTGTGTAGAGTCCGCCCAACAAAAGGACGGACACATGAAGGCACGATTCACGGACGAGCAGATCATAGCAATGATCAAGGAACAGGAAGCTGGCGAGAAGACCGCTGACGTGTGTCGGCGGCATAGGATCAGCTCGGCGACCTTCTATAAATACAAATCGAAGTATGGTGGCATGGAGCCATCTGACGCGAAGCTGTTGAAGGCTTTGGAAGACGAGAACGGAAAGCTCAAAAAGCTCTTGGCGGAGCAGATGTTGGACAATGCCATGTTGCGAGATATCAATTCAAAAAAATGGTGACGCCCGTTGGGAAGCGGAAAGTTGTGGCGCATTTGATGGATGTTCATCAGGTGAGCCAGCGACAGGCGTGCGATGTGCTGCAAGTTGATCGGTCAACGGTGTGGTATCTGTCGCGACGGGGTGATGATGCTGATTTGCGCGATGCAATCAAACGGGTTTCGCGTGAACGGCACCGGTTTGGTTGTCGCCGCGTCCATGTGATGATTGCGCGGGATGGTTTCGAAGTGAACCACAAGGAGGTGAGGCGCATTTACACCGAAGAGAAGCTACAGGTGCGCCGCAGAGGCGGTAGAAAGCGTGCTTTGGGCACCCGCAAACCAATAGTGCTGCGCCTCCCTCTCATGGTTTATAAACAAACCACTGCCGGGCAGTGGATGGCCCGAACCAACGCTGGAGCCTGGATTTCGTGTCTGATGCGCGGACGGATGGTAGCCGTTTTCGCATTCAGGCAGTTGTTGATGACTTCAGCCGTGAGAACTTGGTGCTGGTGGCTGATACCTCGCTGTCTGGTCAACGCGTCGCGCGTGAGCTGGACAAGGTGATCGCTGAACGAGGCATGCCAAAGACAATTGTGTCTGACAACGGCACTGAGTTCACCAGTATGGCGATCCTCAAATGGGTTCAGGATACGGGTGTAGATTGGCACTATATCGCGCCCGGCAAGCCCCAGCAGAACGGCTTCATCGAGAGTTTCAATGGAAAGCTGAGAGATGAATGCCTGAATGAGACGCTATTTGGCACACTACGCGATGCCCGTAAAACACTTGAAGAATGGCAGGAGGATTACAACTGGCACAGACCACATTCAGCCCTGGGCAATCTGACGCCCATGGAGTTTTTGCAGAAAAAGGCGATGGACAAGATGGCGGCCTAGCGTCACAGATTTAACCCGACGGACTCCACACATACAGGAGGGAATTTGGGGCTCAGGTCAATGCCCGACGTCGTGGCAGCAAGCGCGCCATGGTTGCCTTGGCCCGACGCATCAGCGTGATCCTACACCGGATGTGGGTCGATGACGCCGACTTCAGGTCTGACACCGCAACGCTTCATGCCGCCTGACGAATTGCCTTTCGAATCGATGCCTGCCTGATCGTAGGCCTTCGAGGTCCCCCCAGGGACGTGGTTCCGACAATGCCGTGGTCAGGACTGTTGCCGATCAACGTCGAGCACGCTTATGAGATGGGCACATCGGAATTGCATTTGAACCAGCATTATGTTGGCAGCCACGCGCTGACCACGGACCGAAGCATGCACCCGGGATGATCTCAGACGAAGGCGCGATGAAAGTAGGACGGTCCAAAAAGAACTGAGTAAAAACCGCTCCACAGCGGCCGACCTTGCATGCGAAAAACTGCTTGACTGCCTCGGCCCCGTTACGGAAGAGAAGCGTTTAAAAACAAAGGGATACGCCCCTGCCTCACGGGTCGAAAGCAGCGTAAGGGAACCGTCAGATACGACAAGCGCCGCTACAACCGTAGAAATCGGATCGAGATTATGTTCGGCAGGCTCAAGGATTGGAGACGCGTCGCGACACGCTACGATCGCTGCCAAAAGGTATTCCTCTCCGCAATCGCTCTCGCTGCAATCGTCATCTATTGGTTATAAGTCCAGACCCCAGGCTGGCGATCTAAGAGTCTGATCGGAAATGAGTTGAGTGAATTCAGTAGGTTGTGATTCTGTTCGGTTGGAAGCTGAACGGAGATCAAAATGGCCTGGACTGAATTCACCCGAAAACTACATGAGCGCGATACGCCCCGATATTCAAGTGATGTAACGGATGTGGAGTGGTCGATAATAGCGCCATTTCTGCCCAGCCCCAACCATCTTGGCAGGCCGCGCGAAGTTGAACTGCGCGGTGTGTGGAATGCGATCCAGTACATCGCATCGGCGGGGTGCGCATGGTCGCTTTTGCCAAAAGACTTCCCGCCAGTATCGACGGTTCGATACTATTTCTACGGTTGGCGCGACAACGGTCTGCTGGCCGAGATTAATCGGGAACTGGTTGCACTGGCGCGTGAAACTGAAGGTCGGAACCGCCAGCCAGCAGCGGGTGTGATTGATAGCCAAAGCGTGAAAACCACTGAAAATGGCGGGATATGCGGCTATGATGCTGGCAAACGTATCAAGGGCCGCAAACGTCACATCATGACCGACACCTGCGGGCATTTGATTGCACTCCGCGTTCATTCCGCCAGCATTCAGGACCGTGACGGCGCACCGGCGGTGTTCCATCAACTGGCCCGGGAGGCTCCAAAGCTGCGCCATGTTTTTGCGGATGGAGGCTATGCCGGGCCGAAACTGCGCGATGCTCTGACCAGTATTGGCCGCTGGGTCATTCAGATCGTGAAACGCTCCGACACCGCCGAAGGTTTCGAGGTTCTGCCCCGTCGGTGGGTTGTCGAACGCACTTTCGCCTGGCTCGGAAGATGTCGCCGTCTGGCAAAGGATTGGGAGAGAACAATCGAAAGCGCCGAGGCATGGGTTCTCATCGCTCACATCAGGCGTATGACAAGGGTGCTCGCAAGAGATTGAAATGCCTCAGCTCATTTTGAATCGGACTCTAAGTGATCCTCGATGCGGTAAGATCAAAACCATCGATAGCGGGAAGAAAACCCTGATTAAAAACACATCTGCCTGAAACATACTTGCGCAGCTTCAGCAGAATTGTCGCTGTATTCACGATCTCATATTTTGCGAGTGTCTCCGGCAGCGAAGCAACATCGCATTGCGCTATAACTTGCGAAGCCGTCTGGGCATTGGCCACAATTGTGATGACCATATCATCCACATGGGGATGCAAAGATAAATAGGCAGAAATTTCAGGCGCCGCCTTGACCGCCATATAGAGCGCGACACAGCTGCCCGGTGCAAGGGACCTGATCGCATCGGGGATCGTGCAGCCTTTTGAAAAATGGCCCGTGGTCAGGATGACAGTATCAATCATATCCCGTTCCGTCAGGGATTGTCCGGCGGCGGCGGCCGCTCCGCTTGCTGACGTCACGCCGGGCACGATTTCGACCGGAATGCCCGCTTGCTCAAGCGCGTCGATCTCCTCCAGACTGCGGGCAAATATCCCCGGATCGCCGCATTTGAGCCGGACCACCCGCAGGCCCTGACGTGCGGCAGCAAGCATGGTGGCGGTTATTTTCTGCTGTGGCCAGCTGTGACAACCGGGGCGTTTGCCGACGAATACCCGCTCCGCATCGCGGCGCGCAAGATCGAGGACTTCGGGGTCGATCAGGCGGTCATAATAGATGATATCGGCCTCCTGCAACCGTTGCACCCCGCGCAGGGTGATGAGGTCCTTGGCCCCCGGCCCTGCCCCCACCAGCGCCACACTGCCCCCCGATTGCGCCCCGAAGTCGCCCGTTGCAATCGCCTGTTTGACCATCTGCGCCGCCTCGCGCGCGGCACCGCGTGCATGGGTCCGGCGGGGGGCGCCGCCAAACACCCATGCCCAAAGATCGCGCCGCGCGCGCGGGGCCAGACGGGCAGCAGCAGCGCTGCGCAGACGGCCTGCAAGCGCGGCCAGATCGCCCAGATTGGGCTCCAGCATCTGCTCCACCTGCGTCTTGATCTGGCGGGCGAGCACGGGGGCGGTCCCTTCGGTCCCGATGGCCACGACCACGGGATCACGGTCCACGATCGAGGGGGTGATCACATCGCAGAGGTGCGGCTGGTCCACCACATTCACCACCGCCCCCACCGCCTTGGCCAGCGCATGCAGCGCGGCATCGGCACCGGGGCAGCCTGTCGCGATAAACACAAGTGCTGTGTCGTGAAAATCCTGCGCCCTGATGCGCCCGCTTTGCTGCGTCACGCGCCCGGTGGCGGCCAGCGCCGCCAGCTCGTCCTCCAGCACATCGGCCAGCAGGGTGAGGCGCGCCTCGGTTTTCAGCATCAGGCGGGTTTTCTGCGCCGCCTGCTCGCCGCCGCCCGCAATGACCACGTGGCGGCCGCTCATCTGGAAGAACATCGGAAAGGTTTTCATGCGCACAATCCTTCATGGTCGGCGCGCCCATCCCAGAGGGCTTGCGCCCGGTGCTGGTGCTGCGCGAGGGGGGTGTCGGGGTCAAGAGTGCGCAGGGCAAGCGCGGCGGTGCCGGTCACCGTGGCCTCGGCAAAAGGATCATGCAGGCGGCCCTCCCATAGGGCATGGGGATCGACATAATCATCGGCCTCATGCAGGCGGCGGATCCCGGACAGCAGCGCGGGGGCTGCTTCCTGAATGTGATCGCCGTGGCGCAGGCCGAAGCAGAGAATATCCTTGGCCGGATGCCGCTCGAATTCGCCGCCGCCCCCTTTGATGATGCCGAGGGTGTGTTGGCCCAGCAAGGCCGCCGCCTGCGCCTGCAAACTGCGATAGGAGGGATGGAACACCCCCTGCACCGTGGCGGGAGCGCCAGAGGGGTTCCACATGCGCAGCACAGTGTTGAAGCAAGACCGCAGGCCAAGATCCGCGCGCAGATCGAGCAGATCTAAGGCTACGGCAGAAAGCTCAGCCAGCGGATCATAGCGCACCTGCGGCCCCGACAGCGCGCGGATATCGGCAGCGGTGAAACTGGCAACCTGATAGGCGTTATGCCCGTGCATCGAGACGCGCACCCCCGCCTGCGCAACCAGCCGCGCCGCCAGCAGATAGAGCGGCGCACCCCGGCTGCGCCCTGCGGCATAGCTCGGCCAGTCGAGATCGGCGGGCGGCAGCGCGCCTTGCACATGGGCGCGCAGCGCGGCGGTGAAGCCTGCGATTTCCTCCGGCACCTCGCCGCGCAGACGCAGCACCATCAGCAGCGCGCCCACCGCTTCGGGCGCGGCGCGGCGCTCGAGGATCACGGTCATCGCCTCCTGTGCCTCGGGCAGCGTGAGCGGACGGGCGCGCCCCTTCCCCTGTGCGACGATGCGGACGAAGGGTGCGAGGGTCATTCGGCGGCCACCGGCAGGATGTTCTGCGCAATGAGCCGCGCCAGCTCCGGCTTGCAGGAGCCGCAGTTCGTGCCGGCACAGGTGGCATCTCCGAGGGCGTGCACAGTCACAGCGCCACCCGCAACAGCACTAAGAAGCGTATTCTGCCCCACATTGAAACAGGCGCAGATCACCGGCCCCGGATCAGGCTGGTCGCTCCCCATGCGGCCCGAAAGCGCCTCCAGCGGCGCGGTCGCCCTGCCGATATGGGCGATGGCGGCAGCGCGCGACAGCACCACAGGGCGCCGTGCTCCATAAAGCAGCGCCTCAAGCACACCGTTCTGCGTCAATGCCACATGGGCCGTGCCCGCAGCGCTATCGTGAAACAGCGCGGCCTCTGCCTCCGCCAGTCCGGTAATGCGGCGTACCAGCGCGGTCCAGTCGTCAATGCTGTCCATGCCTGCCATCTCGACCTGCCAGCCGGTCCGTGTACGGGCGATGGCGGCATAGGCGCTTTGCGGGTCGGGCCGCGCGGCACAGGCGAGAAAGCCATACCAGCGCGCGTTGAACCGCTTTACCCCGACGGCACTCCCCTTGAGCGCGGGCTGGCCTGAAACCGGATCGGTCACTGGCGCCACAAGGCTGTTGACGGTGCCGCCCCGCGCTGTCTGGCGGGTCCAGTGCATGGGTGCAAAGGGCTGACCCTCCTGCACACGCGCGCTCACCAGCGTGCGCAGGATGCTGCGGCCCTGAGGGCTGGTGAGCTCGACCAGATCGCCATGGGCGGCGGTGATCCGCGCGGCATCGGCGGGGTGGATCTCCAGATAGGGCTCCGCCAGATGGGCGCCGAGTTTCGGCGATTTGCCGGTGCGCGTCATGGTGTGCCACTGGTCGCGGTTGCGGCCGGTGTTGAGGCGCAGACCGGTTTGCACAGGCGGGGCCTGCACCGCGATCATCCGCGCCTTGCCATCCGCGTGATAAAACCGGCCATCCGCGAAAAACCGTTTGTCGTTCTGCGGCCATTGCGTCGGGATCAGCGCCGCGTAATCCACATCGGCAAACAGACTCAGATCCAGATCGCGGCCAAAGGGGCGCGCGGCGGCATCAAGGGCGATATACTCGGCAAAAACATCGCGGGGGGTTTTATAGGCGAAGGCATCGGCAAAGCCCATCCGTGCCGCCACATCGCTGATGATGCGCCAGTCGGGGCGCGCCTCGCCGGGGGCAGGCAGGAAGGCGCGCTGGCGCGAGATGCGGCGCTCGGAATTGGTGACCGTGCCATCCTTCTCGCCCCAGCCCGCCGCAGGCAGCAACACATCGGCCAGATCGCCCGTATCCGTGCGCGCCATGATGTCGGAGACGGCAACGAAGGGCACCGCAGCAATGGCGCGGGCGACCGCATCGGCGTCGGGCATCGACACGGCAGGATTGGTGGACATGACCCAGAGCGCCTTGATCTTGCCGCTGGCACAGGCGTCGAAGAGGTCCACCGCCTTGAGGCCCGCCGTGGTGCAGATCGTCGGGCTGTTCCAGAAGCCCTGCACCGCCGCGCGGTGGTCCGCGTTCTCGATATCGAGGTGATTGGCGAGCATATTGGCCAGCCCCCCCACCTCGCGCCCGCCCATGGCGTTGGGCTGTCCGGTGACCGAGAATGGCCCGCAGCCTGGTCTGCCGATGCGCGCTGTGGCGAGGTGGCAATTGACGATCGCGTTGACCTTGTCGGTGCCCGACTGCGACTGGTTCACCCCTTGGGAATAGACGGTGACGACCTTGGGAGTCTTGGTCCAGAGGGCGTAGAAGGCGGCGAGATCTTGCGCACTCAGGCCTGTAGTGATGAGGTCGGTTTGCTGCGCATGCGCAAGGGCTTGGTCCATGCCGTTGACGTGCTGCGCCACATAATCGGCGTTCACCGCGCCCGCTTCCGCCAGATGCGCCAGCAGGCCGTTGAATAGCGCCACATCGCCATCGGGGCGGATACGCAGGTGCAGATCGGCCAGATCGCAGGTCGCGGTGCGGCGCGGGTCGATGTTGACCACGCGCATATTTGGCCGTGCCTCGCGCGCTGCTGCGATGCGCTGGTAGAGCACCGGATGGCACCAGGCAAGGTTGGAACCGACGAGCACAATCAGGTCCGCCACCTCCAGATCCGCATAGGTGCCGGGGACGGTGTCACTGCCAAAGGCACGCCTGTGCCCCGCCACCGAGGAGGCCATGCAGAGCCGGGAATTCGTGTCGATATTGGCCGAGCCGATAAAGCCTTTCATCAGCTTGTTGGCGACATAATAATCCTCGGTGAGCAGTTGGCCCGAGACATAAAAGGCCACGCTGTCAGGGCCGTGTTCGCGCACTGCCGCGCTGAATTTCGCGGCCACCAGATCAAGCGCCGCGCCCCAGCTGGCCCGCTTGCCGCCGATCTGCGGGTGCAGCAAGCGCCCCTCAAGATCGATCGTCTCGCCCAGCGCCGCGCCCTTGGAGCACAGCCGCCCGAAGTTGGCGGGATGATCCGGATCGCCCTTGATCGTGCCATCGGCGCCCGCCAGCACGCCACAGCCGACACCGCAATAGGGGCAGGTTGTGCGCGTAAGGCTCATGCGCTGGCCCTTGCGCGCAACACCACAGCATCAAGCAGGATGCGGCCCTGTTCCACCTTTGCGGGGTATGTCGTCACGCTGCCGCTGTCGGCGCCGCCCGCCTCGCCCGTGCGCAAGGAAATCACCCAATTGTGCAGCGGGCAAGTGACCGATGTGCCATGCACGATCCCCTCGGAAAGCGGTCCGCCCTTATGCGGGCAGCGGTCGTCGAGGGCGAAGACCTGATCCACCGCAGTGCGGAAGAGGGCGACACAGCCGGAGGCGGTTTTGACCACCCGCGCGCCACGCCGGGGGATATCCTCGAGCGCCGCCACGTCGATCCAGCCGCTCATTCCGCGGCCTCCATCGCCAGAGTGGCGAGCGGCCGATAGCTGCCTGCCTTTGCGGCCACATGATCCGCCCAAGGGTCGCGGCGATAGATGCTCTGGCTCAGCTCGAACCGCGCGACCAGTGAATCGCGCTCGCTCTCGACACGCTCCTTGATCCAGTCAAGGCCAACCTTGGCCATCCATTTATAGATCCGGTCGAGGTAGCGGGCATTCTCGCGGTAAAGCTGGGTTACTGCCTTGATCACGTCGATGGCCTCCGCTTCCGTCGCGACCTGTATCAGCAGCTCGGTTTCCTTGACGTCCATGCCCGCAGCGCCGCCGATGCTCACGATGTATCCGCTGTCGACACAGACCACGCCGATGTCCTTGCAGGTCGCCTCCGCACAGTTGCGCGGGCAGCCGGAGACGGCGAGTTTGAGTTTGTGCGGCGTCCATGAGCCCCAGAGCGTCTTCTCCAGCTTGATCCCCAGCCCTGTGGAATCCTGTGTGCCAAAGCGGCAATGATCGGTGCCGACACAGGTTTTCACTGTGCGCAGCCCCTTGGAATAGGCGTGCCCCGAAACCATGCCGGCGGCGTTGAGATCGGCCCAGATTGCGGGCAAATCCTCGCCCTTGACGCCCAGCAGATCGATCCGCTGCCCGCCAGTGACCTTGACGGTCGGCACGGCGTATTTGTCGGCGGCATCGGCAATCGCGCGCAGCTCGGCGGGGGTGGTGATCCCGCCCCACATCCGCGGCACCACGGAAAATGTGCCGTCCTTCTGGATGTTGGCGTGTTTACGCTCGTTGATGAACCGGCTTTGCGGATCGTCGGCATAGTCCAGCGGCCAGTCGGCCAGCAGATAGAAATTGAGCGCGGGGCGGCAGACATGGCAGCCGCAGGACGTCTTCCAGCCGCATTCCTGCCAGACGGCGGGCATGGAAGTGAGGCGCTGCGATTTGATCATGCGGCGCAGGTCTTCGTGGGTCATATCGGTGCAGGCGCAGATCGAGGCAGCGGCAGGCAGCACAAAAGCATCGCCCAGCGTGACCGCAAGAACCTGCTCAACCAATCCGGTGCAGGTGCCGCAGGAAGCCGAGGCTTTGGTCGTCGCCCTGATGGCAGCCAGACTGTCCGACCCTGCGGCGATGGCATCCTCGATCTGGCCTTTGCAAATGCCGTTGCAGCCACAGATTTCCGCGTCACGCGGTAAGGCTGCAACGGCTGCGAGCGGGTCCAGCGGGGTTCCTCCCTGATAGGCGGGACCAAAGATCAGCGTGTCGCGCATCGGCGCGATATCGGTCTTGTCGCGGATCAGACCAAAGAACCAGTTGCTGTCGGCAGTGTCGCCGTACATCACCGCCCCGATCACCGCATTCTTTTCGATCACCAGACGTCGGTACACCCCGCGCGCAGGATCGCGGAAAACGATGTCCTCGCGCCCTTCACCATCGGCGAAATCACCCGCGCTGAACAGATCGCAGCCGGTGACCTTGAGCTTGGTCGACAGCTCCTTTTGCACGAATTGCGCGGGCTGTCCCAGCAGCGTCTGCGCCGCGACCTTTGCCTGATCATAGAGCGGGGCGACGAGGCCGAAGACCGCGCCACCATGCTCCACGCATTCACCCACCGCCAGAATATCGGCGTCGGAGGTGATCATCTGGTCATCCACATGGATGCCGCGCCCCACGGCCAATCCCGCCGCCTTTGCCAGCGCCGCATTGGGGCGAATGCCCACCGCCATAACCAGCAGATCGCAGGGCAGCTCGGTCCCATCATCCAGCAGCAGCGCGCGCACATGGCCGTCCTGCCCGAGGATCTCCTGTGAATTGGCCGAACAGCGGATGGTGATGCCCTTATCGGTGAGCGCACGTCGCAGAAGATAGCCCGCCGCCTCGTCGAGCTGCCGCTCCATCAGATGCGGCATGATATGAACCACAGTAACCTGCACGCCCCGCGCGGCCATGCCTGCGGCGGCCTCCAACCCCAGCAGACCGCCACCGATCACCACGCATCTATGGTCCGGCCCCAGCGCCATCATCCGCTCGGTATCCTCCAGATCGCGATAGGCGATGACACCCGCCAGATCATGCCCCGGCAGCGGGATCATGAAGGGGGTGGAGCCAGTGCCGAGCATGAGTTTGTCGTAAGCGAGCACATCACCATTGGCCGCCGTCACCGTCCTGGCAGCGCGGTCAATGCCCGCCACCGTCTCGCCAAAGCGGCAGGTCACGTTGTTCGCGGCATACCACTGCGCCGTATGCGTCTCGATCTCGGCATAGGTCTTGTCCCCCGCCAGCACGGGCGAGAGCATGATGCGGTTGTAATTGCCGCGCGGCTCCGCATTGAAGAGGGTCACCTCGAAGGCATCCGGTGCCTGTTCCAGCAGATGCTCCAAAGCGCGGCCCGTGGCCATGCCCGCCCCGATGATGATGAGTTTCTGTTTCATCGTGTCACTCCGCTGCGAGGGATTTGGAAGGGGCGGCTTTGGCCTTTTTCGAGGTATTGCCATGCTCGTATTCCTCAAGGAAATCGAGCACTTCCTGCCGGTAGGTGTAATAGTCGGGATGCTCCAGCAGCGCCTTGCGCGAGCGCGGGCGGGGCAGGTTCACATCGGTGATCTTGCCGATGGTCGCCTGTGGGCCGTTGGTCATCATGACCACACGGTCGGCCAGCAGGATCGCCTCGTCCACATCATGGGTCACACAAACCGCAGTGACATTGGTGCGCGACCACACCTCCATCAGCACTTCCTGCAACTCCCAGCGGGTGAGGCTGTCGAGCATGCCAAACGGCTCGTCGAGAAGCAGCAGCTTGGGCGAGAGGGCAAAGGCGCGGGCGATGCCGACGCGCTGCTTCATCCCGTTGGAGAGAGAGGCGGCGTTCTTGTCCATACTGTCCGCAAGGCCCACACGCTCGAGGTAATATTCCACCACATCCTGCCGCTCGGCCTGCGACGCGCGGGGATAGACCTTGTCCACGCCGATCGCCACATTCTCCTTGGCGGTAAGCCAGGGAAAAAGGTTGGGTGACTGGAAGACCACGGCGCGCTCGGGGTCTGCCCCGTCCACGTTCCAGCCATCCAGCTTGATCGCGCCCGATGAGATGGGGTTCAGCCCCGCCGCCATGGTCAGCACAGTGGATTTACCGCAGCCGGAGTGCCCGATGAGCGAGATGAACTCGCCCTTGTTGATCTTGAGATCGAAATTCTCGACCACCGTGAGCGGCCCTTTGGGCGTGGGATAGATTTTATGCAGCTGCGAGAAGGTCAGATAGCGCTCTTCGATGGCGCCCTGCTGGGCCTGCGCCACGACCTTTGGCACTGCGTGGATCGGCGTCACGTTGGGCAGGGTACGCTTTTCTTCGACCTTGGCCTCGATCCCCACATCCATCAGATATTTGGTGACCTGCGCGCGCAGACGTTTGAAGGTCGCGTCATTGTTCATCGCCATCCGGTCGCGCGGGCGCGGGATGGTGACCTCGACAGGCGCGGCCAGCGTGCCATCGGGGTTGAGCGGAATGATCCGGTCCGCCATCAGGATCGCCTCGTCCACGTCATTGGTGATCAGGATGCAGGTCTTTTTGTCCTGCTCCCAGATGTCGAGGATTTCATCGGCCAGATTGGCACGGGTGAGCGCGTCAAGCGCCGAGAGCGGCTCGTCCAGCAGCAGCATTTCGGGGTTCATCGCCAGCGCACGGGCCACCGAGACACGCTGGCGCATGCCGCCAGACAGCTCCGCAGGACGGCGCGCGATGGCATGGAACAGGCCCACCATCGAAACATAGTGGTCAATCTTCGCCTGCCGCTCGGCCTTGGTCAGCCTGGGGAAAACCGCATCGACAGCCAGCCCCACATTGCCCCCCACCGTCAGCCAGGGCATGAGCGAATAGCTCTGGAAGATCAGGCCCCGCTCCGGCCCCGGCTCGGTGATGGGCGCGCCGCGATAGGTGAGCGTGCCACTGTCGGGCTGCTCCAACCCCGCGATCAGGTTCATCAGGGTGGATTTCCCGCTGCCCGAGAACCCGAGGATGGCGACGAATTCGCCCTCCTTCACGTCGAGGGTGATGCCCTTGAGAACTTCGACACGCGCTGTGCCTGTGCCGAAGCCTTTGCTTACGTCCTTGATGCTCAGAATGCTCATCTTTTTTCCTTTTTGCGCTACCGCATCGCCGCTCACGCGCCGGTCACCGGTTGGCCGAGAAGGTGAAGGCCGATTGCAGGGCGTACATGACGCGGTCCAGCAGGAAGCCGATGATGCCGATGGTGAAAACCGCGACCATGATCTTGGCGAGGCTCTGGCTGGAGCCGTTCTGGAATTCGTCCCAAACGAATTTTCCCAGACCGGGGTTCTGCGCCAGCATTTCAGCGGCGATCAGCACCATCCAGCCCACCCCGAGCGACAGACGCAGGCCGGTGAAAATCAGCGGTAACGCGGAGGGGAGAACCAGTTTGGTGATCTTGGTATAGGTGTTCATCTTGAGCACGCGGCTGACGCTCACGAGGTCCTTGTCGATGCTGCTCACACCCAGCGCCGTGTTGATCAGCGTCGGCCACAGCGAGCAGAGCGTCACGGTGATGGCGGAGATGAGGAAGGATTTGGAGAACATCCCGTCATTGCTGGCATAGACCGCCGAGACGATCATGGTCACGATGGGCAACCACGCCAGCGGCGAAACGGGTTTGAAGATCTGGATCAGCGGGTTCAGCGCGGCGTTGGCCGTCTTTGACAGGCCCGCCGCGATGCCCAGCGGGATGGCGATGACAGAGGCGATCAGGAAGCCGAAGAAGACGGTGACGATGGATGTCCAGATTTGTGCGTAATAGGTGGGGCGGCCGGTATAGACCCGCGCGCGCACGTCATCGGCTTTGCCATCCGCAACCAGCTTGGCGTTACGGGTGTCCTGGCGGTCATAGAAGGCCGCCTCCTTCTGGCGCTCGCGCATGGCGTCGGCGTGCAGGCCCACCGCCTCCTCCCAGACCTGTGCGGGACCGGGGACCGCCCCCAGCGAGGTTTGCACCTTTGGCGCGAGTGTGCCCCATGCCACCAGAAACAACGCGATTGCCAGCACCGGCACCCCCAGCAAACGCCAGATTTCCGACATTTGTGCGCGCGGATTATCGCCTGCGGCGGCCTTCAGAATCGGGGTGAGCCATGCAAGGCCCAGCACCTGAAACCATGTGTCGGCCTTGTTGATGCGGGTGAAGAGGCGCGCGCGCCTGGCCTCGTTGCTGAGTGTGTCTGGGTCGGTGACGGACATGGCGGGTCTCCTGAAGATCAGTGCGGGCAGAGGCCCCCCTGCGGCAGGCGCAGGGGGGTCAGGCTCAGTTCTGGATCTGGTTGTTGACGATCATCTGCTGGCCCTTGAGGCCGATGGGCAGGCTCTCGAGATAGGCGTTGGGGGTGCGGCCATCGTAGGGGATACCGTCGATGATATCCTCGGCAGGTGTCGCCGCCTTGAAGCCGTCACTGTCCCATGGGAAATCCGCCTCGTTCGCCAGACCTTCGTCGACCAACATGCGTGCGGCAGAGAGATAGATGTCGGGGCGGTAGACCTCGGCGGCGGTCTGCCTGAACCATTCATCGGTCTTCGGCTCCGCGATCTGGCCCCAGCGGCGCATCTGGGTCAGATACCAGATGGCGTCGGAATAGAAAGGATAGGTCGCGTTATAGCGAAAAAAGACGTTGAAATCCGGCGCGGGGCGCACATCGCCTTTCTCGAATTCGAAAAAGCCGGTCATGGAATTGGCGATCACCTCGGCATCGGCACCGACATATTCCGAGCGCGCCAGAATCTCGACCGCTTCTTCGCGGTTGGCGTTGTCATTCTCGTCGAGCCAGATCGCCGCGCGGATGAGCGCCTTGGTCAGGGCGACGGTGGTGTTTGGATTGGCCTCCGCAAATTCCTTTGTGATGCCAAAGACCTTCTCGGGGTTGTTTTTCCACATGTCATAATCGGTGATCACCGGCACGCCGATGCCCTTGAACACGGCCTGCTGGTTCCACGGCTCGCCCACGGCATAGCCAAAAATCGTGCCAGCCTCCAGCGTGGCGGGCATTTGCGGCGGCGGGGTGACGGAGAGGAAGACATCCGCACCGATCGTGCCCGATATATCCTGTGGCGCGTAGAAGCCGGGCTGGAGACCTCCGGCGGCGAGCCAGTAGCGGATCTCGTAGTTATGGGTCGAAACGGGGAAAACCATGCCCATGTTGAAAGGCTCGCCACGGTCCTTGAAGCTTTCGACGACTGGCTTGAGCGCGCTGGCGCTGATCGGGTGCTGCGGGCGGCCATTGTCCATGGTTGGCACATTCGGCTTCATCTGCTCCCAGATGGCGTTGGATACGGTGATCGCATTGCCGTTCAGGTCCATGGAGAAGGGCGTGATAATATGCGCCTGCGTGCCATAGCCGATGGTCGCGGCCAGCGGTTGACCCGCCAGCATATGCGCCCCGTCGAGCTGCCCGTCGATCACACCGTCGAGCAGAACCTTCCAGTTCGCCTGCGCCTGAAGGGTCACAAACAGGCCCTCATCCTCGAAATACCCTTTCTCATAGGCCACCGCGAGCGGGGCCATATCGGTCAGCTTGATAAAGCCAAGCGTGAGTTCGTCCTTCTCCAGATCGATGGTCTGGGCAAAGCTGGCCGTGGCCCAGAGGCCGGTGAGCGCGATGGCGAGAGGCAGTGTCTTGATCATCATAGAAATCCTGTTACTGCGCCGGAGGGGTCCGGCAAAACAAAAAAAGCCGCGCATAAGAGACATGGAAAAATTCCACGAACCTTATGAGCGGCTTTGCTCTTGGATATGTTTCGCCGTCATTGGCGAAACCGGATCAGGCGTCAGTGCCTGAGTTGTTGATCCGACTTTCACCCCCTGGCACGACGAATACAAACAATTCTCTGCATCGCCGCATGTATTTTTGCTGCGGTGCAACAAGATGCCCGTTTATTCAGCAGGCAGTGCCCCGAAATCAAACACCCTGCCGTCAAAAAACGCATCCGGCGCAAGAATCATCTGCCCGCGCGACGAGGCGACAGCAGTGGGTACGGCCATCGCGCCCTCGACCTTTTCTGACGCGCCGGGCAGGTCGGCACCCAGCGGGGCGAGGTTGGCGCGGTAGAGATCGCAGCGAAAACACGCCTTGGCCTGCGCGATGCCCTGTGCATCCGCGCCCAGCTGTGCGGCGATCCACGCCGCCTGACTGCGCCACGGAAACAGCGCAGCATGATCGTGAAACACCACAAACCGCTCGATCCGTGCAGGGGTGCCACCCTGCTCAAGCGTCAGATACCCGCTCAGCGCCGGATCAATCACCTCATATGCGAGGTTGAGATGCTCGCTGCGGCCCATGATCTCGACCGCGAGGGGGCGGTTTTTCGGATCATCGAGCCAGCGCGCCGCTTGATAGACCGCGCGCATCAGGCGGCGGGTGGTGTCTGGGTTCTCCGCCACCCAGTCATGGCGCGCGGCCAGCACTTTTTCCGGGGCGAAGCCCCAGATATGGCTGCCCGCCATCAGGATCTGGCCCACGCCGCGCTGCACAATCGCACTGCCCCAAGGCTCGCCCACCCAAAAGGCATCGACCTGCCCTCCAGCCACCGCATCGGCCATGCGCGGCGGCGGGACGGTCACAATCTCGACCGCCAGATCAGGCGCAGTGGCAGTCCAGTAGGACAAAAGCAGGCGGTGCATGGAATAGGGAAAAGGTACGCCAATGCGCAGCGGCCCTTTGCGCGCCTCCAAGGCCGCAAGCAGCCCCAGCGCATCGCCAAAAGGCACCGGCGGCCCCAGCTCTGCTGCAAGCCGGGCCGAGCCGCCGAAGACCGTGCCATTCACCGACAGCACCATGAGGCAATCAATCCGCGCCGCAAGACCACCCATGCCCAGCGACATGGCCACCGGCAGCGGTGACAGCATCTGCGCAGCGTCCAGATGACCCAGCGCCAGCATATCGCGCAGCGCCGACCAAGAGGGCTGGCGGATAAGGTTGAGGTCCAGCCCTTCCTCACCGGCAAAGCCCAGCTCGGCGGCGATGATCAACGGCGCACTGTCCACCAGCGGGACATAGCCGCAGTTGAGCACGCGGCGGCTCATATCAGCAAATCTGCCGCCGTTACCAGCGCATAGGCCACGTCGATCACCTTGCGCCCCTGATCCATCGCCGCCTTGCGCATGAGTTTATAGGCGGCGTCCTCGGTCAGCCCGCGCTGCCGCATCACGATCCCCTTGGCACGGTCGATGGTCTTGCGGTCCTCGAGCGCTTGCTTGGCGGCATCCAGCTCCGAGCGCATCTGCCGCATCATCTGGAACCGTGCAATCGCAGTCTCGATCACCGATTTGATCCGGTTCATCTGGAGCCCGTCAACCACATAGGCGCTCACTCCCGCCGCCAGCGCCGCCTGCGTCAGGTCCGGATCAGTCTGGTCCACAAAGAGCGCGACAGTCCGCGCCTTTGTATCCGACACAGCCCCGATATGCTCCAGCGTGTCGCGGTCAGGGTTGGCCATATCGATGAGCACAATATCGGGCGCATACTTCTTGACCGACTGCTCCAGCCCCGAAACCTGCGCAATAGCATGCACATTGCGCCAGCCCGCATCGAGCAGGGCGTCAATAATGTCTTTTGCCTTCGCTTCGTCGGCTTCAACCACAAGGATACAGATGTCGGCTGTCATCGCAAAAGCGGTAGGCCACTTTCGACGCCCGGAACAGGAAATCTGCCGGATTGATGAGTGCTTCGCGATCGTGTGTATAATTTTTAGGCAAGGTAACGTTCGGAAGTATAACAACAGGCCGTTTACAAACCGCACCACGCTTCGCAAATTCGCGTCTATCCTTCAAAACTGGCTCTCACAGGTGCGTTCGAAAAACTATTTTGAAACGCATAAAGCCCAGCTAGATTTAGTACGTTAAGGCGTTAACGTTGGTTTCGGGGGGGCGTAACCGTCGTAACCTAGCACAGATCGTATGTTCAGTTTGAACAGAGCAAGGCCAGTGGGCGATAAAAGGCACAGGATCGGTCGGGATTTCTTCGGTCATCTGCTCTTCGCTTATCGCCTACATACTCTGCTTAAACATCGCGGCTTTCAGTTCGCCGAGCAGTCGTCAGTTGGGGCTCGAGCTATTCCGAGCCTGAGAGCTTCGGTTTTGTTTGCAAGTCCTCGACAGCAGAGACCGGATGGACGCAAGGTGGAACCTTACCGATGGTCCTCTAATACTCTACACGAGATCTTGATATGAATAATTCCCCAGATCGGGAAGCCAATGGTCCGCACGGCCTATCTCCCAAGCGTACCATTACGGACCACCCAAATCAGGAGTGGCCTGCGTTACAGATTGAAACGATCGAAGGGTTCGAGCCGCTGGATCCTCAGACTGACGCGTTCTCGACGAGTACCGTTCCAGATGCGCTTTTCGAGACTATTTTTGGTCAACCGGAACCACCAGTTATTAAGCTCGGCGCACCGGGCGGCAATACTTCGGCCGCTCGACCCTTGCAGACCTATGCAATTCTGGACGCCGCAAAGGTTACAAATTTACCTGAGCTGCTGGAGTGCAGCGGCCTTGAACACCGATGCCTGTTCAAAGGCAAGGCTGAAGACGATTTGAAAAACGTCGCGCCCTGGGTCGTGCGATTGGAGGAGGGCAATCCGTTCACCCGCTCCTTGTTTACCCGCTCGGATGCCGCATGGCATCTTTGGAACGCGCAGCCCGGCATCTATGTCAGAGCATATGGTACGCTTGACGGCATGTGGCGCCATTTTCGGAAATTCACCCGCATACAGGACGAAAAAGGAAAATGGTACTTTCTTGCGTTCTGGTCACACCCTTTGGGCACTGAACTGTTCCGGCGCGGAAATGATCCGACGATCAGCGAAATCGCGCGAAAAATTCTGACACTGCCCGAAGACACATTATCGGTCATTCTGGTTAATGAGGATCTTTGCACGGTTATCAGTAGCCTTGGGTACGACAGCGATCAAAAACCCCGATGGCTGCTAACCCGACCGGCTTGGAATTTTCTCAGACAGCTTCGTCGCGAGCAGCAATTCGATGAAGTCGTGCAAATTACATGGGGGCACGCAAAGCCACACGTTCCGGTAACGCGAAGTGAGTTCCGTGAAGCTTTACGGCGCAAACGCGATGTGTGGTTTGACATAGGCTTCTGGCGCCGTGATCATTTTGCGAAGCTCTGTAGCTGGGAGGCTTTGCTCGGACCGGACTTTCTGGAAACATATAAAAACGGGGTGGTGTTGCAAATTCTGCATTCCTCAGCGTCGCCGCATGAGGCTATTGCTGGAATAGAGAAATTTCTGCAGTCGTCATCGGCGCAGGTTGACAATTAGGATGCAGAAAATGGCCGTCTATAGAAAACTGTTTTCAATGCGGCGGGTCCGGATTGCCAGTTTGGCGATCATTGTAGCACTCATTGCAAGTATGGTGGTGACCATGTTGAACGCACAGAATAAATTCAGAGTTTTGGAAGTAAACTTCGGTTCACATCCTGCAATATCAGCTGTCATGCAGTTATCTCTTAACGGCCGTACAGTGATTGACCATTCGCAAAAGGGCAGAAGTGAAAGTGGCCCCGTAAACTACATGGACGGTGAAGGAGATGCCCTGGATTTCGAGGTGTCTTGGTATGACATTTTTGAAGATAGCGGATACACATCGCATTTTCGCGTGCAGGGTTCTGATTTGACGATTTTTGGTATGTCGGAAATCGGTAGCGTTGATATCGTCGTCGGTCCCGGCGCGGATGTAACCGTGGCCACTTTGAATGTCGAAGTTGCGAGGTTGATCACGCAACAACGAACTGACGAATTGGCCGTCCTTCCTCCCGTACCGGATATTGTTTTGGCAGAGTTATGTGCCGATCAACTTGATGCAGGCAGTCCACTCATTCGCGAATTCAAGCTGGATGTAGAGCGCTACAAGGACACCGAGCAGCGCGCCGCCAACGACAGAAGGCGTGCGCGATATTTCACACAAAATGATCCGCTCATTCAACGTTGCAGACAAAACTGAGGTCGCGCACAATGACACAAGATACAAATCCTTCGCTTGCCCAAGATGTGGCTGCCGCCGCTGCTGAAGAGGCAGGCACCGCACCGGCAGATACCATCGCAATGGGCTGCGGGCTTGTACGGATCGGGGTTTTTTTCGATGGAACTGGCAACTCGCGCGAACACGTTCCTGTGCAGGGTGTGACATGGCACACGAATATCGATATTCTTGAAAGAAACTATCAGAATTTGGAAGCCGAGCATATCACAGTAGAAGAACAATTACGCGAAACCACTTATTTTTCGATTTATATGCGTGGCATCGGTGTGGATGCCACTGGAGCAACGACAGATGACTGGTTTGGCTGGTATCCGCCGCCACGTCCGCTCAGACAGCTTGGTGAAAGTGATCGGTACTACAGGCCGGCCACAGGATTGATCGGGTTGCCCGGTCCAAGGGGAATAGGATATGGCACTGGGCCGGAAGGCGTTGAGAGCCGAGTGAACGAATGTTACGATCGGTTATCTCGGGGAATACGTTCCCGATCACCCGGAACGCAGCCCTGCGACATATGGTTTGACGTCTTCGGCTTCTCACGCGGGGCCGTCGCTGCCCGCGATTTCGCAAACGGCATCAAAGACCGCGAATTTACCTACGGCGAAAGTCGGATCAGGACCAAGTTTCTGGGTATTTACGATACAGTCTCATCAATGGGGACGGGCGGCCACACCGGGAATCATGGAAATGTATCACTAAATACCACTGGGAATGTCGCCGAAAAGATCGTCCATATCACAGCAAAGGACGAAATTCGTCAGTATTTTCCGTTGACCCTCGCGATGTCCGGTGAGCGGATAGAAATGGTTGGTGCGCATTCGGATGTCGGTGGTGGATATCTGGACGCAAATTATGAAAATATGTTTTATTTTCTGCCTATGCATTACCCCGGATTGCAGAGTTACTTTGAAATACGATGGCAAGCATCGCCCACAATTCTAGCTTCAAGCGACCCGATCGATATGGATCAGGACCATCTTCTGGTGCCATACCAAGACTTCGCGCTGAATAGCGAGCTGGCTATCCGGACTACGACTGAACCTGGGCTTCAGTTCGTATCACTGCGATTGATGCATGACCGTGCGGTAGATGCACGGGTGCCCTTTGCGAGCAAATTAACCGACCCCATCGGCAGCCGCGCAAATTCCATGCCCGATGACCTGAACGCATATTATCAGGCACTTACGGCTGGCGATACAGCTCGGGCCGAATCTATGGAAGTGGCAATCCGACGACGATACGTTCACGTGTCCTTCAATCACATTACAGATCATGGGATCGCGGGGAACCTTCCAGAACCAGGTGGTGAAAGGCGTGTGGTCAGCCTCTGATTTTACTATCCTCCGCATCGCCAATAACCAGACAGCGGACGGCAACGCACGGCCCTCACATTTGGTTTGTGGACAAGTTAGCGGGTTTTCGGACTTTGGCGTGCAACGAAACGACAAAACCCGCACGATTTGCGCGGATCGGGTATGATGGTTGCGAAAGAGTGCAACCGCCGCAACCTACCTGAGGTCCGTTGCGGTGTATGACATCCAACCTTTAATTCATATGCCAAAACAGCAGATATTCTCGGCGGTCAGTGTTTTCAACCACTTAGGCATTAATCCCCTGATCCTGCACAACTTACACTCTTACATCCATCGACATTCGCACGAATTGGCGTGGAAAACGAAAGTAAGTCCGAAGAAGAGCGCAAAAGTGAAAGCACTAACCGCCGCTACGGGATGAATGTTTCGATGATTTGCCTGCTTAGCACGGTGGGAGAATCCCGCGAAACGTGCAAAGATCGGAAAACAGATTATCACTGGCGCAGGCCCTATTCAGCGTTGTGCAACCTGGCACCCCTGAAATTCTGGGAAATAAAGACGATAAACAAAATGACTGCCCAACTCCAAAAACTTAATACCAAAGACTTCGCGCAAAGCGGGGGAGACCTTGGACAGGGGTCAGTCCGGCAAGGGTCATGACCTCTTTGTATTCCGCGCCTTTGACCTTCTCCGTTTCTGTCGGTTACTGTCCGATTTTACCGGACCAACTTCAGCTTGCAGCATTACGATCTTGTGAGACACATTGAGGGCTGACTTGAATGGTCCCTAGATCCAAAAAATTAAAAGGGACTTACCAAAGCATGATTACCCGATACGCAATGTTTCAAGGAGAAGTTGCTGCCGAAAAGGTTGCTGAATTCAAGAAAACAGTAGAGGAGGAGCTTTTGCCAACTTGGTTAGCTTATCCAAATGCCACGGCTGTTCGCGTATCGTTCGCTACGGATCGAGACGACCACGCCCCGAATCTGCCACTGGTCCTCGCGGTTGATTTCGCGTCGCGCAACGGGCTTGACGAGGCCTTGATGAGCCAACAACGCCTTGACAGCCGCGCCGCCACCCAGCGCGTTCTACCGGGGTTGTTCACCGGCCAGATCTTTCACTATGTTACCGATTCATCCGAGTATTCGGGCGGCTGAATTTCACCGCTACAGCAATGAATATTGCCGACCTGCTTTCCGCCCTTTCAAATTTGCTCCCGTAAAAAAGGCGTTTCAGACTATTGTCCGGCTTGGCAAAAGCCGTGTTTTGACCCTATTCGATCATCTCACCTAACTTTATGGAACGTTCCTATTGACAAGGAGCAAGCCACTCGCCTACCAACATGGAACGATCCACAAGCTTGTTCAGGGAGGGACTTGGCTTTGAATTGGGCATTTGTAGGGGCGAGCACAATTGCAAGTCAGTATATGGTCGGCGCGATCCGCGCGTCGGGCGCCGGCGATGTGTTTTGGGTCGTAAGCGGCTCGTCCAGCCGCGCTGAGTCCTTTGCTTCAATTCACAATATTATCAATTCCGGCACCGACATCGCCACAACCCTCGCAGACCCCGCGGTGAGCGCCGTCTATGTCTCCTCGACCAACGAAAAGCATCACCCTCAGGCCATGGCTGCGATTGCCGCGGGTAAGCATGTTCTATGTGAGAAGCCGCTGGCGACACGCATTTCTGACGCGCAAGACATGGTGGAGGCTGCCGAAAAGGCAGGTGTTTTCCTTGCAACCAATCACCATCTCCGCAGCGCGGGCAGCCTGCGCGCCATTCGCGACCTAATTGCCTCGGGCAAGGTCGGCAAAGTTCTTTCTTTGCGGGTTTTTCATGCCGTTGAATTGCCGAACCATTTGCGCGGATGGCGCCTGAACGATCACGGGGCGGGCGGCGGCGTGATTGCAGATCTGACTGTCCACAACGCTGACACAGTGCGTTTTTTGTTGAACGAAGATCCGATTTCAGCCGTGGCACACATGGATGAAACCGGCTTGGGCAACGGCGTCGAAGACAGCGCAATGTCGGTTTGGGCGATGCCGTCCGGCGCTATGGTTTTCAGCCATGAAAGTTTCACCCACCCCTTTGCTGCCAATGGCTTAGAGGTCCACGGCACCGAAGGCTCGATCGTGGCGCGCGGGGTGTTGTCGCAAGAGCCGCTGGGCGAGATCGACCTTATCACAGCGCAAGGCAGCTGTCGCATCGCCTACGATCAAGGTGCGCTTTATGAAAATGTGGTGCGGAATTTCTGCGCCGCGATAGCTGGCAAAGCCGAGATTGCGGCGTCTGGCCGCGACGGCGTCAAGTCGCTTCAGATAGCCAATGCAGTCCGAGAGGCTGCGCGCACAGGCCAGCGCCAAACGATAGATTACGGAGATACCCCATGAACAAACTGGCAAGTGCCGCAGCCGCGGCCGCCCACATTCCTGATGGTGCCGTCATTACGGTGTCGTCCTCTTCCGCTTTGGGCTGCCCCGACCTTGTGTTGGCGGCCATCGGCGCGCGTTTTGAAACAGAGGGGCATCCGCGCTGCCTGACGACGATCCATCCGATCGCGGCTGGCGACATGTATGGTGTCAAAGGCGTCGATCATATTGCCAAAGACGGGCTTTTGGCTCGTATTCTGGGGGGGTCGTATCCATCGGGTCCGTCAAACAAACCGATGCCTGAAATCTGGAAGATGGTCGTCGAAGATCGGGTGGCAGCCTACAATGTGCCGTCTGGCATCTTGTTTGACATGAACCGCGACGCGGCGGCGAGGCGTCCGGGTGTATTGACCAAGGTGGGGTTGGAAACCTTTGTGGACCCGATCCGCGAAGGTTGCGCAATGAACGCCGCAGGGGCCGCCGCACCAATCGTCAAGCGGGTGGAGTTTGGCGGCGAGACATGGCTGCATTTCCCAAATATCATCCCGAACGTTGCGATCATTCGCGCCACAACTGCTGATGAACATGGCAACCTGACCTATGAACACGAAGGTGCCTACCTTGGTGGGTTGGAGCAGGCGATTTGCGTGCGCAATCACGGCGGTCTGGTCATTGCGCAGGTCAGCAGGGTGACCAAACGCGGCTCATTACGACCGCATGATGTGCGGGTGCCGGGACACCTGGTCGATCTGATCGTCATTGACGCCGATCAGAAACAGACCTGCGAAACTCTTTATGATCCTGCGATCTCTGGTCAGATCATGCAGCCTTGGGACAGCTTTGCCCTGGCAGAACATGGGGTTGAAAAGATCATTGCGCGTCGCGCCGCGATGGAGCTGCGTCCCGGTATGACGGCCAATCTGGGATTTGGTATTTCAGCCATGGTTCCGCGCATCCTGCTGGAAGAAGGCCACCCCGAGGCGGTGACTTGGGCGATTGAACAAGGCGCAGTGGGTGGCATGCCGCTCACCGGATTTGCATTTGGTTGTGCCTCAAATGCCGATGCTTTTGTGCCATCGCCGCAGCAGTTTATTTACTTTCAGGGTGGTGGCTTCGATGCGTCGTTCCTGTCCTTCCTTGAAGTTGATACCGAGGGCAATGTAAACGTATCGAAACTAGGTAAAAAACCATATTTGACAGCAGGTTGCGGGGGATTTGTCGATATCACCTCAGGCGCGAAGAAGATCGTGTTCTCGGGATGGTTCGAGGCGGGCGCGCTGATTGATTTGACCCCCGAAGGCATTAAAGTTGTCACGCCGGGTAAGTTTACCAAGATGGTGGACGCAGTGGAGCATGTGACATTTTCCGGCAAGCGCGCCCGCGCTCTGGAGCAAGATGTGCTTTATATCACGGAACGCTGCGTGATCCGGTTGGGCGACAGCGGGCTGGTTGCGACCGAGATTATGCCCGGTATCGACCCGATGCGCGACATTGTGCAAGCCTCGGGCGGGCGGGTGCAGATCGCGCCCGATGCCATCACCCTGCCGCTGTCGCTTTTGGCCGATACGCCTATGGGGTGGGGCAAATGAGCGCCGTTCATTTCACCCGCCATGGCAAATTGGCAGAACTATGCTTGGACAACCCGGCCAAGATGAATGCCTTTACGGTCGAGATGCTGGTCCAGCTTGCCGCGCATCTTGAAGTGATCGAGCGCGATGCCACGATTACCGCCTTGATGGTGACCGCCGCAGGTGATCGCGCGTTCTGCACGGGTGCCGATATCAACGCCTGGGGCGATCTGAGCCCGACCGAGTTTGCCCGCCACTGGGTGCGCGATGGGCACCGGAATTTCGACCGGCTTGCACGACTTTCGAAACCCACCATCGCGGTTTTGAACGGCCACGCCTTTGGTGGCGGGCTAGAGCTTGCCGCCGCCTGCGATTTGCGGGTGATGGCGACTGGCGCCAGCCTCGCACTCCCTGAGGCTGGCGTCGGGATTGTTCCGGGTTGGTCGGGCACGCAGCGCCTGATGCGGCTGATGCCAGAGGCGATTGTCAAGGAAATGGCGCTGTTTGGGCAGCGCATCAAAGCCGACCGCGCGCTGGCCTGCGGATTTGTAGCGGCTGTGGGTGACGACCCACACGCCCTTGCCTTGGCGATACTGGAACGCGCGGTTACCCTGTCGCCCCGCGCCATCGAGATTTCCAAATCCATGATCCATGCCGCACAGGATGAAGATCGTGCTGCGATGGTAGAGGCGCTGGGAAGTGCTGCCATTGCCGCCTCTGCCGACCGCGACGAGGGCGTCAGCGCGTTCCACGAAAAGCGCAAACCAGATTTCTCGGGAAAATGAAAATGAAAGACCTGAATATCATCTCGGACCAGACGATTGCGCTGCCCATCACCGCTTATCAGGCCCGCCATTTCATCAATGGCGTGATCCAAGACAGTGCGGATGGGCGCAAATCCGACCGGATTTCGCCGTCACATAACGTGGTGGTCAGCCAAGCAGCGCTTGGGTCAGAAACCGAGGCAAACGCGGCCATAATGGCCGCCCGCGCCGCGTTTGATGATGGCCGCTGGAGCAGGCTGTCGGGCAAGGCTCGTGCGACGGTGCTGAACAAAGTGGCAGATATCATCGAGGCCAATGTCGAAAGACTGGCGCTGATCGAAACCTTGGAAAGCGGCAAGCCGATTTCGCAGGCACGCGGCGAATGTGGCGGTGCGGCCGATTTGTGGCGCTATGCGGCGTCTTTGGCGCGCACCAGTCATGGCGATAGCCATAACACCCTTGGCGCGGATATTCTGGCGGTGGTGCTGAAAGAACCGATTGGCGTGGTGTCGATCATCACGCCTTGGAATTTCCCGTTCTGGATCCTTAGCCAAAAGCTGCCCTTCGCGCTGGCCGCAGGCTGCACATGTGTGGTCAAGCCATCAGAAGTGACGCCCTCAACAACCGCGATGCTTGCTGCGTTTCTGGTCGAGGCGGGCCTGCCCGCAGGCGTGTGCAACATCGTTTTGGGTTATGGTAATCCGGTCGGCAGCCTGATGACCACGCACGGCGATGTCGATATGGTAACCTTTACCGGGTCGACAGCCGTGGGCAAGTCAATCACCAAAAGCGCGGGAGAGACCCTTAAAAAGGTGGCACTGGAGCTGGGCGGTAAAAACCCGCAAGTGATTTTCCCAAATTGCGATCTGGACGGCGCGGCAGATGCCGTGACCTTTGGCATCTATTTCAACGTTGGCCAGTGCTGCAATTCCTCCAGCCGGATCATCGTGCATGAGGACATCGCAGATACCTTTGTGGAAAAGGTTGTGGCGTTGTCGCGGCAGGTGGCATTTGGCAATCCTTTGCACCCCGATACGCAGGTCGGGGCCATTGTAACCGCCGAACATGCGGCCCGGATTGATGGATACGTCCGCGACGCGGTTGCGGCGGGTGCGCAGGTCTGTCTGGGTGGCGGCGCGTTGACGGTGCCCGGCCTTGGCACGCAGTTTTACCAGCCGACCGTGGTGCGCGGTGTAACGCCCGACATGTCGATCGCCCGCGAAGAAGTGTTCGGACCTGTGCTTGCCGTCCTTACCTTCCGCACGCTTGAAGAGGCTATCTCACTTACCAATGACGCAACCTATGGCCTGTCGGCCGGAATATGGTGCGATGACGTTCACACCTGCCTTGAGTTCAGTCGGCGCGCGGCAGCGGGCACCGTCTGGACCAACACATGGATGGACGGCTTTCCCGAGGTTGCCTTTGGCGGGGTCAAACAATCCGGTCAGGGCCGCGAGATCGGCAGCTATGGCTTTGATGAATTCCTTGAGGTGAAATCGCTGGTTATGCGGGTCGGCCGCACACGCGCACCTTGGGTGAGAAGGGCCTGAATCCCCAAGGGGGCGGGTAAAACAGACGCAACAGGAGGAGACCTATATGCGTGGCTATTTTGGGAAGAAGATGACTTTTGTCGCAGCTTTGTTGGTTACGACCAGCATGGCAATGGCCGAAGACGTTGAAGTTCTGCACTGGTGGACCTCGGGCGGCGAAGCTGCTGCGTTGGGCGTCCTCAAAGAGGATCTGGCTGGTAAGTCCATCGGTTGGGTCGACATGCCTGTTGCCGGTGGCGGCGGCGAGGCGGCGATGACCACCTTGCGCGCGCGCGTGACCGCCGGAGATGCGCCCACCGCAGTTCAGATGCTTGGCTTTGACATCCTAGACTGGGCTGCCGAAGGCAAACTTGCAAACCTTGACGTTGTTGCCGCCGAAGAAGGCTGGGATGCCGTGGTGCCCGCTGCCTTGCAAGCTTTTGCAAAGGCTGACGGCCACTGGGTTTCGGCGCCGGTGAACGTGCATTCGACAAACTGGGTCTGGGCGAATAAATCTGTGCTGGACGGTCTGGGCATTGCGCAGCCTACCACTTGGGAAGAGTTTGTGGCTGCGATGCAAAAAGTCAAAGACAGCGGCAAAACCGCTTTGGCCCACGGCGGTCAGCCTTGGCAAGACGCCACCATGTTTGATGGGGTTGTCCTGTCGGTTGGCGGGGTAGATTTCTATAAAAAGGCCTTCATTGACCTCGATCCAGAAGCGCTTGGTTCGGATCAAATGGTTGAAGTGTTCAATCGCATGGCAACTCTGCGCAGCTTTGTTGATGACAACTTCTCGGGGCGTGACTGGAACCTTGCATCGGCAATGGTCATCAATAACGAAGCGGCATTTCAGATCATGGGTGACTGGGCGAAGGGAGAATTCCTGAAGGCGGGTAAAGTTCCGGACACCGATTTCCTGTGCTTCCGCGTCCCTGGTACGCAGGGCGACGTCAGCTTCAACTCTGACCAGTTTGCGATGTTTGCACAAACTGATCCGGCAGCGCAGGCTGCGCAGGGCGAAATGGCCCGTGCGATCATGGCTCCATCCTTTCAGTCGGCATTCAACGTCGTCAAAGGCTCGGTTCCGGCCCGCACCGATGTTCCGAACACCGACTTTGATGATTGCGGCAAGAAGGGCATGGCAGAGCTTGCCCAAGCTTCCGCAGATGGCAGGCTTGTCGGGTCGATTGCACATGGCCACGCCAACAAAGCAGCCGTGAAAAACGCGATCTACGACGTGGTGACTGCGAATTTCAACGGCGAATACGATGCAAAAACCGCTGTCGAAAACCTAGTGAGCGCGGTCGAAGCGGCCGAATAAGCCACGTTTCGGAGGGGGAGGACACTCTCCCTCCAACACCGAAGCATGCCGAAACAGCGCGTGCGCTTTAACAAGAAATACCCGCCCCGGTTAATGCGCGGCACAGGAGGGATCATGGCTCATCAATCGTCCGGTGTGGATTTTCGCACGCGGCTACAGGATTGGATACCAAAATTGGTGCTGTCGCCTTCCCTGGCCGCGATGCTGATTTTTGTATACGGTTTTATTGTTTTCACCGCATATCTCAGCTTTACCGATTCCAAGATGCTGCCCAGTTATGATCTGATTGGCTTTGAGAATTACGCCAAGCTGTGGAAATTGTCGTCGTGGTGGGTGGCTGTCGCCAACCTGATGATTTTCGCCTCTCTTTATATCGCAATTTGCACAGCGATTGGCCTGACATTGGCGATCTTGCTGGATCAAAAGATTCGTGGTGAAGGCATGTTGCGCCCCATCTATCTTTATCCGATGGCTTTGAGTTTCATCGTCACCGGGACAGCATGGAAATGGATCATGGACCCCGGCATCGGCATTGAAAACTCGATGCATCTGTGGGGCTGGACCAGCTTTCAGTTCAACTGGATCAAAGACCGCAACATGGCGATCTACACCGTGGTCATTGCCGCAGTCTGGCAAACTTCGGGCTTTGTGATGGCGATGTTTTTGGCGGGGCTGCGCGGCATCGACAATGAAATCCTCAAAGCCGCTCAAATCGACGGTGCTTCAAATTTCAGCCTTTACCGCCGCATCGTCATCCCGCTGCTGCGTCCAGCGTTCCTGTCGGCCTTTGTCATCCTCGCGCATCTCGCCGTCAAATCCTATGACCTTATCATCGCCCTGACTGGCGGCGGGCCGGGACGCGCGACCGAGCTGCCCGCGACATTCATGTATTCCTACACGTTCACCCGCAATTCCATGGGCATCGGGGCGGCGTCGGCGGTGATTATGCTGATGACGATTGCCGCGATCATGACCCCCTACCTCTACGCCGAACTGAAGGAGAAGTCGTGATGGCCGCTGTTGAACAAGATACTGCCGTTCGCACAGGGGGCATCAGCCGCGTCTTCATCTACGGTATACTGCTGATCTTCATGCTGTTTTACATGATGCCGCTGTTCGTCATGGTCTCCAACTCGTTGAAGCCATTGGCCGAGATCACCGGTGGCAATATGATGGCCCTGCCCGACACCTGGACGCTGGAACCATGGCGGCAGGCGTGGTCGCAAGCCCAGATCGGGGTGGAGCCCACGGGACTGAAACCTTACTTCCTGAACTCCATCCTCATGGTGGTGCCTGCGGTTGTCATCTCAACCATACTTGGCGCGCTGAACGGCTATGTGCTGACCAAGTGGAGCTTTCGGGGCGACAAGATCATTTTCGGGCTGCTGCTGTTTTCGTGTTTTATCCCGTTCCAGATCGTTTTGATCCCGATGGCCACGATCTTGGGCAAACTGGGGCTTGCGGGATCGATCCCCGGTTTGGTTCTGGTACATGTCGTCTATGGCATCGGGTTTTCGACGCTTTACTTCCGCAACTACTACTCATCCTTCCCGACCGAATTGGTCCGTGCGGCCATGATCGACGGCGCGGGATTCTTTCGGATTTTCTGGCGGATCATGCTGCCGGTGTCGGGGCCGATCATCGTGGTGACTGTGATCTGGCAGTTCACCAACATCTGGAACGACTTCTTGTTCGGTGCATCATTTGGCGGGCAAAGCCAGCCAATGACGGTTGCACTGAACAACCTTGTGCAGTCTTCGACGGGCGTCAAGGAATATAACGTGCATTTCGCAGGCGCGATCCTGGCCGCGCTTCCGACACTGATCGTCTACATCGTCGCAGGTCGCTTTTTTGTGCGCGGCCTGATGGCTGGGTCCGTGAAAGGCTAAGCCAAGAGAACCGCCGGATGGTCGTACGCTCCCGGCGGTCAATTCAACCAATGCCCAAGCTTGCAACCGAACTCGGGCGAACAAAATGGAAGAACACGCAAATGAAACATATGTCCATAGCAGCATTGATGCTTGTAACAGCTGTACCCGCCTTGGCCGACCCTTCTGTCGAAGTGATGCACTTTTGGACCTCGGGCGGCGAGGCCACTGCCCTTGGCACTGTGCGTGACAAGGTCGTCGCCGAAGGGGTCGCATGGGTCGATGCGCCAATCGCAGGCGGTGGTGGCGATGCCGCCAAAACCGCGCTCCAGACCCGTATTGCCAGCGGTAACCCGCCTGCGGCGATGTTGATGCTGGGCCAGAACATTATCGATTGGGCCAATGAAGGCATGTTGGGGAATGTCGATGAATTGGCGGTGGCCCAAGGTTGGGACGCCGCCCTGCCTCAGGCAGTCAAGAATTTTACCCAAGTGGAGGGTCATTATGTCAGCGTGCCGACCAATGTTCATCGCACGGACATGATCTGGGCCAGCAAAGCCGCCTTTGATGCAATTGGTGCAGAGTATCCGACAACTTGGGAAGAGTTGAATGCGCTTGCGCCAAAGTTTGTAGCGGCGGGTATCATCCCTTTGGCGCATGGCGGGCAGGCTTGGCAAGAGGCGTATATGTTTGAGGCGGTCGCCACAGGTGTTGGCGGGGCGGACTTCTACCGCAAAGCGCTGATCGATTTGGACGATGCCACGTTGCGTGGACCTGATATGGTCGCTGTGTTCACTGAAATGGCCGCATTGCGCAGCATGGTAGATCCAAACTTTTCCGGCCGTGACTGGAACCTTGCCAGCGCGATGGTTATAAAAGGCGAAGCCGCCATGCAGATCATGGGCGATTGGGCCAAAGGCGAGTTTATCAACGCAGGCAAAGTGCCGGGCGCAGATTACGCCTGCATCCCTGTGCCCAAAGCCAAGGGCGACGCTTTTGTCTATCTTGTCAATTCCTTGTCCTTGTTCACCCAGACAGAACCCGACCTGATCAAGGGTCAGCAGGTTCTGGCGACCGCAATCATGGACCCTGCGGTGCAGATTGCCTTCAATCAGGCCAAGGGCGCTATCCCCGCGCGCACCGACCTTGATCTTTCCGCGATGGACGCCTGCGCACAGCAAACCTCGGCCGCACTTACGTCAAATGACGCGGGTGGCACAGCACTTCCCACCTTTGCCGGAACGCATGCTGCCAATGCTGCTGTGGTGGGTGCCGCGACCGATGCAATCACTGCCTTTTTCAACTCGGATATGTCGCCCGAGGAAGGTGCAACATCTCTGGCCGATGCAATTGCGGCGGCCAAGTGAACAACTGCCGCGCGCAGTCAGCCTGCGCGCGGTTCCTGACATGAACCCCGAATACCGGAGTAGACCCATGGGCTTTCTTGAAATCCGCAATGCCACGAAATCCTATGGCAATGTCAAAGTGCTGCATCAGGTGGATATCACCGTAGAAGAAGGCGAGTTTCTTGTGCTTGTCGGTCCCTCGGGTTGTGGCAAATCTACCTTGCTGAATATGATTGCGGGTCTGGAGGGCATTTCCAGCGGCGAAATCATCATCAAGGGTCGCGTCATGAATGGCGTGCATCCGTCCAAGCGCAATATCGCGATGGTGTTCCAAAGCTATGCGCTTTACCCCAATATGACCGTGGGCCAGAACATGACCTTTGGCTTGGAAATGCACGGAGTCCCAAAGCCCGATCGTGAAAAGGCGTTGCGCGATGTGGGCAAGTTGTTGCAAATCGAAAACCTGCTTAACCGTAAGCCGGGACAGCTTTCAGGAGGCCAGCGCCAGCGCGTTGCAATGGGCCGGGCGCTGGTCCGCAATCCCGATGTTTTCCTGTTTGACGAACCTCTGTCCAACCTTGACGCCAAGCTTCGTGTCGATATGCGCACCGAAATCAAGAAACTGCATGAAAAGCTTAAAACCACGATCGTCTATGTGACGCATGACCAGATCGAGGCGATGACACTCTCGACACGGATTGCGGTAATGTATCAAGGATATGTGCAGCAACTGGGAACCCCCAAAGAAATCTATGACACACCGGCCAATGTCTATGTGGCCACCTTTATGGGCAGTCCTGCGATGAATGTGATCCCGGCAAAGGTGGTGGTCATAGATGGGGTTCCACATGCGCAGATCAAGAATGGAAAGGGGGCGGTTCAGGCCTTGAGGTTCAGTCAATCCAACTTGGCAGCGTGGGAGGGCAAGGGAATTCTGTTGGGTATACGGCCGGAGTCCATTACCGATCCTGACGGGGCCGACCGCAACTCTGCCAACATTGTGCCTTTGCGAAACCTGATTGGTATCACTGAACCTGCCGGGGCGGATACTTTTGTAGCGATGGAATTGGGTGGCAAAGACATCACAGCGCGGATGCGGGCGGATACAAATGTTGTTTCAGGTCAAGAGTTTGACTTTGCCATAAACATGGAAAAAGCCGTGGCGTTTGATCCCCAAACCGAAGAACGCATCAAACCATGACAGCGCTGGACGTCATTATCATCGGGTCCGGGATCGGCGGGGCCACGATGGCCGCCGCGCTTGGCCCGATGGACAAGCAGATCCTGATCCTTGAGCGCGGCGACCACCTTTTGCCGTCTTCAAAGGATCGCAGCGACAAGGCCATTTTCGCCGACGAATTTTTCCGCCCCAAGGAACAGTGGCTTGACGGCGAAGGCAAGCCGTTCAATCCCGGCAATTATTACTATGTTGGTGGGAATTCCAAATTCTACGGCGCGGTTCTGATGCGCTATCGCCGCGAGGATTTTGCGCCGCTGGTCCATATGGGCGGCACAACGCCGGGCTGGCCGATTTCCTATGAAGATCTGGAGCCCTTTTACGGGCTTGCGGAAAAGCTTTACTCCGTGCGGGGCCAGATAAGGCAAGACCCGACAGAACCGAGACATTCCACTGATTATTCCTATCCCCCGGTGCCGGACGAGCCATCCATAGCTGCCCTGCGCAAGCGCTTGGCCAAGGTGGGACTTCACCCATCATCCCTGCCGCTTGGTGTTGATCTGCCCCGGTGGCTGGCGCGGGCGCGCACCCCTTGGGACGCCTTCCCGGATACGACGGGCGGCAAGATGGATGCAGAAACTGCGGCTTTGAAGACGGCTCTTGTGCACAAAAATGTGCGGCTTTGCACCAAGGCTTTGGTCAATCGCTTGATTGCAGCGCCCGACGGGAAAATCACAGGTGTTGAACTTGCTTCGGGTGAGGTTCTGACCGCGCCGGTGATTGTTCTGGCTGCCGGAGCCGTTCAATCCGCAGCGCTTTTGCTGCGCTCGGCCAGCAGCGCGCATCCAAACGGGTTGGCCAACAGCTCTGATCAAGTTGGACGGAACTTTATGAACCACAACTGTTCTGCCGTCCTGGCGCTGCATCCTCTGTGGAAAAATGATAGCGTCTATCAAAAGACGCTACAGGTTAACGATTTCTATTTGACCGGCGGCCCTAATGGCGAACCTTTGGGCAACATCCAGCTATTGGGCAAAATCTCGGGGACAATTCTGCGCGCCTCGACGCGGCTACCACGCTTTGTTGCGAATTGGATTGCCCGCCATTCGGTCGATCTTTACGCAATGTCCGAAGATCTGCCTAACCCCGAAAGCAGGGTCACACTGAAAAACGGGCAGATCGTGCTGGATTGGAAGCGGTCAAACTGGGAGACGCATCTGGCATTGGTCGCCAAACTGAAGGCCAAACTGCGCAGTGCGGGTTATCCTGTCGTGTTGTCGCGTCCATTTGATCGGCGCACGCCCTCGCATCAATGCGGCACGGCGCGGATGGGTGCCGATGCTAGGACCAGCGTCGTTGACAGTTTTTGTTGTGCCCATGATCACTCGAACCTCTTCATCACCGACGCCTCGGTTTTGCCAACATCAGCGGCGGTCAATCCCGCTCTGACGGTTGCCGCGCTGGCACTTCGCACCGCTCAACACATTACACAGACAAAGCTCGCCTGAAGCGCGAGGCAGGAGGGCCAGATGGCCAAAGGCTACGACTTTATCATCATCGGCGGCGGCTCTGCCGGTTCAGTTCTGGCCGGGCGACTGTCCGAAGACCCGGCTGCGCAGATTCTGCTGCTGGAAGCCGGCGGCAGTGACCGCCACCCTTTTTATCACCTGCCCGCAGGCTTTGCCAAAATGACCAAGGGCATCGGGTCTTGGGGGTGGGACACCGTTCCGCAAAAGCATATGCAGAACAAGGTGTTCCGTTACACCCAAGCCAAGGTGATCGGGGGCGGGTCGGCGATCAATGCGCAGATCTATACGCGCGGTAACCCTCAGGATTATGACGACTGGCGGCAAATGGGCTGTTCGGGTTGGGGCTATGACGATGTGCTGCCGTATTTTCGCAAGGCCGAAGACAACGAGACATATCACAATAAATACCACGGTAAGGGTGGCCCGCTGGGGGTAAGCGAGCCGCGCGCGCCCCTGGCCATCTGCGAGGCTTATTTTGCGGCCGCAGCAGCGCTTGGCATTCCGCGCAACATGGATATCAACGGCGAAAAGCAGGATGGTGTTTGTTACTATCAACTGACGCAACGCAATGTGCGGCGATCTTCGGCGGCAATGGCCTATGTCGCGCCGAACCGCCACCGCAAAAATCTGACGGTGCGTTTGGGCGCGCAAGTAAGGCGGCTGATCCTAGAGGGCGGTCGCGCCTTGGGTGTCGAGTTGATAGACGGCACACGTCTGACGGCCGGTTCAGAGGTTATTCTGGCCGCTGGCGCCATTGGGTCGCCGCGTCTGTTGCAACTGTCAGGCATCGGGCCAGCAGATCATCTGACAGAACTCGAGATCAAGGTTATCCATGATCAACCGCAGATTGGCGCAAACTTACAAGACCATCTTGATCTTTATTGCATCGCCGAATTGTCGGGGCCTTACAGCTATGACCGCTATGCCAAGCCGCATTTGGCCGCGATTGCAGGGCTGCAATATGTCTTTGGTCGCAAAGGTCCGGTAGCGTCGTCCTTGTTTGAAACGGGCGGGTTTTGGTATGCCGACCCTGACGCCCGCTCGCCTGACATCCAGTTTCATCTTGGTCTTGGCACGGGTATCGAACATGGTGTGGTCGCAATGCCGCAGGGGGGCATCACGCTGAATTCCTGTTATCTGCGACCAAGGTCACGCGGGTCAGTCCGGTTGCAAAGCAGCGATCCGGCACAACCACCACTGATCGATCCGAACTATCTGCAAAACCCTCTGGACCGCGAAATGACCATTCGCGGACTGAAGCTGACACAAGAGATTTTGGCACAGTCACCGCTGAAACCTTATGTCCTTGCCCAGCGGTTGCCAGGCCCGGACGTGCGCACAGAGGAGGATTACTTCAATTTCATCTGCCAGCATTCCAAAACCTCGCACCACTGCGTGGGCACCTGCCGGATGGGCGTGGATGAGGCGGCTGTGGTGGATACCAAGCTGCTCTTCAATGGCATTCAAGGTTTGCGGATCGTCGACAATTCGATCATGCCAACAGTGATTTCTTCAAACACAAACGCGGCAGCGATCATGATTGGTGAAAAAGCCTCTGACATGATCAAAGCCCTTCATAGAATGGCACAGTCATGATCCGTCACATCGTCCTTATCCGTTTTCAACCCACAACATCGGAGGCCATGATTTCTGATCTTTTTGCAGAATTGCACCGGATCAACGGCAAAGTCCCGGGACTTTTGGATATCACATCCGGAAAAAGCGAAAGCCCCGAGCAGATGGAGCGGGGCTATATGCACGGCTTCATTGTGGATTTCACTGACTGGGCCGCCTTGCAGGCCTATCAAGACCACGCCGACCATCAAGTGCTAGGCGGCAAACTTGTCAAGGCTGCTGTAGACGGCAAAGACGGGATTTTGTGCTTTGATCTACCCGTCATGTCACCTGCAACCTGAACCAGATCCTGCCTCAAGACGCCGGATTTACGCTAGTTTGGCATAAGTTCGCACGCTTGAGGCCTTCAGCGCCGCTATAAAACACTGGCGTCTTTATGTTATAACGGACAAAAGGTTTGCAGTAGAAGTGATGGATTTGGACCAGATGAACGGGAACCGCCGACCGACTATAATTGATGTGGCAAAACAGGCTGGCATCTCGAAATCGACGGTCAGCCTTGTGTTACAGAACAGCCCTGCGGTGCGTGAGGAAACGAGGGTGCTGGTACGGCAGGCGATGGCCGATATTGGCTATGTCTATAACCGTGCGGCTGCAAACATGCGGATGTCGAATGCAGGACTTATCGGTCTGGTGATCAATGATCTGCGCAACCCGTTTTTTACCGAATTTGCTACGTCGCTGCAAATGGCTTTGGCAGAACGCGGCTATTCAACGGTGATCGCGAATACCGATGAAAATCCTGTGTTGCAGGACCAAGTCGTAGGGTCGATGATTGAACACGGTGTCTCTGCATTAATCATCTGTCCTGCCTATGGTGAGACAGCACACACCTTTGACGCCATTGCGCGGGGCGGTATTCCGACCATCCAGATGTTGCGCCGCGTCGACGAGCGTCTCGATCTTTTCCCACTGATTGCACCAGATTACTTGATAGGTAGCCGTGATGCGACGCGGCATTTGATTGCTGCGGGGGCGCGGCGCATCGCTTTTATCGGCGGGCTTGAGGGCCGCGCAGTCACCGAGGAACGCAAAGCCGGATATCTGGAGGTTCTGGCCCAAGAAGGGCTGGAACCGGTTATCATGACAGGCAAACCCAGCCGCGATTTTGGTAGCGCAGCCGCCTGCCAGCTCTTTGCTGACAAAACTGGAGTGGATGCTGCGGTCTGCTTCAACGATCTTGTCGCTTTGGGAATGCTGTCAGGATGCCACGAGGTCGGCTGGCGCGTTGGCACAGACTTTTTCATCATGGGTTTTGACGATATCGAAGAGGTGGCGCAGGCCTATCCTTCATTGTCATCGGTGCGCTGCGACATTGCAGGGATCGGTGTGCAAGCTGCTCGGACAGTTTTGGAGTGGTTGGAGAAAGGCAACGCCCCCCCGCCCGAGACGCGCACCGCCGTCAGCCTTTCAATTCGCCAGTCGAGCGGACATTTTCAGGGAGCTTGAAGTGAGCATTTTCGATCAAGTGGTCGCGATAGGTGTAGTTCCCGTCTTCGCAATTCAAGATGCGCGTCGCGCGTTGCCTCTGGCCGATGCGCTGGCAAAGGGAGGATTTTCGGTGATCGAAGTGACCATTCGAACCTCTGCAGCCGTCGAGAACATCCGCCAGATCGCAGCACATTGCCCGAATATGCTTGTCGGTGCTGAACCAAGCCCAAGCCGATGCGGCACTCGCTGCGGGCGCGATGTTTGCCCTGTCACCCGGAATTGATCACGCAGTTCTGGATCATGCAGCACAAATCTGCTTGCCTTTTGCACCGGGCATCATGACCCCTTCAGATCTGCAAATTGCTCTACGCGCAGACTGTCACCTGGTTAAATTCTTTCCCGCTGTGGCGGCTGGCGGGCTTACGATGCTGAAAAACATCGCGGGTCCGTATCTGCACACCGGTATCGGGTTCAATCCGACGGGTGGTGTGACGCGGGACAACTTGGCCGAGTGGCTGAGCTATGGGCGGGTGCGCGCTGTTGGCGGCACATGGATTGCCACCGCAGCGGACATCACCGCTGAAAATTGGGACGTGATCCGCGAAAACACCGCCGAGGCAGCCGCAATTGTGCGTCAACTGCGCAGTGGTTAAGTCGGCTTAGACCATCGCTGAAATTAGGGCTTTCGGCAGACGCGCGCCAAAGTGCCGGATCACTTGGCCTGAGAATTGCTGAGCTGCTGCGACAGCCTTAGAGGGTGCATGTCCCAACAAGCGGGCCGCAAGATAGCCGGCATTGAAACCATCCCCTGCGCCGGTTGTGTCGCAGATGCCGAGAGTCTCTGGCGTAGGGTTGCTGATGATTGCGCCACCTGACATCGCCCAGACCGGCCCTGCGCCATTCTTGACGACAACCTCCCCAACACCTGCGGCTGCAAGGCGAGCGATCGTTGCTTCGGGTGTTGCGTCGCCCCACATCAAGGCTTCATCCTCAAAGCTGGGAAGGGCAATGTCCGTCAAGGTAAGCGCTTGGATGACGCACCGACGTGCCTCATCCATCGACGACCAGAGCCGGGGGCGAATATTGGGATCAAAAGTCACCCTCGCACCGTTTGCCCGTGCGTGGGCCAGTGCCGCAAATAGCGTTTCGCGGTCTGCCAGAGGCAAGATTGCCATGGTTATACCCGAAAAATGGATCAGCCCTACCCCCTCAAATGCGCGCGCCAAGGCCGCCCCGTCAGAGGCCAAACCGCGCGCTGCAGACCATTCACGCCAGTAGTGAAAACTGCGCTCCGCCCCCTCCAATTCGATGAGATAAAGACCCATGTTCCGCGTGGGATCGCGGCCAATACTCGACACATCCAATCCGTCCTGTGCCAATTCGGCGACAAAGGAATTGGAAATGCTATCTACGCCGACGCGGGTAACAAAGCCGACGCTGGCGCGCGCTTGCAAAATCTGCGCCATATGCCACGCGGTGTTAAAGGTATCACCTGCAAATCCGCGCCGGTAATTTCCGTCACAGATCGGGGCCAGTTCCACCATCGCCTCACCGACAGCCACAGATTTCAGGTTTTTGAAATCAAGCATTGCGCGCAGGCCCCTTGTCCAGATCAAACACCCCGCCGTTCAGCCATGCCGGCCAGTCCCGTTCAAAAAACGGTTTGGCAGTGTCGTCAAAACGACGGTTGAGGCGGGTAGAAATCCGCATCTCTTCGCCCACCATCTGCACGATGATCTGCTCACCCTGATCCTTTGCCGTTTCTTTGCGAAAGCGCACGTCCTGCATTGGGCCGGATTTTGCCATCGGGGTGGCGTCACCATTCGGGTCACAAATGGCCCGCGCACCACGGCTGCCGCCACTATTCCCGATGTAATGATTCAAGGCCGCAAGCACAGCCTCTGATGCCAGCGCCATCTGCTGCCATTGCAAAACCCTCGCGATTTCGCCACCGCGCACATAGGAAATGCCCGTCTTGCGGATCATCCTATTCAGCTTTCTCGCGGCATCAAGCGCCGTGGTGACATCCTGCGGCCTGCAAAGGATGCCGGCGTGATCGCTCATCCGCGCCTGCACTTCGGCCTTTATGGCACGCAGATCAAGCGAACTACCTGCCTGAAGAACCTGTTCGATATGAGCAATCGCCTGATCCATTTGCGCAGACACCGCAGTTTCAGGCGCGGTCTGTGCCCGACCATCTGCTGCGATATGTTCGGCCACACGCGTTCCCAGAACCTGCCCCGCATTCAGGGCCGCGCCACCGGGCCGGGTCACGCCATGCGTTCCGGCCGCCTCGCCAATGGCGTAAAGACCGGCCAAGCTGCTGCGCCCCCAGGTGTCCACCGCAATCCCGCCATTCATGTGCTGATTGTTCACGGCGAATTCCAGCGGATCGCGCCGGATGTCGACCTTATAGCGCAAGTAAAGCTCGATCGAGAGCGGATTCATATGGCGCAGCCTGTCGATGGGGTACGTTTGCGTCGCCTCCGCCTTGGCCAGATATGCAGCAACATCCGCATCCAGCCGGTCAAGGCTAAAGTCAAGATCGCCGGCAACCGGCATTGGATTGCGGTTGAAGTCCATAAACACCCGCCGCCCCGCTTGGTTTTCGCGGGTGATCGCCAGATCAACAAGGCTCGATCCGAAATCCAGCATCCTTGTTGCGTGAAACGGCCATTGATAGCCCTTGCGAAAGATGTTCGAGGCAAGTTCCTGCGTGCTTCGATAGTAATCGGCCAGAAAATTATGCTCGGCGCCCTGCGCGTCCACGGAATAGACATATGGCATCGCTTGCACATAGGTCCCCGACAGGTTCCAAGGGAACCCTTCGCGCCGCGTGCCGATCCCAAACTGGCTTTCGGTCAGATTTACCAGATCAACCCCGGCCTCGAGTGCCAATCCCAAAGACCCGAAGCAGCCATTGGGAAAGACGGAATCGCGGTAGAGTTCGCCCGGCCCACCAGCTGCAAGCACCAATGCGCCGCAGCGAAATACCGTCAGCCCATAGGGATTGTCAGGCGTCTGGGCTTTAGGGCGCACGGCAAGGATCCCTACAACAGTGCAATGCCCGCCATGACCTTCCGTCAAAATGCGTACGCCCGTCGTGTGGTTGAAAAAGCCGATGCCCAGCCGGATCGCTTCGGTTGCCAGAACCTTGACCATCAACCGCGAGGTGCGCGGCCCGCAGCTGGTGGCGCGACCAACATCATCATGGTCCGTCTGATAGCGCAGCGTTCCGCCGAAATCGTCCTGCGGCAGCGGCAGCCCTAGAAATTGCAACGACGCCATCGCCCGCACGGATCCCACAGCCTCAACATAAGCTGTGTCTTCGTCCATCGCCCCGCCTGCGCGGATCGTCCGCGCCATATCCTTGAAATTATCGCCGCGATCCGATGTGTTGGCGGTATGTAACGTCTGTTTATCCGACCCCGAACAGGCCGAGGTGCCGCCCCAGGCGCTTTGGCTGATCACCACAACATCGGTGCCGCGCCGCTTTAGCTCGACTGCTGCACGCAGGCCTGCGGCACCGCTGCCCATGACCACGGTGCCACAGGCATGGACCGGCACCCGATACCCTCGCACCGCAACCGACGTCGCAGATTCGGGCTCGACCGCGAACCGCGGCATATCCACATCAGTTAGCGCGTCCAGAATGTCTTGCGAAACGGGTGCAGCCAAGGCGGTATCCTCCATTGTGTGGTTCAGGCGATTGAAACCCAGCATCCAAGGCGGGAGGATTCCATACAGGCGTCAACAATTTGACAGATGTGGTGTCCGGCCTCGAAGGTTGGCCACATCTGCTGACCCGTGGTGATCGACCGGATCACCTCTGCCACCTCGATAATTTTGCTTTCGTTATAGCCAAGCGCAAAATTAGGCAGGGGTAGGAACGCGCGAAAGATTTCATTCTCGGGGCCCACATCAATTTCGCGAAATCCACGACGGCCATTGGCATCGTCGTTACTGTAAAAGCGCAGCCGATTCACTTCGTCATAAGTATACGACAGGCTGCCTCTGGTGCCATAAACCTCATAGGTTTGCATGAATTTGCGGCCTGTCGCCACGCGACTAAAATCAACCAGCCCGCGCGCACCATTGGCGAATTTGCACAAGATATTTGAGCCATCGGGATTGGTCACCTCCGACCACTGTTCTTGTCCCGTTAATACGACCTGCTCGCCATAACCAAGACCAGACACGATAGGGCGCCGTGGTGTCACAATGAAATTGTCGGCGATCAATTCACTGACCCTGCCCACAAGAAAATCCATAAAGCTGAAAACATGCGTGCCAGTGTCACCGACGATGCCAGTCGGGGCCAAATTGCCATCAGCGCGCCACATGAACGGGGCAAGCGGATCAGCATAGATGTCGACGTGCTGGCAAGCCTTGAACATGTTGATCTCTCCAATTTCACCAGCAGCGATGATTTCTTTGGCCAAATCATGCACCGGATTGCGCGGAAAGGCGTGACCGACCCGGGTGATCAGCCCCTTTGCTTTTGCAATATCGGCAAGCTCTCGCGCCTGTGCCGCCGTATCTGCCAACGGCTTTTCGCAATAGACGTGTTTGCCCGCCAGAAGTGCGGCCTTAGCCACTTCATAATGGAGGCTATCGGGCAGGCAAATGTCGATCAGATCGACGTCGGGGTCCTGAACCGCCTCGCGCCAGGATTGCAGTATCTTTGCCTCGGGCGCGCGAAAGGACAACTCGGCTGCGGCTATGGCATTTTCTTCGACCAAGGCCACCACTTTTGCCGTCCCCCCAGCGGTGCCCATGAAATGCGGAAAAGTTTGGTAAGCCATTGTGTGGACTTTGCCCATCCAACCGGACGCCCCCAAAACTGCAACCCTGACTTCAGCCATTTCGCTTTCTCCAAATGGAAATGAGGTCCAAGCGAACGATTTATTCCGTCATCATGTTGATTTGCGTTGAGAACTGACCCGGTATTTTCACCGAGATTTGACCCACCTGTTTATGTATCAGCGTTTATGTGTTGGTCAATGTTGGCTTCTCCTTTCGTTTTTTCTTTGCAGCCTCTGAGCTGGCTTTGAAGCGGTAGCTGTCGTTTCCAGTTTCCAGGATGTGGCAGCGGTGTGTGAGGCGATCCAGAAGCGCGGTTGTCATCTTTGCATCTCCGAAAACCTGTGCCCATTCTGAGAAGTTGAGGTTGGTGGTTATGATGACGCTGGTTCGCTCGTAGAGTTTGCTCAGCAGATGGAACAGCAGTGCGCCGCCGGATGGACTGAACGGCAAGTAGCCAAGTTCGTCCAAAATCACGAGATCAATTTTGGTCATCATCTCTGCCATCTTTCCGGTTTCGCCGAGCGCCTTTTCCTGTTCTAACGCGTTGACCAGTTCGACGGTTGAGTAGAAGCGGACCTTGCACCTGTGATGTTCAATGGCCTGAACACCGATGGCGGTCGCGACATGGCTCTTGCCCGTTCCAGGCCCGCCGATGAGCACGACGTTCTCAGCGTTCTCCATGAACTCGCACCGATGCAGTTGCTTGACGGTCGCTTCATTGATGTCACTGGATTTGAAGTCAAAGCCAGCGAGGTCCTTGTACGACGGAAAGCGGGCCACCTTTGTTTGATATGTGATTGAGCGCACTTCCCGTTCGGCAATCTCCGCTTTGAGCAGTTGGGACAACATAGGTGTTGCGGCCTCAAAAGCAGGCCCGCCCTGGGCAACCAGAATCTTCTACCGCATTTGCCATGCCATAGAGCTTGAGACTGCGCAGCATGATCACGATTGAGGCTCCTGCTGGGTCATGACGCATGGTACTTGCCCCCAACCTGTCTCAGATCATCATAGCGGTCCACGTTTGCCTTTGGCGCTGTTTCCAGCGCGAGTGCATCAGGTGGATCGACTTCTGGAAGATCTGTGTGCGTTCCATCAATCAGCCGGTGCAACAAGTTCAGAATATGGGTCTTGGTTGGCACGCCAGCCTCCAACGCCAATTCTACGGCACACAGAACGGCATTCTCATCATGGTGCAAAACCAATGACAAGATATCGACCATCTCGCGGTCACCGCCTTCTCTGCGGTGCATGTGACTTTGTAGGTTGTGGAAGGCCCCTGGCATCTCAATGAACGGTGCTCCGTTGCGCAGAGCGCCGGGTTTGCGTTGGATTACAGCAAGGTAGTGACGCCAGTCGTAGACAACACGACCGGGCCTGCGGTGCGACCGATCTATGATGCGCTCATGTGTGCAAACGGTTTGCCCCTCGGCCACAATAACCAGCCGTTCTGGATAAACATGCAAGCTGACGCGCCGGTTGGCAAAGCTGGCAGGCACACTGTAGCGATTGCGCTCAAAAGTGATCAAACATGTCGGCGACACTCGCTTACTGTGTTCTACAAAGCCGTCGAAGGCGGGCGGCAATGCCATCAACATCGGCTTCTCCGCTTCCCAAGCGTCGGCAATGGTGCCCGGCAGATCCCGGTGCGAAGTCTCAACCCAAAGGGCTATACAGCGGTCTTCCAGCCATTGGTTCAGCTCGTTCAGATCTTTGAAGACAGGCATGATCTGCCACATGCGATTGCGCGCATCCTGGACGTTCTTCTCGACCTGACCCTTCTCCCAACCTGCCGCTGGGTTGCAGAACTCAGGTTCAAAAACATAGTGACTGGCCATCGCTTTGAAACGGGCGTTGATGTCGCGCTGCTTGCCACGGCCAACGCGATCAACAGCGGTCTTCATGTTGTCATAAATACCGCGCCCAGGCACGCCGCCAAACACGCGGAATGCATGCCAATGAGCATCGAACAGCATCTCGTGTGTTTGCAATGGATAGGCGCGCACTAAGAAAGCCCGGCTGTGCGAGAGCTTCGTGTGGGCCGCCTGCAGCTTGACCCGTTCACCTCCGATGGTGGCCCAGTCTTCGCTCCAATCGAACTGGAACGCTTCACCCGGTTGGAATACCAGTGGTACAAACGTGCCGCGTCCAGTTGTTTGCTCCACACGATGCCGGTCTTCACGCCATGCACGGGCAAAAGCGGCCACGCGCGCATAGGATCCCGCATAGCCCAACTTCACCAAATCGGCGTGCATCTGCTTCACAGTACGCCGCTCTTTGCGCGATTTGCGTGTCTGAGCCAACAACCATGCAGACAAACGATCCGCATACGGATCAAGGTTACTCGGTCGTTTGGGTACCTTGAACTTAGGCTCAACAGCGCCCTCTCGCAGGTACTTCTTGATGGTATTGCGAGACAGACCAGTACGCCTGGCTATCTCACGAATTGGCATCCCTTCACGTAATGCCCAACGTCGAATGACACTTAAAAATCCCATGTCGATCACTCCATATCTCCCCGAACAAATGCGTCAGGGTAGCGTCGTTACATGGGTCAGTTCTCAGTGAAAATTTATGGGGCTACCGGGTCAGTTCTCAACGCAAATCAACACTACAAAGCCGTCGAAGGCGGGCGGCAATGCCATCAACATCGGCTTCTCCGCTTCCCAAGCGTCGGCAATGGTGCCCGGCAGATCCCGGTGCGAAGTCTCAACCCAAAGGGCTATACAGCGGTCTTCCAGCCATTGGTTCAGCTCGTTCAGATCTTTGAAGACAGGCATGATCTGCCACATGCGATTGCGCGCATCCTGGACGTTCTTCTCGACCTGACCCTTCTCCCAACCTGCCGCTGGGTTGCAGAACTCAGGTTCAAAAACATAGTGACTGGCCATCGCTTTGAAACGGGCGTTGATGTCGCGCTGCTTGCCACGGCCAACGCGATCAACAGCGGTCTTCATGTTGTCATAAATACCGCGCCCAGGCACGCCGCCAAACACGCGGAATGCATGCCAATGAGCATCGAACAGCATCTCGTGTGTTTGCAATGGATAGGCGCGCACTAAGAAAGCCCGGCTGTGCGAGAGCTTCGTGTGGGCCGCCTGCAGCTTGACCCGTTCACCTCCGATGGTGGCCCAGTCTTCGCTCCAATCGAACTGGAACGCTTCACCCGGTTGGAATACCAGTGGTACAAACGTGCCGCGTCCAGTTGTTTGCTCCACACGATGCCGGTCTTCACGCCATGCACGGGCAAAAGCGGCCACGCGCGCATAGGATCCCGCATAGCCCAACTTCACCAAATCGGCGTGCATCTGCTTCACAGTACGCCGCTCTTTGCGCGATTTGCGTGTCTGAGCCAACAACCATGCAGACAAACGATCCGCATACGGATCAAGGTTACTCGGTCGTTTGGGTACCTTGAACTTAGGCTCAACAGCGCCCTCTCGCAGGTACTTCTTGATGGTATTGCGAGACAGACCAGTACGCCTGGCTATCTCACGAATTGGCATCCCTTCACGTAATGCCCAACGTCGAATGACACTTAAAAATCCCATGTCGATCACTCCATATCTCCCCGAACAAATGCGTCAGGGTAGCGTCGTTACATGGGTCAGTTCTCAGTGAAAATTTATGGGGCTACCGGGTCAGTTCTCAACGCAAATCAACACCGTTCTGCTATCGCCGCTGCCTTCGTCGGTGATCTATGCCAAACCACCCTTCGGCAGACCCGGGCAGGTGCTCGCCTATCTCAGCCGCTGCACCCACCGTGTGGCGATCTCAAACAGCCGCTTGATCAGTGCTGATGTCGATACCGTTACGTTCCTATGGAAAGATTACCGGACCAAAGAAGGCGACAGACGATCCGTTATGCGCCTTTCCACATCAGAGTTCATCCGCCGCTTTCTGATCCATGTGCTACCGGACCGGTTCCACCGCATCCGCCACTATGGCCTGCTCGCCAGTTCCGGGCGAAAGACCCATATCGCAAAGGCTCGCACCTTACTTGGCGCACAAACCGCCAAACAGGATAACCCACCAGTCGCTGAGGTCATCCCGCTCACACCGCGCGAGCCATGCCCCGACTGCGGCGGGCAGATGCGCATCATCGAGACCTTCCGACGCGGCCAGAAACCGCAATCCCGCGCCCCACCCAAAAAGGCCGCCGCATGACGAGATGCACGTCATCAATCAACGACTGCACCCTGAATTGTATAGCGTTCAGGGCCAGTACCTGTTTGTATCCGCAAAAATTGATGATGCCTCATGCAGCCGAACTGGTGCCACGGCACTCAGAAAAAGACGCTCAAGGGCACCAATCGATGAGAAATGATGCCAAGCAATCCCACCTCGCAGCATCCTCGGCTGAACCTGATTGGCGCTTCCCCATAGCGCGCTCCCAAACCCCACGAATTCCTCCTGGTCATGTTTCCCAACGCGGCCAACCGTCGCCCCAAGAGGAAAAGCCACGCCCAGGCCCGTATCGAAAAACTTTAAACCAAGGAGACCCTGGCCAAAATTGGTTCAATGTCAGCCATTCTGTTGGCCAACTTCCGATTCTCGCCTCCGTGGCCAGTGCTGATGGTAGTCGTCTATGACAATTGGATGGCTGTGGGTTCTGCCATCCTGCACATGCGGGTGATCACTTTGAAGATCGTCATGTGAGTGCTGCACTGACCCGTTATCCTCTTGCGTCCAAATGACGACCCCACTGACCATCCCCGCAGCTGCCAGCAGCGCCAGAGCTGCAAACGCAGTCGCTGGACCAGCGACGGTGATCAACCAACCTGCCAGAGGGTATGTCACCAGCCAACAGGCATGCGACAAGGCAAACTGGGCGGCGTAGACGGCGGGTCGATCTTCGGCATGCGCGGACCGCTTGAGCAGACGCCCCGATGGGGTCAGCACGACAGAATAACCGATCCCGATGATCAGCCAGCCTGCGAGAAGCGGGAGCCACTGCGTGTCATAGATGAGTGACATCAGAGAGAGGCTTAGAAGCGAGACGACAAGCAGAGCGGCTCCGCCGATCATCACGGGGCGGTCAGGGCGGTTGTCCAGAAGTCGGGGAAGCAAGAGTGCCGCCAGCATCGACCCGCCACCGAAAGCACCAAGGGCGACGGCCACCTGAGCATCACCAAGGCCCAGATCAGAGCGGACCAGAACCACAGTGTTCACCAGCACCATCGCGCCCGCCGCCGCTGCGGCGAGGTTGAGCGACAAAAGCCCGCGCAGGCGCGGCGTGGCGAGGTATATCCGCATCCCTCGTGTGGTGCGGTCATAGATCCCCCGTGGCGCTGTTGGTTGCGGGCTGGGCAACAGGACCGAGACCACAAGCAAGGCTGATCCGACAAACCCGATCACGGTGCCAAAGAATAAGGCCTGATAGCTGAGAAATGTCAGCAGGATCGCGGCCAGCATCGGGCTGACGATGTTCTCTAGGTCATAGGCCAGTCGTGAAAGTGACAATGCACGGGTATACCGGTCTTCTTCGGGCAAGATGTCGGGGATTGTCGCCTGAAAGGTCGGCGTGAACGCTGCAGAGGCGGATTGCAGCACAAAGATCAGGATGTAGGCCTGCCAGACTTCGCTCACAAACGGCAGGCACAGCGCCACGGCGGCCCGAACCAGATCGAGGCTGACCAGCATGGTCCGACGCGGCCAGCGGTTGGCGAAAGCCCCGGCGATGGGGGCGATGCCGACATAGGCCACCATCTTGATTGTGAAAATCGTGCCCAAAACCAATCCGGCCCTTTCGCCAGACAGGTCATATGCCAGAAGCCCCAAAGCGATTGTCGCCAGCCCGGTGCCGAGCAGGGCCACGATCTGGGCTAGAAACAAGTGGCGATAGGTGCGGTCAGATAGGACGGAGAGCATAAGTTGTCCTTCATAGATACTTGATGATCGCTTTAAATTCAGGGGCAATAGTGGAATCGTCGGACTCAATAAGGGCATTATCGAAGCAATGGTCGATGTGGTCCTGGATCAGCGTGCGTTTGGCCTGCTGGATCGCCTTCTCCACAGCGTGCAACTGCTGCGCGATATCGGTACAGGGCTGCGCCTCTTCGATCATTCTGATGACGCTCGCCAGATGCCCGTTGGCGCGTTTCAGCCGTTTGACGATTGCCGGATGGGTTGCATGAGGTAGGTGTTCTGTCATAATAGGTAAGTAACCCCCCCTGGGGGATGAGGCAAGTGGGCCTAGACCTGCGGAAAAGAGCATAATGACACGGCTAGTGACGGGCTATTTTGGGATCGTGCTGACCATCGCTTTGGCGGTCGGTATGATTCTGTCGTCCAACTCCCGTATGGCGGCTCATGATGTCACTGAACTAGCACAAAGCGCCGTCGACCATGGTGACGAGATCGAGGAACATGGCCATGCCCATGAAGACATTGTCAATGTGATGGATGCCTATCATGGCCATGCCCATGATGTAGCAGATCACGACCATAACACCGCATTCCTGCAGCCCCGCACATCATCCGGCGTGGAGTTGCCGACGCGAACGAACTGGGCATTGGCAAGCTATGCCATGCCGGATCGCAGTGGCTTCGATCTGGACCGACCTCCGCGCGTGTGACGCTGCGCCCCTTGGGCGCTGTCATCCCATACTTTCACAAAGCGGAAAATTTCAATGATACACAACCGATCCTACGGGTCGGGGCATCTGTCGCATCCTTTGCGGCAACCCCTGATCCTTATGGCAATGGTCCTGCTGGCGTTACTCGCCTTTGCGACCACGGCCTATGCCCACGCCGTCACTCAAGGTGACAAGGGCTATATCCAGGAGGTCAGCGGCATGAAGCTGATCCCCTTCATGTATCTGGGGGCCAAGCACATGGTCACCGGCTATGACCATCTGCTGTTCCTCTTTGGCGTCGTCTTCTTCCTCTACAAGATGAAGCACGTCGCCATCTATGTCAGCCTGTTCGCCATCGGCCATTCCACAACCATGCTGGCGGGGGTCTATTTCGGCTGGAACGTCAGCGCCTACCTGATCGACGCCATCATCGGTCTGTCGGTGGTCTATAAAGCACTGGACAATCTGGGCGCTTACCAGCGTTGGTTCGGATTCCAACCCGATACCAAGGCCGCGACACTCATCTTTGGCTTTTTCCACGGGCTGGGTCTGGCGACCAAGATCCTGGAATATGAGATCGCACAAGACGGCCTGATCCCCAACCTTCTGGCTTTCAACGTCGGCGTCGAGATCGGTCAGTTGATCGCTCTCGCAATGATTCTGATCGTCATGGGCTATTGGCGCAAGACCACCAGCTTCTGGAAACATGCCTACACCGCAAATGTCGTGATGATGTCGGCCGGATTCATTCTGTTTGGAATGCAGATGACCGGCTACTTCGTCGCTTAATATTTTGGAGAATAAGAAAATGCATAACGGAAACAAACCTAACCCCGACGAACTGCCAACATCGGCACAACTCATCAAATCGACCATCTATGCTGCCGTCGCAGCGGTGGTCCTATTGGTCACCATCGTCCTGCCGTCTGAATACAACCTCGACCCGACTGGTGTCGGCGGCGTCCTCGGTCTCGCAGAGATGGGCGAGATCAAGACCCAACTTGCCGAAGAAGCCGAGGCTGACCGGCTTCTGGAGCTTCAGAACAGCGGTGCCACGGATGATCAATCCAGTATCGGCAGCGGGATTTTTGGACTCTTCTTTTCTTCTGCATATGCTCAGACAGCGGCCGCTGAATGGACAGACCAATATAGCGTAACACTCGCACCTGGCGAAGGGGTCGAGTTGAAGCTGGTCATGGAAGAAGGAGGCCAAACCGAATTTATGTGGATGGTCGAGGACGGTGTGGTCAACTACGATCTGCACGGCGACGGCGGTGGCGAAAACATCAGCTACGAGAAGGGCCGCGCAGTGGAAACGGACGAAGGCGTGCTGACCGCAGCCTTCACCGGCAATCACGGCTGGTTCTGGCGCAATCGCGATGGGCAGGACGTTACCGTCACGCTCTATGTCCGTGGCGAATACAGCGAGATGAAGCTGCCATAAAAACTTTATGGCCCCTGTCGCATGGCGGGGGCCATTTTGCAGAGGATGATTTCAGCGGGGTTTCCGAGAACCGGTGAAGTGGGCTCCAACCTGCCGGTAGCCACCATGCTAATAAGGGCTGCATTCGGACCTTAATCGTACATATCTTGAATGGCGGCTCTGGGCCGGAAGCGTTTCTGATAAGCACGGCCCTCCAGATGGCAGCAATTTGCCAAGTTCCTTTACACCAAGCCGCACTCCATCCGAGGACTAAGGTGAAACGCCTTCAAACCAGCCAGCGCACCAAATGTGGCACGATCAGGCTTGTCAGCAGAGCATTTAGTGCCATGGCGATTCCAGCGTCGGCTCCTGCCACAGGATTTACCTGAAATGCGCGGGCGGTCCCAATGCCATGTGCGGCAACACCGACGGCAAAGCCTCGCGCCCGCCAGTCGTTGATGCCCGTAAAACACTTGAAGAATGGCAGGAGGATTACAACTGGCACAGACCACATTCAGCTTTGGGAAACCTGACCCCGATGGAATTCTTGCAGAGAAAGACGTTGGACAAAACGGCCGCTTAAGGTCACAGATTTAACCCGACGGACTCCGCACATACTGGAGGGAATTTGGGGCACGGGTCAAAGATCATCAGAGAACCGCGACAGCATGCCAGACAGATAGTTGAAGTCTTTGTTCGCCGTGTCCGCCGATTGACCTTCGCGCTTGAAACGAGCTTGTCACCATTTTCTGTGAATCCGCGCCTCAGCCGAGCCGACAGAGGCGACCTCAATGTCCTTGCCCACCGCCGAGATCAGATTGTTCACAGCACGCATGCGCGGTGAACGCCACAAGCGCATCTGCTCGCTGTTCTTGAACCGGTTGTCCTGTGCCGCAAGTACTTCTACATTCTCGACGAGAGCGGACAGCCGGAGTTTTGGAGCCTCAACCGCCCCAAAACAGCCGACGCAGCAATCTCGTCCGGCGCACCATTGACGCCCCGCGACGCCTCAACACGTAGCAAAATTTCCTCCAGCGGAACTTGCTCAACCTTATCGATGGAGAGAAACTGAAAACCGCGAATTGCCGCAAGCTGCTGGGCTGCCCGAAACTTCTCGGCAGCATCACCATCCCGCCCGGCCAGCCGCGCTTCCCAGCCTTCGATATAGTTGAGCCAGACACCCGCAGACTTTTGAACTGCCACGCTATAAGGGTCCGTCGAAAGGCTGTCCCAAATGACGGCACGTTCTTCAACGCGCGCAAAGCGGGCTGGAACCCGTCGCTTCAGATACCAAGTCTTCCCTCGCGGGACAGGTTTCGACATATTGGCATCCCCTTCAATACTCACACTGCGTAGCAAAACGTGATGCAGAAAGGGTAGCAAAACAATGTGCGGGAGGGAGAGGCCCTCCAAAATAAACCATCAAGCCTTTGATTTTAAAATAGAATAAGATTAAAAACTCTAGGATTGGTGGCGGAGACGAAGGGATTCGAACCCTCGAGACCCTTCCGGGCCTACTCCCTTAGCAGGGGAGCGCCTTCGACCACTCGGCCACATCTCCGCTGACCCGTTTAGCGATGGGGCGAAGAGGGAGCAAGCCGAAATATTGGGTAAAATACGATACTCATTGCTTACTCTGGACGCGGATTGGAAATTCGAAAGATTGATAACCAAAACCATCCTAGAATGCTCAGCGGATCGCAACTAGTCTTGGTAAGTTCCTTACATCATGAGTTCAATATGGCACGCCTTACCCCACCGAAACCAGCTATCAAACTTTATGAAGATGGTTTTGCTCAAGCCGGCGACCAGCTTGAGCGCATAAACACAGGCAAGGCTCTGTCTGATCTTGTTGAGCGGATCGATGACCCCATGGTTATCGCGCTGGATGGGGGTTGGGGGACGGGCAAGAGTTTCTTTCTACAAGCTTGGGTAGGGGAACACCTGAAAGGCGACGACCATCATGCACAAACCGTCTATTTTGACGCATTTGCGCATGATTTTATTGGCAGCCCGCTTGCGTCGTTGATGGGTGTCATCGCCGAGCGGCTTGAAAGCGGCAATAAAGGGCCAAGTTTTGGGAAAATAGCCGTACAGAAAGTCCGCAACGCCGCATTGCCACTGACAAGAATTGCACTTGCGCTGGCCAGCTACGGCGCGACTGAAGCGGGCGGCGCATTGCTGGATGCGCTGACGAAGCAAACAGGCCAGGAACTCGATAAGGCGGCGGCTGATTTTTGGAGACGGGAAAGCGGAACGCGGGTTGCAATGAAACAGTTTCGAGATGCTTTGATTGCGTTGACCGCGCCTTATGATGACGGTGGCGACCCCAAAAAACTGGTGATCGTCGTAGATGAACTGGACCGCTGTCGCCCCGATTACGCGCTTTCATTGTTAGAAATCATCAAACACTTCTTTGATGTGCCGCATGTGCATTTTGTGTTGGGGGCGAATTTGCGTGAATTAGAAAATAGTGTGTCCGCGAGGTATGGCGCGGGGATCAATGCGGCGATGTATTTGCAGAAGTTTGTGACGTTGACGATGCGGTTGCCGGAAACTTTTGACAGTTCTTTCAACAACAGTCTTGCGATTAGTTACTTTTCAAAACTCGTCGCCGCAACAAGGTTAAACGAACAGCAAAATAGATTAGTTGAAGATCATCTTGCAGCAATAAAACCTCGCGGGTCTATTAGTCTTAGAGCAATGGAAAGGCTATTAATAGTCCTCCAGATAACAACCATTCCAACGGAAGGACGTTATTCCGATGACATTTCGGCACAATACGTCGTCATATCCCTCGCTATTTTAAAAGCCTTGAACCCAGCACTTTATGCACAAGCCATGCAGGGTGAGGTAAGTATTCCAGACTTACAGAGCTTCTTCAGAATGGATGAACAGATAGACGACGGTCGCGAAAGCTTTAACAGCGAGTTATACGAAAGCTGGCAGTTTTATCTTGATCCGCAAAAGTTTCATGAGAGATTTGCGGACCCGAAAGGGCGGGCAGTGCCATCACTGGGCCAGCGTAAGCGAGATTTGCAAAGATTGGCTGCAAAGCATTTAGAAATTTTTAACCTACCAAAATGAGTTGCCGCTCTAATTATTAAACAAAAAGTGCAGCACATCCCCATCCTTCACCACATACGCTTTACCCTCAGCCCGCATCTTGCCTGCCTCTTTCGCAGGCCCCTCGCCACCAAGCGACACAAAATCATCATAGGCAATAGTCTCGGCGCGGATGAACCCCTTCTCAAAGTCACCATGGATCACCCCAGCCGCCTTGGGTGCCGACGTGCCGTTCTTAATCGTCCAGGCCCGCGCCTCTTTCGGACCAACAGTGAAATAGGTCTCAAGGTGCAGCAATTCGTACCCAGCGCGGATCAGGCGATCCAATCCCGCCTCACTCAACCCCATTTCATCCAGAAACATCTGCGCTTCTTCACGCTCAAGCTGGCTGATCTCTTCTTCGATCTGGGCGGAAATTATCACATGCGCGTTGCCTTGGGCGGCGGCCATTTCGGCCACCTTGGTGGATAACGCATTGCCCTCGGATGCATCGCTTTCACCGACGTTGCAGACATACAAAACCGGCTTCGTCGTTAGCAGTTGCAGCATGCGCCACGCCTTGCGGTCGTCTTCGTCGACCTCGACAACACGTGCGGGGTTGCCCGCTTCAATCGCGGCTTGGGCAGCGGCCAGCAGGCGGTCTTGTTGCACCGCGTCCTTGTCGTTGCCCTTCATCTTGCGCACCAATCCAGCGCGGCGTTTTTCGATGCTTTCCAGATCGGCCAGCATCAGTTCGGTGTCGATGGTTTCGGCATCTGCCACCGGGTCCACGCGGCCCTCGACATGGGTCACATCGCCATCTTCAAAACAGCGCAGCACATGGGCAATCGCGTCTGTCTCACGGATATTGGCCAAAAACTGGTTGCCCAATCCTTCGCCCTTGGAAGCACCTTTGACCAGACCCGCGATGTCGACAAAGGTCATGCGCGTCGGGATGATGGATTTGGACTTGGCAATCTCGGCGAGTTTATCAAGCCGCGCGTCGGGCACCGCGACCTCGCCCACATTGGGTTCAATCGTACAAAACGGAAAATTCGCGGCCTGTGCGGCGGCGGTGCGGGTCAGCGCGTTGAAAAGTGTCGATTTGCCAACGTTCGGCAAACCCACGATACCCATTTTGAAACCCATCTCATTCTCCCGATCTTATCAGGGCGCTTCTAATCGCGAGAGAGCACAGGCGCAAGCGCGGTCCAACCCTTTCGGCGACAGAGGCAATTTCATCATTGCCACATTGATTTTCCCCACCGTTTTCGGCATTGCAGGTCAACACCTTAGGAAAGCGCCCATCATGACCCGTATCGACACCAAATTTTCCGACCTCAAAGCCACCGGGAAAAAGGCGTTTGTGTCTTATGTAATGGCGGGCGATCCGGACTTTGATACCTCGCTTGCCATCGTACGCGGCCTGCCTGCTGCGGGCGTCGATATCATCGAGCTTGGTCTGCCCTTTACCGATCCGATGGCCGATGGACCAACGATCCAACTGGCCGGTCAACGGGCATTGGCGGCGGGCATGACCCTGCGCCGCACACTGGACCTTGCGATTGCCTTTCGCAAAGACGATGACACCACTCCGATTGTGCTGATGGGCTACTACAATCCGATCTATTCCATGGGCGTCGAGGCCTTCCTGAAGGCGGCGGTTGCGGCGGGCATTGACGGGCTTATCGTGGTTGATCTGCCCCCTGAGGAAGACAGCGAATTGTGCCTGCCCGCCCAGGCGGCGGGGCTGAATTTTATCCGTTTGGCCACACCAACCACCGATGATGCCCGCCTGCCCCGCGTTGCGCAAAACACATCTGGCTTTGTGTATTATGTCTCGATCACGGGCATCACGGGTGCCGCCGAGGCGGACGCAGTTGATGTGGCCCCCGAAGTCACGCGCATCCAAAAGGCCAGCGGATTGCCGGTGATCGTTGGCTTTGGCATAAACACCCCCGAGAAATCCCGCGCGATTGCACAGGTTGCCGATGGAGTGGTTGTCGGATCCGCCATTGTGTCGCGCATCGCCAAGGGCGACAGCGTCGCGGATGTGCTGGCGTTTGTGAAGACGCTTTCAGACGGGGCGCATTCGGTTTGATCTGATCAGCGGTCGCGCGCAGTATCCATGTATTGGCGCAGGGCGGTTAACGTTGGTTTGATCTGCGCCAAGGCGTCGGTATCAAACTGGACTTCGATTTTTGCAAAATCCGGTGCCAGCGCGTGCACGACCTCATCGCGCATCTTGCGGCCCGCCTCGGTCAACCAAACCCGTTTTGACCGCCCGTCATCGGGGTTATCGACCATGTCGATCAGCCCATGCGCCATCAACCCCTTTAGCGTATGTGTCATCGAGGTTTTCGGCACTTGAAAGGCACGCGCCATGTCAATGGGCACCGCCCCGTCACCGCGATTGATCAAATGGTTCAACACCGCAAAATGCGGCGCGATCAACCCTTTGGGCAATCGCGCCTCAAGCATAGTGCGGCTGAGTTGTTCGATGATCCCGATCTCTTTGAATACCTCAAAAAGCAGGGGAGGGTTATCCGGGTCGGTCAATCAGTTTCGCCTCAATCGGCCAGCGCGGCGTGCGTGGCGTTTGTGGACCATAGCCCAGTCTGCCCAACATTTGAACCGTAGCTCCGTCCGATGCTAAAATCTTATGCGCGGCGTCGTACTGCGACTGCATCTCGGGGTATTCCTGCAACGCCTGACTGACGGGATGCAATGCCAGCCCCATCCCCGTGGTCGCAAGGTTCAGCCGCAGCCATTGCCGCCCGACCGCGATGTGATCGGCGGCGGTATTGCCTGGTGTTGTGATCGCAGCATAGGCAGATGTGGCCGCCAGCATTTCGCGGTAAATCTCGACCCCCTGCTGAAACCCGCTGCTCTGTGGGTCTGATTGTACTTCGCGGCCCAATACACCCGCGACCATCAGGCTTTCCAGAAACGGGCCGCCCAGATCAATACCGTCAGGGTTTGCGTTGATCTCGACCTTGCCAAAACGCATGAGGTCCACACTTTCCATCATCGTGCGCGGGGTCATCGTCTCGACCATCCACGCATCCCAGGTCAATTCACGCAAGGTTTCGACTGTTTCGGGGTCTACATAGATATCCGCCAGGCGCTGCAGTTCGGCCACCTGCTCTGCTGTGGGTGCCCGATCCTCGAACGGCTCTTTGCAAGAGCGGCGGTTCATCATGTGACGCGCCAGCGGGTCCGGTGTACCGCCGGGCGTAAAGCTCGCCTCGGCAATCGCGCCTGCGGGCCCATCCGGGAACAGGGTCAACTTCGTCTCATATCCAGACGCCCCTGCGGCCAGCACCATCTGCTCCAGAAAACAGCCAAGTCCGATCGTAATCTGACGCCCGTAAGGGTCTGTTTCGGGAAGTGTCTTGTCGGGATCATGGTACAGACGCAGCCGATCCTCGCCGATCAGGGCGACTTGCCACGGCTGAAGGTTATGAGGGTTGGGCGCAAGCAACGCATAGCTCAGCGCGTTCAAGCGCGGGTCGTCATATGAGCCAGCGCTGTCCCATGGGCGCAAGGCATCGTGCGGGGTGCGGGTGGTGAGAAATCCGGCAGCGCCGGTGCCGGCGGCAACGACGATACCGCCCCCGATCAAAGCCAAAGTTCTACGACGTGAGAGTGTCATGGTCCGATTCCCTATTTGGTGCAACTTCGCACCATCTATATAGTACGATATTGCACCACTCAACCCGAAATCGCCAATTGATCTTCACCTCTGCGATTGGTAAACAAACATGACCAATATCGAAAGACCCGCCATGTCCGTCATCACCAACATCGCCGACCTCAAACGCATCTACGAACGCCGCGTGCCGCGAATGTTCTTTGACTATGCGGAATCCGGCAGTTGGACAGAACAGACGTTTCGCGAGAACACATCGGATTTTGATAAAATCAAGCTACGCCAACGCGTTGCGGTGGACATGACCGGGCGCAGTACGGCGACCAGGATGATCGGCGAGGATGTCACCATGCCCGTCGCCCTTGCCCCTGTTGGCCTGACAGGTATGCAAAGCGCGGACGGCGAGATGAAGGCGGCCCGCGCGGCTGAAGCCTTTGGCGTGCCCTTCACCCTGTCCACCATGTCGATCTGTTCCATCGAAGATGTGGCCAGCGTGACGACCAAACCCTTCTGGTTTCAGGTCTATACCCTGCGCGACGATGATTTTATGCAGCGGCTCTTTGACCGGGCAAAGGCCGCTAATTGTTCGGCCATCGTGATCACGGTTGACCTACAGATCATGGGCCAGCGCCACAAGGATTTGAAAAACGGCCTGTCCGCACCGCCCAAATTCACCCTGAAATCCATGGCAAATCTCGCGACCAAAGTGCCGTGGGGTTTGGAAATGCTGCAAACCAAGCGGCGCTTCTTTGGTAATATCGTTGGCCATGCCAAGGGCGTGAAAGACCCCTCTTCCTTGTCGTCCTGGACCGCCGAGGCCTTTGATCAGGCCTTGGACTGGGACCGCATTGCACAGTTCCGCAAGATGTGGGGCGGCAAGGTGATCATCAAGGGCATTCTGGATGCGGACGATGCCAAAATGGCGCTCAAGGTTGGTGCTGATGCGATCATTGTCAGCAATCATGGTGGTCGGCAGTTGGACGGTGCTGTCAGTTCCATCACCGCACTGCCCGCAATTCTTGATGCTGTTGGCGATAAAATCGAGGTGCATCTCGACAGCGGAATCAGGTCGGGTCAGGACGTGCTCAAGGCGATGGCGATGGGGGCGAAAGGCACTTACATCGGGCGCGCATTCATTTACGGATTGGGCGCAATGGGCCAAGCCGGTGTGACCAAGGCGCTTGAGGTGATCCACAAGGAGCTGGATACCACAATGGCGCTGTGTGGCGAAACATCAGTGACGGATCTGGGGCGGCACAATCTGTTGATCCCCAAGCATTTCAGCGGCGACTGGCAGGACTAACGCGCCCTTCGTGCCAATGCCGGGATCAGCGCCAATGCCGTCACCGCCAGCAGTACCGCGATCACCACAAACGCAGTACGCAACCCGAACCCCTGCGAAAGCAGCCCCATCAACGGCGGGCCAAAGAAAAATGCCCCGTACCCCAGCACCGAGGCACGACTGATCGCGGCCAGACGTGCGGCCCTTGGCACGCTGCGACCCACAAAAGCCAGCGCCAGCGGGGCGACGACAGAAATCCCCAATCCGCCCAGCGCAAACCCTGCCAGCGCCATGGGCACCGATGTCGCAAGGCCCGCAATCAACAGCCCGCAGGTGGACACCAAGGTCGCCACCAGCATCAGTGTCGTATCGCGCATAAACCGCGCCAACCCGTGCCCCGACAGCCGCCCGATCCCCATGGTCAGGCCCAGCAACGCAGGCCCCAAAGCGCCCTCGCCCGGTGTGCCGCCGAGCGTGCGTTCCAGATGCAGTGCGGACCACCCCTCCGACGAGGCCTCTGCCAGAAACGCTACCAGCACCACCAGACCTGCCATCAGAACCAAACGGTGCGGCATGTCTTTGGGGTCGGCCCCGTCATCGTCTTCAATGTTCGGGCTGACATCCCGCGCGGCATAGGCCAGCGTCATCAGCACCACCAGCAACCCCGCAAATATCATCCGCAAATCCACTTGGGCCTCGCGCAACACGCCTGCCGTCAGCGCCGCACCGGCATAGGAAAATGAATACATCGCATGATTGAGGTTCATCAACGTGCGCCCCGACCGCGCCTCGATCTCGGCTACCCGCGCATTGATCAAGACATCGGTAACGCCCGACCCCATCGAGGCCACCAGCAAAGCAAAGGCCAGCACCACCAGAAGCGACGAAAAGCTCGCCCCAAGCATGCCAAGGCCCACCACGAAAATTGCACAGGGCAACGCCTTGCCCCCCGCAAACCGCTGCGCCAGCGGGGCCAGCCACATCGCGGCAATAGCGCCCAGTGCTGCAAAAAATACCGCCAAGCCATACGCCCCGTCGGACGCGTCGACATTGGCCTTGATCACCGGCATATGCGCAAAATACACCGCCCACGCCACACCGATGGCGACAAAGCCCGCCAATGGTTTGCGGCTTAGATACAGATCATGTTTGATACTCATGCCGCTGCCTTTGCCACGGGCATGGCCGAATGCCAACACAGCATCCACAACGTCAGTGAATTTGATCTTTCCAACAACTCCAAACCGTTCTATACGCGCCACTTCACGCGGGGACTACAGCCTTGGAGGAGCCCCGCCCTATACATATTGGAGATTAAAATGGCAGGAAAGATTCCAGATCTTGAAGCCCAGGTTCGCACGGGGACAGGCAAGGGCGCCGCTCGTCAGGCACGTCGTGCCGGTTTGGTGCCAGGAATTGTTTTTGGCGGCGACACCGACCCGCTGCCGATCACCCTCGATTTCAACAAGCTGCTGACCATGCTGCGCAAGGGCCGTTTTAAGGCAACTTTGTTCAACATGAAGGTCGAAGGCCACGATGACGTGCGCGTCATTTGCCGCGATGTTCAGCGTCACATTGTCAAAGACCTGCCCACGCACGTCGATTTCATGCGCCTCAAGCGGACCACACAGATCAACCTGTTCATCAATGTTGAAGTTGTTGGTGAAGAAGCGTCCCCAGGCCTGAAAAAAGGCGGCACCATGAACCTGGTGCGTCCGGAAATCGAACTGGTTGTAACCGCATCCGACATCCCTGAAAGCATCACCATCGATATTTCCGCATTGGAAATCGGTGACAGCCTGACAATTTCCGACGTGACATTGCCGGAAGGGTCAAAGCCTGTGATCGACCGCGATTTTGTGATCGCCCAAATCTCTGCCCCATCCGCGCTCAAGAGCGAAGATGATGAGGACGAAGACGATACAGCCGCAGACGAGGTGCCAACATCCGAGCAGGGTGAAGGCGACAGCGAAGAATAAGTCCAGCACTCTGCTGTACGTCTTGGAACGGGGTCATTCAGGTGGCCCCGTTTTTTGTTGTCCCAAATCAATGATCACGACTTGATCATTTAGAAACTTGCTGAAGAATCGGACTATTGATCTTATTTAATCCAAATAAAATACCGGAAAAACAACTATAGATAGCAGTATTTATCCAGAAATACCCGAGAGTTGCGTTGGGAAAATTAAAACATGTTATTGTAATGAATTGCTGATCAAATCCGTTGATATCCGATCAATCGCAATTCATAATTATGTTAATAAAATTTTATAACATCTTCGGTTTTGAAGATGTCTTTCGATTTAATGATTTTTATCAAAAAAATTTAGCGACGGTTGGGCATAATTCTTCGCTCGTTTGAACACGTCGCTCCTGAAACGGAGATTTTACAATGAGAATATTCTGCTTTTTTGGGCTTCATAAATGGCGTGAAAGCCGCAACATGCCGGAAGAGGTATGCACGGTGTGCCACGCGCGTCGAAGCAGCATATAACCCTGCACCCGCGCCCGCCATACCCAACCATTCCCCTCGCCGGTGGCACCTGCTAAACTCCTGTCAACCACAGGAGCCATCCCATGAAACTGTTTGTCGGCCTCGGAAACCCCGGTGCCAAATATGCCCGTAACCGTCACAACATCGGCTTCATGGCGCTTGACCGGATCGCAGCCGATCACGGGTTCGGCCCGTGGAAGGGAAAACATAACGGCGCGGTCAGCGAGGGCCGTTTTGCCTCGGATCGCGCCGTCTTGCTGAAACCAGAAACCTTTATGAACCTCTCGGGCCAGTCGGTGCAGGCGACGATGCGGTTCTATAAAATCGAGCCCGCGGATGTCATCGTATTCCACGACGAGATCGATCTCGCCCCCGGCAAGGTGAAATGCAAAACCGGTGGCGGTCATGCGGGCCATAACGGCTTGCGCTCGATCCATGCGCATATCGGTCCCGAGTATGCGCGCGTGCGTCTGGGCGTCGGCCATCCCGGTCACAAAGACGCGGTGCCGGGCTATGTCCTGCATGATTTCCCCAAGGCGGACGAGGCATGGCTGGACGATGTGTTGCGCGGTACCAGCGACGGTGCATCTTATCTGGCGGCAGATGATCCCTCGAAATTCATGAACGCCGTCGGCCTGCGCCTCTCGCCACCACGTCCCGGCACGGGAACGAGACCAGCTCAGGAAATATCTATCCCGCCTGAACCCGCCGAGGACAGCCACAACAAGGACACCCGCAATCCGATGCAAAAACTGATGGACCGTTTCAAATGACCCTGAAAGACGCGTTCCAGGCGCAGGCAGAGGCGTGCCAGCAGCTTGGCTCGCCGTTCATGCACAGGCTCTTGCGGCAACTGGCAACGCATTGGCCGCAAGACAGCGCATTGGACCAGATGTTTGCGGGTTTCACCGGCGATATCGGGCCGCGTGGCCATTCACTGCCCCTGCGCATTACGGGCGGATTGCATGCGCTGGTGTTGCAGAACGATGCGCCTGATCTTGCTGCCGTCTATCCGCCCGCACAGGCCACTGACGAAGCGTTGCGCATCGCGGTTCTGGATGCGCTGAAAAGCCATGAACTCTTCTTGATGCAATGGTGCAAAAGCCCGCCCCAGACCAACGAAGTGCGCCGCTCTGTCGCGCTGATCGCGGGTGCGCGGGTTGCGGTGCAACACTTCAACTTGCCGATCTGCCTGAGCGAGCTTGGGGCCAGTGGCGGTCTGAACCTGATGTGGGATCATTATGCAATCGAGGTTGCAGGCAGGCGCATCGGATCGCCGATACCCGCCGTGATCCTGACACCTGACTGGACCGGCCCGATGCCCCCCGATGTTGCACCCCGCATCGCCACGCGCGCGGGCGTGGACCTTAACCCGCTTGACCCTAAACGTGCCGATCATCTGCTGCGCCTCACCGCGTATCTTTGGGCGGACCAGCCGGACCGTTTGTGGATGACCCGCTCCGCCGCCTCCATCACGGATGCGCCCATTGCCAAGGGGGATGCCATCGACTGGCTGGCACCCCGCCTGCACAGCACGCCGCAAGGCCGGTTGCACCTGATCCAGCATACGGTCGCGTGGCAGTATTTCCCCAAAGACGTCCAAAACCGTGGCCGCGCCTTGATCGAGGCTGCTGGCGCGCAGGCAACAAAAAACCGGCCCCTTGCGTGGCTGTCGATGGAAAGTGACGGCGAAACGGCTGGCAAAGAAGGCGCGCTGCTGACCCTGCGCCTCTGGCCCGGTGATCTGAATTTTGATCTGGGTCGTGTCGATTTCCATGGCCGCTGGATCAACTGGCACTACGCAGGGTAAATCATCTTGCTCTGGCACCTTTCGGGAGGCTGTGGTTGGATACATTGAAACATCAGACCGAACCAGAAAGGCTTAGACATGCGCACATTCGGAAAATGGCTGGGCCGTATTTTATTGGCTCTGGTGCTGGCTGCGGTTGTGATCGGCCTGTGGAAACGCGAACAGATCACGCGCCTTTTGGCTGTGAACTCCCTGTTCTCGCAAGAAAAGATCGTCCAGAATTTCAGCCATATGGACGCCGCCTTCCTGACCACACCCGTGTCACGCGGCAATGCCCCGACAAGCGAGCTGTCCTATGGCCCCCAAACCGAATTGCCCGCCGCAGTTACGGACTGGATCGCCGACCGCACAGTGACGTCTCTTGTGGTACTCAAAGACGGTAAAATTGTCTACGAGAACTACTTTCAGGGCACCACTGCGGACGATCTGCGCATCTCGTGGTCGGTCGCCAAAAGCTATCTGTCGGCGCTTGTCGGCATCCTGATCGACGAGGGCGCGATTGCATCGCTGGATGACCCTGTGACGAAATATGCCCCCGAACTGGCGGGGAGCGCCTATGACGGTGCCAGCCTGCGCAATGTGCTGAACATGGCGAGCGGTGTGACGTTTGACGAGGATTATCTCGACTTCAATTCAGATATCAACCGGATGGGGCGTGTGCTGGCACTGGGCGGCAAAATGGATGATTTTACCGCTGACCTGACGACCCGCTTTGCGGAGCCGGGCCAGCAATGGCAATACGTTTCTATCGACACCCATGTCGTTGGCATGGTGGTGCGCGGGGCCTCGGGTCGCAGTATCGCGGACCTGCTGAGCGAAAAGGTGATCGTGCCGCTGGGCGTGGAAACCGCCCCTTATTATCTGACCGACGGCGTTGGCACGGCGTTCGTGCTCGGCGGCCTCAATATGACGACACGCGATTATGCCCGCTTTGGCCAGATGTTCGCCCAAGGTGGCACATGGCAAGGCAAACAGATCGTGCCAGCCGAGTGGGTTGCTGCCTCAACCGTCCCCAGCGCGCCCACAGCAGCGGGTGAAACCGGCTACGGCTATCAGTGGTGGATACCTGCGGGCTCGGCACCCGGCGCATATATGGCACGCGGCATCTATGGCCAGTACATCTATATCGACACCGCACGTGACGTGGTGATCGCCACAACCGCCGCCGACCGCCAGTTCCGCGATGCGGGCGTGTCCAAACAAAACGAGGAAATCTTTCGCCTCATCGCGTCCAGCCTGTGAGGTTGCTATGACCCCTGATCCAAGCCTGAATGTTCTGAACAATCCCCTTGCCCTGTGCGGCACCGATCCTGTCACCGGGTACTTTCGCGATGGCCATTGCAACACCTGCACCCAAGACCAGGGCAGCCACACTGTCTGCGCCGTTATGACTGCCGAATTTCTGGCCTATTCAAAATATGTCGGAAATGACCTGAGCACATCCCGTCCTGAATTCGGCTTTGTCGGGTTGAACCCCGGCGATCCATGGTGCCTGTGCGCAGGCCGTTTCCTGCAAGCCGCCGACGAGGGCTGCGCGCCAAAGGTACATCTGGCCGCCACGCATCTGCGTGCCCTGGACGTGGTCCCGCTTGCGATACTGCGCGCGCATGCCATTGATACAGACCCCGCTGCTTAAACGATAACGAGGAAAGCTACTGCCATGCTCGCCCGCTTGATATTGACTTTGTGCTCTGTGCTGGCCTTGCCTGCCGCTGCCGAAACACCGCTGCGCCCTGCGGACGCCGCGCGGCTTGACGGCTTCACCGCTGCTGCGGGCGGTGCTGTCTTGCAGGCACTTTCCGGCGGCTCCCCCGCTGATGTCACGGCGTTGACCCAAGCCCTGTCAGGCACACCCCAGATTGCCTTTGACGAAAGCCTGAACGGCGACTGGACCTGCCGCACATTGAAACTGGGCGGCGGCACAGCCTTGGTGGTCTACAGCCCGTTCAAATGCCGGTTCGACATCGAAAATAATGGATTCCGCTTTGAAAAACTGACCGGATCACAACGCACAAAAGGCAAAGTCACCTTTCGCGATGGCCGCGCCGTCTATGTTGGCATGGGGTATGTTGCCGGACAGACCCCGCCGGACTACGCTGATCTGCCCGATGATTTCGTATCGGATGGCAGCGTGCAAACCGATGTCGCCATCCTTGAGCGGATCAGCCCGACCCGCGCGCGGCTGATGTTCCCTTCCCCGGCGGTAGAAAGCGATTTCGATATTCTGGAGCTGACGCGCTAGCGCGCGCCGCCCTGTTTTCTTTTTGGTCAAAAATATCCCGGATGTTTGAAGGCAGAGCCTTCAATTCGCCCCTAGGCGAACTCACCCATTTCAAACCCAAGCGCCTTGGCCACGGTAAAGATATCCTTATCACCACGTCCGCACATGTTCATGCAGATGATGTGATCTTTCGGCAATTCGGGTGCGATCTTCATCACATGCGCGAGGGCATGTGATGGCTCCAGCGCCGGAATGATCCCCTCCAACTCACACGACAACTGGAACGCCTCGAGCGCCTCGACATCGGTGATCGACACGTATTTTGCGCGGCCAATGTCGTGCAGCCATGCATGTTCGGGCCCGATACCCGGATAATCCAGACCCGCAGAAATCGAGAACCCTTCCAGAATCTGCCCGTCATCGTCTTGCAGCAGATACGTCCGGTTGCCGTGCAGCACACCGGGCCGCCCGCCAGTCAACGACGCGCAATGCTCCATCTTGGCGTTCACACCTTTGCCGCCGGCCTCGACGCCGATGATGCCGACTTCCTTGTCATCCAGAAACGGATAGAACAAACCCATCGCATTGGACCCGCCGCCAATTGCGGCGATCAATGTATCGGGGAACCGTCCTTCGGCGGCCATCATCTGCTCGCGGACTTCCTTGCCAATGATACTTTGGAAGTCACGCACCATCGCCGGATACGGGTGCGGCCCCGCAACCGTGCCGATGCAATAAAACGTATCGCGTACGTTTGTGACCCAGTCGCGCAGCGCATCGTTCATTGCGTCTTTAAGTGTGCCACGACCGGACGTCACCGGAATGACCTCGGCCCCCAGCAACCGCATCCGAAACACGTTTGGTGCCTGGCGCTTCACATCATGCGCGCCCATATAAACTACGCATTTCAGCCCGAACTTGGCACAGACCGTCGCCGTCGCAACGCCGTGCTGACCCGCGCCGGTTTCCGCAATAATCCGCTTTTTACCCATGCGCCGCGCCAGAATGATCTGGCCCAGCACATTGTTGATCTTATGCGCGCCGGTATGGTTCAGCTCGTCGCGCTTCATGTACACCTTGGCACCGCCCAGATGATCGGTCAGCCGTTCGGCAAAATACAGCGGGCTGGGACGGCCCACATAATGGGTCCAAAGGTCGTGCATTTCGGCCCAGAACGCATCGTCGGTCTTGGCCTTCTCATATTCCTGTTCCAGTTTCAAAATCAGCGGCATCAGGGTTTCAGACACGAACCGGCCACCAAAATCGCCAAAGCGGCCATTTTCATCCGGTCCGGTCATAAAGCTGTTGAAAAGGTCATTGGCCATGGGACGCTCCTGTGTTCGTGTGTCGCCTTCGTTTACCCCAGCATCGTCACGTGTGAAACCCAAGACTTCGACCAGCCGGGCCTTCACTCGAATATTCTGAACAGTTCTTTTTTCAGCTTGTTCTCCAGCTCGTCCTTGAGCGCCTCTTCAACCGATTGCCCGTCCTGCGCAGTCACGCCCAATTCGCTCTGGAGCTTTTCCTGCAATTTCTGCTTCACCCGCTCTTCCGCTTCCTTCTTCTCAGCGTCAAAATTGAGGTCAATCGCCGCTTTCAGATCAGGTTTGATCGCCGGATCAGCCCACGGCCCGTAAATCCTTACCGGCACTGCCAACCCGCGTTCGCCGTTCACCCGCAGCGCCTTGGGCACCACCGTATAATCCAGCGTCTGCGCGCCGATATTGACCTGACCGGCACCCGTAGCGTTGAAATTCGGCAAAAGCATCAACAGGTCATCATTCCGCAGGATCCCCTGAGCGATGATGAACTTTGCGCTAAGTGAATCGAACACCGTGGTGCCCCCTTCAACGTCAAACGACCCCAGCAACTTGTCCAGATCAATCCCCTCGATTGCGCCCCGCCCGACCGTGACCCCGCCATTGCCCGAAAGCGATCGGATGATCGCATCGACGCTTTGACCGCTGCCCAGAAACGAAATATCGGCATCGCCCTTGCCGCTGAATTTGCTCAGGTCCGCAAGATCAATCAACAGCGGCTGCATATCAACGCCTGACGCTTTGAGCTTGCCGCCGACCGACAGCCCGCTGCGGTTGTTCATCACAAACTCGCCGACAAATTTACCGCCATAAGCCGCCACATCACGCAGCGCAAATACCATGCGCGACTTGTCGTTGGTCAACAGGGTTTGCGTCGCCCCCAACTTGAGCGTGCCCAGATCAATACTGTCCGCAGCCAGCGAGATTACCCCATTGAAACTGCCAAGGCCCGAGGCATCAATCGGCGTTTTAGACCAACCAGTACTGCTTGCCGTGCTGCCACCACCGCCACTGCCGCTTGCCCCGTCACCGGCCGTTACAGATGTCAGATCAAGCGCACCCGCGCGCAGCGTCGCATTGACCTGCGGTGTCCCGTTCAGGCCAATATCTGCCCCACCGCGCAAGGTATTGCCGCCCAGATCCGCGACCAACTCGCGCAGCGCCAGACGTCTGTCAGGCGTCAGCGTCAGCTGTGCCTTGATGTCCGTTTTTTGACCCAGCCTGGCAGGCAGCGCCACATCGCCTGCCCCCAACTCGCCCAGAAACGCGCCCGTATCGCTGGTTTTCAGCCACAGATCACCTGCAACCGACCCGTTCAACGACCCGCGCCCGGTCAGGGTAAATCCTCCCCCTTTGGCGCTCAACCTTGCCCGCAACGGCTGCACCGCGCCGGTCAGGAAACTGGCAAACTGATCAATGCTCGCCTCGACCGTGACCTTGCCGCGCGCCGGACTTAGCGACGCCACGATATCGGCGGTCCCCACAGCATCGGGCCAATCCAGCGCCAGATCAACACCGCTATAGGACACCAGATCGGCGCCTTCCGCGTCATAAATCAACGTCGCATCCGTGATCTTCAGCTTCTGGATCGTGACCGTCTTGGCCTCGCGCGCGGGCGATGTTTCTGTCGCAATCTCGGCTTCCTGTGCGCCCGTCCCCGTCGAGAATTGCCAGGATGCGCGCCCGTCCTTGCGCTGTTCCAGCCGGATCGTCGGGCTTTGCGCCTCGATGTTGGTGATCTTGATATCGCCCGTGATCAGTGACCATGCATCAACGCCAATCGCTGCATTGGACGTCGTCAGCATCGCGCCGTCCTTGGCCCAATCGGCATTGCCCACCTCAAGCTGCCCCGCGGTCACGCCCAACACAGGCCAGAATGTCATCGACACATCGCCGCTTATCGTGACCTCGCGGCCCGTAGCCTTGCGCAACTGGTCCGATGCAATTTTGGCAATCCGGTCCGCAGGCAGTAAAAACAGCGACCCCACCGCCACCACCACAATCAACACAATGATGCCGAGCAATCGTCTTATCAATCTCATCGCCAACACTCCTCACTCAAACGCAGGGCCTTTCCCAGACCCTTTGCTTGGCTTATAGCGCAGAACATGAGTACAAACCCACCTAATTTACGCCCTGATCTTGCGCCAAAGGCCAAGATCTCCAATCCAGCCCGCCCAGGCCAGCCGACCATCGGCATGGTCTCGCTGGGCTGTCCCAAAGCGTTGGTCGACAGCGAGCGGATCCTCACCCGCCTGCGCGCCGAAGGATACGGCGTGTCGCCTGATTATGCAGGCGCGGACGCCGTGATCGTCAACACCTGCGGGTTTCTGGATTCCGCAAAGGCCGAATCGCTGGATGCTATCGGCGAGGCCCTAACCGAGAATGGTCGCGTGATCGTCACCGGATGCCTCGGCGCCGAGCCTGATTATATTCGCGAACACCATCCGCGTATATTGGCCGTCACTGGACCACATCAATATGAACAAGTCCTTGACGCTGTGCATAAGGCCGTGCCGCCCAGCCCCGATCCCTTCATCGACCTGCTCCCTGCCCAACAGGTCAGCCTGACCCCGCGCCATTACAGTTATCTTAAGATTTCAGAGGGTTGTAACCATAAGTGCAAATTCTGCATCATCCCCGACATGCGCGGCCGCCTGCAATCGCGCCCCGCCCATGCGGTGATCCGCGAGGCCGCAAAACTGGTTGAGAATGGCGTTAAGGAACTTTTGGTCATTTCCCAGGACACCTCTGCCTACGGTGTCGACATCAAACACAATGAGGACCGCGGCCACCGCGCCCATATCACCGATCTTGCCCGCGACTTGGGGGCGCTTGGCGCTGGCAAAGACCTCTGGATCCGCCTGCATTATGTCTATCCCTACCCCCACGTCCGCAATCTGATCCCGCTGATGGCCGATGGCTTAATCCTGCCCTATCTCGACATCCCGTTCCAACACGCCCACCCCGACGTGCTGAAACGCATGGCCCGCCCCGCCGCCGCCTCTAAAACCCTCGATGAGATCGCCGCATGGCGCGACATCTGCCCCGACATCACCCTGCGCTCGACCTTCATCGTCGGCTACCCGGGCGAGACCGAGGCCGAATTCCAAACCCTGCTCGATTGGCTGGACGAGGCGCAATTGGACCGGGTTGGATGTTTTCAATATGAAAACGTCGCCGGTGCGCGCTCAAACGCTTTGCCCGATCATGTGGCCGCAGAGGTTAAACAAGAGCGCTGGGATAGGTTCATGGAAAAGGCCCAAGGCATTTCCGAGGCGAAACTGGCGGCCAAGGTCGGCACACGGCTAGACGTGATCATCGACGAGATCGACGAAGACGCCGCCACCTGCCGCACCAAGGCGGACGCCCCCGAGATTGATGGCAACCTGTTCATTGATGAAGGGTTTGAGGGGTTGTCGGTGGGGGATATCGTGACGGTCGAGGTTGAGGAAGCGGGCGAGTATGATTTGTGGGGGCGGGTTGTTTGAGATGAGTAATGATTGATCGGCACACACTCAGATGGTCATTTGGTGTTGAAAATTTCCCAGCATTGCGCTGCCCTACTTGCGGAATTGGAAATCTGGCTACTGAACCTGATATTGAAAGTGTGCATCCTGTCTATTCTCAAAAAATGTGGCAGGAAGAATGGTCAGATTATGACGATCTCAAGCTGCGGCTTGGCGGAAGATTGATGTGCCAAAATAGTCAATGCGGAGAGCATGTATATTTTTCTGCATCAGGCCATGTTCATAGAAGCGCTGATCCGGATGGCTATGGTGAGCCAGAGACACTCTTCAATTTTGATTTTATTTACCCCTCACCTCACATAATTGAACTGCCGAACGGTTTGCCACCGTCTATTGAGGTGGCACTCTTAGCTGTCTTCGATGTTTATTGGTCACAAAAGCAGCTAGCAGCTAACGCTCTTCGGCAGGCTATTGAAAGTCTATTGGACCACCACGGCGTTGCCAGAAAAAATGAAAAAGGTCGCCGATTTCCTTTGGGCGCAAGAATTGACGCCTTAAAAGATATACACGGCGAGCACGCTCAACTTTTTGAACTATTTAGGCCACTTCTGAATGCTGGCAGCCATGGCGAAGAAGTGTCGATTGACACCCTAATTGATATACTCGAAGCGTTGGAAATTCACTTGCATATTGTATTCGACAAAAAAGGTACTCGGCTTGTGGAATTGCAGGAGAGCCTTCGGGTCGCAAACTCCAAACCCAAAGACATCGCCTGACCGCGGGCGGCGCGAAGCGTCTGCCCATGGGGGCGGTCAGGCGATGTCCGTGCCTTGGGCACGAACGGGGATATAGAGAACCTCCAGCACAAGCCAAAATCCGCTCATCTAGTTGCTTTGCCGCCCACACACCCCACATCTAGTGCATAGAGCAGAGCGGCACATACAACCCGCCTTGCAAATGTTCGCTCTATGTTCTATATGTTAACTATATCGGAACAAGGAACGCTGCCATGTCCTTTCAACCTCAGTTTCCCGGCATCTTTACCCCGGCCCGTGGGGCCGCCCCCGTGCAGCACGATCTGCCGCTGGCCCAGCCGCTTGCCGCCACCGAAAAGCAGATCAGCTATGCCCGTGTACTGGCCGCCAAATCCGGCACGCCGCTGCCCAAGAACATCGAACACGACCGCGCCAAACTTTCCGCCTGGATCGACGCGCATAAGGCACCCGCGTCCAAGGGGCAGTTCGACGATTACCCCTCGTCCAAGCAGGTCGCATTTGCCGAACGCATTGCGCGCCTGAAACGCCGCGATGTGCCCCGCGAGTGCTTTCACGACAAAACCCTGATGTCGCGGTGGATCGACGGGAACAAACCGCGCTGATCTGCGTGACCCGGTCGCACCGATGCGATACCGACGTAATATTGACGCAAAGTCATAGTGGTTTTTTAACCCTGTACTGCTAAATTTCGCATATGGCTTATCCGACCTCCCGCGCTGAAACTTTTGCCGATGGCACCGTGCACATCGCGGGCTTGACCTTTGCTGTGCCGGCAAGCGTTTTGCTTTTGATACAGGCGTCCAATTCTGGCGCGCCAATGACCGCCACAGCGATCTACATTGGCTGCATGATCTTTGCCTTTACCGCCTCCGCCATATACCATCTTGCCCCGTTCGACCGCACCCGCGCCCTATTGGGCCGCATTGACCACGCCGCGATTTATTTCAAGATTGCAGGGACTTACACGCCACTGGTGATGATCATCGGCACCGGATTCGCCTATGGCATCCTCGGTCTGGTCTGGACTTTGGCCATCGTCGGGGCGATTGCCAAACTGCTCTTCTGGCGCACGGATGCGCGGGGATCACTGGCGCTATATCTCGGAATGGGGTGGCTTTCGGTGCTGTTGATCTGGCCGATGCTGAATAATCTGCCTGGCCCCGCCGTGGCGCTCATCAGCGTTGGTGGGCTGACCTATTCCATCGGCACCTTCATCTACAAACGCGATGGTATGCCTTATCAAAATGCCATCTGGCATGTCTTTGTTTTGATTGCCTCAATCTGCTTTTTCTGGGCAATCAGCCTGAGCGTTCAGGCGACCTGAAACCGCCTGTTTTGCACTATTTTTGATCGAGGCTTGCCGGGTTTCATTAAGTCGGCCAACGCATGTTAGAGCCCTGCGGCTGTCCGGCGCACGGTTTCAAGGCGTGATGCGTTTGGCGGGTGTGTCCCCAGGAACTTGTCGCCCGGATCAGGGATGCGGGCAAAAAACTGTGCGCCGCGCAATGGGTCATAGCCTGCCCGCTTGGTGATGACCGTGCCCAGTGCATCGGCCTCAAGCTCAAAATTCTTGGAATAACTGCGCGCGCCAACCTGTGCGCCCGTCCGCTGTGCAGCTTCTACCGCAGTGTTATCGCCACCCAGCAGAACGGCAAGCCCGCCCGCGACTACCGCACCCGCAACCGCATTTTGCTGTTGGCGGCCAATATGTCCTGCGATGTGATGCGCCGTCTCGTGACCCAGAACAAACGCCAGTTCATCCTCGTTGCGCGCATCCGCGATCAGGGCCAGCGTAAAGGCCACAATCGGACGGCCTTGCCGGTCAAGCGTCTGAAAGGCGTTGGCGGGTTGGCCGGGGCGGTCATCGACCACGATGTTGAAATCACAATTAACGCCAGTCGTCCGCGCACGACATTCGCGTTCGGCCACAGGTTCCACCGTTTGCACCACCCTTAAAAAGCTGCGGGCGGACTGCGAGGCGGTCATATTTGCGCCGCTCTGTTGAGGCTGCGATGCGGGGGTGGGGGCCGGAAACTGACTGGAGGGGTCAAGCGTCGTGACCTCGCAGGCCGCCAAAAATGCAATCGCTGCGAGTGCGCCAAAACTTCTGGTCAATTTCATGTCTGGTCCTCTTGGCGGCATGCGATGTTTCATTTGTTTTAGCACGCTTGCGCACGGGTGCCACCCCGAACACATCACTTTGAAACACAGCCTTGCAATGATCCGCCGAAAAGATCAGGTTTGGCGCATGTTTACCATCGAACACGAATTTGACGCGACCGTGATTACCTTGATCGACGAAGGGGAAACACCTCTGCGCGAGGATGTGACCGTACAGGCGTTTGCCGAGGAAATCACGTTCGAGCAGTGGGATCCGCGCACCGACAGGATCACCAAGATCACCATGTCGCCCGACCAGTTGCGTGACCTGACGGCGGCGTTGAACCTGCCCGAAGGTATTTACCGCAGCGCACCCTGAAGGACACCACTCATGGCCACCGGCACCAATATCAAAACCTATTTTGACGGCACATGGCACGACGGGGATGTATCCATCATCAAGGCCGCGGATCATGGTGCGTGGCTGGGCACAACCGTGTTTGATGGTGCGCGCTTGTTTGACGGGCTGTCACCGGACCTTGAGGCACATTGCGCGCGGATCAACCGCTCGGCCCGCGCGCTGATGATCACGCCCACGGTCGAGGTCGCTGATATGGTGGCAATGGTGCGCGAAGGGTTGGAAAGCTATCCGCGTGATGTCGCGGTCTATATCCGCCCGATGTATTGGGCGCTTGAGGGCGACGAATTGGGCATCGTCCCGCGTGAGGGTGCTACTGGCTTTGCCATCTCATTGGAACAGATCCCGATGGCACCGCCCGAGGCGGCAATCACCCTGACCCGCACGCGGTTTCGTCGCCCTGTGCTGGAAGACAATGTGGTTAATGCAAAGGCAGGGTGCCTTTATCCCAACAACGCCCGCATGATGGCAGAGGCGCGCGCCAAAGGGTTCAACAACGCGCTGGTGGCCGATGCGATGGGCAATGTCGCTGAAACGGCGTCGGCAAATGTGTTCATGGTCAAGGATGGCGAGGTATTTACACCCATTCCAAACGGCACGTTTCTGGCGGGGATCACCCGTGCGCGACACATGAATAACATGGATGCGGACGGATTAAAAGTACACGAAACCGTGCTGTCATTTGATGATTTCCATGCTGCCGACGAGGTGTTTCTGTCCGGCAATATGATGAAAGTCACACCCGTCAAAGGCTTTGACGAGACACATTACCAGATCGGTCCGAACGCCAATCCTGTCACCCGCCGCGTCCGCGAGATGTACTGGGACTGGGCCGCCACCGAGCGTTAAGCGCGCGCCTCAAATCCAAAATCGGCGCAGTGATGCATCCAGATTTAGTTTGCGATTGCGTGGCCCCCTGCGAGACGTCATGATCCGCCTCCAAAGGGAGACCCACCATGCGCAAGTTCCTCGTTGTTCTGGACGACAGCACCGAATGCCTCAATGCCATGCGGTTTGCTGCGTTACGGGCGAAAAATACCGGCGGTGGCGTGACGGTTCTGTCGGTCATACCACCCGATGAATTCAATCACTGGATCGGTGTCGGCGACATCATGCGGTCGGAAGCCCGCGAACGGATCGAGGTGCATTTCGAGGTGTTCGCCAAGTGGATGCGCGACAAACAAAACGTCGATCCCGAACTGGTGATCCGCGAGGGCGTGCCCTCAGACGAGATCATTAAATATATTTCCGATGATCCCGAGGTTGGCGTTTTGGTGCTAGGGGCGAGTGCTGACAAGAAAAAGGGACCGGGTCCGCTGGTGACGCAATTGTCGCGCAGTGCAGGCAACCTGCCTGTCCCTATCACCATCGTGCCCGGTGATCTGAGCAAGGAACGCCTTGAGGCGATCACGTAGAACAGATCAGGGCAGGATGTGATCCTCCTGCCCTGACTTATTTCAGGCTGCAATAACAGTATCTTTCGAGGGCGAAGTGTTACGATTATCCGCTGCGGGTTGCGCCGGAGCGCTGACATGGCGCCGTGCCGGACGGATCAAAAGCGGGCTTGCCACAACGGCCACCGCAACAAGTGCAGCGGTCATGACGACCGAAACAAAGGTCAGTGTGGCGAATTCCTGCATCGGTGACATGGCTGCTTTGACAAAAAAGCCCAGTGCGACCGGACCCATCAATGTCAGTGCCACGCAAATCAGCATGCTCAATCCGGGTATGCGGGTCCAGGCTGCCGGATTTTGGCGGCGATGGGCACCATATGCAAAAGACATCAAAAGACAGGTCGCAGCGAGGGTGCCGAGACCGAGTAGAATATCCATTCTCTTCTCCATGGAGGGGTGCAGCGCAGTCTTTGCGGGCGTCCCGCCCGCCAGACTCATGCACCAATATGTCACGATATACGCCTGTATTTGAATTTTGCTAAGCGATATTTTCGCGGCCAATCTCGCGTCCGACATCTGCCCTTCCACCCCCGCACCAACAGGTATGCCAGCACTTGTGATCCAGATTTAGAATGGTTCCAAACCTTGACATGCGGGTCGCCCAAGCGCATATAAAAATGAAGCCAGAACAGGAAAACTGCCATGTTTATTCAAACTGAATCCACGCCAAATCCGGCCACCCTGAAATTTCTGCCAGGTCAGACTGTGCTCGAAGTTGGTACTGCCGATTTCCCGACCCCGGATACGGCGGGCGGATCGCCACTTGCGACGCGCCTGTTTGGCATCGACGGCGTGACAGGCGTGTTTTTCGGCATCGACTTTGTGACTGTCACCAAGTCCGACACAGTCGAATGGGACCATATCAAGCCCGCACTTCTGGGTGCAATCATGGAGCATTACCAGTCCGGTCAATCCGTGATGGCCGAAGACCACAAGCCGACATCCGGTCATGCCGATCATGATGGCGAAGATGGTGAAATTGTCGGCCAGATCAAGGAATTGCTCGACAGCCGCGTGCGTCCTGCGGTTGCCCAAGATGGCGGCGATATCACCTTTCACGGCTTTGATCGCGGCATCGTTTATCTTCACATGCAGGGGGCCTGCGCCGGGTGTCCATCATCTACGCTGACTCTGAAAATGGGTATCGAGAACCTGTTGCGCCACTACATCCCCGAGGTGACAGAGGTGCGGCCGGTTGCCTGAAAAGGTAGGTTCCGGGCCGCTGATACTGGCATTCGACACATCGGCCGCGCATTGCGCGGCCGCTTTGCTGTCGGGTGATGAAATTATCCAAAGCGCCGTTGAACCGATGGCAAAAGGTCAGGCAGAGCGGCTTTTGGTGCTCTGCACCGAACTGATTGCAAATGCTGGCGCTGTGGTAACTGACCTTGACGCCATCGGTGTCGGCATCGGCCCGGGCAATTTTACAGGCATTCGCATTTCCGTATCCGCCGCACGCGGTCTGGCACTTGGCCTCGGCATCCCCGCCGTCGGAGTCTCGTCTTTTGATGCTTTGCGATTTGGCACATCCGGCCCTTGCGCCTGTGCCGTAGATGCGCGCCGCGACATGGTCTATCTACAAGGTTTCGGGAACGCGGATATTTCTGAGCCTGAACAATATCCGGCAACAGATTTACCCGCCTTTGACGGCCCTTTGATCGGCGCGGGCGGACAGGCCCCAAAACACCCCATCGCCGAGGCCATCGCACATCTTGCAGCCCTTCGCTATCCGTCTGAAACCGCGCGCCCCGCCCCGCTCTATTTGCGCCCCGCAGATGCGGCTCCGGGCAAGGACAAAGCACCTGTGATCCTGCCGTGACACCGCAACAGATGGCCGATCTGCACCGACTGGCCTTTGCCGATGAGCGTCATTGGTCCGCCGATGAATTTATCACGTTTCAAAATGACCCGCTGGTGCAGATTTACAGCACGGATCACGGCTATGCACTCACGCGCACAGTGGCCGGAGAAGCCGAATTGCTCAGCCTTGCGGTACATCCGCATCACCGCAGGCAAGGCATCTCGGCGCGTCTGATGCGCCAGTGGTTTGAGGTTCTGAACACCACTGCCGAGGTCGCATTTCTGGAAGTTGCGGCTGACAATCTGCCCGCCCTCACCCTTTACACAAGATTCGGTTTTACGGTCAAAGGGACGCGCGTCGCCTATTACACCCGCACCTCGGGCAAGGCCGTCGATGCGTTTTTGATGTCCTGCTCGCATTTCATGCAGGCGCGCGTCAATTAACCTGCTTTCCCCTAAGAAAGCAGTTGACCCTCCCCCCTGTCCGCCCAAATTTGCATCTGATCACATGATCGCGGGCAAAGGGCCACGCTGGCCCCGCCCCAATTACAAACCTGGGAGACATCTATGACCCTTATGACCAAATTTATGGGCGCTGCTGCCGCCGTCGCACTCAGTGCCGGTGCCGCATTTGCAGAGCCTGCGTTGATCTTTGACCTTGGTGGCAAGTTCGACAAATCCTTCAACGAGGCTGCGTTCAATGGCGCGCAGCGTTGGGCCGAGGAAACCGGCGGCACATTCGCCGAGATCGAAATGCAATCCGAAGCCCAGCGTGAACAGGCCCTGCGCCGTTTCGCCGAATCCGGTGCCAACCCTGTTGTGATGACCGGTTTTGCCTTTGGTGACGTATTGGGTCAGGTTGCCCCTGATTATCCTGACACCGATTTCGTGATCATCGACATGGTTGTCGATCAGCCAAACGTCCGTTCCGTTGTGTTCAACGAACACGAAGGCTCATATCTGGTCGGTATGATGGCCGCGATGGCATCCAAATCGAACACAGTCGGCTTTATCGGGGGCATGGACATTCCGCTAATCCGCAAATTCGCCTGCGGCTATGCCCAAGGCGTGAAAGCTGCGAACCCCGATGCAACCGTGATTGCCAACATGACCGGCACCACACCCGCCGCGTGGAATGATCCCGTAAAGGGATCCGAGCTGACCAAAGCCCAAATCAGCCAAGGCGCTGACGTCGTCTATGCCGCTGCTGGTGGCACGGGCGTCGGCGTTTTGCAAACCGCAGCCGATGAAGGCATCCTGTCGATCGGTGTGGACAGCAACCAGAACCACCTGCACGCAGGCAAAGTTCTGACCTCGATGCTCAAGCGGGTGGATAACGCCGTCTATCAGGCATTCACCGATGGCCCCGGCATGGAAAAAGGCTTTAACGTCATGGGCATCGCCAATGGCGGTGTGGGCTATGCGATGGACGAAAACAACGCTGCATTGGTCAGCGCAGAGATGCAGACGGCAGTTGACGAGGCTTCGGCCAAGATCGCTGACGGCTCTTTGGCTGTGCATGATTACATGTCCGACGATACCTGCCCTGTGCTGGACTTCTAAGCGTGACAGCGACCACAATATCGGGGCAGCCGGAAACGGCTGCCTCATCTCTGGCACCCGCGATTGAACTGAAAGGCATCTCGAAAGCCTTTGGTCCGGTACAGGCCAACAAAGACATTTCAATCCGCGTCATGCCGGGCACGATCCACGGGATCATCGGTGAAAATGGTGCGGGCAAATCGACGCTGATGTCGATCCTCTATGGCTTTTACAAAGCCGATAAGGGCGAGATTTTTATCAGCGGCCAAAAAACCGAAATCCCCGACAGTCAGGCCGCGATTGCAGCAGGCATCGGTATGGTGTTCCAGCACTTTAAACTCGTCGAGAATTTTTCCGTGCTCGAGAATATCATCTTGGGTGCCGAAGACGGATGGAGCCTCAAACCCTCGCTTGCCAAAGCGCGCCGGTCGTTGGTGGAACTGGCAGCCGATTACGGCTTGAACGTCGATCCGGATGCATTGGTCCAAGATATTGGTGTCGGCATGCAACAGCGTGTCGAGATCCTCAAGGCGCTGTACCGTCAGGCGGATATTCTGATCTTGGACGAGCCCACAGGCGTTCTGACCCCCGCCGAGGCCGACCAGTTGTTTCGCATCCTCGGGCGGCTGCGCTCAGAGGGTAAAACCATCATCCTGATCACTCATAAACTGCGCGAGATCATGGAAATCACCGATACCGTTTCCGTGATGCGGCGTGGCGAGATGACCGCGACGGTTAAGACGTCAGAGACCTCCCCCGCAGAACTTGCCGAGCTGATGGTCGGCCGCAAGGTATTGCTGCGCGTGGACAAAAAACCCAGCACACCGGGCGATATCATCCTGGATGTCAAAGGCCTCAAGGTCATTGACGACAAGGGGGTCGAGCGTCTGCGCGGCATTGATCTGCAAGTGCGGGCAGGCGAGATTTTGGGCATTGCGGGCGTGGCGGGGAACGGCCAGTCCGAACTGCTCGAGGTGTTGGGTGGCTACGAGGACGGCACCGGCGAAGTGACGGTAAATGGCCAGAAACTTGACCTCACCGGCAAATATTCCGATGGCAAATCGCGCCGCGCGCGTGGCATCGCGCATGTCCCCGAAGACCGCCAGCGCGAGGGTCTGATCATGGATTTTCACGCGTGGGAAAACACCGCTTTTGGCTATCACGATGACCCGAAATACCGCAGCGGGATCTTGATGAACAACAACGCCATCCGAAGCGATACAGTCGAGAAAATGGCCCGCTTTGACGTGCGCCCGCCCGATCCGAAACTGGCGGCAAAAAACTTCTCTGGCGGCAATCAGCAAAAGATCGTTCTGGCCCGCGAGATTGAACGGAACCCCGATCTGCTGCTGATCGGCCAACCGACACGCGGCGTTGATATCGGGGCAATCGAATTTATTCACCAGCAGATCGTCGCCCTGCGTGATCAGGGCAAGGCGATCCTGCTGGTTTCGGTCGAGCTGGAAGAAATTCTGGCCCTGTCCGACCGCATCGCCGTGATGTTCGATGGCCATGTGATGGGAATGCGCGACCCTGCCGAGACAAATGAAAAAGAACTGGGGCTGTTGATGGCGGGCATCACCGATACCGAAATGCCGCACACAGTGGAAGAAATTGAAAATAATCTCGCTCATGTCAGCGGCGACCCAAGCAAAGAGGTCTGAAGATGGACGTGATGCCGAAATGGGCCGAAGTGATCCTTGTCCCGCTGATTTCGCTTATCCTTGCCGCGATCATATCGGCCTTGGTCATTCTGGGCATCGGTGAAGACCCGGTCGCCGCTGTCAAGATGATGGTCACAGGCGCGCTCGGGTCGACCTATGGCTGGGGCTATACGCTCTATTACGCGACCAACTTTATCTTTACGGGGCTGGCAGTTTCCATAGCCTTTCACGCGCGGCTGTTCAACATCGGTGGCGAAGGTCAGGCGATGCTGGGGGGCTTGGGGGTGGCGCTGGCGTGCCTTTACATCCCGTGGCCACATTGGACGATGGCGCTGGTCGGGGCCGCCGTAATGGCCGGATTGTTCGGCGCATTCTGGGCCGCGATACCGGCATTTCTACAGGCCAAACGCGGCAGCCATATCGTGATCACCACGATCATGTTCAACTTTATCGCGGCAGCCCTGCTGAATTATATCCTCGTCAATCTGATGCGCCCTCAGGGCAGTATGGACCCCGCCTCTGCACGTTTCCCCGAAGCCGCCAACCTGCCGACGTTGCATGATATTCTGGCACCGCTCGGAATTGCGTTTTCCAAATCGGCACCTGCGAACGTGTCGTTCCTTGTGGCAATCGCGGCCTGTGTATTCCTGTGGTTCCTGATATGGCGCACCCGTCTGGGCTATGAAATCCGCGCGTACGGCCATTCGGAATCAGCGGCAAAATATGCGGGTATTTCGCCCTTCAAGATCATCATGATCGCGATGACAATCTCTGGCGCTCTGGCCGGGATGATGGCCATCAACAACGTCATGGGCGAAGCTGAAAGGCTGGTCCTGAACGCGACTGAAGGGGCGGGATTTATCGGCATCGCTGTCGCCTTGATGGGGCGCTCGCATCCCTTTGGCGTGTTCATTGCGGCGCTTTTGTTCGGGTTCCTCTATCAAGGCGGTGCCGAACTGGCGCTCTGGACGTCGATACCGCGCGAGTTGATCGTGGTCATTCAAGCCTTGGTGATCCTGTTCACCGGCGCGCTAGATAATATGGTCCGCATGCCGCTGGAACGATTGTTCCTGACCTTCCGGCCCCTGCCGAAACCCGAGCCAAAATCAACACAGGCAGTGGACTGATGGATTACCTGACCCTGATCCAGCTTCTGGACAGCACTGTTCGCCTTGCCACACCATTGTTGCTTGCCTGCCTTGCAGGATTGTTCAGCGAACGCGCGGGAATTTTCGACATCGGCCTCGAGGGCAAGATGCTGGCCGCCGCGTTTTTCTCGGCGGCGGTGGCATCGCTCACGGGATCGGTGTGGATCGGCCTTGCGGCGGGAATTACGGCCTCGATGGCGCTGAGCGGGTTACACGGATTGGCGTCGATTACCTTTCGTGGCAACCAGCTGATTTCCGGTGTGGCGATCAATTTTCTCGCGGCGGGCATGACAGTGCTGATTGCACAGGACTGGTTCAGCCAAGGGGGCCGCACGCCCTCGCTCATGGGCGGCGCGCGGTTCGAGGGGATCACCCTGCCCGGTGCAGATGCGATTGCCGATGTGCCGATCATCGGGCCGCTGTATGCCGAACTCATTTCGGGTCATTCGATTTTGGTCTACATGGCCTTTGCGGCTGTGCCGCTGTCTTGGTGGTTACTCTATCGTACCCGCTTTGGTCTGCGCCTGCGGGCAGTGGGTGAAAACCCTGCGGCTGTGGACACGGCGGGCGTGTCGGTTGTCGGACTTCGTTATGCTGCCGTGGCGATTTGCGGTGTCCTGTGCGGCATCGCGGGCGCGTATCTCAGCACGGCGCTGCAAGCCGGTTTTGTCAAAGACATGTCGGCGGGGCGCGGATTTATCGCACTTGCCGCATTGATCTTTGCCAAATGGCGGCCGTGGTATGCGCTTTGGGCGACATTGCTGTTTGGCCTGTTCGGTGCGCTCGAGACGCGTCCGGATGTCATTCAGGCAGTGATCGGGATCAAAGTGCAGGGCCAGCTTTTGGGTGCGCTGCCCTATGTGATGACCGTGATCATTCTGGCAGGGTTTGGCGGCAAGGCGATCCCGCCGCGTGCGGGTGGCGAACCCTATGTGAAAGAACGCTAACATCACGGATAATTCTGTCATAAGGCCAGTTTGCCCGATGATATCAGTCCTGCCTGCTGCAAAGCAGCATGGATAGTTGATTTACACACCAGACCTGCTCTAAGGGATGTCATGCAAATATACCTGCCCATCGCCGAAGTATCGGTTAACGCCTTCCTCCTTCTGGGACTGGGCGGACTTGTGGGCGTTTTGTCAGGCATGTTCGGGGTGGGTGGCGGCTTTCTGATGACGCCGCTGTTGTTCTTTATCGGCATCCCGCCTGCGGTGGCTGTTGCCACGGAAGCAAACCAGATTGTCGCCTCGTCTTTCTCAGGTGTTCTGGCACATTTCAAACGAAAAACTGTGGATTTGAGGATGGGGACCGTCCTGTTGATTGGTGGTCTGATCGGTGCAGCGCTGGGTGTGATGGTGTTCAACTATCTCAAGGCGCAAGGCCAGGTCGATCTGCTGGTCAAACTTTCTTATGTGATTTTTCTGGGGGCAATCGGTGGGTTGATGTTCATCGAATCGCTGAACGCAATCCGCAAGACCAAGTCGGGCAAAAAGATCGCCCGCAAAAAGCACAACTGGATCCATGGGCTGCCCTTCAAGATGCGGTTCCGTGTATCGGGCCTCTACATCTCGGTCATTCCGCCGCTGATTGTGGGTGTACTGGTCGGTATTCTGGCGGCGATCATGGGTGTCGGCGGTGGATTTATCATGGTGCCTGCGATGATCTATCTGCTGGGTATGCCGACCAAGGTTGTTGTGGGGACATCGCTGTTTCAGATTATCTTTGTCACCGCCTTCACCACCATGTTGCACGCGACAACAAACTATACCGTCGATATTGTGCTGGCTGTTTTGCTGCTGGTTGGCGGTGTCATCGGCGCACAGGTCGGCACCCGTATCGGGGTCAAGATGAAAGCCGAACAATTGCGCATCCTGCTGGCAATCATGGTGCTGATGGTCTGCGGCAAGCTGGCGCTTGAGCTGTTGCTGCAACCGGCAGAGTTGTATTCCCTCGGCGCAGCGAGCGGTCACTGATGCGCGCGCTTGTTCTTGCCTTGGCGATGCTGTTCGCCCTGCCTGCACTGGCCGAAGAAGTGGTGCTGGGCCTCAGCAGTGATCAGGTGTCGATCAATACCAATTTCGACGGCTCCGAAATCTTGATCTTTGGTGCGGTCAAGCGCGAGACCGCGATTGCCGAAAGCCCCCGCTTGCAAGTCATTGTGACCGTCGCAGGCCCGTCGCGCCCGATCACAGTGCGGCGCAAGGAAAAGAAGTTTGGCATCTGGGTGAACACCGATGCGGTCGAAGTTGATTATGCGCCCAGTTTCTATGCCGTGGCGTCCAGCACATTGCTTGGCCTGTCCGTCTCGGACACCGAGGATCTGCGCTACAAAATATCGATCCCGCGCGCGATCCGGTCCGTCGGCGCGCCTGACAATATCCTCAATTCCCGCAACTTTACCGATGCGCTGATCAGGATCAAATCAAAGTCCGACCAATACCAGTTGAACGAAGGTACGATCAGCGTCGATGAGCAAACCCTGTTCCGCACCGCGATCAAACTGCCTGCCGCCTTGACCGAAGGGACATACCTGACCCGCATTTTCCTGACACGGGGCGGTGTGGTGGTGTCGAAATACGAGACCAGCATCTTTGTGCGCAAAGTCGGGATGGAGCGGTGGCTGTTCAAGCTGTCACGCGAAAACGCGTTTATTTACGGGTTGATGTCACTGGCGATTGCGATTGCTGCGGGTTGGGGTGCTGCTGCGATATTCGGTATGTTCCGCCGGTAATCTTCAGACTGTAATCACCCTCGCCCGATATAGGGCATCTTTGTCGCCATCACCGTCATAAACTGCACATTTGCCTCTCGTGGCAGCTCCGCCATATGCAGCACCGCATTTGCGGCATGTCTGACATCCATCGTGTCCATATCGGGGTTTTTGGCCTTCAGGCTTGCCACCATCTCGCTTTCGGCATTGCCGATATCGATCTGCCCACAGGCGATGTTATAGCCCCGCCCGTCCAGCGACAGCGATTTGGTCAATCCCGTGATGGCGTGTTTGGTTGTCGTATAGCACACCGATCCGGGGCGCGGCGTATGCGCCGATAACGAGCCGTTGTTGATGATCCGCCCGCCGCCCTGCGCGCGCATCTGTCGAAATGCCAATTGCGCCGCAATGAACATGCCATTCAGATTGACGGACAGCACCTGCGCCCAATCCTCCAATGTCACCTCGTCGATGGATGCCGTGGGGCCGAACATGCCCGCATTGTTGAACAACACATCCACATGGCCAAAGGTCTCGAACGCCTCCGCCATCGCAGCGGCATCTGTCACATCGGCGGGCAATGCGACCGCGTTTCCCTGTACCGCTGCCATCTTTTCCAACACGTCCGCACGCCGTGCTATCAGACCGACGCGCCAGCCTTTTGCCAAGAATAATTCCGCCGTGGCCCTGCCAATACCGGAACTTGCGCCTGTGATGATAATTGACTTCATCCTATTTCCTCTTCCGTCACATCCAGCGTCAAGGGTGCCACCGCAGCGGCCCGCAGATCATCAACCACCAACGGACCGGTCGGTTTTGACAACCGGTTGCGCACCACCCAGATCAGCCGTTCCTGCGCCCGCGTGATCGCCACGTAGGCCAGGCGTTTCCATAGCGGTTGCCCCGCCTCGATCCGGCCCATGCGCGCGGCGACGAACAGATCGGGTCCGAACACCTGAACCGTCTCCCACTGCGAGCCTTGCGCCTTATGGATCGTCACAGCGCTCCCGTGCAAAAACGTAGCCCCCATGCGTGCGGCAAAGGGGATGAACGGTTCTTCCTCGTCCGGCTTTTCAATCTTCACAATCGACGCCGCCGAAACTTGGGGGTCTTCGGCCCCCATCACGTGCAGGCGGCTGAACCCCGGTTTGCGGCCCTCGCCCAGATAGATCACCTGCGCGCCTTTGATCAGGCCCCGCGCCTCAAGATCCAGTCGTTTCTTGCGATGTTTCAGCGGCAATTCGATCCCGTCGCAAATCAACGGCTCGCCCGCCAACAGCGCATCTTCGGGCGCGCCGTGCACCGACCGGAACGCATTGATCAACTTGATCCGTGTCACATTGCGCCAAACCAGAACCGGCGACCGCGCCATCAGATCAACTTCGACCCGCTGGCCCCAGACCACACGGTCATCACGTTTTGAGGCATCCTCGATCATCTGCTCGAACTGCTGAAAGGTCAGATCAGGGTCCGCCAACGCATGCGCCAGATCAAGGATCGGATTACCCGCATCCTGCCGGAAAATCCGGTTTAGATGCATCACGCGCTTCTTTGGCAACTTCTCGAAAACCATGGTGCCGGACTGCCCGACAGGGGCCAATTGCGCAGGATCGCCAAACAGCAACAGCGTCGGGAAAATCTCTTTCAAATCTTCGAACTGCTTGTCATCCAGCATCGAGGATTCATCGACAAACCCGATATCCAGCGGCTCTTCGCGACGTTTCCAGCCCGTGATGAAATCAGACCCGCGCAGGCCAGCCGCAGCCAAGGCACCGGGTATGGATTTGTTGCCCGCATAAAACGCCGCTGCTCGGTCCAGCGATATTTCGGTCAGCCCTTCGATTACGGGCCGCTCGCCTGATCCGGCCAGCCATTCGGCAATGCGTTCGTATTCGGGATCATAGACGGGTGTGTATAAAATCCGGTGGATTGTGGTCGCAGGCACCCTGCGCAGGCGCAGCACCGATGCCGCCTTGTTGGTCGGGGCAAGGATCGCCAGTGTGCGTTTGTCCTTGCGTTTGCGCGACTCGTAATCGCCCGAAACGATCTCGACCCCCGCTGCCTCCAGCGCTTTGTACAACTCTGCCAGCAGCAGCGTTTTGCCGGATCCCGCCTTGCCTGTCACCGCCATCACACGGTCGGCACCACCGGCATTTGGCATCAACAGGCTGTCCTCCAGATCAACGCCCGCAGAGCGCAACATCTCGGTCACTGCATCAAGGGCATCGGCCTGATCATCGGAATATGTAAGTGCAGTGCTGTCCATGCCGCGACCCTATGTCAGGGGCGCGCCGGGGGCCAGACAGGTTTGTGCAGACCTATCCGGTTTTGGCCCATCCGATGTGTGATGTGCTGGAAAAGCTATGGTCAAACCAGAACCGCGATTGTTCGGGGGCCACGCCCGCGCGGACCGCTACTTTGGCCTGCGCGGAGCTGTCAAATTCCCACAATCCTACGGAAATCTTGTCGCGTCCGGTTCCCTGACTGCCCAACACCTCGGGCGACGCGCCAATCATCCGGTAAATCCGGACCATCCGCGCATCAAACACACCGACAAAGTGCCTGATGCCAAATCCCTGCATGATCTCGCCACCACCCAATATCAATCCCGCCGCCACCCTTGGGTCAGCACCGCGCGCCAGACAGAACCGCGTACACTCCCAGATCAGCGGGCTGGTGATCGGTCCCGTGGTCAGATCCGCGAAATGGTCGTTGACCATCACAGGTCCGGTTGTCGGCAAAAACCGCATTGATCCGCCGTGGCTGCCATCGGCCTGCTCCCAGATCACATAGAGCGGGTTCAGTGCATCATAGGCATCGCGCTCGAACCCTGCATCATCGACGGTCACATTCCACCCCAGCCGGGTTTTGAACTGGTCGGCGCGGTCGCGAAACATCTGGTCTGCCAATTTTGGATGTCGCGACAAATCGTTTCCATAAAGATAGCGCAACATAAGCGGTCCCCGTTCATCACCAGAATGAAGCCAGAGCTACCTTAGTATGTGTTAATTGATGCGCGTCCTTGCGCGCGTATTCCCGTCAAGATGCGCAACGGTTCAGACCACAATCAAGCCTCGGCTTAACGCACGCACCACGGCATGGGTTGTGTTCAGCGCGCCCAGTTTGAACCGCGCGCTTTCGATATACACCCGCAGCGTATGTTCGGAAATCGACAGGGTGTTGGCAACCTGCGCACGGCTGTACCCGATCGCAAGCAAGGTCATCGCATCCACCTCGCGCGGGCTCAGTGCCTGCGATTGGGCCGCCGACCTGTTGGGCTCGAACTCCAGCGCCTTTTCATTGAAGTAATGCGCAATCAGGATGAGGATGCGGCGATGTGCATCGGTGAAATCGGACCAATCATCGTCGCTGCAAGAATGGTTTACCGTGAATAAGGCAAATTGCCCGTTGGGACCACGAATAGGAACGGAAAATCCCTGGTTGCCCACACCGTACTCGATGGATTCAGCCAAAAACCCGCGCGCCGCCTTGCTGGACCAGTCAAGTCGTTTCCAGTCAACGGGGTGAAACCGCTGGTAACAACCGATGACGACCGGATCAATGCGCAGGTAATTCTGATCAACATATCTGGTCTGCCATGCCGCTGAATACGTCCCGCACCCATATTGATCTCCGGCGGAATCGACCCAGTGATAGGCAATATGATCAACGGTCAGCGTGTCGCGCAATGCGACACTTGCCGCTTGCAATTTAACAAGCGTATCAGCCTGCTCCAACAACTCCAGTATCGGTTCCAATCGGGTTTCGGTCACCATGCGTTTGGCCGTTCGTCCCTTCTTTAAGAGCGGCGATCTCGGTCAATGCGACAATTGCGGTGTCGTCCAGTTGTTCCGCCAAAGCGGGCAAATTGTTCGACAAGGCAAAACTGCGCAGGTCCGCAAGAACGTCTAAAATCCAGTCACTTCGCATGTGCAGACTCTCTCTTAAATGGTTAACGAATGGTTAATACAACCATAACATGTGCAAATGATTTTTGGATATTCGCAACTTTCAACTCCCCGAAAATAGGGAGTGTGTGCAATTACAAGTGCTTGACCAGAAAGGGTCTGCGGTAAAAAAATAAAAATCCCGCGAACCAATAGAATGATTCGCGGGCCATTGTTGAACGTATGGCAACAGTCAAATGTTAACGACGCGCGTCCAATGCGTCTTCAAGCGTGCGCAAACCGGTTTTGGGCGACTGCACCAGCACCGCCATGTTTCCCGGCTTATGCTCGTTATGCATCATCTTCATATGCGCCAGAGGCAGATCACCCCAGGTAAACACCTCTGACATGCAAGGGTCCAGCCGCCGCTCAAGCATCAGTTTGTTCGCCGCCGATGCCTGCTTGAGATGCGCAAAATGGCTGCCTTGCAGACGCTTTTGGTGCATCCACATATAGCGCACATCAAACGTCAGGTTAAACCCGGACGTCCCCGCGCAAATCACGACCATGCCGCCCTTTTTCACCACGAACGTCGACACCGGAAACGTCGCCTCGCCGGGGTGCTCGAACACCATATCGACATTGACGCCCTTGCCCGTGATGTCCCAGATCGCCTTGCCGAATTTGCGAGCCTCGGTAAACCATGTTGCATATTCGGGTGTATTCACAGTCGGCAATTGCCCCCAGCATTTGAAATCCTTGCGGTTCAGAACGCCCTTGGCCCCGAGGTCCATCACAAACTGGCGTTTGCTTTCATCGCTAATCACCCCGATGGCGTTCGCGCCCGCCGTATTGATCAACTGGATTGCATAAGACCCCAAACCACCCGACGCCCCCCAGACCAGCACATTCTGTCCGGGCTTCAAATCATGCGGCTCGTGGCCGAACAACATCCGGTATGCAGTGGCGAGCGTCAGCGTATAACACGCCGCCTCTTCCCATGTCAGATGCTTGGGGCGCGGCATCAATTGCTGTGACTGCACGCGCGTGAACTGGCTGAACGAACCGTCTGGCGTCTCGTAGCCCCAAATCCGCTGGGTCGGCGAATACATCGGATCTCCGCCGTTACATTCCTCATCGTCTCCGTCATCCTGATTGCAGTGGATCACGACCTCGTCGCCAACCTTCCAGCGTTTCACCTTGTCACCGACGGCCCAGACGATCCCCGACGCATCGGACCCTGCAATGTGATAAGGCTGCGTGTGGCCATCAAACGGGCTGATCGGCACCCCGAGTGCGGCCCAGACCCCGTTGTAGTTCACCCCTGCTGCCATCACCAGAACCAGCACGTCCTGGCTGTCGAGTGCCGGTACATCGACCACTTCCTGCAACATCGCGGTGTCGGGATCACCGTGGCGTTCACGCCGGATCGCCCATGCATACATCTGCTTTGGCACATGGCCCATGGGCGGTATTTCACCAACCTCGTACAGGTCTTTTTCAGGTGCGTCATACTGGGCGATGCTGGTGTCGAGTGCCATGCGGGCCTCCTGTCGGTCCGGTCGTGAAACAATGCCGCAATGCAGAATCGCGACGGCTCATGTATGGAGTATGACTGGTTGCGCAACAATGCAACCCATTATGGTCATTTTTTGTAACTTTATGACCCAGCAGTTGCAGAAAGTTCTTTCGCTATCGCAGCATTTTCGTCTGTGAAGTGCAAGATCGAGTTGGCGTAGAATTGCAACAACGGCTCCCCTCCAACATTTATCTCCCATGTGTCGCCCACCTTGCGGACGATCTCGCGGCTTTGCAATCCAATCAACGCACGGTCCAGTTCTTCGTTTAACGTGCCAAGCTGCGGCACACGGTTTCTGTTGGGTATCTGGCGCAGCAGACTGCCCACCGCATCAACCAGACGCTCTGATGTGACCGCTTTGTGTTCCAGCATAACCTGCGCGATCAACGGCACGATCATCACGGGCATGGCCTCTGATATCCGCTCCATCAAGGTGACTGACAGCTCTTCAACCTTGGGCTCCGGCCCCTCGCCGCGCAGCGACAAGGGTGTACCGAACGCCACAGCCGCTGTGCCAAAACGTGTATCTTCACCGCGCAACCGCCGCCACAGCTTGCGCAGGATAAAGCCCAAAACCACCGAAATCCGCGCGCCAAAACGCCTGTCACCACGGGCATCCGCCGCAATCAGCACGCGGTCTTCCAGCACACGGTCATAGTTGATCGCAACGGGTACAAACACCACGTCGCGCTCGCCCTCGGGCTCGAACCCGTCAATCACATAGGTCAGCAGACCCATCTTGGGCGGTTGCAACAGCCCATTCAGGCTCAACCCGCCCTCGGGGTAAATTGCCTGCGTCACACCCCCTGCGGTGGCCATATGCACGTAGCGCGCCAGCACCTTGCGATACAGCGCGCCGCGCGAACGCCTCCGAATAAAATACGCCCCCATGGATTTTATCAAACGGCTCAGGGGCCAGACCCGCGCCCATTCGCCCACTGCATACGACAACGCGGACGACCGTGCCGCCAGATAGGTGACCAGCACGTAATCCATATTGCTGCGGTGGTTCATGATGAAAATGACGGTGGCATCTTTCGGAATTGACTCGAAGGTTGCATCGTTGCCGTCTGCGGTCTCGATCCGGTACACGGAATTGGCCAGCCATTTCGCCAGCCTTATCCCGAAACTGAAATACGCAAAGGCCGAAAAGCTGGGCACAATTTCGCGGGCATAAGTCCGTGCCTTTTGAAAAGCGACGTTTTCAGGCACAGCATTTTCTCTGGCGTAATTCACAATCTCGCGCGTGACCTCGGGGTCATAAATCAACCGCTGGATCATATCGTGCCGCCGCGCCAGCTTGAACGGCTCGATCGGGCGCGCCAACCGCGTATTCAGATGTTTGACCGCTTTCTCCAGACGACGACGAAAAAACCAGCGGACCGATGGCAGTAAAAAATGGCTCAATGCGGTGACAGCCGCAAAAAGCATGATCAGAATAAACAACCAAAGGGGCAGCTCAACAATTTGCGTCATAGACTATACCCTTGCAGTGTGAACGCCCGAGGACAATATCTAAGTCGTCCCGCGTATTAGTCGCCAAGGAACGCCATGCCGCAACGCAGCGAATTGACATCCTCATAAAATTTCCCTTATCAACGCCTAAACGTAATATTATTGCCATCAAGATCAAAGAGGCCCCGCATGTCGCACCCGCAAAAAGACCGCCCTTGGCTGATCAGAACCTATGCCGGCCATTCTACCGCTGCCGCATCCAATGCGCTGTACCGTGACAACCTTGCCAAAGGCCAAACCGGATTGTCCGTGGCATTCGATCTGCCCACGCAAACCGGATACGACAGCGACCATATTCTGGCGCGTGGCGAAGTGGGCAAGGTCGGTGTACCCGTCGGCCATCTGGGTGACATGCGCGCATTGTTCAACGATATTCCGCTGGACCAGATGAACACCTCAATGACAATCAACGCCACAGCGCCCTGGTTATTGTCACTTTATATTGCCGTAGCCGAAGAACAGGGTGCGGATATTTCAGAACTGCAAGGCACCGTGCAAAACGATCTGGTGAAAGAATACCTGAGCCGTGGCACCTATATCTGTCCGCCAGAGCCGTCGATGAAAATGATCGCGGATGTGGCCGAGTATTGTTATACGAATGTCCCGAAGTGGAACCCGATGAATGTCTGTTCCTATCACCTGCAAGAGGCAGGCGCGACGCCGGAACAGGAACTCTCATTTGCTCTGGCGACGGCAACGGCAGTATTGGACGCCCTGAAACCGCGCGTTCCGGCAGAAGACTTTCCCGCGCTTGTCGGCCGCATTTCATTTTTCGTAAATGCCGGTATCCGGTTCGTTACCGAGATGTGCAAAATGCGTGCCTTTGTTGATCTGTGGGATGAAATCTGCGCCGAGAGATATGGTGTCACCGACCCAAAATACCGACGCTTCCGATATGGCGTACAAGTCAATTCACTTGGCCTTACCGAACAGCAGCCCGAAAACAACGTCTACCGTATTCTGATCGAAATGCTTGCCGTGACGCTGTCCAAAAAAGCCCGCGCCCGCGCCGTGCAATTACCCGCATGGAACGAGGCATTGGGCTTGCCGCGCCCGTGGGATCAGCAATGGTCGATGCGCATGCAACAGATTATGGCTTATGAGACCGACCTGTTGGAATTTGATGATCTATTCGATGGCAATCCCGCAGTGGACGCAAAAGTAGATGCTCTGAAAACAGGTGCGCGTGCCGAATTGGCAAACATCGACGGTATGGGCGGCGCGATAAAAGCCATCGACTATATGAAAGGCCGTCTGGTCGAGAGTAACGCGGAACGTATCAGCCGGATTGAAGCAGGCGACACAATAGTTGTCGGTGTCAACAAATGGCAAAAGGGCGAGCCGTCACCGCTGATGACTGGCGACGGCGGTATTATGGTTGTCGATCCTGCGGTCGAAGCCGAACAGATCGCCACCCTGAACGCATGGCGCGCGGGCCGCGATGACACAGCCGTTAACGCGGCACTTGCCGAATTGCGCAGCGCCGCATCCCAAGGGCGCAACATCATGCCCGCCTCGATTGCTGCCGCAAAAGCCGGTGTCACAACAGGCGAATGGGCCGCTCAGATGCGTGCTGTTCATGGCGAATACCGCGGACCCACCGGCGTCGCCGCAGGCCAGTCCAACAAAACGGAAGGGCTGGATGACCTGCGCACAGCCGTGGATGCGGTCAGTGACAAACTGGGGCGGCGATTGAAATTTCTGGTCGGCAAACCCGGCCTTGATGGTCATTCAAACGGTGCCGAACAAATCGCCGTGCGCGCCCGTGATTGTGGCATGGATATCGCCTATGAAGGTATCCGTCTGACCCCGTCCGAGATTGTAGAAGCAGCCCTTTCTGACGCGGCGCATGTCGTGGGGCTTTCGATTTTATCGGGCTCGCATATTCCGCTGGTCGAAGATTTGATTGCCCTGATGCGCAATGCAGGCTTGGGTCATATTCCGGTGATCGTGGGCGGGATTATTCCGGAAGATGACGCAAACAGATTACGCGCTATGGGTGTGGCGCGGGTGTATACGCCAAAAGACTTTGAATTGAATACAATCATGCAGGACATTATCAATTTGGTCGACCCTGCGTCAAAAGCGGCAGAGTAATGCGCTGACACAAAAACGAAATTGCACGATACAATCCGTTGGTATACCCGAGTTCTGAATTTGGGATTCTAATAGGAAAATGAAAATGGCAATCGATCTGAAAACAATGAACAGCAAACAGCTGGAAAAGCTTTTGGCTGATGTAAAGAAAGCACTTCAGACTGCGAAAAACCGCGACCGGAGGCAGGCTCTCAAAGCGGCTGAAAAGGCTGCAAGTGACTGGGGATTTAGCCTGAACGATCTGGCCAGCGGCGAAAAGCCCGCCAAGAAAGAACGCAAGAACAAGGCGAAGCCCGCAAAGGCAAAGTCGAAGCCACAATATGCAAACCCGGCAGACAAGTCGAAAACATGGACCGGAAAAGGCCGCCAACCGAATTGGTTTCGCGCTGCCGTTGAAAAAGGCACGTCACCGGATGACATGCGTATCTGAATTGAGTGAACGATAAAGGGTATTCGTTCCCGTTATAATAGTGAAAGGCTGCGCATTTGGCGCAGCCTTTTTTTATTCAAACTGCCAATGCGCCCCGACCGAATATAAACTTCCAGCGGTTCCCGTCCTGCATCAGGATGTCGCCGCCCCCGGCATAGGGTGTCTCGTAGGTTGCCGTTCCGATCCCGCGCAATCCATTGGTGCAGGATACCGGAAACGTCACCGTTCTTGTTTCCGGTTTCGGGGTATACCGCCCGGAACAGGTGTTGGCCCCGTTGGTTGCCTGAAACCATCCCCCTTCGAGAAAGGACGCCGTCGCCGTGCCGCGGTACACCGTGTTTTTCGGGCCGACAACCGCAACCGGATGGGTCACATCACAGGCGCTAAGTGCTACCACAGACAAAGCCAGTACGCAGATCAGTCGCTTCATAACAATCCCTTTCATGAACATTGTTCATTTATAATTGAACGACGTTCATAATATTGTCGAGTAAGGTATTCCATACTTGCCCCTTGTCCATTTGGTGCCGCACAGGCAGGTTGTTTTTCAGACAATCAAGGATGCAAGCATGACCGTACATATTGGCGCAAAAGCCGGCGACATTGCCGAAACTGTACTCATGCCGGGTGATCCCTACCGCGCCAGATGGGCGGCCGAGACCTTTCTTGATGATGCACGCTTGGTGAACGAAGTACGCGGGATGCTGGGCTTTACCGGTACATGGCGCGGCAACCCTGTGACCATCCAAGGGTCCGGCATGGGTATGCCGTCGCTGTCGATTTATGCCAACGAGCTGATCTCGGAATATGGCGCGCAGACCCTGATCCGCATCGGATCTTGCGGCGGTATGCAGCCGCATGTCGGCATCCGCGACGTGATCATCGCCATGACCGCCAGCACCATCACATCACCCTCGTCCGGTATTTTCAAAGAGATCAACTTTGCCCCCTGCGCCGACTGGTCCCTACTCAACGCCGCCGTAAAGGCCGCCGCAGGCAAAGGCAGCAAAACCCATGTCGGTGGTATTTATTCGTCCGATGTTTTCTATGCAGAACGCCCCGATCTGGACGAACAAATGGTCCGTCACGGCATCCTTGGCGTTGAGATGGAAGCCGCAGAACTCTACACTCTGGCCGCCCGCCACAAACGCCGCGCTCTGGCCATCCTGACCGTATCAGACCATCTGCAAACCGGTGAGGCGCTGCCGTCCGGGGACCGCGAAAAGACATTTGGCGACATGGTCGAAATCGCGCTTGAAGCGGCGTTCGCCTGACCGCAGATCATACCCCATGCGTGCGGTCATACCCGTTTCGCGCGGGGGGTTGCCAGTTTTCCAACGCCCTTGCCGCAGGTGCAAACACCTCTATCAACAGCGGATAACACGCCGCTGTATCTGACGAATGTTCCGCTGAACAATCCCCGCCGGGACAGGCACTCAGCGCGCCCAAAAGATCAATCTCAGCAAAGAATTCGATATAATCTCCGGGTCGCACCGGGCTGGCTTTCATAAAATACTGGCCGGTATCACGGGTAAATCCGGTACACATGAACACATTCAAAACGTCATGGATATGCGGCTCTGCCTCGGTCACTGGACCTTTTAAATGATCCGCCAGTGCACGGGTCAAATTGGAATGACAACAGTGATGGTACTGCCCACCCTTCAACAGATTATGTGTATAGGGATCACAGCGGGTGCCGATCACGTCATGCACCGACCCGCCAAAATCATCTTTCCCGTACCAGTCCAGCGTATCATGCGTCACCGTCGCCATCGGTCGCAGACCCGGAAACGATGACCACATGCGCTGTCCCGTGGTGATATGCGTGCCATGCAACGCGCGGGTTTTGCCAGAATAGAACCGCTCGTTGAGGTCATTCGCGTTCCACAGATTGAGGTCACCGACCTGCGGCCCCTCGACTGATGAAATGCGAAAAAAATGCCCCGCCGGCACATGAAACACCGCCGCGTCGCGCGGTCTTGCGATGACTTCACCGGTCTTGGTCAGCGTGTCGCGCGCACCTCGGTACAGCGCCATATCGGGCTGCGGCAGGCTGTCTACAGGATAGCAGATCACCGGCTTGACCGCGCGGCGCGCCGCTGCATCGATTGGGGGCTGGGCCATCAAATTCTCCGGACTAGGTTGATACATGGAACCTGCGTTATGATAGGGTTTGTGTAAAGCAAAGGGTGCACATGATGCCACGACGTTTGATTTGGGTCGCTGCCATTTTCCTCGGCCTGATCGCAGTAGGCCTCAAGTTCACAAAGCCTGATCCGTCATTTCCGCTCTATCTCGCGTTTGAGCCGGCTCTGGCAATTTTTTCGACGATAGTTCCCGACGCTGCACAGCCAAGGCCAATGTCACCGCAGCCAAATCTTGGCAGTGTCAGGTTCGGAGCAGGTGACGTCTGTTGCCCGGGTATTCCGGCGCGCAACACGGTCAATATCGCCACTGGCGAGGTCATGAAGATTGATTGAACCTTACGCGTGCTGCCGCGCAATACGCCCAGAAAACAAACAACCGCCCAAAAAAGTCCCCTCAAGCGCGTTATACTCGCCTGCGCCGATCCCATCCGGTCACTTAGCGCCAGTTCGGCACTGTCGCGAATACCCAAACGGCGTTGTTCAGGCGTGTCGACCATGAACAATCCGCCCAAAGACCAGAACGCCTGACCGCCCAGCGATTGAGGGGCCTCCTGATCCAGCAGCAGAACCTTGCGCCCGCGCAGAACCGCCTCGTGGGCCGCCACCATGCCTGACAGACCTGCACCGACGATGATGTCTGCTTTGAATGGCTCTGACACAGTGTCTCCAATGCTCCGGTTTTGCTGCCACTATGGCTTGGGCGACCCCTGCGTCGACAAGCATTTATCAGGCTGACCGGAACTGCGAAATGCCTCTGCCCCGCAGGTGATGCAATTGTATTTCACCAGCGCACCCTTGCTGCCAGCGCGGTCTTCGCGCCAGCGACAACCGCGCGTCGGAGCATTGCGACGTGCCACCACGGCAACAATGATCACTGCGACCAAAAGGGCAATCAGTATCGGCACATCATCCGCCGCTCAATAGTCCTAAACTGTGCGCTCCAGCATCAGCTTTTTGATGCTCGCAATCGCCGCCGCCGGGTTCAGACCCTTGGGGCAGGTCTTGGCGCAGTTCATAATAGTGTGGCAGCGGTACAGCTTGAAGGGATCTTCCAGATCATCCAAACGCTCGCCCGTCGCCTCGTCACGCGAATCGATAATCCAGCGGTACGCGTGCAATAAGGCTGCGGGTCCAAGATACCGATCACCATTCCACCAATAGCTGGGGCAGGACGTCGAACAGCACGCACACATGATGCACTCATAAAGGCCGTCCAGTTTGGAACGATCCTCGATCGACTGCTTCCATTCCTTGGCAGGTGCGGGTGTCTCGGTCGCCAACCAGGGCTGCACCGACGCGTGCTGCGCATAGAAATGCGTCAGATCAGGGATCAGATCCTTTAATACAGGCATGTGCGGCAAGGGATAAATCTTGACCGTGCCTTTGACCTCTTCAACGCCATACGTGCAAGCCAGCGTGTTGATACCGTCGATGTTCATCGCGCATGATCCACAGATACCTTCACGGCAAGAGCGGCGGAAGGTCAGTGTGGGATCAATCTCGTTCTTGATCTTGATCAGCGCGTCCAAAATCATTGGTCCACAGGTGTCCATGTCGACAAAATAGGTATCGATGGCCGGGTTTTTACCGTCATCGGGGTTCCAGCGATACACATGAAACTCACGCACATTGCTAGCACCGCTGGGTTTCGGCCATGTCTTGCCCGTTGTCATACGGGAGTTTTTGGGAAGCGTCAGTTGTACCATTTCGCGTTTCCTTGTCTGTCGGGCGCACTGCCCGTTCTATCAACCATACCTGACGTTTTCAGGCGTTTCATGTCGCTGCGTTGTCGCGGACAAACAGCGTATTTCCTTCAACCTGCAACACATCTCGAAAACCGCAGGCGACAATGCGTGCCACCAGATCGGTCTCCCAAGTCTGTGCATGCGCCGTCTCGATCAGCATCGCATCGGGCTGCCAGCCGTCTTTTCCAGCATCGACCATCCCGCCAAGTGCTGCTTCTTCAAAGCCCTCGACATCAATCTTGAGGATCGTCAGATCGTGCTTGGCGGCCTCGCCCACAAAATCCGAAAGTGGCCGGATCGGCACCAAAGTACCGCCATCCCGCGCAGGCTTTTTGATCGCCATCAACGATGCCTGACCAAAATTATTGCGGCGAAAGTTCAACACACCCTCGCCTGCTCGCACACCCAATGCACAGCCCTCGATCCGGATCACATCACCCAGATTGTTCAGCCTGATATTATGCCCCAAGCGCCCGATCATCACCGGGTTCGGTTCAAATGCGATCACGCGGCTGCCAGCCCCCGCAGCAAGGCCAAGCGGCACGGCAAACGCACCACAGTTTGCTCCGATATCCAGGATCAGCGCATTGCGCCCCTCGACCAGCTCGGTCAGCGCCATCAGCGATTTCATCTCGGGCGGCTGTTCGTCCAGCCACATACAGCGGTCCGTATAATTATCGCGCGGGTCGACATACATCCGGATGCCTGCAAATTCTACTTCGCAGGGCGGCAGGATGGGCACCAGTTTCTGACGCGTTGGTTTGTCCGCAGCCCGAAACACCGCCCTTAAAGCAGCTAGTTGATCCGCCGGATCAACCTCTTCAATCGTGGGAAGCGCCATTGCGTTCATCGTTAAATCAACTCGCCGTTCAGTCCGGCAGTCCGCACACATGAGACCGTCTCGGGCCGCGCCAGAACATTCTTGACGATTGCCGCCGTGGTTTCATCCACACCAATAGCCGCCGCCCTGATGTATTCACGCAATTCCAGCGCTGTGGAATTGTCGATAATGCAATCCGTGAAAGGCTCGATCAGTTGTTTTGGAACTTGCGGGAACCGCGTGGCCAGCGTCTCGGTCACGACGCCTTTGGCCCCTTGGCGCGCGGTATTATCGACCGCAGTTTGCACTTCGGTACAGGCTGTCAGTGCCACAGCACATATAATAATCGCCCAGATCCGCATCAATACACCCTTGCTTTCGGCGCGATTTTCTTCAGATCAATCCCGCCTTCCTTATGTGTCGTCAGCGGCTCCAGATGCACGCCGCGATAGCTCAACGTAGCCTTGTTGCCATCAAACGTCGCCAGACTGTGCTTGCGCCATTCCTTGTCGTCGCGTTTTGGATAATCCTCATGGGCATGCGCACCGCGGCTTTCCTTGCGCGCTGCTGCTGCGGTGATCGTAGCCGTCGCATTCGGCATCAGGTTGGCAAGTTCCAGCGTTTCCATCAAATCAGAGTTCCAGACCAACGAACGGTCCGTGACCTTTACATCATCCAGTTTGTCAGCAACTTCGATCATCTTGACCCGGCCTTCTTCCAGCGTCTTGTCGGTACGGAACACCGCCGCATCGGCCTGCATCGTCTTTTGCATTTCCAAGCGCAGGTCCGCCGTGGGCACGCCGCCGTTGGCATGGCGCAACCCGTCAAACCGATCAAGCGCCGCATCGACAGATTTCTGGTTCGGCGTGGGTACAGCTGCTTGCGGATCGACGATTTCTGCCGCCCGGATCGCCGCCGCGCGGCCAAACACCACAAGGTCGATCAGCGAGTTGGATCCCAACCGGTTGGCCCCATGCACAGACGCACAGCCCGCTTCACCCACAGCCATCAGACCCGGTGAAATCGCGTCGGGTTTATCGGCAGTGGGGTTGAGCACCTCACCCCAATAGTTCGTCGGGATACCGCCCATGTTGTAATGCACTGTCGGCAGAACCGGGATCGGTTCTTTGGTCAGGTCCACACCCGCAAAAATCCGCGCGCTTTCCGAAATTCCGGGCAAGCGCAGGTCCAGCGTTTCTGGTGGCAGGTGGTTCAGGTGCAGATGGATATGGTCCTTGTTTTCGCCCACACCGCGCCCCTCGCGGATTTCCATGGTCATGCAGCGGCTGACAACGTCGCGGCTGGCCAAATCCTTGTAGGTCGGCGCATAGCGTTCCATGAAACGCTCGCCCTCGGAGTTGGTCAAATAACCGCCCTCGCCGCGCGCGCCTTCGGTGATCAGGCAGCCGGCGCCATAAATCCCCGTCGGGTGAAATTGCACGAACTCCATATCCTGCAACGGCAACCTTTGCCGCGCCACCATGCCGCCGCCATCACCAGTGCAAGTATGTGCAGACGTGGCGCTGAAATATGCGCGGCCATAACCACCCGTTGCCAGCACAACCATCTTGGCCGAGAACAGGTGCATGGTGCCATCGTCGAGCTTCCAGCACAGCACACCCTGACATACGCCATCGTCGGACATAATCAGATCAATCGCGAAATATTCGATGTAGAATTCTGCGTTGTGCTTCAACGATTGTCCATAAAGCGTGTGCAAAATCGCGTGGCCTGTCCGGTCAGCGGCGGCACAAGTGCGCTGCACGGGTGGGCCTTCGCCAAATTCGGTTGTGTGTCCCCCAAACGGGCGCTGATAAATCTTGCCTTCTTCGGTGCGCGAAAAAGGCACGCCGTAATGTTCCAGCTCGTACACCGCCTTGGGTGCTTCGCGCGCCAGATATTCCATCGCATCCGTATCGCCCAACCAGTCGGACCCTTTGACCGTGTCATACATATGCCACTGCCAGTTGTCCGGGCCCATGTTGGACAGCGACGCTGCAATGCCGCCTTGGGCCGCTACAGTGTGTGAGCGTGTTGGAAACACCTTGGAAATACACGCAGTGCGCAATCCCTGCTCTGCCATGCCAAGGGTCGCGCGCAGGCCAGCGCCGCCAGCCCCCACAACAACTACGTCGTATTCGTGCGTCTCGTATTCATATGCGGCCATCTTGGCTGTCTCCCGTGGGGCAGTATTTGTATTAAAGCGCCAGCTTCGCGATGGCGAAAACACCAACCGCTGCGGCACCGTAAGAAATGCAGGTCATCGCGATGATCGCGACCTTCTGGCTTAACCCATGAACATAGTCCTCGATCAGGGTCTGCACACCGTCGTTGAAGTGTTTGAACCCGACGAGCAGCGTGAGGGCCGCGATAATTGCGGGAAACGGACGACTGTAGTAGGCGAGAATTTCCTCATAAGTGCCGCCCAAAGCCGCGCCAAAGGTGAACACGAAAAACGGGATCAGGATCAGCAATGCAACCGAGCTGACCTTCATCGACCACGCATGTGCGGTGCCCGTATTCGCCGACCCAAGGCCCATCGCGCGTTTGCGGTCTGTTAAAAATGCCATGTCAGCCCCCTTAAACGATTATGACGGTAAGCAGCGTCAGCAGTACCGATCCGCCGATGCAAGCCCACCCCAGCTTTTCCGCTGTTGGAATATCTAGCGCATGAACAGTGTCCCAGATCAGATGCCGGATACCCGCAAGCGTGTGATACCATAAACCAAGTACGCTGAAGAACATGACCAGATCGCCAAACCAGCTGGTGACAAATCCGTTCACAAAGTCGAAATACCCAGGCCCTGTAGCCGCCGCCAGAAACCACCACACGATCAGCAGCGCCGTGACCAGCATCGCGTTTCCCGTGATCCGCGTCAGGATCGACGTGATCGACGTAAGCTGCGGTCGGTAGATACTCAGGTGCGGGCTTAAAGGGCGATTGCCCCGGTTCACATCGGCCATATTTTCCGGTCCTTTGTTCGGCTAGTGTTAGGGTAGTGATAGCGCATTTTTCAGCACTGTCACGGGGGCAGACGCAGATCAACTAGGGTTTCTTGCCGCACCTTGGCGAAAAAATGTTTATAATCGTACAGAGGGTGTCTTTTGTGATCACAAGTCTGACGCTGTGATCACGCGCCTCATTCATCACCCATCATCAGACTGACCTGTTTGGTAGTTTCACGCTGCAACTTGCGCCTGATCTGCTCGGGATAGTCTGCAAACCCGTTTGCAGTGATCACAAATGCGCCCTCACCCTCGATCACGTTCTCATAAAAATACGCTGTCAGGTCATCGCCATCGGTTTCAATTGCCAGCGCATTCACAACGATGCCCATCGCCCGCAATTCATCGCGCATGTCCTGTGGCGCTGTCCCTTCGTTCGACACGCCATCGCCCGACACATCAATGACCTTGCGACGACACAACGGCACGTCGTCCAAATCTCGGATCGCCAGGGCCAACGCCTCGCCGATGGCGGTGGAAAAATTGCGCCATTTGCGCGGCGCGTCAGAAATCCTTTGAGCCAGTGCAGCGACGTCGGCCAATGAGGCAATCCTTGTCCATGGCACGGTCTGTTCCTGACGCGATGACCCCGACCATTGGATCAGGCTCACCGTCGCTTTTTGATCCACAAGTGCGTCCGCAACAATGCTGTCTTGCAAAGCTGTGGCCAGACCCTCCATCTGGATGCGGTACTCGGATGCATCAACCGAGCCGGAAACATCCACGGCCAGCACCAATGCCAAATCACACGACAATGCGGCGGCCGGCATGACGCAGAGTATCATTGGGAAAACGGCGCGCATGCCGCAACACTAGCGGGCTTTGGGCCGGGCACCACATCACATTTTTCTGAACGTGGCCTTGCGCGGACCCAAGCCACAAAAAAACGCGCCGGGAACATGCCCAGCGCGTTCTAAAATTTCAATTTTTCACATCACATCAAATCGAGCTGTCAATCGCCTTACACGCCTCGACCAGACCTTTAACGGCATTGACCGAATTGTCGAACATCGCCTGCTCGTCTTTGGTCATCTCGATCTCGATCACACGCTCGACACCGCCTGCGCCGATTACGGTCGGCACGCCGACATAAAAGCCGTTCAAGCCGTACGCACCATCCACATGCGCCGCACAAGGCAACACGCGCTTTTGGTCTTTGAGATAGCTTTCCGCCATTTCAATCGCCGATGTTGCGGGCGCATAAAACGCCGATCCGGTTTTCAACAGGCCCACAATCTCTGCGCCGCCATCACGGGTGCGCTGTACAATCGCGTCCAGTTTATCCTGCGTGGTCCAACCCATTTTCACCAGATCGGGCAAGGGGATACCGGCAACAGTCGAATAGCGTACCAGCGGCACCATTGTGTCGCCATGGCCCCCCAGAACGAAGGCGGACACATCACGCATTGAAACATTGAATTCAGTCGCAAGAAAATGGCGGAACCGCGCAGAGTCGAGAACACCCGCCATCCCGCAGACTTTTTCATGCGGCAGACCGGAAAATTCGCGCAACGCCCATACCATCGCATCCAGCGGGTTGGTGATACAGATCACAAAGGCATCCGGCGCGTGCTTGGCGATACCCTCGCCCACGGATTTCATGACTTTCAGGTTGATGCCGAGCAGATCATCACGGCTCATCCCCGGCTTGCGGGCCACACCGGCGGTCACGATACACACATCGGCACCCGCAATATCGGCATAATCATTGGCACCCGACATGGTCGCGTCGAACTTGGCTGAGGGACCGGATTCTGCAATGTCCAGCGCTTTGCCCTGCGGCACGCCTTCGGCAATGTCGAACAGGACAACGTCGCCCAGTTCCTTGATGGCTGCAAGATGAGCAAGGGTGCCACCGATTTGTCCCGCACCGATGAGTGCGATTTTTGGTCTGGCCATTGGTATGTCTCCGACATGGTTGCGTTGAGTGCGGGATAGCGAAATGCGCGGGCCCGTGCAAGTTGCCGTGCTTATTGTTTAGAAAATGTGAATTGAAACGAAAAAAGGCCGCTCCCGGATGGGAACGGCCTTTCGTTACAACCCAGATAGCTTAGCCTTCGTAGTCAGGCTGTGCTTCGAGCGCTTCTTTTGTGCTGTCGATATAGATGCGGAAATCGTCACCATCGACATTCTTGAGAATCTGCAACTCATCGAAGGTCACAGCAACTGGCTTTTCGCCCAATCCAAGAAAACCACCGACATTGATCACGACTTGCGATACTTTGCCATCGTCACCCATCACAAGGCTGTCTACTTCGCCCACGGTTTCGTCATTGGCACCGTATACATATGAGCCCTGGATATCTTCGGCTGTCAAAGCTTCGACCATCTCCATGTCGGCCTCCGCATAACCTTCACGCTCATACGCAGGGCGCATCAGCATCGGACGTTCCATGGCCGAGTCGGTTGCCATATCTGTGGTCGCGGTTTCGGCCGCTGGCTCGGTTGTAGCCGTTTCTGTCACAGCTGTGGTGTTTGCAGCTTCCATATCGCTGCCCATACCACGGTCAAATTCCGGTGCATTTTCCAACATCTCTTGTGATGTCGTCACAACCAGAAAACGATCGTTGCTGTCGCCGTCTTCCATCACGACCTTGATGCTGTCCATCGACACAGAAACATCTCGCTCGCCGAGACCCAGAAAGCCACCAATACCAAGGATAACTGCTGTCACCTTGCCGTCCTGGCCGATGATAACATCGTTGATTTCACCGATGTCATCCCATTCCAATTCTGCACCATCTGGAACCCGTGCAGCAGGGTCAACTTCGACTTCGGAATTGTAAATGCGCATGCCGATCAGGTCGGTTGCAAAGAAATCACCCTCCTGCACGGTCACATCACCAAACCCTGCTGAATGGGCGTCTGCGTAGGCTCCGCCGGACAGGGTCAAAAGAACAGCTGTTGTGCTCAGAAAACGTTTCATAATAAGTACTCCTCAGGTGTTATGAGTGTTGTTCACTCGTCTGTGAAGTGAACGGTAAATCCCGTCATTGGTTCCTGACATTGCAAAATAAATAGGTGCGGATATAAACTATGACACACTGACCCTCGATCTTTGGTTTTTCTGCATCGCAGGGCCTGCCGTGGTTTTTGCTGGCATTTCCAAAGGCGGCTTTGGTTCTGGCGCTGCATTTGCGGCAGCGTCTATTTTGGCGCTGGTGATTGAACCGGGGCTGGCCCTTGGGGTGATGTTACCGCTGTTGATGCTGATCGACGCCACGGCGTTGCGCCCGTACTGGCGTAGATGGAGCGTTCCGGACGTCAAATTATTGCTGATCGGCGGCGTGCCGGGCGTGGCCCTCGGCGCTGCGCTGTATCAGGTGGCATCACCCGATGTGTTCCGGCTGCTGATCGGGAGTGTATCCATCGGATTTGTCGTCTGGCAGCTTGCCTTGGCCGCAGGTCTGGTCAGACTAGCCAACAGCCGCATGCCCGATTGGGCCGGCTTGATCTTTGGTACAATTGCCGGTTTCACAACCTTCATCAGTCACGCCGGTGGACCCCCTGCCGCCATGTTCCTGCTCACGCGGGGTTTGGGCAAAACGCAATTTCAGGCGACAACGGTGTTGCTGTTCTGGATATTGAACATAGTAAAGTTTTTTCCCTACGCGGCTTTGGGCATGTTCACCGCCCAGACGTTCATGGCAAATCTGGTGCTTGCGCCTTTCGCGATCCTTGGCACATGGATCGGCGTAAGGGCGCATCATCTGATACCCGAACGGGTGTTTTTCGGACTGACATATGTTCTTTTGCTTGTCACCGGGTCCAAGCTGGTCTGGGACGGGCTGACTTAAATACGCATCACAAAACAACAAAGGCGAGCCAATGACCCGCCTTGTGACTTTATTTCAAACGTTTCGCTTTCAAGCATCGTCACCTTTGATCGGCAAGGCCTCTGCCAGTTCCTCGAATGCCTGACCCGAGGCCACAAGACAGGTCATACCGCTTGTCTGTGTGACTGTAATTGTCCAGGTGCCGGTCTCGTCCGATGCAAACACCTCGACCACGGCATTATTTGCCCCGATTCCCATGGATTGCCGCACCTCGCCGTAGCCTTCTGCAAGTTGTGCCACCACCGCTTCGCGTGCACCGCAATTTCGCGGGTTTTGCGCCGCAACATCCGTCGTTGTCGCCAACACCGCCGCCGCTGCCGCTGTCAAAGCGGCCAGATGAAAGATCTTTGTCTTGCGATTCATTGCCCTATGCCCTCGTTCAAAAGGCGCAGCCCTGGTGATCTGGCCTGTACCGGCATTTTACCGGACGGGCCGGGGCAGCCCCGGTTTATCAAAATGTCTGCACGCCAGCCCGAATATTTGCGGATGCGACGGGACCAGAATTGCGCCGCATTGTTGAAATATTGGTTAACGCTGCGTCCGGAACACCGTTGCATTTGAAACTTGCTGCACCGCGGCACGATTGCGCTTGAGGTTTTTGTCCAAAAATGCCCCATTGCGCGCAACAATGTTACCCAACCGTCAGAACGGAGCCTGCATCATGTCCAAACTCACCCGTCCGCTACGGTCTGCACTTTACATTCCGGCCTCGAAACCGCGCGCTTTGGAAAAGGCCCGCACGCTGGCCTGTGACGTGATCCTGTTTGATCTTGAGGACGCGGTCAGCCCGGATGAAAAAATCGTCGCGCGGGACACTTTGGCGGGTGCTTTGTCAGATGGTGGCTATGGCAACCGCCTCAAAGTGATCCGCATCAATGGTCTGGATACTGCGTGGGGCACCGATGATGCCCGCGCTGCCGCCGCGATGAACCCCGATGCCATCCTGTTGCCCAAGGTCGGAAGCCCTGCTGATCTTGAGGCGTTGACCGACATCGTGGGCGACATCCCGCTCTGGGCAATGATGGAAACCCCCGGTGCGATGCTGAACGCCCCTGCCATTGCCGCCCACCGCCAGTTGCAGGCGATGGTCATGGGCACCAATGATCTGGCAAAAGACCTGCAAACGCGGCACCGTGCCGACCGCCTGCCGCTGATGACGTCACTTGGGCTTTGCCTGTTGGCTGCCAAAGCGCATGATGTCGCTATTATCGACGGCGTTTATAATGCCTTCAGAGACGATGATGGCCTGCGCGACGAGTGCGCCCAAGGCCGCGACATGGGCTTTGACGGCAAATCCCTGATCCATCCTGCGCAACTCGACATCGCCAACACCGCCTATTCCCCATCCGCAGACGAAGCCGACCTCGCCCGCCGCCAGATCGCCGCATATACCGAAGCCGCCGCCGCAGGTCAGGGTGTCGCGGTGGTCGATGGCCGCATCGTGGAAAACCTACATGTTGCAACTGCCCGCGAGATACTGGCAAAACTGGACGCAATCGCAGCCCTTTCACCGGAGTGACACCATGATCCTTCTTATCCTCGGCCTTCTGTTGTGGGTGGCTGCACATTATTACAAACGTCTGATGCCTGAACAACGCGCTCAAATGGGCGACAAGGGCAAAGCCCTGGTTGCCGTGGCTGTGGTCGCCTCGCTGGTCTTGATGATCGTCGGCTACCGCGCAGCACCGTTCATCGCAATCTGGTCGCCGCCTGCGTTCTTTACCCACATCAACAATGCTTTGATGATCCTTGCCCTTTGGGTATACGGCTCATCTGCGGCCAAAGGGGCCAAAGCATGGCCCGCCTATAAAACCCGCCACCCGCAACTCTTGGCCGTGAAAATCTGGGCCGCGGCACATCTTCTGGTGAACGGCGATCTGGCGTCGGTTATCCTGTTCGGCGGCTTGCTGGCATGGGCAGTGGGGTCCGTGATCCTGATCAACAAGGCCGAACCTAATTGGACGGCCCCCGCCCACGCAGGTCGCAAAACCTATATCCGTCTGGCCGTGATCACCGTTGTCATGACAGTCCTGATCATCGCGATCCACACATGGCTGGGCGTTTCGCCCCTGCCCTCATAAACCCGCCGGAGCACTTATGAAACTTTACCGCTTCCTGTCCGAGCAAGACACATCCGCCTTCTGCCACAAAGTCACCGATGCCCTGAACAAGGGGTGGGAGCTTTATGGCTCGCCAACCCAGACATGGGATCACGCGGCAGGTGTGATGCGCTGCGGTCAATCCGTGGTGAAGGACGTGGAGGGCACCTATACTCCCGATACCAAACTGGGCGCACATTAATATGGTCAAGACCAACGCAGGGCGGTTTTTCGAGGATTACAAGGTCGGAGAGGTGATCCAGCACGCGGTCCCGCGTACCGTCAAAATGGGCGAACGCGCGTTATATCACATGCTCTATCCTGCACGACATGCGCTTTATTCTTCAGACCAGTTTGCGCAGTCTTGCGGGTTGCCGTTCAGCCCGCTGGACGATATGATCGCCTTTCATGTGGTGTTTGGCAAAACCGTGCCGGACATCTCGCTGAACGCGGTTGCAAACCTTGGGTATGCGCAGGGTCGCTGGCTGCTGCCTGTCTGGCCCGGCGACACGCTGCGCAGCCAGTCCGAGGTGATCGGCCTCAAACAAAACTCCAACGGTAAAACCGGCGTTGTCTATGTTCGTACCACTGGCCTGAACCAACACGATGAGGCGGTGCTGGACTACGTGCGTTGGGTCATGGTGCGCAAACGTGATGAAGATGCACCTGCTCCGAAACCTGTTGTGCCAAATCTGCCCGGTGCCCTCAGTGTCGGTCAACTCCGCATCCCCAAGGGCCTCGATTTCACCAACTACGATTTTACACTGGCAGGCGAACCGCACCGCTGGGGCGACTACGAGATCGGCGAACAGATCGACCATGTGGATGGCGTCACGGTTGAGGAAGCCGAACACATGCTGGCAACCCGCCTCTGGCAGAACACCGCAAAGGTGCATTTCGACACCTCTGCACGCCCCGATGGCCGTCGCCTGATTTACGGCGGCCACGTCATTTCGATGGCCCGCGCCTTGTCGTTCAATGGATTGGCAAACGCCCAAATGGTTGTGGGCCTCAACGGCGGCACGCATGCAAATCCGTGCCTTGCGGGCGACACCATTCGCGCGTGGTCCGAGGTTTTGGACAAGGCCGAGACCAACGGCCCCGGTGTAGGTGCGATCCGTCTGCGGTTGGTGGCGACCAAGGGCAGTGATCCATTCAAACTAAAAGGTGCGGACGGCAAATACCTGCCCGACGTGCTGCTTGATCTGGATTACTGGGCGCTGATGCCAACGTGAATCCTGCTTCCTGCCTTGAGTGAACATCACAATCTGCACCGGATTTGAATGAGATTTGCGTGAACTAACTAATGCAAATTAAGTGGAATTGGTCTGTTATCGCAAACAACAACACGGATGATCGCAATTTGTGATCACAGTCTTTTGCCGTGTGATCACAAATGTCGCTTTTATCTGGCAATCGTTCGAATACTACTGAAAACTGTTTACTGAGCGATAAGACTCACTCGCATACTGCGAGGTGACTTGAACAAAACGGGACCGTTTTTTATGAACATCCACGAATATCAGGCGAAAGCCCTCTTGCGCAGCTATGGCGCACCAGTCTCTGATGGCCGCGTTGTGATGCGTGCCGAAGAAGCCAAATCTGCCGCTGGCGAGATGGACGGCCCGCTTTGGGTGGTCAAGGCGCAGATCCACGCAGGGGGACGCGGCAAGGGCAAATTCAAAGAGGCCGACGCTGGCGACAAAGGCGGCGTGCGCCTGACCAAGTCCGTTGAAGAAGCCGCACAGGAAGCCAGGAAGATGCTGGGCCGCACCTTGGTCACGCATCAAACCGGTCCAGCGGGCAAGCAAGTCAACCGCATCTATATCGAAGACGGCTCCGGCATTGAGACCGAACTGTACCTCGCCCTGCTGGTCGACCGCCAAACGTCGCGCGTCGGCTTTGTCTGCTCGACCGAGGGCGGCATGGACATCGAAGAAGTCGCCGCCAACACCCCTGAAAAAATCATCAACTTCTCCGTCGATCCCGCGACAGGCTATCAGCCTTTCCATGGCCGTCGCATCGCATTTGCGCTGGGCCTTGAGGGTAAAGCGGTCAAGCAATGCGTGTCCCTGATGGGTATATTGTTCAAGGCGTTCATGGAAAAAGACATGGAGATGCTCGAGATCAACCCGCTGATCGTCACGGATTCCGGTGATCTGAAAGTGCTTGATGCCAAGATCAGCTTTGATGGCAATGCCATGTACCGCCACGCCGACATCGCCGAGTTGCGCGATGTGACCGAAGAAGACCCCAAGGAGCTTGAGGCATCGAAATACGACCTGAACTACATCGCGCTCGACGGTGAAATCGGTTGCATGGTCAACGGCGCGGGTCTGGCGATGGCGACGATGGACATCATCAAGCTTTATGGGGCCGAGCCTGCAAACTTTCTTGATGTGGGCGGCGGTGCGACCAAGGAAAAAGTCACCGAAGCGTTCAAGATCATCACCTCTGACCCGCAGGTCAAAGGCATCCTCGTGAACATCTTTGGTGGCATCATGCGCTGTGATGTGATCGCTGAAGGCGTCGTGGCGGCTGTAAAAGAAGTCGGCCTGAAAGTACCGTTGGTTGTGCGGTTGGAAGGCACCAAAGTGGCCGAGGGCAAAAAGATCATCAACGAATCCGGTCTGGATGTAATCGCGGCGGATGATCTGAAAGACGGGGCGGAGAAGATTGTGAAGGCGGTTAAGGGGTAACGCATGACAGTGACCCTGCTGATCATCGGCGTGATTGCATTTATTGGCGGTGCCCTGTTGCGCCGCCAGCAGGTGCGTCATGGCGCGGTCGGCACTGCCAACCCCGTGGGCGGATTTGAAGGTGCGGGCGCGTTGATCCGCGATTATTTTCGCATTGTCCCGCTTGCATTGGTCGGGATCGGCGCTTTGCTGATCTTGGCCTCAGTGCTGGCGATTGCCTTTAGCGTGATGATATCATGATGAATTTACCTCAAGTTTATCGAACTGGCCCGTTTGTGGTCGCGCTCGCGCTCTGCGCGTCCGCGACCTCCGCCAACCCCGCCATCACCACCTTCAACCAATGGTGCTTCAAAGCGGGCCAGACCGAGACCGCCGCGCGCACCAATATGAGCGCCGACAATGCGCCCTTCACCCTCACCTTCTGGGACGACAGCCTTGAGCCGCGTCCGACCGATGCCCCCGACGGTATAGAGCGGCGCTGCGATATTTCCTTTGACGGCGATCACACCGGCGAAGCCATCGCAGCCCTGCGCACCCAGATGGCGACACCGCCTAAATTCGGCACCAAAATCCCGCTGCCTTACACACATACAGTCACACCAACCACAGCCCTGATCGAGGGTCGCGAACTGCTGCGCGGCCGGGTTGCGGTGGTCCATGTCGGCACCCGCAAAACAGACAACAAACTGCACACCTTCATGGCCGTAGACCGTCTTTATGACGGGCTCGGCCTGCCGGACGCACGGTGACACAGGATGCGCTCACTCCACCATTCAAGAAAGGACAACCATTGAGAAAACCGATCTTGCTGGCCATCACGGCAACCCTCGCCCTGACCGCGTGCAATTCAAACAAAGCCAGTGATGCTGTGCGCGGCGGCCCTCAGGCCGTTCACCCCAGCACTTCGGCACTGGCACAGGGCACAGGTGTGACCTATCAGCCTGCGACGGTTCAGGCGGCGCCTTATACCGCCACTGGATCGCACTATAGCGCAGGATACGGAAACGACGGATCGCGCCCGATCATCGACTGACACGGCGGAACGCACCCGCAGCACAAGCAAATAACCAAAGAAGGAGATGCCGCAAATGGCCATTCTCGTAGACGAAAACACCCGCGTGATCTGTCAGGGCCTGACCGGCTCCCAAGGGACGTTCCACACTGAACAGGCGATTGCCTATGGCACCAAAATGGTTGGCGGTGTGACCCCCGGCAAAGGCGGTCAGACCCATCTGGACCTGCCGGTGTTCAACTCGGTGCACGAGGCGCGTGCCGTCACAAATGCCAACGCCTCGGTCATCTATGTGCCACCGCCCTTTGCCGCGGATTCGATCCTCGAGGCGATTGATGCCGAGATGGAACTGATCATCTGCATCACCGAAGGCATCCCGGTGCTTGACATGATGCGCGTCAAACGCGCGCTTGACGGCTCCAAATCCCGTCTGATCGGCCCTAACTGCCCCGGTGTGATCACGCCGGACGCCTGCAAAATCGGCATCATGCCCGGCCACATCCACAAACGCGGGTCCTGCGGTGTTGTGTCCCGTTCCGGCACGCTGACCTATGAGGCGGTCAAACAGACCACCGATCTGGGCTATGGCCAGTCCACCGCCGTGGGCATCGGCGGCGACCCGATCAAAGGGACTGAGCATATTGATATCCTCGAGATGTTCCTCGCTGATCCAGAGACCAAGTCGATCATCATGATCGGTGAAATTGGTGGCAGCGCCGAAGAAGACGCTGCACAGTTTATGGCCGACGAGAAAAAGGCGGGTCGCTGGAAACCCACCGCCGGTTTCATCGCTGGCCGCACCGCCCCTCCGGGCCGGCGCATGGGCCATGCGGGTGCCATTGTCGCGGGCGGCAAAGGTGGTGCCGAGGACAAGATCGAAGCCATGCGCAAGGCCGGGATCGTTGTGGCGGACAGCCCCGCGACGCTTGGTGAGGCGGTGAAAGAAGCGATCGAGAAGGGTTAAGACCCGCCCCTTGTAAGGTGGAGCCTCGCTCCACCCTCTGCGGTGGGCCACTGGCCCACCTTACTTTTCCCCAAATGTGATCTCAAATGAGGCCTCAGCATGAATGACCAAGCCCCCACCGACCAGTTCCACACCTCTTCCTTCATGGAAGGCGAAAACGCGGAATACCTTGAACAGATGTACGCACGCTACGCCGACGATCCGAACGCGGTCGATGCGGCATGGCAAGCGTTTTTCAAGGCGATGGGCGACGAGGACGGCGTTCCGCAAGCCGAGGCGGCTGGTCCCTCTTGGGCGCGTACCGATTGGCCGCCGACACCCAATGGTGACCTCATGGGTGCCTTGACGGGTGTGTGGCCTGAACCCGTGGAGACCAAAGCCGCAGGTGACAAGATCAAAGCCAAGGCCGCCGAGAAAGGCGTCGAAATCTCGGACGCAAACGTCAAAACGGCTGTGCTGGATTCAATCCGCGCATTGATGATCATCCGCGCCTACCGCATCCGCGGCCATCTTGCCGCTGATCTTGACCCGCTGGGAATGCGCGACACGGGCAACCAGCCAGAGCTTGACCCGGAATCCTACGGTTTTTCCAAGGCCGACATGGACCGCCCGATCTTTATCGACAACGTGTTGGGCCTTGAAATCGCGACGATGCGCCAGATTTTAGACATCGTAAAGCGCACCTATTGCGGCACCTTTGCGCTGCAATACATGCATATTTCCAACCCCGAAGAGGCCGCATGGCTGAAAGAACGCATCGAGGGTCTGGGCAAGGAAATCGAGTTTACCAAGAACGGGCGCAAGGCCATTCTGGCAAAGCTGGTCGAGGCCGAAGGATTCGAGAAATTCCTGCACGTCAAATACATGGGCACCAAACGATTCGGGCTTGATGGCGGCGAAAGCCTTGTGCCCGCGATGGAGCAGATCATCAAACGTGGCGGACAGCTTGGCGTGCGTGATATCGTCATCGGCATGCCACACCGGGGCCGCCTTTCGGTCCTAGCGAATGTCATGCAAAAACCCTACCGCGCGATTTTCAATGAATTTCAGGGCGGATCATTCAAACCCGAAGATGTCGATGGATCGGGCGATGTGAAATACCATCTCGGTGCGTCAAGTGACCGTGAGTTTGACGGTAACACCGTGCATCTGTCACTGACCGCCAACCCGTCGCACCTCGAGGCGGTGAACCCTGTCGTCATCGGCAAGGTCCGCGCCAAGCAGGACCAGTTGAAAGACAAGGATCGCGGTGCCGTGATGCCGATCCTGCTGCATGGTGATGCGGCCTTCGCGGGGCAAGGCGTCGTCGCCGAATGTTTTGCGCTGTCGGGCCTGCGGGGCCACCGCACCGGCGGCACCATGCATATCGTGGTGAACAACCAGATCGGTTTCACCACTGCCCCGCATTTCAGCCGCTCCAGCCCCTATCCCACTGACAACGCGCTGGTGGTCGAGGCGCCGATTTTCCACGTCAACGGCGATGATCCCGAAGCAGTCGTGCATGCCGCCCGCGTTGCAACGGAATTCCGCCAGAAATTTCACAAGGATGTCGTCATCGACCTGATCTGCTACCGCCGCTTTGGTCACAACGAGGGCGACGAGCCGATGTTCACCAACCCGTTGATGTACAAAAAGATCAAAAAACAGAAAACCACGCTGACGCTTTACTCTGACCGTCTGGTCAAAGACGGCCTGATCCCCGAGGGCGAAATCGAGGATATGAAAGAAGCGTTTCAGGTCAAGCTGAGCGAGGAATTTGAGGCGGGTAAAGAATACCGCCCCAACAAGGCCGATTGGCTGGATGGTAAATGGTCCCACCTCGACAAGCATAACAAGAAATACCAGCGCGGCAAAACCGCGATCAAAAAGGAAACATTCGACGAGATCGGGAAGGCGCTGACCACCGCACCGGGTAATTTCCCGCTGCACAAAACCATCGGTCGCCTGCTTGATGCAAAGCGTGAAATGTTCGACAGCGGCACAGGGTTTGACTGGGCCACGGGCGAAGCATTGGCATTTGGATCATTGCTCACCGAAGGTTACAAGGTTCGCCTTTCGGGTCAGGATTCCGCGCGCGGTACGTTCAGCCAACGCCATTCCGCACTGATCAACCAGGACACCGAAGACCGCTACTACCCTCTCAACCACGTCCGCGAGGGACAGGCCGAATACGAAGTTATCGACTCAATGCTGTCCGAATATGCGGTATTGGGGTTCGAGTACGGCTATTCGCTTGCCGAACCCAATGCGCTGACCCTCTGGGAAGCACAGTTCGGCGATTTCGCCAACGGCGCACAGATCATGTTCGACCAGTTCATCAGTTCCGGCGAGGCGAAATGGCTGCGGATGTCCGGCCTCGTTTGCCTGATGCCACATGGTTATGAGGGCCAAGGCCCCGAACACTCCTCCGCGCGTCTGGAACGGTTCCTGACCATGTGCGGCGGCGACAACTGGATCGTGGCAAACTGCACCACGCCCGCCAACTACTTCCACATTCTGCGCCGCCAATTGCACCGCAGCTACCGCAAACCGCTGATGTTGATGACGCCGAAATCCCTGCTTCGCCACAAAATGGCCGTCAGCCGGGCCGAGGAATTCCAAACCGGAAGCTCCTTCCACCGCATCATGTGGGATGATGCACAGCACGGTAATTCCGACACCAAACTGGTCGCCGATGACAAGATCAAGCGCGTCGTGATGTGTTCGGGTAAGGTTTACTACGATCTGCTTGAGGAACGCGACGCGCGCGGCATTGACGATATTTATCTGTTGCGCTTCGAACAATTCTATCCCTTTCCCGCGCAATCCGCGGTCAAGGAACTGGAACGGTTCAAAGGCGCCGAAATGGTCTGGTGTCAGGAAGAACCCAAAAACCAGGGCGCATGGTCGTTCATTGAACCCAACATCGAATGGGTTTTGGGCCGGATCAAAGCCACCCATGGCCGACCGAAATACGCAGGCCGCGCCACCGCCGCCTCGCCTGCCACTGGCCTCGCGTCCAACCACAAAGCACAACAAGCAGCCCTCATCGACGATGCGCTGACAGTTAAAGGAAAATAACCATGACAAGCGAAGTACGCGTCCCGACGCTGGGCGAATCCGTCACCGAGGCCACAGTTGCCACATGGTTCAAGAAACCCGGTGACACCGTGGCCGTTGATGAAATGTTGTGTGAGCTGGAAACCGACAAAGTCACCGTCGAGGTGCCCAGCCCTGTGGCCGGAACCCTGACAGAAATCGTTGCTGCCGAAGGTGAAACCGTAGGCGTGAACGCCCTGCTGGCGAATGTGACTGAGGGCGACGAAGGATCCAAGGCGGCCCCCAAGGCCAAAGAAGCAGCAAAGGATGACGGTGACAGTCAAGCCGACCGCACGGGCGATGCCCCAAAGGCCATCGACGCAGGTGCCGCCAATGTAAAACCACGCGAAGGCAGCGGTGCCAATGTCGATGTCATGGTCCCAACCTTGGGCGAAAGCGTGACAGAAGCAACCGTCAGCACCTGGTTCAAAAAGGTCGGCGATACAGTCGCCCAAGACGAAATGCTGTGCGAGTTGGAAACCGACAAGGTCAGCGTTGAAGTGCCGGCCCCCGTCGCAGGGACCATCACCGAAATCCTTGCCGAAGAAGGCAGCACAGTCGAGGCATCTGGCAAACTGGCCGTGATCGCGTCCGGTGACGGTGCCGCCGCATCCGCCAGCGCGTCTGAAACCGCGCCGGCACCTGCTGCGCAAAAATCCGAAAGCAGTGGCAAAGACGTCGAAGATGCGCCGTCTGCCAAGAAGGCCATGGCCGAAGCAGGCGTGTCGCGCGATGCCGTCACAGGTACTGGCCGCGATGGCCGCGTGATGAAAGAGGACGTCGCCAAGGCAATCGCCGCAGGCACAGTCGCCGCACCCAAAGACGCCAAACCCGCCGCCCCTCGTGCCGCGTCAAAGCCGGACGACGAAGCACGCGAGGAACGTGTGAAAATGTCCCGCCTCAAACAGACGATGGCGCGCCGTTTGAAAGAAGCGCAAAATACAGCCGCGATCCTGACGACCTTCAACGAGGTCGACATGACCGAGGTGATGGGCATCCGCACACAGTACAAAGAGCAGTTCGAAAAGAAACATGGCGTCCGCATGGGCTTTATGTCTTTCTTTACCAAGGCCTGCTGTCACGCGCTGAAAGAAATCCCCGAGGTCAACGCCGAGATCGACGGAACCGACATCATCTATAAAAACTACGTCCACATGGGTGTCGCCGCTGGCACGCCCACGGGTCTGGTTGTGCCAGTGATCCGTGACGTCGACACCATGTCGTTTGCGGAAATCGAAAAAGGCATCAACGAGATGGGCAAGAAAGCCCGCGATGGCAAACTGTCGATGGCCGACATGACCGGCGGCACGTTCACGATCTCGAACGGAGGTGTCTACGGCTCATTGATGACAGCACCAATCCTGAACCCGCCGCAATCGGGGATCCTTGGTATGGCCAAAATCCAGGACCGCGCGATGGTTGTGGGCGGCGAGATTGTCATCCGCCCGATGATGTATATCTCGCTGAGCTATGACCACCGCATCATCGACGGCAAGGGAGCAGTGACGTTCCTTGTGCGGGTCAAGGAGATGTTGGAAGACCCACGTCGGTTGTTGATGGATTTGTGAAAGGTAGGGTGGGGTGAAAACCCACCCTTCCGAACCCTACGACTGGGACTCCGACAAGGCCGCGCTCAATCTTGAAAAGCACGGTGTTGAGTTCAGCGCGATCTATGATTTCGATTGGGCAACAGCAATTGAAGCTGAAGATATACGTTACGATTACGGCGAGGTCCGAATGCAGGCGCTTGGAAAAATCGGTGACCGATACCACGTACTGGTGTATTCTATACGAGGTGAACTCATTCGCATTATCTCGTTGCGCAAGGCCAACGGAAGGGAAACTCCATGAAGACGCGCGCTAAGCCACCTCTTGCGTTCGACGATAATCCGACACTTGATGAGGATTTTTTTGCACGCGCAAAACCGTCCGTTTTGGGTGAAAACGCACGTCTGAGAAAAGCACTGGAACAAATAATCAAAGCACATGAAGCAGGTATCGAAATTGAAACAGCAATTTCTGATGCAAAAGCAACACTGGTAGGCGCACAATGACCGAAACAACAATCCTCGCCCTCTACGGCCTGCTCGTCCTCATCACCATCCTGCTGCAAGCCACAGGCTCCATGCAGCAACTCACGTTGGGCTACCTCCTCTCATCCCGTGACGAGGGCCGCACCGTGACGGGCATGTCTGCCCGCATCGAACGCGCTCTGAACAACTCCATCACCGCGATGGCCCTGTTCGCCCCCGCAATCCTGATCCTTGTCGTAACTGATCAGACCAGCGCCACCACCCTGCTGGCCGCTCAAGTGTTCCTTATCGGGCGCATCATCTATCTGCCCGCCTATGCCTTTGGCATCATCGGCGTGCGCACGCTGGCATGGTTCGCAGGTTTTGCCGCCACCGCCGCGCTCTACTTCCTCGCCCTCTAAAGGATCCCGGGACATGCAACTCATCTGCCACTTTGAGGTCACGGATTTCACCGCTTGGAAAACCGCATTTGATGCAGACGCCGAGGCGCGCCGCGACGCGGGCCTGACTGTCCTGCAAATCTGGCAACACGCCGACAGCAAGGTCCACGCGTTCTGCCTTCTCTCGGTGAACAACCGCGAAAAAGCCCAAGGTTGGATCGACCGGTCAAACGCCCTGCACGGCGATGATGCAAACACCGTTACCCACGCCTCGGCGTTTTTCATAGAGCCTGCATAATGACACCCGAACTCACCGCCCTTACTCTCGCTGCGCTCCTGCAAATCATCCAGTTCGCCCTCTACGCAATCCCGGCCAACCGCGAGATTGGCCCCGGCTACACCATGTCCGCCCGCGACCGCGCACCGTCCAAACCGATGTCAGAGCGCACCTCACGCCTGGGCCGCGCTTTTGACAACCACTTCGAAGGCTTGATCCTGTTCGGCATCGCCGTCGCCGTGATCCAGATGTCGGGACAAAACTCCACCTTCACTGCCACATGCGCATGGGTCTACCTGATCGCCCGCATAGCTTATGTTCCGGCCTATGCCATGGGTCTGCGCCCGCACCGCTCGGTGATTTGGGGCGTCGGGTTCCTGGCAACAATGCTGATGCTGCTCGCTGCACTCATCTGAATTTCTTTTCGCCTTAAATACTCAAAAAGTCCGTCCCTTGCACCACGGCGCTGCCCCGCCTACGCTATGCCTGACGCACCTACGCGATACCGACACAATTCCGACGTGATACCGACGTCGAAAATCCAAAGGAGACCCCCATGTCCAGCTATGACGTCATCATTATCGGTTCCGGCCCCGGCGGCTATGTCTGCGCGATCCGCTGCGCGCAACTGGGTCTCAAAGTGGCCTGCGTCGAGGGGCGGGAGACGCTGGGCGGTACCTGTCTGAATGTGGGCTGTATCCCGTCCAAAGCGTTGCTGCATGCGTCACACATGTTGCACGAGGCCGAACACAACTTTGCCGAAATGGGCCTGAAGGGCAAAAGCCCCTCGGTCGACTGGAAACAGATGCTCAAATACAAACAATCGACCATCGACACCAACACCAAGGGCATCGAATTTCTGTTCAAAAAGAACAAGATCGACTGGATCAAAGGCTGGGCCACAGTGCCAGAGGCGGGCAAGGTCAAGGTCGGCGACGACGTGCATGAGGCAAAGAATATCATCATCGCGAGCGGCTCTGAGCCTGCATCGTTACCGGGTGTCGAAGTCGACGAAAAAGTTGTTGTCACCTCAACCGGCGCGCTGGAACTGGGCAAGGTGCCGAAGAAAATGATCGTGATCGGCGCAGGCGTGATCGGCCTTGAACTGGGCAGCGTCTATGCGCGGTTGGGGTCCGAAGTGACTGTGGTCGAATACCTTGATGCCATCACCCCCGGCATGGACCCCGAGGTGCAGAAAACCTTCCAACGTATACTTACAAAACAGGGGCTCAACTTTATAATGGGGGCCGCTGTACAAGGAACAGAGGCCAACAAAACCAAAGCCAAAGTCACCTACAAATTGCGCAAAGACGACAGCGAGCATGTGATTGATGCCGATGTCGTACTGGTCGCGACAGGCCGCAAACCCTTTGTCGATGGCCTCGGCCTCGACAAATTGGGCATCGAGATGACCAAGCGCGGCCAGATCGCCGTAAATGACCATTGGGAAACATCCATCAAAGGCATCTATGCCATCGGCGATGTGATCGAAGGCCCGATGCTGGCGCATAAAGCCGAAGACGAAGGCATGGCCGCCGCAGAAACCGTTGCGGGCAAGCACGGTCATGTGAATTACAGCGTGATCCCCGGTGTGATTTATACCCACCCCGAGGTTGCCAACGTGGGCGAGACCGAAGCGACCCTGAAAGAAGCGGGTCGTGCCTATAAGGTTGGTAAATTCAGCTTTATGGGCAACGCGCGTGCCAAGGCCAATTTTGCCGGTGACGGCTTTGTCAAAATCCTCGCTGACAAGGAAACCGACCGTATCCTGGGTGCACATATCATCGGCCCAAGTGCCGGCGATCTGATCCACGAGATCTGTGTTGCGATGGAATTTGGCGCATCCGCACAGGATCTGGCCATGACCTGCCACGCGCATCCAACCTATTCCGAGGCCGTGCGCGAGGCCGCATTGGCGTGCGGCGACGGTGCCATTCATATGTGAACGGGGGGTGGGCCAACGCCCGCCCTGCTACCACATCGTCTTGGCCGCGCGCGCGCCCCACGCATCGTCATAAGGCGTGCCACCCTCTTCGCCGCTGGTCATCTCTGCCAATATCTCACCGACGCTTGGCAGGTCACTACTTTCGTCCACACCCGCCCATGTGCCCGCCCGCATCAGCGCACGGGCACATTGCGTATAAATCTCAGCTATTTGAATCACGATCACCGTGGCGGGTTGGCGGCCCTGCTTTTCAAACCGCGCCCGCAGATCGGCATCATCAGTGACAAACCCACGGCCATTTACCCGCACAACATTGTTGGACCCCGGCACCAAAAACATCAGCGATACCCGACCATCCGCTACGATGTCGCGCAAACAATCCAACCTATTGTTCCCACGCCAATCCGGCATCGCGAGGCTATGCGCGTCCAGTTCCAAGACCACCGGACCATCATCGCCGCGTGGGCTGGCGTTGGTGCCATCCGGGCCAACCGTGCTTAACACGCACAGCTTTGAGGCCATAATCCAGTCGCGATACAGCGGCGTCAGACGATCCGCTACTTTGCGCAAGGCTGGTGCGCCGGGCGTGCCATAGTGCGCCTCAAGCGCTGCGACGTCAGCGATCTTGCGCATCTGACGCGGCCCACCCTGCTTCGCGCAGCAATCCGTCCGACGCCGTTTCGACCTGCGTTTCCAGCGTTCTCATAAAGGCGTCTTTCGACAACCCCGGCTCGATCGGTTCCAAAAATTCAACCACCGCCACACCGGGGCGGCGGTACAACCCGCGCCGTGGCCAGAAATATCCCGCGTTCGTGGCGACGGGCACACAGGGCTGTGCCATCTGTTCGTATAACGCCGCAGACCCTGCCTTGTAGGGTGCGCTTATGCCGGGTGCGACGCGGGTGCCTTGGGAATAGATTACCAGTTGACCGCCCTCGATCCGGCCCGATTTCACGTCATCCAACATTTTGGAGATGGCCTTGCCGCGCTTGCCCCGGTCGACGGCGACCATATTCATTCGTTTGGTATATTGACCGATGACCGGCGCATATAGAATCTCTTTTTTCATGATGAACTTGGCACGCGGAAGCGCCGTAAAGATCATCATGATATCCAGAAATGACTGGTGTTTGGCCGCAATCAGCACCTCGCCGTGCGGTACATTCCCACGCACTTCGCAGCGCAACCCAATCATCCAGCGGGCGGTCCAGAAACACCAACGCGAATAGCCTTTGCACGCGGCATAAGCCCCGTTCAGTGAAAACAGCGCCCAAGGTGCATAAAGTAAGCCGATAACGGGCATCATTATCGTGGCCTGAATAACAAACAGGATCGAGCGCACCCACTGTAACATTATGTCAATTCTCCCAAGGTGCGGCGCGCCGCCATACCTGTTGCAATAAACGCGACCCAACCGGCCATGAAGGGGATGAACAGCGGCAAGACCCAGTGCCAGCCTTGCAGTCCCAGCCCCGTCAGGAAACCGCCTGCTTCGGACGACGAGGGCAGCAGCAGCACAGCAATCAACCCCACTACCGTGCCCACCGCGGCCCCCGACAGCGCGCGCAGGGTAAAGCGCCGGATAAACGCCTGTGCGATATAATCATCCGTCGCCCCCACCAGCCGCAACACCGCAATCACCTGTGCATTTGCCGCCAGCGCCGCATGTGCGGCAAGCGTGACCATCGCCGCAACCGCCGCCCCGATCAGCAGGATTGACACCCACCCCAAGGTGCGCAGCCGCGATGCGGCCTTGACCAATGGTGCACGCCAGCGTGCGTGATCGTCCAATATGGCACCGGGCACCTCGGCCGCCAGACGCAGGCGCAATCCGGCGGCGTCCATGCCATCCGCGTTCTCGATCACCTCGATCAAACGCGGCACCGGCAAGGTATCCAGCGCCAGATCGGGCCCGAACCACGGGGCCAGCAAGGCTTGTTGTTCAGCGTCGGTGAGCGCGCGGGCGGTTTCAACGCCTTTGGTGGTTTCCAGAATACGCAATGCCGCATCCGTCTGTGCGGCGCGTTGATCAAGCGGTGCGACAATGCGGATCGTGGCAGAACGGGCCAATTCGTCGCCCCATTGCTGCGCCAACCGGCCCGACGCGAGCGACAACGCCAGTGCAAACACCGCCAGAAACGCCATGGCACCGGCAGCAAACAACGTCAGCTGTGCGGTAAATCCCGAGGGCGGGACAACGCGGTCCGCATTGCGGTCGCCCGCGATAAACGCCCGCAACGATGTAAGATTAAATTTCATAGATCCGCCCCCGCAAGCTGGATGCGGCGGTTGGCGATGCGCAACACCCGCGCCTGCACATGGGCTTTGGTGGCGCGGATCAGGCTCAGGTCATGGGTCGCGATCAACACGGTCTTGCCCATTTTGTTCAGCTCGATCAGCAGACGCAGCAGACGTTGGGACATCTCCCAGTCGATATTGCCCGTAGGCTCATCTGCCAGCACTACATCAGGTGACATGATGACCGCGCGTGCCAGTGCCGCGCGCTGCCGCTCTCCTCCAGACAATTCGGGGGGCAAGGCGTCCGCCCGGTTCGTCAAACCGACCCACGTCATCAACTCGCTCAAGTCCTCGCCGCCTGCCTCGGCGTGGCGGCCAGATACAATCAACGGCAGGGATATGTTCTCGGATACGTCCAGATGATCGAGAAACTTTACATCCTGATGCACCACGCCCACGCGGCGGCGCACCAAGGCGATATCATCACGGTCCAGCCCCCGCACATCGGCACCAAACAGGCGTACATGCCCCGCCGTCGGCAACAGAGCACCATAACACAGCTTCATCAGTGTGGTTTTACCGGCACCGGACGGCCCCGTCAGAAAATGGAAGGATCCCGGTGCCAGTTTCAACGAGATATCAGACAGCAATTCGCCGCCGCCATAGCTATACGCCACATTTTCCAGTTCGATCACAAAACTACCCCGACCTCATCAACCTGTTGTGCCTTAGCACCGCTTGTCATTCAATGCACCTCAAGACAGCATGCCGTCCAGATAGCACTTTTCCTATGGTATCCCACGACATATGCTTAGGGTTAACACCGAAGTACGACCAACGCAGTGCCTCAGGATCAATAATGCGCCTCATCTGTCCAAATTGCGACGCCCAGTACGAAGTCCCCGATACAGTCATGCCCGTCGAGGGGAGAGATGTGCAATGCTCCAACTGCGGGCAGACTTGGTTTCAACATCACCCCGACCATGCACCGGCCTCGGAGGACGACAGCAAACTTGATGTAGATGCGCCTGCGCCGGATGAAGAAATCTCGCCGCCGCCGCTTCCTGTGGCAGCCCCGGCAGAGCCTGTGCGCAAACAACTTGACCCCGCCGTCGCGGATATCCTGCGTCAGGAGGCCGAGGCCGAACATGAGGCGCGGCGCAAGCGGCAGTCCGAACCGTTGGAAAGCCAGCCCGATCTGGGTCTGGACAGCAATGACAGTGACGACGCCGAGGACCGGCGTGCGCGTCAGGCCCAAGAACGTATGGCCCGCATGCGTGGTGAACCGCAGCCTGTGTCGGACGCCACGGCAACAGCCGCTGCAATATCATCGCGGCGCGATCTGCTGCCTGACATTGAGGAAATCAATTCGACACTGCGCACGGGCAAGAACCGCGACGCCACCGGCACCGACAACGGACCGCACATGGAGGCACCGACCACCCAGCAACGCAAGCGCAGCTTCCGCACCGGCTTTATCCTGATGATCGTGTTGTTTGTGCTGCTGTTTATGCTTTACGCCTTTGCGCCGCAGATTGCCAAAGCCGTACCGCAGGTTGATCCCTACCTCACAAACTTTGTGACTTGGGTGGATAAACTGCGCCTGACGCTGGACGGCCAAGTGCAGTCATTTCTGGGCTGGCTTGATACGATGGCGTCGGCCTCGGACGGGTAGCGTAAACCACCGCGTCCGATGTCAAACCCAAACATCAGGCTTCGTCAGGACTTCATCAAAATTCGTCTAGCAGACGCTTGAGATACTCGCGCTCGACGTCCGGACGCCCGGTCTCGCTTGACCGGCGCCGGATTTCATCCAGCAACTGTCGTGCAGTGCCTGCCGCACCGGGCCCCTGTTTCAACTTGCCACCAGCGCCGCCACTGTTGTTTGATCCCTCACGGTCGCGGCCAAGCGGGTCTTGCGCATCGGCGCGCCGCTCGGACGGCGCAGTGCCTTGTCCGGGCTGCTGTTCCTGCTGGTTGTCCATCGCATCCGCCAGTGACCGCATGCCTTCGCGCAGCGCTTCCATGGCTTGCGCCTGATTGTCGATGGCCTCGGCCAGATCGCCATTGCGCAGCGCTTGTTCTGCCTCGTCCATGGCGCGGCCTGCGCGGTCCAGCGCATCACGCGCGGCATCACCCTCGGCACTGCCCTGACCCGGAAGTCGCCCTTGCTGGCGGCGCAATTCGTCGCGCAAGGCTTCCTGACGCTGGGCCAGACCTTCTTCGCCTTTGCCAAAACCGTCGCCCTGCTCGCCGCCCTCAGGCGCGGTCCCGCTCTGGCCTTGTTGTTGGCCCTGATTTTGGCCCTCGCCCTGCTGTTCGTTGTCGCCCCGACCCTGACCGCCCTGACCCTCATGACTTTCGCCGCGCCCCTGACCGCCATTGCGGCCCTCGTTCTGGGCGTTTTCACCTGCCTGCGCATTGGGGTTGAACTGCTCCTGCAAGTCGCGGAACGCCTGATCGCTCAAGCCCTGCTGTTCGCGCAACGTATCTGACAGGCCTTCCATCGCCTGCTCACCCGGCGATTTACCGCCCTCACCGGGCTGACCTTCGGTGACGCGCATGTTTTCCATCATCTCTTGCAGCTCTTTCAGTGCCTGTTCAGCTTCGGCCATGCGGCCCTGCTCCATCAGCTCCTGAATTTTGTCCATCATGCGTTGCAGATCGTCTTGTGTCATCTGCATGCTCTCGCCCTGCTGCTGATCTGGCTGGTCGGTGCCGTCGCGCTCTTGCTCCTGCGCCTGCTGGCGTTGCAATTGCTGCATGTAGTCTTCTGTGGCGCGGCGCAACTCGTCCATCAATTCGGCAATCTCTTCTTTTGAGGCACCGTTTTTCATTGCCTCGTTCAGACGGTCATTGGCCCGCCGCATCCGTTCCAATGCATCGGCCAGCACGCCTTCTTCCAGCTCAATCGCAAGGCCCCACATATCCTCGGCCAGTTGTTCCTGCACATCATCGCTCAAACCAAACCGCGCATGAATTTCAAGGCTGTTTATGATCTTTCGCAACCGCAGCGCAGTGGTTTCAGACCGGAAAATATCCTGCGGCTGGTATGATACAGCGCGCAACACCTGCGCCATGCGCGGGCTGTTGGCACGCGACCACAACAGATCACGGCGCATTTCGATCACCGCTGCGGCAGTCGGGTCAAAAAAGCGGCGGCCGGGCAAGATCATGTCTTTTGGCACCGTATCGCCCGCCTGTTCGGACGCATCCAGTACCGACAGACTTATTTTGACAGGCAGATTGGCCCAAGGATGTTTGGAGAAATCATCAATCAGGTTTTCTTCAAAATCCGCGCGATCACCCGAAATCGGTGTCGGCAAGGGTACGATCACATCAGGCCGTGCTTCGGGGTCAGTCGCGAGACCATAGCGGCGCTCAACGGCCGCCAGATCAAGGATGATCCGCGCCTCGCCCGCCTCGACGCCGTAGTCATCGCGCGCGCGAAACGGCAAGCGCATCTCGCCCAGCGCCGACACTTCGGGATCACCCAGCAGTTCGACTTCCGGTGCCGTGTCCTGCACGACAGCGATATTCCACGACCGCCCCCCCGGCCCGTCGATTATAATTGCACCCTCCTGCAAGACTGTAAAATCCTGTGCTGCGTCGGACGCCGCTGGCACATCAGCCGTGCGTCCCGATACGGTCTCAGACAGCGTCAATGCCCCTACTTCGCCGTAAAACCGCAGGGTGATCAGCGTCCCCTGCGGCACTTCAAGCGCACCCGGGGCTAGATCATTCAGGTACAATGTCGGCTTGCCTGTATAGCGCGGCGGCTCTGCCCAGCCTTCCCAGACCGGACCATTGGCAAGGTCGGCCCCACCCGGTGCCATGTCCGCCACCGACCCCACACGCCAGATTGAGCCGAACAAAAGCGCAATAGCAAAGAACAACACTGCCACGAAACGCAAGGCATAAGGATCACGCTTTGAGACCCGCAAATCCGCAGGAACCGCCCGCGCCTGTGCCGCCCGCGCGGTCATCCGCTTCTTATGCGCCCGCCAGACCGCCATCGACGCTGCATCGCCATCGCCGATCGCCTGATCGTCCATCATCGCCTGAATGGGGCGTCCCGGCAGGCTGCGGTCCAGCCGCTCCAGTGCTGCGAGGCGAGACGGGATACGGAACCGGCGCAGCGCATAGAAAAGCGCCCACGCAGCACAAACCGCAGCCACCACAACACCTGCCCAAACCACCTCGATCGCCACAATGTCCTGCAACCCAAGCATCAGTGCGGCCAAAACAACCAGACAAACCGTCATCAATGGCCATAGCGTATTGACCAGATTTTCAGCCAGCATACCGGCCCAAGTGAACCGCAACGGCCAGCGCAATGCCGCCAGTCCGCGCCGCAGATCTTTGGGGGTGAATGAGGTCATATCGACGGTCTCCTGACGCCTCACAGCAAAGCCCAGGGCGGACCCGCTGTCAAAGCCATTCAGGGATGGTATCGCGTTTTAGCATTTCGTCAAACGTCGGACGCGCGCGAATGACTGCAAATTGATCACCTTTGACCAAAACTTCCGGAACAAGCGGCCTCGAATTGTACTCGCTGCTCATCACCGCGCCATATGCACCCGCACTGCGGAACGCGACCAGATCATCCGATTTCAAACGCGGCATCATCCGGCCCTTGGCAAAGGTATCGCCGGATTCGCAAACAGGACCAACGATATCATAAGGCGTCTGTTCTGTTCCCGGTGCAGGCTCGATCACCGGAATGATATCATGATACGCATCATACATCGCAGGCCGGATCAGATCATTCATCGCGCCATCCAGAATCAAAAATTCACGATCCTCGCCGGATTTCACATAGATCACCTTGCTGACCATCAAGCCTGCATTGCCCGCAATCAAACGTCCCGGCTCGATCTCGATCTCGCAGCCCAGATGGCCCAGCGTGCGTTTGACCATTGCGCCGTAATCCGTGGGCAGTGGCGGTGCGGTGTTGGTTTTCTCGTAAGGAATCCCCAGACCGCCGCCCAGATCAAGGCGCTTGATTACATGTCCGTCTGTGCGCAACGTTTCGGTCAGTTCGGCTACCTTGAGATAGGCCTGTTCGAACGGGGCCAGATCGGTCAGCTGGCTGCCGATATGCACATCAATGCCGATCACCTCGATCCCCGGCAGGCTTGCCGCCATCCGGTAAACCTCGCGCGCCCGCGCTATGGGGATACCGAATTTGTTCTCGGATTTGCCCGTCGCAATCTTGGCGTGCGTCTTGGCATCGACATCGGGATTGACGCGAATGGTGATCGGCGCAATCACGCCCAATTCAGTGGCAACCGCACTCAAAACGATCATTTCCGGTTCGCTCTCGACGTTGAACTGCCGGATACCGCCCTGCAACGCGACACGGATTTCATCTGCCGTTTTGCCGATGCCCGAAAACACAATCCGCTCGCCCGGCACACCCACAGCCTTGGCGCGCAGATATTCGCCGACCGACACAACATCCATGCCCGCGCCCGCGTCAGCCAAAGTGCGCAACACAGCCAGATTTGAATTGGCCTTCATCGCGTAGCACACCAGATGCTCCATACCTGCCAGAGCCTCGTCAAACAGGCGGTAATGGCGCAGCAGTGTTGCCGTTGAATAGACATAGAACGGCGTGCCCACAGCGGCGGCAATATCCGCAATCGCCACATCCTCGGCAAAAATCGCGCCGTCGCGGTATAAAAAGTGATCCATGGTTCTTTTCGCCCTAAATACTCAAATCTGCTCTAACGAACAGGTGCCGTCCGCAGGAATAGATAAAGCGGTAAACCAAAGCTGACCCCGATAAAGAAGGTGGCCGGAATGGCAATCAGCGCCAGCCAGTTGCGCCGCACAGCGACTTCCGCAATGATCCAGACCGTCAGGGTGATGGCAGCAATCGTCAGATCCCAGACCAGCCCGCTTGAGGCCGCATTGGCGTGCCAGGCGTCCACCATACCCATGATGTCAAAGCCGTTTGCCTGAAACCACGTCACGAAATAATACATCGGGTGGATGGCACCCCAGACTGCCAGGGCCAGATAGATCATGCGTAAAAATGACATCTTAATTGACCGTCGAGACGCCGATGCGCACCTGACCCGAAACATTGATGCCGGCCGTTGATGGCTCGGACACGTAGCGCTGGCTTGTCGTATCGCCACGCTTGCTTTCAGAACCCAGACCCGTACATGCGGCAAGGCCTGCCAAGATCATACATAGCGATACAATGCGCATCATAGGCCCAGCCCCAGCGATACGGTAAGTGGCCCTTGGGTCGCTGCAACGCGCGTACCTACTGACACCCCGTGATTGGACAGGCTCACTTCACTGCTTGCCGTTGGGTAAATTGGTTCCCCGTCGGTGCCACATGCGGCCACGAGCGCCGCCGTGCAGAACATCAAAACAATCCTCATGCCAAAATCCCTTTCCAACGGGCGACCTGTGCGCGCACTTGCGCGGGGGCCGTCCCTCCGTAAGACATACGCGAGTTTACCGAATTTTCCACGCCTAACACATCAAAAACCTCTCCCGTGATGTCCGCATGGGCGGATTGCATCTGCGCCAGCGTCAGATCGGGCAAGTCACAGCCCTGCTTTTCGGCCATTCCCACCAGCGATCCGGTGATGTGGTGTGCATCGCGAAACGGCAGGCCCAGCACCCGCACCAACCAATCGGCCAGATCGGTTGCGGTGGAAAAGCCGCTGCCAGCCGCCGCCGCCAGATTGTCGCGTTGCGCATTCATATCGCGCACCATGCCTTCCATAGCGGCCAAAGCCAACATCAGGTTGTCAGCAGCGTCAAACACCTGTTCCTTGTCTTCCTGCATGTCCTTGGAATAGGCCAGCGGCAGCCCTTTCATCACCATCATCAGGGCGACATTCGCGCCCATGATCCGCCCGACCTTGGCGCGGATCAGCTCCGCCGCATCGGGGTTTTTCTTTTGCGGCATGATGCTGGATCCCGTCGAGAACCGGTCAGACAACGCCACAAAGCGGAATTGTGCGGACGACCAGATCACCAGTTCCTCGGCAAAGCGGGAAAGGTGCATGGCGCAAATGCTGGCGGCCCCCAGAAACTCCAAGGCAAAGTCCCGGTCACTGACCGCATCCAGCGAATTGGCGGACGGGCGATCAAAGCCAAGTGCCTGCGCCGTCATATCGCGGTCAATCGGAAACGATGTGCCCGCCAGTGCCGCCGCCCCAAGCGGGCTTTCGTTCATCCGCGCGCGCGCATCGCGCATCCGGCTTAGGTCGCGACCAAACATTTCGACATAGGCCATCATATGGTGGCCCCATGTCACGGGCTGTGCTGTCTGCAAATGCGTAAAACCTGGCATCACCCAATCGGCCCCGGCCTCGGCTTGGGCCAGCAACGCATGGATCAGCGCGACCAGGCCCGCGTCTGCCGCATCAAACTGGTCCCTGACCCACAACTTGAAATCTGTTGCCACCTGATCATTGCGCGACCGGCCTGTGTGCAGCCGCCCCGCGGGCTCCCCGATCACATCCTTCAACCGCGCCTCAACATTCATGTGGATGTCTTCAAGCGCGGTTGAGTATTCAAACGATCCGCCCTCAATCTCTGACAAGATCGTGAGCAACCCTTCCCGTATCGCATCCGCATCGCTATCAGTAATGATGCCTGTGGCCGCCAACATGGCGGCATGGGCGCGCGACCCGGCGATATCTTGTGCGGCCATCCGCTTGTCAAACCCGATCGAGGCGTTAATTGCCTCCATGATCGCGTCTGGCCCGGCGGCGAAACGGCCACCCCACATTTTGTTGGACGTCGTGTCAGTCATATTAAACCCTCGGAGGGACGCATGAAAAAAGTATTGTTGGCGCTCGTGTATACGGCCCTTGTGACGGGCGCAAACCCTGTGCTGGCCGCTGGTGCGGATATCGAAAGCCTGCGCGACGGCGACATGAAAAAACTTGTTGTGCATGCCACCCCGGAGGCCACATCGGATGCGGCTTTCGACCTTGAGGATGATGGCGGCAAAGCGACACTTGCAGATTACAGCGGCAAATATGTTCTGGTGAATTTCTGGGCAACGTGGTGCGCACCCTGCCGCAAGGAAATGCCGCAACTGGACGCCTTGCAAAAGGAGTTTGGAGGAGATGATTTCGAGGTGCTGACCATCGCCACAGGCCGAAATTCACCCGAAGGCATCGTGCGGTTCTTTACCGAAGCCGGAGTGACAAGCCTGCCCCGCCATCAAGACCCCAAGCAGGCCTTGGCCAGTCAGATGGGCGTATTCGGATTGCCAATCACCGTGATCATGGACCCGCAAGGGCGCGAGATTGCCCGCCTGCGCGGCGATGCCGACTGGAATAGCGACAGCGCGAAAGCCATCATTAAGGCATTGATACAACCTGACAGCTGAGCATCAAACGATTAACAACATCACGCCGCATGCGTCAGAATTGCCGCCTCTGATGATGACAACTGCCGCCGCGTAAAGCGGCCGTAGGTATGCGGGTCAAACTCAAGCTCGGGATGCGCCGCAAGCAACCGTTCACGGTCGGTATCATCAAGCGTACTCAATGCCGCTGATGCGGGATGAAAGCTTTCTGTCTCCACGCCATTGGCCCAGACAACCTCATGCTGGTCGAGCAGCATGTGAATGTATGTAACTTGCCGCATCTTTGTATCGACGCGAATGGTGGTGCCGTTGATCAGGTCTTTTGCTGCAACCAGCACCTCTGGCGTGTTGAACAAATCCTGGGCAACGCTGCCTTTGACCATCACGCGGTGTTCGGGCGACACGACAAGATCCTGGTCGGGACAATCCACACCGAGAATACCGGCGGTGAATCGCACGGGTCGCAATTTTGGCATGGCGAACAAGCGTGCACCGGACATGCGGCGGGTTCCAACCCACTGGATTTCCTGCGCGCCGTTGTCTTTGGTCTGGATAAAGTCACCTTCGTGCAGATCTTCGATGCGGACCAAGCCGTCAGCAGTACGGATACGCGTGCCGGGCGTGAAACAGATGACACCGCCACTGCCCGCAGACATTGAATCACCGGGAGTTGACCCGAGAGTATGATGCACGATCCACAGATCGGCATTGCGTGGGGGGATCTCGTCCAGAAACATCAGCAACGGCTGCGATCCACCGCCGACTTCGATCAGCGTCACGGTATAGCTTTTGCCGCCATCTGTGACCACGAAACTATTGTCCATAATTGGTGTTTTGACGCGTGGATCAACCCGCTCCGGCCGTTTGACAGGAACATTCTGGTCGAGGGCTGCCCCTACCAGACGGTGCACCATTCGTGCAGCGCGTTTGCGCAAATTCTCTGCTTCGTCTGCCTGATCCAGCCGCAAAACGTCATTCGGTCCATCCACCCGGATGGCATCGCCCCGCCACGCCCATGCGGCACCTACGTTGAGGTTTTGCACCGGTGCGGCGTCAAGCCCGTCTATCTCTGTTTGCGACCAGCTTATGACAAACGTGCCTTTAAAGCCCGTTTTCATTGCTCGTTCTGCCTGCCTCGTCTTTTATTATTACGAAAATGTTAACAAAGTATCAGCCCCCACGGAAGATCAGAATTGTGTCAGATTCCAGTATGTTGCAATTTGATCTTAATCTAAATCTCTTGCATGCTGCGAGATCAATATTTAGCGTCTTTTGGTGCGCTAATATCTAAATGTAGATAAATCGACCTCGCCTTCTGTGGCAAAATTGACCTAGCGTCACCCGCTCTTTGCACAGAATAATCGGGCTGCTCCGATTAAACCCAGTTGAAAATACCCCGCTTGCACTTGCTATTGCTTGTAAATCGCCAACGAAATGTTAGCGTTTATCAGGTGATGAACAGCAGGAGACCCGCAATGACCGACATTCCGAAGCCGCTGCCGGACCGCCGGATCGTATCGTCAAGACATCTGGCAGACGGGGATGGCTGGGAAGCCTCCGAGCTCGAATACGGTATGATCATTGCCTACAATGCTTTCACGCGCTGGATGTCGCGGTGCATGGCGGCGGCGGGAAATGCCGACCTTACGCCGCTGGAAATTCTTGTGCTGCACAACACCAATCACCGCGGACGGGAAAAGCGTCTGACCGATATTTGTTTCCTTCTGAACATCGAAGATACCCACACCGTCAACTATGCCCTGCGCAAACTGCTGAAATCCGAACTGGTCGAGACGGACAAACGCGGCAAGGAGGTGTTTTACCGCACCTCGAAAACCGGCACTGAACTTTGCGAAGCGTATCGCAGTATCCGTCAGCTTTGTTTTATCGAAGGGTTGCCCCGCACCGACATCAGCGGCGATGATCTGCGGCGTATTGCTTCCAGTCTGCGTGCGATATCGGGGCAATACGATCAGGCCAGCCGCGCGGCAGCGTCGCTTTAGGCACCAGCAGCTTTTTAGCTTGGCGTAAACAACGCAGGCATCAATGTACGCAAATCGGTCCAGTTATCAAAGGTTTGCACATCATCGCCGTGTTTCAACACACGCCCCGCCAGATGCACCCCGCCAGTAAACCGCAAAACCGGCATCCCGGCGGCAAGTCCCGCCTCGACACCCGGAAGGCTGTCTTCGATCACCAGACACTTTCGGGGATCAACGCCCATTTGCGCAGCTGTGTACAAGAATAGGTCTGGCGCGGGTTTTCCAAAAGCCACTTGGGATGCGGTAAAGACGTTGCTGCCAAAGTAGTCGGACAAACCCACAATATTAAGCGAATTGGTCACACGCGCCGGGCTGCTTGACGTGGCAACGCAAGACCGCACAGTCATCGCATCCAGCATGTCTTTCACACCCTTTGTCGGGCTTAGAGCCTGCGCGAATTTTGCCAACAGGTCACGGCGGTAATTTCGTTCAAAGTCATCCGGCAACTCCACTTGGAAAGTCGCCTGAATATCCCGCGCCACAGTAGGAAAACTGCGGCCCAGAAAGTTGACACAGAAATAGTCGAAATCAACCAAGATGCCCAAATCGGACAAGCCACCGATCAGGACTTCGGCGCTGAGCCCTTCACTGTCGATCAGGACACCGTCGCAATCGAATATGACCAATTCTATCGGTATGTCCATCGCGCGCCACTCCTGTCCGGTGCACCGATAGCGCAGGACAGGCCTGTTTGTCTTGTGGTTTCTCTTTTACGCGTCGCGGCTTAACTGGCTGGCGGCGCGCGCAAGTTCCGTGATAGCTGCCCAGTCGCGCGCCTGAACCAGCGCATCGGGTGCCACCCAAGACCCACCCGCACAGGCCACATTCGGAAGTGACAAATAGCTGCGCGCGTTGGCCATACTGACACCGCCTGTCGGACAAAAGCTGATCTGCGGCAAAGGCGATGACAACGATTTCAGCAAAGGTGCGCCGCCGGCAGCCTCGGCAGGGAAAAACTTCATCATGTCATATCCACGCTCCAGCAGGCGCATCGCTTCGGTTGCGGTTGCGGCACCGGGCAGCGTGGGCAGGTCTGCATCCTCACAGGCCCGCAACAGCATATCGGTCGCCCCTGGGGACACGCCGAATGTGGCCCCTGCATCTTTGGCGCGTTTCACATCCTCGGGGGTCAGTAACGTACCAGCACCCACATAACCGCCCTCGACTTTTGCCATCTCGGCAATCACCGCCAGCGCCGCTTCGGTCCGCAAGGTGACTTCCAGAACCGGTAATCCCCCCGCAATCAACGCCTCGGCCAAGGGCCGCGCATGGGCCACCTCATGCACCACCAGCACCGGGATAATCGGGGCCAGCGCACATATCTTTTTCGTCGCAATACTCGCAGCGTGAGGCAGCATATCGTGTCCTTTTCGTCTGTTATATACAGCTTGCGCCAGTATCGGCAGAGCGGACAAGCGCACGGAAGTTGGCGAATAATTCACGCCCCTGCCCGTGTTCATTGCCGCTTAGATCGGCGGTGACAAGCGGGCGGTCCATCACGCCTTGAGTGATGATATCAAGTCGCCCTGCAACCGCATCCACACGCAGGATGTCGCCGTCCTTGATCCGCGCAATCGGTCCGCCGTCAACCGCCTCGGGACAGACATGGATGGCCGACAACACCTTGCCTGATGCGCCCGACATGCGGCCATCCGTGACAAGTGCGACGTTTAAACCCCGCGCCTGAAGGTTTGCCAACACGGGTGTGAGGCTGTGCAACTCGGGCATGCCGTTGGCTTTCGGGCCTTGGAACCGCACGACGACAACCACATCGCTGTTGAATTCGCCCGCCTGATAGGCCGCTTTGACGGCGTCCTGATCATGGAACACCCGCGCAGGTGCCTCGCAAAGGTGATGCTCGGGCTTCACGGCGGACACTTTGGTCACAGCAGCACCCAGTGATCCATCCAGACGCTTAAGCCCGCCTGTTGGCTGGAACGGATCGGTCGCAGGGCGCAGAATTTTATCGTTCAGGGTTTCGGTCGGACCTGCCACCCATGACAGCTTTGCGTCCATCAATTTGGGGTCTTGGGTATACAGCGACAATCCCTTGCCCGCGATGGTGGTCACGTCCTCGTGCAACAATCCGGCACTTAACAATTGACCGATCATATAGCCCAGACCGCCCGCCGCATGGAAATGGTTCACATCGGCCAACCCGTTTGGATACACCCGCGCCAACAGTGGCGTTACATCGGCCAGATCGGAAAAGTCGTGCCAGTCCAATATGATACCACCTGCCCGCGCCATCGCGACCAGATGGATCAACAGATTGGTAGAGCCGCCCGTGGCGTTCAAACCGACAATCCCGTTTACATAGGCGCGTTCATCCAGCACGTCGCACACAGGCGTATAGCTGTTGCCCAGATGGCTGATCGCGAGTGCACGCTGTGCGCCCGCGATAGTTAGCTCGTCGCGCAAAGGCGTATTGGGGTTCACAAAGGACGCACCGGGCAAGTGCAGCCCCATAAATTCCATCAACATCTGGTTGGTGTTGGCGGTGCCGTAAAACGTACAGGTGCCCGGCCCGTGATAGGCGGCCATCTCGGCGGCCATCAATTCCTCGCGGCCGACTTCACCTGCGGCAAACTTCATCCGCACATTGGCTTTTTCATCATTGCTGATGCCCGATACCATAGGTCCGGCAGGCAGGAATATCGCGGGCAGATGACCAAACGCCTGTGCCGCAATCACCAGACCCGGTACGATCTTGTCGCAAACGCCCAAAAACACGGCGGCGTCAAATGTGTTGTGGCTTAGCCCCACACCCGCCGCCATCGCGATCACGTCGCGCGAAAACAGGCTCAACTCCATTCCCGCAGTCCCTTGGGTCACGCCGTCACACATCGCGGGCACACCGCCCGCAACCTGCGCCGTACCACCCACCGCGCGGGCGGCATCGCGGATCAATTCGGGAAAGCGCTCGAACGGCTGATGCGCAGACAGCATGTCATTATAGGTCGTGATGATACCCAGATTGCCCGCCGATTTCGTTGCCAAGGCCGCCTGATCAGGCCCGGCGGCGGCATAGGCATGCGCCTGTCCGCTGCATGACAAATGCGCGCGCGCAGGGCCATCGTCGGCAGCGCGGCGCATACGGTCAAGGTAGGCCCCCCGCGTGTCTGCGCTGCGTTCGATGATCCGGTCGGTGACGCGGGCGATTGTATCATTCAGCATATCAACTCCGATCAAGCGTTGCTATCTACGGCTTCAGGCAGAGACCATCAGTTTGGCCATCTTGCGTGCCGTGTCATTCATGCGGTTCGAAAAACCCCATTCGTTGTCATACCAGCTGACCACGCGCACCATGCCGCCTGCGGTGACTTTGGTTTGCGGTGCCGCAAAGCTCGAGGAATGGGGATCATGATTGAAATCAACCGATACCAGCGGATCGGTCTCATAGGCCAAGACACCCTTCATCGGGCCGTTTGCCGCTTTTTGTATTGCAGCATTGACCGCTTCGACCGTGGCAGGCCGAGTTGGCATGAACGCCAGATCAACCAGTGACACATTCGCCGTTGGCACCCGCACGGCGGACCCTTCAAGGCGGCCTTTCATGTGTGGAATGACCTCGGAAATCGCCGCCGCGGCCCCCGTGGACGTCGGCACCATCGACACCGCAGCAGCGCGGCCACGGTAGGGGTCGCGGTGCGCGCTGTCATGGCTGGGCTGGTCGCCGGTATAGGCGTGGATCGTGGTCATATATCCGGTCTCGATCCCGAACGCATCATCCAGAACCTTGACGACAGGCGCGAGGCAGTTGGTGGTGCAGGATGCATTCGAGACGATCTTGTCATCCGCTGTCAGCTCGCCATCGTTCACGCCGTAGACAACCGTGCGGTCGACACCTTTGCCGGGTGCAGAGATAAGCACCCGTTTGCTGCCGTTCTCGAAATGTGCCGCAGCCTTGTCGCGTTCCGTAAAGAACCCTGTGCACTCATAAACGATATCCACATCGCCCCAAGGCAGCTTTGCCGGATCACGTTCTGCTGTCAGACGAATCGTCTGTCCTGCAACATGCAAGTTGGCACCGTCGAGTTTTGCGTCAGCTTTGAGACGGCCGTGCACCGAGTCGTATTTCAGCAAATGCAGCAGCGTTTCGGGAGCCGCCAAATCATTGATAGCAACGACTTCAATGCCGTCAAAACCCTTTTCCACCAAGGCCCGCAACACGCAGCGCCCGATGCGGCCAAAGCCATTGATTGCGATTTTTGTGGTCATGTTTTCGCTCCTTCGCCGCGACGGCGATTGCATATCTATATCCGTTAGCGCTAACATATCCTGAACCAATCTGCAAATCAATCACCCTAAGGTCCGTTGCACTGCGGGGCAGTTTCGGTATTCTGCGCGCCACGTCAAAAATATGAAAACAGGGCAGAACCGCATGTCACACCCAGATCAAACCGTCTTGATTGCCCTTGATGGCGGCGGCACCGGATGCAGGGCCGCTGTGGGCACTGTCGAGAGTGGTATCATCGCCGAGATGCGCGGCGGGCCTGCCAATGTCAGCACAAATTTCGAGGGGGCTGTTGCAAACATCATTGATACCATCGCCCAAGCGCTGCAAACCGCAGAGTTGAGCGGTGTAGATTTGTCCCGTGCTGTTGCGCACATTGGGGTTGCGGGTGCAAATACCGAAGCTGAAATGCGCACAGTCGAGGCCGCCTTGCCCTATGGCCGGTGCCGCGTGACAGGCGACCGTGCAACCACAGTGGCGGGTGTTTTGGGGCCGGATGATGGCTATGTTGTCGCCCTTGGCACCGGCACAATTATCGCGCGGCAACACAAGCAGGAAATGACCCATGTCGGCGGTTGGGGGTTTCAGCTCTCCGATCAGGGGTCCGGCGCATGGCTGGGCCGTACCTTGCTGACGCGTATTTTGCTGGCCGAGGATAAACTGGTCGATCACAGCCCGCTTAGCCGCGCCGTCTGTGCGCGCTATGGCGGGGGTAACGCGCTGGTGGTGTTTTCCAACAGTGCCAAGCCCGTTGATTACGCCAAATTCGCACCCGAGATTGTCGGCGCGGCGGATGCGGGCGATGCGATGGCGCTGTCTCTGCTGGATGAAGGAAGATTATATGTCGAAAGCGGGTTGAACGCGTTGGGGTTTGAAGCGGGCGATGCGCTGTGTTTGTCGGGCGGTGTTGGTCCGCGTTACGCCGCCTATCTTTCCGCGCCCTATCTTCAAAACCTGCGCGATCCGCAAGGCAATGCGTTGCAAGGCGCATTTTCACTGGCGCGGCGCGTGGCTGTTTCTTAAATCCCGGGCTTATGAATGGGCGGAATGGCGGCGGCGAATGGTCTCTGGCCGCCCCGGCAGCGTAAGCCGCGCATCATTGCGCGCCTGCTGCGAGATCACCTTGCCCTTGGCGATCACGCACAACCGGTCCGGACGCAAACGCAATGCCTCGATCGGGTTGCCCGCGTCCAGCACGACCAATGACGCCTTGGCCCCGACACGCAGGCCGTAATCCGCCAGCCCCATGATCTGCGCGTTCACGTTCGTGACCATATCAAAGCAGCGTCGCATGTCATCAGGCGACGACATCTGCGCCACGTGCAGCCCCATGAACGCCACATCCAACATATCGCCCGTGCCCATCGAATACCACGGGTCCATGACGCAATCCTGCCCCCAGCCCACGGTAATGCCCATCGCCTGCATTTCCTTGACCCGCGTCAATCCACGCCGTTTCGGAAAGGTGTCGTGCCGCCCTTGCAGCATGATATTGATCAGCGGATTGGGGATGGCGGCCACCTGCGCCTCGGCGATCAGCGGTAACAGTTTGCTGACGTAATAATTGTCCATCGAATGCATGGAAGTGAGGTGCGATCCGGCCACCCTGCCTTGTAGACCAAGGCGCTGCGTCTCATACGCCAGTGTTTCGATGTGGCGTGAATGGGGGTCGTCGGTCTCATCACAGTGCATATCGACCATCAAACCGCGCTCTGCCGCAATCTCGCAGAGCGCCGTTACAGACCTCGCACCATCGGCCATCGTGCGTTCGAAATGCGGGATGCCACCGACCACGTCGACGCCCAGATCAAGGGCGCGTATGGTGTTATCAAACCCAGTCGGGTCGCGGTACAGCCCGTCTTGGGGGAAGGCGACCAATTGCAGGTCGATATAGTCCGCAACCGATTTTCGCACCTCAAGCAACGCCTCAACCCCCAGCAACCGATCATCGCAGGTATCCACGTGACTGCGGATCGCCAACAACCCCAAGGACGCTGCCCAATCGCAATAAGCAAGCGCACGGTCGTAAACTTCGTCCTGGGTCATCACCTGTTTCAACTCGCCCCAAAGCCCGATCCCTTCAAGCAATGTGCCGGACGCGTTGATGCGCGGGGTGCCATAGCTGAGCGTGGCATCCATGTGGAAATGCGGGTCGACAAAAGGCGGGCTGACCAGATCGCCACTGGCGTCTATCACCTCGCCCGCCTCGGCGTTCAGCGTGTCTATGGCGGTGATAACGCCACCTTTGATACCGATATCGGCCACGCGGCCATCCGGCAATGTGCCGCCTTTGACAATCAGATCAAACATCTATCGTTCCCCCTTGTTGAACGGCACCATCAAGGCGGCGGGCACCTGTGCGCGGCGCGACATAACGACCAGCGCCAAAATGGACAGCACATACGGTGCCATCAGAAATATCTGGTACGGAATATCCGCCCCCAGCGGCGTCTGTTGTACCCGGATTTGCAGCGCATCAAAGGCCGCAAACAGCACCGCACCAAGCAGGGTCTTGCCGGGTTTCCACGACCCGAACACCACAAGTGCGATACAGATCCAGCCGCGTCCGTTGATCATCTCGAAAAAGAAAGAATTGAACGCCGACATGGTCAGGAACGCGCCGCCAACGGCCATCAATCCACTGCCAACCATCACGGCACCAACGCGGATCGCGGTGACGCTCAACCCCTGCGCCTCAACAGCTGCGGGGTTTTCACCTGCGGCACGGACGGCCAGGCCGATAGGGGTGCGGTACAAAACAATCGACACAACACCGACCAACACAAATGCGAGATAGGTCAGGGGAGTTTGGCTGAACAGGGCCGGACCGATCAGCGGAATGTCAGACAGAAATGAAATTTCATAGGGTTGAAACGCCTCGATCTTGGGCGGGGATGTCACCTCGGGTAGCGCCAAACGATAGCAGAAATAGGTGAGCGAGGTGGCCAGTAGAGTAATGCCCAAGCCCACCACATGCTGCGACAACCCAAACGGCACGGTCAGCACACCGTGCAGCAGCCCGAACATCATCCCCGACAGCATCGCCACGCAGACGCCAAACCACAGACCTCCACCCAGATAAACAGTCATCCATCCCGCAAACGCACCCACGACCATGATCCCCTCGATCCCGAGGTTCAGCACACCCGCGCGCTCGCAAATCAATTCACCCAAAGCCGCAAAAATCAGCGGCGATGCGATGCGGATGGCGGCAGTCCAGAAACTCGCCGAGATCAGAATGTCGAGAATATCCATCAGCGCCACCTGACCTTGAACCGTGTCAGCATGATCGCCAGCACCATCATCAACAGCGCCATCGCCAGCATGATATCCGCCAGATAAGTCGGCACACCCGCCGCTCGGCTCATACTGTCGGCACCGACGAATATACCCGCGACAAACAGTGCCGCAACGATCACACCAAGCGGGTTCAGCAATGCCAGCATCGCGACGATGATGCCCGTGTACCCAAACCCCGGCGAGATATCCAAGGTCAGACTGCCCTTGAGGCCTGCCACTTCGGAAAACCCCGCAAGGGCCGCCAAGCCACCCGACAAAAACGCCGTTTTGATCAAGACCGCGTTGACCGGAATACCGGCGAACCGCGCGGCACTTGCATTTAACCCCACCGCGCGCATTTCATAGCCCAGCGTGGTGCGGTGCTGGATTACCCAGACCACGATGGCCGAAATCAACGCCAGTCCGAACCCCCAATGCAGACGTAACCCTTCAATCATGCGCGGCAACCGCGCCTCGTCGATCAGGCGCGCGGACTTGGGCCAGCCAAGCGCAGCGGGGTCTTTCAGCGACCCTTCCAGCAGCATCGACACCCAGAGCAAAACCACAAAGTTGAGCAGCAATGTCGTGACCACCTCATCCACACCAAACCGCGTTTTCAGGAAAGTCGGCACCAGCAGCACAACAGCACCCGCCAGCATCACAGCAATCGCAATTGTCGGCAAAAGTGCGATCGCAGGCCAAGCCAGTGCGCCCGTGCCCAACACCACCGTCACAACCGCCCCCATATAAAGCTGCGCTTCGGCCCCGATGTTCCATAGCTTGGCTTTGAACGCGACCGCCACGGCCAATCCGGTAAAGATCAAAGGCGTCGCACGGTTCAATGTTTCCAGTGTCGCAAACTGTGAGCCAAACGCCCCTTTGAGGATCAGACCCAATACCGAAAGCGGGTTTGCGCCCGCGATCATCGCCAGCAAAGACGCGGCCACAATCGTGAACACAATCGCCAGTGCAGGCAGACCCAATGTGCGGATCAGGCGCGGATTGGCGATGGGTTCAAGCCGCATGATTTGCGTTCTCGAACCCGTGGCCTGCCATCCATCCACCCAACTGCGCCGTACTCAACGCGCCGCGCGTAAATTCGGGTGATAAACGACCTTCGGATATTACATGAATGACGTCCGCCAATCCCGTGATTTCGTCCAGATCTTCGGATATCAGCAGCACGGCAGCCCCCCGATCGCGTGCCGCCAGCAGCTGTTCGTGCACATATGTCAACGCGCCGATATCAAGGCCCCGCACGGGCTGGTTGGCCAGCACCACGTCCGGCGAGACCTCCAGCACGCGCCCCAAAATCAGCTTTTGCATATTACCGCCCGATAGCAGTCTGATGGCCGTCTCCGGCCCGGGACAGCGCACATCGTAGCCTTTGATAATCTTATCCGCATACTCACGCGCAGCGCGCCAGTTCATCCAGCCACTGCGGCTGAAGGGTGGTTTTGTATACAGCTCAAGCACCGCATTTTCGGTCAGGTCAAAGTCCGCGATGGTTCCGGTTTTATGGCGGTCCTCGGGGATACGCGCGATACCTGCGGCCACGGCGGCACGCGGCGACCAGTTTGTCGGTGATGTTTCCTTGATCCGCAAAACTCCCGTCGCTGGGGTGATCAGCCCGCCGATCAGATCCGCCAGCGCCGCCTGACCATTGCCCGACACGCCTGCCAGTCCTGTCACCTGTCCGGCCCGCAAGTGCAGGTCGACGCGGCGCAGCCCCGGCGCACTGCCTTGATTTGGCGTGCTCACACCTTGCAGGTCTACAAGCACCTTACCCGGATTGGCCCTGCGCACCTGCGGTGCTGCGACCTCGGCCCCTACCATCATCTGCGCCAGCGCATGACGATCCGTTTCAGCCGTAACCGCCTGCGCTACCAGCTTGCCATGCCGCAAGACCACAACACGGCTGGAAATCGCCATCACTTCATGCAGTTTGTGTGAAATGAAAATCACCGACAACCCAAGCGCCACGGCTTTGCGCATAGTCGCAAACAGATCATCCGCCTCTTGCGGGGTCAGAACAGCGGTGGGTTCGTCCAAAATCAGGATGCGCGCATCGCGGTACAGCGCCTTGAGGATTTCAACACGCTGGCGTTCCCCGACGCTCAGGCGACCTACCTGCGCATCAGGGTCAACCTGCAATCCGTAGTCTTTCACCAGCGCCAAAATCTTGGTGCGCGCCGCAGTTTTGCCAAAGCCCAGGTGCCACAACGGCACTGTCCCCAGCACGATATTTTCCAGCACCGTCATATTGTCGGCCAGCGTGAAATGCTGGTGCACCATGCCCACGCCTGCCGCCAATGCGCTGCGCGGGTTTCCGGGGGGTAACGTCTGGCCAAAGACCTCGACCCGACCCTCGTCAGCGGTATAGTGACCAAACAGGATGTTCATCAGCGTGGTTTTTCCCGCGCCGTTTTCACCAAGCAAAGCAATGACTTCACGCGTGCGCAAATCGAAACTGATTGCGTCATTCGCTGTCAATTTGCCAAAACGTTTGGTGATGTTGTCGAGGCGCAGGACAACCTGCGCCTCTGACGATATTGCGGTCATTTATGAGGACTTCGGCTCTTCATCGTTGATCTCGACACTGAAACTGCCATCCATGATCGCGGCCTGTTTCTCTGCAACCATATCCACAGCAGCTTGCGGGATTTTGCCCTCGAACGTACCGTAAGGGGCCAGCGACGATCCGCCTTTGGCCATAAACGAATACACCCCGTAATCATCGGCCTTGAACGTGCCTGCTTTGACTTCGGCAATCGCTGCATCCAGCGTCGGCTCAAAATGCCAGATCGCAGAGGCGACCACCGTTTCAGGATATTCAGCTTGCGTGTCGATCACATTGCCGATCGCCAGCACGCCTTTTTCCTGTGCTGCATCCGACACACCAAAGCGTTCGGCATAAAGCACATCCGCGCCATTCTCGATCATCGCAAAGGCGGTTTCCTTGGCCTTGGGTGGATCAAACCATGAGCCGATAAAGCTGACCTGAAACTTGATGCCGGGATTCATTTCCGATGCACCGGCCATAAAGGCGTGCATCAAGCGGTTGACTTCGGGGATCGGGAAACCGCCGACCATGCCGATGTTGCCCGACGTGGTCATCGCCCCCGCGACGATGCCCGACAGATAGGCGGCGTCCTGGATATAATTGTCAAAGACCGCAAAGTTACCAAGCGCATCATCCTGCTTGAAACTCGACCCCATCAGGAACGCCACCTCGGGATAATCTGCCGCCACTTCGCGCGCTTCCTGCTCTGCGCCGAACACTTCACCGATGATCAACTGATTGCCGGCCTCGGCATATTCACGCATCACACGGGCGTAATCGGTGTTCGATACGTTTTCGGTGAATGTGTATTCTATATCACCACGCGCCTGCGCCGTTTCGGCGGCTTTGTGGATGCGGCTGACCCACTGCTGCTCAACCGGCACGGTATAAATGCCCGCAACCTTGATCGGTTCAGCGGCAAATGCGGCGCGTGGCATCAGGGCTGCGACACCTGCAAGTGCGGCGGCACTGCCCAGCAAATTACGGCGTGTTAGATTGGTTTTCATCGTCATATCCCCCATTTGGATTTCTAATTTTTACCGTTTGATTAAAAAATGGTTGAGTCAAGCAATCATCTGTCCTGACGTGGTTTAGCCTATCAGACCTTCCATCAACTGCATAAAGGTTTGGCACAATCACACCCCACCCCTAAAGTGATGGAAAACCACCAGCATCGGACACCCCATGAGCCACGTTTTACGCCGCAGCCTGACCGCAGACCAGCCTTTGATTGTTAAAGGTGAAGGAGCATATCTGATTGACGAGACAGGTAAACGCTATCTGGATGCTTGCGGCGGTGCGGCGGTGTCCAGCCTCGGGCATGACAATCAGGCGGTGCGTGATGCGGTCACGGCGCAGATGAACACGCTGGCCTTTGCGCATACCGGATTGTTCACCAATGCCCCCGCCGAAAAACTGGCCGATTTCCTGATTGCGCGCGCACCTGCGGGGACGGGCGAAGGCCGTGTGATGTATCTGGGCAGCGGGTCGGAAGCGATGGAAGCCGCGATGAAGCTGGCACGCCAATACCATCTGGAACGTGGCGATAATGCGCGCACCAAATTCATTGCCCGCGCCCCCAGCTATCATGGCAACACGCTGGGTGCCTTGGCGGTTGGGGGCCACGCAGGCCGTCGTGCACCCTTTGCTGCGATGTTGATTGATGTCGAACATATCGACGCCGCTTATGCCTACCGGATGCAGCGCGAAGGCGAGACCGAGGCCGATTTCGCGCTGCGGATGGCAAACCAACTTGAGAACCGTATTCAGGCCATGGGCCCCGGAACCGTCGCAGCCTTTATCGCCGAACCTGTGGTAGGTGCGTCCCTTGGAACACAGCCCGCTCCCGCCGGATACTTCAAACGCATCCGCGAGATTTGCGATGCGCACGGGGTTTTGTATATCGCGGACGAAGTGATGTGCGGCATGGGCCGTACCGGAACACTTTATGCGCTGGAGCAAGAGGGCATGTGTGCCGACATTACCACGATGGCCAAGGGGCTGGGTGCCGGTTACCAACCGATCGCCGCCGTCATGGCGTCCGAAAAAGTGATTGCCGCGATTTTGGCAGGCAGTGGCAAGCTGTGGAACGGCCACACCTATATGTCGCATGCTGTGGCAACCGCAGGTGCGATGGCGGTGATGCAACAGATCGAAGACCGCAATTTACTGGCCGATGTTGTCACTCTTGGCGCGCGTCTGGAAAACGCCCTGCGCAGCCGTGTCGGACAACATGCCCATGTCGGCGACATTCGCGGTCGCGGGCTGTTCTGGGCCGTCGAACTGGTGGCCGACCGCGCCACAAAAGCCCCTTTCGACGTCACCCGAAATATCGCCGGACGTGTCCAGATTGCGGCGATGGAAGCAGGGATGATCTGCTACCCCTCCCAAGGCTGCGCGGACGGCACCGCTGGCGATCATATCCTGCTGGCCCCCTGCTACACATCGACGAACACCGAAATTGACACCATTGTCGCGGTGTTGGCAGCAGCGATTGACGCTGTGACTGCCTGGGAGGCTAAACCGTTTTCGAGAAAAATGGTGCCCGGAGGCGGGCACCCATCGGATATATACCGAGACGGAGTTTGAATTTTCATTGAAAATTGGAGATTTCTATACTCCCCGAAAGCGAGGAGCCCGTCGAAGGGGATATTCGCCACGTAAAAAGACCAACAAGTATGGCTCAGAAAGCGGCCGATCAAATTGACGCAGAGAAACGAGATATTTTTCCAAATTTATTTCGGATTGCCCCAATTAAGCCATCTTTCACCTACAGGTTGTTTGTAACGCCCGGCTCCCTTTTTCAGCCTTGTACGCCGCGCCAATGGAGCAAAGGAGATCGAAATGAAAATTCTTGCTGTTGACGATGACCCAATCATTCTCGAACTACTATCCCAATTTATCGAGTTGATCGGAGATCACGAGCTGACGACGGCATTGTCCGGGGCGCAGGCACTGGAACTCGTTGATGCCTCGCAGAAAGCGCCTTTCGAGTGTTTTCTCTTTGATATTCAAATGCCCCAGATGGACGGTATTCAGCTTACCAAAGCGATCCGAAGCAAAGCGCGCCATGCCGATACCCCTGTTTTGATGCTGACGGCCATGTCGGACAAGCGCTATGTCGATGCGGCATTCTCGGCAGGGGCGACCGATTACGTCACTAAACCATTCGAGGTGTCAGAGCTTAAAGCCCGTCTTGGTCTGGTTGAGGGTCTGGTCAAGGCCCGCCAGTTGCGCACAAAAAAGATATTTGCAACCAAAGGCTTGGCAGCGTCACCAAAAACCTACTCCGCAGCGGATGTCTTGGAGCTGTACGAGCCAATTTCGATTTATGACGTAGATAATGTCATCGAATATATGGCGATGGAAAACTACGTGGCACAGCTCTCACGTGGTGCATTGTTCGGATCAACGACCTTTGCCTTTAACATCCGCAAGATCGAAGATCATCATAAATCCCTGTCTGCCTTTGAATTCTCCAGCATGGTGTCCGATGTCGCAGAAGTGATTTCAGATACGCTTGCAGGGCATCAATTCCTGATGTCCTACGCAGGAAGCGGCACGTTCGTCTGCGTCACTGAAACCGGCTGGCGGCCGAATATGCAAACACTGATGGATTCTGTAAACCTGTCGCTTTCGCAGACAGAGCTATACGACAACTCAGGCCAGCAATTGCACGTTCGCGTCAGTACAGGTGAAGCAATCAGGCTGATCTGGAAATCCGAAAATTCCGTGATGGAAGCAGTTGCCACCGCACACACCTCTGCCGAGGCTGCGAGCGCGTCACATGAACGCGCGATGAATGATTTCTGGTTCGTCGAGCAACGCGCATGAAAGACACCGCAGTCGCACTTCCCGGTCTCGAACGGATTAAAGCCCGTTTCCTCGCGCTTCTTGAGGAACGGCAAGGTCTGATTGCCCATCACGCACTTGCCGCGTGGGAAGAAAAGACCCCTTCCAAGATGTATGCACATCTGCAGGTTGCGCAAGGCACGCTACATCAAATCGCGGGCACTTCGGGATCGCTTGGCTTTCATGACCTCGGTATTGCCGCGCGGGACTGCGAAAATGCAATCCTCAGATATCTTGAGCATCCAGATCTGGCTGAAATGCCCCTTTCCACAGAACTCTTGGCCCAGATGGATGATTTCGTTTCGATCAGCCAGTCCTTGTTGGCTGAAAACGCATAATCAAACCTGCTGAACTATCGCAACGGTGGCTTGGTTCATGCAACCTATATCAATGTTGCAACAGCAGAATGACCATCCTTTGCGGCGGGATGTTTTAGCGGGATTTTTGCATAGCCTGTTTGATCTTGTCTGATAGCGACATCGGGTCAAAAGGTTTGCTGATTACATCCACTGCCCCCACTTCAAGCAGTTCTTCAATCTCGGCATGCTGTGCCCGTGCCGTCATAAAGATGGCAGGTACATCTGAAAACTCGGGCTTTTCACGTAATTTCTCAAGTGTCTGTCGACCCGTCATGCCCGGCATCATCATATCCAGCAGCAAAACGTCAGGCGTATAGGTCATTGCTATCTTCAAAGCCTCTTCGCCCGAGGAGCATTGCACTACTTCAAATTCACCAGACAAATCCAATGACATCTGCGCAATTTCGCGGATGTCTGCATCGTCCTCAACATGCAACAGCTTGATCATCTATGCTTCCTTAGATTAGGCGGTACGCTTCAGGCAGGTATCAAAGATCGCTACTTCGACTGCGGGTACTTTGGGAAGTGTGAAATAGAAGGTTGATCCAACGCCAACCTCTGAGTCAAACCCAATTTTTCCGCCCAGGTTTTCAATAATTGCCTTACAGATGTTCAAGCCCAGCCCTGTTCCGCCTTTCGCCGAACGGTCAGAGTTGGTCATGTCGGCGAAGCGATCAAAAATCTTGTGTTGCTCGTCTAATGGAATGCCTGGTCCTTGGTCTTGCACTGAAATCCGCACATGATCAGCGAAATCCTGTACGTTGATCAAGATACAGCTATTCGGCTTGGAGAACTTATAGGCGTTTGACAGTAGGTTGGTCAGCACTTGAATAACGCGGTTTGGGTCTGTCCGAAGGTTAATTGGAGCTTCGGTCCCTATCAACTTAACTTTGACACCAAAGCGCTGTTGCAGCATCATGTTGGCCTGATCCGTTTCCGACACCAATGCCGACAGATCGACATTCTGGATATCATATTCCATCTGGCCATTCGAGATTTTGTCCAAATCAAGCATATCATTGATGATCAGCACCAGCCGGTCCGCATTCCGGTGCGCAATCTCCAAGAGGGAACGCGCTTTTTCAGGAATATTACCGGCGGAGCCAGACAAGAGCAAACCCATTGCCCCCTTGATGGACGTCATCGGCGAGCGCAGTTCATGGCTTACATTTGAAATGAATACAGACTTGCGGTTTTCCTGTTCGATCCGATCCGTGATATCATTAAACATGATCAAATAGCGGCCATTGCCTTCTGATTTTGGTAGAAACTTGATGCTGACATCTGCCGGAACGCCCAAAAATATTGTCTCGAACTGCGCCGATGTTTCGCCTTTACTGCGCAGCGTGCGACAGGCATCAAGCACGCCGCCGATATCATGATCTTTGTTCAAATCTTCCAGGCTCTTACCGTTATATTCGTCGTAAATGATATTTAGACGCATCTTTGCCGCGCGATTCATATAGCTGAATTCTTCGGTTTCTGAATCAATGATCCAAATATCGTCGTGCAGTTCATAAAGGGTTTGCGCCGTGTGACGTTCCGCTATCAATTCATTGGTCTGGGTGACATCGGTACGCACTGAAATGGACCCAGCCCAATTTCCGGCTCCGTCAAACAGCGGCATGATTGTTGATTGGGTGAATATCATGTTTCCGTCCTTGCGGACCAAAGGCGTCTCGCCTGACCATGTTTCCCCACGCAAAAGAACCTTACGAATACCCTCCCGCACGTCCTGGTCCGCGGCACTGAACAGCATATGAACCGGCATACCGATAAGTTCTTCGCGCGAGTATCCCGTAAGCTCCAGAAACTTTTCGTTCGCTTCAGTGTACTGGTCGTGTTCGTTTACGATATTGATGCTGGCATGTTTGTTAAGGGCTTCAAATCGTTGCGCCATCGCAGATGATGAATTGTCGGCAGGTTTCGATTGGCGGTCATCTGCAAGCAAGGTCGGCACGATCCCTGCCAATGCGACGGCACCAAGCACAGGCAGAATTGTTCCAACAGTGCCTGCCATCATCGTTGAGGAAGCCGCGTACCAGCCTGTCGCCAGTCCGTAACCAGTCACAATACGGAGTGCTGTGTTATTTCTCAAATTTATCGGTGGCACTGGATCACCCTCGTGTTTTTCAAATCAACTTTACGATTGGCCATTGTATGAAACCATTAAAATACTAATCTTTCTCTTAAGACTCAATTTAGGCAGGAATATGTCTGATCCAGAAAATTGAGTGGTTGCCACCGCCACCGTATTTAGCATGCAAGCGACCGGCTTTGAGTAACGCATGAAACAATCGTTGAAATTTCGGTGCGACCCTTGACCATACTTGCAAAAAGCCGGGGGTCTTTTTTCCTTTGGCCATCAGCTGACAAAGCGATGATACGTGCGTGCGGCTGATCCCGACTGATCACGTCCAACAGGATGCTGCCGTCGCCGTCAGGCAGGTTCCAATCCATTATGACAACATCAAACTGCTGACCCTTAAGCGCTTGTTTCGCGATAGCGATTGATTTGGCGTGTGTCACATCGGCATAATCGCGCAAGGATCCGGAGACGATTTCAACAAAATCATGATCATCCTCGACATGCAGCACAGTCAGCTTTCCTCCGGTGGCAGGTTGTGAAACTGGAATTACCTGCGCCGGGAGTGAGACAGTTGCGGCAGAAAGCGGGATCGTGAACCAGAAGACCGTCACCCCACCTGGATTGCTTTCAAATCCGATTTGGCCACCATGGCGCAGAACGATCTGCCGCGCTATATTGAGGCCAAGTCCAGTCCCGCCCTTGGCGCGGGTGTCCGAACTGTCGGCCTGCGAGAACGCTTTGAATATGCGAGGCCTGAAATTCTCTGGTACGCCCGGGCCTTTATTTTGCACATAGACAATTGCCACATCATCAATAATTTCGGCCTTTACCAACACATCGCTGTCAGGGTCAGAGTATTTGCATGCGTTTGAGATAAGATTGGTCAGTACCTGCTGTGTCCGACCTTGATCGGCAAAGACAACAAGCGGGGATTTAGGTACATCCATATGTATCCGCGTATCATGTGTCACTGCAAACGGGGAAATTTCGTTCACCACAAGTTCCAAAACAGCTGTAAGATCGGTATCGGCAAAATTGAAAGTAACCTCACCCGACGAAATTTTTTCGAGATCAAGGATATCGTTGACGATATCAGTCAATCTATCGGCGTTTGAGCTCGCAATATCGACGAGCCGTAATTGAGGTTTTGTAAAGTTGATGCCTTTTGATGCGCTCAGCAATGCAAGCGCACCCTTGATTGACGTCAGCGGCGTTCGCAACTCGTGACTGACCGTTGACACAAATTCGTCCTTGATTGAATCGAGCCTTTTTTGCTCTGTAATATCAATGACCTGTGCGATGAAATAGTGGCTACCCTTGTTTGTATCGAAAGCCCAAGAGACATTTAACAACGCCCATTTGTTGCTGACGCTTGTGTGCAAAATCCGATGTTCTGCGGTGTAAACAGCTGCAGCGTCATTCGTCATTAGCGATGAGATGGCGGAGTAGAGTTTTTTGCGTTCTTCCTTTGGAATGAGGTCAATCAAGCGCTTGTTCGCAAGCAGTTCTTCTTCTTCGATACCGACAAGTTTGGAAAAAGCATTGTTAATACCGATAAAATTACCAATATCGTCCATGAGAGCCATCCCAATCGGCGCATTTGCCAACACTTGCCGAAATCGTTTTTCACTATCTTCGAGCGCATTTCTGTCATGTCGAAGGGTGGTAACGTCACTCTGGGTTCCGATCATACGTATCGCTTTTTGATCCGCATCGCGTTCCACAACCACAGCGTCGGACCGCATCCAACACCAACCACCGTCCTGAGTTTGAAGGCGGTATTCCACAATTGACCTTTCAGTCTTGCCCTCAATGCAGTCTTCATCCGCTTGATTAAGAAGAGCCAAATCATCGGGGTGAATACGCGACATAAAATTCCTTTGCGTATTCATGCCATTACACCCATCATCATAGCCCATGATGCGGCACCAAGTCTCTGAAACTTCAGACGTTCCCGTGACCAGATTTACATCAAAGACGCCGATTTGCGAACCCTGCAAGGCCATATCGTACATGGCCTTGTTCCGTTTCAACTCTCGCTCGGCAGTATTCTGCGTTGTCATGTCGCGAATGATAACCGTGGTACGCGCCTCGCCCTCGCCGGTCATCCATTCGTTCATCTGCAGATCAAGTTCAATCTCTTGCTTGGATTTCGTATGTCCAACAGCATTATGATTTTCCCGAGATACATTCAATTGATCAACAATCGTGGAAAAATGGGTGTTATTCAGTTCGGCATCAGAATAACCAAAACACTCCTGTGCTGCTTTATTCGCGAAAATTACGGTATCCGACGCATCCAACAAAAGAACCGAAGTCACCTCGTTTTCAATAATTGACCGGGTCTCTTTCTCGCGATCTTCAATCTGGCGCTGGCGCAAATTGGCGATGTCGCGCATTGAATCGCCACGCAGTCTGAAGATACGTAAAATGGAAATCATCAGAGCGCCCACGACAAAGCCTGCAATCAAAATTGTCAGTGGCTGGAGTGAACTGAACGCTTGATCAAAGCGCGAGGTGCTGTTGAACGCAATCGTCCAGGTCCGGCCAAAAAGGTCCAACTGGATATTTGATACATATGCACCCCGGCTCGCTGCATCCCCACGGCTATCGTAGATCTGCTGGCCATCGGTCAGTGAGGCACCGTCAACGATTTGCAGTTGATACCCGGTGCCTTGCCCGGGCGTCAGGCCTGCAATGAGGCTTTCAGCGGAAAAAACGGCCTGAACCCATCCAAAGAACTTGCCACGATTACCCTCCAAACCATCTTGCAAATAAACCGGCTGGTATAGCACAAATCCTGGTGTTGAACGGCCTTGTTGCACCAACTCCCTGGGCGGCGTCATTTGGGGCGTGTTCGTATCACGGGCCATTCGAAGCGCCTGCGTGGGTTCGGGTGCAAAACTGATATCCAGTCCAAGTGCCAGCGCATTGGGTTCGAGAGGTTCGATGTATTTGATGATATAATGCATATCTGCATCGGTCCGTCGCCGCAGCACAAAGTCGGGCTGGCCTTGCACTCGCACCTCGTCAACAAACTGGTCCAGCTGTGCATCCGGCACTTCCAAAAGCCATCCAATACCGCCAATTCCCGGCAGTTGATCTGCGATATCCAGTTTGTTCACATAGGTTGCAAAATCATTGGCGGTAACCTCGTCAGAAGCTGCAATGAAAGCTGCCGTCCCTTTGATGCTTTGCAGATAGGCCATCATGCGCGTTCGCAAGGCCTGAGCACTATCCTCGGTCAAACGCCTGAATTCGCTGTTCGCGACTTGCGATCGTTGATTTACGCTCATGCTGTACAGGCTGGCTGTCACGATGACGCAAATAAGAATCAACAAAGCCTCTATACGGGAAAGTAAACCTGCCAATACACTATCCAGATTTTTCGCAGTGCCTGCTCTGCACGGCTGTGCCATTTTAGGGCTTTTCTAGTCTCTGTTAGCGTTGCTAACGATCTTTCACGCAACACTCAACCTGAAGTTAGCTTTGATCAATGCGCGCGTCTAGGGTGTGACGTAATTCATCTGTGTAAAACAGGTGTGCCTTGGCAAGATTTGATTTGAGCGTCGAAGAATGGCTACGATACGGGCAGATGCCCAGGCACGGCCGTGGTCCGCAGTTCAAGGATGACGGAACCCGTTTGAACGGCATCTTTTATATTCTGCGCACAGGTGCGCTTTGGCGTGATCTTTCATCCAAAAGATGATCTACACGTGTTGATTTGCACCCAGAACTGAGCCGTTAAGGCGCATTATTTTCACTGAGAACTGAACCATGTGAACGTATCCCCAAAGCAGAAAGCATCGGGGGCAACGGAGTGATCAACATGGGACTTTTGAACATCATCCATCGGATGCCTAAGCGGCGGAAGCTGTCGATCCGCGAGATTGCGCGGCTGACAGGCGTGTCGCGTAATACAATGACCAGACATCTGGCGGCGAACACTATCGAGCCAAAATTCGCGACGCCGGAACGGGCGAGCAAACTTGACCCCTTTGCCGAGAAGCTGGCGGGTTGGCTGAAGACCGAAGCCGGAAAGTCGCGTAAACAGCGGCGCACAGTGAAGCAGCCTCTCGTGACATTGCCCTTGGCAATGCACTGTCGGCCAGTGGTTGCACGCCGATCTCGTGGCGCTTGGCTTCACCGGGTCCTATGCCCGGGTGGCGGCTTTTGCGTGATCATGGCGGGCAGATCGACAGCGTGAACAGCAGACGACGGGGCGAGGGACCTTTGTGCCGCTGCCTTTTGATCCTGGCGAAGCCTTCCGGTTTGACTGGAGCGAGGACTTTGCGGTTCTGGGCGGCGAGCGCACGAAGTTGGAGATGGCCCATATCAAGTTGTTGCACAGCCGCGCCTTTCTGGTGCGTGCCTATCCGTTGCAGACGCATATCCCTCTCGGCGATGAAATCGCCTGCCGGGCAACGGGATGAGACCGTTACGTCGAAGGTGGGCTTGACGGCTTGTCAGATTGCTCGCCGCGTTCCGGGTCTGTCTGGAACCACATTCCACACGCCAGGCGGGACGATCTGATTGAGTTTGCGCTGGAACATGAGGCTCTGGCCACGCGGGAACTGGCGGTCAAATACACCGATGAGAAGCGGTATTTTATATCTGAATCATCGGCATACCTCATTCTGAAAGCAGCCGACCTGATCACGGCACCCGATTATGTGGTGATCAAGGCCGCTGATAAGTTCACGGACAAAACCACGGCCATCAACGAGATGCTCCTCTCGTGCATGTAAACATGCACTGCCGGGCAGTGGAGACGCTGGCATCAGACGATGAAAAACCGGGTGCTGTTGGAAAATTACTATCTGCCTGGCGATCTCGAACGTCAGATCGGGGCCTTCGTCGATTACTACAACAACCAGCGCTACCACGAGAGTTTGAACAACGTCACGCCCGCCGATGTCTACTTCGGACGGGACAAAGTCATTCTGAGGGAAAGGGAGAAAATCAAGAAACAAACAATCCGCCAACGCCGCTTGCAACATCAAAAACAAGCTGCATAATCAATCACACAAACGAGCCAGAGCCTCTAAAACTCAAACCGCTCTAATGTCCCATTTTATATGACGACGGACATCTTGACCACCGTACCACGCACGGCACCACGGATGCCGATCTGTTTCATCAGGCGCTCCACCGTGCAGCGCGCAAGCGTAAAGCCCTCGCGTTTCAGCTGATGCCACACTTTACGGACGCCGTAGACCTGATAGTTTGTAAGCATCTGCCGAAGGCCATTGCCGTGCTATATTGATCAGAGGTGTTTGGGTACGGCTTTTGGTTTACGCGGTTTCGGGGTCCATTTTTTGGCAAGACGCTCGAAGTTGTCGAGGATGCGGCCGATCTCTGCCTCATCCGGGTCGAACTGTCCGCCATACCATTCCAGCATCGGTTCGTGTTCTTCGTGCTTGGGGTCGGCCATGGCTTCGAGGAAGGCAGTGTAGCCGGGAAGGCCACCCACATCCTCAGGGGGGCAGGCCCCGATGGCCCTGACAAGGCGTGGATATGCGGCACCCGCGATGGCATCATCGATTTTCTCGACCTTGATCACGTGATGCCAGTTGTCGCCAAAGTCATAGATGTAATGGAGGGTCTTGGTGCCGACATCTTCGATCACATCCAGCAGGCTGGTTTTGCCGGCGGGCATCGGGCCATCGTAATAGCCGTCAGGATCTGGCACGCCCCAGCCGCTGCCGCCGGCCCGGAACTCATACAGGTGACTGTCGGTCCATCCCATGGCAGCCTGGATCACATCATGCAGACGGTTGAGTTTGATCTTGAGGGGCACATCCAAGCGCCGCAACACCTGAGGCTCGACGTCGGACAATGTGACCTTGAGGCGCGCGACCAGTGTCATGCAGCAATCCTCTTCAATTCCATGGCGGCCTTCCAGTTCCATGGCAGCAATGCATGCACCCGTGACATCGGGATATCCGGCAGGCGGGCGAGAACCTCTGCCATCCATGCCTGCGCACGGGCGGTCTGCGCGGCAAGTGCAGCGCTTAATCTGGCAATTTCGCAAGCGGCGTGTGACATGGCAAATATTTACCACAAAAAGCCGTTAAACGCCAATAAAAACAGGCGCTTCACCGCAGGTTATCCAGCCGTTCTGGGCCTTTGCGTCCAGCGTGGATTGCGCCAGTCGATCCCCTCGAGAAGAGAGCCCGACTGCGCCGCAGATATCGCAACCGCCGTCCCGTCCTGGCTCACCGGCCAGATGAACTTCCCCGCCTCAAGACGCTTCAAATATAACGACATGCCCACCCCGTCATGCCAGAGCAGCTTCACCAGGTCACCTTTGCGGCCGCGAAAGCAAAAGATCTCGCCCGCATGCGGATCACGCCCAAGCCCCTGTTGCACTGTCAGCGCTAAAGTATTCATGCCCCGGCGCATATCCGTCACCCCACCCGCAATCCACACCTTCGTGCCCGCCGGAAACGCGATCATGACCGCACCATCAAGCCGTTGAGCAGATGCGCAGCAGCTTCCATGTCAAAACCTGACGGGATCGCCACACGACACCGCGGGCCGAGGTCAATGGTCATGACAGGAGCTTGTGGCGCTGGCGCAGTGCCATCAGAAGCCTCTTCGATCTTCGTAACACGCAAAAATTGCGGGCCAGAACCAAGCAATCCATTCTTATGGCGATAACGCCAATCGTAAAGCTGAGACCGCGAAACATCATGGCGTCGTGCAACCGAAGCCAATGTCACGCCGTCGCCAAAGCTTTGCTCAACGATACGGATCTTTTTGTCATCTGACCAACGGCGGCGACGGCCAGTATCAGAGACCGACAAAACTTGAATAAGGCGGGTGTCTTCGTATGCGTCCATAACGACACTCGATAAACGATCTCACAGCACAGCAGCAAGGCGGCTCTCGGCGGAGGTTTACGCTTGGGGGGCAGGTCAGGACGGACAACAAACCAGCATAGCTGACCTATTGTGCGTTTTATGTCAAAGCTGGAATGTATGACCTTTGGCCAACTGAACAACGAACTTTGCTGGCCGTTCTTACCTCAATTTTGCCAATTTTTTGCGTTTGGCAGCTTCGTCCAGCCATTACCGCATGAAGCTAACGCTTTATTAACGGGTCTTTTCGTTCATGACTTCCGCAGGGAAACTCAACACGAACGTCGTGCCGACACCGGGTTCGCTTTCGTAGTCGATCGTGGCATTATGGTGCTGCAGGATCTGCTTGCAGATGTACATTCCAAGCCCGGAACCACTTTGGGAACGGGTGTCGGAGCTGTCAACTTGTGAGAACATGCCAAATACTTTTTCTTTTGAACCTTCTGGAATGCCAGCGCCCTCATCCTTAACTGCGATCTGCGGTCCATCGTCAAAGCACCGCAGAGTAATCTCGACATTCCCACTGTTTTTCGAGAATTTGAGCGCGTTCGAAAGCACGTTTGCCAAGACCCTATCCAACTGGGCCTTGTTGCCATTCACCATGCAAGACTGCCCTGTGCCCAAAACCGTCAGCGTCACATCCCTGTCTGCTGCATAGTTTCGGTAAGCATCGGCCGATGTCTCGATTAACTTAGAGAGGTCAACTTGGGTGAGCACAGTTTCCAAGTGGCCGAATTCTCTCTTTTGAAGTTGCAAAATGTCTTCAATCAAAGACAGGAGCCGTTCGCTGTTGTCGTAGGCGATACTCACCAAACGTTGTGACCTTTGTTTATCAGTCATGACGCCATCGCTCTTCATTAACCCCAAAGAACCCTTAATCGACGTTAAAGGCGTGCGGAGTTCATGACTGATAACGGACAGAAATTCGCTTTTGACTTTTTCCGCTAAAATCAACTTTTCCATCGAGTTTTGCAGCGAGGCCGTCAAATCAACCATTTCGCTATTCTGTTTTTTAACCTCGTTAGAATACTTGATCAGATCAAGCTTCTCGCGATGCGAGACCAGCAAGGTGGTGATGGCTTGGCCGATCTGCGACAAACTCGCTTTCACCTCCTCAGAAAAACTATGCGGTTTGGTATCGATCACGCAGAGCGTCCCAAGACGAATTTCTGACTCTGGCTCCAGAACTGTGCCCAAATAGGACCGGACGCTTGGCTTGCCCACCACAAGTGGATTATCAGAAAATCGTGGATCAAGAAGAGCGTCGGGCACTTCAAGTTGCCCGCTATCCATAATTGCATGTGCGCAAAAGCCTATCTCGCGATCTGTCTTGCGCATGTTTCCGACGCCGACACTGGCCAAGAAGTTTTGCTCTGTCGCATCAACCAGGCTAACCAAAGCGATAGGTGCGTCAGCGACTTTGGATGCCACCTCGCACAAGCCTTGGATTTCCTCGAAAGGAAGTGTGAGGTCCAATTTAAGGTTGTGAAGGAAAGCCAGTCGTTCGGTTTCATTCGCTGGTACAGGCGCGGATGTTTTACCATCACAGAGTGAAGGAGTATGTTTCAAACTATTGTCAATTCCGAGTGTTATATGGGGGGCTATCTTGTCGCATAGTGCAACTCTTAGTGGAATACACCCGCTAAATCAGCCGTACTATTAACTAAGACATAACCAGTCAGTATTTTTTTTGCGCGGGTTGCGGTTGGCAATTTGTGATGTTGAAAAAGGGCTTTCTGCTAATGGTGGACGCCATCGCCCTTTGTTGGGCTCATGCAAACACAAGCCCTTTTGCCGCTGCCAAAACCGAATATTTAGTTGAGGGTTTTTTGGCTCGCTCGTGATGGCGGACATCCATGCATTGTGCAGCATCTTGCCCTAAAGGCTCAATGCAGCTCTTGCCTCTTCGCCCTCAAGCCCCATAAACCACACCCCACCGCTCGATCAACGCCTGTTGAACCCGCTTCGCACGCACGTTCCAGCCCTTCGCCCCCGGCGGCCCCTCACGCTCTGCCCGCGTGATCTTGACCCGCTCTGCCGCGTCTGCCGCAAAGATTGCGAACACCAGTTCGGTTCCATCCTTGGCCGTCACATAGCCCGCCAACGCAGAGACAAAGTTTAACGTCCCCGTCTTGGCCTGTACATACATCGGATGATCCGGCAGGGGCCTGCCCTTTTCGTCACGCATCCCGAATTGCTTCAGAATTGGTCGCAACCCGCTATCCTGCATCTTGACCAAGGCGGTCGCCATATCGAGCGCCGTCACCGTGCTGTCATCGCCCAAACCCGAATGATCCACCAACTTCGGTGCCACCATCCCCAATGACGCAATCGCCCAGCGGTTCATCTCTGCCGCAGATGCGCGCAAATCCCCGACCTTGCCAATCCGTTTTTGCGTTGTGGCCATCCCGACCATCTCTGCCGTGAGGTTCGTCGAATAGGTCAACATATCCTTGAGCACCTCACGCAATGCCGGACTCTTGCGTGTCACGACCACTTCGCCCGCAGGCAGCACGTCAATGACCTCGGGCTTGCCCAACCTGATCCCCTGCGCGCCTGCCATGGTGGCAAACACCTCGCCCGCATAAAGCCCGGGTTTGCGCACCGGCAACCACCGCGACCCGCCATTGCCCAGCGCACCTTTTGCCACAGTCCAGTTATCGCGCCCCGCCCTGTCCTCGTACGTAAAGACCGGCACATTCCGGTCCCTGATCTGCATCACAGCCATCGTCACATCCGGGCGATACTTCTCGGACCGCCCATCCATCGTGACCGTGTAATTTCCGCTAGCCCGCTTCCATTCAAAATGCACACGGTTGTAATTGAGTGCGATACCAGACACCCCTGGGTTATAGCCGACCTGATCGGGCTGTTCAGGATCAATCTGGCGCAACACCGGCAAGGACGCCTCGTACACTTTGAACCCACCCGCGACACTGCGCACGCCTGCTGTCTTCAGCTGCGCAGCCATATCCGCCAGCCCGTCCGTGTCCAGCGTGGGATCACCGCCACCAATCAGCACCAGATCACCCTGCACAATCCCGTCCACAGTCCCGCCAGTTGCACACAGCCGTGTCTCAAAGTGATGATCCGGCCCCAACGCATCCAACGCATACAGCGCGGTAATCGCCTTGGTCACACTGGCAGGCGGCGTCCCCTCACGCTCATGCGCACATTCCAGCCACTTGCCGGTTTTGGCATCGGCGACCGCAAAGGCCACCTGCCCCGACAACTTCTCGGCACGAATGATATCTTCGACACTGCGTGCGGCGCGCTTGTGAAAATCCTCGCCACGCAACACAGGGCGCAGCGATGCGGTGGGAGGTGCCGCGATTGCCTGTGATCCAAGCGCCGCGGTCGCAGCCACCGATCCCAGGAAATATCGCCGTGAAATAAGCTGTTTTTCATACACTGTCATAACTGCATCTTAAACCGCACCACACGCCCCGCCACAAGCACCCTCAAATCACATTTTCTCCACCACATCCCCATGCTAAGGCGCATCCATGCAACGCGCCGTCCTGATCATGTTTGTCGCCATGTCGCTGATCCCGTCGGGGGATGCGGCTGGTAAATTGATGACCTCAACCATGGGTGTCGCACCCGTCTTCGTCGCATGGTCCCGCTTTGCCTTGGGCGCTCTGCTGGTCCTTCCGTTCCTGCCGCCTCAAACCCTGCGCCTGCTGCGCAACTGGCGCATCTGGGTCCGCGCGGCCTTGCTGGCGGGCGGTATTACCTCAATCCAGATTGCGCTGCAAACCACCGACATCGCCACCGTGTTCGCGGCCTTCTTTATCGGCCCGATGTTCAGCTATGTGCTCGCCACATTATTCCTGCGCGAACCCGTGACCCTGCTCCGCAGCCTGCTCGTGCTGCTGGGTTTCGCAGGTGTGCTGCTTGTCGTGCGCCCCGGTATGGGCGGCGATACGGGCGTGCTCTGGGCTGTACTTGCGGGCCTGTTTTATGGCGGCTTCCTGACCATGTCGCGCTGGTTGGGTGGCATTGCAAAACCCATGGCGCTGATCTTTACGCAACTGCTGATCGCGGGAATCATCACCGCCCCTCTTGGCCTGATGAACCTGCCCACACTGACCACCCCCATCGCAGCTCTGACACTTATCAGCGCCGCCTGTTCGATGCTGGGCAACCTGTTGTTGCTCTATGCCTACCGCGTGGCACCCGCGACAAAACTCGCGCCGCTGGTCTACTTCCAACTGATCGCCGCAACCCTGCTGGGCTGGTCGATCTTTGGCAACCTGCCCGACACCCTGACATGGGCGGGTCTGATTCTGATCATAGGCGCGGGCTTGTTATCGGCCCGCCTACGCTGACCAATCGCCTGCCGCGCGAATGGCAGATGATGATACATCCACCATCGGGACATTCACAAAACACCACGCTGGGGCCTGCGCCCGCCCCAATAACTGCGACTGACGCCCTGCAATCCGGTAGGGTGCATAAAGTGCCGCCGCCTTGCTCATCCGTGCCGAGATACGCTGACCGGGCCGTGCCAACACGCCAACAGGCACCGTTTCCATGATCTGCCGCCAATCCTGCCACAGATGAAACTGCGCCAGATTATCAGCGCCCATCAGCCACACAAACCGCACCCGCGGATACATCGCACGCAGCTTTGCAAGCGTCTGTGCCGTATACCTTGTGCCCAGATTTGCCTCAATATCCGTGACCTCAACGCGCGGATGCTGCATCACGGCGCGCGCCCGCACCATGCGTTTATACAGCGCCGCAGGCCCGCGCGCCTTCAACGGGTTCCCCGGAGACACCAACCACCACACGTTGTCCAGGCCGAACCGCTTGAGCGCCTCGCGCGTGATGTGCGCGTGACCGCTGTGCGCCGGATCAAACGATCCACCCAACAAGCCGATCACCTGCCCCGGTGCCGCATATGGAAAATCATGGCGCAAAAGAAAACGGCCCCCAAGGTATCCTTAGGGGCCGTTCAAACGGGCATCACAGCCCTTTGTCAATCTTGATTAGATCATAGCTATCAAACGTGCTTCTTGATCTCGCCCGTTTTCAGACGACCGAAATAGCTGTTCATCTCGCGCTTGACGATTGGCATCAGCACATAAAGCGCCGAAATGTTGACCACCGCCATTGCAAAGATTGCAGCATCCGAGAAGTCGATGACCGGACCAAGGCTTGCCGCCGCACCAATCACGATGAAGACGCAGAAGATAATCTTGAACGTCATCTCCGCCGTCTTGCCCTCACCAAACAGATAGGTCCACGCCTTCAGCCCATAATAGGACCAGCTGATCATGGTCGAGAACGCGAACAGGATCACCGCAATCGCCAGCACATAGGGGAACCAGCTAAAGCCGGTCGCAAAGGCTGCTGAAGTCAGTGAGACACCAGAATTGCCGTCTATGGTCGCAATCGCCGTACCCGCTTCATTCAGGACATAATTGCCCGTTGCCGGATCAATGATCAACTGACCAGAAATCGTGATGACCAAAGCGGTCATGGTACAGATCACAACCGTATCAATGAACGGCTCCAGCAAGGACACCACACCTTCGGTCACTGGCTCGCTGGTTTTCACCGCAGAGTGCGCAATCGCCGCAGAACCAACACCAGCTTCGTTCGAGAACGCCGCCCGTTTGAACCCTTGGATCAACGCGCCGACAAAGCCGCCCGCAACCCCAAGACCAGTAAACGCACCGGCAAAGATCTGGCCAAAGGCCCAACCGATTTGATCATAGTTCACCAAAATAACCACCAGCGCAGCAGCGACATACAAAATACCCATGAATGGCACAACTTTTTCAGTGACCTGCGCGATGGACTTGATACCGCCCACAATCACCGCAAAAACTACTGCGGCAAAGATAATGCCCGTGATCCAGCCCGGAAAATCACCAACGATGCCCGAGATTTGCGCATGCGCTTGGTTCGCCTGAAACATGTTCCCGCCGCCCAAGGCACCCAGGATACAAAAGATCGAGAACAAAACCGCCATGAACTTGCCACCCGGCATGCCGCGCTCTGCAAAACCTTTGGAAATGTAATACATCGGCCCACCAGAAACCGTGCCATCGGGATATTCATTCCGGTATTTCACACCCAACGTACATTCGGTGAACTTGGACGCCATGCCCAGAAGACCCGCAAGGATCATCCAGAACGTCGCACCCGGGCCGCCGATCCCGACCGCAACGGCCACACCGGCAATGTTACCCAGACCAACCGTGCCCGAAAGAGCCGTGGCAAGCGCCTGAAAGTGGCTAACCTCACCCGCATCATCGGGGTCAGAATAGTCACCTTTGACCAGAGAAATCGCATGCCCGAACGCTTTGAACTGAATGAATCCAAAGTAGATCGTAAAGATCGACGCACCAACCACCAGCCACATCACAATCCACGGAAATGCTGTGCCGGGCAGCGGGGCAAAGATCAGGTTAACAAACCAACCTGTCGAACTCGCAAACATGTCGTTGATCTTCTGGTCCATGCTGCCAGCCTCTTGGGCCGCTGCCATGGTGGGGAGGCTGAGCGCCGCAGCGGCCATCCCCGTTTTAATAAATCGCTTCATATTTTCCACCTCTTCAAGGAATGCCATTTACGGAATGATCGTGACCGGAACGCTCGACGCGGCCACAAGCCGACCCGTGACGCCACCGAACAACCGCTCTTTCAGGCCCCGCGCGCCAACACGCCCGACAACAATCTGCGAGGCGTTATGTGCTTTGGCGAGATCATCCAGAATGTCGGCGACATCGCCGTGCTTGATAATACCCTCGACGGTATATCCTGCCGCAACAGTCTCTTTGACCGCAGGGTCCAGCACACGTTCGCGTGCCATCGCCAGCTCTTCCTCGCGTCGCTTGTGGCGTGTTTCATTCTCTTCGGCAGTCTGGAATGAGAACGGCGACCATTCGATCACATAACAAATCGCAATTGTGCAATTGCCGATCTGTTTGGCCTGTGCTTTGGCAAAATCAAGCGCGCGTGCGCCTGCATCCGACCCGTCCAGACCCACAACAATGGTGGTTTTTGACATCTTGTTTCCCTGTTTATTCACCGCGCCTGCGCGCACCTGAACTGATGCTTGCGCGGCTTGGTCTCCCTCCCTGTGATGTGCCAAATTGATAGGACACATCACAAGTTCTGATCAGCGTAACAAGAATGTTACCCGAAAATCGACTGATTTCTTGCCTATCCATAAAGAAAATCATCTTTTTGGCGTATTTTCGCAGTCCAATCGGACGGCTGCCTCTTGAAATCAGTTGTCTGCGAACCCAAATGTCTGGGTCAAGCGAACACTGTACTTTTTGCCGCCTCACCATAAAATCCAGCCAAATGCCTGCGCAACTGCTGCGTTGATCTTGCCGCATCCGCGCGATATTGCGTGGCAAAACCCCCTCTGACCAGATCGGAATTTATCCATGGCCGCCTACCAATACGTTTACCACATGTCCGGTGTTTCAAAAACCTATCCAGGTGGCAAAAAGACCTTTGAAAACATCCACCTGAATTTCCTGCCCGGCGTAAAAATCGGTGTGGTCGGCGTCAACGGATCGGGTAAATCGACGCTGTTGAAAATCATGGCCGGTCTGGACAAGGATTTTCAGGGCGAAGCATGGGCTGCCGAAGGGGCGAAAGTCGGCTATCTGCCGCAGGAACCCAAACTCGACGAAACCCTCAGCGTGCGTGAAAATGTGATGCTGGGCGTCGCCTCCAAAAAGGCGATCCTCGACCGCTACAATGAACTCGCCATGAACTATTCGGACGAGACCGCCGACGAGATGGCCAAACTCCAGGACCAGATCGACGCCGAGGATCTCTGGGATCTCGATAGCCAGATCGACGTCAGCATGGAAGCCCTGCGCTGCCCCGCCGACAACGCCAAAATCAGCGACCTGTCAGGCGGTGAAGCCCGCCGCGTCGCGCTCTGCAAACTCCTGCTCGAAGCGCCTGATATGCTGCTGCTCGACGAGCCGACCAACCACCTTGACGCCGAAACTATCGCATGGCTGCAACAGCATTTAATGGCCTACAAAGGTACGATCCTGATCGTCACCCACGACCGCTATTTCCTCGACGACATTACCAGCTGGATTCTGGAACTCGACCGTGGTCGCGGCATCCCGAACGAAGGCAATTATTCCGATTGGCTTGAACAAAAGGCCAAACGCCTGTCCCAAGAAGCCCGCGAAGACAAATCCAAGCAGCAAACGCTGGAACGCGAACTTGAATGGATGCGTCAGGGGGCCAAGGCCCGTCAGGCAAAATCCAAAGCACGGATCAAGTCGTATAACGCCATGGCCGAGGTGTCAGAGCGCGAGAAACTGTCCCGCGCCCAGATCGTCATCCCCAACGGCCCGCGTTTGGGTAACAAAGTGATCGAAGTCGCTGGCCTGACCAAAGCCATGGGCGACAAACTGCTGGTCGAGAACCTCGAATTTTCCCTCCCACCCGGCGGCATTGTCGGCGTGATCGGCCCGAACGGCGCTGGTAAATCCACGCTGTTCAAAATGCTGACAGGGCAGGAAAAACCCGACGCAGGCACGATCGAGTACGGCGACACCGTTGACCTTAGCTATGTCGACCAATCCCGCGACGACCTCAAAGGCGATGACACCGTCTGGCAAGCCATCACCGGCGGTGCTGAAATCATCCAACTTGGCGACGCCGAGGTAAACTCCCGCGCCTATTGTTCCTCCTTCAACTTCAAGGGCGGTGACCAACAGAAAAAGGTCGGCCTGCTGTCAGGCGGCGAACGCAACCGCGTCCACATGGCCCGTTTGCTCAAAGATGGCGGAAATGTCTTACTATTGGATGAACCGACCAACGACCTCGACGTCGAAACCCTCCGCGCCCTCGAAGACGCCCTCGTCGATTTCGCCGGCTGCGCCGTGGTCATCTCCCACGACCGCTTCTTCCTCGACCGCATCTGCACGCATATTCTGGCGTTTGAAGGCGAAGCACATGTTGAATGGTTCGAGGGGAACTTTGAGGATTACGAGGAAGACAAGAAGCGGCGGTTGGGAGATATTGAGCCCAAGCGCATGAAGCATAAAAAGTTCGTTCGTTAACGTTGAACTTTACGACGTAAATTCAACGGGTGCGAGGCAGCGCCCGCCCTTCGCGGGCGCGTTCGCACTCGGTGGTCGTCTTACCAAATGTGAGGCACATCTATTGAATCGTGCTGGGACGCCCTCTAAATTCAGGCGGTCTTCGGAACGCCCGAATCCAGAGGTAGAGGTCCCAAACATTCTCCCTCAAACATCCGCAACAATCTCGCCCTTCATCTCTCCGGTCATCCGGGTCATATCCTCGCGGTGAACCGACTTGCGCACCTCATCAATCTTCAGCTCGGCGGAATCCCGTGTCGCCTTGTCCGGCCATTCGGTAATCGCCGCAGATGTCCGATCACTGGTCCGTACAACCGTCACCCGGCTTGCCCCCAGCGCCTTGAGCGCAGGCAGGCGTTTTTCCTCAATCGCGCGTAGCGACACTTTATAATCCGTGCCGTCCGCGATTTCCCATGTGGTGATAGTGACATAGCGCATAGCATCCTCCATTCGGTGTCAGCATGCGTCAACTTACACCAATTTTGCCGAAAATGACAGCAATACCCGCACACCTCATCGGCACGTAAAGCAGCCTTGTTCGCAGCCATGGCTAAGCCCTTCCAGCCCTATATCTGAAAATTGCCCAAGCGCCCCAAAATCGCCGCATTGATCTCCGAAACTCGCTTCAACCACCACGGGAGAATCAAGGTATGGCAATCATCGCGACACTCATCGGCGGCATCTTCGGGTTTGCCGGTTTCCTCACGGCCACGCTTGCGTTTGACGCAACTTTCGCAACTGCCTGCATGATCTACTTGGCCTCCGGCCTGACGATCACCGCAATGATCATTGCCGCCGCCTTCATCCCGATCCGCAAAGACAGGCCCGAGGCGCAAACTACACAATCTGCATAAATCCGCCGAAAACCCCCTGCGGTTGCACCCCTCTTGATCGAATCTCCGCAAGGCGCCATATTATGGGGGCAACGGTACTCTACTTCGACCCACTGTCTCCCTAATACGGCGTCACGACCTCGAACAACGACCGACAGCGCCCCGCCATCGCACTCATGCGGATGGCATGAAACTTAGGAGACGACGGATGGCTACTGGCACCGTAAAATGGTTTAACACAACAAAAGGCTTCGGCTTTATCGCACCCGATGGTGGCAGCAAAGACGTGTTTGTACACATCTCTTCTGTAGAACGCGCAGGACTTACCGGCTTGGCCGACAACCAGAAAGTGACGTTTGACATCGAAGCCGGCCGTGATGGTCGCGAATCCGCGACAAACATCGCACTGGCATAAATGCTTTTAAATCCGACTTTGCGTCAGATTTACACGACAAATTGACCGGCGGCTGTGCAACAGTCGCCGGTTTTTTGTTTGCGACGGGTTGATCTGAAAACAACAGATGTAAAGATATCCCATCTGCAATCTTAATTTATGGAGCATTCCATGCGCCGCCGCACCTTTTTGGCCAGCACACTGGCCGCCGCCGCCCTTCCGTCGCTGATCTCTGCCCAGACAGCCGCCTATGATCCGGCACCGCGCGAGGTCTCGATCAAACGCCAGTACCAGCCGGGTCAATTGCTGATCCTGCCCCGCAGCCATTATCTCTACTACGTCACAGCACCGGGCAAGGCGATCCGCTACGGCGTGGGCGTCGGCAAAGCGGGCCTTGAATTCACCGGCACAGCGACGATTGATGTCAAAAAAGAATGGCCCACATGGCGCCCCACAGACGAGATGATCGAGCGTGATCCACGCGCCTACGCCCGTTTTGTCGGGAACACCGAAGCCCAACCGGGCGGCCCGCAAAACCCGCTTGGTGCGCGCGCGCTCTATCTGTTCCAGGGCGGTAAAGACACGTATTTCCGCATCCACGGGACAACCGAACCCAACACAATAGGCCGCTCTGTATCGAACGGATGTATCCGGATGATCAACGAACATGTTATTGATCTGTACAACCGCGTACCGGTCGGAACAGTCGTAACTGTTCTCTGATATCAAACTCCTAGACGTAGAAAGGGCCGGTGTTTCCACCGGCCCTTTCTATTTTGGCTAAGCCTGAATTCAGTTCAACGCTTTGTCGGTAATCACATGCGTCCAGGCACCGGTCGGCTCTACCGAGATGACCGGATCGGACCCGCCAGACAGCAGCGATTCCACTGTCCGCTGATAATCGGCCTCGACCAATGCGCCATTGCTGCCTGCTGTAAGCTTGGCAATTTCCGCCATCATGCGGCGCTGGTGCTCTTCGGTCTGCGCACCGGATGCGTCATTCTCCAGAACAATAGCAGCTGCCTCGTCCGAGTTTTCTTCGGCATACTTCCAGCCCTTCATGGACGCGCGAACGAACCGTACCATCTTGTCCTCGAACGCCGGATCAGACAGCCGGTCCTCAAGCACATAAAGCCCGTCTTCCAGCGTGGCGACACCTTCATCTTCATACTTGAACGTGACCAGATCATCGTCTGTCAGACCGGCATCAATGACCTGCCAGTATTCATTATAGGTCATGGTCGACACGCAAGCAGCCTGATTTTGCAACAACGGATCGACGTTGAACCCTTGCTTGAGAACGGTCACGCCGTCATCGCCGCCCTCTGTGGACAAGTCCAGCTTGTTCATCCAGCTCAGAAACGGAAATTCATTTCCGCCAAACCAGACGCCCAGCGTCTTGCCCTTGAAATCATCCGTGCTGGAAATGCCTGCGTCCTTGCGACAGGTCAGCATCATGCCAGATGATTTGAACGGCTGTGCGATGTTTACCATCGCCAGACCCTTTTCGCGCGCGGCCAAGGCGGAAGGCATCCAGTCAACGGTCACATCGGCACCGCCCCCGGCCAGCACCTGCGTCGGTGCCACATCCGGGCCGCCCGGTTTGATCGTGACGTTCAGGCCTTCTTCCTCATAAAATCCTTTATCGAGCGCCACATAATACCCAGCGAACTGTGCTTGTGTGACCCATTTAAGTTGCAGCGTCACATCGTCAGCCGCATGCGCCAATGTGCCCCATAGGCCAAGTGCAGCCCCGGTTGCGATTTTGGTGATATTTTTCATTTTCTTATCTCCCTCAGGTTGGTGGTTCGTTTCTTTAATGTCGTCTCGTTAATGTCGCTGGCTCGGATGCCAGAATGTGACAGCCCTCTCGATCAGACTCATCAGCCCATAAAACGCCGATCCGGCAGCGGCAGCCACCACAATCTCTGCCCAAACCAGATCAAGCGCAAGCTGTCCGATGGACGTGGATATCCGAAATCCCATGCCCTTAACCGGAGAGCCGAAAAATTCGGCAACAATCGCCCCGATCAAGGCAAGCGTGGTGCCGATCTTGAGCCCGTTAAAGATGAACGGCATCGCTGCGGGCAGGCGCAGCTTGATCAATGTGCGCCAATACCCCGCCGCGTAAGTCCGCATCAAATCGCGCTGCATTGTATCCGTGGCTTGCAGGCCCTGCACGGTGTTCACCAGCATTGGAAAAAACACCATGACCACAACAACTGCGGCCTTGGATTGCCAATCAAACCCGAACCACATGACCAAAATGGGGGCCATACCGATCACGGGCAAGGCCGCAACGAAATTGCCAACGGGCAACAACCCACGTTGTAAAAACGGAAACCGGTCAATCATCACAGCGATCAAAAACGCAGCGCCACAGCCGATGACATACCCCGACATCGCACCTTTCAGAACTGTCTGAACAAAATCGACCCAAAGGATATCCAGCGAGTTGCCAAACCGTGCAGCAATCGCCGTCGGGGCGGGTAACAGGACTTGGTTGATGTCAAAGCCGCGCACCATACCCTCCCAGACCGCAAGCAGTGTCACGCCAAACACAATCGGTGCTGCCAATGCGGACCATCGCCTGGGCTTTATGCGCGCAAGCCACATATTGATCGCCATACCAGCAATCCAAGCCAAGGCTGCAAAAATCAACCAGCCGGTCATGACATGCCCATCCGTTTCAGCGTGACCCGCTGGACGATCCCGATGATCCCCACCAAAACCGCTGCCAAGGCAGCCGCCATGATCAACGCGCTCCAGATCTGAATGGTCTGACCGTAATAACTTCCCGCGAGCAACCTCGCGCCCAATCCGGCCACCGCACCGGTCGGTAATTCACCGACAATTGCCCCAACCAAGGACGCCGCCATGCCGATTTTTAGCGAGGTAAAGAAATACGGCATCGACGCAGGCAGACGCAATTTCCAAAACGTCTGCGCCTTGCTGGCATGCCACGTGCGCATCTGATCCAACTGCATCGCATCGGGACTGCGCAGACCCTTTACCATCCCAACAACCACCGGGAAAAACGACAAATACATGCTGATCATCGCCTTGGGCAAAAGCCCCGAAATGCCCACCGCATTCAGAACCACAATGATCATCGGAGCAATCGCAAGAATCGGTATGGTCTGGCTGGCAATCACCCAAGGCATGACGCTCATATCCATGGTTCGGTTGAAAACGATACCAACCGCCAGCAAAATCCCCAACCCGGTGCCAAGAGCAAAACCAAGTAAAGTTGCACTCAACGTCACCCAGGAATGATAGACCAATGACCGCTTGGAGGTGATATTCTTCTGAGCCGTGGTTTGCCAAATCTCAACCGCCACCTGATGTGGCGCAGGCAACTTTGGCTTGTCTTGCGACCAGGTATCGGCAATCAAAGTCTGCGTTGTGAAAACCTCGCCCGACCGTGTTGCCCGGTCATAAGCCCAGGGCGCATTTAGCCAGATCGCCGCCGCATACCAGAAAACCAGCAGGAACCCGACGACCGTGAGCACAGGCACAACAGAACGGCTCACGCGATGCCCCCAGTTTCATTGTTCCACAAATACACTCTTGTTGGCACCTGAAACAGGCAAAGGTTTTTGTGTATTTTAAGAACAATGAAAGGTTTGAGTGGTCTTGTGCAAAGGCGGTACAGGCTGGTGAGCCGTTGACCGTGAACGATGAAACGGGATCTCGCCTCCCGACACAAACGGCGGAGCGGTCCGCGTTGTGAATGGATTTCCATGATCACACGGGCCGCTTTATTCATCCGCCCCATCCCCATGTCCCGCGCGCAACCCTTCACGCACCCGGTGGGCGACCTCCAAAAACTCTGGGCTGTCGCGAATGTCCAAGGGCCGCACGCGCGGCAGCGGACTGTCGATGATATCCGTGATCCGACCGGGTCGCGGGCTCATCACCACGATCTTGGTACTTAAATACACCGCCTCTGGGATCGAATGGGTAACAAAGGCAATCGTCTTGCCGGTCCTGTCCCACAGATTCAACAGTTGTTCGTTCAGATGGTCGCGCACAATCTCGTCCAGCGCGCCAAACGGCTCATCCATCAACAAGATATCGGCATCAAACGACAGCGCCCGCGCGATGCTGGCCCGTTGCTGCATACCACCCGACAATTGCCACGGGAATTTCTTTTCAAATCCGTTCAGTTCCACCAGATCAAGCACCCGCGCCACGCGATCAGCCTGCTCCACTTTGGAAATGCCCATGATCTCAAGCGGTAACCGAATGTTGCCGCCAATCGTGCGCCACGGATAGAGACCTGCCGCCTGAAAGACATAGCCATATGCACGCGCTCTGCGGGCGTCCTCGGGGCTGACGCCATTCACAAGAACGCTACCGCCCGTCGGCTGTTCTAAGTCCGCCATCACCCGCAGAAACGTCGTCTTGCCACAGCCGGAAGGCCCGATGAAGCTGACAAATTCACCCGCGTTGATATCAAGGCTCACGTCCTTAAGCGCATGTATCGGCCCATCATTGGTTTGAAAGGTGAGGTCCAGATTTTTGGCGCTGATCACGCTCTTAGTGTCGCTCACAAAATTCTCCTTGGTCGGGACAGGCACCGACATATTACCGACGTCATACCGATGTTAAATCCCCGCCGGAATGTTCATCGGATCACGCTTGATCATCTTCGGACTGTTCAACTCTTTCCACTTCGACAGCGCCACATTCGCAGACGGAAATGCAGGCCGCGGGATGAACTTGCCGCGCCCCGGATTGGGTTGCGAGTTCTGCCCCCAAGCCCAAATCACCTCACCGCGTGACAGCGTATAGCGCGATTGCGCTTTTACCTCGAACCCCTCAAACACATTGTAATCCAAAACAGAATGGTGGTTTGCAGGGCTGATCGTCTTGCTGATCTTTGGATCCCAAACAACAATATCCGCATCCGCCCCTTCCACAATCGCACCTTTTCGGGGGTAGATGTTCAAAATTTTCGCCACATTTGTCGAGGTCACAGCGACAAACTCATTTGGTGTCAAACGGCCCGTCTCAACCCCTTCGGTCCACAACACCGCCAGCCGTTCTTCCAAACCGTTTGATCCATTCGGAATGATCCGAAAATCATTGCGACCCGCGCGCTTTTGTTCGGTATTAAACGCCGCGTGATCAGTTGCCACAACTTGCAAAGACCCCGCCTGCAATCCTGCCCAAAGGCTGTCCTGATGGTCCTTGGACCGGAACGGCGGTGACATCACACGGCGCGCCGCGTGGTCCCAATCCTTGTTGAAATACTCAGACTCGTCCAGCGTCAGAAACTGGATCAACGGCTCGCCATAAACGCGCATGCCTTTTTGTCGCGCCCGGCGGATCGCCTCGTGTGCCTGTTCACACGACACATGCACGATGTACAAAGGTACGCCCGCCGTATCGGCAATCGTAATCGCCCGGTTCGCCGCTTCGCCTTCCAACTCAGGGGGCCGGGAATAGGCGTGACCCTCTGGGCCGGTAATCCCTAAGTCAAAATACTTTTGCTGCAATTCCGCAACCAGATCGCCATTCTCCGCATGCACCATCGGCAGCGCACCGAGTTCGGCACAACGCTTGAACGACGCGAACATTTCGTCGTCCTCAATCATCAAGGCACCCTTGTAGGCCATGAAGTGCTTGAACGAATTGACGCCCATGTCGACGGCGTCTTTCATCTCGGTGAACACATTTTCGTTCCAGCCGGTGATCGCCATGTGATAGCCGACGTCGGAACAAATCTGCGGCGCGGATTTGCGGTGCCATTCGTTGATCGCGTTCTTGATCGACCCATCCGCACCGGGCAGACAGAAATCCACCACCATTGTGGTGCCACCACAGGCCGCCGCCCAGGTGCCGGACTCGAACGTCTCGGCCGCCGTGGTCCCCATGAACGGCATTTCCAAATGCGTATGGGGGTCGATGCCGCCGGGGATTACGTATGCCCCTTCCGCGTCAATGTATTCGTCGCCTTTGAGGTCTTCGCCAATCTGTTTGATCGTCTCACCTTCGATCAGAACATCGGCTTTCCATGTGCGGTCTGCGGTACAGACGGTGCCGCCCTGTATGACTTTGCTCATTTCAAATCTCCCATTTATTTTTGGTCTTAAATATTACCGGGGGTCTGGGGGCAGCGCCCCCATTCAGCACTCAGAAACTCACCCCACAACCTCCGCCGTCTCAACAACCGCGTGCAGCAGCACATCCGTCCCTGCCATCGCCCAATCTTTAGAAATTTCTTCCGCCTCGTTATGGCTCAACCCACCAACGCACGGACACATCACCATCGCCGTAGGTGCCACGCGGTTAATCCAACAGGCGTCATGCCCCGCCCCGGAAATCAGGTTCATGTGGGAATACCCCAACCGCTCCGCCGCAGCACGCACGGCTGAAACACAGCCCTTATCGAAGGCCACAGGATCAAATCCACCGACCTTTTCAAACGCAACTTCCAGCCCCATTTCATCCGCAATCTTTTGCGCATCGACACGTAAGCGCGCCTCCATATCCTCGATCACGCTCAAATCAGGCGAGCGGAAATCGACCGTAAACACCACCTTGCCGGGGATCACGTTGCGCGAGTTTGGGTAGACGTCGATATGTCCTGCCGCGCCCACCGCATGAGGTGCGTGGCTCAGGGCAATCTCGTTCACCTTGTCCAATATCCGCGCCATGCCAAGCCCCGCATCGTGGCGCATCGGCATCGGCGTCGATCCGGTGTGGCTGTCCTTGCCGGTCACGGTCACTTGGGTCCAGGACAAACCCTGCCCGTGCGTGACAACGCCAATATCCTTGCCCTCGGCTTCCAGAATTGGCCCTTGTTCGATATGCAGTTCAAAGAACGCATACATCTTGCGCGCGCCAACCTCTTCGTCCCCGCGCCAACCGATACGCTCAAGCTCACTGCCGAATTTCTTACCCTCCGCATCGACGCGATCATAGGCCCAATCCTGCGCATGAATCCCCGCAAACACACCTGACGACAGCATCGCAGGCGCGTATCGCGTGCCTTCCTCGTTGGTGAAATTCGTGACCACAATCGGATGCTTTGTCTTGATCCCCAGATCATTCAGCGTCCGGATAATCTCCAATCCCGCCAGAACACCCAGTACACCATCATATTTCCCGCCTGTCGGCTGCGTATCCAGATGCGATCCGACATAGACCGGCAGCGCATCAGGGTCCGCCCCTTCGCGCCGCGCGAACATGTTGCCCATCTGGTCCAACCCCATGGTGCATCCCGCCGCCTCGCACCATCTATGAAAAAGCGCGCGGCCCTCGCCGTCTTCATCCGTGAGCGTCTGGCGGTTATTGCCACCCGCCACACCCGGCCCGATCTTGGCCATGTCCATCAGGCTGTCCCACAAACGGTCTGGATTGATTTTCAGGTTCTCTCCGGGCGCGGACATGGCGGGCTCCTTGGCAGGCATCATCAGGCTGGCAAACAAAAATTTTACCATTTGGTAAATCCAAGATTGCGGTTAGGCTTGGTGCTGTCAAGAACTGCTTTGTTGAAGATCATCGCGACATCTGCGATTGCCTCAAATCAATGCATATCAACCCGGAGAGCGCCCTTGCCAGACGGCAGTCCCAAAAAGCCGAGCCGCATCCAGAAACGCAACCGCCGCGTTATTCTGGACGCCGCACTCGAGGTCTTTTCACGTCACGGGTTTCGCGGTGCAACGCTGGATCTGATTGCGGACGAGGCACAGCTCAGCAAACCGAATATCTTGTATTATTTTGACGGCAAGGAAGACATCCATGTCACCCTGTTAAGCCAGCTGATGGAAACATGGTTGGACCCTCTGGTCGAGCTTGACCCCGAGGGCGACCCCGTCGAAGAAATCCTTGCCTATGTCCAACGCAAGCTGGATATGGCGCGCGATTTACCACGGGAAAGCCGATTGTTCGCAGGTGAAATCCTGCAAGGCGCGCCGCATATTACACCTGAACTCCATTCAAGTCTCAAACCGCTGTTTGACGAAAAATGCGCTCTGATTGCGCAGTGGAGCGCAAAAGGCATGTTGCCGCCACTTGATCCGCAACACCTGTTGTTTTCGATCTGGGCCACCACACAGCATTATGCCGACTTTGAACCACAGGTCCAGATTTTGCTGCCCGCCGAAACAGATGCCTATGACGGTGCCGCCACCCATCTGGCGGCGATGTTTCGCAGCCTGCTGACGCAGCAATGAGCCATTAACCAAAACTGCATTTTGTGACATGTGTTAAGTCTTTTTTCATCTCCGAAGCGTAATTTAATCACGGGTGGAGGGCTCCTGTTTTATCGGGATTGGAGCGCAACATGAGTTCTATCTTACTAAGCAATCCGTTTATCAGCCCTGTTGCGCCATCAACCAGCGCTCAGCAAACACCCGTTACAGCGCTCGCTGTGGCACCGATGCGGAATATGTCCTCGGGCAGCGGGGCCGGAAACGCGACTTCGTTTTCGGGTTCGGGGTTCAGCGGGGGCAGTGACCAACAAAATTCTGCCGCCCTGATGCGGGACCGTGCAAAAGCCGTAATGGCGCGCCCGTCGAATGCGACCAGCACGTCGGTGGTCAATGCACAAACGCAAGTCGACGTGCAGATCACACCTTTCGGGGCAAACCTGCCGAGGGTCAACATGCCTGATCCCTTGCCCACCTCGCCGCTTCTGTTGGCGATGTCGGTACGGGCGTAAAGCTACTCTGCTGCTGTCGCACTTGGATTGTTCGGATGGGTTGTCCAATTGGCGTATTCCTCTTGGACAACCTTGCCAGTACGCGGATCGGTTTGACCGGGGGCCATTTGTTCCATCGTGATGCAGGCTTCGACGGGGCAAACATTCACGCACAGATTACAGGCCACACATTCTTCGTCGATCACGGTAAAGGTGCGATCATCCGACATGGCAATCGCCTGATGCGAAGTATCCTCGCAGGCGGCAAAACATCGGCCACAAGAAATGCACAGGTCTTGGTCAATCTTCGCCTTGGCGATGTAATTGAGGTTCAGCTGGTTCCAGTTGGTCACATTCGGCACCGCAGCACCGCAGAAATCCTCGATACTTATGTGGCCTTTGCTGTCCATCCATTCGGACAAACCGCTTATCATTTCCTGCACAATCTTGAAGCCATATGTCATTGCCGCCGTACAGACCTGCACGTTGCCACAGCCCAGCGTGATAAATTCAGCCGCATCGCGCCATGTGGTAATGCCACCGATCCCCGAAATCGCAATACCGCGCGTGTCCTGACCGCGTGCAATTTCCGACACCATCGACATTGCAATCGGTTTGACCGCTGGCCCACAATAGCCGCCATGCGATCCACGTCCGTCAATCGACGGCTCTGGCGACATGCTGTCAAGGTTGACGGACGTGATCGAGTTAATGGTATTAATCAGGCTCACCGCGTCCGCGCCACCACGCTTGGCAGCTGCCGCAGGTTTGGTAATGTCGGTGATATTAGGCGTGAGTTTCACAATAACCGGCTTGGAATAATACTGCTTGCACCAGCGCGTGACCATTTCGATATATTCCGGCACCTGACCCACGGCAGCACCCATGCCGCGCTCGCTCATCCCATGCGGGCAGCCAAAGTTAAGCTCGATCCCGTCTGCGCCCGTATCCTCGACCAGCGGCAATATCGCCTTCCACGCTGCTTCCTCGCAGGGCACCATGATCGACACGATCATCGCGCGGTCGGGATAATCGGCTTTGACGCGCTTGATCTCTTCAAGATTGGTGTAAAGATCGCGGTCGGTGATCAATTCGATGTTGTTCAATCCCAACAACCGCCGATCCGCGCCATAGATCGCACCGTATCTCGGCCCATTCACATTGACGACTGGCGGCCCTTCAGACCCCAGCGTTTTCCACACCACGCCGCCCCACCCCGCCTCGAACGCGCGGCGGACATTGTATTCTTTGTCCGTTGGTGGCGCAGAGGCCAGCCAGAACGGATTGGGGGATGTGATCCCGACGAAAGTTGTTGTGAGGTCTGCCATCAGATAGTCCCCTTTCCCTGTTCAATAAATGGATATGGATCAATATTTGCCTGCACCAGTCTGGCCTGTGCGGCGGCAAGCACATCTGCTGTGAATGTCTTGGGATGCCTCAACACGACAGCCTCAAAGGCAAGGTTCACATGATCGCGTTCAACCAGCATCTGAAAACCGTCAGCAGGCTGTTTTTTCAGGCTTAGATCAGCTGCTGTTTTCGCCTCACCATCTTTGGCAATCTTTTGGCGTGTCCGTGACAGGCGAACGGTTCTTACCGCGCTCTTCGAGTAACATTTGCTCAAGGGCAAAAATGGACTGCCAGACGTCATGCTCGACCGTCCCCGGCGTGGCTTCGGGCTGCACAAAACACAGCCTTTGAAACGCTGCTGCTTCAACAACATCAGAGTTAAGGCGGCGTGCATTTACAATCATACTTCGCAGCTTTTTCGGGTCTTTCATAACTTCAATTTGCGCAAGGGCTGCACGTTCAGCCGCAGTCAGGTCTGCCATCTGCGTATCTCCCCGTAGGGTGGGTGTTAACCCACCAATACCTTATGAATATCCATCGCTGCATCACGGCCCTCGGCGACCGCAGTCACGGTCAGATCGTCGCCGCCAGACGCGCAATCGCCGCCCGCCCAGATGCCTTTGACCGAGGTGCGGCCCGCCGTATCGACCTTGATCTTGCGGCCCTCAAGTGCGGGCAAACCGTCACCGACAAGCGTCTGGCCGATTGCCTTCAAAACCTGATCGGCGGCCAGCGTCAACGTCTGTCCCGTGCCCATCATCGTGTCATCGACATACTCGAATTCAATCTCGCGCACGGACCCGTTGCCATGCACCCCCACAGGCACCGCATGGGTCACGATCCGCACACCTTTGGAGGCCGCCAAATCCTGCTCGAACGCGCTGGCGTTCATCCGGTCTCGACCACGCCGGTACACCAGCGTGACATTCAGCGCGCCCAGCAGCTTGGCCTGAACGGCGGCATCTACCGCCGTCATACCGCCGCCGATCACCACTACATCACGGCCTATCGGGATACTTCCCAAATCACCCGCCTGTCGCAGATCGGCAATGAAATCAACCGCATCCAATACGCCGCTCTTATCCTCGCCTGTCGCACCCAGCGCATTCACACCACCAAGCCCAACCCCGAGGAAAACCGCGTCATATTCGGACTGCAAACCCGCTAAAGTAACACCCTTTCCCAACGCAACCTCGTGTTTGAATGTGATGCCGCCGATCTTCATCAGCCAATCCACTTCGCCCTGCGCAAAGTCATTCGGAGTCTTGTAGGCGGCGATCCCGTATTCGTTCAGACCACCCGGTTTGGACCGCGCATCATAGATCACCACGTCATGCCCCAGCATTGCGAGGCGGTGCGCACACGCCAGCCCCGCAGGGCCCGCACCGACGACGGCAACCGATTTACCGGTGGTCTCGGCACGCGAGAACGGATGCACCCCTTTGCCCTGCAATGTGTCTGTCGCATAGCGCTGCAACTGCCCGATAAGCACCGGTTTACCCTCGGCCAACTCGCGCACGCAGGCTTCCTCGCACAATGTCTCGGTCGGACACACGCGCGCGCACATGCCGCCCAGAATATTCTGACTCAGGATCGTTTTGGCCGCCGCGTCAGGCGTGCCTGTGGCGATCTGGCGAATAAAGAGCGGGATGTCGATGTCCGTGGGACAGGCGGTGATACAGGGTGCATCGTGGCAGAAATAACAGCGGTCCGCAGCAACCAACGCTTCGTGATCACCCAAAGGCGGGTGCAAATCAGAAAACTGTGCTTCGTAGGTTTCAGGCGCAAGGCGGCCCGCCTTTATTCCCGGCGCAAAAACGTCTGCTGTCATTTTGTTCATCCTCACCTTGGCTGGATTTCGAAAATGCTCACACGGTTTCTAAATTTTATCAACTGGTAAAATTCTGACTTTGCACAAAACCGGAGTAGCCGCCCAAAATTTGGGCTTACTTCTCGATTTCTTCAACAAGGGCCAAAACCTCTGGTCCCACCTTGGCGACAATCTTTGCAACACCTTTTGCATTTGGGTGAATTCCGTCCGCCTGAAAGAATTCCCGCAAGGCAACAGGGTCAAGCGGCGCGTCGCCTTCGACCAGACCTGCAAAAAAGCTGTCCAGCAACAAGGTGCCATACGCCTCGGCCAATTCCGGATAGAGCTGGTCAAACTGCGTTTTATAGTCGGGCCCGAAATTCCCGGGTGCCTGCATCCCGATCAACAGAACATCAACATCCGCTGTCTGTGCTGCCTGCAAAATACCGTCGATATTGCCCCGGGCCTGTCCCGGATCAAGCCCGCGCAACAGATCATTTCCGCCAAGTGCGACGATCATCCCCTCCACATCCGGCGTCAGCGTCCAGTCGACACGCGCCAGACCGCCAGCAGTTGTATCGCCAGACACCCCTGCATTGACCAGCCGCACATCTGCCCCCGCAGCCGTCAGCCAGCGCTGCAATTGCGGGACAAATCCATCCTCTGCGGGCAAGCCATAGCCTTGGGTCAGGCTGTCACCCAGCGCTGCAATCACAACTTCTTCGGCCTGTGCCGTCGTTGCCAGACCCACAAACAACCCAATCAATGCCTTGCGCATCTGCCTTAATACTCCATATCCAGCAGTAACCTAAAAAAGGCTGACCTTGTGACTGACCGCCCGACCGAAAAAATGCCAGACCCTGTGTTCCAACTACAAGATGTGATGCTTTCGCTCAACGGCAATGCCGGAGTCGTCGAAATCTTGCGCGGCATCAGCCTGACTGTGTCGCCCGGCGAGACGGTCGCGCTGACCGGGCCATCGGGATCCGGCAAATCCTCTCTGCTTATGGTGATGGGCGGGCTGGAACAGGCAACTGGCGGCACTGTGCGCGCGCTGGATCATGATCTGAGTGCAATGAACGAGGACGCATTGGCGAAATTCCGGCAAGGGCGCATGGGCATTGTGTTTCAGTCGTTCCACCTGATCCCGACAATGACAGCGCTGGAAAATGTGGCGACGCCGCTTGAGCTGGCAGGGATCAAGGACGCGTTCGAGCAAGCCGAAAAAGCGCTGGGCGATGTCGGGTTAGGCCACCGTATCAACCATTATCCTTCGCAAATGTCGGGGGGCGAACAGCAACGTGTGGCGCTGGCCCGCGCCTGTGCGCCGCGCCCTGCGATTTTGCTGGCGGACGAGCCAACCGGAAACCTCGACAGTGTGAACGGCGAGGCAATCATGGACCTGTTGTTCAACATGCGCGACCAATACGGTGCGACACTGGTGCTTGTGACCCATGATCCGGCATTGGCTGAGCGCTGTGACCGCGCCGTGTCTTTGGCCGATGGACGTATTGCATGAGCCTTAAACTCGCCGCCCGCTTTGCCCGTCGTGAAATGCGCGGCGGCCTGCGCGGTTTTCGCTTGTTTCTCGCCTGCCTTGCCTTGGGTGTCGCTGCGATTGCCGCTGTGGGTTCGGTGCGCGCCGCAATCGAGGGCGGTTTGAAACGCGAAGGAACCGCCTTGCTTGGTGGCGCGGCGGAACTGGATTTCACCTACCGTTTTGCCACCGCTGACGAACAGGCGTGGATGGCGGCGCGCGCCACTGCGGTGTCCGAGATCATCGAATTCCGGTCGATGGCTGTAGTTACCCAGAACGGCGAGGACGAGCGCGCGCTGACACAGGTCAAAGCCGTCGACGCCGCCTATCCTCTGGTTGGCACTATGGTGCTGGATCCGGAATTGCCGCTGGATCAGGCATTGGATGTGCAAGACGGTTTTGCAGGGGCCGTGATGGAACGCGCCCTGGTCGACCGGCTTGGCCTTGTCGTTGGCGATACATTCCGCCTTGGCACAGCGACCTACCGCCTTACCGCGCTGATTATCCGCGAACCCGACAGTGCCGCCAGCGGCTTTGCCCTTGGCCCCCGCACCTTGTTGCGCCGTGATGCGCTTGAGGGGTCGGGGCTTTTGGCGTCGGGCACATTATTCAACAGCAAGTACCGTCTGGCCTTACCGCCTGAAACCGATCTCGATGCAGTCAAGCAAGCCGCGCAGACCGAATTTCAAAACAGCGGTATGCGCTGGACCGATGCCCGCAACGGCGCGCCGGGGGTGGCACGGTTTGTCGAACGGCTCAGCGCGTTCCTGATCCTTGTGGGGCTGTCCGGTCTGGCGGTCGGCGGGGTCGGCGTTTCGGCAGCAGTGCGCGCCTATCTGAACGGAAAGACCGAGGTTATCGCAACCTTGCGGGCCTTGGGTGCGGACCGTGCGACGATTTTCCAAACCTACTTTTTGCAGATCGGCTTGCTGTCTGTGTTGGGTGTTGCAATCGGCGTGACGCTTGGTGCTGCGGCCCCCTTGATCCTGTCCCCCCTGATCGAAGCACGCCTGCCGATCCCTGCCGCATTCGCCATTTATCCCGCACCGCTGTTCGAGGCGGCGATTTACGGTTTATTGACTGCCCTCGCCTTTACACTCTGGCCCCTCGCGCGCAGCGAAGATGTGCGCGCAGCGACCTTATTTCGTGATGCATGGCAAGGCGCGCGCACCTTGCCTGCGCCAAAATACCTGATCGTGATCGCCACTATTGTGGCACTGTTGGTAGGCCTCGCTGGCTGGTTCAACGGGTCATGGTGGCTGACACTCTGGACGTTGGGCGGCATTGCAGTGGCGCTTTTGCTTTTGGCATTGGCGGCCTTTGTGACCCGCCTGCTTGCCCGCGCTGGTGCAAAACGCGCACGCGGCCACCCCCGTTTGCGCTGGGCATTGGCCGCCATCAGCGGTCCGGGTGAAGGCGCGGGCGCGGTTGTGCTCTCGCTGGGGCTGGGCCTGTCCGTGCTGGCCGCTGTCGGGCAAATTGACGGCAACCTGCGCAATGCGATTTCTGGAAACCTGCCCGATGTGGCACCGTCATACTTCTTTGTTGATATCCAGAAAGACCAGATGGCAGGCTACACCGAGCGCCTTGAAAACGACCCCGCTGTCAGTCGGATCGACAGCGCGCCGATGCTGCGCGGCGTGATCACCGAGATCAACGGCAAACCGGCGCGTGACGTGGCGGGGGACCATTGGGTCGTGCGTGGCGACCGCGGCCTGACCTATGCAGCGACCCATGATCCGAAGGCAAAAATCACGGCTGGCGAATGGTGGCCCGCCGATTACAAAGGCCCGCCATTGATCAGCTTTGCAACAGAAGAGGCCGAAGAGATTGGCTTGAACCTTGGCGATACACTGACGATCAATGTCCTTGGCCGCGACATCACGGGCACCATCGCCAGCTTTCAAGAAGTCGACTTTTCGACCGCCGGAATTGGCTTTGTCCTTACCATGAACCCCGCCGCACTCAGCGGTGCACCCCACACGTTCATCTCGACCGTCTATGCGGACGAAGCGGCAGAAACCGCCATTCTGCGCGATCTGGCTGAAGCCTATCCCAACATCACCGCAATCCGTGTGCGCGACGCGATTGACCGCGTCTCCTCGGTCTTGTCGGGTTTGGCAGCCGCGGTATCTTACGGCGCGCTGGCCACATTGCTGACCGGTTTTCTGGTGCTGATCGGTGCGGCAGCAGCAGGGGCTGAGGCGCGCACCTACGAGGCGGCGATGCTGAAAACATTGGGCGCGTCGCGGCGCAAGATCGCAGGCAGCTTTATTCTTCGCGCGGCACTGCTTGGCCTGTTTGCTGGCACCGTCGCGTTGGGTGCGGGCATCCTGGGCGGCTGGGCAGTCAGTCACTATATTATGGAAACCAGCTATGTGGTGATCTGGTCAAACGCCCTGTTGATTATTGCGGGCGGCGTAGCGGCGACAGTTCTGGCAGGTGTCGGCTTTGCCGTCAGATCGCTGAACGCACGCCCAGCACAGGTGTTGCGCGCGCGGGAATAGCCGCACGCGCAACCTTTTATTCAGCGGCTTCCGCGTAATCCTCAAGCGGTGGACAGGTGCAAATCAGGTTCCGATCCCCGTGCACATTGTCGACGCGGTTGACGGGCGGCCAATATTTATCGACGCGGAAGGCTCCGGGTGGGAAACAGCCCTGCTCGCGGGTATAAGGCCGCTCGCCCCACTCCAGCACCAGATCTTCAACCGTATGCGGCGCGTTTTTCAGCGCGTTGTTTTCGCGGGGCATATCGCCGTTTTCGATGGCGCGAATTTCCTCGCGGATCGCCAGCATGGCATCGCAAAAACGGTCAAGTTCGGCTTTGGTCTCGGACTCCGTCGGCTCCACCATCAGCGTCCCTGCCACGGGCCATGACATCGTCGGCGCATGGAAACCCGCATCAATCAGCCGTTTGGCGATATCGTCCACCGTCACGCCAGCACTATCCTCGAACGGGCGCACATCCAGAATACACTCGTGCGCGACACGGCCAGTCGGTCCTTTGTACAGTACATCAAACGCACCCTCCAACCGCTTGGCGATGTAATTGGCATTCAAAATCGCCACGCGTGTGGCTTGGGTCAGGCCCTCACCGCCCATCATCAGACAATACGCCCATGAAATCGGCAGCAAGGATGGCGATCCGAACGGTGCCGCTGACACCGCCGCGCCGCCCTCGTTCGGGTGCCCCGGCAGATGTTCGATCAGATGCGCTTTCACCCCGATTGGCCCCATACCGGGGCCACCGCCCCCATGCGGAATACAGAAGGTTTTGTGCAGGTTCAGGTGGCTCACATCACCGCCCAGATCACCGGGCCGCGACAGACCTACCATGGCGTTCATGTTCGCACCGTCGATATAGACCTGTCCGCCATGATCATGGGTGATCTTGGTCACATGTGTCACGGTTTCCTCGAACACACCGTGGGTCGAAGGATAGGTGATCATGCAACCGGCAAGGTTATCCGCATGCAGTTCGGCCTTGGCGCGGAAATCATCCAGATCAATATCGCCGTTTGCCGCCGATTTGATCACAACGACCTTCCAACCGACCATCTGTGCGCTGGCGGGGTTGGTGCCATGCGCAGACATCGGGATCAGGCAGATGTTGCGATGCCCCTGACCTTGCGCACGTTGATAGGCCGCAATCGTAAGCAACCCTGCATATTCGCCCTGCGCACCCGAATTTGGTTGCATCGAGATCGCGTCATAGCCGGTGATATCGCACAGCTTCGAGGACAGATCGTCGATCAACTCTTTATACCCCAGCGCCTGATCGGCAGGCACAAACGGGTGCATCTGCGAAAACTCGCGCCATGAGACCGGCATCATTTCAGCCGCAGAGTTCAGCTTCATCGTGCACGACCCAAGCGGAATCATCGCACGGTCAAGCGCCAGATCACGGTCCGCCAGGCGCCGCATATAGCGCATCATTTCCGTCTCGGCCCGGTTCATGTGAAAAATCGGATGCGTCATGTATGTCGACGTGCGGATCATCTTTTCCGGCATGTGGTAATGTGGCGTGTAATCCTTGTCTGCCTTGTCGATACCAAAAGCACGCCAGACGGCCTCAATCGTCGCAGGTTTTGAACGCTCGTCCAGCGTGATGCCCACACGCGTCTCGCCCACCTTGCGCAGGTTCACGCCCTCCTGCACCGCCGATCGCATGACCGAGCTTTGCAACGGTCCGACTTCAACCGTGATCGTGTCGAAATAGGTCGCGGGACGCACCTCGAACCCGGCCATCTTGAGCCCTTCGGCCAATCGCGCTGTCTTGCGATGAATACGCTGCGCAATCGCCTTCAGGCCTTCAGGCCCGTGAAACACACCGTACATCGACGCCATCACCGCCAGCAAAGCCTGCGCTGTGCACACATTCGAAGTCGCCTTTTCACGGCGGATATGCTGCTCGCGGGTTTGCAGTGACAGGCGGTACGCACGGTTGCCATGCGCATCAATCGACACACCGACAATGCGCCCCGGCATCGCGCGTTTCAGCGCATCCTTGCATGACATATAGGCCGCATGTGGCCCGCCGTACCCTTCGGGCACCCCGAAACGCTGGGTTGATCCGACGGCAATATCGGCACCCATTTCGCCCGGTTCCTTGAGCAATGTCAGCGCCATCGGGTCCGCCGAGATGATCCCGATTGCATTCGCCCCGTGCAGGGCCGCCATATGGCTGGTGAAATCACGCACATGACCATAAGTGCCGGGATACTGGAAAATCGCACCAAACACCGCCTGCGCGTCCATCTCGTCAGGATTGCCAACAATCACCTCAATGCCCAACGGGGCGGCCCGTGTCCGCATCACCGCGATGTTCTGCGGATGGCAATCCTGGTCGATAAAGAACGCTTTGGCCTTTGATTTGGCGACCCGCATCGCCATCGTCATCGCTTCGGCACAGGCCGTCGCCTCGTCCAGCAGCGACGCATTGGCAACCGCAAGACCGGTCAGGTCGGTGATCATGGTCTGAAAGTTCAACAGCGCCTCAAGACGCCCCTGAGAAATCTCAGGCTGATACGGCGTATAAGCGGTGTACCAAGCGGGATTTTCAAGAATGTTCCGCTGGATCGCCGGCGGCGTGACCGTCCCGTGATAACCTTGCCCGATCAGCGAGGTCAGCACCTTGTTCTTGCTCGCAACGCCGCGCATATGCTCCAGCACCTCGCGCTCCGACATCGCCTTGCCAAAATCCAGCGGCTCTTTCATGCGTATCGCGGGTGGCAGCGTATCGTCAATCAACGCTGCCAATGTCTTGGCCCCGACCGTTTTGAGCATATCCGACATTTCAGCAGGCGACGGCCCGATATGACGGCGATTGGCAAAATCATACGGCAAATATTCTGTAGGCTTGAAGGTCATGACGACACCCCTGCTTCATTGTTCCAAAAATATGTAAATACGGCATTGGCCGTACGCGTTACCCGATGAATTTCTGGTATCCGGCTTCATCCATGAACTCGTCCATCTGGCTCGGATCGCTTGGTTTCATCTTGAAAAACCATGCCTCGCCTTGCGGGTCATCATTCACGGCGGACGGATTGTCGGTCAGCGTGCTGTTCACTTCGGTGATCTCGCCATCAATCGGCGCCAGAATATCCGACGCGGCTTTGACGGATTCGATCACCACAACCTCGTCGTCTTTGCTGACAGTGATGCCTTCGTCCGGCAATTCGACGAACACCACATCGCCCAATTGTTCGGCGGCATGGATTGTGATGCCCACGACCACTTCGTCACCTTCAACGCGCAGCCATTCATGTTCTTCGGTAAATTTCATTTTTGTCGTCCCTCTTGATTGATTATCTCTTAAAGTTTGCCGCAACAAAGGGCAGTTTGGCAACGGTCAAAGCCATACGCTTGCCCCGAACTTCTCCCCAAAGGGCTGTACCGATCTTGCTGTGTTCCGACGCGACATATCCCATGGCAACGGGGCCGCCTGTCGTGGGACCAAAGCCGCCGGAAGTGACGGTGCCCACAGCCTGTCCGCCCGTCTCGGCATCAAATATCTCGACGCCTTCGCGCATCGGCGCGCGGCCCTCGGGTTGCAGGCCGACACGGTTGCGGCTGACCCCGTTTTCAAACGCCGCCAGCACAGCATCTTCACCGGGAAAACCGCCCTCGCGGTCGCCCCCCGTGCGGCGCACTTTCTGAATGGCCCAATTTAACGCGCCCTCAACAGGGTTTGTCCCCGCATCAATATCATGTCCATAAAGGCATAGCCCCGCTTCAAGCCGCAACGAATCCCGCGCGCCAAGGCCGATTGCCTCGACCCCGTCCAACGCCAGTAACGCTTTAGTCAACGCTACCGCTTGCGCCCCGGGCACCGAAATCTCGTAACCATCCTCGCCCGTGTATCCCGACCGCGACGCCCAGATATCAATCCCGTTCAGTGACAAATCACGCACATCCATGAATGTCATGCCCGCCGCCGCCGGATCAAGACTTGCCACAGCCGCCTCTGCCCCCGGCCCCTGCACCGCAATCAACGCGCGGTCCGTGATGGCCGTGACCTGTATCTCGGGCTCCAGCGCTGTTTTCATCCGCGCGATATCAGCATCCTTGCAGGCCGCATTGACCACCACGAACAAATCTTCGCCGCGCCGCGCGAACATCAGATCATCCTCGATCCCGCCTGCGTCATTGGTGAACAGCCCGTAGCGTTGCCGCCCGTCCTCAAGCCCAAGCACATCCATCGGAACGAGGCTCTCGAAACTGCGCGCAACATGGTCCCAGCTTTTGCCTGACAAGATCACCTGCCCCATGTGGCTGACGTCAAACAACCCCGCTGCGGCGCGCGTGTGCAGATGCTCTTTCATCACACCGAGCGGATACTGAACGGGCATGTCATAGCCCGCAAACGGCACCATCTTGGCACCCAGTTCAACATGCAGATCATACAGCGGTGTACGTTTCATCTCGGTCATTCCGGCACCCTTGTCCTTGTCATGAACCGGAAGCCAAATGTGACCAGACCGGCATCATAGCGCCGCACAATGCAGCCGCCTGATGCCCCCTCTGTCCTTTCGCCTGAGATCGTTATCCCTTCGGCGGGTGCGATGCGCACCACTCTCCAGAGTTGTCGTTATCCATCACGGTCCTTGGGCCTGAAAGTTTCCGGGGCGGTTGCTCCTTCGGCATCAACTTACGCTGATTCTCCCATGACAGATGCACAGTGGTATGCCGCCCGCCACCACCGCGTCAAGCATGCTTGCACCCGCGCTACATCAATGGTTTTCTATGTCCAAACTCATTTGGCAGGCGGATTGCAGTGACACCCTATTTCTTTGGCTACGGCAGTCTCGTGAACGTAAACACCCATGCCTATCCCGACGCACAGCCCGCAAAACTGCGCGGCTGGCGGCGTGCGTGGGTCCGTACCGAGACACGCGATATCGTCTTTTTGACCGTCATACAGGACGCAACATCGACAATAGACGGCGTGATCGCCGCTGTCCCGAATGCAGACTGGGTGGCACTTGATGCGCGTGAATACGGCTATGCCCGGCACAGTTCCGGCGGGGCCGTAAGCCACCGCGTAACGCCCGCCCCCGACATCGCACATTATGCCATCCCGCCCGAGGCATCAGGGCATACAGGTGATCATGTCATCCTGCTGAGTTATCTTGACGTGGTCGTTCAAGGCTTTCTGACTGTCTACGGCAAAGCCGGTGCCGCGCGGTTTTTCGATACCACCGCTGGCTGGGACACCCCCGTGCTCGACGACCGTGCCGCACCGCTTTATCCACGCGCACAAACACTTGCCAAAGATGAAACCGCAGTGGTCGATCAGCATCTCGACCGATTATCCGCGACCATTCGGTCTATACCCCGCGCTTTTTAGTTCGTTCCAGCCACAGCCACGAGCCTGAAATACACATCCCTCCCGCAAGACCCAAAATCCAGCGGCAGGGGATCAGCCGCGTGCTTTGACAACTTGCAACAGCGGCATCACTGCGGCCATCTCAGGCCCGTGCTCCTGACCCGTCAGCGCCAGACGCAAAGGCCGAAACAACCCGCGCCCCTTGCGGTCTGTGGCCTCTTTCACTGCAGCGGTCCAGGTGCCCCATGTGGTCTCGTCAAACGGCATGTCCGGCAACATCGCCATGGCCTGCGCGATAAACGCCTCATCACCGTCCTCGATCACCGGATCAGCGCCGTTTTTGAACATCGCCCACCAGCCTTTCAGCTCGTTCAGGGTCTCGATGTTTTCTCGTGTCACGGTCCAGAACTGCGCCGCTTTATCCGCAGGCACCCCCAGATCGGCAATCCGGTCCGCTACTGCATCCAGTGGCAAGGTTTGCAAATAGCGCCCTGTCAGCGGGAAGAGATCCTGCAAGTCAAACTTGGTTGGTGCTGCGCCAAAGTGGTTGATATCAAAGCCATCAATCAGTTGCGCCATATCGGTGCGCAACTCGACCGGGTCGCTCGATCCCAGCCGCGCCATCAGGCTCAGCAAGGCAAACGGTTCAATCCCCTGCGCCCGCAGATCGCGCAGCGCCAGCGTGCCAAGCCGCTTGGACAACGCCTCGCCTTGTGGTCCGGTCAACAGCGAATGATGTGCGAACGACGGGTGCGTGTGGCGCAACGCCTGCATAATCTGAATTTGCGTCGCCGTGTTGGTCACATGATCAGACCCGCGCACCACATGGGTCACACCCATTTCGGTATCGTCCACCACAGACGCCAATGTATACAAAATCTGTCCGTCACCGCGGATCAACACAGGGTCCGACACCGACGCCGCATCAATGGAAATGTCACCGATAATGCCATCCGGCCATTCGATGCGGTTCTGGTCAAGCTTGAACCGCCAAACGCCCGGCCCACGCTCGTCGCGCAATTTGTCTTTCTGGGCATCTGACAGTGCCATCGCGGCACGGTCATAGACCGGCGGCTTGCCCATATTCAGCTGCTTCTTGCGCTTGAGGTCCAATTCAACCGGCGTCTCGAACGCTTCATAAAACCGACCCTTCGCGCGCAGGTCTTCGGCCGCCGCATGATACTGCTCCAACCGCTCCGACTGACGCTCGACACGGTCCCAGTGCAGGCCAAGCCATGTCAGGTCTTCCTTGATCCCGTCCACGTATTCTTCCTTGGACCGGATCGGGTCGGTGTCGTCGATGCGCAGGATAAATGTGCCGCCTGCCTTACGGGCGATCATGTAATTCATCAACGCTGTGCGCAGGTTGCCGACGTGGATAAAGCCGGTGGGCGAAGGCGCAAAACGGGTGACAATCGGATTGGACATATGGAGTTCTCCTGTTGCCGCGTGGCTTGTCACAGGATAGCGATATTGTCTAGGTCGCGTATGCGGAACACGCCTGCTGGATGAGGACGGTCACGCCGGAGTACGCTCAATCCGCTGATGTCGGATTCCTGATACCCCAGCGCCTATGACGAAAATTTGACCTTGGATTACCCCGGCGGCACGCTACCATCTTGATTTTACGGATTCTGGAAAGGAACACGTTATGGATACATCCCCGAAGATGACCCGCCGCACAGCACTTGCCGGTGCCGCCGCTCTGCCACTGGCCGCCGCACTTGCCTCGACTGCGCGCGCCGCAGCACCGATCATGGGCGCGGGCACCGCACCGTTTCAGCGTGTCTCGCTGGGCGGGTTCGATGTCACCACGATCCTTGCAGGCAGCCGCGCCGTCGAAGAACCGCACAGCATTTTTGGCATGAACGTCGATGATGAAACCTTTAACTCCGTATCCGCCGAGGCAAACCTGCCCACCGCAGCAGCGCAGTTTTTCTTTACCCCGACCGTGGTGAACACCGGTGCCGAACTGGTGCTGTTTGATACTGGCCTGAGCCCGGATGGCACCTTGGCCGCGTTGCAAGCCGCCGGATACACCGCCGATCAGGTCGACATCGTTGTGCTGACCCACATGCACGGCGACCATATCGGCGGCCTGATGCAGGGCGACGCGCCGACCTTTCCGAACGCACGATATGTGACGGGCCAGATCGAGTATGACCATTGGGCAACGGCCGAAAACGAAGGGTTTGACACCAAGGTTAAACCCCTCGCCGAACAGATGACCTTTCTTGATGACGGTGGCAGCGTCGCATCGGGCATTACCGCAATGGCCGCGTTTGGGCATACGCCGGGTCACATGGCCTATATGATCGAAAGCGACGGCAAACAGTTGGTACTGGGTGCCGATTTTGCCAACCATTATGTCTGGTCACTGGCGCATCCCGATTGGGAAGTGAAATTTGACATGGATAAGACCGGTGCCTCCGCCACACGTCGCACGATGCTGGATATGCTCGCTACCGATAAGGTGCCGTTTGTGGGGTATCACATGCCGTGGCCTGCTTACGGCTATGCGGAAAAGGCGGGCGACGGCTTTGCCTATGTGCCGCACAGCTATCAGTTGCTGCTTTAAATGTAAGCGAGGCTGGGCGGTACTACCCGTCCAGCCCCATGCACAAACTGCTTTAAATCAGGGCAGATCAACCACCCTCGTTCAGCGCGCCATTATCCCAGTCGCCGGATGCTTCTTCCCCGGTCGCATAACGCATGGTTCCGGCACCCTGACGTTTGCCAGCCTTGAACGTGCCCTCATAAACATCGCCGTTGGCATAGGTTGCCTTGCCCTGACCCTCGATCTCGCCAAGGGTCCATTCGCCTTCATAGACAAAGCCGCTCGCCATGGTCAGCTTGCCCTGCCCGTGTCGTTGGCCCGCATCAAACGCGCCTTCGTAAATCGTGCCATCGGGATATGTAACCTTGCCCGCGCCGTGACGCTGGCCATCTTTCCAGCCGCCTTCATACCGGTAGCCATCGGCATAGGTCATCACGCCCTGCCCGTCATTACGGGCATTTTTGAACGCGCCGTCATAGACTACCCCGTTGGCATAAGTCGCAACGCCATTGCCATCAATCACACCGCTTACCCAATCCCCTTCATAGGTCGAGCCGTCGACATAGGTGATTTTGCCCACGCCATCAGCCAGATCGCCGCGAAATTCCCCGACATAGACCGACCCATCGGGATAGGTCACTGTGCCCGACCCCTCGATCTGGCCTGCCATCCATGATCCGACATAGACATATCCGTCTGCGCCGGTAAAAGTGCCTTGCCCGTCGCGGCGGTCGTCCTTGAAATCGCCCTCGTAAATGTCGCCGTTGGCATAGGTTACCTTGCCCTTGCCCTCACGGCGCCCGCCCACCAGATCACCCTGATACACATCGCCGTTTGGCTGGGTCAGCGTGCCGGTCCCGTCAATCTGGCCGTCTTTCCAGAGGCCCACATAGATCAAACCATCCGGCATGGTCAGCGTGCCGGTCCCGCTGCGCTTGCCATCCGCAATCTCGCCTTCGAACACGGCGCCGTCCGGATAGGTGATCGTGCCAATACCCTGTTTGACGCCGTCCACCCAGTCACCTTTGTATTCATAACCGCCTGGGCTTTGCATCACACCCTTGCCGTGGTGCTTGGCATTGCGAAATGCACCCTCATAGCGCACGCCATTGGCATATAGCGCCACACCGTTGCCCATGATTGCACCGCTTTGCCAGTCGCCCTCATACGTACCGCCATCGGCAAAGGTAATTTTGCCAAACCCGTCCGGCTTGCCCTTGGCAAAGTTACCCTCATAGACCGATCCGTTGGGGAACCGCGCCACACCAGCGCCTTTGATCTCGCCCGCCTCCCAGGTGCCTTCGTACGCATAGCCGTTGGGCAGTTTATAACTGCCTTGGCCATGCTGGAGCCCGCCCAGAAAGGTGCCCTCATAAATACCGCCATCGTCGTATTCCTTGGACAACACCTGTGCGTCCTGTGCCATGGCAGACAGGGGTAGCACGGACAGGGGCATCAGGGTCATGCAAAGGATCAGTGAACGGATAAACATGGAAATTCCTGTCTTTCATTGCGCGCGGATGTGTCGGTTGATGTGCCGCCGCACCCTGCGACATTTACGGGACAACCTAAGCAATGGGGCCAATGGGGGCAATCGTTTTTGGAGGCGTAGGCGGGCACATGGGCTTTCCCTTGCCGCTTGATCTGCTACATCGTGGCGCAGCAACTTGAGGGGTCGCATCATGCGCGAGCGTTTTCGCATCACTTTGGGCCAGTTGAACCCGACTGTCGGCGATCTGGCGGGCAACGCCGCCCTGGCACGCGACGCATGGGAGCAGGGTAAGGCAGCGGGTGCGGATATGGTCGCCCTGCCAGAGATGTTCATCACCGGATACAATGCGCAGGATCTTGTGATGAAACACGCATTTCAGCTTGATGTGATGACCCACATCGAGGCGCTGGCTGTTGCCTGTGCCGATGGTCCGGCGCTGGCCATAGGTGCCCCTTGGGTAGAAGGGACCATGCTGTTCAACGCCTATCTGATCCTAAAAAACGGCAAGATCGCCAGCAAGTCGCTCAAGCATAACCTGCCGAATGAAACCGTGTTTGACGAGGTGCGCATCTTTGATTCCGGTCCTTTGGGCGGGCCGTATTCCGTCGGCAACACCCGCATCGGATCGCCGATTTGCGAGGACGCATGGCACCCGGATGTGTCCGAGACACTGGCCGAAACCGGTGCCGAATTCCTGCTGGTGCCCAACGGCTCACCTTACTACCGCGACAAAATGGAAACCCGCCAGAACATGATGGTAGCAAGGGTTGTGGAAACAGGGCTGCCGCTGATTTATCTGAACATGGTTGGCGGTCAGGACGATCAGGTGTTTGACGGCGCGTCTTTTGCGCTGAACCACGGTGGCAAGCTGGCGGTGCAATTGCCAGCATTTGACGTCTGTATCACCCATATTGATCTGGAGCGCGGAGACGAGGGTTGGCGGGTCGTGCCCCAAGACCTCACCCCGATGCCCAGTGACTGGGAACAGGACTACCGCGTGATGACCCAAGGGCTGCGCGATTACATGCGCAAGACCGGCTTCAAAAAGGTACTGCTGGGTCTTTCGGGAGGGATCGATTCCGCGATTGTGGCGGCGATTGCGGTGGATGCCTTGGGCGCGGGCAATGTGCGCTGCGTGATGCTACCGTCCGAATACACCTCGCAAGCGTCACTGGATGATGCCGAGGCCGTGGCCAAAGCACTGGGTTGTCGATACGACTATGTCCCGATCAAAGATGGGCGCGCGGCGATCACAAAAACGCTGGCCCCGCTATTTGAAGGCCATGCGCCGGACCTGACCGAGGAAAACATCCAGTCGCGCCTGCGCGGTCTGCTGCTGATGGCGCTGTCGAATAAATTTGGCGAAATGCTGCTGACCACAGGCAACAAATCCGAGGTCGCGGTCGGCTATGCCACGATCTATGGCGATATGTCGGGCGGCTATAACCCGATCAAAGACCTGTATAAAACCCGCGTGTTCGAGACCTGCCGCTGGCGCAATGAAAACCACCGCGACTGGATGATGGGGCCTGCGGGGGCGGTGATCCCGGACAACATCATCACCAAACCGCCCACCGCTGAATTACGCGATGACCAGAAAGACAGCGACAGCCTGCCGGATTATCCGGTTTTGGATGCGATCCTGAACATTCTGGTAGACCGCGATGGGTCCATTGCCGATTGCGTTGCCGCAGGGTTTGATCGCGATATCGCCAAAAGGGTGGAACACCTGATCTATATCAGCGAATACAAACGCTTCCAATCCGCCCCCGGCCCGCGCTTGACCAAGGGCGCATTCTGGCTGGACCGCCGCTATCCGATTGCGAACCGCTGGCGCGATCCGTCTTGAGCGAAGGCGAACCGATCAAAGTCAAATTGCGCCCGGTGCCATATTATATCGTCGGTGGCGGGCTTCTTTTCTTCACCATTATTTGCCTGTTGGTTTCAGGTATGGTTGCCTGGGTAGGGGATTTTGGCACTGCATTCTGGGTGGCATTCGGCACATCGGTATCCTTCGGCCTCCCGAGCTTTTGGTTTCTGGGCATCGCGATCAAACGCCCCATCGCCCTGCGCATGGATGAAAACGGCATTTCGGGCTTTTATGCCGATCCTGCAACATGGGACGAGATCGAACAGATCAACGTCGCCCGCGACCACAAGGGCAGGCCCATGGTTGGCTTTGCCCTACATGACCCAATTGGTTTTCGTGACAGACAAACCCCTTGGCGGCGGTATAAATATTGGGCAAATGGGCGGGCGTTTGGGCACCACGTGATTTTGCCGCATATGACGCTCAAGAATGGCGAGGCAGCGAAACTTGTTGTCGTCGCCCGCGATTTGAAGGCAGCGGCCAGTCGGTAAGCTAACGGCGACTTGATTTGCATTTACGTCGGATCGGAACAAGTTCAAGCTGATTATGTCACATCTGAAAGTCGAACATGACCTACATCCGCATGATTGCTGCGATCTTGTTTCTATACCTGCCCGTGTCCCCTGCACTGGCCTGCGGCCCCGACAGCAACTGCGCCATCGGCGACCGTTTTTACCGCATCGCGATGCCCGAAGGCCACGACGGGAAAACCCCTGTCGGCGCGCTGGTCTGGTCGCATGGCTATCGTGGATCAGCCGAGGGCGTGATGCGCAACGGATCGTTGCGGCGCATGGTGTCGGACGCAGGCCTAGCCTTGATTGCCGCCCAAGGCGTGAATGGAACATGGGAATTGCCCTACGGTCCGCGCACCTTCAACAGCACGGGCGCAGCCGAATTTGCGTATTTCGATGCAGTGCTTGAGGACGCCTCCAAGCGCTTTCCCATCGACCCGAAACGCATTATCGCCAGTGGATTCAGCGCAGGCGGCATGATGGTGTGGAACCTTGCCTGTTCTCATCCTGAAAAATACGCAGGCTTCATCCCGATGTCCGGCACATTCTGGCTCAAACCGCCTGAAAGCTGCGTGGCACCAGTGTCTAGCATTGTGCACATTCACGGGGATGCCGACACGACCGTTCCCTTGAAAGGCCGCCGTATCGGTGAAACCAAGCAAGGCAAAGTTTCCGAGGCGCTGGAGATGTATGCCCAATTCGGAAAATTCGGGCAGGCAAAGGCCGAGAAGTCCGGCAGCTTGACCTGTCAGGGCCAAACCAACGCAAGTGGCGAAATTCTGGAGTTTTGCCTGTTTCCCGGCGGGCATTCTTTCCGCACAGAGTACCTTCGCTATGGCATCAAGCGGCTGCGGTCAGCGGGACAGCTCTAGACCGTTTCCTTACCAAGGCACGGATTTTCCCGCCCAATCAAAAAACGCCCCTGTGTCTTTTTCGTCCAGTCCGTCAATGACACCAAGTAAGTTTTCAGCCGCTTCATCCGGGCCAACAGCAGGATGGCGACCCAGATATTTCTCGGTAAAATGTGTCGCTACGGTGCCGGGGTGAAGAGCGACACAGATACTTTGGGGATGGCTGCGCTTTAGTTCAATTGATGCGGTATGCACGATCTGGTTCACCGCTGCCTTGGCACTGCGGTAACTGATCCAGCCACCAATCTTGTTGTCGCCAATCGACCCCACGCGGGCCGACAACACCGCAAAAACGGCACGCCTGTCTTTGGGCAACAAATCCGCCGCATGGGCCAACACCAAGGCAGGACCAACTGCGTTTAATGCAAACTGATCCATCATCGCCTTTTGGCTCACGGACCTGATCGTTTTCTCGGGCTGTGCGCCTTCAATTTCCAGTGCTCCCGTTGCAACGATAACCCTGTCAAACGGACCCTCAAGCCCGCCGATATGCGATTTTACCGACACCTCATCGGTCAAATCCAACCCATCGACACTGCGCGAAAGCGGTATGACGTCGTCATCCAGCGCGGTGGCCGCCTTCACCAAAGCGGCACCGATGCCGCCTGATGCGCCTATGATCAACGTTCGTTTCATGCACCAAACCTAGCGGCCAATCCATCGACTTCAACACGTTATTTCCCGAAATCCACATGACCAAAGAAACTCCACGCACCCTCTTTTCATTTGCAAAACCGCGCGTATAAATAACGCCATGACACACGCCGCCCATATCCCGACCCTGCCGCGCCCCTGCGCGTGCGCGCTGCGTGCCACCCTACTGCTGCTAATCCGCCTCTGAGCGTGCCATCCGGTGCGTCCGCTCAGAGGGCTCGTTCTTCGGAATTCAAGCGCATCACGGATTAATCAGCAGACAAGAGAGATTTCAAAATGAATACGACGACAAAACAAGACCGCGTCTTGATCTTTGACACCACATTGCGCGATGGCGAACAATCTCCCGGTGCGACCATGACCCATGCGGAAAAGCTCGAGATTGCGGCCCTGCTGGACGAAATGGGCGTCGATATCATCGAGGCCGGATTTCCGATCGCCTCCGAGGGTGATTTCAAAGCTGTCAGCGAGATTGCCCGGCAAAGCAGGAACGCCGTGATATGCGGCCTTGCCCGCGCGCAAATAGGTGACATTGACCGCTGTTGGGAGGCGGTCAAGCACGCCCGCCAGCCGCGTATCCACACGTTCATCGGCACCTCGCCCCTGCACCGCGCCATTCCGAACCTCACAAAGGACGAAATGGCAGACCGTATTCACGAAACGGTCACACATGCCCGCAATCTGTGTGACAACGTGCAGTGGTCGCCGATGGATGCCACCCGCACCGAGGAAGATTATTTGTGCCGCACCGTTGAAATCGCGATCAAGGCGGGGGCCACCACAATCAACATCCCCGACACAGTTGGCTATACTGCGCCGCGCGAATCCGCCGCGTTGATACGGATGCTGATGGAAAAAGTACCCGGTGCAGACGAGATCATCTTTGCCACGCATTGCCATAACGATCTGGGCATGGCGACCGCCAATTCGCTGGCAGCGGTCGAGGCCGGTGCGCGTCAGATTGAATGCACGATCAACGGTCTTGGCGAACGCGCGGGCAATACGGCACTCGAAGAAGTCGTGATGGCGTTGAAAGTGCGTAATGACATCATGCCCTATCAGACTGGCGTGGATTCCACCAAGATCATGAATATCTCGCGCCGGGTTGCCACGGTGTCGGGCTTTGCCGTGCAATTCAACAAGGCCATCGTGGGCAAAAACGCATTTGCACATGAATCCGGTATCCATCAGGATGGCATGTTGAAAAACGCCGAGACGTTTGAAATCATGCGCCCCGAGGATGTCGGCCTGACCGAGACAAACATCGTCATGGGCAAACATTCGGGGCGGGCGGCGTTGCGGTCCAAGCTCGAAGACCTCGGGTTCGAGTTGGGGGATAACCAGCTCAAGGACGTGTTCGTGCGCTTCAAGGAACTGGCCGACCGCAAAAAGGAAATCTACGAAGAAGATCTGATCGCGCTTATGCGCACCAGCACAGATCCGCAAGACGACCGGATCAAGCTGAAATCCATGCGCGTTGTCTGCGGCACCGAGGGGCCGCAAACCGCTGATATGGTGTTGGATATTGACGGGGTCGAACATAAAACCAGCCAGACCGGTGACGGTCCGGTGGACGCATCGTTCAACTGTATCAAGGACTTGGTGCCGCACACCGCCCGTCTGCAACTCTATCAGGTACATGCCGTGACCGAGGGCACCGATGCGCAGGCAACCGTGTCGGTACGAATGGAAGAGGACGGGCGCATCGTAACGGGGCAATCGGCAGACACCGATACCGTCGTTGCATCGGTGCGCGCCTACATCCATGCGCTTAACCGCTTGCTCGTGCGCCGTGAAAAGGGCGGTACAGACAAGCGCGAGGTCAGTTACAAGGACATCGGCTGAGGACAGGCCGGAGAGGGTTTTATCGCTCTCCGGCACGTATCATCAAGCGTCAGTATTACGTCTGTATCGTGCTGGTATGACCAAGGTGGCAAGATCGCGCGCACACTGTCCCAATCGCCTCTTTAACCCCACCAACACCCGGCCTATAAGGCCATTCATCCTGCGTCTTTTTCAAGAGTCGTCGGGATCAATAAGATTTTTTGCAAGGTCAAGGTGCTGCCTGTCATGTCGATATTTGGAAACCTGCGTGGAATGTTCTCGTCAGACATGGCGATCGACCTCGGGACGGCCAATACATTGGTCTATGTCAAAGGGCGCGGCATCGTTCTGTCGGAACCGTCTGTGGTAGCCTATCATATCAAGGACGGTGTGAAAAAAGTGCTGGCCGTAGGCGAGGACGCCAAGCTGATGCTAGGCCGTACACCGGGAAGCATCGAGGCGATCCGCCCGATGCGCGAAGGCGTGATCGCGGACTTTGACACCGCCGAAGAAATGATCAAACACTTCATCCGCAAGGTCCACAAACGCTCGACTTTTTCCAAACCCAAGATCATTGTCTGCGTGCCTTACGGTGCCACCCCTGTTGAAAAGCGCGCGATCCGCCAGTCGGTTCTGTCTGCTGGTGCGCGCCGGGCCGGTCTGATTGCCGAACCGATTGCGGCGGCCATCGGGGCGGGCATGCCGATCACCGATCCGACCGGCAACATGATTGTGGACATTGGCGGCGGGACCACCGAAGTCGCAGTTCTGTCGCTGGGCGATATTGTCTATGCGCGCTCGGTGCGTGTCGGCGGTGACCGCATGGACGAGGCGATCATCAGCTATCTGCGCCGCCAGCAAAACCTGCTGGTGGGGGAAACCACCGCAGAACGCATCAAGACCTCGATCGGCACCGCACGGATGCCCGACGACGGGCGCGGCACGTCGATGCAAATTCGCGGGCGCGATTTGCTGAATGGTGTGCCCAAGGAAATCGAGATCACGCAAGCGCAGATTGCCGAGGCGCTTGCAGAACCCGTGCAGCAGATTTGCGAAGCGGTGATGACAGCGCTGGAGACAACGCCGCCCGATCTTGCGGCTGATATCGTCGACCGCGGTGTGATGCTGACGGGCGGTGGCGCATTGCTGGGTGATCTGGATCTGGCCCTGCGCGAACAGACCGGCCTTGCGATTTCGGTTGCGGACGAGCCGCTGAATTGTGTGGCGCTTGGCACCGGCAAAGCGCTGGAGTTTGAAAAACAACTGCGCCATGCCATCGACTATGACAGCTGATCGCGGCTAGAATAGCCAACATCCAAGGTGTATGACCCTGCGTCCGGCCTTGGGCAGGAGCGTGCGATACAATGGCCAAGAAAAGTTCAAGCAGTAGCGACTACACGACGCCTTTGCGGCGGTTGTTGCTGGTTGTTCTGATGCTGGCCCTGGGTGCGATATTTCTGGTCTGGCGTATCGACAGCCCGCGTGTGGAGCGTTTTCGCGCCCAGATCACCGACCGTTTGGTGCCAAATCTGGATTGGGCGATGGCCCCTGTTACCGGGGCGATCAATCTGGTCCGGGATTTCCAGAGCTACCAGCGGCTTGCCGATCAAAATCAGGAATTACGCAGCGAATTGCGCCAGATGCAGGCGTGGAAAGAAGCAGCGCTGCAACTGGAACAAGAAAACGCCCGTCTGCTTGATCTCAATAACGTGCGGCTGGACCCGCGTCTGACCTTTATCACGGGTGTGGTGCTGGCCGATTCCGGTTCGCCGTTTCGCCAGTCGGTTCTGCTGAATGTGGGCGCGCGCGACGGGTTGGTCGACGGGTGGGCCACGATGGACGGGATCGGGTTGGTCGGGCGCATATCGGGTGTGGCGCAAAACACCGCGCGCGTGATCTTGCTGACCGATGTCAACAGCCGGATACCCGCCACCATCCAGCCCTCGGGGCAGCGCGCGATCATTGCGGGCGACAATTCGGCGGCCCCACCGATTGATTTTCTCGAAAACCCCGATCTGGTGCGCCCCGGTGACCGCGTGATCAGTTCGGGCGATGGCGGCGTCTTTCCTGCCGGATTGCTGATCGGACAGGTCGCAGCCGACCCCGGCGGGCGTCTGCGCGTGCGATTGGCCGCCGATTACGAGCGCCTGAAATTTCTCCGCGTTCTGCGCCATCATGGCAACGAAACCGTCACCGACACCGCACAGGTGATCACCCCCGAGGTATCCCCCGCAGCAGACGCATCACCGTCAGACGTTCCCGAAGCCGGCGGAACACAGCCATGAACGACCAATCCCCAGCCCTGCTCTGGGCGATGCGCCTTGGCTTTGTCATGCTGGTGTTTTTGATCCTGTTTTTCCATCTCCTGCCATTGGACACCCAGCCCATCAGCCTTTTTACGCCGGACCTGTTGCCGCTTGAAAACACCGCCCCCGCCGAGGCCCGTCTGGAAATCCTGTTGGGTCATGAGGAGCAGCGCCGCTGGATCGCACCGGACCTGATCCTGGGTTTTGCCTGTGCTTGGTCGCTCAGGCGTCCTGAATATGTGCCGGCGCTGTCTTTGGCCCTGGTGTTTTTGTTCACCGATCTGCTGCTGCAACGCCCGCCCGGTCTGTGGGCGCTGCTGGCGTTGATAGGCTGCGAAAACCTGAAGTCACGGGCGCGGTCCTTGCGCGATGCCAATTTTTCCGTGGAATGGTTGACGGTTGCGGTGGTGATTGTCGCCATCATGCTGGTTAACCGAATTGTGATGAGCCTGTTGTTGATCGACACGCCGAAACTGGCACTAAGCATTTCGGAATTAAGTATGACGCTGCTATTCTATCCACTTATTGTATGGATAACCCATGGCGTGATGCGGGTGCGCAAAATGGCACCCGGTGATCTGGACGCTTTGGGCCAACGTGTTTGAACAGGAAAAGCCGGGATGAGACGCAACCGCGCCGAAAATGACGCAAGCCATGCGAAACTGACCCGCCGTGCGGCGCTGCTGGGTGGTGCGCAGTTGTTGTTCATGGGCGGTTTGGCCGCGCGGATGCGGTATTTGCAGGTCGATCAGGCCGACCAGTTTCGCCTGCTGGCCGAAGAAAACCGCATCAACATCCGTCTGATCCCGCCCGCGCGTGGCGAGATATTTGACCGCAACGGCATCAGGCTGGCGCAAAACGATCCCTCGTACCGTATCGTTATGGTCCGCGAGGACGCGGGCGATGTCGATCTGGTTATGGAGCGACTGGCACGCGTGATCGAGATTGATCCCGAAACGCAAGCGAGTGCACTGGCCGAGGTCAAACGCTCTGCGCCGTTTCTGCCTGTGACCATCGTAGAGAATGTCAGTTGGGATGCTGTAAGCAAGGTCAGCGTCAACGCGCCCGCCCTGCCCGGCATCACACCCGAGGTTGGTCTGACACGGGTTTATCCGCGCGGTTCGGACTTTGCCCATGTGGTCGGGCGCGTCGGCAGGGTCAGTCAGGCGGATCTGGACGCGCTCGAAAACCCAGATCAGGTGTTGCGCATTCCGAGGTTCCAGATCGGTAAAATCAACGTCGAGGCGCGCGAGGAAACCCTGTTGCGCGGCAGTGCCGGCACCAAACAGGTCGAGGTCAACGCAACGGGCCGTGTGATGCGCGAACTTTCCCGCCGCGAGGGGCAATCCGGGGCCAACCTGCAACTGACGGTCGATGCGAAACTGCAAGGCTATGTGCAGGCGCGCCTGACGGGCGAAAGCGCCGCTGTGGTGATCATCGACTGTGAAAACGGTGATCTCGCGGCGATTGCATCCACCCCGAGCTACGATCCCAACCTGTTCATTGGCGGCATTTCGTCGGCAAATTATGACCCGCTGCTGAATTCGAAATACCGGCCGTTGGTCAATAAAACCGTGCAGGGTGCCTATCCGCCCGGATCGACCTTCAAGATGCTGACCGCGATGGCGGCATTGGAGGAAGGCATCATCGGGCCTAATGAAACCGTGTACTGCCCCGGCCACCTCGAAGTGGCGGGGCGCAGATTTCACTGCTGGAAGCGCGCGGGCCACGGCTGGGTTGATCTGGAAAATTCGCTCAAACAATCCTGTGATGTGTATTACTACGACCTCGCCTTGAAAGTCGGTATCGAGAAAATTTCCGCGATGGCGAAACGCTTCGGGTTGGGGATCAAGCATGAGCTTGCGCTATCGTCTGTAAACAGCGGGCTCATGCCAACAATGGAGTGGAAGCAAACCAACCGGGGTGAATCGTGGGTGGTTGGCGACACTGTGAACGCCTCCATCGGACAGGGGTTCGTGCTGGCATCGCCGCTGCAAATGGCGGTGATGAGCGCCCGGATCGCAACCGGGCGCGCGGTCACGCCCCGGCTGGTCAAATCCGTTGACGGGGTTGAACAACCCAGTGGTGCGGGTGAACCGCTGGATATGAACGAAAACAACCTGCGCAAAATGCGCCGCGCGATGTACGAGGTCGTCAATGACCGTCGTGGCACCGGCTACCGCTCACGCATCATTGCCGAAGATATGCGGATGGCGGGCAAAACCGGCACCAGCCAGGTGCGCAACATCTCTGCGGCGGAACGTGCGCGCGGTGTGACCCGCAACGAAGACCTGCCTTGGGAACGGCGTGATCATGCGCTTTTTGTCAGCTTCGCACCCTATGACAACCCGCGTTATGCGGTGTCGGTTCTGGTTGAACACGGCGGGGGCGGGTCACTGGCGGCCGCACCCATTGCACGCGACGTGCTTTTACAGGCTATGGCGGGCGGTGAGCCACCGCTTGAAGCCTATCCAACCAGCGACCGCGACCAGATCAAAATCCAGCAGGAAAAATTGCGCGCTATCCAGCCGCAAGCCGCGATTAATGGAAAAGATCAAGCATGAGTTATCTTGAATACTCCGTCAAATCGGTCCCCACAGGGTTTCGCAAAATCCTGTATCTCAATTGGCCCCTGACCCTGCTGCTGGCATCGGTCTGCGGCATCGGTTTCTTGATGCTCTATTCGGTTGCAGGCGGGTCGTTCAGCCCTTGGGCAGAACCACAGATGAAACGCTTTGCGCTTGGTCTGGTACTGATGATGACGGTTGCCCTGATCCCGATATGGCTTTGGCGCAACCTGTCGGGGCTTGCCTATGGCATATCACTGGCCCTTCTGATCGCTGTGGAATTTATCGGGGATGAGCGTAAAGGTTCGCAGCGCTGGATCGACCTTGGCTTTATCGACTTGCAACCGTCAGAATTGATGAAAATCACACTGGTGATGTTTCTGGCCGCCTATTACGACTGGCTGCCTGCCAAGAAAGTGTCGCGCCCGTTCTGGGTTTTGTTACCGGTTGTTATTGTTCTGGTCCCGACTGCTTTGGTCCTCAAGCAACCCGATCTTGGCACCTCGATCCTGCTGTTGACGGCGGGTGGCGGATTGATGTTTCTCGCAGGCGTGCACTGGGCTTATTTCGCTGTGGTCATGACCTCCGGTCTCGGGTTGATCACGGCTGTATTTCAATCGCGCGGCACCGACTGGCAGTTGATCAACAACTATCAATACAAACGGATCGACACCTTTCTGGACCCTGCCGCCGACCCCTTGGGCGCGGGATACCATATTACCCAATCAAAGATTGCCTTGGGATCAGGCGGCTGGACCGGTCGCGGGTTCATGCAGGGCACTCAATCACGGCTGAATTTTTTGCCCGAAAAACACACCGATTTTATCTTTACCACCTTGGCCGAAGAGTTCGGATTTATCGGCGGCATATCACTGCTTGGACTTTACGCACTGATCATCGTGTTTTGCGTAGTAACAGCAATCCGGAACAAAGACCGGTTCTCGTCGCTGTTGACGCTGGGTATTGCGTTGAACTTCTTTTTGTTTTTTGCGGTGAACATGTCGATGGTGATGGGCATGGCTCCTGTTGTGGGTGTGCCGTTGCCATTGGTCAGTTACGGCGGGTCCGCGATGCTGGTGCTGCTATTGGCCTTTGGGCTGGTGCAATCCGCGCATGTCCACAGACCGAGGTAAGATATGACAGTTAACGTCCTGTTCGCCGCCAAAGCAGAGCGCTGGGATATCTATGAACACCCTCTGAAGGATGCATTTGCCGAGGCAGGACTGGATGTGCATCTGGCCACAGATTTACCCCCTCAAGACGTTGATTATATCGTTTACGCCCCCAACAGCGACGTGCAGGATTTTGCGCCCTTCACCCGTGCCAAAGCGGTGTTGAACCTCTGGGCGGGTGTCGAAAATGTCGTGGGCAACAAGACGTTGAACATGCCCTTGGCACGCATGGTCGATCCCGGTCTGACCAAAGGCATGGTGGAATGGGTCACGGGCCATGTGCTGCGGTATCATCTGGGACTGGACATTGATATCACCCGAACGAACGCCGTGTGGGAACCACGCACACCGCCGCTGGCGTTCGAGCGATCGGTGGTGGTGCTGGGCCTTGGTGCCTTGGGCCATGCGGTATGCCAATCGCTGGTTGGTCTGGGTTTTAACGTGAGCGGCTGGTCGCGTAGCCCCAAAGACATCAAAGGCGTGCGGTGCCTGCACGGTGCCCGCGGTTTGCGCGACGCCCTTGGCCGCGCCGAAATCGCGGTGCTGTTGTTGCCGGACACACCGGCGACAGAAAATACCTTGAACGCCGAAACACTCGCATTGATGCCAAAAGGGGCGCGCATCATAAATCCGGGGCGTGGCCCGCTGATCGACGATGATGCGTTGCTCGCGGCCTTGGGCTCGGGCCATATTGCGCAGGCAACTCTGGACGTCTTTCGCATTGAACCGTTGCCCCGCGACCATCCCTACTGGACGCACCCCCAAGTTACCGTGACACCGCATATTGCCGCCGAAACCCGCGCGAGGACTGCATCACAGGTCATTGCGGAAAACATCAGGCGCGGCGAAAACGGCGAGGGGTTTCTGCATCTGGTAGACCGCTCCCTTGGCTATTGATGCGCTTGGCGGAACAAGAAAGATGTGTATTTGTGGAACAATGAAATGGGATATGGCACCCTGAGTTCATTGTTCTTTAAATACACAAATAAGACTTATGCTGACAAACCACGGCCTTTCAAAAGCGCCTCGACCCCCGGCAAACGGCCTCTGAACGCAACATAAAGCTCTGCTGCATCCTGACTGCCGCCTGTGGACAGGATATGCTTTTCCAATGCCGTCGCCCGTTCGGGGTCAAATGCGCCGCCCGCCTCCTCAAAGGCCTCGAACGCATCGGCATCCATCACCTCTGACCACATGTAGCTGTAATAAGCGCTTGAATATCCGTCCCCCGCAAACACATGCGCGAATTGCGGTGTGGCGTGGCGCATGCGGATGGCATCGGGCATGCCTAACGCATCAAGGACTTCGGCCTGTTTTGCCATCGGATCACCTGCGGCATCCGCCTCGTGAAACGCCAGGTCCACCAGCGCCGAGGCGACATATTCAACCGTCTGGAAACCCATATCGAAATTCGCCGCCCCCAGCACCTTGTCCAGCATCACGCGCGGCATTGCCTCGCCGGTTTTGGCGTGGGTGGCAAATTCGCCCAGCACCTCTGGCACGTCCAGCCAATGTTCATAAAGCTGGCTGGGCAGTTCAACAAAATCCCGCGCCACTGAGGTGCCGCTGACGCTTTCATAGGTCACATTCGACAACATCTGATGCAGTGCATGACCAAATTCATGGAACAAGGTGCGCGCATCGTCATACGAAAGAAGCGCCGGATCGGATTTGGCAAAGTTGCAGACGTTGATCACCACGGGTGTCTGAGGCGCAGGGAATTTAGCCTGCGCCCGCATTGCCGAACACCATGCCCCCGACCGTTTCGAGCCACGCGCAAAATAATCACCGATGAATACCGCGACGTGTTTTCCGTTGCGTGTTACATCCCATGCGCGGCAATCCTTGTGGTAAAGCGGCACATCAAGCGGCGCAAAGTTCAGCCCGAACAGGCGGGTTGCACAGGCAAAGGATGCGTCGATCATCCGGTCAAGTTGGAAGTAAGGCTTGAGCGCCGCCTCATCCAGATCATGTTCGACAGCGCGGCGTTTTTGCGCGTAATAGCGCCAGTCCCACGGGGCCAGATCGCCATTCATGCCATCCGCGTGCATCATTGCGGTAAGCACCTCCGCATCCGCATTTGCCTGTGCCTTGGCAGGTTCCCAGACTGCCATCAGCAGATCGCGCACGGCCTCCGGTGTCTTGGCCATTTCGGTTTCCAGCTTATAGGCGGCGAAGTTTGCATAGCCGAGCAATTGCGCCCGTTCCTGGCGCAATTTCAGGGTTTCCGCAGCAATGCCACGGTTGTCTGTCTCGCCACCATTGGCACCGCGCGCCTCCCATGCGCGAAACGCTTTCTCGCGCAGGTCACGGCGCGGTGAGAATTGCAGGAACGGCACGATCAGCGACCGCGACAGTGTGACCACCGGGCCGCTTGCGTCCTTTTCGCCCCCCGCAACACGCGCGGCATCCACGACAAAATCCGGTAGCCCCTCCAGATCAGCCTCGGTCAATGGCATGAACCATGACCGCTCGTCCGCCAGAAGGTTCTGGGTGAATTGCGTGCCCAGCACAGCAAGCCGACCTTTGATCGCTTTCATCCGCGCCTCGTCCGCGCCGGTTAATGCGGCACCAGAGCGCACAAAGCCGCGATGGGTCAGCATCAGAACGCGCGCCTGTTCATCGGTCAGATCAAGCGTATCGCGGGCATTCCAAACACCTGAGACCCGCGCAAACAGGGCCTTGTTGCCGGAAATCTCCGCAAAATGAGCGGCGAGTTTTGGTGAAAACACACGCTGCAAATCCTCGCGCACCGGATTGCTGTCAGCACCGGCAACGGTGAAAAACACCGCTAAAACCTTGTCCAGATCCTTACCAACGGCCTCGAGCGCTTCAACGGTATTGGCGAATGTGGGCGCATCCGGATTGTCCGCAATCGTCGCAATCTCGGCGTTGTGCGTCGCCAGAGCAGCATCCAGCGCAGGCGCGAAGTCATCGTCGGAAATAGTGTTGAACGGGGCCACGCCAAACGGCGTCTCCCAGTTTTGCAGCAACGGATTTGTCATGCAGGTCTCCTTTGATCACAAGCTAGGGCGCGGACCAACGGGTTGCAATTGCATGCACAAAATATCGCGTCAGGTAATCTGTTCGAACCCTGCATAAATCAGGCGTTTGCCGTCAAAAGGCATCTCGCCCGCCTCGGCCATCGCAGGATCCCCCATCGCAGCTTGCATACCCGCATCTGCCGTCGCTTTATCGGGCCAGATGATCCAGGCAAAGGCCACGGTTTCATCCGGCTTGCACTTTACCGCCATCGGAAACGACGTCACCTCGCCGTCGGGTACATCGGCCCCCCAGCAGTCGACTGCTTCAAGCGCGCCGTGGCGTTTGAAGATCGGAGCCATGGTTTTGCACATTTTGAAATAGGCGTCTTTGTTTGCGGTGGGCACAGCGGCCACCATGCCGTTGATGTAAGCCATTAGGGTGATCCTTTTCTATCTGGATGCGCCCAGCTTAACATCAAATTCGATTACGCCAATGGTGTCGTATCAAGAGCCCCGCAAACCGCGCAATCGGCGCGCCGTTTGACTGCAATGGTCCGGCTTTCGCCGTAAAGCGCGTCATATATCACCATCTGGCCGAGCAAGGGTGTGCCTGCGCCCGTGATCAACTTTACCGCCTCGACCGCCATCATCGCGCCGATCACACCGGGTAAAGGGCCGATGACGCCCGCCTCGGCGCAGGAAGGGGCCAATTCAGGGGCGGGAGCATTCGGAAAAACACAAGCATAACAGGGCGCATCACGGGACGGATCAAATATGCTCAACTGCCCTTCCCATTGGCTTAAAGCGCCGGAAATCAATGGCTTGCCCGCTGCGACGCAGGTGCGGTTCACCAGATATCTTGTGTCGAAATTATCTGTGCCATCCAGCACGATATCAAAATCCGCGATCAGATCATCCGCGATGTCATCGGTCAGACGGCGGTGGTAGGGGCGGATTGTCACAAAAGGGTTTTGCGCCTCCAGCTCTGCCTGTGCCGAAAAAACCTTGGGCGCGCCAATGGCGCGGTCCTTGTGGATGACCTGCCGTTGCAGATTGGCGTTCTCCACGATGTCGTCGTCGATTATGCCAATGGTTCCGACACCTGCGGCGGCGAGGTATTGCAAGGCGGGGGCGCCCAAACCGCCTGCGCCGATCACAAGCACTTTTGCTTCTTTAAGCGCTTTCTGCCCCGCGCCGCCGACCTCGCGCAACACGATATGGCGCGCATACCTGTTCAGCTCGGTATTGGAAAATGTGCCTTTTCGAACAATGCCGGTCGTCGGGGTTTCCGCCTTGCGCCGCAGGGCCACAAGCAGCTGCCGGTAACCCAGAACAACAGCGGCGAATCCGCCGATCAGCAACCAGAGTGCAGCACTGCCGCCCGTGGCGATCCGTAAGGGATGTGTCTCGGGAAAGGCAAACTGGATGCCAAGGACCGCCAGAAACAACAGCACCACAAAACCCGCACGAAGCCCGCGCGGTGCCCCCATAAACCGCCCGCCAAACCATATGGCGGCGGCCAAGATCAGAACCAACATCATAGGCCGGTTGACCCGAAACCATCCGTGCCGCGTGCGGTGTCCGCAAGCGTCTCGACCAAAGCAAATCTGGCCTGCACCACAGGGGCCACCACCATCTGCGCGATACGCATGCCGTGGGTGACCTCAAACGCGTCCACCGCCATATTCAGCATGATCACCCCCACCTCACCACGATAATCGCTGTCGATTGTGCCCGGGCTATTGGGCAAAGTGATCCCGTGTTTCAGCGCCAGACCCGACCGCGGCCTGATCTGGACCTCGAAACCGTTGGGTATTTCCATGTGCAGCCCCGTAGGTATCAGCGCCCGCGCACCAGGTGCCAATGTCACCGGCCCATGCGGCAGGTTCGCCCGCAGATCAGCGCCCGCAGCACCCGCAGTCTCGTAGGCGGGCAGACCCAAAGCACTGTCAGCACCTTTTGCCCATGTCAGTTTTATCACCGCCTTAGTCACCGTCACTTTGTCGCTTCCGACTGGTTCAAAGCATCCGCAATTCGTGCGGCGAGTTTTGCAGCCACCCTATCTTTACCCATGCGCGGCCAATCCTCGGTGCCTGCGTCCGTGATCAATGTGACCGCATTTTCCGTACCGCCCATGATACCCGTGCCTGTAGACACATCATTGGCAACGATCCAGTCACAGCCTTTGCGGTTGCGTTTGGCGGTCGCATTTTCAACCAAATCATTGGTTTCAGCCGCAAAGCCGACAATCAATCGGGGTCGGCCCGTCTTCATCTGGCTTACAGTTTTCAGAATATCGGGGTTTTCGGCAAATTCCAGCACCGGCAATCTGTCTTTGGATTTCTTCAACTTGCGTTCACTTGCGCCCAGAACCCGCCAGTCGGCCACCGCAGCGGCAAAGACACCTGCATCAACTGGCAAAGCGTTTTGCACAGCTTCCAGCATCTGCAGCGCTGTCTGGACTTTGACGACCTGCACCCCTGACGGCGGTGGCACATCCGCGGGTCCGGTCACAAATACCACCTCTGCGCCCAGTGCGGACAAGGCGCGCGCAATCGCGGTCCCCTGCGCGCCCGATGACCGGTTGGCGATATAACGGACCGGATCAATCGGCTCGTGGGTCGGGCCGGAAGTCACCAGCACCCGCTTGCCTTTCAACGGACCATCCGACAGCTGCGCCTCGATGGCGGCAATAATTTCAAGCGGCTCGGACATGCGCCCGGGACCAAATTCACCGCAGGCCATATCACCGTCATTGGGGCCGACGACACGGATGCCATCGACGGCGAGCGTCGCCAGATTGCGCTGTGTCGCGGCGTGTTGCCACATCCGCACATTCATCGCGGGGGCAATCAAGACCGGGGTGTCGGTGGCAAGCAGCAAAGTAGACGCCAGATCGTTCGCCATCCCCTGCGCCATCTTGGCCATCAGATCTGCTGTTGCGGGGGCCACAACCACCAGATCGGCAACGCGGCTCAGCTGGATATGACCCATCTCGGCCTCGTCACCCAGATCGAACAGATCACGGAAAACCTTGTGACCCGCCAGCGCCGACACGGACAGGGGCGTCACAAACTCCTCGCCCGCGCGCGTCAGCACCGGTGTAACAAGTGCACCGCGTTCGCGCAGCCGACGGATCAGATCAAGTGATTTGAACGCCGCAATACCGCCGCCGATGATCAGCAGAATATGTTTTCCCGCCAGCATGATACGCCCTTTCGTGATCAGCCTGTTGGCCTGACCATAAGGCGGGGCGGGCCAATCTGCCAGCCCCCGCGCGTCACAGTTTGCCCCTACATCAGGAAATGGAACACTTCTTGTGATTGCCCTTCAAGCGACTTGCGCATCTTGCCAAACGCCGCCGCCTCAAGCTGGCGCACACGTTCTTTGGAGAGGCCCAACTCATCCCCGAGACTTTCAAGCGTGCGGGGCTTGTCGAGCAGTTTACGCTCGCGGATGATGAACTGCTCGCGTTCGTTCAATGCTTTCATGGCCGCCAGAAGCCATGTCCGCAACTGGGCGGTGTCATGGCTTGCCTCGACCTTTTCCGCCGCCTGCTCACTGTCATCGACCAGCGCATCAATCCATTCGCGACCTTCATCCTCGGCCGATTGTGTGGCGTTCAGAGAATAATCCGAGCCTGACAAGCGCCCTTCCATCATTTCGACATCATGCAAGGGCACGCCGATTTCGGTCGAGATCATTTGCCGCAACTGGTGCCGGTCAAGCGGCTCTCCCGTCGAGGCCGCCTCACGCTCAAGGCGCGCCTGTACACGACGCATGTTGAAAAACAGCGATTTTTGCGAGGATGTGGATCCGGTGCGTACCATCGACCAGTTGCGCATGACGTGGTCCTGAATGGACGCCTTGATCCACCACACAGCATAGGTCGAAAACCGCACGCCACGGTCGGGATCAAATTTATCGGCAGCTTTCATAAGGCCCAGACCGGCCTCCTGAATCAAATCATTCATCGGCGCGCCGTAGCGTTTGAATTTGGACGCCATCGAAATGGCAAGCCGCATGTAGGCATTGATCAGGCGATGCAAAGACGCTTCATCACGCTCGTCGCGCCAGGCATAGGCCAGCTTCAATTCAGTTTCGGCGTCCAGCATTTCCGCCTTCATAGCGGTCCGGGTTATTGAAAAGTCTTGTGCAGTTTGCAAAGCCATTGAAATTTTCCCCTGATCTTTTGGCGCATCTTGTGATGTTCCTTTGAGAGAGATACGCATCAAGCTGGCAAATGGTTCAAATTTTAGGTGAGAAAAATGTTGCCACAACGCACGTTCGTTCTAGGCGGGGCGGCTTCGGGAAAATCGGCATGGGCCGAAGGGCTGTTGGAAAACACCGGCTTGCCATTGATTTACATCGCGACAGGGCGGATTTTTGATACCGAAGTGCGCGCCCGTGTCGATATTCACCGCGCGCGCCGTGATCACCGCTGGACCACGGTCGAGGCACCGCTTGACCTTGGGCCTGCTCTGACTGGAACAGACAAGAACGCGTGCGTCCTGATCGACTGCGCGACAATGTGGCTCAGCAATCATTTGCTGGATGGCACCGACCTGAGTGTCGCACAGTCAGCGTTAATTGACGCCCTGCGCGCCTGCCCTGCCCCTTGGGTGATTGTGTCAAACGAGGTTGGTCATGGCATTGTGCCTGACAACGCGCTGGCCCGACAGTTTCGCGAGGCGCAAGGCCGGTTGAATATCGCGTTGGCAGCCGAGGCCGATCTGGCCGTGCAGGTGATTGCGGGTCTGCCACAGGTTCTGAAGGGGCAGTTGCCGTGACCACATCGCCAAAGACGACATGGCCAATGACGACATGGCATTGGGTGCGCCATGGCCCGACCCATGAAAAAACATTTGTCGGATGGCGCGATGTACCTGCGGACCTGTCGGATACGGCGCAAATCGCGCGCCTTGATGCGTATCTGCCGCAATCAGCGCTGCTTGTGTCGTCCGACCTGATCCGTGCCAGCGCCACTGCGGATGTCTTGTCCCACCCCACGCGCAGACGTCTGCCGCATGACCCTGATCTGCGCGAGCTGCATTTTGGGGTCTGGGACGGCATGCATTTTTCCGATGTCGCAGCGCGTGATCCGGAACTATCACGTGCCTATTGGGAGGAACCGGGCGATGTGATTGCCCCGGAGGGTGAAAGCTGGAACCAGACAGCAGCGCGGGTAGATGCGGTGGTCGACCATTTGAGCCTTGCCCATGCCGGCGCGCATATCATTGCTGTCGCGCATTTCGGGGTGATCCTGACACAGATACAACGCACCCTCGGGGTCACGGCATATCAGGCGATGTCGCATACAATCGACAACCTTTCCGTAACGACATTGGAAGTTGAGGCGGGCCGCTGGACTACGCGCCAGATCAATCACTGTCCGTGATGCGACACCGCACATTTTCGCGTTTGCGCGGCGCCCCCTGCTGCCTTTAATCTGCGCCCATGACATATGACCTTTATATCGGCGATCGCACCTTCTCGAGTTGGTCTTTGCGCGGCTGGCTGATGCTGGAAAAATTCAACCTGCCCTACCGCAGCCATCTGGTTGGTCTGTACAGCGGCACCATGGCGGATGATCTGGCCCCGTTGGCCCCTGCAACGCTGGTGCCGGTCTTGCGCATCCCCGATGGCACTATTGTCGGCGAAACTCTCGCGATGGCCGAAACTCTGGCCGAACGGCATCCGGATGCGGGGATGTGGCCCTCAGATGCCACCGCACGCGCAACCGCCCGCTGGCTTTGTGCTGCGATGGCATCGGGGTTTGGCGCGTTGCGCAGCGCATGCCCGATGCAGTTGCAACATGTGAGTGTCGGTTTTGAGGCAAGTGATGCCGTGCTGGCGGATCTGGCGCGCATAGAAAAGCTATGGGCGCATGCCACATCTCGGGCAACACAGGATGGACCGTGGCTGTTTGGCGGTTACTCACTTGCAGATGCGTTTTACGCCCCTGTTGCCGCACGGATCATCGGGTACGGCTTGCCTGTATCGGACGCTGCCAAACGCTATTGCGATACCACAATAAATGACCCTGCGTTCAAGGCGTGGCGTGCCGAGGGGTTAAAAACCACCTACGATCCTTTTCCCTATGACACGGGCGGCGGGACGCGAGACTGGCCGGCCGGATAATGCGCTTGAGGCTTCTTTTCGCCGAAAATACTCAAAAATATCCAACCGTTACCGCCGATGTTAACCATTCTTAAACACACCCTGCGTACCCATTAACCTTGAATTGGGTGAAGGGTCGGACATGGTATCACGCGCCTACACGGTTGCGTTTCAGGGGGTCGAGGCGCGCATGGTCGAGGTGCAATGCGCGGTCACGGCCGGCCTGCCCGCGTTCTCGATTGTGGGTCTGCCCGACAAAGCGGTGTCAGAGGCGCGCGACCGCGTGCGCACGGCACTGACCTCGATGGCAATTGCCTTGCCGTCAAAGCGGATCACCATCAACCTCAGCCCCGCTGACCTGCCCAAGGAAGGCAGCCACTTTGATCTGCCGATTGCCTTGGCCCTGCTTGCAGCGCTTGGAATCCTGCCCGATGATGTGACGCAAAACGTGGTTGCTTTGGGCGAGCTATCCCTTGACGGATCATTGATCGCCGTGGTCGGTGCCCTGCCCGCTGCGATGGCGGCGGCAGAGCAAAACCGCAGTTTGCTGTGCCCCGCCGCATCTGGTGCAGAGGCCGCATGGGTCGGCAATGCACAGGTCATCGCCGCCGCCAGCCTTGGCGATGTGGTACGGCATTACACCGGACAAGCCCCGCTGAGCCCGGCGGAACCCGGCGAAGTCGCCATTCTGCCGCACGGACGTGACCTGCGCGATGTGAAGGGCCAGGAACGGGCCAAACGCGCACTTGAGATCGCCGCTGCGGGGCGGCATCACCTGATGTTTGTCGGCACGCCGGGGTCCGGCAAAAGCATGCTGGCCGCGCGTCTGCCCTCGATCCTGCCGCCGCTGACGGCGTCCGAGGCGCTTAGTACCTCGATGATCCATTCGCTTGCGGGTCTGCTGGACGAAGGCGGGATATCGCGCGCGCGCCCGTTTCGCGAACCGCATCACACCGCGTCAATGGCGGCGATCATCGGCGGTGGACGTCAGGCCAAACCGGGCGAAGTATCACTGGCACATAACGGCGTTTTGTTCATGGACGAATTTCCGGAATTTCCCCGCGCCGTTCTGGAAACCCTGCGCCAGCCGATCGAAACCGGCGAAGTGATGATTGCGCGCGCCAATGCCCATGTGAAATACCCGTGCAAATTCATGCTGGTGGCTGCCGCGAACCCTTGCAAATGTGGATATCTGTCTGATCCCGAGCGCGCCTGTGCCCGCGTGCCGCAGTGTGGCGAGGATTATCTGGGGCGGATTTCCGGACCCTTGATGGACCGGTTTGATCTGCGTGTCGATGTGCCGCCGGTCGCGTATACCGATCTCGATCTGCCCCCGAGCGGTGACACATCTGCGCAAGTTGCCGCACGGGTGGCGCAGGCGCGGGACATACAACTCGCACGGTTCAAAGGCCATCCGGGCATGACCGTAAACGCCGACGCCGAGGGCGATATGCTCGAGGCCATCGCATCGCCGGACAGCGAAGCGCGCGCCTTGCTGACCAAGGTAGCCGAGCGGTTTCACCTGTCGGCACGCGGCTACCACAGGGTGATCCGAGTCGCGCGCACTATTGCGGATCTTGAGGGGGCAGAGACCGTGCGAAAGCCTCATGTTGCGGAAGCGGTCAGTTTTCGTCTGGCCGATAAGGTGACTGCTTAAACAGTCCTCGTGTGCTGCTTTATAAAGCGTGCGGTATTCTCGATAGCCTCGAGCGCATCGGGAACATAGCCGCACAACAAATGCCAGACATGCGGGGCGTCATGCCACATCTCCAACCTGACCGTGCACCCTTGCGCCCGCAGCTTGACCTCCATCCGGATGGAATCGTCACGCAAAATCTCTGTATCCGCGACCTGTAACAGAACCGGTGGACAGTCCGGAAAATCGGCAAAAAGCGGTGATACCCCCGGATCATCGGCCGCCACATCGCCCAGAATCATCGCGCACAGGTCATGCACCCGCCACCCCGGAAAGATATGATCACGCTTGGCATTTTCGCGCACCGATGCACCGGAACAGGTCACGTCAAGGAACGGCGACCAGCCAAAAGCGGCTGCGGGATGTTGCCAGCGCGCGCACAGCACCGAGAGCACGGCAAACGTCAGACCGCCGCCCGCGCTGTCACCACCGATCACGATGTCAGAGGGTTTGTATCCGAGCGTCAAAAGATGGGCATGTGCTGCCAGGGCGTCATCCAGTGCTGCGGGCAAACGGTGCTCAGGCGCCAATCTGTAGCTAGGGACAAAGCACCGGATGCCGGTGGCCCAAGCCAAATGGGCAACAAGTTTTCGGTAGCCCCAAGGCGACCCCGCCAGATATCCGCCACCGTGCAGATACAAAATTACTTTGTCCCGAGCGACCGGGCCAACAGCCACCCAAACCGCAGGCCGCACGCGATCAGAAGGGTACGTCGTACGCGCATAATATGCGAAGGGTGGTTCTCGAAAGACGTATCTTGACGCCCGCTCGAACATCCGGCGCATGGTATTGGCGTCTGTCAGACGGCCCATGCGCCACCGCATCACAGGCTTGGCGCATCCCGCCATCGTTCGCAGCCGCCATGACGTCATGCGCGTTTACTCTCGATCGCCTCCCAGATCTTCGCGGCGATGTTATCACCGTCAAACCGCTCAAGCTCCTGAATGCCCGTGGGCGAGGTCACATTGATCTCTGTCAGGTAGTCGCCAATCACGTCAATGCCCACAAAAACCTGACCTTTTTCCTTGAGCAAAGGCCCGATGGCGGCGCAAATTTCCATATCACGATCCGTCAGTCCAATCTTTTCAGGCCGCCCGCCCACATGCATGTTCGAACGGGTCTCCCCCTCGGCGGGCACGCGGTTGATCGCACCGACCGCCACGCCATCAACCAGGATTACACGCTTGTCGCCTTTTGAAACGGCAGGCAAGAATTTCTGCACAATCAACGGCTCGCGGGAAAAGCCCGTAAACAATTCATGCAACGACGTGAGGTTGCGGTCGTTCGCATCCAGCCGGAACACCCCCGCACCGCCGTTCCCGTAAAGCGGTTTCAGAATGACGTCGCCATGCTTGGCCTTGAACGCTTTGATCGTTGCAAGATCACGGGCAATGGTTGTCGGCGGTGTCAGATCAGGGAAGTCGAGAACCAACAGCTTTTCGGGATAATTTCGCACCCAGAACGGATCGTTGACCACCAGTGTTGTGTCTTTGATCCGGTCCAGCAGATGTGTGGAGGTGATGTAGTGCATGTCAAAAGGCGGGTCTTGACGCAGCCAGACCACATCGAATGTCGACAGATCAACTTCACGTACCGGCCCCAGTTGTGCATGGTCGCCCTGCACCCGCTGCACTGTAAAATCATGGCCGCGTGCGGTGATACGGCCTTCTTGATAAGCCAGATGATCCGTTGTGTAAAAGAACAGTTCATGACCGCGCGCCTGTGCTTCTTCGGCCAAACGAAAACTGCTGTCTGCGTTGATGTTCACGTCCCCGATGGGGTCCATTTGAAAGGCAATTTTCACGCGCATGCTCCTGCTGGTTGCCCATTAGATGGCGCAGCAGGCAAGCGGGTGCAATGGGTCAGCCGTGACCAAACGCATTTTCAATGATCTGCATCTCGCCAGCGCCGTTCACCAAAGCGACGTCAAAACGCACTTCTGTCAGGCTTCCCATTGGTTCCTGACCCAGATATTCTTCGGCAGACCGGTAAATCCGCTGCATCTGTCGCGCACTCAGGCTTTGTGCGGCGCGGGCAAAATCACGGCTTTGCTTGACCTCGACAAAAATCAGCCCGGCACCATCGCGGATCACCAGATCAATTTCGCCGCCCTTGCCACGCCAGCGTGTCCGGGCAACGGCAAACCCACGGCGCTCGTAGTCTTGCGCAATACGTTTTTCCGCAGCCATACCTGCGTGAAACGCCGCCTTGCCCCGATGATGTCTGACGCCGATTTCCATCGTTTTCATTCCTTACCCAAAGCCAACGCCGCTTGATAAACTTGCCTGCGTGGCAGGTTGTGCGCCTGTGCCACAAGATCAACAGCATCCCGCATCGACATATCATTCAATGCACGACTTAGGTCAGACATTAGATCATCTTCCTTAACGGCTTCTAAACGGCCACGGTCGATCAAGACCACAACTTCGCCTTTGGGTGTCTGACTGGCAAAGTTTTCAGCTAAATTTGACAGGGTATCCCGTCGCACTTCTTCGAATTTCTTGGTCAGCTCCCTGCACATTGCGGCGGATCGCTCCGCCCCTAACACCGTGGCCGCATCGCGTAGCATCGCACCCAGCCGTTTAGGGGATTCGTAAAATACCAATGTCCCCGGAATATCGCGCAGTTTTCCCAGCGCGGCACAGCGCGCCGCCTTGGCGTTTGGCAAAAACCCGGCAAAGAAAAACGCATCTGTGGGCAATCCGCCCAAGGCAAGTGCTGTTAAGACCGCCGAGGGGCCCGGCGCACAGGTCATCATCAAGCCCGCCTGCGCCACCGCCCGGGCTAATTCAAACCCCGGATCGGCGATCAACGGCATCCCGGCTTCTGAGGCATAGGCAACTGATTTACCTTCGCGTATTGCCGCGAGCAGCCTCTCTTGCATGGCGACACTACTATGATCATGCAGCGCCACTATGCGTCTGTCCGCCAACGGAACACCGTGAATTTCCATCAACCGGCGCAGGCTGCGGGTGTCCTCTGCCGCGAGAACATCAGCTGATGCCAGCACATCCAACGCCCGCAGCGTGATGTCGCGTGCAGACCCGATGGGCACGCCTACAAAATACAAAGCCGGCGCGAGTGCGCTCTTTCGATAATTCACGCTGGACCCGCCTTTCGCACTCTCTATGATCACGGCAATGTTAAGTGGCACGAGAGTGCCAAACGACCACCCGGGGAGTGAATTCACGATGATTGCCTTTTTCCAAGCCAGCCGCAAGAAGCTGCGGCTGTTGATGTTGCCTCTTTTTGCTGTGATCCTTGCAGCCTGTGATCCGATTGCGCTTGGTGGAATTGCCAACACCGGTGGCCCGTCAATTGATGCATCGGCCCCTATTCCCGTTGCGCTGCTGGTCCCGCGTGGTGGGTCATCAAGTGATAACCTTCTGGCCAATAACCTTGAAAATGCAGCACGTCTGGCAATACGCGATCTGGGCGGTGTGAAAATTGACTTGCGGGTCTACGGCACCGCCGGACAGGCCAGCACCGCCGCCAGTGCCGCCGCACAAGCGGTAAGCGAAGGCGCAAAAATCATCATCGGGCCGGTTTACGGCGAAGAAGCGAACGCGGCGGGGATCGCCGTTGCGCCCCAGGGCCTGAACGTTCTGTCGTTCTCGAACAACGCCACAATCGCGGGCGGTAATGTTTTTGTGCTCGGGCCAACATTTGAAAACACTGCCAACCGTCTTGTGGGTTTTGCAAAACGAAGCGGCAAGGACCGTATCGTAATCCTGCATGGGCAGGATGTTGCCGGACAATTGGGCCGCAATGCAATCCAGCAGGCGATATCTGCCAATGGGGCGACATTGGCAGGCACGGTCGACTATGCGCTTAGTCAGGAATCAGTGGTTGCCGCCGTGCCGCGCGTCAAGGCGGCGGTCAGCAGTTCGGGGGCGAATGCGCTTTTCCTCACCACATCCTCGGCCAGTGCATTGCCGCTTTTTGCACAGCTTTTGCCAGAAGCAGGTCTTCCTGTTGCGACAACGCAGTACATTGGCCTGACACGCTGGGATATCCCGCCACAAACCCTTGCCTTGCCCGGAGTTCAGGGCGGGTGGTTTGCGCTGCCTGATCCAGGTGCGTCGGCGGCGTTTTCGCAAAAGTATGTGGCGGCTTATGGCAGTCAGCCACATCCGCTTGCCGGTCTTGCCTTTGACGGCATTGCCGCCGTTGGTGCCTTGGCCAAGACGGGGAAATCCAATGCCCTGACGGGTGCATCCCTGACCCAGGGTGCAGGTTTCCGCGGTGCCAGTGGCATCTTCCGCCTGCGCAGTGACGGGACCAATGAACGCGGGCTTGCAGTTGCGACCATCCGCAACAATGGCGTCGTGGTTCTTGATGGAGCACCGCAGGGCTTTGGCGGTGCCGGATTCTGAATTGAGCGACGCTGATATCCTTGCATCAACATCAGGCGCGGACCCGCATCCGCGCCTGATTTGTCCGCCCGAGAAGATTTTTGATCCGGAGACTGTGACGCAAGCGCTTAGGCAAGCCTGCACCGATCGCGATCCGGCCGCGTTGCGTGCCAGTGCCGTTGGCATCCTACAGGCTGCGCAAAAGCAGGGCCGGAGTGTGATTGCCGAGAGCTTTGCTGCGGCCCCTTTCGAGGCCCGTCCGATGACGCGCGCCTACACTTATCTGACGGATAACCTTGTCAAATCGGCGCTGTTTTTTGCCGCAGAAGTGCTGCATCCCAAGCCCAACCCGACCGACAGCGAGCGGTTGTCGGTGATCGCTGTGGGCGGCTACGGGCGTGGTGAGATGGCACCGTTCTCGGACGTCGATCTGTTGTTTTTGATCCCCTACAAGGCTACAGCATGGTCCGAAAGCGTGATCGAAAGCATGCTGTATATTCTGTGGGATCTGAAACTGAAGGTCGGGCATGCGACCCGCACGGTGCGCGATTGTGTGCGTCTTGGGCGGGATGATTTTACGATCCAGACCGCGTTGCTGGAACATCGGTATATTGTCGGCGATACGTCGGTGGCAGCCAAACTTGATGCCGCGTTGAAAAAAGACCTGTTTTCTGGATCGGGCCGTGATTTTATCGAAGCCAAGCTGGAAGAGCGCGACCGCCGACATATCAAACAGGGCGAGCGATATGTCGTCGAGCCCAACGTTAAAGAAGGCAAAGGCGGTTTGCGTGATCTGCATTCGCTGTTCTGGATTTCCAAATTCATCCACAAAGTCGACAAGATTGCCCAACTTGTCGAAAAAGGGGTGTTTCGCGCCGATGAATTCGAGACGTTCAAGGCGGCTGAGGATTTTCTCTGGGCGGTGCGCGGCCATTTGCATCTTTTGACGGGGCGCGCCACGGAACAGCTGACGTTCGACATGCAGGTGCAGGTCGCGACAGCGATGGGCTTTGAAGATACCAGCGGCCGGCGCGGCGTCGAAGTGTTCATGCAGCATTACTTTCGCCATGCCACCGCAGTCGGCGACCTGACCCGTATTTTTCTAAGCAACCTGGAGGCAATGCACGTCAAAGCCGAGCCGCTGCTCGAGCGCATCTTTCGCAGAAGACCCAAAATACGCCAGGGGTTCGAAGTTGTTCACAACCGCATCGCCATCTCGGACAACACCGCGTTTTTATCTGACAACCTGAACCTGCTGCGCATCTTTGAAGAAGCGTTACGCACAGGCATGTTGATCCATCCCGACGCCATGCGGCTGGTCAAAGGCAATCTGCATCTGATCGACGACACCATGCGGCTTGAACCGGAAGCCCAGCAGATTTTTCTGGATTTACTGCTCAAACACGGCAACCCGGAACGGGCGCTGCGCCGGATGAACGAATTGGGCGTGTTGGGCGCGTTTATCCCCGAATTCGAGCCAATCGTCGCGATGATGCAGTTCAACATGTACCATAGCTATACAGTCGACGAACATATCATCCAATGCATCGCCAACCTTGCACGCATCGAAAAGAACGAGCTTGAAGAAGAGCTGCCAGTTGTATCCCGCATTCTGAAAAAGGGCGTCAACCGCAAGGTTCTGTATATCGCGTTGCTGTTGCATGACATCGGCAAGGGACGGCCCGAGGATCATTCTATTCTGGGTGCCAAGATGGTGCGTAAAATCGGCCCGAGATTGGGGTTGAAGCAGGACGAGGTGGACACCGCCGAATGGCTGGTGCGCTATCATCTGCTGATGTCTGATATGGCGCAGAAACGCGATATCGCGGACCCGCGCACCGTGCGCGATTTTGCCAAAGCGGTGCAGACGGTCAAGCGGCTTGATCTTTTGTGTGTGCTGACGGTCTGTGACATTCGCGGGGTCGGGCCAAATACGTGGAACAACTGGAAGGCCGTGCTGATCCGCGCGCTTTACCGTCAGACCGAGCGGGCGCTGGAGACGGGTCTGGAAGATCTGAACCGCGAGAACCGCGGTGCCGAGGCCAAAAAAGCGTTGCGGGCGGCATTGAACGCGTGGCCGCGCAAGGCCTTGCAGGTCGAAACAGCGCGCCATTACGAGCCGTATTGGCAGGGTTTGCATGTTACGGCACATGTCGCCTTTGCCGAATTATTGCGCGATATCGCGGACGACGATGTGCGCATTGATCTGCACCCCGACGATGACCGCGACGCCACCCGTGCGTGTTTTGTCATGGCCGATCACCCCGGTATTTTCTCGCGGCTTGCCGGTGCACTGGCACTGGTGGGCGCGAATGTCGTGGACGCGCGCAGTTATACGACCAAAGACGGGTTTGTGACCGATGCGTTCTGGATACAGGACGCCGAGGGCAACGCATACGAGGCGTCCAAGCTGCCGCGCTTGCGACAGATGATTGCCAAAACCTTGCGCGGTGAAGTTGTCGCGCGTGATGCCCTCAAATCCCGCGACAAAATCAAAAAACGCGAAAAGGCGTTTCGGGTGCCGACACATATCACCTTTGATAATGAAGGGTCCGAGATTTACACAATCATCGAGGTCGATACCCGCGACCGTCCCGGATTGCTGTATGATCTGACCCGCGCGATGGCCGCATCCAACGTCTATATCGCCAATGCTGTAATCGCCACGTTTGGCGAACAGGTGGTGGATACGTTTTACGTCAAAGATATGTTTGGGCTAAAGTACTATTCCGAGAGCAAACAAAGAACGCTTGAGCGGCGCTTGCGCGACGCAATTCTCGAAGGTGTCGAGCGCGCCGATAAATAGGCTTTCCGGTTAAAGCAACGCGGTCGAGAGCGACGCAAAATAGCTGAGCAAGACCAGCACCACCGCCACCGCCAGCAAGAACGGCCAAAGCGATTTCAGGATGGTGAATGGCTCTGTCCCGCTCATCGAAGACGCGATATAAAGGCCGATCCCTACAGGCGGCGTCAGCAGGCCCAGCGTCAGGTTCAAACACATCACAACGCCGAACTGATAGGGGCTGATGTCATATGATCCGGTTGCGATGGGCAACAGGATCGGCGTGATCAGGATGATCGCCGCGATGCCGTCAATCACCATACCGATCACCAGCAGGGCCACATTCACGATCAGAAAAAAGTAAAACGGGTTCGAGGTGATCGTCGTAATCACCGCCGCCATTTTCTGCGGCACCTCTTCATAGATAATAACCCAGCCAAAGACGCTTGCCGCCGAAATCATAAAGATGATCATCGAGGCGTTGATAGCCGTGCGCTTGAACATCTCGAACAGGTGCGATGGTTTGAGTTCGCGGTAGAACAGCCAGCCGACAAGAAACGCGATCAGCGAAGCGATTGCAGCGGATTCGGTCGGGGTGGCAATGCCGAACAGGATGCCACCGATAATCGCAAACGGGATCATCAGCGCAGGCAGCGATTGCAATAATGCGCGCCCCGCCTCGGCCCGTGTCATCCAGACGCCTTTGGGGAATTGCTGGCTCAACCCGATACAGGTGATCACCAGCGCAAAGGCGGCCGTGAGCAGAATGCCGGGAATGATGCCCGCGATGAACATCTCGCCAATCGGCACCTGCGCCAGCACGCCGTAGATCACGAACATCATCGAGGGTGGAATGACGGGCGCAAGCAGCCCGCCCGCCGCAGTGGTCGCAGCGGCAAATCCTCTGTCATAACCTTCGTCAACCATTGCGGGCACCATGGCGCGCGACATCACTGCAATCTGTGCCGTGGCTGATCCGATGATCGCGGCCATGAACATATTCGCCAGCAAGTTGATATAGGCCAGCCCGCCGCGAAACCCTCCCACAAAAACCCGCGCCATATTGATCAGGCGTTTGGTCATGCCACCTTCGTTCATCAACTCGCCGGTCAGCATGAACAGCGGGATTGCGAGCAAGCCATAATTCTCAAGCCCCGCGAACATTTTTTGGGCAAAGCTGTCATACAAAACGGTATTGCCGCTTTCCCAGATGTACCAGATCGCGGTCACGACGAGAACGATGGCGACGGGAACCGACAGGAACAAAGCGGCAAGGAAAACGACCGGGCTCATGCAGAGCGGTCCTGTAGGGGGGCGGTGAAAAGATGCACTGCCGAATGGAGCGTGGCGCCCAGCGCAAACAACCACATCACCATCCAGAACAGGTATTTCGGCAAGCCGAGCGTTGTGGTGGGTTCTGCATAGATAAAGTTGAAAGTCTGACCCTGAAACGCCATCACATCAAAGCCTGCCTTGATCAAATCAAGCGGCAGAAACCAGCGCCAGCAGAAGATAACCATGCCAATCGCAAAGGCAAACACGATAATATCAACGGTCTTTCTAATGACCGCTTTATAGGTGTCCGGCAGCGCATCGGGCAACATCGTCACGGCAACCGAACTGCGATGGTGCAGCGCTGCCGAGGCCCCCAAAAACGTCATCCATGCCATCGCATAAATCGCCAGTTCATCGACCCAGAACAATGCGTTGCCCATCGTCCGGGTGATCACATTGAGCAAGATCAGCAAAGTCACGGCCAAGGCCAGCATCGCCGCTGTCCACAGCTCGACCTGTGCCCAGAACGCAGATATTCGATACAACATGCGCGGCCCCTCAATGCGGAAAGCGGCGCAAGGCTTTCACCCCGCGCACGCTTGTCACAAGTATGTTCAGCTTACTTGGTTTCGTCGGCAAGTGTGCGCAACGCCGCCAGTGACGGGGCCTTTTCGGACCAGATTGTGTTCCACTGATCAACCGCGTCACCAAAGAATGTGTTGTCCACCTTGATGTAGGTTTTGCCGGTGCCTTCGACCTGCTTCAACCACTCCGGGTCTTTTTCGATATAGCTGTCGATGGTGCCGTCCACATGCTTGGCCATCAACTCGCCAATCATCGCGCGGTCTTCATCCGACAGGCCGCCCCAGACTTTTGCCGATACCAGACCCACCATCGGGAACATCATGTGGTCGGTTTGCAAAACTGTATCTGCATTCTCGTAGTATTTCAGAATCCAGATCAGCTCGGCGTCCATATCAATGGCATCTACCTGACCGTTGGCCAGTGCGTCGTATACATCGGGCAGTGGCATCGGTGTTGGTGCCGTGTCGATTGCTTTGTAAAAATCAAGGATCGGCGCGAAAGGCGTGATCCGGATTTTCAGACCCTTGAGGTCATCAACGGTTTTCACTTCGCCGCGGCTGACGATCTGACGCAGACCCGCCATGCCGTAGCCCAAGCCCACAACGCCGACCTGACCCGGCAGCGGTTCCAGCATGGATTTCGCCAGATCGGAGCGCAGGATACGACCGGCATGGGCGATGTCACCCGCAAGATACGGTGCATAGAACGCGCCCATATCCGGCGCACGGTTCGACACTTCGGCCACCGTCATAAACGCCATATCAAGCGCGCCGGTTTGCAACTGCTGCAACATTTCGGCCTCGTTGCCCAGCTGTTGTGCCGGAAAAACCGATACGCTATGCGCGCCGCCGCTTTTTTCCGCCAATTCCGCACCGAACGCTTCGGCGGCTTTGGTCCAGATGTGCGGTGGTGGTGTGATCAGGCCAAGGCGAAATTCTTCGGCCTGAGCCGAGATGGCAGATGCGGCAACGATGGCGGCAGAGGCGAGAAGTTTAAGTGTATGTTTCATGATATTCCCTATTGTTTTTGATGTTCAGGCTTTTTGCCTGTTGGTCTTTTTACTTACAGCGTGACCCAGCCCGCTGGTGGTTCTTTGCCCGGATGCACGGTCTTGCACTTGGGACAGGTCCGGTCCTGTTCAGAGTTGTAGAACTTTTCATACACCGGCGGCAGGTCGTCTACGATGGATGTTAATTGCAATTCAGCGCGGTGGACAAGGGTGCCACATTCAAAGCAATACCATTCTATCGCATCAAACTCGCCCGTCTGGCGCTTGGGTTCAACCACCAGCCCGATGGACCCTTCCTCGGGGCGTTGCGGCGAATGGCGTACATGCGGGGGCAACAGAAATATCTCGCCCTCGCGGATAGGCACGTCATAGAATTCTTTGCCATCGTACAGTTTGAGCACCATGTTGCCCTCAAGCTGGTAGAAAAACTCCTCGACCGGATCGTCGTGATAATCGGTGCGTTTGTTCGGGCCGCCCACGACTGTTACCATCAGATCTGCATCCTCCCAAATCTGGCGATTGCCCACGGGAGGTTTCAGCAAATGGCGGTGCTCATCAATCCATTTCTGGAAATTGAAGGCCTTCAGCTTTGACATGATCTCCTCCTCTCACTGATTTTAGCGGTTTGGCAAGGTTCAGATTCTGTTCACGTAAATTACTTTAGGTTTAAAATGTTTAAACACAAAGCATTTTCTTTATCCTATCGTTCAAGTCCCGAACCCGCGAACTTATTGCGTATCACTTCTTTCTCGGCGTCGGTCAGCTCCAGCATCGGCGCGCGCACGCGGCCTCCGGTCTGGCCCAGCAGTTCCTGCCAGTATTTCCCGAACGCCTGCGGTTTGTCCGCCGGTCGCGACTGCTTCATCGCGTCGCGCACCGGATTTAGACTGTCGCGCAGCTTGCGGGCCTCGGCAAATTTGCCCTGAAACGCCAGTTGCGTATATTCATGCATGCGTTTGTCTTTTGCGGTTTGCAGGTGATAGGGCGGCGAGGAACACAGATACAATTGCCATCCAAGCTCTTCGATATTGTCCAGCCAGTCTTCCTCGGCAGAGGTTGAAACAAGGATTTTATCGCCAACCATGTGGCTCAATTTCACATACATCTCGCGCGGCACCGAATACTTGATCGCCACAATATTTGGCAGCTCCGCAATCCGTGCACACTCTTCGGGCTGCATGATGTAGCCGCTGTCAGGATGGCTCCACATTGCGATCCCGATGTCCAATTCGTCGCAGAAGCGTTTGTAATACCGATATAAAACCTCGCCACGGTCATGCACGAAACTTAAGACAGGCGCATGCACCACGATGTAATCCGCGCCACAGTCTTGCGCGTGATGTGCCAGTTCAAGCGCTGTATTCATATTCTGGTCAGACACCGACACGATCACGCCCGCCCTGCCCGCACATTCATCAACGGCAATCTCGAAATTGCGCTTGCGCTCGGCCAGTGACATTGAGAAAAACTCGCCCTGCTTGCCCGCGATGAACAGGCCTTGAATGTCCAGATCGTCGATCCAGTGCCGGATATTGGCGCGCAATCCGGCCTCGTCCAGCGACATATCATCCTTGAACGGGTTTAACGCAGCGGCCCAGATGCCCCGCATGTTCTGGCGGGCATATGCCTTGGCGTTGTGTTTTGAATAGTTCATCGGCGGTGGCTTTCGATCGGAACAAAGGTAGGTGTTACGCGTCAGGATGGCCGCAAAACGGGCAAGTCGCCAATGCGAAACCGGAAATTTAGCTATCATGAATATGTATACCTAAAGCGGCTGAACCTAGTATAGATTTAATCCGGACAGCGAGGGTACATATGAAAATCGGTCTGATCGGCAACGGGGTTATCGCGGGTTATGCGCGTACTGAAATTGAAAAGCGCGGGCATAGTATTGGTGCGATCCTGTTGCGGGCAGAGCGTGTCGAAACGGAAAACAAGTTGCATGTCGGCGCTGTGACTGATTTGCCCGATGATCTGGACCTGATGATAGATTGCGCCGGACACACGGCATTGGCGGCATATGGCCCCGATATTTTACGAGGTGGCACCTCGTTGATCACGGTGTCTTTGGGCGCACTTGCCGATCCGGACCTTTACGCCGCACTTGAGAATGCTGCGCGCGAAGGCGGATCAAAACTGCACCTTGCCACCGGCGCAATCGGGGCGCTTGATTGTCTGCAAGCGGCGCGTGTGGGGCATTTGGCATCCGTGACGTACACAGGCCGCAAACCGCCAAACGGCTGGAAAGACTCGCCCGCCGAGGACCGCATTGACCTTGATGACTTAACCCAAGGGGCCGCGACACATTTTAACGGCACTGCCCGGGAGGCGGCATTGAGTTATCCCAAAAACGCCAATGTGGCGGCGGCTGTGGCGCTTGCCGGTATCGGGTTTGATGCCACACAGGTACAGTTGATCGCGGACGCCAATATCACAGGCAATATCCACGAAATTGAAGCCAAAGGCGATTTTGGCAGCCTGCATTTCCGGATTACCGGCAACGCGATGACGGACAATCCGCGCACGTCTGCGCTGGCGGCGATGAGCGTTATCAGCAAGATCGAACAACTGACCCAACCGATTGTGATATAACCCGTGGTCGCCCGCCACTCCCGCATTGTCGACCGCGCACTGACCCGTCTCAAGCTGCGACAGTTGCGCCTTTTGGTGGCAGTGGGTCAGCATGGCAATATCCAGAACGCCGCCCGCGAGCTAAGCATTTCGCAGCCCGCCGCAACCAAAATGATTCAGGATCTTGAGGTCGATTTCGAGGTCAGGCTGTTCGACCGCACCAACCGCGGCGTGATCCCTACAGTGTTTGGTGAATCCCTGATCCGGCACGGCAAATTGATCTTCGCCCAAGTGTCCGCCGCCGCACAGGAACTTGATGATTTAAGCGAAGGCAGCAGTGGCCGTGTGGTCATCGGCACCCTGCTTGCCGCCGCCTCAAGCCTGTTGCCCACAGCAATAGAGTTGTTGCTGAAAGACCGCCCCAAGGTGGCAATCAAAATCGTCGAGGGCACCAATGAAATTCTGATGCCTGCCTTGCTGTCAGGCGAGATTGATGTGGTCGTCGGACGACTGCCCTCGCATCGCCACCGCGACCGGATCACACAGGAAAAGCTGTTTGATGATGGCATCACGGCGGTCGTTGGCAACCGGCATCCGTTGGCTGGCGTGACATCTGTGTCCTTCGACCAGATCCGCGCTTTTGGCTGGGTCTTACCGCCGCTCGAGACGACATTACGCAGGCAGGTCGATCAGTATTTTATCAGCCAGCAGCAATACCAACCGGCCTTGGCGATTGAATCGGTGTCCTACCTTGCCAACCGCGCCCTGCTGCAATCGCGTGATCTGATCGGGTTGATGCCGCGCGATGTTGTTGCGCAAGACATCGAATACGGGTTCCTGTCGCGGCTTGATTGGGCCGTTCCCTTTGGCACAGGCCCGGTTGGTGTGTCCTACCGCAACAAGGACAGCCTGTCCCCCGCCGGTCGTGCGTTTTTGAATGTTTTGCACGCGACGGCGGAAGCCACCCGAATATCTGGTATTCCTCAAAGCAATACCCGTATTTGATCAATTCACTTGAACTTGGGTACAGCTTGGTCTGATCTGGCGTTGAAATCGCGCTGAAAAGGCTGCCGTCCATGTATCCTGACCTCAAATTGTTTATCGCGGGCAAGTGGCGCAAGACAGCGCAGGATATGGCGGTTGCGAACCCTGCCACGGAAGAAGAAATCGGCCGCCTGCCGCGTGCGGCGATATCCGATCTGGATGATGCGCTGGCCGCTGCGATAGAGGGGTTTCGCCTTTGGAGCCGGACGTCTCCCCGCGAACGGTCTGATACTATTTTGAGGGCTGCAAAGCTGATGCGCGAACGTCAGGAGGACATTGCCCATTCGATCACGCTTGAGCATGGCAAGCCTTTGAGCCAAGCGCGCCTCGAAGTTATACGCGGAGCGGAGTTTTTTGAATGGGACGCGGCGGAAGCCATGCGCACGTACGGTCGCATCATCCCTGCCGCGCGGGGTCACAAACTCTCGGTCCATCATCAGCCCATCGGGGTTGTCGCCGCATTCTCGCCGTGGAATTTCCCGATGAGCCAACCCGCCCGTAAAATCGGTGGCGCGCTGGCGGCGGGATGTTCCATCATCCTCAAAGCAGCCGAGGAAACCCCCGCCGGTGCCCTGCACATCGCCCGCGCGTTCCAAGATGCGGGTTTGCCTGCGGGTGTGCTGAACCTTGTGTTTGGCGATCCGGCGGAAATCTCGGACCACCTGGTCGCCCAGGACGCCGTGCGCCTTGTTGCTTTTACCGGATCGACCGCCGTGGGTCGTCATCTGACGACGCTTGCCTCGAACCACATGACATCGGTGTTGATGGAACTTGGCGGCCATGCGCCGGTGATTGTCTGCGAGGACACCGATGTGCAGACCGCTGCCATCGCAGGTGCCGTGCGTAAAATGCGCAATGCGGGACAGGTCTGTACCTCGCCCACGCGGTTCTTTGTGCACGAGGATATTTTCGAGAAATTCAGTGCCGCCTTTGTCAAACGCGCGAAGGAAACCATCGTCGGCAACGGCATGGACGCCAAAACCGAAATGGGCCCCTGTGCCAATGACCGCCGCGTGCCTGCCCTGACGGCACAGGTCGACGATGCCCGCGCCAAGGGGGCGATTGTTGCAACAGGCGGGGCGCGCCACGGCGACACGGGATATTTCTTTCAACCCACTGTACTGCTGAACGTGCCCGAGGATGCCCACATCATGCGCGACGAACCCTTTGGCCCGCTCGCAGTGATCAATCCGGTACGAGACCTCGACCATGCAATCGCCCAAGCCAATGCTGTCGAATACGGGCTGGCGGGTTACGCCTTTACCAACCGCGCTGATTACATTGACCAGATGATTGACGAGGTCGAAGTCGGCAACCTTTCGATCAACACGCTTGAAGCGTCAATGCCCGAAACCCCGTTTGGCGGTGTCAAATCCAGCGGCTCTGGCCGCGAGGGCGGATCGGAGGGTCTGGACAACTACATGACTGTCAAAAACGTCTGGCACTCCGCCAAGATCACCTGATCTTGTTGCTTGCAACACCACGGTGCTTGGCGCATTTTATCCGCTACGCTTAAATTTCCGGCAAAGGCATTTTACATGAAGGTTATCGTAATGGGCGCGGGCGTGATTGGCGTCACAACGGCATATTACCTTGCAAAAGGCGGGGCCGAGGTTGTGGTGATCGACCGTCAGGCCGGACCGGGGCTTGAGACAAGCTATGCCAATGCAGGTGAATTAAGCTATGGCATGACATCGCCATGGGCCGCCCCCGGTATTCCGCTCAAAGCGGTCAAATGGTTGTTCATGAAACGCCGTCCCCTGTTCATCTGGCCGCTGATCAGCCCGACGATGTGGAAATGGTCGTTGCAGATGATCGGCAATTGCAACGACGAGGCGTACCGCATCAACAAGGGCCGCATGGTGCGGGTGTCGAACTATTCGCGCGATGTGATGCCGGATTTGATCGCTGAAACGGGCATAGAATATGATGGACGCGAACAAGGCACCTTGCAATTGTTCCGCACGGCCAAGCAGATGAAAGGCTCCAAGGCCGATCAGGAAATTCTGGCAGAATATGATAGCCCCTACGAGGTTCTGGGCCGTGATGCCTGTATCGAGGTGGAGCCCGCTCTGGCGGAGGTTCGCAACAAATTTGTCGGCGGTTTGCGCCTGACGGCGGACCGTACAGGCGATTGCCGATTGTTCACCATGGCCTTGGCCGAGAAGTGCGAGGAGATGGGTGTCGAGTTTCAGTACGGCCAATCCATCAAATCCCTCGCCATCGAGGACGGCAAAATCGCGGGCATCAACACCGAGATCGCAGGCCGTCTGACCGCTGATGCCTATGTCTGCGCGATGGGCAGCTATGCCGTGAACGTGCTGAACCCGATAGGCGTAAAACTGCCCGTGTATCCCGTCAAAGGCTACTCCGTGACCCTGCCCGTGACCGACGACGCGTATGCGCCGCAATCAACGATCATGGACGAGACCCACAAGGTCGCCATCACCCGCTTGGGCGACCGCATCCGCGTTGCAGGTACAGCTGAAATCGCCGGCTACTCCAACCGCCTTGGCCCCCATGCAACCGATACGGTAAAACACGTGATCGGTGATCTGTTCCCTAAGGGGGGCGATATATCCAAAGCCGAGGGTTGGACTGGGCTGCGCCCGATGACCCCCGATGGCACGCCTGTTCTGGGGCCAACCCAATTCGACAACCTGTTCGTGAACACGGGCCATGGCACACTGGGCTGGACAATGGCCTGTGGGTCTGGCCGCGCGGTCGCGGATGTTGTTCTTGGAAAGACGCCAGAGATTGATATGGATGGGCTGACGGCGGCACGCTACGCCCGCTGACGCGTTGCAAAAACGCTAGATTGCGTTGATCTGTCCGCCGCGATAGGGACGGATCAACGCAACGCTAAGGCACCGCTATGAAACCCATCCGCCTCATGTCCGGCTTTTTCACGGTTGGTATCTGGACCTTGCTCAGCCGCGTTATGGGGTTTGTCCGCGATGTGATGATCGCGGGCTACCTTGGGTCCGGCCCCGTCGCCGAAGCCTTCCTTGTGGCGTTTTCCCTGCCCAACATGTTCCGCCGCTTCTTTGCCGAGGGTGCGTTCAACATGGCGTTTGTGCCGATGTTCTCGAAACGGCTGGAATCCGGTGATGACCCAGAAGGCTTCGCTCAAGACGCCTTTGTAGGCATGGCGTTTATCCTCACCCTGTTCACCATCATCGGCATTATCGCAATGCCCGGACTGGTCTTGCTGATGGCCTCGGGTTTTGCTGGTGACGAACGCTTTGATCTGGCGGTTGAATATGGCCGCCTCGCTTTCCCCTATATTCTGTTTATCTCGCTTGCTGCCCTTGTCTCGGGCGTATTGAACGCCAATGGCCGTTTCATGGCCGCTGCCGCTGCACCTGTCGTGCTCAACATTATCTTTATTGCTGCGGTGCTGATCGGTGCCGCCCTTGGCCGCCCCGGATCGGACGCGCTTGGCATCGGCATTGGCGAGGCACTGGGATTGAGTGTGGGTGACACGCTCGCAATGTCCGTGCCCCTCGCGGGCCTTGCGCAACTGGCGCTGGTCTGGTGGGCGGCACGGCGTGCGGGGTTTACCCTCAAGTTCAACCGCATGCCCAGCCTTACGCCTGACCTCAAACGCCTTGCGATCATCGCCGCCCCTGCCGCCTTGGCGGGCGGCGTGGTCCAGATCAACCTGCTGGTAGGCCGTCAGGTTGCGAGTTTTTATGATGGAGCGGTTGCTTGGCTCAACTACGCAGACCGCCTGTATCAGCTACCTCTGGGCGTGGTCGGCATTGCCATCGGTGTCGTCCTGCTGCCGGACCTGTCCCGCCGCCTCAAAGCGGGGGACGAGGACGGATCACACCGCACAATCAGCCGCGCCGCCGAAGTGGCGCTTGCCCTCACGATCCCGTCGGCTGTTGCCCTGATGGTGATCCCTTTCACGCTCGCATCGGTTCTGTTTCAACGCGGTGCCACAAGCGTCGATGATGCCGCAAACATAGCGATCGCTGTGGCGATTTATGGTGTTGGCCTGCCCGCATTCGTGCTGCAAAAAATCCTGCAACCGCTGTATTTCGCGCGTGAAGACACCCGCCGTCCGTTCCATTTCGCCATCGTCGCCATGGTGATCAACGTGGGCCTCGCCGTGGGCCTGATGCCTTTTGTCGGCTGGATTGCCCCCGCCATCGCCGCGTCCCTCGCTGGGTGGGGTATGTTTGCGCTGCTGGCCGTGGGCGCACGCGGCTATGGCCAGGCCGCGAAATTCGACGCACGGTTCCGCAAACGCATCTGGCGCATCATCGCGGCCTCCATCGCCATGGGCTTTGCCCTGTGGATAACCAACGCCGCGTTGCAACCGATGTTGGGCCAACCTTGGTGGCGTGGTATCGCCTTGTTAATCCTGATCATGGTCAGCTTCATCAGTTATTTCGGCATCGGCCAACTCATCGGCGCATTCAAACTTTCCGAGTTCAAAGGGGCCATGCGCCGCGGTTAACCTTTTTTCTTCCTGTTTCTTTTCGCCTAAAATACTCAATTCTGCCCGCGCGCAAGTTACCGCCGTTGCAAAATCGCGCGCAACTTTGCCCACTCGCCCGGTGCAAACAGAAAACTCAGCCCAAAGCCGCAAAAGAATCCGAACAATTCCGCCACCCACAACGTGCCCGCCTCAAAGAAAATGCCAAAGAACAACTGAAGCGCCATCAACACAGCAATCAGACTAAACGCCCGCAATTGCGCCGCTCCCTGCCCCGCCAGCTTGCGCCACAACACAAAAGAGTAGCCGCCGATGAGGCCGTAGACATTTGGATAGGCCCCCGCGAGCCACACCGGATCATTCAACAGCAGCGCATACAACACCGCACCGCCAATACCGGACACCACAAAGATCACCAGCAACGCCACCTGGCCCATGACCTCCGCCACCATCTTGCCGAGCGCCAAAAGCAACACCATCGCAAACAACGCATGCATAAAGCCGAGATGGATAAATGGATAGGTCACGACCCGCATCACCTCGGACAATGGCCACTGACCGTTTGCGAGCATCCAGTCAAAAATATCGCCCGAAAACCCGTAGTCACGCACCAGACCCAGCCGCCAGCCAATCGCACCGGGACCACCGATCAGGCCCGCCTCGCCCATCGACAATCCCGCCTCAATCCCGGCAATCGCCAGAAACAGCAGGATCACCACAGGCGGCAACGGGTTCACAGGGGGTTGGAAATCAGGGTCTTGCATGGCCGCTCCTTGACGCAGGTTGGCCCCATGAGTAAGCGGGACGCACGCGCATTTCCAGCCCCAAGGAGCACATCATGTCAGAGACTAAAATGCCAGGGACCAAATTCACCCCTCGTGTGTTTTCAGGCATCCAGCCGTCGGGCGACCTGCATCTGGGCAACTATCTTGGCGCGATCAAACGCTTTGTGTCGATGCAGGACGAGAATTTCGAGACGGTTTATTGCATGGTCGATCTGCATGCGATCACGGTTTGGCAAGACCCCGAGAAACTCAGGCACAGCACACGCGAACTGGCGGCAGGGTTCATCGCGTCGGGCATCAGCCCCGATAAATCCATCCTGATCAACCAGTCCCAGGTGCCGGAACATGCGCAACTGGCCTGGATCTTCAACTGTGTCGCGCGCATGGGCTGGATGAGCCGGATGACCCAATTCAAGGACAAAGCGGGCAAAAACGCCGAAGCCTCATCGCTGGGCCTGTTCGGTTATCCCGCCCTGATGGCCGCCGATATCCTGATTTACCACGCCACGCATGTGCCCGTAGGCGAGGACCAGAAACAGCACCTCGAGCTGACCCGCGACATCGCCGCCAAGTTCAACCACGACTACGGCGTCGATTTCTTTCCCATCACTGAATCCGTGATCGAGGGGGCAGCCACCCGCGTGATGTCACTGCGTGACGGGTCAAAGAAGATGTCGAAATCCGATCCCTCCGATGCCAGCCGCATCAACATGACCGACGATGCCGACACGATTGCCAAGAAAATCCGCAAGGCCAAGACTGACCCCGACGCTTTGCCTTCCGAGGCCAAGGGGCTGGACGACCGCCCCGAGGCACGCAATCTGGTGAATATTTATGCGGCACTCAATGACCAGACCGTCGATCAGGTGTTGGCAGAGGTCGGCGGCCAGCAATTCGGCACCTTCAAGCCACTATTGGCGGAACTGGCGGTATCCAAACTCGCGCCCATCTCGACCGAAATGGCGCGACTGATGGCCGATCCGGCAGAGATTGACCGCATTTTGGCCAAGGGTGCAGGTCAGGCGCGCGAGATTACAGCTCCGATTTTGAAGAAGACCTATGAGATTGTGGGAATGGTGGGGTGACAGAGACGACTATTCTCTGACCTTTATCTCGTCTTAGGCTCCAGACTCATTGTTTCATAACCAGAACAAAATGGTTGCTGCGAGGACGATTGCAGGCAGGAATACCTTCGGGCATCGGTCGTATCTGGTGGCGATCCGTCGCCAGTCTTTCAGGCGCCCGAACATGATCTCGATCCGGTTCTGTCGTTGGTAGCGACGCTTTTCATATTTGACGGGTTTACCACGCGACTTCCGCCCCGGGATACAGGGTGGCATTCCCTTGTCTACAAGGGCCTCACGAAACCAGTCCGCGTCATACCCGCCGGTCTTCCAACAAGCAGCCGGCGGCTGGCAGGCCACTCACGAGGGCCCTGGCCCCGGTGTAGTCGCTGACCTGGCCCGGAGTTATGAAGACCCGGATCGGCCGTCCAATCGTGTCGGTGACGGCATGCAACTTTGTGTTCATACCGCCTTTCGTTCGCCCGATCAGACGTTCACAGCCCCCCTTTTTTAACCGCAGGCTCGAGGCCGTGCGGTGCGCTTTGAGGTAGGTTGCGTCGATCGAGATCGTTCGATTATCAGGTGCCTCGGCAGCCAGTCCCGTCATGATCCGCGCGAATACCCGCATGTCGCTCCACAATTTCCAGCGGTTATGAAGCGTCTTGGGAGGACCATACTCTTTGGGCGCATCGCACCACCGCAACCAATCGCGATTTATGAGGATAATGCCGCCGAGACCTCGCCGGTCATCTACGCGCGGCACTCCATGGCACATCGGAGAATAAGGCCGGAGACGCGCCATCTGATCTTCGCAAACCCAGTAAAGATTGCTCATAGTTCCCCCTCAGTTTGAGGCAATTGAATCATTGAGATCTGAAAGCCTCAAGCTGATAAATGGGTCCAGAGCCTAACCAATCGCGATGTAACAGTCGCAAAATAATGTGGTCTCATGCCCTTAAAAAAGGTGCCTGAACCGCGCGCATTCCGAGGTTCCCCGTCAGGATCAACAGACCGCAGCCCAAGACCGGGCGGCGCCGCTTGTCTCTTTGCCGCTTGTCTCTTTAAGGTGTGATCAGGGTTGGCACGAACCGCCAACGCCATACAAATCAGGCTTTACCGTCTGGCGTCGATCATCGCCACAGCGGCCGCAACCGCGTCTGCGATATCCATATCCGTGGTGTCGATCTGCACAGCATCCGCTGCCGCGCGCAGCGGCGCATCCGCGCGGCCCATATCCCGCGCATCGCGCGCCTGCACATCCGCCAGTACCTCTTCAAAGGTGAGGTCCATGCCCCTGCCCGACATTTCTTCAAAGCGCCGGCGCGCTCGGACCTCCGCACTTGCGGTCACAAACAGTTTCACCTGCGCCTGTGGGCAAATCACCGTCCCGATGTCGCGCCCGTCCAGCACCGCACCGCCCGCGCGCGCAGCAAAACTCCGCTGGAGATCCACGAGTGCCGCCCGCACATCCCTGATCGCTGCCACCCTGCTGGCTTCCTGCGCCACCGAGGGCAAACGCAACGCATCGTCTTCCAGATCGCGCGTCACCAGATTGCGCGCCGCCACCGCAGGTTCCATCCCCGCCAGAACCTTGGCCGCAACAGCACGGTACAAAAGCCCTGTATCCAGATGTGCAAAGCCGAAATGCGCAGCAATGGCTTTGGAAATCGTCCCCTTGCCGGATGCCGCTGGCCCGTCAATCGCCACTGTGAACCCTTGATGTGTCATAGCGCCTCGCCTCTTTTACGATGCCAGCCAACGATCAAATATGCAATCGACACTGCCAGAAATACCCATTTAAGCTGGGTGATGACGCTGGTTTTTTCCACCAATCCTGCTGTAACGGGAACATCACTGCGCAGCATCTGTGCGACAAACGCATTTTCGGCCAGGTCCAATATCAGATAGGCCGCGACGATCCCAAGGCTGGCCATCCGCCACAGCATAGTTCTGCTGCTTGAATTGAGCCATGTGGCCCCGCCAATCGCCACCGCCGCCAGTAGCGGGAAAACCGTATCAATCCAGCGGAACAGACCGAGATAAAGTACCTTGTCCTCCTTTGGCAACACCGACAGATAGGCCTGCGCATCAGCTACATCATAGCCCAGAAAACGCGCATCAAAGTTGCTTTGGCCCTGCGGGCTCAACCAGCCCAGACTGATCACTGCCAGCACCGCAAACAATATCGCGGCCACCACGGCAATGAGCCCAAGGATATGGCCTGCGCGGCTCATGCAACGTCCCGCGATACCTGTGCGCCCAGCGCTTTCATCAACGGCTCGAATATCGGAAACGACGTGGCAATCGGTCCGCCATCATCGACGCTCACCGGCGCATTCGACGCCATCCCCAAAATCAGGAACGACATCGCAATCCGGTGGTCCAACTGGCTCGCGCAAACCGCGCCGCCTGGCACATTGCCATGACCGCGCCCCGTCACGATCCACCAGTCCGGGCCTTCTTCGACCTCCATCCCGTTGGCGCGCAGGCCGCGTGCCATCGCATCAATACGGTCACTTTCCTTGACGCGCAGTTCTTTCACGCCGCGCATCACGGTCTTGCCCTGCGCACAGGATGCCACGACCGACAGCACCGGATATTCATCAATCATCGACGCGGCACGCTCTGGCGGCACCTCGATCCCCTGCAAGTCCGGCGAAAACCGCGCGCGCAGGTCGGCAACAGGCTCACCACCCTCGGTGCGCTCGTTCTCGTAGGTCAGGTCCGCGCCCATCTCGCGTAGAGTGGTAAACAATCCTGCCCTTGTCGGGTTCAACCCGATCCCAGGCACCAGAACATCGGACCCCGGTACGATCAACGCCGCACAGACCGGAAACGCCGCCGAGGACGGATCGCGCGGCACATCAATATGTTGCGCCTGCAATTCGGGTTGTCCGGTCAGGGTGATCACGCGCCCCTCGTCTGTCTGCTCAACCGTAATTTCCGCCCCGAACCCCGCCAGCATCCGTTCGGTATGATCGCGCGTGGCCTCCGCCTCGATCACGACGGTCTTGCCGCGCACATTCAACCCCGCCAGCAGCACCGCCGACTTTACCTGCGCGGAGGGCACAGGCACCACATAGCGCACGGGGACAGGCTCTGCCGCGCCAACAATCGTCATCGGCAAACGCCCGCCTTGCCGCCCGACCGCCTGCGTACCGAACAACCCCAAAGGGTCCGTGACCCGCGCCATCGGCCGCCCGTTCAGACTGGCATCACCGGTAAAGGTCGCCGCAATCGGCGACGTCGCCATCGCCCCCATGATCAGCCGCACACCGGTGCCGGAATTGCCGCAATCAATCACAGTGTCAGGCTCGGCAAATCCCCCGACACCGACACCTTGGACCGACCATTTGCCACCGCCATGGTCCGTCACCTCGGCCCCGAACGCGCGCATGGCCTTTGCTGTGTCCAGCACGTCCTGCCCTTCGAGCAATCCGTTGATCGTCGTCTCGCCGATACACATCGCGCCAAGGATCAGCGAGCGATGCGAGATCGACTTGTCCCCCGGCACTTCGGCGGTCCCGGTCAGCGGCCCGCAAGCACATGAGGTCATCGGAATTGGGGCACCATGGCTCGACATAAATTGTCCTTCGATCCTGAATTCAACGCCTCAATAAACCAGTGCGCCACAAGCGTCCATCGCAACGCGCCTTCTATCTCTTTTTGGGTGTAAATATCCGGGGAGTTTGAGGGGCAAAGCCCCTCATCAGCAAAATAAAATCACATGCGGGCTTGCCCGCTCCGCCCGCTCAGGTCTTGCGAAACGTCAGATAATGCGGCACGCGCCCCTCGCGCAACGCTTTTTGCTCGTAGCGTGTCGAAATCCAGTCATCCCACGGTGCGCGCCAGTCACCGGGTCGCTCTGCCAGCCATTCAAACCCGTGCTGCGGAACCTGCTCAAGCGTCTGGCGCACATAATCCTCGATGTCCGTGGCCACCCGAAACACAGCACCCGGTTTCAACACCCGCGCCAATGGCTCCAGATGCTCGGCCGTCACAAACCGCCTGCGATGATGCCGCGTCTTGGGCCATGGGTCGGGATACAGTAAAAACGCACGTTCAATCGACGCCTCTGGCAGCACATCAAACATATCGCGGACATCGCCGGGATAAACCGCCAGATTATCAACACCCGCTTTACGGATCTTTCCCAGCAACATTGCCACGCCGTTAATGTATGGCTCGCAGCCAATGATCCCGACGTCCGGATTTTGCGCCGCCTGATGCACCATATGCTCGCCACCGCCAAAGCCGATCTCAAGCCACGCAGGTTTGCCCTCAAACAACGTATCCAAATCCAAATGGTCACGCGCGGGATTGTCTTCCCAACTGACAGCACCGGGCGACAGCGGACCAAGATCCTGCATATATCCCTTTTGGGCTGGCTTGAGCGATTTGCCTTTGAGGCGGCCATAAAAATTTCGGCGGGGGCGGGTTGGATGTGTCATGGCGCAGGCAATACCGTGCAAAATGCGAGGCTGCAACGGGGCTTTGACGCGCGCCCTCTATGAAAGAAAAAACCACCGCGAACGGTGGTTTTCTCTAGGGGCTGTTGACGTTCACCGTGTTTGAATAATTGTTGCGGCAATCGAGATGAAGGCTTTGAAACTCTGGTCTGTCTTGCATGATCGCATGGCTATCCCTCTGTTTTCCTTAAGCTTACCAAAGTAGTTTTCGATCAAGTGGCGCCATTTGTAGGTTTCCCTGTCAAACTCTGCCGGGAACCTGCGATTGGATTTGGGCGGTATGACCGGGATGATGTCGCGGGCCAGAAGGTCATTTCTCAACCAATCCGCATCAAAGGCTCTATCTGCAAGCAGATGCCCCGCTGTCAGGTCGCGGATCAGCGTATCGGTCTCGCGCAGATCGTGAGCCTGCCCGGGCATCAGGCAGAAATCAACGAGGTTGCCGAGCGCGTCTGTCAGCGCCAGTATCTTCGTCGTCATGCCTCCGCGAGAGCGCCCAATGGCCTGGCAAAGAGTCCCCCTTTTGCGCCCTGACCCGAGCGGTGGACCTTGACGATGGTGCCATCGATCATGGCGTATTCCAAATCGGCGTCCGAGGTTAATGCTCTGAACATATGGTGGAAAGTATCCGCTTTGACCCACATGCGGAACCGCTTGAAGACAGAGTTCCATTTGCCGAATTCATCCGGCAACTCGCGCCACTGAGCCCCGGTGCGTACGATCCAAAGGACCGCCTCGATGAATAGCCGGGAATCACGACCCGTTTGTCCCGGATCAGTGGATTTCCCCAGACAATATGGTTCCATGATTGCCCACTGCGCGTTTGTTAAGACTCTTTTGGTCAAAGCTGCTCTGCTCTGTTTGCAACCTTGATGAGGTGGACGCCCCCTCAACCCGGCATCGATGTGCCATATGGTGGTGGTGTTAATGTCGCCATACAAAGAAGGAGCGTCCAGAATGAGAGTTACCACAATTGGATTGGATATTGCGAAGAGTGTTTTCCAGGTTCACGGAGTTGATGAAACCGGGGAGGCCATGCTGACGCGACGATTCACGCGTCGTAAGCTGCTGCCATTCTTTGCGACGTTGCCGTCTTGTCTGATCGGGATCGAAGCTTGCGCCACGGCACATCATTGGGCGCGGGAGTTGGCGGCACTTGGGCATGAGGTCAAGCTCATGCCACCCGCTTACGTGAAAGCCTATGTAAAGCGTGGCAAGACGGACGCGGCTGATGCAGAAGCAATTTGTGAAGCGCTCACCCGCCCGACCATGCGCTTTGTGCCCGTCAAATCGCCGGAGCAACAGGCCATTCTGATGGTTCACCGGACCAGATCCCTGGTGGTCAGGCAACGGACGATGGCGGCAAATGCGATGCGAGCGCATCTGGAAGAGTTTGGTCTGGTGGCCAATCCCGGCATTCGTAATTTACTCAAACTTATTGCCCGTGTCTTCGATGAGGTTGAGCCGGAACCGGGCATGCCGCTCATGGCACGAACGGCACTATCCGTTTTTGTCCGACGGCTCGCTGAACTGGAAGAAGAGCTGCGAGAGCTTGATAAAACCCTGCACGACTGGCATCGGCAAAATGCCATGAGCCAACGCCTGGCAACCATCCCCGGCATTGGTGTGATCACCGCAACTGCCATCGTAGCCACCGTCAGCGACATCCAGGCTTTCCGATCCGGCAGGCAGTTCGCAGCCTGGCTGGGGCTGGTCCCCAAACAGAACTCCAGCGGTAATAAGATCAGATTGGGAGGGATATCAAAACAAGGGGACCGGTATTTGCGGCGGCTTCTGGTGGTCGGGGCGACCGCTGTAATCCGTCATTCAAAACAGAAAGACACGCCGCTTGCGAACTGGCTGCGTGACCTGCTCGACAAGAAACCGGTGCGGCTGGTATCCGTCGCATTGGCGAACAAAACGGCACGGGTCGTTTGGGCATTGATGGCCCATGATCGACCATACCATCCCTACCACGTCGCCAAACAATAATCCCGGCGACACAACGAATTGGTGAAAGCAATCTCATGATGCGTAACGATCTGTCCAGAAACGAGAACAACCCGTCTGATTCAATGCACTCTCAAGTGCGATAACTTGATTAGGGACCTCGTTTGCGGATTTCCATCAGGGCCAGCAGACTAACCATCTGCACAAACAGGCCGGACATATGAAAGCAACCGATCTGAAACGCTGAAAGAAAGCTATTGCCAATCCGGGGCGTCCACATAGGAATCAGAAATCAGGCGAGTTGTGAATCCCGAACGTCAACAGCCCCTAATTTCATGTCGTCAAAGCGATCAAATCACATGGCTTTTTTCAACTGTTCCACCAGATCGGTCTTTTCCCAGCTGAACCCGCCATCGGCCTCTGGCGCGCGGCCAAAGTGGCCGTAGGCCGCAGTGCGCTGATAGATCGGCTTGTTCAACTGCAAATGCTCGCGAATACCGCGCGGGGTCAGGCTCATCGACGCGCGAATTGCCTTTTCGATGTCCGCGTCGCGCAGATCGTCGCCCGTACCGTGGGTATCGCAATAGATTGACAGGGGTTCACTGACACCAATCGCATAGCTCAACTGGATGGTGCATTTGCTGGCCATACCAGCCGCGACCACGTTTTTCGCAAGATAGCGCGCGGCATAGGCAGCAGAACGGTCAACCTTTGTCGGGTCTTTACCGGAAAACGCACCGCCGCCATGCGGGGCCGCACCGCCGTAAGTGTCCACGATGATCTTGCGTCCCGTAAGGCCAGCATCACCATCAGGGCCGCCAATGACAAAAATACCCGTGGGGTTCACGTGCCATTTCGTGTCCGCATCAATCCAGCCCTCGGGCAGCACTTCGCGGATGTACGGCTCCACGATATCGCGGATGTCGGCACTGGTCTGGGTCTCGTCAGAATGTTGTGTCGACAAAACAATTGACGTCACGCCAACAGGCTTGCCGTTCTCGTAGCGCACGGAAAGCTGGCTTTTTGCATCGGGGCGCAGGGTTGGCTCACTGCCATCTTTGCGCACTTCGGCCAGCCGGCGCAGCATCGCGTGGGCATAATGCACGGGTGCCGGCATCAATTCGGGTGTCTCGTCGCTGGCATAGCCGAACATGATCCCTTGGTCGCCGGCACCTTCATCTTTGTTACCGGACGCATTCACGCCTTGGGCAATATGTGCGGATTGTTCGTGCAACAGGTTGGTAACCTCGACCGTCTCGTGATGAAACTTTTCCTGCTCGTATCCGATGTCTTTGATACAGGCGCGCGCGATATCCTCGATGCGGCCCATATAATCCTTGAGTTTGCTTTGGTCAGACAATCCGACCTCGCCGCCGATCACAACACGGTTGGTCGTGGCAAAGGTCTCTGCCGCAACCCGTGCTTCGGGTTCCTCTGACAAAAACGCGTCCAAAACAGCGTCGGAAATGCGGTCACACACCTTGTCAGGGTGACCCTCGGAAACGGATTCCGACGTAAAAACATAATTCTGGCGGGACATATCGTGCTCCAAATGAAATCCTAGCGCCACGTCAGGAAGCCGTTGTGGCGCAATTGCCTTGCCTTAGTGTGCAAGGATCAAAGGGTCAAATGATATTCCGGCGCCTGCGCAAGACACCCGCGGCACAGACGCCAATCAGCAACAGCAGCGCGAAAGGCAGATCGCCGGTTCTGCTGTAAAGCGTGGGCGGCAGCGGTGCGGGAAGGCGCGCATCAAGAAAACCCGCCGTATTGAGCGGGAGAGACGCGGTAATGCGGCCCTGCGGATCAATCATCGCAGAAACGCCGGTATTGGCGGTACGGGCCATAGGCAACCCTTGTTCGATCGCGCGCATCCTTGCTTGCGCCAGATGTTGCGCAGGGCCCGCCGCCTTGCCGAACCATGCATCATTGGTAATCTGGATCAGAAACGCGGGACGTGTCGGTGCCGCGTTCACATCATGGGGAAAAACCGCCTCGTAACAGATCAGCGGCAAGGCAGTACCCATGGCGCCAAAGTCCAGCAGTTGCGCGCCCTCGCCCGCAGAATATCCATTGCCCTCGCGCGCAGCGAGGCCATGAATACCGACACGCGACAGCATATCGCCGAACGGCATGTATTCGCCAAAGGGCACAAGATGATGTTTGTCATAGGTCTGCCCGACCGCACCACCCTGCCCCAGAACGACAAGCGAGTTATAGAATTGAACAGGCCCACGCCGTTGCACGCCCACGACCACGGGCGCACCCGCTGCGGCAGAAATCTCTGTCAGTGCGACATCCGCCAGATCAAGCGGCCAGGGGATTGCCGTTTCGGCCCAGATCACCAGATCAGGTCGCGCACCACCACCGACGGGCGCGGCAGAGGACAATTGCAGTTGGCGGTCAAAGAACACCGGAATTTTTTCAGGGTTCCACTTGTCGCGCTGTGCTGCGTTGGGCTGGATCAGCCGGATGGTGTGATCGGTCAGCGCGGCTGGGTCCGAGACGGGCGGCGGTGTCATCATGAACACAGGTGCGGCACCTGCGATGACAGCGGCCAGCAAACCGCGACGGTGGAACACAAAAACCACGAACACCGCAACACCGACGAGAAACAGGTTCAGGACATAAGGACCAAAGAGCGCCAGGTACTGGATTGTCTTGGTGTCCACCAACGCCTGCGCAGGCATGGCCCAGGGAAAACCCGTGAAAATATACGCGCGTATCAGCTCGGAGGCAGGCCAGCACAGGATCAGCGGCCATGCGCGGTGCGGCGACAGTTTGCGCGCGCCCCAAAATGCCACGCCCCAGAATATCGCAAGTCCGGCCGCCAGAAAAACCAGCGCAAAAGGCGCCATCCAGCCATATTGCTCTGCATCGACCATAAAGGGCGAAACGATCCATTGCAGGGAATGCATGAAATATCCGGTGCCGAAGGCCCAACCGGTTAGGGCTGCGCGATATGGTGTGGCGGCCTGTTGAAACAGCCAGACAGCCACGATCATGCCCGCCAGCATCAGCAGGTGAATATCATAGGGAGCCTGAGAGAATGCAGCGACGGCCCCGACACTTCCGGTCAGAACAGCCACCTTCCAGGCGGCCATATCTCTGATCACCCGTTGGCCCCCGTTGTGCGGACCCGCAGACGTTTGATGCGGCGCGGATCGGCATCGACAATCTCGAACTCCGGCCCGTCAGGGTGCAACACCACCTCGCCGCGCGCAGGCACGCGACCCGACAGCATCACAACCAACCCGCCAAGCGTGTCGATCTCTTCTTCATCAACGGTGTCGTGATCGGTCAGCGAATGACCGATCTCGGCCTCGAAATCTTCCAACGGGGTTTTGGCAAGCACCAGATAAGTGCCCGGCTTTTCGACAGTCCAGTATTTGCCTTCATCGACATCATGTTCGTCCTCGATCTCGCCGATGACCTGTTCGATCAAATCCTCGATCGTGACCAGCCCGTCAACGCCACCGTATTCATCAATCACCAGCGCCATATGGCGCCGCTCTGCCTGCATCTTGGTCAGCAACACACCGATGGTCATCGACGGCGGCACGAACACCAGCGGGCGCAGCATGGCGCGCAGATCAAAATTCTTGGTCTTGCCGTTAAAACCGTACTTCAGCGCCAGATCTTTGAGATGGGCCATGCCGACAGGCGTGTCCAGCGTGCCTTCGTAAACGGGCAACCTTGTCAGGCCGCTGTCCTTGAATATCTTGACCAGCTCGTCCAGCGTCGATGTGACGGGTATTGCCGTGATATCGGCTTTGGGAATCGCCACATCGTCGACCCGCATCCGGCGCAGGTTCATCATGCCATGTGTGGTCACACGGTCCGGCAATGCAGGCGTGAGATCAGCCGAGGGATCATTATCCGAAGGGCTAAGCGCCTCGATCACGCGGCTGAAAAATCCGCCCGAGCGTGCCGTGCTTTCTTCCTGGTGGTCCAGGTCTTCATCCGATTGCGCGCGTTGCGCTGCATTAGATGGTCCGTCGATGTCGCCCATTGGGTCCTGTCTTTGTGTTGCACCGGCCTTAGGGTGCCGATGGTTCTGTATATGGGTCATCATAGCCCAGTTTGCCAAGTATACCTATCTCAACCTGTTCCATAAGCGTGGCGTCCGGGTCACGGATATGGTCGTAGCCCAAAAGATGCAGCACCCCGTGAATGATCAGATGGGTGACATGGCTGGACATGGATTTGCCCGCGGCGTCGGCCTCGGACTTGCAGGTGTCATAGCTGATGGCGATGTCACCCAGTTCGATCATCTCGTCAAGGCCCGGTTTTGGCGGCTGCGGTTTGTCGCCTGCCTTGTTTGCGGCGCGTTCCTCGCTGGGCCAGCTCAGCACATTTGTGGGGGTGGGTTTGCCACGAAATTCGGCGTTCAGGTCCGCGATGCGGGCGTCGTCGCAGGCAAGGATAGTGATTTCGGTCCCGTCGGGATCAAGGGCGTGCGCGGCAAGCGTCGCCAGCACAGCGGTTTGAACTACGGATTCAAACTGCGCGCTTGTCCATCGGTCATCTTCGATAACGATATCAAGCGTGTCCAATGACGCACTCACGGGGGCCAGCCCCCGGACCCCCGGGAATATTTAAGGCCAAAAAGAAACAAGATATGCGCATCATGTGAGGCCTGTATCCGCCTCGTAGGCCTCAATGATGGCTGCAACAAGCGGATGACGTACAACGTCTTTGGAGGTGAAGTAGTTAAAGCTGATCTTGGGTATCGCGCTCAGCAACCGTTCCGCATCGGCAAGACCGGATTGTACACCGCGCGGCAAATCCACCTGGGTTCGGTCGCCGGTGATCACCATACGCGAGTTTTTACCAAGCCGCGTCAGAAACATTTTCATCTGCATCGAAGTCGCGTTTTGCGCCTCATCAAGCACAACATAGGCATTGGCCAGTGTCCGCCCCCGCATAAATGCAAGCGGTGCAATTTCGATGCGTTTTTCCTCGAACAGTTTGGCCAATTGCTTGCCCGGCAAAAAGTCGTTCAGCGCATCATAAAGCGGCTGCATGTAGGGATCGACCTTGTCTTTCATATCGCCGGGCAAATAGCCCAGCTTCTCGCCGGCCTCGACCGCAGGGCGCGACAGGATGATTTTATCGACATGGCCGCCGATGAACATGCTGACACCGACGGCCACCGCGAGATATGTCTTGCCCGTGCCCGCCGGACCAATGCCAAAGGCCAGTTCATTATCAAACAGCGATTGCACATACGCCTTTTGCGCGGCGGTGCGCGGTTCAACCCGTTTCTTGCGGGTGTGGATTTCGATGCCGCCGGGGATCGGCATTTCAAGCTGGTCGCCTTGGCGCACGCCTGTGCCCGCATCCGAATTGCCCATACGCAAAAGCGTCTCAACCTCGGCCTGTTCCACCGAGCGGCCGCCTTCAAGACGGGCATAAAGCGTATTGATGATCGCCGCTGCTGCCGTCGTGGCATCAGCATCGCCCAGAATAGACAGATGATTGCCGCGTCTTATGATCTGCACCTCGAGCGCTTTTTCAATCGCGGTCAGATGGGCATCGTAGGCACCACACAGATCAATCAGCAGGCGGTTATCGGGAAATTCCAGATTTTGGCCGGAGGGGATTGCTGTGATCGAGGTCATATCGTTTGTGGGCAATGCAGGCTCCTTGATTTTCTTATTTGATAAATAGGGTTTCGCTGGGCGATGTCACCCCGCAGCGACGAAACAAACGAAACAAAAAAGGCCGGGGCGCATAACGCTCCGGCCTGATGATGTCGATGTGCCCAGCCAAGATCAGTTCGGATCCGGGATGCTTGAGCCGCCTTTGAAATCGCCAACTGTGTGGTTTGGCGGTGCGACACCGGAACAAACGGGCTTGCCGTATTTATCCAGACGCGCTGAAAGATAGCCCTCGACGCCGTCGTCGATGATCCAGTGGTCGCAGCCATTCGGGTCGACCCAAATACCGGCCTGAAGCTGGCTCAGGTGCTTTTTGTCGAAGCCACGGTCAAATGTCTTGTCCGATGGATAGCCGCCACCGATACCTTCGTAGTCCGCACAGGCGGTCAGTCCAAAGGCACAGGCGGTGACCATGAGAATTTTAGTTTTAATCACTTTGTGTCCCCTCAGCGAATGCAGATGATTTCGACGCGACGGTTCTGCGCCATCCCGCCGGCTGTGCCATTCGATGCCACTGGCAGACGTTCGCCGTAGCCGCGCACATCAGCGATCCGCACACCGGTTGATGCCGCAATTGCAGCAACCGCATTGGCACGATTATAAGACAGGCGCATGTTGTATTCGTCGGTTGCGCGGCTGTCCGTATGGCCCGTGATGATGTAGGAAACCGCACCGGTTGTCTGGAAGAAGTTTTGCAAACGTGCCTTGCCTTGCGCATGGATACGGTAGCTATCAGTTGCAAAGAACTGGTCAGAGCTCATCACACCGCAGACATTGCCGCGACGACAGACCGGAATACCCTGACGTGTCGTGTGCGGTGTCATGTACCCTTCGGCACCATCGTCCATCACCCAGTGTTCACAGCCATCGGGATCAACCCAGATCGTTGGAATATAGACGCCTTTGTCACGGCCTTCTTGCGAGCGTGTTTGCGCATCGGCAGCTGATGCTTGAAGTGCGATTGCCGCCACGAGTGCTATACTCGCAACCGCACGGATCGCTTTGGAGATTGTGTTCACCACAGCAGTTTTCCTTGTTTTGTTCCCCCACGAAAGAACTGCACCTGTCCCAGGTATGATGCAGTCCCGCATTAAAGATAGGTTAGTCAGGTTTTTGGCGGGTGTGAAGGACCGGAATTGGGAATCTGGTTTAATTTCGTACCTCTAGCGCGGGAAAAGGATGTTTTTTATGGAAACATTCCAAAGAATTGCACGACAACACGCGCAATTACAAATGTGACCGCGATTGATTGCCCTTTTCATCCCAATGATTCTCCGAGGGCTGGCATCACCGCTTTGCGCTGCATGTTTTTCGGCAAAAATCATCCGCTGCGGTGAAAGTTTTCGACGGTATTTCTATGGGAACGGGTCATCTGTGTCGTCTTACTTTTATTCGGAATTGCACTTTGTGCAGCGCTACCCGCGCAGGGCGAACTTTTGTCGCTTTATGTGGACAATCGCCCTAAATCATCACAATTGTTTCTGCCTTAATCGACAAACGGAAATGTTTCTTGAAATGTCGATACCCCTACGTCACCGTTAATCCACTGGTTCAAGGGCTATCCGGTGAGTCGCATCTGCGGCCCATTTGTCCTTTGTAAAAAACTGACTACCGGACCGGAAAATCCGGCCAACACCTGGGGGGGTGTACATATGCTAAAGAAACTCTGCGTAACCGCAGTGGTCGCTGCTATGGCGATACCTGCAATGGCTTCGGCTGGCGGACAAGGTAAATATTATCATGGCGCTTACGGGCCAACCGGCAATCAGATTGTGGTAAGCTGCTTTCGCGGACCTTGGAGAGAAGTGATCTGGGACCGTCCGAATGCCGTGTTTATCGACACGTTGGTGTCCGTTGGATACGATTTTTCAACCGCGCAGGCGATTGGTGAACGGGTATGCCGCGATATCACGCTTGTCGGCAATCCCGGTGCGCTGAAACACACAATGGAGCAGATTTATTACGACCGCGCATCGCACCGCAAACACAACTATTGAGTTTATTAGGCCAGGACCGCTGCAAGTGAATTGGTCTTGGCCTCGATAACTTTGACCTGCGCGATGTCACCAATTTGCGCGTGACTATTTTCAATGTGCACGGCATGCAGGTATTCCGATTTGCCGATCATCTGGCCTGCTTCACGGCCTTGCTTTTCCACCAGAACGGAAAGCTCGCGGCCCACCATGCTTTGCTGGATTTCGCGCTGATGCTTTGTGATCAGGGCTTGCAGCCGTTGCAGGCGCTCGTCCGCGACGTGCGCCTCCACCAAAGGCCGTTCAGCCGCCGGGGTGCCGGGGCGGGATGAATATTTGAAGGAATAAGCATAGCCGTAGCGGACCTGCCGCACCAATTCCATCGTGTCCTCGAAATCTTCGTCACTTTCCTCGGGAAAGCCCACGATGAAATCACCCGACAACAAAATATCAGGGCGCACGACGCGGATACGGTCGAGCAGTCGCAGATAGCTTTCGGCGGTATGGCTGCGGTTCATCCGTTTCAGGATACGGTTGGAACCGGACTGTACAGGCAGGTGCAGATAGGGCATCAGTTTTTCGACATCGCCATGGGCGTTGATCAGGTCATCGTCCATGTCGTTGGGGTGGCTTGTGGTATAGCGGATACGCTTCAGCCCGTCGATTTTATCAAGCGCGCGGATAAGGTCCGCCAGCGTCATATCGCCGTTTGGCCCTGCCCCGTGATAGGCGTTGACGTTCTGGCCCAGCAATGTGACCTCGCGCACGCCACGATCGACCAATGCGCGGGTTTCTTCGAGCAATTGCGTGGCGGGGCGGCTGACCTCGGCCCCGCGTGTATAGGGCACGACGCAAAAGGCACAAAACTTATCGCAGCCTTCCTGCACGGTCAGAAACGCAGCGGGCGCGCGTTTTGCGGTGCCGCGTGATTTCAGCTTGGTGAATTTGTCTTCCTCGGGAAAATCCGTGTCGAGCGCGCTTTCGCCAAGGCGCACCTTGGCTTCCATTTCCGCCAGACGGTGATAGCTTTGCGGCCCGACCACCAAGTCAACGGCAGGCTGACGGCGCATGATCTCGGCACCCTCGGCCTGGGCGACACAGCCCGCGACAGCAATTTTCAGATCAGGGTTCAGCGCTTTCAACGGCTTGAGCCTGCCCAGTTCCGAGTACACCTTTTCGGCGGCCTTTTCGCGGATGTGGCAGGTGTTGAGCAGGATCATATCCGCATCATCGGCGGTCTTGGTCTCGACATAGCCCTGCCCGCCCAGCGTCTCGGCCATGCGTTCGCTGTCATAGACATTCATCTGGCAGCCATAGGTTTTGATGAACAGCTTTTTGGGCGCGGTCATAACGGGTATCCGGTGTGTTGAGGCAGAATTTGCCATCTACCAGTGTGCGCGCCCGCTTGCAATGCACGTCGAATTAACCGATTCTAGGCATCATCACCGCCAAGCGAGGGCACATGCACTATTCAAGTCTGGACCAATTCATCAAACAGGACGGGACCAGGGATGGTGTGCGCGCACTGTCCAAAGGTCCGATTGCAGTGATCATGGTCGAGGACGATGTGGAAATTGCCACCACCGTGCGCCATCATCTGCAATCGGGTTTTCAAACCGTGATTGTGCTGATGCCGGATGTGTTTGAGCTGCCGCGTGATCTGGCAGCCTCTGTGGTGCGGGTCGACTACAATATGTCCACAGAACATGCCATGGAAACCGCGATCAACACGCTGATTGATCCCGCCGCCGGGCAGTGGATCTATTACTGCTTTAACGCCGAATTTTTATTCTTTCCGTTTTGCGAAACCCGCAGTGTGGTTGAAATGCTGGCCTTCCATAGCGAAGAGCGCCGCGATGCGATGCTGGGCTATGTGGTCGACCTGTATGCCGAGGATCTGGACGCCCATCCGGATGCCGTATCGCTGGATCACGCACATCTGGATCGTTCCGGATATTATGCGCTGGCGCGAGCAGATTCGACAAAAGACGGCCATCCCCTTGAAAGGCAACTGGATTTCTTTGGCGGATTGCGCTGGCGTTTCGAGGAACATGTGCCAGCGGGCCGCCGCAAAATCGACCGCATCCCGCTGTTTCGCGCCAAAAAGGGACTGCGTCTGCGCTGGGACCACACGTTAAACAACGAAGAATACAACACGTTTTCGTGTCAATGGCACCACAACATCACCGCCTCGATTTGTTCGTTCCGCACCGCCAAGGCGCTGAAAAGCAATCCGGGCAGTACGTTTGATATTGAAACGTTCAAGTGGCACAACTCCGCCCCGTTTGAGTGGCATTCCCGGCAGTTGCTGGATTTGGGCCTGATGGAACCGGGGCAGTGGTTTTAGGGGACGGTTGGATGTTGTCAGCTGCCGGCAAACTTGCCGCAATTGACAGGTTTCGGTCCGCAATTGCCATAGAACATGTCCGCATCAGAACTCCCCGCTGCGACACCACCCTTTCAGAAACCTGAAGTATCACGAATCCAATTTCGGCTTTCACACGCCGCATAATCCCTTCACTGTAACAAACTGAGGTTTGTATCGAAAAGGTATCTTGATGAAGAAAATGTTCCGCACGCTCCGTCATCGCATGAGCTGGACGAATGCAAAAAAGCTGCTCAACTCAGCGGGAATATCGACGAGCCATGGGTGGGACGGCACGCTCAAGAAACTCAAAGCATCACCTCAGAAATTCGACGTGGGAAAGATCGAAGACGGGTTGGTGGAACATATCCTATGCGGTGAAAAATACACAAAACTTTACAAAATCGATCCGTCGGCCCGCGACGTTCTGCAGGCTGCAATCCAACAGCAAGAACCTGCAGACATCCCAGCTTATCATCGCTATCCCCACCTGATGAAAGACAAGGACCTTCAGGCAGGTTCGGGTGACTTTGATTTGGTACAGGTTGAAAGTAATGAAGACGGGATTGGCGTAGTCTTGAGTTCAGTTCTCATGGTAAAGACCCGTGAGGAAATTCCCTTTACAAAATTTGAACATCCCAAGGACATGCGATGCCGATATGAAGAGGTAGTCTGTTGATTGTCACCGAGACTTGACCCCACCGGGGGTGCGGACGAGAAGTTGGACTATCTTGGAGATAGTTCATGTATAGCTACGAAGAACGGATGCGCGCGGTTGAGCTTTATATCAAGCTCGGCAAGCGCGTGCGGGCCACCATCCGTGAGTTGGGGTATCCAACGAAGAACGCCTTGAAGGGCTGACATCGAGAATATGAGCGTTGGCTGGATTTGCCGATACGTTCAGTGCCGCGCCCGCCTGAATTCTCAGAGGCACAGAAGCAGGTGGCGTTAGAGCATTATGCCAGTCAGGGGCGCTGCATTTCATGGACACTGCGTGCCTTGGGCTATCCGGGCCGGGCCACGCTGACTGCCGCGCGGCCTTTCCTGAGACCAGGACGGGTTCCACCGGGGCGTATGGAGCAGGAAATCACTCTGACGCCGTGAGACAAGCTGCTGTGGTTGGACTTTATAGTCGTCAAGAAAGTACGCAGACTTTGGCAGAAAAGGTCGGAGTTAGCGGGCCGACGCTGTATGCTTGGAAAAACCAACTCCTTGGCCCGGAGGTTCCTGCCGTGATGAAACGCAAGAAAAGTGCTTCCTTGGATCCAGAGATCGAAGAATTGGAACGTCAGCGTGAAGCCCTGCTGTGCTGCATCCGCGAACTTCAGATTGAGCATGACCTGCTCAAGACGGCGAGTGAACTGGTAAAAAAGGATCTTGGCGGCGATCTGCAGGGCCAGTGTTAAGTGTCTTGGGGCAATCGGGAAAAAACCATGCTGATCGTCGCCCTAAAAAATCAGTATAAGGCACCGGCGCTGTTGGCCCGGCTGGGTCTCGCGCGGAGTTCTTACTTCTACCACCGCGCCCGTATCACACTGGAAGATAAGTATCTTGCCATTCGCCACGCCATGACGGAGGCCTTTGAAAGCAACCATCGCTGCTATGGCTACCGTCGCCTCAGAGCCTCTATTATGCGGCGCTCTATCTCGATCTCCGAGAAAGTGGTGCGGCGCCTGATGAAACGGTGCGCTTTGATCGTCCCGAAGCCCAAGCGGCGGCGTTACAGCTCATATCTGGGCGAGGTTAGCCCTGCGCCTGCGAGCATCATCAACCGTGACTTCCAGGCGACCGCGCCAAATGAGAAATGGCTGACTGACATCACCGAATTCCACATCCGCGCTGGAAAGATCTATCTTTCTCCTATCATCGATTGCCTCAAAGGCCTCGTCATCAGTTGGGCCATCGGGACCAAGCCGGACGCTAATTTGGTGAACACCATGCTTGATGCAGCAGTCGAAACCACCACGGACAGCGAAGCGCGGCCCATAATCCACAGCGATCGGGGAGGCCATTATCGCTGGCCTGGCTGGCTGGAACGTATAGACGCAGCAAAGCTCGTGCGTTCGATGTCACGAAAGGCGAGCTCGCAAGACAATGCCGCATGTGAAGGTTTCTTCGGACGCCTGAAGACTGAGTTCTTCTATCCTCGTGATTGGCGGGCCTTCACCGCGGCCCAGTTTATTGACGAGGTTGACGCCTACATCCGCTGGTATAACGAAACACGAATCAAGATGCCCCTTGGTGGCAGAAGCCCGATCGAATACCGTAGAAGCCTCGGCCTTATGCCGTGAAAACAGTCCAAAATTTCGTCCGCATCCCCTTTTTGTGAAGCCTGCACTGATTTTGGTTCAGAAGAAGTCTTACGTATCTTTGGGCAGCGTAAGACGCCAAAAACAGACTACGCATTATTTGTGGTATCCACTTGCCTGATGCTAGCTCCGCCAAAGGTTGTCTCTGATCTTGAAGAACTGCTGAACCTACCCAGAAGTAGACGGAGATAACAAGCAAAATTTCAGAATACCTACGACGACTTTGTAAAGTGCGTGGCTAGGGTCAGGATGCATTGATCTCGGCGTTCAGGTCTGATTCAGAGCTCGCAAAATGGAGCGGTGACATGAGCGATTTATACTGGCTGAATGACGATCAACTGGCCAAGCTGGAGCCTTTCTTCCCGAAGTCCCACGGCAAACCCCGCGTTGATGACAAGCGCGTCCTGAGCGGGATTATCTTCATCAATCGCAATGGCTTGCGCTGGCAGGATGCACCTGAGGCCTATGGTCCTCACAAGACCCTCTACAGCCGCTGGAAGCGGTGGAGTGAGAAAGGCATCTTCGCGCGGATGCTCCTGGAACTGGCTGATCTGGGGGGGCAAAACCGACACGCTCATGATCGACGCGACCCATCTCAAGGCGCACCGCACGGCCTCCAGCCTGGGCCTGAAAAAGGGGGGCCCAATGACAAACGGGGCCGCCTGATTGGGCGCACCAAGGGCGGGATGAATTCCAAACTCCACACCGTCACTGATGCCCCGGGGCCGCCCCCTGCGGATGTTCCTGTCGGCGGGCCAGAGAAGCGATTACATCGGCGCACGAGCGTTGCTAGAGGGTTTGCCGCCCGCCAAACACATGCTGGCCGACCGTGGCTATGACGCCAATTGGTATCGTGAAGCCCTTGAAGAAAAGGGGATTGAGCCATGCATTCCATCGCGCAAGAGCCGCAAGGTTGCGCTCCCACACGACGAAGTCCGCTATCGCAAACGCCACAAGATCGAGAACAGCTTTGCCCGCCTCAAAGACTGGCGACGCGTCGCAACCCGCTATGACAGATGCCCCAAGGTCTTCCTCTCAGCCTGCGCCCTCGCAGCCGTCGTCATGTTCTGGTTATGAATCCTGACCCTAGGTTTTGCATAAACACCTCCGTTGGCCAAAACCTAGCCCTCAAACAAAAGACAGGGAAGGCCTGTTCGAGATGGCCTCGTTGTGGTCCCTCTAACCCTTCCAAAAACCACCGTTTTTGGGTGGCCGCTGCTAACAACGTTTGGCCCTGCTGCGGCGAAAGTTCACCCCATCCGCTCAGCCGCTATTCCCCCCGTTCCCTACCCGCGCTTCCAGATCACAGGAAACCAATCCTCGCGCAGCTTTTGCCCCTGCTCCATCTCGTGACCCGGAAACGGCGGCGAGGTAGGGCCGGGCCGTTCCACATAACGTGCGTCATCCCCCACCAGACGCAGCGAAAACGCCCGCCGCCGTGCGCCATTTGGATTACCGCGTGCGCCGTGCAACGTGCCGTAGTTGAACGCCACCGCATCACCCGGTTCCATCTCCCATTCACGGATGTCCATGCCTTCGGCGTCAGGGTCGGGCACAGGCATGTAGGGTTCGGGGTCAAAGAACGCATCGCCCTTGGCCCAGCGCGTTGGCAGCACGGGTTTTTCCCACGCGTGTGATCCCGCGACACAGCGCAGCGATGCGGTAGTGACGTGGTCAAGCGGTGACCAGAAACTCACGGTTTGCTGGCCTTCGACAAAATAATACGGGCCATCCTGATGCCAGGGCGTCGCCATCGTCGTGCCGGGTTCCTTGACCAGCACATGATCGTGAAACAATTGAACGCTGTCACTTTGCATCAGGTCGGCACCGACTTCGGCGGCATCCGAATGCATGATTACCTGTTCAAATTCCGGGATGCGTTGCCAGTTACAATAATCATCAAAGAACCGGCCGGATTCGTTTGCCTTGGCGTTGTTCGACGCAAAGGGACCAGGTTCGGCCATGTTCCGCTCGACGCCCGCGCGCAGGGTGTCCACATGATCTGCGAACAAACCTTTGATCAGGACAACGCCGTCACGCTGAAAGGTGTCGATGTGGTCTTGAGTGATAAAAGGATGTGCCATGACTGTCTCCTGATGCTGCGTGCTGTTGCTGCTACATTCAGATGTCAGACACCGGCAATCATGCATGATAACGACAATTTTCGACGCAGACAGGCCTTAGATTTTCCGCCGCAACCGGATCACCACATCAACGGAGGCGATTTCGGCCCCTGCCGGTGCATCCGGCAGATGCGAGATGACAAGCTGGTCAGAGGGCGCATCGGTCAGGCGCCCCTCGTCTTCCCAATAGAAATGCGGATGGTCCCGCGTGTTGGTGTCGAAATAGCTTTTTGACCCGTCAACCGTCACTTCCTGCAAGATTCCCGCATCGCAAAACGCGCGCAGCGTGTTGTAGACAGTGGCAAGCGACACGGCATCGCCCTGGCCTTTGGCAGCCTCGAACAGGCTTTCTGCGGTGACATGACGGTGATTGCCGTCGCCCACCAAAAGGCTCGCAAGCGTCATACGCTGACGTGTCGGGCGCAGGCCGGCTTGCTCAAGCCAACGCGTTCCGGTTCGTTGATGCATCTCGTTCATGTCGGCTCCAGTGCCTGTCGTTATGCCATATAAGGCGTCTGGCCCCTGCTTTTCAATTGAAAAGCACCGATTGCGTCGCGAAGCATTGTCGCATCGCTCCCCTTGCGACGCAGGGAGACGCGGTGTTAGACCTTTGCTGACGCTGAACAAACGACAACGCAGGAGAGCCGCACCATGGCCGAGTATCCCACCAGTTTTGACAAAGACGGTCTGTTGAAATGCGCCAGAGGCGAGTTGTTTGGGATCGGCAACGCGCAATTGCCCGCCCCACCGATGCTGATGATGGACCGGATCACTGATGTGTCCGGTGATGGCGGCGCGCATGGCAAGGGCCATATCACGGCTGAGTTCGACATCACGCCGGACCTGTGGTTTTTCGAGTGCCACTTTCCCGGCAACCCGATCATGCCCGGTTGCCTTGGCCTTGACGGTCTGTGGCAATTGACCGGCTTCAATCTTGGCTGGCGCGGGTGGCAAGGGCGCGGGTATGCGCTGGGCGTGGGCGAGGTTAAACTCAAAGGTATGGTGCGGCCGGACCGCAAGATGCTGACCTACAAGATTGATTTCACCAAGGCCATTCAAACCCGACGTCTGACCATGGGCGTGGCCGACGGCATCGTCGAGGCGGACGGCGAGGTGATTTACGAGGTCAAGGATATGAAGGTGGCATTGAGCGAGAGTTAAGCAGTCACGTGGATACTTTTCACAAGGTATTTCTTGCGCTCTTGGTAATGAGCCTGGTTGCCTGCACGCCACGCGGCAGGCTTGAGTTTGGCACATCTGTACCGGACGCAACTACAGTGGATATCTGGGTGGCACGGTTTCGGCCCACAAAACTGCCTGTCGATGGGCAACGCGCGCCGCCGCGGCCCACAGAGATTGCATTTGAAAAGACCGTTGTATCGATCCCGCAAAGCCATCAACCCGGCCAGATTGAATGGCCCAAAGGCGAGCCCGATGCCGCAACCGACTTTGTGACACTGTCAAACAGGCGCTATGCGACCCTTGGCAGTTTTGCATCCGCGATCGACAAGGCCGATGGGCGTAAAACCCGCGAAACGGTGTTGTTCGTGCACGGCTTCAACATGCGCCACGGTGAAGCGGTCTATCAACTGGCGCAAGTCAGTCATGACTTTGAAATTCCGTCGCAAACGGTTTTGTTTTCCTGGCCGTCCGCAGGGGTGCCTGCGGGCTATCTGTTTGACCGCGACAGCGCGCTTTATGCCCGCGATCAACTTGAAATCGTGATACGCGGCCTGACACGGCAGCGGGGACACAAGGTCGTTTTAATCGGTCATTCAATGGGCAATCTGTTAATCATGGAAACCCTGCGCCAGATTGAGATCGGCGGTGATTTTGACGTGCAAAAACGGCTTGGTGGCCTCATTATGGTATCACCGGACATTGATGGTGAACTGTTTTATGCACAGGCCTCCCGGCTCGCGACGATCCCCCAACCCGCGTTGATTATTGCCGCCCGCCAAGACCGCGCATTGCGTCTGTCTGCGCTGCTGACCGGGCGGGCCAACAGGCTTGGCTCGCAAACCGGGCGTACAGCCGTGCGTGATTTGCCGATCACCGTGATTGACGCCACTGAATTGGGGGGGCGGGGCAGCAACCATGACATCGCGCTCACGTCACCTGCCGCAATTTCGCTGCTCAAAAAGCTGGATGCACAGATTTTGCCCGGTGCAAATACACTGCCTCCCCTGCTTGATCTGGGTCGCTTGATACCCAACGGCGGCTAGGGTGTTTGCCGAAAATGCGGCACCGGGCCTTGCGTAATAATCTGCCCTCGGACATCGTGCAGAATTACAAACCTTCAAAAGGGTGCCGTATGTGCAGCTGGCCACATTACGGGCCTGCTGTATTGCATGATCGTGCAACCGTCACTACACTTTCCATTTAGCGAGTTATTTAGACGATTACCTAAGATATTTTATAGAATTTTATTTGTCAGCGGAGCACAAAGCGCCATGGAAACGGCTCACGTCCTGATTGCAGATATCACCGGCAGCACAAAGTTATATGACCGGCTGCCAGACCATGAAGCCTTGGCACAGATCAGCATTATACTTGCCGAAATGCGCAGCATCATCGAAAAAAACGGTGGCCATTGTGTAAAGTCGCAAGGCGACGACACGCTCAGCTATTTCTCGCATGCAGATCATGCGTTTCAGGCCGCCCGTTCGATGATCGAGGCGAACTGGGAATACGGGTTGGGGGTGCATGCGGGCGCGTCTTGGGGCGAGTTGATTATGCAGGATGCGGACATTTATGGCGATGCGGTGAACACAGCCGCGCGTCTGGCGGGACTGGCAAGACCGGGTGAGTTGATGATCAGCAACCGGATGTTTGAAAAACTGTCGCCGCCAAACCGCGAAAATTGGGTCTCGATGGGGGGGATCAAACTTAAGGGCAAGTCCGCCCCGACGCGGGTCCATTCCTTTACGGCCAGCGACACGGCAGTTCAAACGATGCTGTTTGGTGTCACCGACGTGCCCTTGGGGCCGCGCACGGAATCCGTAGCGCTTGGGTGCAACGGCTCAGACTGGACATTGAATGACGGGGACACCCTTATGGTGGGGCGGTCGCCCGAGTGCAAAGCCATTCTGGATTATCCGTGGGTGTCGCGGATGCATGGCAGCTTCGAGTTGCGCAGCGCCCAGTTGGAATATACCGATCATAGTACTTCGGGCAGCACCGTTATCACCTCCAGCGGGCAGGAAATACCGCTCCAGCGGCGGTCCTTGCTGCTGACCGGAGAAGGCATGGTTTTGATCGGCACAAGAGATCGGGGCATTAAAGCCGCCGTGATCCATTTTGCCACCAATGACCTGTTGCCAGAGTAACGCGTGTTTCAGACATGGCTTCAGGCACCCTAACCGCTTGCACAGCCCGACAGCACTGTCCTAGATAGACATCAGTAAATTAAAGGAGTGCTGTTTATGCGCCGCGTCATACCAAAGGTTTGCTCATGAAAAGAGTAGTCGTCACAGGGTTGGGCATCGTCTCATCCATCGGAAACAATGCGACAGAGGTTCTGGCCTCGCTCAAGGCAGGCACAAGCGGTATTGTCGCCAGCCCCGAGATGGCCGAGCACGGCTTTCGCAGCCGGGTTGCAGGGACGCTCAAGATCGACGTGACAGAGCATATCGACAAGCGCGCCTTGCGGTTCATGGGGGCGGGTGCCGCCTATGCCTATATCGCGATGGGTCAGGCGATTGGCGATGCGGGCTTGGATGAGACACAAGTCAGCAACCCGCGTACCGGGTTGGTTGCAGGGTCCGGCGGGCCGTCCACATCAGCGATGTTTGCAGCGCATAATGTGGTCAAGGACACTGGGGCGACCAAGCGGATCGGGCCGTTTGCGGTGCCCAAATGCATGTCTTCGACCGTGTCGGCGAACCTTTCTACGGCGTACAAGATCAAGGGCATCAATTACTCCATCACCAGCGCCTGCTCGACCTCGCTGCATTGCATCGGCAACGCGGCAGAGCAAATCATGATGGGCAAGCAGGACGTTATGTTTGCCGGCGGCGGTGAAGAGCTTGACTGGACGTTGTCGTGCCTGTTCGACGCGATGGGCGCGATGAGCAGCAAGTATAACGATGCGCCCGAGACTGCATCACGGGCGTTTGACGCGGACCGCGACGGGTTTGTGATTTCTGGTGGCGGCGGAATTGTCGTGCTTGAGGATCTGGACCACGCACTCGCACGCGGGGCCAAGATTTACGCCGAAGTCACCGGATATGCAGCAACATCGGACGGTCACGACATGGTGGCCCCGTCCGGTGAAGGCGGTGAACGCGCGATGCGTCTGGCCTTGTCAACGCTGCCCGAGGGCCGCACCGTCGGTTATATCAACGCGCATGGCACCTCGACGCCTGTCGGTGACATCGGCGAGATCGAAGCCGTGCGCCGGGTGTTTGGTCAAGGCAGCACGCCGCCTGTGAGTTCCACCAAGTCGATGACCGGCCATGCCCAAGGGGCCGCTGGTGCGCTTGAGGCGATCTTTAGCTTGCTGATGCTCGACAATGATTTCATTGCCAAGTCGATCAATGTGCACACCCTCGATCCTGCGCTGGATGCGTCCGAGATTGCGCTGGAACGGGTCGATAATGCGGGCCTCGATTCAGTCATGACCAACTCGTTCGGGTTTGGCGGCACCAACGGGTCGATGATCCTGTCAAAGTATAAAGGTTAAATCATGTCAGAACTGCTCAAGGGGAAACGCGGCCTGATCATGGGTGTCGCGAATGAACGCTCGATCGCATGGGGCATTGCAAAAGCGATGGCAGGGGCCGGTGCGGAACTGGCGTTTACCTATCAGGGCGAGGCGTTCGGGTCGCGGTTGAAACCACTCGCAGAATCCGTCGGGTCCGATTTCATGGTTGACGTCGATGTGACGGATGATGCGTCGCTTGATACCGCGTTTTCAGAATTGGGCGTGCGTTGGCCGACGATTGATTTTGTGGTCCATGCGATTGCGTTTTCCGACAAGTCCGAATTGACAGGGCGGTTTTTGAATACCTCTCGCGCCAACTTCAAACACTCGATGGATATTTCCGCCTATAGCTTTATCGAGGTCGCCCGCCGTGCGCATCCTTTGATGAAGGACAATGGCGGTACGTTGATGACGCTGACCTATCAGGGCTCGAACCGGGTTGTGCCGAATTATAACGTGATGGGCGTGGCCAAGGCGGCGCTGGAATCGGCAACGCGCTATCTGGCGAATGATCTGGGACCAGAGGGTATCCGCGTCAACGCCATTTCACCCGGTCCGATGAAGACCTTGGCCGGGGCTGCGATTGGCGGGGCACGCAAGACGTATAAGCATACCGACCTGAACGCGCCGTTGCGCTCAAACGCGACACTTGAAGCGGTTGGCGGCACGGCAGTATATCTCGCGTCAGATGCGGGGGCTTGCACCACAGGCGAGATCATTCGCGTTGATGGCGGGTTCCATGTGCTGGGGATGCCGCAGGCGGAATATCTTTAGGCTGCGATGCCATGATCATCCGCGCGCTTGATCCTGCCCAAGATGTGAAAAAGGTCGCCCGGTTCTACCGAGAGGCCCCGGAGTATTGGCCGCTCGCGGACCGTGTCCCGCCGGGGCCGACCAAAGCGGCGGAGTTTTTCACCGATGGGCCACCCGGATGTGACGCCGCGCGGTCGCATCGGTTGGGGATGTTTCTGAACGGGCGCTTGTCAGGGGTCGCGGAATTATCTTTCGGATTTCCTGAACCGGATAATCCATATCTGGGATTGCTGATGCTTTGATCGTGGGCGCAGGGCATGGGCCACGGCACCGTATTTCTCACTCATCTGGAAGGTCTCGCACGGCAGTCGGGTGCAACGCACCTGTATCTTGCTGTCCTGGAAGAAAACCCGCGCGGCAAAGCGTTTTGGACGCGCGAAGGTTTTTGAGGAAACTGGCATCAGCGGCGAGACTATTGTCGAGGGCCGCCCGCAAAGATTATCCCGTTTGGTGAAACAAATTTAGCGCAGCGGTGGGGTCTGCCACAGCCACACTTTCATGCCCCCATGCGCCACGGGCGGCCCCAGCGGTTTCCACGGCAATCCGGTCGCCTTGGCAAGCGGTGGCTCGGACGTCACCAACCCTACGCGCCAACCTTTGAATCGCTCCAGCAACGTCTGCCCAAGCGTCCCATAAAGCGGATAAAGCAGTTTTTTATTCCCGATACGCCCCCCGTATGGCGGGTTCACGATCACCAAACCGGGTGGGCCGTCAGGCGGTGTCACCTCGCCCGCACCGTGGCAGGCGAACGTGATCGCGTCACCGACCCCTGCCCGCGCGGCGTTGGCGGTGCTCATGCGGATTGCACCTGCGTCGCGGTCAGAGCCGAAAAAGCGTGGTGTCAGGTCGGCTGGCGTATCGCGGCGCAGCGCCTCGAACGCCTCCGCATCGAAACTTGCCAACTGCTGAAACGCAAACTCACGTGATCGGCCCGGTTGCAGACCTGCGGCAATCTCTGCCGCCTCAATCAGGAACGTGCCGGACCCGCACATCGGGTCAAGCACGGGTTCAATCCCGTCATACCCGCATTGGCGCAGGAACATCGCCGCTAGATTCTCGCGCATCGGCGCTTTGCCGACCGCCTCTTTGTGGCCGCGCTTGTGCAAGGCTTCGCCACTGGTATCGATGCTGATGATGACGTTGTTGTCGTCGATACGGACCTTAACGACCATTGTGGCCTCGGGCGACACGATGATACCGTGGCTTTCTGTCAAGGCTTTGACGATGCGTTCGGTTGCCGCACCCGCGTGATAGATTTTTGACGCCTTGCATGTCACCTGCACTTTGACGGGAACATCGGCGCGCAGAATGTCACCCCACGGGAACTTGCGGCTGCGTTTATCAAGTTGCGCCAAATGGAACGCCATAAACGTGCCCACCCGCGCCAGCACCCGCGCTGCACCGCGCAGTTCCAGATTGGCGCGCCAGACCTCGGGCCAGCCGCCTGTGATCGTGACGCCACCATTGCTGGCAACAGGGTTTTCAAACCCAAGCCCCTGCGCTTCTTGTAGCAAAAATGGCTCAAGCCCGGGGGCGCAAACGAGGAATATTTCAAGGGTCTGGGTGTTTTCCATGCGGCGTCATAGCTTTATTCCGAGGAACCTGCGAGGGATGATCGGAAATTTCAGAATTTCCACCGCTTGCCACTGAAACGCCGCGTTTGAATGGCAGACCTTTTGCATGAGCTTCAAGGAAACATACCGAAACGAAGTCCTGCAATCACGGCGTGACCGGTCACGGCGTGCGTTTTTCTGGGCGCGGATCACGGGGTTGGTGTTATTGCTGACCATTGGGGCAACGCTTCGGTCAGACCCTGAACTGGGCCGTGCGCTGGCAGTTGCCGGCATGGACGCTGTGATGGATATCGCGGGAAATACGCAGGCGGCACAGATGCCACAGCGTGGGCCGGATCAGACAGCAATGCCAAAAAGCGTGGTCAAAGTGAACCGATTTGGCAGTCCTGCCCCAGCATCTGACCAGACCGTTGATGCACAGGCGATGGCGAAAGACTTGGGCCGCGCAATGGCGGCCCAAGGTATAAATTAGAATGACAAGGCCAAACGCTCAGGCCGCGTCGACCTTGACCAACTCGATATCGAATTGCAGGTCTTTGCCCGCCAGCGGATGATTGGCATCCAGCGTCACGGTGGCCTCGTCCAACTCGACCACCATCACCGGCATTGCCTGACCATCAGACGTCTGCATCTGCAACTGTGTGCCGACTTCCAAAGGTATATCCGCAGGGATACCCTCGCGCGGCACCGCTTGACGCATTTCGGGGTTCAACGGCCCGTAGGCATCGGTGCTGGCGATCTTGACCACCTTTTTATCACCTACCGCCATACCCGGAATGGCCACGTCGAGACCCGGAATGATCTGGCCGGAACCGACCACAAACTCCAGCGGGTCACGCCCCTCAGAGCTGTCGAATGTGGTGCCATCCAGCAAAGTGCCGGTATAGTGAATTGCAACGGTATCGCCTGATTTGACTTCAGTCATGGAAAACTCCTGTGATTTTTGGGGAAACGGGATGCGGAGGCCACGTATCTGCGCGGGTGCTCCAAATTCCCGCATAATCTGTCAAAGCTGCGGCCAAGAGTAAACCCCCGCATATGTGCGAGGTGTTTTAGGCCCTTTTCGCCCCTTGCCTGCCGTGCAAGTCTGCGCCTGAGCAATCAGGAGAGCCCCATGCCGATCACCACTTGCGTCTTTGACGCCTATGGCACTTTGTTCGATGTTGCCGCCGCCGCACGTCAGGCCGCATCAGAGCCGAATTATAGCGCAATCAAAGACGATTGGCCCCAGATTGCGGAACATTGGCGCCTCAAGCAGTTGCAGTATTCGTGGCTGCGCGCCGTGACACGCGCGCATACCGATTTCTGGACTGTCACGCAGGACGGTCTGGATTGGGCGCTTGAGAAAACCGGACATGGCGGGGACACAGCCCTGCGCGAGCGGTTGCTGGCGCTTTATTGGGAATTGCAGGCCTATCCAGAAGTACCCGAAATGCTGGGAACGCTGAAAGCAGCGGGTTTGAACACCGCGATCTTGTCGAATGGATCACCCGATATGCTGGAGGGCGCGGTGAAATCGGCAGGGATCGAGGACGTGCTGGATGTGTCGTTGTCGGTAGAAAGCGTTGGGATCTTCAAGCCGGATGCCTCTGTCTATGATTTGGTCGGGGCACACTTTGGATGCGCCAAGGATCAGGTTTTGTTTGTGTCGTCAAATGGCTGGGATGCGGCGGCGGCCACGGGATACGGGTTTACGACCGCATGGGTGAACCGCAGCGGTGAACCGATGGACCGCCTGCCTTGGAAACCTGCGCATGTGTTGCGTGATCTAAGCGGTATTCCCGCATTGGCTGGTGTGTGATGGCGACGTTCCAAACCTCTGACGGGCTGTCCCTGCATTATACGGATGAAGGTGCTGGGTTGCCGATCCTGTGTCTGGCGGGGCTAACGCGGACCACAGCGGATTTTGACTATGTCACTCCGCATCTGACTGGCAATCGCCTGATCAAGATGGATTATCGCGGGCGGGGAAAGTCGGATTTTGACAGCGACTGGAAAAATTACACTCTGCCTGTGGAGTGTCGCGACGTGCTGGAACTGTTGGCGCATCTGGGGCTGGACAAGGTTGCGATCCTTGGCACCTCGCGCGGGGGCCTTAACGCGATGGGTCTGGCGATGGGCGCGCGCGACCGACTGTTGGGTGTCGCGCTCAATGACATCGGGCCATTCATTGACCCCAAAGGGCTGGAATTCATCATGGGCTATCTGGGGCGCAATCCGGCGGCCAAGACCTATGCCGATGCCGCCGCCGCCATGCCACGGGTTTTTCCCGAATTTCAGGGCGTACCGGACAGCCGCTGGATGGAGGAAGCCCGCAAGCATTATGTGCAGACTGAAACGGGATTAAAGATCACCTATGATCCGCATTTACGCGATGCGGTCGAGGCGGCGGGCGCGCAGGCGGCACCGGACCTGTGGCCGTTTTTCGATGCGATGGCGGGGATGCCTGTGTGCTGTATTCGCGGGGCAAATTCCAATCTGCTGAGCGAGGAAACGCTGGCCGAGATGCAGAAGCGCCGCCCTGATATGATCACCGCCGTGGTGCCGGGCCGTGGGCATATTCCGTTTCTGGATGAGCCGGAGGCGGTGGCGGCATTACACGAATGGACCGGACAGATGACATGAACATCGAGATGATCCGTGCCGCGAACCTGCGGCTTGAAGGGCATGTTCGGCGCACGCCTTTGCTCAATTCGTCGTTTCTGAACGAGATTGCGGGCAGGCGCGTCTGGGTCAAGCCGGAATGTTTGCAGCACACCGGCAGCTTTAAATTTCGCGGCGCATGGTCGGCACTCTCGGCGATGGACGCAGACGTGCGTGCCAATGGAGTGATCGCGTTTTCCAGCGGCAACCATGCACAGGGTGTGGCACTGGCAGCGCGGATGCACGGCATCGCAGCTGTGATTGTCATGCCGTCCGACAGTCCCAAACTCAAAATCGACAATACGCGGGCGTATGGTGCCGAGGTGATTTTGTATGACCGCGCTACGGAAAGCCGGGATGAGATTGGTGCGCGCATCAGTCAGGAACGTGGACTGACATTGGTAAAACCCTATGACGAGCCGGAAGTGATTGCCGGACAAGGATCTGTTGGTCTTGAGATAGCGCAGCAAGCAGGCGCGCATGGCATCACCCGCGCGGATGTGATCGTGTGCTGTGGTGGTGGCGGTCTGACGTCGGGCATAGCCCTTGCACTCGAGGCCGATGCGCCGGGATTGCGGGTGCGTCCTGCGGAACCAGAGGGGTTCGATGATGTCACACGGTCCCTGCGGTCAGACAGGATCGAGCGGAACACTGCGATGACAGGGTCCATCTGCGATGCGATTGTCACGCCGCAACCGGGGGACATTACATTTCCTATTCTGAAACGTCTTGCCGGACCCGGTCTGGTCGTCACAGATGACGAGGCGCTGCAGGCAATGGCGCATGCGTTCAATCGTCTGAAACTGGTCGCCGAACCCGGTGGTGCTGCCGCCTTGGCCGCAGCACTTTTCCGCAGCGACGAGATTGAAGGCGATGATGTGATTGTCACCATTTCCGGTGGCAACGTGGATGCAGACATGTTCGCCCGCGCCTTGGCGACGCTGGCATGAGCCAATTCACCGTTGCCAGTTTCAATGTCAAAAACCTGATTGGACCGGATCAGGAATATTACAAATTCCAATCCTACACGCCCGAAGAATACGCGTGGAAAGAGGATTGGCTGGCCGATCAGATTGTATCCCTGCACGCCGATATTGTCGGATTTCAGGAGGTGTTTGACGAGCCATCTTTGCGCGCCACGCTTGCGCGGGCGGATGCCATCGGGACGGCCAACAATGACGCCGCTCTGCCGGGGCAGGACAAACGCTATCGCCACCGCGCGATTTTTGACCGGCTGGCGTACAGCGATTATGGCGAGGCTGCTTTGGCTGTTGCCCCCAACATTCATGACGGCGCGCCGGGCCAGCGGCGTCCCGGTGTTGCGATACTTTCCCGACTTGGCTTTGCCGAAGAACCGCAGGTCATACAGGCCTTGCCAGAGCCGCTCAAGATACCGTTCCAGACTTTTGGTGGGGATGAGGGCGGGTATTATACAATTCACAAACTAAGCCGCCCGATCCTCAAGGCGCGTATCGCGGTTGGGGGGCATGTTATCACGGTGTTCAATTGCCACCTGAAATCCAAACTTGGCGAATTTATCCGTGCGGATGATGCCGAATTTGCAGCCGAAGCGGATCTGACCAACTACGATCCCGTAGGTCGCGCGTTGGGGGCGGCGCGTGCCGCGATGCGCCGGATGGCCGAGGCCTGGGTGCTGCGTGGTGCCATCATCGGCGAGCTGCAACAGGGCCGTCCGGTCATGGTGCTTGGCGATTTCAACGACAGCGAAAACGCGGTGAGTACCGAGATTATCTCGGGCGAGACCCCATTCAAAAATTACGCCTGGATGCTGCGCCATGATGCCATGCATCGCGGGGACAGGTATTCGGACGCCGAAAGCGCGCAAATCACCGAAACTATCGAGGCCGTGCGCCTGCATTCCGCCGAGCGGTTGTTCGTACGTAAATCCCTGCGCGACATGGTTTATACGTCGGCATTTGGTGGGGTCTATGAAAGCATCGACCAGATATTGATGTCGCGGCATTTTTTGCCTGAATATCAGGGAAACATTGGGGAAATGGCGTATTTCAGCGTGCTGAACGATCATCTGACCGACGGGTCGCACCCCGAGGCACCATATAATAAACTCGCGTCTGATCACGGACAGATCATGGCGACCATTCGCATGAAAGGCGGCTAGAGCATGAACCTTTTTGATACAGGCGATGTGCGGTTGCATTTCCGTGTCGACGGGCCGGAGGATGGCGCACCCGTGGTGTTCGCCAATTCGCTGGGCACCGATATGCGGCTGTGGGATCCGGTTTTGCCGCTGCTGCCCAAGGGCCTGCGGATCATCCGGTTTGACAAGCGCGGGCATGGGTTGTCGACCTGTCCAGGTGGTCCCTATTCGATGGGCGCGCTGATTACCGATACCGAAAAGCTGCTGGATTTTCTGGGGGTGAAAGGTTGCGTTTTTGTTGGATTGTCGATTGGCGGCATGATTGCACAGGGCTTGGCGGTCAAGCGTCTCGACCTCATTCGGGCGATGGTATTGTCGAACACAGCGGCCAAGATCGGCAATCCCGCGATGTGGGACGACCGGATTGCGGCGGTAAAATCAGGCGGGATCGAAAGCCTTGCGGACGCCGTGATGGAGCGCTGGTTTTCACCCGCTTTTCGCGCAGGCCCCGAGATCGAGTTGTGGCGCAACATGTTGGTGCGCCAGCCGGATGAAGGCTATGCCGGCTGTTCGGCGGCGATCTCTGGCACAGATTTTTACACGCCCACCAGCGGGCTGCGCCTGCCCTGTCTGGGGATTGCGGGGGCCGATGACGGGTCCACACCACCTGATCTGGTGCGCGAAACCACGGACCTGATACCGGGGTCCAAATTTCATCTGATCCGCAAGGCCGGGCATCTGCCCTGTGTAGAACAGCCGGAAGAATACGCGCAGGCGCTGAGCAAATTCCTGAAAGGGGTTGGCCATGTCTGAACGCTATGACGCAGGCATGAAGGTGCGCCGCGAGGTCTTGGGTGACGCGCATGTGGACCGTGCCGAGGCGGCCAAGACGGATGCCGATCTGCCATTCCAGACGCTGATTACCGAAGCCGCATGGGGGACTGTCTGGGCCTCGGATGCGATCACACGGCGCGAGCGGTCGATGATCACGCTGGCGTTGCTGGCCGCGATGGGCAATTTCGAGGAGATCCCGATGCATGTGCGCGCCTGCGCCAATACCGGTGCGTCAGAGCAGGACATTATGGAAGTATTCCAGCACGTTGCGATCTATTGCGGTGTACCCAAGGCGAACCACGCCATCAAGCTGGCCAAGCAGGTCTTTGCGGAAAGGGACACGTAACCGATGGCCGCCAGCGTTTTTGACAGCCCGCTTTACGCGCAGCTTTTCCACACCGGCGATGCGGGGCGGCTGTTTTCGGACAGTGCCGCGATCCGCGCGATGTTACTGACGCTCGGGGCTTTGGCAAAAGTGCAGGGCGGCTTGGATGTGATCCCCGAATTGAGTGCGGCAGCGATCCACCGTGCGAGTATGGAAATCCAGATTGATCCGGGTGCGATTGCGCAGGCCACGGGGCAGAACGGCGTCGCTGTACCGGCGCTGGTGGCTGCGTTTCGGGCCGAAATGAACGCGCCGGAACACGCGCAGTTTGTCCATTGGGGGGCGACAAGTCAGGACATCATCGACACCGCGCTGATGTTGCGGTTGCGGCAAGCGCTCAAGCTGGCCGAGGATGATTTGCACAGCGTGATCCGGTCACTTGGCAAGTTGGCCAAGGACCACGCAGCACTGCCGATGGCCGCGCGCACCTATGGGCAGCACGCAACGCCCACCACATTCGGGGCCGTGGTTGCCGCTTGGGGCGGGCCGCTTCTGGATGCCCTCGCGGGGTTGGACGCATTAAGAAACCAAGCGCTTTGGGTGTCATTATCGGGTGCATCCGGCACGGCGTCTGCATTGGGGCCAAAGGCGTCAGAGACCAGAGCGGGGCTTGCGCAGGCTTTGGGTCTGAACGAGCCGGCGCGCTCATGGCATACAGACCGCACACCGATTTTGCGGATTGCAGACTGGCAGGGTCAGGTGGTGGCCGCATTGGCACATATGGCGCAGACCTTGATTGGGTTAGCGTCCAGTGACGTGGGCGAGGTGTCATTGGGCATTGCCGGTGCATCCTCGACGATGCCGCAAAAACAAAACCCCGTGTCGCCGTCTGTAGTCGCGGCATTGAGCCATCATTTCGCAGGCTTGCGCAGCAGTTTGCAAACCGCCGCCGTGCACCAGCATCAACGGGACGGGGTCGCGTGGTTTACCGAATGGCTGGTTGTGCCACAGCTGACGCTTTGCCTCGCGGCGGCCCTGTCACACGCCAAGGTGCTGGTGCAAAATATCACGCCTCGTCCGGTCCAGATGCTTGGGAACCTTGAGGCCAATATGGGCCTGATCCATGCGGAATCCCTGAGCTTTGCCTTGGCCGCGTTCCTGCCCCGTCCCGAGGCACAGGCCGTGACCAAGGCGCTGTGTCTTGAGGCACTGGACAAGCAAACGCCGCTTGAGGCGCTTGCACGCGCAGACTATCCCGATTTGCCGCCAGGCGTGTTTGCACCAAGTGCAGGCATCGGTCTGGCCACCCGGGACGCGCTCGCCTTTGCTGCCCGTGCGGCGGCGATCTGAGCTGATGCGCCCCGCAGTTTTATTCATCCTGATCACGATTATGATTGATGCCATGGGGATCGGGTTGATCATCCCCGTGATGCCCGATCTCATCCGCGAGGTGGACGGCGGCAACCTGTCTCATGCAGCTCTTTGGGGTGGTGTGATGGCCACGACATTTGCGGTGATGCAATTCCTGTTCGGGCCTGTGATGGGCGGATTATCGGATCGGTTTGGCCGCAGGCCTGTGTTGCTGATTGCGCTTGTGGTGATGGCACTGGATTATGTACTGATGGCGGTCGCGGGCAGTATCTGGTTGCTGATGGTCGGGCGGGTGATTGGCGGGATCACGGCGGCAACGCATGCGACCGCCGCCGCCTATATGGCCGATATCTCGAAACCCGAGGACCGCGCCGCCAACTTTGGCCTGATCGGTGCTGGATTCGGTGTGGGGTTCATTCTGGGGCCGCTGATGGGCGGTGTGCTGGCTGAATACGGCACGCGTGCGCCGTTTTGGGCGGCAACCGTTCTGGCCATCGGCAATGCCGCCTTGGGATACTTTGTGCTGAAAGAAACCGTGACACCCGCGAACCGTCGCGCGTTTAACTGGCGACGTGCGAACCCGTTTGGCGCGATCAAGGCATTGGGAAGATTGCCCGGTATCCGGCACCTTTTGATCGTCTATTTCATCTATCACGTGGCCTTTGCCGTCTACCCCTCGGTCTGGGCGTATTTCGGCAAGGAACGCTATGGCTGGACGCCCGCGATGATCGGCTATTCGCTGGGATTGTTCGGGGTCATGATGGCGGTGGTGCAGGCCGGATTAATCCGGGTCGTCCTGAGCAGGTTTGGCGAACGCGGCACAGTGTTTGCGGGGCATCTGTTCAGCATCCTGGCATTTGGCGTGATTGCGGTTGTGACCTCTGGCACCTGGGCGTTGTTTTTGACACCGCTTGCCGCCTTCGCAGGGGTCATTCCACCGGCCTTGCAAGGCATCATGTCACGGCAAGTCGCGGCCAATGCCCAAGGCGAATTGCAGGGCGCGTTAAGTTCGGCGGTGGCACTTGCAATGATCATCTCGCCGATGGCGATGACGGCGACATTTGCACAATTTACCGGTCCCGGCACATCGCTTTATCTGCCCGGTGCGCCGTTTCTGCTGGCGATGGGGCTGGCCATATCGGGATTGTTTGTGTTCCTCTACCGCCCGGCAAACGCCCTATGACGTAAAGAGACCACGCAAGCGTCGCGTTGGTGCTTGCAGCGGGTTTTCAAACGCGCCACCTTGGGCACAACAAAATCAATCCTATGATACAGAAAGACCTGATAGTGCAGAAAATCAAAGCCGCTGTTGCGCATGAATTTGGCAAACCCCTTGTGGTTGAAGAGGTGCAGTTGCGCGCGCCGCACGGCTCTGAAATCGAGGTGACACTGGACGCCGTGGCAATCTGCCATTCGGATATCACCTATGCATCTGGTGCCTGGGGCGGATCGTTGCCAGCGGTCTATGGCCATGAGGCTGCGGGGCGTGTCAGTGCGCTCGGCGACCGTGTGCAGGGTATCGCAATCGGTGACAGCGTTGTGGTCACTTTGATCCGCGCCTGTGGCACCTGCCCCAATTGCGCCAGTGGCAAACCAACCGTCTGCGAGAGGCCGTATGACGGCGATCACGGGCCGTTGAAAACCGTGGATGGTGGCAAGCTGCATCAGGCGATGGCATCTGGTGCCTTTGCCGAAAAGGTCGTTGTGGAACAGGCACAGGTCGTCAAAATCAGCCATGACATTCCCAAGGATGCAGCCAGTCTGATTGCATGCGGTGTGATCACCGGTGTCGGTGCGGTCGTCAACGCAGCGGGATTACGCGCGGGACAGGACGTTGTGGTCATTGGCGCGGGCGGTGTGGGGTTGAACGCCATCCAAGGCGCGCGGATTGCGGGCGCGCGGCGCATCGTGGCGGTGGATATGAGCGCCGAGAAACTGCAAATCGCACGCGAGTTCGGGGCGACGGATGGTGTCCTGGGCAGTTCCGAAAAACCGTGGGAAGAAGCGATCAAAGCAATGGGGCGCGGGGCGGATGCGGTGATTGTGACTGTCGGTGCGATCCCTGCCTATGACGCCGCGCCAAATTATCTCGCGGCGGGCGGCAAGGTGATCATGGTGGGCATGACCCATTCCGGTGACAAATCGCAGTTTGAGCCGGTTAATCTGGCCGCAATGGCGCAAGGCATGATCGGGTCCAAAATGGGCGATGTGGTGATTAGCCGCGATATCCCGTGGATGGTTGATCTGTACCAACAGGGCCGCTTGAAACTGGACGAGCTAATCTCGGGGCGGTGGTCGCTGGACCAGATCAACGAGGCGATTGCCGACACCAAGACGGGTGCCGCGCGGCGCAATGTGATTGTGTTTAACCGTTAGGGTGCAGCACGGCTGCACCTTACGTAAAGTGGGCGCATCGCCCACCCGCCATTTAGGGAAATGAAATGAAACTGCAAGACCTAGACGTGATCATCACCAGCCCGCCTGCCCCCGGTTGGGGCGGGCGGTACTGGATATTGGTCAAGCTGACCACTGATACTGGCATCGTCGGCTGGGGCGAATGTTATGCGTCGTCTGTGGGGCCACAGGCAATGACGGCGGTGATTGAGGATGTGTTCTCGCGCCACATGGAAGGCGAGAACCCCGAAAATATTGAACTGATGTTCCGGCGTGCCTATTCGTCCGGCTTCACCCAGCGGCCTGATCTAAGCGTCATGGGTGCGTTTTCGGGGTTGGAGATTGCCTGCTGGGATATCCTGGGCAAAGACCGCGACCGGCCCGTTTATGCGCTGATCGGTGGCAAGATGAATGAACGGGTGCGGGCCTATACGTACCTTTATCCGATGCCGCATCAGGATTACGGTGCCTTCTGGACCTCGCCAGAATTGGCCGCCGAATCCGCTGCCGATTGTGTGGCGCGGGGCTATACGGCGGTCAAGTTTGACCCTGCGGGGCCCTATACACTGCGCGGTGGCCATATGCCCGCGATGGCGGACATCACACAATCGGTGGCGTTCTGCAAAGCCATTCGCGAGGCGGTGGGTGACAAGGCGGATTTGCTCTTTGGCACGCATGGGCAGTTTTCCACTGCGGGTGCAATCCGGTTGGGTCAGGCGTTGGAGCCGTATTCACCCTTGTGGTTTGAAGAGCCGGTCCCGCCTGACAATGTTGAAGAAATGGCCAAGGTGGCGCGGGCCGTGCGCATCCCGATTGCCACGGGCGAGCGACTGACCACCAAGGCCGAATTTGCGACTGTGTTGCGATCCGGGGCTGCGACGATCTTGCAGCCTGCATTGGGGCGTGCGGGCGGGATTTGGGAAATGAAAAAGGTCGCGGCCATGGCAGAAGTGTATAACGCCCAGATGGCGCCGCATCTGTATGCAGGGCCTGTGGAGTGGGCAGCCAACATTCATCTCGCGGTTTCTATCCCGAACATCCTGATGTGCGAGAGCATCGAAACGCCGTTTCATGAGCGTTTGATCAAAGGGTCGATACGGGTTGAGGACGGTTTTATTGCGGCACCCACAGCGCCCGGACTGGGCATTGACGTGGATGAAGCGTTTGCGCGGGCGCATCCGTTGAACGCGGATCATCTGCATCTAGAAATGCAGGAAGCGCCTTGTGATTATGTGAATGGGAATAATTTTGAAGGCGGTGCGCCGGCGGTCAGAGAGTAAGGTGGGCGCATAGCCCACCTCGATTTCACGTACGCGACGCCTCGAATGCGGCCCAAGCTGCCTCAAAACCCGCAAAGTCGATCTGTTTGCCTTTGACCGCGTCGAACACGACTTTTTCTGATTTGAAAAGCTGTGCGATGGCCACCTCCAGCTGCGGCACCACATCATCGGGGATCACCACCGCGCCGTGGCGGTCGGCATGGACCAGCGCGCCGGGTGTCACGGTCATGCCAAAAATCTTGACAGGTTCGTCAAAATCCAAAACATGCACAAACCCATGGCTTGGCCCGACGGAGCCTGCCACCACCGCAAAGCCGTCCGGCAAATCGCCAAGGTCGCGCATCACGCCGTCGGTCAGCGCACCGTTCAGACCAAAGGCCTTGTGTACGTTTGTGTTGATCTCGCCCCAGTAGGCACCAATTGCGTTCGGCACATCCATATCCTGCACTACAGCAATGCCTGGGCGCGAACCTTCTGACATGTATTTATAATATGCCATACGCCGGGCCTTGATCACATCCGGCGCTTCGCTTGGAGGATTTACAGCCTGGATACGCGCGGTGCGGGCGTAGCCGACCATCGCCCGTCCCGGTGCGGAACAGACCATCGTGCCGCGGGTGAACGCGTTGAAGCCGCGCCTGCCTTGGGCGACTTCGATGGCGTTGCAGACTGTGGGCGTATCAACACGTTTCAGCAGGTCATGCAGGGTCTCGTTCATATGCGTTTTCCTGCGATCGCTGCACCCTCGGCCAATGCGCCCAGTTTGGCAAAGGCAATTTCAGGGTCCACCGCACCGAACCCCGCAAAGGTGCCAAAACCACAATCGCTGCCTGCGATCACGCGGTCCACGCCTACAATATCGGTAAACCGTTCAATGCGTTGCGCCACGACTTCAGGGTGTTCGACAAAGTTTGTCGTTGTATCCACCACCCCCGGCACCAGTATCTTATCGTCGGGAATATCCGCTTTGCGGTCGCGGAACACCGTCCATTCATGGGCATGGCGCGGGTTGGATGTTTCAAACAAAACATAACGCGCCTTCGCGCTCATCAGCGTATCAAACACCTTGTCCATGCCGATGTCACAGACATGCGGCCCCTCGTAGTTGCCCCAGCAGATGTGGATGCGCACCTTGTCCTGCGGCACGTTTTGCAGCGCATGGTTCAGCGCCTCGACATGTGAATTGGCGATCTTGAGAAATTCCGCATCGGACAGATCGTTGAACAGCATATGTCGCGACAGTGCCAGATCGGGGCAATCAAGCTGCACATCCAGACCTGCGGCCACGATAGTTTCGTATTCATCTTTCATCGCATCCGCGAGTGCCGCCAGATAGGCATCGCGGGTTTTGTAATGATCGTTTTGCAGGAACAGCGAGATCACACCGGGGCTGGCCGCGTTCATAAACCCGCGCGTCGCCCCATGCGTTTTCATCGCCGCCTTGAGGTTTGCAATATCCTTTTGCAGCTCGCCCTGCCCTTTGGACTTCACCTCGCCCGTACACATAGGCCGCGCATATTTCGGGGTGCCGCCCTCATCAGCCAAGCGTTTGAGAAAGCTGGGGAATTTTTTGAGGTCCGCTGGCGCATTGCGCGGGCTGTCGCCCGAAAATCCGGTGTAACGATCTTTGACGTAGGTGGCATAACTGATTTTCGAGGTCTCTCCATCGCTGACGATATCCACGCCGGCGGCTATCTGTTTGGCAACTGTAGCCGATACAGCGGCGGTCATGCAGGCATCGAAAGCGGCTTGGTCATAGGCCGTGTTATGTTCGCGGGCAAAGATGAAATCGACAACGTCTTGGCTGCGCGGCAATGATCCGACGTGGGTTGTTTTGATGGTCATTTTAGGTTCCTAACATGTAGTCCAGCGTGCGCAGGCCTCAGCCCCTCCACGTCAATCCGGCTGGATCACCCGTGGCTACGACATGATACAGCGCCGCCTCGCCAGTCATTGACGGAACTGCGGAATGCGCCAGGTTTTCCGGCACCGACATCGTATCACCGGGGGCCAAGGTTGCACTGCCACCGTCATAATCCACGCGCCAATGACCTTTGACGGGCATCAGGACCGACGGTTTGTCGTGGCTGTGTTTTGCGTCTGTCGCCGATCCATTCGAAATAAAATCCACCTCGAAGCCGGGTTTGTCCTTGAGGATACCGTTCTCGGCAATCACCGATGCGGGTTTGCGGTCTGACAGCGCCATCAGGTCGTGGTAGCGCGCGACATAATTTGGCACAACGTCATGGGTTGTGGGTTCGGGATAGGCCTTAAGTTCTTCGTCTGTCAGCAGCGGCATCGGTGCCACGCCCTCAGGCAGGCTCGCACCTTTTTTGCTATCATAAAGCTTGCCATTTTCGCCCAAGATCAACCCATGCGCCTTTGCGTCCTCAATCACCTGCGGTGCCCAGATCACGCCGCCGCCCGCATCATCCCCGCCAAGCACCGCCATGATCATCCCGTAGTCGGTGCCGACATTCTGGAAGCCGCGAAAAATGCCCGTGGGGATGTTGATGATGTCGCCATGGTTCAAGATCACCTCGCCCGCATCCCCCCAACGGCCCCAGAAGAACCGCCAGCGACCTGACAGGATGAAGAATACTTCCGCAGTGCGGTGGCTGTGCAGGGAGTTGCGGCAATGCGGCGGCTGGCCCGCAGCACCGATGTTGAAACCGTGCGGGATGCCGATATGAACGTGTTGATCAGGGCTTTCCGACACCCCGCCACCGATGATGGTAAAGTTCTCTTTCCGGTCGCTGCCCGGCGTATGCGCATCAATAAAGGCGGTTTTGCAGGGTTGCAGATCGCCGTAGCGGACAATGCGTTTTTCCATGTCGTGAGGGGTCATTTTGCGTTCCTTAATAGGGATTTGGTGTGGAGGATGCGACCTTATCCGGTCTGCAACAAAATCTGTTTCCAGACCATGGTTTCGTCATAGATCGCGTATTCACGGCGCAGGCCCCATGGGCCAAACTCTGCATGGCAAATTCCCAGGATGTATACGTCTTTGCCCGTGGGCGTCCCAAAGCAGCCCCAGCCGTCATGTTTGCCCGTCAATGACCAGCGCACCGCAGCGCGCGGGGGCATTAACGGATCGTCGCGACCAATCACATGGTCGATCTTGAATTCTGCATTCGGGAATGACGCGCGCAGGCCCATCCAGAAACCGTCAACCGACCCGTGGCTGTGACCTTGGACGCCGCCGGGGTATTCGGTCTGTACCGCGCGGTCATATTCATGCGGGATCAGCGCCATATCGGCACCCATCAACCGCGTCAGGATATCAGCGTATTTCGCGCCCCATTCGTTGTCATTGCCGCGCCCTTTGTAGGGACCGGGCTGGTCAGTCGCTGGCGTCAGTGGCTGCACACATTTATCCGGCCCGCCTTCGCGCTCAATCAGGTCAGCGGCATAGGCCTTGGGATCCCATCCCATCTGGCGCACAATTGCACCTTGATCACGGATCAGCCATTCGTCGTTGATCTGGTTGTTGATCGCATGGCAGTCAGCCAGAATGCGGTAGGTCAGTTTCTTGCCTGTTGCCTTGCCGTACATCCCGTCGTTGGTATGTGTCGCTGTCGACAGCAATCGGTGCGACGACAACATGCCGTCCTCTGGAGTGCCGGACCAGATCACGTCTTCGCCCAAGAGCGTGCGATCCGGAAACTCAGCCAAGGTCGCCATGGTGGCACCGATAACTTTCTGATTACCAATGACAACGGATCCGGGCGAGCGCACGACGATATCATCGCTGTAATACCGGTGCAGCGTCGCAATGCCGCGATCCTCCCAGATCTCGCGTGTGATGCTGATTATGTAGTCGGGGAAGTCTTTGAATTTGGCGTCGAAACCGTGCATGGCTTATCCTTTTGGTGTGCGGGCAGAGCCGCGTATGATCAACGGCCCGTCAATGGCAACACGGCGCGGAATGGCATCGGTGTCCTCGATGCGGGTCACTAAAATATCGACCGTCTCAGCCACCATACGGTTGGCAGGCTGGCGCACGGTGGTCAGGTTATAACTGGGCCATGCAGCAAGGCTGACGTCATCGTAACCTACCACGGACACGTCATTCGGGATCGAAAGCCCGAGCTCGAACCGCAGCACATCCATTACGGCAAAGGCCATGTGGTCATTGGTGACAAACACCGCATCGGGGTAATCATCGCGGTCGAACATGTCGCGCGCCGCCGCTTTGGCCTGTTCAAAGTTGAAGTTGCCAACCTGCCGCGCCGCCAGTTTCAGACCCGCCTCCAGCAGACCCGCCTTGAAACCCGCCTCGCGGTCAATCTGGGTCGAGGCACCCTCCCAACCGGCGATATGGCCGATGCGCCGATGCCCGCCCAAGGCAAGAAACGCAGCCAATTTGCGCCCGCCCGCCACATTGTCAGAGGTCACGCTCGACAGCCGGTCGTCATATTGGTCACGGTTGAACAGCACGATGGGAATGCCCGCCTCTTCGCAGCGGCGGGTCAGGTCGTTGGACATGCCGACAGAGGCGGCAATGATGCCGTCCACCTGATAATCCAGCAATTCGTCGATGACTTTCTGGGTTGCGGCACTGTCGTTCGAGGCCATGAAAACCAGCACGTGATAGCCGCGTTCCTGCAAGGACTTTGACAGCTTTTCAATCGCTTCGGGGTAAAACTGGTTCTCAAGATAGGCCACAACCAACCCGATGATCCGGCTGCGTCCGGTGATCAGGCTGCGGGCCAGTACGTTGGGCCGGTAGCCAAGTTCACGCGCCGCCGCACGCACTTTGTTTTTGACCGCCTTGCTGACCGATGCGCCGGGCGTAAAGACACGGCTGACCGCCGAGCGGCTGACCCCGGCCTTTTGCGCAACATCAAGGGCGGTTACTTTGCTCATCAATCCGCCGTCCAGCCGCCGTCGATCATCATCGCCGTGCCTGTGACCATGGCCGATGCATCCGAGGCCAGAAACAACGCCGCGCCCATGATGTCAGCCACCTCGCCCACGCGCGGCAATTTGATCTTGTCCATGATCCACGCAAGACGTTCAGGATCGTTGAATGTCGGCTCTGTCAGCGGCGTGCGGATGAACGTCGGGCAGATCGTGTTGATCCTGATGCCCGCCTTGCCCCATTCGACAGCCATCGCTTTGACCATGCCCTGCACCGCATGTTTGGACGCACAATATACCGCGCGTTCAATGCCGCCTACATGCCCCATCTGGCTGCTGATGTGGATGATACTGCCGGGTTTAACTGCAGCCATCATCGCACGGGCGGCGGCAGTCGACAGGAAATATGCGCCTTTGACGTTGATATCCATCACGGCGTCATAGTCGTCAGGCGTTGTGTCAACCGCCGCCGAGTGGCGCGCCAGTCCGGCCGAGTTCAAAACAATATCGAATGGCTCTGCAAAGGCAGCCTCAACCGCACCGAGGTCCGATTGATCCATGGTCATGGCCTCGACCGACCAGCCTTGCGCCGCCATCGTATGAACCGACGCCTGCAACACATCTGCGCGCCGTGCGGCACAGACGACATGCGCGCCCGCTTCGGCCAAGGCGACCGCACAGCCCAGCCCGATACCGGAGGATGCACCGGTCACAAGCGCGCGTTTGCCTGCGAGGTTGAAGGAGGGTGTTTTGGGTAATTTCGTCAAAGGGCAATTCCAGTCTCGGTATCAAAGCCGGGGCGCACTTTGTTAAACTCGCGCATCCGCGCCAGCACATCGACCCCGATCTGATCATACATGTGCAGCAGGTCCACCAACACCCAGTTTTCGCGGATCAGCCCGTTTTCAAGCCGCCAGAAATCAAGGCTGCGCATTTCGATTTTCTTGCCTGTGGGCGCGATGCCGAGCCAGCCACCATGGCTGATCGACTGGTACATATCCGGCCAGCCCGTCACGGCGGCGTATTGGCGGTCGCCAAAGAAATGATAGTTGATTTCGTCCACATATTTGCCGCGGTCCGGCATGGCCGTCAGAAACGGCTTTTGGTGCCAGTTGCGGAACCCGTCGATACCCCGCCCCGTGCCGATGCCCGATGGCCCGTACCACGTCATCCGTGGGTGCCAGAAACGTGGCATTTCCATCAGCTCGGGGCCGCCCTGACTTGGGTGACGCTTCATATGCTCCAACATGTTGATGATATGCCGGCAGGTCGCCTGCCCTTGCTCCGCGTCATAAGGACCGGGCACAATCCCGTCATTGCTGGCGGGTCCGGGAATATGCCATTCGCGGCCCAGCGAGGGCACCATTGGCCAAGCGCCCGCCTGCATCATCACCTCGGGAATATCCCAAAGCGCCTGCATTTCCAAAACCTTGCCATCGACAACGCGGTAAAATTCATGGAACCGCATGTGGATCAAATGACCTGTAGCCGGAATATCGAGCCATGGCCCTTTGAATGTCCCGCAATAGAACCCGGCGCACCCGATCCAGTCATGCCCTTCGGACGTCGGCCCCGACATCACAATAGCATCGCGGCGTTCTAGATCGGGAATGGCCCTGACCAACGGCGCATAGACCTGGTCGAAATACGCATCCACGCCAGTGGTGCTTTCAAAGGGAAAGCACACACGAAATACCGCATTATCGGCACATAGATCATGAAGGGCTGCGCGCACGCTGCCCCCCTCAAAATCATACATCGACGCCCTAAGCGGGGCGATCATTGCTTTATGTTGCGTATGCCTGTCCATATTGTCTCTTTTTGGTTAAAAATATCCCAGAGAGTTTGAGAGACAGCGTCTCTCATAGAGCGCCGCTGCGCTCTACTCCACCGCCTCCATCGCAGGTGCACCCTCGCCATAGGGCACATTGACCCCGCCATATCGCCGTACCCGTATATTGCATTGCTCGGCGTGCCCCACGAACCCTTCCAGCATGCACAGACGCGAGCCGTACGAGCCGATCTCTGCTGCTGCTTCATCTGTGGTGATCTTTTGATAGCTGTGGGTCTTGAGGTATTTACCGACCCAAAGACCACCCGTGTACCGCCCCGCCTTTTTCGTCGGCAAAGTGTGATTGGTGCCGATCACCTTGTCTCCGTTCGCCACGTTGGTCCGTGCGCCCAAAAACAGCGCGCCGTAACAGGTCATGTTGTCGAGGAACCAATCGTCGCGGTCGGTCATCACCTGCACATGTTCTGACGCGATGTCATCGGCCAAGGCAAGCATTTCATCGTAGGTGTCACAGACGATGACTTCGCCGTAGTCTTGCCATGACACACGGGCGGTGCCAGCAGTCGGCAAGATGTCCAGAATACGCTCAATCTCGCGCAGGGTTTCTCGCGCAAGCTTTTTGGAATTGGTCACCAAAACGCAAGGCGAATTATAGCCATGTTCCGCCTGACCCAGCAAATCCGTCGCACAGATTTCAGCGTCAACAGTTTCATCAGCAATGACCATGGTCTCGGTTGGTCCGGCAAAAAGATCAATGCCGACGCGCCCAAAGAGCTGGCGCTTGGCCTCAGCGACAAAGGCGTTGCCCGGGCCAACCAGCAGGTGCACAGGATCAATGGTTTCGGTGCCGATCGCCATTGCGCCAACGGCTTGGATACCGCCCATCACATAAATCTCGTGCGCGCCGCCAAGGTGCATCGCGGCGATCACCGCCGGGTTCGGTTCGCCATTGAACGGCGGGGTGCAGGCGATTATCCGCGGAACCCCTGCAACGCTCGCCGTGGCCACTGACATATGCGCGGAGGCGACCATGGGGAACTTGCCGCCGGGGACGTAACAGCCCACCGACTGCACGGGGATATTCTTGTGACCCAGGATCACACCGGGCTGCATCTCAACCTCGATATCTAGCATTGAGTCGCGCTGCGCCTGCGCGAATTTACGCACGTTTTCTTGGGCAAACTTTAGATCAGCCATCTCGCGCGAGGTCACGCGGGCCATCAGCGCCTCGATCTGGTCCGCAGACAACCTGAAGGACGCAGGCGAGTATTTGTCAAACTTCTCGGACAAAGCGCGCACCGCCACATCGCCACGCGCCTCGATGTCTTTCAGCGTGGCCTCGACCACGGCGCGCGTTTTTGCATCGTCCTCGCCGCGCTCTGCGTCAGATTTTCCGCGCTTCAGGTATTCAATCGTCATTTTATGCCTCGTTCATGATGCGGGTCGCGGCGGGGTTTTGTCGCCGCGATCAAAGGCTTCCCAGCCTTCACCCTTGAAAATATCCACCCCAAGTTGCGCAAGCACGTGTGGGAAATCGACCATCACCCAGTTGTCTGAAATGCGACCATTTTCGACTTTCCAAAAATCCATATAGCGAATTTCAACGCGTTTTCCGTTGGGGGCCACACCCATGAAGGTGCCCGAATGTGTCGCCTCTTGACGGCCAAAGGCAGCGGCCCATTCGCCCATGAACATGCGGGCTTCGTCGACGCAGACCTTGTCGGAGAACGCCGCTTGAAAGGGGCGTTGCCAGTTGTCCTGAAATTCGGTCAAACCCGTCTTGGTGCCGCAGCCGTGGTTGCCCATCCAACGAAAGCTGTCGTGGAAAAACGCACCTATGCCGTCGATGGTGTGATCGTTCAGGCCGTCCACCATGTTTTCTATGACAGCGCGGGTCTCATCTGTTTTCGACATGTCCGTGTCACGGGTAAGCACGGCTTGTTCCGGGCGTGATCCTTTCATCCCTTCACCGCCCCTGCCGTCAGGCCTGACACGATCTGGCGTTGGAAAACCATGACCAGCAGGAACAGCGGCGCTGTGATGGATACCGCCGCCGCAACCGCTTCGACCTGATCGGTCGTCGTTGTCTCGCGGTTGAAGTAGCCTGCAATTGCCGGCACCATCGTCTGGTTTTGCGCGTCCAGCAGCAGGGAGGTCACCAGAAAATCGTTATACCCGAGCAGAAAACTGAACAGACCTGTGGTGATCACCCCCGGCCACATCACCGGCATGATCACGCGGCGGAAGGCTTGGAAATGTGAACAACCGTCAACGCGCGCAGCCTCGTCCAACTCGGCGGGAATGTTCTGGAAGAATGACCGCAGCATCCAGATCGTAAACGGCTGATTGATCGCCACCAGCACCGCGATCACAGCCCAGGGTTGACCGTAGAGTGTCGGAGAGACATCCCCAAAGATCGGGCGCAAAATCTCGGCAGAGTTGATGAACCAAGGCAAATACCCCGCGACCAGAACCGAATGTGGCAAGGCGCGGAATACCAGCGCGAGGATCAGCAACCAGAACGCAAAATCGGAGCCGGACCGCGCCAGCCCGTAGCCCGCAAGCGTGCCCACGGTCAGCGAGATAGTCACAACGCCGACCGTCACCAGCAGCGAGTTCAGGAAGTTGCGGTAGAATTCATTTTCAACCCAGACCGATACATAATGCTGAGTTGTCATGCCCAGCACAGGATCGCCCAGCGGCCCGAGGACAGAATTGACCGGCCCCATGATCAGCGGCAGCAATCCAAAAAACACCAGCAGGAATGCAATCGCATAGACCGCAGCGCCCACCAGCCAGCCCAAGATCAGGAACGGACCGTTTGCGTATTGTGTCACCAGAGACGGCAGTTTTGTGAACGCCCAGCGCACCGCGAAAAACAGCACGACCAAGCCCACCACGATATCCATGATCGACAGGCCATCGCCATTGGCAACGGTCGCTGGCCCCAGGATCACATCCCACGGACTGTCGGCGAAGGCATCCACCGGCGACTTGAAACTCATGATAGCAATCCATGCAATCGGGAAGGCGGCGATGACGCACCAGAAGGTCAGGAACGCGCCGGACGCAAAGCGCAGGCCGAACGATTGCCGCATGGCTTTTGACGTTGAACTCATGGTGTGGCGCTCCTGTTTTGGCGGATGGCTGTTGTGTGACCGGTCATCAATGCGCCCCGCCTTTGTGGTCTTTCCATGTGCGGCGCAGCGGCCAGATCAGCAGAAAGATGATCCCGATCATGGTCAGCATGGCAGATGCAGAGGCACGGCTGATGGCACGGTTGCCCGCATCGTCCGGCGTCAGGAAATCATAGGTCAGCCATTGCAGCGAAATCACATGTGCCTGAGAGCGGAAGCCGACAATTTCCTCGAACACGCGGTAGCAGTCCATCAGGTGAATAAGTGCTATGAACACGATCAGCGGCATCAGATGCGGGATGATCACATGGCGCAGGCGTTGCAGGCGGGTGGCCCCGTCGATCACCGCAGATTCCAGCGTGTCCATGTTGACCGATTGCAGGCCCGCATAGAAAATCACGAAGGCAAACGGGGCGACGTGCCAGACGCGGTAGAAATACATCAGCAATTCAATGGTCCAGCCTTGGGCAAACATCGCAATATCCGTGCCTGTCCACCGCTCAATCATCGAGGTCAGGATACCGTCACCGACAAACAACCAATAGATCGACAATGACCCGATGACCGGCGTGATGATGAACGGCAGCAGCGACACAAAGATCACCGGACCTTTGAACGCCTGCGTTGCATTATTGACCGCAAGCGCAATCAACAGCCCCACGCCGATCACCAGCGGCAAGGTCAGTAGCGTGAACATCAAGGTGAATCGCAGCGCCTTCCAGAAGTCGATTTGCAGGATATCGCCAAGGTTGCCGGACCCGACCGCCGCCCAGACCTTTTCCATCTGCAACACCGAACGATAGCTTTCCAGCCCCACCCATTCGGTGATCTTGATCGGTTTACCGGCCTCGTCCAGCTGCGGGATATTCTTGATCTCTGTCACACAGGTCTGGGTCAGAAAACCGGGTGTGCAGGTCTCGATCTCGACCTGTTCGCGCAGGTCATAGGTGTTTTTGAAGCTTTCCATGAACACGCTCACCAATGGCAAGGCGATGAACAGGATCATCATAAAGACGGACGGGCCGACAAAAGCCGCAAAGGTCTTGAACTTCATAAGTGATCCCCCGTTTTTTTTGGTCCGGTCGTCCGGCATCGAAACGAATTTGGTGATGCGGTCTTGGTGAGGGGCAAAACCGATGGTGCCCCTGACAAAATCCGCCCGATTTGAATCCTCAGCCTCGGTGTGTCTGGCCGGAGCGTATCCGGCCAGACAGGTCGTTGATTATTTCAACAGGCCCGCTTCTTTTGCGGATGTGGTATAGGCTTCTTCAATCGCCGCCAGTGTGGCCGCGGCATCACGAGAACCGGTCAGGAACGCAGGGATTTCGTTGCCAAGGGCAGTGTGCAACAGACCCATCTGTGTGGTTGATGGATAGGCCGGTGGCGCGGGGTTGGCTGTTGCGGTTGCAACAGCGCCTGCTGCCAAGGGACCGGGCACATAACCGGGGATCAGCCAGATCGCTGCGTCGTTGTTCGCTGTGACCATTTCGGTATCCATGCCTTCCATCGCAACGCGGAATGCAGCGTCCGCTTCCTCGTCAGAGATGTTGGTGGCAATCACGATACCGTCCCACCACAGCGTCGTTGCAGGTGCGCCGCCTTCCATCGCAATCGGGGCTGCGGCCATTTTGACTTTGCCCACAACTGCGCTTTCTGCCGCATCCTCCATGGCACCGCCACGGCTGGACCACAGGTTTGCCATAGCGATCTTGCCCTGCTGGAACTGCTGCTGGACGACTGTGCTGTCGCTGTTCAAAACTTCCGGGTCGGTGTAGGGCAGTGCCTTTTTCATCTCTTCCAGAGCTTTGATGCCAGCTTCGGAATTCACAGCGGTTGTATTGTCTTCGTTGAAATACTGGCCACCGAAACCGGGGTACATGTTCACAAATTCCTGCGCGAGGTTCCAGCCCGATGCCATTGTGGCACCCATCGGATAGTCCACAACGCCTGCGGCTTTGATGACTTCGGCGGCGGCGTACACTTCATCCCATGTCGTTGGCACAGCGATGCCAAGATCCGCAAATATGTCCTCGCGGTACATCAGATGCTGGGTGTTCACCATCATCGCGATCGCCATGGTCTTGCCGTCGATTTTGATCAACTGGTTGGGTGCAAGGTTCTGGCCGTACTTGGCAACCAGATCATCCAGCGGGCGGATCGTGCCAGCGTTCAGAAGCGGTGTAATCGTACCGTTGGACACGCCACCAATTTGGTAAAGCGCCGGATTGGCTTCAAAGGCGGCGGGCTGCTTGGTACGGAATTCCTGATCAAGCTCTGCCTGGACGTTGCCACATTCGGCCATCGCATCGGTGACGGCTTTCCATGCCTCAAATCCTGCGGAAAGCGTTTTAACCTCAACGGTATTCTCGAATGCGCAGGCGGACCACGCAGTTGACCCCATCAAGGATACGACGCCGGCTAGTGCTAGTTTCTTTAACATTGGTGCAAACTCCCTGTTGCATTTTATATGGGTGCATCTTGCAAGGCTGCACCCCTTGGTTTGGCCCCGTTCAGGGCAAGTGGCCGCGGTCAGACCCGTACGCCTGTTGCGCGATCAAATATGTGGCAGATGTCGGGGGATACCGTGAAGGCGATATCACTGCCGATTTCTGCGCGAAATTCTTTGCCGGCTTTCACCGATACCAGTTGCCCGCCTGCACGCACGGCCAGCATGACCGCATCGCCCAGCAGTTCGATGGTGTAAACCGGTGCTGCAATCTGGCCTTTTTCGCCCGTGGCTGTAACCGCGGCATCCTCGGCACGAAAGCCCAGTGTGACCTCGCCGTCTGCTGCCGTGAGACCATCAATTTCGACGTTCTTGCCAGTAAATGTGCCACCTTTGATCGTGCCATCCATCAGGTTCATCGCGGGCGAGCCGATGAAGGATGCCACAAAGGTATTTGCCGGATTGTCGTAAATTTCCGTGGGCGTGCCGACCTGTTGAACCTTGCCCTGCTTCATCACCACAACGCGGTCGGCAAGGGTCATCGCCTCGATCTGATCATGGGTCACATAGACGGTGGTGACTTTCAATTCATGGCTGAGGTTCTTGATTTGCGCCCGTGTGCTGACGCGCAATTTGGCATCAAGGTTCGACAGCGGCTCGTCCATCAGGAACACATTGGGTTCGCGTACGATCGCACGGGCCAAGGCGACGCGCTGGCGCTGACCACCGCTGAGTTCGGCGGGCTTGCGGTGCAGGAAATCGTCCAATTCAACCATGGCAGAGGCGCGCCGCACGCGGGCGTCATGATCGGCGTCCGGCACCTTGCGCACCTTGAGCGGGAAGCGGATATTTTCATAGACGTTCATATGCGGATATAGTCCATAAGACTGGAACACCATCGCCACATCGCGGTCTTTGGGGTCCAGATCATTGACAACTTTACCGTCGATCAAGATCTCGCCTTCGGTGATATCCTCAAGCCCTGCAATCATCCGCATGGTGGTGGTTTTGCCGCAGCCCGACGGCCCAAGCAGCACCAGAAACTCCTGATCGGCGATGGTAAGATTGAAGTTTTCGACCCCCACAAAGCTGCCCCAGCGCTTATTGATATTGCGCAGTTGAATTTCAGCCATGTTTCCCCCTGATCCCCGCCACCGCGCAGCGCATCCTTACGGTGGGTCAAGTCAGGTATTTTTTCAACAAATTTTTGCACACGTGTGCAAAAAAGGTCGGAAGGTCAGTTTTATGGTTAAATAACAGACGGCTGACATAGATAGGCAATCCCGCCAGAAAGATACGTCCAAGATAAACACCGAGACCCTGTTCGGTTTCGAATCAGATGGATCGAATCATGTTGGCGCTATCATCCCGCCAAAAGCGCCTGCGCTGCGTCAACAATCCCTGCACGTGACGGAAGCGTAGCACCATAAGCGGGACCGGTCGCAATAAAGCTGTCCTGGGCAGTCAGCCGCGCCATGTCCGTCACGCCGTTTTCGGCAAATATCGCCATCAACTCGGCGGCCTGCCCGCCTGTGTGGCGGCATTCATCGACAATCAGAACAGGGCGTTTGCCGACGGCTTTCAACATCGTTGACACGGGCAAAGGTGCCAGCCAGCGCAGGTCGATAACCCGCACATTCACACCTTTCTGCGCCAAATCATGCTGCGCCTGACGGCTGAGGTAATGACCATTGCCATAAGTCACAATCGCCAGATCACCGCCGTCGCCATGAATGCCAACCTCGCCTAGTGCAATCCGCGTATCCGGTGCCGGATAGCTGCGCATCCAAACGCCATCGCCCGGCTCAAACAAATCGCGCATCGGATAAAGTGCGATGGGTTCCACAAACACCACAACGCGCTGTTCCTCGCGCGCAAGGCGGTGCGCCTCGCGCAGCATCAGCGCCGCATCGTCACCCGTCGAAGGGCAGGCGATAATAAGACCGGGAATGTCACGCAGCACGGCGAGCGAGTTGTCATTGTGGAAATGACCGCCAAAGCCTTTTTGATATCCCAGCCCCGCAATGCGCAGCACCATGGGGTTGGTCCATTGCCCGTTCGAGAAAAACGGCAAGGTCGCCGCCTCACCGCGCAACTGGTCCTCGGCATTGTGCAGATAGGCGAGAAACTGGATCTCCGGCATCGGGATAAACCCGTTGTGCGCCATGCCGATGGCAAGGCCCAGAATGCTTTGTTCATCCAGCAGCGTGTCGATCACCCGCGCAGGGCCAAAGCGCGCATGCAGTTTTTGGGTGACGCCATACACACCACCCTTGCGACCGACATCCTCGCCCATCAACAACGTCTCGGGGTGGGCGAGCATCAGATCATGCAGCGCCCAGTTGATCAGTCGTGACATCGGTTGGGGGGTATCCATCTGCGCCAAGTCGCCGCCGAATATCGCCTCGCGGGCCTCGGGCGTCGGGCCGTTCGACGGGGCATTTTTGCGCGGTGGCGGGATCAGGCTTGCCATCACATCGCCCGCGGTTTTCAGCCGTGGGATGTCGGCCATTTCCTTTGCTGCGGCGGCGACATCTGCCAGCGTTTGTTCATAAATCGCCAAAGTCTCATCAGCGGTCGCCGCACCGGTTGCAACCAACGCCCCCGCTGAATACAGCAACGGATCATGGGCTTCGTCCGCCTCGACCTCGGATTTGGGCAAATATGACGTCACCACATCCGGGCCTGCGTGACCATAAAGCCGTACGGTGCGCAGATGCAGAAACGCAGGTTTACGGTGGGTGCGAACCCAATCGGCGGCTTCCTTGGCAACGGCATATGCGTCGAACAGATCAAGCCCGTTGCCTTCGAAATAGGTCAATCCGGGACGCTGCGACATCGACGCTTTAATCCATCCGGCAGGTGTCTTGGTCGATATGCCGATGCCGTTATCCTCACAAACAAACAGCAACGGCAGCGGCACACCTTTTACAGAGGTCCAGCATGCCGCGTTGATCGCCCCTTGGGCGGTCGAGTGGTTGGCGGACGCATCCCCGAAGCTGCACATTGCAATTCCGTCACGCGGTAAAACGCTATGCTCGGGACGGTTGCGCCGCGCCAGTGTAATACTGTGCGCCGCCCCAACCGCCTTGGGCAGATGGCTGGCAATGGTCGAGGTTTGGGGCGGGATCATCAATGCACGCGACCCCAGCACCTTATGCCGTCCGCCGCTGATCGGGTCGTCCACCGCGCAGGCAAAGGACAACAACATATCGCGCATCATGGTCTTGCTGCCAACCTGATCGGCCCGCGCAATCTGGAACGCGGCATCACGGTAGTGCAGGAACGCGATATCATCGGGGCGCAGGGCATGGGCAACTGCCGCCATGCCTTCATGGCCGCTTGACCCGATGGTATAAAACCCCTGCCCCGCTTTCTGCATCACCCGACTTTGCAGGTCGAGCGCGCGGGACAATACTTGGGCGCGGTATAGGCTCAGCGTCTGATCAGCGGGCAAACTCTTGGCTGTACTTTCGGAAACCGGAAAATCTTGCGCGCGGACCCGCCGCAGAAAATTGTCGTGCACAATAGAGACGCGGTCCATGGCTGCCCTTAATTCTTTTTGGCCTTAAATATTCCTGGGGGTTTGGGGGCAAAGCCCCCAATTGACCCTTTAGAAAAACGCCTGCAATCCGGTTTGGGCACGACCCAAGATCAGCGCGTGCACATCATGCGTGCCCTCATAGGTGTTCACCGTCTCGAGGTTCATCATGTGTCGGATCACCTGAAATTCGCCCGATATCCCGTTGCCGCCGTGCATGTCGCGGCTCATCCGCGCAATATCAAGCGCCTTGCCGCAGTTGTTGCGTTTCACGATCGAAATCATTTCCGGCGCCGCATTGGCCGCATCCATCAGACGCCCCACTTGCAAGGATGCCTGCAAACCCAGCGAGATTTCCGTCATCATGTCGGCGAGCTTTTTCTGAAAAAGCTGCGTTTGCGCAAGCGGTTTGCCAAACTGCTTGCGGTCCAGCCCATATTGACGTGACGCATGCCAGCAAAATTCAGCGGCCCCCATCGCACCCCATGAGATCCCATAGCGCGCGCGGTTCAAACACCCGAACGGACCTTTCAGACCTTGCACGTGCGGCAGCAACGCATCATCGCCGACCTCAACGTCCTTCATCACAATCTCGCCGGTGATCGACGCGCGCAGGGACAGTTTATTGCCGATCTTTGGCGCACTCAAACCTTCCATGCCTTTTTCCAGCACGAACCCGCGGATTTTGCCACCGTGTTCGTCGGACTTGGCCCAAACCATAAACACATCCGCAATCGGCGCGTTCGAAATCCACATCTTTGACCCGGTGATCTTGTAGCCATTCGCCGTTTTCACAGCGCGGGTTTTCATGCCCGCAGGGTCCGACCCGGCATCCGGTTCCGTCAGGCCAAAGCAGCCGATCCATTCACCGCTGCACAATTTGGGCAGGAACTTCTTTCGCTGCGCTTCCGATCCGTATGCATAAATCGGATACATCACGAGGCTGGCCTGCACAGACATCATCGAACGGTATCCCGAATCCACCCGCTCGACTTCACGTGCGACCAGACCGTAGGATACATAATTGCCACCCAAACCGCCATATTCCTCGGGGATGGTGATGCCCATCAGGCCCATCTCGCCCATTTCTTTAAAGATGCTGGCGTCCGTGGTCTCGTTCGCAAAGGCGTCGATGATGCGGGGTTGCAGCTTTTCCTGAGCGTAAGCGCGCGCAGAATCCTGGATCATACGTTCGTCTTCGGTCAGCTGGTCTGACAAGCGAAACGGGTCGGACCAGTCGAAAGTGCCAAGATCAGGCGCGTCTTTGGCTTTGAGAATCGGGGCTTCGGCGTTCATCGAATTTCTCCTGATAGCTGCGGAATTTGGCGCTAGTATTGCAAATTCATCCACAGAGTTCTATCGCTGCTTTATCCTGCACTCATGAGAAAAAATCATATGATCGCGCCACGCCGTTTTTTGCCCTCTATCTCGGCGCTGCTGGCGTTCGAGGCTGTGGCGCGGCTGGGATCGGCGACCAAAGCCGCGCAGGAATTGTCGCTGACGCAAAGCGCGATCAGCCGCCAGCTCAAGACACTTGAAGAGCAATTGGGTGTTGATCTGTTTATACGGCAAGGGCGACAGTTGACGCTGACACAGGCGGGGCAGACCTATGTCGGTGACGTGCGCGATATCCTGAACCGGCTCGCCCGTGCATCTGTGGCCGCGCGCACAAATCCCAAAGGCGGGCACCTGAACCTTGCGATATTGCCTGCGTTCGGCATGCACTGGCTGGCCCCTCGCCTTGCCGATTTTGCGCGCAGCCATCCCGAGGTCACGGTGAATTTGAGCACAAGGTTGCAGCCGTTTGCCATGCTTGACAGCCCATTTGATGCGGCCATTCATTTTGGTCATGAGGATTGGCCGGCGGTAAGTTACCTGCCACTGATGCCGGAAACGGTTGTACCCGTCTGCGCACCTGATCTGCTGGCGACACCCCTGACGGATGCGGCGGATATGTTGAAGCTCACGTTGTTGCATCTTGAAACCCGACCGCGCGGCTGGGCGCGGTGGCTGGCTGCATTGGGTGTCGAGGCGGAACCGGCGGACGGAATGATGTTTGACCAGTTTGCAACCATGGCGCAGGCGGCGATCCACGGGCTAGGGGTCGCACTGTTGCCGACATTCTTTGCAGAACCTTATTTGAAAAGCGGACAGTTGATGCTGGCCTCAGCCCAAACCACGCAAAGCATCGGAAGTTACTATCTGGTTTGGCCCGAGGGCCGTGAAGAGACCGCGGCACTTGTTTCGTTTCGCAGATGGCTGGCCGGTCAGGCACAGGCGATGCCCGAAAAGAAGTGAGGGGGTTGAGCGGTGAAGGTTCCAAAGCCCCTGATCCACCGGCTTTGCCTAAATTTCGCCTCAATTATCTTATATAGAAAATCATCTGTTACCGGGTGGGGCCGTTACAAGGAGCATTTGTCATGCTGAATACATTTCTAAAAGGCGTCTGCGCCTTTACTGTTGCCACAACATTTCTTGCCACTTCTGCAAATGCAGAAGATCAGACCGTCAAGATCATGGATCTGGGTTATTTTCCGGTCATCGTGAATGCGGATGTGGGTGATACAATCACCTTTACCAACAACAGCGAAGCCGCGCACACCCTTGCCGGCCCCGAAGATAGCTGGGTCAGCGATCCTATTCCAGTGAACGGATCATTTATATTGACGATCACCGAGGAAACGCCTGCAACCTACAGCGGTGCAAGCGCCAGTGGCGAAGTGATCGAGGGATCATTTTCCTACGAGCTTGCCGAGACCGACAACTAAACCGCGACCAAAGCGCGGCGAAACTTCTTCGACAGCCCTTGTGGATCACGGTATTTGTGAACCACAGGGGCTGTTGGCGTGACTATGCCTGATCAATCTCGAACGGTTCAATCAATTCCGGTCCGCTGGCGCGATTGGAATTGACCGCACGGCCAACACGGTGCCAGTGCAAAGTGTCATCTGGTGCCGCACGCATCAGGGGCGACGCCCCCTTGCCCGCCTCGCCCAGCCACAACGGCCAGTCGTCAGGTTCGATAATGACCGGCATACGGTGATGAATTGCCTGCATCGCGGGGTTGGCTGCTGTCGTAAGCGCCGCACAGGTGGCAATGCGGCTGCCCTCGGTATCGGTCCAGTCTTGCCAGACAGCCGCAATAGCCAGCGGTGATCCGTCAGCCTTTGTGATATACCACGGGTCGCGCGCCCCTGTCGCGTCCTTGGTCCATTCATAAAATCCGCTGGCCACAATCAGCCCGCGCCGTTCGCGCACGGCGTGGCGAAATGCAGGTTTATCCGCAATCGTCTCGGACCGGGCATTGATCAACAGCGGGCCGTCACCCGGTTTTTTGTACCATGCAGGGATCAGCCCCCAGCGCATCGCAGACAGCCGCCGCGCGCCGGTAGCGTCAGACGTTATGATGTGGACATTTGTGGTCGGGCAAACATTGAAGTCAGGCACCGGCGGCAGATCATTTGCACGCACTGCCCTGAACAATTGTGACATGGCGTCGTGGGGCATGGTGATTGCCATCCGTCCACACATGGATTTTCCTCTCATTGGGCACACGCGCCACCCTTATCCCGCCTATCCTAGTCATGGCTGGACCAAAAAATCAAACATGTGCCGGTTTCCACTTGCTGCAGGGTCTGTCACATTGGTGGCACTAACCTATCAGCTTTGGACCTTTGATGATCAGACAATTCCTCCCCGTAAGTGCCCTTTTGCTGGGGTCGTTCTTTTTGCTGTTTGCCGGTGGGATCAACGGTTTGATCCTGCCCATTCGTGGCACCAACGAAGGCTTCAGCGATGTGTCGCTGGGGTTGCTCGGGACCGGATGGGCCTTGGGCTATGTGTCGGGGTGTATCATGACATCCCGGCTGGTGGGGCGCGTCGGGCATATCCGTGCATTCGGGGCGATGGCAGCCATTGCCGCGATTTCGATCCTTGCCAGTGCGATTGTGATAACGCCTTGGGCATGGATCGCGCTACGCGGGGTCTGCGGGTTCTGCTTTGCCGGGGCGGCGATGATCGTCGAAAGCTGGCTGAGCGAACAGGCTGAACCCGAACAGCGCGGCCGCATCTTTGGCGTCTATACTATGGTCAATCTGGGGGCGAGCACAGCAGGCCAGATGATGCTGACGCTGGGCGACCCGAACGGATTTGTATTCTTTGCCTTGGGTGCCATATTCTACTGCATGGCGCTGGTGCCCACAGCGATCAGCTCGACCAAGACGCCGGCCCCGCTGGCATCGGTCAACCTCAATATCCGAAGCCTTTGGCGAAACTCGCCCGTCGCTGTATTTGCGGTTTTCTGGGTCGGTGTATCAAATGCGGCGTTTGGCACATTGGCTGCGGTCTATGCCTCGAAAGTCGGATTGAACCTTGCTGCCATTGCATTGTTCACCTCGGTGCCGATCCTTGCGGGCGCGTTCATACAGATACCGGTCGGTGTGCTTTCTGACCGGACGGACCGCCGCCGTGTGCTGATCGGTGTGGCTGTGCTGGCCCTGATTGCCGATCTGGCGTTTCTGATCCTTGCACCCGAAAGCCGGGGCATCAACCTTGTGCTCGCAGCCCTGCTCGGCGGGTCGATCTATGCGATGTATCCGGTGATTGTGGCCCACGCCAATGATCATGCTGCCCCCGGCACCGCCATCCAAATCTCGGGCGGATTGTTGTTGATGTACGGCGTGGGGTCGATCCTTGGGCCGCTGGTCGCGGGGATCGCGATGTCGGAGGTCGGCATACGCGCCTTGTTCCTGGTCACAGGATTATCGCATGTATTGGTGATTGCCTATACGATCTGGCGGATCAAAAAGCGGGTTTCTGTCGAAGAAAGCGAAAAATCGAATTTCCAACCTGCCACGGCAGGGCGCACATCAACGCTGCAAACCATGAAATACAGCAATATCATGGGCCGCCCGCAAGAGCAGGTCAGATCAATCCGAGAGGCGACCGGCTCAAAACCCAGATCAGAATAGGGTTGCCAGCCGGACAATAAAAAAGGCGCGCCCCGAGGGACGCGCCTTTCTCGCAGGATTAAGTTAACCCGCTTATTTCATCACAATACGGCCATCTGTATATGGCGTGTATGGTGCGTTCTTGGCCAGAAACTCGGCTGTGACATCCGCAAGGTCCGGACCGTAGTCATAGGCATCCTGCGCGGTCTTGAAGACGTCGAAACCATCGCCACCCTTGCGGACATAATCGTTGGAAACAACACCGTAGATCTTGGCCATGTCAATCGGCGCACCGCCCACCATCACATCACTGATGCGGCTGCCAACCTCGGCTTTTGGATCAAACGTATAGCTCATTCCAGCAACCTGCGGGAACCGGCCTGCAACTTCTTCGTGCTGGCTGACACCGTTCTCAAGCGCCACAATTACATCCGCGCCACTGACTTTGAAGGTCGACAGTGTGTTCTGGAAGGGCAGCACCGTCAGCACCTCGCCCATTGTGACTTCACCCGCATCAATCCCCGCGCGCAGACCACCGGAGTTGGCGATGGCGATCTCGATGCCCTGATCCTTGACACGGTCCAGCATGGCGTCGGCCACCAGATTGCCCATGGCACATTCTTTCTGGCGGCAACTGTCGCGGTCGCCGTCGATGGCTTGGGACGTTTCCGCCACAACCTTGTTGCGGATTGCTTCCAATGGTGCTGCGGCCTCGGCAATGCGGTCAACTGTTGCACTGTCCTCGGTCACTGCCGCGTCCATGATCAATGGCTCGCCTGTGGCCTCGGTGATGTTGCCCGCATCATCAAAGGTCACATTCAGTTCTCCCAGGAATTTGCCGTAGGCGTAGGCTTGCACAATCGCGGTGTTGCCGACCAATGTGGGATAGGCACCCTCGGCACGTTCATTGGTGTTGGACAACAGCGTGTTGGAATGGCCACCGACGATCACGTCAACACCCGTGGTCTCCGCCGCAACGCGCTGGTCGGTCAGATATCCCGAGTGGCTGAGCACGATGATCTTGTTCACGCCTTCAGCCGTCAGTTTGTCGACCTCGCCCTGCACAGCGGCAACCGGATCGGAGAAGGTGATGTTATCGCCGGGGGAGGCCAGTTCGTCGGTGTCCTGAGGGGTCAGACCAATCAGCCCGATCTTTTCGCCACCACGCTCGATCACGGTGGATTTCGCCAGCTTGTCCGCCAGCAGCGGTTCGGCAGAGACATCGGCGTTCGACATCAGGACCGGAAAATTCACCGCGTCCATGAAACCGGCCAGCACTTCGGGGCCGTCATCGAATTCGTGGTTGCCCACGGTCATCGCGTCATAGCCCATCTGGTTCATCATCTCGGCGGCCAACGCACCCTTGTAATAGGTGTAGAATAATGTGCCCTGAAACTGGTCGCCACCGTCGACGAGGATCGCATTGTTGGTGCGGCCACGGGCTTCGCTGATGGCGGTCTGCAAACGGCCCGACCCGCCAAAACATTCGCCAGCGGTATTGTCCTCGGCAGAGCAGGGGCCGTCATATTTGCTGATCGGCTCGAAACGCGCATGGAAATCGTTGGTGTGCAGGATGGTCAGGCTATACTCGGCAGCCGCCATGCCGGAGGTCAGCGCAAGGGCTGCGGACGCGGATAGGAATCGTTTCATCAGTCATTTCCCCAAGTTGATGTGATGCCGCATGGTGGCGGTTGGGGGCGGAGGTGTCAAAGGCGTTGTTGTCCCGCCGCGTTGATCAGACTGATTTTTCCGCCTCACGGTCTTGACCCGCGCGGGGGTCCGGTCCATGAAATAGGTATGTTGATATACAAGATATTCCAGTCCAGCGAATGGGCCGATCTGCGCAAAAATGGCGAAACGCTGGGTGCGCCGATTGATGTGGCCGACGGCTATATGCATTTTTCCACCGCTGAACAGGCACCTGAAACCGCTGCCAAATACTTTGCCGAGATTGACGGGCTGTTTTTGATCGCTGTGGATGCGGATGCGGCGGGGGAAAAGCTGATCTGGGAGAAGTCGCGCAATGATGCGTTGTTTCCGCATCTGTACCGCAAGTTGACGATGGATGATGTGGTCTGGGCGCAACCCTTGCCCTTTGAGGACGGCGCACACCAGTTTCCTGCGGGACTGGGCGAGGCCAGCAAATAATGAACGCATGGATGGAGCGGCTGGGTCTGGCCGCGCTGCACCGTCTTGATCCCGAGGCCGCACACGGACTGGCGATCGCGGCCTTGCAGACGGGCCTTGCACCTGCGCCCGGTCCGGTGTCGACATCCCGTCTGGCGACAACACTGGCGGGGATTAATTTGCCCAATCCAGTTGGGCTTGCCGCCGGATTTGACAAGAACGCCACCGCGGTGGCACCCCTCTCGCGTGCCGGTTTCGGCTTTATCGAGGTCGGGGCCGCCACGCCGCTTGCCCAACGCGGCAACCCCAAACCGCGCCTGTTTCGCCTGACGGAAGACCGCGCGGCGATCAACCGTTTCGGGTTCAACAACGACGGTATGGACGTTATTGCGGCGCGGTTGTCGCGGCGTGGTGCGGGCGTGCCTGTGGGCCTGAACCTCGGGGCCAACAAGACCAGCCGCGACCGCGCCGCCGATTTTGCCCGCGTCATGCAATCCGCCCGCGATCATGTGGATTTCGCGACGGTCAATGTCTCTTCGCCCAACACCGAAAAGCTGCGAGATTTGCAGGGCAAGGCGGCATTGGCCGGATTGCTCGAGGGGGTTATGGACGTGCGCGGGGCCACGCCCGTGTTCCTGAAAATCGCGCCTGATCTGACCGATGCCGAGATTGCGGATGTCGCACAAGCCGCCTCTGATTCGGGTGTGGCAGCGATCATTGCGACCAATACAACGCTGGACCGCGCAGGGCTTTACAGCGCGCACCGCGATCAGGCGGGTGGGTTGTCAGGCGCACCGCTGTTTGAAAAATCAACGCGGGTTCTGGCACATTTGTCGACCCTTACCGACATTCCCTTGGTCGGGGTTGGCGGGATCGGATCGGCGGAACAGGCCTATGCCAAGATATGTGCAGGCGCGTCGGCGGTGCAGCTTTATACAGCATTGGTGTTTGGGGGCATAACGATGGTGGCGGATATTGTGCGCGGGCTGGACCTGTTGCTGAAGCGGGACGGGTTCGCCAATGTAGCGGATGCAGTGGGCAGCAGACGCGCGGAATTTTTGAAAATCACGACATGAGTTTTTCGATAAATCAGCCGCCCGCCGCCCTCTCCAGCGCCGGATAGCGCAGACCCAATGTGATCCCGCGCACGACAAACGAGATCAGCAGCGACACCCAAAGCCCGTGATTGCCCAAAGGCGGCACCAATATCAGCGCCGCAATCACATAAACCGTAAAAGACACCGCCATCATGTTACGCATGTCGCGGGACCGTGTTGCCCCGATAAATATCCCGTCCAGCATCCATGCAGCCCAACCCGCCAAGGGGGCGGCGATCATATAGGGCAGATAGGTGCGCGCGACGGTCTGCACCTCGGGTGCTTTGGCCATCAGGTCGATAATGGCGCCGCCCGCCGCGGCAAACGCCAGCGTCATCAGCGCGCAGACCAGCAGGCCCCAGCCAGACGTCAGCACAGCGCCGCGCCGCAACACAGCAAGTTGGCTGGCCCCCATGGCGCGGCCCACAATCGCCTCGGCGGCAAAGGCAAAACCGTCCAGCGCAAAGGCGGTGATCATCAGGAATTGCAGCAACACTTGATTGGCAGCCAGCGTCACATCGCCAAGGCCGGACCCCGTAAACATAAACGACACGAACATCGCTTCGAGCAGCATCGTGCGGATCAGAATGTCGGTATTCACACGGATCATCTGGACCCAGCGCAGGCGGTCGAACACCTGTACCCAGTTGCGCCAATCGGGCAGCAGAAACGCGGCGCGGCAGAACCACAGGCCCAGCAACGCCCCGCTCCATTCGGCAAGGAATGTGGCGATGGCCACGCCCTGCACGCCCCAGTCAAGGCCCAGCACAAACCATAGATCCAGCACGATGTTCAGCCCGTTCATCCAGACCTGAATGCCCAGCACCGCGCGGGTGCGTTCCTGCGCAATCAGCCAGCCGGTGATGGCGTATAATGATATCGCAGCGGGCGCTGACCAGATGCGGATCGCCATATATTGCCGCGCCAACCCTTCGACCTCTGCCGACCCCGGCGAGAGGTAAAATGCACCCCAGAACAACGGGATTTGCAAGGCGACCACCAGCACACCGGCCCCTGCCCCGATCAGCAATCCGCGTGTGAGCAAGGCCGCGACTTCGGCGGTGTCATTGTTTCCGGCGGCTTGTGCGGTCAGACCCACGGTGCCCATGCGCAGAAACCCGAATATCCAGTATAGCGCGGACAGGATGATCGCGCCCAGACCCACTGCGCCGATGGGGGCGGCGAGGCCCATCTGGCCCACGACGCCCGTGTCAACTGCGCCAAGGATCGGCACGGTTGCGTTTGAAATCACAATCGGAATGGCAATGTTCAAGACGCGGCGATGGGTCACCACATCGCGCGGATCAAGCGCGCCTTTGTCAAGGGCGCGGACCTCTGCATCGGTGATCGGCTGAACCTTCAGATCGGTCATTAATCGCGCTGCGGCATCACGAAATGCCCTGTGGCCTGTGCGAATAACCGCGCGCGGTTGTCCTGCCAACCCTCGACATGGACGCTCGCATAGCGCCGTCCCGACCGGTTGATCCGTGCGCGCGCATAAGCATCGCGCGGCAGGCCCGAGCGCAGGTAATCCACAGTGAAATCAATCGTCTTGGGCAGGCGTGGCAGGTGGTCGTGATCAAGCTGGGTTACATCCAGCGCACCGCTTTCCATGTCTTCCCAAATCAGACCCCAGCTGAGCGTAATGATCGCCGTTACCTCGAGAAACGCCGCTGTCGCCCCACCATGCAAGGCAGGCAGGATCGGGTTGCCGATCAGCGCATCGGAAAACGGCATGATGCCGGTTAACTCGTCACCGCGCCGCTCGAACTGGATACCCAGAAACCGGATATACGGCACGCCGTCCACCATCGCGCGCAACACACCGTCGCGGCGTTGTTTGATGACTTGCACGGGCTCGACGGGACGGCGGATGGGCTTGGATGTGTTGGTCATCGCTTGCCCTCGACTGTGAAGGTGCCTGTTGCTGTGGCCACAGGATTATCCCTGTCCGCGTCTGTTGCTGTCGCACGCACAAAGGCGACGGAACGTGTCACATGATAACAGGTTGCAGTGGTGGTAATCGTCTCGCCCGGTTTGGCGGCACGCAAATATTCGATACGCAGGTCCATCGTGGCGGTGCCTGCCGGATTGCTGGGATGGCTCATCACTGCCGCACCGCATGAGGTATCCATCAGCGCCGACACCGCGCCCCCGTGCACAACGCCGGTTTTTGGATCACCTATCAGCGTTTCATCATAGGGCATCGAAATCACGGCGGTGCCATCTTTCAGATCCACAACCTTCATCCCCAGCGCCACGGAATGCGGCAGCGCCTGAATAAACTGCCGCGCCAGCTTGGTCTTGTCCGACATAAGGGGGCTTTCCTGTTCAAGAATTGACCTCTTTATCAATCCCGCATTTGCAAAGGGCAAGGCAAAGAGTTGCGCTTGGCCGTCCATGGTCATAGCCTAGAGACAGGGAGAGAGACCATGGCAGACCAACGCCTGAGCTTTAAAGAGATGTGTACGAGGTTCGATGTGACACCGCGCACATTGCGCTATTACGAATACATCGAGCTTTTGAAGCCCGACCGGGAAGGGCGTGCACGCTTTTACGGTCCGCGCGACCGTGCGCGGATGAAGCTGATCCTGCGCGGGCGCAAATTTGGTTTTTCCCTTGAGGATATTCGTCAATGGCTGCTGATCTATGAAAAGGAAGGCACCACCGCACAGATGAAAGCGTGGATCACACTTGCAGATGCGCAACTGGGCGAATTGGCCGAACAACGCAAACAACTGGATCAGGCAATGGCCGAACTACAAAGCTTGCGCGACGATACGGCGACTGCCCTTAAAGGGTGATTTGTTTCCGCTGACAGAGCATTTACCATCCGCAGCCGATCAAACTGCGCGGTTATCCGCCTTTACCTAACTGCGCGTTACGTCATCCATATAATTGACGCAGCGTCCTGGTTACGTAAACGTGAGGCGGTGTTGTAGGAACGGGGAAACAGCCCCAAGTCCCATACAGAACGCACCCTTCTGATGAGAGCGATGATAATGACCACAGAGACTATGACGATCCGCCAGATGTGTGACGCCTATGACGTCACCCCGCGGACTTTGCGATTTTACGAGGCCAAGGAACTGCTGTTTCCGCAGCGGGACGGGCAAAAGCGTCTTTTCACCAAGCGTGACCGTGCCCGGCTCAAACTGATTCTGCGCGGCAAGCGTTTCGGCTTCAGCCTTGAAGAAATCCGGCAGTTGCTTGACCTGTACCATATGGACGACCAGCAGCAGACCCAGATCATGCGCACCTACGATATCGCGCGCGCGCGTCTGGCCGACATGCAAGCCCAACGCGACGAGTTGGACGCAGCCATCAACGACCTGCAAGACCAACTCAAGTGGGGCGAAAAAATGATTGCCTCTATGACCCAACAACGCAACGCGGCGGAATAAACACCGCTGCGATACCGACGATCTACCGACACGTTACCGACATCCAACGGAGAGACAAATGCCCAGCTATATTGCCCCCACCAAAGACCTTCAATTTGTGCTGCACGATGTGCTGAAAGTAACGGAATCCAAGACGCCCGGCTATGACGAGCTTGAAGCGGATTTTACGTCTGCGATACTTGAAGAGGCAGGCAAGTTGACCGCCGATGTGCTGGCGCCATTGAACGTGGTCGGTGACAAAGAAGGCTGTCGTTTGGAAAACGGTGTTGTCTATACGCCCACCGGTTTCAAAGAAGCGTTCGAGCAGGTCAAGGCGGGCGGCTGGCCCGGTCTGGACATGCCCGAACAATACGGCGGCCAGAACATGCCTTATGTGATGGGCACCGCCGTGGGCGAGATGTTTTCGGCATCAAACCAGGCATTTACAATGTATCAGGGTCTGACCCACGGGGCGGCGTCGGCCATTCTGGTGCACGGTACAGACGCGCAAAAGGATATGTTTCTGCCCAATATGGTGTCGTGCGAATGGACCGGCACGATGAACCTGACGGAGCCACACTGCGGCACCGATCTGGGTCTGATGCGGACCAAGGCGGTCCCGCAGGGCGATGGCAGCTTCAAGATCACAGGGCAGAAAATTTTCATCTCGTCGGGTGAACATGACATGGCCGACAACATCATTCATCTGGTACTGGCCAAGATCGAAGGTGGACCCGAAGGTATCAAAGGCGTGTCGCTGTTTATCGTACCTAAATTCATGGTGAACGAGGATGGATCGCTTGGTGAGCGCAACGGCGCGACCGTCGGTTCCATCGAGGAAAAGATGGGCATCCACGGCAATTCGACCTGCGTGATGAATTACGACGGTGCCACCGGATATCTGCTGGGTGAAGAGCACAAAGGCATGCGCGCGATGTTCACGATGATGAACGAAGCGCGGGTTGGCGTGGGCATGCAAGGTCTGGCACAAGCCGATGTCGCGTATCAGAACGCAGTGATCTATGCGAACGACCGTTTGCAGGGTCGCGCCGTAACCGGTGCCGAATACCCTGACAAACCCGCCGATCCGTTGATCGTGCATCCCGACATTCGCCGTTCGCTGATGGACCAGAAATCATTTGTCGAGGGTGGTCGCGCGTTTTTGTTGTGGGGCGCGATGATGATAGACGCCGCGCACCGCGCCGAGGATAAAGACGCCGATGGTCTGGTGTCGCTTTTGACGCCCGTGATCAAAGGTTTCCTGACCGATCAAGGCTATGACATGACCGTCAAGGCGCAACAGATTTACGGCGGCCACGGCTATATCGAGGAATGGGGCATGTCGCAGTTTACCCGCGATGCCCGGATTGCGATGATCTATGAAGGGGCCAACGGCGTTCAGGCGCTTGACCTTGTGGGCCGCAAGCTGGCGCAAGACGGTGGCAAGCATGTGATGGCGTTCTTTGATCTGGTCAAAGGGTTCTGCAAGGACAACGCAGGAACGGACGCCGAATTCGACAAAGATTTCATCGAACCGCTCAAAGCCGCAAGCAAGGATTTGCAGGCGGCGGGGATGTATTTCATGCAGAACGGGATGAAGAACCCGAACCATGCACTGGCCGGGTCCAACGACTTTATGCATATGTTCGGGCATGTCTGTCTGGGTCTGATGTGGGCACGCATGGGTCTTGCGGCAAAGGACGCCCTTGCAGGCGGCGCATCCGACACCACGTTCTACGAGACCAAGATGGCCACAGGCCGCTATTATATGGCGCGCCAGTTGCCGGCGACCGCACTGCATCTGACCCGCATCCAGTCGGGTGCCGATACGGTCATGGCGCTGGAGGCTGCAAACTTTTAAGGTGGCGGCGGGGACATCTTCCCGCCCTGCTCAACACCGGAGAGATAATGCCAAAACGCTTTCGCCTGACCCGCCGCTTTCCTGTCGCCATGACGGAAGACGGCTATCGCAGCCTTAAGAAATTCAGCAGCGAGGCCGGATTGGACGAAGGCGAGGCATTGTCGTTTCTATTCGAGAATTTCAAGTCGGTGACGCACGAAGAAAACCTGACAGCACGCTTGCGGCTGTTCAATTCGGACCTTGAGAACCGCAAACGCTGATCCGCACAGGGAGGGGGCCAGATGAACGACCACAGCAGTAATCCGTCACAATGGATGACCGACGAGCACCGCATGATCGCGGATATGACCGCCCAGTTCATCAATACCGAATGGGCCCCGAAATTCGAGAAATGGCGCAAGCAAGGTCAAATGGACCGCGAGACATGGGCGCAAGCGGGCGAACTGGGTCTGCTCTGCCCGTCGGTGCCCGAAGAATACGGCGGACCGGGGGGTGATTTTGGTCACGAGGCCGCGATCCTGATTGAAGGGTCGCGCGCCAATCTGGCAAGCTGGGGACATGGCATCCATTCGGGGATCGTGGCGCATTACGTGCTGGCTTATGGCACCGAGGAACAGAAAAAACGTTGGCTACCCAGAATGGTATCGGGCGAACTGGTCGGCGCGTTGGCGATGACCGAACCGTCCACCGGATCGGACGTGCAGCGCATCAAGACCCGCGCGATCCGGGATGGCAATGCGTACCGTTTGTCTGGTCAAAAGACGTTCATCACCAACGGCCAGCACGCCAATCTGATTATCGTTGCCGCCAAGACCGATCCGAATGAAGGCTCCAAAGGTGTGTCGTTGGTGGTGGTCGAGACCGACGGCGCGGAGGGCTTTGCACGCGGGCGCAACCTTGAGAAAATCGGGCTGCATGCGGCAGATACATCCGAGCTGTTTTTTGATAACGTCGAAATCCCGCCCGAAAATATCCTTGGACAACAAGAGGGTCAGGGGTTCTATCAGATGATGCAGCAATTGCCGCAAGAGCGTCTGGTCATCGGCTGCGGTGCGGTGGGTGCGATGGAAGGCGCTGTGACACGCACAATCGCCTATTGCAAGGAACGCGAGGCCTTTGGCGGACCACTGACCCAGTTCCAGAACACGCGGTTCAAACTGGCCGAATGCAAGACCAAAACCAAAGTGGCGCGGGCTTTTCTGGATGAATGTATCGCCGATCACCTGCGCGGCGCATTGACCGTCGAAAAAGCAGCGATGCAGAAATACTGGCTGACCGATACCCAAGGCGAGGTGCTGGACGAATGTCTGCAACTGCACGGCGGATACGGGTTTATGCAGGAATATGCGATTGGCGAAATGTGGACCGACGCGCGGGTGCAGCGCATTTACGGCGGCACCAACGAGATCATGAAAGAACTTATCGGGCGGTCGCTTTAACCCCATTCACCCTTTTCCAAAATACCATATCACGGCATCAGCTTAAGGAACCAACAATGACAATCAAACTGCACTGTTTCGGCGAATCCGGTAACGCCTACAAAGCCGCGCTGGCCTTGGAATTGTCGGGGTTGAGTTGGGAAGCGGTCAAGGTAGATTTCTTTGGTGGCGAAACCCGCACGCCCGATTATCGCACAAACATCAACCCCATGGGCGAAGCGCCAGTGATGATCGACGGCGATCTGCGCCTGACCCAATCGGGCGTCATTCAGGATTATGTATCAGAGAAATCAGGCAAATTTGGCGGCAAGGACGCCACCGAGCGCCGCGAGATTTTGCGCTGGATTTTGTGGGACAATCACAAGCTTAGCTCGAACGCGGGCCTTACGCGATTCTTGATGAATTTCCTGCCCGAGGATAAACGCCCGATGGAGGTTATCGGCTTTATGCAAGGCCGTCTCAAGGCGGCTTACGGCGTACTGAACGATCACCTCGCAAACCGCGACTGGATCGTCGGCGATGCCCTGACCAACGCCGATCTGTCGTGCTGCGGATATCTTTATTATCCCGAACCGTTCGGCTTTGACCGATCGGAATGGCCCCATATCGACACGTGGCTGACGCGCCTGTCTGAAACACCGGGCTGGAAAGCCCCTTATGATCTGATGCCCGGCAGCCCCGCTGACCGTGCTTAATGCATATCTGAATACGGAGGAAACACCATGACCGAAGCCTATATTTATGACGCGATCCGCACCCCGCGTGGCAAAGGCCGCAAAGACGGCTCTTTGCACGAGGTGACATCTTTGCGCCTGTCCGCTTTGACGCTGAACGCATTGAAAGAACGCAACAACCTTGAAGGCCATGCCGTCGAGGATGTGATCTGGGGTAATGTCACCCAAGTCATGGAACAGGGCGGCTGTTTGGCGCGCTCTGCGGTGTTGGCGTCCGACCTTGACGAACGCATTCCCGGCCTCGCGATCAACCGTTTCTGCGCGAGCGGAATGGAGGCGGTGAACCTCGCTGCCAACCAGGTGCGCGGTGGTGCGGGCATGGGCTATATCGCGGGCGGTGTCGAGATGATGAGCCGCGTGGCGATGGGCAGTGACGGGGCGGCGATTGCCGTGGACCCGACATTGGCGATGGAGAAATATTTTGTCCCGCAGGGTATTTCAGCGGACATTATTGCCACTGAATATGGCTTTACCCGTGATCAGGCCGACCAATTGGCCGTGCGGTCACAACAGCGCGCAAAAGCTGCGTGGGATGATGGACGCTTTGCCAGATCCGTTATCACCGTGCGCGATCAGAACGGCCTCGCCATTCTGGATCATGACGAATACATGCGCCCACAGACGGATATGCAGAGCCTTGGCGCATTGAACCCGGCGTTTCAGGCGATGGGCGAGGTGATGCCCGGTTTTGATAAAATCGCGCTGATGAAATACCCGCATCTTGAGCGGATCAATCACATTCACCACGCGGGCAATTCATCGGGCATCGTTGATGGTGCCGCCGCCGTATTGATCGGTAACAAGGAATTTGGCGAGAAATACGGATTGAAGCCGCGCGCGCGTATTCGTGCGACAGCCAAGATCGGCACGGACCCGACAATCATGTTGACTGGCCCTGTACCTGTCACCGAGAAAATCCTTGCCGATAATGGCATGAAAATCGGTGATATCGACCTGTTCGAGGTCAACGAGGCTTTTGCCGCCGTCGTCTTGCGTTTCATGCAGGCATTTGATGTCGATGAGGACAAGGTCAACGTGAACGGTGGGTCGATTGCCATGGGTCACCCTTTGGGGGCCACGGGCGCGATGATCATCGGCACACTGCTGGACGAGCTTGAGCGCAGCGATAAGGAAGTTGGCATGGCGACGCTGTGTATCGCGTCCGGCATGGGTGCGGCCACAATTATCGAGCGCGTATAATGGGCGACGCTACACACCCTTTCCATGCCGTTGCCGCGCTGGCCGCAAAGCGTGACGTGGACCTTGAGATCAAGGTTGAAAATGGCGGCGATTACGTGCGTTTGTACAGTGACGCGCCGCCGTTGTTTTTCAAACATCGCGATGATCCGACGGACGCCTTTGACCGTGAATACTTTGACACATCAAAGCGCATTCTGCTCAGCGAAGATGATTGCGCCCATGGCCCTGACATCACGCTGGCGCTGATTGAACAGCTGCTTGAGAAATTCGCTGACTATACGTCAAAGCGCACCTGAACACCCTAGAACCGGGAGAGAATATATGACCGATTTTACAATGAAGACCGACAAAGACGGCGTGGCGATCATCACGTGGGACGTCGCTGACAAATCCATGAACGTGATGTCGTTTGATGGGTTGCAGGAACTCAATGATCTGGTCGATGCTACGCTCGCCGACGATGCCGTCAAAGGCGTGATCATCACCTCGGGCAAGGACGGATCGTTTGCGGGCGGCATGGACCTGAACCTGCTGGCCAAGATGAAAGACGACGCAGGTGATGACCCCGCCAAGGGCCTGTTTGAGGGCACGATGAAAATGCACCACATGCTGCGCAAGATTGAACGCGCGGGCATGGACCCCAAAACCAACAAGGGCGGCAAACCGATTGCATCGGTCCTGCCCGGAACTGCCGTGGGCATCGGTCTGGAACTGCCGCTGGCGACGCACCGTATCTTTGCGGCGAACAACCCAAAGGCGCGGATTGGTTTGCCTGAAATTATGGTTGGCATCTTTCCCGGCGCGGGCGGCACCACGCGGTTTGTGCGTAAAATGGGCGCGATGACAGCGTCACCATTTTTGCTTGAGGGCAAGTTGGTTTCACCTGATGCGGCTCAGAAGGCTGGTATCATTGATGAGGTGTCCGATGATCCGATGGCCGCAGCGCACGACTGGGTGTTGAATGCGAAAGACGCTGATCTGGTCAAACCGTGGGATGCCAAGGGCTATAAAATGCCCGGCGGCGCACCCTATCATCCAGCGGGCTTCATGACCTTTGTTGGCGCAAGTGCGATGGTTAATGGCAAGACCCAAGGCGTGTATCCGGCGGCCAAAGCGTTGTTGTCAGCGGTCTACGAAGGGGCGATGACCGACTTTGACACAGCTTTGAAAATTGAGGCGCGGTGGTTCACCAATGTGCTGATGAACCCATCGTCTGGTGCGATGATCCGGTCGTTGTTCCTGAACAAGGAAGCGTTGGAAAAAGGCGCTGTGCGCCCAGAAGGCGTGGCAGACCAGCGCGTTAAAAAGCTGGGCGTTTTGGGTGCAGGCATGATGGGGGCTGGCATCACGCTGGTGTCGGTTCAGGCGGGCATTGAGGTCGTGCTGATTGATCAGACGCAAGAAGCGGCGGACAAGGGCAAAGCCTATGCGGCCAGCTATTTCGACAAGGGGATTGCGCGTAAAAAATCCACTGAGGAGAAGAAAGCGGCGGCTATGAACCTGATCACCGCAACTACTGATCTTGATGCGCTCAAGGGCTGTGATTTAATTATTGAGGCCGTGTTCGAGGACATGAAAGTAAAGGCAGAGATGACCAAAAAGGTCGAGGCCGTGATCCCCGAGGATTGTATCTTTGCCTCCAACACCTCGACCTTGCCGATCACCGATTTGGCGAAAGCGTCATCGCGAGATGATCAGTTTATCGGCATTCACTTCTTTTCGCCCGTTGAAAAGATGCTGTTGGTCGAGATCATCAAGGGCAAGAAAACGGGCGACCGGGCCGTGGCAAAGGCGCTCGATTTTGTACGCCAAATCCGCAAAACGCCGATTGTCGTCAACGACGCGCGGTTCTTTTACGCCAACCGCTGCATCATCCCCTACATCAACGAAGGGGTGCGGATGTTGCAGGAAGGTGTTGAACCTGCGCTGATCGAAAACGCCGCGAAACTAGTCGGTATGCCGCTGGGTCCGTTGCAGTTGATGGACGAGACGTCGATTGATCTGGGTGCGAAAATTGCCCGAGCCACCAAGGCGGCGATGGGCGCGGAGTATCCCAATGACGACATCGACCCGCTGGTGTTCTGGATGGAGTCCGAGGGGCGTCTGGGCCGCAAAGCCAACGCTGGTTTTTACACCTACGACGATAAGGGCAAGCGCGGGTTGCTGTGGGAAGGTTTGGGCGACAAGTATCCGGTTGCCGATGATCAACCAGACCTGATCGAAGTGCAGCATCGGTTGTTGTTCAGCCAGGTCTTGGAGGCTGTGCGCGCGCTGGAAGAAGGCGTGTTGATGGACATCCGCGAGGGTGATGTGGGCGCGATCCTTGGCTGGGGCTTTGCGCCGTGGTCCGGTGGGCCGCTGTCATGGCTCGACATGATCGGCGCGCCATATGCGGCGGAACGTTGTGATCAGTTGACCGAGAAATTTGGCGAACGGTTTGCCTGCCCTGATCTGCTGCGCGAAATGGCGGAGAAGGGTCAGAGCTTTTATGGGCGGTTTGACCCGGATGCCAAGGCGGCCTGAACCGATAATGAAACGAAGTAAAAAGGGGCGCTTTGGCGTCCCTTTTTTGTTTGATCTGGGTTGCATTCGCATGTTCGGTACGGACAAGGCAGCCGTTACGTGAATATCTGCGAATAGATCAGGGCACTCTCCCCCCAACATCTAGGTTCCCAAATCCGATCCCAGCTCACCTTGAATTTTCCCTTTGTTTGCCATACGTTTGTTAATGAGGAGCTTGAAAACCCACATGACAGCTGGGTCAGACGTGGGCGCTGGAACAAGACACCCCTGCCGCCCGCCGGTTCCAAATTGACCCTACCAATCCAGGCGGTCAAAAACACGCCATTCGATAATAACTGCCGCGATTGATACTCAATCGCCTTAAAAAAGGAGCCGCATGACCACGTACGCACGAGCAAGAATATCGAACCCCTCACTCTATTTCAAAACGCCAGCTCATATCCTGAGGAACGAGAAATTTAAACGTAATGAAGAGGTGAATGTGCTAAAGTCGATGGTGGTTGATGCGGATCAGAAGTTGGAGGCGACGTCAGAGGGCATGACGGGCTCAAATCAGGCATTCAACTCCAGAGAGCTTCAGTCAGTGCTGATCCAGCTCGAAAAATCCAAAGCGCCCAAGACGGTGGATGACCCTCAAATCATCAGTTACCGCAATGCGCAGCTTGCAGCGTTGAACCCTGATAGCATTTCAAGTGTCGAGACCGAGATTGAGGTGCGCCGGGAAACGATAGAACAGGCGATCGTCGATTTTGCCGATGAGTCTGACGCCGATCTAATCGTGGTCGGTTCCCCAAATCGGTCTTGGCTTGAAGCGTTGTTTGACCGTTCTATTGCCCGCAGGGTTACAAGATCAGCATCCTGCCCAGTTCTAATCATGCCGGGTTCGGCATAGCCCATTTGCCTGTTGTCATCGCCCCAACCCACGCGTGTTTGCGAGAACTGACATCTCTGGATATGCACTTATCAGGTTTCTGACTTTGTAACACAGGGCAGAGCGATCATTCGGCACCAAATGCCTCACGCTCATATAACCGACACATTCGAAATGCTACTTTTACGCAGATCAATTTAAAAAAACTGCTTGCCCGTTGGGCACCCGCAACAACTCTAATGACAAGGATATCTATTAATGGCCAATCTGGCAAAAACGGCAATCTTCACCATCGCCGAGCAAAAAAGAGAAACCGCATTGGAAAAGACGACGCGCATTGTAAGAAAAATAAATGATGCCGAAGCAGAAATCCGGCACGTGAAGACGGCCCGCCTGCGCAAAGCGCGTTTTGAGAGTGAAGCCGGTACTGATGACGAATCCCCGGCAAAGACGTCTCGAAAATCGCAACAGGAAGCGCCAATAAAGAAGGTTGTCTAACCCTCGCAGATTAACGCGGTTTTTCAACAGACAGACAGTCACCTTTCCGGCAAAAAAAGAGGCCGCCAATGCGACCCGCTTTTCTCCACCATGGGGATGTCTCGAATGGCCCCCTCCAAAGGGCCAAATCGCAAGTTTAGATCAACACTGCGCCGCCATCTGGCCGTCAACACAACCGCCACTGGCCAGCATTGCATCTTCCATTGTCAGACACGCCGCCAGAAACGTGGCATCCTCGACGCTTAGAACATCGTAAGTGTTGGACTGAACCTCGAGCAATAGATCAAGCGCCGTTGTGTTGGTCGGGCAGTGGATCAATGCGCCGCCTTCCGCATAGATCACCTGCGCATCGTCAAAATAGATCGCAATTATCTCAAGCTGCAACGGCGGGGTTGCACGGTGGATGCCGCGCACGCCGTTCAAGCTGTGCGCCGGAATGATCGCAAACGGATCGCCGTAGATGTCGGCGGCAGTGTCGCTTTCCACCAGAACGCCCTGATCCGGCAGCAAGGTCAGCTCCTCGCGGTTGTCCAAGGCACCGGCAGGCACGATCATCGGCCAGAGTGCGGGGTGCGCGTCATTCTCGTTCAACCATACGGTCGAGCGGCGGATGTCGGCAATCTCGCGCATGCCGTGGTCAAAAGTCAGCACCATGTCGCCAACGGCAAGTGCCTCAATCGCGCGCCAGCCCAGGTTCGAGGCAACGCGGGTGCCCGCCATCAAGCCGTGTGTCATAGCCGCAAGGCCGCCGTCATAGGCACCCGACATCTCGGCAGAGCGGCGGTGTACTCCGGTCGTTTTCGTTTTCCATCCAAACATATCATCCATCCCCATGGTATCGCACCTGGCAGGGCGCTTTTGCAGTTCATGAAACCATCTGGGGTGATTCCCGTGGTTTTGGTTTGCCGAGAAAAAGGCGTGATTGAGGCATTGCCGTGGTAATTGGCAACAATAGGCGATGTTTCTTGAGAATTGGTTCACAAAATGGCGGTAATTTGCGAATACGAGGTTAACAAACACCCGCTTTAAGCGAAGGAATACCCGAATCGCGCGATATCATCCGCACAGCACATCTCGATGATGTCCCGGGTTCGTGGCGCGTAATAGCTTTGATATTCTGCAGTGCGGCTGGATTGGTTGGTTTTGGGCAAAGCCACATCAAACCCCAAATGCGCCGCCAACGGAGCCGCATCGGCCGCAAAATGTTCAAGCCGGATATAAGCGCTGCATCTCTGCACGCCCGCGCTGTCCTGCATATAGCGATGGGCGGGCCAGTTGCGCAAAGCAGCTTGGGTATTCGGGTCTGTCAGAAATCCGTCAAACGGCACAGCCTTGGCCAGTGCGACGGATGGATGATCAAACCCCTGTTCGCGCAGCCAATGATAATAGCTGACCGCGCGATCCCACGGGTTGCGCACCATTGTAAAACAGAACAGGTTTTCCAACTCAGCGGGCGTGACCAGCCCGTCAATGTCGGCAAGCGTTGAATGTTTCCAGAGCCGTCCGGCAGCCGTCACATCCTTCAACCGCCGCCGCCGCTTGAGCGCCTTGGGCGTATCGCCCAGCATGATGTCATCCTTCATCGCCCGGTCCTCGAGCGCCAGCGCCATCGACGTGCCCCCCGTCTTGGGAATATGCACAAAGACATAGGCGCGGCCCCGGCTGATGATCATGCTGTGCCCCCTCAGTCCGGTATAACTGCGCCGCGCACGGGCATGGGCGTGCCGGAGCGGAGCGCGATTGTTACCCCCGCAAGTGCGATCAGCGCCATGCCTGCAAAGCCCAGCGGCGTGACCAACTGGCCCCATAGCACCCAAGCCCAGAAACTGGCAAACACCAGCAGCGAATATTCAAACACGGCGACATGGCTTGCCTCGCCGATCATGTAGCCACGAAAAATCAGACCGATGCCCAGCAAGGATCCCACCGCCTGTACCGCGATCCAGAACAGCATGGATGCATCAAGTGGACCCCATGCGCGCAGGACAAAACCTGCATGACCGAGTTCAGTGCTTTCGGGGATCAGCAGAACACCCACGGTGCCAAACACACCGAGCATGCCAAAGAAACCCGCCGTCAGGGTCAATGTGCTCTCGCCTTCGCACCACGCGCGGGTCGCGACAGCACCGATGGCATAAAGCAAGCCTGCGACAATCGGCAGAAACGAGATCAGGTTGAGCGCGGCAGGATCAGGCCGGATCACCATCAGCGCCCCCGCAAAGCCAAGGGCAACCGCAGCCCAACGGAACGGCCCGACGGTTTTGCCCTGAAACAGCACTGTGATCAGCACAACAAACAACGGCGAGGTAAAAAGGCCCGCAACCACCACGCCAATCGGCAGCACCGACAAACAGCCAAAATAGATCAGCATGGCACCCGCCTGAAACAGGCTGCGGCCCAGTACTGCCATGGGGCGATTGGGTCGAAGCGCGCCGAAGCCCAGCATCACGATCACGCCGAGGATGCCGCAAGCCATCACGGAGCGCAGCATGTGGAACTGCCACAGCGATCCCCGCTCGGAAATATAGGGGACAAAATTATCGGTCAGTCCCAGCACCGCCATGCCCGCGATGGCGCAAAGGGCGGCGATGCCCGGTTTCACATCATCCGTCTTTGCTTCAACCGCTATTTTATCAACCGGCATTTTATCAACCGGCATTTTATCAACCGTCGCCACTTATTATCCTTTGTTCGCTTTCGCCCCTTCCAAAGTCACGCCTGCGCCGTAATACTCAACCCCTAAAGCGACATACGCATTCGGGGAGAATACCATGGGCTGGATGCAGGACGAGACCGGGCTGGACAAATGCGCCGCCAATTATGTGGCCCTGACACCGCTGTCGCATCTTGCCCGCGCGGCCAATGTTTTTGCGGGGCGCACAGCGGTGATCTATGGTACGCACCGCGTTACATATGCGCAGTATCATGAGCGCTGCACCCGTCTGGCATCGGCTTTGGCCGCAATGGGAATTGCCCCCGGTGATGTGGTTGCGACCCTGATCCCGAACACGCCCGCACAGGCCGAAGCACATTTTGGCGTTCCTACCTGTGGTGCGGTGCTGAACACGATCAACACGCGGCTCGACATCAGCACCGTCGCCTATATCTTTGACCATGGCGGGGCCAAGGCGCTGTTGGTCGATACGCAGTTCATGGACTTGGCCGAGGCCGCCTGCGCCGCGATGGAGCAGGGCGCGCCGCAAATCATCGAAGTGCCGGACGCAGAGGCAGGTTTTCCCGCCACTGGTCGCCACCCGGTATATGAGGATGTGCTGGCAAATGCCGATGCGACGTACAAATGGCATATGCCGCAGGACGAATGGGAAAGCCTTGCGCTGAATTACACCTCCGGCACCACCGGACGGCCCAAGGGTGTGGTGTATCATCATCGCGGTGCGTACCTTATGACGATGGGCACGGTGATTTCGTGGCGTATGGTGCTGCATCCGGTATTCATGCAGATCGTACCGCTGTTTCATTGCAACGGCTGGAACCACACGTGGATGATGCCGCTGATCGGTGGCACGCTGGTGTGTTGTCGTGACGTGACCGCATCCGCGATTTATAATGCGATTGCGGATGAAAAGGTCACGTATTTTGGCGGGGCACCGATTGTGCTGAACATGCTGGTGAATGCGCCCGCCGACCAGCGCCGCGATTTTGATCACACGGTCGAAGTATTCACCGCCGGCGCGCCCCCTGCCCCCGCAACGCTGGGAAAGATCGAGAACCTCGGGTTTAATGTCACCCATGTGTACGGCCTGACTGAAACTTACGGCCATGTGACGGAATGTCTGTGGCAAAACACATGGGACGGGGCACAAGGCAAAGAACGTGCAGCGCTGAAATCACGCCAGGGCGTGGCGATGCCGATGATGGATCATATCACCGTCACGGACAGCACGATGGCCCAAGTCCCGCATGACGGTGTGGTGCAGGGCGAAATCATGATCCGCGGCAATGCGGTGATGAAAGGGTATTTGAAAAATCCAGCCGCCACCGCCGAGGCTTTTGAGGGAGGCTATTTCCATTCCGGTGATTTGGCGGTGCAACACCCCGATGGCTATATCCAGATCGCGGACCGCGCCAAGGATATCATCATTTCTGGCGGCGAAAACATATCGTCGGTCGAGGTCGAGGGCGCGTTGATGGAACACGGCGATGTAAACCTCGCCGCTGTGGTGGCCAAACCGGATGAGAAATGGGGCGAAGTGCCTTGCGCCTTTGTTGAATTGAAACCCGGAGCGACAGGCGACGAGGCCGCATTGATCGCCTTCACCCGTGAAACGCTGGCGGGGTTCAAAACACCAAAGCGGATCGTTTTCATGGACCTGCCCAAAACATCGACCGGCAAGATCCAGAAGTTCGAGTTGCGCAAACTGGCCGCTGATCTGGGATAACTGTGGTCGTACACCTTATGTGGCGGGTCCAAACCCTGCCATTGCTCCACACGCCGCTTATGTTAAACTGCTGGCAAAACGAATGAAGGCCGCAGCAGCCCTGATGACCACCACATGACAGCCCTGACTAAATACGCCCGCATCGAGGCGACAGGCCTTTGGCGGCCCACGCCCGACGTGCAACGCCGCGAGGTGATTGTGTCGATTGGTGATGCCACGCTGGTGATTTCCGACCTTAAGGATCAGGCACTTGCGCATTGGTCTCTCGCAGCGGTAGAGCGGGCAAATATCGGCACGCGGCCTGCGATTTTCCATCCCGACGGCGATCCTGGCGAAACGCTCGAACTGCCCGAGGGCGAGGGCGAGATGATCGACGCGATTGAAAAGCTGCGCCGTGCGATTGACAAAACCCGCCCCAAGCCCGGCAGGCTGCGCTGGCTGGGCATGGCGATGTCTTTTGCCGTCGTTGCCGGCTTTGCGGTGTTCTGGCTGCCGAACGCAATGCTGGATCATACGATGACGGTCGTGCCGGACGTGAAGCGCAAAACCATCGGTGCAGCATTGCTGCGCCGCATTGAACGGGTGTCCGGCCCGAGATGCAGTGACCCGAGCGGTCAGGCGGCGCTGGCACGGCTTGGTACGCGGCTCAAGGCCGGCAACCTGACCGTACTGCCCAACATGCCAAGGGCAAGCCTGCACCTGCCCGGCGGTATGATCGTGCTGAGCCGGAGTGTCGTCGAGGATTTTGAAGAACCCGATGTGGCGGCAGGATATGTGGTGACAGAGATGGGCAAGCGGCTTGTTGAAAAACCCTTGCATGATCTGCTGGAAGTTGTGGGTGTCCGGGAAAACTTTCGCCTGTTGACTACGGGGGATGTGAGTGACGCCGCTTTGGACAGATACGCAGAACATCTGATGACGCGGCCCCTGATCCCGCTGGACACCGCCACACAGCTCGCACAGTTCGAGGCCGCGGCCTTGCGCAGCACGCCATATGCCTACGGTGTCGATGTGACGGGCGAAAGCGTTCTGCCCCTGATTGAGGGCGACCCGATGAGCGGTAAACTGACCGAACCTTTGTTGTCCGATGCAGATTGGTTGAGGCTGCAAAATATCTGCGGCGGCTGATGGCGGTTTGAGGCAGGAATGCAAAAGGCCAGTGATACAAAAAAGCCAGTCCGGTTACCCGTGACTGGCCTTTTTCGTTCAGTTGACCGATAATCAGTTGCGCACAAACGCATCCGAATATCCCGCACCCCGCAGACGCTTGATCGCGGACTGCAACTGTCCTGCGTCGGTGAACGGCCCCGCCTGAACCGTCAGATAGGTCTTGCCGCTTTTTGAGTGTTTGCCGATCCGTGCAGGGTATCCCATGCGCGCGATATTCTGTGCCGATTTCTGGGCATTGGCCGAGTTTCCGAATGTCCCAACCTGAACATACCGGTTTGCTGCCAGCGCGCGCGGTGCAGGTGCCGCAGGCTGTGCAACCGTCGCTACAGGTACGGAACGGCTTGAATATACCGGCTTGCGCACACCGCTGTTGCGAACAATGCGTTTTGCGACCTGACCATTGCGCTGAACAATCTGGACCTGACCCAATTCACGGCTTTGCGTGGCGATATCAAGATACGGATAGACCAGCGGCACAGAGGCCGTCAGGTCACGCCCGCTGCGTGTATCAATCAAGCGGCGCGGCACGGTCTGTGTCCAGATCAGCAACATCTGGCTGCGACCGGCAAGGTTCTGTTCGGCGCGGTAGGGGTTCAGGCGGTCGTCATCCCAAACCTTTTTATAGCCGCTCGGTACAGAAACATTGCGGGTGTTGATCCGGTTTTCCGCCACATGCTTTGGCACGATGCGGGTTTGTGAATTAATGGATGCTGTCGCAGTGCCATAGCTGTTTGATGCAATACCGACACCCTCCTGCGTGTATCCTGCGCCCACGATCGGCTCTGTCTGCGGGCCACAGCGGACAGGTGATCTGCCGTCACCGAGCAGATATTGTTGTGACAGCGGCGATGCGCCGGGGCATGCGGTCTGAACCTGAACGCGGCGCGTTGTTGTCACAATCTGCGGCGCTGCCGCGACGACAACGGGCTGTGGTACAACCCGAGGTGCAGGGGCAGGTGCCGTCTGGCGCACAACAACAGGTGCAGCGGGCGCGACACGGCGGGGCTGTGCGGCGCGTTGCGGTGCAGGCGCTTGTACCGCCCGAGGTGCAGTGCCGTTATCAAGCGTAATCTGGACAGGTCTGTCCACAGGTGCCGCGGGCGCAGCGGATGCCACCTGACCTGCCAATGATGGCTTGAACCCGCAGACCGTCTGACGTGCGCGGCTGACGCGCGGCACCCACGAGACGTTGCCATCAATGCCCGCACGGATGAACACGCACCCTTTGCTGTCGACATATTGCTTGCCCTTGTAGGACGATGGCGGAAATTCGGCTGGCGTACGGTCAGAGTTCTGTGCATGCGCAGCGCCCGCACCAAAGGATGCGGCCAGAACAGCAATCGCCAGTAGTTTCGTGATCTTCATCTCGTGCCCCCACACAATATGTAAGTGCTCAGGATGCATCACCACAGCGCGCAAGTCTAGCGCACTGCGCAACATAGTGAGCCTTTTCAGTACATTATTTTGTCCCGAACATGCGGTCACCCGCGTCGCCCAGTCCCGGAATGATATATCCGACCTCGTTCAACGCCTCATCCACAGCAGCGGTGACAATCGGCACATCGGGATGTGCCTCTTTCATACGGGCGATTCCCTCGGGGGCGGCAAGTAAACAGAGGAACCTGATATTGGTCGCACCCGCGCTTTTCAGCAGGTCGATCGCGGCAACAGAGGAATTGCCAGTCGCCAGCATCGGGTCCACCGCAATGACAAGACGGTCATCAAGACCCTCGGGTACTTTGAAATAATACTGCACAGGTTGCAGGGTTTTCTCGTCGCGGTACAGACCCACAAAACCGACCCGTGCAGAGGGGACCAGTTCAAGCACACCGTCGAGCAAACCGTTACCCGCCCGCAGGATCGAGATCAGTGCCAGCTTTTTGCCATCCAGCGTCGGGGCGTCCATATCCTGCATCGGAGTGCTGATGCGTTTGGTGGTCATCGGCAGGCCGCGCGTGACCTCATAGGCCAGCAGTTGGCTGATCTCGCGCAGCAATTGCCGGAACACTGCCGTAGGCGTGTCGCGGTCGCGCATGATGGTCAGTTTGTGCTGCACCAGCGGATGGTTCACCACTGTGAGATGTTCGTCGTTATCAACCATGTCAATTTCCCCTTTATTCATTTTTAAGCCGGCACCGTGACGCCCAAATGACGCACCACCAGTGCTGCCACATCCTTGAACCCGATCAAGCCCAACGTGCCCACGCCCTGCCCCGCAATCAGCACAGGCACCCGTTCGCGGGTATGATCGGTGCCGACCCACGTCGGATCATTGCCATGATCGGCTGTCAGCACCATGATGTCATCCGGACGCAGCTGTGCGATTACCTTGCCGATTTCGGCATCGAACCATTCGAGTGCACGAGCATATCCCGACACATCGCGGCGGTGGCCATAAAGGCTGTCAAACTCGACAAAGTTGGCGAATGTCAGGCTGCCATCGGCGGCGGTTTGCACCAGATCGCCTAAGTGATCCATCAGCTGGGCATCCGTGCCTTTGCGCATCTCGTCAATACCCTGATTTGAGAAGATATCGCCGATCTTGCCAACCGCATGCACAGCACCACCCGCATCCTGTACCCAGTTGGTCAGGACCGGCTTAGGCAACGGCATCGCATAATCGTGACGGTTTTGCGTCCGCGCGAACCCTGTTTGCGCATCCCCGACAAAGGGCCGCGCGATGACCCGGCCGACTTTCATTGCATGCAGATGCGGTGCGATGGCCGCGCAAAGCGCCAGTAAACGCTCAAGGCCGAAGTGTTCCTCGTGGGCGGCAATCTGGAATACGGAATCGGCGGAGGTATAGCAGATGGGCTGGCCACTCTCGATATGCGCCGCACCAAGGCGTTCGATGATTGCAGTGCCGGGGGCATGGCAATTGCCCAAAATACCGTTTGTATCAGCAGTTTTGGCAACCAGATCAATCAGGTCTGGCGGAAACGAATTTTCCGTATCGCTGAAATAGGTCCACGCCCATGGCACCGGACATCCCGCCAGTTCCCAATGTCCCGAGGGGGTATCCTTGCCGCGCGATATTTCGGTGGCTGCCCCCCATGTGCCGTGCGGGGTCGCAGCAAAGCCGTCGATCTTGATTCCGCTTGCCAGTTCAAGTGCGGCACCAAGCCCCAAGGCTGCCAGATGCGGCATTGCCAACGGCCCGCTGCGCCCGTCCTCGGCCAGCCCGCCCGCACAAGCCTGTGCGATATGCCCCAGCGTGTTGGCGCCCGTATCCGGCACATCGCCATTAAAGAAGGTGTCCGCATCCGGCGCGCCGCCAATGCCGACCGAATCCATTACCACCAGAAAGGCGCGCGCCATCAGCCGACCCTTTCGATGATCAGCTCCGGCACTTTGGGCTTGGTGCTGCCTAACGTGATCGCTGAGCGCACCGCCTGCGCCGTGCGGTCCGCCTCGTCCGGGCGGGTGGCATGGACCACCGCCAACGTCTGGCCGCGTGTGACCTTTGCCCCCAGACGCGCCACATCCGACAGGCCGACCGCAGGATTGATCCGGTCGCTTTCCACATTGCGGCCCCCGCCAAGGGCAACCACAGCAAACCCCAGCGCCTCGCCGTCAATGGCACTGACATAGCCATCAGCAGGTGCTGTCACTTCGCGAATGACCGTCGCTTCGGGCAGGAAACGTGACCAGTTTTCCACAAACGTGACAGGTCCGCCCATCGCAGCCACCATTGCGCCAAACCGCTCAGCAGCGGCCCCCTTGCGAATAGCGCGCACAATCGCATCGGCACCCACCTGCACATCATCGGCAAGGCCGCCGTTGACCAGTAAAACCCCGCCAAGGGCCGCTGCCACATCGACAATCGGGCCACGCCCCGATCCGGTAAGCACGCGCATCACCTCTGCCACCTCGAGCGCATTGCCAAGGCTCGGCACAAGCGGTTGGCTCATGTCGCTGATCACGGCCGTGGTTTTGCATTTCGCAGCATTGGCGGTCTTGGTCAGCGCCTCGGCCAAGGCCTGCGCCTGTTTGAGGTCTTTCATAAACGCACCGCTGCCGACTTTGACATCCAGCACCAGACCATCAAGGCCCGCCGCCAGCTTTTTGGACAGGATCGAAGCGGTGATCAGGTCGAGCGAGTCGACGGTCGAGGATATATCGCGCACCGCATAAAGCCGCCTGTCAGCAGGGGCTATATCGGCATTGGCGCTGATGATCGCGCAGCCCACATGCCTCACGACATTACGAAACCGCGCTTCATCCAGGTCAGTGACCAGCCCGGGGATCGATTCCAGTTTATCCAGCGTACCACCGGTATGGCCCAACCCGCGCCCCGAAATCATCGGTACATAAGCGCCGCAGGCCGCAAGCGCCGGTGCAAGGATCAGCGACACACAATCGCCAATGCCACCGGTTGAATGTTTATCCAACATCGGCCCGTCCAGATCCCATTTGAGCACGCGCCCCGAATCCCGCATCGCAAGGGTCAGCGCGACACGCCCCAGATCGGAAAGCCCGTTCAGACAGACGCCCATCGCAAAGGCACCCGCCTGCGCATCGCTTAGCCCGCCGTCGGCCAGCGCGCCCGCGATCCATGTCAACTCGTCCCGTGTGGGCGTCTGGCGGTGGCGTAACTTGGCCAAAATGACGCGCGCGGTGATCTGGCTACTCATCAACGTTAAACTTTCATATGCACGGCACCGAATGCGCCCGGCAACAAATCTGCCAATGTGGTCTGCTGCTCGACCCCGGCGACAGTCGCCATTGTCACAGTTACATCGCCTGCGCCAAATTCCGCCAGTTTTTGCCGACATCCCCCGCAGGGTGTCACCGGCATGTCGCTGCCTGCCACAACATAGGCTTCGGTCAATGCCGTCTCGCCCGCTGCAACCATAGCCGCAATCGCACCCGCCTCGGCACAGGTGCCCTCGGGATAGGCAACATTCTCGACGTTACAGCCGACATAAACCAGACCCGACGCAGCACGGATCGCGGCCCCGACCTGAAAATTCGAATAGGGCGCATAGGCATTGGCCCGCACCTGTACTGCCGCTTTGCGCAAATCAGACGTCATATGTCCCCCTGTTGTGCATGTATAAAAAACTCTGCTTCAAGATGCGAGCGGCAAAAGGCGGCGCATCTTCCTTCTGTTTCACTCTTTTCCAAATACCGATGCACAGCCCGCGCCACCAAACGCAGACGTACAAATGGCATGTTGGCCCGCCAATTCAAATAGTTTAACACTAAACTATTCTTCGGGAGGAGCATCATTTCATGTCGGACACACCCAACCTGCGCCAGGCGGCGCTTGATTATCACGAGTTTCCAAAACCCGGTAAGCTGGAAATCAGAGCCACCAAACCGCTTGCCAACGGCCGTGATCTGGCCCGCGCTTATTCCCCCGGCGTGGCGGAAGCCTGTCTCGAGATCAAGGCCGATCCCTCGACAGCTGCACGCTATACGTCGCGCGGCAATCTGGTTGCGGTGATCACGAACGGCACGGCGGTGCTGGGGCTGGGCAACATCGGGGCGCTCGCGTCCAAGCCGGTGATGGAAGGCAAGGCGGTGCTGTTCAAAAAATTCGCCAATATCGACTGCTTTGATATCGAAGTGGATCAGTCCGATCCTGAAAAACTGGCGGATATTGTCTGCGCGCTTGAGCCATCCTTTGGCGCGATCAACCTTGAGGATATCAAAGCCCCCGATTGCTTCACCGTCGAGCGGATTTGCCGCGAGCGGATGAACATTCCGGTTTTTCATGATGATCAGCACGGCACCGCGATTGTTGTTGGGGCCGCCGTCACCAACGCGTTGCATGTCGCGGGCAAAAAGTTCGAGGACATCAAGATCGTGTCCACGGGCGGTGGCGCTGCGGGCATTGCCTGTCTGAACATGTTGCTCAAGCTTGGTGTGAAGCGCGAAAATATCTGGCTCTGTGACATTCACGGGCTGGTCTATGAAGGCCGCGAGGTTGATATGAACCCGATCAAGTCCGAGTATGCCCAAAAGACCGATCTGCGCACCTTGGATGACGTGATCCCTGATGCCGATCTGTTTCTGGGCCTGTCCGGTCCCGGTGTTTTAACCCAAGACATGGTCCGTAAAATGACCAAACGCCCGATCATCTTTGCGTTGGCAAACCCGAACCCTGAAATCCTGCCTGATCTGGCGCGCGAAGTGGCCCCTGACGCGATCATCGCCACAGGGCGCAGCGATTTTCCCAATCAGGTCAACAACGTGCTGTGCTTCCCTTTCATCTTCCGGGGCGCGCTCGATGTCGGGGCCACCACGATCAACGACGAGATGAAGCTGGCCTGTATCGACGGCATCGCCGCCCTTGCGCGTGCGACAACATCGGCAGAAGCAGCAGCGGCCTATCAAGGCGAACAGATGACATTCGGGGCGGATTACCTGATCCCCAAACCGTTCGATCCACGCCTGATCGGAATTGTATCGTCCGCCGTGGCAAAGGCCGCGATGGAAACCGGCGTGGCAACACGGCCGATTGAAGACATGGCGGCGTACAAGCGCAAGCTCGACGGATCAGTGTTCAAATCCGCCTTGCTGATGCGCCCTGTATTCGAGGCCGCGCGCACATCACCGCGCCGCATTGTGTTTGCCGAGGGCGAAGACGAGCGGGTATTGCGCGCCGCCCAGGCGATCATCGAGGAAACGGCGGAAACCCCGATTCTGATTGGCCGTCCCGAGGTCATCGAAAAGCGTATTGAAAAAGCTGGTCTGACTCTGAAGCTTGGTCAGAACATTGATCTGGTGAACCCCGAGAACGACCCGCGGTATCGTGATTATTGGGAAACCTATCATACACTCATGGCACGGCGCGGGGTGTCGCCCGACATTGCGCGCGCCGTCATGCGCACCAACACCACAGCGATTGGCGCGATCATGGTTCACCGGGGCGAAGCGGACAGCCTGATCTGCGGCACCTTTGGCGAAACCCGCTGGCATCTTAACTATATCGAACAGGTATTGGGCCGTGACGGGTTAAGCCCCAAAGGCGCGTTGTCTCTGATGATCCTTGAGGACGGACCGTTGTTTATCGCCGACACCCAAGTGCATCTGCATCCAAACCCCGAACAAATCGCGGAAATCGCCATCGGTGCCGCGCGCCATGTGCGCCGTTTCGGGATCGAGCCGAAAATCGCTTTTTGTTCACAAAGCCAGTTCGGCAATCAAGGCGAAGGCACCGGCGGGCGGTTGCGCGCGGCTATCGGTCTGCTGGATGCGGGAAATCACGACTTTATGTATGAGGGCGAGATGAACATCGACACCGCCCTCGACCCCGAGTTGCGCGCGCGCATGTTGCCGTGCAACCGGCTTGAGGGGGCGGCAAATGTGCTGATCTTCGCCCATGCCGATGCGGCGTCTGGTGTGCGCAATATTCTGAAAATGAAAGGCGGCGGGCTTGAGGTCGGTCCGATCCTGATGGGCATGGGCAACCGGGCGCATGTGGTATCACCGTCAATCACCGCGCGTGGTTTGCTGAACATGGGTGCGATTGCAGGCACGCCGGTCTCGCATTACGGCTGAAAAATCAACGCCGCCGTGCTGAGGGGCGGCGTTGTCAAATTCCTATAGCATGGTATTACGCTGAACTATTTGCGCGGTGCAGTACTTTTTGTTTCCGGCGTTGCCGCGACGACTTTTGGTGCAGGCTTGGCTGATGCTTTGGCCTGTTTCTTTTTGTTGGCGATCTTGTCACCCATCGACGTGAACCTTTGTTCATACACGGCCACGGCACAATGCCGCGCCTAAAGGTAGGGTGGATCAAACACGCCGAAGAATCTGAGCCAAATTCGACAGTGGTGTCGAAAATGGACGTCACCGCGCGCAAACGAGCGGTGGTCCGCTCAATGAAAAAGGGCAAGTGAATGATGCTTGCCCTTAAATTTTGTAGATTTCAAACTGTCCGGAACCAGATCAGAACCGCAATGTGAACGCGCGGCTCAGGCCAACACCAACTTTCCATTGATCCTCGGACCCTGCTTTGGTGATGGTGCTGTCTTGGGCATCGTTCATCAGCTTTTCATAGCTTGCTGTGCCTTCAAGCGCCCATTTGTCGGACATCTGGTAGGTCGCGCGCACGGAAACACCCGCACCCAACACGCCGCCATCGGCGTCAAATGCGCCGTAGCTGCCACCGGATGCAGCAGATTCTGCCGCAGACACACCAAAATACGTGTTTGCATATTCGCTATCGCCCAGGTTGATCCGTGGGCCACCCGAAATGGTCAAACGGTCATTGGGACGAAAGATAAAATCGCTGCCGATGGTTCCAGTCACACCGCGGTGACCGCCAAAGCCCTGACGCACCTGACCAAAGATGTTCCAGTTGGTTTGCTGATATGTGACCCCAAGACCCAGTTCAGCAGCGGTGCTGATGTCTTTCAGACCGGCCAATTCAGGGTTATCCGCAACTTTACGGTCGCGGACAATGCGGAACGAGCCGCCGAATTTCAGACCGTTGTCCGGGATCGCGCCTATGCCGGCACCGATTGCGCGACCGCCGAATTTCAACGACCCAAAGGTAAAGCCCGCAAGCGGAGACGCGCGGTAGTTGTCCGAACCCGGATAATCGGGGGCCGCAACAACGCCACCAAGCAAGGAAAAGTTGAAAGACCGTTCCTGTGCCGACGCTGGCAAAGCCACCGCCATCGCAGCTGAAACGCCTAGTGCACAAACAATAGTGTTACGCATTTACTCAAACTCCTCATAAAACTCGCGGGCCTTGTTACCGCCCCATAACACTTTATCGGTGCGCGAAAAGGGAAAACGACGTGATTGTTCCGTCAATTTATGTACGGTTGCATCTATAGCGCAGTAAAGTTTGTTTCTCAACACAAGCCATTCACCTGCACGGGGCTTGCCCGGATGTGGTGTCTTGCCTAACAAAGCTGCAAGTGTGGAGGAAATGCTATGAATTACCGCGAAACCTATCAAAGCTGGCAGGCCGATCCGGAAGCCTATTGGCTGAATCAGGCCCGTGCGATTGACTGGGATGTGCCGCCAACACGCGCGCTGTTTGATCTCGGGGATGATCTTTATGAGTGGTACGCGGATGCAAAAGTGAACGGCTGTTACAACGCCGTTGACCGCCATGTCGAAAAGGGACGCGGGGATCAGGTCGCGATCATCCACGACAGCCCGATCACCGGAACGCAGTCCAAGATCACCTTTACCGAGTTGCAGACACGGGTCGCGTCGCTTGCGGGTGCGCTTGTGGCCCAAGGGATCACCAAGGGCGACCGAGTGATCATCTATATGCCAATGGTCCCCGAAGCGATTGAAGCGATGCTGGCCTGTGCGCGGATTGGTGCGATCCATTCGGTGGTGTTTGGCGGGTTTGCGGCAAACGAGCTGGCTGTGCGGATCAACGACTGTACACCGCGCGCCATCATCGCGGCATCCTGCGGGTTGGAACCGGGGCGCGTGGTTGAATACAAACCGTTGATTGACGGCGCGATTGCGATGGCGAAACACAAGGTCGAGACCTGCATCATACTGCAACGCCCGCAACATCCCTGTGACTTGATCGCAGGGCGCGATGTCGATTGGCATGATGCACAAAAAGGCGTGACACCTGCCGATTGCCTGCCTGTCGAGGGCAATCACCCTGCCTATATCCTCTACACCTCCGGCACCACGGGTGCGCCCAAAGGCGTGGTGCGGGCCACGGCGGGGCATCTTGTGTCACTTAACTGGACGATGAAGAACATCTATAACGTCGATCCCGGCGATGTGTTCTGGGCTGCCTCGGATGTCGGCTGGGTCGTGGGCCACAGCTATATCTGTTATGGTCCGCTGATCCACGGCAATACCACTGTGGTGTTCGAGGGCAAACCGATTGGCACGCCGGATGCGGGCACCTTCTGGCGCATCATCCAGGAACACAATGTGCGCAGTTTCTTTACCGCACCCACCGCCATTCGTGCAGTCAAACGCGAAGACCCCAAGGGCGCGTTCATCAAGAAATACAACCTAAGCTGCTTGCGGGCGCTTTACCTCGCGGGGGAACGCGCCGATCCCGACACCATTGAATGGGCGCAGGAAAAGCTGGGCAAGCCTGTGTATGATCACTGGTGGCAGACCGAAACCGGGTACACCATCGCGGGCAACCCAACGGGGCTTGAGGCGTTGCCGGTTAAAATCGGATCGCCAACTGTGCCGATGCCCGGATACGACGTGCATATTCTGGATGAAGGTGGCCATGACAAAAAGCCTGGGGAACTCGGTGCGATTGCGATCAAACTGCCCCTTCCCCCCGGCACATTGCCAAATCTATGGAACGCGACAGACCGGTTTCGCAAATCCTATCTCACGACGTTTCCCGGATATTACGAGACGGGCGACGCCGGAATGATGGACGAGGACGGCTATCTTTATATCATGGCGCGCACGGATGATGTGATCAACGTCGCAGGGCACCGTTTATCAACGGGTGCGATGGAAGAGGTGTTGGCAGGCCACCCCGATGTCGCGGAATGTGCCGTTGTCGGGGTCAGTGACGCGCTCAAAGGGCAGGCCCCGATCGGATTTGTGTGTTTGTCCAAAGGGGTGGACCGACCGCATGCGGATATTATTGCCGAATGTGTGAAACGTGTCCGCGACCAGATCGGCCCTGTCGCCGCGTTCAAACTCGCGCTGGTGGTGGACCGTTTGCCAAAGACGCGGTCTGGCAAGATACTTCGCGCAACAATCGTTAAAATTGCGGATAGCGCGGAATTCAAGCTGCCCGCAACGATTGATGATCCGAAGATATTGGATGAAATCAAGCAGGCGTTGCAAACAATCGGATACGCCAAGTAGAACGAAAACAGGCGGCCCGAGGGGGACCGCCTGAGTTCGATTACTTCGACCGAAAATCAGTGTTTTGCGGCAAAAGCATCGACCTGCTTTTCGGCTTCGTCTTTTGCAATGCCGTACTTTTTCTGAATTTTCCCAACCAACTGATCTCGGTCGCCTTCGGCTTCCATAATCTCGTCATCGGTCAGATCACCCCATTCTTCTTTGACTTTACCGGTCATCTGTTTCCAGTTGCCTTTGACTGTATCCCAATTCATCGCGTGTCTCCTTATCCTAAGAGTCTGATCGGAAATGAGTTGAGTGAATTCAGTAGGTTGTGATTCTGTTCGGTTGGAAGCTGAACGGAGATCAAAATGGCCTGGACTGAATTCACCCGAAAACTACATGAGCGCGATACGCCCCGATATTCAAGTGATGTAACGGATGTGGAGTGGTCGATAATAGCGCCATTTCTGCCCAGCCCCAACCATCTTGGCAGGCCGCGCGAAGTTGAACTGCGCGGTGTGTGGAATGCGATCCAGTACATCGCATCGGCGGGGTGCGCATGGTCGCTTTTGCCAAAAGACTTCCCGCCAGTATCGACGGTTCGATACTATTTCTACGGTTGGCGCGACAACGGTCTGCTGGCCGAGATTAATCGGGAACTGGTTGCACTGGCGCGTGAAACTGAAGGTCGGAACCGCCAGCCAGCAGCGGGTGTGATTGATAGCCAAAGCGTGAAAACCACTGAAAATGGCGGGATATGCGGCTATGATGCTGGCAAACGTATCAAGGGCCGCAAACGTCACATCATGACCGACACCTGCGGGCATTTGATTGCACTCCGCGTTCATTCCGCCAGCATTCAGGACCGTGACGGCGCACCGGCGGTGTTCCATCAACTGGCCCGGGAGGCTCCAAAGCTGCGCCATGTTTTTGCGGATGGAGGCTATGCCGGGCCGAAACTGCGCGATGCTCTGACCAGTATTGGCCGCTGGGTCATTCAGATCGTGAAACGCTCCGACACCGCCGAAGGTTTCGAGGTTCTGCCCCGTCGGTGGGTTGTCGAACGCACTTTCGCCTGGCTCGGAAGATGTCGCCGTCTGGCAAAGGATTGGGAGAGAACAATCGAAAGCGCCGAGGCATGGGTTCTCATCGCTCACATCAGGCGTATGACAAGGGTGCTCGCAAGAGATTGAAATGCCTCAGCTCATTTTGAATCGGACTCTAAGGTCTCGATGCTGGCGAAGTGTAGGTGATACGCCCCGCCGCTCGTCTATCAAACACCTGTGTGGTGCCGATGGTTCCGAAGAAACATGCCTCGCCTGTGGAAAAAGTGATTTGCGTCGGGGGCGACCATCCGTCTAGGCTTGTGGGGACTTAAATGAAGGATGTCCCATGCGCAGCGCACTTGCAGGCCTACTGAGCCTTATCGCCCTTCCGGCCCTCGCAGCCGGCGGTGAACGGATCACTGTCACCGGAGAGATAATTGATACTTGGTGTTATTATTCCGGTGTCATGGGCGGGCCGGATTCGGTTGTCGGCTCTGCGCATCACACCTGCGCACTGTGGTGCTCTGCATCCGGCATTCCGATTGGCCTGCTGACCGAAGACGGGACAGTCTACACAATATTGAAATTGGGGGCGCAAGACAATGCAACGGGCGGCCCTATCGCGCTGCGGCTTGCCTCCCATACGGTCACGGCGGACGGTATGTTTTACGAGCGTGATGGCATCAATTACATCGTGGTCGAAGAAATCGTCGAAGACCTTGGCATCGTGAACCTCACCCACGAGGATTATGATGTTGTCCCCTCCTTTGCGATACCGGAGCCGAAATGATGCGGTATTTAATGTCCTTCCTCCTCGTTGCTGCTGCCCCCCTTGCCGCACAGGATTTCTCCGAAGGGTCAGAGGCCAGAACCTGGAACCTCTACGCTGAAGCGCCCGCGCTTTTCGACGCAAAAGTTGTGGACGCGATGTGCGAAATCACAGGCGACTGTCCTGAAAATTGCGGTGCAGGCGACCGACAATTGGCGCTGTTGCGCAGTGATGATATATTGGTCATGGCGTTGAAGAACAGCCAACCCGCCTTTACCGGTGCCGTGGTCGATTTGCTGCCCTATTGCGGGCAGGACGTCACGGTCGATGGTCTGATCCTTGAGGATGAGGATTTTCCGTTCAAAAACATCTACCTTGTCCAACGTATCAAGGCTGGCGATGCCGATTGGGTCAAGGCCGATCAATGGACCAAAGTCTGGGCCGCTGAAAACCCCGAGGCGAAAGGAAAAGGTGCGTGGTATCGCCGCGATCCCGCCATTCAGGAACGTATCGCAACCGAGGGGTATTTGGGACTGGGGCTTGAGGCCGACAAGGAATTTATCGAGTATCTGTTCGAATGATCCGCAGTCTGGTCGCATCTGTGCTGCTGGCTGGTCCTGTTTTGGCGCAAGACGCACTGCCGTTTGACATCGGCGGGGCGTATACGCTGATCAATCACAACGGTGAGGTCCGTACGCAAGTTGACCCCGATGGTCAGCCGCAATTGCTGTTCTTCGGCTATGCCAATTGCCCCGGCATCTGTAGCGCTGCCCTGCCCCTGATGGCCGATATTGGAGACAGCCTCGAGGATGCTGGTATAAATGTCAGCCTTGTGATGATCACAGTTGATCCGGCGCGCGATACTGTTGGAAACATGACCAAGGCGCTTGCGGAATACCATCCAAAGCTGATTGGCCTGACCGGGAATACACAGGCCCTTGATGTCGCGTACAAAGCCTTTTCAGTGGATCACAGCCTGGCCTATGAGGATCCCGAATACGGGCCCGTCTATACACATGGATCAATGATTTATCTGATGGATGCCAACGGCGAGGTGCTGACGATGATCCCGCCTGTCATGGACACGGGTCTGGCCACAGAGGTCGCGATGAAATACGTCGCGCCGCGCGGGTGATCAGGTACAAGTTGATCAGGTAAACTGTTCCGAGATCAACCGTTCCTCAAGCCCGTGACCGGGATCAAATAATATCCGGTGCTGAACAGAGGGCTCTGAACGGATATTCACCCGCACCACGTCGCGGTGCGATTTGCCGTCTGCGTCCGCCATCACAGGGCGCTTTTCAGGCTCCAGCACATCGAACTGCACATGCGCTTTTTTAGGCAGCAAGGCACCCCGCCAGCGACGCGGGCGAAACGCCGACATCGCGGTCAGCGCCAAAACATCTGCTCCGATCGGCAGGATCGGACCATGCGCCGAATAATTATAGGCCGTCGACCCCGCAGGTGTTGCCAGCAACGCGCCGTCACAGACCAGCTCGTTCATCCGCAACCGCCCATCCACCGTGATCTGCAATTTTGCCGCCTGTGGACCCGCGCGCAGCAATGACACCTCGTTTATCGCCAGCGCCCGCGAGGTGGTGCCGTCCACATGTGTGGCTTCCATCACCAGCGGATTGATCACCGCTTCTTCGGCGGCGGCCAGACGGTCGGGTAGATCACCCTCGCCGTAAATATTCATCAAAAATCCGATTGTACCGCGATTCATCCCATAAACAGGCACGTTCAGATGCTGGGTGTCATGCAAGGTTTGCAGCATGAAACCGTCTCCGCCCAGTGCTACTATCACTTGCGCGTCCTCGAACGCCACATCGCCATAGCGCAAGACCAGTGCAGCAAGCGCCGTCTGGGCCACGGGCGCGTCACTGGCGGTAAAGGCGATGTTGTGATTCATTGTTCAAAGTTTCCGATGAGGCGCATTTGTGCCGCAGACAATCACATTATTCCCCACGCTACCAGCATTGCCGCACTTTAGGGGTAAGGCGTCGGGAATTGACCTTCCCGACAGGGCGGGTTTCCGATACGAAACCCCAGAATAATTCCGCCACCCACTCAACCCAGAGGGAACACAACCATGTCCGGCTTTTTCACCGAAACGCTAGCCACTCGCGACCCTGAAATTTTTGCCTCGATCAAAGACGAGCTGGGCCGCCAGCGCCACGAGATCGAATTGATTGCGTCCGAGAACATCGTGTCCGCCGCTGTGCTTGAGGCGCAAGGGTCGATCATGACCAACAAATATGCCGAAGGGTATCCGGGCCGTCGGTATTATGGCGGCTGCCAACATGTCGATGTGGCTGAGAATTTGGCGATTGAGCGGGCGTGTAAATTGTTCGATTGCGGCTTTGCCAACGTGCAGCCGAACTCCGGCTCTCAGGCTAACCAAGGGGTGTTTCAGGCGCTGCTGACGCCCGGTGATACAATCCTCGGCATGTCGCTGGACGCAGGTGGCCACCTGACCCACGGTGCCGCGCCGAACCAGTCCGGTAAATGGTTCAACGCCATTCAATACGGTGTGCGCCGCGAGGATAACCTGCTCGATTACGATCAGGTAGAGGCCTTGGCCAAAGAACATAACCCCAAAATGATTATCGCAGGCGGCTCCGCCATCCCGCGCCAGATTGATTTCAAGCGCATGCGCGAGATTGCAGATATGGTCGGCGCTTACCTGCACGTGGACATGGCGCATTTTGCCGGACTGGTCGCGGCGGGCGAACATCCCTCTCCGTTCCCGCACGCCCATGTCGCCACCACCACCACGCATAAAACCCTGCGCGGCCCACGCGGCGGCATGATTCTGACCAACGACGAGGCTTTGGCCAAAAAATTCAACTCCGCGATTTTCCCCGGTATTCAGGGTGGGCCGTTGATGCATGTGATCGCAGGCAAGGCCGTTGCCTTTGGCGAGGCGCTGCGTCCCGAATTCAAGACCTACATCAAGCAGGTGATCACCAACGCGCAAGCGCTGTCGGACCAGTTGATCAAAGGCGGCCTTGATACGATCACCCATGGCACCGACACCCATGTCGTGCTGGTCGATCTGCGCCCCAAGGGCGTCAAAGGCAACGAGACCGACAAGGCATTGGGCCGCGCGCATATTACCTGCAATAAAAACGGTGTGCCGTTTGACCCTGAAAAACCGACCGTAACATCGGGCATCCGCCTTGGATCGCCCGCTGGTACGACCCGCGGCTTTGGCGAGGCCGAGTTCCGCCAGATCGCCGACTGGATTGTCGAAGTGGTGGACGGGTTGGCCGCAAACGGTGCGGACGGTAACGCGGCGGTCGAGGAAAAAGTGCGCGCGGAAGTCGAGGCGCTGTGCCTGCGCTTCCCGATGTATCCGAACCTTTAATGCGACTTTCACCTGCCCTACGGCTGACGTAGGGTGGGTGAAACCCACGCGCATAAACACGCATCCCAAAGGCAATCCCGATGAAAATCCACCCCGCAGGCTCCCGCCCCTCCGAGACTGGCCCCGCCGCGTATTTCACGGGCACCGTCCGCATGGATCCGCTGATCAACGCACCTGCACCCGCACAACTTCGCGGCGTCTCGGTCACATTCGAGCCCGGTGCACGGACCGCATGGCATACGCATCCCTTGGGCCAGACATTGATCGTGACGTCCGGTATCGGCCTTGCGCAGAAACAAGGCGAATCCGTCCAAACCATTCGTTCCGGCGATGTGGTCTGGTTCGCACCGGATGAAAAACACTGGCACGGGGCCACGCCGGAGTGTGCCATGACGCACATCGCCTTGCAGGAAGCACTGGACGGTAAAGCGGTGGACTGGATGGAACAGGTCAGCGACGCGGATTACGCCGGATAAAAGCCAGGGTCAGTTTCCGCCGCTGCCGATCTCGCGCAATATCTGGCTGAGCATGGTTTCAATCTGGTCCTGCGGCACAGCCGAGATACGCCGTTCCAACCCCAGCAATACAATGCCGTGTACCGCCGAAAACAACGCGCGCACCATCAGGTCGAGTGCATCACTTTTCATATCCGGAAATAGCTGCGCCAAAGGTACTGCAATCAATCCGAATACGGCACGCAATTCCAACAAATACCAGTCCGGCACCGCGCCATCGACCGACATTTCCAGATCAAACAACGCGCGCCACAGATGCGTATTCTGCGCGGCAAAGTGTAAATACCCGTGTGACATTACCACAATCTGGACGTTCGGGGACTGGTCTGCAACGGCTTTGACCTTTGCCGACACAAACGCGCCAAGGTGCCGGAACGTCCGGGCGTTGACCGCCATCATCAGCGCATCAAGATCATCGAATATATTGTAGATCGCCCCGAGCGAACATCCCGCCGCCTGCGCCAAAGGCCGCGCCTTGAGCGTGGACAATCCACCCGCCTTGATCTGTGCCTCGGCGGCATCAATCAATGCGTCGCGCAACAGCGCCTTGCGTGTCTCGACCTTGCCTGCCATCGCTGCCTCATATCGTGAACCGTGTTCAGGGTCTAACGCCTAATGCGGGAACGGACAACTCACATATGAGACAGAATGTTGATCGCGCGTCCCATGGGATCGGTCACAAAAAACCGCCGCACACCCCAATCCTCATCGGTCAGCGGATAGCTGATCTCGTACCCCAGATCGCGCGCGCGGGCATATACCACATCCACATCATCAACCTGCACCGACACATCCGGCACCACCGCGCCCGCACCACCTTGGGACGCGATGCTCAACTGGACAGGGCCCAGATCATCACTGCCCAAGGTCACAATCCAGCCTTGGTCCATCAAAATGTTCAGTCCCAGCAGATCGCGGTAAAACGCGGCCAGCCCCTGAACATCGCCGGTGGCAAAGTTGGCAACAATTCTGACAACGCTCATGCAAACACCTTTTCAAACATATCCACGCCACCACATCCATGTGATGAAAGCCGCAACAACCAGCAAAAAATTGAACACGATGAGGCCTGCAAGGCCAAGGACGCGGCCTTTGCGTGCATCGGTGACGTCAATGCTGCGCAGATGCGCGGTGATTTCGCTATAGGCCGCCTGCACTTTCGCGCTGTCGGACTGGCGCGCGATTTTGGGATGGCCCGCGCGGTGTTCTGCCTCGGCCAGAATTGCGCCCTGCGCGCGCACAGCCCTCGGCAAACGCCGTCCGGCACGTCGCAACGCCTGAGACAGATTACGGCTTTTCACGCCCAGCTTGGCTTCAAGCTGCTGACGGATGGCAAGTGATTTCGCCGCGATATCTTTGGGTTCCAACATGGGTTTCACCCTAATCGCACTGGCACATCTGCTGCAATGCCACTAACCCTGATCGCATGTTGACCTATACCGAATTTGGCGATCTGACGCCTGATGATACAATTCCGGCACTAATCATTGTGCACGGCCTGTACGGGTCGGGCCGCAACTGGGGTGTCATTGCCAAACGCCTGTCGGACACCCGCCGCGTGATCACCGTGGACATGCGCAACCATGGCCACAGTCCGCGCGCGGCAACCCACAGCTATCCTGATATGGCGGATGACCTGGCTGAATTGATTGCGCATCTGGATATGCCGGTCGATATCTGCGGCCACTCGATGGGCGGCAAAGCGGCGATGGTGCTGGCCCTGCAACATCCCGATCTTGTGCGCCGCCTGATTGTCGCCGATATTGCCCCTGTGGTTTACGGCCACACCCAACAGATGTTCATCGACGCCATGCGCGCGGTTGACTTGGGCAGCCTGACCCGCCGCTCTGACGCCGAAGCCCAGTTGGAAGCCGCAGGCGTTGAACCCGCCCTGCAAAGTTTCTTTACCCAGTCGCTGGATGTGCCAAATAAAAAATGGCGTCTGAACCTTGATGTGCTCGAAGCGGAAATGCCAAAAATCATCGGCTGGCCCGACGATGTGACAGGGTCTTTCGATGGCCCTACCCTTTTTCTCTCCGGCGGTGCCTCGGACTATGTCCAGCCCGGCCACCGCACAAAAATCAAATCCTTGTTCGCGAATGCGCGCTTTGCCAAAATTCCCGGTGCCGGTCACTGGCTTCACGCCGAAAAACCCCGCGAATTTGTTGCCGCTGCGGATTTGTTCCTGTCCTGACAGAAGAAGCTCCTTACGAATTGGATAGTGTTGAGCTCAGCGTCTGCGCCCACAGTATCAACCTTGGATCGCCTTAAAATGAACACTTATTTTTCAGGCTTTCGTCCAGATTCACCGTTATCAGTATCAACGCTTGAATAATCTTGTCGCATCATTTGACCAAAGATAACTGCATTGGAACGAGCAAATGGAATACGGAAACCGCAAACTGCTGCACAGCAATCCTGCACCCGAACCGACCGCACTCACCATGCGGTCGATCCACGAAATTCTTGCAGAAACCGGGGATGAAGGGTTGTTGCAACCCGCGCGCCCCAAAGCCGCGCAAACGACGCAATCGTCACCCCGTGCCGCGGGCATCCAAGCGCCACCCTCGGCATCCTTTGTCGCGCACAGAACTGCCGTTGCTCAAAAAGCCGAGCCTGTCCGTGACACTGCCAAAGTCGCTGATGCTGCTGCCAGAGAAAACAGCATTTTGACGACAAATACCGCCACCAAGACCACCAAACCACAGTCTTTTGGTCGACGTCTTGCGTCAAAGGTTTTCGGGCGCAAATAACCAACTCCCGTAAAACGCGTCAACCCTGTTAAACGTGCTTGAGTACGAACACAAATGCACGAACATCCCCTTGGCCGCGCGCCATTCGTCCTTGCACCCGGACCCGCCTTGCCTATAAGGCAGGACAATTTGTACGCACAGGGGGCCGCCATGCCAAAAAGAACCGACATCAAGTCGATCATGATTATTGGTGCGGGGCCCATTGTGATTGGCCAAGCCTGCGAATTTGATTACTCCGGCGCGCAAGCCTGCAAGGCGCTCAAGGAGGAAGGCTATAGGGTCATTCTGGTCAACTCGAACCCCGCCACCATCATGACCGATCCCGGGTTGGCCGATGCCACCTATATCGAGCCGATCACCCCCGAAATTGTCGCCAAGATCATCGAAAAAGAACGGCCCGATGCACTGTTGCCGACGATGGGCGGACAGACCGGTTTGAACACCTCGCTCGCGCTTGAGGAAATGGGTGTACTGAAAAAATTTGGCGTCGAGATGATCGGTGCAAAACGCGAAGCCATTGAAATGGCGGAAGATCGCAAGCTGTTTCGCGAAGCCATGGACCGTTTGGGTATCGAGAACCCCAAGGCCACAATCGTGACTGCACCCAAAAAAGCAGATGGCAAGAAAGACCTCGCCGCGGGTGTCGCGATTGCTGTTGAAGCGCTGGAATATGTCGGCTTGCCCGCCATCATCCGTCCCGCCTTTACTATGGGTGGCACGGGTGGCGGTGTGGCCTACAACCGCGAGGATTACGAATTTTTCTGCCGCTCCGGCATGGACGCCTCGCCAATGGGTCAAATCCTGATCGACGAGAGCCTGCTGGGCTGGAAAGAATTCGAGATGGAGGTGGTGCGCGACACGGCCGACAACGCGATCATCGTCTGCTCGATCGAAAACATCGACCCGATGGGCGTGCACACCGGCGATTCCATCACCGTGGCCCCGGCGCTGACCCTGACTGACAAAGAATACCAGATCATGCGCAACCACTCGATTGCCGTTTTGCGCGAGATTGGCGTGGAAACAGGCGGATCGAACGTGCAATGGGCGATCAACCCCGCCGATGGCCGTATGGTGGTGATCGAGATGAACCCGCGTGTGTCGCGGTCCTCTGCCTTGGCGTCAAAAGCCACAGGTTTCCCGATTGCCAAGATTGCCGCAAAGCTGGCCGTCGGCTTCACGCTCGACGAATTGGACAACGACATCACGGGTGTCACACCTGCGTCGTTTGAACCGACCATCGACTATGTCGTCACTAAAATTCCGAAATTCGCGTTCGAGAAATTCCCCGGATCGGAACCACATCTGACGACCGCAATGAAGTCCGTGGGCGAGGCGATGGCGATTGGCCGCACCATCCACGAGTCGCTGCAAAAAGCACTGGCGTCGATGGAATCCGATCTGACAGGATTTGATGAAATCGACATTCCGGGCGCGCCTGACAAAGCCGCCCTTGTCAAAGCCATCAGCAAACAAACCCCCGACCGGATGCGCACCATTGCCCAAGCCATGCGCCACGGCATGTCGGACATTGATATAAACGGCGTCACCATGTTCGACCCGTGGTTCCTTGCCCGTATCCGCGAAATCGTGGATGCCGAGGCAGAGGTGCGCAAAAACGGCTTGCCGGTCACGGAATACGCGCTGCGCAACCTTAAAATGATGGGCTTTACCGATGCGCGTCTGGCGAAGCTTACGGGCCGCGACGAGGACAACATCCGCCGCGCGCGCCTGAACCTTGGCGTCAAAGCCGTGTTCAAACGCATCGACACTTGCGCTGCTGAATTCGAGGCGCAGACCCCTTATATGTATTCCACCTACGAGGCCCCGATGATGGGCGATGTGGAATGTGAGGCGCGGCCATCGGACCGCAAAAAGGTCGTGATCCTTGGCGGTGGCCCAAACCGCATCGGCCAAGGCATCGAGTTTGATTACTGCTGCTGCCACGCCTGTTATGCGCTGACCGACGCGGGCTATGAGACCATCATGATCAACTGCAACCCCGAGACGGTGTCGACCGATTATGACACCTCGGACCGTTTGTATTTCGAGCCTTTGACCTTCGAGCATGTAATGGAAATCATGCGCGTCGAGCAGGAAAACGGCACCTTGCACGGCGTGATTGTGCAGTTCGGCGGGCAGACGCCGCTGAAGCTTGCAAATGCATTGCAAGAGGCGGGCATCCCGATCCTTGGCACCACGCCGGACATGATTGATCTGGCCGAGGATCGTGAACGATTTGCCAAACTGGTGCGGGATCTCGGGTTGAAACAACCGCACAACGGCATTGCCCATTCAGATGCCGAGGCGATGGAAATTGCACAAGATATCGGCTTCCCGCTGGTGATCCGCCCCTCTTATGTCCTGGGGGGCCGCGCCATGGAAATCGTTCGCGACAAGGCATCGCTTGAGCGGTATATCCGCGACGCCGTTGTTGTATCCGGCAAATCCCCCGTGTTGCTTGACAGCTATCTGTCGGGTGCTGTCGAATTGGATGTTGACGCATTGTCTGACGGCACCGACGTTCATGTCGCGGGCATCATGCAGCATATCGAGGAAGCGGGCGTACATTCGGGCGATAGTGCCTGTTCCCTGCCGCCTTATTCCCTTGCCCCCGAAATTATCGCAGAGGTCGAAAAACAGACCCGCGCGCTGGCCTTGGCGCTGAATGTCGTCGGGTTGATGAACATCCAGTTTGCGGTCAAGGACGGGGAAATTTACCTGATCGAGGTCAACCCCCGTGCCTCGCGCACTGTGCCGTTTGTCGCAAAAGCCACTGATTCAGCCATTGCCTCCATCGCCGCGCGGATCATGGCGGGAGAGCCGCTGTCAAACTTCCCGCTGCGCGAACCCTATCCCACCGATGCCGCGTATGACGATGTCTTGCCGCTGGGCGATCCGATGACCCTCGCAAACCCGCAAATGCCATGGTTTTCCGTCAAGGAAGCCGTGCTGCCCTTCGCCCGTTTCCCCGGCGTGGACACGTTGCTGGGCCCCGAAATGCGATCAACAGGCGAAGTCATGGGCTGGGACCGCGACTTTCCGCGTGCGTTTTTGAAAGCGCAGATCGGTGCGGGCAACCCTTTGCCGCGCAACGGCTGTGCGTTCATCTCGATCAAGGACATGGACAAAACGGATGATATGTTAACGGCTGCTAAAATCCTCCTCGAACAGGGTTTCACCATCGTCGCAACCAGCGGCACCGCGAGTTGGCTATCCTCGCATGACATTTCTTGTGAAACCGTTAACAAGGTCTACGAGGGCCGCCCCGACATCACCGACATGATGAAGGACGAGGCGATCCATCTGGTGATGAACACCACCGAAGGGAACCAAGCGGTGGAGGATTCTAAATCCATCCGTTCCATCGCGCTCTATGACAAGATACCGTATTTCACGACTGCTGCGGGCAGCTATGCGGCGGCCTTGGCGATCAAGGCGCAGGCCGAGGATGAGATCGGGGTGAAGGCGTTACAGGGGTGAGGATGTTTTCAACCGGCGACCATGTAACCTGAAAAACCGAGACCTAGACTCTGTATTTGGGTCTATCGCCGGGAATGTGTTATAACTTCTTTGTGTCAATATAAGGAGTCTTTCCAATGCGGCTGATCATCATCCCGTTGTTTGCACTTTTTGCGGGTGCCTGCGCCCCTGAACCTACCCCCGTCTCAGGCACTCTGCCGTTCTTCGGCGACGGCTACCGCTTTAAAGGCGACGCATGTCGCCGTCTTGGGGAATCTCCGGCAACCGCCGAATATCTCGATGACGCCGCCGACCTTGTCGGCTGTCCGGAAGACCTCGAAAACCTCGGCGTCTTTGTCATCGACTATAATGCTCAGCAAGTCGCGCGCCGCGACGGGTATATCCTGTATTCCGTGCCGCGCCGATAAGCCGTGACCAGACCTACGTAATGCCAACACAATACCGACGTGCCACAACCCCCTCCCTTGACCTTCCCCCCGACTTACCCCCAAATCGTCGGACCCCGAAGGAGGCCCAAAATGCACACACCCGCCATCACAGGCACGGGCGTTTTCACGCCGGATCAAGTCATTACCAACGCCGAGTTGGTCACGGCCTTCAACGCCTATGTTGACCTCTATAACGCGGAGCATGCGGCCCAGATTGCCACTGGTGACATCGCCGCCAAGGAGTATTCTTCCGAGGAGTTTATCGTCAAAGCCTCAGGCATCAACCAGCGCTATGTGATCGACAAGACGGGTGTGCTCGACCCCCGCGTGATGCACCCCCTGCTACGCCAGCGTGCAGATGACGAACCCAGCCTGATGGCTGAAATGGCGCTGGATGCGGCGCACAAGGCGCTGGCACAGGCGGGCAAGACTGCGGCGGATGTCGACGCGGTGATCTGTGCGTGCTCCAATCTTGAACGCGCCTATCCGGCGATTGCGATCGAGATACAGGAATTGCTTGGGATAAACGGCTTTGCCTTTGACATGAATGTGGCCTGTTCGTCGGCGACATTCGGCATTCAGGCGGCAGCGGATATGGTGCGGTCGGGGTCGATCCGGTCGGCTCTGGTGGTGAACCCAGAGATTTGTTCAGCGCATCTGGAATGGCGGGATCGGGATTGTCATTTCATCTTTGGCGATGTGGCGACGGCCACGCTTATTGAACGGGCCGAGGATGCAAAGGGCGCATATTTCGAGATCAAATCAACGCGCTGTGCCACCACTTTTTCCAACAACATCCGGAACAACAATGGCTATCTGCGCCGCTCGCGGCCTGACGGTGTGGCCGACCGTCGCGATATGCAGTTCATGCAAAACGGGCGTAAGGTGTTCAAGGAAGTGCTCCCGCTCGTCGCTGATCACATCGCGGGGCATCTGGACGCAAGCGGTGTCGTGGCGGACGATCTCAAGCGGCTGTGGCTGCATCAGGCGAACAAGTCGATGAATGATTTTATCGGGCGCAAGGTGCTCGGGCGGACGCCTGAACCAGACGAGCAGCCCAACATTTTGCAGGATTATGCCAACACATCCTCCGCAGGGTCGATCATCGCGTTTTCCAAACATTCCGATGACATGACGGACGGCGACATAGGCCTGATCTGCTCGTTCGGTGCGGGGTATTCGGTGGGGTCTGTTCTGGTCCAGAAACGCAGTTAGAGGTTTTTGAGCGATACCCGTTTGTGGACTTCTTCCGCCGTCTCAACCCGTTCTGAATAGCGGTCCACAAGATAGTCGGCGCGGCCCCGTACCAGCCAAGTGAATTTCACCAGCTCTTCCATCACATCAACGATGCGGTTGTAGAATGGTCCGGCAGGCAAGCGCCCCTCACCGTCGAATTCCAACCACGCCTTGGGGATGCTGGATTGGTTCGGAATGGTCACCATCCGCATCCAGCGCCCCAGGATGCGCATCTGGTTCACCGCGTTGAACGATTGCGACCCGCCACTGACCTGCATGACGGCAAGCGTCTTGCCCTGTGTCGGTCTGATCCCGCCTTGCAGGGAAAGCGGCAACCAATCAATCTGCGCTTTCATGATCGCGGTCATGGCACCGTGGCGTTCGGGACTGGACCACACCATGCCTTCGGACCAGACAGCGAGGTCACGCAGTTCAGCTACCTTGGGATGATCGTCGGCCGCATCGTCGGGCAAGGGCAGACCGCTGGGGTCGAATATCTTGGTCTCGCACCCCAGATGCCGCAAGATACGCGCAGCCTCCAACGCTGCTTTGCGGGAATAACTCTCGGGGCGTACCGACCCGTAGAGCAACAAAATACGTGGTCTGTGACCTGCATCATCGGGGCTTTTCAGGGCATCCACATCAATCTGCGGCAGCAGCGCAGGGTCGAGTGCCGGAAATGTATCAGCCACTTTCTTCTTCCAGATTCAGTTTCATGTCGATGAGGATCTGCTGCAACGAGGTGGTCTCTTTCAACAGGCGCTTGGCCTCGTTTACCGTGATTTTACCGTCTTCCATCGACTGCTGGTATTCGCCCATCAGCATCGCAAAACGCTGGCTGAGGGCGATCACATCAGAATTCACCCCGCCTTTGCGCAGGGTATTCGCGCGGCGGTCATCAAATTTCAGGCCGATGCCGCGCAACTCGGCAAGGGCTGCTGTCACATGTGGATAACTGGCCGCTTTTTCGAGCAGGGCAACCGCATCAATTGGCATAAACCTGTCGCCATGTTCATCATTGTCTGAGTAATATCTGCCAAGTGTCGCCTTCGACTTGCCCGTCAGCACGCAGGCTGGCTCGATACCTACGTCTTTGACCAAAGCCTCGGTGTGCTTTTTCAGATAACTACCAATTCCAGCCATAAATAATTCCCAATCGTTACCTGTACTTTCCATGAAAATAACATCGGGGAAAGTGCTATCGGTTTTCCCATTACCCATTCCTGACGCAAATGTCATTTATAAATCACTCCTGTAGGGTTTGCAGGATGTATGAGTACCCGCATTCCCCTCGTGCGGTATTGGTGGGGTTCGTGCTTTTCTGTGGTGCCCGGGGGCCCACAGGCCGGTTTCCGGCAACAGATTGCACGAACCTACTATTCTTTTTACCGTCTTGATTGTGAGGCCGTGCTGGCGCTAAACCCCGCGCATGGCAAAACTGTATTTCCATTATTCCACTATGAATGCCGGCAAATCGACGGTGCTGTTGCAAGCGGCGCATAACTATGTCGAGCGTGGCATGAAGCCCTATTTGTTGACTGCACAGTTTGACAGACGCGCGGGCGAAGGGCGCATTGCCAGCCGGATCGGCATTGGTCAAAAGGCAGATACCTTTGCGGCCGGTGAGGATCTGTGGCTCAAAATCAAGGCGCGTCTGGATGCCGGGCCCTGTGCCTGTGTATTCATTGACGAGGCGCAGTTTCTGGACCCCGAACAGGTCTGGCAACTTGCCCGTGCCGTCGACGATTTACACGTTCCGGTGATGTGTTTCGGCCTGCGCGTGGACTTTCGCGGCGAGTTGTTTCCCGGGTCCGCGACATTGCTCGCGCTTTGCGATGAAATGCGCGAGGTCCGTACGATTTGTCACTGCGGAAAGAAAGCCACGATGGTGGTCCGACTTGATGAGGACGGAACCGCGCTGAGGGACGGCGCGCAGGTGCAGATTGGCGGCAACGAGACATATCTGTCGCTTTGCCGCAAACACTGGCGCGAGGCAGTCGGTGACATCTAGACAGTGTTCGGAGGCATTTTGCCGTCAAAGAACGCTTTGATATTGTTCACTGCCATCAGGCCCATATCAATGCGGACTTCTTTTGCCGAGGTGCCAAGATGCGGCAACAGAACCACATTCTCCAAAGCACGCAAAGCGTCTGGAACCTGCGGCTCGAATTCATAGACATCAAGGCCCGCACCACCGATCCGGCGCGCCTCGAGTGCTGTGATCAATGCCGCTTCGTCCACCACATCACCACGCGATATGTTGATCAGATGTGCGTGGGCCTGCATCGTAGAAAGAACGTCCGCGTTGATCAAATGCCGCGTTTCAGGGCTACCCGGAACAGCGGCGACAAGGACATCGACAGCACCCGCAAGCGTGGCTAAATCCGGAGTATTCTGCGCAGCAAAATCAACCGCTTTATCGCTGCGGTTAAAGTACATCACCTTCATGCCAAACCCGAAATGACAGCGCCGCGCAATCGCCTGACCTATGCGGCCCATACCGACGATACCCACTGTCTTGCCGGTCAAATGCAGGCCCAGCATCTGCGTCGGGTGCCAGCCCTCCCATTGCCCTGACCGCACCAGCCGCTCGCCTTCGCCTGCACGCCGTGCGCTCATCAGCATCAGGGTTATCGCGATGTCGGCAGTGGCATCCGTCACGGCACCGGGTGTATTGGTGACGGTGATGCCCACCTTTTTAGCGGCAGCCGCGTCGATGTGGTTATAGCCCACGCCAAAGTTGGCAAGGATACGGCAGCGCGGTTTGGGTAGATCTTTAAAAACCTGCGCCGAGAACGCATCACCAAGGGTCGGCAATACGCCATCGAAATCACACAGCGCAGCGCGCAGTTCGGCATCCGTCAACGGTTTGGTTTCAGGCCGGATTGTGAGGTCATAACCTTCCAGCTTTGATGTGACTTCTTCCGGGAGCGGTCTGGTGACAAGGATCCTGGTCAATGCATCCGCCCTCCATCAGGTACGTTTCGATCAGGGGCAAGCAACACAACCTCGCCGTCTGCATCCGGCATGCCCAAAACGAGAACTTCGGACATGAAGGGGCCAATCTGGCGCGGCGGAAAGTTGACCACGGCTACCACTTGCCGCCCGATCAAGGTTTCGGGGGTGTAGTGTTTGGTGATCTGGGCCGAGGTTTTACGCTCGCCGATGTCGCCTCCGAAATCGACCCAAAGTTTGATCGCTGGCTTGCGCGCCTCGGGAAAAGCTTCGGCCCGGGTCACTGTCCCCACGCGAATATCGACCTTCATGAATTCATCAAAGCTCAGTTCAGTCACGGGCAAGCTCCCGCGATCTGTCCGCCGCCGCCTTTACGGCACGTTTCAACAAGGCGGGAAAGCCATCGTTTTTATCCATCAAGACCTCTAGCGCGGCCTGTGTCGTGCCATTCGGGCTGGTCACATTGACGCGCAATTGCGACGGTGTCTCGTCCGATTGCAGCGCCAGCGCCCCCGCCCCTGCAACGGTCGCCTTTGCCAGCTGCATCGACAGATGCTCTGGCAACCCTTGCGCCACGCCAGCCGCCGCCATGGTCTCGATCATATGGAAAACATACGCAGGGCCAGAGCCGCTGACGCCCGTGACCGCGTCAATCTGCGCCTCGTTTTCAAGACGCACAACTTGACCCACCGCGCTGAGCAATGCTTCGGCTTCATCCAGTGCAGCGGCCCCCGCCGCCTCGTTTGCAACAATCGCAGTGATCCCTTGGGAGATGGCCGCAGGCGTGTTTGGCATCGCGCGCACGATAGGGGTCTGGGCACCCAAGGTCTGCTCGAAATACGCAATCGTGGTGCCAGCCGCGACGCTAACGAAAAGGGTCGTGCTGTTGCCCATCTTTTTCAGGGTTGGCAACGCATCTGCCATCATCTGGGGTTTTACCGCAACCAGAACGATGGCTGGCGAGGCAGGCAAATCCGCGTTCAGATGCACACCCTGACCCTGCAACCAGTCTGATGGATGCGGATCAATGACCCAGATGCTTGATGCAGGCAGGCCGCGTGACAGCCATCCTGCCAACATCGCAGAGCCCATTTTGCCACAGCCTAGCAAGACCAGACCATCTCTGGCTATTCTGCTCTCTTTCATCACGCGCCCCTTGTAACATCATACTCAGGGACGTTGTTACGCGTGGCCATAGGCCTCTGCAATGGCGACCTGTAGCGCTTGTTTGGGTGTCTGATCCCCCCAGACCACCAGTTGGACTGCCGGATAATACCGCTCTGCGCTCATCACGGCGGCACCGATCATCGTGTCGATCTGTTCGGCAGTGGCATCCTGACCGCCAGCAAGAACCAGCCCGTAGCGATACACCATCATCTGTTGTTCGGCCCAATAGGTAAACGCGCCAGCCCAGCATTGATCGTTTACTGAGTTGAGCAGTTCATAAAGCTGAGGCAGTTTTTCTGATGGCGGTTCCATCTCGAACGTGCAGATCAGTCGCAAGGTCTCGTCATAGGCGGACCACGCGAGAGTAATCGAATAGGTCCGCCACTGGCCCTCGACAGCCATGGCGATTTGTTCATCAGAAATGCGATCAAAATCCCACTCATGATGATTGGCTAGGTTTTCAACTATATCAATGGGATGAATATCATCATCAAGGTACTGCTCGCTCAGGGCCATTTTACCACCTCATTTTGCCTGTCCCTCGTTCCGGAAGCTTTGCACCACCAGACTTGGGTTATTATACTATAAGGCGTGGTGTTCACCGCCCCTTACACCAGATATGGTGCGGGTAAGCGGGGTTTGTGGCAACCCCTTTTATGGGGGATAACCGCAATTTGTAGGGGATAACTGCAATATCTTGTGGGCAAAACAATATTGCCCGCAAAGATTATACCAGCCAGACATCTTCTTTTCGCCAAAAATACTCAAATGCAACGCATCGTGTACGCGCTACAGTCCTGTTCAGGCGCAGATTATTTGGTCTCGATCGCGTCCAGCCGCGCTTTCAGCGCTTCGTTCTCTTCGCGCGCCTTTTGCGCCATTGCGCGCACCGCGTCGAATTCCTCGCGGGTCACAAAGTCGCGGTCCGATAACCAGCGGTCCAGCATGCCTTTGAACGCGGTTTCCGCCTCGCCCTTGGCACCTTGGGCCACGCCCATCGCATTTGTCATCATTTGGGAAACGTCATCAAAGAATTTATTACGGGTTTGCATCTTGGCCTCCGTTAATTTGGTGTTATTCACTATATGGTGTCTTGCGGGCGGTCTCGCAAGGTTGACTTCCCCGCAATGTCAGGATCAATCAGACATATGATTGCAATGCTCCCCTTCCCCGATATCTCGCCAGAGATTTTTGAAATATCACTCTTTGGTATGACCTTTGCGCTGCGCTGGTATGCGCTGGCCTATATCATCGGGATATTGCTGGGCTGGCGGCTGGTCGCTAACGCGGTGCGCCGTACGCATCTATGGAAAGATAACCGCCCCGTCATGACAACCACCCAAGTCGAAGACCTGCTGTTCTGGGTCATTCTCGGTGTGATCCTTGGCGGACGTCTGGGCTATGTGCTGTTCTACCAAGCAGGGTTTTACATGTCGAACCCGCTCCAAATTCTTAAACTCTGGGAAGGTGGCATGTCGTTTCACGGCGGTGCCATCGGGGTGATTATTGCTGCCTTCTACTATACAACAAGGCACAACATCCCAAGGGTCTCGACCGGCGATATGGTTTGTCTCGGCTTGGCACCGGGCCTATTTCTGGGCCGCGTTGCCAATTTCATCAACGCCGAACTTTGGGGCCGCGCCACGGATATGCCGTGGGGTGTGGCTTTCCCGACGCAAGCGGCACAATATTGCCCCGACGTGGCAGGCATTTGCGCGCGCCATCCCTCGCAGCTTTATGAGGCAGTGCTTGAAGGTTTGGTTCTAGGCGGACTGCTGGTCTGGATGGCGTGGCGGCGCGGCGCGCTCAGGCATGAGGGCTTGATCATGGGCACGTTTCTCGCAGGTTACGGCATCGCGCGGTTTATCGTCGAATTTTTCCGCCAGCCGGATGCGCAATTTGTCACGCAAGGTAATCCGCTGGGACTGGCTTGGGAGATTGGCGGCTACGGGCTGACCATGGGACAACTGCTTAGTCTGCCGATGATGCTGTTCGGGTTATACTTTATTCTGCGCAGCCGCCGGGAGGCATGACCCTGCGCGACCATATCATTGCACGCATTTCCAGCGACGGACCGATGCGGATTGATGAGTACATGAACACCTGCCTGCTGCATCCGACGCTTGGATATTATACCAACAGGCAACCGTTCGGAAGGCAAGGCGACTTTATAACCGCACCTGAAATCAGCCAGATGTTCGGCGAATTGACCGGGCTTTGTCTGGCGCAAAAGTGGGTATTGGACGGTGCCCCTGACAGATTTACTTTAGCAGAGCTGGGACCGGGGCGCGGGACGTTAATGGCGGATGCATTGCGGGCCTGTCGGAGTGTGCCGGGATTTCTCGATGCGGCGCAGCTGGTTTTGGTTGAAGCGTCGCCTGCCTTGCAAGACGTGCAGCGCGCAACGCTGAAAAATGATGACGTCACATGGGTCGACAGCGTGGCGCAATTGCCGGATGCGCCGCTGTACCTGATCGCAAACGAGTTTTTTGATGCTCTGCCGATCCGGCAGTTTGTGCGGTCGGGCCCGAATTGGTGTGAACGGCAAGTTGGGGTGCAAGAAGGCGCATTGACGTTTGGCTTGAGCCCCGCGGTGCCAAAATCATCCTTGGCATCCAGAACTGATGATACGCGCGATGGTGATCTGGTAGAAACCTGCACAGCCGCCAGGATAATGATCGCAGATATTGCGTCGCGCATCGAGGGGTTTGGCGGCGCGGCGCTGATCATTGATTATGGCGACTGGCGCTCTTTGGGTGATACCTTCCAAGCCTTGCAAGATCACAAAAGCGTTGATCCACTCGCCGCACCGGGGCAGGCCGACTTGACCGCGCATGTGGATTTTGAAGCCTTGGCAGGTGCTGCATCCCCTGCCCTGCATACCAAGCTGACGCCGCAGGGTGTTTTTCTGGAACGCCTTGGGATTACAGACCGTGCGCAAAAACTTGCCGCTGTTCTGAACGGCCCTGCATTGGATATACATATCGCCGCACATCGGCGGTTGACGCACCCGTCAGAAATGGGAAACCTGTTCAAAGTGCTGGGGCTGTACCAAAATGGCAAAATGCCCCCACCGGGACTGGAGCCATGACGCTGGAAATTCTCACCTCTGATGCGCTGACACCGCTGCGGCACGGTTTTTTTACCCGCCGTGGCGGCGCGTCATCTGGTGTGTTTGCCGGATTGAACTGTGGTGCCGGCAGCAGCGACCAAAGCGAAGTCGTCAAGATCAACCGTGCGCGTGTGGCCGATGCGATGGGCGTTCCGTCCGATCATCTGCTTGGCGTTCACCAGATACATTCGACCGAGGTTGTGACTGTGACAAAGCCGTTGGACGAAAGACCGCGTGCAGATGCACTTGTGACCAACACACCGGGTCTGGCGTTGTCGGTGTTGACCGCTGATTGCCAGCCTGTGCTGTTTGCAGACACGGGTGCAGGTGTGATCGGGGCGGCGCATGCCGGATGGCGCGGTGCGCTGGACGGTATTTTGACCGCAACTGTGGATGCGATGGTAGCCCTTGGGGCAACACGCGAAAAAATCACCGCCGTCATCGGCCCTTCGATCAGCCAGAGTGCGTATGAGGTTGGTCCCGAATTTATCGACGCTTTTCTGGCACAAGATCCAGACTATGCGCGGTATTTTGCAGGGGGAGAAGACGACAGGATGCAGTTTGACCTGCCCGGCTTTGGCTTGAACCGGTTGCGGGCAGCGGGCGTGGGCCATGCCGAATGGACGCGGCATTGTACTTATAATGATCCGGACCGATTCTATTCGTACCGCCGTACCACTCACGCGAAAGAGGCGGATTATGGTCGTCTGATCGCGGCCATCACCCTTTAATTCAGGCAGGAATACGGCAAAGCTGGCCGCGGTTATGCCTAGAACCCTCGGGGTACTCGTGGAAACAATCAGCCAATTTGCGAAGTATTGGTCACGGGTGATCACCTGAACCTATAAAAATAAGGGGCGGCGCAAATGAGGCAGGACGACCACAAATCATCCTGATCTGCCCTTCATTTTTAGTGAATTTTATTAAAACTGCCAAAAAGCGGCCCGATTGATCCGGCATATTCATCCTCAAGCAAGGGCAGACGCCCCCAACACATAGAACCGAGGATCAGAGCCATGAAAACCAACACACGCTTCATCAAAGGTGTCATCGCAGCAGCCGCAAAGAATGATACAGTTATGCCTTGGACACGCGGCGCACGTCGCGCGGCATTCATCGCAAAGCGTAACGCACCAGAGCAGACCCGCAAGTCTGCCTGAATATATCAAGTGCAGGCCGAGCCATTGTGCCGGCCTCTGTCACGGCCCGTCCGGCGTTGATTCGCTGGCTGGGCCGTTTTCTTTTGCGAAAATGTGGCAGAAAATCCTAAAATTGAAGAAACAGAATGACCGGTTTTGGTCAAATTGGGCCAAAATGCGGCCCTAATGTCGTGTATTTTTTGACAATCACCTCCGGACGTGGCGATTTAGTCTTCAAGAGAGACAAGAAATGACACCACTCGTTATTTCCGTGCTTGTTGGTGGGGGCCAACGCGGATGTGACTGACCGAAAAGGTTTTCGCATGACACTGACTGCTGCTCCGGCCTCGCGCCACTCAAGTTCCTCAACGCCGTCCAACGGGCTTGGTCCTGTCACGACACGTCTGTACCGTTCGGGACCAGCGAAGGAAGCGCCTATGCCGACCCGCAGTTTCGAGGTTGCCGCCTTGCGTACAGATGGCTCGCTTTATATCGGTCAGGACAAAGCGCCTGCCTTGCCCCTGTTCGAATCTGCTTTTTCGGCGTTTGCCCGTGGTACGTTGATCCAGACCGCCCGGGGTGATGTGGCGATCGAGGATTTGCAGCCCGGCGATATGATAAATACCACATCCGGTCAGCCCTCCAAGCTGGTGTGGATCGGGTCCACCAGTTTCTCACCGATTGATGCCGGACGCCGGATACCTTTGATCAGCATGATGCCAGACAGCTTTGGCCCCTCGCGCCCCAATTCGGTTTTGACAGTCGGGCCCGGTGCGCGCGTCTTGCACACGCCACATCATCTGCGGTCCGAGGCCGGGGAAACCCGTATGTTGACCCCCGTGCGTGAATTGCTGGATGGCGTGAATGTCATTGAGGTGGTGCCGCCCACACCCGTGCGCCTGTTCCACATCTGTCTGGAACGGCACGCCGCCGTGCATGCTGGTGGGATCGAGATGGAAACATTCCACCCCGGTGCCAATGCGTTCCGCACGGTGTCTCACAGCTTGCAGGCGCGGTTTTTGTCGATGTTTCCACGGATAGGGCATGTGTCGGATTTCGGGCCTTTGGCCCATCCCCGCGCACCTGCCCCGCAGGCTGAGACGCTTACTGCCTAAGCAGTTCAGCCCGTACCGTCCCCGCGTTTCCCTATGCTGCTCGCTAGGGGGACGCGGCCAGACGTTGTTCAAGAATATCAAATGACACACCGGGATCGTCTTTTGCACCGCGTATGACCAGTGACGTTTTCACGCTGGCTACATTCGGTGTGGTCAGCAACTGCCCGGTCAGAAAGCTTTGAAAACTGCTCAGATCCGGTGCCACGCATTTAAGGATGAAATCCACCTCGCCGTTGAGCATGTGACATTCGCGGACCAGTGGCCATTCGCGGCATTTTTTCTCAAACGCGCTCAGGTCAACTTCGGCCTGGCTGGTCAGGCCCACCATCGCGAACACTTTAACCTCGAAACCCAGTTCGCGGGCGTCGACCTTGGCAAAATAGCCTTTGATGTATCCTAGTTCCTCAAGCGTGCGCACACGGCGCAGGCAAGGCGGCGCAGATATCCCAACGCGTTTGGCAAGTTCCACATTTGTCATGCGGCCATCCGCCTGCAATTCAGCCAAAATCTTTCGGTCAATCGGATCAAGCCGTGTACCAGCCATCGTATATTCCCCTATCAGAATTGCGATTGTTATAACAGCACCGCCAACCTGCGCAATAATGTTTCAGCGGTGCGCAAGATTGTTTCTGAGGTTCAGTCAGAAGCTGGTAGGTGTAACCGTAATCGAGGGGTTTAAGCGGCACGCCTGCGCGTCTATATCGTGAAGTGCTGCAATTCATACTCTGAGGTGACACATGGGCGAGACACGCAAAACCAAGGTTCTGATCATCGGCTCTGGCCCTGCGGGTTATACCGCCGGTGTTTATGCCAGCCGCGCCATGTTGGAGCCGATCATTGTGCAGGGCATCGAGCCTGGCGGCCAGTTGACCACCACCACAGAAGTCGAAAACTGGCCCGGTGATACCGAGGTACAAGGCCCTGATTTGATGGTGCGGATGGAGGCACACGCAAAGGCAATGGGCACCGAAATCATCAGCGACATCATCACGGATCTGGACCTGTCGAGCCGCCCGTTTCATGCAAAAGGCGACAGTGGAACAACCTATGTAGCCGACGCAGTGATCCTTGCGACGGGTGCGCGTGCGAAATGGCTGGGGTTAGAGACCGAAGAAAAATTCAAGGGCTTTGGCGTATCCGCCTGTGCCACCTGCGATGGTTTCTTTTACCGAAATCAGGAAATCGTCGTGATCGGCGGCGGCAACACAGCCGTTGAAGAAGCGCTGTTTCTGACCAACTTTGCGTCCAAGGTCACACTGATGCACCGCCGCGATGAGCTGCGCGCCGAGAAGATTTTGATCAACCGTTTGATGAAGAACCCCAAGATTGAAACGCTGTGGTTTCATGAGTTGGTCGAAGTGTATGGCACCGACGCGCCGCTGGGCGTTGAAGGGGTGAAGGTCAAACACACCAAGACGGGCGAAATAACCGATATCGCCGCCAAGGGCGTGTTTGTCGCCATCGGTCATGCGCCTGCAAACGAGTTGGTCAAACACACGCTCGAAACCCATATGGGCGGTTATGTCGTGACCAAGCCGGACAGCACCGAAACATCCATTCCCGGTGTGTTTGCGGCGGGTGATTTGACAGATCACAAGTACCGGCAGGCAGTGACCAGCGCGGGCATGGGATGTATGGCGGCGTTGGAGGCAGAGCGCTTTCTGGCAGAGGTTGGTGATGATGAGGGCAAGGATACATCACTACCGCTTGGGTATGGTGCCGAGGTGAAAGAAGGCGTTTAAATTCACAGGAGGTCCAACACCCCTGCAAAATCCGCACATCTGCCCTGCAATCCATTGAATTGCCCCCAGGACGCTTGATTTTGGCCTTAAAACGGGGCTAGGACGCCGGTAACGCGGGGTGCAGGCCCCAATATCAAATGTGAGAGTATTGATGCAGATTCCGAACCTGGCCCCGATCCCTGAACTCTATGTGTCTTACGAATCCGCCCAAAAGCTAAAGGCCGAAGCGGGCGATCTGGTCAGCCATGACCTGACACCGCGGCAAATCTGCGATCTGGAACTGTTGATGAACGGCGGGTTTAACCCGCTCAAAGGCTTCCTGAGCGAGGAAGACTATAACGGTGTGGTCGAAAACATGCGCCTTGCCGATGGCAGCCTGTGGCCGATACCCATTAACCTTGATGTGAGCGAAGATTTCGCAGCCAAGCTGGAACTGGGTCAGGATATTGCCCTGCGCGATCAGGAAGGTGTGATCCTTGCGACAATGACCGTGACCGACCGCTTCGAGCCAAACAAAGCCCGTGAGGCCGAGATGGTTTTTGGGGCCGATGATGATGCGCATCCGGCGGTGAATTATCTGCACAATCAGGCTGGAAAGATTTATCTGGGCGGCCCGATTACGGGCATTCAGCAGCCCGTGCATTACGATTTCCGCGCGCGTCGCGACACGCCTAATGAGCTGCGCGCCTATTTCCGCAAGCTGGGCTGGCGCAAGGTTGTGGCGTTCCAAACCCGTAACCCGTTGCACCGCGCACATCAGGAACTGACATTCCGTGCCGCGCGCGAGGCGCAGGCGAACCTGTTGATCCACCCCGTTGTGGGCCTGACGAAACCGGGTGATGTTGACCACTTTACCCGAGTGCGCTGTTACGAGGCGGTGCTGGATCAATATCCTGCATCCACCACAGCCATGTCACTGTTGAACCTCGCGATGCGCATGGCCGGACCGCGCGAGGCCGTCTGGCACGGGTTGATCCGAAAGAATCACGGCTGCACGCATTTCATCGTGGGCCGTGATCATGCAGGTCCGGGTAAAAATTCGGCCGGTGACGATTTCTATGGCCCTTATGATGCGCAGGATCTGTTCCGCGAGCATCAAGAGGAAATGGGCATCGAAATGGTCGATTTCAAACACATGGTCTATGTGCAGGAACGCGCCCAATACGAGGCCATGGACGAGATCAATGACAAAGACGACGTTACGATCCTGAACATCTCTGGAACCGAATTGCGCCGCCGCTTGCAGGAAGGTCTGGAGATCCCTGAATGGTTCTCCTTCCCTGAGGTCGTCAAGGAACTGCGCCGCACCAAACCGCCGCGGGCAAGTCAGGGCTTTACCGTGTTCTTCACGGGCTTCTCAGGCTCTGGAAAATCAACCATCGCCAACGCGTTAATGGTTAAACTGATGGAGCAAGGCGGGCGCCCTGTGACGCTGCTTGATGGCGACATTGTGCGCAAAAACCTGTCGTCTGAATTAGGTTTCAGCAAGGAACACCGCGATCTGAACATCCGGCGTATCGGCTATGTCGCATCCGAAATCACCAAGAACGGTGGTATCGCGATCTGCGCGCCTATCGCGCCTTATGCCACAACCCGCCGGGCTGTGCGCGAGGATGTTGAGAACTTTGGTGCCTTTGTCGAGGTGCATGTGGCGACCAGCATCGAGGAATGCGAGCGCCGTGACCGCAAGGGTCTGTACAAGCTGGCCCGTGCAGGCAAGATCAAGGAATTCACAGGCATTTCCGATCCTTATGATGTGCCCGAGAACCCGGAGCTGTCTCTTGAAACTGAATCGGTCGATGTGGACAATTGCGCACATCAGGTGTTGCTGAAGCTGGAGAATATGGGTCTGATCAGAGGCTGATCAGCACGGATCAAAATCAAAAGGCCGCAGAATTGACTGCGGCCTTTTGATTTATTCCGGCCTGTAACAGCCTTTTAATGCACCATTACTGGCGCGTAATCATGTTCGCGCGCAAGGCTAAACGCCAATTTACGGTCGCCAACCAACGCCAGTTGCTGACCTTGTGCATCATGAACGGCGTACAGCAGTTCCAGACCTTCGGCCTGATCACGCACTTCACGCGGCAGATCAGATACGGCGATTGTTTTGACATAGACCGTGCGGTCTGTTGGTCCTTGGGTGTTCATGGTGGCCATTCTTCTACCCTTTCTTAATCTTTATAGTCTGTACAACTGTTTCAGGTTTGGCGCGTGTCAAGTCGACGTGCAGCAATCCGTTTTCCATCTGCGCCTCGCCGACCTCGACACCGTCGGCCAGAACAAATGACCTTTGGAACTGTCGTGCTGCGATACCACGATGCAAAAACACCCGGTTCTCGCTGTCTTCAGTTTGGCGGCCCCGGATCACAAGCTGGCGGTCCTCTACGGTGATCGACAGATCATCCTCGGCAAATCCCGCAACCGCCAGCGTGATACGATAGCTGAAATCGGAGGTTTGTTCGATGTTGAACGGTGGATAGCCTTCGTTACCACCTTTTGCAGTGCGTTCCAGCACCCGTTCAAGTTGCTCGAAACCCAGCATATGCGGGTAAGAAGCCAGCGTTAGTTTCGTCATGCGACACGTCCTTATCATCTCAAGCGACAGTCAAAATATGATGGCCCCTCATTCGGCGGCCCTTGGAATGAATATGGGGAGGCAAATGGTTTGGTGCAAGGGCTATGCGCATTGATGGCTAATGCGTATATTAAGCGTTCACGTGTAAAACGGAATCACCTGACGTATGAACGCCCCTACCGATCTTTCGATGAAAAACGACGATGTGTTGCGCGTCGAGATCGAGGTGTTTCGTCGTGAACATCGTGATCTGGACGAGGCCATTCGCGCCATGGCCGAGCGTGGCACCAGTGATCAATTGACGCTGCAACGTCTGAAAAAGCGCAAACTGCGGCTGAAAGATCTGATTGCCCAGATCGAGGACCGCCTGACACCCGACATAACTGCATAGCGCGTGCATTGCCACGGCTGTGCGCTTCGGGTTAAGTGCGCGCTTAATTCACAACCATCCTTTCAAGACCAAGAGGCCGCTCGCTTATGACTAATCCTGCCGTTGGCATCATCATGGGGTCACAATCCGACTGGCCGACACTGCGCGAGGCGGCGACGGTGCTGGACGAATTGGGCATTGCGTATGAAACCCGCATCGTATCGGCGCACCGCACGCCGGACCGTTTGTGGGAATACGGCAAAACCGCAATTGGCCGTGGTTTGCAGGTTATTATCGCGGGTGCCGGTGGGGCAGCGCATTTGCCCGGCATGATGGCATCAAAAACGCGGGTGCCGGTGATCGGAGTGCCGGTCCTGACCAAGGCGTTGTCGGGCGTGGATTCGCTGTATTCAATTGTGCAGATGCCTCGTGGATACCCTGTGGCCACGATGGCTATTGGTGCGGCGGGTGCGGCGAATGCGGGATTGATGGCAGCGGGTATTCTGGCGCTGCAAGACGATGCTCTGGCAGGACGTCTTGATGCATGGCGCGACGCATTAAGCGCGTCGATCCCGGAGATGCCAAGTGACGCATGATCCCCTGCACCTTGGTGCAACGATTGGCATCCTTGGCGGCGGTCAGCTTGGCCGGATGTTGTCCGTTGCCGCGTCGCGTCTGGGGTTCAAGACCCATATTTTTGAACCGGCGGCCAACCCGCCTGCGGGTGATACAGCACATGCATTGACCACAGCGTCCTATGAGGACCACACGGCATTGACCGCGTTCGCAAAAGCCTGCGACATCGTCACGTTCGAGTTCGAGAACATCCCAACTTCCGCACTTGATATAATAGAAGCGTATGTGACGATCAGGCCCGGCCGCGAAGCACTACGCATTTCGCAGGACCGCCTGACCGAAAAAAACTTCCTCCAATCGCTCGGGCTCAAGGTCGCGCCCTTTGCCGATATTCCCGACGCCGCCGCATTGGACGGTGCCCTGCAAACAATCGGCGTGCCGTCGATCCTGAAAACACGGCGTTTCGGCTACGATGGCAAGGGGCAGGCCCGCTTGCGCAGTGTTCAAGACGCGACTGCTGCACTGGCAGAGATGAATGGGGCACCTGCCGTTCTAGAAGGTTTCGTGGATTTCAGCCACGAGGTTTCTGTGATCGCGGCGCGTGGAGTATCCGGCGATGTGGCCTGTTTTGATCCCGGTGAAAATGTGCACCGCGACGGGATATTACATACCACGACCGTTCCAGCCAAGCTGAGTGCGGCACAACGCACCGACGCGGTTTTGCTTGCGGCCAAGGTTTTGAACGCGCTTGATTATGTTGGCGTTCTGGGCGTCGAATTATTCGTCACCCCGCAGGGCCTGATCGTGAACGAGATCGCCCCGCGCGTACATAATTCGGGTCATTGGACACAGAATGGCTGCACCGTTGACCAGTTCGAACAACACATCCGCGCGATAACAGGCTGGCCGCTGGGCGACGGCACGCGCTATGCGGATGTGGTGATGGAAAACCTGATCGGTGAAGACATGGACCGTGTTCCGGTGCTGGCCGCCGAGCGTGACACTGCCGTCCATCTTTATGGCAAAGCGGAGACCAAGCCGGGTCGCAAGATGGGTCATGTGAACCGGATTACCCGGTAGTTTACGGGCCGATAAACCGACCAGCGATCTCGCCAGAAATATATGATGCGCGGCCCTGCACAAAGCTGGCTGCGACACGCCGCGTCTTTGCGTCCAGTATGACAAAGTCGGCACGCAGGCCTGCGCGCAACTCGCCACGGTCCGTCAGCCCCAGAACCTTTGCCGGCCCCGACGATACCAGACGCCATGCAGCAGCCAGATCCACAACACCCGAATCCGCCAGCATCAGCGCGGCGCGGCGCGGTGACGGATAGTGGTAATCCGATGCAAGCGCATCGCACAGCCCCATCGAAATCAGATCAAGCGCTGATAAATTGCCGTTATGCGACCCTCCCCGCACCACATTTGGCGCGCCCATGACGACAAAATCACCTGCATCATGCGCCGCTTCTGCGGCTGTGTGGGTTTCAGGAAATTCGGCAATTGTGGCACCGCGGTTGCGCCATTCGCTGCGCACTTCCGGGGTTTGGTCATCGTGACTGCCCATGCGAGCCCCAGCGGCCTGCAACCTTAAGCAAAGCGCATCAAGGGCTGCGGGCACCTCGGATGACCGCGCATGCAAGTCCTGCATCAAAGACAAATGCGCGTCGGGGTTACGACCCGCTTTTAACGCCTGTCCGACCATGCGTTTTGGTATCTTGCCCGCCGCGATACGGTCATGTGGCAGATGGTCGTTGAACACGACATAAGACACATGCCATGCCTTCAACCGCTCGGGTAAATCCGCAAAGAGGTCCAGCAGATGGGTCTCGAACCGCAGCTGTGCGCGCATGTCGGTCACGAGTGTCGGTGCTGTCTCGCGCAGCGCTGTAAACACCTGATCTGCAAAATCCAGCCCCCGTAATCCGCCTTCCCAACTGACAAACTGCGCCAGCACGGCAGTTGTTATCCCGTTCGCGGCCAGCTCTGCTTCGGTCGCTACCAGACCTTCGTTCATTTGTTTCATCGCACCACGACGCGGGGCCAGATGCCGCTCGAACGCATCGCCATGCAAGTCGATGATGCCGGGCAAAATCATGAACCCGTGCAAATCAACAGCCCGCCCAACAGGATCATCGACAATTACGCCATCTGCAAAAGACAACCTTGTCTGGTGCAGACCCTCTGGCAACAACACCTGCGCGCCCGTCAGATCAAGGTTTGGCATCGGTCGCACCCAAATCCGGCAAACACCCCCCGTCAGCGCAGCCGACAGAGTCCAGTACACCCTCTATAAAAGTCATATTATGATCAAAGTGTCCGGTGTTCAGAAACTTCATTGTTTCGGCAATCACCCTTGGATTATTCATCATGAAGGTATGTGTGACCGGCAGGGTAATATGGTCGGTCATCCCCTTGAGCTTGGTCGAGGTCACAGAAACTTTGCCATCATCCGCACCGGGCAACAAAGATGAAAAATACGGATTCAGCGATTGTGACCCAGCAATGATGCCGAGTGGAAATGTCGCCGGAGGCAAGTTTCGAGGCAATGAATTTGCCCCCGTTCCCATCTGCGCGCCAGCCGGGCCGTTGATCCAGTCAAACGCAGCGATGTCACCCAGTTGATCCACAACCTCGCTGCCTTGATTGGGCGGTGCCAACATCACCACACGCCCGACGCGCGATGCACCGGCATCCGCAACCCACTGGCGTACCAGAATACCACCCATTGAATGGGTCACAAAGTCGACCTTTTGCGTCCCGCAAGCCGCCACCGCATCCGGCAGGGTCTTCCTTACCAGCTCCTCGATCGGCGCTTCGGTCGACGGATATCCGGGGCGGACGACGCGGAAATTCTCGGCTGCTAGTGCTGCCTCCATCAGCGCGAAAGACGCCTCGGTGCGGGCCAGACCGTGCAACAGCACAACACAGCGCGTATCAGGTTTTGGCTGGGCTGAAGCCAGTGTGGCCATGCCCACGAATGATAAAGCGATCAAGGCGATGCGGATATACATGACGCACCAGATAGACTGAATTGCACAGCTGTGAAATGCTGGTCGTCAATTACCTTACGAAAGAATGATCATGCGCCCGAAATCCCCGCGTCTTGCCGTGCGCGCCATCCTGAAACATCAAGGGCGGCTGTTGTTGGTAAACGCATATCCGGATGGTCAAAGTAGTTTGATGTGTGCCCCCGGTGGCGGTGTGGAAGCGGGTGCATCCCTGCCGGACAATCTGACGCGCGAGGTGTTCGAGGAGACCGGTTTGCGCATCGTCGTTGGCAACCCCTGTCTGGTGAACGAATTTCATGATCCTGACAGCGGCTTTCATCAGGTTGATGTGTATTTCCATTGCACGGTCGAAGGTGACGCCGCGATTGATCCTCATTGGCAGGATGTTGAGAAAATTGTATCGCAGCGGCGATGGGTAAGTGCCGCAGAATTATCAACGATCGCCCACAAACCCGACAGCTTGCATGCCGTGGCATTTGGTGGCGCAGGGGGTCTTACATATGACGCTTTGGAAGTGATCGTGCGGTGACGGCCCAGCCAATGCCGCCCACCACAAGTGCCGCAGAAATAACAACCAACACGCCAATACTTTCACCCAAAATCATCGCGCCCGCAAAGATGGCAATAATCGGTACGCTGAGTTGAACAATCGCTGCCGTTGCCCCCTCCAGCCTTGGCAGAACTGTATACCACAAGGCATATCCCAGCCCTGATGTCAGACCGCCACACAGGATTGCAAGGGCGACGCCTGTCGGGCTGAAGTTATAGCCCGTCCCCGCAAGCAAGATCAGCATCAAAGGCAGGCACAGCAAAAAATTTGCAGCCGTCGCCCCAAGCGGATCAGAACCACCACGTCCAATGATCGAATAGGCGGCCCATCCCAATCCGGCAAGCACCATCAATGCCGCGCCAATCGGGTCCGCCGCCCCTCCCGGTCCCGGCCATAATGCGATGACGAGCCCTGCAAAAGCGATGACCGCACCCGTTATCTGGCGCTGTGTCGGCATCGCACCCGTCAGCGCGCCATAGGCGAACATCGCAATCTGAACCACACCGAACAGGATAAGCGCACCCAATCCGGCATCCAGTGTCATATAGGCAAGCGAGAAACCGATCATGTAAACCGTAAGGCTGAGCGAACCGGGAAGGCGTTTACGGTTAAACAAGGGCATGGCCCTGCCGCGAATGCTGATGATCATGCCAAGGACCACGGCTCCGGAAAGCACACGTACCATCGCGAAACCGGACGGATCAATATGGGCGCCGTCAATCGCCATCCGGGTGAGAATAGAGTTCGCAGCAAAGGCGAGCATGGTCAAAAAGGTGAGTAAAGCGAGACGCATGTAAACGGGTTAACGAATGCGCTATCGCGCGCCAATAGAAAATTGCCTATGTCGTGGAACATCTCAATATCTTTTACCTACACGGCTATGGTTTATGGCCGCAAGGAAAGTTGGGCGTTCATTTCCTTGCCAATTGACCGCGCCGGATGGCCACCTGTCAGAAAATGCAATGAGGCGCGCCAGTTCATGACGCGCCTCACTCAATTTTCACGACATTCCCAAATGGCGGGCTTTATTTGAAGCCGCCTTTCGGGTTCACACCATCGCTTGCGCGACAGGTGATTACATCATGCCGCCCATACCGCCCATGCCGCCCATGTCAGGCATGCCGCCGCCGCTGTCCTTCGACGGACGATCCGCAACCATGGCTTCGGTGGTGATCAACAGACCTGCGATAGACGCCGCATCCTGCAATGCGTGACGTACCACTTTGGCCGGGTCAATGACGCCGAACTTGAACATGTCGCCATATTCTTCGGTCTGCGCGTTAAAGCCGAACTTGGGGTCGTTGCTTTCGCGGATTTTGCCCGCAACAACGGACCCGTCAACACCGGCGTTTTCTGCGATCTGACGCAGCGGTGCTTCGAGTGCCTTTCGCACGATCGAAATACCGACGGTCTGGTCGCTGTTTGCGCCGGTCATGCCTTCAAGCACTTTACCTGCCTGAATGAGGGCAACACCACCGCCAACAACGATACCTTCCTGAACCGCAGCGCGTGTCGCGTTCAGTGCGTCATCAACGCGGTCTTTACGCTCTTTCACTTCGGTTTCGGTCATGCCACCAACGCGAATAACTGCAACACCGCCTGCCAGTTTGGCAACACGCTCTTGCAGCTTTTCTTTGTCGTAGTCTGATGTGGTTTCTTCGATCTGGGTGCGGATCTGGGCAACACGTGCTTTGATCTCGGCTTTATCACCGGCACCATCAATGATGGTCGTCAAATCCTTGGTGATTGTGACTTTCTTGGCAGAACCAAGCATGTCCATCGTCACCGATTCCAGCTTCATGCCGAGGTCTTCGGAAATCACCTGACCACCTGTCAGAATGGCAAGATCCTGCAACATCGCTTTGCGGCGATCGCCAAAACCTGGAGCCTTGACCGCAGCAATTTTCAAACCGCCACGCAGTTTGTTAACCACGAGTGTTGCGAGCGCTTCGCCTTCAACATCTTCCGCAATGATCAGCAAAGGCTTTTGCGACTGGATGACCTGCTCGAGCAATGGCACCATCGGCTGCAAAGAAGAGAGCTTCTTTTCGTGCAGCAGAATGATCGCATCTTCGAGATCAACTGTCATTTTGTCAGCGTTTGTGACAAAATATGGCGACAGGTAACCGCGGTCGAACTGCATGCCTTCGACAACATCGGTTTCTGTTTCCAGACCTTTGTTTTCTTCGACGGTGATCACACCCTCGTTGCCGACTTTCTGCATCGCGTCCGCGATCTGACGACCGATTTCGCTTTCGCCGTTGGCAGAGATTGTACCAACCTGTGCAACTTCGTCGCTGTCAGATACGTCACGTGCCGCAGCTTTGATGGCCTCGACAACCTTGAGCGTCGCCATGTCGATGCCGCGCTTGAGGTCCATCGGGTTCATGCCAGCCGCAACAGATTTCAGGCCTTCCTGAACGATGGCTTGCGCCAACACAGTTGCAGTTGTTGTGCCGTCACCGGCCTCGTCGTTGGTCCGGGAAGCAACTTCCTTGACCATCTGCGCGCCCATGTTTTCGAACTTGTCTTCCAGCTCGATCTCTTTCGCCACGGATACACCGTCTTTGGTGATGCGCGGTGCGCCGAAAGATTTATCCAAAATCACGTTGCGGCCTTTGGGGCCGAGCGTGACTTTTACCGCGTTTGCAAGGATGTTCACACCCCTAAGCATTTTGTTGCGGGCTTCAGTGTCAAATTTGACGTCCTTAGCAGCCATGTGTCTTCTCCATAAAATTTGTAATTGATGTGAGCGTTATCTGGGTGGGCTCAACGCCCGTCAGTCCTGAAGATCAGGAAAGAATCCCCATAATGTCGCTTTCTTTCATCATCAGCATTTCTTCACCGTCAACGGTGATTTCTTGGCCGTTCCACTTGCCGAACAGAACCTTGTCGCCGACTTTCACAGCCATCTCGATCAGTTCGCCGCTGTCCTTGCGCAGGCCTTCGCCCACAGCAATAACTTCGCCCTCGGCAGGCTTTTCCTTGGCGGACTCAGGAATGATCAACCCACCAGAGGTTTTTTCTTCGCTTTCGGTACGTTTGACCAGCACGCGGTCATGAAGCGGTTTCAATGCCATCTTTGTAGCTCCTTGATGCTCAAAGTTTCGTTAATCTCTGCCGCTCCCGGACGGAGTGGTCAGTCCGTTAGCACTCAGCATGTGCGAGTGCTAACGGCGCATAGGTAGGCATGGCGCGGCGTCCTGTCAACAAATGCTTTGAGAAAAATTAAACGAATTTGGCTACTGCGTAGCATTCATGAATTTACAGAGCGTTAGAAGAAACATGCGAGGTATATGCCTCGACTCTGCAAGAGGTCAGAATCATGGCGATGGCAAATGGCGGAAGCGGCAATGACACGATCCGCGGCGGAGCCGGTAACGACAGCCTGTATGGCGTCAGGGACGATATCGCTTAGTTGAAGTCTTATCCCGCGCCAAGCACCCGACCTGAGACTGCGACCGCGTCAGCACCTGCTTGGGTTAATCCATAAACCCCTTTTTCAACTTTCTCGAACCAACCATAATGGTTGTCGCGCATGATGCGCGTCGCCGTTGGCACCGATGTGGCTTTAGCAACATCAATGCCTTTGCTGGCACCGATTTCAAAAAGAAACAGCGCACATTTCAGCGCATCCTGCCGGTAGGCCGTCACCAGCCCCGCACGCGTCTGGCCGCCATCATTTGGATCACCCTGTCTGCGGGCGAATTCACGCAACAACTGCGCCTGACGTTTGCTTGATTTACGCGGTGTATAAGGCCCAGGGTCACAATGCACCTCGACCAATCCATCGGAAAGCCGGACAGTGATCAGCCCCAGTCCCAATCGACGCGCCATCGAGGTGTTGGCCTTGACCGCTTTTGCAAAGCGTTTCCCCGGTTGGCGCAATACCGCCATATAGACGTCATCGCTCACCTTGAATCGCTCAATACACTGGTGAAACAATGCCAGTGAAAAGCCGAGTTTCAATTCGACCAAAACCGGCGGCTCGCCTCCTCTGACAGCCATGACATCAGCAGCGCCAACCTCGGATTTGACAACATATCCCTGATCTTCAAGATAGGATTTGACCGGTTTATAAAGATCGGTTTCACGCGCATTGTTCATCGCGCAAAACTACCAGTATTCCAAAGCGAATGAGAAGCCCCTAACCTAGGGTGCATGACACGGGATGAATTCAACAGCTTTTGCGCCGCCCTGCCCCACACCACCCACGTGGTCCAATGGGGCAATGCCGATGTCTGGAAAATTGGAGGCAAGGTATTTGCCATCGGTGGATGGAACGAAGGGCGCGATGCCTTTACCTTCAAGGTCACCGAACTTGCGTTCGAGGTTTTGTCGGATTGCCCCGGCTTGCGCCCTGCCCCGTATCTGGCATCGCGCGGCATGAAGTGGATACAGGATTATGCGGCACCCGGTTTGTCCGAGGACAGTTTGCGTGACCATATCCGCGCCTCGTACGAGATGATCGCAGCAGCATTGCCCGTTAAAAAGCGCGCCGAACTGGGCCTTTGATGCCGCATCGCAGCAACCATCGGGTGACAAGGTTGTCCAACCTGCTATAAGGCGCGCAAACTCGCAATTTCAACTGTAGGACGCTCCGCATGACCACGCTCGTTTTTGGCCACAAATCCCCCGATACCGACAGTACCGGAAGCCCGATCATATGGTCCTGGTATCTGAACAAGATCAAAGGTGTGGCGGCGAAACCGGTCTTGCTTGGCGAGCCGAATACAGAAGCGCTATTCATGCTGGATCACTGGAAATTGGACAAGCCCGAGATCTTGAAAAATCTGGCCAAAAATACGCCTGTCGTGATTGTGGACACCAACAATCCGGCGGAACTGCCTGACAATATAAATGACGCCGACATCACCGGCATCATTGACCACCACCGCCTTGTTGCAGGTCTTGAGACGCGCGGCCCGATCGAGATCAACATCCAGCCGCTCGCCTGTACGGCGACCATCATGTATAAGATGATCGGCAAGGACTGGGCGCAGGCACCGCGCGAAATCAAGGGTGCCGCATTATCGTGCATCCTGTCCGATACGCTGGAATTCCGCAGCCCGACGACAACCGACGAAGACCGCGCGATTGCCCATGCTCTGGCAGATGACCTTGGCGTTGATATCTCAGCACATGCGTCCGATCTTTTTGCGGCAAAATCGGATGTGTCCGCGTTTTCGGAGGCAGAACTGTTGCGGATGGACAGCAAGGAATTTGACCTCGACGGCACCAACCTGCGGGTATCGGTGCTGGAAACAACATCGCCTGCGCAGATTCTGGACCGCAAGGATGCGTTGATGGCCGCGATGCCGGGCGTCGCTAAGGAGGATGACGCCGCTCAGGTTTTGTTGTTCGTCGTCGATATTCTGAACGAAGAGGCTACGTTGCTGGTGCCCAACGACATGGTCAAACACATCGCGGAGCAGAGTTTCAATGCATCTGTTACGGGCGACACGGTTGTGCTGCCCGGTATCATGAGCCGAAAAAAACAGATCATACCAAACCTCAAAATGTGAATATTGATGCGCCTTAGCAACAGGCGCATAGCCTGATTTACGGAGCATTTATAATGACGCGGATCGTTCAGACCCTTGCCGAAATATCCGCGCAATATGATGCGCTTTTTGTCGATCTTTGGGGGTGTGTCCATGACGGCGTCAAGGCGCTGCCAGATGCGGTTGCCGCTTTGCAGGCGTACCGTAAATCCGGCGGCAAAGTTGTCTTGGTCACAAATTCACCGCGCCCGCGCGCTGGCGTGATCAAGCAGCTCACACATTTCGGCGTGCCCGACGATGCATGGGACACCATTGCAACCTCGGGCGATTCAGCACGGTCCGCGATGTACCGCGGGGCTGTTGGCAACAAAATCTGGTTCATCGGCGAGGACCGCGACCAGAAGTTTTTCGACCCGCTCGGCATCTTGGAAAATCCGGTGTCTATCGAGCAAGTCCCGTTGAGCGAGGCCGAAGGTATCGTTTGTACCGGACCAACGGATCCGATGGCAGACCCCGCCGTGATGCGGCCGCAGTTCTTGCTGGCAAAGCAACGTGGGCTGAAACTGCTCTGTGCAAACCCGGATATTGTCGTTGACCGTGGCGAGGTGCGTGAATGGTGTGCGGGCGCGCTTGCGGCGCTTTATACGGAAATGGGCGGCGAGAGCCTGTATTTTGGCAAGCCACATCCGCCGATTTACGATCTTGCCCGCAGAAGGCTTGAAGCCCTGGGCCGTGCGGTTCCAGACGACCGCATCCTTGCGATCGGGGACGGGATTCTGACGGATATCAAAGGAGCTATGGGCGAAGATATTGATTCTTTGTTTATCTCCGGCGGACTGGCTGCATCGGAAACGAAAACCGATCATCAACCGGATGAAACCGCTCTAAGTCATTATCTGGAAAAAGAAATGTCCTCTCCGACCTATACAATCGGTTATCTACGCTAGGAAGTTAGCTCTTGATTTTCTGCGTTTGCAAAGTAATAAAGTGTCAAAATTTGCATATCTTTCGTCACTTTATTACCTGAAGGTCAGACATGTTGGACAATCTACCGCGAGGCACAATCTGTATTGAAGACATCGAAATCGGCATGACCCGCTATCTGAGCAAGGTGATTACCGATGAAGATATCGAAATGTTCGCGCAGGTATCCACAGATCGAAATCCGGTGCATCTGGATGAATCTTATGCCCAAGACACGATTTTCGAGGGGCGTATTGCGCATGGCATGTTGACTGCGGGACTGGTGTCGGCGGTGATTGGTGAACAGCTCCCCGGACATGGGACCGTATATCTGGGACAAACGCTCAAATTCCTCGCGCCCGTGCGGCCCGGCGATCTGGTCTATGCAGAAGTCAAAGTGACCGACATCGAATTTTCCAGACGCAGGGTAAAAATGGATTGCCATTGCGCTGTTGACGGTAAGAAAGTGTTGATCGGCGAAGCCACCGTACTGGCACCCTCGCGCAAATTCGACTGAACGTGAATTGAAGCGGGACCGCATCTTGCCACTGGCGGGCGTCAAGGCTACGCAAGGCACATGCGGATCGTTCGGGATTATCAATTTATAGAGCCACAAGATCGCGGTGCGACAGCCGCGATTGGCAATTTTGACGGCGTGCATCTGGGGCACCGGTCGGTCATTGAACTGGCACGACATGCCGTCCCTGACGCTCCATTGGGCGTGGTCACATTCGAGCCGCATCCGCGTGAATATTTTGCGCCGGACAGCCCGCCGTTTCGGCTTATGGGTCGGGGCGCACGCGCATCGCGATTGGAAAAGCTGGGCGTTGAACGGCTTTACGAGCTTGGCTTCAACGCGGCACTTGCGTCGCTGACGCCAAGGGAATTTGCGCATGATGTCTTGAGCGAAAGGCTTGGCCTTGCGCATGTCGTGGTTGGCGCTGACTTTTGCTTTGGCAAGGGGCGTGTGGGCAAGGCGCAAGACCTGATAGATTTCGGCGCCAAGTTCGGCTTTGGCGTGACAATTGCACCGCTTATGGCGCAGGGGTTGCAAACAGTTTCATCCACGGCAATCCGGCATGCCCTGACTGACGGCAAACCAAAAGTCGCCGCAGAGATGCTGGGGCATTGGCACCGCATCGAGGGGCCGGTCATCACTGGCGAACAGCGCGGGCGCGAATTGGGGTATCCTACAGCGAATATGTCAATCGACGGGCTGCATCCGCCCGCGTTCGGCGTATATGCCGTTTTGGTTGACGTGTTGGAGGGACCGCACAAGGGCAGTTATCAAGGGGCTGCAAGCCTTGGGGTGCGCCCGATGTTTGGCGAAAATACAGCGAACCTCGAAACGTATATCTTTGATTTCAAAGGCGACCTCTATGGCACCCCACTGTCCATCGCTCTGGTCGAACACCTGCGCGGCGAGGAAAATTTTGATGGTCTTGAGGCCTTGATCACCCAGATGGATGCTGATTGCCTGCGTGCGCGCGAAATTCTGGCGGCGCTATGACGGATCCGATTGCACCGAAAGGTCTGGCAAAACGGTTCTGGGAAAAGAAGCCGCTGACCAAGATGTCGCCCGCCGAATGGGAGGCGCTTTGTGATGGCTGCGGAAAATGTTGCCTCAATAAACTCGAGGATGAAGACACCGAAGAAGTCGCCTTGACCCGTGTTGCTTGCCGTTTGCTGGATGATGCCACATGCCGCTGCGCGCATTATGAGAACCGCCACCAGTTTGTGCCGGATTGCATTGTGTTGAAACCTGACAATCTGGATAGCCACGCCTATTGGATGCCACAAACCTGCGCTTACCGGCTCTTGTGGGAAGGCAAGCCGCTGTATGACTGGCACCCGTTGATCTCTGGCTCTGCGCAATCGGTGCATGACGCCGGAATTAGTATTCAGGGCAAGACGGTTTCCGAATTCGATACGCCATTCGAGGAGTGGGAAGATCATATTATAGAGGAGCCGACCTGATGTTTTTTGCCTCTGACAATGCAGGTCCGGCGCATCCACAAGTGATGGAACGGGTCATGGCGGCGAACGCCGACTATGCGATGCCGTATGGTAAAGACCCGATCATGGACGAAGTGCGCACAGGTATTCGCACCGCGTTCGAAGCACCCGAGGCGGCGGTTTATCTTGTTGCAACGGGAACGGCGGCAAATGCACTGGCTCTGGCCACTTATTGCCAGCCGTGGCAGACGATATTTTGCTCGCAGGTGGCGCATATCCATGAGGACGAATGTAATGCGCCCGAGTTTTATGCGGGTGCCGCCAAGCTGACGGTAATCCCGACAGCAGACAAGCTGACCCCCGAAGGATTGACCGCCGCGATCAAGCCGCGTGATCCATCGGATGTACATTCCGCACAACGCGGCCCCGTGTCGATCACCCAAGTGACTGAACGTGGCTCGGTTTACAGCCTTGGGGAATTGCGCGCGTTGACCGCCGTTGCGAAAAGTTACGGTCTGCCTGTGCATCTGGACGGTGCGCGATTTGCCAATGCGATGATGGCGCTGGGGTGTACGGCGGCGGAAATGACATGGAAATCCGGCGTGGATGTGGTCAGCTTTGGCGGCACCAAAAACGGCTGTATGGGCGTCGAGGCGGTTGTGTTTTTTGATCCCGAAAAAGCGTGGGAGTTCGAATTGCGCCGTAAACGCGGGGCACATCTGTTTTCCAAGCACCGGTTTTTATCGGCACAGATGGCCGGATATTTACAGGATGGTCTATGGATGCACACAGCGCAGATGGCCAACGAGAATGCAGCGTATCTGGCAGCGGGGTTGCGGAATGCCGGAGCGGAGTTTTTACACGAGCCGCAAGCCAATATGATCTTTGCCAGCTTTCCGCGTGGCGTTCATAAAAAACTGCATGTGGCGGGGGCGAAATATTATCTTTGGGACGGACCGCTTGAGGGTGCCGATGATGAAATGGTCGGCGCGCGTCTGGTCTGTGACTGGTCGATCACGCATGAGCAAATCGACATATTTCTCAAGCATTTCTAACTGCGGTGCAGTAACCCGCGCATCGCATCCGCGACCAATGCAGGATGACTGATCGGGGCCATGTGCCCCGCACCCTTTATCACAACGTGCGCCGCATTTGTCAGACGCGTCATCAGACCCTCGTTGATGGCGTTAATCGCATCCGGTGACGTTGCGCCGCGTATCAGCAGCACCGGCATCGCAACACAATCCAAAATACCCGGTGCCAGCATCCCCGCATCATCGTTATAGAGAAATCCGTGGGTGGCAGGGATCATCGGGATTGCACGGATCATGGCGGTGCGCGACCGTTCTGACAGCGTATCCCATTTCGACCCATCACCCCAGATCCCGTTAAAAAGCCGCGTGGCTTCAGCGCGATCACCGGATTTCATAGCATCAGCAAAAGGCGCAAACCGGGCATCAATATCAATCATCGTCTCTGGCGCATCGCGTTGCGCCACAGCGAAAAATACCGGTTCCACCAACGTCAGACTGCGGACACGCTCGGGCACCGCAATCGCAAGTCGCAAGGCAACGACAGCCCCGAATGAGTGTCCGATAACGTCCATCGGTTCAGCGTCCAGCGTATCAAGTGCCATCTGATACACGGTATCCGCAAAATCACTTGTACCGTCCCAATCGGCACTGCGCCCGTGGCTTGGCATATCGGGCGCGATAAATGTGGCCTCTTGCCCCAGATGACCCGCCAGTCCCGCCCAAGCGGCGCAATGTGCCAGACTGCAATGCAGCGCCAAAGTGCGGTGCGGGCCTTTTCCGAGGGTGGTCACATGCGGGACAAATCCCGCCTGTGACGTCACAATTTGCCAGCGAGATGGGCGTCGACATCCTCGATCTTGTCCTGCCCCCAGAACCGTTGATCGCCGATGATATAAAACGGCGCGCCAAAGACACCTGCATCAACCGCGTCTTCCATATTCCTGGCATAGGTTTCCGCACCCTCCAGCAAACCGGAATCGGCCAATGACGGATCAAACCCCGCCTCAATCAGGCAGGCGCGCACCACATCATCCTGTGCGATGTCTTTTTCATCTACCCAGACACAGCGCGTGATCACATGCGCCAGTTTGCCCAGATCACCGCCGCCCGCGTTTTGTGCCGCGATAAACGCATAGGCTGCGGGTGCGCCGTTCGTGGGCCAATGGGCAGGCCTGAGGTTGAAATCCATGCCCAGTTTCTTTGCCTCGCGCGTCAACGCCTGTGCACGATATTCAATACGGCTGATGTGGCGGTCCTTTGGCGGTGTGCCACCCGTGCGACCGAATGTGGCGACGATATCAAACGGCTTATAATTGATCGTCGCGCCATGTTTCGCCGCAACCGCCTCAAGCCGCTGCCCCGCAAGGTAGCAATAGGGCGACAGGGTTGCGAAATAATAATCTATTTGGGCCATTTGACGCTCCGATAGGGTGTGTGCTGCTTTGCCCGACGCTAACGCCATGCTAAGCGGTGTCAACGTCACGATTCTGTCATATCCCGCTGCCACGGAGCCTTTATGCCACGCACGTCAGAGCCCAAACTCATTTCCGGTAATGCCAACATGCCACTGGCCAAGGGAATTGCGAGACGGATGTCGATGCACCGGGGTGTAAATGTGGGGTTGGTCGATACACGGGTTGAACGATTCAATGACGGCGAGATTTTTGTCGAAGTGTTCGAAAATGTGCGCGGCGAGGATATGTTTATCATCCAGTCCACGTCCAATCCGGCCAATGACAATCTGATGGAATTGCTGATCATGGCTGATGCGCTACGCCGCTCTTCCGCTGCGCGTGTGACGGCGGTTTTACCGTACTTTGGCTATGCCCGTCAGGACCGTCGTACCAAAGCCCGCACGCCAATCACCGCTAAACTGGTGGCGAACATGCTGGTCGGGACCGGGATCGAACGGGTTCTGACGATGGACCTGCACGCGGCACAGATACAGGGATTTTTCGATATACCGGTGGACAACCTTTATGCGTCGCCGGTTTTTGCGCTTGATATCAAAGACGCATTCAAAGACCAGATGAGCGATCTGATGATCGTCTCTCCCGATGTGGGCGGTGTGGCCCGTGCGCGTGAACTGGCGAAACGGGTCAACGCACCGCTGGCGATTGTCGATAAACGCCGCGAAAAAGCTGGTGAAGTGTCAGAGATGACCGTAATCGGTAACGTATCTGGCAAAGTCTGTCTGATTGTTGACGACATTTGCGATACTGCCGGAACGCTGTGCAAAGCCGCTGAAGTGCTGCTTGAGGCGGGTGCAAAGGAAGTACACTCTTATATCACGCATGGTGTGATGTCTGGTCCAGCGGTGGAACGTGTGACAAATTCGGTGATGAAGTCGCTGGTCATTACTGACACGATCGCGCCGACCGATGAGGTCAAACAGGCCAAGAATATCCGTATCGTCCCGACCGCGCCCATCTTTGCGCAGGCAATTTTGAACATCTGGAACGGGACATCTGTATCGTCATTGTTTGAAGCAGATACGTTGGGGCCGATCTATGACGGGACATACGCGGCGGAGTGACCTTTTAGATCACATCCCAATCATCGGCCTCTGACAACTCGCCAATCGCTGTCCACGCGATACGCACACGTGCAACGCGCGTATCGCCCCATGTCCGGAATACCATATCAAAGCCGTTCTTCGTTACAGATTCCGCAGTCATGTCTGCGCGCATGACGGTCGCAGCGTCCACATCCCAAAGCGATAATGACATTTGAACGGTGGGTGCTGACTTGAACGGTTCACTGAATTTAATGTGACGGCGGCGCTCGCGTTGGCCTCTCCCGGTCCACATTTCACCACCATCTTCATAGTCTGAAAACAGCACGACATCGCCACTGTCCACGCCGACTGTATGATTGCGAAGTCTTTTCATAAATACTGTAGTGCCCGTTTTCCGCCCAACTCATGCGACAATGCTATAAAACACTCATACTTCAAACAAGAAAGGCCCCACTTTCGCAGGGCCTTTTTAAAAATCTTAACAAAAGATCAAAGACTTGGTTGTTTTGAGGACAACCCGATCTCGTCACCCATCGCCACCATATCCGCCAATAGCTTGGCGGCATCATCAACCGGACCGGGCTCGTTCTGAAAGTTCTCTTTGGCCTTGGTATAAAGCCCCTGAACATCTTCCATCATGTCGTTAAGCTGATCCTGGGTCATATCACCTTTGGTCACCGCACGTTCGGCCAGCACGGAAACGCCACGGCTGCTGATCTCGGCAAAGCCGCCCGTCACAACGTATTCCGCCGTGCCCTCCGGCCCTTCGACCTTAAGCACACCGGGGCGCAGCGTGGTGATGGTCGGCGCATGATCGGGCATAGCCGTCATGTCGCCGTCCGCACCGGGTATCTGCACCGCTGTGACCTGCATTGAGGCCAGCCGCCTTTCAGGCGACACCAGATCGAATTGCATCGTGTCTGCCATTGCTCGGACCTCCTTAAGCTGCGTCAGCCGCCATTTTTTGCGCTTTTGCTTTCACGTCCTCGATGCCGCCCACCATATAAAAGGCACCTTCGGGCAGGTGATCGTATTCACCGGCAACAACCGCTTTGAACGACGCAATGGTTTCTTCCAACTGAACCTGAACACCGTCAGATCCGGTAAAGACTTTTGCAACGTCAAATGGTTGTGACAGGAAGCGTTCAATCTTGCGGGCACGGGCCACGGCGAGTTTGTCTTCTTCCGACAATTCGTCCATGCCCAAAATCGCGATGATATCCTGCAAGGACTTATAGCGCTGAAGAACCTGTTGAACGTCTGTTGCCACCTTGTAGTGCTCTTCACCGATGATCAGCGGATCAAGCAAACGCGATGTCGAACCCAATGGATCAACAGCAGGATAAATCCCTTTTTCCGAGATTGAGCGATCCAGAACGGTCGTCGCATCGAGGTGCGCAAAGGATGTTGCAGGCGCAGGGTCGGTCAAGTCATCCGCAGGAACGTATACCGCCTGAACGGAGGTGATGGAGCCGTTTTTGGTCGATGAAATGCGTTCCTGCATCATACCCATGTCGGTGGCCAGCGTTGGCTGGTAGCCCACAGCAGAGGGAATACGACCAAGCAGGGCCGAAACCTCGGAACCGGCCTGTGTAAAGCGGAAGATGTTGTCCACAAAGAACAGAACGTCAGAACCCGTATCATCGCGGAACTGTTCGGCGAGCGACAGACCGGTCAAGGCCACACGCATACGCGCACCTGGAGGCTCGTTCATCTGGCCGTAGACCAGCGCAATTTTGGACTCTGGCAGGTTATCAGGAACGATAACGCCGGATTCGATCATTTCGTGGTAAAGATCGTTGCCCTCACGCGTCCGTTCACCCACACCCGCGAACACGGACACGCCCGAGTGTACCTTGGCGATGTTGTTGATCAATTCCATGATCAGAACGGTTTTCCCAACGCCGGCACCGCCAAACAGACCAATTTTACCACCCTTGGTGTAGGGGGCCAAAAGGTCGATCACCTTGATGCCTGTGGTCAGGATTTCTGTGGCTGTTGACTGCTGGTCAAACGCAGGCGCTTCGCCGTGGATCGAACGGGTTTCGTCCGCGATCACGGGGCCTTTTTCATCTACCGGGTCGCCCGTAACGTTCAGGATGCGGCCCAATGTGCCTTTGCCGACGGGCACCTGAATGGGTGCACCAGTGTCGGTGACTTTCGCGCCGCGCACGAGGCCTTCTGTGGCGTCCATCGCAATGGTGCGCACCGTGTTTTCGCCAAGGTGCTGGGCCACTTCGAGGACCAGCTTCTTGCCGTTGTTGTCTGTGTTCAGCGCGTTCAGGATTTCCGGCAGGTTATCCTCGAACTGAACGTCAACGACCGCGCCGATGACTTGGGTGATTTTGCCGACTGCTTGTGCCATGTCGCTTCTCCTTTTGCCCGCTAGGGCCGATTTGTCTTACAGCGCTTCCGCGCCGGAAATGATTTCGATCAGCTCGTTGGTGATAACGGCCTGACGTGAACGGTTGTACTGGATGGTCAGATCGTCGATCATCTCACCCGCGTTCCGTGTGGCGTTGTCCATTGCGGACATCCGCGCGCCTTGCTCGGACGCCGCGTTTTCCAACAAAGCGCTAAAGATTGCCGTGGCGACACCACGGGGCAACAGATCAGCAAGAATTGCTTCTTCACTCGGCTCGTAATCGAACAGAGTTGAAGCCTCGTCTGCTTCGCCGCCCTCGAACTTTGCCGGGATGATCTGTTTGGCCGTCGGGATTTGGCTGACCACATTGACAAATTCCGCAAAGAATATCGTCGCGACGTCAAATTCTTCCGCATCAAAACGGGCCAGGATATCCTTGGCGATGCCTTGTGCATCCACGTACCCAAGGCGTTTCACCTCGGACAGGTCAACATGACCCACGAGATACTTGCCAAAGTCACGCTTCATCTGGTCGCGGCCTTTTTTGCCGACGGTCAGAACCTTCAGTTCTTTGCCGCTCGCAATCACTTCACGTGCGCGGGCCTTGGCCAGCTTGACGATGTTGGTATTGAAACCACCACACAGGCCACGCTCGGACGTCATGACAACCAAAAGCTGCACATTGTCAGACCCTGTGCCCGACAGCAATTTGGGCGCTGTATCAGAGCCACCAACCGACGCCGCAAGCCCGGACATCACGGCATTGAACCGTTCGGTATAGGGGCGCGACATCTCGGCAGCTTCCTGCGCGCGGCGAAGCTTCGCCGCGGCAACCATTTGCATGGCTTTCGTGATCTTGCGCGTCGATTTAACGCTCGTGATCCGGTTTTTAAGGTCCTTGAGATTTGGCATTGCCTTATCTCTCCTTAAGCAAAGTCAGTTGCAAAACCGTCGATGGCGGCCTTGATTTTATCTTCCAACTCATCTTTGACCTTGCGGTCATTGTTGGTGATATCTTTCAGAAGATCGTCGTGCTTGCTGCGCAGATGGGCCAGCAGGCCCGCTTCCCAGCGGCCAACCTGTTTCACGTCGACCTTGTCCAGATACCCTTTGGTGCCTGCATAGATCACGCAAACGATTTCAGCATTTGTCAGCGGCTTATACTGCGGCTGTTTCATCAATTCGGTCAGACGCGCACCACGGGCCAGCAATTGCTGGGTTGAGGCATCAAGGTCGGAACCGAATTGCGCAAACGCGGCCATTTCGCGGTATTGCGCCAGTGACAGTTTCACCGGACCCGCAACGGATGACATCGCCTTGGTTTGGGCCGATGACCCAACCCGAGAAACAGACAAACCTGTGTTCACAGCTGGGCGAATGCCTTGGTAGAACAATTCGGTTTCCAAGAAGATCTGACCGTCGGTGATCGAAATCACGTTTGTCGGAATAAACGCGGACACGTCACCACCTTGGGTTTCAATGATCGGCAGCGCGGTCAAAGATCCGTTGCCAGCATCATCACCCAGTTTGGCTGAACGCTCAAGCAAACGAGAGTGAAGATAGAAAACGTCACCGGGATAGGCCTCACGGCCCGGTGGGCGACGCAGAAGCAAGGACATCTGGCGATATGAAACGGCCTGCTTGGACAAGTCATCATAGATGATCAACGCGTGACGGCCATTGTCGCGAAAATGCTCGGCCATCGCTGTTGCAGAGTAAGGTGCCAGGAACTGCATCGGTGCTGGCTCTGACGCGGTTGCGGCAACAACGATCGAATAATCAATCGCTCCGGATTCTTCGAGCTTTTTCACCAGCTGCGCAACGGTTGACCGCTTTTGACCAATTGCGACGTACACACAGTACATCTTTTTGCTTTCGTCATCCCCAGCGGCGGCGTTAACCTGTGCCTGGTTCAGCATCGCATCAAGCGCCACAGCCGTTTTACCGGTCTGACGGTCACCAATGATCAATTCGCGCTGGCCACGGCCGATCGGGATCATCGCGTCAACAGATTTCAGGCCAGTTGCCATTGGCTCGTGCACAGATTTCCGCGGGATAATGCCGGGGGCTTTGACGTCCGCAACACCGCGCTTAGTCGCACCAATCGGGCCTTTGCCATCAATCGGGTTGCCCAGACCGTCCACAACACGACCCAGCAGTTCGTCACCGATTGGCACGTCCACGATTGAGTTGGTGCGTTTAACAACGTCACCTTCTTTGATGTCGCGGTCGTTGCCGAAAATAACCACACCGACGTTGTCGGATTCGAGGTTAAGGGCCATGCCCTGAATACCACCCGGGAATTCGACCATTTCACCGGCCTGAACATTGTCCAGACCGTAGACGCGGGCGATACCATCACCCACGCTCAGAACGCGGCCAACTTCGGCGACTTCTGCTTCTTGACCAAAATTCTTGATCTGATCCTTCAGAATTTTGGAAATCTCTGCTGCTTGGATACCCATTTATCCGACCTCTTTCATTACGTTTTGGAGGGAATTGAGCTTTGAGCGGATCGACGTGTCGATCATCTTTGAGCCCACTTTGACGACAAGACCGCCGATGAGAGATTCATCAACGGTCGTTTGGAGTGTTACGGTTTTGCCCGTGGTCTTTTTCAAAGACGCGGCAAGCTTGTCTGATTGTGTCTTGGTCAATGCCTTGGCGGAAATGACTTCGGCTGTGACTTCGCCTTTGTCGGTCGCGATCACGTCGCGCAGCGTCTGAATCAACTGCGGCAGCACGAACAAGCGACGCTTTTGCGCCATCAGGGCAAGCGTGTTGGACATGGTCGGCGACAGCTTCATCTTTTTGGCCAGCGCCGAAATGGCACCTGCCTGCTCAGCACGTGTGTAGATCGGTGACTGGATCAAAGCGCGGAAATCATCGCTGTCGGACAATGCGCCCTGCAATGCATCAAGATCAGTTTCCAGATCTTTGACCTTTTTGGCGTCTTTCGCCAGATCGTAAATGGCTGTCGCATAGCGTTGCGCGATGCCTGTGGAAATCGAAGCTGGTTCGGACACGTCCATCCTCTCGTACAATTGTGCCGGATATACGAACAAAGTCGCGTCACCGGAGTGTTGGCGCGGCTTGAAAAGGTTCAAGACGTCGAAATCATGGGCGATGTAGCAGACCGTTCCCCACCTCGCAACACAGTATAGTGAGGATGATGTGGGTACTAGGGGGTTATTTTAAAGGTTTATGCAGGATGCGACGCTTTGACCCGAAAAACCCGAGGTTGGCAGCAAGATTTTTTACAGGCTTGCGATTCTGCCTTTTAAACCGCTTTCGGCTTAGGCTCTCCTATACCTTCAAGAACACCAATCGCACGGCGTGCTTTGCTGCGCTCGACCCTGCCCTTTGGCGGATAGACCAGTTTTGTCGCTTCGACCATAAATGCACCACCCGCCATCATCGTCGGCATGTGCTGGCCCACGCGCTCGAACAATCCGGCCGATTTCATCCAGACCCGGCTGCCCGATGGCATTTGATACAGCGCACCCAAATGTCGCTCAGGTAAAAACTGGTGCTTGCGCAACTGGGTCTCCAACTGACCGGGTGAATATGGCCGCCCATACCCAAACGGTGTGATATCGCGCCGCGCCCAGAACCCCGCACGGTTCGGCACAATAAATAACGCCCGCCCGCCCGGTCCCAGCACCCGCCAACATTCTTCCAACAATTCACTGGGATGCTCGGACGTTTCCAAGCCGTGCATCAAAACCAGCTTGTCCACATGCCCCGTTTCAATCGGCCACATGGTCTCGGCGGTCAGGACCGACGTGTTCGGCATTCCTGCGGGCCAGGGCATCACCCCTTGCGGTCCCGGCATCAACGTCACCACCCGTCGCGCGTCTTTCAGATAGGGCCGCAACAAAGGTGCGGCAAAACCAAATCCGACAACAGTTTGACCCTTGGCCTCGGGCCACAGGTGCAACATTCGGTCCCGCAACGATTTCTGCGCTGCACGGCCCAGCGCGCTGCGATAATAGAAATTGCGTAGATCTTGCACATCAAGATGCATTGCAGCCCGCCTTGGTGAATGTCACTGTGTCCCTACCTTACCAAACCGGACAGGAAAGACACCATGCCCTTTGACCTCGTGACTATCCCTTGTCTGTCTGATAATTATGCCTACCTGCTGCGCGACAACGACAGCGGCAAAGTTGCCCTGATCGACGTGCCAGAGGCGGCACCGATTTTGGCCGAGTTGAAAAAGCGCAACTGGGAGGTCAGTCAAATCTGGCTGACCCATCACCACGACGACCATATCCAGGGTGTCACGGCCATTTTGAAAGAACATGATGCCAATGTGATCGGGGCCAAGGCCGATGAACACCGTCTACCGCCGCTGGACCGCAAAGTGAGCGAGGATGACAGCATCACCCTTGGCAGTCTGGAAATCCGCGTTATCGAGGTGTCCGGTCACACCGTGGGACACATCGCGTTTTATTGCCCGACAGCCAAAGCCGCCTTTACCGCCGACAGCCTGATGGCGCTGGGGTGTGGGCGTCTGTTCGAAGGTACGCCCGCGCAGATGTGGGAGAGCCTCCAGAAACTGGCGGCACTGCCAGAGGACACGACCATATGTTCCGGCCATGAATACACAGCCGCCAACGCAAAATTCGCCCTGACTGTTGATCCAAAGAACGCGCACCTTATATCAAGGTCCAAGAACATCGAGGTTGCCCGCGCCAAGGGGGTGCCGACGGTGCCATCGCAACTTTTACTTGAACTGACGACCAATCCCTTCCTGCGCCCCGCCGATCCGGCCATTCGCGCAACATTGGGGATGCAGAACGCCACCGACACAGAAGTGTTCACCGAAATCCGTGCGCGCAAAGACAGGTTCTGAGTGCCACAATCATGGTTAAAAAGACTCGCTTACCGCAAATGTGAGCGAATTTTACAAAAAAAGCCTTGAAGAACGGCCATGATCAACCAAACTCTAATAGTATGAGGCCATGGTCGAACCGAGGCTGCTGATATAACTTGGCATCCCCACCGACCCCGATCGACAAGGAGCACGCCCGTGCCTTCATTTTCGACTACACTCGAGCAGGCAATCCACGCAGCCCTCGCGCTGGCCAACGCCCGCCGCCACGAATTTGCGACGCTGGAACATTTGTTGCTGGCGCTGATTGATGAACCCGATGCGGTGCAGGTGATGAAAGCCTGTTCGGTCGACATTTCCGAACTGCGCGATACCCTTGTCGAATTTGTCGATGAGGATCTCAGCAATCTGGTCACAGATATAGATGGCTCAGAAGCGGTTCCAACTGCCGCGTTCCAGCGCGTTATCCAACGTGCGGCGATCCACGTGCAATCCTCCGGTCGTACCGAGGTCACTGGTGCGAACGTGCTTGTCGCCATCTTTGCCGAGCGCGAATCAAACGCGGCCTACTTCCTGCAAGAGCAGGATATGACCCGCTACGATGCGGTCAATTACATTGCCCACGGTGTCGCCAAAGACCCCGCGTATGGCGAAGCACGCCCTATTGCCGGTGCACCGGAGCATGAAGAAGAACCGCAGGGTGTGACCGAGGGCGATAAAAAAGAATCCGCGCTGGCGAAATACTGCGTTGATCTGAACGCAAAGTCCCGTGAAGGCGATATTGACCCGCTGATTGGCCGCGAGGCCGAGGTGGAGCGCTGTATTCAGGTTCTGTGCCGCCGTCGCAAAAACAACCCGCTGTTGGTGGGCGACCCCGGCGTCGGCAAAACCGCTATCGCCGAAGGCTTGGCACGCAAGATCGTCGCTGGCGAGACACCCGAGGTTCTGTCAAAGACCACCATCTATTCGCTCGACATGGGCGCGTTGCTGGCGGGCACTCGCTATCGTGGCGATTTCGAGGAACGCCTGAAAGCGGTCGTGACAGAGCTGGAAGCGCATAAGGATGCGGTGTTGTTCATCGACGAAATCCACACTGTCATTGGTGCGGGTGCCACATCTGGCGGCGCGATGGATGCGTCCAACTTGCTGAAACCCGCCCTAGCGGGTGGTAAATTGCGCACCATGGGCTCAACCACTTACAAGGAATTCCGCCAGCATTTCGAGAAAGACCGCGCATTGGCACGGCGTTTCCAGAAGGTCGACGTGAACGAGCCTTCGGTGGAAGATGCTGTGAAAATCCTCAAAGGGCTCAAGCCTTACTTCGAGGATCACCACAACGTCAAATACACCTCTGATGCGATCAGAACTTCTGTGGAACTGGCGCACCGCTATATCAACGACCGTAAACTGCCGGACTCTGCGATTGACGTGATCGACGAGGCCGGAGCGGCGCAACATCTGGTCGCTGCCTCCAAACGCCGCAAAACCATCGGCACCAAAGAGGTCGAGGCAGTGGTTGCTAAAATAGCGCGCATCCCGCCGAAGTCAGTCAGTAAAGACGACGTTATTGTCCTGAAAGACCTCGAAAAGTCGCTGAAACGCGTGGTGTTCGGTCAGGACAAGGCGATTGACGCGCTGGCCTCTGCCATCAAACTGGCGCGTGCCGGCCTGCGTGAACCTGAAAAGCCCATCGGCAACTATTTGTTCGCTGGACCAACAGGTGTGGGCAAAACCGAAGTGGCAAAACAGCTTGCCGATACGCTTGGCGTAGAACTGCTGCGCTTTGATATGTCCGAGTACATGGAGAAACACGCGGTCTCGCGTCTGATCGGCGCACCCCCCGGCTATGTCGGGTTTGACCAAGGCGGCATGCTGACCGACGGCGTCGACCAGCACCCGCATTGCGTTCTGCTGTTGGACGAGATGGAAAAAGCCCATCCAGACGTCTACAACATTTTGTTGCAGGTGATGGACCACGGTAAGCTGACCGATCACAATGGCCGCACGGTCGATTTCCGCAATGTGGTTTTGATCATGACGTCAAACGCGGGTGCGACCGAGCAGGCGAAAGAGGCCATCGGCTTTGGTCGTGACCGCCGCACCGGCGAGGATACGGCGGCGATCGAGCGGACATTCACCCCTGAATTCCGCAACCGTCTGGATGCGGTAATCAGCTTTGCACCGCTGCCCAAGGAAGTGATCCTGCAAGTGGTCGAGAAATTCGTGCTGCAACTCGAAGCGCAATTGCTGGACCGCAATGTTACAATCGAACTGTCGAAGAAAGCCGCGGAATGGCTTGCAGACAAAGGCTATGATGACAAAATGGGGGCGCGTCCGCTGGGCCGTGTGATTCAGGAATACATCAAGAAACCACTGGCCGAAGAATTGCTGTTCGGCAAATTGGCCAAAGGTGGCGTGGTCAAGGTCGGTGCGAAAAAGGGCGAGTTGGACATCACCATTCTTGGCCTCGAAAAGCCCAAGCTGTCGGGTAACAAACCGCCTTTGCTGACCGCAGAATGATCAAACGGGCCATATTGGCCCTGACCCTCCCCTTCGCCGGTCCCGCACTGGCGGAGGGGTTTTTGCTTAGATCACCCATCGATTGTGACCTGAACAGCGAATGTTATATTCAGCAATACACTGACACTGACCCGACATCCGGCTTCAGCGACTATCACTGCTCGGGGCAAAGCTATGACGGTCACAAGGGAACCGATTTCGCCCTGCCCTCCATTGCCGATATCCAGAAGAATATAGGCGTTCTTGCCGCTGCGGCTGGAGTGGTTGAAGGCATACGTGATGGCGTGCCTGACATTGAGTACAGTGAAGCCACAGCAGATCAGGTTGAAAACCGCGAATGTGGCAACGGTGTCCAGATCAACCATGGCGAGGGTTGGGTGACGCAATATTGTCACCTCAAACAAGGGTCTGTCATGGTCAGAACCGGCCAAAGCGTTTCAGCGGGTGATCCGTTGGGCCACGTTGGCATGTCAGGCCGTGCCGCTTTTCCGCATGTTCACCTGTCGGTGCGCAAGGATGGACAGATCGTTGATCCGTTTGATCCCGACGGCACCGTAACCTGTAGCGCACCGGGCGATAGTACGCTGTGGGTTGATACACCTGCCTACCGCCCCGGCGGCCTGATTTCCATCGGACTAACGGACCGTGTCCCCGACTATAGTTCCGTCAAAGCGGGCAGCGCGGCACTTGATGATATTTCAACAGATGCGCCTGCCCTCGTGGTATTTGGCTTCGGATTTGGGATTCAGGCCGGTGATATCATGCGATTGTCGATCACCGGACCGCAGGGAGACGTCATAACCGACGATATCGAGTTGGAAAAAACCCAGGCAAGATCCTATCGCGCCATCGGGAAAAAACGCAAAAGCCAACGCTGGCCAAGCGGCGATTATCTGGGTGCGGTCACATTGATGCGCGGTAATGTCCCCATCAGTCGTTTAGAGACCAAGCTCACATTGAAATAATGCAGGCTCTAACCCCATTCACCATTTTCCAAATACCAAAACACAAACGATCAATCCCTGCGCGGCATATCCATTGAGCACAAGAAACTTCGCTATTTCTCGGTGAATTTCAACTCGATCCGACGGTTCTGTGCCCGCGCGGTTTCACTGCTACCCGCCGCCACGGGCTGATACTGCCCAAATCCGTTTGCGGCCAAGCGGTCCGGCGGGATAGCCAGAAAATCGATCATGTATTTGACAACGGATAGCGCACGCGCCTGCGATAGCTCCCAGTTGTCGACATATTCGCCTGTACCTGACAGCGGCACGTTGTCGGTATGACCATCAACGCGGATCACCCAGTCAATCTCGTTCGGGATATCATCCGCAACAGATCGTAAAATATCCGCCACCTTGGCGATCTCCGCGCGACCATCATCGGACAGCACTGCGCCACCCGGTGGGAACAGCACCTCAGACGAGAACACAAACCGGTCCCCCTCGATCCGGACACCGGCCTGCGAGCCCAGAACATCACGCAAGCGGCCAAAGAATTCCGACCGGTATTGCTCGAGGTTCTTGGTTTCTGCCTCAAGCCGTTTGCGCTCTGCCTCTTCCAGCTGTGCACGGCGCGATTGCTCTGCCGCAACCCGCGCCAATGCGGTGTTCAAATCGGACCCGAGCGACTGCAACTCGACATTTTTTGCCGCATCCCGTGTCACCGCATCATCCAAAAGTGCTTGCAAATTACCCAGCTGTGCCCGAAGGGCCGCGACTTGCTGGTTCAGCAATTCTGTCTGGCGTTGCGCCTCGGCGCTGGTTGCCTCTTGCGTGGACAGCGCTTGTTGTGCGGCGGCAAGCAGCGCTGCTTTCTTCTCGGCCTCTGTCGATTTATCCGCCGCAAGTGTTTCAGCGGCAAGCTTTGCGGCCAAGGCTTCGGCCAATCTGGCGCGCAATGCGTCACGATCAGATGTCAGCGACGTTTGCTGTGCCGCAAGTTGCGCGCGCAATGCGACCACTTCCTCCTGCAAAGCCGCTACTTCGGTTTGCGCCTGTGCCCCCAACTCTGCCGCGTCCTCGGCATTTTGCAGATTAACCAGTGCTGCCGCCAGTTGCGCGTCCAGATCACCTGACGCCGCCCGCGCCGCGGCAAGCAAAGTCAGCGTGTCCTGTGCATCTTTGCGCTGTGCCTCAAGCGCAAGTGTCATCGCGGTCAATTCCGCATCTGCATCAATGAGCCTTGCGCGCAAGGCTTCCGCTGCTGCGGCCTCGACCAGACGCGCGGCTTCTTCATCGCTCAAAGCCGTTGTCACTTCTGCATTTTTCGCCTCCAGATCGACAACCAAGGCTTCAAGCGCCTCGCGCCGCGCTGCGGCCAAACGCGCGATTTCTGTCTGGGCATCCACTTCGGTCCGCGCCGTTGCCAACGCCAGATCAAGCGCCTCCTGCGCCGTCAAAAGCTCTGCCTTCTGTGTCTCGAGGGTGGCCACCTGCCCCAAAGCGGCATCGCGATCTGACAAAAGTGCTGCAACCTGCGTCTCGAAACTGGTAATCTGGGTCTGCGCCGCCGTAAGCGCTGCGGCCTGTTGATTGCGCTGTGTTGTCAGCGAGGCGATTACCGCAGCCTGTTCAGTCACTTCGCCACGCGCATCATTCAACGACGCAGTCAGCGCGCCCAACCGTGCTTCAAGCTGTGCGTTTGACCGTTCTTCCAGACCCAAAGCCTGTGCAAGTGCTGCAACTTCGCCAGCAAGTGTGTCGAGTTCGGTTTCTTGCCCCGTGATCCGTTCAGTCAGGACAAATTGCACCACCATAAAGATGGTCAGAACAAACATCAAAACCAGCAAAAGTCCGGTCATCGCATCCACAAATCCCGGCCAGATAGAGGCCTGAAACCGCGAACCTGTCCGGCGGGACAATGCCATGGTTACTGCCCCTCGTCGCCGGATTTATCGGGCGTGCGGATACGACGCGGCTCTGACGGGCGGCCCCCGGATACGGCCTTGGCCAACAGGGATATATCCTTGCGCAATTCAGCCATGGTTTCTTGCCGTCCTGCGGATATCTCTTCCAGTATCCGCAACATCTGCACATCAATTGACCGCAACCGCATCCGGCTTTCGGCGTCAATACCTTCGCCCGACCCTTGGTTTTCCAAAGCCGTGATCATCCGTTCCTGACCGTCGGCCACCCGCTCCAGTGCATTGCCTGTCGTGTCGCCACGTTCCATCCGGGTCGTCATACGGTCCACGGCATCGGCAAGCTTGCCCAGTTTTTCATCCACCATAGAGCGGCTGATGTCGGACTGGGTGAACATCTGTTGTAGCGATTCCATCTGCTCGGCCATGTGATCAATCACACCGCCAATCGCATTGGTCTCGCTGTGGCCCTCTTCGCCAGAGGTAAATCCGACGCGGGTGATCGAGCTCAACCAGTCCTCCAGTTCTTGGTAAAATCTGTTCTGACCATGGCCTGCAAACAGTTCCAGCAGACCCAGAACCAGCGATCCCGCCAGACCCAGCAAAGATGATCCGAACGCCACGCCCATACCGCCAAGCTGCGCTTCAAGACCCGTCATCAAACGGCCAAAGACGTTCACACCGTCTTCACCTTCGACAGGTGCAAGGCTTCGGATGGTGTCGACAACAGCCGGCACTGTTGTGGCAAGTCCGTAAAACGTGCCCAAAAGGCCGAGGAAAATCAACATGTTGACGATGTAGCGCGTGATTTCGCGGGCTTCGTCAATGCGGGTGGCTACGGAATCGAGAATCGAGCGGGTCGAGGATGTGTTGACCTGCATCCGTGCGCCACGGGTCCGCAGCAAAGAGGCCAACGGGGCCAGAAGCGGCGTCGCGACCGTGTCGGGATCAGGTGTGTCAGACGCAAAGTTCTCGATCCAGCGCACAGAACCGATCAGCTGGTAGACCTGATAAAAACACACAAACACACCGATGATAAACACAATGATGATGAACCCGTTCAGATAGGGGTTCGCCGCAAAAATCGGCAGGACAGACGGCAGCGCGAGAAAGCCGCCAACAGCCGTCAGCGCAAGCACGACCAGCATCGAGGTTATCTGACGCACGGGCTGGGAAAACTGCGGTCTTTGTTTTTGGTCTGGCTGCGCCATGCGGCCTTGCTCCTGACCTTTTTTGCCTGATTTGAGCGTAGCTTACACTGAAAACTACGGGATATGCCAAGGGTTTATGCGGTGATGCACTTCACACGCTCGTGCAGCCAGACCAGTGCCGGATCATGCAATCCAACCTCCGACAGATGTGTCGCCGTATTATACAGATATTCTGTATTCGGCCCGCGCCCGCCAACCGCCTTCGCAATAATCTGCGCCTGTTCTTCAAGCGGCAAACCACCACAATACTGGTCATGCTCTTCATCAATTACGTAGACTACAGCCGTCACGCTTCGCCCGTCTTTCAACTGGATATCAAGGTTTTTCTCGACATAGGCCGATGATATCAGCTCGCGTTCGCGCAGATATTCCAGCGTTGCCTCCTCGTCCCCGTCTGCAACCCGCAGTGCGATACCTTCGCAGGCGCTGTCCGCCTGCATATCCAGTGCCAGAACCAGACCCGGTTCCGCCTCGGTGCCACGGTGATGGATGGAGCGCATACAAAATGACCGCGCATAACCGGGCAGTGTGGCAATCACGTTTTCGGCCACCGTAAAACCGGGGTTCCATAAAAGGCTGCCGTATCCGAATACCCACATTGCCATCACACTGGTCCTTTTTTGATGGCTTGGGTAAACCGCATCTGTCACCGGAATTAAAGGGATTTTCTAAGATGCTGCGATTGATCCGGATATGCGTCATTCTGGCAGTTTTATGGTCGGGGTGGTGGGCCGCAGCGTCGGCAGGGTTGCATTATGGGCTGAGCCACTGGTTCGAGGCGCGGCGTACCGACGGATGGCAGGCTGAAGTGGGCGAACTCTCGCAGCACGGGTTTCCATTTACGCTGCACAGCAGACTGGAAGACATTTCAGTCGCAGATCCTGTGACCGGTGTCTCAGTCATAACACCAAGGCTTGATCTGGTGGCACCGGCATATTGGCCGGGGTTTGTATCGGCTAAACTGTCGGACGCACCGGTCGAGGTTGCCACGCCGACGGGCCGCTTCATACTACAAAGCACAAATGCGCAAGGTGATCTACGCCTGCACCCCGGCACCGCATTGCAACTGCAAAGCATGGAGGTTGTCAGTGATGCGTGGCAGATCAGCACGGCAGACGGCGATGCCTTGTCGGCTGATGATCTGGGTGTGACGATCGTTCAGGATAATTCATCGCCCGACACCTATCAGATTGGTGCAAACGCTAAAAATCTGACGCCCGGCACTTTGCTCAGAACTCTTTTTGCATTGCCACCAGACTGGCCCGTTTCATTTGACAGCTTTACTGCCGACGTTGAGGTGACGTTCGATACCCCTTGGGATCGCTTTGCTTTAAACAAGAAACGCCCGCAACCGCGTACCATGGTGCTGCGCGACATAAACGCGTCATGGGGCGAGGTGCGCATCGCCGCGTCGGGTGATCTGATAATTGACCCGTCGGGGATACCGACCGGCGAAATCTCCCTTACGCTGACCAATTGGCGTTTAATGACACAACTGGCCGAAGCCGGCGGTGCCTTTCCAAGCGGACAACGCGGCCAGCTTGAAATTATATTGTCTGCATTGGCAAACCTTGGGGGCGGGCCCGATGATCTGGACCTGATCCTATCCTTTCAGGAGGGTAAAATGGCACTTGGTCCGATCAGGCTGGGGCCTGCACCACGGTTGGTTTTGGAATAGCTACCTGCAATAGCTGCCATTGCCGTGACGTGCCGTGTCGAAATGAAAGTGGTCTTGATGAAAGCGGTCTGAATCGGGACCAAGAACAGTCCCGAAAGTCCCACATGCGCCACTGTGCATCTGGCGCAGGGCCTTGGCCGTCGATCTGTCGTTCCAGCCTTCAAGGACACTGATCTGTGAACCGTCGGCAAGCCTGAAGGCAGCAATATCAATTGCGCGGCCCCGCCCGTGTTCAGAAACTTTGGCCCCTTGTTGGTTGTTGCGCGACCTGCACACATAATGCGCGGCAACCTGTAAGCTATTGAGGCCCCCGCCCGCCCGCGACAACACAGGTTTGGCCGTCTTGTCCAACCAGCTTTTCAGGGCACCCGCTGTCGCACAGTCCATCACAGCAGGCTGGCTGAGGGTGATGCCCGACACAGACCGCACGCGCACCGCGCTTTCCACTCCGCAGCCGTCGCTTTCGCCTTGCACACGGCCAATTGCTTCGCCTTGAATCGCAACATCGCCGCACACGGATCCTTTGGCCTCCAACTGCCGTTGCCTGCGCGCTTGTTTTTCAACTTTTTGTGGTCGGAAAAACGGCCGCAGCGAAAAACCAACGCCGCCTTTCGGCTCGCGCGCCTCTCGGGTCTGGGCAGTCCCCACAGGCGGTTGCAGCGCGCCGGACGGGGCCACCTCGACCGGCTGGACCAGATCGCCGCCGCGCGCAACCGGCCGCTGCGATGTTGTGGGTGCCGCCCATGCGGTCTGTGCAAAAACCAGTGACATGATCAGCGCGGCGCGGATCATTTCTTGCCCGCAGCACGGCCAAAGTTGGGGGCGTCTGTGTCTTGACCCGCTTCGATAATGCTGCGCCGGATCGCACGGGTGCGGGTGAAATAAGCGTGCAGATGATCGCCATCGCCCTGCCGGATGGCGCGTTGCAGCGCAAATAACTCTTCGGTAAAGCGGCCAAGAATTTCCAGCGTGGCGTCCTTGTTGGACAGAAAAACATCACGCCACATGGTGGGGTCACTGGCCGCAATGCGGGTAAAATCACGAAACCCTGCGGCCGAATATTTGATCACTTCGCTGTCCGTCACGCGTCGCAGATCGTCCGCAACGCCAACCATCGTATAGGCAATAAGATGCGGTGCATGGCTGGTTACCGCCAACACCAGATCGTGGTGTTCGGCGTCCATTTCCTCGACATTGGCCCCCATGGCTTCCCACAGGGCGCGCAGTTTTGTCGTGGCTGCGACTTCTGTCCCCTCGACAGGCACCAACAGACACCAGCGGTTATCGAACAGCTCGGCAAACCCGGACTTGGGGCCGGAATGTTCTGTCCCTGCCAAGGGATGCGCAGGGATGAAATGAACGTTATCAGGCAGATGCGGGCCAACTTGCGCGATGACATCTGCCTTGACCGACCCCACGTCGGTGACAGTCGCACCCGGTTTCAGCGCACCTGCCATTTCAGCCGCTACTTCACCCATGACCCCGACGGGCACGCACAGCACCACAAGATCAGCGCCCTCGACGGCCTCGGCAAGCGTATCACAAACGCGGTCACACAGCCCGATCTCGCGGGCGGTATCGCGGGTTTGCGCACTGCGGGCATAGCCCACAACTTCACCCGCCAGCCCGCCGCGCTTCATCGCCCAGAACATTGACGAGGCGATAAGCCCCAGACCGATCAACGCTACGCGGTCATACAGTTGCGGCATCTGCGTCTCCGTTTTTGAACTGGCGCACAGCATGCACAACACGGCGACAACTGCTTTCGTCACCCACAGTGATCCGCAAACAACTGGGTAATTTATAGCCCGCCACACGTCGCACAATCAGGCCTTGCGATTGCAGATGCAGATCACAGGCCTCCGCCTCTGCCTGCGAGGCAAAGCGCGCCAGAATAAAGTTTGCGCAGGACACATCGGACGGCACACCGATTTCGGCCAGCGCATCCGCCATCCACGTGCGCCACTTGGCGTTTTCGGTGCGGCAATGATCGGCATAGGCAACGTCACGCACCGCAGCCTCGGCAGCGTTGAGACCGGATTGCGACAGGTTAAACGGACCCCGTACCCGGTTCAGCACGTCGATCACATGTGCGGGGCCATACCCCCAGCCCACACGCAACCCGCCAAGGCCATACAATTTCGAGAACGTCCGCGTCATGACGACATTTTCGCGCGCATCGACAAACCCCGCACCGCCATCATAGCCATCAACATATTCGGCATAGGCCCCATCCAGCACCAAGAGCGCCTGCGGGGGCAAACCGTTTGCAAGCTGCGCAATTTCACCCAGACTGATCATGGTGCCAGTGGGATTGTTCGGGTTGGCAATAAACACCAGCCGCGTGGCATCGGTGCAGGCCGCCAGAATGGCATCCACGTCCGTCACACGCTCGCGCTCGGCAACCTCGACCGGGGTGGCCCCTGCGGCCAGCGCGGAAATGCGGTACATGGCAAAACCGTGTTCGGTATGGATCACTTCGCTTCCCGCCCCGGTATAGGCCTGACACAGAAACGATATGATCTCGTCCGACCCGGCACCACAGATGATGCGGTCGGCATCCAGACCGTGCACGTCGGCAATCGCGCGACGTAATGCGGCGTGATCGGATGACGGATACCGGTGCAAATCAAATGCCGCGCGGCGGTAGGCCTCAAGCGCTGCTTCGCCCGGACCATACGGGTTTTCGTTCGACGACAGCTTGACCGCGTTCTCAAGGCCCGCCACATGCGCGGCACCACCTTGGTACAAGTTGATGTCCATGATACCGGGCTGTGGCGTGATCGCAGTCATGTCGGCAATTCCCCTAAAGTTGGGGCCGTTCTAACGCCGCCCCAAAGGCATGACCAGTGGGATTGTCCTGACCGCCCCCTCTGGATTTTATTATCTGCAAACCCGCAACGAAAAAGACCGCCCCTCAAGGCGGCCTTTGAAATCTTTAAACTCTCGCAAAGATTAGTTCTTCGCGTAGAATTCCACCACGAGGTTCGGTTCCATCACAACCGGATAGGGCACATCTGCCAAGCCGGGTGCGCGTACAAATGTCGCGGTCATTTTGGAGTGATCGGCCTCAACATAATCAGGCACATCACGCTCGGCCAATTGTGTCGCTTCCAAAAGCGCTACCATCTGCTTGGAACGGTCACGCACTGCGATCACGTCACCTTCTTTTACGCGGTAAGACGGGATGTTAACCTTCTTGCCGTTCACTGTGACGTGGCCGTGGTTCACGAACTGGCGTGCGGCAAATACTGTCGCCACGAACTTGGCACGGTACACAACCGCGTCCAGACGACGCTCGAGCAAACCAATCAGGTTCTCACCTGTATCGCCTTTAACACGCTCGGCTTCGCCATAAATACGGCGGAACTGCTTTTCGGTCAGGTCGCCGTAGTAGCCCTTGAGCTTTTGTTTGGCGCGCAACTGGATACCGAAATCGGAAATTTTTGCCTTACGGCGCTGACCATGCTGACCAGGGCCATATTCACGACGATTGACTGGGGATTTTGGACGGCCCCAGATATTTTCGCCCATGCGGCGGTCTAGTTTATGTTTGGCAGCGGTGCGTTTTGTCACGGCTGTTCTCCTTTATGTTATAAAGGGCGTTGTCCTTTGGGCCGAACCCCCGACAGGCATCCCCTTGCGAGGGCCACCAACACCAATGAAGCCGCGCTTATACGCAGCACTGGAGGGGAGTCAACGGGGCTTGGCCATCGCGGCGCATTCAGTATGACGATGACAGGTCAGAATGTGATCATTGACCAGCCCGCAGGCTTCCATCCATGCGTATACAATCGTGGGGCCACAAAACTTGAACCCTTCTTTTTTCAAATCTTTCGACACTTTTAGGGAAAGATCGGTCGAGGGCGGCACATCGGCTTGTGTCGCGAATTTATTCTGCAACGGCATGCCCCCGACATAGCGCCACATGAAAGTGTCGAACCCCTCGCGCGCCTCGATCTTTTGCCATGCGCGGGCATTCTGAATGGCCGCTTCAATCTTGCCGCGATGACGAATGATACCGGCATTGCCAAGCAACCGCTCGACATCATCCGCCCCCCACTCCGCAATCACATTCGGATCAAACCCTTGAAAAGCTTGACGAAAGTTTTCGCGCTTTTTCAGGATAGTGATCCAGCTCAACCCCGCCTGAAAGCCGTCGAGTATCAGCTTTTCCCACAAGGCGCGGCTATTATATTCCGGCACGCCCCATTCGGTGTCGTGATAGTCGACATATATCGGTTCTGACCCAGCCCATCCACAACGCTCCATTTGCTTTCTCCGTGATTCCATACAATAAATATTCGTTAAAATTCTTTGCAAATCAGCGTGTTAAGGCAATGTTATTCCTTTGCAAGCGACAAACATATCCGGGACCAAGAAGGGTGCAAAACAGTGGTAAGTCAATTCAAACGTAACCTCGCCAACAACGCACCGGAGTCCCACAACCCATTGAGTTATGCGGTCGCACAGCGTGATAAATCCACCTTGCAGATGGTAAAAGATGCGATTGCACACAAACAGACGCTGCTCGCATATCAACCCGTGATGCGGGCCAGCGACCCCAGCAAAGTGGGCTTTTATGAGGGGTTGATCCGTGTGCTGGATGCCACCGGGCGCATCATTCCGGCAAAAGATTTCATGCATGTGATCGAAGACACTGAAACAGGTCGTGACATTGACGTGCTGGCCTTGCGGGCGGGCCTAGTGGCCTTGCAAAACAATCCCGGATTGCGTCTGTCGATCAATATGTCAGCGCGATCCATTGGCTATACGGCATGGAACCAGATGCTAAAGCGGTTTCTGCGCCGCGACAAAATAATTGGAGAGCGTCTGATCCTCGAAATCACGGAAAACTCGGCCATGACCGTGCCCGAGTTGGTCGTGGACCTGATGGATGAATTACAGCCCTACGGCGTTTGTTTTGCGCTTGATGGTTTTGGTGCGGGGCATACCGCGATCCGCCATTTCAAGGAATTATACTTTGATATCCTCAAAATCGACGGCGCATTTATCAAAGGAATTGCAGACGATCCCGACAATCGTGCGCTGACCGCTGCGATGATTTCAATCGCGGCACATTTTCACATGCTAACCGTTGCAGAATTTGTCGAGAACGCTGCGGATGCAAGGGTTCTGACCGAAATGGGGATTGATTGTTTGCAAGGATATCATTTCGGCGCACCGACAACGCGACCTTCCTGGTTACGGAACGCCGCACCACGCGCAGCAGGATAGAAATTCTGGCACAAGTCGGCAAGTGATGACGCAGAACTTTTGCCCCCGTTGCCGCGATAGGGCGCATCCGCTATGACAGGACCAGAAGGCAGAGGAGTCGTGGCGTGTAATGAGTGACGCTGCTTCATAATATCCTCGGCCAGATAGGTAGAGGAACACCAATTCATGACCAATGTTGTCATCGCATCCGCCGCCCGTACTGCCGTTGGCAGCTTTGGGGGCGCATTCGCCACCACACCTGCCCATGATCTGGGTGCCGCAATCCTGAAAGAAGTTGTCGCGCGCGCCGGTATTGATGCGTCCGAAGTCTCCGAGACTATTCTGGGACAGGTTTTGACCGCCGCACAGGGACAGAACCCCGCGCGTCAGGCTCATATCAACGCGGGGTTCCCGCAAGAAAGCTCTGCCTGGTCGATCAATCAGGTCTGCGGTTCAGGCTTGCGCGCTGTTGCACTCGCAGCACAGCATATCCAGTTGGGTGATGCGTCTATTGTCGCCGCTGGCGGTCAGGAAAACATGACATTGTCGCCCCACGCACAAAACCTGCGTGCGGGTCAGAAAATGGGCGATCTGCAGTTCATCGACACGATGATCCGCGATGGTCTGTGGGATGCATTCAACGGCTATCATATGGGCCAGACGGCAGAAAATGTTGCCAACAAATGGCAGATTACCCGCGAACAGCAGGACGAATTTGCCGTCGCTTCCCAGAACAAGGCCGAAGCCGCGCAAAAGGCTGGCAAGTTTGCGGATGAAATCGCTGCATTCACCGTCAAGACCCGCAAGGGCGACACCATTGTCGATCAAGACGAATACATTCGCCACGGTGCAACCATGGAAGCGATGCAAAAACTGCGCCCGGCCTTCACCAAAGACGGCTCTGTCACGGCAGCCAACGCATCGGGTCTGAACGATGGTGCTGCTGCTGCGTTGTTGATGAGCGCGGATGAAGCAGAAAAACGTGGCATCACCCCATTGGCGCGCATCGCATCTTACGCAACCGCCGGTCTTGACCCGTCCATTATGGGTGTTGGCCCGATCTATGCATCGCGCAAGGCGCTGGAGAAAGCCGGCTGGAAAGCGGAAGACCTTGATCTTGTTGAAGCCAACGAGGCGTTTGCCGCACAGGCCTGTGCCGTGAACAAAGACATGGGTTGGGATCCGGCGATCGTAAACGTCAACGGTGGTGCCATCGCGATCGGCCACCCCATCGGTGCATCCGGCGCGCGGATTCTGAACACCCTTCTGTTTGAAATGCAGCGCCGTGGCGCGAAAAAAGGTCTGGCGACTTTGTGCATTGGTGGCGGTATGGGTGTTGCCATGTGTCTTGAGCGCCCCTAAACATATGAGGCGCGCAAGAAAATTGCGCGCCTACCTATTGGCCTGAAATATAATTGCCTATCGAGGAGGATAGTATGTCCCGCACCGCACTAGTCACCGGAGGCAGCCGAGGCATCGGTGCCGCGATTTCCAAAGAGCTTAAAGACGCAGGCTATAACGTCGCCGCCACCTATGCCGGTAACGACGAAGCTGCCGCCGCCTTTACCAAGGAAACGGGCATCAAAACCTACAAATGGAACGTCGCCGATTATGACGAGTCAGTCGCAGGTATTGCAAAGGTCGAAGCCGACCTCGGACCCGTCGAAGTCATTGTGGCAAATGCTGGCATCACCCGCGATGCGCCATTTCACAAGATGACACCGCAGCAGTGGAAAGAGGTGATCGACACCAACCTGACCGGCGTGTTCAACACCGTGCACCCGATCTGGCCCGGCATGCGCGAACGCAAGTTCGGACGCATCGTGGTGATCAGCTCGATCAACGGTCAAAAGGGCCAGTTTGCCCAGGTGAACTATGCCGCGACCAAAGCCGGCGATCTGGGGATTGTGAAATCACTGGCCCAGGAAGGTGCACGCGCGAACATTACTGCCAACGCGATTTGTCCGGGATATATCGGCACAGATATGGTGATGGCGGTGCCTGAAAAGGTGCGCGAAAGCATCATCGCCCAAATCCCCGCAGGACGATTGGGTGAGCCAGAAGAAATCGCACGCGCGGTGAAATTCCTTGTGTCGGATGATGCGGGCTTTATCAACGGCTCAACGATTTCTGCAAACGGCGCACAGTTTTTCGTTTAATCCATCGACACTATCAAACATCAAAAAGGCCGGATCATCTGATCCGGCCTTTTTGCCATCCCGTAAGAACAAAGGCCTTTGTTCAGCGGGAAGATGGTGTGAAAAGCCAGCCCCATACACTGGCAAGCATGCGACCCCGCTCTGCATGGGCGGTGGCGTAAGCGCGACGGGCGGCGGGGTTTGTGGTGGCTTCGATCATTGTCTTTATCCTTTTGCGGTGTTGGATGACTTGACCTCAAGATGGGCCTTTTACGACAATCTGACAAACGAGACTTTCCATAGCTTCAGTTAAGCTGTACTTAACTGAATATGCCTGACCGCCTGCCCCCACTTACCGCCCTGCGCGCCTTTGATGCGGCTGCACGCCATATGTCGTTCGCTCTGGCGGCGGCAGAATTACACGTCACGCCAGCCGCACTTAGCTTTCAGATCAAATCCCTTGAAGACCATCTGGGCGCACCCTTGTTCCGCAGGTTGAACCGTGCGGTCGAACTGACAGAGGCAGGTCGCGCACTGGCCCCACAGGCAGCAGACGGATTTCAAACATTAGCCGCAGGCTGGCGAGCCGCGCAAAGAGTGCAGGACCATCAGACACTTACGGTGACCGCTGGCCCTGCATTTACGGCCAAATGGCTCGCCCCGCGATTGTTCGATTTTGCCCAATCCCATCCTGAAATCGAGTTGAGGTTTTCAGCGTCGCTACGCATAATGGATTTCAACCGCGATGGTATAGATGTCGCAATCAGGTTTGGCTTGGGCGCGGACCCCGGATTGTATTCTCTGCCACTGGCCGAAGAATGGGTTGTTCCTGTGATGACGCCGGATATTGCACGGATGTATCCAACACCGCAGAGCCTCGCAAATGCTGTTTTAATCGTGGACGAGTCGATAGATTTTCTTGATCCACCGGTTGACTGGCATTCCTGGTTTCGGGCGATGGATGTGGACGCGCAACCGACGATTGGCCCTCGTTTTTCGCAGGCTGATCATGCAATTGATGCAGCCCTTGCTGGCGTTGGTGTGGCACTCGGGCGCCGCGCGCTGGTGATCAAAGACCTTGCCGAGGGCAGATTGGTCGCACCCTTCCCCATAGCATTGCCAACAGGCGCGCGGTTTCGGTTTTTATGCCCCGAGGGTACGGAAACGCGGCCACAGGTGGCAGCCTTCAAGACATGGGTATTGCAGGAGATTGAAAAAACTGCGCATGTCGCCAAAAGTATGACCGTGCTGGAGCTTTCCACTTGATGACCCGCCGCCGCGCTACTGTTACCGGATTCTGCGCTGTGCTTTTATGGTCATTGCTGGCCTTGTTCACCGTCGGCTCTGCGCCAACCCCACCGCTTTTACTGAACACAATGTGCTTTGCCTTGGGCGGTTCACTGGGTTTGATCTGGGTCGCTGCAACTGGCGCAATGTCGTCACTGCGCGCGGTGCCGTTGCGTGTCTATGTCTTCGGCACCTTGGGCTTGTTTGGCTATCATGCCCTGTATTTCTCTGCATTGCGTCTTGCACCGGCTGCCGAGGCCGGGCTGATTGCCTATCTCTGGCCGCTTCTGATTGTGCTGTTCTCTGGTCTTTTGCCCGGCGAAATCTTGCGCCGTGGTCATATCATCGGCGCGGTTCTCGGGTTTGTCGGGGCAGCCTTGATTATCACAGGTGGCGGGAAAGGATTTTCGGTGCAACATCTGACCGGATATGCGCTCGCTGTTTTATGCGCGCTGACATGGTCGGGGTATTCGGTTTTATCCCGCCGCGTCGGGACAGTGCCGACTGCCTCTGTTGCGGTGTTTTGTATCGCCTCTGCGGTGCTGTCTTTACTGCTACACCTGATGTTCGAACAAACCATATTTCCCACGACCACAATAGCATGGGCAGCCGTCATAGGCTTAGGACTGGGTCCGGTCGGCCTTGCATTTTATGTCTGGGATATCGGGGTCAAGCAGGGTGACATCCAACTTTTGGGCACCGCGTCCTATGCGGCACCGCTGCTGTCAACTTTGGTGCTCGTGATAGCTGGCGTTGCCGCCCCAAGCTATGTCCTGTTGTGGGCCGCGATCCTTATCACCGGCGGCGCTGTTATCGCAGCGCGCGCCAGCTTAGTAGGATAGGCCCCTTTTAGGCCGAGAGGCGCGTGATTTCTTCTTTCAGGCGCAATTTTTCTTTTTTCATCGTTGCAACGTCCAGATCGTTTACACTCGGTGAGCGTTGTGCATTTTCAACTGCCTCGCTCATTGCCGTGTGTTTGCGTTTGAGAGCTTCCAGATGTCCGTTAAGAGCCATGTAATCCTCCTTGATGAAAGTTTGGACCTTAAGTTCACCACAAAAATTTTGCGGTGTCACGCCGCTGTGCAGCATATCGTGCAATGTGGTAAATAATTGCTTAACGAAAGCCGGATATCGCCTAAAATTCCAGCGCGGTGCCATCCCGCAAGACGGCACGCAATTCTGGCACGTAACAATCGCCCTCCGCGCCATGGGCCGCACCACTGTGCATCACAAATGTGTTCAGCAACTTGAATGCACCCCGCCCGTTTTTGCGTGCACGCAGAATGATAAGTTCCGGCGCACGGCCAATGCGCGGGGCCAGCGGCAACACCTCGACCGACCCAAGATCGTCAGGCAGTGCACGGATCAGATCGGGCAAGCGTTCAGCGCGGTGGATGAAATACGCACGTCCTTTGGGGCTCAGCCGTTTGGCTGCAATCTTGACCCAGATATGCAGGGGCGTGTGTTCGCCATGGGCAGATTCGCGGGCCACATCCCCCGAGGACACGGATGCAGTCCGGTCATAATACGGCGGATTTGCCAGAACATGATCAAACTGCCTTTGCCGAACATGCAACGGCATATCTGCAAGGTCGGCTGTGACCACCTCAAGGACATCACCGCCATTGCGCCGCGCCAACGCAGCGTTTCGCGCCAGCACTTCGACACCCGTGAGACTTAGGCCAGGCACACGTGCGTTCAGACATAAAATTGCAGCGCCCACCCCACAGCCCAGCTCCAGAACGCTCTCTCCTGCCTCGGCCTGAACGCAAGCAGCCAAGAGCACCGCATCAAGCCCCGCGCGGTAGCCCTGTCGCGGCTGAAAGAGGTGTAATTGACCACCCAGAAACGCATCACGCGTCAGGTCGCTTTCCGCGTATTCCGTCACAACCCGAGCGATATGTCATTATCGTGCATGACCTGCACAGCGGCGGCGTAATCATCGGGGTGCACCATCAGGCGTCGCGGGAAAATTCCGATGCCGCCTTCGAGCACGCTCATGTTTACGTCCATTTGAAAGCAGTCTATATCCTCGCCCTGAAGAAGGGCTGAGGCAAAGGCGATAATGGTCATGTCGGGGCTGCGCAAAAGTTCCTTCATATCAAAGATGTGGGCCAGTTTGCCCGAATTGTCGAGCCTTGGTGGGACCCTATTGATGAAAAACGACAGCACGCAAAAACCGCATGACCGGATGGCGGCCTATCTGGCGGATGACATGGCGGCTGTCGGCGATTTGATCCGCGAGCGTATGGCGTCGAAACACGCGCCGCGTATCCCCGAAGTGACCGCACATCTGGTCGAGGCGGGTGGCAAACGCCTGCGCCCGATGCTGACCCTGGCGGCGGCGCGCATGTGTGGATACGCAGGCCCGTACCATGTGCATCTGGCAGCCACAGTCGAGTTTATTCACACCGCAACATTGCTGCATGACGACGTAGTGGATGAAAGCGACAAACGGCGCGGACGGCCCACGGCGAACCTTTTGTGGGACAATAAATCGTCAGTGCTTGTTGGCGATTACCTGTTTTCGCGCAGCTTTCAGTTGATGACCGAAACCGGATCGCTGGACGTATTGCGTATCTTGGCCAATGCGTCCGCAACAATTGCCGAGGGCGAGGTTTTGCAACTGACCGCCGCACAAAATCTGGCGACTGATGAAGGCATTTACCTGCAAGTGGTGCGCGGCAAAACAGCGGCATTGTTTTCGGCAGCGATGGAAGTCGGCGGCGTGATTGCAGGCGCGCCCGAGGCGCAGGTAAAGGCGCTGTTCGACTACGGCGATGCGCTTGGTGTGGCGTTTCAGATTGTGGATGATTTACTGGATTATCAGGGGCAATCTGAGGCGACAGGCAAGAACATCGGGGATGATTTCCGCGAGCGCAAATTGACCCTGCCGGTGATCAAGGCAGTTGCAAAGGCGGATGCCGAGGAACGCGCGTTTTGGGTTCGGACGATCGAGAAAGGTCATCAGGAGGATGGCGATCTGGATCAAGCCTTGGCGTTGCTGGACAAGCATGGCACACTTGTGGAAACGCAAACGGATGCCTTGGGATGGGCGCAAACGGCCAAAGCCGCTCTCCAAGAATTACCCGACCATGAGGTCAAAACGATGCTTGCGGATCTGGCGGATTACGTTGTCAGCAGGATCAGTTAAGCGGGTCGCGCCCCAATGGTCCGAGCGGATTTCACCCACCACGCGGTATGCGCTGCGCCAATTCGATCTGCCGCCGCTTGCGCCACTTTTGCACTTGGATAGATGCCAAAGCAGGTCGATCCGGAACCGGACATCCGACACAAAAGCGCGTCGTCCAATTCATCCAGAACGCTTGCAATCTTGGGGAACAAATCGGTGGCAATCGGCTGCAGATCATTCCTTTGACGTTTTAACCAGACAATAAAATCGTCCAGCGATGCGCCGGTATGCATCTCGGGCATCGGGTCATTTACCTTATCGATCAATGCCGAAAACACAGCAGGTGTCGCAACGCTGACGCCGGGATTGATCAAGACAAGATCAAGCTCAGGGATTGGCCAACATCTTGTTAGAATATCCCCGACACCGCTCATCCGTTTCGGCACGGCAGACACGCAAACAGGCACGTCCGCACCAAGCGATAGAATGGCATCAATGCCAAGAACATCTTGTGCCTTGTCGCCCAGAAAGTGTCGTAAAACCGCCGCCGCATCCGCAGACCCGCCGCCTATTCCCGCCCCATTGGGCAAGTTTTTCTCAAGACGGATATGGCCTGTCCAGCCTGCCGCCTCAGCCGCTTTCCACACCAGATTGCGCGCGTCAGTCGGCACATCTTGTGAAAACGCGCCGCTGACTGCCAGTGACATCACATCGCTCGGTTCAAACCACAGGCGGTCTCCCACATCGGCAAACACCACCAGCGAGTCGATCAGGTGATACCCGTCCGCCCGCTGTCCCGTCACATGGAGCGAAAGGTTGATCTTGGCGGGCGCAAACGCCTCAGTTGCCATTGCTCACCTTCAAAGGGGGTGCGCCTTCTTCTTCCAAAACCACGTCCAGACCAACCTCGATTTTACGGCGGATGCGGTCAGGGTCGGCTTCGCCGTCGGTGTCATCTTTTTTGATAAACGACAACGCACGGCTCCATTGAAACTTTGCCTCGCGCTGACGGCCTACGGCCCAGTAGACATCACCAAGATGATCATTGACCACTGGATCAACCGCGATCAACTCCACGGCGCGTTCCATCTGATCCACGGCCTCGTCATAGCGGCCAAGTCGGTACAAAACCCAGCCCAGAGAATCGACGATATACCCCGAGGTCGGGCTGGCCGCGACGGCGCGTTCAATCATATCTAGCGCTTCATCCAGATTGCGGTTCTGTTCGACCAGGGAATACCCAAGATAGTTCAGCACTTGCGGCTGTTCGGGATTGAGCGCCAATGCCGCCCGAAAGTCTTTCTCGGACGCGGCACCATTGCCAGACCGCTCGTAAGAAATACCGCGTGAATAATACAGAACCCACCGCGACTGCGCGCTGTCATTCGACAGATCAAGCGCCTTGTTATACGCTTCGATTGAGCCTGCGAAATCCTCTTTGCCGCGCAGAATATCGCCCAGGGTCGAATGAACAACGGGCAGATCACCATGGCTGCGGGTCAGTTGTTGGAGCACTTCAATTGCCTGATCCACTTTGTCCGCGCGCCGCAACGCGTCCGCACGGCCCAGTTCGGCAGCGTGATACACAGGGCTGTCAGCCGTGATGGATTTATATTCCTCGATCGCCAGATCATACTGGCCCAGATTTTCCAGCAATCCGGCCGTCAACAACAGCGCATCAATATGGTCAGGGCGCAAATGCCGCGCGATACGGGTGAACAGTAAAACATAGTAATCCGCTGCGGCCTCGTTTTTCAAAACAGCACCGAACGTGAAATACACCTCTGCCATACCGTCCTTGGCGTTGCGCACATGGGTAAATGGAACCGGCGCATCCGCCTCGAGTGCTGCAATCAGTTGGTCCAGTTCCGGATCACTGTCATCACCAAAGCCATCGCGCAGAACCTTCATCGCATCTTCGCGGCGGTCGAGTTGCGCCAACACTTCGATGCGCGCAATGACCCCGCGCCGTGTCTGGCTGGCGGCACCTTTATCGTCAGCCCCGAATATGGCTTCTGCGCCTTCGTAATCCCCGACACTCGCAAGGGCTGATGCCTTGTGATACATGACGATGCCCCGCAACCCGGGCTCGTCCGCCATCGCGTCAAAGGCAGCCATAGCCGAGGTGACATCGCCTGCCCCCATATGCGCCCATGCCTTGACCAGGCCGTCAACCAAGGGCCCGACGCCCTCTATGAGGGTTTCACGTTCCAGCAGACCTGCAAAATCTTCTTTTTGTGCAAGGGCCGCCGTAATCACCAGATGTGCAACCTGACTTTTCTGGCCCGTCGCTTCCATCGCGCGGGCAATAGGCAAGGCGCGGTCAATCTGACCCAGCGATAAATAGGCAAGTGCGGTGTTTTCCATCAATTCGACATTGCCGGAATCGCGGGCCAGGGCTTGGGTATAATACCGCGCCGCAGCACTATAGTCATTACCAGCCCCGGCTTGCCGCCCTGCCAGATACGACCCCGCCGCCGACTCTGCCCGAACCGGAGCGGTAAATGAAACTGACATTGCCAGCGCTGCCGCAAGTCCTAGAACGTAATGATGCATGAAAACCCGTGCCTCTCGCTTTTTTTAAGAAGGTATCAGGTCTGGGTGCAAGCGCAATGGCAAGGCCTGTCATGTCACGTGGCTGTGACGGCTTTTGCGCGGGACAGCGTATGAAAAAGGCGGGATATTACCCGCCTCTTTATCCTACATATTCGGATAGTTCGGGCCATCGCCGCCTTGGGGTGTGGTCCAGACGATGTTTTGTGTCGGATCTTTGATATCACAGGTTTTGCAATGTACGCAGTTCTGGAAATTGATCTGGAAACGGGTCTCCTTGCCTGCCTCCTCGACAAACTCGTAAACGCCAGCGGGGCAATAGCGCGCGGACGGTCCCGCATATTTCGGCAGGTTAAGGTGCACGGGCACAGACGCATCTTTGAGCTTCAAATGCGCAGGCTGACTTTCCTCGTGGTTGGTAAAGCTGAACGCCACATTGGTCAGGCGGTCGAATGACAATTTGCCGTCGGGCTTGGGATAGCTGATGACCTTGTGCTTGCTGGCCTCTTCGGTGGCTTCTGCATCGGACTTGCCGTGCTTGAGCGTGCCCAAAAGCGAGAACCCAAGCGTGTTGGTCCACATATCCATTCCGCCCAGCACCAGCGATGCGGTCAGGCCGTATTTGGACCACAGCGGTTTGACGTTGCGCACTTTTTTAAGGTCTGCACCAATGGCACCTTTGCGCACCTCATCCTCGTAGGCGGTCAACTCGTCGCCTGAACGGTCCGCCTTGATCGCCGCCATCGCCGCCTCTGCCGCGGCTTTGCCGGACAACATCGCGTTATGATTGCCCTTGATGCGTGGCACGTTGACCATGCCGACCGAACAACCAAGCAGCGCCACACCGGGGGCGACCATTTTGGGCATCGACTGATATCCGCCCTCGGTGATCGCACGCGCGCCATACGCCACGCGTTTGCCGCCTTTCAGCAGTTCGGCCACCATCGGGTGATGCTTGAAACGCTGGAATTCCATATAAGGGAACAGATGCGGGTTCTTGTAGCCTAGATGCACCACAAACCCGACATAGACCTGATTTTTATCAAGGTGATAGATGAATGATCCACCCCCGGCATTCTTGTTCAAAGGCCAGCCCATTGTGTGGGTCACGGTGCCTTCGCTGTGCTTTTCCGGGTCAATTTCCCAGATTTCTTTCATGCCAAGACCGTATTTCTGCGGCTCTTTACCGGCATCCAGATTGTATTTGGCGATCACCTGTTTGCTGAGTGACCCGCGCACGCCCTCGGACAGGAATACGTATTTGCCGTGCAACTCCATGCCCGGTTCATAATTTGGCCCCGGCGTGCCGTCAGCGGCCAATCCCATGACACCGGCAACCACACCTTTGACCTCGCCATTGTCGCCGTAGACCAATTCGGAACAGGACATGCCGGGGAATACCTCTACCCCCAATTCCTCGGCCTGTTCAGCCATCCACCGACAGACGTTGCCCATTGAGACGATGTAATTGCCATGATTGCTCATCAACGGCGGCATCGGGAGGTTGGGGATACGAATCTGGCCCGCCTCGCCCAGCATATAGAAATTGTCTTCCTTGACCGGCACCGTGATCGGCGCGCCTTTTGCTTTCCAATCGGGGATCAGTGCGTCGATGCCACAAGGATCAAGCACCGCACCCGACAAAATATGCGCACCCACTTCGGAGCCTTTTTCCAAGACGACCACATTGCAATCGGGATCTAACTGCTTGAGCCGGATCGCCGCAGAAAGCCCTGCAGGGCCTGCACCGACGATCACCACGTCATATTCCATCGCTTCGCGTTCAATCTCGGCCATATCAGGCACTCCCCTTGGGCAAAATCCGTTTGGAAATGGCTAGACCACAGGGCACGGCATTGCAATCGGGACGGGGCGTAAATCCTGTTTTGAAGGACACGGTTGCCCGTACATCCGGCATATTCCCGCTAAACACCGTAGCCCTTGCAATCCTGTCCCAGTTTAGGTCAGATAACCCCAAGCAATTCAAATCGGCCGCCCCCGCTTTCAAAACGGGGCGCGGCCCTCATTACGTGGACCAAAGCCCATGGAAAAAATACCGATGACCCGCCAGGGGCACACCGCACTTGAGACAGAACTCAAGCACCTGAAAAGTGTCGAGCGCCCGTCGATCATTAAGGCAATTGCCGAGGCGCGTGAACATGGCGACCTGTCCGAGAATGCCGAATACCATTCCGCCAAGGAAAAGCAGTCGTTCATCGAGGGCCGCGTGAAAGAGCTTGAAGGTGCTATTTCGCTGGCAGATGTCATTGATCCGGCCAAACTGTCGGGTGCGATAAAGTTCGGTGCGCGCGTCACATTGGTGGATGAAGATACGGACGAAGAAAAAACCTATCAGATCGTGGGTGAATACGAGGCCAAGATCGAAGCGGGTTTGCTCAACATCAAATCCCCCATAGCGCGGGCGCTTATCGGCAAAGAAGAAGGCGATTCCGTAACCGTGCGCACGCCGGGGGGTGACAAATCTTATGAGGTCCTCAAAATCGTTTACGCCTGATAGAGGGTGAGACATGACAGATACACCGCAGCCAGAGACCCCGTCGCCGCAGGCCCGGCCCAATGAGGGGCCGGTGCAAGACCCGCGCATTGCCAAGGTCAAATCGACGGGTATCGCCGCCAAGCCCACCTCTTTGGGCATATACGACAAGTCAAAACCCGATCTGATCACAGGCATCGAAATCGTCGCAATTGCGCTGAGCATTCTCTGGCTGCTGGGCGCTGCGATCTTTTTTCTGGTTACGCCCAAGAATACCGGTCCTGACGACGGGACAAACGGTTTGCGGTTCCTGATGACGATGCTTGCGATTTTCATGCCGGTCGCGATGATCTGGGTTGCGGCGACGGCGGCCCGGGCCAGTCGTGTCATGCGTGAAGAAAGCCAGCGTCTGCAGGCCGCCATTGATGGCATACGACAAGCGTATATTGCGCAACAACACAGCGGTAACATGCGGTCAGAGCCCTCCGTCGCGCGCAAGCTGGACGAGATTGCCGCTGCTGCAAAAAAAACCGAAACGGCATTGGCGACCTTCCACACGCGGCGCGATGAACATGCCCGACCCGCTGCAAAGCCCGAGCAAACCGTCACGGACGACCAGATTCCATTCGCGCTCGGCACTCAGGCCATCGATATGGCACCGCTGCTCGAAACCGACGATTTCATCCGTGCGCTGAACTTTCCAGAAACGGCCGAAGACGAGGCGGGGTTTGCCTCGTTGCGCCGCGCCCTCAAGGACCGCTCGGCCTCTCAGCTAATTCAGGCCTCGCAAGATGTGCTGACCCTGATGTCACAGGACGGCATCTATATGGACGATCTGCGCCCGGACCGCGCACGCCCCGAAACGTGGCGGCAGTTTGCCCAAGGCGCGCGGGGCCGCCCGATTGCAGCACTTGGCGGCATCCGTGACCGGTCGTCACTCGCATTGACCAATGCCCGGATGAAACAAGACCCGATTTTTCGCGATGCCGCACATCATTTCCTGCGACGCTTTGACCGGACCTTTTCCGAGTTTGAAAAGACCGCCTCGGACGGCGAGATTTCCGGGCTTGCCGACACGCGCACAGCGCGCGCCTTTATGCTGCTGGGCAGGTGCGCAGGGACGTTTGACTAAGAGGTGTTGTGTCGCCCCTTCAAGCTTCGCTCAAAGTCACTTCCGATCCTAAATCCCGAAACTGCCGTAGGGAATAAACCGCACCATATCGCCAGGCTTTACATCCCTTGCGGGTTCGGACAATTCCACCAATCCCTCCGCCCAGCTTAACCCGCTGATGCGCCCTGACCCTTCGGACGCAAACACCTCTGCCTTGCCGGCCCGCATCCGCGCGCGCAGATATTCACGCCGACCCGCTTTCTTGGTTTTGGTAAAAGCAGCGGGCACGTCAAAGCCTTGTGGTTCCGGCCACGCCCCGCCCGCAAGCAGCGCCATCGCGGGACAGGCAAATATCAACGTACACACCATCGCCGCCACCGGATTGCCTGGCAGACCAAACACCGGAACGCCGTTCCACATGCCCAGCGCCAATGGCCGCCCCGGTTTGACCGCGATGCGCCAAAGCGACAGCGCACCTGCCTCGGTCAGTAACGCCGACACGTGATCTTCATCGCCCGCAGACGCGCCGCCACTGGTCAGGATCGTATCAACCCGTTGCGCCGCGTCATCAAGCCGCGCGCGGAGCACATCGCGGTCGTCAGGCACCTTGCCGAGATCAACGGGAACATGGCCAAACTGCCGGATCATCGCCAAAAGCATCGGACGGTTGGCGTCAAATATCTGGCCGTCTTTGGCAAATTCACCGGCTTCCACCAGCTCGCTTCCTGTAGAGATCACGCCGACCCTGAGCGGCGTGAAAACACCAACCATGGACACGCCGGTCGCGGCCATCAATGCCAGATCCGGTGCACTGATCCTTTGGCCTTTCGTCAGAATTGTCTGGCCCGCAACCACATCCTCCCCCGCTTTTCGGGTATTTGATCCGGCTTTAACCGGACCGGAAAACCGCAGCTTTGCACCGTCAACAACCACATCTTCCTGCAAGATCACAGTGTCCACACCATCCGGCAACGCAGCCCCCGTCAAAACACGAATGGCCTGCCCCATCGGGACCGATTGCGGCGCATCGCCCGCAGCAGCGCGGCCCTGAACCAGTGGTAATTCGTGTGCGCCCGCCCCACGCCCGCCCGCAAACCCGTATCCGTCCACTGCCGTATTGGGCAGCGGCGGATTGGCGCGTTTGGCAACCACAGCAGCCGCTGCAATACGCCCTAAGGCATCAGCAATCGGCAGATCTTCCGATTGTGTGACGTGGGTCAAACGGTCCAGCAAAAGCGCCAGTGCCTCGTCTACTGGTGTCCAATGCACGCCCGCAGGCAAAGCAAAGCAATCGTTTTTCAGCGACGGCACCTTTGGGGCCATTAAGATGTCTTTAAACCCCAACCCAAATATCCAACCTTCTTCAGGTGCATGTACATCCAGTATCTGTGCCAGTTTTTCCGGGGCCAATGCCGCGACCTGCCGCGCCACTTCCGCCACTTGCCAAGCATCTTTTATGGTTCCCTCGGGCGGCGCGTTTTTAACGGTCAGCGAGGGCCAGATTTCCACAAATGCAATCGGCGCATCCAGTTTTTCAAACGGCCAGACCGCCACGGGAAACGCGCGCCTGAGCCGCGCCAACACAGGCAGGCCCATCATCACCTGACTGCCCACAGCACCTGCATAAGCCAATTGCCAACAGGTAAACGCGCCCGTCGTCTGCGCCTCGCAAGCGCGGTGATCAGGGAATGGATTTGCGTAATTATCTTGGTTACGCGCCAAGCCGTCATATTCACGGTTCTGAAATGTGGTTCCCCAAAACGGCCCTTTGCCGCCATGCAAACGATTGATTTCAGCGGCTACATCATACCGATTGTTGGCCTCTGGTGTATCCTCAATTCGCGCCTCGAACCAATCCCAAAGTGCTAGCGGATTATCCGCACCCGTAAGCGTGCGACAAAAACCAACCGGATAACCAAACGGAAAATCAAAGCCCGCCAATACCCGCCGTCCGGCAGCCAGTTCTGCTTTGAAAAAGTCACTGAGCCATGCCTCAGCCAGCTGACGATTGCGCAGGTAAAACGGTGCCTCGGCAACGCCGCCACGGTTCACGCCCGCCCATATTGCGTCTTTCACAGGCTTGGCACCGCGGTCGTTCCCGCCGGACCAATCGACCATGACAACCGTATCAAAGCGGCTCACAACCCGACCTCGGCCAGAATGAAATCCGCGATGCCAACAGTGTCATCCAGATCAAAAACCGGACGGTCCAGATCAAGCGGTACATCACTCGCTACAGCCCTGATCGTATCATCATCCGGCGCAATCAACGGGTTTCCTGTCTCGGCCCTGTGCGCCTCTACCTTTAGATGTGTGTCACGTTTATAGCCTTCGATCAGCACCAGATCGACAGGGCTGAGCCGCCCCAACAAAGCCTCAAGCGTCGGTTCTGCGTCATCGCGCAACTCGTGCATCAAAGCGACGCGGTTGCGCGACGCCAACAACACTTCGGTGGCACCCGCAATGCGGTGGCGGTGGCTGTCTTTACCCGGCTGATCCACATCGAACGAATGATGCGCGTGTTTCACGGTCGATACCGTGATGCCACGTCCGGTGATTTCCGTGACCAGCCGTTCCATCAAGCCGGTTTTACCGGCGTTTTTCCAGCCCACCACGCCGTAAACTCTCATAACATCTGCTCGGCATGGGTCAGGTCATCGGGTGTGTTCACGTTGAAAAAAGCCGCCTCATCGGGAAACATCGCGGTGCGGCCTGCGTGCTGGTCCGTCCACAGCACAACCTTGCGCAGACCGCCCTCAAGCGCTGCGCGCAGATCAGCGCGCAATGCCACTGGCCAAAGCCCGAACGTCGGGTGCCGTGCCGTGCCGCGTTTGGCATCGGGGGTCGCGGCCAGGACCAAGGGATGCTCCATGCCCTCGCCTGCCAGCAATAAGCGTGGCACCATATCGCAGGGAAAGAATGGCGTGTCCGCCGCAGCCGTTACAATCGCGTCGGCACCGTGCGAGGCGGCCCAGTCTAGCCCCGCGAGGACGCCCGCCAATGGCCCCACGAACCCGTCGATACTGTCCGCGAGAACAGGCAATCCAAATCCCTCAAACCGCGCCGCATCACCGTTTGCATTTAACGCCAGCGCCGCCACTTGCGGGGCAAGGCGGTCAATCACCGATGATAACAACGTGCCCTTCCCCAAGGGCAGCAGCCCCTTGTCACCACCGCCCATCCGTGTGGCCTGACCACCTGCGAGGATTACACCGAGGGGTTGTTTCATATTGCCCCCTTGCGTCCGGACATGCGCGGCTCATCAAGCACTGCATCGGGGTCCGCATCTCTGATAAGGCGGTCTTCACCTGCCAGACAAACGAACCGTTTGCCTTTCATCCGACCAATCAGGGTCAACCCGACCTGGTTCGCAATCTCGACACCCCATGCGGTAAATCCGGACCGCGAGGCCAGCACCGGGATGCCCATCATCGCAGTTTTGATTACCATTTCAGAGGTCAATCGCCCGGTGGTATACAGGATTTTATCATCGGCACTTACGCCCTCGGACAACATCCATCCAGCGATTTTATCAACCGCGTTATGGCGCCCGACGTCTTCCATATAGACCAGAGGCTTGTCACCCTCACACAGAATCGTGCCATGGATCGCCCCCGCCTCAAGGTACAGCGACGGAGTGCGGTTGATCTTGGCCGACAGCGTATACAGCCACGAGGTCTTCACCTGAGTTTGTGGCAAACTCACACCTTCCAGCCCCTCCATCATATCGCCAAAAACCGTCCCGACCGCACACCCGCTGGTCCGTGTTTTGCGGCGCATTTTATCCTCATAGTCGGTGGCCCGCTTCGTGCGCACAACCACTGTTTCCAGTTCCTCGTCATAGTCCACGCCTGTGATGTCGTCACCTTCGCGCAACATGCCCTGATTGCGCAGGAATCCAAGTGCCAGATAGGCAGGGTAATCGCCGATGGTCATCGCCGTCACAATTTCCTGCGCATTCAGGAATATCGTCAAAGGGCGTTCTTCGACCACGCGCATGTCAATCTGTGCGCCTGTATGGTCGAACCCTTGCACCGCACGCGTCAACCGCACAGCCCCCGGATCAGGGGCAATCAGGTAGTCAGACAGATTTGGATCCTGGGCCAATTGTATCCCCTCTGCGATGGCGCTACGACATGGGGGTAATCTAAGGGCAAGCCATGGCCATCACCACACCGAAATCCGCCTATCTGAAAGGCATTGCCGACGGTGCACCTTTTATTCTGGTGATTATCCCGTTTTCGACGTTGTTCGGCCTTATCGCAACCGAAGCGGGCCTGAGCGTTATCGAAGCCTTGGCGTTTTCCGTTGTTGTCATCGCAGGGGCGGCACAATTTACCGCCCTGCAACTGCTGCAAGAAGATGCGCCGACAATCATCGTTCTGGCGTCGGCGCTGGCCGTAAACCTGCGCATGGCGATGTATTCAGCATCGCTGACCCCATGGATCGGCAGCGCACCCTTGTGGCAACGCGCCTTTGCGGCATATCTGACAGTCGATCAATCCTATGTGGTGTCGATCGGGCAATACGAGCGTGCACCAGATATGACCGTTGCGCAGCGAATGGCGTATTTCTTTGGCGCGGTCACACCTGTTGCACCGCTTTGGTATCTGTTCACATTTATCGGTGCCCTGATCGGGGCGCAGGTGCCGGACACATGGGCGCTGGACTTTGCCATCCCCATCACATTTCTGGCAATGATTGCACCGATGTTCCGATCAGTTGCGCATGTGGTTGCAGCGTTTGTTGCTGTTGTCGTCAGCCTCTTGGTCGTTGATGTGCCCTATTCCATGGGCCTGATCATTGCAGGTGTTGCCGGTATGATGGCCGGCGCACAGGCAGAATTATGGGCAGAGCGACGTGTCGGGAAACAACCATGATTGATAAAACAACCCTGTGGATTGTGATCATCGGTCTGGGGCTGGGCAGCTTTTTCCTGCGCTTTGTCTTTACCGGATTGGTCGGTGATCGCGCCATGCCCGCATGGCTGCTGCGACATCTGCGCTATACGGCGGTGGCAATTCTTCCTGCGCTCGTTGCCCCGCAAGTGCTATGGCCCGCTGCAACAGATGGCCAGACTGACCCCGCGCGATTGGCGGCGGCTTGCGTGACGTTTCTGGTTGGACTTTGGACCAAGAACGTCATCGCCGCGATCCTTGCGGGCGCGGCGACGCTTTATGGATTGCTGTATCTACTGTGACTTTGCCAGTTGCGCGGCGCGCACGGCGTCGATGACATCGCCTTCGTCATTTTCATAATATTTGGTGGTTCGCACGCCCGGCAACGTGCCAAACTGCTCCATAAATTTGACCGGATAAAACGTTTTCTCGATGCTGCCGAATCCGTCGATCTGACGCAAAAGACTTGTGGTCGCATTGGCGCAATATGCCCCAGGCACCGCACCGTTGCTTTGCACCAGTTGCAGCGCGCGTTCCGCCTGTTCGGCGGTTACTGTGATTTCTTGAGAAACCACATGAAAAGTGCTGCGCGCATGGGCGGATTTATACGACTGGACCCAATTGGGCGACATCCCGTAAAGCACATCCCCGCGTTCAACCACCCGCGGATCACGGAATGATCCGGCAGGGTCAAATACGACAGTTTGCGAGCCTTTGACCATCAAGGCCGTGTGGCCGCCGCTGCCGGTCCGGTTGTTTATCATCGTAAATAAAGTCAACGTTTTTGGCCCCGTGTCGCGAAACGCGGCGGCGGCAACTGCTTCTGGTGGGCTGTCGGGTGAATTATCTGCTGCACAAGCTGCAACAAGGGCCACAACGGCCAAACCGGTCAATAAACGCTTCACAATTAAATTCCTCAGGGGGGATACGGGTGGCAGATTAGCGGATGAACATCGCCATCAGCACAAGCAAAACGATAATTGCTATGCAGGTTTTGCTCACAAAAGACATAAATCCGTCAAACGTCTTTTGCTGAACATCAGAGTTCATTGTGCCATGTTCGTGATCATGTTCGGCCATATCTACCAGTCCTTGAAGATTTCGTTTGCGGGTCTTTACCTTATTGGCATGCGCGTGTCACGACGTCAAAGCAGCAGTCGCATTATGTGGTCACGATGTCGCGCTTTTACCGGTCGCAGGTTTACGGGGCGCAGGTTTCTTACGGGCCTTCGGTTTGACGGCTTTCGCTTGCGGCGCGTCGGCCTCGGGGTTTTCCAGATCCTGAACCAATCTGAACCCGATCCGGTTTGGTGCCGCATCTTTGATTTCTTTCCGCATGGCGCGCAGCATCACATTCAGCTGGCTCACATGTTGCACAAGTTGCGTTCTGCCCCCAATGGCATCGGTGCCATAGAATGTGACGATGTCGGGATCAAAATACCCCATCCCCTCAATCCGCAGCACACCCGATTCGCCGCCGGTAAAGCCCATCGCAACTTCATGATCACTATCGAGTTGCTCTTCGAAATTTTTGAGATACAGAACCACACGCTCGTACGCCCACTGCGCGGGTGATTTCTGAGAGACAGGTTTATCCATCACACTTTTCGGCATTTTTTGAGCGGAAGCTTTGCGCATTTCAGGATCACAATGAACCTCGTGCATCTTGGGCAAGGCATCTGCCTCGACGGCTTCCGCAGTAGTGATAATGTTGTCGCCCATCCGGTCACCCCGTACGTTTGTAAACCCATGCCCCGTCTGTTTCGCGCAAATTCCGCGTGGCGTGGCCGCTTTGGTAAAGGTGGCTTAAATGTGCAACGGCTTCAACCAGCGCGAGGCCATATTCAGCTTCGCCAATCCTTCTTTTGAACAATGTCGGAAAACACTCGGTCGCGGATTTTGGTGTTTCGATAAAATCCGCCAGACGCTTGAGCGCGCTGTGGTGATTATCAATGAGTTGCTCCATTCGCCGCGGCAGCCCACTAAAGGGTAACTTATGACCGCCCAGCACCAGATGATCCGCGCGCGCCAAAAGCGCCAGCCGTTCGCAAGCCTCTAGCCACTCGCCAATCGGGTCTGCCATCGGCTCGGTTGGGTAGACGCCGATATTGGGGCTGATCGAGGGTAATATCTGATCCCCCGCAATCACCAGGTTGTCGTCCCTGCTCCAGAATGTTGCATGCTCTGGCGCGTGGCCGTTGCCGATATGCACGTCCCACAAGCGCCCGCCCATGGTGATCTGGTCGTCCTGTTTGATCCGGGTAAACCCGAGCGGCAAAGGGGACACAACATCGGCAAAATTGAACGGGCGGTCAGTGGCGCGTTTGTCCAGCATCACACCGTCCATGCCGGACTTGCGATAAAACCCCAACGATTCTTCGGGGGCCACAACCTGTTCGTCCAGTGTCAGCATCCGCGCCGTCAGCCACGCGGTGCGGGTGGTCACCAACTCCGCGCCAAATTCGGTCTGGAACCAGCCTGCCAATCCGATGTGATCAGGATGATGATGCGTCACCACAACGCGCTTGACAGGCTTGCCCCCAAGCGGCCCTGCCATCGCCGCACGCCACAGCGCCTTGGTCTTTTTCGATGCAAACCCCGTGTCGATCACCGTCCAATGGTCGCCTTCGTCCAGCGCGTAGACATTCACATGGTCCAGCTTCATCGGCAGCGGAAACCGCAGCCACAGACACACCGGGGGCCACTTCGATGCTGCCCACCCCGTGTTCAGGCGGCGTTTCCCAAGGATAGCGTAATCCGTGAAGAGTCTTGTCGTCCATCAGGACGCCAGATCATCAAGGCTCATCGCATAAAGATCGCCCGATCCTGCCTGTGCTTGAGTGAGCAAGCTGACGTGTTCGGGCAACAGCGAGTTCACGTAAAACCGCGCCAAGGCTTCGCGCGGACCGCCCTTGTCAGCCATTGCAGCAGCCAGATGGTGCTGTGCGCCCAAGACCCGTGCAAAGGCATGCAGATACGGCACACCACCTGCAAAGCGGTCGTTCACATCGGTTTGCTCCAGCAGCCACTCCGTCGCCTCGCGCAGGGATTCGCTGGCCTGCCAGACGGCTTCGGCCATCTTGGGGAATGTTGCGCGCGCCGCCTCTGCGCCGGCTGCGACCTCGTCCAGCAAACGCGAGGCCATTTCGCCCCCGTCCATCATTTTGCGCGCGACAAGGTCCATTGCCTGAATCCCGTTGGTGCCCTCGTAGATCGCTGTCACACGCACGTCGCGCAAATATTGTGCGGCACCGGTTTCCTCAATAAAGCCCATGCCGCCGTGCACCTGTACTCCCAGATCGGCAACGCGGATACCCGTCTCGGTGCCAAACGCCTTGGAAATGGGCGTCAGGAAAGCCGCGCGTGCCTTCCATGCGGAATTGCCGGTCGCGGTTTCCATATCAATGGCATACGCGCAGGTCAGTGCGATGGCGCGCGCGGCAAAGGTATCGGCCTTCATCGCCATTAGCATGCGTCGGACATCGGCATGCGCAGCAATGGTATAGCCGTGTAACGACCGCCCCTGTTTACGCTCAAGCGCATAAGCCATCGCATGCTGGAACGCGCCTTCGGCCACGCCGATCCCCTGCCCGCCCACACCCAGACGCGCATTGTTCATCATTGTAAACATTGCCGCCAAGCCGTCGTTTTCCTCGCCGATCAACCAGCCCTTGGCACCGTCATATTGCATCACCGCAGTGGGCGACCCGTGCAGACCCATCTTATGCTCAAGGCTGACCACGCTCAGGCCGTTGCGGACACTCGGCGCACCGTTTTCATCGGGCAGAAATTTTGGCACCAGAAACAGGCTGATCCCTTTGGTCCCCGCAGGTGCGTCCGGCAAGCGCGCCAGAACCAGATGGCAGACGTTGGATGCGAAATCATTATCGCCCCAGCTGATATAAATTTTCTGACCAGATACGGCATATGTCCCGTCGCCGTTGTCTATGGCTTTGGACGACAGCGCGCCTACGTCCGATCCGGCTTGTGCCTCGGTCAGGTTCATCGTGCCGGTCCATTCGCCACTGATCAGCTTGGGCAGATACAGGGCCTTGATCGCGTCGGATGCGTGGTGGTGCAAAGCCTCGATCTGACCCTGCGACATCAACGGGGCCAGTTGCAGCGACAAACATGCGCCCGACATCATTTCATTAACCGCCGACGTCAGCGTCATTGGCAGGCCCATACCGCCATATTCAGGGTCCGCCGCCATACCGACCCAACCGCCCTCGGCAATCGCTTTGTATCCGCTGTCAAACCCCGGCGATGTGCGCACGACACCGTTTTCCAGCCGTGCAGGATGCAGATCACCATTGCGCTGCAAAGGGGCCAGCACCCCGTCGCACATCTTGCCTGCCTCCGACAGAATGGCGCGGGTCACATCATCCGTAGCCTCGGCAAACCTGTCGGTTTCGCGCAGTGCGGCGAAGTCGACAATATGATCAAACAGAAAGTTGAAATCATCCACGGTGGCGCGATAGGGCATCGGTCTCTCCTCAAATGCGGGACGCGCGGGATTGGCAAGCCCCGCTTTGCCCTGCTAGGGCTGTTCAATACATTATGCAGCATGAAACGACAGCCGCCCACCCGCAAGGCGAAACGCGGCGTCACGAGGAAGATATGAGCCGGAAAACCGTGATATTGCAACCGGATGACGCAGGTATTGCGCAAGCGGCAGCTATGTTGGCGCATGGTGATATGGTCGCATTTCCAACCGAAACCGTCTATGGCTTGGGTGCGGATGCGCGCGATGGCCGTGCTGTTGCCGCGATCTTTGATGCCAAGGGCAGACCCAGTTTCAATCCTCTGATCGTGCATCTGCATGATGTGGCGATGGCGCAGCAGTATGTCGTCTGGTCAGATACCGCCGAAATCCTTGCCAGCGCCTTTTGGCCCGGTCCGCTGACACTGGTGTTGCCGCTGAAAGAAGGCCATGGGCTGTCCGCTCTGGTCACGGCGGGCCTGAATACAGTGGCCTTGCGCGTGCCCGCACACGCCACAGCACGTCGGTTGCTTGCCGCATTTGGCGGACCGGTTGCCGCACCGTCCGCCAATCCATCAGGCCGGATCAGTGCCACAACAGCGGCGCATGTGATGTCAGGTCTGGGAGGACGTATTGCCGGAATTCTGGATGACGGGCCTTGTTCGGTGGGCTTGGAAAGCACAATCATCGGGTTGCACAACGCCACGCCAAATTTGCTGCGTGCGGGCGGGCTGCCGCAAGAAGCGATAGAGGCGGCTCTGGGGTATAATGTGGACCATGCAGCTGACGAGACGATCACAGCACCGGGACAACTTGCCTCACATTACGCGCCGGGTGCCTTGGTCCGGCTTGATGCGAAAGAGGCCCAAGGTGACGAAGTGTTGCTGGGGTTTGGCGATATGTCCTGTGATCTGAACCTGTCACCCACCGGCGATCTGGTCGAGGCGGCCGCAAACCTGTTTGAATATCTGCACCAGCTTGATGCCTTGGCCCGCCCCATCGCAGTTGCACGGGTTCCATCACACGGTTTGGGTCAGGCCATCAATGATCGCCTGAAACGCGCCGCTGCACCGCGTTGACTGGCCTCGATTAAGCCCGCCCTGCCGTTGGCGACAACCCCAAAGGGTCAATTCCGATAGACTGCACTGCCGCCGTCCACTTCTTGGCATCCGGCAAATCGAAAACCAATCCGGTTTCCGCGTCACAGGTCAGCCAGCCGTTGCGGGCAATCTCGCCTTCCAGCTGGCCCGGTCCCCATCCGGCATACCCCAAGGTCAACAACGCCTTGTCCGGCCCTTTGCCCGCTGCGATATCTTCGAGCACATCCAACGTCGCTGTCAGCGAAAAATTTCCGTCCACCGCAAGCGTTTCAATCGCAGAACGGTAGTCGCATGAATGAAGCACAAAACCGCGTCCTGTCTCTACGGGGCCACCGAAATGAACCCCTAATGATCTGTCAACCACAGCCGATCCATGAACCAGCTTGTCCAGAACATCGGACAGTTTTAATTCCGGTGCAGGCTTATTGACGATCAGTCCCATTGCGCCTTTGCTGGAATGGGCCGTCAGATAGATCACCGAATGGGCGAACCGCGGATCCCCCATGCCAGGCATCGCGATCAACAGCTTTCCGGTCAGGTTCATCTTGGCAGGTGCCATTTGAAGCGCCTCTCTTTCGGTCTGCATATCCGCAAGGATGCAACGCGACTTGTGCGCTGACAAGGGGCAGTTGGCCTGATCGGCGAAACATGGATGATGCAAACGTGACTTGGCACCGGCACCGGTTTCGCGCATTTAGAGGCATGATAAAGTCCTTGATTACCGCAACCCTGCTGGGGTTATCTGGCACTGCCGTCACTGCGGGTGACGAAGTTGGCATGCCTGTGACTGGCGAAATTCTGACCGGATGGGTGCAACCTGACGGAAGCCGCGTGGCAGCGATCAAGCTGACGCTGGCACCGGGGTGGAAAACCTATTGGCGCGCGCCCGGAGACAACGGAATTCCCCCGCATTTTGATTGGTCCGGTTCGTCCAATTTGAGTGGTGTCGGCATCACATGGCCCGCGCCAAAAGTATTCCGCGAAAAGGGCGTGCGTACCATCGGCTATGCCAACGAGTTGGTTTTGCCGATCACCATCGCGCCGCGCAAATCGGGACAACCTGTGACGCTGCGCGCAAATCTGGACATAGGCGTGTGCAGCGATATCTGCGTCCCTCAACAACTTACCCTCACAGCGGTACTGGACAGCAACAACGCCAAACCGACACCGGCAATTGCCGCCGCCCTTGCATCGCGCGCCTATTCTGCGTCAGAGGCAGGTGTGAAATCGGCAACCTGTGCGCTGCGGCCAACGACCAAAGGGCTCGAGATTGAAACACGCGTGACTGTCCCCTCCGCAGGTGGTCGTGAAGTGGTGGTGATTGAACCCGGTCAGGCAAATATGTGGGCGAGCGAAACCGACAGCACCCGCAGCGGCAGCCAAATCGTTTCCAAAGGCGATCTGGCCTCGACCGGCGGCGGTGCAATCACAATTGACCGCTCTGCCATCCGCATCACGGTGCTCGGCGAAAAGCATGCTGTCGAGATTCAGGGCTGTACACCGGGTTAGGCCGTGGAGCTAGATCTTAGGGCTTGTCCGCCGCCGCATGGCAAAGGCCAATGCCCCGATGATGTAGCCCGTTAAACTGACTAGGGCGGCACCCAAGAAGAACATGAGCATCGCGGCTGTCATTGCGGACATATCCGCAACCATGGGAAATATCGTGGCGAGCAACGGATGCACCTGCCCTAGCAAGATTGCCCAGCCGAGCGTCAGCACGCCCCAGCCGATCATCACCGCCCAAAGCGTCAGCATCCCCAGCCGCAGCCCCCCGACAGGTGCCCGCACACCGCGCCGCATTGCTGTGATCTGGCGCGAGATATCATGTTGTGCGGCGATCATTGCAGGCACAACCAGCAGCACCAGCAACATGCCAAAGCCAAGACCGTACACCAGCGTGATCACTGTCGGCTTCAAAAACTGCGCCTGTGCGCTTTGCTCGTAAAGCAGCGGTGCCATGCCCAACACGGTTGTCATTGTTGTCAGCATCACAGGCCGCAACCGGTCGGACGCGCCTTCAATAATCGACGGCACCAGCCCGCGTGTCTCGGCGTATTCGTCAATGGTTGTGACCAACACGATGGAATCGTTGATGATGATGCCTGTCATGCCCAGCAAACCGACAACCGTGAACATGCTTAGCGGCACATCCCACAGCGCATGCCCGTAAATCGTGCCAACCAGTCCGAACGGGATAATCGCCATCACCACCATGGGGCGGGTCCACGATCCGAACACCCAGGCCAGCACCAGATAAATTCCAGTCAGACACAGGATCAGCCCGGTCAGCGCATCGTTCAGGAACTCGTCCTCCTGTTCGCTCAAACCCGCAAGCCGGAAATCGACCTGCCGCTCGGACGCGATGCGCGGTAGAATATCTCCCGCCAGCGCCTGCGAGATCTCGGTGGCACGCACGGGGTCGTCCTCTGAAATATCGCCCATGACAGAAATCAGCCTTATTCCGTTTTCGCGGCGCACCGTGCTGAAACCGGTGCGGCGGGTGACACTGACAATATCGGCCAGCGGTACATAAACGCCGTCGGGCGTGCGCATCTGCGTGCGGTCCAGAAAATCGGCGGTCAATTCACCTTGCGGCAATTCGACCCTGATCGCGGCAGAGCGCGGCCCATCGGGATAGGTTGCCGCCTCGATCCCGCCCAGACGGTCGCGCAAGGCACGGCCCAGAACGTCGATGGTAAAGCCCAGTGACTGACCTTGCGGCGTCAGATCAAGGATCAGTTCTTCTTTATCATAGGCCAGATTGTCCTCGACAGCACTTACTTCCGGATACGGGCGCAGGGCGGTTTTCAAATCCTCAGATGCCGCTTTGAGCGTTTCCGTATCAGCGCCATAAAACTGCACGTCCAGCGCATCGCCCGCAGGCCCTGACCGCGATCCCCGAAAGCTCACTGTTTCCGCCAGCGGATGATTGACCACGCGGTCCTGCAATTCGCCCACAAATGCAAAACTGGAATAGGGGCGCAGGTCGGCGTCAATCAGTTCAATCGAGATGCCGCCCAGCAAATCATCGTCTTTGGTATCAGTCCCGGCCAACCCGCGCCCTGTGGTGCCGCCCACCTGCGCCATCACATAATCCAGCGGATTGGTCCCGTACCGCTCTGCATATTCCGCGCCCAACTCTTCAGTCGCGCGCTGCATTTCGCGCATCATTTCGAGTGTGTCGGCGCGGGTTGCCCCTTCGACCATGGCAAAGTTTCCGGTGACAGAGCCTTGTTCGGGCGAATTGAAAAACCGCCACTGCACATCGCCGTTGATAAAAAGCGCAATCTGGCTGGCCAGCACGGCAACCACCCCGGACAGCACGACATAGCGTGCCTTGATCACGCCCGCCATGAACGGTCTGAACATCGTATCACGCACCCAGACAAACCCCCGATTGACCACGCGGCTGGGCAGATCATACCAATGTTCCTGACGCGCAGAGCGCATGGCATGGGCCATATGATTGGGCAGGATCAGAAAACACTCGACCAGCGAGGCCGCCAGAACGGCGATCACGGTGATGGGAATGTCCTTGATCAGATTGCCAAATCGCCCGCCCACAATGACCAGCGCAGAGAAGGCGATGATCGTGGTCAAAGTGGCCGCAAACACCGGCATCGCCATACGCCGCGCGGCATTTTCCGCCGCTTCCATCGCGCTTTCACCCAAGACCTTGAACCGGTAATCCGCGTGCTCGCCCACCACAATGGCATCATCGACGACAATGCCCAGCGTGATGATCAATCCGAACAACGAGATCATATTGATGGTGATCCCGCCCGTATACATGATCGCAATCGCCGCCGCCATTGAGACCGGAATGCCCGCCGCGACCCAGAACGCCGTGCGCGCGTTCAGGAACAAAAACAGCAATGTCACGACCAATGCCAGCCCCATGAGACCGTTATCAATCAGCAGATCCAGCCGCCCTGTAATCGCCTCGGCCCGCGTGCGGATCAATTCGACCGTGACAGAGGCAGGCAAGCTGGCCGCCAGTTCGGCGGCAACCTTTTCAACGCTTTCCTGAATGCCGATTGCGTCGCCGCCATCGCTGCGGTCGACCCGGACCGACATCGCGGGGTTGTCGCCCACAAAGAAGCTGCGGTCGCGGTCGACGCCTTGCGATGTGATCTGTGCAACATCCCCGATGATCAGTTTGGAACCATCCGCGTTCGAGCGCAGCACAATACCGGCAATCTCGGTTGCACTGCGTTTGGCTGTGCCTGTGCGCACACGCGCGTTGCCGCCCGACACTTCGCCTGCGGGGTCCGCGTCCACCTCTGCGGCGATGGCGCTGGCGATTTCGGCCATGCTGACATCATAGGCAATCAGTTTCGCCGAGGGCACCTCGACCAGCGTTTCAGGTGCTGCAACCCCTTCGATCGTGGTGCGTGTCACACCTACCGCAAACAAACGCGTCACAAATTCATCGGCAAATCGACCCAGTTGTGCAGGTGCAACAGGTCCGGTGATCACAACGTCTGTGACCTGGTCCCGCCACGCGCCGCGCCGCACATTGGGTTCTTCTGCGTCATCGGGCAGCGTTGTGACGGCATCAATCGCAGTCTGCACATCCGTGGCGGCGCGCGCCATATCCCAGCCCGGTTCAAATTCGAGCGTGACAGTGCCGCTGCCTTCACGCGAGGCGCTTTGCGAGCTTTCCACACCTTCTACAGCCAGCAACACGGGTTCCAGCACTTGTACAATTGCCGCATCTACGTCCTCTGCGCCGGCACCTGTCCAGACCGTGCTGACAGAGACGTTGTCGATGATGACATCGGGAAAAAACTGCGCCCGCATGTTGGGTGCTGCCGCCAGACCCGACACCAGCAACAACACCAGCAACAGGTTGGCCGCCGTCCGGTGCCGCGTGAAATATGCCAGCAACCCGCCCGCCGCTTGTGGAATGGGGCGCGCCATGTCCTAGCCCCCCATCCGGCTTTCGATCCGGGCTATGGTTTCTGCGGGGACTTGCGGTTGTGACAGTTGCGCCAACACCCTGGCTTTTGCCTCGTCCGGCATGCGTTTATTGCCCTCGACAAAGGCAACAAGGGCGGCGCGGCGTTCTGCGCTCAACTCGATCATTTCGGGTGTCTCGGGTGCGGGGGAACCTTGCTTGCGCAGTGGCTTGACCGCAATGCCAGCGCCCAAAAGCGGCGATCTCGCCTCGATCACTTCGCGCCCCACAATCGGGCCGCGCACCAGCACGTCATCGCCTTGTCTACGCAAAACCTCGACCGCTATTGCTTCGAGCCGGTTTTCGTCACCCAGAACCAGAACCTCGTTTTTTGCATCAACTGCTGCGGCGGGCAAACGCACGACATTTCGTAACACTGGTTCGCGCACCTGAACGGTCACAAAATCGCCGGGTTTGAACCCCACAGCACCTGAAAGCGCCGCAAATACCAGCCGTCCTGTCGCACCCTCGCCCGCCGCGGCACTGGTCCGCGTGATCTGGCCGCTCGCGGTAAGGTCGATACCGGCGACATCCAGAACTGCAGTGATGTCGGCTTTGATGATCGTGCCGCCCGCATCCAGAAGCCTTGTATATTGCGCTGTTGACACCCTGAATGACACCTCGAGGTCGTTCGGGTCGATCAATTCTGCCAAGCGTTCATTGCCGCTGACCAGACGACCCACAACGACGTCGGTCGCGGATATGGTTCCGTCGAACGGTGCGGTGATTGTGGTGTCATCCATACGCCGTTCCGTTTCAGCAAAGGCAATTCGGGCACGGGCCAGCAGGGTCACAGCCTGATCAATGCGCGCCTCTGCCTGAATGGCGGCCTGACGGCGCGACAATGCCGCCTGCCTTGCGGCAGACGCCGCAAGCTCTGCGGTTTCCGTCGCCGTTGCTGTGCCCACGCCGCGTGTCGCCAGATCGCTCTGCCGCTCGAATGCCCGCATGCGCAATTCCGCCTGATCCTCGGCTGCGGTCAATTCATCGCGGGCCAGATCAAGCGCACGGGCGGCATCGCGCCCCTCGGCTTCGGCGTCTGCGATATCGCTTGCGGCACGGTCCAACGCCGATTGCATGTCAGCGGGGTCGATCCGGACCAGAACCTGACCCTTGCGCACCACGCCACCGTCCTCAAAGTCGTCTGCAATTTCGATGATTTCACCACCTCCGCTGGCGCGCAGTTCAAGCGTTCTGCGGCTTTGTACTTGGCCAAATGTCTCAAGGACGGGCGTGGCATCTTGGGCTGTAGCCGTGATTACATTGACCGAAAACACCCGTTCGCGCGCAGGTGGCGCGATGGCTTCATCCGACATCCGGTCCTGCACCGCACCCGAAATCAAATATACTGCAAACACCAGCAGCCCCAGCGCCACCGAGGCCAGAAACAAGCCAATCATGCTTTGACGTAAAAAACGCATCTTTTTCCGATCATTAAGCCGAACAAGTGGCGTACGTGCTGTAACCTAGCGGGTGCCATTGAAATACCAAGTCACTATTATGATAAGCGGAAAGCGTTGGTTTCCGTCGGACTTATTTCACTTGCGCTGTTTGTGTTCATCCAGTCGCGGCATGATCTCGACAAAGTTGCAGGGCCTGTGCCGGTAATTCAGCTGCTTTTCCAGAATACCGTCCCATGCGTCCTTGCAGGCACCCGGGCTGCCGGGCAAGGCAAACAGATAGGTGCCGTTTGCCACGCCACCTGTGGCACGGCTTTGCACGGCCGAGGTGCCTATTTTCTCCATTGAGATGATGGTAAAAACCGTCCCGAAAGCGTCGATTTCTTTCTCGTAGACATCGCGGTGTGCCTCGACAGTAACATCGCGCCCGGTCAAGCCGGTGCCACCCGTACTGATCACCACATCAATTGCCGGATCGTCGCACCAGTTGCGCAGTTGATCCGCGATCAGTGCGCGTTCGTCGCGCAGAATATGCCGCTCGGCCACAATATGCCCCGACGCTTCGATCCGCGCGACCAGTACATCGCCGGATTTGTCCGCAGACAGATCACGGGTGTCCGAAACCGTCAAAACCGCAATGCGGACCGGTATGAATTCTTTGGTTGTATCAAGGGTACTCATGTCCGCTCCAATACTGCCAGACGTGCCGCGAGGGCCACGAATATGCCGCTGGTGATCCAGTCAAGCGCACGACCACCGCGCGCCATTCGTCTTCCAAGCCCGCTGGCGAACACGCCCACCGCGCTGTTGATGAAAAACCCGCCAACGCTCATGACAATACCGAAAATCAGGAATTGACCCAACACGCTGCCCGCTTCCGGTCTGACAAACTGCGGCACAAAAGCGAGCACAAAAAAGATGAACTTGGGGTTGGTCAGGTTGACGACAAATCCGGTTGTAAAAGCACGTCTTGCGCTTAACTCCGGTCCGGCACGGCCCTTTGCGGTACTGCTCCGCAGGATGTGAACCGCGAGATACAAAAGATAGGCCACGCCGATCCAGCGGATCACATCAAAGGCCCACGGCAGTGCCGCGACAACCGCGCCAAGGCCAAGCCCCGCCAGCGTGACATGCACCATACCCCCGATGGATATCCCGGCACTCGCGGCAATTGCGGGGCGCGGACCAGAGCGCAGCCCTTGGCCAAGACAAAACAGCATATCAGGTCCGGGCGTTACATTCAGCGCCAAGGCGGCGGGTAGGAATGCGGCAACTGTGAGGGGGTCAACCATGACGCAACTTTGCTTTCAAACTCAACAAATCCGCCCAAGCCTCGCGCTTGAATTCGGGACTGCGCAGCAGATACGCCGGATGGAACATCGGCAGCGCGGGCAGGCCCTCGGCCTCGGTCCATTGGCCCCTTAACCGGGTGATGCCGCGTTTGCCCAGCAAGGCCTGGCACGACCAGTTGCCCACAATCACCAGCACCTCCGGTTTGGCCAGCACGATATGGCGCCGCAGAAACGGCTGCATCATTGCAATCTCTTCGGGCTTGGGATCGCGGTTTTGCGGCGGGCGCCACGGCATGACGTTGGTGATATAAACAGGCGCATCTTCGTTGGTGCGCCCCATTTTGATCGCAGCCAGCATCTTGTCCAGCAACTGCCCTGCTTTGCCGACAAACGGCTTGCCTTCAAGGTCTTCGTCACGCCCCGGTGCCTCGCCTACAATCATCACCCGTGCGCCGGGGATGCCATCCGAGAAAACAAGATTGCGCGCGCCTTTTTTCAGGTCACACAGATCGAAACGCTCCAGTGCAGCGCGCAATTCATCCAAGGTCTGCGCAGCCTTTGCAGCTTGGGTCGCCACGGCAACCGCGTCCACATTATCCGCGGATATAAGGGCAGGTCCAACAGGTGAAGCCGCTGTCGGGGCGGCTGGTTTTTCGACGACCGCTGGCACATCATAGCGGTCAACCGGCGCGTCACAAATCGCCTCGGTCGCGCCCAGTTCGACCTGCCATTCCAGCAGCGCGCGGTCTGCCCAATATGTGTTTGCCGATTCCATAGGGTCAAACTACGCCTGTTGCGAAGCAATCTAAATCCCTTGCGGTGTAATCAGGCAAAATCACCGCATCTGCTTGCCGCGCCCCGCCTCACCCGCCTATAAAGCCGCGAACGATAAAGGCGTATGCAATGACATTTCCACATCGTCACCTTTTGGGTATCGAACAGCTGTCACAGAGCGATATCACCACCCTGCTGGATTTGGCCGATACCTATGCCGACCTCAATCGCCAGCCGCACAAACATTCCGATGCGCTTGAGGGGCTGACCCAGATCAACATGTTCTTTGAAAACTCGACCCGCACACAGGCGAGTTTCGAGATTGCAGGTAAACGCCTTGGTGCGGATGTGATGAATATGGCGATGCAGGCAAGCAGTATCAAAAAGGGCGAGACCCTGATTGATACGGCAATGACGCTGAACGCGATGCATCCCGATTTGTTGGTGGTGCGACATCCGCAATCGGGTGCGGTGGATTTGTTGGCACAAAAGGTGAATTGTGCTGTGTTAAATGCGGGTGATGGTCGCCACGAACACCCGACGCAAGCGTTACTGGATGCGCTGACAATCCGCAGGAAAAAAGGTCGTCTGCACCGCCTAAGTATCGCGATTTGTGGCGATATCGCCCACAGCCGCGTGGCCCGGTCCAATATCATGCTGCTGGGTAAAATGGAAAACCGTATCCGTCTGATTGGTCCGCCGACCTTGATGCCCTCACAGATTGACCAGTTCGGGGTCGAGGTGTTCGACAACATGGCCGAGGGTCTGAAAGATGTTGATGTGGTGATGATGCTGCGCTTGCAACGCGAAAGGATGGATGGCGGATTTATTCCGTCAGAGCGGGAATATTATCACCGCTACGGGCTGGACGCCGAAAAGCTCGGGTTTGCCAAACCCGATGCAATCGTGATGCACCCCGGCCCGATGAACCGCGGCGTCGAGATTGACGGCACTTTGGCCGACGACATCAACCGCAGTGTCATTCAGGATCAGGTCGAGATGGGCGTGGCCGTGCGCATGGCCGCGATGGACCTTCTGGCCCGCAACCTGCGTGACGAGAGGAAACAAGCGGCGTCGTGAACCAAACCCGCCCGTCGCGGGTTGGTATCGCAAAGGAGTAATTCTGATGTCAAAAATCACCATTCCCAAAGACGAGTTCGGAAAAGTGCGTTTGTTCGCACTTTCAATGCCAGATGATGCTGCAGAGGCGCTGAAAGACAACCAGACCGGACAGGCGCGTGCGTTGGGCGTGAAGACGGTCAATACAGGCCAGATCGAAGTTTTCCCTGTGGACGACTTGGGGGCAATGGGCCTTGGCGGCTATCTGCGCGCAGGGATAGATGCGAATCAAGACGAAATTGCCACAGACGCAGCCCGGCTCGATGCCACGAAAGGCTGGGTCATGCTGGCTCACTCAGAGGCGTTTGGTGATACCGAGACCGTGCTTGATCCGGTTTCTGAACTTTCCTTGATTGGCACCTATACCTTGGTCCAGTCGGATCACGCCAACATTGCGTTGGAAAGCGATGCGGCGGCCCCATACTCGGGCATTCCAACCGCAACCCCGCCAGTACCGCCAAAGGGTCGTGCAGGCGGTTCACTTTTTGTTGCGGCACTTGCGGTGCTTATTATTCTCGTTCTTTGGTGGGCATTCACCTAAACTACTGGCACCTAAGCCACTGACACCTAAGCTACTGGCACCCTAGAGCACCATGCGTTAGAAGACATTCATGCAAGAACCAAAAGATCCCAAAATGTCCGGCCGCATCGCGATGATCGCGCTTCTTCTGGCGTTCGGTGTTGTGGGTTTGATGTTTTGGGTGGGCTGACGTGACGACGGATGTTGCGGCAGACGGGTTAAGCTGGGCACCAAGCCGGTCGGTTTTTATCAGACGTGCTGTCCTTGTGGGCAGTGCAACTTTCACCCTTTTTGTTCTGTTGTGCGCGGGTGTGTCATTCTATTTCGACCTGCCCTATCTATGGGTAATCCCGACCGCCTTGACGCTGACCTTGGGCTTTGTCTTTGATGATACGCTGCGCTGGCGGGCCGCGCGATATGACCGCTGGCAGATCAGTGAGGGTCATCTCATTCATGAAGGCCAAGACGGCAACGCGCGTATTCCACTGACCCAGATCGATGCGGCATTCCGACGCCTGGGCAGCAATGTGGTGGTGCAACTGACGTCCGGCCAGCGGATAGTATTGCGGTATTTACCGTTTCCCGCTGAAACCGCAGCACAGATCAATGCGGCCAAACCCGGTTGACAGAACGTAATCTTTGCTTGGTTCACCGACCTTTTTCGGGCAAGACACCCCCAGCACCTATCCCTGACCAAAAGGCCCGCCATGTCGCTGCATTTCATCAATGCCAAGCTGATCGACCCTGAAAGCGGCAAGGTCACTTTAGGCACCCTCAGCGTCGATAAGGGCAAAATCAGCAAAGTTTCAGCTGATATGGCCCCCCTGCCCGCAGATGCCAACATCGTCGACTGCAAAGGCAAATACCTCGCCCCCGGCATTGTCGATCTCGGCGTCAAGGTCTGCGAACCCGGTGAGCGGCACAAGGAAAGCTACCGCTCGGCAGGTATGGCGGCGGCAGCGGGTGGTGTGACGACGATGATCACCCGCCCCGACACCGACCCCGCGATTGACAGCCCCGAAGTGCTGGAATTTGTCACGCGCCGCGCCAATGAGGCCGCGCCCGTGAACGTCGTGCCGATGGCCGCCCTGACCAAAGGTCGGCAGGGGCGCGAAATGACCGAAATCGGTTTTCTGATGGACGCAGGGGCCGTTGCCTTTACTGATTGCGACCGCGTGATCACCGACACACGCGTATTCTCGCGCGCGCTGACCTATGCCCGCAGCCTTGGCGCACTGGTGATCGCACATCCCCAAGAACCGATCCTGAGCCATCATGCTGTTGCGACATCCGGTAAATTTGCATCGCTCAAGGGCCTACCCGCCGTGTCGCCGATGGCCGAACGCATGGGGTTGGACCGCGATATCGCGTTGGTCGAAATGACAGGCGCCAAATACCACGCTGATCAGATCACCACTGCGCGTGCCCTGCCGGCATTGGAGCGTGCCAAGCGCAACGGTCTTGATATAACGGCGGGCATCGGCATCCACCATCTGACGCTGAACGCACTGGATGTGGCCGATTACCGGACGTTCTTCAAACTCAAGCCGCCCTTGCGCGACGAGGATGATCGCATTGCCGTGGCGCAAGCAGTGGCATCGGGTTTGATTGATATCATCTGCTCAATGCACACCCCGCAAGACGAGGAATCCAAGCGCCTGCCGTTTGAAGAAGCAGCCTCTGGTGCTGTTGGCCTGGAAACCCTGCTGCCCGCTGCGATGCGCCTTGTGCATGCCGAATTGATCGACCTGCCGACGCTGTGGCGGGCATTATCACTGAACCCGGCCAAACGCCTCGGCCTGCCCGGTGGTCGCCTGACGGCGGGTGCGCCTGCCGATCTGGTTCTGTTCGATGCCGATTCACCTTTTGTCATGGACCGCGCCACGCTGCGGTCAAAGTCGCATAACACACCCTTTGACGGCATGCGGATGCAAGGTAAGGTGATCGCAACTTATGTCGCAGGACATTGCGTTTACGGGGGATTCTGATGCCACCTATTGACAGCCCGCTCAGTGTTTTGATCCTTTGGGCCGTGATCGGTTATGGTATTGGATCGGTCGCTTTTGGCCTGATCCTGACCAAGATGATGGGTCTGGGCAACCTGCGCGAGATCGGCTCCGGCAACATCGGGGCCACCAATGTCCTGCGGACCGGCAACAAGAAAGCGGCGGCACTGACATTGCTTCTGGATGGTGGCAAAGGCGCTGTTGCGGTCTTGCTGGCACGCTATTTCGCGGGCGAGGATGCAGCACAGGTTGCGGCCCTCGCCGCGATGATCGGTCATTGCTATCCGGTCTGGCTCAAGTTTCGGGGTGGCAAGGGCGTAGCGACGTTTTTGGGTATTTTGCTTGCATTGGCATGGCCCGTGGGCGTCGGTTGTTGCCTTGCATGGGCCGTGACCGCCGCGACCAGCCGCATTTCATCCATGAGCGCCTTGGCGGCCGCAGCCGTTTCAACATTCCTGATGGTATTTTTAGGCTACGGCAATATGCTGATACTGGGTGTCTTGCTGACCATTCTGATTTTCTGGCGTCACCGCGCCAATATCAAACGTATCAAGGCAAACACCGAACCAAAGATTGGCCAAAAGGGCTGATACCTCAGTACGAATACTCGGCATAAATCCGGTTCAGATCACCCTTCCATTTGCCGTGATAATCGTCGAGCAACTCATCCGCAGGCACCTTGCCCGTCTCGATGCTTTCTTTCAGCGCATTCAGGAAATGGGTTTCGTCTGGCACCATGCCTCCGGCCCCTGCGCGCGCCCGCGCTTTCAAGCCGGCCTCGGACAATGCCACCGCTTCGCGCGCAATATCGTGCATGTTGATGCCCGTGACCTTCGCCTGCAAACCGTCAATTGATGCGGCCACGCGCAGCGCGTCGTGTTGGGCAGGGTTCCAGTCTTTGACCAGATCCCATGCACCGTCCAGTGCGGATTGATCATACATCAGCCCCACCCAGAACGCAGGCAGCGCACACAGCCTGCGCCACGGCCCACCATCGGCACCGCGCATTTCAATGAACTTTTTCATCCGCGCCTCGGGGAATGCGGTGGTCAGGTGGTCCGCCCAATCGCTGAGCGTGGGCGTTTCACCCGGCAAGGCGGGCAATTTGCCATCCATGAAATCACGAAACGACATGCCCAGCGCGTCGATGTATTTGCCGTCGCGGTAGACAAAATACATCGGCACATCGAGCGCGTAATCAACCCAGGCCTCGAAACCGAAACCTTCGTCAAACACAAAGGGCAAGGTGCCGGTGCGCGAGGAATCCAGATCGCGCCAGACCCGGCTGCGCAGGGATTTATAGCCGTTCGGTTTGCCTTCAAAGAAGGGTGAATTGGCAAAGAGTGCCGTCGCCACAGGCTGCAACGCCAGGGCAACACGCATCTTTTTGATCATGTCCGCCTCGGACCCGAAATCAAGGTTTACCTGTACCGTACATGTCCGGCGCATCATGACACGGCCCATGGTGCCAACGCGGCCCATATAATCGTTCATCAACTTGTAACGGCCCTTTGGCATCAGATCCATCTGGTCATGGGTCCAGACGGGTGCGGCACCCAGACCGATAAAGCCCACACCGATCTCGTCTGCCACATCTTTGACTTCACGCAGATGGGTGTTTACCTCGTCACAGGTTTCGTGGATCGTCTCGACGGGTGCGCCGGACAATTCCAGCTGCCCGCCCGGTTCCAGCGAAACATTTGCGCCGTCTTTAACCAGACCAATCAGCTTGTCACCTTCGGTCACCGGTGCCCAGTTATGACGGTCCTGCAAGCCCTCAAGCATCGCGCGGATCGAACGGTCGCCCTCATAGGGCAGCGGCAACAACGTATCTTTGCAATAGCCGAACTTTTCGTGCTCTGTCCCGATGCGCCAATCCTCTTTTGGTTTGCACCCGTCCGCCAGATACTGCGCCAGCTGGTCGCGATGCTCGATGGGGCCGCCGCCGGTTTGAGGGATAGACATGTGGGAGGCTCCGGAATGAGATCAAAGGTTTGGACTTGGATGCGACCATTTGCGAGAGGTGTCAATGCAGCAAGGGAGTCTCGAGTACGCCACCACTTCGCCGCCAGATCACAACCGCTTGATGGCGGGTCGCGTGGAGTTCGGTCAGCATACGCTCTGTGCGCAGCCCCGGCAAACTGGCAAAGGCATCAAACAACGCCTCTGATCCTGCCGCATTTACAGGGATCAGCAGCGGGTTTTGGCCCGGCTGGTCCAGCCGCCAATGCGCCGGAAACATCGTACGCTCAAGGCTCAGGCGATCCATTTCGCGCAACGCGACCGTGCCGCCGGTGAGCGGGCCAAAGTAGGTGATTTGACCCTCATCCACCTGCACAGCACCAAGGCCGCCATCCGTGCCGCGAAACCGGGCGCGTTGGACGCCAAGCCAGATCGCAGCGGCCCCGCCGAGTATCAGTGCATATCCCGGCACCGCCAGCAAAAGCCCCGGCCCGATAACCCACCAAAACCCAAGGAGCATAACCGCAGCGCCCGCAATACATTCACGCCAGCGCCAGAGTGCTGCCTGTGCTTCGGGCCGGAAGAATGTCATGTCCAGTCTCCCATCATGCCCAGTCCCCCATGCGGTCCTGCCAAAGCGTCATTGCGGCCACTGCCGCTGTGTCGGCTCGAAGAATACGGGGGCCAAGTGTGACCGGATGCGCAAAATCCAGACCATGCAGGCGCGTGCGTTCCTTGTCGGAAAATCCGCCCTCCGGTCCGATCAGGATGGCCCAGGGACCGGCGGGATCATTGCCCACGGGCAGTGCCGCAGACCCGCCCGCAAGTGCCTCGTCACAAAACATGATTTGCCGCGATGTGTCCCAATGCTGCATCATACGGTCCAGTTTTACCGCTTCGACCACCTCTGGTACATACGTCCCGCCACATTGTTCTGCCGCCTCGACCGCATGGGCCTGCAAACGGTCACGCTGGATGCGGCCCGCATTGGTATATGCCGTCATCACCGGCACAATCCGGGACGCGCCCATCTCGGCTGCCTTTTCCACAATGAAATCCGTGCGCGCCTTCTTGATCGGGGCAAACAAAAGCCACAGATCAGGGGGCATCTGCAACCGCTTGGTCTGTTCTGCACAGATCAAGACACCACCCCGTTTGCCCGCCTCGACCACATCTGCGCGCCATTCGCCGTCACGCCCGTTGAACACCAGCACCGCAGCGCCGACACCCAACCGCATCACACCGAACAGATAATGCGCCTGAGCCTTTTCCAAAGTCAGTGATTGCCCCTGACCCAATCGGTGATCTACATAAAGTCTGATTTTTGCGTTCATGGACCAAGATATATGCACAACCCGCCGCCTTCGCCAGATGCACGTGTCGCTGATGCGACAAACGATAACTGGGTGGACCGTTATGCGCCTGCGTACACGCGGCCCTATCTGCGGCTTTCGCGCGCGGACCGGCCGATTGGCACATGGTTGCTGTTGCTGCCGTGCTGGTGGGGGCTGGCGCTGGCGATATTATATGACCAGACACCGCGCTGGGGCGATCTGTGGATATTCATCGGCTGCGGATTGGGCGCGTTCTTGATGCGCGGTGCGGGGTGCACGTGGAACGACATCACCGACCGCGACATCGACGCAAAGGTGGCGCGCACCCGCTCGCGGCCGATTCCCTCAGGTCAGGTCACGGTGCAAGGTGCTTTGGCGTGGATGGTGATCCAGGCACTTGCCGCTGCGCTGATCCTGTTCACCTTCAACGTCCCCGCGATTTTGCTGGGTGTGCTGTCGCTGTTGTTGGTGGCGGTCTATCCCTTTGCGAAACGCTTTACTTGGTGGCCGCAGGTGTTCTTGGGTCTTGCCTTCAACTGGGGCGCGCTGCTGGTGTGGACCGCCCATACCGGTAGTCTTGATGCACCTGCGGTGGTGCTTTATCTGGCTGGTATCGCATGGACGTTATTTTACGACACGATTTACGCACATCAGGATGCCGAAGACGACGCCTTGATCGGCGTAAAATCCACCGCGCGGCTGTTTGGCGACAACACCGGCCAATGGCTGCGCAGGTTCCTGATGGCGACGGTTGGCCTGATGGGCCTTGCCGTGATCTTTAGCGCGCTGCCCGATGCGTCAATTCTGGCGCTGGTGATCGCCCTTGGTGGGCCGTGGGCGATGGGGTGGCATATGGCATGGCAATTGCGTGGCCTCGACATCAACAATCCCGCAAAATTATTGCAATTGTTTCGCGCTAACCGCGATACCGGCATAATCCCGCTGTTGTTTTTCGCCGTGGCTCTGCTGCTTTGATTGCACCCCTTCCCTCACTTGCGTATCAATACGGCAAGTTGAGTAATATAGAAGTATCTGCATGCGCTTGTCCTCCCTGCTTACCATCGGTCTGACTTTTACTGCGGCAGCGGTGGTTTGTTTGGTGGCAGCCAATTTCTCGGTCACGCTGATCGAGGATACCTCCGAGATCGGGGTGCGCGATGCGCTGGATGATCAGGGCATGACATGGGCCGAGGTCGAGGCGGATGGATTGCAGGTCACATTGGCCGGCATCGCGCCTACCGAGGCGGTGCGTTTCAGGGCGCTGACCACCGCAGGCAGCATCGTCGACGCCGCACGTGTGATCGACGAGATCGAGGTAGAAGCGCAGGCGGCAATTGCGCCACCACGTTTTTCAGCCGAGGTTTTGCGCAACGATTCAGGGATATCGGTCATTGGACTGATCCCCACCAGCACCAACAAGGAAGCAACAATCGCCAGCTTTCAGTCCATGGTCGGGAATGAAAATGTGGCCGACCTTCTGGAATCTGCGGATTATCCCGCCCCTCCCGGCTGGCAGCAATCGCTTGATTTTGCGGTCAACGCCATGGCCCTGTTGCCGCGCGCCAAAGTATCGGTAGAGGCCGGGCGCGTGTCGATCACAGCCATTGCAGACAGCGTCTCTGCCAAATCCAGAATGGAAGCCACGCTGCGACGCTCGATCCCTCAAGGTCTGGATGTGGTTCTGGATATCGCCGCACCAAGGCCGGTAATCACACCGTTTACCTTGCGGTTCGAGCTAGACGAAAGAGGCGGCCGGTTTGATGCCTGTTCCGCCGATACCGATGCTGCGCGCAACCGGATTATCGCTGCGGCGCGCACCGCAGGCCTGACAGACGGTGCCCGGTGTACGGTTGGAATGGGTGTGCCCAGCCCGACGTGGACGCAAGCCGCATCCATGGGGATGGCCGCCGTCCAACAACTTGGCGGCGGATCCGTGACATTTGCCGATGCCGACATCACCTTGCTTGCCGCACCCGGCACCGATCAGGCGCTTTTTGACAGGGTCATCGGTGAGCTGGAAACAAGTCTGCCCGATGTATTCGCCTTGCGCGCCTCTTTGCCGGCTGTGGTTGACCCGAACGCCGGCCCACCTGAATTTACCGCCACACTCAGCCCAGAAGGTAAGGTGCAACTGCGCGGCCGCCTGAGCGATAATGCCCTGCGCGAACTGGCCGACAGTTATGCCAAGGCGCGGTTCGGGTCCGACAAGGTTTATACCGCCGCCCGCGTTGATGAAACACTGCCGGGTAATTGGGCACAGCGGGTTTTGACGGCGCTTGAGGCGCTGTCAATGCTGTCGAATGGGTCAATCACGGTAAAGCCAGACACGTTGTCGGTGTCAGGCAATACTGGCAATCCGGACGCCAGCACTGAAATAGCCTCGTTGCTTGCTGGCAAGCTGGGCGAAGGGGCGGCTTTTGATATTGATGTCAGCTATCTCGAAAAGCTTGACCCTGTGCTGGGTCTGCCGACACCGGACGAATGCGAAGCCGAAATTGGTGAAATTGTGAAAGTTGGCAAGATCAACTTTGAACCCAGCAGTGCGACCATCGACGCCTCCGCGCTTGGCACGATGGATGATATCGCCGAAATCCTGAAACGCTGCGGTGATCTGAATTTGGAAATTCAGGGGTTTACCGACAGTCAGGGCCGCGAGGAAATGAACCTTGCCCTGTCGCAGTCGCGCGCCGAATCTGTATTGAACGAATTGCGCGCGCGCCGTGTGATCACCGGATCATTCACCGCACGCGGCTATGGAGAGGATCAACCGGTTGCACCGAACGACACCGAAGCGGGTCGTGAGGCAAACCGTCGCATCGAATTTCGCCTGATCCGCGAGGATGCTGTTAACGATCCTGACCAATCAACGCTGGAAAGTACCACGGATTCGGGCGATACACCCCAAGACCAAGTACAAGAAGGCGCCACCGATGAGCAGAACTGAGTTCGTCCTCGCGACAGCAATTATCCTCTTTGTGGCATTCTGCATGGGCTGGTTCGCAAACTGGCTATTGCACCGGTTTACCCGCGTGGCTGCCGATGACGTGGCCCAACTGGACCGGATGAGCCAGGAATTGCACGAGGCCGAGGAAACCCGCGATCAGGCGATTACATATTTGCAACAACGCGAGGCAGAATTGACCAACCAGTTGTCCCAGACCGAGGCAGAACTGCGCGCCGCGATGGACGGGCTGCGCGATGCCCGCCACGAAGCCGAAGAAATGCGCAATTATATCGAGCAGCAGCTTCAGGCGGGTTAATTAGTGATCGGCGCGGTAATTAATGGTCAATCCTCTGACCAGCGCTCTAACGCGGCCTCATCCTCGTCGCGCGCGGAGACCCAACTCGACGTATTCTTGGTGATTTCACGTTTCCAGAACGGCGCGCGGGATTTTAGATAATCCATTAAAAACTCCGCCGCGTCGAACGCATCTTTGCGGTGCTTGGCGGCAGTGGCCACCATCATGATCACCTCGCCGGGAGCCAAACGGCCATGCCGGTGAATGATCAGAACATCCCCGAGCGCAAATCGCCGGACTGCCTCGTCACCCATCGCGCGCAATGCTTTTTCGGTCATGCCGGGGTAATGCTCGATCTCCATCACATCCAGTGTCCGGTCAACCGTATCGCGCACAATGCCTGTAAAGGTGACGATGGCCCCCATGCTGGTTTGCGCAGTTGCGAAGGCGGCTGTCTCGGCCCCCAGATCAAAAGCCGCCTGCTGAACAATAATCCGCATCAGCCGCCTGTCATTGGTGGAAAAAACGCCAGTTCACGTACGCCCGCAAGTGGGGCATCAAAATCGCTCAGTTCCTGATCTACTGCTACGCGCACTGCGGTCAAATCGGAAAACGCCAGTGCATAACGCTCTTCTCGGGCGCACAATTCATCAACAAGCTCGGCCACAGTTGCCGCATTGGTCACAACAACCTCGCGCGGTAGACCAATGCGTTCGCGGACCCAAGCGAAATACAAAACATCCATTACCGGCCCTCGCGCAAATGTGGCATGGCTTTCATCAGATAATCAAAGCCCGTCACCGCTGTCAGAGCCGCTGCAATCCACAACAGCAACAAACCAAGACGGCCCGCCCACTCCATGCCTGTAAGTTTCCAGTGCAAGCCGAGCATGTCTTCCTCGTCACCGTTCAGGATCGCACCGATCATATCCTGATCCATGCCGAATACCGACATTCCAAGGTAATGTTCAAACACCCCCTGCGAAAAAAGGACTGCAATCGCGACCATCTGTAATGTGGTCTTCCATTTTGCCAGCGCTGTCACTTTCAACGTGCCCGCGACATCGCCGAGATATTCGCGCAAGCCCGATACAAACACCTCGCGGAACAAGATGACCGTTGCAGGCAGCACCAGCCAGGGCGACCAGCTTGAAAAACCGATGATCACCATCAGCGCAATCACCACCATCGCCTTGTCGGCAATCGGGTCCAGCATCGCGCCCAGCTTGGTTTCCTGGCCCCATGCGCGCGCGAGATAGCCGTCAAACCAGTCGGTGATCGACGCAGTCACGAACAAGATCAGTGCAAACCAGTCCGCGTAGGGCCGCGTAAAATACAAAAACATCACAGCCACACCGGGGGCCGCGACCAATCGCATCAGCGTAAGGATATTGGGCAGGTTCCATTTCATGACGCCACCCTACACCGCGCCCTTCCTGCTTAAAAGCGCCAACAGAGCACTTTCATTGTTCCCTAAATACACATCTTAAATCAGCATCACCCACGCTCGTGGAAAAAGGCGTAAATCGTTTCAGCCAGTGCCACGGACACCCCGTCAACCGCTTTGAGATCGCTCAGATTTGCCCGCGCCACAGCCTTGGCCGACCCGAAATGCGCCAGCAATGCCCGCTTGCGCCCCGCCCCAACACCCGGCACATCATCCAGCGGGGTAGCACCGACCGCCTTGGCGCGTTTTGCACGGTGGGTTCCGATGGCAAAACGGTGCGCCTCGTCGCGCAAACGCTGCACGAAATAGAGCACCGGGTCATTGTGGCGCAGCGCCATCGGGCGTTTGCCGACGCGGTGAAATTCCTCTTTCCCTGCGTCACGGTCCACGCCTTTGGCCACGCCCACCATCGGAATATCCTCAACCCCGTATTCGCGCATGATCGACGCCACCGCGCTGACCTGACCCGCGCCGCCGTCGATCAGCAACAGATCAGGCCATGTGCCACTGGTGCGCTCCGGGTCTTCCTTGATCAGCCGTTTGAATCGCCGGGTCAGTACCTCTTTCATCATGCCAAAGTCATCGCCGGGGGTCAGTTCTTCGCCGCGGATGTTAAACTTGCGGTACTGATTTTTCATCAACCCGTCCGCGCCTGCAACAATCATCGCGCCAACCGCATTGGTGCCTTGAATGTGGCTGTTGTCATAAACCTCGATCCGCGTGGGCGGTGCCGCAAGCTCAAGTGCCTCTTCCAGCCCCTTAAGCAGTTTCGTCTGGGTTGCGGTTTCCGCCATTTTGCGCGCCAGCGATTCGCGGGCATTGCGCAACGCGCCATCTACGAGCTCAGCCTTTTCACCGCGCTGCGGGACCAGCAATTCAACCTTGCGGCCAATTTTGCCGCTTAGAGCATCGGCCATCAAGTCGGGATTTTCGATTTCACCTGACAGGATCAATTGGCGCGGTGGTTCACGGGTGTCGTAGAACTGCCCGATAAATGCCTCCAACACCTCTGGCGCCTCAACGTCTGGACCAACGCGTGGATAATAATCGCGGTTGCCCCAATTCTGGTTGGCGCGGATGAAAAACACCTGCACGCAGGCTTGTCCGCTGTCCATATGCAGCGCGATGATGTCGGCGTCTGCCACGCCTTTGGGGTTGATCCCTTGCGCGGTCTGTACTTGCGTCAGGGCCTTGATCCGGTCGCGCAAGGCGGCGGCGCGCTCAAACTCCATTTCCTCGGACGCACGCGACATATCTGCGGCCAGACGCGCCTGAATGTCAGTGGTTTTCCCACTTAGAAACCGCTCCGCATCCTGAACCGTCTGGGCATAATCCTCTTTCGATATCTTACCCACGCAAGGCGCCGAACAGCGTTTGATCTGGTGTTGCAGACAGGGTCGCGTGCGGCTGTCGAACATCGAATTTGAACAATCGCGCAGCAGGAACACCCGCTGCAATTGATTCAATGTCCGGTTGACCGCCCCTGCGCTGGCAAAAGGTCCGTAATAACTGCCTTTTTCCTTCTTGGCGCCGCGATGCTTTTTGATCTGGGCGTAGTCCTGATCCTTGGTGACAAGAATATTCGGAAAACTTTTATCGTCGCGCAGCAGCACGTTGTATTTCGGTTTAAGCTGTTTGATCAGGTTTTGTTCAAGCAACAATGCTTCTGTCTCTGTCTTGGTGGTCAGAAACATCATCGACGTGGTGGCCGCAATCATCCGCGCAATGCGGGGCGAATGGCCGTTGGGCCGCGCGTAATTACTTACCCGGGCCAGCAGATTACGCGCCTTGCCGACATAGAGCACCCGACTCTCGCTATCGAGCATCCGGTACACGCCGGGCGAGTTATCAATTGTCTTGAGATAACTTTGAATGACGCCATGACCCTGCGGTGGACTGTCGGATGTATCGCTCATAAACCTGTCTGATTCTCCGTATGCGCTGCAACGCCGTGAGGGGCGCTTCAAGTCTTAACATGTCCACGGATGATGTGGATAACTCTGATGATAACTTCTGACCACTGCAAAAATATCGTTCGTTTCCGCCCCCTTCGCTGATTTGCCTATTATTTAGGCAGGTCAATAAGGCGTTGATTTAACTATAAAGTTTATTATAGCTGAAACAACACACTGATAACAAAGGGCTTTTCTTAACAAATCTGTAACATTCGTGAACAACGTGCAGAACTTTCGCGGCCCCTGAACTATTCCACGCCAATCACATCAGGTGTCTGCCATCCCAGATGCTGCCCGCCATCGACACACAACAACTGTCCAGTGACCGCAGGCGCATCCAGAAAGTATCCCAGAGCGGCGGTGATATCATCGGGATTCGAGCCGCGAGCCAGCACCGTATTGTGCCGCTGGTCCGCAAAATGCCGCTCTGACTGGCGGTGTCCCTTCATTGTCGGTCCGGGACCAATCGCATTCACCCTGATTGCGGGCGCAAGCGCGCGCGCTGTGGTCTGGGTCAATGCCCATAGACCCATTTTGGCAAGTGTGTACGTCATGAATTCGGGCGTCAGTTTGCGCACACGCTGGTCAACCATATTGATGATCAGACCTGTGGCACGCGGCTCTCCCGTTGCATCGGTGTCGGCGTTCAAACCCTGAGCTGCCATGGCTTGGGTCAATACGAAAGGCGCGCGCAGATTGCTGCCGATATGCCGGTCCCAGCTTTCCAATGTGGCACTAGTAATGGTGTCATATTCAAATATTGACGCATTGTTGACCAGACAGGTGATCGGCCCGCCCAGCGCCTCGGCCGCGCGCGGCAGCAAGTTTTGGGTCGCCTCTTCGTCCAGCAGATCAGCCTTTAAGGCGACCGCCTTACGGCCCATCGCCTCAAGCTTTGACACCACCTCGTTGGCAGCCTGTTCAGATGTCGCATAATGCACCGCAACGTCAAAGCCGCGCGCCCCGAGATAAAATGCCATTTCTCGCCCCAAACGCTGTCCTGCGCCGGTTATCAAAGCACGGGCCATTGCGGGCCTCCTCAGAAGATCAGAACAACTACCAGATAGACGGCATATAGCGCGCTCAGGGCAATACCCCAGATCCTTGTGATATCTTTGTGCAGATACACAAACGGAATCAACAGCAACGACGCCGCCAGCATGACCCAAAGATCAAACCGCAGGAATGCGGGGTCCACCGCAATCGGACCTACAAAGCTGGCAATTCCGATAATGCCAAGCAAGTTGAACAGGTTCGATCCAATCACATTGCCCAGTGCCACATCCGCCTGTCTGCGCAATGCCGCCATAACAGTGGTTGCAAGTTCCGGCAGGGATGTGCCGATTGCGACCAAAGTCAGACCAATTACCGTATCACTCACGCCGTAGGCCTGCGCGATGATGGTTGCGTTATCGACCAACAATCCGGCCCCGAGCGGCAAGCCGATCAGACCCAGGATCATAAACACCGCAATACGCCAGCCCGGCATATCGGGATCAACCCCTTCAAGGTCACCCTCGGGGTCGTCTTTGCCGTCAGCGCGGTGGTTTTGAGCCTCGCGCAATTGGTCGATCAGCACATAGGCCAATGCGCCCAACAAGACCAATCCGGCGATCCAGTCAAACACGCCGCGAAACGCCAGAGCGATGAAAAGCAGACTGGCGGCGATCATGTAATTATAGGATTTTCGTGTGTCACACTCAGAGGTATGCATGGTCGCCAGCAGCGCCGGAATACCCAGCACCAGCAATATGTTCGCCGTATTCGACCCCACAACATTACCCAGCGCAAGGCCGGGCGCACCGTCAAGAATTGCCTTGATGGAGATTAGCAATTCAGGTGCGGACGTCCCAAAAGCCACGATCGTCAGGCTGACGATCAGCGCAGGGATACCCAGCCGCAGCGACAGGTTCACCGCCCCTTTGACCAGCGCATCACCCGCAAGCAGTAAAATCAACAGACCCAGTCCAGACAAGAGCCATGGCATCAACATCAACGGGATTCTCCACAGCCGCAGGGGCCTTTACCAATACGAAACCGTCCGCAGCTTTTGCATTTTGTCTGGCTTAGATGCTTGGACCCGAGCCAGTGCATTTTGCCGAACCACGCAAGCACGCCCATGAATACCATAAACAAAAGGACGACTTTAATAACCACGGCTTACAGGCCAAACCGCGCAAAGGCGGCGCGTTCCTCGATGCCTTGCACTGCGTTCTCGATCATCTGCACGCCAAAGCGAGAGAACAGACCTTTTTTGGCACCGTACCGGCGGAAGTTTACCTTGTCGCCAAAGCGGTCCTTGAGCATCGGACGCAAGTGGCCAATGCCGTCGATAAGGCCCAGTTCGGCTGCACGCTTGGCCAGCCAGATCTCGCCCGTGAAAAGGTCTTGCCCCTCGGCAAGCTTTGCGCCGCGCCGCGTTTTGATATGGTCGATGAAATTTTCGTGGATATCGCCCAGCAACGTCTTGAGCCGTGCAACATCATCGGGTTGTTCGGGGCGGAAAGGGTCGAGCATGGATTTGGATTTCCCCGCAGTATAGACCCGCCGCTCAATCCCGTATCCCTTGATAAACTCATGTGCGCCAAAGGATGCAGAAATCACACCGATGGACCCCACAACTGAACTGGGGTCTGCGTAAATCTCGTCTGCCGCTGCGGCCAGCCAATAGCCACCCGAGGCGGCGACATCTTCGACAAAGGCGATGACCGGAACGTTCTTTTCTTCGGCCAGCCGCCTAATACGCGCGCCGATCAGCGACGATTGCACAGGACTGCCGCCGGGTGAATTAATCTCCAGTGCGACGGCGACAGGTTTACCTTTGGTGAACGCTTTTTCAAGCACCGGACCAAGCGTCGCATCGTTTAATACAGACCGGCCTTGCGATCCGATCACGCCGGACAATCGGATGACGGCAACGGTCGGGTCGGATTTAACAAAGGGGATAAGTCTTTTCATGTCCCCCATGTAAAGCCCCTCGCCTGTGCAAACAAGGCGGTGGCAAAAGGTTTATTGCCTGATCCGCCAGCCGGTGTGGAAAATCCACCAGATCACCGCCATGCACAGCCCGGTAAAGGCCCCGATGGCCAGCAATGACGTCAGGATCGGCACATCGGCCGTGCCGAAGAAGGACCAGCGGAAACCCGAAATCAGGTACACGACGGGGTTAAAATGCGAGATCACCTGCCAGACCGGAGGTAGCATCGTGATCGAATAGAACGACCCACCCAAAAATACGAGCGGTGTGACAATGAGCAACGGCACCAGCTGGAGCTGTTCAAAGTTTCCTGCCCAAATGCCGATGATGAACCCCATCAAGGAAAAACTGATGCAGGTCAGAATCAGGAATACAACCATCGCGAAAGGGTGCGCGATGGTGATATCGACAAAGAAAAACGCGGTGATCAGAATAATGACGCCGATGAACAGAGCCTTGGTCGCCGCCGCCCCGACATAGCCGATGACGATCTCGAAAAAGTTGATAGGGGCAGAGAGCAGCTCAAAGATCGTACCGATGAATTTCGGGAAATATATGCCGAAAGACGCGTTGGATATGGCTTGGGTAATCACGGAAAGCATGATCAATCCCGGCACGATAAACGCACCATAACTCACGCCCTCGACCTCCTCGATGCGGCTGCCGATGGCGGCACCAAACACCACGAAATAAAGCGAGGTGGACAGCACAGGTGAAATAATACTTTGCGCTATGGTGCGGAAAAACCGTGCCATTTCAAATGAAAAAATCGAATAAACCGCAGTCCAGTTCATGCCGCGTCCTCCTGAACCAAATCTACGAATATATCCTCAAGACTGCTTTGCCGCGTCATCACATCCGTCAACACCAGCCCCGCATCAGATACATCGGCCAGCAGTTTTGTGATTCCTGTCCGCTCGGCCCGCGTGTCGTATTCATAAATCAACGTAGTGCCATCCTGTGACAGGGTCAGCGCATCCGATTGCAGCGATTTCGGGATCTCCTTGATCGGCTTGCTCAACTGAACGTCCAGTTGTTTCTTGCCCATCCGCGCCATCAGCTTGGCTTTATCCTCGACCAGCAACAGCTGGCCGTGGGCAATGACGCCGACGCGGTCTGCAATCGCCTCGGCCTCTTCGATGTAATGCGTGGTCAGGATGATGGTCACACCGTCCGCTTTCAGGTCCGCCACAATTTCCCACATGTCCTTGCGCAATTCGACGTCAACGCCTGCGGTAGGTTCATCCAGAAACAACACACGAGGGTCGTGCGCCAGCGCCTTGGCAATCAACACCCGCCGCTTCATCCCGCCGGACAGTGCCCTGATCTGGCTGTCTTTCTTGTCCCACAAGGACAGCTGGCGCAGGATCTTTTCCAAGGCAGCGTCGTTTTTGGGTTTGCCGAACAAGCCGCGTGAAAACCGCACCGTGTTGATCACCTTTTCAAACGGTTCCAGATTGATCTCTTGCGGGACCAAGCCAATCATCGCGCGCGCGGCGCGGTATCCGGTGATGATGTCATGACCGCCAACTGTGACCGTGCCCTCGGTAGGGGTGGTGATCCCGCAGATGGTAGAAATGAGCGTCGTCTTGCCCGCGCCGTTTGGCCCAAGCAACGCCAAAATCTCGCCCTCCTCAATCTTGAGGTTCACGCCCTTGAGCGCCTCAAAGCCATCATCGTAGGATTTACGCAGGTTTTTGATGTCTACAATTGTCGGCATGGCGGTCCCCGCTGGAATTTCGCGGCAATCTAAACCGGAACCTCACAAGTGAACAGAGCGGTTTAGTCCTTTGACTTGCCAAACCAGCCTTTTTTCTTGGGGGCCTCGGGGACGTCCGGTTCCGTGATCTCTTCCGGCGGGCCCTCAAGCGACACTTGCAGGTTGTCAAAAAACTGATCCGCCATCTTCTTGGCAAAACCATCGATGATCCGACTGCCAAGCTGCGCCAGCTTGCCGCCAACCTTGGCCTCCACATCATAACTCAGTTCCGTGCCGCCATCCTTGGCCACCAGCCGGACCTCGGCACCACCTTTGGCAAACCCTGCGGCACCGCCCTTGCCCGCGCCATCAATCTTGAGTGAGGTGTTTTCGACCAGATCGCTCAAAGTCACCTCCCCCTTGAACGTCGCCTTAACCGGGCCGACCTTTTGCACGACTGTCGCCTCGTAGCCGTCCGCAACCGATCCGGTCACATCCTGCGCACCCGGCACACATTTTTGCAGCATTTCGGGGTCCAGTAACGCGGCATAGACCTGCGCCGGGGGGACGGCGATTTGGCGGGTATCTGACATTTGCATGGTATGGCTCCTTTAACTGACAGGATCGAACCTAGCCGAGATTGAAACGCTGCGCCAATAGCAAAGGTGCTGGACTATGCGTTGTGGCTTGATAGGTCATTGGACATGACGATTGCACCCCAAAACCGCGCCGGACTGGCGATATTGTTTGTCCTGATTGGCGTCGGTGCAATTTCCATCAACGACATGCTGATCAAACAACTCTCGGGCGGCTATCCGCTGCACCAGATCGTCTTTGCCCGGTCTGCCATCGGCATCGTTATTACCCTTGGTCTGGTAAAGCTTGAAGGCGGCTGGCATTTGCTACGTACCAGTCATGCGCATCTGCATATCTTGCGCGGTGGGTTGGTTGTGGTCGCTAATATGGCGTTCTTTCTGGCGCTTGCCGCATTGCCACTGGCAGAGGCCACGGCGCTGTTCTTTGCAGCCCCGTTGTTTATCACGCTGCTGTCCATTCCGATTTTGGGCGAAAAAGTTGGGGTTATGCGGCTAAGTGCCTGCGCGGTCGGATTTATCGGTGTTGTCATCATGCAGCGCCCTTGGGCAGGTGATGAAACCCTGCATGCCTCGCGATTGGTCTTGCTGTTGCCTGTATTGGCCGCGATCACCTATGCGCTCAACCAGTTGATGACCCGCAAACTTGGCGTCACCGCCAAGGCATCGGTGCTGTCTGTCTATATTCAGATGGTGTTTATCGTCGTGTCGCTGGCATTTTTCATCACAGCGGGGGATGGCCGTTTTGTCGATGAAACCTCTGCGCCCTCGATCCAATTCCTGCTGCGTGCGTGGATCTGGCCAAATGCGGGGGACGAATGGGTATTCCTGCTGCTGGGTCTCAACGCCGCGATCATCGGCTATTGCCTCAGCCAGGCCTACCGCATCGCGGATGCCGCCACAGTCGCGCCGTTTGAATATGTCGGGCTGCCTCTGGCGGTGTTCTGGGGCTTTGTCATCTTTGGCGATCTACCCACATGGGAGGTCTGGGTCGGCATCGCCCTGATCCTTGCCGCAGGCCTTTTTGTATTCGTGCGCGAACGCCAAAAAGCCCGCAACATCACCCGCGCCCAAGGGGTGCGCCGCTAGTTATCTGGCCGCGACCTGCACCACAACCTTGCCCGTTGCCTTGCGCGTGCGCAGCAGATCAAGCGCTTCATTCGCTTGCTCCAACGGCAAGACGTGACTGACATGCGGTTTGATCTTGCCTTGCACATACCAATCGGTCAGCGTTTTGAAGCTGTCGGTCAGCACCGATGGTTTGATCCGCGCATATCCGCCCCAGTAGAACCCCAACACGGTGAGGTTCTTGACCAGCAGGATATTCGCCGGAATTTGCGGCACTTCACCGCTGGCAAACCCCAGCGGGATCAACCGCGCCTCGGTGTTGCACGCTCGCATCGCCGCTTTGAACTGGTCGCCGCCCACAGGGTCATAGACCACATCCGCCCCGCCCAGCGCTTTAACCGCCTCGCGGATATCATCGGTTTCCGAGTTGATCAGATGATCGGCCCCTGCCGCCTTGCAGATCGCCAACTTATCCGCACCCCGCGCACAAGCGATAACCTCGGCCCCCATCAGCTTGCCAAGCTCGACTGCCGTCAAACCGATACCGCCCGATGCGCCAAGCACCAGCAACCGCTCGCCCGGTTTCAGGTGCGCCTTATACTCCAGACCGACATGGCTGGTGCCGTAAGCGATCAGAAATGCGGCGGCATCCACCGCGTTCATCGCATCCGGGATCGGTACACAAACATCCGCTGGAATCGCCGCATATTCGGCCAACCCGTCAAAGCCGGTATAGGCCGCGATACGCTGCCCAACGCTCAGGTGACTGACCCCCTCACCCAAAGCGGTGATGGTGCCTGCCAATTCCATGCCAAGCGTAAACGGCAAAGGCGGCTTTTCCTGATAGGTGCCTTTGATGATCAGAAGATCGCCGAAGTTCAGCCCACAGGTGTCGATCCGGACCAACACCTGCCCCTTGGCGGGCACAGGCATGTCCAGTTCCTGCATTGAAAGCGGTTGATCATAGGCGGTGACTTGCATGGCGCGCATCGGGCGGCTCCTTTGGAACAGGGAAACTTTAGACTGCACATTACGTAAGGCGGGCGCGCCGTCCACCCTAGCCTGCGAAAATCACCGCTCGGATACCGTAAGCCACAACAGCAAGCAGCAGCACCGACGCAACCCAAATGACCACAAACCACCCGATACGGCCAAACCAGTGGCGCATCAGTGATACCCCTCGTCAGGGTCGATCTTGCCGCGAAACACCCAGTATGCGTAGGCAGTGTATGCCAGAATCATCGGCAGCAAGATCAACGTCCCCACCAGCGCAAACGCCAGCGAACTATCAGGTGCTGCGGCCTCCACGATCGTCAGGCTTGGTGGCACCATATAAGGATAAAAGCTAACCCCGATGCCGATGAACCCCAAGACAAACAAGCTTAGCGCGCACAGAAACGGCTGGAGATCGCGCTGTTTCGCGATGCCCTGAAACAATCCCAGCACAGTTATGCCGACCAGTACAGGCACCAGCACGCTGAACGCGGCGGTGGGCCATGCAAACCAGCGGCCAAAGTATTCGTCGTTCTGGAACGGCGTCCAAAGGCTGACCAATGCCATAAACACCAAGGTCGCAACCGCGAGCGGCCAGATCAGCCCGCGCATGTGTTCTTGTATCCGGCCCACCAGTTTCATGTTCAGCCAAGTCGCACCAAGCAGGGCATAGCCCACAGTAACAGCCGCACCTGTCAGTACGGAAAACGGCGTCAGCCAGTCCCACCAGCCACCGCCATAGCCGCGGCCTTCGATCTCGATCCCCTGCACCAAAGCGCCAAGTGCAATGCCTTGTGACAACGATGCAATCAGTGATCCGCCAAAAAACGCCATGTCCCAGAGCGACTTCCAGCGCTTTGTACGCCAGCGGTATTCAAACGCCACACCGCGAAACACCAGCGCAAGCAACATCAGAATGATCGGCATATAAAGCGCCGGCATCACAATCGAATAGGCGAGCGGAAACACCGCGAACAACCCGCCGCCGCCCAGCACCAGCCATGTCTCGTTGCCATCCCAGATCGGGGCAACCGAATTCATCATCACATTACGCTCGTTTTCGTCCTTGGTGAGCGGAAACAACAGGCCCACCCCAAGGTCGAACCCGTCAAGGATCACATAAACCAAAACCGCAAACGCGATGATCCCGGCCCAGATGAATGACAATTCAAGTCCGAACATATCAGGTCTCTCCCTTGGCCTGGGTTTGCGCCACGGGTGTGGTGCCCGCCGTGCGTGTCGGTGCATCGTCGCGCATCGGTTTTTCGCTGACCGCTTTGACGGGCTGGCCCATCATGCGCAGGATATAATATGTGCCGGCACCAAACACGAAAAAATACACCACGATAAAGGCGATCAGGGATGCCGCCACAGCAGGGGCCGCAACCGGTGCCAGACTGTCAGAGGTGCGCAGCAAGCCGTAAACCGTGAACGGCTGCCTGCCGACCTCTGTCGTGATCCATCCGGCGAGCACCGCGATAAAACCTGCAGGCCCCATCACAATGGACGCGCGGTAGAGCATCGGTGCATCAAAAAGCCTGCCGCGTGCGCGCATGTACAATCCCCAGATGCCAAGGCCCAGCATCGCAAACCCGAGACCGACCATCACCCGGAACGAGAAAAACACAACGCCCACAGGTGGTTCGTTTTCATCCGCAATCGTATCAAGCCCTGCAAGCGGTGCGTTCAGGTCATGCTTGAGGATCAGTGACGACAGCTTGGGGATTTCGATCTTGTAATCCACCCGTTTTTCCGGCGAATTCGGGATACCGAACAGGATCAAGGGCGCACCGTCGGGATAGCTGTCGAAATGCCCCTCCATCGCCATCACCTTGGCGGGCTGGTGCTCAAGCGTGTTGATCCCGTGTAAATCCCCCGCCACAATTTGCAGTGGCGTGACCAGCGCCAGCATCCACATCGCCATCGAGAACATCCGCCGACTTGGCTTATCGGCGCGGTCACGCAGCAGATGCAGCGCGCCAACTGCACCCACAACCAGCGCCGTGGTCAGAAACGCGGCAAGCACCATATGTACCAGACGGTACGGAAACGACGGGTTGAACACGATCTGCCACCAATCGACCGGAATAAATTGTCCAACCTCGTTGATGTCAAAACCTGCGGGTGTCTGCATCCACGAATTTACCGACAAAATCCATGTCGCCGAAATCAACGTGCCGATGGCCACCATACCTGTTGCAAACATATGCAAACCGTTGCCCACACGTTTGCGGCCGAACAGCATGATGCCCAGAAAACCAGCCTCGAGGAAGAACGCTGACAGCACCTCGTAGGCCATCAACGGACCCACCACTGGTCCGGCCTTGTCAGAGAACACCGACCAGTTGGTGCCGAATTGATAGGCCATCACAATGCCTGACACGACGCCCATGCCGAACGCGACGGCAAATATCTTTTTCCAGTAATCGAACAGGACGCGAAACGTATCGTCGCCTGTCCACAACCAGCGCGCGTTCAGGACCGCAAGAAAACTGGCAAGCCCGATGGAGAAGGCGGGAAAGATGATATGGAACGAGACCGTGAATGCAAACTGCACCCGCGCCAACATCTCGGCTGAGAACCCGTCAAGCATGATTAAATCCCCGTTCCTGGTTTCGCGCGTGGGTATGTTATTTCACGGATCTTTGCACAGGTGCAAATCGCCGCAGGGTTGTTCAGAACAAGACAGTCACGCGCAGGCCCGGCGCGTTGCCCCCCAATTCCAAGGTTGCATTATGCAGCGTCGCCACCGCATCGACCAGACTAAGACCCAAACCGTTGCCCGGCGTATGTCTGCTGCGGTCCAGACGGTAGAGCCTGCGCAGCGCATGTTCGCGTTCATCTGGCGGAATGCCCGGTCCGGTATCCGTCACGCAAAGTTGAGGGCCGTCCTGTGAAGCATCCAACCCAACTGTGATGATAGTGCCGGACGGCGTATGGCGCATCGCGTTTTCAATCAGGTTTGAAATCATCTGGCCCAGCAACGCCTTGTCCCCCGTGACCGTCACCGGCTCATCGGGTAAATCCCCCTGCAAGACCTGCCCGTTTTCTGTTGCCGCAGGTTCGAACACCTCGATCATTGTGTGGCACAGGGCGGTCAGGTCAACAGATGTAAACCGCGCTTTCGGCGATCCTGCCTCGACTTGGGCAAGTTGCAGCAAGGATTGGAAAACCGACGTGATACCGACGAGCTCGGTTTGTGCTTTTGCGATCAATGCACCCTGTTCCGTGTTCCCGTCTGTGACCTGCGCCAAAGTATCCAGATGCAGCGAGACACGTTGGATCGGGGTTTTCAGATCATGGGCAATGTCCAGCGACACCTGCTTGAGCGCCGCAACGGACGCCTCTTGCGCGACCGCCATCTGGTTCACCTTGCCGCCAATCCGGCGCAGATCATCGGACCATCGTGGCCCGATCTGGACCCGCGCGCCAAGGTCGCCCGTGGTCATATCATCCAGCGCATGTCCCACGACTTCGACGTGCCGTTTAGAGCGACGCGCAAGGATCAGCCCGCCTGATAACGCAATCAGGACCGTCGGCAAAAGCGAGATCAAAAGGATGTTCACAAACACATCGCCAAGTGCTGCAATCTCGGCTCGGCTGCGCGCGATGGTCAAAAGCCCGCCGAACAATGGCTCGGTCAGGGTCAGATAATCGCCATCATACTGGGTGCGGTCGGCATCAAGCGAGATGATATGGAACCCCTCGTCATCACGGGCGATTGCGCCATTGCCATAAATCTGGCCATTGGGCGATACATAGCTCAAAATCAATCGGTTAGGATCGGTATCACGCGATTCCGCCTCGACCAGAAGCGCCACAGCACGGGCACTGGGGGCGGCACGAAAACCGGCAAGGTCTTGGGCCAGATCCGCGCGGATTGCCTGTTCGAACGAGGATTGGGTCACCGCATAGCTGGCGGCCAGACTTAATAAACTGACGGTTGAAAACAACGCGACCAGCAGTACCGCCAACCGCACCGGCATCGACCGCCAAAGCTGGGCAAGTCTTGTGATCATGTGATCATCCGGTATCCGGCACCGCGCACGGTCTCGATCAATTCAGTGTCAAAGGGCCGGTCCACCTTGGCACGCAAACGGCTGATGTGTGTCTCGACCACATTGGTCATCGGATCAAAGCTGATATCCCAAACGGATTCGAGCAGCATCGTACGCGTTTGCACCCTGCCCTTGCGCCGCAAAAGATGTTCCAGCAGCGCAAATTCGCGCGGCAACAGGTCAATTTCGACTGCACCGCGCGTCACCTTCCGACTGATCAAATCCATTCTGAGATCGCGCGTTTCAAGCGTGGTTTCCAGGTCCAGCGATTTTGGTCTGCGGGCAAGTGCCGCAACCCGTGCAGAAAGTTCGCCAAAGGCAAAAGGCTTGACCAGGTAATCATCGGCCCCCGCATTCAGCCCCGCAATCCGGTCGTCAACATCGCCCATTGCGGTCAGCAGCAGCACAGGCACACGATTACCCGCACCGCGCAATGTCTTGAGCAGGGTCAGCCCGTCAACTTTGGGCAGCATACGGTCCACAATCAGCACATCATGCCCCCCGCCCGTTGCGGCAATCAGGCCCGTCTGACCATCGGCAACCAGATCGACCACATGTCCTTCCTCGCGCAGGCCCCGCGCAATATAGGCCCCTGTGGTGGCGTCATCCTCGACAACAAGTAGTTTCATTTCCGTGCCATCCTGAACTCTGATGCAGCCTATATAGACAGGTTTTATGCACAGCGGGGCAATCTAACAAATTTGTATAGCAGACCTGATTGCGCTGTAAGCCTACCGTTCCATTTGGGGAAGGTAACAGAAAAACGCGAGGAGTATCGCACATGAATTTCCCCACAAAATCACCACGCCTGTTGGCTCTTGCCCTGACTGCGGCCTTGTTCTCGACCTCGGCGCTGACCGTTCTGCCAAGTGCTGCACTCGCCGTTCCAGCCGGAGGATATGCCGATCTGGTCGAGGCGGTATCCCCTGCTGTGGTGTTCATCGAAGTCACAAGCAAGGTGCAGAACGCCAACATGACGCTGCCCGACAACATGCCCGACAACATGCCCGACGCCATGCGCAAGCAATTTGAAAACATGATGCCCGGACAGGGTGCTGCGCCCGAGACACGTCAAGGACTTGGATCAGGCTTTATCGTGTCAGCGGACGGCAAGATCGTAACCAACCATCATGTGGTAGAGGGTGCCGAAACCGTGACTGTCAAACTGGCAGATGGCCGCAGTTTCGAAGCAACTGTGGAGGGCAGCGATCCGATGACGGATATCGCTGTGTTGAAAATAAAGGCCGATGTCGATCTGCCCTTTGTTGAATTCGGCACGTCCAAGGGCCTGCGCGTGGGCGATGAAGTGGTTGCCGTCGGTAATCCCTTTGGTCTTGGCGGCACGGTTACGTCGGGGATCATTTCGGCGCTGTCGCGTGACATTCAATCCGGCCCGTTCGATGATTTCATCCAGACCGATGCTGCGATCAATCGGGGCAATTCCGGTGGGCCGCTCTTTAACAACGCAGGTGCGGTGATCGGGGTGAACTCTGCGATCATTTCACCGGATGGCGGGTCTGTGGGTATCGGTTTTGCGGTGCCTTCCGATCTGGTGCAAACCATCGTTGCCGATCTGGCAGATGACGGTCAGGTGACACGCGGTTGGTTAGGGGTGAACATTCGCCCCATGACAGACGAGGTCGCCAATGTGCTGGGCTTTGACGCGCCCAAAGGTGCTGTGGTCGAAGCGGTGTCAGAGGACAGCCCCGCAGCGACGGCGGGTCTGGAAAAAGGCGATATCATTCTGTCTTTTAATGGCAACGACATCACCGAACTGCGCGATCTGACCCGTGCCGTGGCCACGACAACACCTGAAGCCGCTGCAAAGGTCACGATCCTGCGCAAAGGTGCCGAGCAGACATTGGACGTCACAATCGGGGCGCTCAAACCCAAAGCTGCATAAGCTGATCCTTCCGGCGCTGGCCCCCTCCGGTGCCGGAAAGCCCCCGCAGACTCCGCTTGCGGGGCGTCTGCTTGCGGTGTCGGGGAGGCATCGCAAGCATGATCGGGCTGTATTCCTTATCGGCAGCCAATATGGTGCCGGCGCAGGATCAAACGCTCAGAGTTGCATCCACGGCCCTGCGCCAGCCTTCGTACCTTGTTGTACGAGTGGCCTCATCAAGCAGGTCGCAAATCGTTTTGCTCCAGCGGCCTTTGGAAGTATCATACTGCATTGAGCGCGCAGCGTTGGTGCCGTCGGTGGCATGCACCGGCCCCCTGTGATCCGCCGACGTGGATGGCAGAACAGCCCAAAGCCCTCGTCATTTATGACGTACCATTCTGGCGCGCGGCGGAATTGTCCGGCAATGCAACCAGCCGTCACGATCCGATGGTCGAGGTTCAGGATGCCTCGCCTGCGGTTGGCGGACTTTGCCGAAACCGAAGGAGCCCCCGAATTTGGCGGCTATCTAGAAAGGGCGTTGGAAGCGGCAGAGAATGTACTTGATGCTTTCGACCAGCGCCTGCGATAGGTTAAGGAGCACCGACACATCTTGTTCAGGACCACATTATGACCCCGCCGGATATCTTGGCCGAAGTTTTGCTCCCCACCTCCGAGTTGCGCGATGATCTGCCGTTTTTCACCAAGACGCTTGGCATGCGGCTGGAAAATATCTTTCCGGCTGATGATCCGTCGGTCGCCAGCTTTTCGGGACATGGCTTGCGGGTGCGTATCGAAAAAGGTGCTGATGTGCCGCCGGGGTATCTGCGCATCCTGACCGATCATCCCGAAGATTTCGCAGGCGGAGAGCGACATCTGACCGCCCCCAATGGCACCCGCATCGAAGTGGTGCCGCTGACGCCCACAGTCGAGCACACAAAAACCCGGCATGAATTTGCCGTGCGCCGTCTGCTCGATGAAGCCCCTTGGGTTATTGGCCGCGCGGGCATGCACTACCGCGATCTGATCCCCACACGACTTGGCGGGTCGATCATTGCCAGCCACATCCGCATCCCTGATGGTGGGCCGGTGCCGGACATGGTGCATTATCATACCGTCGGGTTTCAGTTGATCTTTTGCTACAAGGGTTGGGTCGATATTTACTACGAGGATCAGGGCGACGAGATGATACGCCTGCATGCGGGCGACTGCGTAACCCAGCCCCCCGGCATTCGACACCGCGTCATGCATGCGTCCCCCGATATCGAGGTGATCGAGATTGGCGTTCCGGCCGAACATATCACGACCATTGACCATGATTTCACCCTGCCCAACGGGCGCGGGGATGCAGCCCGTGAATGGGACGGCCAGACCTTTGTGCATGATATAAAAGACACCGCGACTTGGGTGCCCTTCCGTATTCCCGGATTTAACGTGCGCGATACAGGCATTACAGCGGCGACAAAGGGTGTTGCCGGTATTCAGGTTGCACGCTTTGATCAAGGCGTGCCGCCTGCATCCAGACATGACGCCGACATCCATTTCACCTTTGTGATGCAGGGCACCATGACACTGTGGGCCCAAGGTCAGGAAAGCCGCGATCTGCAACCCGGCGATGCCTTTGTCATCCCGCCAAAGTTGGCGGCGCAGTACCGCGACTGTTCGGCGGACCTTGAATTGCTTGAAGTGGCCCTGCGCGGTGACTTTGGTACGACTTTGTTGGAGGACGGCTTATGATCATTTATGGGTTGAGCACCTGTTCGGACTGCCAGAAAGCTCGCAAGGCGCTTGAGGCCGAAGGCAAGACCATCACGTTCCGCGATGTCCGCGCTGACCCACTGAACGAGACAGAATTGGCAGAGCTTATCGTCGAGTTTGGCGACCGTCTGGTTGACCGGACTTCAAACGATTACCGCGGCCTAAATGACTGGTTGAAAAATTCGGAGGCCGAGGCGCAGATATCAGCGCAGCCCAAGGTGATGATGCGGCCTGTGATCCGTGACGGCGATGCGTTTTATCTGGGTTGGAACGACGCCATTGAGGATGCGCTGACGGGTGGCTAAGGCCTGTGCTTCACGCAGCGCCAGTCTGGCGTTCCAGTGGCGAACACCCGTCCGGTCAAAAAGATGTACGCAATCCAAGGCTGATGGATGAGTTTGTATAGCTGTTGATCACCTGATTGGATGTGTTGCGTTGCCACTGCGCCCGCAAAACAGGTGCGAACGGGCCGATCTGGTACTTCGAATTGTAAAGCTCTGCGTCGATAGAGCTGGATCGGTCTTTGCGGCGGTTTCCGGTCAGCGCACTGACCCCGTCGCGGTTTTCAAAACCGGTGGTGACATCCATACTCGCCACCAATCCACCCTTGAACGCATAGACGGCACCCAGTGTCAGCGCGCCCTGCACGCCGGATTGCAGCGGACTGGCTGCATCGGTGTGCAGCACATATCCACGGGTCCGCAGAATTGTGCTGGAGGAAAGCGCATAGGCAAACTGTGCATCAATCTGGGTGCGCGGCCCGTCTGCAAGCGGGAATGTATCGTGCCGTATCCGGTAGCGTTCAACGCCAACACGGATAGAAGCCCGGTCGCCAATCAGACCGGTATAATTGCCATAAAGCCCGAAACGATCACTGTATGACGTTCCGGCGGAATAGGTTTTGCCCAGTAACAACCCACCCTCGACATAGACGTTCTGCTTTGGCGAAAACCGCAATCCGGTACGGCCGACAATCTGGGTTTCGCGCAGTGCAAGGTCATCATACTGCTTGATCAGCGTATCAAGTGATACTGTCGCCTCGAGGTTTTGTGACAACCGCGGGCGGTAGGTCGCACCCGCACCGATCACCAGCCCCGTCGCAGATTTTGCACGCAGGGTATTGGGAACCGGCAGGATCAAGCCACCGACATTTACACTGCCCGCTGCGGTCCCCTTGCCCGCGTTCGATGCAGGTTCAACACGCATATCAAGCCTGATGGACCAGCTTTTGCGCGCCGCAATCCTGGCAAGTGCGCTGTCAACGGCCTGGCGCTGTTGGACGTTCAGGTCAGCACCACGCGTCTGTAGGAAATGATACTGCGCCCGCGCGTCCCGCTCGAGCAGGTAAAGCGCGTATCCAAGCTCGAGACGGTACAAAACCACATCGGGGTTGTCGCGGACCAGTTGTTCCAGATAGGGCAGCGCGCCTTGCGGATTGCCGGCCCCCATCTGTTCGTTCGCACGCAGCCAGTCCTGGGGAACGGCGGTTTGGGCGGAAACCTGTGAGGTGCCTGTCAAAGCCAGCACTATGGCAAAACACAGACCTGAAATAAAATTATGACCCCCCTTTCGGGAGGCCACAGACGAGGTAAAAAATGGGCTCCTGCTTAAATTCACGTCCGGTTACTGGCGATCAGCATAGAAGGTGCCGGCACCGCCAAAAGTGAAGCCAACCCCACCTGTATTGTTCAGCAGCATTGTTGCTCCGCCACCCGCACCTGTCGCATTTGTACCAAAAAATGAACCCGTCACTACTAATTGTGCATCTGCCGTTTGATTATCAACGGACTCCGTCAATGTGCCGCGCATGTTTCCGATCAGGCTTCCTGTTGTCACTGTGCCTCCAACAACCGGAACGACAATATCTGTTTGCACGACGATGTTCGGATCCGCCGTGTTAGAGCTCGACAACGTACCTGCAAGGGTGACTGGCGTACCATCGACTTCACCCGCAAAATTGGTCGCCGTACCGTTAAATGTATCGTTGTCAAAATCAGCGGCAAAGGCCAGATCACCGATGAAGTATCCGTTTAACGTGCTGCTGTTGGCCGCAACGGTTTCGAGCCTTGTTTTTCCTTGGTAATTCACAACGCCCGCTTGACGTACCGTCTGTGGTCCCAACCCTTGTACGCGGTCCACATTCGCCTGATAAGTTCCACCACCGGCAGGGCCACCAGCAAGACCGCCGCCGCCATTGCCATTGCCAAGGCAGGCACCCAGAGACAGGCAAGTAAGCGCAGCAACCGTGCCCCGCAAGAAAAGTTTCGTATTCATCTATATCCCCTAAAGTGATTTATCGCAGCCCGGCTTTTTCCGGGTTGCGGGTTACAAGTGCAAAGCATCCGGTAATATTCTGGCAGCCTGACAGGAATAAATATCAACGATATCGGGGGATTGGTCCCTCCCCCATAAAGGGGGGATTATGCAACCTGTGGAAGAATTTGTTATTTTGTCGGGAAATCATCGGTCAGCAAACCCAGCCTGCTGGCATGCAGTGCCGCCTCGGCCCGGTTCGAGATTTCCAGTTTACGGTAGACAGATTTGATGTGGGTGATCACGGTGCTGTCGGCCAATCCGAATGTCTTGGCAACCTCACCCACACGCAACCCGCGCGCGATCAATCTGAGGACTTCGGTTTCGCGCTTGGTCAAGTTGCTTGTTGTCTCGTAGTGCGGCCCTGTCAGTTGAAAATGGTGCATGATGCGCCGTGCAATCTGGGGGCTGAGGGGCGGCACACCAGTCGACAGCAAACGAAGCTGGTTTTCCAAAATCTCCTCGGGTTCGTTCTTCAGCAGATACCCCTGCGCCCCTGCGGCAAGTGCCGATACAATCGCGCTGTCGGTGGCCATCACTGTCGTCACCACAGTTATACAGTCTGGCTGTTCGCGTGTCAGACGTCGCAGCAAAGTCACGCCTTCTCCGTCCGGCAAGCTCAGGTCGACAAGTGCAAGGTCAAAAATGTGAGTGTCGCACACATGTTCCGCCCCGCGCAGGGTCGCTTCCTTGACAATATTGGGGTCCGCAAAAATCTTTTTCACAATCTCGGCCAGCCATTCCCGTGATTGGCGCACATCCTCCAGTATCAGGATGTCCCTGATCATTCGGCAGCCTTCTTGCGCAGCATATCAGGCTGGGTGGGAAGAGTGACGTGGATACGTGTTCCTCTTTCGCCATTGCGCCGCGCACCGATGTGACTTTGCCCCATCAGCACCCCGGCGCGGTCAACGATATTGGGTATTCCGTTACCGTTGCCTGTAAAAGTATCCGCAGGCAGACCTTTTCCGTTATCCTCGATATCAAGTGCGATTTCGCCTACCTTCAACGAGATATTGACCCAGACAACCGATGCACCGGAGTGTCGCAGCACATTTGAAACAGCCTCGCGCAGGATCGAGCGCAGACCATTGATGACCTCGAACGACATAATTGGACCATCGTCCAATCCGCTGCGTATCGGGCTGTTCCAGTTCAGTGTAACGCTGTTCGCTTCCAGCCGCTGTGCGGTTTCGGTCCGCAGGTCGGCAAGGATCGGCATCAATGCAAATTCGGCCTGAAACCCGTCATTGATGATGGCGCGCAGATCGTTCAGGCTGTCGCGCAACAGATCGTCCTTGCGGCTCACCTCACGCGAATGCAACGCACTTAGCAGTTGTGCACCGATATTGTCATGAACATCTTTGCTGATCCGGTTCCGCTCGAGGCTTGCCCCTTGTTCATAGGCTTTACGGCTTTCGGCAGCTAGATTATGCATTTCGATCATATTTGCCGCAACTTCGAGGTCGTCGGGCGAAAACAACCGTTTGCCCTTTTGCGCATATCTGACCCGGCGTGCCCCCAATCCGTCAATGCCGGGGATGAGTAACGCCAGCCCATCTTCTTCAATCTGCGGTTTTTGCACCAGCTGATCCGCTATTTCAGGGGGGGCCAAAGGCTCGAATACTGCGGTAAGCAAGGCATCCCAGCGCGCTGCATGTTCCTGACTGCCCGGAGAGAGCGCGGTTCTGACAATATCCGCCACACGTCCGGTCAGCGATGCAGCACGGCGGTGCAAAAAGAACTTCAACAAAACTTGGCGCACCGGAAAATACAAAAATCCGGCGATCAACAATGCGGCCCCAAGTGACACCCATGGCTGTTGTTGCAAGAACCGGATCAGCACCAGATCAACAACAAAGATCAGAACCATTCCGGTGATCCAGAGCCAGATGTAATATGACCAGCGATCAAGATTGAACACTTTGTACCGCATCACACCAAGCGCCAGACCCAGATGCATGATGTTGAAAAACGCGAACGCAATACCCTGCGGCAGGTAACCCTGTTCCGAAATTCCAAGGGTGATCGGGGCCGAACTGGAAAAAACGAACAAGGAACAGCCAACCAGCGACACCAGAATAAACCAGCGCAATCCGGCACGGTTCAGCGGTTCACGGCGGCTGGCAAACCACTGCACCACACCCAGTACAAGCGCGATCAACATTTGCGACAAAACAGCCAGACCAAGGATATTATCCGGCGGAAGATTGGAGATATTCAAAAAGATTGCTGTGCCATAAATCACGGTCGGGATCAGTAACCAGACGGGGCGAAACAGTTGTTTCGGATATTGCGAAAACAGACCCACCAGCGCGATGCCAAACGCGATAGCCCCAAAAGCATTGATGCTGGACAACGTCCGAAACAAGGCCCCGTCGAGCGCAATCTGACGCGTCGAATATATCGCGGCGGCATGGGCGAACACCGGCACAAAAACCGCTGTCAGCGCAAACATGCGCACGCCCCAATCATTGCGCCGCAGGCTGATCACCCAGCCACCGATAAACAACGAGACAAGCCCGACTCCAATCTGGAACCAGAACATCCAATGCAAATCGCGCGGATGCCGCTCACGAACCGGGTATGTACCTTCCGCTTGCGAACCGTCTGGCAGTGCATAGGCGACCGTGACGTCCGGTTGGTTCAGTTCGCCGTGTATAAGCGTTTGGCGCGCCCGAAACTCCTGAATGGCGGTGTAGCTGCCAAGCAGGTCCGGCTCTTCCAGCAGGTCGCTCGCAATCACCTCGACCGCTCCGACCCGCGTCGGAACGGCCCCTTCGGGCAAGTCGATCTGCGGCTGTGACAGGGCAATCCAAACGGTCACAAAAGTCAGTAACAGCCCGAACAGGACCACACCGAGGAAAAGGGAAGCGGGGGAAATTGTTTTGTAAGTGTTTTTCATCATAATGGCGTATTCGCATCGCACCCAATGTATATCCCCCGAACAGGGGGTACGCTAATCTGCGACGGTCCGGTTCTTTGAGCAAGCAACAAAAAAGCAGGATGCAATTAAGGGGTCGAAACTGATATCAGTGGTTGAATAAGCCCGCATTTATCTATGAAACGGCTCGATCAAATCCGCAGACAGCGCATAGCCTATGTCCGCCAGTTGCGTGCTGGTCGATGCCGTTCCGAACATGCCAGTCACATTGACAGCCTCGAACAGGCCCGTGCCATTATATGGCGTGCCCGTGGTCACAAACACCAGCTGGTTCGGCGGCGGTGGCGGAACGTGCACACAGGCACCGGCATAGGGCACAAGGATAAACTCGGTGACGCCGCTCCCGCTTGTCTCAAGCGGCAGCATATACCCCGACATCCGCGCCTTTGTGCCGTTCAGCGCAGTGACAAAACGGGTGGCGTTTTTGTCAAATTCAGGCCGCCAGATGTCTGTCATCTCGTCCAGAACCCCCTCACCGATAATCTGTGCCTGTGGCACGCCCGGTGGAACCAATTCGGCCCAGCCAATCTGCCGTGCGGTCTAAGCGGCAAGCGGCTGTGCGACAGCCAACCCTGGAAGGGCGGAAATACCCAGAAGTAATGTACGGCGTTTGGTATCCATCCTGCTTCCTCCAAAATCTGTTAGCTTCTCACGGTCATGCCGTCCGCCAACGAAAGCCTGTATGCCCGAACAGCAGGAAACAGACTTGTAACGGCGGCGGCAAGGATCACTGCAATCACAACAAGCACTTCGCGTGACGACAGCGGCTCTATCGGTAAATATAGCCCATATGCGGCATCTACGTAAGGGCACAGAACCCACAATCCCGCGTAGAGCAAACCGATACCGATGACCGCCGCCAATGTCGCAATCAGCACGGCCTCAAGCATCAAAAGCCCCACGACCGTCAAAGGTCGCGCACCGACAGCGCGCAATATCGCCATTTCACGCCGCCGCTCGTTCGGACCCAAAAAGATCATTGCAGCCATCCCCAGAAGCGCTGTTGCCACCACCATCGCAGACATGGCAACAAGCGCTGTTTCGGCAATGCCCACAATGCCCCACAGCTCTTGCAATGCGACACCGGGCAAGACCGCCACCAGCGGTTCTTGCGGATATTCATTGATACTGCGCTGAAGGGCAAAGACCTTCAGGCGTGACTTTACCCCGATCATCGCGGCAGTGATCGCATCTGGCTCCAGATCCATCTGCTGGATGTCATCGGGTGTTGTCCCTTGGCCGGGAACCTGCACGCCGCTTTGCCAATCCACATGGATCGCCTCTATCGCCTCAAGGCTGACAATCACCGTGCGGTCCGCGAGGGTGCCGGTTTTGGCCAGAATACCTGCCCTTGGGAAAACCCTAACGCCCTGCCACCGCGAAACTTATACCGCTCGAAATATTCCTGCGTTGTGCCCATCACCCGAAACTGCCGGTGTGAATCCCCCAGCGAGATAGGCACAATCCAATCGACCTCGGGTCGCGCAGCAATGTCGAGGTATGTCTGCCAACTGACGTTGTTGGTGGCATTGCCGATGCGAAACACCGAATAGAGCAAAAGTTGAACGGAACCCGACCGCGCGCCGACAATCAGATCTGTATCGGAAATCGTATCACCGAAACTGGCTTTTGCCCCGGTGCGCACCTTTTCCACACCCAGAAACAACGCGACCGACAAAGCGACCGCAAATATCGTGAGCCCGACCGTAAGTCGCCGCGCGATCAAGCTGCGCAAGGCAAGTCGCAACAGGATCTTGCCGCGCCCTCGCGCGTCAATGTGGCGATGTCTTCCATCCGGATACTCCGCTCAAAACGCGAGGCCAGTCCTTCGTCATGGCTGACCATCAACAGTGTCGGTCCGGCTGCGATGCACTGCGCAAAAAGCAGGTCCAGAAAGCTTGCCTGCGACCCTGCATCAAGGGACGAAGTGGGTTCGTCAGCGATAATAAGCGGTGGCGCGCCAATCAGGGCCCGCACTAACGCAACCCGCTGTTGTTGACCCACGCTAAGGCGGTCAGCGGTGGCAGATGCAACATTGTCCCGCGACAGGCCCAGCGCATCGGTCAGGGTCAGGGCGGCGGCACGTGCATCCCCGGCACGCGCGCGTCTTTCAGGGGCAAAGCGGAAGGGCAAAAGGATGTTATCCAGCGGCGAGGCATAGGGCAGCAGATATTCGGCATGGAATTCGGTGTGCCCCTCGCCTTCCTCCTCGTGATCGCCGTGCAACCCAGCGGTGGATGACACAACAGAGCAGCCCGCGGCGTCCGGGAGCACACACAGCGAAAGCGGCTTTGACAGCTCGGCAATTGCCGCATCAAGTTTGGCGCGGTCTTTGGCGGTTTCGGCCTCGTATTCAAAGCGTACAATGTCGGCACCTGGGACCTCGAATTCCATCGCGACCTGTGTGCCTTCAATGGCAATGTTTAGCGCGGAATGACCATGCTCGTGGGCATCAACGTCGCGTGTTTCCTGCGCCAGAAGTGCGGCAGGCATCATCAAAAACATCACCAAGCCAGTGTTTTTTCACACTGTCACCTCGTTCCTGAATGCGAATAGAAAAGTTTCATTTGGACCGCGCGCGCAGTCCGCCTGCAATGCCCAGCGCCGCAAAAATCAGCGCCGCGATACAGACAATCGACGGCCCTGCGGGTGTGTCAAAGACATAGGCCGCCCGCAGCCCGACTGCTGCCGACAGGCTGCCGATGACCGCCGCGCCCAACGCCATGCTTTCGGGTGTACGCCCCAGCGGTCTTGCGGCGGCGGCTGGAATAATCAGCATTGCCGCAATCAGCAGGACACCGACCACCTTTATGGCAACCGCAACGGTGACAGCCAGCGCAAGCGTCAGAACCAGTTGTTCGCGCTTGGGATTGATCCCGCTCGCATACGCCAGATCCTCGTTCAGCGTCGCGGTCAACAGAGCCGACCAGCGCCACCCGATGAGCCCCACAACCAGCGCCGCCCCCCCCCAGATCACCGCCAGATCCATGCGGGATACCGCCAGAATATCGCCAAACAGATAGGCCATCAGGTCAATCCGGATGCCCGACAGAAACGATACTGCGACCAGTCCAAAGGCCAAAGCGGAGTGCGCAAGTACGCCCAACAACGTGTCCATCGCATAGCCGCGCCCCGTCAGCAGGTTTACCGTCAACGCCATCAACAGGGCGATCACCATTGCGCCCGCAAACACCGAAATCGACAAAGCCAGCGAAAGTGCGATCCCCAGGATCGACGCATGCGCGGTCGCGTCCCCGAAATAGGCCATGCGCCGCCAGACAACAAAACAACCCAGTGGGGCAGCAGCGATGGCGACCCCGATGCCCGCAAGCGTGGCGCGTATCATGAAATCATCCAGCATCATTCAGCGGCATCCGTATGTTCATGGTGATGTTTGTGTCCATGCGTATGATCATGGTCATGATCATGCCGGTAGAGCGCCAGCGCACCCATTGTTCCTGTCCCGAACAAAGCGCGATATTCCGGTGCCGATGCCACCACATCCGGCGTCCCTTCGCAGCAGACATGCCCGTTCAGGCAGATCACCCGGTCCGATGCGCTCATCACAACGTGCAACTCGTGACTGATCATCAGGATGGCACAACCGGTGTCACGCCGGACCGTTTCGATCTGTTGGTAGAACGCGGCAGAACCGCGCTGGTCCAGCCCTTGGGTCGCTTCATCCAGCAACAACAGATGCGGCTTTGCAATCAAGGCGCGCGCCAGCAGCACACGCTGGAACTGCCCGCCCGAAAGCCGCGACATTTGTGCGCCCGACAGGTCAGGCACACCAGCCTGAGCAAGTGCATCCTTGATGGCGTCGGGCGCAACCCTGTCCGGCAACGCCAGAAACCGTGCCACCGTGATCGGCAACGTCGGATCAATGTGCAACTGTTGCGGAACATACCCCACGCGCACGTCCACCCCGCGCATCACCCTGCCATGTGACGGCTTTACAGCACCGATAATGGCGCGCAGCAGACTGGTTTTACCGGATCCGTTCGGGCCGACAATCGTCACGATCTCGCCTGCGTCCACGCAAAGCGATACGTCTGAAAGCACGGTCTTGCTGCCGTAGCCAACGCTCAGGTTTTCGACGCGGACAAGGCTCATGTGTCGGCCTTTTCCACACAGCTCGGGCAGACGCCCTCGGCTTCGACCACAGTACGCTCTATCCGGAAACCGGTTGCACGTGCGGCGGCCCCCAAAGCACCCCGCGCAGGTGCCGAGTGCGCCTCGGCAACTGCGTCGCACAAACGGCAGATCATAAAGGCCGGCGTATGCGCTTCTTGCGGGTGCGCACAGGCAATGAACGCATTGAGCCGTTCAACCTTGTGGGCCAGACCGTTGGACACCAGAAAATCAAGCGCACGGTATGCGACAGGGGGTTGCGAGCCAAATCCTTCGCTGCGCAAACGGTCAAGGATCGCATATGCGCCTTGGGCTTTGTGCTCGTGCAGGAGTATTTCCAGAACCTTGCGACGCACAGGCGTCAGCCGCAGCCCTTCGTCCGCACAATGCGTCTCGGCAGCGGACAGACCTTGTTTGACACAAGTTGCGTGATCATGTCGCGCAAAGCCGATCAATCCGTTCTGGTCATCGGGAGCCATGGAAGAGCCACTTGTCATGTTATCACATTTTAATTAGAGGTGTTGATATGTTATAAGATCACATGGAGAAACCAATGTCCAGAACGCTGCTACCCTTCTCGTTGACCGTTGCCCTGATGGGCGGAACAGCTTTGGCCGAGGTGCCGCGTGTGGTTGCCGATATCGCGCCGGTTCATTCGCTGGTCGCACGTGTGATGGAGGGTGTCGGCACGCCTGATCTGATTGTTCAATCCGGCGCCAGCCCGCATGAATATGCCCTGCGCCCGTCCGAGGCTGCCGCATTGCAGGATGCCGGACTTGTGTTCTGGGTTGGTCCCGATCTGACCCCATGGCTCTGGGACGCGATCAAAACACTGGCAACAGATGCATCGGTGACAGCCCTGATGGAAACGGACGGCACCATCGCGCTGGAGTTCCGTGAGGGTGCCTTGTTCGAGGCACATAAACATGGCGACGAGGATCATGAAGACCATGGAGATGGCGCGCATGACGAGGATCATGATAATCATACCAAGGCAGAGGCAGAGGCCGGGCATGAAGGCCACGAGCACGGTGCACATGACCCTCACGCATGGCTTTCAACGCAGAATGCTGCAACCTGGCTCAACGTCATTGCCGGACAGCTTTCAGCCGCAGACCCTGAAAACGCAGGGGCGTACTTTGCCAATGCCGCCGCGGGCCGGTCAGAGATCGACACGCTCACCGCAGAGGTGAATGCAATACTCAACCCCGTGCGAGGCAGTCGTTTCATCGTCTTTCACGATGCTTACCAGTATTTCGAGACCGACTTTAATTTTCCGGCGTCAGGTGCGATTTCAGTCAGCGATGCCTCTGACCCGAGCCCCGCCCGGATCGCCGAAATTCGCACACGGATCGCCAGCGAAGGTGTCGATTGTGTTCTTGCGGAACCGCAATTCAACGCCGGGCTGATCACAACTGTGCTTGACGGGACGCAGGCCGGGACCGGCGTGATTGATCCTTTGGGGTCGACCCTCGACCCCGGACCGACGCTTTATCCCCAGCTTATCCGCACTCTTGCAACGACACTCGCGGATTGCCTGTGACAGAACATAAAATCGGTGGATCATGCTGTCGGGCAGTAAAGTGACCTTCTGGCACGCGTGGATGTAATAAAACTCAGGGCCGTTTAACGCGAGCGGCCCTGTTGTAGTGCTGAAAAAGTGCTTTATTTTTTCAAAAAGCGCACGCTGGGTTTTAGTTGGTTATTTGCGCAGTTTTAAATGGGACTGTGGCGTATCAAATGGAATTTCTGGCTGATGGGTAAACCGGAAACTTACATTTGGGAAAGCAGGCTGGCTTGAAGGCGGGGTAAAAGGAACACTTAGGGTCAGCTGATTTGAACACAGCGCAATAGGCGTTGCACATTAAGACATTCAAAGTGTCAGTGCCTCCAACATCGCCGTTCTTTCGGCTTGCGATTTCGGGATTGATTTCGTGATCTGACCACGCTGCATGATGTGGAAATAATCCGCGTTTTTGAAGGCGAAATCGAAATTCTGTTCGACTAAAATGATCGCAATGTCGCCACGGCTGCGCAGAACATCTATCGTGCGACCGATCATCTGGATGATGTTGGGCTGAATGCCTTCGGTCGGTTCATCCAGCAGCAGAACCTTGGGCCGGGCGACGAGAGCGCGTGCGATTGACAGTTGCTGTTGCTGGCCGCCCGAAAGGTCGCCGCCGCGCCGTGTTTTCATTTCTGCCAGTACGGGGAACAGATCAAAGATGTCATCAGGTATCCGGCGCTCGGCCTTGGGCAGGCAGGCAAAGCCGGTTTGCAAGTTCTCCTGCACAGTCATCAAGGCAAAGATTTCGCGCCCTTGGGGGACGTAGCCGATACCCGCCTGTGCCGTGCGCGCGGCCTGACCCGAGTTCAGCGGCGTGCCATCCAGCGTAACGCTGCCGCTAAAAAAAGGATGGCGGCCTGCGATGGCTTTGAGCAGGCTGGTTTTGCCCACGCCGTTAGTCCCGGTGATGCAGGTGACCTGACCCACAGGGGCGGTGAGCGTGATGTCCGACAGGATTTGCGATTGACCGTACTTCAGGTTCAAAGCGGTAATTTCAAGCATCCGATCGCCCCAGATAAACGTCGATGACCGTCTGATTTTTGGTGACATGATCAAGGGAGCCTTCGGCGAGCACCGATCCTTCGTGCAGCACAGTGACCTTGCAGCCAAGACGGCGCACAAATTCCATATCGTGTTCAACGACAATAACCGCGCGGGTTTCAGCGGCCTTTTTCAAGATGTCGGTTGTGTGTTCACGTTCCTGCGCGGTCATCCCGGCGGCGGGTTCGTCCACCAGAAGCAAACGGGGGCTTTGCGCCAGCAGCATCCCGATTTCGAGCCATTGCTTTTGCCCGTGGCTAAGTTCGCCCGCAGGGCGCGCCAGATGGTCGGTAAGATTTATTTCATCGGCGATTGCGTCGATCCGCGCCGCGCCTTCGGTGGATTTGCGATAAAACAGGACGGATAACGGACCACGCGGGTTTTTCAGCGCCATAGCGAGGTTTTCACGCACGCTTTGGGCCTCGAACACGGTGGGTTTCTGGAATTTGCGGCCGATGCCAAGAGTTGCAATCTGGCTTTCGGACATACCGACCAAAGAGCGGCTGTTATCGCCGAACAAGATCGTACCTTCGTCGGGTCTGGTCTTGCCGGTGATGATGTCCATAAAGGTGGTCTTGCCCGCACCGTTCGGGCCGATCACTGCGCGCAGTTCGGGCTCGGAGATTTGCAACGTCAGATTATTGATCGCGCGAAACCCGTCAAAGGATTTGCAGATGCCGGAGAGTTCAAGAAGCGAGGTCATGACTTGCGCACCAATCTGTCAAAGAGCCCGCCAATGCCGTTTGGCGCGAAAAGTGTCACCAGTACGAAGGACAGGCCAAGCAGAACCAGCCACCAATCGACCCATTGAACTGTGTAAAAACCAAGATTGATGTTGGGCGCACCGCCGCCTGTGAACCAGCTGGCCAGCAGGGATACGGCAGCGGCACCGATCACGGCCCCGTAGAGCCGCCCGCGTCCGCCGATGGCCACCCAGACCGCTAGATAGATTGACGCGATCGGGGCGATTTCAGCAGGGTTGATGATACCGGCCTGCGGATAGTAAAGCACACCCGCGATGCCCGCCACGATTGCGGTAACCGTAAAGACGAACAGTTTATAGCTTTCGACATGGTAGCCAAGGAAGCGCACGCGGGATTCGTCATCTCGGATGGCTTGGATAATGTTGCCGAGCTTGCTGTCGGTGATCCATGCGAACAGCACATAGCCAAGGCCAAGGGCAAAGGCCGAGGCTGCGAAGAACAGGATCGAGATGACGTCCTGCCCGCTGTCCTCGAAACCAGGGATGTTTTGCAGGCCCGACAGCCCGTTGTTACCGCGCAACCCGCTGTCATTTTGAAACAGGTAAAGGGCCAGGGCAAGCGTCATGGCTTGGGTCAGGATTGACAGGTAGACGCCTGTGACGCGGCTGCGGAACGCCAGCCACCCGAACACCAGCGCCAACAGGCCGGGGATGAGTATGGCGAGGGCAAGTTGAATATAAAGGTTGTCGGCAAAGGCCCACAGCAACGGAAAGTCCGACGATCCGACGACGCCGAAGATTTGGTTGCCAATGGCGTCTGAGACTTCTTGCGGGGTGGGGGGGATGATCTGGCCAGACAGGCTGCTGGCGACAATGTTCCCTGTGCGCGCATACATCAGCCACATGCCGATCGCATAGCCGCCGATCCCGAAAAAGGCGAAATGACCCAAAGACAGGATACCACAATAACCCCAGACGACGTCCATCGCGATGGCCACCAGACACAGACACAGGGTTTTACCCAGCGTTTTCACAAAGGAGGTGGAAATGAGGCCCGTGCCCGTCGCCTGCGACATCACGGTGACCGCCACCGTGAACAAGGCAAGGGCCGCGAGGAAGTATAGCACCGAAGGGTTGCGGGCGATAAAGGATTTGCCCAAGGGTCTGTGTGTTTTTGTCATGGGTCAGTCCGCCGCCGAACGGCCCTTGGGGGCGACAATGCCTTTGGGCCGGAATTGAATAAACAGGATGATGAACAGGATCATGTAGGTCTGCGCCGCCAGAGTATTGGACGGGTTCAGCCATTCGATCCCTTTTTGCAGGAACCCGATCAGGCCTGCCCCTGCGAGGGTGCCAAAGACCGATCCGACGCCGCCCACGACGACTGTCATAAAGCTTTGCACGATATAGCCCGCACCCATTTCGGAGGTGACCTGCGCATAAAGTCCGATACCAATGCCAGCGACCCCCGCAATGCCGGAGCCGAGACCGAAGGTCAGCATGTTGATGCGGGCCGGGTTGATCCCCATAGAGGCTGCCATGCCACGGTTCTGGGTAACGGCGCGCACCTCAAGCCCCAGCCGCGTACGGTTTAGGATATAGAGCAGCACGATCAGGAAGATCAGCGCCAGTACAAAGATTGCGATGCGGATATAGCTGATCTGGATCACGTCGGAGATGACCAGCGCGCCACCGAGCCAGTCAGGCGAGGTCAGCGGACGCGCCTGCGTACCGAAGATATTCTTGGCGAGCTGTTGGAGCGCGATCGAGATGCCGAAAGTCGCAAGCAAGGTTTCCAGCGGGCGGTGATAAAGATGCCGGATCACCAGCCGTTCGAGCGCGACACCCGCGCCGAATGTAACGGCAAAGGCAAGCGGCAGCGCCACAATCAGCGAAACGGTATAATCGGGGATCAGCAGCTGCACGACATAACCTGTGTAAGCGCCCATCATGATGAATTCGCCATGGGCCATATTGATGACGCCCATCTGTCCGAAGGTAATGGCAAGGCCTATTGCTGCAAGGAAATAGATCGATGCGAGTGACAGCCCGTCGAGTCCAAGGTCGATTGTTTGCGCCCAGCCAACGCGGGTCTCTATGCCGTTCAGCGTGGCGCGGGCAGCGTCGGTGATGGTGGTGTCCGGCTCATTATATAGATCATAGAAAACATGAGCATTCAGCGCTGCGGTTATGGCCTCGGACGTGACCAAGGGCGGGGCAAGACCTGCGTCCGACAAGGCGGAGTAGGCCTGAATGCGGGCGCTGTCGCTGCCGAGCTGCGCAATCGGAATACCGCCTGCGCGGCCCTCCATCACGTTCGCCTCAAGTGCGGCGCGGATATCGGCGGGGGTGACGATGGCGGGCGCGAGGTCTGCGGCGACCAGTTGGGCGTAACGCAATCGCGGGTCATCCGTTGGGTCGATGATGCGGGCGATGTTGCCATCGGGTGATTGCGCCGCGACGCCAGAAGTTGTGGCGAGGATTTGGTTCAGAACGGCACGGGCCTCAACCGAAGTAGAACCGGACAGGGTTTGCAATGCGCTGATCCGGTCTTGGGGTGTGTCGCCAAAACGCGCGGTCAGGAAGATGATCAGTTGCTCTTTGCGAGCCAGGATTGCGGGATCGTCTTCGCCCGCTATGGACGCAATAAGCGGGGCGAGTTGATCTGCATCACCGCGTCGCGCAATGCTGTCAAGCGCAGACAGCCTGCGGAGGGGGTCGGGTTCACTGAGCTGGAATTGCACAAGGGCAGAGCCGATGACGCGCCGGACACCCCCGTTTGGCTTGATCTGACTGTAGCCTCCAGAGGGTGCGCTTGTTTCAGCGCCGGTATCGACATCCATCAGGGTAAGCGTGTCGTCGTCTTCGGTTGCAATGAAAAAGTTGCCGGTGGCTTTGTCCTGCCAGACGTTTCGGTCTGACCAGTTCTCCAGAAATCCCGCGACCTGCGCCAGATCGGATGTGACCAGATCATCAAGCACCACGGCGACAGAACTCCGCGACGGGCTCGCCACCTCTTCAGCGTGGGTTTGCAAGATGGATTGCAGGGTTTGAGCCTGCGCCGGACCAAACGACACCAGCAGCCAGATAAGGCCAATCAGGACAGCACGCATGTTAATTCAGACCTTTAAGGAAGATATTGTGGTGGACGGGGCCGCAATTTCGGCGGCCCCTGCTGAAAGGCCTTAGTAGTTGGAGGTCATTTGAATGCAGGTCTTTGTATCAGTGTTGTACATGCCGCACCCGAGGTCTTTCCAATCCGAGGTCAGCACCGCAGATTCAGGCAAGAAGTCTGTCCATGCGTCACCGGGAACTTCGGTCGTCTGGCTGATAATATCGAACTGGCCATCAGCTGTGATCTCACCGATCAGCACAGGTTTGGTCAGGTGGTGGTTGGGCAGCATGACGGCCATGCCACCTGTCAGGTTCGGAAATTCCTGACCATACATCGCTGCACGCACCGCATCGACGTCCGTGGTGCCTGCAGCCTCAACCGCGTTTACCCACATGTTGAAGCCGATGTAGTGCGCCTCCATAGGGTCGTTGGTCACGCGGTCTGCGCCCGCAAAGGCCTTCCATTCCGAGACCCATTTGTCATTCGCCTCGCTTTTGGCGGACTGAAAATAGTTCCATGCCGCCAGATGTCCGACGAGGTTGGACGTATCAAGGCCGGACAATTCCTCTTCACCCACGGAAAATGCGATAACTGGAATATCGTCAGCTGAAATACCCGCCGCGGCGAGCTCTTTATAAAAACCGATATTTGCATCGCCATTGATGGTCGAGATGACTCCCACCTGACTGCCGTCTGCACCAAGCTCAACAACATCTGCAACGATCGTTGACCAATCCGAATGACCAAAGGGCGTATAGTTGACAAAGATATTTTCCTCCGGAATGCCCTTGCTGATCAGGTATTGCTGAAGGATATTATTCGTGGTTCTGGGATAGACATAGTCTGTGCCGAGCAAAGCAAATTTCTTGACGCCCAGTTCTTCCAGAAAATAGTCGGTTGCCGGAATGGCCTGTTGGTTGGGTGCGGCACCGGTGTAGAACACGTTGCGCGAGCTTTCTTCGCCCTCGTATTGTACGGGGTAGAACATCAGACCGTTAAGCTCTTCCAGCACAGGCAAAGCAGACTTTCGCGACACAGAGGTCCATGCGCCAAAAATCACGTCGACCTCTGACACGGTCAGCAGCTCGCGAGCTTTTTCCGCAAAAAGCGGCCAGTCGGAGGCAGGATCGACGACAACAGCCTCGATCTGACAACCCAAAAGACCGCCAGCTTCGTTTTGCTGTTTGATCAACAGCTCCATCGTGTCTTTCAGCGTGGTCTCGGAAATTGCCATCGTTCCGGACAAGGAATGTAGCACGCCAACTTTTATCGGATCGGCGCATTCCGCAAGGGCCATTGACCCCGTCATCATAAGCGCGGCCGTTGCAGATAAGGTATATTTGGTAGACATCTTCATGAGGGCATCCTCTTTGGGCGCGCGGAACAATAGACCGGCATCTTGACGACAAGGTGCCAAAGGCCGATCTATACCGCACAGCGTTTGCTGTAGCTGCGAGCGGGGCGGATCCAGCAAGATTTTCCTGCTCGCAGCGCTCTTTTCTCAGAGCTGTCCTAACGTCGATTTTGGCAGAGTGTTTAACAAGTGAGCAGCGCCTTAAATCAAAATATTCCCGCCTACCCGCCCAAGTGTTAGGCTTTTCGCAAACAAGCGCACGAATATTGGGCGCTCGTCACATGGCACCGATGAATACTCGCACGATTTCCAGAGGCTTTTGGCCAGAAACTCGCTTTTAACAGCCACTCATCTCAAGCCACTCATCTCATTGGTGATTTTTGTTCATTCTTCAGACATGCTGAAGACACTGAACCGCGCCGGGTTTGCCGGAGGCTGGTTTGACTTGGCGACGCCACCATGTCTGACCTTTCCAGAGCTGCAAAGAAGTTGGCCTCGACTTTGGCCGGAGGTATATTTCATCAACTGCCCGATTGAATCAATCTCGCGCCACAGGTAGCAGAGGTGGTCCTAGTTATTCGACCAGTTCGCAGCCTTGTTAAGATGGATCAGCGGCGTCCTTGTAGGTAATGAATATCGCAAATAGACCTGCGCGGCACGAATGATAACGGCAGCTGAAAGCCGAGGACATTCGAACGACCGTTTGCTTAGGATGATGGATCATTTCACGATTCTCATCGCTAACAAAACCTCGGTCGATACAACAGCCGCCCAAAAAAGCGCCTGAGAGACTACAGCGTTTTTGTCACCCAACCGTACAATATCCCACGATATCCGGCAGCCGCTTTCATTCTTCTCTAAAGGCACGCTCAAACTGGTCGATAAGGGGGCGCGCGAAATATGCTGCCGCAGTCTGTTCCTGGGTGGAAATATATATCTCGGCTGGCATGCCGGGCATCAGGGCAAGGCCCTCCAAACGCGCAAGCTCTTCCGGGGCCAAATCCACATAGCCGATATAAAAAGGTTCGCCCGTCGTAGGCGAAGTCGTGGTTGCGGGTGCGATATGTGAAATGGTGCCAAGTACTTCTGGCGTTGTGCGATGGTTGAACGAGGAGAAACGAACGCGGGCGACCTGATTGAGGTAGACTTGGTCGATCGCTGTTGTGGGCAGTTGCACCTCAATCCTTAAATCGGCGGACGACGGAACGATGGTTGCCAGCACTTCGGCGGGGGTTATGACACCGCCTTCGGTGAATACAGAAAGTTCATTGATCCGGCCGGAAATCGGTGCCCGTATTTCAGCCCGCGCCAACCGATCCTCAACGGCGGCGATCCGGTCGGACAGCTCCAGAATACGGGCCTCCACCACGGTCAACTCGCGCTGCGCCTCGGTGCGCGCGACCTCGTCTATCGCAAGAATACGCATGCCGATCTCGCTGATCCGGGAACGGGAGCGGGCAATATTTGCGTCAAGCTCTCCTAGTTTTCCGCGAAATTGCACCAGCTCGCGCTCGGCATCTTCGACCCGTGGCATTTCCACGAGGCCTTTTTCGAACAGGCTGACGATGCGTGCGTGGCTCTTGTCAACCAAGTCGATTTCGTCGGTCAATGCAGCACGTTGCGACGCAAGGGCGGCAATCTCTTCGTTGACTTGGGCGATGCCTAGATCAAGTTGTTCGCGCTGGTTTGCGCGATTTGCGATGTTTCCGGAATGCAGCCGTTTCTCACCGGCCATCAACTCATCATGCTTGGAATTGGACGTGGCAAAGCGTGTTGGGAAAACAATCTCCGTCACGCCTTCGCGGTCCGCGGCGAGGCGCGCGCGCCGAGCCTCTGCCTCGTCATGCTGGGTGGACAAGATCGACAATTCGGTTCGTGATTGTGCGTCATCAAGGCGGAACATCACCTGTCCGGCTTCGACTGTGTCGCCCTCGCGTACGGTTATCGCCGCAACAATCCCTCCGTCTCTGTGCTGAACCTGCTTGAGGTTCTGGTCGACCTTGACTGTCCCCATCGCGATAACGGCACCGGTCAGGTTCGCGGTGAATGCCCAGGCACCTACGCCTCCGAGAAGCCCAAAAACCAGAATTGAGCCAAGAAGGATACGCCCCCCGATCCGGTCAAACGCCGGAGCTTTTTTAGAGGAGTTTGGTAAAGCGCTGGATTTAACCATGTTCATGCCCCTTGTGTTAATTCAATCATGCGTGATCAAAGATCAAAACATGCTCACCTTCGAGTATGAGCTGAAGGTCGACGACATTATCGCGGTCGAAATCAACTTCAATGACAGTTCTTTTATATGTGTCGGTCCAGTCGTGCTGATAACTCAACCGAGGTTCGTCCGCACCGATACCGTCGGCATAGTCTCCAAAGCCCTCTTCAATCCGGTCTTCAAGCGACCTTTGTGCATCTCTGATCTGCCGTTGGCTTGCCCCCGACCCGATCCGGATTTCATCATCACTGTCAAAATCGGTAATCTGATAGATTGATCGAATGGCATCGACGGTGTCACCTTGCACGAAACTATAAATGTCAGACCCGCCGTTGCCGGTTAATTCCGCACTGCCCGCACCTGCATAATACCTGTCGTTTCCGGTGGTGCCGACGAAATGCTCAAAGTTGTCAAAGCTGTCTTCACCCGTGCTCTGGCCAGACGCGGTTCCGTCGATAAGATTGAAACTTACTGCTTGTGTTGCAGCGGAGTAATCCAGTTGGTCGTGACCCTCACCACCGTCATAGTGATCTGACACGCCATCATCATCGGCAATGACAAGATCATCACCAATACCACCCAGAACAATATCTTGCCCGTCTCCACCTGATAAAACGTCGTTGCCGATGCCACCTATCAAACTATCGCTGCCTGCCTCACCGGAGATGACATCGTGACCGTCGCCCCCATCAAGATGGTCGTTTCCTTCGCCACCAAACAGCAGGTCATCGTCCGCGCCGCCATCAATCTTGTCGTCACCCGAACCGGCAAAGATAACGTCATTGCCGTCATTGCCGTATAATACATCCTGTCCATCATCGCCCGAAATCAGGTCTTCGCCCGCACCGCCCGAGATTGTATCATCGCCTGCGTTGCCAAAAAGCTGATCGTTTCCGTCACCACCGCTAAGATCATCATTATCCTCACCGCCACGCATCTCGTCGTTGCCGTCTTCACCGTAAAGAAGGTCGTCGCCCGCGCCACCAAATATCTGATCGTTGCCCGCACCGCCAAAAACCAGATCAATACCCTCTTCGCCATACAACCGGTCATTGCCCTCACCGCCATGAATCTCGTCATTGCCGGTCCCGCCGTAGATCTCGTCATCACCTGCCTCGCCATAAAGCCGATCATTTCCGGCGCCACCGGAAATCCAGTCATTTCCTCTACCGCCTGCGATCAAATCATCGCCAAATCCGCCGAACAAGATGTCGTCGCCGTCGCCCCCGGCGATGTTGTCATCGCCTGCGCCACCGTCGATTGTATCCCTGCCCCCGAGTCCAGCCAGATTATCGTCGCCTGCCAAACCGTCGATCCGATCACGCCCTCGGGTGCCAACGATTAGCTCATCACCATCGCTACCTTCGAACAGGTTCTCAACTACGTTTAGAAAGGCCTTTTGGGCTATTTCAATAAAGCCATCCGAGATTGTGTAAGCAACCTCTACGTTTCCCAAGAAATCTACATCTGCGAGGTAACGCCATCCGTCACCTTTTTGGTCGAACGCCCCCGAGGTGCTGTGACCCATTGAGATACTAAGCGGATTTCCATCCGGATCGGTTGTGTTCGCCAGAAAATACGACAAAGCGAATACAACCGCGGCACCGCTCCCGACATCGGCCAGATAAACCGGACCGGTGTTGCGCGGTGCGCGGTTGCGGTCGTCGACAGGGTCAGTTTCATCATCCTCGAACGGATCTTCTATTTCGATTATCTCGGCAGCTTTGCTTTTGGATTGACCTTCGCTTCTGAAAGCCGGCGTTCCAAAGGTCGCGTTCTGGGACGGTCTGTTCAACTCGTTGAGCCATTGGAACGGGGCCAGTGCAGCATTTGCTGAAACTTGCCTCAGTTCAGATCCAAAGGTCGACGTATAATCCTGTCCAAAGAAAATGTATTCGAATTGACCCAGGACGACAGGAAACCGAAACGATCCACCGTCTGAAAGCACTTCGGTGGCATCATCATCGCTGCCTTGGCCCTCGGGCTGCTCCTGCTCTGCGGCCGCCAGCATAGATTTGTTGGCGGCGGGGGTGCCACTTTCTTTACCATCGTCAGAGCCTTTAGGCACGTCTTCCTCTTGTACGATTGCTGCCTGTGGTTCGGACCAAAGAAACGAACGAATATAGAGGCCAATACTGACCAATCCGCCAAACCATAAAGCCATCATCTTTTTGTTATTCTGTTCCGGCTCGTCAAGCTCCAGTGGGTCGGAGGGGTCTAGTCGTGACTGGTCTGACCGAATGCCTTTTACCTCGATCATCGCTGGCCCCCAATCTTTGCTTTCTTATCGACCGGACGCTCAAGTATTCCGTTGTCGGCCTCCGTCGATGTGGGTCTATTGGCTGACGCTTTCATGATGGACGCTGCCGCCGGCCTGTCAGTCGTTGAAATCGGCCGCGGATTCAGAATTTCTTCGCGTGTCCCGAATGCGGTCAACTTACCGTTCTGTACAACGCCGATCATGTCACAGGTCTGAAGCGCAGAGGGCCGGTGCGCGATCAGGATTACGATGCCGCCGCGTTTTTTTACGCCTTCTATCGCCTTGGTCAGTGCGGCTTCGCCCTCGGGGTCAAGATGGGCGTTGGGTTCATCCAGCACCACCAGAAACGGATCCCCATACAACGCGCGCGCAAGGCCCAGTCGTTGCCGCTGACCTCCCGAAATCGCTGTGCCCATTGGGCCAAGATATGTGCGGTATCCATCAGGCAGCCGTACTATCATCTCATGAACAGTTGCGGCACTTGCGGCGTCGACAATTGCTTTTGGATCCGGCACCTCTGCAAGTCGGGCGATATTTTCTTCTACAGTTGCATCAAGCAATGCCACATCTTGCGGCATATACCCGATATGTGCCCCACGGCTGTCATCGCTCCATTGCAACAGTTCTGCACCATCGAGCCTGACCGAGCCGCGCAAGGTCGGCCAGATGCCCGTCAGCGCGCGGGCCAGCGTAGATTTACCACCCCCGCTTGGCCCGATAATACCAATCGCCTGCCCTGCGGTCGCTTCAAAGGAAATGTCACTCAGCAACACGCGACCCGTTGCAGGTGCCGCGATCGTCATGCCTTCTACTGTCAATGTGCGCGATGGGTCAGGCAAGGCCATTGGTTCAGGCTGATTTTCCAAGACGTCGACAGTGTGGCTCAACCTTTTCCATGCTGCACGTGCCGCTTCCATGTTCTTGGCATTGCCAATTGCAAGGTCGATGGGTGCCATTGCGCGCGCAGACGCAATCGTGGCGGCAATGATCGCACCAGCCGACAGTTCGCCCATGATTGTCAGATACGCGGCAAGGCCGAGAATGGAGGATTGCAACAGCATACGAAGCACCCGCGAGATGGCACTGTATGTCCCGGAAATATCGCTGGTACGGGTTTGCAGCTCAAGATGTTTGTCGTTTGCAATAGAAAATCTTGCAACCGCCCGCGAAGCAAACCCCATGGCCTTGATCACTTCAGCATTTCGGGCGTTTGAATCGGCGATCGCATTGCGGCTTATCGTCGACGCCATTGTGGCGGTGCTCCAATTACGAGTGCGCAACTCCGTTATGATCGCAAGCGATGCCAGGACAAAGGCACCCCCGATCGTCAACGCACCAAGTGTCGGATGCAGGAAATACACAAAGGCGAGAAATATTGGCATCCAGGGAAGGTCAAAGATCGCAATTGGTCCCTGTGAGCCGCAGAACCCCCGCAGCGTATCAACATCGCGCCCCCGTTCCAGCGCTTCTGACGTGGAATATCCCAACCGGGGCATGTCGACGACCAACTGGTGCGCAACAGGCGCAAGCCGCCGGTCCAGCCGCGCCCCGATACGGACCAGGATCTGAGTTCTGATAATATCAAAGACGCCCTGAAACAGATAAAGCCCAATAGCCAAAGCCGATATCGCCAAGAGTGTCGGAATACTGCCACTGACCAGAGCCCGGTCATAAATCTGAAGCATGTAGAATGATCCAGTCAACGCCAGTATGTTGATTACGCCTGAAAGGAGCAGCAGGAAGATCGCCAGTCCTTTTATGCCGCCTAACACTTTGGCTGCTGCATTACCTGACTTCTTTTTCTGACTTGCCATTTTTTTGCTCCCGCGTTCGCTAACTGAAAGTTGACTTGGCCAATTTGTCCGGGTTGGCGATCTGCCATCCCGAACCATTCGTTTCCATCACACTTTAGAACTGGAAGTCGTCCTGCGTCAGGTTGTGGCGGCCTTGGATAGAGATGCTGAAGTCTGCTGCATTGTTTCCATCGATATTGCCCTGGATCACAGTCATCTCGCCGTTCGCGCCCATTTCGTGGGTCACAAGGATCTGACCGCTGCCGGTGAACGCGTCGGAGACCAGCGTGAAGCTGCCTTTGCCAGCCCCCGCACCGTTGGCGTCGATCTGTGAAAGATCGATTTTGTCACCAGGCTGGAAAGAACCGATTTGATCGCCGTCGGCGTGTTCAGCAGAAAGGAAACGGTACACATCGTTGCCCGCACCCCCATCCATCATGTTTTGACCGCGTCCAGCAGTGATATCATCGTTACCGGCACCGCCGATAAAGTTCTCGATGTTCCACAACACGTCATTGCCGGATTGAGTACTGCTGGCGTATCCGCGACCACTCGCAGCGCTGCCCAGATCAACGGTGATATCTTCTATGATGCGCGACATATCGAGCGTGTCGGACCCCGAACCACCAGAAACGTCGTCACCGTAATAGACATCGTCGCCATCATCGACGGTTGCCACGAAGGTATCCGAACCACTGCCTCCGACCACAAAGTCATTGCCGGCACCTGCCTCGATAAAGTCGTCGCCGCCTTCACCAAAGATACGGTCGTTACCACCATCACCGAACACCATGTCATTTCCACCACCGGCAAGGATATTGTCATCTCCTTCCCCGGCAAAGATCATGTCACGGCCACCAAGACCCATGATGTTGTTGGCCTGGGCAGTGCCAAACAGCACATCCCGTCCCGACGTTCCGACAACAGTTCCGTTCGCGGCAAGCGGTGGTGGCGTGACCCCTCCGTTGTCCGCATCCCCGTTGTCCGCATCCCCGTCGTCGCCGGTTCCCGTTGTGTCATCATCGGTTCCGGTGTCGTCGTCGCCGGTTCCAGTCGTGTCATCATCGGTTCCGGTATCGTCGTCGACTCCGGTATCGTCGCCGTCAGTTCCAGTGGTGTCATCGTCACCGTCGGTCCCGTCGTCAGTCATGCCGCCGCCATCTTCATCAGCCTCATCATCATTCAGCACAATATCAGCGATTATCGGCATTGCGCCGGAACCGTTGAATGTGACGCTTGAACCGCCGCGAGACACAGTAACCATGCCGTTGACGTCTGTTGTGACGGCTGGCGCACCACTGCCGGGCAGTTCGATCGTGTCTTGCGGACGCACGGTGCCAACGATGGTGTCATTGCCGCCTGCCCCGCGGAACACGATGCGGTGTGCCGAAGACAGCGCCGAGATGTCAACCGTGTCGTCGCCGTTGGTGCCGTTGATCGTAATCGTGTTGAGGTTCAGGCTTGTTGTCGAAAAGTCACCGAACACCAGGATATTATCACCGCCCAAAGCGCCGTTTGCCGGCGGCGTAGCGTCAGAGCCATTGATGATGATTTCCTCGATATTGTCGAGTTCGGCAATAATAGAAGCATTGTTGGTGCCATTGCGGGTGATGACAATTTCGGTGTTTGCTGCAAGCGCGCCACCAGTCCATGCAGCACGGGTATAGATCCGGAATGTCTCGGTGGCTGCGGTGCCGGTGATCTCGACCGTATCCACGCCCGCACCGCCGTCGATGATATCGCGACCGCCTGCGCCAGTGGCGAAGTTCATCAGGATCAGATCATCACCTGTACCACCATTGATGGTGTCGTTACCACTTCGACCATCAATAATATCATTGCCGCCATTACCGTTGATCACGTTATTGCCGCTAGCGATGACAAATGGGCCGATTGCAAACCGATCATGACCAATTGCAATGTCATCACCTTCAGTCCCATTGAAATCTGGACTGACTGCTGTTCCGTTCCAGAAATCACCGACAACCGCTGTTGGTGCCGAAATCACTGTCTCTATCGCACCAAGACCGTCGGTAAAGCTGGCTACCACACGAAGCTGGCGTCCGACCTGTGGTCCGTTCAGATCAATAAACGGATCATTTGGCGTAAAGCTGGTGCCCGTTGCGCCCGGAATATTCACCCAGTTCGTGCCATCAAACGACTGCCACCGCACAGATATCGGACTGGCAATGTCATTCGCGTCCATGATCGCTGACAGATCGACAGTCAGTGTCTGGCCTTCGGTCGGGGTCATGTCGCTGATGATTGGCATGCCAGTGGCAGGCTGTTGTCCAACCAGCACGTCGACATCCCGGAAGCGCAGCACCTCGATATTGTGCAACGTGTCAACGCCATCGTTGATCAGCACATCCGCATTTGTACCAAAGCCGATATGGGCCACCTCATACATGCCGTTGCCAAGGTTCGTGATCGTGTATTGATCCCGATCATCGTTGAACACAGCGATATCGATATCGTCAGTCTGACCACCGTCAAGAATTTCACGCTGGATATGCATCTGGCCGGGTACGATGGTCCGCGATACCAAAAGCTCGAAAAGGCTTTTGCCAACCCACGCCGGGTCAACCCCGTCCGCAACAGAAAAGACATGTTTCAGCGTATCAACCGTTGCGATTTCATTACCAGCATTATTATCGTCAGTCGGATTTCCAGTGATACGTATCCGCACGTTCAGCCAGCGGTCACCGTCGATGATGTCGTCACCACCGTTGCCTGTGATGATGTCAGACCCACCACCGCCAAGGATGATGTTGCCGCTTTCCCAGAATTCTTCCCCGTCAACGATGGAAACGAGATCAGACAAACCATCAATGCGGTCAATGCCTTCCTGGTTTAGACCGTCATTGGCAAATTCGGCCTCTGCGCCTTCTCCCGCTCCGGGGGCAACCCTGTCGTCACCAATCAAGGTGTCGTTGTTCTTCCACCCTGACAGGGCCTCAACTTTGTCAAAACGATTGCGCAGGATGTCCTGAGCATCAGTTGTAAATATCTTGATGCGCATATCGGCATAGGCGTCTTCCGTCATGCCTTTGAACGCGACCCAGTCGAACCCGAACATGCCCTCGTTGCGCATCACACTCGCGCCCTGAACCATGATATCGTCGCCTGACTCTGCGTCAAAGTCATGCTCGTCGGAACCCGCGAACATCACGTCGTGGCCAATAACCTTACTGTTGAAGAACAATTCCGAGTTGTCACCCGCAGTGGTGTCAAAGCCACCACCGGCCTCCATCCAGTCGTTACCCTCGTTCCCGAGCAGGAAGTCTGCCCCATCACCGCCCAACATAAAGTCATCGCCGGTGCCGCCAAAAGCCTCAGCTGCATCAACCCCAAGGAAAAGCACATCCTTGCCGGACCCGCCCATCAGGATGTCAAGGCCGTTAGCCGAGCTGATAACATCGTCGCCTTCTTCCCCTTTCAGGAAATCGCCCTCGTCACCAAGGTCGAGAATGATGTCGTTGCCGCCACCACCATTGACGAGGTCGACGCCAAAACCGGATTCGATGTAGTCGTCGCCATCATCGCCCCAGATACCGTCATCGCCATCGCCCGTGATGATCGTATCGGCCCCGCTGGTCCCACCAACCACAACATGTTCACCGCCGGTGAAGCGGATGTAGTTCGTCTCCACTGCCGCGGTTGTCGGGTCGTCCCGCACCACTTTGCCCAATCCAAGTGCTTCGAGGACCGGATTGTTGCCTTCTGGATCGGGGATAAACTGATTGGCTTGATTGACCTCGAGCACGTAGTCATAGCGCGCAAACGAGTCGACGCCAATGTGATGTCTCACGATGTCATCAGACGTACCTCTGATGCCGTCTGGCCCTGGATCAGACAGGCTGGTGTTGGCCAACAGCATCTTCGAGAATGAATTCTGTTCAAGCTCATTGAGGAAGTTCTGTCCTTGGGTACGGGACAAGTAATAGAACCTGTCGCCGTCCTGCAGCGCCTCCATCTGCGCCTCGAAGATAGCTGTGAACGTCGAACCGAGCATTCCGCCGAAAGGCATGATGCGTTCCGCCAGACCGCCGACCCAAAGGTCGATGGCGTTCAAGCCATTGCTGTCCGCCGTCCAACCGTTACGTGCAAGAAGGAAGTCAAATCGATCCGCATCCGATACCGCACCACCGCCAAACACGAGGTCAAACGCCGCATCGCGCTTTCCGGCCAATGTGTCTGCGGCAAGGATTGACGGATGCGTACCGTACGCCGCAATCAAGTTGACAACTGTCATCGGTGTCTTGAGATTTGAGGCCAGTTCAACCCAGTTTTCATAAGGCTTGAGCAAGATGGAATTCGTCTGCTGATACAGTTCCGCCCTTGCGTCATTGAAGGTGGGCATCCCCGTATCACGTCCCCGCGCAATGTTGATCGCGGCAAGGTCAAGCGGTAGGCCAAGCAGATTGTTCCGCAAAGCAGGGACGATAAACTCGTCAATCTGGCTGCCCCTTTCGTTGGTCAGTCCAAGAATTACAGCGGCTGCCGCCGCATCCGCGCTGATCGTGCGATCGTTGTCGAAGGCGATCGGGTTCAAGAAGGCCGAGATCAGGCCCATGTCGTCTCTCGTTACCTCACCGGTTGTCTCATCGACCAGAACACGCGGCATATTGTCCGTGAGCATGGAGTGACCAAAACGGTAAACAACGCTGGCGAACTCCGCAAAGATTGACGGATTGATGTCTGTGACCGAATTGAACACAAAAGGATCAATATTCGGATGGATCTTGCGGCCGAACTCTTCGAACACAAGGTGCTGATACTGCATCTCTGTTGCAAAACGCGCCGCTTGGAACAGGCGTTCGCCATCCCAGATCAGCGTACCAGGATCAGTCGGAATTGGGTCGCCCGCCGCAATATCATCAAGCAGCCATTCATTGATAAAGTTGATGTCGCCAGATTGCAGAATAGTAAGTTTTTGTGCCTCAACCTGACGGTTGTGCTCGGAGTGGAAGACTTGGTGAACAGCGGTCAGACCAATGTTCTCGTTGCCGCGACCGTCGCCGGTAATGAAGTGGCGATCCAACATTTCATCATCATATGTTCCAACAGTGCTCACGCTGTCAGACAGGCCAATCGCATTGTCATCGTCTGCAGTTTTCAAATTTCCGGTCTGACCGTCAAACGGGTTGGCGGCATGGGCGATATCGTCGAGGAAAGCATGGCCGATCCGTACCGCACCAGCGGTGAACGTATTTATTGGCGTCGTAAGGTTACCTTCAACGACATCATCGTCTGCGGTATTCGGGATACCATCCGCGCCAACACCGGTGACAATCTGCGGCAAGCCGTTTGGTCCGGGGACAAATTCACCGTATTGGTCCGTACGCAGCAACGGGATGTTCAGAACGTCGCCGTCTGTCAGTTCAATGCCAAGGAAATCACGCGCCTGCGCCTTGACCTCAGCCCATGTCGGCAAGCCGCCATTTGAGCCGTCCATCAATTTACCGGTCGATACTGGCTCACCGTTTGCGTTGAACACGTATTCACGCAAGAAAACCTGATGCGAGGGATGCGACGTATAGGTCTGGTTCTGATCAACAAAAGGCGTCGTCGTGTTCTGACCCTCGTGAACGGTGTCATCAGCCGTGCCGAGAATCCCGTCTTCGCCCGGCCCCGCAACCGCCGTGGAGCGCGTCAGCGCCATAAAACGCAACTGGTTCGGCAGATCGTCAGCTGTGCCAGCAATACCGTCCGCCCCCAAGACAAGCGGATCGTCCGCCTGAAGCGGAATGAAGACAGTGCCGTTGTTGCCTTTTGTGATCAGGTCCAAGCCATGGTCAAAGAATTGGCCGAAAAATGTCATCCAGGCATTGAACGGTGCCGAGATGCCATCGTCAGGTGCGATGTTTGGAATTGTGGCGAGGTCAGTGTTGTCGATCGCAATCTTGTTGCCATCGCTACCCATCAAGGAAACATTATCCACCAGAACCTGCGATCCGCCGGTCTGCTGAATTTCAATACGAAGCGTCTGTCCTGCCAAGCTGTCAGAAATACGTCCTGTATTTAACATCAAATTTGCCCAGCCCCGATCTGCCGGTTCTGGTAGGGCCATGGATGAAATAACGGTTTCCAGCCCGCCTGCATCCACCGCGATCAAACGGGCCTGGCCACCGGACCAGACCTGATCAGCCCTATCTCCAACACTCAGGCTCAACTTGTAATTGCTGCCCGCAACCAACGTCACGCTGTTCTGGGCAAGTGTCGCGCCCCCGGTCAGCCAAGCCACATTTGGCCCTGGATGTCCCGCAGGGTCCGAAACCAGTGGGTTTGGCGCATAGACTCCGCCTGTCCCACCCTCAATTTCCCAACCAGTCGGCGCACCGACAGTGTAGTTACCTAACCCATCGGTGTTCACACCAGGTTGCCCGGTCGCAAGCGACTGACCCTCAAAACTGGCGTTTGCAACGATCAGGGAAATCAGGTCTGCACCCGGCCGTACAGCAATTGCATTCTCGCCATACCGTTCATGAAACGCAGCCATGGCCGCATCATTGGAAAACCACGCCTCGACAGCAGCCGGATTGCCGATGCTTTGGTCTACAACAAGGTTAGAGATAATCCGCGGGTCAGCGTCAGCGACGTTGCCGGAGTGACCGCCGTTGGTCGCAGAAGGCGTGCCAATCACGCCATAATCGGTATTGGTCACCAATGGGCCACCCGGAGCGCCGAGCGGCATTACGTCGCCGTCTGCATCATTGATAAAATTAGGAGCCAGCATCCGTGGCATCGGTGTGTCCGCAGCGCCCCAGGTTTCACGACCGGGAATAAGATTGTTGTAGGTGCCATCTACGGTACGCAGGCCGTTCGGAACCAGCGGACTGGAAATCGCAAGAGTTGCGCCCGGCGTACCAACCGGCACAACATTGCCATTCACGTCGACATAAATCTCTGTAAGCGCTGTTCCGCCAGAGTGAGCTTCACTGATCTTTATCTGACGTAGAATAAATTCCAGATCTCCAACATTCAATTTAACAGCCATGATAGAATCCCCTCCAGTTTTCCGCATCGAATGCGATTAAAATATTATTTATTCTAAGACTTACCCTCATTTCCGACAGTAGAAACCGCGCGAAATTCAATTGCAGCGAGGGAGTCTTGTGGCATTGGGGATATCATCTCACCGTCAGCGAGACTCTGCCACGGGCATAGGTCTATCGCCTTATCTACACTAAGGTATATGAAATTTCTCGACTAAAGATGCAGGATAACCTTGGACTTTGGTCTGAACTTTCGGCGCGATTGCAGTACATGAAAATCAGTTAATCATTTGTTAATAAGTCAATATAGTATAGGATTACGCCAACGCCGCTGTGCTATATCGCTCAATGAGTTTTTCAACTTTAATAATGGGCAGTCTACGAAACCAATATGGTCAACATCGAAAACCCTCCCCCGGAAAATCCGGATGATTCGCTGATACAGAAATCAAAATGGTTTGTATTGCGTCCGCACCCGCTTGCGGCGTTATTCACATGCCTGGTCGTTGTCGCAATGTATGGTCTGGGAACTTTTATTATTTCTGAATACCGTGCACTGCAACTGAAATCCCAAGGTAAAGTAGGCGGCGTTTATATCGATAACCTTTTAACTCCTTATATTTTGTCTTTTGCTGGAAATACGGTAGATGAAAATCCACCACTGAAACGCAGTGTCCAGAAATTGAAAATCGTGAATACTGATCTTGTCATGCGAATTTGGGGAATGGATGGCAAGTTGCTCTATTCTAGTTTTGTCGGCGACACAGGCCAACTTCATGATCGGGAGGATCTTCACGTTGCAATGACCGGAAACTTCACGGCCAAGCTTGAAACATCGGGCGATCTTGCCGAGAACTTTCCCCTCCCTCACCCGTTTATGGAAATTTACGCGCCAATTCATGATCCTGATACCGGACAAATCTTGGCAATCGGAGAGATTTACCAGAACGCCTCGGGAATACTGCGCGACAGAAACTATGTCGAAAATACGATCTGGGCAGCGATCATACTTGCGGTGTTGGGCGTTCTGGCGTTGCTTGCCTTAAGCTTCCGACAAAGTGTTCTATTGGAAAATCGTCTGAAAGAGGTAAATGACATGGCTGCGCAAACCAATCATATGCGGCTTGTCGCAAACCAGGCGCGGCTGGATGCTGCGCAAGCGAACGAACAGGTTCTTAACCTTGTTGGTGCCGAATTACATGATGGTCCGGTTCAGGTGCTGAGCCTTATGTCCCTTATCGGAAGAAATGAAGGCATCGGGGAATCGCATGACGGGACGAAACTGCGTAGTTTGACGCAACAAGTCATGACTGAATTGCGGACAATCTCATCGGGCCTTATTTTGCCAGAGCTTAATAAGCTTGATACCGCAGGGGTGATTCAACTGATTGTTGCGCGACATTATGCTCTTACAGGGGTAGAAGTTGATTTGCACATAAATTTAGAAGCCATCGAATTAGATCTTCCTCGCAAAATCTGTCTATACCGCGTTATTCAGGAGGGTCTGACAAACGCATTAAATCATGGCAGCGCAAAAATTCCCAAAGCGTCGGTGCAATACAATAACAAAGTGCTGGAGATTTCTATTCATAGCGGCGCACCGCGGCCAACTGACGTCACATCTTCTTCGCGAACCTGGGGCCTTGGACTTCAAGGGATGCGCCGACGACTTGATGCATTTGGGGGGACGCTGAACCTTTCAGAAAGCAACAATGAGGTCATGCTGAACGTCCTGCTCCCTGTACATTCTGAATAAAACAAACAGCCATAAAGCTTAGTTGAGTTTTTCAACGCCTGCCAAATCGCCATTGTGAGCCAATTCCTGTGCGGCCAGCACAACTTCGACACGGTTCCGGACATCAAGCTTTTGGATCAGCACGGTCATGTAGTGCTTGACGGTCTTCTCGCTCAACGAAAGCGATTCAGCTATTTCCTTGTTCGTACACCCTTTGAGAAGAAACCGAAGCACATCTTCTTCACGTCGACTGAAGCGTACTTTTGGCATGGTTCGTGCGCGTGCATTCAACTGCAATCCCGCAACCACATTCGCCGCGACACTCGGTGACATAAAGGTATTACCGCTATGAACCTGTCTGATTGCATCAGTCAACTCGTCTAATGTGCTGCCTTTCAGAACATATCCCAGAGCACCGGCTTCAAGTGTAGAAATGGCGGTATCAATGTTGCCAGACGCCGTAAAAGCGATCAGCTTTGTCTTTTGATAGTCGTTGGCGATCGTTGCGATTGCTTCAATAACGCGGCCGGGCATGCTCAAGTCGATAACCAAAACATCCGGCGTTGCAGTTTTGGCAATCTCAACCATATCGGTCGCATTTTTCCCTATTCCTACAACACGAAATTCGGCAATAGAAGAAAATATCTGGCAGATCCCGGAAAGTAAAAGCGGATGATCATCAACAAATGCTATATCAACCGGACGCATAACAGCTCCTATGATTTTCTATTCGAAAAAAAATTGCTGTATAAAGAATCACTGATACAAATATTATGGTTTCTTAAATTTGTATTTTATACATAGAACCATCGGCAAATCAATGCTCATGTTATTTTTTCTATTGACAATCGTGGGTTGAAGTTGACGCGATCAGCTGAACCGATCCGATAGCCGGATAACGATTCCCGCGAGGGACAAGCGGATCGAGCCTAGCGTTCAGACCCACGGTGGATTTGCAGGCATCCAATCCCTTAGCCTCGGCGCAAAGGGGAACCCAGAAACGAACAAAACCTTTTGCAAACAGTAGATTATAAAAAGTGCTGTATTAATGATTATGGGAGTCTGGCACCCCAGGGTATATAGTGTTGTACCACCAATCGACACCGCACGAGACGCCAAAATCGCTCATGTGTGCCGCTCACCGGGTGCCGGGTATCAAACAAGATCCGACATACGGATCGGCAGTTTGCGCAGCCGCTTTCCTGTCGCATGATGTACGGCATTTGCTATCGCTGCGGCCGTTCCGACGATACCGAGTTCTCCGATGCCCTTGACGCCAAGCGGGTTCACGTAATCGTCTTTTTCGTCCAACATCTCCACGCGTATCTCGCGGATATCAGCATTCACCGGAACCAAGTACTCAGCGAGGTTCGCATTCAGGTAGCGCGCACGCGGTTTGTCGACTTCTGTCACCTCGTGCAACGCAGACCCGATGCCCCAGACCATGCCCCCCATCAATTGCGAATGGGCCGTCTTGCGGTTCAGGATCGTTCCGGCAGCGAATGCACCATGAAGGCGCGGCACACGGATTTCATGGGTCCAGCGATTGACATGAACTTCTACCATTTCTGCGCCGAAGGCGAACATTGCATATTCGGGCGTGACCGGTCCGGCGGTGCCATACCCTCCCGCAAACGTCGCGCGGATCAGTTTGTCAGTCAGGGCCGGGTGCCGAAATTCGCCGACGGCCTCGACCTCACCCGCCGCCGTGGCGGAGAGCGCATCGACAAGCGACTGGCTTTGTCCGTCCGGGCCCCGCAAGATGCCATCGTCCAGCGTGATCTTTGTCGGATCTATCCCGGACAATGGGCCTTCCGGCTGGGCAGAGATTTCGGTCGCCACCAGACGCCCGATCCGCATGCAGGCATCATGCACTGCCGATCCGGCAGAGGCAGCGGTGGTGGAGCCTCCGGCAAGCGGCGCAACCGGCAGGTCCGCTTCGCCCATCACCACATCACATGCCTCGACCGTAAGGCCAAGCCGTGCCGCAGCGATCTGCGCGAAAATGGTATAGCTGCCGGTCCCTACATCGTGGGCTGCAAGCTCGACATAAGCGTTTCCGGTTCCCTGCATCCGGACCCGCGCGTTCGACGCAAGAATGTTCGTCGGATAGGTTGCCGTCGCGCAGCCGTATCCCACCAGCCAGTCGCCATCGGTCATGCTGCCCACCTCGGGTGTGCGGTCTTTCCAGCCAAAGCTCTCGGACACGGAATCGTAGCACTCCACCAACGACCGCGAAGAAAATGGCACGTCCTCCACGGGATGACGATCGGTGTCGTTGATCCTGCGCATCTCGACTGGATCAATCCCGAGCTTCAGCGCCAATTCATCCATCGCCTGTTCAAGGCCAAAGAAGGTTTGCATCTCGTTCGGAGCACGCATGAAGCCGCCGGTATTCGTGTCGGATCGTGCAACACGTTGTTCGGTATGGATGTTGGGGCTCGCGTACATCGCGCGGGTGATGTGGGTGCCGGGGTTGATTACGACGTCGAACTGCGACGTCTGGGAAATCTCGATATGCTCGAATGCCGTCAGCTTGCCGGTCTCGTCTGCACCAAGACGGAACCTTTGAACGGACTCGGGCCGGAACGTCGCGACAGTATACATCTGCGGGCGCGTCACGATCAGCCGGACAGGTGCGCCGACGGCCTTTGCCGCCGCGATGGTCAGCATCGTGTACGGGGTTATTCCGGCCTTGGACCCGAACGCGCCACCCACGAAAGGAGAGATCACACGTACCGAGGTTTCAGGCAAGCCATAGGCGGCGGCGATCCCACCGCGCAGGGTGCGCACGGATTGTGATGGCATCCATACCGTGAGCTTGTCGCCGCGCCACTCCGCTGTGGCTGAAAACATCTCCATTGGATTGTGATGCTGAAACGGCGTGGTGTATTCCACGTCCACGGTTTGCGCGGCTGCGGCAAGACCCTTTGACACATCGCCCTTGGTCGTGACCATGCCCTTGTTGTCGCCTTCCGCGCCGATGACAAAACTGTCTGCGGGGTCCATATGGGCGTTCGCCTCGCCTATTTCATAGGTTGCCTCGATCAGCTGTGCGCCCCGCCGTGCGGCAGCGGCAGTTTGAGCGACGACATATGCAATCGGTTGGCCCGCATATTTGATTTCCGTGCCCTCCATGGGCCAAAAACTGGCAGAGCCGGGACCACCTGCGTAAAATCCCTTGACCGTCTTGTAGTCCGGCAGATTTTCATGGGTCAGTACGGCGACGACACCCGGCTCGGCCTCGGCCGCTTGCGTGTCGATGGAGGTCAACGTTCCGACTGCGATTGACGATGTCGCCATCGCACCGTGGAGCATACCCGCAGGCATGACGTCGGCGGCGTAGGTAGCGGTGCCGGTTACTTTGCGTGGTGCATCTGTTCGGGTGACTGCCGTGTTTATCGTCTGGGCCATCATTTGCCTCCGTTCGCACGTGAAAGTGCAGTCATCAGAGCACCGGCAACGACGTCGGCACCCAGCTTGATCTTGTATTCAGACCCCTTGAGCGATTGCGCATCCTTGAAGGCGATGCGCCCCGCCGTGCGGGCGGTTTCTTCGGTCAGGGGGCCGCCTTTCAGGCTTTCCTCGGCCTCCGTCGCCCGCCATGGCACCGCAGCGACACCGCCGAGCGCAATGCGCACGTCCCGCACCGTATCGCCATCCATTTCGACACCGACCGCCGCAGACGCGCTGGCGAAGGCGTAACTCTCTCGGTCCCGCGCTTTTAGGTAATGGCTCGCTTTGAGTGCGGGGACCACGGGGATGTTTATGCCGGTCACGATCTCACCCTTTTTCAGGATCGTTTCGACCTGCGGCGTGTCACCGGGCAAGACATGTAGATCGGCAAACGGAATGGTGCGGGTGCCCCCCGGTCCGCGCGTCGTCACCTCGGCGTCGAAGGCGATAAGCGCCTGCGCCCAATCGCCGGGGTACATGGAGACGCAATCATCCGATCCACCCAAGATGGCGTGCAGGTTCGTCTCGCCCCCGTCCAGCGCGGCGCAACCCGAACCGGGGTTGCGCTTGTTGCACTGACTGTATGCCGTATCGCGGAAGTAAGGGCACCTCGTCTGCTGCAAGATGTTGCCGCCCAATCGAGCGGCGTGGCGCAATTGCGGGCTCGCGGCCTTCCACAGTGCTTCCGTCAGGACAGGTGCCTCCGCCGTAAGCCCTGCGTCTTCGCCGACATCCGCCATTCGCGCCAGCGCGCCGAACGTGATGCGGTCAGGCCCGACACTGAAGCCTTCAAGATCGGCCAGTCCTGTGATATCGACCAGTGCCCCGGGTTCCCAGACGCCGATCTTCATCAGATCGACCATGGTTGTACCACCAGCGAGGATGTACGCCCCGTCAGCATTCGCCGCTTCAACCGCTGCGGCAATATTGGTGGGTCGGTGATAATCAAAATTGCGCATGGCTTAGCCCTCCTGGCTGTCGCGTACGGCTTCAACCGCGGCGACGATGTTAGGATACGCGCCGCAGCGGCAGAGGTTTCCACTCATGTATTCACGGATCTCGGCGGCGTCCGTGGCATGGCCTTCTTCGATACAGGCGATAGCCGAAAGGATCTGTCCCGGCGTACAATAACCGCACTGGAACGCATCGTGCTCCGCAAATGCTTCCTGCATAGGGTGCAGTTTGCCCGTTGGATCGGCGAGCCCTTCGACGGTTACGACTTGGCCCCCGTTCGCCACGACGGCGAGTGTCAAACAGGAATTAATCCTGCGACCATCCAACAGCACCGTGCAAGCACCACACTGCCCTTGGTTGCAGCCAATCTTCGTGCCGGTCAGCCCCAGATTGTCCCGCAACGCCTCGACCAGTGTCGTCCGGGTCTCGACGCTGAGCGTGCGTCGCTGCCCGTTGACCGTAAGCGTGATTTGCCGCTGGTCCTGCGCGGCCATCTCGGGTCCGACCTGCTGCGCGTCAGCTGCAGTGCCGCCGAGACCGATAGCCGCGCCAACCGCGCCGGATGATCCCAAGAAATTCCTGCGTGAAAGGCCAGGTTTGGGTGGATCTGTTTTCTTGGTCATGAGAGCTCCCGATCGGTTTCATTGTCTGAAATTCGTCGGGCCTTGCAGTCTACCCGTTAAAAGTGAACTCTAATGCGCTGGAAATGGTTCCAATTGTTATGTCGAAGCTATCGGCTGGGAGTTTACAATATTCAATTCTCCAAGCCCTTTCGCAAAATTGTGGGTTTCGAGATTATTATCTCATTGTGATCGAGGTCGCTGTTCAGGGCAGAACGTCCAGGGCGAGACAAATGTCGGCTCAAAACAAAAGCACCCCAAGGGGCGCGATATAGTCTGGTACTTGGCGCTGAAAATCCCAAACCTTATGGCGACCTCGCGCGTTACATACAGGCAAGACGCAACGCAGACGACCATCTGAAGGCTAAGGGCAACAGCTTTGCGATCGTTCGCCGGGTCAGCTTGACCGATGATGGCGGCACCACAGATATGCGTTTCGGCGACGGGGTCGATGTAGAGGGAAAAGCAGCGCGCGGCGATGTCGCCACCGTGCTGGCAATGGCGGCAGACGATACAGATTGGACCAGCAAGGCGCGGCTGATGGAAACAGTCTGATCTGCAGGCTGCCGCGGCAGTTCGGCAAGTCTGTTCAAGCGGCTGCCTTGGGATTAATACAAGTGCAACAATGCAAGCTGCTGATCCGGAACTTTGGTATCATCCTGTCACCATTTTCCAAGGCGTTAGCAACAAGGTTCCCGATGACGTTCTTCGGAATGAATGTCGATGGGGACAACGTTCCGGTCGCATCACAAATCCTGTCATACCAGTCTTGGTTTGCCAGCAGTCATTGAAGCGCATTTCGCCATTGTTAAGTGTTTACCAAACAAACGGAGTTTATCATGAAGAAAACGATTGCCATCACATCGCTCATTCTCGCATCTATGTTCGGCACGGCTCAGGCCGAGACGCTGAACGTGGGCATGTCCGGGGGCTATTTTCCCTTTACGTTCGTGCAGCTGGACGAACTCCAGGGGTTCGAGGTTGATTTCATCAATGCCATCGCCGCCGAGACCGGTGACAAGGTCAATTTCGTCACAATGTCTTTCTCGGGCCTTGTTGGTGCCTTGGAATCCGGCCGGATTGACACGATTGCAAACCAGATCACTATCACGCAGGAGCGTGAGGCAAAATTCGCGTTCTCTCAGCCATACGTTTTTGATGGTGCGCAAGTCGTGGTCAAGGCGGGTAACGAAAGCACGATCACCAGCGTAGAAGATCTGAGCGGCAAGACCGTGGCGGTGAACCTCGGGTCCAACTTCGAACAATTGCTGAACGAGCTGCCCAACGCTGACCAGATCGACATCCGGACTTATGAGAGCAACATCGCGCAGGACACCGCACTCGGCCGGGTCGATGCGTTTGTGATGGACCGCGTGTCCTCGGTCCAGCTCATCGCGGAAAGCCCGCTGCCTCTGGCATTGGCGGGCAAGCCATTCAGCGAAATCCGCAATGCGCTGCCCTTCCAAGACGACGCCGAAGGCAGGGCGCTGCGTGACCGGATCGACGCCGCCATCACGATACTGAAGGAAAACGGCACCTTGGCCGAGATCTCGGAAAAGTGGTTCGGTACTGACATCACGGTTGCAGAGTAGAGGACATGCGGGCACTCGATCTGGAATATATGTGGGATCTGGTGCCCGTACTGCTTGGGTACGTTCCGCTGACCCTATTCATGGCGTTGGTCGGCATGGCCTTCGCTCTGGTACTAGCCTCGATCATGGCGGTGGAACGGGTGTTCCGCGTGCCAGTGCTGGACATTTTCGTGCGGCTGTTCATCAGCTTTTTCCGGGGCACGCCCTTGCTCGTCCAGTTGTTCCTTTTTTATTATGGGCTGCCGCAGGTGCTGTCATTCCTGACAAATATCAACGGCGTGACCGCGACGATCATGGGGCTTACGCTTCATTTCTCGGCCTATATGGCGGAAAGCATCCGCGCCGCGATCCTTGGCGTCGACCGCAGCCAATGGGAGGCGTCTCAGGCTGTCGGCATGACCCAGGTCCAGATGATGGCGCAGATCATCTTGCCGCAGGCGGCACGCGTCGCGGCGCCGACGCTGGTCAATTACTTCATCGACATGATCAAGGGCACATCGCTCGCCTTTACGCTGGGCGTGACCGAGTTGATGGGCGCAACACAGAAAGAAGCCGCCGGGAGCTTTCTCTATTTCGAGGCGTTTCTGGTGGTCGCGGCGATTTACTGGATCATGGTCGAGGCGCTCGCCTTTGTTCAGCGCAGGCTCGAAATCTATCTCAACAAGGCACATGCAAGATGACATCAAGCTTGGGTATCTCTGTTACGGGGCTGAGCAAGGCCTTTGGTGAAACCACTGTCCTCAAAGATATATCGCTCGAGATCGCGCCGGGCGAACGTATCGTTGTGATCGGGCCATCTGGTACCGGTAAATCGACACTGCTGCGCTGTCTGAATTTCCTTGATCGACCCGATGAGGGAACCATTCGGGTGGGCGATCTTACCGTCGACGCCAAGACCGCGTCCCGCGCCGACATTCTGGCGCTGCGCAGGCGGACCTCTTTCGTCTTTCAGAATTACGCGCTCTTTGCCAACAAAACGGCGCGCGAAAATATTACCCAGCCGCTGATTACGGTGAAAGGACAGTCAAAGGCCGATGCCAATGCCCGCGCCGAGGCGATCCTACGCGAAACCGGCCTCACCGAACGCGCCGATGCTTATCCTGCCGCCCTGTCGGGCGGGCAACAGCAGCGGGTGGGGATCGGTCGCGCCATGGCACTGGATGCCGACCTGATGCTGTTCGACGAACCGACCTCGGCACTCGATCCCGAATGGGTCGGCGAGGTTCTTGACCTGATGCGGCGGGTGGCCGAGAAACGCCAGACCATGCTGATCGTCACTCATGAAATGCAGTTCGCCCGCGAAATTGCCGACCGAATTCTGTTCATGACTGATGGCCAGATTGTCGAGCAAGGATCGCCGAAACAATTGCTCGAAAACCCGCAGGATACACGCACGAAAGCCTTCCTGCGCCGCGTCGTTTGAATGAGGCCTTGTACGATGCAGACAAGGCACTCAACGGATGCATCTAGGCGAGAGAAGTCGGCAGATGGATAGCAGATAAAAAATCGCCCCCCGGGGGCGCGTTCATATTTAGCATTCAGATTCCTTTGGCTGCGGGGTGTTGAGAGTTAGAAACAGTACCAAACGCTGCTGCCCCACGCTGTGGGTCGCACCTTGATCGCGTCACTGGCGTGCTGGATTGTGACGCGCTGTCGGGCACATCCGTCCAGGCACAGATGGTCCACCCATGAACTGGTACAACCGTTGGATGCGCTAGGACGATAAGGCTTTGTTTGGCAGTCTCAAAGACGGGCGAAGCGTGTCTACCCATCGGGAAAAAGGCGAAAAGGTTTTCCTGTCTGCAATCGCCCCCACAGCAACCATCATGGTCTGGTTCCGCATCCTGATCGCCGAAGCCGCCATGCGATTTTTGTTGGGACACATCCTGGTCAACCCGGTTTTCCGCCGGGCAACCTCGAAGAAGAGCACGCGGAACTCTTTTGGATCGTTCCTCGCAACAAATCCGAAATTGACAAAAACAGGCGCAAATCATAGTCTGAAAGAATATTACAAAGAATTTTCAATGATCGATGTGACTGAAAACATGCGATTGCTCGTAAAGGACATTCTGGGCATCGTCCCTCTGGATCGTGCTCCCGTGGAAACGGGCGGGTTTGACCTGCACCCAGACCTGAATGCTGCCCTGTTCGAAGGCCATCAGCGCACGTTCGTGATCCTGGACGCGGCGAAGATACCCCAGCTGGCCGGCCTGTTCGATTCTGAAAACATCGAAGCGAGGTGCCTCTTCACGGGCGAGGCGGCCGAGGAATATGGAGAAGTCGCGCCGTGGATCGCCGAGCTGAAGGGCGACGAGCGCCTGCTGCGTCTGCTGTTTTCCAAGGCCCCCGAGATCTCGGCGCTTTGGCAAAGATCGGCTGCGGTATTCGTGCGTGCCGACGCGACCCTGACGCAGGTATGGTCGCATTTTCGCAGGCACACCAAGGTGCCAAGAGTGAACGGACCTGACCTCTATTTCCGGTTCTGGGACCCCGAGGTTGCGCATTTCTACTACAATGGCGTTTCCGAATGGCCCGAACGTGTTAAAAGCCTTCTTGTGTCGCGACACGCGGTCATTGATCGCATCATCGCGCCGACGACCGAAGACGAAGGCGCGCGGGTATTCCTGTTGCAAGACACGCCGAAACAAGGCGGCAGTGGCCCGGCCTTGCGCCTGGAAGAACGCGATTTGCAGGTCTTGGGTGAGATGCAGTGGCCGAAGCTCGAACGCGAACTGACGGATTGGTTGCGTCGGGCGGACCCGGTGCGGTTCCGGGGTTTCAACAAAAAGCGCCGCCAAGTGCTTGCCGCCCATGCCATTAAGGAGGGCCGCGCCTTTGGCCTTAGCTTCAAGGAGGAATACGCGTATTTCCTCTATATGATGACCTTTCTGGGGGGATGGTTTCATACCGCGCCGCAGTTTAGCCATTTCAACCGATTGCTGGCCGAGGGGGGCGGCACCCGGTATCTCGATCTCAAGCGCGACTTTCCAAAGGTGTATGCCGAACGGTTTGGCCATATGGGAAAGCCATCGGACGTATTACGGCAATTGCAGGGCAGCGTTGAGACCTGTCTTGCTGAGGCCGGAGGCTGGGCCGGACTGAAGGAGAGCGATGTCGCGGCGATCACGCAAGAGATCGAACGGCGTCTGCAGTGGAAAGACACGGAGATTGCCGTCGTGCGGGCCGATGCCGCCGCGCAGGCGATAGAGATCGGTTTGCAGACACCCTACGGGCGCGAACTGCATTACCTGCTTTGGTTGCTCGTGGGGCCACATTATCTGACCGATCCGCTGTTTCCCTGGGCCGCAGAGGTCTTCGAGACCGTAGAGACGCCGGATGACGCGATTGTGGCAGTGACCCGGTATGCCCACCGCCGAATGAACCGAACACTCTCAATCCAGAGGATATTGACCCGTGCCAAAGTCTGATACCGGCCCAAGCGACGGCGTCCCCGGCGATCCCCCACGGGGTGGTACGGGCGGCGTCGGCCTGTGCTGCGCCTGCCCGGCGAGCGGAAGGGTCAACACGATCGGCGATACCACGTACTTTACCGTAGGGTACGCGAATTGGCAGATCCTCAACAAATGCGCACTCTCTATTGTCCGCACCAGCAATGGCGGAACCGTGACGCTGAGCAAGTCTTTCAGCAGGAGCTATTCCAACGGCGCGACCCAGGCCGCTCATGGCGGTACCGTCTCGTCAGCGATTACGTCGGCGATGTCCGCATGGACCACAGCTGCGAGCAAATATCGCATCCAGATCGAACAGCCGGGATGCAAGCCGCAAAAGCTGCGGGTCGTGTTTGTGTCCGTTGTTGCGACCAGTGGTGCGGATGTGTCCGTCACCGTCAACAACCAGACACCGCCGACCTTGCCGGATGGCACAACCGAAGAGCTGCGGTCCTCTGTGATGGGGGGCGTGGCGATGAATTTTTTCGTGCAGGGCTCGGGGTCCATCAATTGGACCATGATCCACGAGATCGGGCATACGTTCGGCCTGCCCGATGAGTATACGTACAACCGCCCTGCCGCCACGCCGGCGCCCACGTGCAAATACAAGGGGGCAGACAATCCTGACAAGACCATTACGCTGAGCACTTCCGCCATCGCGGCGCCTGCGGGCCAGTTCGGGTTCGACAACGCGTCGGTGATGGGACAGAATGGGAACACATCTTACCCCGACAACCTGTTTTATTGGATCTCGATCGAAGTCAAAAGGATACTCAAGGCAGAGGGTGTGGATGCTGATGTGAAAGTGGTAGCCAGCTAGACCAAGAACGCAGAGGCTATTCGCTTTTGTGGCAGGCACGACATGGGAGAGTGGAATGGCAAATCAATGTGAGATGACCAGCGAGACGCTGGTGGAAACGAAAGAGATCGGCCCCCTCGCGGTGGAGGTATTCGGCTCAAGGACCTTGTGTCTCGAAGCGGAAGGGGACGCAAACCTGGCCCCCTATACGGCGACCTTGCGCATCCGCAATACCAGCCCCACGCCGGTGATTATCAATTACACGACGGACCCTTTGCGATCGTTCCGGTCCATGGCGGTCTGGCCCACTGATCGACCGGACGCCGCGATCCAGTTCAACGATTGCGTCGGAGATCAGAGCCTGCCGACGTCAATGGAGAAAACCGTTGCACCGCGCGCCACCTTGCTGGTCAGTAGCTGGACGCGTCACCATAATTATATCTGGGACCGCGACGCGCCCAAGGAAAACAATCCGTTAAGTGGCCTTGTCGCGCGCGACTATACCGTCCGTTTCGAACTGGCCATGAGCTATGACCGCGGATCGGGGGCGATCCCGGTTGCCGAGATGTTCGATGTGCACTTCCGCGCGGTGCCGGTGGTGCTGGAGAAAGAATAGACGCTTTCCTCACGCACCGGATATGTGTTGCGTGCCACCAATTGAGGGGCCACCAATTGGGGCAAAAGGCCGACCTGTGCCGGATTTGGATAATGCTGATAAGGAGCAATTGAGATGTTTAAATGGATATCCGCCACATTTATGCCGATGGCAATTGCCGCACTTGTGGCGTGCGCGCCTGCAACTGGTGTCGTGGCCGGTCAATGCACGATGAAAAGCAAGACCCTCGATACCAAATCCAGCGGCCCGTTGGTGTTTGAGGTCTTCGGCGCGGACACGTTGTGTATCGAGGCGCAGGGAACCGCCAATCTGGCACCGTTTACGCCGACAGTGCGCATCCGTAACACAAGTCCCGATCCGATTACCGTGCGCTACCAGCTCGACCCAAGGCGATCTTTCCGGTCCACGGCCATCTGGCCTGCAGGCCGGTCTAACCAGTCCGTAGATTTCAACGATGTGAGCGGCGGTGCCAGTGCTCAGCAAAAGACGATCGGGGCAGGCGAGGAGCTGCTGATCAGCAGTTGGACAAGGCACAATGACGCAATTTGGAGCCGTATCTTGCCAGCCAACGGCCAGCCTGCCGCGACCGCGCCGCAGGATTTTGTCGTGCGGTTCGATCTGGCGGTGTCTTATGACAAGGGTGCAGGTGCAATCCCCGTTTCGGAAACATTTGTCATTACAATGCGCGCCGTGTCGGTAACGCGATAGGAGCAGGGGAATTCACGGCATCGCCGCAGGGGCGCGAGGTGGTGATGAATGCAATAGCTGGCGTGGTTGATCCGGAATAGATCACATTTCATGTGTGATCTCTGCCGCCCGCATAAAACATTCTTCTGGTAGAAATTCTCGAATATCAAGGCATGTTTGAACCTTGTCATGGTACAAGTCGTCAGGTGCAAACCAGTATCCGGCCCCAACCCCATGCTGTTGAATGTCACCCAGAACTTACCCGGTGGGATGCGAACGAAATTTTGGACTGTTTTCACGGCATAAGGCCGAGGCTTTTTCGGTATTCGATCGGGCTTCTGCCACCAAGGGACATCTTGATGCGTGTTGCGTTATACCAGCGGATGTAGCCGTGGATCTCGTCAATAAACTGGGCCGCGGTGAAGGCCCGCCAATCACGAGGATAGAAGAACTCAGTCTTCAGGCGTCCGAAGAAACCTTCACATGCGGCATTGTCTTGCGAGCTCGCCTTTCGTGACATCGAACGAACGAGCTTTGCTGCGTCTATACGTTCCAGCCAGCCAGGCCAGCGATAATGGCCTCCCCGATCGCTGTGGATTATGGGCCGCGCTTCGCTGTCCGCGGTGGTTTCGACTGCTGCATCAAGCATGGTGTTCACCAAATTAGCGTCCGGCTTGGTCCCGATGGCCCAACTGATGACGAGGCCTTTGAGGCAATCGATGATAGGAGAAAGATAGATCTTTCCAGCGCGGATGTGGAATTCGGTGATGTCAGTCAGCCATTTCTCATTTGGCGCGGTCGCCTGGAAGTCACGGTTGATGATGCTCGCAGGCGCAGGGCTAACCTCGCCCAGATATGAGCTGTAACGCCGCCGCTTGGGCTTCGGGACGATCAAAGCGCACCGTTTCATCGTAACCGCTCCATTGCTACCGCGGTGACTTTGCCTTGATCTGGGTAACCAGGTCGGCGTCATCGACGAAGTCATCAAGGAATTCGTGCCAGGTTTTGGTGTTGATGCGAGCGGCTTGGATCATGTCTCTCAGTTCTTCGACCCCGTCATCGGTCAGGGCGGTGAGCGTTTCGTCGGGGCTGGCGTAAACGCTGACGATGTTGTCGTAGGTTAGGTTGTCGTCGTTGTTGCGAATGATGGCTTCGAGCAGCTCGACATCTTCGCCCAGCATTCTGGCGACGTGGTTGATTGTGCGGACATGGGTGATGACTGCCATCAAGCGGCCTCTGGATGGGCAACGGCCAAGGGTGCCCAATTCCATGGCAGCAACTCGTCGAGCCGGTTGATCTTGTGATCGTGGATGCGGTCGAGAATGTCAGCAAGGTAGGCCTGCGGGTCGAGGCCGTTGAGCTTGGCGGTCTCGATGATGGTCATGGCGCGAGCTAGGGTTTTCGCGCCGGTATCAGCCCCTGCGAAGAGCCAGTTTTTCCGCCCTATTCCAATCGGGCGCAGGGCGCGCTCGGCCGGGTTGTTGTCGATTGCGATGCGGCCGTCAGTCAGGAAGAGGCTGAAGGCGTCCCGACGGCTCAGACCATAGCGGAAGGCTTTGGCCAGTTCGCTCTTGCCCGGAATGCGCGGTAGTTGTTGTTCTGACCAGGCAAAGAAGGCTTCAACTTTCGGCTGACTTAGCTTTTGACGCGCGGCATGGCGGACGTCAGCGGGCTGGCCGTTGATGTCGCGCTCAATGTCGTAGAGCTTACCGATCCGATCGAGTGCCTCGCGGGCGATCTCGGATTTTGTCGATGTCCAAAAGTCATGGAAGTCGCGCCGCAGGTGTGCCCGACAGGCCGCCTCCGCAAACGTCGCGTGCCATCAGGACCCGGCGCGTAAAGTTTGGCATAGCCCTTGTAGCCGTCCATTGCCCGGCAGTGGTTTGCTTGCAAACCATGAGAGGGGGCTTGCAGAATGCCGCGGGCATCGGCCAGATGATCAAGAACATGCTCTTCCTTCCAGTTCGGTGCGAACCGATAGACAGCACCAGGTGGTGATGCACCGGCCCAAGGACGTTGATCGCGTACGTAAACCCGGATCCGGCCTTATCTGACCCCTTTGCCAAGCCCTTTGTCGCGCTTTGAGCGGTCCAGTACCCGGATGGGTGTGTCGTCCATCGCCCGGCAGGCGATTGCGAAGCAATCTGCCGAGAGGGGGCATGCAACAGATCGCTCCCCATGATATCCGCATCGATCCGCTCGATCAGAGGTGACAGAGTTTTCATGGCCCGACCGCACCAGCCGACGAGTGTGCTTTCGGGGATGTCTGCCCCCATGCGCTCAAATATCTCGTGCTGGCGATAAAGGGGAAGGTGGTCGTAGAACTTCGAGACCAGTACATGCGCCAGCAAGTTCGGGCCTGCCATGCTGCCCGGGATCGGACGGCTGGGTGCGGGTTCCTGCACCATCTTTTCGCAACGACGGCAGGATTTCTTGATGCGAGCGATCTGCACAACCTTCATCTGCGCAGCGATCATGTCGAGAAGTTCGCTGACATCTTCACCCACCACACGTAGATCACCACCACAGTCGGGGCAGCAGGTGCCAGGATCGAGTTCGCGACGTTCGCGCAAAGTTTCATTAGAGACGCGTGGACGACGACGCAAAGCGGGCGCAGCGGATTTCTCTGGCGACGGTTCATCCTGACCCTCATCGATGGGCGCGTCATCTTCCTCGGCCACAGCGACCAACAGGTCTTCGAGCGCCAGTTCCAGTTGCTCGATCTCGCGTTCGATCTCGCGTTCGATCTTCTCCGAGGATTTGCCAAAAGCCAGCTTCTGCAACTTGGCGATCCGTAGGCGCAGGGCTTGAACCAGCTGGTCATGAACCCTCAGCGTCGCCGAGATCTTGGCGTTTTCTGCCTGCAACGCCGCAATCATCTCTTTCAAGACAGCTGGGTCATCGGGAAGGTTTTCGGCATGCTTTGACATGCCGCCTGATTACCAAAAATAAGGCCAAAGCACCATATAAATATGGGGAATTGAGCGACAAAATCACCCGACACGCGCAGGCGGAGATCCCCAATCAGGACGCCGCCAATCGATGCCTTCCCAGAGCATCGCCAGCTGCGCCGAGGTCAGACGGACAGAACCATCTTTGGCGCTCGGCCATGCAAACCGCCCTCGTTCCAGAACTTTATAATACAGGCAGAACCCCTGGCCATCCCAGTAAAGTAACTTTAACCGGTCGCCACGCCGCCCACGAAACGCGAACACCGCACCACTGGTAGGCTTTTGCCGCAGCACATCCTGGGTCAGAGCGGAAAGACCCGCGATGCCCTTCCTCATATCCGTAACACCACATGCCAGATAAACCCGAACCCCAGTTCCTGGACCAATCACGCTGCTTCTACCGCTCGGATCAATCGTGTCAGCACTGCCTCATCCATCGTACTGTCAAACCGCAGGCAGCGTCCGCTCTGCAAGCGAAGTTCAAGCCGCACAGCTGGAGCGGGCTTCGGATCAGGGGCTGCTTCTGCAACTTGGAAATCAATCGGCAGAAAGACAGTACCCTCGTCAGGCGGCCACAGCCCTTTCTTCTTCAACTCATGACGCCATCTGTAAATCTGCTGCCGGGTCACATCGCAGCGATGCGCCACCTGTGTGACCGTTGAACCATCGATCCCGACAGACGAGACAATCAAGATCTTGTCATCATCACTCCATCGTCGCCGCCGCTCAACACCAAGAACCTCGCCCCGCATGACACCCTCCACATAAGACACGTCACTAACGACGTCGCTATGCACGTGTCTTAAACCATCAGGCCAATATCAAGCAGGCGGTGCCAATCGGGCGGTTACGTTTCATCAGGCGCCGCACCACTTTCTCGGAGATCGAGATAGAGCGCCGCATAATAGAGGCTCTGAGGCGACGGTAACCATAGCAGCGATGGTTGCTTTCAAAGGCCTCCCTCATGGCGTGGCGAATGGCAAGATACTTATCTTCCAGTGTGATACGGGCGCGGTGGTAGAAGTAAGAACTCCGCGCGAGACCCAGCCGGGCCAACAGCGCCGGTGCCTTATACTGATTTTTTAGGGCGACGATCAGCATGGTTTTTTCCCGATTGCCCCAAGACACTTAACACTGGCCCTGCAGATCGCCGCCAAGATCCTTTTTTACCAGTTCACTCGCCGTCTTGAGCAGGTCATGCTCAATCTGAAGTTCGCGGATGCAGCACTGCAGGGCTTCACGCTGACGTTCCAATTCTTCGATCTCTGGATCCAAGGATGCACTTTTCTTGCGTTTCATCACGGCAGGAACCTCCGGGCCAAGGAGTTGGTTTTTCCAAGCATACAGCGTCGGCCTGCTAACTCCGACCTTTTCTGCCAAAGCCTGCGTACTTTCTTGACGACTATAAAGTCCAACCACAGCAGCTTGTCTCACGGCGTCAGAGTGATTTCCTGCTCCATACGCCCCGGTGGAACCCGTCCTGGTCTCAGGAAAGGCCGCGCGGCAATCAGCGTGGCCCGGCCCGGATAGCCTAAGGCACGCAGTGTCCATGAAATGCAGCGCCCCTGACTGGCATAATGCTCTAACGCCACCTGCTTCTGTGCCTCTGAGAATTCAGGCGGGCGCGGCACTGAACGTATCGGCAAATCCAGCCAACGCTCATATTCTCGATGTCAGCCCTTCAAGGCGTTCTTCGTTGGATACCCCAACTCACGGATGGTGGCCCGCACGCGCTTGCCGAGCTTGATATAAAGCTCAACCGCGCGCATCCGTTCTTCGTAGCTATACATGAACTATCTCCAAGATAGTCCAACTTCTCGTCCGCACCCCCGGTGGCGTTGCGGCCAAGGCCTTTCACGTGTTGATTTGCGTTGAGAACTGACCCGGTAGCCCCATAAATTTTCACTGAGAACTGACCCATGTAACGACGCTACCCTGACGCTTTTGTTCGGGGAGATATGGAGTGATCGACATGGGATTTTTAAGTGTCATTCGACGTTGGGCATTACGTGAAGGGATGCCAATTCGTGAGATAGCCAGGCGTACTGGTCTGTCTCGCAATACCATCAAGAAGTACCTGCGAGAGGGCGCTGTTGAGCCTAAGTTCAAGGTACCCAAACGACCGAGTAACCTTGATCCGTATGCGGATCGTTTGTCTGCATGGTTGTTGGCTCAGACACGCAAATCGCGCAAAGAGCGGCGTACTGTGAAGCAGATGCACGCCGATTTGGTGAAGTTGGGCTATGCGGGATCCTATGCGCGCGTGGCCGCTTTTGCCCGTGCATGGCGTGAAGACCGGCATCGTGTGGAGCAAACAACTGGACGCGGCACGTTTGTACCACTGGTATTCCAACCGGGTGAAGCGTTCCAGTTCGATTGGAGCGAAGACTGGGCCACCATCGGAGGTGAACGGGTCAAGCTGCAGGCGGCCCACACGAAGCTCTCGCACAGCCGGGCATTCTTGGTGCGCGCCTATCCATTGCAAACACACGAGATGCTGTTCGATGCTCATTGGCATGCATTCCGCGTGTTTGGCGGCGTGCCTGGGCGCGGTATTTATGACAACATGAAGACCGCTGTTGATCGCGTTGGCCGTGGCAAGCAGCGCGACATCAACGCCCGTTTCAAAGCGATGGCCAGTCACTATGTTTTTGAACCTGAGTTCTGCAACCCAGCGGCAGGTTGGGAGAAGGGTCAGGTCGAGAAGAACGTCCAGGATGCGCGCAATCGCATGTGGCAGATCATGCCTGTCTTCAAAGATCTGAACGAGCTGAACCAATGGCTGGAAGACCGCTGTATAGCCCTTTGGGTTGAGACTTCGCACCGGGATCTGCCGGGCACCATTGCCGACGCTTGGGAAGCGGAGAAGCCGATGTTGATGGCATTGCCACCAGCCTTCGACGGCTTTGTAGAACACAGTAAGCGAGTGTCACCGACATGTTTGATCACTTTTGAGCGCAATCGCTACAGTGTGCCTGCCAGCTTTGCCAACCGGCGCGTCAGCTTGCATGTTTATCCAGAACGGCTGGTTATTGTGGCCGAGGGGCAAACCGTTTGCACACATGAGCGCATCATAGATCGGTCGCACCGCAGGCCCGGTCGTGTTGTCTACGACTGGCGTCACTACCTTGCTGTAATCCAACGCAAACCCGGCGCTCTGCGCAACGGAGCACCGTTCATTGAGATGCCAGGGGCCTTCCACAACCTACAAAGTCACATGCACCGCAGAGAAGGCGGTGACCGCGAGATGGTCGATATCTTGTCATTGGTTTTGCACCATGATGAGAATGCCGTTCTGTGTGCCGTAGAATTGGCGTTGGAGGCTGGCGTGCCAACCAAGACCCATATTCTGAACTTGTTGCACCGGCTGATTGATGGAACGCACACAGATCTTCCAGAAGTCGATCCACCTGATGCACTCGCGCTGGAAACAGCGCCAAAGGCAAACGTGGACCGCTATGATGATCTGAGACAGGTTGGGGGCAAGTACCATGCGTCATGACCCAGCAGGAGCCTCAATCGTGATCATGCTGCGCAGTCTCAAGCTCTATGGCATGGCAAATGCGGTAGAAGATCTGGTTGCCCAGGGCGGGCCTGCTTTTGAGGCCGCAACACCTATGTTGTCCCAACTGCTCAAAGCGGAGATTGCCGAACGGGAAGTGCGCTCAATCACATATCAAACAAAGGTGGCCCGCTTTCCGTCGTACAAGGACCTCGCTGGCTTTGACTTCAAATCCAGTGACATCAATGAAGCGACCGTCAAGCAACTGCATCGGTGCGAGTTCATGGAGAACGCTGAGAACGTCGTGCTCATCGGCGGGCCTGGAACGGGCAAGAGCCATGTCGCGACCGCCATCGGTGTTCAGGCCATTGAACATCACAGGTGCAAGGTCCGCTTCTACTCAACCGTCGAACTGGTCAACGCGTTAGAACAGGAAAAGGCGCTCGGCAAAACCGGAAAGATGGCAGAGATGATGACCAAAATTGATCTCGTGATTTTGGACGAACTTGGCTACTTGCCGTTCAGTCCATCCGGCGGCGCACTGCTGTTCCATCTGCTGAGCAAACTCTACGAGCGAACCAGCGTCATCATAACCACCAACCTCAACTTCTCAGAATGGGCACAGGTCTTCGGAGATGCAAAGATGACAACCGCGCTTCTGGATCGCCTCACACACCGCTGCCACATCCTGGAAACTGGAAACGACAGCTACCGCTTCAAAGCCAGCTCAGAGGCTGCAAAGAAAAAACGAAAGGAGAAGCCAACATTGACCAACACATAAACGCTGATACATAAACAGGTGGGTCAAATCTCGGTGAAAATACCGGGTCAGTTCTCAACGCAAATCAACACGTGGGCTGATCCGCAACAGCGCCACCTGCGGTCTCGTAAAAGAACGCAGGTGCCGACGCCCATTCTGGCAAAAGCAGATAGCCGACTGCGCCTTCAACATCGGTGTGATAACAGGCGACGTCACCCACGCAATGCGCTTTGGCCGGCTCACCCGTTGGCAGGTTGACAGGGGTCTGCGATATGCCAGCTGTGCGCAGGAGCGTTATTTCGCGGGGGCTATCGCGACCCACTTCGATCACGGACGCATACAGGTGCCCATTGCCGCCCTCGGAGTATCCTTCGATCAGCCAACGCCCCGGATCAAGTTCCGTATCCCAACCGCCCATTTGGAAATCCTGTCCGAGAACAAGGCTATCCTGTCCACTCGCCGGGGTAGCCTGCCACCTTGTGTTGAGATTATATTGGCCGTTGATCTTGATTGCGACAGGATCGCCATTTGCGGGATTTGTGGGGGCGGGATCTTCGCCAGCGGGGCTCAAGGCTGCGTTATAGGGAATGATAAACTGTGTCGCCCCCCCTGCGATTACGTCGATACGCCCTGCAAAAACCTGATCGCCAGCGTCGCCGCGTATGTCGTAGCCACCCGCGAACACCTCGATCTTGACGGGTCCCGTTTGGCTGTCGGTCATAGCGATCGCTTCGGGGGAGAGGTCGCGCGCAAGGGTGTTGTTCTCGGCTGGCACGGCGGACCATTGCACGGCGAAAAGATCTGCTGCACCTTCAGCCTCCAAAGTAACTGCGATCAACGCAGGCGCTGGAGTGGTTGGCGGGCTGACCTCGGGGGCGACGACTTCGACTACATCGATGGGCCGCGCAGCCAATACCTCGACATCGCCCATCACATAGACCAGTTCATATTGCCCCGGGTCTGACGGCGCGACCATAAGGGCCGGGTTGCCGTCCGCGATAGCACCATAGCTGATGTAGCCGCTGTCGCCGGAAAGTCGCAGATAAATGTAGTCACGGTTGGACCCTGGACCGGACCAACCGACCATAAACTCTTCACCTGCTTCTGTTTGTGCGGGGGCCGATAAAGTCGCGGGAACCGCAGCGACGTCGCTGTCGATTGGCAAAACTTCAACCAGCCGCGAGATGATCGGGTTTGCGTCGTTCAGCATGTAGACAAGCTCGTAGGTGCCGGGTTCAGCTGGTGCGGTCAACAACACAGGGTTCTGGCCTGCAACATATTCATAGCTGATGTAGCTTTCGTCACCGGGTAACCGGATTCTGATATTGTCGAACTGCGCATCGGGGCCTTGCCATTGCACCGGGATAAACTTGCCTGCGACCACCTGATCAGGCGCATTCAGAACAAGCGGTGCTGGTGTTACCTCTATCGGACGCCGGTGGACAACGAAGTTGTCCTTGCTGACATAGCGCAGCTCATAGTTGCCCACCTCACCCGGCATTTGAATGCCAACCGGATTGACCGCAGCGTAAACGTAGTAAATGTAGCTGTCGTCATCAGGACGACCGATGGTAATAGTGTCAAATCGGTCCGGATCACTGACTGTCCAAGCCACATCAATCATGCTGCCCAGCGGGGCCTGATCCACAGCGACCAGACCAGCAGTGGCCAGCAGTGCTGTTGGTGTTTCAGGGACTGGGTCAGGTTGAGGTGCCGTTGCCGCAATGGTATTGGCCAGCGCAACGACCAGATCGCTGGCATTGCGCGCCTCGATATATCGACCGCCAGTATTTTCCGCCAGACAAGCAACTTGCGCCCCTTCTTCGCGGGTCAGACCAAAGCCGATGACATGGGCGGTAAAATCAAAGCCAGCCGCCTCAAGGTCGCGGCCCAAGGCGCAAGGATCTGCCTCGCAGGTTTCCAAACCATCTGTGACCAGCACAACATTCGCGGCCTCTTCACCATAGTTCAGCGCTTCTGCTGCTTGGCGCACAGCTTCTGATAGGGGTGTCTTGCCCAAAAAGCGCATAGTGTTCACACGATTGGCGATATCAGCCGCCGTGCCTGTTGCGGGCGCGACCATCAGTTCGATATCGCCGCAATCGCCCTTGCGGCGGTGACCATAGGCCATCAGCCCGATCGATTGATCCGCAGAAAGCTGCCCCAGCACGTCCGCTACGGTATCCCGCGCGATTTCAAGTTTGGCGCGTCCGTCGATCTGACCCCACATCGACCCCGACCCATCCATCACGATGATTGTGCTTGGCTCGTCTGCCAGCGCCGGGCTTGCACATACCGCCAACGCGGCCAGTAGCCTACGCGGAATTAGCTTCATCCTACCGCTTCTTTCATGAATCTGCCCGCGCCAAAGCCCGCGAACTGCGCGGCCTTGGACGACAATGTTTTGAATTTGCCAGATGTATGATCCAGCTTTGCTTCCCATTCGGGATTGGGCCTCTGGCCCTCGGTCACTTTGAAATAGGCTTGCAACATGCAAGCGATTGCGAAGGGTTCGATCAGTGCGACCTTGGTGGCCCATGCAAACAAAATAGCGAAAACAAAGGCCCCAGACGACATTTGCCCCGGCATCAGATAAACAACCGCACCCGCTGGCACTAACATCACCACAAAAACGATGATCGACAAAACCCATCCCCAGGCTGTCACCCAAGCAGCGCTGTAAAGCAGCGGCTTGGCGTTTTGCGCATAAAGCACCAGTGCGGTGCGTGACGCGTCATAGGGGTTTTCAGCGCGAGTCTGAAAACAATGGGCCAGCATCACCTCGTCTAGCAAACCTACCGCCACTTTGAGGTAGGCGCGCGCAACCGCCATAAGCCTGTCGAGGCCTGGAATTGGCAGAAACGAAAACACCCCCTCCAGCAAACCTGTGACGGCTGTGATGACGCCTTTGACCAGCTGATCTATGCCAAACAGAATATTGGCAGAACCGAACCGTTCAGTCACCATCTGGCGCGCATAGCCGATCTGACCCTTACCATCCGGAATTTTCCGGTCTTGCAACAATTCGACCATGACCGCGATATGGCCCGCCTTGACAATATAAAGGATATACTCGCGCAAGAAATAAAGGACCGCACCGGTCAGACCCAGCCCCGCTGCGCCACCATAGAATGCAGCAGTGATCTGCGTTTCATCATCCCAAAAACCGCCAATGCCATATCCGACGCCCGCCCCCGTGCCAGCCGCGATGACATAGGCTGCCGCAATGCCAAAATAGACTGCCACCCGAAACACCAAAAATGGTGCCGTCATTCGCATAATCGCCATCGACTTTGAGATAGAAAAATGTGCCATGTTTGAATACCTAACCTTTGTCAGTGCAGTAGGTAAACAAGCGCGCAGCTTGGCAAAACTACCAATTGGTAGTTAGTTTTCATGTTTCATGACTTTGGAGGGGATAGGATTGAATCCGTCCTCGCTCAACCCAACATCACGCGCCATAGCAAGCACTTGGCGTAAAATATAGGCAGTATGGCTGAGCGGCATGCTATGGCCTGCATCAGCGACCGGTTGAAAACGCCCTTTCGGAAGATCGCGCGCCAATTGCTCCACGGCCCTGCGCGAAACCGTTTGGCTCTGCTCGCCATGAAGGCATAAGACAGGGACCTTCACCCCTGCCACATCAGCCTGCCAATCCAGATTTGTCAGGCGCATATCCATCCGGAAACCCGCACCTTCCTGCGCCCAAGCGAGCGAAAATGACTCTTGAAGCGCCTGCGACATCTCTGGTCGTCGCAACATGTCCTGATCGAATAGACAGCCGTCAAAGATCAGCTTGGGCATCGCATCCACGCCCTTACGGGCGATCTGAGACAAACCAATGCTGACGATTTTGTCCATAATCTGCGGCATATTTTGCGCCGCCCATGCATTCACACGGTGGCGGGTCGGCATGTCTGCGGTCTGCGACCAGCTTTGCATTGGGGGTGTTGCAGGCGCTGTCACGACGGCTGCGACACGATCCCTATGGTGGGTCGCAAACTGCAAGGCATACAGCGTCCCGATATCATGGCCGAGCACAACCACACGCGGGATAGCCAGTTTATCCAATATTTCCGACGCCTGATTGCAGGCAAGTGCCACGGGGTCTTCGTTTTTGCCGAGCAGTGTATTTCCATAGCCGGGCCGTTCCGGCGCAATGACATCAAGGCCAAGAATTTCCGCAGCATTACGGGTGATGCCATGACCTGCGATGCCGAAAATCGCACCGTGAAAAAACAGAACGGGTATCCCGTTTTGTAAGCCGAACCGATGCAGGCCTACTTGTCCCATGGCTCCACTATGCAGCGACGATCCTTGGCCGACAATCGCCGCACCAACTTGGTTTTGATCCAATTGGGCGAAGGGCCGATTGCGCGCCGCCATCAGGGCCATCGAAAAGACGATTGATATAAGTTGCTGTTGCGTGTGAACGCCCATTTTTGCCATGATCCCTTTGATCAATTGGCGAACAGTGCTGAGTTTGCGATCAAGTTCCGCCGCAATCGTTTCAGCAGATTTTCCAGCCATGACGCCTTGAAGCGTATTGAGTTCGGACTGGTTCAGCCCGATCCCTTGGGCGAGGGCCCAAATGATTTGGGGGTCGATCGAACGCAAAACTTCGAAAAGAACAATGTTTCCAGCCTGTTCCTGTCGTATCCCTACAAGAAAAGCCGCCTCGCCATCCTGCTTAGAAACCGACAACAGCAGTGGAACATCGGTCTGTGTAATCTGGACCAAGAAGATACTTGCAGCTTCGGGCGACCAAGCGATTTCAGCAATGGATGTGCCTAAGGTCATGCCCAACAATCGCAGTGCTGCCGCATTCTGGCTGACGACGACGCCCGATGTGTTGATCGAGAATACAATGCCGACGCCATCGGCGGCGAATTTCCCGTTAGCGTCATTTGTCGGTGGCGCATGGTCCAGATATTTCAGTAGCTGATTGCGTCGGGCAGGATCAATCATGGCCGCCTCAAGATTCACCTGCATCATCTCGAGAATTTCTGGGTTCGAATTCATGACGACAACCACCGATCCGTTCAACTCGCCATCCGCCGAACAGGCCCCCCCCTACGCGACGACAGCACATGCCTGCCCGACAACGTTTTCAACATGTTCTCATGGCTTGCAAAGTAAATTTTTACATGCGGTTCAGGATTTTAAATCGGCAGTGCTAGAACCCAAAACGGCGTCTGATGATTTGTGATCGGGCCAGTTTGGGCTTTGCAGAAGTGTTAACGATGAGTCGCATCTTTCGCGTGCGAGTGCGTATTGCTGCCTGCTTATGCGTTCTGGTGCGGTTTTTCTGGTCCAGTGTTGATGTGGCGTTGATGTAAACCGCAAACGCAAAAACCCGACTGATTAGGTCGGGTTTTAAGCGTTTGATTTAGCGATGTAATTTGGTTGCGGGAGTAGGATTTGAACCTACGACCTTCAGGTTATGAGCCTGACGAGCTACCGGGCTGCTCCATCCCGCGACAAGATAGAATTATAAAACATCGAAGAGAGATACAAGTTTTAGAGGATTTACTAGGTTTGGCGGTGACCTACTCTCCCACGTCTTAAGACGCAGTACCATCGGCGCGACGGCACTTAACTGCCGAGTTCGGGATGGGATCGGGTGTTTTGCTCGCGCTATGACCACCAAACCATGAAAAACCTCTAAAATGTCCAAGTCAAATACATCTAATGTATTGTGTATGCTTTTGATTTATCTTTCGGAACAAGACCTAAATCTTGCTTCTACTGGATCAAATCAAGCCTATCGAGCCATTAGTACCAGTCAACTGAATGCATTACTGCACTTACATCTCTGGCCTATCGACGAGGTGGTCTACCTCGGCTCTCAGGGATACCTTGTTTTGAGGGGGGCTTCCCGCTTAGATGCCTTCAGCGGTTATCCTGTCCGATCATAGCTACCCAGCACTGCTATTGGCATAACAACTGGTCCACCAGTGGATCGTTCACCCCGGTCCTCTCGTACTAGGGGCAACTCCTCTCAAGTATCCTACACCCACGGAAGATAGGGACCGAACTGTCTCACGACGTTCTAAACCCAGCTCACGTACCTCTTTAAACGGCGAACAGCCGTACCCTTGGGACCTGCTCCAGCCCCAGGATGAGATGAGCCGACATCGAGGTGCCAAACACTGCCGTCGATATGGACTCTTGGGCAGTATCAGCCTGTTATCCCCGGCGTACCTTTTATCCGTTGAGCGATGGCCCTCCCACTTGGGACCACCGGATCACTATGGCCGTCTTTCGACTCTGCTCGACTTGTCAGTCTCGCAGTCAGGCTGGCTTCTGCCATTGCACTCAACGAGCGATTTCCGACCGCTCTGAGCCAACCTTCGCGCGCCTCCGTTACGATTTAGGAGGCGACCGCCCCAGTCAAACTACCCACCACACAGGGTCCCGGATCCGGATAACGGACCGCGGTTAGACATCAAGCAGAATAAGGGTGGTATCTCAAGGGAGGCTCCACGCAGACTGGCGTCCACGCTTCAAAGCCCACCACCTATCCTGCACATATTCGGCCTAATGCCAGTGTGAAGTTGTAGTAAAGGTGCACGGGGTCTTTCCGTCTAACCGCGGGAAACCGGCATCTTGACCGGTAATTCAATTTCGCTGAGTCTATGTTGGAGACAGCGGGGAAGTCGTTACGCCATTCGTGCAGGTCGGAACTTACCCGACAAGGAATTTCGCTACCTTAGGACCGTTATAGTTACGGCCGCCGTTTACCTGGGCTTCAATTCAGAGCTCTCACCCCTCCTTTTAACCTTCAGGCACCGGGCAGGCGTCAGACCCTATACGTCGTCTTACGACTTCGCAGAGCCCTGTGTTTTTAATAAACAGTCGCCACCCCCTGGTTTGTGCCCCCAGCCCGCACTTGCGTACAGACCGGGCCTCCTTCTCGCGAACTTACGGAGGTATTTTGCCGAGTTCCTTCAACATAGTTCTCTCAAGCGCCTTGGTATTCTCTACCTATCCACCTGTGTCGGTTTAGGGTACGATCTAGCGATGGAGCTATTTCCAGGGACCTCTAAGCAGCCCATTCAATCCGATAAGGATGAACTACCCTCGAGATCCGTCACTTCCATCTGGCCCAGGAATATTAACCTGGTTCCCATCGACTACGCCTTTCGGCCTCGCCTTAGGGGTCGGCTTACCCTGCTCAGATTAGCTTTAAGCAGGAACCCTTGGATTTTCGGCGAGAGTGTCTCTCACACTCTTTGTCGCTACTCATGTCATCATTCTCACTAGTGATCTCTCCACCGGATCGCTCACGCGCCAGCTTCACAGAAAACTCCGCGTCTCCAAAACAGGCGAACCTGCTAAAGAGACATGGAATTATGTCACACTACGCTCTGCTACCATGCAATAAATGCATCCTCAGCTTCGGCTCATGGCTTGAGCCCCGTTACATCTTCGCCGCAGGACAACTTATTTAGACCAGTGAGCTGTTACGCTATCTTTAAAGGATGGCTGCTTCTAAGCCAACCTCCTGGTTGTTTTGGTCGTCCCACCTGCTTTCCCACTTAGCCATGAATTAGGGGCCTTAGCTGGAGGTTAGGGTTGTTTCCCTCTTCACGACGGACGTTAGCATTCGCCGTGTGTCTGCCATCTAGTACTCCTCGGTATTCGGAGTTTGGTTAGGATCAGTAAGCCGGTAAGGCCCCATTACCCATCCAGTGCTCTACCCCCGAGGGTATTCGGATGACGCTCTACCTAAATAGATTTCGCAGAGAACCAGCTATCTCCGAGTTTGATTGGCCTTTCACCCCTAGGCACAGCTCATCCCGATCCTTTTCAACGGATGTGGGTTCGGTCCTCCAGTTAGTGTTACCTAACCTTCAACCTGGCCATGCCTAGATCACTCGGTTTCGGGTCTAATCCCACAAACTCAACGCCCTATTAAGACTCGCTTTCGCTGCGCCTACACCTAACGGCTTAAGCTTGCTTGTGAGACTAAGTCGATGACCCATTATACAAAAGGTACGCCGTCAGACCGTAAAGGTCCTCCGACTGATTGTAGGCGTTCGGTTTCAGGTACTGTTTCACTCCCCTCGTCGGGGTGCTTTTCACCTTTCCCTCACGGTACTGGTTCACTATCGGTCAGTAAGGAGTACTTAGCCTTCGAAGGTGGTCCTCCGATCTTCAGACAGGATTTCACGTGTCCCGCCCTACTTAATACGTCCTCTCATGCTTCTTATACGGGACTATCACCCACTTTGGTTGCGCATTCCAACGCATTCTAACC